>NZ_JASVEN010000001.1:0-2454082 GCF_051710265.1 Bradyrhizobium sp. U531
CGACCGGGACAAGCAAGCAAATCAGGCTGCCTGAGTGACCGCTACGCGGTCCTCACCGGATGCTTACGCTGATCCTGGCACAGGTGAGCAGCTCATCGTTGTCCTCCTGGGCGGCTAGCTGGCCCAGGAGCCGGTCCAAGAGTTCGGCGGAGCCGTCGGGCGGCAAGACCAAGGTCTGTTCAGTACGCCGCCAGACGTCCTTTTTTTCGGTCGTGACGCAGCCTGCGGCTGGGTCGCCGCGGGAGGCTCGGTGGCGACATCGGGCGCGTCCAATTCATCCTCTCCGGCGATCCCGACCAGGGCGAACAGGGCATACCGGCGGGCATACGTCAGCGCGGAGCCAATCCGGTGCGGCGCCTCGACCTCCTTGGTGCCGCAGACCGGAAGGTCGGAGGAGATCCATTCCCCGGAGGCGTGGGCGAGCGGGGTGGTGAAATGGATCTGACCTGTGACCTGCTCGATCCGGGTAGTCTGTATGGTGGCGATCTCCCGCTGGCTCAGCGTCTTTCGCACGCTGTCCAGGCGCTCGCGAGGGAGGCGTAGCGGAAGGCCCGATCATCCTCCCGCGGGAAGCGTGACGTGATGATGGCCGTCAGGGTCTTTTCGGGTCGCCAGTTCAGCCTGGGCCCGGGCGAAGGCGGCTGCGATGGTCCCGATGTGCTCACTGGACTGATGCATGAGAGCCCTCAGCCAGCCGAGCCTCGAAGCTGATCGTGCCTGATTTCGAACGTTTGGCTTTGATGCCGTGGCCGGTGGCCTCCTTGGGATCCTCAGGCATGAGCTTCTTCAGATCCGCTTTGGCCGTCTCGTGCTCGCCGTGGGCCTCTCGGGTCCGCAGGTAGATCGCCGCCAGTTCAGCCCATTGATTGGACGTGGACATATCGACGACTTTGACCGCCTCCAGTCTCGGGCGGGGCGCCTCGATATTGAAGAGGATAGGCCGTTCGCCGCTTTGGACGCAGCGCCAGAACTTCTTCTCGGCCGTGAGCAGGAGGTGCTGGTACAGCGGATCAGCGTGGAGCTTGATCTCAACCCATTTGCCACCGGCGGTGATGATGGAGAGGACAGCGCTGCGGGATGCGGTGACCCACATGTTGTGTTGCAACTGGGCCATGTGTTTCTCGGCCGCAGCTTCCTCAGTGAAGGCCCAGGGCAGCATGAACTTTGCTTCGAAGACCGCGCCGGTCTGCTCGACCGTTCCGTCCAGCGTTGCCGCCATCCATTTGCGCACGGGGTGCCGAACACGCTTCTGGATGTCCTTGACGGTGTGACCGCTGGCGCGTTGGTACCAGGCGCGGTTCAAGACCTCTGTCACGGTCCCGAGCTGGACGATCAGATCGTCCGAGAGATCCTGCGGTTCGATTTCGCCGCGCTTTTCCCGCCACAGGCGGATGAGGTTCTCCTGGTCGTGTCCCATGATGATGCGGGCATCCGAGCCGCCGATGAAATGGCGGCGGTCGTTCGGGGTGAACCTGATGATTTAATTTGGCACGTCTGCGCCATTCGTTTGAACCGTTGTCACCGATATCTCCCAAGCAAGATCAAGCGGCTTACTTGCCGCACTGCTTGAAGCCCCGCGTCCGCGAGGCGAGATACTGGCGCGATGATTGGCGTTGGCGCCCGGTCGATCAGTAACGCTCCAATCGCCGTCCAGCGCCAGTCCTTTCTGCAGCAATATCATTGCTCGGTTTAGCGGCAGGAATGGCTCTTGTTCTCCCGCGCTAAGGACGAGGGCGACCGGAGGCTGACCAGCACTAAGCGACAAAACGAAGCCGTTTTACGTTTCAAGGGCAAATCGCTGGATGCAAAGGCACGGCGCATACAAGGATCTGTCTACGCGCGATATGTTGAAAAAAGCAGTGATTGTCGGAAGATCGGTCGTATCCCTTCCAGCGTGGGCAAGACAGCTTATGCGTCCCGCAGTCTTCTTTGATCGTGGCGGCGTCCTCAACGAGGACGACGGCTATGCTTTTGATCCGGACAAGATCCGGTGGGTGGAAGGCGCCCAGCAGGCCGTAAGAGCAGTCAATGACGCAGGTATTTTGCGTTTGTGGTGACGAACCAATCAGGAATTGCGAGGAAGTTTTACGAGGAGCGGCATGTTCGCAATTTGCACGAACGGATGTCGCGCGAGCTTAAAGGCTTTGGCGCGCATATCAATGCGTTCGAATTTTGCCCGCATCATCCCGATGGTCTGATTGAGCGTTACCGCGCCCTCTGCAACTGTCGTAAGCCACAGCCGGGGATGATCAGGGCCCTTCTTGAGCGGTACCCAGTTGATATCGATGCCAGGTTCATGATCGGCGACAAGCAGAGTGATCTTGATGCGGCGCAAGCGGCCGGCATGCCGGCCTATCTGTCGATGGGGGTAAACCTTCATTCGTTCATCGTCCGGCTATTAATGGACCGGTCTCCGGCCTGAAATACTGTCGCACCGCGGAGGTGCGGGAAGGAGGATTAATGCCGTCGATTCACAATCGACGGATCGATCGCTGGCTAGTAAAATCCGGGAGGGAAGTTTGGCGTCAAAGCGACAAATCGAAGCCAATCGCGCAAACGCAGCGAAGAGTACCGGCGCAAACCAGCGCTGGGAAAGCAATAGCTGGCCGCAACGCTTATCGGCATGGATTATCTCGTTGGGACGAAGCCGCTAGTTCGGGTTTCAATGGATTGGACGCAGTGCTTGCGGAGGAGCTTAAAGGCAGGAATGTTGAAGATGCGTTTCAAGATTTGGTCCAAGCTAGGAGTCGACAGGCTCGCCTGCGGGCTCTGAGACTCGGTCTAATCCTGACCGTGGTTGAGGACGCCTAACCAAAGCAAATGAGATTTCTGTGGAGCTTGGAGCGCTATGAGAAGGCTGCGCTTTCACGGCAGCGTCGGGGGCTCAAACGCTTGAAGCGGCACAACGTGTGACGATCACAAGCGGGTCGAAACCATAGAACTCAAGGCGCGTTTTAGGAGGGAGCACCAACCGACTGGACGGTTTGCGTTCATCTGCTATTATTTCGAGGTATGGGAGGCCCTATGAACTACATTTTCCCACTGTTGGCCCTCGCCATCACCATCGGCCTTTTTGTAGGCTACGCGATGGTGCGGCAAGACTTTCGCCGATCGAGGTCTTCAGATGGAGTTCCGCGCTGGCCTGATTCCGGTCTGAGGCGAGCCCGCCCACTTATATCGGCATTGCGCTAGCAACCGAGCTATCGGGAATGCGGCGTAAACCATCGTACATCGAAAAAACCGAAAATCCGCTTGCGCCGTCGGGCAAAACAGGGGCTTATGAGGTGCTGGTCCAGCCGTAAATGGAGCCCAGCCTGTGTCCGACGAATACAAGGCTTTGTCCGATCTGCCTGAAATAGCTAAGCTTAACGGAGAATTCCGAAGGAACTACGGGAAGCTTCTTGCAGCTTTTTTGTATCTGCATTCGATCAACGCAGCCCGTGGACGCCTCTGGTTCTTGGCTGCCTTGCTGTCGGCGGTTTGCTCCGCGGCAATCGCGTGGCTGGGGAGGCAGGGCATCTCGCTATGAGCTGCGGCCGAGAGGCTGAAGACGATTGGCTAATCGAGGTACGGGATTTATAGGGGATTTCCAGCGTCGACGTAAATCAAAGGCCGCGGCGAGCGCATCGACCCGCTCGGCGAATTCTCGCCAGGTCCATCTGACGCCGTGGCTGGGCGAGACGAGCGCCTCGCGATCTCCCCAGGGCTGCACCGCGTGATCGAGGCTGCGGCCGATGGTGTCGCCGAGCAGCGGCGTGTCCAAGATGCCGCAAACGGGGGCGTGCGACTCGCGACAAAGCGGCAGCCTTTCTCCAGCCGCTGCGTTGAGCTCTCACCTGTAAGCGCGAACGCGAGCAGCCGAGGGGCCGCTCAAACTACCCCGCCGAAATCGATGCCTTCTTTGGCGAGCTGTTCAGCTTCCTCAGCCGATGCGGCAGGCTTCGTATCCAGATAGGGATGCTCAGAGGCCGGCAGGATGGTGCGGATGTTCTGGCCATCCGCCCGCGTGATGCGGGCAATCCAACCTCTTTGGCCGTGCTCAACTTGCTCGATGTGGTACTGCTTGTACGTAATCATGACTCTCAAACGCAACTGACGCTGACGCGGATCGTATTTACTATCTATATGAGCCGGCGCCACCTCACAACCGGGGTTAAAGCCCAGTTAACGCCCGCCAACCCGATGATTGGTCATAAGCTGATCGAAAAACCCGCCGGCTTGGGGCCGGCGGGAGTTAACTGAGATTGCGACCGCGCTAGTGGTCACCTGCGGACCGTAGCACGGGAACTTGCCAGCGTTAGGGGGACTCGTGCCCATTTTGTAGCCCGTCAACAGTCTGCGGCAGAAGACGGGGCTCGCGGTTACAGCGCCTACAGCTGAGTTGTCGATCCGCTAGCAGCCAGCCCAGCGACTTTTGGCCTCTCACCCCTGGCGTGATTATTGCTCTGCAACTTGCCCGCGGAAGTCGAGCCGGCTCAAGGCTTCCCAACACTTTTGATACTTGCGTGGCGCGTGTTGAAGTGTTGCAGCGGGAGATCACGAGAAGGTTAGTCGCATTCGCGGCTCTCGGAAGCGAAGTCACGTGCAGCAAGCTCAAATTTAAAATTCGTGATCCGCTCGAAGATGGGAGTCGCAATCCTGTCCGATTCCTGGATGGTGAGCGACCGAATGCCGATCGACGTGAGTTCGTCTCTGAGGATGTTTGCAACTATCGATATGACGCCCATACGACTACGTCCTGGAGCAGCTGTCGAATGTCAACCAGAGGCTAGCACGAGATCTCAGTTTATCTCAATCGGAGTTGTCTGTGACTTCGTCTGGTTTTGGATAGATCCGTTTTCTGTCGGCTGGTGCGCGCTGGCCTGGTTTGGCAGATAGCCCGCGTTCCTACTAGGCGCCGAGTGACCGCTTTGAATAAGACCCATACCCCGTCGCCCGCACACCGCTTCCGAGAAGCGAATAGTGCGCTTCACTATACCATCGGTCGGCAACAAAACGTAGTCGAGGACCGCCCTGTTGTGTTCGGCCAGCCGGATAGCAGCTATCCAACCGTCAGGAAGGCACGCCTCGCGCTCGATGCTCTAGTGCGGTGCGTGCGTCGGCTTTTGGCCGCGAGTCCAGCGAGCAGCCCTCACTTAAAGACAGGTCTTTCCATTTATGCGGAGGCAGTTGCTCGCGCCGCCAGAACTTATGCGTCCGCCTGCCGCTTTGATCGCGGTCTCAGCCTGATCGACAAGCCTCGACCTTAGCTCGGACCAGACAGGACGCGAGTCAAGAAATTCGTAATTTCTCTTCGGGGTGTAACCGAGCAGCCGATATAGATTTGAAGACTGCCGAAATGGGTTTGGCAGGTCATAGAGCAGGCAGCCCCGGCGTTCGGTCGATAATAGCCGGCGTCAAGCGCCCTTCTTTGAGCAGAGTCTTGCGTAGCCGTAGGAGAATCTCCTCCTCGGATATGTCAACACGACGCTCCACAATAATCTTCGTGACTTTGAAGAAGACCTCGTGATCGATGATGGGTTCGATGCAGCCCTCGGTTCTGATCCATTGTTCAGGCGGACTCTTCACGGCGGATTGCCGGAGCTTTTGGGACTTCCGGTTGAAGATGAGGTTTCCGATATAGTTCTCGTTTCTAAGGACAGTACCGACTGCCGCGCGAGTCCATGATGCGCCTGTGCTCGATACGAGCCCTTCTGGTTAGCTTCCCTGCTTCGGCTCGACATATTCGCTGTTATTTGGGGAAGAATTCGCTGAATTCCCTGTTATTTTCCATCCTGCCTCTCGCAGTCGCGCACAAGCCCCTGAAATTTCGGGATTTTTCGTAGTTCTACGGCCAAATCGGGCTAGCTTTTTGCAAATATTCGCTGTTATTAAGCCGGGTCAGCTACCGCTCGTCCGCGATCACCTTGCCGTCGTTGGGCAGCGCGCCAGGGCTGACCAGCTCGACGGCTCCGCCGAGCTTCGTCACGGTGCGCAAGGTGCCGGCGATCTCTTCGCGCAACGCCTCGCTCGCGGCCGTCGTCTCCGCCTTCAGCGTCATCGCGTCGGTCTCGCCCTGTCGGGTGACGACGAGGCGGAGTTTTCCCAGCGCGGAATGACGCTTGCCGATCTCGGCGACCTGCTCGGGGCGGACGAACATGCCCTTGACCTTCGTGGTCTGGTCGGCGCGGCCCATCCAGCCCTTGATGCGCATGTTGGTGCGACCGCAGGCACTCGTGCCTGGTAGGGCTGCGGTGAGGTCGCCGAGGGCGAGCCGGATCCAGGGATGATGCGGGTCGAGCGAGGTCACCACGATCTCACCGACCTCGCCGGGCGCCACGGGATCTTCGGTGCCGGGCCTGACAATCTCCAGGATCAGGTCTTCGTTCACGACCATGCCCTGGCGCGCCTCGGTCTCGAAGGCGATGAGGCCGAGATCGGCGGTGCCGAAGGCCTGGTAGGCATCGATGCCGCGCGCCTTGATCTCGGCCTGCAGCGAGGGCGGAAAGGCTGCGCCGGAGACCAGCGCTCGCTTGATCGAGGAGACGTCGCGGCCCGAACTCGCCGCTGCATCGAGCAGGATCTTCAGGAAGTCCGGGGTGCCGCTGTAGCCGACCGGGTGGTAGGCCTCGATCAGCTCGAATTGCTGTTCGTTATTGCCGGGCCCGGCCGGGATCACGGCGCAGCCGAGCGCCCGGGCCGAGGCATCGAAGATGAAGCCGCCGGGGGTGAGATGGTAGCTGAAAGTGTTGAGGACGATGTCGTCGGGGCGGAACCCGGCCGCGAACAGAGCTCTCGCGCCCCGCCAGGGATCGGACTGGCGTCCCTCGGGCTCGAAGATCGGGCCGGGGGAGGTGAAGAGGCGGGCGAATGAGCCGGGGGCGGCCGCCACGAAGCCTCCGAAGGGCGCAGAGGCCTTGTGCAGGGCGGGCAGTTCCGACTTGCGCAGAACCGGCAGGCCCGCCAGCGCCGCCCGGGAGGTCACGGCAGCGGGATCGATGCCCTTCAGCCGCTCGGCATAGGCGGGGGCGGCCATCGCGGCTCGCAATACCTCCGGCAGGCGGGAGAACAGATCGGCCTCGCGCGTTGCCGGCTCACGCGTCTCGCGGGCGTCGTAATGGGCGGTCATGGCTGTTCTTTCCGTGTTGGCATCCGTTGCGCGTCGCCACCGGCATGGGTATCAGACCGCCATTGGCGAGGCTTGGAGACGACCCGATGGCGGACGTAGGAAATATTGCGGCGGAAGATGCCGCTGACGTCGTCGCGCGCCTGAAGCGCCGCATGATCGACGAGGCGCTGCCGCTGTGGTCGACCGTCGGCTGGGATCGGTCGACGGGCGGCTTCATCGACCGGCTGCACCGCGACTGCACGGCGGATGTCGCTGCGCCGCGGCGCGTGTTCGTGCAGGCCCGCCAGATCTATTGCTACGCCAAGGCGGCGCAGATGGGCTGGTATCCCGAGGGGCGCGCCATCGCGCTGAAGGGGCTGGAGCACCTGCTCGCGAAGGCGAAATCGCCTGACGGCCGGCCGGGCTATGTGCACCGGCTGACGCCGGAAGGAACGGTGCTGGATGGCCGGCGCGATGCCTACGATCACGCCTTCATCCTGTTTGCGCTCGCAACCGTCTACGCGCTCGACCAGGACGCGCAGGTCCGCGCCGAGATCGACGCGTTGCTCGCCTTCCTCGACGGCCATCTCCGCTCGCCGCACGGGGGCGTGCACGAAGGCCTTCCGATCACGCTGCCGCGCCGGCAGAATCCGCACATGCATCTGTTCGAGGCGATGATCGCGTGCTTCGAGGCGACCCACGATCTGTCGTTCCAGAACCGGGCCGGCGAGTTCTTCGCGCTGTTCCTCGCCAACCTCTACGACAAGCGGAAGTGTGTGCTCGGCGAATATTTCGAGGAGGACTGGTCGAAGATCGAGCCGGTCAGCATCGAGCCCGGTCATCAGGCAGAATGGGTCTGGCTCCTGAAGGGGTTCGAACGCATCACGGGCTGTCCGACCGGACAGCGGCGCGCCGAACTCCTGGCGAGCGCGCTGCGCTACCGCGACGAGGTCACGGGATGCCTGGCCGACGAGGGGGACGACAGCGGCAACATCCGCCGCAGCACGCGCCGGCTGTGGCCGCAGACCGAGATCGCGAAGGCGTGGATCGCGCAGGCCGAATCCGGCGAGGCGGGCGCGGCCGACGAGGCGCGCGCGGCGCTGGTGCGGCTCGAACAGCATTATCTCAGCCATCCCGTGAGGGGCGGCTGGTACGACCAGTTCGATCGCGACGGCAAGTCGCTGATCGACACCATTCCCGCGTCGTCGTTCTATCATGTTCTCTGCGCAATCACGGAAGCGGAGCAGGTGTTGAGTTAGTGCCATCTTGTTCTGACGCGTTGTCGTCACGCGACCCGGTTTCCGCGTCGCCTGAAAACGCTACAGCCAGCGCTTGCGCCGCTTGAAGCTCTTGAGGTTCTTGAAGCTCTTGCGCTGGTCGCCGGCGCCGCCGAGGTAGAATTCCTTGACGTCCTCGTTGTCGCGCAATTCGTCGGCGGTGCCGTCGAGCACCACCTTGCCCTGCTCCATGATGTAGCCATGGCTCGCCACCGACAGCGCGGCGCGGGCGTTCTGCTCCACCAGGAGAATGGTGACGCCGAGATCGCGGTTGATCTTCTGGATGATCGAGAACACCTCTTTCACCAGCAGCGGCGACAGGCCCATCGACGGCTCGTCCATCAGGATCATCTTCGGGCGCGCCATCAGCGCACGGCCGATCGCAAGCATCTGCTGCTCGCCGCCGGAGAGGTAGCCGGCAAGGCCGGTGCGCTCCTTCAGGCGCGGGAAATAATTGAAGACCATGTCGAGATCGGCATCGACCTCGCGGTCCCTGCGGGTGAAGGCGCCAAGCCTGAGGTTCTCCAGCGACGTCATGTCGGCGACGATGCGGCGGCCTTCCATCACCTGGAAGATGCCGCGGCGGACGATCTTGTCGGGATCGATGCCGGCGATGGATGAGCCCTCGAACAGGATCTCGCCGCGCGTGACCTCGCCATCCTCGGTCTTGAGCAGCCCGGAGATCGCCTTCAGCGTCGTCGACTTGCCGGCGCCATTGGCGCCCAGCAGCGCCACGATCGCGCCCTTGGGCACGTCGAGGCTGAGCCCGCGCAGCACCAGGATGACGTCGTCATAGACGACCTCGATGTTGCGCACGGCGAGGAGGGGCGCGGGGGCGACGGCTGTTGGTTTGGCGCGGGATGCTTCGAGGGTGTCGGTCATTCGTCTTCATTCTCCGCTGTCGTCACAGCTTCTTCCGTCATTCCGGGGCGGTCCGCAGGACCGAACCCGGAATCTCGAGGTTCCGGGTTCGATGCTTCGCATCGCCCCGGAACGACGAACGGACTAGGGGCTCACCAGCCCAGCAGCTCCGGCTTGCGCGGCAGTTCGACGGTCTTGACCTTCTCGAGCTTGATCGCGCCCTTGGCCATGAGATCGTTGAGCTCGCCGTCGGTCGCACCAGTGATCTTGGTGCGATAGAGGTCGACCTTCAGCGTGCCGCGGTGGTCCTTGTCGGTCCATGTCGAAGGATTGCAGACGCCTTCCATGCCGGCCGGGACCCAGTCCTTCTTCTGATAGAATCCCTTGCGGACGTTCTCGCCGGTGGCGCCGCCGTTCTTGGCGGCCCAGTCGAGTGCTTCCTTCATGTAGAGCGCCGAACAGACGGCCGCGATGTAGTGCACCGGGCGATAGACCTTCCCGGTGGGATCGGACATCTTGGAGATTTCCATCACCGTCTTCATGCCGGGCGCATCGCCGCCCCAGCTCACGGCGGTGCGCAGCGGGAAGATCACGCCGTTGGCGGCATCTCCTGCCGTCTTGGCGGCGTTCTCGTCCATGCCCCAGACATTGCCCATGAACTGGATCTCGACGCCTGCGGTCTTGCACGCCTTCATCACCGAGATGTTGGAGGCCGCGGTATTGCCGAGATAGGCGTAGTTGGCGCCCGACGATTTCAGGCTCAGGCACTGCGCGCTGTAGTCGCCCGGCGCGAGCGCAAACACCAGCGGCGGCAGCACCTCGAAGCCGAGCTCCTGCGCCATCGCTTCACCGGCAGCCTTCGGCGCGTTCGGATAGGGATGGTTGGCCCCCATGTGGACGAACTTGGGCTTGCTGGACTTGCCCTTGCTCTTCCAGTCCTCGGCGGCCCAGATCAGCATCGCGCGCAGCGAGTCCGAATAGCTCGGACCGTAGAAGAAATTGTAAGGAGCAGGCTTGGCCTTGCCGCTGACGCCTTCGGGATCGGTGAGGGCGGCGGCATAGGAGCCGGACATGTCGGGAATTTTGTCCTGGGCGAGGAAGCCGGTCAGCGCCTCGGTGTCGGCGGTGCCCCAGCCCATGATCGCGGCGACCTTGCTGTCCGGCGCCGACCACTTCTTATACAGCGCGATCGCCTTCGGGACCTGATAGCCGTAGTCGTTGGTGTCGACATTGAGCTGCTTGCCGCCGACGCCGCCGTTCTTGTTGACCCAGGCGAAGGTGTCGGCGACGGCCTGGCCGTAGGGCGTGCCGACGTCGGAGGTACCACCGGAGCGATCCTCCAGATGACCGAGTGCGATTTGCGCCTGCGCGCTGGCCGAAAAGGCCGCAATCGAGAGCGCAAGTGACGCCGTGCCCAAAAGGGATTTCATTCTCATAGGTCGGTTCCTCCTGTTTATTGTTTAAGTGAAGCAGCCGCGCTCAGTGCGAGAACGGGTAGAGTTTCCAATAGGCCTTGATCTGCCGCCAGCGATGCGCGAGTCCGTCGGGCTCGAACATCAGGAATGCGATGATGATCACCCCGATCGCGATCTCGCGCAGGAACGTGAGGTTGTTGTTGAGACCCAGGGCCTTGTCGATCGCGCCGCCCTTCAGATGAGCGCTCAGAAGTTCCATCGACTCGGGTAGCAGCACGACGAACGCGGTGCCCATCAGTGTGCCCATGATCGAGCCGGTGCCGCCGATGATGATCATGGCGAGGAACAGGATCGAGCGCTCGATGCCGAAACCTTCCTGCGACACCACGAGCTGATAATGCGCATAGAGCGCGCCGGCGATGCCTGCGAAGAAGGCGGCCAGCCCGAACGACAACGTGCGGTATTTGGTCAGGTTGATGCCCATGATCTCGGCGGAGAGATAATGGTCGCGGATCGCCACCAGCGCGCGGCCGTCGCGGGTGCGCATCAGATTGGTGACGAGGATGTAGCTCGCCAGCACATAGGCCAGCACGACGTAGAAATATTGTTTGTCGCCGCGCAGCGTGTAGCCGAAGATCGAGAACGGGTTTGCGCTCGCCGGCACTGAGCCGCCGGAGAACCATTCGGCGCGGGAGAAGAAGTCGAGCAGGATATATTGCGCGGCGAGCGTTGCGATGACGAGGTAGAGCCCTTTCAGTCGCGCCGCCGGAATGCCGAAGATCAGCCCGACCAGCGCGGTGACGATTCCGGCGAGAGGGATCGCGAAGAACACCGGGATCGGCGCGTTGTTGGAGATGTAGGCCGAGGTGAAGGCGCCGAGCAGGAAGAAGGCGGCGTGCCCGATCGAGATCTGGCCGGTGAAGCCGACCAGGATGTTGAGGCCGAGCGCCGCGATCGAGAAGATGCCGATCTGGATCAGGATGCTGAGCCAGTAGCCGCCAAGGAACTGCGGCACCAGGCACAGCGCGAGCACGCCGGCGATCGCGAAGTTGCGGCTCGTCGTCGTCGGGAAGATCGTGGTGTCTGCCGCATAGGAGGTGCGGAAATCACCAGCAGGAATGAGGGCAGGGCCGGCCATGGGTCAGATCCGCTCGATGTCGTGGGTGCCGAACAGGCCGTAGGGCTTGATCATCAGCACGATGATGAGGACGTAGAACGGCGCGATCTCGTAGAGATTGCCCCAGTGGAGGTACTCGCTGTCGACATATTGCGCGACGTTCTCGAGCAGGCCGATGATGATGCCGCCGAGCACGGCGCCGCCGACGGAGTCGAGCCCGCCGAGGATCGCGGCCGGAAACACCTTGATGCCGTAGGCGGCAAGGCCCGAGGACACGCCGTTCACGACCGCGACGACGACGCCCGCGACTGCCGACACGGTGGCCGAGATCGCCCAGGCCATCGCGAACACGCTCTTGACGGAAATGCCGAGCGATTGCGCCACCTGCTGGTTGAACGCGGTGGCGCGCATCGCAAGTCCGTATTTGGACGCACGGAAGAACCAGGCCATGCCGATCATCATGGCGACCGAGACCACGAGGCTCATGACATAGACGGTCTGGATCTGCAGGCCGAGCAGGCTGACCGACTGGCTCTCGAACACGCGCGGGAACGGCTGCGGATTGACGCCGAACATCCACTTCAGGCTCGCCTGCAGCACGGTGGAGAGGCCGATCGTCACCATGATGACTGAAATGATGGGCTCGCCGATCATCGGCCGCAGGATGAGCACCTGGACCGCGATGCCGAACACGAACATGAACACCAGCGTCATCGGCATGCCGATCCAGAACGGGACCTGGTATTTGGCAAGCAGCGCCCAGCACACCCATGCGCCGACCAACAACAGCTCGCCTTGCGCGAAATTGACGACCTGCGTCGCCTTGTAGATCAGCACGAACGACATCGCGACCACGCCATAGAGCGTGCCGACCACGAGGCCGTTGACCAGGAGCTGAATGAGGAGGGCGGTGTTCATGTGACTTGACCCAGCTCGTCATTGCCGGGCTTGACCCGGCAATCCATCGATGCGGAAAGAAGCTTGTTCGGAAGGGGATGGATGCGCGGGTCGAGCCCGCGCATGACGACCATTTGTGTCACTCCGCAGCCTCCGCCATGTGCCCAGGCATCCCCAGATCGACCACGCGCAACGTCGTGCGGACGCGCTGCGTGGTGCCGTCCTGGAAGCGAATCACGGTGTCGACGGGGATGTCGGCATCGCCGCGGTAGATCGCGTCGATGATGCCTTCGTACTTCTCGTTGATGACGCCGCGGCGCACTTTTCGCGTGCGGGTGAGCTCGCCGTCGTCGGCGTCGAGCTCCTTGTAGAGCAGCAGGAAGCGCGAGATGCGCTGGGCCGGCGGCAATGTTGCGTTGACGGTCTCGACCTCTTTCTGCAGCAGCTTGTAGACCTCAGGCCGCGAGGCGAGGTCGCTGTAGGTCGTGAAGGAGAGGCGGTTCTTCTCCGCCCATTTCGAGATGATGGAGTAGCGGATGCAGATCATCGCCGCGAGCGCGTCGCGGCCGGCGCCCAGCACCACGGTTTCGGCGATATAGGGCGAGAACTTCAGCTTGTTCTCGATGAATTGCGGCGAGAAGCGCTCGCCGCGCGAGGTCTCGGCGAGATCCTTGATGCGGTCGATGACGACGAGCTGCTGGTTTGCGTTGAAATAGCCGGCGTCGCCCGAGAGCATCCAGCCGTCCCTGATGTCGGCGACGCTCGCCTCCGGGTTCTTGTAGTAGCCCAGGAACATGTTGGGATGCCGCACCACGATCTCGCCGACGCCGTGGACGTCGGGATTGTCGATGCGGATCTCGACATTGTCGGCCATCGGCACGCCGGTGGTATCAGGATCGACCTTGCCCTCGGGGTGCAGCGTGTAGGCCCCGAGCAGTTCCGTCTGGCCGTAGAGTGTGCGCAGCGGCACGCCCATGGCCTGGAAGAACTTGAAGGTGTCGGGGCCGAGCGCCGCGCCGCCGGTCGCGGCGGAGCGCAGGCGGGTGAAGCCGAGGCGATCGCGCAGCGCGCGGAACAGGATCGCGTCGGCATAGCCCGAGCGTTTGCCCTGTTCGAGCGCGGCGAGGCCGGTCTTCATACCGACGTCGAACAGGCGCTGCTTGAAGGGCGTGGCGTCCATCACCTTGGCGCGGACGTCGGCGGCGATGGATTCCCAGACGCGGGGTGCGAACAACACGAACGTCGGCGCGATTTCGCGCAGATCGTTCATCATCGTATCCGGCTCTTCGACGAAGTTGATCTTCATCCGGCAGAGCAGGCCTTTGCCGAGCACGTAGACCTGCTCCATGATCCACGGCAGCGGCAGCACGGAGACGTATTCGTCGTCCGGTCCCTTGGGGTCGAAGGCAAGATAGGTCGCGCAATGGCCGAGCACGCGGCCGGCGGCGAGCATCGCAAGCTTCGGATGCGACGTGGTGCCCGACGTGGTGCAGAGGATCGCGACGTCCTCTCCCTTGGTGGCATCGACGAGCCTGTCGTAAAGCTCCGGCTCGCGCGCGGCGCGGGCGCGGCCGAGCTCGGCGAATTTCTCCGCCGACATCAGCCTGGGATCCTCGTATTTCCGCATCCCGCGCGGGTCGGAATAGATGATGTGCTTCAGCTTCGGCGCGCGCTCGGCCAGCGCCAGCAGCTTGTCGACCTGCTCCTCGTCCTCGGCGAAGACGAGCTGCGCCTCGCCGTAATTGAGCAGATAGGAGGCCTCTTCATCCAGCACGTCGCGATAGAGCCCGAGACTCAATCCGCCGATCGCATGCGTCGCCACTTCCGCCGCGACCCAGTCCGGCCGGTTGTCGCCGATGATGCCGACGACGTCGCCGCGGCCGAGGCCCATCTCGAGGAGACCGAGCGCAAAGTCGCGCACGCGTGTCTGGTAGTCGTTCCAGGTGAACACGCGCCAGAGCCCGAGATCCTTTTCGCGCAATGCGATCTCGCTGCCATACTCCCGGGCATTGAGCCGGAGCATCTTGGGATAGGTGTCGGCCTGGGCGACGCGCCCTGCGTAATCCATCATGCCGCGCTCTCCTGCGCCGGAGGAGCATCGTCGGGATCGATTAGCACATCGTCTTCTTCGCCGAGATAGGCGCGCTTGACGTGGGGGTCGGCGAGCACCATCGCCGGATCGCCTTCGGCGATCTTCTTGCCGAAATCGAGCACCATGACGCGATGGGAGATGTCCATGACCACGCCCATGTCGTGCTCGATCATCACCACCGTCATCCCGAACTCCTCGTTGAGATCGACGATGTAGCGGGCCATGTCCTCCTTCTCCTCGAAGTTCATGCCGGCCATCGGTTCGTCGAGGAGGATGAGGCGCGGCTCCAGCGCCATGGCGCGGGCGAGCTCGACGCGCTTGCGCAGGCCGTAGGAGAGGGTGCCGGCTTGCGCTTTCCGCACCGACTGCAGGTCGAGGAAGTCGATGATCTCTTCGACCTTGCGGCGGTGCTCGAGTTCTTCCTTGCGCGCACCGGTGAGCCAGTACAGCGACCCCGTGAAGAAGTTGTTCTTCAACAGGTGATGGCGCCCGACCATGATGTTGTCGAGCACGCTCATGTGGTGGAACAAGGCGAGGTTCTGGAAGGTGCGGCCGATGCCGAGCGAGGCGCGGGCGTTCGGCGTCAGGCCGGTGATGTCGCGGCCCTGGTAGAACAGCTGGCCTTCGGTCGGCTTGTAGCGACCGGAAATACAGTTCACGATCGAGGTCTTGCCAGCGCCGTTGGGGCCGATGATCGAGAACAGCTCGCCGTCCCTGATGGCAAAGCCGACATCGGTCAGTGCTCGGACACCGCCGAATCGCAAGGACACGCCGCGCACTTCAAGACTGGTAGCCACCAAACGAATCCCTCCCGGTGATGGCGCTTTTTAGCGGCGCTCTTCGTCCGTTCCTGCCCGGCGATCCTAGTACGGCGTTGCCGGTGAGGCCATGCAGCAGATGGTCTCGACCGGAGCCGCGCCACTCTCGTCCCGGAAGGGATCAAAAGCCGCATCGCCCGAGGTGGTCCTCAATAGGGGAAAGCGCTATTTTGAAATGTCTCCCGGCTGACAATTCTGCGACAAAGTTTGCGGGGCGGCAGCGGCCTTCATCTTTCGTCGGATGGCGGTCGAAATCAACTTGCTGCAATGCAGCAGAATGCGGAGTGACGAAACGGTGCGGCTGGCCGCGAGATCATGATTTCAGAAGATCATCTGAAGCGCGTCGCCGCCTGGTCGCGCGAGCTCACGCAAGCGGAGATCGAGGTCGCGCGCGCCGGGATCACGGAGCGGTCCTACGGCACCGGTGAGACCGTTTTCATGCGCGGTGACACGTTCGCCTACTGGGCCGGAATGGTGGGCGGCCTTGCCCGCATGGGCGGGGTCTCGCGGGATGGCAAGGAGACCAGCCTTGCCGGGCTGACGGCAGGAGCCTGGTTCGGCGAGGGCAGCGTGCTCAAGAACGAGCCGCGCCGCTATGACGTGGTGGCGCTGCGCGACAGCCGCGTCGCGCTCATGGAACGCAGTGCCTTCATGTGGCTGTTCGAGAACAGCGTCGGCTTCAACCGCTTCCTGGTGCGCCAGCTCAACGAACGGCTCGGCCAGTTCATCGGCATGCTCGAGGTCAATCGCACGCTGGATGCGACCTCGCGCCTTGCCCGCAGCATCGCCTCGCTGTTCAACCCGATCCTCTATCCGGAATCGAGCGCGCATCTGGAGATCACCCAGGAGGAGATCGGCGCGCTTTCCGGCATGTCCCGCCAGAATGCCAATCGCGCGCTGAACCGGCTGGAGAAGGAGGGACTGCTGCGATTGGAATATGGTGGCGTCACCATCCTCGATATCGAGCGGCTGCGCGGCTACGGGGATTAGGAACAGCCGTCACCGCGCATTGGCAGGGGCGTGGACCGGCCAGAGATCCGCCCGCCAGCGGATCGCGATCGCCAGCATCGCGACGATGCCCGAGGCGGCATAGAGCGAACCGGTCGCGGAATAGCCGATCACGTCGATCAGGCTGCCGGCGGCGAGCAATCCGAGCGGCAGGCCATAGATCACCATCATGCGCACGCCCATGACGCGGCCGCGCAGATGCGCACTCGCCGTCCGCATCAGGATTACGGCGGCCGAGATCATCGACATGCTCTGCGCAATGCCGGCGAGAACGAGGCAGGACATCGCCACCGGCATGGTCCTGACCTCGACGAAGATCAGCAGCATGGCGTACCAGGCCAGGGTCGCGCCGATCAGCAGCCGGGCAATGCGCAGTCCGCTGACGAGGCTGAGCGTGATGGAGCCGATCAGCGAGCCGACGGCGAAGCTCGCCGAGAGATAGCCGAGGCCGGTCTGGTCGGTCTGAAAGATCTCCCGCGCGATGTAGGGTAGCAGTCCACCGGTGAAGGGAAACGCGGTGAGATTGGCCAGGAAGGCGACGCACAGCGCCGCGCGCATGCCGGGGCCGTTCCAGGCGTAGACGATGCCTTCCTTGAGGTCGCCGAACAGCCGCGAAATGGCATGGCTGTTGGCGGGAAGATCGCTGGTGGTGACGGTCCTTTTCGGCCGGGTCAGGCAAAGCATGAGAAGCGCAGCCGTGAAGTAAAGGCACGCGATCGCCACATAGACGAAGCCGATGCCGAGTAGGGCGAACAGCCCGGCGCCGGTCAGCGCCCCGGCAATGCGCGCGCTGTCCTGGGTGGTGCGCGCGACGCTGATGGCGCCCACCAGTTGCTCGGCCGGCATGATCTCGGCGAGCAGCGCGCCGCGGACGCCGAGATCCGAAGGGCGGATCAGGCCCATGACCGCGACGATGATCATGACGCTCAGCGGCGACAGATGACCGCTCAGCGCCAGAGCCATGATGGTCGACGACAGCACCGTATAGGCAAGACGCATCACGACCAGGAGATCGCGATGGCCCAACCGGTCGCCGATCATGCCGAACACCGGCGCGACCAGGGTCCCGACGAACTGCAGCGAGGCAAGCACGGTCAGCAGCAGCACCGAGCCGGTCTCGACCATGATGTACCAGCCGAGCACGAGCGTCTCGACCTCGAACGCCCAGGAGGTGAGCAGATCCGACGGCCATTGAAAGCGGTAATTGCGGATGCGGAACGGCGCGAGCGCAGAAGGTCGTAAGGCGGTGCTCAAGGCGCGATGGCTCGGGTCACGGCGATTCCTTTAGCCTTGTTCTTGTTCTTTCCAATCGTCACCGTAGCGCTGGCGGCTTCTGTGTCAATTGTAGCAGCCGCATGGCCGCATGCTCGACGCCGCACGATTCGCCGGGTGCCTGCCGCACTGTCCGCATCCCCTGGCTAAGCCCTGTTGTTCGGTCCGGAATTTGCCGGCGCGGTCACACAGTCTTCATTTTGCTGTGGCCCTAGCAGATGGCGGGGCGCGGGATGGAGCAATCGCGGCATGTTGGTATCGTGGCAGGGTTTGACGGCGCGCCTATTGGGTTCCTTGTTTCTCGTCAGCGTGGCCGTGTCGCCCTGCCGGGCGGGCCCGCAGGAGATGCTGACATTGATGCAGCGCATCACGTCGCTGGCGAAGGAGGGCCGTTATGGCGAGGCGGTCGGGCTGGCACGCAAGCTCGTCGGTGAGGCCGAGAAAACTTCGGGGCGGCAGTCGCCGCTGACGGCGACCACGCTGGTCGTGCTCGGCCAGGCGCTTCAGACCCAAGGCGAGACCACTGAAGCCGAAGCCGTGCTGCGGCGGGCGCTCGCGATTCGCGAGAAGAGCCTCGCGCCAAATCACCCCGATGTCGCCGCCGTGCTTGGCACGCTCGGCCAGATCGAACTCGGGCTGAACCGGCTGAGCGAGGCGGATCGGGACATGTCGCGCGCCGTCGCCATCGACGAGAGCGTGCTGGGCTCCGACCATCTCACGACGGCGCTGGCACGCATGCAACTCGGCAATCTGCGTCATCGTCAGATGAAGGAGGCGGAGGCGCTCGACCTGTTCAGCCGCGCCCTCGCCGTCCTCAGGAAGTCTCCGGGACAGGCCGATATCATGATCCCGGTGACGCTCAACAACATCGCGGAGGTCAATCGTGCACAAGGCCGGTTGCACGAAGCCGAGGCGAACTTTGCTGAAGCGCTCGCGCTCCAGGAGAAGCAGCACGGTCCGGACAGCATCTATCTCAGCGCGACGCTGAGCAATCTCGGCGAGTTGCGGCGCGCGCAGGGGCGGCTTCAGGACGCCGAGCAATTGGCCCGCCGGGCCCTCACCATCAGAGAGAAGGCGCTCGGGCCCGATCATCCGGACGTCGCCGCGAGCCTCAACAATCTCGCTTTGGTGTTTTCACGCCAGGGACGCGATGCCGAGGCCGAGGGACTGCTGACACGGGCGCTCGCCATTCAGGAGAAGTCCTTCGGAGCGGCGCATCCGAACGTGGCGACGGCGCTGAACAATCTCGCGGAGGCCCGGAGCCACCTCGATCGCAAGCTTCAGGCCGAGCAACTGTTGCGCAAATCGCTCGCCATTCGCGAGAAGGCCCTCGGTGCGGCTCATCTCGACGTCGCAATCGCTCTCGACAATCTGGTGACGCTGATGGGCGACGGCGACCGCTATACCGAGGCCGAACCGTTCGCGCGGCGGTCACTCGCCATACGCGAAGCCGCGCTCGGCCAATCTCACCCGCTGGTCGCCAATAGCCTCAACAACCTGGCTGTCATTCTTGACAGCACCGGCCGGGCGCAAGAGGCCGAGCCGCTGCTGAGGCGCGCGCTGGACATCCGCCTTCGTGCGCTCGGCGAGCAGCATCCTGATGTTGCGAGCAGCTTTGCCAATCTCGGTTCTTATTTCCTCGCGCTGAAGGATTGGCAGCCGGCGCGCGATGCGTTCGCGCGCGCAGTTGCGATCCAGAGCGGCCGCCGTGCCGCGGCGTTCGGCGAGGAAAGCCGTAGCGGCCTCGCGGCTCGTGAAGACACCAATCCATATCCGGGCCTGATCGCTGCCGCCTACAATCTCACGCGTGCCGCCAATGGCGAGCAGAGCGGCGCATTGCGATCGCAGGCGTTCGAGACGGCACAATGGATCGGTGACGAGCAGGCCGCGCGGGCGATCGCGGGGATGTCGGCCCGCATCGCCGATGGCCGTGGGGATCTCGCCGCCCGCGTCCGCGAGCGGCAGGATCTCGGCGCACAGGCGATGGCGACCGACAAGCTGCTGGTCGCGGCAATCTCGCAAGCCAATGCCGCGCGCGATGCGGCTGCAGAGCAGGCGCTTCGTGCCCGCGCCGCGGACATTGCAGGTCAGATCCGGGAATTGGATCGCATGATCGCCACCCAGTTTCCGGACTATGCGGCGCTGGTAACCAAGACGCCGCTCGCGATCGAGGACGTCCAGAAGCAGCTCCGTCCCAATGAGGCGATGGTGCTGTTCACGACGACGTCGCGGGCCACCTTCGTCTGGACGGTGACGCGCTCGGGTCTGCGCTGGCACGCAGCCGATCTCGGCGAAAAGCAGATCCAGGAGGCCGTCGGCGCGTTGCGCTGTGGTCTCGACGCGGAGGCATGGTTGGACAAGGCATCCACGTGCCCGCAGAAGCTCGGCCGCACGACACCGTTGGGCGCAGACGAGCCTCTGCCGTTCGATCAGGAGCGCGCCTTTGCGCTTTACCAGGCCTTGCTCGGGCCGGTCGCGCGCGACATCGACGGCAAGGAACTGATCCTGGTGCCGTCAGGCCCACTGGCGACGCTGCCTTTCCAGGTCCTGTTGACGGACAAGCCTGTCGCGGGTGGAGACCTCACCAAGGCTCCCTGGCTGGTCAAGCGATTTGCGACCACGGTCTTGCCCTCCGTTTCCAGCCTCAAGGCCCTGCGCGAGGTCGCGCGCAGAAGCGTCGCGTCGAAGCCGTTCCTCGGCGTCGGCAATCCCACGCTCGACGGCGATGGCCGCAGCGATCTTTCGATCGCGCGGGCCAGGCTGGCGCGCCAGATCCAGACCTGCGCCGTCATCCCGACGCAGGCCGCCAAGGTCGCGCATCGCAGCGTGCGTGCCGTCGACGCGCTATCAGGCGGCGCGGCGGACATTGCGCAGCTCAAGCGCCAGATGCCGCTGCCGGAAACCGCGCTCGAACTGTGTGCGGTGGCTGGCACCTTCGCGCCAGTCAAAGGCGACGTTGTGCTCGCCAACGACGCTTCCGAGACGAGGTTGAAGGCGCTCAGCCAGAGCGGCGATCTCGCGAAATATCGCATCCTGCACTTCGCGACGCATGGCGCGCTTGCGGGGCAGGTGCGCGGCTCGATCGAGCCCGGATTGATCCTGAGCCCGCCGGCGGCCGCGACGCCAGCCGATGACGGCTATCTCTCCTCGTCGGAGATTTCGGGCCTCAAGCTCGATGCCGAATGGGTGATCCTGTCGGCCTGCAACACCGCCGGAGGGCAGGCAGCCAATTCGGAGGCATTTTCAGGTCTCGCACGAGCCTTCTTCTATGCGGGCACGCGCGCGCTCTTGGTCTCGCACTGGGCGGTCAACTCGGATGCGGCGGTGGTCATCACGACAGGCACGATCGATGCCCTCAACGCACATCCCGACATCGGCCGCGCCGAGGCGCTGCGCCGCTCGATCTCGGCGCTGATCGCGAAGGGCGGCGCGAATGCGCAGCCGGGCATCTGGGCCCCGTTCGTGCTGGTGGGCAATGCCGCGATGTAGCGGCCCGCTGGATCAGCGCGTCGCGGCCGGCTTGCGCTCTGCGAGAGCTGCGGCCATCGCCGAGATCAGCGGGCGCATGAAATAGGCGTCTTCCGCCGGCGAGACGTCCGTGCGCAGGCCGTGTGCGGCGAGCTCGCCGGACACCGCCGGACCGACCGACGCAATCAGGGTCCGTTCGAGGCCGGCGCGCAGCTTGGCTTCGCTGCCATGCGTCTTCGCCGCCTCGATCAGGCGGCGGACCTGGCCCAGATTGGTGAGGGCGAGCGCGTCGATCCGCCCGGCGGCCATGTCGTCGACGGCGGCGACGATGTTGGCATCCGCAGCCGTGGCGTCGTAGGCATAGGGCAGCACCGTGTCGACCTCGGCGCCTTGCGCGGCGAGCGCGCCGGTCAGCGCACTGTGGTCCTTGTCCGGATAGAGCTGCAGGCCGAGGCGTCGGCCCTTCAGGTCGAGCTTGCCTAGCATCTCGATCACGCCCTCGGTGGTCGGCTTCTCGGTCGTCTGCTGTGCGTCCAGCCCGAGCTCGCGCAGCGCCTTGCCGGGCTTCGGGCCACGGATGAACTTCCGTGTCTTGGCAAGCGCCGCGACGAGGGCGGCGTCGAGGCCGCGGGCGCGGGCGAGCTTCATGATCCGCCGCAGCCCTTCACCGGTCATCAGCACGAGATCGTCGAGGGGCCTCTCGATGGTACGGCGGATCCAGGCCTCGACCGGGGCCGGGTCGGGCGCATCGTGAATGGTGAACATCGGGCACTGCACGACCTCGGCGCCTTGCTCGGCCAGAAGCTTGGAAAACTGCGCTTCCTCGCGCGTCTCCAGGATCAGGATGCGGTAGCCGTTCAGGCGGTCGGCCATGGGAATGCTCCGGTCATCAATTGCAATCGTCCGTTCATCCTGACTCTTCGTCCGGGATTGGCGCAAGGGCAGCGTCGGTGCTAGAGCAGGGCGCAAATCGCGGCGCGTTCCGCTGCACAATCATCAGAGCCAAGCCCGTTCATCAACATGCCCGATCATCAATATGTTCTGACCCTGTCCTGTCCGGATCGGCCCGGCATCGTCTCGGCGGTGTCGACGTTTCTCGCCCACAACGGACAGAACATCCTCGATGCCCAGCAGTTCGACGACATCGAGACCAAGAAGTTCTTCATGCGGGTGGTGTTCACCGCAGCCGATCTCGCCGTGGAACTGTCGGCGCTGCAGACCGGCTTTGCGGCGATCGCCGAGCGCTTCGGCATGGAGTGGCAGATGCGCGACCGCGCCGCGCATCTCAAGGTGATGCTGCTGGTGTCCAAGTCCGACCACTGCCTGGTCGACATCCTCTATCGCTGGCGCACCGGCGAATTGCCGATGACGCTGACCGGCATCGTCTCCAACCATCCGCGCGAGGTCTATTCCGGGCTCGATTTCGGCGACATCCCGTTCCATCACCTCCCGGTCACCAGGGAGACCAAGCGCGAGCAGGAAGCGCAGATCATGGACATCGTCGGCAAGACGAAGACCGATCTCGTCGTGCTTGCCCGCTACATGCAGATCCTGTCGGATGATCTGTCGGCCAAGCTCTCGGGCCGCTGCATCAACATCCATCACTCGTTCCTGCCGGGTTTCAAGGGCGCAAAACCCTATCACCAGGCGCATGAGCGCGGCGTCAAGCTGATCGGCGCCACCGCTCATTACGTCACGCGCGACCTCGACGAAGGCCCGATCATCGACCAGGACGTCGAGCGCATCAGCCATCGCGATACGCCCGAGGATCTCGTTCGCAAGGGCCGCGACATCGAGCGCCGCGTGCTCGCCCGCGCGATCCGCTACCATCTCGACGATCGCGTCATCCTGAACGGCCGCAAGACCGTGGTGTTCGTGGATTAGGCCTGTCATTCCCAGGCGCGCGAAGCGCGAACCCGGAACCTTACCGCACCGCGCCGGCCGACGTCGTCCCCGTCGCGCCCTTCTGCGCCTGCTCTTCCTTTTCGCGATCCGCTGCCGGCAGCAGCCGCTTGCGCTCACGCTCCTTCATATAGGCGTCGTATTGCGGTGTTCCCGGCCGCGGCGGGGCATCGGCCGGCAGGCCGCCGGCCCATTGCGGGATGGAGTCGCCCATGCCAGCGGAGAGCCTCTCGCTGACGGTTCCGCAGCCGGCCACTCCCGCGACAAGTGCAACGAGGACGACGGCGGAACGAAAGGTCTTGGACATTTTGGGAGCGTGCACGCGTTCGGTCATGGGACGCCGGCATGAGCCGGCGGAAATCAGGTTAGCCTTCAACAAGGTAAAATAGACTTATTCGAGGACAGGTAATTTATTACCGGGCAGAGGTCTATCGTTCTGCAGCGATGTCTGAATTCTGCAAGGGAAAGACGAAATCCTTCATCCACCCCATTACCGCCGTTTCTAGACTACGCCGCCCAGCTCGCGACAACATGGCGTGGTCGGCGGCAGGGGTTTTCGTTGACAAGTCCATTTTCTTTGTACATTCGTACAAATGAAGACGGGCGTGGGTGAACTGCTCGGGTTACTCCGACGTAACCGGTGGCGGCGCTTCGCTCGGCGGGCCATCGGAACGCACGGCTTGCGCTGAAGGGTCGCCGAACGTCCGATTGACAAGAAGGGCGCGAAAGACGCCCATGTGGCTCGCGAATTTCACTCGCGCGTGGGCTAAGTTGAGGCAAGGGCCGGGCACTCGGTCCAGGGCACAAGAGTCAGGAATGAAGGGGAGGGACATCTGATGTTCGAACGCAAGATATTTTCGCGGACCGCAGCGGCGGCCGCCATCGCAAGCCTCGCGGCTGTCGCGCCCGCCAAGGCCGAGGACAGTGTCAAGATCGGCCTGATCCTGCCGATGACCGGCGGCCAGGCCTCGACCGGCAAGCAGATCGAGAACGCGATCAAGCTCTACATGCAGCAGAAGGGCGACACCGTCGCCGGCAAGAAGGTCGAGATCATCCTCAAGGACGACGGCGCGGTGCCGGACAAGACCAAGACGGCCGCGCAGGAACTCATCGTCAACGACAAGGTCAACTTCATCGCCGGCTTCGGCGTGACGCCGGCGGCGCTCGCAGCCGCGCCGCTTGCCACCCAGGCCAAGATCCCTGAAGTTGTGATGGCGGCGGGAACCTCGATCATCACCGAGCGCTCGCCCTACATCGTTCGCACCAGCTTCACGCTGGCGCAGTCCTCGACCATCATCGGCGACTGGGCGGTGAAGAACGGCATCAAGAAGGTGGCGACGCTGACCTCGGACTATGCGCCGGGCAATGATGCGCTGAACTTCTTCAAGCAGCACTTCACCGCGGGTGGCGGCGAGGTTGTCGAAGAGGTCAAGACGCCGCTCGCCAATCCCGATTTCGCGCCGTTCCTGCAGCGCATGAAGGACGCCAAGCCCGACGCGATCTTCGTGTTCGTGCCGGCCGGTCAGGGCGGCAACTTCATGAAGCAGTATGCCGAGCGTGGCCTGGACAAGGCCGGCATCAAGGTGATCGGACCGGGCGACGTCACCGACGACGACCTGCTTAACAACATGGGCGACGCCGTGCTCGGCACGGTCACCGCGCATCTCTACTCCGCGGCGCACCCCTCGCAGATGAACAAGGATTTCGTCGCCGCCTACAAGAAGGCGTACGGCAACCGTCCCGGCTTCATGGCGGTCAGCGGCTATGACGGCATCCATTTGATCTACGAAGCGCTGAAGAAGACCAATGGCGACACCAACGGCGACAAGCTGATCGAGGCGATGAAGGGCCAGAAGTGGGAAAGCCCGCGCGGCCCGATCTCGATCGACCCCGAGACGCGTGACATCGTTCAGAACATCTACATCCGCAAGGTCGAGAAGGTTGACGGCGAGCTCTACAACGTCGAGTTCGCGACCTTCGAAGCCGTCAAGGATCTCGGCAAGACGAAGAAGTGACCCGCGAAAGCGGGGCATCCCGGGGCGCGCATTAGCGCGAACCCGGGATCTCGCCCACCACTCTCGTCATGCCCGGGCTTGACCCGGGCATCCACGCGGGCGTTGGACAAGAACGTGGATGGCCGGGACAAGCCCGGCCATGACGCCCTAACCAAGCTGAGACGATGACCGCAATCCTCACCAACCTGTTCGATGGCGTTGCCTACGGCATGCTGCTGTTCGTCCTCGCCTGCGGGCTTGCGGTCACGCTCGGCCTGATGAACTTCGTCAATCTCGCCCACGGCGCCTTTGCCATGGCCGGCGGCTATGTCTGCATGGTCTTGGTCAACCGGATGGGCTGGCCGTTCTTCGCCGCGCTGCCGCTCGCCTTCGTTTCGTCGGCCGCGATCGGCATAGCGCTCGAGCGTACGCTTTACCGTCACCTCTATTCGCGCAGCCATCTCGACCAGGTGCTGTTCACCATCGGTCTGACCTTCATGTCGGTCGCGGCCGTCGACTATATCCAGGGCTCCTCGCGCGTCTTCATCAACCTGCCGGCGGCGCTTCAGGGCCAGTTCGACGTGTTCGGCGTCGGTATCGGCCGCTACCGGTTGATGATCATCGTGATCTGCGGCCTGCTCACCATCGGCCTGCAGATGGTGCTGGCCAAGACCCGGTTCGGCAGCCGCCTGCGCGCCGCGGTCGACGATCCCCGTGCCGCGAGCGGCCTCGGCATCAACGTGCCGCAGGTGTTCGCCTTCACCTTTGCTTTCGGTTGCGGGCTCGCCGGCCTCGGTGGCGCGCTCAGCGCCGAGATCCTCGGCCTCGACCCGTACTTCCCGCTGAAATTCATGATCTACTTCCTGATCGTGGTCACCGTCGGCGGTTCCTCCTCGATCACGGGCCCGTTTCTGGCCTCGCTCCTGCTCGGCATCGGCGACGTCGCCGGCAAGTATTACGTCCCCAAGATGGGACCCTTCGTGATCTACACCATGATGATCGTCATCCTGATCTGGCGTCCGAACGGCCTGTTCGGCCGCACGGCCGCGCGTTGAGTTCGCCGATGAACGCTGCCTCCGACGTCGGATTTCACGCCCAGCGCCAGGCGCGCTGGCATTACGGCGAAATCGCCTTCTGGCTCATCGTGCTGGCCTGCGGCTTCGCATTTCCCTCGCGTTACCTGATCATGACCGACATCCTGCGGCTCGCGCTGTTCACGATGTCGCTCGATCTCATCCTCGGCTATGCCGGCATCGTCTCGCTTGGCCATGCCGCCTTCTTCGGTGTTGGCGCCTATGCGGCGGGACTGCTCGCGCTTCACGGCATCATCAATGAGCCCGTGCTGGCGCTGGTCGTCGCGGGGCTTGCCGCGATGGTGCTCGGTTTCGCCACCAGCTTCCTGGTGATCCGCGGCGTCGACCTGACCCGCCTGATGGTGACGCTCGGCATCGCGCTGCTGCTGGAGGCGCTGGCCGAACGCTTTTCCAACGTCACGGGCGGCACTGACGGCCTGCAAGGCATCGAGATGCAGCCGATCTTCGGCCAGATCCCGTTCGACATGTTCGGCAAGACCGGCTTCTTCTATTCGCTCGCCGTGCTGTTCCTGCTGTTCCTGTTCGCCCGCCGCGTCGTGCATTCGCCGTTCGGCCTGTCGCTGCGCGCGATCAAGAACAATCCGCTGCGCGCGGCCGCCATCGGCATTCCGGTCAACCGCCGCCTGATCGCCATCTACACGCTGGCGGCGTTCTATGCCGGCGTTGCCGGCGCGCTGTTCACCCAGACCACCGCGATCGCCTCGCTCGACGTGTTCGCCTTCGAGCGCTCGGCTGATCTCATGCTGGTGCTCGTCATCGGCGGCACCGGCTATCTCTATGGCGGGCTGATCGGCGCGGTGATCTTCCGCATGCTGCAGGAATTCTTCTCCACCATGACCCCGCAATATTGGCAGTTCTGGATCGGCCTCGTGCTGGTTGTGATCGTGCTGATCGGCCGGCAGCGCCTGCATCGCTGGGTGCTCTATGTGCCGAACCTGGTCATCAGGCAGGTCGCAGGCCGTAAGGCGGCCGTCGCTGTGCCGGAGAGCGACGCATGACCATCGCGCTCGAAACCCAGAACCTCGAAAAGCAGTTCGGCGGCCTGCGCGTCACCCGCGATCTCTCGCTGAAGATCGAGCAGGGCGCCCGCCACGCGCTGATCGGCCCGAACGGCGCCGGCAAGACCACTGTCATCAATCAGCTCACCGGTGTGCTGAAGCCGAACTCGGGCCGCATCCTGCTGGAAGGCCAGGACATCACCGATCTGCCGGTGCACAAGCGCGTGCTGCGCGGCCTGTCGCGCACCTTCCAGATCAACCAGCTCTATCCGGATCTGACGCCGCTCGAGACCATCGGCCTTGCCGTGTCCGAGCGCCTCGGCCATGGCGGCGACTGGTGGCGGCGGATGGGGACGCGCAGCGACGTCAATGGCGAGATTGCCGATCTGCTGACTCGCTTTCATCTGCTCGACGCCATGAACGAGCAGACCGTGACGCTGCCTTACGGCAAGCAACGCCTGCTCGAGATTGCGGTTGCGATCGCCGGTAAGCCGCGCGTGCTGCTGCTCGACGAGCCCGCCGCCGGCGTGCCCGAAAGCGAGCGCCACGACATCCTGGCCGTGGTAGGCGCCCTGCCGCGCGACGTCACGGTGCTCTTGATCGAGCACGACATGGACCTCGTCTTCTCCTTTGCCGACCGCATCTCGGTGCTGGTCTCCGGTGCGCTGCTGACGGAAGGTCCGCCCGAGCAGGTCGCGCGCGATCCGCAGGTGAAGGCGGTCTATCTCGGCGAGGAGGCGGTCAATGTCTGACCTGCTCGCGATCGATGCGCTTCGTGCCGGCTATGGCGAGGCGGTGGTGCTGCCGAAGATGAGCCTGCGCCTCGCCGAGGGGCAGGTGCTGGCGCTCTTGGGCCGCAACGGCACCGGCAAGACCACGCTGATCAACTCCATCGTCGGCGTCACCCGCCGCTTCGCCGGCACAGTCGCGCTCGCCGGTACCGACGTGACGAGCCTGCGGCCCGACCAGCGGGCTCGCGCCGGCATCGGCTGGGTGCCGCAGGAGCGCAACATCTTCCGCTCGCTGACCGTCGAGGAGAACATGACCGCGGTGGCCCAGCCAGGCCCGTGGACGGTCGAGAAGGTCTACGAGATGTTCCCGCGGCTGAAGGAGCGCCGCAGCAACTTCGGCAACCAGCTCTCCGGCGGCGAGCAGCAGATGCTGGCGATCGGCCGCGCACTGACCCTCAATCCGAAGGTCCTGCTGCTGGACGAGCCGACCGAGGGTCTTGCCCCCATCATCGTCGAGGAGCTCCTCAGGGCGATCGGGACCATCACCCGGGCGGGCGGCATCTGCTCCATCATCGTCGAGCAGAATGCCCAAAAGATTCTCGGGCTTGCCGACCGCGTTGTGATATTGGAGCGCGGAACGATCGTCCACGACGCCCCGAGCGCCGCGCTGAAGGCCGACCCATCGGTCCTGGAGCGCCACCTCGGGGTGGCAGGGGCGGCGGCCCACTAAGAAATCTTCGGGAGTACGATATGCAGCGAACCAAAGCCCCCTTCCGCGCCGACGAGGTCGGCAGCCTTCTGCGTCCCGCCAAGATCAAGGAAGCCCGCAGCCGGCTGGAGAAGGGTGAGATCTCGCTCGACGATCTGCGCAAGATCGAGGACATGGAGATCGAGAAGGTCGTGCACAAGCAGGCCTCGGTCGGCCTGAAGCTTGCGACTGACGGCGAATTCCGCCGCTCCTGGTGGCATTTTGACTTCCTGGCCAAGCTCACCGGCTGCGAGCTCTTCCATCCGGACGCCGGCATCCAGTTCGCGGGCGTGCAGACCCGTCACGATGCGGTGCGGGTCATCGACAAGCTCGACTTCCCCGCCGATCACCCGATGCTCGACCACTTCCGGTTCCTGAAGAAGATCGCCGACCAGGCCCACGTCACCGCCAAGATGACGATCCCGTCGCCGGCCGTGCTGCACTTCCGCGGCGGACGCAAGGCGATCTCCAAGGACGTCTATCCCGACCTCGACGCGTTCTACGAAGACCTCGGCAAGACCTATCGCAAGGCGGTGAAGGCGTTCTACGACGCCGGCTGCCGCTATCTCCAGTTCGACGACACGGTCTGGGCCTATCTCTGCTCGCAGGACGAATTGCAGAAGGCGCGCGAGCGCGGCGACAATCCGGATGGCCTGCAGCAGATCTATGCGCGCGTCATCAACTACGCACTGGCCGAGAAGCCCGCCGACATGGTGGTCACGACCCACGTCTGCCGCGGCAATTTCCGCTCGACCTGGATCTCCTCGGGCGGCTACGAGCCGGTCGCCGAGACCATGCTCGCTGGCACCAATTACGACGGCTATTTCCTCGAATACGATAGCGACCGCGCCGGCGGCTTCGAGCCGCTGCGTTTCCTGCCCAGGGGCAACAAGGTCGTCGTGGTCGGCGTCATCACCTCGAAGTTCGGCGAGCTCGAGAAGAAGGACGACATCAAGCGCCGCCTGGAAGAGGCCTCGAAGTTCGCCCCGCTGGAGCAGCTCGCGCTGTCCCCGCAATGCGGCTTCGCCTCGACCGAGGAAGGCAACATCCTCTCCGAGGAAGAGCAGTGGGCCAAGCTCGGCCTCGCGGTCGAGATCGCGAAGGAAGTTTGGGGCAACTGAGCCCCGCTCTGTGTGAGCGACGGCAAGGCCTCGCCACATGCCCGGTGTCATTCCCCGCGAAAGCGGGGAATCCAGTACGTCGCGGCTTTTCGGTGAAGCACTGACGTCTCTCGAATACTGGATCGCCCGGTCAAGCCGGGCGATGACAGCGAGTGCGGGCTACGGCATTTGCGCTAAAGCTTCACTTCTCCGCCAGATAAACCTCGCCCAGCAGCGACGAGTTCGACCACGGCACCTGCTTGTTCTTCGTGCTCGATACCACTTCCGCCCGCACCCGCGTCAGCATCTGCTGCACCTCCAGCCCCGGCGTGCCGAGGTGGCGCGACAGCGCGGCAGAGAAGGGCGAGTTGGCGCCTTCGCCGTCGAGCGCGACCTGGCCCGGCGCGGTCGCGAAGGCGATCAATGTGCCGGCGCCCAGCGTCGCACCGCTGCCGAGGCTCGTCGGTGCGGCAAGCCCTGATGCGCCCTCGATGGCGCGGTTGGTGCCGGCGCTCGCCACCTGCTGCGCCATCGGATTGTTGCGGCAGGCATCGAAGATCAGGATGTTGGTGCGGACCTGGTCGTCGAGGCCGGCCAGGATCGTGTCCATGTCGATCATCGAAGCCGTCATGGCCGTGCCCGGCTTGAGCTCGGCGTCGACGGGAATGAGATAGTTGCGGCCGTCCACCTGCACGCCATGGCCGGCATAATAGACCACCGCCACCTGCGCCCGGGCCGCCGCGCGCAGGAAGTCGCGCGTCATCTTCTGCATCGCGGCGCGATCGAGGTCGACGCCTTCCGAAACGGTGAAGCCGATGTCGCGCAGGCTCTTCGCGACGGCACGCGCGTCGTTGGCCGGATTGGGCAGCGCCTTGACATGCGCATAGGCGCCGTTGCCGATGATCAGCGCCATGCGTGCGCCGCGAACGGCCGGAGCGGCTGAGGGAGCCGGTGCCGCGCCGGTCTGCTGCGGGGCAGGGCTGGTCGCTGGCTGCGTCGTGGGTGAGGGCGCATCGCGCGGGATCGGTGCGAGCGCATCCGTCACCAGCGACAGCCGTACCTTTGCGGTGGCTTGGTTGGCCTTGCTGCCGGCATCGGACGCCACGATCCCCAGCGTCGCATTGTAGTCCTCGCGTGCGCGGGCGTAGTCGCCCTTGGCCTCATAGGCCAGCGCGCGATGGGTGTAGCCGGAGATCAGCACGCTGTTCGGCGGCGTCATGATGTTGGCCGGCGGTTTTTCCCTGGCGAGCCGGATCGCCTCGCTGCCGTCGGCGATGGCGCGGTCGAGGTCGCCCTTGGCGCGCCAGATCGCGGTGCGGTTGATCAGCGGCTGCGGCAGCGTGGGATCAAGCCGGATCGCCTGGTTGATGTCGGCGAGCGCGCCGTCGAGATCGCCGAGCGCCTGTTTCGAGATGCCGCGGTTCTGGAACGAGAAGGCGGATGTCGGATCGGCCTTGATCGCCATGTCGTAGTCGGCGATGGCCTTGTTGTAATCGTGCTTGCCGCGCCAGGCGTTGCCCCGATTGTGGAAGATGGTGCCGCTCGGTGGGCCGAGCTTCAGCGCGTCGTCAAAATCGCTGATCGCAATCTCGTAGTCGCCCTTGTCGTAATAGGCCGATCCCCTGAGATTGTAGGCCGCCTGGCTCGGTTGCAGCCGGATCGCTTCGGTCGCATCGGCGATGACCTTCGAGTAATCGCCCTTCTTGTTCCAGCCGACGGCGCGCCAGAAGTGGATGGTCGCAAGCTGCTCGCCCCGAAACACCTTCAACGCGATGATCTTGTTGCAGGCATCGATCATCTTGTCCGCCGGCGTCGTGTCGGTGGTACAGAGCGGCCCAAGCTGGTTGCGCGCCTGCGCGGCCGCGGGCGCGGACCACAGGGCTGCGGCAAGCAGGCTGAGCACGACGAGCAGGCGGCGCATGGCAATGGTCCCATCAGAGCAGAAGCGCCTGTTTGTTGCCTGGCGTGGCGCCGGGGTTCACGACCCGCAGGGGTGCGAGCGGTGCGGGAGAAGCCGAGATCCGCTATTTCATTGGTGGGCAGATTTTGCTAAGAGGTGAATCCCACTCGTCCTGCCCACCATATCCCACCCATGAAAAACGACGAAATCCTGAGCCAGATCACGGAGTTCTGCCGTCAGTCGGACATGGCGGAATCGACGTTTGGCCGGCGTGCGGTCAACGATGGGAAGCTGGTGCACCGCCTGCGCGAGGGCAAGCGCATCACCATCGACACGCTGGAGCGGATCCAGGCCTATATGGCGGCCTCGATGGCCGGCGGGGTGCCGCCGCCGCGAGGGCTTCAGGTGCCCCCCGAGAAGCGCGACCCGCGCGGCAATTTCCGCTTCTTCGAGAACCGCCAGAAATACCTGCTGTTCGTCCACACCTGCAGCGAGAAGCGGGTGGTTGCGGACAGGGTCGCGCTGGAGCTCGCCTCGATCCATCCGCGCCCGCCGGCCCTGCGCATCTTCGACGCCGGCGTCGGCGACGGCACGGTGCTGGCGCGGGTGTTGCGCGCCACGCACCAGCGCTATCCCCATATGCCGTTTTATGTCGCCGGCAAGGAGCTCAGCCTCGAGGACCTGCGCCTGACGCTGGAGAAGGTGCCGGACCGCATTTTCGAGCACCCGGCCTCGGTGTTCGTGTTCACCAACATGTTCTACTCGGAGGCGCCCTGGCTGACGCCGGCATCGCCCGCGGCGGCGGCTGCGACCGTCTGGCACGAGGTCCCCTTGCGGGGGGGCTCGTCGGGCGAGTTCGAGCAGCAGATCGCCGAGCTTCGGCCGTTTTTGGAGCAGAACTGGCGCGCCGCGATCAGCCCGCGCACCGCCATGCCGCTCTATGAGCGGCCCGTGGTGCTGGTGCTGTATCGCGAGGATCACAGGTTCCTGCTGGATGCGACCATCCCGCGGCCGGGCCAGACCGAGGCCAATTTCGACCTCGTCATCGCCTCCCAGCCCTACCGGGCCCTGTCCTCGGTCAATTTTCGCGCCAAGCGGATCATCGCCCCCCTGGCGCGGGCGCTTCGGCCGGGCGGGCGGCTGATCGGTATCCACTCCCATGGCCAGGATCCGGGCATGGAAATCATCCAGGCGATCTGGCCCGGAGAAAATCCTTTCGCCGTGAGCCGTCATGAGCTATTGCGCGCCGTTAAGTATGAACTCGGATCGTTGGGCCGCGACTTAAATTTTAATGCTTACGCGGATAACCGCTCGATCTTCAGGTATGATATGGAAGCGCTGCCCAACGAGGTCACCGGTACGATCGGAACCTCGACGGCCTTTGCAGCGTGGAATGCGGCGGTGTATGTCGCTCAGATTGAGGACGACCGATTGACAGAAATGACTCAAAACGGCCGCACTCTGGATGCCGCCAGGGACGTGCTGCGTAAGTACAATGGGCTCTGGTTTCTCGACGAATCCTACGTCATCTCGCGCCGGCGTGATTGACATCTCCACAGGTAAACATCGCAAACGCCCGCCGGCTTAGCGGCGGAACAAGGGGTTACTGATGCGCGCGTCCTATCTCTTCACCAGCGAGTCCGTGTCCGAAGGTCATCCGGACAAGGTCTGCGACCGCATTTCCGACGAGATCGTCGATCTGTTCTACCGCGAAGGGCCCAAGGCCGGCATCGACCCCTGGCAGATCCGCGCCGCCTGCGAGACGCTCGCGACCACCAACAAGGTGGTGATCGCCGGCGAGACCCGCGGTCCGAAGTCGGTGACCAACGAGCAGATCGAAGGCGTCGTCCGCGGCGCGATCAAGGACATCGGCTACGAGCAGGAAGGCTTCCACTGGAAGACCTGCGACATCGAGATCCTGCTGCATCCGCAGTCGGCCGACATCGCCCAGGGCGTCGATGCGCTGCAGCCGGGCGAAGTCAAGGAAGAGGGCGCTGGCGACCAGGGCATCATGTTCGGTTACGCCACCAACGAGACGCCCGATCTGATGCCGGCGCCGATCTTCTACGCCCACAAGATCCTGCGCCTGATCTCCGAAGCCCGTCACTCCGGCAAGGAGAAGGTGCTCGGTCCCGATTCCAAGAGCCAGGTCACCGTGCAATACGAGAACGGCAAGCCGGTCGGCGTGCGCGAGATCGTGGTTTCGCACCAGCATCTGGTCGAGGACATCTCGTCCAAGCAGATCCGCGACATCGTCGAGCCCTATGTGCGCGAAGCGCTGCCGAAGGACTGGATCACGCCGAAGACGATCTGGCACATCAACCCGACCGGCAAGTTCTTCATCGGCGGCCCCGACGGCGATTCCGGCCTGACCGGCCGCAAGATCATCGTCGACACCTACGGCGGCGCGGCCCCGCATGGCGGCGGCGCGTTCTCCGGCAAGGATCCGACCAAGGTCGACCGTTCGGCGGCCTATGCCGCGCGTTACGTCGCCAAGAACATCGTTGCCGCCGGTCTTGCCGACCGCTGCACGCTGCAGCTCGCCTACGCCATCGGCGTGGCGCGTCCGCTCTCGATCTACATCGACACCCACGGCACCGGTAAGGTTCCGGAGGAGCAGCTCGAGAAGGCGGCGGCGCAGGCGATGGATCTGACGCCCCGCGGCATCCGCAGCCATCTCGACCTCAACCGTCCGATCTACGCGCGCACCTCGGCCTACGGCCATTTCGGCCGCACGCCCGACAACGAGGGCGGCTTCTCCTGGGAGAAGACCGATCTCGTCGAGCAGCTCAAGCGCGCGCTCTAAGTCACTTGCGTCATTCCGGGGCGCCGCAACAGCGGCGAGCCCGGAATCTCGAAACGCTGGTTTCCGGGTTCGCTCGTTTAACGAGCGTCCCGGAATGACGAGCCAAACAAACAGGAACCCACTATGAACGCGAAGCCCGGCTTCACCGATTACATCGTCAAGGATATCTCGCTCGCCGATTTCGGCCGCAAGGAGCTTTCGCTCGCCGAGACCGAAATGCCCGGCCTGATGGCCACCCGCGAGGAGTACGGCCCGAAGCAGCCGCTGAAGGGCGCGCGCATCGCCGGCTCGCTGCACATGACGATCCAGACCGGCGTGCTGATCGAGACGCTGGCAGCCCTCGGCGCCGACATCCGCTGGGTCTCCTGCAACATCTATTCGACGCAGGACCACGCCGCTGCCGCGATCGCGGCCGCCGGCATTCCCGTCTTCGCCGTCAAGGGCGAGACGCTGGCGGAGTACTGGGACTACACCGCAAAGCTGTTCGACTGGCACGGCGGCGGTCACCCGAACATGATCCTCGACGACGGCGGTGACGCCACCATGTACGTCCATCTCGGCCTGCGCGCCGAGAAGGGCGATACCGCCTTCCTCGACAAGCCCGGTTCGGAAGAAGAGGAAGTCTTCTTCGCGCTGCTGAAGAAGCAGCTCAAGGAGAAGCCGAAGGGCTACTTCGCCGCGATTGCCGAGAGCATCAAGGGCGTCTCCGAAGAGACCACCACGGGCGTGCATCGTCTCTACGACATGCAGAAGGCCGGCACGCTGCTGTGGCCCGCCATCAACGTCAACGACAGCGTCACCAAGTCGAAGTTCGACAACCTCTATGGCTGCCGTGAATCGCTGGTCGACGGCATCCGCCGCGGCACCGACGTGATGATGTCGGGCAAGGTCGCGATGGTCGCCGGCTTCGGCGACGTCGGCAAGGGCTCGGCGGCTTCGCTGCGCCAGGCCGGCTGCCGCGTGATGGTGTCGGAAGTCGATCCGATCTGCGCGCTGCAGGCCGCGATGGAAGGCTACGAGGTCGTGACGATGGAAGACGCCGCGCCCCGCGCCGACATCTTCGTCACCGCGACCGGCAACAAGGACATCATCACCATCGAGCACATGCGCGCGATGAAGGATCGCGCCATCGTCTGCAACATCGGTCACTTCGACAACGAGATCCAGATCGCGGGTCTGCGTAACCTGAAGTGGACCAACGTCAAGCCGCAGGTCGACGAGATCGAATTCCCCGACAAGCACCGCATCATCATGCTGTCGGAAGGCCGCCTCGTGAACCTCGGCAACGCGATGGGCCATCCGTCCTTCGTGATGTCGGCGTCCTTCACCAACCAGACGCTGGCGCAGATCGAGCTCTACGCCAACAACAAGGACGGCAAGTACAAGAAGGAAGTCTACGTGCTGCCGAAGTCGCTCGACGAGAAGGTCGCGCGCCTGCACCTCGCCAAGATCGGCGTGAAGCTCACCGAGCTGCGCAAGGACCAGGCCGACTATATCGGCGTCAAGCAGGAAGGTCCGTACAAGTCGGATCATTACCGCTACTGAGCCGCACGCAGTCGCGACACGAAGGCCCCGGAGCGATCCGGGGCCTTTTTTTGTTGGGCTCGTCTATGATACGCTTTCAGGTAGAGCCGAAACAAGCCTGCCACTTTCGGAGCGGGCGGCCGCTTTTCCCGAATTCATTGTCCAAATGCATATGGAGGGAATGCGATGTCCAGCGAAGCCAATGTCCAGTTGTTGAAGGAAGCCTATCGTCGGTGGAACGACACGAAGGGCGGGAGCGTCGACTATTGGTTCGACAGCGTCATCGGCCCGCAAATCAGCTTCGGCTCGGTCCCACGTGGCGCGCAGCCGCTTGCGTTCGCGACGGATTACGATGACCGCGCAAAGCTCCGCGGCTACTTTCATGGATTGCTGGCCGATTGGGCCATGCAGCACTACACGGTGGACGAATACATCGCGCAAGGAGATGTCGTGATCGCGCGTGGCTCCACGGCCTGGACCTGCAAGAAAACCGGCAAGGCCGCCGAGACGCCCAAGATGGACTTCTGGCGCTTCAAGGACGGAAAGGCCGTGGAATTTTACGAGTATTTCGACACCAATTGTATGGTCGAAGCGACCAGGTGAAAGGAGTTGCAATTCGGTTTCGCTCTGCCTGATACTTCACGGGGGAGAACGCCATGACCGAAGCCAGAGAACATTTCGACGTGCTCATCGTCGGTGCCGGTCTGTCCGGCATCGGCGCCGGCTATCATTTGCAGACGAAGTGCCCGGGCAAGAGCTACGTCATCCTGGAGGGGCGTGACTGCATCGGCGGCACCTGGGATCTGTTTCGCTATCCCGGCATCCGCTCCGACAGCGACATGTTCACGCTCGGCTATTCCTTCAAGCCGTGGACCGACCCGAAGGCAATCGCGGACGGGCCGCAGATCCTGAACTATGTGCGCGAGACCGCCACCGAGAACGGCATCGAGAAGCACATCCGCTTCCGCCACCGCGTCAAGCGTGCGTCCTGGTCGACAAGCGAGGCGCGCTGGACCATCGAGGCCGAGCGCATCACGGGCGAGGGTGCCAGCGAACTCGTGCGCTTCACCTGCAATTTCCTGTTCATGTGCTCGGGCTATTACAAATACGAGGCGGGCTACACGCCGGAGTTCAAGGGCGCCGCGGATTTCGCCGGCCGCATCGTGCATCCGCAGAAATGGACCGAGGACATCGACTACGCGGGCAAGCGCGTGGTCGTGATCGGGTCGGGCGCGACCGCGGTGACTCTGGTGCCGGAGCTCGCCAAGACGGCGGCGCAGGTCACCATGCTGCAGCGCTCGCCGACCTATGTGGTATCGCGGCCCGCGCAGGATCCCGTCGCCAACAAGATCCGCCGCAATCTGCCGACGCGGCTTGCCTATCATGTCATCCGCTGGCGCAACGTGATGTGGGGGATGTTCTTCTTCCAGCTCAGCCGGCGCAGGCCCGCGAAGGTCAAGGACCTCATTCTCAAGGGCGTGCAAATGGCGCTCGGCCCCGACTACGACGTCGCGACCCATTTCACCCCGCGCTACAATCCCTGGGATCAACGGCTTTGCCTGGTGCCGGATGGCGACCTGTTCAAGGCGATCCGCGAGCAGCGCGCCAGCGTCGTCACCAGCGAGATCGACACGTTCACCCATGACGGCATCCGTCTGAAGGACGGCCGCGAGCTTGCCGCTGATATCATCGTGACGGCGACCGGGCTGGTGCTGCAGGTCGTCGGCGGCCTCGAAGTCAGCGTCGACGGCCGCATCGTGGATTTCGCCAGTACGCTGACCTACAAGGGCATGATGTATGCCGACGTGCCGAACATGGCCTCGGCCTTCGGCTACACCAACGCGTCCTGGACGCTGAAATGCGATCTAACCTGCGAATATGTCTGCCGACTGATCAACTACATGGACCGGCACAATTTCCGCCAATGCGTGGCGCACAACGACGACCCCGAGATCACCGCCCAGCCGTCACTGGACTTCACCTCGGGCTATGTGCAGCGCTCCGTGGCCAAGATGCCGAAGCAGGGCTCGAAGCAGCCCTGGCGCCTCTACCAGAACTATGCGCTCGACATCGTCTCCTTGCGCTTCGGCCGGATCGACGACGGCGTGATGCGGTATTCCTGACGGAAGCCCATGCGTCGTTTTACGTATTCGGCGGCGCGGCTAAATAGGCCATGCTGCTCGAACGGTTAACGCCGGATTAGGAGATCAGTCCTAGCCTGTCTCGGCCGGGGTTACTCGCAAGGCCGAGGTAAGCCCAATGGAAGCCCAGAGAATTGCAGTCGACGCCGTCGTCGCGCTGACCGATTGCGACCGCAACGCCGTCATCGCCTTTATCCGCCAGCTCTATCTGGCCGGCGTCACGGACCCCAAGCGCCTGACCTTCAAGGGCCTGCAGGCGCTGTCACGGACGTAATTTGGCCGATCGATCGCCGCCTGGGTCCCTCGTTTGCTCTCCCCAGTGTGAACGCAACCTGCCGCTGAGTGTCTTGTCGCACCGGTTCGGCAGGAGTAGATGACGTCCCCGGCTGGGTTCACGGGGGAACGGGGAAATGCTGAAACAGCTTTTTGCGCCGCAACTTGTCATTCTCTATGTGCTGGCGGCCTCGACGCTTTACATTCACTTCCGCGGCAAACAGCGCCTGCGTTTCGCGCGCCAGCTCGGCGATCACTCCACCTATCTCGCGCCCTATAACGTGCTGATGTATGCGGGCTCGGCGGTGCCGAACAAGCCGGTGATCTCGGTCGAGCAGTTTCCGGAGCTGAAGCCGCTCAGCGAGAACTGGGAGACCATTCGCGACGAGGCCGTGCGCCTGTTCGACGAAGGCTTTATCCGCGCGGCCGCCAAGAACAACGACTGGGGCTTCTACTCGTTTTTCAAGAGCGGCTGGAAGCGCTTTTACCTGAAATGGTACGACGACTTCTTGCCGTCGGCCAACACTCTGTGCCCGAAGACGGTGGAGCTGCTCAAGTCGATCCCGAGCGTGCACGGCGCGATGTTCGCGATGCTGCCGCCGGGCGGCAAGCTCGGCGCGCACCGCGATCCCTTCGCCGGCTCGCTGCGCTATCACCTCGGCCTGGTCACGCCGAACTCGAACAAATGCCGCATCCTGGTCGACGGCGTCGAATGCGTCTGGCGCGACGGCGAGGCCTTCATGTTCGACGAGACCTTCATCCACAGCGCCGAGAATGCGACCGACGTCAACCGCATCATTCTGTTCTGCGACGTCGAGCGCCCGATGAAGTACGGCTTCATGACCGCGATCAACCGCTGGGTCAGCCATCACATCGTCAAGGCGTCGGCGACCCAGAACGTGGAGGGCGAGAATGTCGGCGTCCTCAACAAGGTGTTCGGCAAGCTCTACGAGATCCACCTCGGCAGCCGCAAGGTCAAGGAGTGGAATCGCAACGTCTACTACACGCTGAAATATTCGCTGACGGCGCCGATTCTCGGGCTGATCGTGTGGTCGGCGGTGAGTTGAATCTGAAAGCGCCGGGAGGCCATTGAATATGGTCCGCCTTGCGTGATCTCGTAAGGGGGATTGCGAGTCTGCAGTGATCGTCCGATCCTGTCGACGCCGGACCAGGCGGCAGGCCCCGCCTAGTGATGGTGCTTGTGACCTGCGGGGGTGTCGGGGCTCTGGTTCTGATAGCCGCGTAGTTCCGCGTATCGCTGCATCTGGCCCTGATCGAGTAGGGCAGCGGTCGACAGATGATATTTGAGGTGGCTCTCGCGGAGCTGCGCCTGCGTTTCGGCAATGGCCGCAATACTCGTCTTGAGCGCTTCCGATGTGATCGCGCGGGAGGAGAAAAGATCTTCCAGCGCTCTCTCTTGTTCGACGAGCTTGTGACCCAGCGGAACGGTTTCCTGTTTCATGGCATCGAACAGCCGCCGGACCTCGACGCGCTGATCGGCGGTCAAGTCGAGACGATCACCAAGCTCGAGCACGTGGCTGGGACCCGGATATCCATTGAGCTCCGCAGCGAGAGCCAAGCCCATCCCGCGCCCGGCGCGAAGATCGTCGATCTGCTGCTGCGACAGCGTCTTGATGGGGCGCCCTTCAAGCCCAGCATAGGGTTGGCCGGATTGTGCGCTGGCTGCGCTAAAGGTGAGGAAGAGGGAGGCCGCAAGCAGAAGGAGGCGGTTCATGAATCTGGCTCCATCAAGTCGCGCCAGCCGATGTCGAAGCATCGGACCCGGCTGCGAGTTATCCCTATCGCGATCGAGTGATCCCGGAGTGCAAATCTTGCTGGATGGTCCGGCTCATGGCAACAAAGATCGCCGTGATGAATTGCCCAATTTGGAGCAGGTGATGGCCTCCTTGCCAGCCGCGAATGCCGAGATCGCCAAGTTCTTCCTAGCCTGGCTCGACACCTTCGCGGGCTATGTCCGCGACGTCGACTACGCCTCGGCGCGGCCGCTCTTCCACCCCGACGTGCTGGCCTTCGGCACGCATAACGACGTCATCCCCGGTCTCGACCAGTGGGTCACGACGCAATGGGACAATGTCTGGCCGAAGACGGCCGACTTCCGCTTCGTGCTCGATCAGGCCTCGATCCTGGCATCCCCCGACGGCACGATGGCGACGGTGATCGCGCCGTGGACGAGCACGGGCTATCATCCCGATGGCAGCACGTTCGCGCGTCCGGGGCGAGCGACGATGGTGTTTTCGAAGAGCGGCGATAGCTGGCTGTGCGTGCATTCGCACATGTCGCTCAATCGCGGTGTGCCGCAGGCGTCTCACGCCAATCGGCCGGTGAAGGCCTGGTAGCTTGTAGGGCGGATTAGCGAAGCGTAATCCGCCGTACTGCTTGAGCAACAATCGACATCGCCGATTGCCGCGCGAAGGTGGCGGATTACGCTTTCGCTAATCCGCCATACGCTTCGAACCTATTCCGGCTGGCCGATGCTGACCTTCAGCGTGCCGACGCCATCGATGCCGCATTCGAGCTTGTCGCCGGGCTGGAGCTGCGACACGCCGGCGGGGGTGCCGGTCATGATGATGTCGCCGGCGGCGAGCTTCACCTGCTGGGAGAGCTGCCAGATGATCTCGGGCACATTCCAGATCAGCTCGGTGAGGTCGCCCTTCTGGGCTTCCTTGCCGTTGACGGTGAGCCAGATCTTGCCCTTGGCGGGATGGCCGATCTTGGAGGCCGGCTGCACCGCGGAGCAGGGGGCCGAGCCGTCGAACGACTTGCCGATCTCCCAGGGGCGCTCCTTCTTGCGAGAGGCGATCTGGAGGTCGCGGCGGGTGAGGTCGATGCCGACGGCGTAGCCGTAGACGTGGTCGAGCGCCTTGTCGGCGGAGATGTTGAGCCCGCCGCTCTTCATCGCGACGATCAGCTCGACCTCGTGATGCAGATCCTTGGTCAGCGGCGGATAGGGAATGGTGGCGCCGTCGGGCACCAGCATGTCGGCGTGCTTGGCGAAGAAGAACGGCGGGGCACGCTCGTCATTGCCCATCTCGCGGATGTGCTCGAGATAGTTGCGGCCGACGCACCAGATGCGGCGCACCGGAAAGCGGCCGCTTTCTCCGACGACGGGAAGCGAAGCCTGGGGCGGAAGCGGGATGACGTAGGAGGCGGCGTTCATGCGGGTCTCGCGGCTCTTGAGGTTGACGAGGAACTCTAGGCGGTTGCGCTGATCGGCGCCAGAGCGCCGGAAACATGGTGTTGCAGGCGGAAGAACGAGGCATAGCGCCCGCCGCGGCGCAGCAGATCGTCGTGCCGGCCCTGCTCGACGATCTCGCCGCCCTCGACCACCAGGATGCTGTCCGCGTGCATGATGGTGTGCAGGCGATGCGCGATCACGATGGTGGTGCGATTCTGGCAGAGATGCTCGATCGCTTCCTGCACCTGCCGCTCGGACTCCGAGTCCAGTGCGGCGGTGGCTTCGTCCAGCAGGATGACCGGTGCGTTCTTGATCAGCGCGCGCGCCACCGCAATGCGCTGGCGCTGGCCGCCGGAGAGCTGCGTGCCATGCTCGCCGACCGGCGTGTCATAGCCGAGCGGGAAGCTCATGATGAAATCATGCGCGCAGGCCGCTTTCGCCGCCTCGATGATCTCGTTCTCGCTCGCGCCCGGCTTGCCGAATGCGATGTTGCTGCGGATGGTGTCGCGGAACAGATAGACGTCCTGGCCGACATAGGCGGTCTGCGACCGCAGCGATTTGCGCGAGACCGCGCCGATCGACTGGCCGTCGATCACGATGTCGCCCTGCGTCACCTCATGGAAACGCAACAGCAGGGCCAGCACGGTCGACTTGCCGCCGCCGGAGGGGCCCACCAGCGCGGTGACCTTGCCCGGTTCGGCCGTGAAGCTCATGCGGTTCAGCACGGTCTCGCCGGTGCGGTAGGAGAAGCTGACGTCGCGCAGCTCGATGCGCGCGTCGGTGAGCTTCAGCGCCGGCTTGTCGTCGTCGGAGTGCTCACTGGCCGGGCTGTCGATGATTTCGAGCAGCATGCGCGCGCCGACGAGCTGGCTGTTGAGGTCGATGTTGAGCCGGGCCAGCCGCTTGGCCGGCTCGGTCGCCATCAGGAACGCGGTCATGAACGAGAAGAACGCGCCGGGCGTGGCGTTCAGCGCGACCACGCTGTAGCCGCCATACATCAGGCAGCCTGCGACCGCGAAGCCGCCGAGCATCTCCATCAGCGGGTTGGAGCGGTTGGCGACGCGCGCCATCTTGTTGGCGTTGCGCTCGACGATCGCGATGTTCTCGTCGATGCGCTTCTGCATGGTCTCTTCCAGCGTGAACGCCTTGACCGTGCGGATGCCCTGCAGCGATTCCTGCATCGTCTCCATGATGTCGGCGGTGCCGGTGAACTGGTTGAAGGCAAGGCCCTTGATGCGCTTGACCAGCTTGCGCAGCACCAGCATCGCCGGCGGCACCGCGACGAGGCCGATGAACGACATCAGCGGATCCTGCCACACCATCACGCCGATCATGGCGAGCAGCATCAACAGGTCGCGCCCGATGGCGTTGACCAGCATGTTGAGCACGTCGGTGATCGACTTGGCGCCGGCCGTCAGCCGCGCGAGGAACTCAGACGAATGGCGCTCGGAGAAGAAGCCGACGCTCTCGCGCATCAGTTTCGCGAACAGCTGGCGCTGGTTGGTGGCGAGGATCGCGTTCGAGATCTTGGTCAGGATCACCATGTGGCCGTAGGTCGCCACGCCCTTGATGAAGAGCAGGAGCACCGTGATGCCCGAGAACATCGCGATGCCCGGGATGTTCTTGTCGACATAGGCCTGGTTGATAACCTGGCCGAGCACGTAGGTCGCGCCCGCGGTTGCGCCTGCGGCTGCCGCCATCAGCGCGAAGGCAACGAGGTAGCGCCGCCAGTAGACGACGCCCTGTTCCGTGACGAGGCGGCGAACCAGGGTCGCGGCCGCATAGGGATCGTCGGTGATTTTCTTTGGAAACTGAGCCATCCGGGGTCCATTGACGGCGCAGGACAAAGCCTGCCCGCGCGTCAGGGATCGATGGGCCTCTGTGCCCGCTCAGCTGCGGTTTTTCAAGCCCAATTAAGGGCTTGCGTCGGAAGGGAATCTAGGCCGAGGCGGCGTGGCGGAGCTCGCCATGGCGCTCGTGGAACAGCTTGTCCTCCCACGCCAGCGCGTGGGCGGCGATGGTCTCGAGGTCCTCGTATTGCGGCCGCCAGTCGAGCAGGCCGCGGATGCGGCTGGTGTCGGCGACCATGGTCATGATGTCGCCCGGCCGGCGCGGCGCGTATTGCACGGCGAAGCTGCGGCCCGAGACACGGCGCACGGCGTCGATGGTCTCGAGCACCGAATAGCCGCGGCCATAGCCGCAATTCAGCGTCGTCGAGGCGCCGCCATTACGCAAATAGGCGAGGGCCGAACGGTGCGCCTGCGAGAGGTCGGTGACGTGGATGAAGTCGCGGATGCAGCTGCCGTCGGGGGTCGGATAGTCGGTGCCGAACACGTCGATCTTGGCGCGCTGGCCGGTGGCGGCTTCCACCGCGATCTTGAGCAGATGCGTGGCGCCGACGGTGGCAAGCCCGATGCGCGCCTGCGGATCGGCGCCGGCCACGTTGAAATAGCGCAAGGTGACGTACTGCATGCCGTAGGCGGCGGCGACGTCGTGCAGCATGATCTCGGTCATCAGCTTCGACGAGCCGTACGGCGACAGCGGCCGCGTCGGCGCCTGCTCGGGCACCGGCACCATGTCCGGATTGCCGTAGACGGCGGCGGTCGAGGAGAAGATGAAGCGATTGATGCCGCGCTTGACCGCCACGTTGAGCAGGTTGCGCGCGGTCGTGAAATTGTTGCGGTAGTATCCGAGCGGATCTCGCATCGAGTCCGGCACGACGACCGAGCCCGCGAAATGGATGATGCTCTCGATGTTGTGCTGGGCGATCACGCCCTCGAGCAGATTCTCGTCGCCGGCGTCCCCGATGAACAGCGGCACGCCCTCGGGCAGATAGGCGGAGAAACCGGTCGAGAGATCGTCGATCACGACGACGTCCTCGCCGGCTTCCGCCAGCGCGAGAACCGTGTGACTTCCGATATAACCGGCGCCGCCGGTGACTAGCACAGTCATGATCTCACCCGTCTTCGATCAACGCGCAAAGCTAACGCTTGCGTGGTGAAGAGGGGGTATCGGCAGCCCTGAACTGGTCACTATGCTTAATGTTGCGTATAGGGGGCCTGTCAAACGGAGCGTGACGTGGCCAATTTCCCCGGCGATCTCGACGTGATCGTGCCAAATCTGCACAGGCGCTATTCCGGGGTCACAGCGACCAACCGGATGGTGGCGCCGCGGCTGGCGAAACTATATCGCGCCGCCTGGTTCGGCTCGGACGCGCCGGCGGGGATCGCGCGCCTGAGTGTTGCGGATTTGCTGAAGCTGTGGCGGCGCAAGGCGCCGCTGATCTGGCACGCGCGGCGCAACAACGAGATGATCGCGGGCGTCGTGCTGCGCGCGCTCGGCTGGCCGCTCAAGCTGGTGTTCACCTCGGCGGCTCAGCGGCATCACTCATGGATCACGCGCTGGCTGATCCGGCGCATGGACGCGATCATCGCGACGTCGGATCTCTCGGCCTCGTTCCTGAAGGTGAAGGCAACCGTGATCCCGCATGGCGTCGACACCGATGTCTATGCGTCGCCGATAGATCGCGCCGCTGCGTTCGCGGAAGCCGCGCTGCCCGGCCGCTACGCCATCGGCTGTTTCGGCCGCGTGCGTGCGCAGAAGGGCACCGATGTGTTCGTCGATGCGATGTGCCGCCTGTTGCCGCGCCATCCGGATTTCACCGCTGTCATCGTCGGACAGGTCACCGCCGAGCAGACGCCGTTTGCCAACGATCTGAAAAAGCGGATCGAGGCCGCCGGCCTGCAATCGCGCATCGTCATCACCGGCGAGCTGGAAATCGAAGCGGTGCAGCGCTGGTATCAGCGCCTGACGATCTATGCCTTCACCTCACGCAACGAGGGCTTTGGCCTCACGCTGATCGAGGCGATGGCGGCGGGCAGTGCCCTCGTTGCCTCACGCGCCGGCGCAGCCGAGCTCGTGGTCGAGGATGGCGTGACGGGTGTGCTGATCCCGACGGGCGATGCCGATGCGCTGGCGGCTGCATTGGAGCCGCTGATGCGCGACGTCGCCGCCGCAACGGCGATGGGCGAGAGGGGGCGGGCGCGGGTGCTGGAAAAATTCAGTCTCGATGCCGAAGCGGCGCGGATCGGCGAGGCTTATCGGCCCTTGCTCTGAGCCCGTCGTCGCTCGGGCGGATTAAAGATCGCAAAACAACCCCATGCAAAGTAGCCGGGCTCAACGAAATCAACGGCTTGGCGACGAGGGGATCGGCTGCAGACCTCTTGAAGTCATTCGACTTGTTCCCGGCACGGGAATTATATTGATCCCATTATGGGAGCATGTTATGACAATGAACGTCATCGCCAGAAAGGCCCTGAAGCTGTTCTGGGAGCGCTACCCCAAGGCGCGGACCCCTTTGGGGACTTGGTATGAAATCGTGTCCAAGGGCGATTGGAACGGCCCGGCTGATCTTAAAAAGGCGTTCGGCAACAACGTGGACTTCGTCGGCGACAACAGAGCCATCTTCGACATAGGCGGCAACAAGTATCGCCTCGTGGTTCATTTCTCCTACACGTTCAAAACAGCTCTGATCAAGTTTGTCGGTACGCACGAAGAGTATGACGGAATAGACGCGGAGACCGTGTGATGATGGACGTAAGGCCTCTTCGCAATGAACAGGATTACGATTGGGCGATCGGCGAAGTGTCCCGCTATTTCGAGGCTGAGCCGGCGCTTGGCACGCCTGATGGTGATCGCTTCGAAGTCTTGTCGTCACTCATCAAGGAATACGAAGACAATCACTTCGCGACCAGGAGTGGCGATCCAGTCGACGTTCTCCATTTTGCAATCGAGTCGATGGGACGGTCGCAGTCGGAATTGGCGGCTCTGATTGGTCGCAACCGGGCGTCCGAGATTTTGAATCGCGTCCGTCCACTGACTCTCGAGATGATCCGGATCATCAGCAGGGAATGGGGCATTCCCATCGATGCCCTGACGGCTCGCTATGAGCTGACGCGCGCCCACGCTTGACTCCATCGGCTCCGCCTTCCGCGGAGCACGCGCTCACGTCGTCGCCCGCGCTTCCTCCAGCACGCGCCGCGCGATCCCCACCACCTCGCTCGCCGTGATGTTCCGCATGCAGCGGTGGTCGTTCATCTTGCAGATCGTGCTCTGGCAGGGCTGGCAGGACAGCTTTTCCTTGTCCTGCACCACGGTCGCGGCGAGGCCGTTGAGCGGGGCCCAGAGATAGGGGCTGGTCGGGCCGAAGATGCCCATGGTGGGCGTGCCGAGGGCGGCTGCGATGTGCATCAGTCCGGAATCGTTGGAGATCGCGACGCCGGCCGCGGCCATGGCCAGCACGCCGTTGCGCAAATCGTTGCCGGTGAGGTCACGCACCCCAGGGCCGCCAGCGGTCCCCGGCCCGCCAGCGGTCCCCGGGCCGCCGGCGGCGACGATCTCCTGGGCAAGGCCCTTTTCGCCGGGGCCGCCGACCACCCAGACTTCGAGCCCGCGCTCGACCAGCAGGCGGGCTGCCTCCGGATAGGACGTCCAGCGCTTGGAGACGCCGACCGAGCCGGGGGCGAGCGCCACCGCGGCTCCCGCGCCGAGGCCGTTGGCCTGGCGCCAGCGGACGATGTCCTCGGGCTGAACGCGCAATTGCGGCACCGGCCATTCCGGGGGCAGGGGAGCGCCGTCGGGCTGGGCCAGGGCGGCGTTCTTGTCGATGAAGCGCGGCAGCTTCTTCTCGCCCCAGCGCCAGCGGTTGAGCAGGCCGAAACGGAACTCGCCGACAAAGCCGACCCGTTCGGGGATACCCGCCAGTGCGGGCGCGATGGCCGCCTTCCAGGTCCGCGGCAGCACCAGGGCCGTGCCGTAGTTCCCCTTCCGCAGGAGCTTCGCCAAGGCCAGCTGGCGGCCAACGGCTAGCCGGCCGCGCGGCAGGTCCCAGACGATGGCCTGACGCACGCCCGGCATGTAATCCACCAGCGGGGCGCAGAGGGAGGTGGTCAGGAGATCGACGGGCCGGTTGGGCCAGCGCTCCTTCAGGACCCGGACCACTGTGTGATTCCGGACGAAGTCGCCGATCCACATGTAGGGAATGATCAGAATCGGGCGCGTGTCGCTCCGCTCTGCATCTCCGCTAAGTGTCGAATCTCGGTTCATTCGTTAAATGGGGCCGGGCGATCTGATTGAGGCGGTTCGGTAGCCGCTCCGGGCCGGCAGGTAAAGCCGGCAGACCGCCCAATCCCAAAACCGCTTACACTTTGGCGGCTCATGCGCTACGGCAGGACCGGGTCGCAAAAAATCGGGCAGGGATTTCGGAATGTTGCTGGTGACCGGCGGGGCCGGTTTTATCGGGTCGAATGTCGTGGCCGCGCTCAATGACGCCGGCCGCAGCGACGTCGTCGTTTGCGATTTTCTCGGCAACGAGGGCAAGTGGCGGAATCTCGCCAAGCGCCAGCTTGTGGACATCGTCCCGCCGGCCGAGCTGATGGACTGGCTGAAGGACCGCAAGCTGGACGCCGTGATCCATCTCGGTGCGATTTCGGCGACCACCGCGACCGACGGCGACCTCGTGTTCGAGACCAATTTCCGCCTGTCGACGCGCCTGCTCGACTGGTGCACGGCGAGCGCCGTGCCGTTCATCTATGCCTCCTCGGCGGCGACCTATGGCGATGGCGAGACCGGTTTCGACGACGACGCCTCGCTTGCCGCATTGAAGAAGCTTCGGCCGATGAATCTCTACGGCTGGAGCAAGCACATGTTCGACCTTGCGGTCGCCGGGCGCCTCGCGAACGGCGATCCGTTGCCGCCGCAATGTGTGGGCCTGAAATTCTTCAACGTGTTCGGCCCCAACGAATACCACAAGGGCTCGATGATGAGCGTGCTGGCGCGCCGCTTCGACGACGTCAAGGCCGGCCGCGTCGTGCAATTGTTCAAGTCGCATCGCGAGGGCATCGCCGACGGCGACCAGCGTCGCGATTTCATCTATGTCGACGACGTCGTGCGCGTGATCATGTGGCTGCTGGCGACGCCGTCGGTGTCTGGCCTTTTCAATGTCGGGACCGGCAAGGCGCGCAGCTTCAGGGATCTGATGCTGGCGGCCTATGCGGCGCTCGGCGCCAGGCCCAACATCGAATATATCGACATGCCCGAGCAGATCCGCGGGGCCTACCAATACTTTACCCAGAGCGAGGTCGATCGCCTCCACCGCGCCGGTTATAACGGCGGCTTCACGACGCTCGAGGATGCCGTGAAAGCCTATGTCGGGGACTATCTCGACCGGCCTGACCGTTTCCGCTGAGGCCCCTTGACCATGCCGACGCCCATTCTCGATTTCGACGCCCTCGCGAAAGCCATCTCAGGCCGCACGGTGCTGTGCATCGGCGACATCATGCTGGACGAGTTCGTCTATGGCGAGGTGTCGCGGATCTCGCCGGAAGCGCCGACGCCGGTCATCGCCGCGCAGCGCAGCGAGATCCATATCGGCGGCGCCGGCAACGTCGCGCGCAATGTCGCCTCTCTCGGCGCGCGCTGCATCTTCGTCGGCCTCGTCGGCGATGACGATGCGGGCAAGCGGCTCGCCTCGGCGCTTGGCGAGCAGGCCGGAATAGAAAGCGTGCTGGTGTGCGATCCGTCGCGGCCGACCACGCGAAAGGTCCGTTTCGTCTCCGAGCATTTTTCAACGCACATGCTGCGCGCGGATTGGGAGCAGGCGGCGCCTGCATCGGACGACATCGAGACCAGGCTGATCGAGGCGATCCTGCCGCAGATCGCGCGCGCCGACATCGTGCTGCTGTCGGACTACGCCAAGGGCGTGCTGACGGCGCGCGTCATCCGCCACACCATCGACGCCGCGAAAAAGCTCGGCAAGCCCGTGATCGTCGACCCCAAGAGCCTGAACTGGGCGATCTATCGCGGCGCCACGCTGCTCACGCCCAACCGCAAGGAATTCTCGGAAGCGACGCGCAGCCGCGCCGACACGCCGCAGAGCATCGTCGATGCCAGCGAGGACGTGATGCGGCTCGCCGACTGCGAGGCGATCCTGGTCACGCAGGGCGAGCACGGCATGACGCTGGTGCCGCGGGGCGGCGAGGCCGTTCACGTTCCGGCAGTCCCGGTGAAGGTGCGCGATGTCTCCGGCGCCGGTGACACCGTCGCCGCCGCGCTCGCGGTCTCGCTTGCGACCGGCGCAGACTGGAACACGGCGCTGCGCATCGCCAACGCCGCTGCCGCCGTCGCCGTCGGCAAGCAAGGCACCGCCAACGTGAGCGCGGCCGAGCTGCGCCGAAAGATCCTGCCGCATGCCACGCTCGCGGCCGAAGAGAAGATCGTGCTCGATCCGGCCGCGCTCGACGCGCAGCTCGCCGATTGGAGAAGGCAGGACCTGCGCGTCGGCTTCACTAATGGCTGTTTCGACATCCTGCATCCCGGCCACGTCAAGGTGCTGACCGCGGCGCGCGCCGCCTGCGACCGCCTGATCGTGGGGCTCAACAGCGACGGCTCGGTGCGGCGGCTGAAGGGCGCCGAGCGGCCGGTCCAGGACGAACGGGCGCGAGCCGAGGTGCTCGCCGCGCTCGAGGCCGTCGATCTCGTCGTCATCTTCGAAGAGGACACGCCGATCGACCTGATCAGGCGCGTCAAGCCCGGCGTGCTGGTGAAGGGCGGCGACTATACCCGCGAGCAAGTGGTCGGCCACGAGATCGTCGAGGAGGCGGGCGGGGTGGTCGTGCTGGTCGACATCCTCCAGGGCTTCAGCACGACGGCGCTGGTGCACCGCGCCCGGGGGGGCGGCAAGTGACGGCGCTCGCACGCGAGACGACCGGCCAAATGTTGCTTCGCCGTCTGCGCAGCCCGGCCGCCTGGAGCGAGACCGTCGATATCTTCGCGGTTCTGACCGCGGCCTCGCTGCCCTGGTCGACCTCGCTTGCAGGGATATTCAACGCGCTGATGCTGCTCTGCATGGTGCCGTTCCTCGACGTCCGTGCCTTCCTGCAATCCTTGAAACGTCCAATCTGTCTGGCTCCGATTGCACTGGTCGTGCTCGCGCTGGTGGGAACGCTCTGGTCGGACGCGCCTTGGGGCGCGCGCTCCTACGCGATCAATCCGACCATCAAGCTGCTGGTGCTGCCGGTCCTGCTCTATCATTTCGAGCGGTCGCCGCGCGGCCGCTGGATCTTCATCGCCTTCCTGGTGTCCTGCGCCCTGTTGTCGGTGATGTCGTGGCTGGTCGCATTCTACCCGAACCTCGCGCTCAAGACCGATCCGGCCGAACGCGGCATTTTCGTCAAGAACTACATCGACCAGAGCCAGGAATTCGCGCTCTGCGCGGTCGCGCTCGCCTATCCGATCGTGACGCTGCTGCGCGAGAAGCGATACTGGTTCGCCACCCTGCTGACGGCGCTGGCGCTCGGCTTCTTCGTCAACATGACGTTCGTGGTGGTGTCGCGCACCGCGCTCGTCACCGTTCCGATCATGTTCGGCGTGTTCGCGCTGGTTCATCTGAAATGGCGCAGCATCGCGCTCATCACGGCCGGTTTGCTCGCCGTCGCCGTTCTCGCCTGGCAGGCCTCGCCGCATTTGCGGCATACGGCCGAGAGGTTCTCCGACGACTACACGCGCTATGTCGAAAGGGGCGAGCCGACCTCGCTCGGCCTGCGGCTCGAATTCTGGCGGAAGTCGCTCGGCTTCTTCGCGCAGGCGCCGATCATAGGGCATGGCACCGGTTCGACGCGTGGATTGTTCGAACGCGTCGCGACGCCCGGGGGGCAGTACCAGGCGTCCGCCGAGGTGATCGGCAACCCGCACAACCAGACGCTCAACGTCGCCGTACAATGGGGCGCGGTCGGCGTCGCCGTTCTCTACGCCATCTGGATTCTGCATCTGCTGCTATTTCGCGGCGAGGGGCTCGCGAACTGGATCGGGCTCCTGGTGGTGGTGCAGAACGTCTTCACCTCGCTGTTCAATTCCCATCTGTTCGATTTCCACGAGGGCTGGATGTACGTCATCGGCGTCGGCGTCGCCGGCGGCATGGTGCTCCGGGCACAACAGCCGCGGGCGAAGATGGGGGAAGCCGGTTCCTGAGCGGCCGCGCGGCTGGCAAGTCTGGTCCAGATGGGCTATCAGCGCGGTCAGGTTGCACCTAACTGGGTTTTCATCGGTCGGCGGATGACGCGTCTTTCGCATCTCAACTTGCGCAATTTCCTGATCGCGCTCCACGACCTGCTGGCGACCACGGCGGCGCTTTTTGCCGCCTTCTATCTGCGATTCGAGGGTGGCGACGGCTTCTTCGACCGCTTGCCGCTGCTGTTCCAGATCCTGCCCTACTTCCTCGCCTTCAGCGTGGTCGTGTTCTTCATCTTCAATCTGACCACGACGAAGTGGCGCTTCATCTCGCTGCCTGACGCGCTGAACATCATCCGCGTCGCGACCGTGCTGACGGTCGCCCTGCTCGTGCTCGACTACATCTTCGTCGCCCCCAACGTCCGCGGTGCCTTCTTTCTCGGCAAGGTGACGATCGTCCTCTACTGGTTCCTCGAGATCTCCTTCCTCAGCGCGCTGCGCATGGCCTACCGCTACTTCCGCTATACGCGGGTGCGGCGTCACGCGAGGGGCGGGGATGCCGCGCCGACGCTGCTGATCGGCCGCGCCGCGGATGCCGAGGTGCTGCTGCGCGGCATCGAGAGCGGGGCGATCAAGCGCATCTGGCCGGTCGGCGTGCTGTCGCCATCGAGCTCGGACCGCGGCCAGTTCATCCGCAACGTGCCGGTGCTGGGCGGCATCGACGACATCGAGGACGTCATCGCCGACTTCGCCAAACGCAACAAGGCGATCGCGCGCCTCGTCATGACGCCGTCGGCGTTCGATCCGGAGGCGCATCCGGAATCGATCCTGATGCGGGCGCGCAAATTGGGCGTGATCGTCAACCGCATGCCGTCGCTGGAAAGCGGCGACACGCCGCGGCTCACGGCCGTCGCGGTCGAGGACCTGCTGCTGCGGCCGAGCGAGACGATCGACTATGCCCGCCTGGAAGCCCTGATCAACGGCAAGGCGGTGATCGTCACCGGCGGCGGCGGCTCGATCGGTTCCGAGATTTGCGAGCGCGTCGTCGCCTTCGGCGCCGCGCGGCTTCTGATCGTGGAGAATTCCGAGCCGGCGCTCTACGCGATCACCGAGGCGCTCGCCGCGCGGGACACGGCGGCCGCGATCGAGGGGCGGATTGCCGACATTCGCGACCGCGAGCGCATCACCCGCCTGATGAACGAATTCAAGCCGGACATCGTGTTCCACGCCGCCGCGCTCAAGCACGTGCCGATCCTCGAGCGCGACTGGAGCGAGGGCGTCAAGACCAACATCTTCGGCTCCATCAACGTGGCGGATGCCGCGGTTGCCGCCGGCGCCGAAGCCATGGTGATGATTTCGACCGACAAGGCGATCGAGCCGGTGTCGATGCTCGGCCTGACCAAGCGCTTTGCCGAGATGTACTGCCAGGCGCTGGATCACGACCTCACCTGCGGGCCGCACGGAGCCAGGCCGCCGATGCGCCTGATCTCGGTCCGGTTCGGCAACGTTCTCGCCTCGAACGGGTCGGTGGTCCCGAAATTCAAGGCGCAGATCGAGGCCGGCGGTCCGGTGACGGTGACGCATCCCGACATGGTCCGCTACTTCATGACCATTCGCGAGGCCTGCGATCTCGTCATCACCGCGGCGACGCATGCGCTTGGAACGCAGCGTCCCGATGTTGCGGTCTATGTGCTCAACATGGGCCAGCCGGTGAAGATCGTCGATCTCGCCGAGCGCATGATCCGCCTCTCGGGCCTGCAGCCCGGCCACGACATCGAGATCGTCTTCACCGGGATGCGGCCCGGCGAGCGCCTGCACGAGATCCTGTTCGCCTCCGAGGAGCCGACCCGCGAGATCGGCGTTGCCGGCATCATGGCGGCGCAGCCGAACGAGCCGCCGATGCAGACGCTGCGCAAATGGATCACGGCGCTGGAGCAGGCGGTCGCGCGCGACGATCGCGCCACCATCAGGACCATCCTGAAGGATGCGGTGCCCGAATTCGGGTCGACCGCGGCCTGACCATGCAGCCCCAAGACAGGATCGCCGGCAAGATCGTCGTCGCGAGCCAGCATTATCCGCCGGACAGCAGCACGACGGCGGCGATCATGGCCGAAATCGCCTGCCGTCTCGCCAGCGAGCACGAGGTGGTGGTGCTCTCGGGCTGGCCGGGTGCGTTGCCTCCCTCGCAGACCGGTCCCGGCAAGCCGCGCGTGGTTGCGATCAGGAACCACATGTCGGGCAAGGCGGCGCTGGTGCGGCGCGCGATGTCCGAGCTGCTGTTCGCGGCGCGCACGTTCTTCGCCTTGATGCGGCAATTGAGGCGGGGAGACGTCGTGCTCACGGTCACCGCGCCGTTCATGCTGCCTTACGCGGTGGCGGCGGCGGCGAGGCTGAGGGGCGCGCGCTCGGCGCTGATCATGCACGACCTCTTCCCCGACGTGCTGGTGATGGCGGGCCTGCTGAAGCCTCGCTCGCTCGTGACGCGGACGATGCGGGCGGCCAACAGCCTGATGTTCCGCGCGCTCAATGCCGTCATCACCATCGGCCGCGACGCGGAGCGGCCGCTGCTGAGCTATTCCGGCATGACGCGGAGCAAGATCCGCTTCATCCCGAACTGGGCAACGCTCGTGCCCGCGCCGCGGCCGGTTGCGCCGGACAATCCGTTCCGCAAGAATGTCTCCGCGCGCTACATCGTCGGCCTCTCGGGCAATCTCGGCTTCACCCATGATCCCGAGATCGTGTTCGAGGCGGCTCGCTTGCTGAAGGACGACACGGACATTCACTTCCTGCTGTCGGGCTGGGGCATCGGTTTCGAACGGCTGAAGCAATTGCAGGCGGCGGCGAACCTTTCCAATGTCTCCTTTGTCGGGCGGGTCGAGGATTTCGAGCTCGAGGCGTTTCTGGCATCGGCTGATCTGTGGATCATTCCGTACCGCAAGGACGTTGCGGGGGTGTCGGTGCCGAGCCGGTTCTACAATCTGCTGGCGGTCGGCCGCCCCGTGGTGCTGGTGTCCGAGCAGGAGGCCGAGGCGGCGCTGACCGTGGTGGAGCACGGGCTCGGCTGGGTGGTGGCGCCGGGCCGCGCCGACGAGCTCGCGGCGACGATCCGCGCGGCATCGCGTTGCGACGACGGCAGCCTCGCGGCCCGCGCCGTGAAGACCGCGGCGCGGTTCGACAGGACGACCGCCATGAACGCCTATGCGGCGCTGGTCGACGAATTGTTGCACAACCCGGACCTGGCGGAGCAACGATGAGCGAGAAGAAACCGGTCGTGCTGGTGACGGGAGCGAGCGGCTTCGTCGGCCGCCATGTCGTGCCCGCGCTCGTGCGCGCGGGCTGGTCGGTCCGCCGCGCGGTCCGCACGCCGCAAGGCGTCGGCGACGAGGTCGTGATCGAGACGATCGGTCCCGAGACCGATTGGCGCGCCGCGCTGGAGGGGGTGGACGCCGTCGTCCATCTTGCCGCGCGCGTCCACCACAAGAACGAGGAGCATGCGGTCCAGCTCTACCGCAACGTCAACATCGCCGGCACGCTGCAACTGGCACGCAGTGCCGCCGCCGCCGGCGTGCGCCAGTTCATCTTCGTCAGCACCGTGCTCGTGCACGGCCGCAGCAACGAGGGCCGCGTCGCGTTCAGCGAGAACGACATCCTGACGCCGCGCGGCCTTTACGGCATGTCCAAGGCCGCGGCCGAGGCCGGCTTGAGAACGCTGGCGCGCGACAACGGCATGAAGATCTCGGTGATCCGGCCGCCGCTGGTCTATGGCGCGGGCGCCAAGGGCAATTTCGCGCTGCTGACGCGCGCGGTCAGTCTGGGGCTGCCCCTGCCTCTGGGCTCGATCCGCAACCACCGCGCATTCCTTGCCGTGCAGAACCTCGCGTCGTTCATCCTGCATCGGCTCGGTCACCCCGATCCCGTCAGCAATTTCGAGATCTTCCTCGTGGCCGACAGGGAGCAGGTGTCGACGCCGGAATTCATCGAGCGGCTCGCCGGGGCATCCGGCAAGAAGCTGCATTTGTTCGGCGTGCCGCCGGGCCTGCTCGGTACGCTGCTCGGCGCGATGGGCCGGCAGGATACGCAGGACAGCCTGATCGGCTCGCTCGAGCTCGACATCTCCAAGGCGATCGCCACCGGTTGGCAGCCGCAGGTTTCCCTCGACGAGGGATTGCGCCTGGCGCTGTCGGATCAGCAGGACTGAGCGCGGGAGAAGCGCCGCAGCACGAAGGCGACGGCGACAGCGCCGGCCAGCAGGGCCAGGATCGTGATCGTCGTCGAGCCGGCGCGAACGGTGACGATGGCCAGCAGGGCCAGCACGAGATTGAGCATGAACACGTCGCCGATCACGCGCGGGACCGCGAAGCCGTTGTCGGTGGCGCGTTGATAGAAGTGCGTGCGGTGTGCCGACCAGAACGGCTCGCGCCTGATGATGCGCCGACACAGCGTGATGGTGGAATCCGCAAGGTAATAGGCCGGCAGCAGCAGCGCCGCGGCGGGATGTCCGTGCCAGGCGAGTTCGAGCAGGCACCAGCCGAGCAGAAGGCCGATCGGCAGGCTGCCGACATCGCCGAGGAAGACCATCGCGCGCGGACGGTTGAACGGGGCAAAGCCGAGCATGGCACCGCACAGCGCCGTGGCGAGCAGCCCGGCGGACGGCGATAGCTCGCCGAGCCAGCCGAGCACACCGAGCGCGGCCGTCACCGGCACCACCTCCGCCGCCGTCATCAGGTCGAGCCCGTCCATGAAGTTGACGAGGTTCACGAACCAGATTCCGGCGAGCAGGATGAGGCCGCGCTCCAGCGCAAGCGGCAGCGCCGGCACGATGCGCGCGCTCTCGGGTGCCGTGAAGACGACGGCGGCGACGGCTGCCGCCTGCAACACCAGGCGGACCAGCACGGGCAGAGGCCTGATGTCGTCGACGAGCCCGACCAGGGCGATCACGAGGGCGGAGCCGATCAGGGACAGGGGAATTGCGCCGGTGGCCCAGGCCGCCCAGGGCGCAGCCACCAGCAAGGTGGCTGCGATGACCGCGATGCCGGCGCCTTGCGGGGTCGGGATCTTGTGCGACGAGCGCGCGTTCGGACGCGCCAGCGCATAACGCTGCAGCAGCGGCATGCTCAGCCAGGTGATGCAGGCGGAGATCAGCGCAGCCAGCACGGCCGGCATGAGCGCGAGCAGCAGCAGTCCGGCCGCAAGGTCCGGACCGGCGACGAACGTCGTCACTCCGGCACCCCGATCGGCGCCGTCCCTTGCGCGGCCTTTTCCGCGCTGAGGATCCAGACCAGACCGCCGACCGCGCCGACGATGAAGAACACCGCGCCATACAGCAGCGAGACGTTGACGCCCTCATTGGTGGCGAGCCCGGCGAAGCCGAACGCCAGGCCCATCGTGGCCTCGCGCACGCCCCAGCCCGCGATCGAGATAGGCATCATCGTGATCAGCATCACCGGCGGCACGAGCAGGAAGACGTCGCTGAAGCCAACCGGGGCGGCGATCGACTGCACCACGCACCAGGCGATGACGACGGCGAGCACGTGCACGAGGATGGAGAGGATTGCGATGGCCGGCCCGCGGCTGCGGCTGAAGATCACGCGGTTCGCGATCACCGCGCAGGCGTGAAGGTGGTGGGTGGCCCACCACGTCTTCAGCCAGCGCCAGTTCAGCGCGCCGAAGATCAGGAAGCCGACGCCGCCGGCGAGCGCCAGGAGGTCGACGAGCAGCAGCGCCGAACGCCCGTGCGCATCGGTGATCAGCGTGTAGCTCCAGGGCAGGCTGCCGACGATGAGAACCGCGAGCGCGATCAGGCCGATCGCGCGGTCGACGAAGATCGAGTAGGTGGCCGCACGCCAGCCGGCGCCGGCGCGCGCGACGAGCCAGAGCCGGACCGCGTCGCCGCCGATCGCCGACGGCAGTGTCTGGTTGAAGAAGGAGCCGATCACGTTGTAGCGCATGGCCCGGCCGAGCTCGAGCGGCGCACCGCAGGCGGCGCTGATCTCGCGCCAGCGCAGCACGCCGACGAAGATTTGCAGGAACGTGATCGCGATCGCGAGGCCAATCCAGAACAGGCTGGTCACGGTGAAGCGCGACAACAGCTCGGTCAGGTCGACCTTGCGCAGCGCCAGATAGAGCAGCGCCACGGAAATCAGGATTTTGGCCGCAGAAAGCAGGATTCGGCGCATCTCGCCCGCACGACAGGGTTTGCGAAGATTTGAGGCAACCCGACGCGAGGCGTCGAATTCGGCCGCTTTGGTATGGTTTTGGCGCCGATCTTGCAATAGCCCTCGTACAAGTGTCCCCTCGCAAAGGAGCCTCACGTCGGGCGCGGCGGGCCTATTGCGACCCCCTCGACGTCGCGGCTAAACAGGATCGGGCTAGGGATCCAGGGAACAGGATGACGGATCAGGCGATTTTGGTCACGGGGGCGGCCGGCTTCATCGGCTTTCACGTCGCCCGGCAGCTCCTCGGCGAGGGCCGCATTGTCGTCGGGCTCGACAATCTCAATTCCTATTACGATCCCGCGCTGAAGCGGGCGCGCCTGGCGCTGCTGCAGGGCGATCCCCGTTTCTCCTTCGTCGAGGCCGATCTGGCCGACCGCGAAACGATGGCGGCGCTGTTTGCGCGGCATGGTTTCACCGAAGTGGTGCATCTGGCGGCGCAGGCCGGCGTGCGCTACTCGATCGAGCAGCCGCACGCCTATGCCGATTCCAATCTGGTTGGCTTTCTCAACGTGCTCGAGGGTTGCCGCAACAACGGCTGTCGTCATCTCGTCTACGCATCGTCATCTTCCGTCTATGGCGCCAACACAAAAATGCCATTTGCGGTTGCTGACCGGACCGATCATCCCGTGAGCTTCTACGCCGCGACCAAGAAGGCGAACGAGGTGATGGCGCAATCCTACAGCCATCTCTATCGCCTGCCGGTCACGGGCCTGCGCTTCTTTACCATTTACGGGCCATGGGGACGGCCCGACATGGCCATGTTTCTGTTCGTGAACGCCATCCTGGCGGGCAAGCCGATCCGGCTGTTTAACCATGGCCAGATGCGCCGCGACTTCACCTATATTGATGATGTCACGCGTGTAGTATCCAAGCTGATCGATCTTGTGCCCGCGAACGATCCGGCTGCCGCAAATGCGCCGTTTAAGCTCTACAATGTCGGCAATCACCGCCCGGAGGAACTGATGCACGTCGTCGGTCTTCTGGAGCGCGAGCTGGGCCGGACGGCGATCAAAGAATTGCTGCCGATGCAGCCGGGAGATGTGCTGGAAACGTTCGCGGATGTCGAGGATTTGATGCGCGACACCGGCTTTGCACCGTCAACGCCGATCGAGCATGGGGTCCATAATTTTGTCACCTGGTATCGGGACTACTTTAGGGTTTGAGATGACGATGGACAAACGCATAATCCCCCTGATCATGTGCGGCGGCGCCGGCACGCGGCTGTGGCCGGCTTCGCGCGAGGTGCGGCCCAAGCAGTTCCTGCCGCTGTTCGGCACGCGCTCGACCTTCCAGGACACGCTGCTGCGCGTCTCCGATCCTTCCCTGTTCGACCGGCCCATCGTCATCACCAACGCGTCCTATCGATTCATGGTGCTGGAGCAGCTCGCCGAGATCGGCATCGAGGCCGACGTGATCCTCGAGCCGATGCGCCGCGATTCCGGTCCCGCGATCGCCGCCGGCGCGGTGTTCGCGCAGAACCGCGCCAATGAAGCCATCGTGCTCGCGCTCGCGGCCGATCACGTCGTGCAGGACAATGCCGCTTTCGTCGCCGCCTGCCGCGAGGGGCTTGCCGCCGCGAGCACCGGGCGCATCGTCACCTTCGGCGTCAAGCCGGAGCGGCCCGCGACCGAATACGGCTACATCAACCCGGGCGAGGTGATCTCCGGCGAGGTGCATGCGGTCACGCGCTTCGTCGAGAAGCCGGATGCGGTGAAGGCCTCCGACTACGTCAATTCGGGCTATCTCTGGAACAGCGGCAACTTCATGTTCCCGGCGAGCGTCCTGCTCGACGAATATCGCAAGGTCGACGCGGCAAGCGTCGAGGCCATCACCAATGCGGTCAACAATGCCGGCCGCGATCTCGGCTTCGTGACGCTGGAGCCGGAGGCGTTCGGCGCGGCCAAGGCGATCTCGATCGACTATGCCGTGATGGAGAAGACGTCGCGCGCCGCCGTCGTGCCGGTGTCCTGCGGCTGGTCCGATGTCGGCTCCTGGCACGCGGTGTGGGAATTGTCCGACAAGGACGCGCAGGGCAATGCCGCGCATGGCAGCGCCGTGTTCGAAGACTCCCGCAACTGCAACGTCACCACCGACCAGGCGCTGGTCGCGCTCGAAGGCGTCGACGATCTCGTCGTGGTCGCGACCGCGGATGCGGTGCTGGTCTCGCGCCAGAAGGATGCCAACGGGCTGAAGCGTCTCGTCACCAAGCTGAAGGCGGTCGCGCCGAAGGTCACCGAGGAGCATCTCAAGGTGCACCGGCCCTGGGGCAGCTACCAGTCGGTCGACAATGGCGAGCGCCACCAGGTCAAGCGCATCGTGGTGAAGCCGGGCGGGCGGCTGTCGCTGCAGAAGCATCATCATCGCGCCGAGCACTGGATCGTGGTGCGCGGCACGGCGCAGGTCACCGTCGACGAGACCGTGAAGATGGTGCACGAGAACGAGTCGATCTACATCCCGATGGGCGCGGTCCATCGCATGGAGAACCCCGGTAAAATCATGCTGGAACTCATCGAGGTCCAGACTGGAAGCTATCTCGGGGAGGACGACATCATCCGGATTGAAGACGACTACCAAAGGTCGTAACCAGCAAGCTCCGAATCACGCGACCCGGGCCCGACAAGCGGTATCTTTTTCGGCTTAAGGCCCGGGGAACGTGTAACTTTTTGAATCAAATCGTGTCCGGGCCGCAAGGGTGGCATTCGCCACAAATGTGGCGTCCGTGCTAGAAGCGCGCCGGGGATTTGCGTTGAATCGGGGTTTACTCACATGAGTTCCAAGGGATCTGCACCGGCAAAGGCCGGCTTGCGCGTCGGCGTCATTGGTGCCGGCGTGATGGGCAGCAACCATGCGCGCGTGCTCAGCGGCCTGCCGGGGGTGAGCCTCGTCGGCGTCGTCGATCCTTCGCCCGCCCATCGCACCCGTGCGACGGAACTTGCCAATTGCCCGAGCTTCGAGACGCTCGACCAGTTGTTCGCCGCCGGCGTCGATGCCGTCACCATCGCAGCTCCGACCCATCTGCATCACGAGGTCGCGCTCGCCTGCATCGCCCAGAATATCCATGTCCTGGTCGAGAAGCCGATCGCGTCCACGGTCGAAGAGGGCCGCGAGATCGTCTCTGCCGCGCAGAAGGCCGGCGTCACGCTGATGGTCGGCCATGTCGAACGCTTCAATCCGGCGGTCGCCGCCGTCAAGCAGGCCATCGCAGGCGAAGATATCCTCTCCATCGCGATCACCCGCGTCGGCCCGTTCCCGCCGCGCATGTCCAATGTCGGCGTCGTCATCGACCTCGCCGTGCACGACATCGACCTGATCCGCTGGTTCACCGAATCCGACATCGTCGAGGTGCAGCCGCAGCTCTCGAGCGCGATCGCCGAGCGCGAGGACATCGCGCTGCTGCAATTCCGCACCGCCAACGGCGTGCTCGCGCACATCAACACCAACTGGCTGACGCCGTTCAAGGCGCGCAGCGTCACGGTCGCCACGCGCGGCAAATACGTGATGGGCGATCTCTTGACGCGCCAGGTCACCGAATGCTTCGGCTTCAAGCCTGACGGCAGCTACTCGATGCGGCATCTGCCGGTCGGCCATGACGAGCCGCTCCGCGCCGAGCTGATCGCGTTCCTCAAGGCCGTGCGCAACGGCGAGACGCCGGCAGTCACCGGTGACGAAGGCGTCGCCAGCCTCGAGATCGCAACCCAATGCCTCGAGACGCCGTCACGGCCCGCAGCGACGTCGTCGGCCGTCAAGGGCCCGCGCCGCGTCGCCGGCTGATCCCCGTCCATGTCGACCGCTCACGACCAGCAAGGCGCCAAGAGCCAGACCATGAACCAGCATCTTCGTTCCGAACCCATTCCCTTCATCGACGTCGCCTCGCAGCGCCGCCGGCTCGGCGCCTCGCTCGATGCCGCGGTCAAGCGCGTGCTCGACCATTGCCAGTTCGTCAATGGCCCCGAAGTCGCTGAGCTCGAGAAGCAGCTCGCGGCTTATAGCGGCGCCAAGCACGTCATCGGCTGCGCCAGCGGCACCGACGCGATCCTGATGGTGATGATGGCGAAGAATGTCGGGCCCGGCGATGCCGTGCTGTGTCCGTCCTTCACCTTCATCGCGACGGCCTCGCCCGTGGCGCGGACCGGCGCAACGCCGGTTTACGTCGATGTGGACGAGACCACCTTCAACATGAGCCCGGACTCGCTCAAGCGCGGCATCGCGACCGCCCGCAAGGCCGGCCTCAAGCCGGTCGCGGTGATTCCGGTCGACCTGTTCGGCCAGCCCGCCGATCACGATGCCATCGCCGAGATCGCTCGGGCCGAAGGCCTGTTCGTGCTCGATGACGCTGCGCAAGGCTTTGGCGCGAGCTACAAGGGCCGCAAGCTCGGCACTTTCGGGCTCGCCACCGCCACCAGCTTCTTCCCGGCCAAGCCGCTCGGCTGCTTCGGCGACGGCGGCGCGATCTTCACCGATGACGACGAGCTCGCGGCGACGCTGCGCAGCATCCGCGTGCACGGGCAGGGCGTCGATAAATACGACAACGTCCGCCTCGGCCTGACCGGCCGGCTCGACACCATGCAGGCCGCGATCCTGATCGAGAAGCTGAAGATTTTCGACGACGAGATCGCCGCCCGCAACAGGGTCGCGGAGCGCTACGCGCGCGGCCTGAGCAACGTCGTGACCGTGCCGCGCCTGACGCCCGGCAACACTTCGGTCTGGGCGCAGTATACGATCCGTCTTCCCAAGGGGACCGACCGCGACGGCTTCGCTGCCGCGCTAAAAGCCCAGGGGGTGCCGACCGCGATCTATTACGGCAAGTCGATGCATCAGCAGACGGCCTACAAGCAATATCCGGTCGCCGAGGGTGGCCTGCCGGGTTGCGAGAGCCTGTCGCAGGACGTCATCAGCCTGCCCATGCATGCCTATCTGACCGAAGCCGACCAGGAACGAATCATCGCCGCCGTGCAGGGCGCGCTGGCGGGTTGATCTCGCGCTTTCTGCTGCGCTGGCCGTCATGCCCGGGCTTGTCCCGGGCATCCACGTTCTTTGTGCTGCGTGAAGACGTGGATGGCCGGGACAAGCCCGGCCATGACGCTGTTGCGACTGTCGGAGCACGCTAGCGAACGCGTCGGGTCCTATCGCCCGACCCGCAGGGAGAAGCGGACCTCCGACGCAGCTTCCACCTAGACCTAATCGCGCCATGCTCTAAAACAGGCGCATGCTCGGACGCATCTTCACGGTCGGTGGTTACACGCTGCTCTCGCGGCTGACGGGGTTTGCCCGCGACATCATGCTCGCGGCGATCCTCGGCGCCGGCCCCGTGGCCGATGCCTTTTTCGTGGCGCTGCGGCTGCCCAATCATTTCCGCGCGATCTTCGCGGAGGGCGCCTTCAACGCCGCCTGGGTGCCGGCCTATGCCCATGTCCATGGCGAGAAGGGCGAGGCGGCGGCGCACCTGTTCGCCGACCGCATCTTCACGCTGCTGCTGGCCTCGCAGGTGGTGCTGCTGATCGTCGCCTGGCTGTTCATGCCGCAGGCCATGAGCATCCTGGCGCCGGGCTTTTCCGAGGATGCCGAGCAGCGCAGGCTCGCGATCGAGCTCACCCGCATCACTTTTCCTTATCTGCTGCTGATCACGCTGGTGACGCTCTATGGCGGCATGCTCAACGTGATGCAGCGCTTTGCCAGCGCAGCGGCGGCGTCGATCTTCCTCAACGTCGCGATGATGATGACGCTGGCGGTTGCCGTCTGGTTTCCGACCGCAGGCCACGCCGCGGCGTGGGGCGTGCTCATCTCCGGCTTCCTGCAGTATTTCCTGCTCGCCGGCGATCTCGCCCGCCATGGCGGCCTGCCGCGCTTTGCGCCCCTCAAGCTCGACGAGGACGTGCGCGGCTTCTTTAGGGCGTTGGGACCTGCGACGCTGGGCTCGATGGGCACGCAGGTCGCGCTGTTCGCCGACACCATCATCGCGACCTTCCTGCCCGCGGGCGCGCTGTCCGCGCTGTATTACGCCGACCGCCTCAACCAGCTCCCGATCGGCGTGATCGGCATCGCCATCGGCACCGTGCTGCTGCCGGAGATGTCGCGGCGAATCACGGCCAACGACCTCGAGGGCGCGATGAAGGCGCAGCGCCGCGCCTTCGACTTCACGCTGCTGTTCTCGATCCCGTTCGTCGCGGCGTTCCTCACCGTGCCCGACGAGATCATGCGCGCGCTGTTCGCCCGCGGCGCGTTCTCCAAGGCCGATGCGGTTGCCGCTGGCGCTACGCTCGCGGCCTATGCGATCGGCCTGATCCCCTTCGTGCTGATCCGCAGCGCGGTCGCGACCTTCTATGCGCGCAAGGATACGGCGACGCCCGTGCGGGCGTCGCTGACCGGCATCGCCGTCAACGTCGCCCTGAAGGTCGCCTTGATGGGATCGCTGGCCCAGATCGGCCTCGCGCTGGCGACGGCTGTCGGTGTCTGGACCAATCTCCTGCTGGTGCTGTTCTTCGCCGTGCGACGCGGCTTCCTCGTGCTCGATCGCGCCTGGCTGATGTCACTCGCAAAATTCCTGCTGACTGGCATCATCCTTGCCGCCACGTTCTTGCTGATCGCGCGCTTTGGCGGTCCCTTGTTAGGTTCGATTCATTTCCGTGATGAATTGACGCTGGTCCTGCTCGCCGTCGGCGGCACGACCGTCTATGCGCTCACGATCCTCGTTTTGTTCGGCCGGCGCTGGCTGGTCTCGCTGGTGCGCGGTTAAGGCGGCCTGCGGCAAGCCTTAGTGAAAGTTCGACCGCGGACCACAGGCGGACATCGTAAGCGCGGCGTGACATAATCATGCCCTCAGTCCCTATGAGAGAAAATGGCACGCCCGCTGACCCCCATCGAGCGAGACTTGGTTGTCTTCATTCTAGGACCATCCTCAGCTTCGTATGGCCATTTTGACCTTGTGGAAGACATGAACGACGGTGGAATGGGTAGCCTTCGCTTTGTGGGCAGCGAAGACCGGCGTCTCGGCAAGTGTATTGGCGAGGCCGAATTTGACGATGCAGATGGGGTGCCGGTCTCGGTCGCGCTGAACGTCGATCAGTACGGACAATTGTTTGAACTCGATTTCTGGAAAGTGGATTTTTCGCCATTGAAGCAGATAGCGGCTCTAGAAGAATTCCGACGCCCGGCTTCGGACGCTCAGGACCCTGGATAAGACCCGCGCTCGACCCGTTCGGACATTCAGTCTGCAGCGGAGCGAAGAGTTCGCCTCCAGGCTGCAACCAACATTCGTACATCTCTTGATTTCGCGCGATCGCCGTGGTAGGTGTCGCTCATGATTAAACGTTCGCGCACCGTCAACCGCAACCACATGACCCGCTTCGGCTGGGCCGTGGGAGGAGTCGTGCGCTAGGAATACGACGACATCTTTTCCACCAGGCCCCGCCGGCATCGGACGGGGCCTTTTCTTTGGCCACGCTCCCTGCCGGCTCAACAGCAGGAGCATGCGATGCCACCCCAATTGACGACCATCACATCCGAGTCCGAGCGCGATGCCGCAGTGCTCCGCCTCGACCGCTCGATCGCGTTGGCAAAGGAAGCCATGGACGAGGTCTTGACGGCTGCGGCGCGCGTTAACGCATCCGTTGCAACGCCGCGCAGCACCTTCCCGCGAGGGGAAGACGCGCGCGGGGCGGCCGAACCGGCGCAAAGCCTCCTCGGCCTGCTCACGCAATACTGGGATGCGCTTCGGCGCCGGCATTCGCAGGTAGCGTTGCAGGGCCTGAGCGACAGGGAGCTGCGGGATATCGGCCTGACGCGCGGCGAAATCGACTACCTCACGCCCCAACGCGCGGTCGATGCGTTGAGAGATCGTGCGGCTGATCTATGGCGCCGAGGTGTGATATGAGCGGTCAACCAAACGGCTCTTTAAATGATTCCGTTTATTGAACGGCTGAATCACGCGACCAATGTGCTCATTGCGGGCTGCGGCGGCGGCTTCGACGTCTTCGCCGGAGTTCCGCTTGCGCAGCATTTGACCGCGCGTGGCAAGAACGTTGTGTTCGCCGGCCTGTCTTTCACGAACTTGTGGCTGTGCGGCGGTGAGCGTGTCGGCGAGACGGTTTGGCGCGTCGACCAGAGCGCCGCCGAGATTCCGTACTTCCCGGAGAAATGGCTGGCCGAATGGCTCGCCCGGGGCGAACAGCTCGTGCCAATCTATGCGTTTGCGAAGAGCGGCGTTCGGCCACTGGCCGCGGCGTATCGCTCGATCATCGATCGTCACGACATCGACACGGTTATTCTGGTGGATGGCGGCACAGACAGCATCGTCTTCGGCGACGAACCGGGTGTCGGCAGCGTCGTTGAGGATGCGGTCACGCTTGTGGCTGCCGATCATGCCGCGGGCGAGAACGTGCTGCTGGCGGCGATCGGCTTTGGCGTGGATCACTATCACGGGGTCTCACATCACGCTTTTCTGGAGAACGTCGCTCAACTGATTCGCGATGGCGGGTTTCTCGGCGCGTTCGCGTTGTCGCAGGGCAGCAAGGAAGTCGATGCCTTCCTCGATCTGGTCGATTATGCGAACCAGAGGCAGCCGCAGCATCCGAGCATTGTTTGCAATTCGATCGCAAGTGCGCTGCGGGGCGAGTTCGGTAACTATCATGCCACCAACCGGACCAGCGGGAGCGAGCTTTTCATCAACCCGCTCATGGCACAATATTGGACGTTCCGATCCTCGGCGGTGGTTCGCCGTATCGAGTATGCGGGAGAGCTGGGTGAGACCGAGCGTGCGGAAGACGTCCGCCGGATCATCGATCTTCACAGGGAAATGACCGAGCTGCGACCTTTTCGTCCGATCCCGCTCTGACAGGGCAGGCTCGGGCCGAATCCTCGCGACCAGGCCCGCCTAAACCCGTTTGCCTTGCCAGTTTTTCCACGGCAATATGCCCGCAAAACAACCATGGAACGGGAAGATAAAATGGCGGCTCCCATCAAGTTCGGCGTTGGCCAAAGCGTGCTGCGCAAGGAGGATGACGCGCTCATCCGCGGCAAGGGCCGCTATACCGACGATTACGCGCCGCAGGCTGTGCTCCGCTGCCTGATGCTGCGCTCGCCGCATGCGCATGCCAAGTTCACCATCGATGTCAGCCGCGCCCGCGGACTGCCCGGCGTGGCGCTGATCCTGACAGCCGCCGATGTCGGCGATCTCGGCGATCTGCCGTGCCTGTTCAACCTCGAGACCGACCCGTTCAAAGGGCCTCCTTATCCGATCCTGGCCAAGGACGAGGTGCGCCATGTCGGCGATTCCGTTGCCTTCGTCGTCGCCGAGACCATCGACCAGGCCCGTGACGCGATCGAGGCGATCGAGGTCAAATGGTCGCCGTTGCCGGCGGTGACCGGCGTCGTCAACGCCGTGAAGAAGGGCGCGCCGCAGGTCTGGCCCGACAAGGCCGGCAATGTGCTGTTCGACGTCTCGATCGGCGACAAGAAGGCGACCGAGGCCGCGTTCGCCAAGGCGCATGCGGTCGCCGAGATCTCGATCGTCAATCCGCGCGTGGTCGCGAGCTTCATGGAGACGCGCGCGGCGGTGTGCGAATATGATGCCAAGCGCGATCATCTGACGCTGACGGTCGGCAGCCAGGGCAGCCACCGCCTGCGCGACATCCTGTGCCAGAACGTGCTCAACATCCCCACCGACAAGATGCGGGTGATCTGCCCCGACGTCGGCGGCGGGTTCGGCACGAAGCTGTTTCCGTACCGGGAATACGCCCTGATGGCGGTCGCCGCGCGAAAACTGAAGAAGGCGGTGAAATGGGCCGCCGATCGCTCCGAGCATTTCATGGGCGACGCGCAGGGCCGCGACAATGTCACCACCGCGAAGATGGCGCTGGCCGAGGACGGCAAGTTCCTCGCGATGGATTGCGACCTGATGGGCGACATGGGCGCGTACCTCTCCACCTTCGGGCCCTACATCCCGCATGGTGGCGCCGGCATGCTGCCGGGCCTCTACGACATCCAGGCCTTCCATTGCCGGGTGCGCACCGTCTTTACCAACAGCGTACCTGTGGACGCCTATCGCGGCGCGGGCCGCCCCGAAGCCGCCTATGTCATCGAGCGTCTGGTCGATGCCTGTGCGCGCAAGCTCGACATGACGCCGGATGCCATCCGCCGCAAGAACTTCATCCAGCCGAAGGCGCTGCCGTACAAGACCGCCACCGGCAAGATCTACGATTCCGGCGACTTCGCCGCGCATCTCAAGCGCGCGATGGAGATCGCCGAGTGGAAGGAATTTGGAAAGCGCGCCAAGGCGGCCAAGAAGGGCGGCCTGATCCGCGGCATCGGGCTTGCGAGCTATGTCGAGGTCTGCGGCACCATGGGCGAGGAGACCGCCAATGTGCGGATGAACCCTAACGGCGACATCACCGTCCTGATCGGCACCCAGTCGAGCGGGCAGGGCCACCAGACCGCCTATGCGCAGATCGTCGCCGAGCAGTTCGGCGTCGCGCCCGAGCGCGTGCATATCCACCAGGGCGACACCGACGAGATCAAGACCGGTCTCGGCACCGGCGGCTCGGCCTCGATTCCCTCGGGCGGCGTCAGCGTCGAGCGCGCCACGCGTGAGCTCGGGCAGAAGCTCAAGGAGATTGCGGCGCAAGCCCTGGAGGCCAGCGCCGGCGACCTCGAGATTTCGGAAGGCGTGGTGCGCATCGCGGGCACCGACCGTTCGATCTCGTTCGCCGATCTCGCCAAGCGACCCGGCGCCGATCCGTCGAAGCTGAACGGCAGCGCGACCTTCGCCAGTGCCGACGGCACCTATCCCAACGGCACCCATGTCGCGGAGGTCGAGATCGATCCGGCCACCGGCATCATCAGAATCGTCAACTACGTGATCGTCGATGATTTCGGCAAGACGCTCAATCCGCTGCTCTTGGCCGGCCAGGTGCATGGCGGCGCCATGCAGGGCATCGGCCAGGCGCTGATGGAGCAGGTGGTCTATGGACCCACCGACGGCCAGCTCATCACCGCGACCTTCATGGACTATGCGCTGCCGCGTGCGGCGGACGGGCCGGCCTTCGTGTTCGAGACCGCCAACGTCCCCTGCAAGACCAATCCATTGGGCGTGAAGGGGGCGGGCGAGGCCGGCGCGATCGGCTCTTGTCCCGCCATCGTCAACGCTATCGTCGACGGGCTCTGGCGCGAATACAAGATCGACCACATCGACATGCCGGCGACCCCCGAGCGGGTCTGGATCGCGATCAGCGAGCATCATCGCCGTCACAGCCTGTAAGTCCAAGCAAACCGCGGAACGCGTGTTGCGGGCTCAGCCAACGATCCGGCGTGCGACGATTTATCGTCGCGCGCCGGAGGGAATGAAATCTGCCAATCGGTGTTGGCCCATGGAGGGGTCGGCACGATCCTGAGATCAAGGAAAGGGATTTTGCGAATGAAGAGAGTTTTGATTGTCGGGGGCGCGCTGCTGCTCGGAATGGGCGCGGTTTGGGCGCAACAGGACTCCGTCAAGGAAGTTCAGACCCTCATGAAGGGCAACGGCAAGAATGCCGGCGCGGTGTCGGCGATGGTCAAGGGCGAGAAGCCCTACGACCAGGCCACGGTGGATAGCGCGCTGGCGCAGTTCGAAGATACCGCCAAGAAGCTGCCGAACCTGTTTCCGGCCAGCGCCAAGGGCGTGAAGCTCGACGGCGACTACTCGACCTCGCCGAAGGTCTGGGAGGACAAGGCCGGCTTCGACGCCAAGATCGCAAGCTTCGCCAAGGTCGTCGGTGAAGCCAAGGGCAAGATCAAGGACCTCGACTCGCTCAAGGCGAATTTCCCGGCCGTGGGCAAGGAATGCGGCGGCTGCCACGAGACCTTCCGCGTCAAGAACAGCTGAGGCGAGGATCGTAGCCCGGATGGCGCGCAAGCGAAATCCGGGAAGGTCTGACCAAGCTGAAAGTCTGTCCCGGATGTCGCTTCGCTCATCCGGGCTACAAGAAACAATCGAAAGGGCGGTTGCGACAGCAGCCGCCCTTTTTCTATTTGCAAGGTCTGACGGGGCGCCGTCCGAACAGTTATCTTCGCAAGCAACGGCCGTGGCGTTGATGCGAGTCGGGTCATCGTTCCCGATCGCTCACGACATCAGGAACTCCAGCGCCCGGCGAGCACCTGATCAACAGAGAGACAGGCCATGGTCAAACCGCATCCGTCGAAGACTCACATCGGCAACCACATGCTGCATCCGGAAACCCTGATGCTGACCTACGGCTATGATCCGCAATTGTCGGAAGGCGCCATCAAGCCGCCGGTGTTCCTGACCTCCACCTTCGTGTTCAAGACGGCCGACGACGGACAGGACTTCTTCGATTTCGTCGCCGGCCGCCGCGAGCCGCCGGAGGGCATGGGCGCGGGCCTCGTCTATTCCCGCTTCAATCACCCCAACAGCGAGATCGTCGAGGACAGGCTCTCGATCTACGAGCGCACCGAGAGCTGTGCGCTGTTCTCGTCGGGCATGGCGGCGATCGCGACCACGATCCTCTCCTTCGTCCGCCCCGGCGACGTCATTCTGCATTCGCAGCCGCTCTATGGCGGGACCGAAACGCTGCTGACCAACACGCTGGCGCGCCTGTCGATCGGCGCCGTCGGCTTTGCCGACGGGATCGACGAAGCTGCGGTCAAGCAGGCCTCGGAGCAGGCCATGGCCAAGGGCCGGGTCTCGATGATCCTGATCGAGACCCCGGCCAATCCCACCAATGGCCTCGTCGACGTCGCCATGATCCGCCGCATCGCCGATGCCATTGGCAAGGCCCAGGGACACACGCCGATCATCGCCTGCGACAACACGCTGCTCGGCCCGGTGTTTCAGCGGCCGATCGAGCACGGCGCGGATCTGTCGCTGTATTCGCTGACCAAATATGTCGGCGGCCATTCCGACCTGATCGCGGGGGCCGCGCTCGGCTCGAAAGCGCTGATGAAAGGCATCAAGGCGCTGCGCGGCGCCATCGGCACCCAGCTCGATCCGCATTCCTGCTGGATGATCAACCGTTCGCTCGAGACGCTGAGCCTGCGGATGGAAAAGGCCGACGCCAATGCGCGCCTCGTGGCGGACTTCCTGGGCGATCATCCCAAGGTGGCCAAGGTCCATTATCTCGGTCATCACGAGGAGGGTTCACCCGCGGGCCGCGTGTTCGCGCGGCAATGCCTGGGGGCGGGATCGACCTTCTCGTTCGACATCGTCGGCGGCAAGGAGGCCGCGGTGAAATTCCTCAACGCGCTGCAGATCCTCAAGCTGGCGGTGAGCCTCGGCGGCACCGAGTCGCTCGCGAGCCTGCCGGCAACCATGACCCATTCCGGCGTTCCCGCCGACATCCGCCGTAAGATCGGCGTGCTCGATTCCACGATCCGGCTGTCGATCGGCATCGAGAACCCGTCGGACCTGATCGCGGACCTCACGCAGGCGCTGAACGCGGCCTGAGCAGGATGGAAAGGTGCGTAGCCCGGATGGAGCGCCAGCGTAATCCGGGTCTTCATCTCTCGGAGTCCGTCCCGGATTGCGCTGCGCTCCATCCGGGCTCCGAAGTCGTTTCGGAATCGAAAAGGCCGGACGCCCCCTCCTGCGCCCGGCCTTTTGCGACGAAGCAATCTTGGAAGCTTACTTCGTCACTTGACCGCGGATCTCGCCGCCCGGGTTGGCCGCGGTGTGAATGTTGACGTAGAGCTTGCCGGCGAGCAGATCGGCGGCCTGCGCGTCGGTCAGCGTCGCTTCACCCTTCACGGGGCTGGCGGTCGCATTCGGGATTGCGATCGCGACGCCGGCGTTCTTGCCGGCCTCCGCGGGACCATGGAAATGGGCGGCGGTGGCGGGGCCGGACAGCCCGGAATAGCTGACCGTCCAGGACAGCTTCTTGCTGGCGGCATCATAGTTCAGGTCGGCGGTTCCAGTGGCGCTGCTGGTCGTTGCCGGCACCTCGGACTTGCCGTCGAGCGTTGCTTTCAGCTTTTCGGCGCTGGCCGGAGCCGCAAAGGCGATGGCACCGAGCGCTACGGCGGCAATGACGGTCTTGTTCATGACGTTCTCCCTGCTGAACCCGTTCGGGCTGCCAAACTTCCAACAGTCGGCATTTCAGTTTATTCCCGTTTTTGGCTGGGCCGGGCTAAATTCTTCGTGGCTGGAGCCGCGACGACGTCGGCCCTAGGTTCGCCGCGACGAGTGAATGGATCCGCATGCTGCAACGAACAATGCTTCTTGGGGCGCTCGCGCTGGTCGCAGCCTTGGGCGTCTATTGGTGGCTCAGTGCGCCGGTGGTGGCCGCCGCGGGCAATGCGCCGGCCCATGTGGCCAACCTCGCCAATGGCGAGACCATGTTCAATGCCGGGGGTTGCGCGTCCTGCCATGCCACGCCCGACCAGGGCGATCGCCTCAAGCTCGGCGGCGGCGTCGCGATCAAGTCCCCGTTCGGAACGTTCTACGCGCCGAACATCTCGCCCGATCCGAACGACGGCATCGGCAAATGGACGGACGCCGACTTCGTCAACGCGGTGATGCACGGCGTGTCGCCGGGCGGGCAGCATTATTTTCCCGCTTTCCCCTATACGTCCTATCAGCACGCCAGGCGCGAGGACGTGCTCGATCTCTTCGCCTATCTGAAGACGCTGCCACCCGTGGCCGGCAAGGTGCGCGACCACGACATGCGTTTTCCCTTCAACATCCGGCGCAATGTCGGCATCTGGAAATTCCTGTTTCTGGACGACAAGCCGCTTGTTGCCGACGGCGCCAGGTCGCCGCAATTCAATCGCGGCGCCTATCTCGTCAACAGCTTCGGCCATTGCGCCGAATGCCACAGTCCGCGCAACGCGCTCGGCGGCATCATCTCCAGCCAGCGCTTCGCCGGCGGGCCCAATCCGGAAGGCGAGGGCTGGGTGCCCAACATCACCCAGAAGCGCCTCGGCGAATGGAGCGTGAAGGATATCGCCTATTTCCTGAAGAACGGCGAACTCCCCGACGGCGACAGCGTCGGCGGCGCGATGACCCGCGTGATCAAGAACACCTCGCAATTGTCCGACGAGGATATCGCGGCGATGGCGGACTACCTGAAATCGCTGCCGCCGGTAGAAGGGCCGCCGCGTCCCAAGCGCAAGGAAGCGGGCAAGGACGCGGGCTAGCTCAGCTCGCGCCGAACGCCTTGAAGGTGATGATGGTGAGGGTGTCCTGGATGCCCGGCAGCACTTGCACCTTCTCGTTGACGAAATGGCCGATGTCGGTGTCGTTGTCGACGTAGAATTTCACAAGGAGGTCGTACTGGCCGGCCGTGGAGTAGATCTCGGACGCGATCTCGGCTTCGGCAAGCGCATTGGCGACCGTATAGGACTGGCCGAGCTTGCATTTGATCTGGACGAAGAAAGGAACCATCGCGGGCACTCCGAAAGCATATCTGGCGGCTAATAGGCCAAACCCGGCCGGATTTAGCAAGCGGACTTGCCGGCCGCCAGAGGCTCAGGAGGTCACGGTGGCTGCGGCGAATGCATCCCTCAGCCGCTGGGCGAGCTCGACCTTGCGATAGGGCTTGGTCAGCACGATCGCCTGTGCATGCGCGTGGCCCTGCTCGACCAGGGTCTCCAGCGCGTAGCCCGAGGTGAACAGGACCGGCAGCGAGGGGCGAATCCGCCGCGCCTGGTCGGCGAGGTCCCAGCCGCTCATGCCGCCGGGCATCACGATATCGGTGAACAGCATGTCGATGCTGGGGTCGGTGCGGAGCTGCTGCAGGGCCTCCTTGCCGTTGACCGCGGCCACGACGCGATAGCCGAGGGCTTCCACCCTGCGGATCGCGGAAGAGCGAACGAACGGATCGTCCTCGGCGATCAGGATCGTCTCGTATCCGCGCGGCGCCGCGTCCTCGCTGTCGGACAGCTCGGCCGGTGATGGCCCGACATCCGCGCGCGGCAGGTAGATCCGGACCGTCGTGCCAAGGCCCGCCTCGCTGTAGATCGTGACGTGGCCATTGGATTGCCTGGCGAAGCCATAGACCATGCTGAGGCCGAGACCGGAGCCCTTGCCGACCTCCTTGGTGGTGAAGAACGGCTCGAACGCGCGCCGGGCGACCTCCGGCGTCATGCCTTCGCCGTCGTCGGTGATCGAGATCAACGCGTAGGTGCCGGAGGCGACTTCGGGGTGGAGGATGCGATAATCGTCGTCGAGCGTCGTCAACTCCGTGCTCAGGGTGAGGTGACCTCCGGCCGGCATGGCATCCTGGGCGTTGAGCGCAAGGTTCAGCACGGCGGATTCGAGCTGGGCGCGGTCGGCGAAGGCCTGGATGGTGCCGAGCCCGGAGCTCGTCTTGATCTCGATGTCTTCGCGCAAGGTGCGCTTAAGCAGCTTGAACATGGATTCGAGCAGGCTGCGGCAATCGATCGTCTGCGGCTGCAGCAATTGACGGCGGCTGAATGCGAGCAGCCGCTGCGTCAGCTCGGCACCCCGTTCTCCCGATTGGGAGATGTCGTCGGCAAAGCGCCGCAGGTCGGGCCTCGCCTTGAGCTGCTCGCTGAGATGCTCGGCGTTGCCGATGATGACGGTGAGCAGATTGTTGAAGTCGTGAGCGATGCCGCCGGAGAGCTGGCCGACCGTCTCCATCTTCTGCGCCTGCTGGAGCTTCTGCTCGGTCAGCTTGCGCGCGGTCAAATCGTGCACGATGCCGACGAAGATCAATTCGCCGTCCTGCCGCGCCTGGCCGACCGACAAGTCCATCGGGAAGGTCGATCCGTCCTTGCGCAGGCCGGTGGCCTCGCCGGCGGTCGCGAACTGCCTTGCCTGGCCGTCGGCCGTGGCGCCCGCCTCGGGCAGCAGCATCCTGACGTTCAGGCCCATCACCTCGTCGGCGCCGTAGCCGAACAGCCGCTCGCAGGCCGGATTGAACAAGAGAATGCGGTCCTGCGCGTCGAACAGAATGACGCCGTCGACCGCGGTCTCGACGATCGCCGTAAGGCGCGTCACGCTCTCGCGCATCGCACGCTGCGCGTCGCGGACCTGCTGCAGCAGCAGCGTGGCGTCCCGGCTCTTGATCTCCTCCTCCTCGAGCGCGGCCTGGACCTGCCGCAGCTCGAACGGGGAGGGGATCGTCAGGATTTTCGGCAGCAGCGGCCAGAGCGCGCCGGCCGTGACCACGGACGCCACCGCGGTCGCCGCCTTGACGATGCCCTCGATGCCGTAGACCGGCACCCACAGCGTGTAGATCGACAGCACATGGGTGAGGCCGCACGCCATGATGAAGATCGCGAAGGCCCAATAGACCCAGCCGAATTTGAGATCGCGCCGCTTGGTGACCAGGATTGCGAGCGCAAACGGAATCGAGAAATAGGCGGCTGCGATGCAGGCGTCGGAAACGACGTGAAGCCAGATCAGCTCAGGCTCCCACAACAGGCAGATGCCGTGCGGCGAGAACATGGACGAGTCGAGAAGACGTTCGAAAAAGGCCCACATCGTTCCACCCAAAGATTCCATTCCAGGCGGCTTGCGGACCGGAGGCGGCCCGCGACATCGGTGTCGCCGGACAGTTCCACCACTGACGTCTTACGCATCGGCGAAGCAGTGCGCGACTATACCAAGGGTTCGGCCCGGTTGCATTTTCATGCCCGCACCCATCGCGGCACGGAGGCCATGCTCCGTCCGCGCGACTCCTCGGGAACACGGGCAGTCGCGGTTTACGGCCAGTGGCGGCTCGGCAGCGCTTGCCGGAGTTCCAAGGTCGCGCTAGGACGGGCCATGGCGTTCCCATCCAACCCATGTGCCCGTCGATGACGACCCCGGTCGCACTCACCATTGCCGGGTCCGACTCGAGCGGCGGCGCCGGCATCCAGGCCGATCTGAAGACCTTTGCCGCGCTCGGCGTCTATGGCGCGTCCGCCATCACCGCCCTGACCGCACAGAACACGCGCGGCGTCACCGGCATTCACGCCGTTCCGGCGGAGTTCGTCACCGCCCAGATCGATGCGGTGTTCTCCGATCTCGATGTTGGCGCCGTGAAAATCGGCATGGTGGCCCAGGTCGAGAGCATCGATGCCATCGCAGCCGCGCTGCTGCGCTGGAAGCCGAAGCATGTCGTGCTCGATCCCGTGATGGTGGCGACCTCCGGCGACCGCCTGCTGGCCTCCGAGGCTGTCGAGGCCCTGCGCACCAGGCTGATGCCGCTGGCGTCGGTGATCACGCCCAACCTGCCGGAGGCCGCCGCTCTGCTCGAGGAGCCGGTCGCGCGAAGCGAGGCCGAGATCGAAAGCCAGGGACGGCGCCTGCTGGCGCTGGGCTGCCGCGCTGTCCTGATCAAGGGCGGGCACGGCGAGGGGCCCGAGAGCACCGATTATCTCGTCGATGCCGGCGACGCGCTTGCGCTGACCGCGGCCCGTGTGGCGACCCGCAACACCCATGGCACCGGCTGCTCGCTGTCCTCGGCGGTCGCCGCGGGCCTCGCCAGGGGCGAGGACCTGGAAAAAGCCGTGCGCAACGCCAAGGCCTGGATCAGCGCGGCGATCGGCGCCGCCGACCGCTTCAGCGTCGGCCACGGCCACGGCCCGATCCATCATTTCCACAGGTTCTACTGAGACGGGTTACCCAACCTCTCCCGCTTGGGGGAGAGGTCGCGCCGAAGGCGCGGGTGAGGGTTCTCTCCTCTTGGGGGATCCCACTGCGGAACACCCTCTCCCCAACCCTCCCCCGCAAGCGGGGGAGGGAGCGCACTGACTGTGTGGCTTCTAACGGCAATCTGATCTCTGACCCACTGCGGCGCCATGTCGCCTGATTGTCGCATGCGACTGATATTCGCGGGGAGGGCGAGGCGAAGCTTGATTCGTAATCGAGGGCGCCTCGAAGGTTCAATCGGTCATCCCCCTGTCACGGGACATTGTTACAGGCTGGCGCATGGGAAGTTACGATGTGAGTGACGAGAGCCCGGAGCGGCGCTTTCGCACGTTGTTCATCTCCGACGTTCATCTCGGAGCCCGCGGTTCTCAAGCCGATCTTCTGCTCGACTTCCTGCGCTACCACGACGCCGACACGATCTACCTCGTTGGCGACATCGTCGACGGCTGGGCGCTGAAATCGAGCTGGCACTGGCCGCAATCGCACAACGACCTCGTGCAGAAGCTTTTGCGCAAGGCGCGCAAGGGCGCCAAGGTCATCTACATTCCCGGCAATCACGACGAGTTCCTGCGCAACTATTACGGCACGCATTTCGGCGGCATCGACGTGGTCGAGAACACCGTCCACACCGGCGCGGACGGCAAGCGCTATCTCGTCATCCACGGCGACATCTTCGACCTCGTGGTGCAGAACGCGCGCTGGCTCGCCCATCTCGGCGACAAGGCCTACGACTTCGCGATCCAGATGAATCGCTTCGTCAACTTCTTCCGCCGCCTGTTCAAGGTGCCCTATTGGTCGCTTTCGCAATGGGCCAAGCAGAAGGTCAAGAACGCCGTCAATTACATCGGCGCGTTCGAGCAAGCGCTCGCCGCCGAGGCTCGGCGTCATGATGCCGACGGCGTGATCTGCGGCCACATCCACTACGCCGTGATCCGCGACGAAGGCGGCATTCGCTACATGAATTGCGGCGACTGGGTCGAGAGCTGCACGGCGCTCGTCGAGCACGACGACGGCCATTTCGAGATCATCACCTGGGCGGATCATCTGCAGAAGCCTGCAGCCGTCCCCGAGGTTGCAGCCAGAGCTGCATAGACAGAGGCCGCCTGATGCGCATCCTGGTCGCGACCGACGCCTGGCACCCGCAAGTCAACGGTGTGGTTCGGACGCTGACCAAGCTTGCCGACGCCGCCAAGGGGCTTCACATCGAAGGTGCCGGCGTCGAGTTCACCTTCCTGACCCCGCAATCCTTCCGCACCTTCGCGATGCCGAGCTATCGCGACGTGCGGCTCGCCATGCCGCGCCCGGCGCGCATCGCGAAGCTGATCGCGGAAGCTTGTCCCGACAGCATCCACATCGCGACCGAAGGGCCGATCGGCCTGATGGTCCGCCGCTATTGCCGCCAGCGCAAGCTGCCCTTCACGACCAGCTTCCACACCCGCTTTCCCGAATATGTCCGCGCCCGCGTCCCGGTGCCGGGCTCGCTGATCTGGCGGGCGCTGCGCCGCTTCCATGCCCCCAGCAGCGCCGTGATGGCGGCAACGCCGGCGCTCGCGCGCGAGCTGACCGAGCGCGGCTTTGACAACGTGGTGCTATGGCCGCGCGGCGTCGACACCGGACTGTTTCACCCCCGCGCCGTCGACCTCTGCCTGCCGGCACCGGTGTTCCTCTCCGTCGGCCGCGTCGCCGTGGAGAAGAATCTCGAAGCCTTCCTCGATCTCGACCTGCCCGGCACCAAGGTCGTCGTGGGCGACGGCCCGGCACGCGCCGCGCTGGAAGAGGCCTATCCCGATGCGATCTTCCTGGGGGAAAAGCACGGCGAGGAACTGGCGGACATCTATGCGGCCGCCGACGTCTTCGTATTCCCGAGCAAGACCGACACGTTCGGCCTCGTGCTGCTGGAGGCGCTCGCCAGCGGCCTGCCGGTTGCGGCCTTCCCGGTGAAGGGCCCTCGCGACGTGATCGGGGACGCTCCGGTCGGTGCGCTCGATCCCGACCTGCGCAACGCCTGCTTCGCGGCGCTCGACGTCTCCCGGCAGGACTGCGTCGCGTTCGCCTCGAACTACACCTGGGAAGCCTCGGCCCGGGCCTTCGTGGACAGCATCAGGGCGGTCGGCGCGGTGCTGCCGGGCCGAAACGGCGCGGAACAGCCTCGCTTCGTGGCCTGAAGAGGACAAAAACCTCTCGCGGAGGTGTCTTGCCCGGGCCTCATCGGCCGCGATACATTCGGCCATGACCGAACAGCTCCTCCCGATCGGCCCTGCCGATATCGACGCCGCAGCGCGCGTGATCGCGCCCTACGCCATCCGCACCCCGCTGTTGTCCTTTCCAGTGCTCAACGAGCGCGTCGGCGCGAAGGTGTTCCTGAAGCCGGAGATGCTCCAGCGCACCGGCTCGTTCAAGTTCCGCGGCGCCTTCAACAAGGTGTTCTCGATCCCGCAGGACAAGCGCGCCGGTGGCGTCGTCGCGTTCTCGTCCGGCAACCACGCCCAGGGCGTGGCGGCGGCTGCAAAGATCCTCGACATGCAGGCGACCATCGTGATGCCCGCGGATGCGCCGCTGTCCAAGCGCGAGCGCACCAAATCCTACGGCGCCGAGGTCGTGCTCTATGATCGCGACAAGGACGACCGCGAGGCGATCTCGCGCGGCATCGCCGAGAAGCGCGGCGCGACGCTGGTGCGGCCCTACGACGATCCCTTCGTGATCGCAGGCCAGGGCACCGCCGGCCGCGAGATCGCCGAGGACATGGCAACGCTCGGCCTCAGCCCCGACATCGTGGTGGCGCCGGCGTCCGGCGGCGGCCTGATCGCGGGCGTCGCGACGGCCGTGAAGGCGCGCTATCCGCGCGCCGAGATCGTCGTGGCCGAACCTGAGTCGTTCGACGATCACGGCATTTCGCTCACCGCAGGCCATCGCGAGCCGCATGGGCCCGCGGGCCGCACCATCTGCGATGCGCTGATGGCGCTGATACCCGGCGAGATGACCTTTGCGATCAACAGCAAGCTGCTCGCGCGCGGGGTCACGGCGTCGGACAAGGAAGTCGGGGCGGCCGTGGCGTTCGCCTATCGCGAGCTGAAGCTCGTGGTCGAGCCGGGCGGCGCGGTGGGGCTCGCCGCGCTGCTGGCAGGCCGACTCGATGTCGCCGGAAAGAACGTCGTCATCGTGCTGTCGGGCGGCAATGTGGATGCGGACCTGTTCGCCGAGCTGGTGGCCTAGCCGTCATTCCGGGGCTCGCGAAGCGAGAATCCGGAATCAATTTCTCCACCGTCTCTGCCGCACGATGGATTCCGGGCCTGCACCTGGCGGCGCATCCCGGAATGACAAGAACTGACATGGCGAAAGGGGCAGAGCGTTTCCGCTCTGCCCCTTCTTGTTGTGAATATTCGGACGAACTCTCCGCTTACTCGGTGCAACCTCTCCTGCTTGCGGGGAGGTCGGCGCGTAGCGCCGGGTGGGGGTTCTTTCCTGATCGGGAGTGTCCCGTTGCGGAGAAACCCTCTCCCCAACCCTCCCCCGCTAGCGGGGGAGGGAGCGCGCCTTCCTCTTCCTATCAGCGCATGAAGCCGCGGTGGTTGTTGCCGCCGCCCATGTTCGGGGACTGGTTCATCGACTGGCGGAAATTGTTGCCGCCGTTGTTGACCGTGCGGTTGGTCGCGTTGAACTGCTGGCGGTTGTTGTTCTGCACCTGCACCTTGTTCACCGGGTTGTTGCTGATCTTCACGCCGTTGTTGACACGGATCGGGTTGTTCTGCGTCTGAACATTCACCGGCTTGGTCTCGACGGTCGTGCCGCCCTTGCCGACATTCACCGGCATGCTGACGATCTTGCCCGGCTTGCCGTTGATGTTGCCGTTGACGTTGCCGCCATCCGGCTTGTTGTTGGTCGCCGGCAGGGTCACGATCTTGCCGATGCCGCCATTGTTGGTGGTGGTGTTGGTCGGTGCGGGCAGGGTGACGATCTTGCCCGGGGTCGGCGACGGCGTGCCGTTCTGCTGGCCCGGCTGGTTGTTGTTGCCGGCCGGCAGGTTGACGATCTGGCCGCCATTGCCGAGCTTGCCGATCACATTGCCATCGACCGGCTTCTGCACGACCGGCAGATTGCCGTTGATCTGACCGCCGCCATTGCCCTGCTGCATCTGCGGCATGTATTTGGGCTGGCCGAGATTGCCGATCTTGAAGGTCGGAGCAATGTTCTGCGGAGCCAGGAACTTGGTCGCCTGCATCAGGGGGATCTGCTTCGGCTGCATCTGCAGCTTCAGCGCCATTTGCGCATAGGGGCTGTTGCCGTAGCTGTCATAGAAGGTCTTGTAGCCGAAGGGCGAGTTCACGAGCACCGCCTTGTGCCAGGCCTGCGAGAGCAAGATGTTGTTGAGCAGCCAGCGGACGTGGTCGCACAGCGGGTCGTGCGGATACATCTGGATGAACTCCTGATAGTATTCCGGGCGGCCCTCGGACACGACGTAGTCATAGGCCTGGCGCGTCGAGCGGCTCGGCAGGTTGGCGGCCATCTGCACGACAGGAGCATTCACCGGCGCGCGGCTCGCGGCAACCACGGTGTCACCGAAGAAGGTGAAGTCCGAGGTGAGCGAGGAGCTCTCCCACGGGATCTGCGCGCCGCTGGTAGACTGGTTCACCTGCAGGCGGATGCGCTTGAACAGCTGCTCGATCGGCACGTTGGGTTCGCGCGCGACGTTCAGGAAGGCTTGCGTGTAGGGGCTGTGGCCGCCCGTGCCGTCGAGCGCTTCGGCGCCCGGCGCGGTCGAGTAACCGACGATCGAGCCGTTCGGCGCATCGACGATGGCAAGGCCGCGGCCGGCATCGTTGACGGTCGGGAACGGATTGTTACGGCAGGCATCGAGGATCACGATGCGCATGCGGCTCGGGATCGTCTCCAGCGTCGACATGACGTCGACGAGGCGCACCGAATTGCTGATGAGCTCGGTCGGGTTGGAGACCTTCGCGTCGACCGGCACGAGATAGTTCTCACCGGCGAGTTGCACGCCGTGGCCGGCGTAATAGACCATCGCCACCGTGTTCGGACCGCGCGCGGAGACCTTTGCGGAGAAGTCCTGCACCACGCGCAGCATGTCGTTCTGGCCGAGGTCGGTCGCGGCAACCACCTCGAAGCCGGCGGAGTTCAGGAACTGCGCCATCGACTGCGCGTCGTTGTCGGGATTGGCGAGCTGCGGGGCGTTCTGGTAGTTCGAATTGCCGATCACCAGCGCCACCCGCTGCTCGGGGCCCTGCAGCGCGGGCGCGGGCTCGACGGGGGCGACTTGCGCGCAAACGGGGCCGCAGGCGAAGCCGAACAGGCTTCCCACGAGGCCGGCTGTCATCAGCAAAGGCTTTAGGCGGAACATGGCGTGCTCCTTTGGCACTGATCTCGATGCGAGATTGGTTGCGGGGAAGCCTGACCGCGTTCGAGCTTGAGGACCGTGATCGTTGTCACCATCGCGCCCTCCGTGATCTGAATCACGCTTGGAACCTGCTATGGTGAACGATCGCTAACGGGAACCGTCCTCACATGCTGAAATCGATTGATCCGATCCTGACGCCCGATCTGCTCTGGCTGCTGGCGTCCATGGGCCACGGCGACGATCTCGTGGTCGTCGACGCCAACCATCCGGCCACGCACATCGCCCGCTCGACCTCGTCGCAGCGCCTGATCCAGCTGCCGGGCTTGACGATGGAGGCGGTCGTCCGCGCCATCATGTCGGTCTATCCGCTCGACGATTTCGATCCCGATCCGGTGCGCGTGATGGCCCCGGTCGACGATCCCGACCGCGTGCCGGACGTGCAGCGCGCGGTGCTGGCCGAGATCGCGCGCGCCAATGGCAGTGCCATGGTGCCGGGCAAGCTGTCGCGATCGGATTTCTATCGCGCGGCGGCCGCCGGATTCGGCGTCGTGCAGGTCGGCGACAGCAGGGGCTATGGCTGCTTCCTGATCAGGAAGGGCGTGATCAGCTAGAGCACGGTCCGGAAAAGTGTGCAGCGGTTTTCCAAAAAGATCATGCTCAAACGATAGAGGCTCGCATCAGCTCCGAGGGCCAGCCGATCCGGACGAGGAGGCCGTCGGGGCCATTGATACCGACTTCATACATGCCCCATTCGCGGTGACGCAGCACGCCGCCGGGTCGAATGATGAGATCATCCACGCGCGCGGCGATGGCCTCGACCTCGGGCGTGCGAATGAAGATGCCGAAGGGATTGTGCTCCGGCACGCGCCATGGGCCATCGCCGGCTTGGGTGAGATGAACCTCGCAACCCCAACCTCTCATGATGACGTAACCGGCATCGCCGCCTGTGCGCGCAAAGCCGAGACGTTCCCAGAAGGGAATCGCGGCGGGAAGATCGTTGCTGGGAACGATCGCAAAAGCGCCGACGTGCGGGCTTTCAGGCATTCGGTCACTCCGGAACATGCAAGCGGTTCGCGCCGCGCTGACGCCGCGCGTTGCGAGCTTATCGAGCGCGGCCGCCCGGCAGAAGCGGCGAAACGTCCCGCACTCGAATTTGAATGGCGCGGCGGGAACTGACTGTCTATGTTTGCTCCATGTCTCGCCTTATGTGTCTATTTGTTGCCGTCGTCCTGTCGCTGCTGCCGACCGTTGCGCCCGCTGCGTCAACGCAAAAGCGCCCCAAGCAGGCCTTTCAAGGCTACGGCTTCCTGCCCGGCTATCGCCAGCCGCTGAGCAACAGCATTCCGCTCTACAAGCAGAAGGACGCGATGCGCCGAATGTCGCGCGCCGACCGCCGCCATTGGTACATCGATCCGGTTCCGCAATATTACCGCTGGGACGGCGAGTGGCACTATTTCGGCCGCCCCGGCTTCAACGGCGGCCGCTACAACGGCGGCAGCTTTGGCCCGTGCTGGACCCGCACGCCGATCGGTGCGGTGTGGAATTGCGGGTGATCAAGTAAAGGCGCTCGCTGTCTCAGCACGTCATTGCGAGCGCAGCGAAGCAATCCAGAATCCCTCCGCGGAAAGACTCTGGATTGCTTCGCTGCGCTCGCAATGACGATGTCGCGGGAGCATGCGCCTCAATCGGGGGCCATGGTGCTGGGGAGGTTGGTGCTTCTGAGTCCCGGCTCTGCGCTTCGCTTGTCCGGGACACGAGAGTAAGGACGCGTCTCCCTTACGAGAAGAACGCGATCTTCTCGGCCTGGGTCATGCGGCGGATCGGGGCGAGGGGATCGTTGGCCGGTGTGCGGGGCTTTTGCAGAATGCCGCTGGCGAGGATGGTGGCGCCGAGCGAGGTCTCGGTCATGGATGAGGCCAGTGGCGAGGGCATCGGCGGCAGCGTCGCGGTTGGTGCTGCGGCGAAGTTTGCCGTCGCGACCATGGCCGGAGCCGGCTGCTCCATCACTTCGGCGGCGGCCTCCGCGATGGCGTCGGTGAGGCGCGCGAGCGAGTCCATTGCGATCGGCGCGTCTGCGGCGGGCTCTTCGGCCACGGGAGCTGAGACCGGCTGAGGCGCGATCGGCTCGGGCAACTCGGCCGCGAGCGGCGCTGCGGCCTCCGCGATCATCGGCTCCGGAACGGCCGCGTCCATCTCGGCCGCCGCCATGATCTCGTCGAACTCCGGATCGGGCGCGGCCATCTCGAGCGCGATGGCCTCGAGCACGGCGTCGTCCTCAGCCTGCGCAGCAGCATCGAGCGCGAATGCGTCGGCGGCTTCCGCGACGACGGCATCAGCGGGCTCCTCGAAGGAGACGCTCTCAAGCGCAGCATCTTCGGTCGCGGCAGCCTCAGTCGCGAGAGCCTCGGTCATGAGAGCCTCGGTCACGAGAGTATCGGGCGCGATCTGCTCGCGCGCGATGTCCTGGACCGCGACTTCGCTCTCGACGACGATCTGGCTTTCGACCGCGCTCTGGCTTTCGGCCGCGATCTCCGCTGCGGCCGCATCGTTCAATGCCTGCTCGGCAGCAGCGAACGCATCGGCCGCGGCGCCCGTTTCCATGGCGGCTTCGGGCTCGCCAGCCGCTGCGAGATCCTGCGGCGTCTCCGTAAAAGCCACGGGTGCTTCGGCGCTCGCGGCTGCTTCTCTGGCCATTGCCGCAGCCGCGGTCTCGACCGGCGGAACTTCCGGGACGGGTGCGGCCGCTTCCTGCACGGGAGCCGGCGCGGGAGGCGCCGCCTGCGGCGTTGCGCCGCCGTCGGTCTGCTCGACCCGATCCTTGAGCAGATCGAAGGCGATCCTGAGATCGACGCGGGGGTCGATGGTCGAGGCCTGTCCGCAGGCGGCCTCGATCGAAGACAGCTGCGAATCAATGAGGTCGCAGATTCGCCCGTCGGCGCCGATCTCGCGCCAGCGCCAGGAGATCTCCTTGATGATGCGCACCCCGCGCGGAATCGGCGCGAGGCTTGCCTCGATCGTCGCGGGGTCGAACGCTGCAAGCGCGATGGTCTCGGCCTCGCGGATCGCGCGGCGAATCTCGACCAACGCTTCGGGCAGGCGGTCCTCGACGACAGGTTGTCGCTGCGCCGCAAGGGTTTCTTCGATCTTCGCGACCGCGTCGAGCACCATGCGCGTGTCGGCATTGCGGTTGCGCTTGGCGTATTCGCCGAGGAACCAGCGGCCGCGCGCGGTCTCCATGAAGGCTTCGCGGATCGCGTCGTAATCCTGCTCGTTCGGCTCGGCCGCGCGGGCAGACATGGGCGAAAGGGCGAATGCTTCGTTGGCCATTGCGATCTCGTCGCGCAAATCACTGCGCGGTATTGTAACGATCACCACGATATCGACCGAATCGCAATTGGTTTGATGCAGTCCGAATCACAAATCCCCATCACGGCCTCGAAGAAGCGGCGATTCGCCGTGAACCTGGCCCTGTTCTATTCGGCCTTCTTCGCGGTTCTGGGCACGCACATGCCGTTCTTCCCGGTGTGGCTGAAGTCGATCGGCATCGACGCCGCCTGGATCGGCCTCATCAACGCGCTGCCGGCGATCACGCGCTTCACCACGCTGCCGCAGGTCGCGGCCTTTGCCGAAAAGCGACATGCCATTCGCGGCGGCATCATGGTGTCGGTGCTGGCGACGGCGATCGGATTTTCGGCCCTGGGCCTGCAGCAGCAGCCGCTGGCGCTGTTCCTGATCTACGCGCTGACCTGCATGATGTGGACGCCGACGATGCCGCTGACCGACGCCTATGCGCTGCGCGGCGTTGCCCGTTACGGGCTCGACTACGGTCCCTTGCGGCTGTGGGGCTCGGCGGCGTTCGCGGCGGGATCGCTGGCCTGCGGCTATCTCGTCGACATCATCGCACCGCGCGAGTTGATCTGGGTCATCGTGGCATGGGCCGTCGTTGCGGTTCTCGCCAGCCTGTTCCTGCGGCCGCTCGACGACCACGGGCGAAGGACGACGGGGACACAGGCCGGCAAGGCGCTGCTGCGCGATGCCGGCTTCTGGGCGGTGATCGCATCGGCCGCGTTGATCCAGAGCAGCCACATCGCGTTCTATACCTTCTCGGCCATCAACTGGCAGCTCCACGGCCTCACGGGGCTGACCATCGCCGGCTTGTGGACGCTGGGCGTGCTGGCCGAGATCGTGGTGTTCGCGCTGTCGCCGCGCTTCTCGCTGCATCCCTCCACGCTGATGGCGATCGGGGGCGTGAGCGCCGTGCTGCGCTGGATCGTCACCGCCAGCGAGCCTCAGCTGGCGCTGCTCGCGATCGCCCAGCTCGGCCACGGCTTCAGCTTCGGCATGACCATCCTCGGCACCATGAACCTGCTGGTGCAGCGCGTGCCCTCGCATCAGATCGCGCGCGGGCAGGGCTATTACGCCGCCTGCAACGGGCTGCTCGGCGCGGCGACCTCGATCGCCTCAGGCGCGATCTATGCCCGCATCGGCGACGGCGTCTATTACGTCATGGCGACGATGGCTGCCGCCGGTGCAATCCTGATCTGGTCGGCGCGGCACCGGCTCAAGGGGGAAAAGTCAATTTAAAGTAGCGGGCACAGTTTCTTGGGATATATCTTAGGTGCGATTTTGGCCGATTGATTTTTGGGCTGTGCACCATTTGACAGAGACCATACTAAATGCAGCACAATTGGCCTTTGATTGGGCCGTGAGCCAAGCAGTCACGGGCGTGCTGCAGTGGTTCGGAACAGCTCTTGCCGTCATCGGCATACCGCTTACCTATCGCCAATCTTGGAAGGCCGCGGTAGCAGCAAAAGAGGCCGCTCGCGCTGTCACTCAATTTCAATACCGGTTGGGTTCGGTGAATGTCGCTCATGCGTATTCACAGCTTGAGCTAGCGAAGGGCTTTGTCTTGTCCAAAGATTACACTGCGGCGATCACCGTTGTTGGAATTTTGAAACGAGACGTTCTTCACACCATCAGTTTTTTTGAGAAAGCTGCCAGTCCACCTCTCAATCTCTCTGTGGCTCGCCGAAACATTTCGGCGATCGAAGTCCAATTGGCAAAGGCCTCTCGTTCTGATTCTACCTTTAAGACGCGAACGTTGGACCGAGCTATTAGTGGCTTAAGTGATTGTCTAGTAGATTGGGAAAATCGGTTCGTCACTAACGCGGGGCAATAGAGATGCGGTCGATAAATGAGCTAATTCCAAGGTTACGACAAGCGACCGAAAATAAGAAGCTCAGGTGGGAGTCGGCCTCGGGAGGCTACACGTGCGCGTTTGGTGATTATAAGATTTTTGTATACGAGTGGTCTGATCCTGACAACTCATCGGCCGGCGTGACGGCGCGCCTCACGAAGAGTGAAAATAGATTCGAAACTTTAGATGAAGTCGTGGCGGATCAATTCGACTCTGAATTCGCAGAGGTTTCGAAGCTTTTTCTGGCCGCTCGACGATCAGCCCTGAATGTCGATGACGTGATCGCTGGTATAGAGGGCCTATTAGACAAGCTTTAGTACATTGGGGCGGAAAAGCGTGCGCGGCGCTTAGATTACTTTGAAGACGATGCTGTGATCGACTGGCCTCCCATCAGCCCCACAGCGAGACGTCGGGCGGATAGACCAGGCTGTCGTCATAACGCAGGCCGTGGTCGCGGTCGCGCGCGAGCAGCAAGGGGCCGTCGAGATCGACGAAGCGCGCCTCCGGCGTCACCAGCATCGCAGGCGCCATCGACAGCGAAGTCGCGACCATGCAGCCGATCATGATCTCGAAGCCGAGCGCCTGCGCGGCATCGGACATCGCGAGCGCCTCGGTGAGGCCGCCGGTCTTGTCGAGCTTGATGTTCACCGCGTCGTAGCGATCGCGGAGCGGGGCGAGCGAGGCGCGGTCGTGGACGCTTTCGTCGGCGCAGACCGTGAGCGGCCGCTTGATCCGCGCCAGCACCTCGTCCTTGCCCGCCGGCAGCGGCTGCTCCACCAGCGTGACGCCGACGGCGGCACAGGCGGCGAGGTTGGCTTCCAGATTGGCCTCGATCCAGGCCTCGTTGGCATCGACGATCAGCTCGGATTCGGGCGCGGCCCTGCGCACCGCGGCGATCCGCTCGGGATCGCCGTCGCCGCCGAGCTTGATCTTGAGCAGCGGCCGGCGCGCCGCCTTGGCGGTCGCCGCCGCCATGGCCTCGGGGGTGCCTAACGAGATCGTGTAGGCCGTGGTGCGCTCGCCCGGCACCGGGCGGCCGAGCAGGTTCCAGGCCCGCTCGCCGGCCGCCTTGGCCTCCAGATCGATCAGGGCGCAATCCAGGGCGTTGCGGGCCGCCCCGGGCGGCATGGCGGCCTGGAGGGCTTGCCGGGTGAGTCCGCCCGCGACGGCCTGCTGCATGGCCTGGATGGCGAGGAGCGTCGCCTCGGGCGTCTCGCCATAGCGGGGATAGGGCACGCACTCGCCGCGGCCGGTCAGCCCGTCCCGGCTGACCTCCGCCACGACGGTCACGGCCTCGGTTTTGGCCCCCCGGCTGATGGTAAAGCTGCCCGCGATCGGGAAGCGCTCGATTCGCGCCGCCAAGGCAGCAAGTTTCATGGAAGTCATTTTGAACTCTGGCGAAATCTGAACCTGCTAGTTACCTCTAGCAACTAACATTAACCACTTGGGGATACCTTCTCTGGGTAAGGGCGCGTGCGCAACTCTCTGATTTTCTCCGCCCCGGTACGGGAGCGGACATCTTGAACAGCGATCCGAAGCTGGAACGGATTGCCAAAGGCAATGCGCTGGCCCTTTGCGCCACCGGGACCTGGACCGCGAGTTTCGCGCCGGCCCTGGAGCGGATGGTGGCCGACGCCGAGAAGCTCGCAGGCACCCCGCAAAGCATCTTCATCGACGTCTCCGAGGTCGCCAAGCTCGACACTTTCGGCGCCTGGCTGATCGAGCGGCTGCGCCGCAGCCTGACGAAAGGGCCGGTCGAGGCCCAGATCGCCGGGCTGTCCGCCAATTATTCCAGCCTCGTGGACGAGGTGCGGCGTGTCAGGGCGACGGCCGTGGTCGACTCCAGCCCGATCACCATCACGGGCATGCTGGAGCAGATCGGCCGGGCGGTGGCCGGCGTCGGCGGGACGGTCGCGGGCCTCGTCGACATGCTCGGCGCCGTGCTCGCGGCGGGGTTTCGCGTCCTGATCCGTCCGCGCTCGCTGCGCCTGACCTCGACCGTGCATCACATGGAGCAGGTCTGCTGGCGCGCGGTGCCGATCATCGTGCTGATCACCTTCCTGATCGGCTGCATCATCGCCCAGCAGGGCATCTTCCATTTCCGCCGCTTCGGCGCCGACATCTTCGTGGTCGACATGCTGGGCGTGCTGGTGCTGCGCGAGATCGGCGTGCTTCTCGTCGCGATCATGGTCGCTGGACGCTCGGGCAGCGCCTACACCGCCGAGCTCGGCTCGATGAAGATGCGCGAGGAGATCGACGCGCTGCGCACCATGGGCTTCGACCCGATCGAGGTGCTGGTGCTGCCGCGCATGCTCGCGCTCGTGCTGGCGCTGCCGATCCTGGCCTTCCTCGGCGCGATGGCCGCGCTCTATGGCGGCGGGCTCGTCGCCTGGCTCTATGGCGGGGTCGAGCCCGAAGCCTTCCTGCTGCGCTTGCGCGACGCCATCTCGATCGACCATTTCATCGTCGGCATCGTCAAGGCGCCCGTCATGGCCGCCGTGATCGGCATCGTCGCCTGCGTCGAAGGCCTTGCCGTGCAGGGCAGCGCGGAATCGCTGGGCCAGCACACCACGGCGTCCGTGGTGAAGGGCATCTTCTTCGTCATCGTGATGGACGGCGTGTTCGCCATCTTCTTCGCTTCGATCGGGATGTGACGATGGCGCCCGAGATCGAGAACCCCATCATCCGCGTCCGCGACATCACCGTGCAGTTCGGGTCGACGCGCGTGCTCGACGGCCTCAACCTCGACGTCAAGCGCGGCGAGATTTTGGGGTTTGTCGGCCCCTCCGGCGCCGGCAAGTCGGTGCTGACGCGCACCATCATCGGCCTCGTGCCGAAGGTCGCGGGCTCCATCGAGGTGTTCGGCGTCGACCTCGATTCCAATACGGCGCAGCGGCGCAACGTGGAGCGGCGCTGGGGCGTCCTGTTCCAGCAGGGCGCGTTGTTCTCCTCGCTGACCGTGCGGCAGAACATCCAGTTTCCGATGCGCGAATATCTTCGCGTGTCGCAGCGGCTGATGGACGAGATCACCATGGCCAAGCTGACCATGGTCGGCCTCAAGCCGGAGGTCGCCGAGCGGTTTCCCTCGGAACTCTCGGGCGGCATGATCAAGCGCGTGGCGCTCGCCCGCGCGCTCTCGCTCGATCCTGACCTCGTGTTCCTGGACGAGCCGACCTCGGGCCTCGATCCGATCGGCGCCGGCGACTTCGACGAGCTGGTCAGGACGCTCCAGCGCACTTTGGGGCTGACCGTTTTCATGGTAACCCACGATCTCGACAGCCTTTACACCGCGTGCGACCGTATCGCCGTTTTAGGGAACGGTAAGATCATTGCGGCAGGGTCGATCGCCGACATGCAGGCCTCGCAGCATCCCTGGTTGAGGCAGTATTTCCATGGCAAGCGCGCCCGCGCGGTCATGACGTGAATAGCTGGGATGAGTAGCCGGAGTACCTGATGGAAACGCGGGCGAACTACGTATTGATCGGCTCGTTCACGCTGGCGGTGATCGCCGCGGCGATCGGCTTCGTGCTCTGGTTCCAGTCGCTGCACACCACCAAGCAGCGCAGCCCGTTGCGCGTCGTGTTCGAGGGCCCGGCGGCGGGCCTGCGCAATGGCGGCAGCGTCAACTTCAACGGTATCCGGGTGGGTGAGGTGGTCTCGGTGAAGCTCGACAACCCGCGGCGGGTTGTCGCACTGGCGATGATCGAGAACAACGCTCCGATCCGCAAGGACACGCTGGTCGGCCTCGAATTCCAGGGCCTCACCGGCGTCGCCGCGATCTCGCTCAAGGGCGGCGACGAAGCTGCGCCGTCGCCGCCGCTCGACCAGGACGGCATCCCGACGCTGACCGCCGACCCCAACAAGCTGCAGGACGTCACCGAGGCGATCCGCGGCACGCTGCAGAACATCAACAAGATCGTCGCCGACAATCAGGAGTCGGTGAAGAACTCGCTGAAGAATCTCGAGACCTTCACCAACTCGCTCGCGCGCAACTCCGAGAAGATCGACGGCGTAATGGCCAAGGTCGACGGCGTCATGCTCAAGGCCGACAATCTCATGCTCGGCCTCAACACGCTCGCCGGCGGCAAGGACGGTGGCGAGCTGTTCCAGGCGGTGAAGTCGATCCGCGAGCTCGCCGACGATTTCGACAAGCGCTCCGGTGCGCTGATGGCCGACGGCCGCCGCACCCTCGGTGACATCAGCCGCGCCGTGAACAATTTCGACCGCAACCCGACCCGCGTGCTGTTCGGCGCCAGCAACTCATCGCAGCCGGCCCCGCCGCCGGCCGAACCGCCGAAGCCGGTGCCCGCCGCGAGCGGCAGGCGGTAAGAAACGCAAGTTCGCGCCTCCCTCTCCACGTCATTGCGAGCGTAGCGAAGCAATCCAGGCTGTCTCCGCGGAGGCAGTCTGGATTGCTTCGTTGCTTCGCCTCACGCAATGACGTGCAGCAGCCGCAGCACAATCACTCTCGTGTCCCGGACGCGCTGCAGCGTGCAACGCTGCTGCGCAGAGCCGGGACCCAGACGGCCACACGGCACACGCCGCGACATGGGCCCCGGCTCTGCAGCGCACCACCCCGGACGATGCTCCGCATCGCCGGGCCGCTGCGCTGCGTCCGGGGCACGAGAGCGGAGCGAGTGGGGCACGGGCTCTATCCACCGTCATTGCGAGCGTAGCGAAGCAATCCAGGCTGTCTCCGCAGAGGCAGTCTGGATTGCTTCGTCGCCTGCGCAAAATTGCTTCGCAATTTTGTCGCGGGCTCCTCGCAATGACGGGGCGATACGAAAGTATGGGGGTCTGGCCGAGCCAAGGTAGGGGGAGGGGCTCGCCGTCATTGTCCGCTATATCGCGCTCGAGGCGTGCCCACGACAAGGCACGTCGACTTCACTCACAGGGGAGGAGAGCGCGTGGTACGCTTGCTGCTGTTGTTGCCGTTCATCGGCCTGATGATCGTGCCGTTCTACAATATCAGGGAGCCCTATCTGTTCGGCTTCCCGTTCTTCTACTGGTACCAGCTCGCCTGGGTGCCGCTGACCTCGCTCCTCACCTACATCGTCTACAGGAGCGCGCGCCGTGCTGACTGATGTCGATAGCGCGGCATTCGCCGTATTCCTCGCACTGTTCGTTCTCGTCACCGGCATGGGCTTCGTCGCCTCGCGCTGGCGCAAGCCGGAGACGCTCGCCCATCTCGACGAGTGGGGCCTCGGTGGCCGCAAGTTCGGGACCTGGATCACCTGGTTCCTGGTCGGCGGCGACTTCTACACCGCCTACACCGTGATCGCTGTTCCGGCGCTGGTTTATGCTGTCGGCGCCTACGGCTTCTTCGCGCTGCCCTACACCATCATCGTCTATCCTTTCGTGTTCGCGGTGATGCCGGTGTTGTGGAAGGTCGCCAAGGAGCGCGGCTATGTCACTGCCGGCGACGTGGTGCGTGGCGCCTATGGCTCGCGCGGGCTCGAGCTCGCCGTGGCTGCCACCGGCGTGCTGGCGACGATGCCCTACATCGCGCTCCAGCTCATCGGCATGGAGGTCGCGATCAAGGCACTCGGGCTGCACGGCGAGATACCGCTGGTTCTCGCCTTCCTGGTGCTGGCACTCTACACCTATTCGTCGGGCCTGCGCGCACCGGCGCTGATCGCCTTCGTCAAGGACATCATGATCTACATCGTGGTGATCGCCGCGATCGCGATCGTGCCGTCCAAGCTCGGCGGCTATGGTGAGATCTTCAGCGCGGCGGATGCGGCATTCGCCGCGAAGGGCGCGGGCGGCATCCTGCTGTCGCCGGCGCAGATCGTGCCCTACGCCTCGCTGGCGTTCGGCTCGGCGCTCGCCGCCTTCATGTATCCGCACACCTTGACCGGCATCTTCGCGTCCTCGGGCGGCAACACCATCCGCAAGAATGCGATGCTGCTGCCGGCCTACACGCTGCTGCTCGGCCTGCTCGCGCTGCTGGGCTACATGGGCCACGCGGCGGGGCTGAAGCTCGCCAGCAACAACGACGTCGTGCCCGAGCTGTTCAAGACGCTGTTCCCGAGCTGGTTCGCGGGCTTTGCCTTCGCCGCGATCGCGATCGGCGCGCTTGTGCCGGCAGCCGTCATGAGCATCGGTGCGGCCAATTTGTTCACCCGCAACTTCTGGAAGGTGTGGATCGACCCGAAGGTGACGCCGGCAGGCGAGGCCAAGGTCGCCAAGATCACCTCCATGCTGGTGAAGGTCGGCGCGCTGCTCGCCATTCTCCTGATGCCGACGCAGTTCGCGCTCGACCTGCAGCTGCTCGGGGGGCTCTGGATCCTGCAGACGCTGCCGGCGCTGGTGTTCGGTCTTTATCTGAACTGGTTCTCCAGCACGGCGCTGCTGGCCGGCTGGGCCGTCGGCCTCGCGGGCGGATCCTGGCTCGCCTGGTCGGACGGACTGAAGCCGCTGCACAGCATCGACTTCGGCGCCGGCAAGGTCGCGATCTACACGGGCCTCCTGGCGCTCGCGCTCAACATCGTGGTGGCCGTGGCGGTCAACCTGGTGGTCAAGCGCGCGCCGCAGCGACGGCTGTCCGGCGAGGCCGCCGAGTGATCGCGGGCGGCGGCCGGAGATTTTTCGGCCGCCGCTCCCTTTCGACATGAACAGCCTTCCATGCGATTGAAAACGCTCTAGTATCCGCCCGCGCCCCGGCCGCTCGCCGTGGGCGGATCAGACCGTCTCGGGTGAGGATGTCTTGCAGGCGTGGTTCGTTCTTGCGGTCGCTGCCGGCTATGTGACCACGCTGTTCCTGGTGGCCTGGTGGGGCGATCGGCGAAGCGCCGGCGGGCCGCTGGTGCCGCCGAATTCATGGGCGGCCGCGATCAGCTATTGCCTGACGCTTGCGGTCTACAACACCTCGTGGAGCTTCTACGGATCGGTCGGGCGGGCCGCGACCAGCGGACTGGACTTCGCCACGATCTATATCGGCCCGACGCTGGTGCTGCTGTTCGGCCAGAAGCTGCTGTCCAAGGTGATTGCGATCGCCAAGGCGCAGAACGTCACCTCGATCGCGGACTTCATCGCCGCGCGCTACGGCAAGAGCCAGGTGCTCGCGGCCTTCGTGACGCTTGCATCGCTGCTCGGCGTGCTTCCCTACATCGCGCTCCAGCTCAAGGCCGTGGGCAAGAGCTTCGACTATCTGATCCTCCAGCCCGAGCGGGCCGGCGGCGAGGCGCTGCGGTTCTGGCAGGATTCCGCCTTCGGCGTCGCCGCGTCGATGGCGCTGTTCGCGATCGTGTTCGGTGTCCGGCATGTCCATGCCAGCGAGCATCATCGCGGCCTGATGCTCGCGATCGCCTTCGAGAGCGTCGTCAAGCTGCTCGCGTTCCTGATCGTCGCGCTGTTCGTTCTGTTCGGATTGTCCGGCGGGCCGGCCACTCTGCTGTCGCAGTTCCAGTCGGAGCCGCAGCTCGCGGGAATTCTGAGCTTCGATCCAGCGCAGCCGGTATGGCCCGCGACCATCATCATCTCAGGCATTGCTTTCCTTTGCCTGCCGCAGGCCTTCCACGTCGCCGTCGTCGAGAACGAGGCGCCCGGCCATACGCGGACCGCGGCATGGCTCTATCCGGCCTATCTTGCGCTGTTCAGCCTCTTGATCCTGCCGATCGCCGCGGACGGGCTTGCCAGGTTCGGTGCGATGATGGACCCCGACACCTACGTCATCTCGCTGCCGATCGCAGCGGATGCGAGCACCATCAGCCTGATCGCGTTCCTCGGCGGATTGTCCGCCGCCACTGGCATGGTGATCATGACCTCGGTCGCCCTCAGCACCATGCTGTGCAACGACGTCATCATGCCGCTGCTGCTGCGCTCGCGCGTCTTCGGATTGCGGGCGCAGAGCCGTCCGATGACCTCGGTGCTCGTGGCGGTGCGCCGGCTCTCGATCCTCGGCATCCTGCTGCTCGCCTATCTGATGCACCGCCTGGTCAACCAATCCTATCCGCTCACATTGATCGGATTGCTGTCGTTCGTCGCGGTCGCGCAATTCGGTCCGGCGTTCGTCGGAGGGCTGTTCTGGCCGCGGGCCAACAAGGCCGGCGCCTCGCTCGGCATCGCGGTCGGCTTCTCCATCTGGGCCTACACGCTGCTGCTGCCCTCGGCCGCACCGCTCTGGCCCGCGATCGAGGAGATCGTCCGCCAGGGCCCGTGGCAGCTCGGCTGGCTCAGGCCGAACGCACTACTGGGTCTCGACGGGATCGATCCGATCTCGCACGCGACGCTCTGGAGCCTTGGTGCCAATCTCGTCTGCTTCCTCGTGGTCTCGGCGCTCGGGCGGCAATCCACCGTCGAGCGTAACCAGGCGGCCGCGTTCGCCGACGGCGTGGTCCGCGAATCCATCCCGAAACTCTCTTCACGCGTGTTGGTCCGGCTTGACGATCTTCGCGCGCTGGCGCTGCGTTTCGTCGGCGTGGAGCGCGGCGCCGCGGCCTTCGACAATTATCTGGCAGCCCGCAGCGCAGGGGCCGGGCCGCGCCTCGATCCGTCGGGCCTGGTCGACCTTGACTCGATCCGGTTCACCGAGAACCTGCTGGCCGGCGCCATCGGCGCGGCATCGGCGCGCGTCGTGATCGCGGCGTCGCTGGAAGGGCATTCGCTGTCGCGGCGGGAGGCCATGGCGATGCTCGACGAAGCCTCCGAAGCGCTGCGCTTCAATCGCAGCCTGCTACAGAGCACGCTCGAAAGCGTGCCGCAGGGCATCTGCGCCTTCGACGCCGAATTCAACATCACGGCCTGGAACGGCCGCTTCATCGCGCTGCTCGACCTGCCGCCGGATTTCGTGCGGGTTGGACTTGCCCTGGCGGACCTCATCGCGTTCAACGTCGAGCGCGGCGAATATGCCGCCTCCGAATTCGCCGCGCTCCTGGTCAACCGTGACGTCGCCGCGCAGAGCTGGCCCTATCGCTACGAGCGCAAGCGGCCGGACGGCACCGTGCTCGAGATCGTCTACGACCGCGTCGCCGAGGGCGGCTACGTCTCGACCTATACCGACGTGACCGAGCGTCACCGGGCCGCCGAAGCCTTGCGGCGCGCCAATGAAGGGCTCGAGCTGCGGGTCCGCGAGCGGACAGAGGCGCTCGAACAGGCCAAGGGGGAGGCCGAGCAGGCCAATCTCGGCAAGACCCGTTTCCTGGCCGCGGCCAGCCACGATCTGCTGCAGCCGCTGAATGCGGCGCGCTTGTTCCTGTCCGCGCTCGACGAGAGCCTGCATGCAGCTTCGCGATCGGGCGATGGCGACAAGGAGCGCGTCCTGGCGAGCAGCGCGATCACGGCTCTGCGCTCGACCGAGCACGTGCTCGACAGGCTGCTCGACATCTCCTCCTACGATGCCGGCGCCGTTCGCGCCGAGATATCCGACTTCCCGATCGCGGACCTGCTCGTTCAGTTGAACGTCGAATTCTCGGCGATGGCACGCGAGCGCGGCCTCGTCCTGCGCGTCGTCGATTGTCATCACGTGGTGCTGAGCGATCCGCATCTGTTGCGCCGGATCCTGCAGAACCTGCTGTCGAACGCGCTTCGCTACACGCCGAAGGGGCGCATCCTGCTCGGGTGCCGGCGGCGCGGCTCGGCGTTGCGCATCGAGGTCTGGGATACCGGCATTGGAATCGCGGCGGCGGACCAGAAGCGTATCTTCGAAGAGTTCCAGCGCCTCGCGCCCGGGGCCGAGAAGGGATTGGGACTCGGGCTCGCCATCGTCGAGCGCGTGTCGCGGCTTCTCGACCACGCCGTCGACGTCCGTTCGCGTCCGGGACGGGGGTCGTGCTTTGCCGTCACGGTGCCGCTCGGGCGCGGGCCGGGCCGGCCGCTGCAGCGCAGCCCGGCGATGGCCGCGCCGACCGTGGCGGAACGTGCGCTGACCGTCCTGTGTCTGGACAATGACGCGACGATCCTCGATGGCCTCTCGGCGCTGCTCGGTGGCTGGGGACACCGCGTGCTGGTCGCAACCGACGCCGCCGCGGCGATGGACGCGGCCGCGACCGTCCCGCCCGACATCGTGCTGCTCGACTACCATCTCGACGGCGGCCGCAACGGCTTGGACTTTCTCGATGATCTCAGGCAGAAGGCGGGACGCGACGTCCGTGCGCTGGTCGTTACCGGCGATCGCGGCGAGGCGGTGCGCAAGGCGGCGAGGGCGCGCGGCTGCGAGGTTCTGTCGAAGCCGGTCAAGCCGGCGGCGCTGCGGCGCTTTCTCGGCGGCGAAGCCCTGACCCGGCAGTTCGGAACGAAACCGGAGACGTTCTGACGATGCGCATCCTGATCGGGGACGACCATCCGCTGGTGCAGGCCGCGCTGCGCAGCGCGCTGTCGAGCGTGCTGCCCGATCTCGACATCGTCGCCTGCCAGTCACTGGACGAGGCGATCGGCATCCTGACGGGCCAGGCCGACGACATCGACCTGATCCTCTGGGATCTGACCATGCCGGGTATCCAGGGCTTTGCCGCGCTGTTCATCCTGTCGGCGCAATTCCCGACGGTGCCGGTTGCGATCATCTCGGCGCGTCAGGACGCGGCCACGATCCGCCGCGCCATCGCCTATGGCGCGTCCGGCTACATCCCGAAATCGCTCGGCCTGCCCGAGATGGCGGAGGCGATCACGAAGATCCTCGCCGGCGAGATCTGGATGCCACCCAATGTCGGCGGCCGTGGCTCGATCCAGAGCGCCGACGTCGAGCTGGCGGCGCGGATGGCGACGCTTTCGGCGCAGCAACTGCGCATCCTTGCGATGATCGTGGAGGGCAAGCTCAACAAGCAGATCGCGGGCGAGCTCGACATCGCCGAGCAGACCGTGAAGGGCCACGTCTCGACCATCCTGCGCAAGCTCGGCGTCGGCTCGCGCACCCAGGCCGCGGTGCTCGCCGAGCGGCTGTCATTCGGCCAGCCCGGCGGCAATTGAGCTTCAGGACATCCAAACAAAAACGGAGGCCGCAAGGCCTCCGTTTTCTCATTTGCGATTGGCTTGCCGCTTATCCCAGCCGTCCCGCCGCATGGGCGAGCAGCGTGTAGACCAGACCCGTCTCCGAGGTCAGGTGGCTGCGCAGCTCCTGCGGACCTCGGCCATCGCGGGCGACCTCGTCGAGCAAGCGCTCGAACTCGGCGACGTAGCGGTCGACCGTGGCCTTGAAGTTGCGGTCGGCGCGATACTTGCGGGCGACCTCGTCGAAGGCCTTCTGGCCGGCGGGCGTGTACAGGCGCTTGGTGAAGGCCTTGTTCTCGCCGCGCTGGTAGCGGTCCCACATCTCGGCCGCGAGGTTGCGGTCCATCAGCCGGCCGATGTCGAGCGATAGCGATTCCAGCGGATTGCTGCTTGCCTGCGGCGCCTGGGGCTGCGGCGCGGGGGCGGCGCGGCCACGGGGAGCCTCACGTCCGGTCGGGGCGCCTTGATTGGCGTCCGTGCGGTTGAGCAGGTCCGACAGCCAGCCGTCACGGCCCTGGTCGTTGCCGCCGGGCGCGACCGGCGGCGCTTCGGTGCGGCGCGAGGGCGCGGGCATGCCGAGGTCCGGCGGCGGCAGCGTGGAGGCGCTGCCGGTGTCGCGCATGCGGGTCTCGGCGGCGCGAGCGCCGGCGGTCGCCATCATCGGCTCTTCCTGGCGCTGCACGGCGACCGACGCACGGCCCGCCGTGGTGACGTCGAGGCCGCGGCCATGCTGGGCCACGATGCGGTTGAGCTCGGCGAGCGCCTCGATCTGGTCGACGATCACCTTGCGCATCTGCGCCGTGCTCTCGGCGGCCTCCTGCGGCATCTCGAGCACGCCGCGGCGCAGCTCGTTGCGGGTGGCTTCGAGCTCGTTGTGCATCTCGAAGGCCATCTGCTTCATGCTGGAGACGAGGTTGGTGAACTTCTCCGTCGACTGCTTGAACATCGCATCCGCCTCGTCGGTGGTCTGGCGGTAGATGTCGTGCATCGCCTCGATGGTCTGGCGGTGCTCTTCCTCGGAGGCCGAGCGCACCGCCTCGAACTGGCGGGTGATCGCGGCCGAGCCGGCGCCGGCGGTCTCGGCGACGACGCGGGCGATGTCGCGGGCACGCTCTTCGGCCGCGGCCAGCGATTCATCGAGCAGGCCGGTGAAGCGCGACAGCCGCTGGTCGAGATCGGCGGTGCGCAGGTCGATGGTGGTGACCAGCGATTCCAGCGCCTGCTTGCGCTCGGCGAGCGAGGCGGTGGTGTTCTTGTTGCTCTGCTCGACGACCTGTGCGGCCTCGACCAGCGCCTGGCCGTGCTTGTCGAACTGGGTCGAGAGTTCGCCGAGGTCCTGCAGCGCCTTCGTGGTCTTGCTGTTGAAGACGTTGAGCTGGTCTTCCAGGTTCTGCGTCGCCGCGCCGTTGCGCGAGGTGACGTCATTCATCGCCGAGACGAAGTCGGCGACACGCGTCACCAGCGCCCGCTCGAGCGAGTTGAGGTTGTCGTGCGCACCGGTCAGCACCTCCTGGAGGAGGATGTTGCCTTCGCGCAGACGCTCGAACAGCGCCACGGTGTCGGTGCGCAGGATCTTGCTGGTCTCCTGCATCTCGGTGACGGCCGCGATCGAAACCTGGCGCGACTGGTCGATCGCGGAACGCGAGGCCTGCTCGAGGTCCTTGAGCGACTTGCCGACCGCGCTGGTGGCGATCTCGCTCGCCGCGTTGATGGTGCGGGCGACTTCCGAGCCGTTGCCCATCATGGTCTGCGAGAAAGCCTGGCCGCGCGTCTCGATCGACTTCAGCGCGTCCGAGGTGACGCGGTCGATGTCGAGCGTGAGCTGGCTGGTCTTCGAGCCGATCGCGTCGACCAGGGCGCCGCGCTTGGCGTCGATCATGTTCGACAGGCGGTCGGCCTGCTGCTGCACATAGGTGACGATCTCGTCGGTCTTGCCGGTCATGGCCTGGCCGAAGCTGGAGCTGGCGGCGAGCACCGAGCGCTCGACGTCGGAGGAGCTCGACTTGACGCGCGAGCTCGCCTCGTTGGAGGCCGTGATCAGCGCGTTCTGGGCGTTGAGCGCGCTGGTCTGGATGTCGTTGGTCGCGTTCGCGGTGGCCGCGCTCAGCGTGCGCTCGATCTCGGTCGAGATCGTGCGGATCTGGCTCGCGGCATCCGCCGAGGTCGAGGTCAGCGAGGTCTGGGCCTCACGCGCGCTGTTGAGGATGGTCGAGGCGGTGTCGGCGCCGACCGCGGTCAGCGTGCGCTCGATGTCCGTGGTCAGCGACTTGATCTGGCTTGCCGCGTCGGTCGAGGCGGTGATCAGCGAGCCCTGGGCCTCGCGCACGCCGCTGGTGAGCGCCTCGATGGTGGCGCCGCCGGCGGTTGCCAGCGCGCGCTGCATCTCGGCCGCGAGCGAACGGACCTGGCTGGTCTGTTCGGCCGAGACCGTGAGCAGGGTGCTCTGGGCGTCGCGGGCGCTGGTGGTGATCGTCTCGGCGGTGGTCTGGCCGACCTGCGAGAGCGAACGATGCACCTCGGCCGCGAGCGACTTGACCTGGTTGGCTGCCTCGGAGGACGCCGTGACCAGCATGTTCTGCGCTTCACGCGCGCCGGCCGTGATGGTTTCGGCGGTCGAGGAGCCCGCCATCGAGAGCGAGCGCTGCACGTCGGCGGTGAGCGACTTGACCTGAGCCGCCGCATCCGTGGAGCCGGCGACCAGGGTGTTCTGGGCCTCGCGGGCGCCGGTCATGATGGTTTCGGCGGTCGAGGTGCCGGCCATCGTGAGCGAACGCTGCACGTCGGAGGACAGTGCCTTGATCTGGTTGGCGGTCTCGCTCGAGGCCGCGATCAGCGCGCTCTGCGCGTCGCGGGCACCGGCGGTGATCGATTCCGCCGTGGTGCTGCCGGCCAGCGACAGCGAGCGCTGGACGTCGGCGGTGAGCGTCTTGACGTGGTTGGCCGCGTCCGAGGACGCCGTGACGAGGGTGGTCTGCACCTCGCGGGCGCCGGCCAGGATCGAGGCCGCGGTGGCGGAACCTGCCGCCGACAGCGTGCGCTCGACGTCGGTTGCAAGTCCCTTGATCTGGTTGGAGGCGTCGCCCGACGCTGCGATCAGCGTAGACTGCGCTTCGCGGGCGCTGGTCAGGATCGAGTTCGCCGCACCGGTGCCGACCGCGGTCAGCGCCTGCTCGACCTCGGCCGAGGTCATCTTGAGCTGGGCGTTGACGTCGGAGGAGACCGTCATCAGCGACTGCTGGGCGGTGCGCGCACCGGTCTGGATCGTCTCGCTGGTGTTGACGACGAGGTTGGTGAGCGAGCGCTCGGCGTCCTCGACATGCGAGCGGATCGCGGTCGAGATCATCTCGGCGCGGGACATCATGTCCTCGCTGGCCTGGCGGCCGCTGCTCTCGATGCGACCGGCGACGGCCTCGACACGCGAGCCGAGCAGGTCCTCGAACTGCGCCACGCGCACGTCGATGTCGCTCGCGACCGAGCCGACCTTGGTCTCGATGGCCTGGTGGATCTCCTGGAAGCGCGCCGTGACCGTGTCGGTCAGGTGCGTGGAGCGGCCGTCGATGATCTCGGTGACGCCGGTGATGCGGCGGTCGACCGCGTCGATCGCCTGGGCGGTGCCGTCGGTGAGCGTCGAGGTCAGGAGGGTGAGGCGGGTGTCGATCGACTGCACGGCCTGCGAGGCGCCGTTGGTCACCGCGGTGCTGAGATAGGTGAGGCGGGAGTCGATGGATTCTAGCGCCTGTGTCGCATTGCCCGTCAGCGTCGTCGTGAGGTGCGTCAGGCGGGTGTCGATCGACTGGATGGTCTGCGAGGCGCCGTCCGTCAGCGTGCTCGTGAGGTGGGTGAGGCGGGAGTCGATCGAATGGATCGCCTGCGTAGCGCCGTCCGTCAGCGTCGTTGCCAGCGTGCCGAGCCGATTGTCGATCGTGTCGGTCACCGATTTGGCACGGGTGTCGAACGATTCTTCGAGCGCGGCGACGCGGCCGACGAGCTGCTCGTCGAAGGTCTTGATGTGACCTTCGATCGTTCCGTCGAGGCTGGAGATCTTGCCGTTCAGCGAGGCGTCGAAATTGCTGACGCGTTCGCCGATCGTGGTTTCGAACTGGACCAGGCGCTGGTCGAGCACGGCCGTGATCTCGCCGCCGTTGGCGGTGAAGCGGGTGTCGAAATTGTCGACATAGGTCTTCAGCGACTCGTGGATGTCCTGCGTGCGCTGGCCCATGCGCTCGACGATCTCGCCGCCGAACGTCTTCACGGTGCGGTCGAACTCGGAAATGTGGCGCGTGATCAGGGCGCCCAGCGTGCCGCTGTCGCGGGCGAACTTCTCGACCAGCTCGGTGCCCTGGTTCCGAACCAGCTCGTCGAACGCGCTCATCTGCAGCGACAGCGAGTCGTGCGCGGTCTCGGTCTGGCTCACGACCTTGGCGACGAGGGTGTTGACGGTGGCGTCGAGCGCCTCGCTCGCCTTGTCGCCGCTCGTCATGATCTGGCCGGCGAGGCGGTTGCCGGCGTCGTCGATCTTGGAGGAGAGGTCGTTGGAGCGCAGCTCGAGCTCGAGCAGCAGCGAGTCCGAGGAGTTCTTCAGGCTGTCGTGCACCTGTTCGGTGCGCTCGGAGATGCCGTCGACGATCGCGGCGGAGCGCTGCTCGAACTCGCCGGTGATGCGGTCGATGCGCTCGTTGAGCATCTCGTGGACGCGGTCGGCGAGGTCGACGAACTCGTCGTGGACGTGGCCGGTCTTGAAGTTGAGGCTTGTGGTCAGCCGCTCGCTGGCGTCGAGCACGGCGCGCGTGGTCTCGTTGCTGGCCTCCTCGAGGCGGTCGAGCAGGTCGCCGCCGCGCTCGCCGAGCGCCAGGATCATGTTGTCGCCGGCATTGCTCAGCGCGCTGGTGATGTGGGCGCCGCGCTCTTCCAGCGCGCCGGTGATGGACTTGGCGACCTCGTCGACGCGCGAGGCGATCGCGTCCGAGATCAGCGCGATGTCGTGGCGCAGGTCGATCTGCACGCCGGAGATGGCGCTGCGGACCTGCTCGGCCTGGCCGACCAGATTGTCGCGCTGATGGGCGATGTCCTGGAGCAGGGCGCGGATGCGCACTTCGTTGTCGCTATAGGCGCGCTCCAGAGCTGCGACCTCGTTGGCGACCAGGGTCTCGAGCTCGCCGGCGCGCGCGATCGCGCGTTCGATGCCGTCGCCCATCGCCGCGACCTCGCGGCGGATGGCCTGGCCGACCGTGACCATGGAATCGGAGGCCGAGCCCTCGGGCTCGGAGAAGCGGATCGCGACCTGCGCCATCGCCTGGGCGACCGAACTCATTTGCTGGCCACGCCAGACGAGGCTCGCCAGGAAGAAGAACAGCATGATCGGCGCGAAGAACATCGTGACGAGGCCGGCAATGGCCAGCACGCCGCCGCTCTCGCCGATGGCGGCCCGGATCGAGGGCAGGAAGCCGACGGTCAGCGCGGCGCAAGCCGCGAGCCAGATGACGGTGAAGATGATCGCGCCCGTGTAGATGTTGCGGGACGGGCGTCCCGTCTGCAACGTCTGCAGGAGCTGGCCGATGGTGGCGCGGTCGTCATTGGCGGCACGGCGCGACGAACGCGGTTCCTCGATCGTGTCGAACACGGCAGCGCGCTCGTTGGCGGCGGGGCGCGGCTCGAAGGTCGGTTCATCGAACATCGGCGGGGCGGGCGGCGGCATGGAAGATGCCGTTTCGTTGCGCGCCGAGGCGTTGCGGCTGGTATCCGCAGCGGTGTCGCTGATGTTGAGGGCTTCCTGGATCGCAGAAAGCGCAACTTCTGTGGGGTCTTTGACCTTTTTCGGAGTGTTCGCCATGTTCAGTCCGAGCCCTCGTTACTTTTACGCGTCCCCCCGCGAGCCCTGCGCGCTGCGCAAGCCCACAGACCGGATCATGCCGCTTACGCGGATCTCCGAGCCATCCCCACCCGGACGGCTTGTCCGCCAATTTCCGAAACATCCTATTGGCAGAGCGTCGCGAATGAAATGCCCGCGATTAAGACATTCTTAATCATCGTTAACAGGATCGCGCCCTAACGCCTTAGCAATAAATGCAATTCTCCACCGGCCATGGTCGATTGCGGCAACTTTTCGTCAATAAACGGGCAGATCTGCGTCAAACAGCCCAAACATTTCGTTAACCATTTCCGTGCTTGGGTGGGGCGAATTCGCCGCCGAACCGGCGGAACCGTCGCGCGATGCCGGGGCCTGCGCCATGACGCCTGAACTGCAACGGATGGACTGGATGCCCTCGCCCCCGCTTGCACCCATCAACAGCCCGCTCGACCTCGACCATCTCTCCCGGATGACGCTCGGCGATGCCGAGCTGGAGCAGGAAGTGCTGGCCATGTTCGCCGAGCAGGCGGTCCGCCTGGTGGCGGCGATGGCGACCCTGCCGGCCGAGGCCGGCGCGCTTGCCCACAAGCTCAAGGGCTCGGCCCGCGGGATCGGCGCCTTTGCGGTGGCGGATGCCGCGGCGAGCCTGGAGACCGCGATCCAGACCGGCGAGAACCAGCGCCACGCCTTCGCCGCGCTGAAGGAGGCGGTAACCGAGGCCCGCGCCGCCATCGAGGCGATGCTGAAGCCCTAAGGGCCCCGCGGCCGAGCCGGGCTCTAGTCTCTTGTTTTGACGCATTTTCTTGCCGCAAAGCGGGATTCACTTCGCAGCAAAACCCTATGGCGCCGGGCTTATCGACCCGTTATAGGACAGCCGGACCCTCCTTCATTCCCAGCACCGCGGCAGCACGAGCACACATGGCCAAGATTCACTTTGTCGACCACAAGGGCGAAACCCGCACGGTGGAAATCGAGAACGGCGCAACCGTGATGGAAGCCGCGATCCGCAACAGCGTTCCCGGCGTCGAGGCCGAATGCGGCGGCGCCTGCGCCTGCGCGACCTGTCATGTGTATGTCGACGAAGCCTGGCGCGAGAAGGTCGGCAGCCCGACGCCGATGGAAGAGGACATGCTCGATTTCGGCTTCGACGTGCGCCCGAATTCGCGCCTGTCCTGCCAGATCAAGGTCTCCGACGAACTCGACGGTCTCGTCGTGACGACGCCGGAGCGGCAGGCCTGATCGTTCTGGCCTGCGCCTTTCTTAAATCTACGATGTGCTCGGCGGCGCGACTTCGATGCCGCGCTTGTGCCAGGGTCTGAATTTCTCGATCACCTCAGGGGTCAGCGGGGCCGGCCGGCGCGTCGCCTCGTCGAGCAAGACGCCGACCGAAATCGCCGAGGCGATGCATTTTCCTTCCGAGAACACGACCTGCTCGAAGGTCACGGACGTCCGTCCCAGCTTCACCACGCCGAGGCCGAGCTCGATCGTGTTCGGCCAGTGCAGCTCGGCGCGGAAATGCATGTCGAGCCGCACCATGATCCAGGCCAGGCCCGGCGGGGTCAGGCCGTACTGGGGAAGCTTCATCAGCGTGACGCGACCGGTCTCGAAATAGGTTGCGTACACTGCGTTGTTGACGTGCTGGTTGGGGTCGAGATCGCCAAAGCGCACATTGTCGCTGAGGCGGAAGGGGAAGTCCTCCAGACGCGGCGTCGTGTCGAGGCGGCTTGGTGCGTTCACCGATTGATCTCCGTCATATCCATCCTCGTTACAACTCAGTTATCCTGACCCGGCAAGTGGGCGCGGCTGCGGGGCGCTCCCGCTTTTATGCCTTCCCTGATCCATCCCCGTTGGCTAGACAGGCAGGGTCACCTCTGCCCGCCGGGGCGCCGTCCAACCGATAACGACCGATAAAGAGACGACATGAGCGACGTGATCAAAACCGATGTGCTGATTATTGGTGCCGGCCCCTGCGGTCTCTTCGCCGCGTTTGAGCTTGGCCTTCTCGACATGAAGACGCACTTCGTCGACATCCTCGACAAGGTCGGCGGCCAGTGCGCCGAGCTCTATCCGGAAAAGCCGATCTACGACATTCCCGGCATTCCGCAGGTTTCGGGGCAGGGCCTCACCGACGCGCTGATGGAGCAGATCAAGCCGTTCCATCCGACCTTCCATCTCGGCGAGATGGTCGAGACCGTGGAGAAGATCGGCGATCCCGCTTTTCGCTGCACCACGGATGCCGGCAAGGTGTTCGAATGCAAGGTGCTGGTGATCGCGGCCGGTGGCGGCTCGTTCCAGCCCAAGCGTCCGCCGGTGCCGGGCATCGAGGCCTATGAAGGCACCTCGGTGCATTATGCCGTGCGCAAGATGGAGACGTTCCGCGACAAGAACGTGCTGATCGTCGGTGGCGGCGATTCCGCGCTGGACTGGACGCTCAACCTGCATCCGATCGCCAAGCGCATCACGCTGCTGCATCGGCGCGACGAGTTTCGCGCCGCGCCCCATAGCGTCGAGCAGATGCGTGCGCTGGTTGCCGGCGGCAAGATGGATCTGAAGCTCGGTCAGGTCACGGCGCTGTCCGGCGCCGAGGGCAAGCTCGCCGGCGCGACCGTCAAGGGCAACGACAACACCATCTCGGAGGTCGCCTGCGATACCATGCTGCCGTTCTTCGGGCTGACCATGAAGCTCGGCCCGGTCGCGAACTGGGGCATCGCGCTGGAGAACAATCTGGTGCCGGTCGAGACCTCGGCATTCGAGACCAACGTGCCCGGCATCTTCGCGATCGGGGACATCAACACCTATCCCGGCAAGATCAAGCTGATCCTGTGCGGCTTCCACGAGGGCGCGCTGATGTCGCAAAAAGCACATCGCTACGTCTACCCGGAGAAGCGGCTCGTGTTCCAATACACGACCTCGTCGTCCAGCCTGCAAAAGAAGCTCGGTGTCAACTGATCGCAGTGGGGCAGGCTGGGGATGCCCCATGTTTCTGGTGCTGGAACGGTTCGCGAAATCGCCGTAGTCTGCGGCCATTCCGGTCGTGGAATAACAAGGTGATCTAATGCGGAAATTCTCCAGCCTTCGGCTGCTCCCCTTCCTCGCGCTCGCGCTGACACTCGCGACGGTGACGCCGTCCGCGGCGCAGACCGCCGAGCCCACGGCGGCGGGCCTCTGGCAAAAGGTCGAAGACGGCAAGACCGTCGGATGGTTTCTCTTCATCGACCACAGCGGCATTTTCGAAGGCGTGATCGCAAAGACCTTCCCGCGTCCCGGCGACGATCCGAACGAGATCTGCGCCAAGTGCACCGACGATCGCAAGAACGCGCCGGTGCTCGGCATCTCCTTCGTCCGCAACATGAAGCGCGAAGGGTTGAAGTACGAAGGCGGCAACGTGCTCAATCCGCGCGACGGCCAGATCTGGAAGGCCAACATGAAGGTCAGTCCCGACGGCCAGACGCTGACCCTGCGCGGCTATCTCGGCATCTCGCTGCTCGGCAAGGACGAGACCTGGCAGCGCTTGCCGGATGCCAACATCACCCAGGTCGACCCCGCCATCGTCGCCAAATACATGCCCGCGCAGGCGCCGGCGACCAAGCCTGCACCCGCGGCGAAGAAGGGCGGCGGCATGATGATGGCCCCGACGAAGCAGTAAACTGCTTTCCCAATTCTGAGAGCCGTCCCGTCGGCGTTGGATTTTGATCCTACGCCGCATTCGTCGAAAGGCGCATGCCGTTGCGCCCTGCGACAGTAGTTCCCCGGAATGCGCGCTGGCAGCGGATTTGCATAGCTATCGCCAGGGTGCTGGAGGAACGAGTCGCCGGCGCCGTGCCTCGAGTCGAGGCACGGACAACGGACGGCATTGTCTGTCCCCCGCACGAATGATTTTGATCGCGGGACGACGAGATGAAGTCTTCAAGATTGTGCGCAGCGACGCTGCTGGGAGTGGCGGCTCTCCTGGCAATCCCGGCACAGGCGCGCGACGACGGGCGCTACGCCAACTCGCCGCTCAAGCCCTGGTTCGAGAGCTTGCATAGCGAATACGGACAATGCTGCACCGACGCCGACGGCTATGTCATTGCCGACGTCGATTGGGAGTCCGATCGCGGCCGCTACCGCGTCCGCATCGACGACGAATGGGTCGTGGTGCCTGATGGCGCTGTGATCACCGTGCCGAACAAGATCGGGCGCACCATGGTGTGGAAGCACTATATCGACGGCCATCCGCGCGTGCGCTGCTTCATGCCGGGCAGCATGACGTAACCGGCTTGTTGTTCCGGCGGCGCCAAAAGGTCGTCATGCCCGGGCTTGTCCCGCGCATCCACGTTCTTGTCGTTGCTCAAGACGTGGATGGCCGGGACAGGCCCGGCCATGACGCTGTGGAAAGTTCAGCGCACGACAAATGATGGTCGTTAGGTGACGAGAGGGGCTTAGCGCGCCTCGCTTCCGGAGTTCGCGCTGGCGAGCCGCTTGACGCGCGGCGACAGCACCGAAACCTGTGCGGGCGAGGCGGGCATGCCGGCGACGATCATGGCGGGTGCGGTCGACTGCTCCTCGACGCCGGTGCCGCCGAGCACCTGCACCTGCATCGCCGAGATCGGCAAAGACTTCACTTCGTAAGAGGGGAGCTCGCCGGCGAACGCCGCGGTCGAGCTTGCAATCACGGCGCTGGTGACGGCAATCATTTTGAGAACGCGCATTGGAAAATCTCCGTTGAAGATGTCAATCGGAGGTTTGGTCGTGACGATGTAGGAAGAGGTTCGCTCGTGTGCGAACATTCGTGTGTCCGCAAACGAAGCCTTTGATTGCGTGATACGACAGCACGAAACAGCGACGAAATTTTCCGCCTCAATGTTTCCGGACGGTTTCGTGCGATCGCGCGGCGCAGCCGCCGGCTAGCCTGCCTGCAATTCCAGCGGCGCAGATTTGGTCGGTGCGGCGGTCACCGGAAATTGCAGGCGCACTGTGGTGCCTCGGCCGGGTGCGGACGAGATGATGAGTTCGCCGCCGTGGGCCGCCATGATCTCGCGCACGATCGACAGGCCGAGGCCGGCGCCGTCGCCGACTGTGTTGCCGGTCTGAAACGGCTCGATCGTTCGGTTCTCCACGCCATCGGGCAGGCCTGCGCCGTCGTCGTGAATCGAGACGCCGTCGCGGTCCAGCGTGGCGACGATGCGGCGCGCACCGCGCGCGTGAATGAGCGCATTGCCGACGAGATTGGCAAGTGCGCTGCGGATCGCTGCGTCCACGCCCTGCACCAGGAGCGGACCCTTCTCGTCCTGGTCAAGCGCGAGCTCGATGCCGGCGTCCACTGCCGAGGGGCCGAAGTCGGCGAGCACGTCCAGGGTGATCTCAGCCAGATCGATCGGTCGCTTCTCGATCGCATGATTCTGCAAGCGGGCCAGGTCGAGCATCGCGGACACCAGCGACGTCAGGCGCCTGACGTCGCGCACCAGTTCGGCCCTGAGCGCGGGCTCCGGCACGTCCTCGATTTTCGCGCGCAGCAGCGTGAGCGGCGTACGAAGCTGATGGGCGGCGTTGCCGAGAAAGCGGCGCTGCATCCGGATATAGGCGTCGATCTCGCCGAAGGCGCGGTTCAGCGCCTCGACCAGAGGCTTCAATTCGCGAGGAACTTCGGACAGTGAGATCAGGCCTTGAGGCGCCGATGGATCGATCGCAAGCGCGCGAAGCGCCACCCGTTCGATACCGCGTGAGACGAAACGCGCGGCGAGTGCGGAGCCGATCGCGACGGTAGCCGCAAAGGCCAGCGCCACGAGGATGATCGAGGAGACTCTGCGGAGGAGGAAAGTCCTCGCAATCCGACCGAAGCGAACCTGAGGCTCGCCGACCATCATCGCGAGCCGCAACGAGCCCCGTTGTACGGCGGAGAGACAGAAAGTGCTGTTCTGGTCGAGCGTGCTGAAGACGGACGAACCGACGGGCCCGTGGTAGGGAAACACGAAGGGGAGGGCGGGCCGATGTTCACTGCCATACTCGCTGAGCAGGTCGCCCGCCGACACGACGTACCAGAGGTTTGGGCTGTCCGCTTTCAATTCCTCGAGGGCAGGAGTCGAACGTACCGTCAGTTTTTGTCCTTCGATGACCGTCGCGCGATCGAGAATGGCAGCCACGACCTGACAGGACCTAAACTCGCGTTCCTCGGTCGGATACCGCCAGATGAAGATACCCAGCATGATCAGGAATATCATCGTCGCGGCGATGCCGAGAGAGACAGCGAAGGTCCGGGCGATCGATTTCATCGCGGCGTTGCCAGCCGCAGGATGTAACCGATGCCCCGCATGCTGCGGATTTCGACGTCGCCGCCGAGCTCGGCGAGCTTCTTCCTCAGCCGCGACACCTGAGCTTCGAGCGTGTTGGATTCGATCTCGTCGTCGAAGCCGTAGATCTCTTCGATCAGGGCGGCGCGGGTGATGACGCGGTCGCGCCGCATCAGCAGCGCGCCGAGGATCAGCGCCTCGCGCCGCCGCAGCAGGATCTTGGTGTCGGCGACCACGGCCTCGTTGCTGCCGAGGTGCAGCTCGACATTGCCGAGCGACAGCACCGAGGGCGCGAGCAACCGTGGCCGCCGCAGCACCGCGCGCACCCGCGCAAGCAGCTCCTGCGGCTCGAACGGCTTGCCGAGATAGTCGTCGGCGCCCCCGTTAAGGCCATCGACGACATCCTCCGTGGTGTCCTTGGACGTCAGCATGATGATCGCGGGACGTTCCGACGACCGGCTCAGCGCCGTCACCACCTGGAGTGCATCGCCGTCGGGCAGCATTCGGTCCACGATCGCGAGATCATATTTGAAGTTTTCGAGCGCCTGGCGGGCATCGGCAATCGAGCCGACAAGGTCGACGATCCCATGCAATTGCCCGAGCAGGCGGCTGACATAGGCGCCGATCTGCGGTTCGTCTTCGATCACGAGGGAGCGCACGCGGGTCGTCCTTGACTCCTGTGGGGCAATGAAACCCCGACCTTGACGCTCTCTGGCCGAATTCCGGCAGTTCGGTTGGTGCGCGAGTTCCGTTTAAGGCAGCGAGCTTGGCGAATAAAAGGCAGGCCTGAAGCCGCTTGCCGGCGCCGGCGGAGAAAGTTTCGAAGCCCGCATGCGGCCGTGCAATGTTCGGGCAATGTTGATCCGCCGGTGCACCCGATGCGCGGAATGTCGCAGGCGCTGTGGCCGGTTGCAATCTTGGGGCAATTTTGCCGGACCACAAGCTGGGCTCCTGACCACACCAGTCTGTTCGGCCAGCAAGGCCGATGGGGCCCCGTAAATGAAGCATTTTGACGAAGCCGCTCTCCGCGTCACGGCGCATGCGCGGCGGACGACCGCCTGTCTCGCCGCGCTCGGCACACTCATGGCGACCGCGCAAACCGCATCGGCGCAGACGGCGTTCACGCTGCCGGCGCCGCCGTTCGAGCTGCCGATGCTGCCATCGCCGTCCGGAAACTGGACCGTCATGGTCGGCATCGGCGGACAGTACATGCCTGACTTCGTCGGATCGAAGAACGGCAAGCTGATGCCGATCCCGATCTTCTCCATCCGCCGTGCCGGATCGATCGACCAGTTTCGCGGGCCGCGCGACAGCGCCAGCATCGCGCTGCTCGACATCGGCAATTTCCGCGCGGGCCCGGCGTTCAAATACGTCGCCTCGCGCAAGGCCGACAAATATGCCGAGCTGACGGGTCTCGGCGACGTCAAGGCCGCCTACGAGCTCGGCGGCTTCGTTGAATATTATCCGGTCGACTGGCTGCGCCTGCGCAGCGAACTGCGCCAGGGCATGGGCGGCCATACCGGCACGGTCGCCGACGTCTCGGCCGATGTCATCGTGCCGCTGATCCAGCGGCTCACGATCTCGGCCGGTCCGCGCTTTACGTGGAAGAGCACCAAGGCGACGGCGCCTTATTTCGGCGTCGATGCGGCGCAGGCGCTGGCGTCGGGGCTGTCGAGATACGATGCGAAGGGCGGCGCGCATTCGGTCGGCTTCGGCAGCCAGATCTCCTATCGCGTCAATCCGCAATGGGAGGTGCATGCCTATGTCGAATACGAGAAGCTGCTGGGCGATGCCGCGGACAGTCCGCTTGTGAAGCTGCGGGGGGCGTCGAACCAGACCACCGTCGGCATCGGTGCGTCCTACTCATTCGACTTCAGGATCCGATAGCGATGCGCAGCAGAGTTATCCTGGCTCTCGCCTGTGCGATCGCTTGCGTCGCGCTCGGTGCCGCCGCGGCCTTCGAGACGCGCGCAAGCCGCCTCCAGGCCATCAATACCGTCGGAATCGTTTCGGCCATCGGCGAGGAGATGAGCCTGACGCAGGCCGGTCTGACGGCGCTCGGCAACACCGGGCAAAGCCTCTCGATCAGCGCCTGGGGGCTGGACGACATCATCGTTCAGCAAGCGACGAGGCTATTGAGCGGACGCTTTCGCGTACAGCCGGTGACCTATCGGCGCGCGGCATTCGCCGCGATCAGGGATTCGGCGGTTGCGCCGGTCAACCTGCTGCGCAGCGATCCTTTCAAGGAGCTGGTTCGCAGCGATGTCACGCCACAGGGGTTGGATGCTTACGTCGTCATCACCCGCGCGAGATCGAAGCTCGGCAACGGTCGCAACGTCGAGGGCGTCGGGCTCGCCGAATACCGGACGCTGCTTGCGGATTACGGCCTGGTCCACGCGCTGTACGAAGTCCGAATCGTCGACGGCAAGACGTTCGACGTGATCGAGAAGCGCGCAGCCGCGCCGCTCGACAACACCGGGACCGTGCGGATCGCGGGCCCGAGCGGGCCCGTCGACGAGACGTTAGGGGGCACGGCTTCGAGCGAGCGTCTGCGCGCGGCGATCACTGATCTCATCGCGCGCAGCCTGCCGGTCACGCTCGGCGACATGCACCTGATCGACAGCCAGTAGGCCTCAGGTCACCGGCGCCGGATTGAACAGCGTGAGATCGTTGTGGATGCCCCAGCGGTCGGACCACGGCTTGGTGCGGCCGGAGGCGACGTCGAGGATCAGGCGGAACAGGTCCCAGCCGCATTCCTCGATGGTCTTCTCGCCGGTGGCGATGCTGCCTGAATCGAAATCGATCAGATCCTTCCAGCGCCGCGCCAGCTCGCTGCGGGTGGCGACCTTGATCACGGGCGCGGCTGCGAGGCCGTAGGGCGTGCCGCGGCCGGTGGTGAACACCTGCAAGGTCATGCCGGAGGCGAGCTGCAGCGTGCCGCAGATGAAGTCGCTTGCCGGCGTCGCCGCGAACAGCATGCCCTTCTGCGTCGCCTTCTCGCCGGGCGAGAGCACGCCGGTGATTGCGGACGAGCCGGACTTGACGATCGAGCCAAGCGACTTCTCGACGATGTTGGCGAGACCGCCCTTCTTGTTGCCGGGCGTGGTGTTGGCGCTGCGGTCGGCGCCGCCGCGGGCGAGGTAAGAATCATACCAGGCCATCTCGCGCACCAGCGCGCGGCCGACATCCTCGTTGATGGCGCGGCGCGTGAGCAGCTGGATCGCGTCGCGCACTTCCGTCACTTCCGAGAACATCACGGTCGCGCCGGCGCGCACCAGCAGGTCCGCGGCAAAGCCGACGGCGGGGTTGGCCGTGACGCCGGAGAAGGCGTCGCTGCCGCCGCATTGCAGGCCGATGACGAGATCGGCGGCCGGGCAGGTCTCGCGCGTGCGGGTGTTGAGGATCTTCAGGCGCGCTTCGGCTTGCGTCATGATCGCATCGACGATCGCGCCAAAGCCGTCGAAAGCTTCGTCCTGCATGCGGACAATGGCATCCGTGACGCCTTCCGGCACCAGCCGCTCGGGCGCGAGCTTCTCGCAGCCGAGGCTGATGACCAGAATCTCGCCGCCGAAATTCGGGTTCAGCGCGATGTTCTGCAGCGTGCGGATCGGCACCACCGCGTCGGGGGCATTGATGGCGACGCCGCAGCCGTAAGCATGCGTCAGCGGCACCACGTCGTCGACGTTGGGGTACTTTGGCAGCAGCTCGGCGCGGATGCGCTTCACCGCATATTCCATGGTGCCCTTGACGCATTGCACGGAGGACGAGATGCCCAGGATATTCTTGGTGCCGACCGAGCCGTCCGAGTTGCGAAAGCCTTCGAAGGTGAAGCCTTCGAGCGGCGGCAACGGAGCGGGGACGGCGGTGGAGATTTCCAGCTTGTCGAGGTCGGGGGCATCGGGCATGCGGATGCGCGCCTCGTCGACCCATTCGCCGGCCAGGATCGGCGAGAGCGCGTAGCCGATGATCTCGCCGTAACGGATGATCGGTGCGTCTTGCGCGATGTCGACCAGCGCCGTCTTGTGACCCTGCGGCACGAAGGCGCGCAGCGTCAGCCCGCTGGCGAAGCGGGAGCCGGCGGGAAGCCCGAAATCATTGACCACGATCGCGACATTGTCGCGCTCGTTGAGCTTGATGTAGCGGGGCTGCTCTTTCGCTGCGACGTCCTGGTCCATCACTAGCTCCGGATTTGTAGGGCGGGTTAGCCGAAGGCGTAACCCGCCGCTTCTCCCAACGTTCGGAAAACAAGAGGCGGATTACGCTTACGCTAATCCGCCCTGCGATCTTCACCCCGGGAACGTATAGGCCGTCTTCACCGTCGTGTAGAACTCGCGTGCGTAGGAGCCCTGCTCGCGGGCGCCGTAGCTCGAGCCCTTCCGGCCGCCGAACGGCACGTGATAGTCGACGCCGGCGGTCGGCAGATTGACCATCACCATGCCGGACTCGCTGTTGCGCTTGTAATGCGAGGCGTATTTCAGGCTCGATGTGCAGATGCCCGAGGCGAGGCCGAACTCGGTGTCGTTGGAGATCGCCAGCGCCTCGTCGTAGTTCTTGGCGCGAATGACGGCGGCGACCGGTCCGAAGATTTCCTCACGCGCGATGCGCATGTTGTTGTTGGCTTCGGTGAACAGCGCCGGCTGCAGGTAGTGGCCGGGGTTCTCGCGCTTGAGCAGCTCGCCGCCGAAGGCGAGCTTGGCGCCCTCGTCCTGGCCGATCTTGATGTAGCGCAGGTCCTGGTCGAGCTGGCTCTGGTCGACCACGGGGCCAATATGCACGCCGGCCTTGAGCGCATCGTCCACCGACAGGCTGTTCAGCCGCTCGGCCACCGCCGCGACGAAGCGGTCGTGAATGCCCTCGGTGACGATCAGGCGGGACGACGCCGTGCAGCGCTGGCCGGTGGAGAAATAGGCGCCGTTGACGGCGACCTCGACGGCGGTCTTCAAATCCGCGTCGTCGAGCACGACCAGCGGATTCTTGCCGCCCATCTCGAGCTGGAATTTCTTCATGGGGTTGGAGAGCACGCAGGCCTGCGCGATCTTGCGCCCCGTCTGCACCGAGCCGGTGAAGGAGATCGCGGAAACGTCCGGATGGTCGAGCAGGGTCTGGCCGACCACCGAGCCGGAGCCGACCACGAGATTGAACACGCCGGCGGGAATGCCGGAGCGGGTGATGATCTCGGCGAGCGCATGCCCGGAGCCCGGCACCAGCTCGGCCGGCTTGAACACCACGGTGTTGCCGTAGCAGAGCGCGGGCGCGATCTTCCAGGCGGGAATAGCGATCGGGAAATTCCAGGGCGTGATCATGCCGACGACGCCGACGGGCTCCCGCGTCAGCTCAACGTCGAGGCCGGGGCGCACCGATGCGCCTTTCTCGCCGATCAGGCGCAGCGCCTCACCGGCGAAGAACGCGAAGATCTGGCCGGCACGAGCAACCTCGCCGATGCCCTCCGGCAGGGTCTTGCCTTCCTCGCGCGCGAGCAGGCGGCCGAGCTCTTCCTTGCGGGCGAGGATCTCGAGCGAAATCTTGTTCAGCGCGTCGAAGCGCACCTGCGGTGTCGACTGCGACCAGGCGGGGAAGGCGGCCTTGGCGGCGGCGATCGCCTTCTCGGTCTGTGCCTTGTCGGCCTTGGCGTATTCGCCGACGAGATCGTTGGTGTTGGAGGGGTTGATGTTCCTGGTGACGCCGGAGCCGTCGACCCATTCGCCGCCGATGAAGTTTTTAAGGATCGCAGTCATCTTGTCCTCCAGAGTTTTTAGCGAACCAGGCAGGGACGCTTGTCGTCGAAGGTCCAGCCCGGGATCAGGTCCTGCATGGCAATAGCGTCATCCCGGGCGCCAAGTCCATGCCGCTTGTAGAGTTCATGCGCCGCGTCGATGGCGGCCCTGTCGATTTCGATACCCAGGCCCGGGCTATCAGGGACCGCGATCTTGCCGCCCCTGATTTGCAGCGGCTCCCTGGTCAGCGCCTGACCGTCCTGCCAGATCCAGTGGGTGTCGATCGCGGTGACCTTGCCGGGTGCGGCGGCACCGACATGGGTGAACATGGCCAGCGAAATGTCGAAATGGTTGTTGGAGTGCGAGCCCCAGGTCAGTCCGTTGTCGCGGCAGGTCTGGGCGACGCGCACCGAGCCCTGCATGGTCCAGAAATGGGGGTCGGCCAGCGGAATGTCCACTGCGCCGAGGCGCAGCGCATGGGAGAGCTGCCGCCAGTCGGTGGCGATCATGTTGGTTGCGGTCGGCAGGCCCGTGGCGCGGCGGAACTCGGCCATGATCTCGCGGCCGGAGAAGCCGGCCTCCGCGCCGCAGGGGTCCTCGGCATAAGCGAGGATACCGTGCATGTCCTTGCAAAGGCCGATCGCCTCGTCCAGCGACCAGGCGCCGTTGGGATCCAGCGTAACGCGTGCGTTGGGGAAGCGCCTGGCGATCGCGGTGACGGCCTCGATCTCCTGCTCGCCGCGCAGCACGCCGCCCTTCAGCTTGAAATCGGCGAAGCCGTAATGGTCGTGGGTGGCTTGCGCGAGCCGCACCACGGTCTCGGGCGTCATCGCCTCCTGATGGCGCAGGTTGAACCATTCCGCCTTGCTGGTTTCGCCGCTGACATAGTCGAGCTTGCTCTTGCGCCGGTCGCCGACGAAGAAGAGATAGCCCAGCGTCTCGACGCTCTTGCGCTGCTGGCCTTCGCCGAGCAGCGCGGCGACGGGCAAATTGAGGTGCTGGCCGAGCAGATCGAGCAACGCAGACTCCACGGCCGTGACGGCGTGGATCATGACGCGGAGATCAAAAGTCTGCTTGCCGCGGCCGCCGGCGTCGCGGTCGGCGAAGGCGGTGCGGACGTCGGCCAGAATGTTGTTCATCGCGCCGACGGTCTTGCCGATCACGAGATCGCGGGCGTCCTGCAGCGTCTGCCAGATCTTCTGCCCGCCCGGCACCTCGCCGACGCCGGTGTGGCCGGCATTGTCGGTGAGGATGACGATGTTGCGGGTGAAGAACGGCGCGTGTGCGCCGCTGAGGTTGAGGAGCATGCCGTCGCGGCCCGCGACCGGGATCACCTGCATCGCCGTGACGACAGGTGCACCGGAAATTTCCACCATCGCACGCTCCTCCCTGTTGTCTTCGTTATTCTGCAGCCTGTTGTGACGATCGGATGGCGGGCAGATTCTTCACCAGCGCGGCCAGTTCCGCAATCTCCTGCTCGGAGAGGTCGGTCAGAGGCGGACGGACCGGGCCGGAATCGCGGCCGATCACCTTCATGCCGGCCTTGATGATCGAGACCGCGTAACCCTTCTTGCGGTTGCGGATCGCGATCAGCGGCAGGATGAAATCCTTCAGCCCGGCTTGGATCGTGGCGTGGTCGCGCTTGCGCACGGCCGCGTAGAAATCGGTGGCGAACTCCGGCACGAAGTTGAACACCGCGGAGGAATAGGTCGTCACGCCCATGTCGAGATAGGGCAGCGCGAAGGTCTCGGCCGTCGGCAGGCCGCCGACATAGGTCAGGCGGTCGCCGAGCTTGGTGTAGACGCGGGTCATCAGCTCGATGTCGCCGATGCCGTCTTTGTAGCCGACGAGGTTCGGGCAGCGCTCGGCGAGGCGGGCGACCGTGTCGGGCTGCAGGATGGCATTGTCGCGATTGTAGACGATGACGCCGATCTTCACGGCGGCGCAGACCGCCTCGACATGGGCGGCAAGGCCTTCCTGCTCGGAATGGGTGAGATAGGGCGGCAACAGCAGCAGGCCGTCGGCGCCGGCCTTTTCCGCACCGATCGCGATCTCGCGGGCGATCGCGGTGCCGTAGCCGGTGCCGGCGAGCACGGGCACACGGCCCTTGGTCTCCTCGACGGCGACCTTGACGACCTCAGGGACCTCAGCAGGCGTCAGCGAGAAGAACTCGCCGGTGCCGCCGGCGGCGAACAGGCCCGCGACATCATAGCCGCAAAGCCAGTCCATGTTGGCGCGGTAGGTCGCTTCGTCGAAGGAGTAATCCGCCCTAAACGGGGTGACGGGGAAGGACAGGAGGCCGGATCCGATCTTCTCGGCCATTTCCTGCGGGGTCATCTTGCTCACGGGCGCTGCTCCCTTATTGCGTGTTGTGGAGGACGCGGACCGTGAAGGGCTCGCGCGTCCATGCGCCGTGGTTTAGGAGACCGTTCGATACGCGTCCAAGCCAAAGCCTATATCGACCGATGCGGATTGAGCATCAATCCTCCGCCACCTCCGCGGAGGACAATTCGCCGGCGATTTTGACCAGCGCGGCGAGCAGCGGATCCTCGTTGTCGCGGCGCCAGACCATGAACAGTTCGACCGGCACGCGGCCCCGCAGCTTCAGCGGCCGCAGCCGGACGTCGGAGATTTTCAGGCCCGCGGCCGCAGCCGGCACGATGGCGAGGCCGAGGCCGGCGCGCACCATGGCGAGGATGGAGTGGATCTGGCTGAGATGCTGGACATAGCGCGGCAGCACGTCGGCGCGGGTGAATTGCGCCACCAAGAGGTCGTGGAAGTATCGGCTCTCATAGGGCGAATACATCACGAAGGGCTGGTCGTCGAAATCCTTGATGGTGATGCTGTCGGCGCTCGCCAGCGGATGCTTCTTCGGGATCGCGGCGAGCAGGGGCTCGGCGACGACGCGGCGGCTGGCGAGCTCGGGCCGCGCGATCGGCGGCCGCAGCAGGCCGGCGTCGATCTGGCCGGACGTGAGCGCCTCGAACTGGTCGCCCGAGACCATCTCCTTCAGCGAGAAGTCGACCTCCGGCAGCTTGGCGCGGCAGGCGGCGACGAGCTCGGGCAGGAAGCCGTAGGCGGCGGCGGCCGTGAAGCCGATCTTCAGCGAGCCGGTCTTGCCGAGTGCGATGCGGCGGGCGACCTGCGAGGCGCTTTCCGCCAGCTTGAGGATGCGCCGGGCCTCGGGCAGGAAGCTGCGCCCGGCCGGCGTCAGGCGCACCGATCGGCTGGTCCGCTCCAGCAGCGGCGCGTCGATGATGTGCTCCAGCACCTGGATCTGCCGGGACAGCGGCGGCTGGGTCATGTTCAGCCGTGCGGCGGCGCGGCCGAAATGTAATTCCTCCGCGACTGTCACGAAACAGCGGAGCTGGTTGAGGTCGAACATCGATACATGCCTTAGATGGATAAGGCGTTTCCCCGGCACTTCTAGCATCGATCACCCCCAAAACAAAGACGGCGGCTTTTGGGGCCGCCGTTGAGTTGCCTGGTCAAGCTCCCATGGGAGCCCTCAGGAGGAACGTTTGAGCGTCACCCGCTCGATCTTGCCCACGATGACGAGATAGGCGAACGCGGCCACCAGCGCGTTGGCGCCGACGAACACCAGCGCGCCGTTGAACGAGCCGGTCGCGGCCAGGATGTAGCCGATCACGATCGGCGTGGTGATCGAGGAGAGGTTGCCGAAGGTGTTGAACAGGCCCCCGGAGACGCCGCCGGCTTCCTTCGGCGAGGTGTCGGAGACGACGGCCCAGCCGAGCGCGCCGATGCCCTTGCCGAAGAATGCGAGGGCCATGAAGCCGACCACCAGCGCCTGTCCGTCGACGTAGTTGCAGGCGATGATCGACATCGACAGCAGCATGCCGCCGACGATCGGGATCTTGCGCGCCATGGTCAGCGAGCCGGTCCGGCGCAGGATGGCGTCCGAGATGACGCCGCCGAGCACGCCGCCGATGAAGCCGCACAGTGCGGGCAAGGTGGCGACGAAGCCGGCTTGCAGGATCGACAGGCCGCGCTCCTTGACGAGATAGACCGGAAACCAGGTCAGGAAAAAATAGGTCAGCGTGTTGATGCAGTACTGGCCGAGATAGACGCCGAGCATCATGCGGTTGGAGAGCAACTGGCGGATGTGATCCCATCCGGAGCCGGTCTCGGGCGCACGCGCGCGCGGCAGATCGTCCCTGGGCGCGTCGAGATCGACCAGCGCGCCGCCCTGCTTGATGTAGTCGAACTCGGCCTCGTTGATCGAAGGATGCTCCTTCGGGCCATAGATGGTCTTGAGCCAGACGAAGCCCATGACGATGCCGAGCGCGCCCATCACGACGAACACGAAGCGCCAGCCGTAGCTGTGCGCGATCCAGCCCATCAGCGGCGCGAAGATCACGGTCGCGAAATACTGCCCCGAATTGAAGAAGGCCGACGCGGTGCCGCGTTCATTGCCCGGAAACCAGGCCGCGACGATGCGGGCATTGGCAGGGAAGGACGGCGCTTCCGCGATGCCGACGAGCAGGCGAAGCGCGAACAGCACGATCACGGCCGTGCCGGCGCTGAGGAAGCCGACCCAGCCCTGCATCAGCGTGAACAGCGACCAGATGATGATGCTGAAGGCATAGACGAGGCGCGAGCCGTAGCGGTCGAGCAGCCAGCCGCCCGGCACCTGCGCCGCGACATAGGACCAGCCGAACGCCGAGAAGATCCAGCCCATCGCGACCGGATCGAGATGCAGCTCCTTGGAGAGCGCGGGGCCGGCGATCGACAGCGTGGCGCGGTCGGCATAATTGACTGTCGTGACCAGGAACAACATGGTCACGATGAACAGCCTGACGCGAGATCTCCTCGCGTCCGCGGCGGACACCACTGCGCTCATCAGGCGCCTCCTTGAACTCGAACATTTCCTCAAGGCGACTCCTAGAGGCGCGCGCGGCGAAGTGTCCAAGTTGAAGGCAGTATCGATCGATGCCGTTTTTGGATTGATGGAACGGCAGGTTGCGGGGAACGATGGTATGGGAGTGAGAGCCCGCGGTTGGTGGCTGCGCACTTCGCCATGCACTCCACCGTCATTCCCCGCGCAGGCGGGGAATCCAGTACGCCGCGGCTTCTCGATTCAAACCCTGCTGTCACGGCGTACTGGATCGCCCGCCTGCGCGGGCGATGACACCAGAAGTGGACGGTGCTGGCCAAACTCGTCATTGCGAGCGCAGCGAAGCAATCCAGGAATCTTTCCGCGGAGGGACTCTGGATTGCTTCGCTGCGCTCGCAATGACGGCGGATAGAGCGCGTAGCCCGCATGAGCGAAGCGACATGCGGGGGACTTGTCCCGGATGTCGCTTCGCTCATCCGGGCTACGACATCACCGTGCTCGCTACTGCTGCGCGCGGCCGCCCAATAGCGGAGCGAGCAGGCCGCGCGTCACACCTGGCGGCACGGCGAAGCGAGCGGCGCACACACCGCCGTCATTCCCCGCGCAGGCGGGGAATCCAGTACGTCGCGGCTTCGCGATTCAATCCCTGCTGTCACGGCGTACTGGATCGCCCGCCTGCGCGGGCGATGACACCGGAGAGTGGACGGTGCTGGCCAAACCCGTCATTGCGAGCGCAGCGAAGCAATCCAGGAATCTTTCCGCGGAGAGGACTCTGGATTGCTTCGCTGCGCTCGCAATGACGGCGGAGAGAGCGCGTAGCCCGCATGAGCAAAGCGATATGCGGGGACAGTGGTCCCGGATGTCGCTTCGCTCATCCGGGTTACGACATCACCGTGTTCGTTACTGCTGCGTGCCGCCGCCCAGCAGCGGCGCGAGGAGGCCGCGTGTTACGCCCGGCGGCACGGCGTCGAGGCGAAGCACCGCGCTCGCGGCCGGCAGGGCCGCATCCGCCATCGCGGCATGGCCTTCCGCGCTCGGATGCACGGCGCCGCCATAGACGGCGGAGAGCACGCCCCAGGTGGCGTCGTGGATGTCGGTCGGCTGGCTCGCCGCCGGCAGTCCTTGCGGATAGGTCATCGCGGCGAAATAGCTGTCATTGGCGTCGCGGATCCAGCGCCCGCGCGGCAGGTAGGCGCGGTATTCGGAAGCGCCGCGGCCGCACAGCATCGGCTGGCTGGCTGCGCTCACGATATCGGGGTTGAAGCTCTGGCCGTTCTCGGCAAAGCAGGTGCGGTCGAATTCGGGATCGTTGCCGGAATGGGCGCAGAAACCGTGATCGGCGAAGGCGGCCTGGTGCGCGTCGACGAAGGTCATGCGGTCGGCCTCGGGATCGCGGCACAGCGCGCCGCGGGTGCAGGTGGCGAGGCCCTTCAGCTGCGGCAGGAATTCAGTGTCGACGAAGGTCGAGACGCGGGCGAGGCGCTGCGGATCGGCATTGAAGGAGGGATGGATGTCGAAGCCCGCGCGGCCACCGCGGCAGGGCACGCCGCCCTCGGCGAGCGCGGGATTGGCGTAGGAGACGTAGACGACATGCGAGAGGTCGCCGCCGACCAGCGGCTTCAGCGCCTCGCGCAGCTTGACGAAATTCTGCGGCAGCTCGCGCTGGAGCGCGTCGCGGGATTCGTCGACGCTCGCCATCACGCCGGAGCGGCGGAACAGCGCCCGTTCGGTCGCGGTGTCGACGATGACGTCGGTGACGAGGCCGGAGAAATAAACGTCGTTGGCGCCGACCGAGAGCAGCACGAGATCGAGCGTGCGGTCGGGCTGGCGCTTCTTCGCCGCGGTGAGCGCTTCGCGCAGCTCGGCCACTTGCGCATTCACGCTGGTGTTGCAGACGCCGGTCTTGCCGGGCGGGCATTCGCGGGCGCGCTGCGAGCCGAGCAGGCCGTCGCCGATGCTGGCGCCGGTGCAGGCGAGCGGCAGATAGGTCACCGCGATATGGGTGTAGCGCACCGCGAGCGCGAGTGCCGTGCGGGTCTGGTAGCTGTAGAGCGAGCGGTGGCAGGGCGAGTTGAACCAGAGCGCGCTGTAGCGCTGCCAGTTCGCGAGCGTGTCCGGCGCCTCGCAGGCACGGCCGCCCTTGTAGCCGTGGCGGCTCGGCCGGTAGTACTGGCCGCCGGCGGCGGTGCCGAGATAAGAGCGGAAGCAGAAGCCTTCGTCGGACAGCGCCAGCGGCCGGTCCGGATTGCCTTCGCCGGAGGCGATGCTGTCGCCGAGGCCGGCGATGAAGATGTCGCGGACTTGAATCTCGGTCTGGACGCGCTGGCTTGCGTCGGAGCCGGAGGAGACGTCGACGGTCGCGACCGTCTGCTTGCCGTAGCGGACGCGCAGATTGATCGGCTCGGCGCAGTCGAAGGTGGATTGTTGCGGCCCGTCGCCGTCGTCGAACGACCAGGCGCAGGTGGCGCCGACCGGCACGGCGCCGGCGAGGCGCACGGTGACGGGATGGTCGATCGGGGTGAGGTAGTTTTCCTTGGTGTTGTCGCGGGTGCAGGGCTGGTTGACCCGGCCCTGGAGGTCGATGCAGAGGCGGTTGACCATGTTGCGGGCCCAGCCGCGGCCCTCGCTCTGTAGCTCCAGCGATTGCTCGGCGGCGAGGATGCTGCGGTTGCGGGCGTTCTCGACATGGAGCAGGAAGTCGCGCTCTTCGCGGAATAGCCGGAAGCGGTTACGCACCTCCCAGCTGATCTGCAGGGTGCCGGCGTCCTGCGCGGCAGCGCGCTCGGCCGGCAAAACGGACAAAAATCCGGCGATCAGCAGGGCGCCGGCGGAAAGCTTACGAAGCAATACAGGGATCATGGCCCGCGTCTTCAACGGCAAAGTTGAGGCGGAAATAAGAGAGCATTGCCCCTCAATCCGCAACCTTTGTCTAAAGCGCGTGCCTTACCGCTTGCTGGCCTGCCGCAGCGCCCGCTCGCGCTCCATGGCCGCCACCTGCTTCGGCAGATTGGCCTGCGCGCAGGCCTCCGCCAGCCGCCGCCGCTCCTGCCAGGGCTCGACCACGTTCATCCAGAGCTCGCGCGTGCCCATGATGGAGATGGCGAGGCCGAACGGGATCACGAAATAGAGGATGCGGAACACCAGCAGGGTCGCCAGGAGCTGCTCGCGGCCGAAATCGGGCAGCGCCAGCAGCATGGCGGCATCGAACACGCCGATCGAGCCGGGGGCATGGCTGGCAAAGCCCAGCAGCGTCGCCAGGATGAACACCACGGCCAGCGACATGAAGTCGATCGGCGGATTGGCCGGCATCAGGAGGTACATCGCGGTGGCACAGAAGCCGAGATCGACCACCCCGATCAGGATCTGGACCAGCGTCAGCGGCGCCGACGGCAGCACCACCTTCCAGCCCTTCTGGCCGAGCTCGCGCCGCTTCTCGCCCATGCAGAGCCAGACCAGATAGGCGCCGATCGAGGCGAGGCCGCCAAGGGCGATCAGCCGGTTGATCGAGGAGGGGAGCTGATCCATCGAGGAGGCGGCGTCCGGATGGATCGCCATGCCGATAGAGAGCACGAAGATGTTACCGAGCCAGAAGGTCAGGCCCGACAGGAAGCAGATCTTGGCAACGTCGATCGCGTTCAGCCCGTAGTCCGAATAGATCCGGAAGCGGATCGCGCCGCCGGTGAAGACGGTGGCGCCGATATTGTGGCCGATCGAATAGGACGTGAAGCTGGAGAGCGCCGCGATGCGATAGGGCACGTGCTTCTTGCCGATCGTTCGCAGTGCAAAAAAATCGTAGAAGGTCAGCGTGCAGAACGCGAAGAAGACGCAGACCGCCGCCAGCCCGATGCTGCCGCGGGGGATCTCGGTCAACGCGGTCAAGATTACCCCGGTATCGATACCCTTGAGGGTTCGCACCAGCGAGGTAATCGCGAAGGCGATGATGAAGATGCTCGCGGCAACTCCCAGCCGTCGCCAGCCGATCCATCTCTTGAAGCCGCGTTTCAGCGCGGGCAGCAGTCCGTGCATTCATCCTCCCGGCGGGGGGCAAGACCAACGAGGCCAGGCATTGGCCAGTCGGGTACGATCATGGCCAAAGACGGGCATCGATCGCTAGGCATGATCCAGCTCATTTAATGCAAAAACAGCGGCTTGTGCAGCCCTTGACAACAATAGGTTCTGCGTCGGACCGGCCGGTTTTGTCATACGCGGTTCACATCGACGGCGCGTTAAGCATATGAGTCGTAAGCCGGCCCGGCCCACGCATGTCGAATGCCGGCATGATCGCAGCTGTCGGCGCCGTCCGCATTGTTCCAGCGCAAGCCTTGACCGGTCTTTTTGGAACGTCGATGCCGCGCGCTCGTTGGGCCCCATCAGCAACCGAACATGGCGGAACGGGCGGCTTTTTTCACGCAAAGCCGCTGCCTGCGTGTTCCCAAACACCAAGAGGACGGAACGATGGGACTGTTCACAAAAGATATCAAAACCATGAACGACCTGTTCGTGCACCAGCTCCAGGACATCTATTACGCCGAGCAGCAGCTCACCAAGGCGCTGCCCAAGATGGCCAGCAAGGCCACCGATCCACAGTTGAAACAGGGCTTTTTGACGCACCTCGAGGAAACCAAGCAGCACGTCGCGCGGCTCGAGGAAGTGTTCAAGATGCACGGCGTGCCCGTGAAGGCGGTCGATTGCCCGGCGATCGACGGCATCATCGAGGAAGCCGACGAGACCGCCGGCGAGGTGGCCGACAAGGCCGTGCTCGACGCGGCCCTGATCAACGCGGCGCAGGCCGCCGAACATTACGAGATCGTGCGCTACGGCAGCCTGGTCGCCTGGGCCAAGCAGCTCGGCCGTAGCGATTGCGCCGCTGTGCTTGCCAAGACACTCGAGGAAGAGAAGGCGACCGACATGAAGCTGACGAAACTGGCCGAGAGCAAGGTAAACCTGCGCGCGGCTAGCTGAGCAACGAGCGCGCTTCCCTTCTCCCCTTGTGGGAGAAGGTGGCGCGAAGCGCCGGATGAGGGGTTGTCTCCGCGAACTCGGATGAGAGTCGAATTCGCGGAGACAACCCCTTACCCGTCTCGCCGCTACGCGGCGAGCCACCCTCTCCCACAAGGGGAGAGGGGAAGCCACCGGTCGGCGCGTTCGCGTGGTTGCGTCCATCCTTCGTCCATTATCGAAGCATGATCGCGCGCCGATCGCCTATATTCGCATGGGGCTGCAATCGAGGTGCAGCATGCGAGCCAACACCATCAAATACGGATCCTTCGACAAGGCAGCCAGCACGCCACGCGCCGGCTCGCCTCTTGCGACATCCCTCACGCTGGCGGCGATGAGCCTCGGCTATGGCGTGGTGCAGCTCGACGTCACCATCGTCAACACCGCGCTCGATGCGATGGGGCGGACGCTCGGCGGCGGCGTCGCCGAGCTGCAATGGGTGGTCAGCGCCTACACCATCGCCTTTGCCGCCTTCATCCTGACGGCCGGCGCGCTCGGCGACCGCATCGGCGCCAAGCGCGTCTTCATGGCGGGGTTCGCCATCTTCACCGCGGCCTCGCTGGCCTGCGCGCTGTCGCCCAATGCGACCGTGCTGATCGGCGCGCGGCTGGTCCAGGGCTTGGCGGCGGCGATCCTGGTGCCGAATTCGCTCGCGCTGCTCAATCACGCCTATCCCGACGACCGCGCGCGCGGCCGGGCCGTCGCGGTCTGGGCCGCGGGTGCCAGTCTTGCGCTCACCGCCGGCCCCTTCGTCGGCGGCGCGCTGATCACTCTGGTCGGCTGGCGTTCGATCTTCATGGTCAATCTGCCGATCGGGCTCGCCGGCCTGTGGCTGACCTGGCGCTATGCCAGCGAGACCACGCGGGCGCGCTCGCGCGAGATCGATCTTCCTGGCCAGCTCGCCGCGATCGGCGCGCTGGGCATGCTGGCCGGCGCCATCATCGAGGGCGGTGCGCTCGGCTGGTCACATCCGGTCGTGCTTGGCGCCTTTGTCGGCGCCGCCGCTTTCGCTGTGCTCTTCCTCTGGCGCGAGAGCCGCGCGGCGCAGCCGATGCTGCCGCTGTCGCTGTTCAGCCACCGGCTGTTCGCGCTGACCTCCCTGGTCGGCCTGCTCGTCAACATCGCGATCTATGGCCTGATCTTCGTGCTCAGCCTGTACTTCCAGCAGATCAACGGGCTGTCGGCGTGGTGGACCGGGCTCGCTTTCGTGCCGATGATGGGCGCGGTGCTGCCGATCAACCTGCTGGCGCCGCACCTTTCCGAGCGCATCGGCCCGTGCCCGACCATCGTGGTCGGCGCCTGCGTCTCGGCGCTCGGCTGTTTCGGCCTGCTTTGGATCGAACCTGACACGCGGTACTGGATGATCTGTGCGCAGCTGATTGCGATCAGCGGCGGACTGGGGCTGCTGGTTCCGCCGTTGACCTCGACCCTGCTGGGCAGTGTGGACAAGGCGCGCTCGGGCATCGCGGCGGGCGTCCTGAACGCGACGCGGCAGACCGGCAGCGTGCTCGGCGTTGCGCTGTTCGGCTCGCTCGTGGCCGCGGAAGGGGCATTCATGACCGGGTTCCATCTGTCGCTGGTCGTGTCCATGTCGGCCCTGCTGCTTGCGGCGATTGTGATCGGCTTCGGGGCGCCGCGGAGGATGAACAATCCGAGTGAATGAACACATCTTCCGTTCACCATTGCTGCAAGAGGCGCGTAGCGGGTTACCACCTGTCCACATTGATCGGCTCAAGTGCGGGTCCAACAGGGGCCCGCGATGCATCAAGTTCTCTACTGTCTCACCGCAGAACATGATCTGCGGCTCGTCGCACTTGGCGGCGCGGTGTGCCTGCTCGCCAGCGCGGCGGCGATCAGCCTGTTCCATCGCGCACGCGCGACGCACGGCATCGAGCGTCTGGCCTGGCTCGGCCTCGATGCCGCCGTCAGCGGTTGCGGCATCTGGGCAACCCACTTTATCGCGATGCTCGCCTACGGGCCGGGAGGCGTTGGCGCCTACAACATCCCGGTCACGATCCTGTCGCTGATCTCAGCGATCGCCGTGACCTTCGTGGGGCTGGGCATTGCCGTGTCGTCCTCGCGCACGGTGTGGATCGTTACCGGCGGTGCCATCGTCGGTGCCGGTGTGGCGGCGATGCATTACACCGGCATGGCGGCGCTGGAGATACCGGCGCGGGTGGAGTGGATCGGAAGCACGGTCGCCGTCTCGGTGCTGTCAGGAATTCTCTTCGCGGCGCTTGCGCTGTTCGTGGCTGCGCGGCGCGACGACCTCTCTCATGCGCTGACGGCAACGGCCCTGCTGACGATCGCCATCGTCGCCCATCATTTCACGGCCATGGGCGCGGTGCTGCTGACGCCGGATCCGACGCTGGCGATCAGCGGGTTGTCGATCGCGCCGGCCTCGCTGTCTTTCCTCACCGCAAGCGTCGCCGTCGCGATCATCGCGGTCGCACTCGTGGCCGCGCTGCTCGACCGCCGCTCCAGGAGCGAGTTGGGCGCGCAGCAGATGGTGCTGGACACGGCGCTCGAGAACATGTCGCAGGGGCTTTGCATGTTCGACGCGGACGGCAAGGTCATTCTGTTCAACGAGCGCTATACGGCGATGCTTCGTCGCACCGACATGGCGCTGACCGGCCGCCGGCTGGTCGACGTGCTCAGGGACGAGCAGGCCAGGGGGCAATGGCACGGCGATGCGGACGAGTTCTTCGCCCGCCTCGTTGCCGACGCCCGCGAGGGACGCACCACGACCGACATCGTGCGCCGGTTCGGCCGCGCGATCCGGGTGGTCAACCAGCCGATGCAGGGCGGCGGCTGGGTCGCGACCTTCGAGGACATCACCGAATGGCTGGAGGCGCAGGCCAAGATCTCGCACATGGCGCGCCATGACGCGCTGACCGGCCTGTCGAACCGCGTCCTGTTCCACGAGCAGCTCGAGCAGGGGCTGCGCCGGACCGGCTCCGGCGATCAGCTCGCGGTGCTCTGTCTCGATCTCGATCACTTCAAGGACATCAACGACTCGCTCGGCCATCCCATCGGCGATGCGCTGCTCAAGGAGGTCGGCCGCAGGCTGAAGGCGGCGGTCGGCGAGGGCGACACCGTGGCCCGGCTTGGCGGCGACGAGTTCGCCGTGGTCCAGATCGGCCGGTCCGAGGAGGCTGCCGCGCGATCCCTTGCCGGCCGTCTCGTCGAGGTCACCTCCGCGCCTTACGAGATCGACGATCATCAGATCCTGATCGGCGTCTCGATCGGCATCTCGCTGGCGCCGCAGGACGGCAGCAATCCGGACGAGCTGTTGAAGAACGCCGACCTCGCGCTCTATCGCGCCAAGGCCGACGGCCGCGGCACCTATCGCTTCTTCGAAACCGGCATGGATGCCCGCGCGCAGGCACGCCGCCTGCTGGAAATGGATCTGCGCGCAGCGCTGCAACGCAGCGAGTTCGAAGCCTATTACCAGCCGATCCGCGACGTCGTCAGCGGCCGCGTCGTCGCCTTCGAGGCGCTGCTGCGCTGGAACCATCCGCAGCGCGGCCTGATCTCTCCCATCGACTTCATTCCGCTCGCCGAGGAGACCGGTCTGATCCTCCAGCTCGGCGAATTCGTGCTGCGCGCCGCCTGCGCCGACGCGGCCACCTGGCCGGAGGACGTCGACCTCGCCGTCAATCTGTCGCCGGTGCAATTCAAGAATCCGAATCTGATCGCGTCGGTGACCGATGCGCTGTCCGCGTCCGGGCTCGATGCGCGACGCCTCGAGCTCGAGATCACCGAATCGGTGCTGCTGCAGAACAGCGAGGCGACGCTGGCGACCCTGCACGAGCTGCGCACCATGGGGGTGCGGATCTCGCTCGACGATTTCGGCACCGGCTATTCGTCGCTGAGCTATCTGCGCAGCTTCCCGTTCGACAAGATCAAGATCGACCGCTCCTTCGTGTCGGAGCTGGCGACGCGCGACGATTCCATGGCGATCATCCGCGCCGTGACGGGCCTTGGCCGCAGCCTCGGGATCGTCACCACGGCGGAGGGCGTGGAAAACGACGCCCAACTCGAGCTGCTCAGGCGCGAGGGCTGCGACCAGGCGCAGGGCTATCTGTTCAGCAAGCCGCGGCCCGCTTCGGACGTGACGATCATGCTGGGCCGCCCGCGGTTGCTGGCGTCGGCTTGAATATCAGCCGCGGCGCAGTGCGAAATGGGCGCCGCAAAACGCCATGACCGCGCCGAGGCATAGCGCGGCGAGCCCGGCCAGCACGCCCGAGGCGGTCGGGATCGGGCTTGGCGCCGAGGCCGCCTGGCCCGCGCCTGCCAGCAGCAGCACGCCGACCGCGATCAGGAATTGCCGCATCCGTTGCGGGATCTGGCCGGAGACCGCGCTCTGCATCAAGGTCGCGGTGAAATAGCCGCCGGAAAAGCCGACCGTTGCGATCAGCCACCATGCGATCGCCGCGCCCGCGGGGATGTACTCATTCGAGTCGGAGCGCCAGAGCCCGCCGAGGTCGAGACCGTAGCGCGCGCCCAGCATATGCACCGCGAGCGCCAGCAGCACGCCGGAGATCATTGCGGCGCCGAGAATCAGGCGGCGTGGAAAAAAGATCGTCTCAACCATGCCTCGCTTGTAGGATGGGCGAGGGCGATCGCGCAAGCGGATCGCCGAGGGGATTTCGTGGACGGGATCGGTTGCGGGGATGCAAGGTTCGGAAGCTGAGGCCGCGTCGGTCACGAGCTATGCCTACAAGGCCTCGCTGATCGGCTCGGCGCATCGCTTCGCGCTGGCGGAGGAGGGGTTGTCCTGGCACATCGGCGGCCGCTCGGGGCTGTGGCCGTTTGCCGAGATCAGTGCGATCCGGCTCTCCTTCCGCCCGGTCTCGATGCAGCAGCATCGTTTTCGCGCCGACATCACCCACACCTCCGGCCGCCGCATCGCGATCCTGTCGACGAGCTGGCAGACCGCCGCGCTGATGGCGCCGCAGGACAACGGCTTTCGCGCTTTCATCGTCGAACTGCACGCGCGGATGGCCAGGGCCGGCAGCCGCGCGGCGCTGACCGCAGGGCTCGGCCGCACCAGCTATGCGATGGTGCTGGCGTTCCTCGCGGTGCTGACGGTTGCGATGGTGGGCCTGTTGATCCGCGCCCTCATGACCGGCGAGCTTGCTGGCGTTCTCTTCATCCTCGGCTTTGCCGCGCTGTTCGCCTGGCAGGTCGGCGGCTTCGTGCGGCGCAATCAGCCGCGCGCCTATACGCTGGCGCACCTGCCGGAATCCTTGCTGCCGTAGCTCTGCAACCGCCAGCAATCAAACGTGAGTTCGCGCCTCCGCGCGGCTGCCGCATGCTGCGGCCATGCCGCACATGCATCCCGCCACACGCCAACTGACAGCGGACGAGATCGCCGAGATCAATCGCAGGCACCTGATCGAGACGCCGCTCGTGCCGGCCGATTTGTTGTTCGTATTCGGCACGAGAGAGGACGAGATGTTGCGGGCGGAGACCGCGGCGCGGCTCTGGCGCGAGGGTTATTTCCGCTGGGCGATTGTCAGCGGCGGGGTGACGCCGGGCTCGGAGCAATCCGAGTGCGCGCTCATCAAGGCAGCGATGGTCGATGCGGGAATTCCTGCGGAACTTGTCCTCGAAGAGCATCGTGCGATGAACACCGGCGAGAACGTGATCTTCTCGCTGCCGATCATCGATGCGGCGCTGGGCCTTGCCAACATCCGCAGCGTGATCTGCCTCGGCAACACCTGGACCGCGCGGCGCTATCCGATGACGCTGCACCGGCACTGGCCGGAGGTCGCGAAGATGCTGCTCACAGTCGACAGCTTCGCGACGCCGCGCGCGCTGTGGCACACCGACGCCGAGTTTCGCCGCCGCATGCTGCATGAATGGGACAAGATCGAGCCGTACAAGGCGAAAGGCTTCATCGCGGAGTGGCCGGAGGCCTGAGCAACGCGATCTATTCCGTGGAGTCGAAATCCTCTTCCTTGGTGCCGAGCAGCGACACGATGGTGCGCAGTCCGGAATCGAGCTGCTCGAAGGTGGGCGGGGCGATCGCGAGGCGCACCGCGTTCGGCGCATGGCCGTGGGCGATCGCGAAGGTGGAGGACGGCGTCAGCGCGATGCCGCGGCGCGCCGCGGCCGCGACGAAGGTCTGCGAGCGCCAATGCGGCGGCAGCGTCAGCCACAGATGATAGGCGCGGGTGTCGGCGGCGATCTGGTAGCCCGCGAGCAGCCTTGCGGCGGTCTGCTGTCGGCGCGCGGCGTCGATGCGCTTCAGCCGCGTCAGCTCGGCGACGGTGCCGTCGGCCATCAGCCGCTGTCCGGAGGCGAGCGCATGGCCGGAGGCGATCCAGCCGCCGGTGCGAACCGCGCTCATCACGCTTTCGCGCAAGTGCGGCGGCGCGACCAGGATGCCGAGCGCAAGGCCGGGCGCGACCTTCTTGGACAGGCTGTCGATCACGATGCAGCGGTCCGGCCCGAGGGCTGCCAGCGGCGTGTCGTCGGCGAGGAAGCCGTAGACGGCGTCTTCGATGATGGTGAGGTCGAGCTTCTCGGCAACGCGCATGATGTCGGCGCGCCGCGTCGCGTTCATGGTGACGCCGAGCGGGTTCTGGATGATCGGCTGCAGATACAGCGCCGACAGATGCGCCTCGCGATGCGCTTTCTGGATCGCATCGGGCCGCGCGCCGAACTCGTCCATCGGGATCGGGACCAGCGTGATGCCGAGCCGTGCCGCGATGCTCTTGACGTAAGGATAGGTCAGCGCCTCGACGCCGCAGCGGCCGCCGGTCGGAACGAGTGCGGCGAGCGCGGCCGCGAGCGATTGCTTGCCGTTGGCGGTGAAGACGATCTGCTCGGCCTGTGGTGCGAAATCCTTGCGCGCGAGATAGGCGGCGGCTGCATTGCGCGCGCTCTTGGTGCCGGTGCTGGTCGAGACGCGCAGCGCCGATTCGAGCGCGTCGACGCGCTCGAGCCCCGCAAGGCTCTTGGCGATCATCGCCCATTGCTGCGGCAATAACGGATAATTGACCTCGAAATCGATGCGCGCATCGCGCGGCTCGCTCAAGGCCTCGACCTCGCGCCTGATGTCGCCGGAGATGAAGGTGCCGCGTCCGACCTCGCCGACGACGAGGCCGCGACGAAGCAATTCCGTATAAACACGGCTCGCAGTTGAGACTGCAATGCCACGGTCATATGCAAAATTGCGCTGCGGGGGCAGCCGATCGCCAGGCCTTAACGTGCCGTTAGAGATATCCGAGGCAATGGCATCGGCGAGCTTCACGTACTCGAACTTGGACATTATTGCACCGAGAGCAATGTTTTGCTTGCTCCGAGAAGTGTACTGAAGCATTTAAGTTCCATCAAGGTCCGCGATTGAGCCGAGGAAAGCGAGAGCAATCCGACGGCAAATGAGGTGCAAGCGCTGAGTGCGCCTGCGTCAACGGCAATTGCTTCGCCGCGCGGCCCATTAGGCCGGAGAAGAAAAGTGACCATCATTTCGCAAACTGCCGGGCAGAATTTACGCCCGTCCTCCACGAGCGGCTTTCTTGCATCGCTCTTCAATCTCACCTGCGCGCTGTTCGACCGCATGGAGCGCCGTACCGCCGTCAAGACGCTGAACGAACTCGACGACCGCGCCCTGCGCGACATCGGGATCAACCGCAGCCAGATCGAGGACGCGGTGTACGGACAGGTCAAGGCCGAGCTGACGCGGTATCTGTAAGCTGCTCCTGTCCCGGACGCGGTGCGGCACGCAGTGACGCTCCGCAGAGCCGGGACCCAGCAGGCCACGGCATTCGCTACAACGTTGGCCCCGGCTCTGCAGCGCACCGCACCGGACGATGCTTCGCATCGCCGGGGCTGCACTGCGTCCGGGGCACGAGAGCGGAGTGTGGCGCTCAACTGCATCCACGCCGTCATTGCGAGCGCAGCGAAGCAATCCAGAATCCCTCCGCGGAAAGACTCTGGATTGCTTCGCTGCGCTCGCAATGACGTTGTGATGGCATCGCTCCTTCATTGCGCATCTTCCTCTGCAGACACACCTTCGCATCCTCGCGGCGTTTCTCGCCCGAGCTTTGCATGGTCGCTTCACCCTCATGAACGAGGGCGCAGGGAAGACCGGGAGCCGGTTGGCTCCCGTGGACCGCCATGCCAAGGGCAGACTGCGTGTGCTGCTGCATAGCGGAGAACAGGGCAACCGGAGACATCCCGGCCTTCCCTGCGCGATGGTTTGACGGCTTATGTCGTGCTCTCCCCGGGAGCGTTGCACTATTGCCCCGTCGCCTTGCGGATGACCGATGCGTGGGCCCGGTTGGGCCCTCCACATCACCGCAACACTTGACGCCAGACCGCGGGCGTCAGGACCACACGATTTTGCCGTACGCCGATCACACCGGTCGTGTGCGCGATGGCTTCGCTCACGGTTTCCCGCCCTGCAAAACCCGTCGCGCCGATGTGACCTGCGTCAACCGCCACTCGGCCCGCGTTCGTGACGATCGCGATACGCCCCTCTTAGTTGGGCCGGGATGTGGCGATAGATACGCCATTCCAAAAATTCGGTAAAACGGAATATTGTTCGATGCGCGGATTGACCGGCATCTCGGGTGTTTTGCCCGTTTGGGCAACGCAAGATGTCGTGGCCTCGTAGCCCGGATGAGCGAAGCGACATCCGGGATTCTCGCCGCCAGCGGCCCCGGGTGTCGCTTCGCTCACCCGGGCTACGGTCCGAGCGACCCGGTGGATTGCGCCCCACGCGACCTCGATCAGGCCAACGCCATCCCGCCCCAGGCGCTGCCATAAGCTCGATCGTCTTCGGAGCGGGCCGGCTTGCGGCGAGGCCTCGTCTGGACACCGCGTTGACGCCGGTGCCGGATGTCGAGCCGTTGCACATGCGCGACGATGCTGCCCGCGAGCAGGGCGATACGTGCCGCCGCCTGTTTGATGACGAACAGGATCGTCGTGACGCGGCTCAGGACGCCGAACAGGATCAGAATCGAGAAGACGTCGATATAGGCGAGAAAATCGCCGATCAGCATCAGCTCCGGCGGAATCGGGATCCGGTGGTAATAGGCGAGGACGATGATCGCGACGGGGATGAAGGCGATGATCTTTCGCACCGTCAGCCTGTCCAGCAATGCCGCCAGTTGGACGACCAGCACGTCCCACAGCGCATCGCCGATCGCGAGCGGGACCTCGTAGCTCCATCGTCGCCACCATTGCTTCATACCGTTGCTCCGAGCTCGGTGTCCGATCATCGGCTGTGTAGCCCGGATGAGCGAAGCGACATCCGGGATTCTCGCCGCGCGCAGCCCCGGGTGTCGCTTCGCTCACCCGGGCTACAAGGCTAATGCCTCACCACCAGCACCGAGCATTTGGCGTAGCGCACCACGTGCCCGGCGTTGGAGCCGAGGAAATAGGTGCGCATCGCCGGCCGGTGCGAGGTCATCACGATCAATTCGGCCTTCATGTGCGCGGCCTCCTCGAGGATCTCGTGATAGATGCCGCCCTGGCGCACCACGCTGGAGATGCGCCCCGCCTCGATGCCGGATTCGCGCGCGACGATGGCGAGGGCTTCTTCCGAGGTCTGGCGCTGCTGCTCGTCGAAATCGGCCGGCACGTATTCGGCCAGCATCACCGGCGTCATCGGCATCACGTTGAGCAGTCGCACGACGCCGCTCCAGGTCTGCGACAGCGTGGCCGCGGTCGCGATCGCCGGCTTGGCGAGATCGGTATCGGCGAGGTCGATGGGCACGAGGATGGACTTGAACATCTGCGCCTCCAGATCTTTTCGGCCGGCAGGTCGGGCCGGCCCGTCGCGCGATCATCCCGATCGAAGCAGCCTGGGACTGACGAACAGCACCAGCTTGCCGCGGCGGTACGCCACGTCCCCCCAATCCTTGACGTCAAAGTCGAAGATCGCAAGCCCCGAGGTGGGCAGATTGTCGGCGAGCGCCTTGGCGCCGGCCGGGTCGCCGCCGCCCATCAGCATGAGGGCGGCCTCGTGCATGCCGGGATTATGGGCGACCAGCAGCAGCTGCTTGGGGTCGGCCGGGGCGGTTGCAGTACGAATGGACTCCAGGATCTGCGCGGGATCGGCGCCGTAGAGTTCCGGCAGGATCTCGACCTGCGGCGCCGGGACGCGGTCCTTCATCGCCTCCCAGGCGGTGTCCCAGGTCTGCCGGGCCCGGACGGCGTGCGAGACCAGCACGGTATCGGGGAAGGGCGGATGGCTGGCGATCCAGTCGCCCATCTGGGCGGCATCCTTGTGGCCGCGGTCGTCGAGGCGGCGATCCTGGTCACGGCCGCTCGGCGCGTCAGTCTCGGTCTTGGCGTGACGCAGCAACATCAAACGGCGCATGGCATTCTCGAATCGTTTTACGGCTTGGATAATCTACAGGCGCTGGGAGAGGACAAGGTGACAAGCGCCCGCACGGTGCTTTAAAGCGCGATCAGACTAGGGCAAATCCTCATCGCGCTCTAAATTTTTGTTTTTGAGCATGATCTCGGCGCAAACCCGATTTCCGGGTGTGTCGCCACAGAAAACCGCTGCACGGCTTTCCGGATCATGCTCTAAGAAAACGACATGAGCGAGACTTTCACAAGCGTGTCCCAGGAGGAAGCCGGCTTTCGCGACCGTGCGCGGCTGTCCTTCGACCTCGACGCCGACATCTGTGTCATCGGTGCCGGGCTTGCCGGGCTCACCATCGCGCTGGAGGCGGCCCGGCTCGGGGCCAGTGTCGCGGTGCTCGAGGGACGCCATATCGGCTGGAACGCTTCCGGCAACCAGCTCGGCACCGTGATGCCGGGCTTCGCGCTGCCGCTCACCGATCTGATCGAGCGCATCGGCTTCGAGGACGCGCGCGAATTGTGGACGCTGTCGAAGGAGGGCGCCGAGTTCGTCCGGGTCAACGCCACCGAAGAGAACATGCCGGGGATCGCCAGAAGCGACGGCGTGCTGGAGGTCTCCAACGTCGATGCCGGCGACCGCCTGATCAGCCGGTTGCAGATGCTGAACGAGGATTTCGACACCGAGGTCGAGGGCTGGCAGGCCGATCGCGTTCGTGAGGTGCTCAAGACCGGTCGTTACTTCCACGGCGTGTATTATCCCCGGGCGTTCCAGGTCGACGGACGCAAATATGTGCATGGCCTGGCGGCGCTGGCGCGGCGGGCCGGGGCCCGTATCTTCGAGGACACGCCGGTCGTCAGCATCGATCATTCCGGCATCCGCAAGCGCATTGTCACGCCCTCGGCGCGACTGCGCGCCACCCACATCGTGCTCGCCGGCAACATCCATCTCGGCGCGCCGTTGCGGCGTCTGTCGGAAACGCTGCTGCCGGTCTGGCGCTATGCCGGCATCACCGCGCCGCTCGGCGAGCGCGTGCACGAGATCATCGGCTTCAAGGGATCGGTGATGGATTCCGACGGGGTCGACCATTTCCGCGTCGTCGACGGCGACCGGCTGATGTGGGAGAGCCCGGAGACCACCTGGGCGGCGCGTCCGCAGCGGCTCGCGGGCGCCGTCCGGCGGCGGATCCACGCTGTCTTTCCCGAGCTCGGCAAGGTCGAGGTCACCGACATGTTCGGCGGCGCCACCGGCCAGACCGTGCACGGCATGCCGCAGATCGGCCAGTTGCGCAAAGGCCTGTGGGTGGCGAGCGGGTTCGGCCGCCAGGGCATGAACACCTCGGCCATGGCCGGGCAGATGATCGCCCGCAGCATCCTGTGGGGCGACGAGCGCTGGAAGCTGTTCTCGCCGTTCGAGCTGGTCTGGGCCGGCGGCGCCACCGGTCGCGTGGCCGGCCAACTGGTCGGGATCTGGGGCAGGGCGAGTTCCGCCGCCGCAGGCTCGCTCGCCCGCTACCGCGAACGAGCCAGGATCAAGGATCGGCAGCGCGAGGCCCGCCTCGCCGAGGCCAACCGGGCCGCCGGCACCGGTCCGCGCCGCCCGCCGCCCGGCGTCCGGCCGCGGCCGGCGCCGCCGCCCAAACCCGCCGTTCAGGCGGAGCAACGGACCACGGAACCGGCCTCGCAGGAGGCCGACATTTCGCGATAGGGCTTAGAAAAATATCGCCTGGACGTGTAACGTCAGCCGTTAGAGCCCGTATCTCAGGGCGTGGAGCTCCCGCACGGAGAATGAGATGTTTGATCGCCGCATCCTGTTGACGACTGCCGCCGGCCTGTTCGGCCTTGGAGCCCTTCGCTGGCTGAGGGCAACGCCTGCCGAGGCCGGCCAGAAGGCCGCTCAGAAATTCGAGATCGAGAAGACGGACGCCGAGTGGCGCGCCCAGCTCACGCCGCAGCAATATGAGATCCTGCGCAAGGAAGGCACCGAGCGGCCGGGATCCAGCCCCCTCTTGAAGGAGCACCGCAAGGGCACCTTCGCCTGCGCGGGCTGCGACCTGCCGCTGTTTGCCTCCGATACCAAGTTCGAAAGCGGTACCGGCTGGCCGAGCTTCTACCAGCCGATCGAGGGCAATGTCGGCAAGACCGAGGACCGGACCTACGGCATGCTGCGCACCGAGGTGCATTGCCGCCGCTGCGGCGGCCATCTCGGCCACGTCTTCGACGACGGTCCGAAGCCGACCGGCCTGCGCTATTGCATCGACGGTTTCGGGCTGGTGTTCCATCCGGCCGCGGCGTCCGCGACGTGATGGATTGAGGTGTCATTCCGGAGCGATGCGTCAGCATCGAATCCGGAATCTCGAGGTTCCGGATTCGATGCTTCGCATCGCTCCGGAACGACGATCCTCCCCGGCAATTGTTGCCGGTCCCGGCAATTGTGCCCCGGTCACCCGACCGGGGCTTTTTCGTTAAGTCATTGATTTCGTGAAGTTACCCGCATTGGCATGGCCCTTGCGACTGTCTCCCCCGACTGCGGCCCTGGTCGACCGGCCGCCGAGATCGGATTTGGAGACAAAGTTATGGGTATCTTCGATGCAATGAACACCTCGGTGGGTGGCCTGCAGGCGCAGTCCTACGCGCTGCAGAACATTTCCGGCAACATCGCGAACTCATCCACCACCGGTTACAAGGGCATCGGCACCAGCTTCGTCGATCTCATTCCCGACTCCTCGGTTCCGAGCAAGCAGGTCGCGGGCGGCGTGACGGCCAATGCGAAGGCCACCATCACCACGCAGGGCACGATCTCGGGCTCCACCGTCGCCACCAACATGGCGATCACCGGCGACGGCTTCTTCTCGATCCAGAAGGCAACCGGCGTCGTCGACAACGTGCCGGTGTTCAGCGGCGTCACCTACTATACCCGTCGCGGCGACTTCCAGCTCAATGCCAACGGCAACCTGGTCAACGGCGCCGGCTATTATTTGATGGGCGTCACGGTCGACCCGAAGACCGGCAACCCAACCGGCAATGTGGCGAACGTCCTGAAATTCCAGAACAACTTCATTCCCGCCCAGGCGACCACTTCGATCCAGTACGCCGCCAACCTGCCGACCCAGCCGAACACGGCCGCGAGCTCGACCGCCGGGAGCGGGACGCTGCTGGCGGCCGGCGGCATCAACCCGTCGGATTTCTCTGCCAACCCGCTGCCGGTCGGCACGCCGCCCGCGCCTTACACCAACAACACCGCTTCGGGCGCCGCGGCCACGGGCAACGTCCGCTCGCCCTATTCGTCGACGACCAACACCGGATCGGTAGCTCTGCAGAACAACTCGTCGGCCGTGGCATCCACGACGACATCGCTGGATAATGCCCTCGGCACGCATCTGGCATCGAGCATCCTCACCGCGTTGAGCGGCCAGACGCTGACCATCAACGGCAGCAACACGATCACCTTCAACGCCGGCAACACGGTCACGCTCGGCACCAACTCGACCATCGGCCTGGGCGCCGGTACGCCGGCGACGGTCCAGGACATTCTGACCGCAATTCAGAACGCAGCCGGCCCCGGCGTCACCGCTTCGTTGAGCGCCAGCGGCAACATCGTGATTTCGAGCGGCACCACCACGGACGTGGCCGTGAACAGCGGCACAGCGGCTACGGCGCTCGGCATCACCAGCGTGACGCGCGGCGGCAACGTGCTGTCCTCGCCCGCCATCTCCGGGGCAACGCTGTTGAGCGGCAGCGCGACGGCCGGCGGCGCCCAAGTCCTCACCTCCGGCTTTTCGGCGGGCCCGCCTGCCGACACGATCACCGTCAACGGCCAGACGCTGACATTCATGGCTTCGGGCGCGAGCGGTCCGAACCAGATCAACATCACCGACAACATCACGACGCTGCTCGGCAAGATCGATGCGCTCTCCGGCGCCACCGGCTCGTCCGTCAGCACCAGCGGTGTGATCACGTTGAACACGGGCACCGTGTCAAACCTGTCGGTGTCCAGCTCGAACAGCGCCGCCTTCGCCGCGCTCGGCTTTACCTCCACCATCACCAAGAACCGTAACGGCGGCGGCACCGCCGGCACCGGCGGCGTTATCGGCAACGACATCGCGACCTTCACCAAGGAATCGATCAGCGGCGGCGCGGTGACCGCCTACAATGCGGCCGGTACGCCCGTGAACCTGCAATTGCGCTGGGCCAAGACCGACAGCGCCTCGCTGGGTGCAGGGCATTCCGACAGCTGGAATCTGTTCTATCAGACCGATCCGAATGCGACCGGCACGACGGTCGGCTGGGTCAATACGGGCCAGGCTTTCACCTTCGCTTCCGACGGCTCGCTGACCACGCCGAGCGGGTCGGGCATCACCATCAACAATGTCAGCGTCAGCGGCCAGTCGCTCGGCTCCGTCGCCTTCAACATCTCCACCGGCGGACTGACGCAATATGCCTCTACCAGCGGCGCGGTGACCATCAACACCATCACCCAGAACGGCTACGCCGCGGGCCAGCTTCGCTCGGTCGCCGTCAACAACAGCGGCCTCGTGGTCGGCACCTTCTCCAACGGCCAGAACCTGAACCTCGCACAGGTCTCGCTGTCGCATTTCAACGGCACCAATTATTTGAAGGCGATGGACGGCGGTGCTTATGCCGCGACCGACCAGTCGGGGCCCGCGATCGACGGCGCATCGGGGAGCATCAGCGGCTCGTCGCTGGAAGGCTCGAACACCGACATCGCCGACGAATTCACCAAGCTGATCGTGACCCAGCAGGCCTACTCGGCCAACACCAAGGTGATCACGACCGCGAATTCGATGGTGCAGGACCTTCTGAACGTGTTGCGCTGATCGGCGCGCGACGTAACCAAAGGCGGCAAGTAACATGGGTTTGAGTTCAGCCCTCGCCAGTGCGATGAGCGGTCTGCGTGCCAACCAGGCCGCGCTCTCGATCGTCTCCTCGAACGTCGCGAATGCGCAGACGCCGGGTTACGTCGCCCAGAGCGCGAACCAGATCGAGGTCACCACCGGCGATTTCGGCTCGACGGCGATGACGACCGGCGTCAGCCGGGAGCTCGACACCTTTGTACAGAACCAGCTGCGCACCGAGACCGGCGGCGGCGGTTACGCCGACCAGATGGCCAACATCCTGAAGCAGCTTCAGAGTGTCTATGGCACGCCCGGCAACAGCGGCACGCTCGAAACCGCGCTGAACAACTTCACCACGTCGCTGCAGGCGCTGTCGACCAGCTCGGGCGCGTCGTCGGCGCAAACGGTTGCCCTCGGTGCGGCGCAGGCGCTGGCCACGCAGCTCAACGTCACCACCAAGGGCATCCAGTCGCTGCGCTCCAACGTCGAGCAGGATCTCGGCACCTCGGCGCAGGCCGCGAACGCTGCCATGCAGCAGGTCGCCACCATCAACTCCAAGCTGCAGGGCCTGTCGGCAAACGACCCCTCGGCCGCGACGCTGATGGACCAGCGCGACCAGGCCATCAGCACGTTGTCGAAATATGTCGACGTCCGCGTCACCACCGACGGTTCGAACCAGGCCAACATCTATACGACGACAGGCATCCAGCTCGTTGGTGCCGGGCTTGCCTCGCAATTCACCTTCGCGTCCGCAGGCGCGATGTCGGCGACATCGCTGTACAACACCGATCCCGCCAAGTCGGGGGTCGGCGCGCTCAACATCGTGCTGCCGAACGGCTCGAAGGTCGACGTCGTTGCCAACAACGTGGTCTCGTCGGGCCAGATCGCGGCCGATCTCAAGCTGCGCGACCAGACGCTGGTGCAGGCCCAGAACCAGATCGACCAGCTTGCCGCGACGATGTCGAGCGCGCTCTCCGACAAGACCACTGCCGGCAGCACCGTCTCCGGTCCGCCGGCAGGCTTCGATGTCGACCTCGCCGGTGCGCTGCCGGGCAACACCGCCACCTTCACTTACACCGACACGGCCACCAACACCCAGCGTCAGATCACGTTGGTGAACGTGACCGATCCGGCGGCGTTGCCGCTGCAGAATGCGACCAACGCCAATCCGATGCAGATCGGCGTGAATTTTTCCGGCGGCATGGGCGCGATCGCCTCGGCGCTCAACACCGCGCTTTCGACCTCGCATCTCAGCTTCTCTGCGGCGCCAGCGCCGGCGAACGCCACGACGCTGCGGGTTACGGACGACAATTCCGGTCTCGCCAAGGTCAACTCGGCCACGACGAGCAAGACGATTTCGTCGCTGACCTCGGGCAATCCGCAACTGGCCGTGTTCACCGACGGCGGGCAGGCGCTCTACACCGGCGCGATCACGTCGTCGGGTTCGCAGCTGACCGGCCTTGCCGGACGCATCAAGGTGAACACGCAGCTGGCCGCCGATCCGACCAGGATGTCGGTCTACAACACCTCGCCGGTGACGCCCTCCGGCGACACCACGCGTTCGGACTATCTCTACTCGCAGCTCACCTCGGCGGTGTTCTCCTATTCACCGCAAAGCGGTCTCGGCTCGGCCAACCAGCCCTTCACCGGCAGCGTCTCGAACTATTTGCAGCAGTTCCTGAGCATCCAGGCCAATGCCTCGACCCAGGCCACCCAGCTCCAGCAGGGTCAGAGCGTCGTGGTCTCGACGCTGCAGGCCAAGTTCGACTCGACCTCCAAGGTCAACCTGGACTCGGAGATGTCGAACCTGATCCAGCTGCAGAATGCCTATGCCGCCAACGCCCACGTCATGTCGGTGGTGCAGAGCATGATGAACACGTTGATCCAGGCTCAATTGTAACCAGTAACAGGGCGCTGAAACATGTCGATCAGCAGTATCAATTACTCCTCGTCGGTTCTCGGCGCGCAGATCCGCAACATCAACCAGCAGCTCACCGATCTGTCGACGCAGCTCTCGACCGGCAAGCTGTCGCAGAACTATTCCGGAATGGGGACCAACGAGGGCTTCGCGATCGCCGGGCGCGCGCAGCTCTCTAACATCGCCGCCTATACCGACACGATCACCAACGTCAATGTCAGCATCAATCTCTCCAACACCGCCTTGCAGGCGCTGACCAAGATCCGCAGTACCGTGCAGACGGGCGCCGCCAACACCGCGCAGGATCTCAACGTCAACGGCCAGACCATCGCGCAGAATACCGCCGCGGCCCAGTTCGGCTCGATGGTCGGCGTGCTCAACACCCAGACGGGCAACCGCTATCTGTTCTCCGGAACCGCCGTCAACACGCAGTCGGTCGCCGATGCCGGCGACATCATCAACGGCACCACGACGCAGGCCGGCTTCAAGACCGTGATGGCGGAGCGCCAGGCCGCCGACCTCGGCGCCAACGGCATGGGGCGGCTGGTGCAAACGCACGTGACGCCGAGCGCGGTGGTGCAGGTGTCGGAGGACGTCGCAGGCTCGCCGTTCGGGCTCAAGCTCAAGGCGGCGTCCTCGACGCTGACGGGCGCGACGGTCACGGGCCCGAGCGGCTCACCGGTGTCGTTCTCGGTCGATCTCAACGGCAACAACCCCGTCAACGGCGACAAGCTGAGCATTCAGTTCACGCTGCCGGACGGCTCGACCGAGCAGATCGACCTGACCGCGTCCACCGCGACGCCGACGCCGCTCGGCAGCTTCGCGATCGACCCCGGTCAGCCCAATGCCATTCCGCCGGTCGCGCCCGACCCGAACATCACCGCCTCGAATCTCAACACGGCGCTGAACACCGCGATCAAGAAGCTCGCGGGCACCTCGCTGGTCGCGGCGTCGGCCATGGCCGCCGGCGACAATTTCTTCAACACGGTGGGATCGGCGATCGCGAACCAGCCGGCGGTGAATCAGGTCGTGCCGCCGGCTCCGGCGACCGGCGCGACGACACTGTCCGGCACCAGCGGCTCGGATTCGATTTCGCCCGGATATGCCGCCGGCGACACCATCACCGTCAACGGCACCACCATCACCTTCGTCAATTCGGGTGCCACCGGCAACCAGCTCAACGTCGATGACAGCATCCAGACCCTGCTCGGCAAGATCGATCAGATCACCGGCACGTCGAAGCCGTCGACCATCAGCGTCGGGGTGATCACGATCAACACGGACGATCCCGGAAGTCTGAACATCACGAGCTCCAACGGCACGGCGTTCGGGAAGCTCGGCTTCACGTCCGCTCCGGTCACCGCAGCGACGCCTCCCTTGCGCGTTCCCCAGCCGGCGAGCTCGGCGACGACCCTCGTCAACGGCTCCGCCACGACAGTGAAATGGTACCTCGGTAACGACGGGCCGGGCTCGGCGCGCTCCACCGCGATGGCGCGGGTCGACGATTCCGTCACGGTGCAGTACGGCGCGCAGGCGAACGAGGACGCGATCCGCCGCCAATTGCAGGTGACCGCCGTGTTCGGCACCTTCGCGACCTCGCCGACCGGGCAATATTCGGGCGGACAGGTCTCCGCGCTGAGCCTGCGGGTGACGCAGGCGCTGACCCAGCAGCCCGGTCAGCAGCGCATCGAGGACATCCAGACCGACATCGCGATGGCCCAGAACACGATGAAGGACGCCTCGACGCGCCAGACCCAGGCCAAGGCGCAGCTCCAGACCATCATCGACCAGGCGGAATCGGCCTCGCCCGACCAGGTCGCGAGCCAGTTGCTGGCGCTCCAGAACGCGCTCCAGGCCTCCTACCAGGTCACCTCGAACCTGGCGCAGCTCTCGCTCGTCAAGTTCCTGTAAGGAGACGTTAAGGCGCCGTTAACCATGCCTCTTTACCTCTTGGTGAGGATTGGAGCGGGGCGGAGCTGTCGATGTCGGACAAGATGCAATTGGTGGTGGCAACGCCGTGCTTCGGCGGGCAGGTGTCGAGCATCTATGCCAGCTCGATCTTCGCGCTGCAGCGCGCCGTGCACGGCATGTCCAATCTCGAGCTCAAGGTGCTGCTGCGGGACGGCGATGCGCTGATCACCCGCGCGCGCGCCAATCTGGTCGCGCTGTTCCTGGACGACCCCAAGGCCACGCATTTCCTGTTCATCGACGCCGACATCGGCTTCAAGCCGGAGCAGGTCTTCCGCCTGATCGAATGCGGCGCGGACGTCGTCGCCGGCTGCTATCCGATCAAGCGGGTCAACTGGGACAAGGCCGCGCGGGCGATCCAGTCGGGTCGCGCCGACGTGCCGGCCGCCTCGCTCGACTACGTGCTCGAGATCGAGGATCCCGACCGCATCGTCGTGGTCAACGGCTTTACCCGCGTGCGTTATGCGGGCACGGGCTTCCTGATGATCCGCCGCCACGTGCTGGAGGCGATGTGCCGGCACCCGAATTATGCGTCGCTGCAGTTCTTCCGCGAGCATTCGCACGACTCGCTGGTCGCGAGCCAGAACCGGTTCGCATTGTTCGAATGCATGATCGATCCGGCGACAGGCACGTATCTGTCCGAGGACTTCGCCTTCTGCAAACGCTGGACCGACATCGGCGGCGAGATCTGGGCCGACATCCAGAGCTCGCTCGATCACGTCGGGCCGTCGGTCTTCCACGGCGACATCGCCTCGCAATTCGCAGCCGTTCCCGCAGGGACGGCGGCCGATGCGGCGTGAGCCTTCCGGGATGAGCGCCGGCGCATCCCGTCTGTCAGGACTGGAGCGCGCCTCCGACGGCGGCTCGCGTTATCGCCTGCGCGATCTCTTCACGCCACTCGACACGCTCCTCGTCTCCGGCGGCGATCCGCGGCTGGCGCTCGATCCACGCGATCGCGTCAACGGCTATGGCTGCGCGGCCTCGCCGGAGCCGGAGATCTGGAATTTCGCATCATCGACCGCATCGACGATCTCGCAGGCTGCCTATGACCGTGCCGCGTTGGCGCGCGAAGAGTTGATGCACAAGTGCCTGTTCGACGAGGTCGAGATCGCCTTCGATGCACGCTGCGAGGACATGCGGGACGAGCTGCGCGGTCATCTCCAGCTGCCGCCGCGCGTCGACATCGTGTTCTCGCCTTCGGGTACGGATTCACAGCTTCACGCCCTGTTCCTGGCACGCGCGGTGCTCGGCGCGCCGCCGGTGACGATCGTGGTCGGCGCCGACCAGACCGGAAGCGGGACGCCCCATACTGCCCGAGGCCACCATTTCAGCTCCATGACGGCGAGCGGGCTTGCGGTTCGCAAGGACGGCGCGGTCGCAGGGCTCGCCGGCGCCAGTCTCGCATTGCCGCTGCTTGCGGTAGGGCCGGAGATCGCGATGCGCGCGGACGCCGATGCCGCTGTGCTGCAAGCGGTCGAGGCGACGATCGCGCAAGGGTCGCCCGTGCTGCTCCAAATCATGGACGCATCGAAGCTCGGCTGGCGCGCGCCGAGCGCGGCCTGCCTGGATGAGATCGCGCGGCGCTGGCCGCGCAAGGTCCAGATCGTCGTCGATGCCTGCCAGGCCCGGCTCGGCCGCCGCCGGCTGCGCGCCTATCTCGACCGCGGCTACATGGTGCTGACGACGGGCTCGAAATTCTTCAGCGGCCCTGCCTTCAGCGGCGCGCTGCTGGTACCGAAGGGACTGTCGCGGTCGCTCGACCGGATCGAGGGGATCGCGCCGGGCTTCTTCGACTATGCGGGCCGCTGCGATTGGCCGATGGCCTGGACGGCGCTGCGCTCGCGCTTCGAACGGCGGCCGAACTTCGGTCAATGGCTGCGCTGGGAGGCGGCGCTCGCCGAAATCGGCAGCTACTACGCCGTGCCCGGCGCATTCCGCGCCAGGGTGCTCGCCGAGCTCGGTGCCGGCATCGACAGCATGATCGCGTTGTCGCCGTCGCTTCGCGCCGTTCCAGCCGCGACCACCACCGCTGGCGCGGATGACGAAGAATTTGCACAAACCACGATCTTTCCGTTCATGCTGCTGCGCGACGGCAGACCGGTTTCGACGGCCGAGACCTCAGCCCTTCACCGGGCACTGGCGCGTGACATGAACGAGGAGATCAGCGGCAGCGCGGCGGACCGTCAGGTCGCCGCGCAGCGCTGCCTGATCGGCCAGCCGGTCCGTCTGGAGCGGCAGGACGGGGCACCGCAGGCGGTGCTGCGGCTTTGCGTCGGCGCCCGGCTCGTGACCGAGGCCTGGTCGCCGGATGCGGCAGAGGCCAGGCGCAACGTCCGGCACGTGCTCGATCGCATCGCCCATGTCCTGGTAAAGATCGAGCTGCTGCTGGACCGTGGCGCGGTCGCAAGCGCGCCGGTAAACTCCGCGTTCGAGGTGTGAGATGCAGCATCAGGTTTCCGCGCCGATCGGCATGACCGCGGCGAACTACGCCGATCGCATCGGCTTCGCGCAGTTGACGCGGCAGGCATTTGAAGGTGTTGATCTGCATCCGTTGCGCGACCATTTGCTGGCGCGGATCGCGGCGGGCACGGCGCATGCGGGCGAAGGGCTCGATCTGTCGTTGATCACGCAGCTTCTCGGCGACAAGGATCAGGGGCTTGCGATCCAGTCGGAGGTGCTGACCTTCCATCAATTGTTCCGCACGCCGAGCGCCGCTTCCAAGCCGGTCTTGCGCGTGCTCGCGCTCGCCGCCGACATCGACATGGGCGGCAACACGCCGATCGATTTTCTGCTCGAAGGCTCCGACATCGAGCTGCTGACGCTCTACGTGATTAAGGGCGTCGCCTTGCCCGAGAGTTTGCCCGAGCACGACGTCGCCATCGTGGTCGCCTCGGATTCCGAGGAATGCCGCGCGGCGCTCGCCTCGATCGAGAAGGCGGCGCCGCACTGGCCGCGCCCGCTGCTCAATCGCCCCGATCGCATCGGCAATCTCGATCGCGACAAGCTGCATCGGCTGCTCGCGGGTGTTCCGGGCCTCGACATTCCCGCGACCATCCACGCAACGCGCGCACAATTGTCCGATCTCTCCAGAGCGCAGATCGCCTGCAAGGATATCGCGGATGAGCTGCGCTTTCCGATGATCGCGCGGCCGCGCGGCTCTCATGCCGGCGTCGGACTCGCAAAGCTCGACGATGCGGCGGCGCTCGCCGCCTATCTCGCCGAGCGCGGCGAGCAGGACTTCTTCGTCGCGCGCTTCGTCGATTATGTCAGCCCCGACGGGCTCTACCGCAAATATCGTCTGGCGATGGTCGACGGCAAGCCTTACGCCTGCCACATGGCGATCGCCGACCGCTGGGACATCTGGTACCTCAACGCCTATATGGCGTTCAGCGAAGAGAAACGGGCCGAAGAGGCCGCCTTCATGCTCGACTTCGATCGTGCCTTTGCCGAGCGTCACAGACACGCACTCGACGAGATGAGCAAGCGCGTCGGTCTCGACTATTTCATCGTCGATTGCGCCGAGAACGAGAACCGCGAACTGCTGGTCTTCGAGGCCGACAACACCGCGGTCGTCCACAACATGGATTCCCCGGTCGTGTTTCCCTACAAGCCGCCGCAGATGCGCAAGATCTTTGCGGCGTTCTCGGCGATGCTGTCACGGCATGCAGGTGCGGGCGAGGGGAGCGCAGCATGAACGAGATCATCCGCAACGCACGAAGCTCCGTTGCGCGCACGTCGCTCGATCCGCAGGATTGGAGCGAATTTCGCGCGCTCGCCCATCGCATGCTCGACGAGGCGATCGACGGCATCGCTAATGTTCGGGCTCGTCCCGTTTGGCAGCCGATCCCCAATGACGCCCGCGCGGCGATGAAGTCCGACGTGCCGCGCGAGGCGAGCGATCTCGCCGACGTCTATCGCGAGTTCGCTGAAAACGTCGCGCCGTATGCGACCGGCAACGTCCATCCCGGCTTCATGGGCTGGGTGCATGGCGGCGGCACCGCGGTCGGCATGCTCGCGGAGATGCTCGCGGCCGGCCTCAACGCCAATCTCGGCGGACGCGACCACATGCCGATCGAGGTCGAGCGGCAGATCGTCGACTGGATGCGCCGCCTGTTCGCGTTTCCGGACAATGCCAGCGGCATCTTCGTCACGGGCACCTCGATGGCCAATCTGATGGCGGTGCTGGTGGCGCGCACGACCGCGCTCGGCACGCTGGCGCGGCAGCACGGCATCGGCAATGACGGCGCGTTGCTGACGGCCTATACGTCCCAGGTCGCACATGGCTGTGTCTCCAGGGCGATGGACATTGCCGGGCTCGGCACCGATGCGCTGCGCAAAATCGGCGTCGATGCCGATCATCGCATCGACGTTGCCGCGCTGCGCGCGCAGATCGTCGTCGATCGCGAGGTCGGCTTCAAGCCGTTCCTCGTCGTCGCCTCCGCTGGCACGGTCGACATCGGCGCGATCGACGACCTCAAAGCCGTCGCGGAGCTGTGCCGCGAAGAAGGAATCTGGTTTCACGTCGACGGTGCCTTTGGTGCGCTTGCGATCTTCTCGCCCGAGCTCGCGCCGCTGCTCGGCGGCATCGAGCTTGCAGATTCCATTGCGCTCGATTTCCACAAATGGGGGCAGGTGCCCTACGATGCCGGCTTCCTGCTGGTGCGCGACGACGAGCAGCATCGCCAGGCCTTCGCGCAGCCTGCTGCCTATCTCAGCCGCGAGGCGAGGGGACTTGCGGCGGGCGCGGTCTGGCCCTGCGATCTCGGCCCGGATCTGTCGCGTGGTTTCCGTGCGCTGAAGACGTGGTTCACCCTGAAGACGTTCGGCACCGAACGGCTGGGAGCCGCGATCGCGCGAAGCTGTGCGCTCGCCAAATACCTCGAAGCGCGCGTGCTGGCCGAGCCGCGGCTGCAATTGCTGGCGCCGGTCAACCTCAACATCGTCTGCTTCCGCTATCGTGCCGATGATGCGGTCAATCGCGAGATCGTCGCCGACATCCAGGAATCCGGAATAGCGGCGCCGTCGAGCACGACGCTGAACGGCAGGTTCGCGATCCGCGCCGCGATCGTCAATCACCGCACCGAGGAAGCCGACATCGATGCGCTGCTCGCGGCGGTGCTGGACTTCGGCGGCCGGCGGTGCGGCAACGATCTGATCGAGGTCGAGGCGCCGCCGCTCGCGGTGCAATAGCGCGCCTCGCATTCCCTGAAACGACAACGGCCCCGGAGTTGATCCGGGGCCGTTGTCGTTTGCGGGATGCGTCGTTCGCGTGGCGCGGCCGCCAATGGTCAGGCGGCGGAGCTCACGTCGTCCTTGTCCGCTTCCGCCTTGGGATGGGTGGCCTCGAACTGGCTCCGCAGCTTCTCTTCATAGGCGATCAGCTTGCGGGCATCCTTGAGCGCCCGGTAGAGGTCGCCGTTCAGGATGTTGTTGTTGATGCACTCGATGATCGGCCAGGCGCTCGGCACCGCGGTGACGATGTCGCGCACCAAGTTGAAGTAGGTGCCGTGCTGGGTCTGCGGATCGGGCGAGATGTACATCAGCTGGACCGCCAGATAGACGAGCTTGGCGGGCGTATCGGCGGTCTCCGGGGTGAGGATGTCGCGTTCGCGCAGGATCGGCACGTTGTCGCCGTCGATCAGGAGGCGGGCGCGCTGGTCCGTGTTGGTAATCACGCAGTTACCGACGATGATACGTTCGTGCGGTCTGAGCTCGACCTTGAGGGCCATGCCTGTTCTCCATCAACGCTTTCGTAACCGAGCGTTCGTTGCGGCCTATCAGAGCGCGATTCTCGCTCGTAACTAGTTAACGAGCTGTAAATTCACGCCATTCGCGCTGAAAAGCGCAGCAATTTCAATGGTTCGATCGTGTGGCGCCGCAACGATCCGCGCCGCTTGCGGGACCGAATCACGCGTGACCCGGCGAAAGCGCGGGTTTCATTTCATGTTTCGTTAGAGGTCTCGGCGCCACGGTCCGCCGGTCGCTGGGTCCATCTCGATCCAAGCAGACGTGTAACAGTAGCGTCGTTTACCAGAAAGGTAACAGAGTTATGTCAGGCATCGTCCTCTCCGCATCGGTTCGTCAGAACCTGCTTTCCCTCCAGTCCACCGCTGATCTTCTCGCCACCACGCAGAACCGTCTGTCGACCGGCAAGAGCGTCAACTCGGCTCTGGACAATCCCACCAACTTCTTCACCGCCCAGTCGCTCGACAACCGCGCCAGCGACATCAACAACCTGCTCGATGGCATCGCCAACGGCGTGCAGGTGCTGCAGGCCGCCAACACCGGCATCACCTCGCTGCAGAAGTTGATCGACAGCGCCAAGTCGATCGCCAACCAGGCGCTGCAGACCACCGTCGGTTACTCCACCAAGTCGAACGTCTCCGCCACCATCTCCGGTGCGACGGCCGCCGACCTGCGTGGCACGACCTCGTTCGCCAGCGCTACCGCCAGCAGCAACGTGCTGTTTAGCGGCGCTGCCGGCGGCACCACCGCGGCGAGCGGCACCACCACCCTCGGCGCCACCATCGGCTCCTTCACGGGCACGACGGCAACGACGGGCGCGGGCGGCACCACGGCCCTGACCGGCACCATCACGCTGATCGCGACCAACGGCACCAGCGCCAGCGGTCTCGCCGGCGTTGCTCAGCCCGCCGACGGCGACACGCTGACGGTGAACGGCAAGACCATCACCTTCCGTGCCGGCACCGCGCCCGCGGCGTCTGGTGTTCCGACCGGTTCTGGCGTCAGCGGCCATCTCGTCACCGACGGCGGCGGCAACACCACCGTCTATCTCGGCAGCACGGGTACCCCGGCGACGCTTGCGACCGTCAGCGACCTCTTGACCGCCATCGACCTCGCCAGCGGGGTGGATACGGTCTCGATCAGCTCCGGCGCCGCGACGATCACCAACAGCGTCGGCCAGACCTCCTCGAGCGTTGGCGCAAGCGCCGTCACGCTGAAGAGCTCGACCGGTGCGGATCTGAACGTCACCGGCAAGGCTGACCTGCTCAACGCGCTCGGCCTGACCTCGGCCGTGGGCGGCGGCAACGCCACCATCAACGTCAACCGGACCACGAGCTCGGGCTCGCTCGGTGCGGAGATTGCGGATGGCTCGACGCTGAACGTCAACGGTCACGTCATCACCTTCAAGAACGCGCCGATCCCGGGTTCGACCGGTGCTCCCAGCGTTCCGACCGGGTATGGTGCGAGCGGCAACGTCCTCACCGACGGCGCCGGCAACTCGACGGTCTATCTGCAGGCCGGCACGGTCAACGACGTGCTCAAGGCGATCGATCTTGCCACCGGCGTGCAGACCGCGACGGTCAACGCCAACGGCACCGCGACGCTCGCGACGGCCACTGGCCAGACCAACTCGTCGATCAACGCTTCCGGCCAGCTCAAGATCTCGACCGGCGTCAATGCCGATCTGTCGGTCACGGGCACCGGTAACGCGCTGAACGTGCTCGGCCTCGCCGGCAACACCGGGACTGCAACCGCCTTCACGGCGGCGCGGACCTCCGGCGTCGGCGGACTCAGCGGCAAGACCTTGACCTTCTCCTCCTTCAACGGCGGCACGGCGGTCAATGTCACCTTCGGCGACGGCACCAACGGCTCGGTCAAGACGCTCGATCAGCTCAACACCAAGCTGCAGGCCAACAACCTGACGGCGACGATCGACGCCAACGGCCTGCTGACGGTCTCGACCACCAACGACTACGCGTCCTCGACCATCGGTTCGAGCGCCGCGGGTGGTGCGATCGGCGGTACGCTGACCACGGCTCTGACGTTCTCGACGGCTTCCAGCCCCGTCCAGGACACGGTTGCCCAGACTTCGCGCGCGAACCTGGTCTCCCAGTACAACAACATCCTGAACCAGATCGACACGACCTCGCAGGACTCCTCGTTCAACGGTGTCAACCTCTTGAACGGCGACCAGCTCAAGCTGGTGTTCGACGAGACCGGCAAGTCGAACCTGAGCATCACGGGTGTGACCTACAACTCGAAGGGCCTGGGCCTTGCTGCGCTGACCAGCGGTGTCGACTTCATCGACAACGCTGCCACCAACAAGGTTTTGTCCAACCTGAACGCCGCGTCGAGCACGCTGCGCTCGGAAGCTTCGAGCCTCGGTTCGAACCTCTCGGTGGTGCAGGTTCGTCAGGACTTCAACAAGAGCCTGATCAACGTGCTGCAGACCGGTTCGTCCAACCTGACGCTGGCCGACACCAACACCGAAGCGGCGAACAGCCAGGCGCTGTCGACCCGTCAGTCGATCGCGGTCTCCGCGCTCTCGCTGGCCAACCAGTCGCAGCAGAGCGTGCTGCAGCTGCTCCGCTAAGTCGCGGACGACATCGCAAGCAAGATCAGGCGGCGGGGCTTCGGCCCCGCCGCTTTCTTTTTGGGCGGCATCAGGTTGCCGCTCGGCGACGTGCGGACGATGCGGTCGAGTCCAGCGAATTGCTCACTCTGAGTTATGGTTGACAAGTGGCAAACGCATCGCCGCTGCACCAAAAAGCATCATCTGATCATGACGATACGACGGAGCGCGATCCGACCTCGATTGCTCATATGGTGAATCCGCGCAAGGACTGCCGCGACACGCTTCATGCTTTGTTAGCCCCAAACGTTCACCGTCCCGGCATCGATTAATCCTAATCGAAGTTTTGTTGCGTTGCGTACCAGAAGGGTAACACTCAATGTCCGGTATCGTTCTCTCTTCGTCGGTTCGTCAGAACCTGCTTTCTCTCCAGTCCACCGCTGATCTTCTCGCCACCACTCAGAGCCGCCTTTCGACCGGCAAGAGCGTCAACTCGGCCCTGGACAATCCCACCAACTTCTTCACCGCCCAGTCGCTCGACAACCGCGCCAGCGACATCAACAATCTGCTCGATGGCATCGCCAACGGCGTGCAGGTGCTGCAGGCCGCCAACACCGGCATCACCTCGCTGCAGAAGCTGATCGACAGTGCCAAGTCGATCGCCAACCAGGCGCTGCAGACCACCGTCGGCTACTCCACCAAGTCCAACGTCTCCACCACCATCTCCGGTGCGACGGCGGCCGACCTGCGTGGCACGACCTCGTTCGCCAGCGCCACCGCGAGCAGCAACGTGCTGTATAGCGGCGCGGCCGGCGGCACCACCGCGGCGAGCGGCACCACCACCCTCGGCGCGACCATCGGCTCCTTCACGGGCACGACGGCAACGACCGGTGCGGGCGGTACCACGGCCCTGACCGGCACCATCACCCTGATCGCGACCAACGGCACCAGCGCCAGCGGTCTCGCAGGCGTTGCTCAGCCCGCCGACGGCGACACGCTGACGGTGAACGGCAAGACCATCACCTTCCGTGCCGGCACCGCGCCGGCGGCCACCGGTGTTCCGACCGGTTCTGGCGTCAGCGGTCACCTCGTCACCGATGGCGGCGGCAACACCACCGTCTATCTCGGCAGCACGGGTACGCCGGCGACGCTCGCGACCGTCAGCGACCTCTTGACCGCCATCGACCTCGCCAGCGGGGTGGATACGGTCTCGATCAGCTCCGGCGCCGCGACGATCACCAACAGCGTCGGCCAGACCGCCTCGAGCGTTGGCGCAAGCGCCGTCACGCTGAAGAGCTCGACCGGTGCGGATCTGAACGTCACCGGCAAGGCCGATCTGCTCAACGCGCTCGGCCTGACGACGGCCGTGGGCGGCGGCAACGCGACTGTCAACGTCAACCGCACCTCGAGCTCGGGTTCACTGGGCGCGACGATTGCGGACGGCTCGACGCTGAACGTCGACGGTCACGTCATCACCTTCAAGAACGCGCCGATCCCGGGTTCGACCGGTGCTCCCAGCGTTCCGACCGGGTATGGTGCGAGCGGCAACGTCCTCACCGACGGTGCCGGCAACTCGACGGTCTATCTGCAGGCCGGCACGGTCAACGACGTCTTGAAGGCGATCGACCTTGCCACCGGCGTGCAGACCGCGACGGTCAACGCCAATGGCACCGCGACGCTCGCGACGGCCACCGGCCAGACCAACTCGTCGATCAACGCTTCCGGCCAGCTCAAGATCTCGACCGGCGTCAATGCCGATCTGTCGGTCACGGGCACCGGTAATGCGCTGAACGTGCTCGGCTTCGCCGGCAACACCGGGACCTCGACCGCCTTCACGGCGGCGCGGACCTCCGGTGTCGGCGGTCTCACCGGCAAGACCTTGACCTTCTCCTCCTTCAACGGCGGCACGGCGGTCAACGTCACCTTCGGCGACGGCTCCAACGGCACCGTCAAGACGCTCGATCAGCTCAACAGCAAGCTGCAGGCCAACAACCTGACGGCGACGATCGACGCCAACGGCCTGCTGACGGTCTCGACCACCAACGACTACGCGTCCTCGACCATCGGTTCGACGGCTGCGGGTGGTTCGATCGGCGGCACACTGACCTCGGCGCTGACGTTCTCGACGGCTTCCAGCCCCGTCCAGGATACGGTTGCCCAGACTTCGCGTGCCAACCTCGTCTCGCAGTACAACAACATCCTGAACCAGATCGACTCCACGGCTCAGGACTCCTCGTTCAACGGTGTCAACCTCTTGAACGGCGACCAGCTCAAGCTGGTGTTCGACGAGACCGGCAAGTCGAACCTCAGCATCACCGGCGTGACCTACAACTCCAAGGGTCTCGGCCTCGCCGCGTTGACCGGTGGTGTCGACTTCATCGACAACGCCGCCACCAACAAGGTGCTGACCAACCTGAACTCGGCGTCGAGCACGCTGCGCTCGGAAGCTTCGAGCCTCGGTTCGAACCTGACGATCGTGCAGGTTCGTCAGGACTTCAACAAGAACCTGATCAACGTGCTGCAGACCGGCTCGTCCAACCTGACGCTGGCCGACACCAACGTCGAAGCGGCGAACAGCCAGGCGCTGTCGACCCGTCAGTCGATCGCGGTCTCCGCGCTCTCGCTGGCCAACCAGTCGCAGCAGAGCGTGCTGCAGCTGCTCCGCTAAGTCGCGGACGACATCGCAAGCAAGATCAGGCGGCGGGGCTTCGGCCCCGCCGCTTTCTTTTTGCTTGCTGCTTGTCGATTTCGAGAGGGCAGGTGGCGGTCGAAAAAGTAACCAGCGGTTATGGTTAATGGAGCGTAAGCGCGGAGAAATGCCAATGATTTCAGCTTGATTGCCGCGCTCACGCGCGCCGTCTGCGCGCTTATGGTGAACCGGCGCTTATGCCGACGATGATCGTTTCACCCTTTGTTAGCCATGTCACGGCACGCTGGCCCCGTCACTCGATCCAGAAGCGATCGAACGAAGACGCGTAAGCCAGAAGGGTAAGAGTCATGTCCGTTGTTCTCTCTGCGTCGGTTCGTCAGAACCTCCTCTCTCTCCAGTCCACCGCCGACCTCCTCGCCACCACACAGAACCGTCTGTCGACCGGTAGGAGCGTCAACTCGGCCCTGGACAATCCGACCAACTTCTTCACCGCCCAGTCGCTCGACAACCGCGCCAGCGACATCAACAACCTGCTCGACAGCATCGCCAACGGCGTGCAGGTGCTGCAGGCCGCCAACACCGGTCTGACCTCGCTGCAGAAGCTGATCGACAGCGCCAAGTCGATCGCCAACCAGGCGCTGCAGACCACGGTCGGCTACTCCACCAAGTCCAACGTCTCGACCACGATCTCCGGTGCGACCGCCGCCGATCTGCGCGGCACGACGAGCTTCGCCAGCGCGACCGCCAGCAGCAACGTGCTCTATAACGGCACGGCCGGCGGCACCACCGCGGCGAACGGCACCACGACCCTCGGCGCCACCATCGGCTCCTTCACGGGCACGACGGCAACGACCGGTGCGGGCGGCACCACGGCCCTGACCGGCACCATCACCCTGATCGCGACCAACGGCACCAGCGCCAGCGGTCTCGCCGGCGTCGCCCAGCCCGCCGACGGCGACACGCTGACGGTGAACGGCAAGACCATCACCTTCCGCGCGGGCACCGCGCCGGCCTCGACCGCCGTTCCCTCCGGTTCGGGCGTCAGCGGCCATCTCGTCACCGACGGCAACGGCAACACCACCGTCTATCTCGGCAGCACCGGTACGCCGGCGACGCTTGCGACCGTCAGCGACCTCTTGACCGCGGTCGACCTCGCCAGCGGCGTGGATACGGTTGCGATCAGCGCCGGTGCCGCGACGATCACCAACAGCGTCGGCCAGACTCCCTCGAGCGTCGGTGCGAGCGCCGTCACGCTGAAGAGCTCGACCGGTGCGGATCTGAGCGTCACCGGCAAGGCCGACCTGCTCAACGCGCTCGGTCTGAGCACGTCGACGGGTGCAGGCAATGCCACCGTCGAGGTCAACCGGACCACGACCGCGGCTTCGCTGGGTGCGACCATCGCGGACGGTTCGACGCTGAACGTCGACGGTCACGTCATCACCTTCAAGAACGCGCCGATCCCGGGTTCGACCGGTGCTCCCAGCGTTCCGAGCGGGTATGGCGCGAACGGCAACGTCCTCACCGATGGCAACGGCAACTCGACGGTCTATCTGCAAGCCGGCACGGTCAACGACGTGCTCAAGGCGATCGACCTTGCCACCGGCGTGCAGACGGCGACGATCAACGCCAACGGCACCGCGACGTTTGCGACCGCCACCGGCCAGTCGAACTCGACGATCAACACCTCCGGCCAGCTCAAGATCTCGACCGGCGTCAATGCTGATCTGTCGGTCACCGGCACCGGCAATGTGCTGAACGTGCTCGGCCTTGCCGGCAACACCGGCAACGCGACCGCCTTCGCCGCGGCCCGCACCTCTGGTGTCGGCGGCATCGCCGGCAAGACCTTGACCTTCACGTCCTTCAACAGCGGCACGGCGGTCAACGTCACCTTCGGCGACGGCACGAATGGCACGGTCAAGACGCTCGATCAGCTCAACAACAAGCTGCAGGCCAACAATTTGTCGGCGACGATCGACGCCAACGGCCTGCTGACCATCACCGCGTCCAACGACTACGCGTCCTCGACGCTGGGTTCGACGGCAGCGGGCGGCACCATCGGTGGCACGCTCACCTCGGCGCTGACCTTCTCGACGGCTTCCACTCCGGTCCAGGATGCGGTTGCCCAGACGGCGCGTGCCAATCTGGTGTCTCAGTACAACAACATCCTGAACCAGATCGACACGACCTCGCAGGACTCCTCGTTCAACGGCGTCAATCTCTTGAACGGCGACCAGCTCAAGCTGGTGTTCGACGAGACCGGCAAGTCGAGCCTGAACATCACCGGCGTGACCTACAACTCCAAGGGTCTGGGCCTCGCCTCGCTGACCGTCGGCGTCGACTTCATCGACAACGCCGCGGCCAACCGGGTGCTGACCAACCTCAACGCCGCCTCGAGCACGCTGCGCTCGGAAGCTTCGAGCCTCGGCTCGAACCTCTCGGTCGTGCAGATCCGTCAGGACTTCAACAAGAACCTGATCAACGTGCTGCAGACCGGCTCGTCCAACCTCACTCTGGCCGACACCAACGTCGAAGCGGCGAACAGCCAGGCGCTTTCGACCCGCCAGTCGATCGCGGTTTCCGCGCTCTCGCTGGCCAACACCTCGCAGCAGAGCGTCCTCCAGTTACTCAGGTAAGTAACTGACTTATCTAGCTAAATCGAGCGGCGGGGTCCCTGGCCCCGCCGCTCTTTTTTGCGTTTGGCGGCGGGCTGGGGCGTTCACCGGCCATTAACCCTATCCTTTAAACCGGCGTTAACCATACTTTAAAGGACACCTCCTAAGACTGGTCAAAAGCCCGCTTTGCAGACCGCGCGGCCGATTCGTATCCGGTTCAAGAGGAAGACTCGCCAATGTCCAACATCGTTCTCTCGGCGTCCGTTCGCCAGAACCTGTTGTCGCTGCAGTCGACGGCCGACTTGCTGGCCACGACGCAGGAGCGGTTGTCGACCGGCAAGAAGGTCAACACGGCGCTCGACAATCCCACCAACTTCTTCACGGCGCAGGGGCTCGACAACCGGGCGAGTGACATCAGCAACCTGCTCGATGGCATCAACAACGGTGTCCAGGTGCTGCAGGCCGCAAATACCGGCATCACTTCGCTGCAGAAGCTGATCGACAGCGCGAAATCGATCGCCAACCAGGCGCTGCAGACCACGGTCGGCTACTCCACCAAGTCGAACGTCTCCACCACCATTCCCGGTGCGACGCCCGCCGACCTGCGCGGCACCACCTCCTATGCCAGCGCGACCGCGAAGAGCAACGTGCTCTATACCGGTGCTGCCGGCGGCGTGACCCCGGTGACGGGAACCGCCGCGCTCGGCGCCTCGCTGGGTTCGACGGCCGGCGCCTTTACCGGTACGGCCGCGCTCGCGGCCGACGGCACCACCGCATTGTCCGGAACCGCGACACTGCTCGGCACCACCGCGTCCACCACGTTCGGGACCGCGCCCGCCGACGGCGACACCATCACGGTGAACGGCAAGTCCATCACCTTCCGCACCGGCATCGCGCCGAGCACGCAGCCGACGGGCTGGGGTCTCGACGCCAGCGGACACATCGCCACCGACGGCAACGGCAATTCGATCGTCTACGAGGGAACGGCGGCTGCTCCGGGCGCGACCATCAACGACGTCCTCAGCGCGATCGACCTCGCCAGCGGGGTCAAGACCGCAACCATCAGTGCCAGCGCGGCGACCATCGCCGTCAGCGGCGCGGCGGGTCCCGTCGGCACGCTGCAGGTGGCATCCTCCATCACGGCGGGTGCCGTGACGTTGAAGAGCTCGACCGGTGCGGACCTCAGCGTGACGGGCAAGGCCGATTTCCTCAAGGCGCTCGGCCTGACATCCGCGACCGGCGCGGGCAACGCGAACGTGACCGCGAACCGCTCGACCACCGCGGGCTCGCTCGGCACCCTGGTCCAGGACGGCTCGACGCTGAACATCGACGGTCACACCATCACCTTCAAGAACGCGCAGACGCCGCAATCGGCGGCGAGCGTGGCCAACGGCTATGGCGTCAACGGCAACGTCGTCACCGACGGCAACGGCAATTCGACGGTCTATATCCAGAGCGCGACGCTCACCGACCTGCTCAACTCGATCGACCTTGCCACGGGCGTGAAGACTGCCAGCATCTTCAACGGCGCAGCGGCGCTGCAGACCACTGCAGGCCAGATTCCCTCGTCGGTCAACAGCAGCGGTCAGCTTGCGCTGTCCACCGGCATCAATGCCGACCTGTCGATCACCGGCACCGGCAATGCACTGAGCGCGTTCGGCCTCAGCGGCAACACGGGGACGGCAACCGCCTTCACCGCCGCGCGAACCTCCGGCGTGGGTGGTGTCAGCGGCAAGACGCTGACCTTCTCGTCCTTCAACGGCGGTACGCCTGTCAACGTCACCTTCGGCGACGGCACCAACGGCACCGTCAAGACGCTCGATCAGCTCAATGTGCAGCTGCAGGCCAACCATTTGACGGCGACGATCGACGCCAATGGCGTGCTGACGGTGACCACCGTCAACGAATACGCCTCCTCGACCCTCGGTTCGACTCTCGCTGGCGGCGCGGTCGGCGGTACGCTCACCGGCGTGCTCGCCTTCACCACCGCGCAGCCGCCGGTTCAGGACCCCGTCGCGCAGACGGCGCGTTCGAGCCTGGTCAGCCAGTTCAACAACATCCTTGCGCAGATCGACACGACCTCGCAGGACTCCTCCTTCAACGGCATCAACCTGCTCAACGGCGACACGCTGAAGCTGGTTTTCAACGAGAACGGCAGCTCGACGCTCGGCATCAACGGCGTCGTGTTCAACGCGGCGGGCCTGGGCCTCAGCAATCTCGTTCCCGGCACGGACTTCATCGACAACGGCGCCACCAACAAGGTGCTGGCCAGCCTCAATGCCGCCTCGAGCAGGCTGCGCTCGGAAGGCTCCTCGCTCGGTTCGAATCTCTCGATCGTGCAGGTGCGTCAGGACTTCTCCAAGAACCTGATCAACGTGCTGCAGACCGGCTCGTCGAACCTGACACTCGCCGACACCAACGAGGAAGCGGCGAACAGCCAGGCGCTGTCGACCCGCCAGTCGATCGCGGTGTCCGCGCTGTCGCTGGCGAACCAGTCGCAGCAGAGCGTGCTGCAGCTGCTCCGTTAATTTCGCGAGCCAGGTTCGCTCTTCAAGATTTCGCGGCGGGGCTAACACCCCGCCGTTCTTTTGAGGGAGATCGCTAAGACAAGATTAGCTGAGATCGACACGCATCGCGCGAGGTGCGTTTACATCATGCATGTGTGGATCTAGCGTTGCGCCGACGAAGAGCTCCGTAACCCGTAATTATCCGGAGTGCTTCCAAGCACAACACGTAAGCAAATCTTAAGCGGTGCTGCCTAGGGTTGGGAAAGAAATCCTTAAGCGCTTACAACGCGCTAGGTAACCTCCAGGGTGTGATTGATGTCGAATTCCGCTGCCTCGGCTTATGCGCGTGTTGCAACGACCACCGCATCTCCTCGCGACATCGAGGCGCAGACCCTGCTGAAGGCCGCGAACAAGCTCCAGGATGCGGTGAACAACGCCGATCCGCTGAGCGAGCAGACCATGCAGGCCCTGATGTTCAACCGCAAGCTCTGGACCATCTTCCTGAGCGAGGCGATGCGCGACAACAACCCGCAGCCGATCGACGTTCGGCAGAAGATCGCCAACATCAGCGTGTTCGTGCTGAGCCAGACCGCCGCGCTGCAGATGAGCCCGCAGTTCGATCACTTCCGTCCGCTGATCGAGATCAACCGCAACATCGCTGCCGGCCTGTCCGGTCGGCCGTGACGGCGGCGCGTGATCGCAGCATCACGGGCACCCCGGACCTGTTTTCATTCGGAAACACGAATTTCGCGCTGACCGGTGTCGGTCAGACGCAGGGCGTCGTCATCGATCGCGTGATCGTCAGGCGCTGACGTCCGTGCTGAGCGGGCGCGAAGGCTCGGACTTCATATCCAAGGCGTGGAAATAGGCCCGCCGGCGCAGCATCGCTTCGTCGGGGAACTGGTTGACCACCGCTTCGGTCTTGTCGTTGACGACCTGGAAGACCATGGATGCGGACGCCTGGTCGAACACGACCTGGCGCGAGATGTTCTCGTGGTTCGGCAGATCGTTGCGCACAGGCGCGCTCGTATCCGCCGCGGCGACCGTCTGGCTCACCGGAAGATCAGTCTGCACGGCCTCGTTCGCCGCCGCGCTGGACGTCGCTACTATCTGCACGGGGGCCGGGATCCCCACCGGCCTGATGCTGAAATCTGTACTCATGGCAGCCTCCTGGTTGCCTCACGTGAGTCAAATCCCAACCCCTCTCGTAACGCAACCTTGGAACACCAGGACTGAAGACCCGGTAAGGAAACGTGCCTAACCGCGCGACGAGATCGCCGCGCGGTTTTTCGTAAAATTGTCGCTTGTTTTCGCGCGCGCTCAGAGCGAGCGGCTGACCGCGAGCGGCGTGATGTGGCGCGGACCGGGAGTCGCGCGACGACCCGCGGCCGTATAGGTGTTCGGCACGTTGCGCTTCTGGATCTCGGCGTTGACGCCGCGCACCACGCTTTCGGAGACCGCGTGTGCGGTCGCGAGCACGGTGAGATTGACTTGAAGCATCGCGCGGAACGCATCGTGGTGGCGATGCAGCGTCGAGAGCAGCTCGGGCGCGGATTTCGCGAGCTGGGGCTGGTTCGCCTTCAACTGGCTGACGGCGCCGACATAGTTGCGCGAGAGCTCCTGCTTCTTGCTCTCGAGCGTCATCGCCTCGCGAACCTTGCCGGCGCGAACGAGCTCGGTCTCGCGTTCGATCAGCCCGAGCAAGGCGTTCATCGCGTCCATCAGGTCCTCGGCGAGCTTGCGCGCTTCCGCGTTGCCGGGCGCGGCGGGCGGGCGTTGCGCTTGCATCGGCCGACGTGAGGCGTTGAACTGGTTCATCTCGTTTGGACCTTATGCCGTACGAAGAGTTGTCTTCGCCTGCTGGACGATCAGCGTGCGATAGACGTCGCGGGCGATGCCGACGCCGCCGGCGTTGGCGAAGTTCTTGGAATATTGCTCGGTCAGCATCGAGCGCCACACGCCGGTGCCCGGCGTGTCGCCGAACGGGCCTTCGCCCTTCAAGCCCGAGGTCATCTGCGAGAACATGCTGTTGAGGAACATCGCTTCGAAATCGGTGGCGGTCTTCTGCGCCTTGGCCTGTTGCTTCGGCGAGACCTTCTGCAGCGCGGCCGCGAGGTCGAAATCGGGGCGGCCGTTGCGGCTCTCGACCGAGAAGGCCGAGGAGGTGGAGAGGCGCGGGGTGTTGATGGTGTTCGTCTGCATCACATCACCTCGATGTCGGCTTCGATCGCGCCGGCGGCCTTGATCGCCTGCAGGATGCTGATCATGTCGCGCGGGCCGATGCCGAGGCCGTTGAGGCCGTCGACGAGCTGCTGCAGCGACACGCCGTCCTTGACGACGGCGAGCTTCTTGCCGTCCTCGGTGACGGTGACGCTGCTGCGCGGCGCGACCACGGTGCGGCCGCGCGAGAGGGGATTGGGCTGGCTCACCTGCGGGCTCTCGGAGATCGTCACCGTGAGATTGCCCTGCGCCACCGCGACGGTGGCGACGCGGACGTCGCGGCCCATCACGATGATGCCGCTGCGTTCGTCGATGATGATCTTGGCGGCGAGATCCGGATCGACCTGCAACTGCTCGATCTCGGTGAGGAAGGCGACGACGTTGCCCTTGAACTCCGGCGGCACCGACAGCTGCACGGTGGAGGGATCGATCGGCTCGGCCGTCTTGACGCCGAGATAGTCGTTGACGGCGGCCGCGATCCGCTTCGCCGTGGTGAAGTCGGCGTTGCGCAGCGCCAGGCGCACGTTCGGCAGGCGGTTGAGCGCGAACTCGATCTCGCGCTCGATGATGGCGCCGTTGGCGATGCGGCCCACCGTTGGAACGCCGCGCACGATCTTCGCCGCTTCGCCCTCGGCCTGGAAGCCGGAGATCGCGAGCGAGCCCTGCGCCACCGCGTAGACATTGCCGTCGGCGCCGAGCAGGGGGGTGACGAGCAGCGTGCCGCCCTGGAGGTTCTTGGCATCGCCGAGCGCGGAGACGGTGACGTCCATGCGCGTGCCCTGGGTGGCGAAGGCCGGCAAATTGCCGGTCACCATCACCGCCGCGACGTTGCCGGTACGGATGGTGGCGCCGCGGATGTTGACGCCCATGCGCTCGAGCATCGCCTGCAGCGACTGCTTGGTGAAGGGGATGTTGTTGAGGGTGTCGCCGGTGCCGTTGAGGCCGACGACGAGGCCGTAGCCGATGAGCTGGTTCTGCCGCACGCCTTCGATGTTGGCGAGGTCCTTGATGCGCGAGGTCGCAGCCGCTGGCGCGGCCGAGAGCACCAGCGCTGACAGCGCGGCGCAGGCCACCCCAACAATCCTCACCCAACGAACGACTGGCATCCTCTGCTCCCCGAGGTCCTCAAATCTCGGACTAACCACGACACTCCCATGTCGAGCTGGTCCGACGCTGTCCTTGCGAGGGTTGTGCCAAGCCGCATTGGCAGGGGTAGGGCGCTGAATAGGTTGAATAAATCTGTTTCGACTGGTGTCAGCCGGCGTTCGCCGTGAGGAGCGAAACTGCCGGCTGTCGGCAGTTTTTGCCGGGCTGTTTACGCGCCGTTAACCATAAGACGGCGAAGGTGACGGCATCGATCACCCGGATTCCCTCCGATGCGCATCTACGGACCGAATGGCACCACGCTTGGAACGCCGGCCAGCCAGGCCAGGCGGACCAGCTCCGGCACCTTCGTGCTGCCCGACACCTCGTCGGCGCAGGAGACGCGGAGCGCTGCCGCACCAAAGGCCGCCGCCAACATCGACGGGCTGCTGGCCCTGCAGGGCGTCGAAGAGGATCCGGTCGAGCGGCGCAAGCGCTCGGTCGCCCGCGGCAGGACCGCGCTCGATGTACTCGACGACCTCAAGATGGGACTTCTGTCGGGCAATCTCGACGCCTCGACCGTGCTGCGGCTGCGGGACGCTGCGGCGAACCTGAAATCGTCCTCGGGCGATCCCGGACTGGATTCCGTGCTCTCGGAAATCGAGCTGCGCGTCGAGGTCGAGCTGGCCAAGGCGGGGCAGGCCTGATCAGAGAGGCTGTCGTCGCCCGGCTTGACCGGGCGACCCAGTATTCCAGAGACAGTCATTGTTGAATTGAGGCGCTGCGGCGTACTGGATGCCCCGGTCAAGCCGGGGCATGACAGCGGAGTTTTGGGCCCTACGCCGCTTCTTCCTTCTGCTGCGTGTCGTAGCGGCGCTGGGCGGCGAGAACGTCTTTCAGATTCTGCTCGGCCCAATCGCGCAACGGATCGACCGCAGCGGCGAGCGTCAGCCCGAGCTGCGTGATCGAATATTCCACGGTGACAGGCACCGTTGCGATGGCGTGGCGCCTGATCAGGCCGTCGCGTTCCAGCGATTTCAGAACTTGGCTCAGCATCTTCTGCGAAATGCCTTCGATCGTGCGGCGCAACTGATTGAAGCGCATCGGCTCCTCGCGCAGCAGCAGGAGGATCAGCACCGCCCATTTGTCGCCGACGCGATCGAGGATCTGGCGCGTGGGACAGTTCGCTGCATAGACGTCGGGTTTCATGGTCGGGCCTCGGACTCCGTTTTCGTCGCTTGCGACACGCATGGGGTTACCCCTGTGTAATCAGGTAAGCACAAAGTGCTCTCTTAACACCAGCATTCTTTGCGATATCTAGTCTCCGTTAGTTACTAAAGCAACGAAGGAGCCTTCCATGAAAATCGCAGTTGCCGGCGCCTCGGGCCGGGCCGGGTCGGAGATCACCAAGGAGCTGTCCCGCCGCGGACACGCCGTCACCGCCATCGCCCGGAACCCGGAGAAGATCGCGGCCCTGCCGAACGTCACGCCGACCAAGGGAGACGTGCTCGACCAGGCCGGCCTCGCCGGGTTGTGGGCCGGCCACGACGTCGCCGTGAGTTCCGTGCACTTCCTGGCCAGCGACGCGCACAAGCTGATCGGTGCGGCGAAGGACGCCAAGGTTGGGCGTTACCTCGTCGTCGGCGGCGCCGGCAGCCTGGAAGTCGCCCCGGGCGTCAAGCTGGTCACCACTCCCAATTTTCCGGCCCAGTACAAGGCGGAAGCCGAGGCGGGCTCGGCCTTCCTCGACCTGCTGCGGCAGGAGAAGGAGCTGAACTGGACCTTCATTTCGCCGTCGGCGCTGTTCGTCGAGGGGGAACGCACGGGCAAGTTCCGGCTCGGGACCGACCAGCTTCTCGCAGATGCGAACGGCAAGAGCTGGATCACCTTCGCCGATTACGCCATTGCGCTCGCCGACGAGATCGAGCGCCCGGCCCATCCGCGGCAGCGTTTCACGGTCGGCTACTAGGCCCAGCGGCGGTCTCCAGGCCCTGCGGGATAAACCTTCCTGTGCAAGGGCTTGGGGGCGCCAGCCGGACGATGAGGGAAACATTGTCTGTCACGGGAGGCCACTATATAAGCCCCGGCTCAACGGACCCTGTTTCCGTTGCGAGTCGTTGCTTAGACAGATAGGCCGCCCTTGGAAAAGTTGAAAAACTACCGACCGACCGAAAAAGAGCCTTTCATGAACGACCGGCAGAAGGAGTACTTCCGTTTGAAGCTCCTCGCCTGGAAGGATGAGATCCTCAAAGAGTCCAAGCTCACCCTGCAGGCCCTGCAGGAGGAGAATGTGAACCACCCCGATCTCGCCGATCGGGCATCGTCCGAAACCGACCGCGCCATCGAACTCCGCGCCCGCGACCGCCAGCGCAAGTTGATCGCCAAGATCGACGCCGCGCTCCAGCGTATCGAGGACAACACCTACGGCTATTGCGAGGACACCGGCGAGCCGATCTCTCTGAAGCGGCTCGAAGCCCGGCCCATCGCGACGCTCTCGGTGGAAGCGCAGGAGCGCCACGAGAAACGCGAGAAGGTCTACCGCGACGAATAGAGACGGAGCCGCAGGGATGCGGCTCTTTTGTTGTGTGGCGTAAGGTGCACTGTTTCGCACCGCGTCCGGCCTTTTGCCTGACGTCTGCAGTCGCGCGTGTTTGCGCGCGAGCGGAAACGCGAAAAGTGAATCGCGATCAATGGTCTAGAGTCCATTCTTCCGAGCTCACGTGAGTTCGGATGAGAATCGACCTTAACTTCAGGCGCGGGCGGTTTTGCGAGTCGCATCAACGAGATCGGCTCGGATGCTGAGATGCTGATCCAGCGGCATCAAGCATCGCTGTAATCAGCCCTGTTGCGACGCCATGAGGCGTGCATCTCCATAAAGCCTGGACCAACTCAATATTTCCTTAAACGCCGGCAACAGGCCGTAGGCCGACTCGGTCAGCTCGTATTCGACTTGCAGCGGCTTCGAAGCGAGGACGGTGCGCGACACGAGTCCATCCTGCTCGAGCTCTCGGAGCTGCATCGTCAGCATGTGCTGGGTGACCCCGTCGATCGATCGCCGCAACGCGCCGAAGCGGACCGCGCCGTTCATCAGCGCGAACAGGATCTCCAGTTTCCACTTGCCGCCGAGGGCGTGGATCGCGCGCTTGAAGTCGGCGAGCAGGGCAGGGTCGGGGCTGCAATCGCAGTTGCCCTCGCAGGCGATGGTCAGGTTTTCCATACCGGTCTCAAATTCCATTCTACTTGTTCCCCCTGGAGATAGGGACCAGATGCCGCCTTGAGCAGGGTGACGGAGCCAATTCGCGAACCCGCGCAACGAGGGAAATCTTGGTAATGAGCACCGTTCTGGTCACCGGCGGGTCCGGCTTCATCGGCATCCATGTCATCCTGCAGCTTCTGGCCGCAGGCCATCCGGTGCGGACCACGGTGCGCCGGCCGGACCGGCAGGCCGAGGTGCTGGCGATGTTGCGCGAGGGTGGAGCGGCCTCGCCCGAAAGCGTCTCCTTCGCTACGGCCGACCTCACCGCCGACCAGGGGTGGCGCGAGGCGGTCGCGGGCTGCGACTACGTGCTCCATGTCGCCTCGCCCCTGTCGACCAGCGTTCCCAAGGATGAGAACGAGATGATCATCCCGGCCCGTGACGGCACGCTGCGGGTGCTGCGCGCCGCGCGGGACGCCGGCATCAAGCGCGTCGTCGTCACCTCGTCGCTGGGCGCGATCGGTTATGGCCATCCGCCGCGGGCAAAGCCATTTGACGAAGCCGACTGGACCAATCTCGGCAGCGCCGATTTGCAGCCCTACATCAAGTCCAAGACTCTGGCCGAGCGGGCGGCCTGGGATTTCATCTCGCAGGAGGGCGGCGGACTCGAACTGTCCGTCGTCAATCCCGCCGGCGTTTTCGGTCCGGTGCTGGGGCCGGACTTTTCAGGCTCGATCGAGATCGTCAAATCGCTGCTCGACGGCGCCATGCCGGCGGTGCCGCGGGTGTATTTCGGCGTGGTCGACGTTCGCGACGTCGCTGACCTGCACCTGCGGGCGATGACCGCTCCCGAGGCGAAAGGCGAGCGCTTCATCGCGGTCTCCGGCGAGACGATGTCGATCCTTGAGATCGGCAAGGTGCTGCGGCGGGAACTCGGACCGCAGGCGCGGCGGGTTCCGCGGCTTCAGGCGCCGGACTGGCTGGTGCGGATCGCGGCGAGCCGCATTCCGTTGCTGCAGGCGGTGGTGCCGATGCTTGGAAAGGTCCGGCATTCCACCAGTGCCAAGGCGCGGGCGATGCTGGGCTGGCAACCCCGTTCCAATGACGAAGCGCTGCTCTCGACGGCCGAAAGCCTGCTGCGGCTCGGTCTCGTCAAGGGCTGAGGCTTCCCTTTCAGGTGTTCCTTGGCCCGCGCTTGTCACGCCCGGGCGGGGATGCTGAAGTGCCGCCCCTTGATTGTGACGCGTGGGAGGCGGCGCCGATGGACAAGATTCTCGAAGCCGCCAAGGCGATCGCGCTGGCGCGCCGCAATCATGCGCCGCTGGCCACGCTGGAGCGACCACCGGCCGACGAAGCCGAGGGCTATGAGGTCCAGCGCGCGCTGCACGATCTGCTGCTCCCGCATGTCGGGCCGCTGGTCGGCTACAAGATCGGCTGCACCAGCCAGGTGATGCAGGACTATATCGGCATCCCGCACCCCTGCGGCGGCGGCGTGTTCCAGAAGGGCGTGCATGACAGCGGCGCCAGGCTTGCCGCTTCGAGCTATGTCCGGGTCGGCGTCGAATGCGAGATCGCGGTCCGGCTGAAGCGCGACCTCGCCCCCGGCGAGGCGCCGTTCACGGCCGAATGGGTCGGCGAGGCGGTGGAGGCCTATCATCCCGCCATCGAGATCGTCGACGACCGCTACGTGAAGTGGGAGACGATGGGCGCCCCGACGCTGATCGCCGACGACTTCTTCGCGGCCGGCTGCGTGCTCGGCCCCTCGGTTCCGCGCTCGTCGGTGCCGGACCTGAAGGCGGTCAAGGGCCGGGCCATCGTCAACGGCGAGGAGGTCAGTCACGGCACCGGCGCCGACGTGCTCGGCCACCCCCACAACGCACTCGCCTGGCTCGCCAACCATCTCGCCGCCGAAGGCAAGGGTCTGCACGCCGGCCAGCTGGTTCTCACCGGCAGCCTGGTCAAGACGCTGTGGCTGAAAGCCGGCGACAAGGTGCGGATGGAGCTGGACGGGCTTGGTGTGGTCGAGGCGGAGTTCACGTAAGCTCTCTCCCCGCGTCATTGCGAGGAGCCCTTGCGACGAAGCAATCCAGGATCTTTCCGCGGAAGCAGTCTGGATTGCTTCGTTGCGCTCGCAATGACGGAGTGCGAGGCAATACCACCGCTAAAATACATGCGGCCTCCAGCAGGGGAGCTACTGGAGGCCGCGTAGTACATCGTCGTTCGCGCCTAGGATCGCGAGCACGATGTGGGAGCTCTTGAAGGGTCAGAAGGGCAGCAGCACGTCCATCACTTGCTGGCCGTAGCGCGGCTGCTGCACGTCCGTGATCTGGCCGCGGCCGCCGTAGGCGATGCGGGCCTGCGCGATCTTGGTGGAATCGATGGTGTTGTCGCTCTGGATGTCCTCGGGGCGGACGATGCCGGCGACCACGAGCTCGCGGATCTCGTAGTTGACGCGGATCTCCTGCTTGCCTTCGACCACGAGGTTGCCGTTCGGCAGGACCTGGGTGACGACCGCAGCGACGTTGGTCTGCAGGGCTTCCGTGCGATTGACCGAGCCCTTGCCGTCGCTGGAGGAGGCGGAGTCGGCGGTGAGGAGGCGGCCGGGCAGCACCTTCTGCGCCTGCACGCCGAGGGTCTTCGCGCCGATGAAGTCGGTCACCCCGGAATCTTCCTTGTTGGTCCGGCTGCGCTGGGTCTCGTTGGCGATGTTGGCCTTGTCCGTGATGTTCACGGTCACGGTCAGGAGGTCGCCGACCTGGCGGGCGCGCTGGTCCTTGAAGAAGGCGCGGCTGCCGCTGCGCCACAGCGAGTTCGGATTGTAGGAGGCGACTTCCGGCTTCGGCATCGGCATCTGCACCGGCTTGTAGCCGGGCTGCGCCGTCGGATTGTCGATCGCCGACAGTTTCGGTTGCTCGCCGATCTGCGACAGACGGTCGATCGACGAGCAGCCGCCCAGCGCGCAGGAGGCCAGCATCAGGGCGGAGATCGCGATGCGACGAAGACGGTAAGCCGAACTGAAAGCGGACATGACGAACTCTTACTTGGCTTGAGCTTGCGAGACGCGAGCTTGCGGGATCTGGGCTTCTGCGATCTGGGCCGGCGAGGCGGGCGCCTGCACCAGGTTGCGGAGGAGAGCTGCGGTGTCGACGGGGGCCGGGGCCTCGTCGCGCTTGAGCGAGGAGGTCTGCTCGACCGCGGGCGCCATCGGCGCGGACTGGCTCGCGCCCTGGATCGTCACCTGGCCGCGGCCGGTGACGACGCCGGTGAGCGTGCGCTTGGATTGCAGATTGAGCACGCTGACGGTGTCGCCCTCGGCGCCGCTCTCGATCGCCTTGCCGCGCGTGGTGAGGTATAGACCGGGCGCCTGGAAGATGACGGTCACTGCCTGGTCGCGCACCACGAAGTCGGGCTTGACGATGTCGGCGGCGCGAAGCGGCGTCCCTGCGCGCATCCCGCGGCGCAGCTGCATGCCGACGCTGCGGTCGCGCGAGGCGGGCTCGCCGGTGACCTCGGCCTTCGGCCGGCGCTCCAGCGCGACGTCGGAGGACTTCAGCGTATCGGCACGGTCGACGTCGCGCGTCAGCACGGCCACTTCCACCGTCTCGATCGCGGTGCCCGAGAAGCGCAGCTTGGTCGGGGTCGGATTGTTGTCGTTGGTGATCTCGAAAGCGATGTCGAAACGGCCGCTGCGCGCGTCGTAGCGGGTCGCGACCGGCTGGAGCGCGCCGGTGTTGGACGCGTCCAGCCGCATCTCGGCGACGCCGCGGTCGAAGGTGACGGTGATGTTGGCGGCGTCCCCGAGGCCGAAGCGGCGCTCGAGCGCCGTGGCGACCGCATTCTCGAGATCCTTGTTCGCGAGCGTGCGGGCGAGGCGGGTGACCTGGACCTCCTTGATGTCGCCGGTCATCACGCCGATCACCTGCTTGGCGCGGAGCACCGACAGCACTTGCGCGGCCGTCAGCGTGCCTGTCGTGCCGAGGTCGGGCGAGCGGTAGACCGGGATCAGCGCGGCCGATCCGGCATTGTCGATGAGATCGCCGACCCGCACCACGTCCGCGGACACGGTGACGTTCGCCCGCAGCGTCGGCGAGGCGATGAAGTCGTCCGCGGCCGCGGCCGGCAGGGCCAGCAGGGCGAGGGCGGAGAGGGTGGCGAGAGCGGTGCGGATCATCGTCATCACTCAGCGGAACAGCGCCGTGGTCGACTGCATCATCTGGTCGGCGGCGCTGATCACCTTGGCGTTCATCTCGTAGGCGCGCTGGGCGGCGATCAGGTCGCTCATTTCCGAGACGACGTCGACATTGGCCTGCTCGAGGCTGCCTTGCGTGATCTTGCCGTAGCCCTCGGAGTTCGCGGTGCCGTCCTGCGGCGCGCCGGACGAGGGGGTCTCGGTGAACTGGTTGCTGCCGACCGGCTGCAGGCCGGCCTTGTTGATGAAGCGCGTCACGCCGATCTGGCCGACGATCGAGGAGGTCGACGAGCCCGGCAGCGTCACCGAGACCTGGCCCTGCTCGCTCACGGAGATGCCGGAGGCGTTGTTGGGGATCGTGATGGTCGGCTGCACCGGGTTGCCCTGGGCGGTGACGACGCGGCCCTGATTGTCCATCTGGAAGGTGCCGTCGCGTGTGTACTGGTAGGTACCGTCGGGCATCAGGATCTTGAAGAAGCCTTCGCCGGACATCGCAAGGTCGAGATCGTTGCCGGTCTGCGACAGCGTGCCCTGCGTCATGCTGCGCGGCGTGCCGACGGTCTTGACGCCGCCGCCGATGTCGACGCCGACGGGAAGGATGGTGCCCTGGTCCGAGGCCTGCGCGCCGACGCGGCGCACGTGCTCATAGATCAGGTCCTGGAACGCCGCGGTCTGCTTCTTGAAGCCGGTGGTGCGGAGGTTGGCGATGTTGTTGGAGATCACCTGAACGTTGAGTTCCTGTGCCGCCATTCCGGTCGCTGCGGTGTGAAGCGCCTGCATGTCAGTTCTCCCTCAATCAGGCCGGCACGTCGGCGAGCTTCTCGATCGCCGATTTGTGCATGTCGCTCTGCTGCTGGAGCAGGTTGGCAATGGCGGTGTAGCTGCGCATGACCTCGACCATGCGGGTCATCTCGCCGACCGAATTCACGTTCGACTTCTCGATGTAACCCTGGCGCACGGTGGACTTGGTGTCCGGCTGCTGGACGGCGGAGCCGGCGGCGTAGAGATTGGCGCCGAGCTTGGTCAGCTTGGCCGGATCGTTGAAGGAGGCCATGCGGATCTTGCCGCGGATCGAGTCGGTCTTGGCGGTGCCTTCGAGTACGGTGACGGTGCCGTCGGGCGCGATGTTGATGTCGTGGTCGGTCGGCTGGAAGGTGATCGGGCCGCCGGTGCCGAGCACCAGGTTGCCGTCCGTGGTGACGAGCTGGCCGGTCGCGTTGAGCGAGAACTTGCCGTCGCGGGTGAACATCTCGCCGCCATTGGCCTGCACGGCGAAATAGGCGTTGCCGTCGATCGCCATGTCGAGCGGGTTGTTGGTCGCCTCCATCGGCCCCTGGCCGATGTCGCGGTAGGTACCACGGTCCTGCACATAGGAGACCCGGCGGTCGGCGCCGATGAAATTGTCCTCACGCGCGTTCGAGTTGAGAAACTCCTCGAACAGCGAATGGTCGGCCTTGAAGCCGTTGGTGTTGGCATTGGCGACGTTGTTGGCGACGACATCCATCTGCCGTTCCAACGTCATTTGCCGTGACAAGCCGATCAGAAGCGCGTTCTGCATCGGAAAATCTCCCCTGAGGGGGATCTGCCATTTCGCTCTCCCAAGCGCCTTGGCGGACCCCGTGAACGAGACCGGCAGGTTCTCCCAAACCGTTCGGTCTCGGCCCTCTCTCAGCGAAAGCCGTGCCAACTTTAAAAATGTTGAAAACTCAATGGCTTGGCGATTTTTCGGGGGTGCGGGAGGGCGGCAGAAAGGTTCTGTTAGCCATGTCTGCCCGGCAGATTTTTCCTAGCGGAGGCCCAATCGAAAGATTCCGTTAACCATTATTACCGTAGCGTTTGCCATGAAAAGGAGCGCATTGCGCCGGGGCATTTGTATCGCGTCTCTGTCTAAGGCCTTGCTCTTCGACCCCTTTGAGAAATCCGGGCGCGGCGACCATGGCAGAGAATGATGCAGAAGGCGGCGCAGCCGCCGAAGGTGCGGAAGCCGCTCCGCCCAAGAACAAGCTGAAGATCATCATCATGGCCGTCGGCCTGCTCGCCGTCCTCGGCGGCGGCGCTGCGACCTGGTTCTTCTTCTTCCGTCACGGCGACGAGGAGCATCATGCGGAGGCCGCGCCTCCGCCGAAGCCGCCGGCCTTCGTCGACGTCCCCGACATCATGGTCAACCTCGCCGGCGCGCCGGGCGAGCGCGTGCAGTATCTCCGGATGAAGATCGTGCTCGAGCTGAAGGAAGAGAAGCAGATCGAGGCGATCAAGCCGACGATGCCGCGCGTCACCGACATCTTCCAGACCTATGTCCGCGAGCTGCGCCCCTCCGATCTCAACGGTTCCGCCGGCATCTTCCGCCTCAAGGAGGAACTGACCAAGCGCGTCAACGCAGCGGTCGCCCCGATCCAGGTCAGCGCGGTGCTGTTCAAGGAAGTCGTGATCCAGTGAAGACGCTGCGGAAGGGGACGGGCTAGCGTCATGGCCGGCAACGAGCAAATGGACCAGGATGCGATTGCCGCCCAATGGGAGGCGTCGCTCGATTCCGAGGATCCCGCGGAGGCCGCAAAGGCCGCCGCCGAAAACGAACTATCGGAGACCATGGCCCTGCAATGGGCGGCCATGGTCGAAGACGGCAGCCGCGATCTCGGAACCGGCAAGAATTCCGGCGAGCGGGTGCTGTCGCAGGAGGAGATCGACAATCTCCTCGGCTTCACCGTCGGCGACGTCACGCTCGACGATCATTCCGGCATTCGCGCCATCATCGATTCGGCGATGGTGTCCTACGAGCGTCTGCCGATGCTCGAAATCGTCTTCGACCGCCTGGTGCGGCTGATGACGACGTCCCTGCGCAACTTCACCTCCGACAACGTCGAAGTCTCGCTCGACCGCATCACCTCGGTGCGCTTCGGCGACTACATGAATTCGATCCCGCTGCCCGCCGTCCTCACCGTCTTCAAGGCCGAGGAGTGGGAAAACTTCGGCATGGCGACGGTCGATTCCAACCTGATCTATTCGATGATCGACGTGCTGCTCGGCGGTCGCCGCGGCACCAGCCAGCTCCGCATCGAGGGCCGGCCCTACACCACGATCGAGACCGAGCTGGTCAAGCGGCTGGTCGAGGTGGTGCTGGCCGATGCCGAGCAGGCGTTCCGGCCGCTGTCGCCGGTGACCTTCACGATCGACCGGCTCGAGACCAACCCGCGTTTCGCCGCGATCAGCCGTCCCGCCAATGCCGCGATCCTGGTGCGCCTGCGCATCGACATGGAAGACCGCGGCGGCAACATCGAATTGCTGCTGCCTTATGCGACCATCGAGCCGATCCGGGGCGTCCTGCTCCAGATGTTCATGGGCGAAAAGTTCGGCCGCGACCCGGTCTGGGAAGGCCATTTCGCCACCGAGATCGTGCAGGCCGAGATCGCCGTCGATGCCGTGCTCTACGAGGCCGATATCCCGCTCAAGCAACTGATGCGGCTCAAGGTCGGCGACACGCTGCCGCTCGACATGCGCGCCGACGCCAACGTCACCGTGCGCTGCGGCGACGTCACGCTGACCGAGGGGCGGATGGGCCGGGTCGGCGACCGCGTCGCGATCCGCGTGACGAAACCCTTGCGCAAGCCAAGTACGACACTTGCGATGTTCGAGAAGGTCGACGAGCAGAACAAGATGATGGAGGCCCCATGAACCACTCCCTGGGAATGGCGATCGAGACGTTGGTGGCTGTCCTGCTGATGCTGACGATCTTCTACTGCGTCATGCTCAACAAGCGCCTGACGCGGCTGAAGGCGGACGAGCATTCGCTGAAGGCGGTGATCGGCGAGCTGATCACGGCGACCGAGATCGCCGAGCGCGCGATCGGCGGGCTGAAGCTCGCCGTGCGCGACGTCAACGAGAATCTCGGCAGCCAGCTCGCGGCGGCGACGCAGATGTCGGACCAGCTCTACAAGCAGCTCGGCGAAGCCGACAACGTGGTGCGCCGCCTGTCCAAGATCGCGATCGCCGCGCGGCCCGTCACCAATCCGGAAATGGTTGCCGCGCCCGCGCCGAAGCCTTCGACCGCGAAGGCGGTGGCGGCCGCGGCGGAAGCTTTCTCTGAACGCCGACGATCCAACGGGCTTGCCGCATGAAGTCCTTGCCGCATGAAGTCAGGGTATGAAATCCTTTCGTAACATCCGCGTCATCCCGATCGTCCTGGTTGCCGTCGCCGGCCTCGCCACGTTGAAAGTGGCGGGCCTCGTGATCAATGGCGGCTATGTGTTCGACTACAAGCCGAACCAGACCAAGAAGTCCTGGGCGCAGGAAAATCTGAACTTCCCAACCGGCCGCGAGGAACCGGAGATCATCACCGGCTCGACCCATGGCGCGCCGAAGGAAGCGCCCAAGCCCGCCGCGCCCGAGACCAAGCCGGAAGGCACCGTGGTCAAGGTGGACGAAGCCCAGCCGCAGGTCTCGGCCTCCGAGCGCGCCATCCTCGAGCGGTTGCAGTCGCGCCGCCAGGAGATCGAGGCCCGCCAGCGCGAAATCGACATTCGCGAAAGCCTGCTCAAATCCGCCGAGAAGCGCATCGAAGGCAAGGTCGAGGAGATGAAGGCGGTGGAAACCCGCATCACCGCGACGCAGGCCGAGCAGAAGGCCGCCGAAGCCCAGCGCATGAAGGGCCTCGTGACCATGTATGAGGGCATGAAGCCCAAGGACGCCGCGCGGGTGTTCGACCGGCTGGAGATGGGCGTGCTGATCGAGATCGCCTCGGCGATCGCGCCGCGAAAGATGTCGGACATCATGGGGCTGATGTCGCCCGAGGCCGCCGAGAAGTTGACGGTCGAGATGGCCCGCCGGGCCAATGGCGGCGGCGATCAATCGGCCTCGGCCGGAGATCTGCCCAAGATCGACGGCAAGCCGACGCAAAAGCCGAATTGAGGGCTCATACTTAAGAAGTCCTTAATTGGCAAAACCTTAGAGTCGAAGCCGGGGGCCGGCATCAGCAGGGCCCCCGTGGACCGTCGAAACGGAAGACATGCCGCCAATGGCGCAGAAGGCTGCCGATGGATTGTGGTCGCGAGCCCGCGCACTGGCGCCGGGGCTGTCGCGTCATGTCCGCTCGGCGGGCGTGCTGGCGGTCTGCCTGCTGACCGGCCTCGGTGCGCCGGCGCGGGCGGCTGATCCCGTCAGAGGCGAGGCGACCTTTTCGGCGGGCGGCGGCTTTGCCCGTCTCGTCATCAAGCTCGGCGAGGACGTGCCGTCCGAGGTGACGACCGCGGGCTCCATCCTGATCATCCGCTTCGACCGGCCCGTCGACGTTCCCGTCGACCGCGTGCCGGAAGGCGCCCCCGATTACGTCAACTCCGCGCGCCGCGACCCTGATGGCGGTGCCATCCGTCTTTCGCTGGCGCGGCGTGTCACCGTCAACACCATGAACGCCGGCGAGCGCACCTTCGTCGACCTTCTGCCGGAGGGTTGGAAGGGCGCGCCGCCGAGCCTGCCGATGGACGTGGTCAAGGAACTCGCCGAGCGCGCCCGCGCGGCCGAGCGCGCGTTGCGTGCCCAGCGTGCCGCGGCCGAGACCAAGAAGCGTCCGCCGATCCGCGTGCGCGCCTCGGTGCAGCCGACCTTCGTGCGCTTCGTGTTCGAGATGCCCGACGGCGTCGGCGTGTCCTCCGTGCTCAACGAGCAAAAGCTCACGCTCGCCTTCAACGCCAACCTCAATTTCGATCTGGCGGATGCGGTCGTCGCGGCGCCGCCCAATGTCGCCTCGATCAAGCAGAAGGCCGACATCGACCAGACCAATGTCGAGATCTCACTGGTCGGCGATTCCGATGTGCACTCGTTCCGCGACGAGAAGAACTACGTCGTCGACGTCTCCTTCCAGCCCGACCGGGGCAAGGCCGCCGCGACGCCCGAGGCGGCGATCGCCCAGATGAAGCCTGCCGGCCACGGGACGGCGCCCGAGAAGCCCGCCGCCGAGAAGCCGAAGGACGCCCATCGCGAGATCGCGCCGCCGACCTCCGAGACGATCGCGCGCGAAGCCAAGATCGAAGTCAAGCCCGACCCGAAGCCCGAGGTGAAGGCGGAGGCGCCCGCCGCGATGCCACCCGCGGAAGCGCCGAAGCCCGCGCCGGCTCCCGCGACCGAGGCCGCGCACGCTTCCGAAGCGCCAAAGGAAACACCGAAGGAAGTTGTCAAGGAAGCTACGAAGGAAATGGTGAAGCCGCCGCCTCCCGCGGCCGAAGCTGCGGCCGCGCCGGCCAAGCCCGTGCACGCCGAAGAGGTTGCGAAGGAGCCGGTCAAGGAAGCCACCAAGCCGGCGCCGCCGTCGACGGCCGCCAGCGTCGATGTGCGCCGCGATAGCGACGGCTTGCGCGTGACGTTCCCGCTTCCGGTCGCGACGCCCGCGGCTGCGTTCCGCCGGGGCGACACGGTGTGGCTGGTATTCGATACGCCGAAGCCGATCGATGTCGAGGCGATCCGCGCCAAGGGCGGCGCGATGATCGGCGAGGTCGGCCGGATCCCGCTCGACAAGGGCCAGGCGGTGCGCATCCGTCTGACCCGCCCGCTGGTCTACTCGCTGACGAGCGAGGAGGTCGGCAAGGAGACCAACTGGCTTCTGACGCTCGCCGACAAGATCCAGGCGACGCCTTTGCCGCTGATGATGTCGCGCAACATCACCGATCCCGCGCTCGCCACCATCGCGATCCCCTTCGCCAATCCGGGCCAGTTGCACAAGCTGACCGATCCCGACGCCGGCGACATGCTCTACGTCGTCACCGCGCAGCGGCCGGTGCGCGGTTTCATCAAGCGGCAGGACCTCGTCGATCTCTCGCTCCTGGAATCCGCGCACGGCATCGCGATCCGTCCGAACTCCGACGAGGTCGGCGTCGAGGTCGGTGCCGACAAGGTGATCCTCGGCAAGAAGGGCGGACTGACCCTGTCGCCGGTCGACATCTCGGCCGAGCGGGCGCCGACCGCGGTGCGCCCGGTGTTCAGTCCCGAAGGCTGGCGCAAGGGTCAGTCGGAAAACTTCATGACGCGCCAGAGCGATCTGATCACGGCGATCTCCAACGTCGAGCCGGCGCTGCGCTCGCTGCCGCGGCTGGATCTCGCGCAGTTCTACATGTCGCGCGCGATGTATCACGAGGCCAAGGCCGTCACCGACGTCATGCTGACAGATCCCCTCAACAAGGAGGAGAGCAGCGCGCTGATCGTCCATGCGATCGCCAGCATCCTGATCGGCCGGCCTTCGCAGGGCTTGAAGGACCTCGCCAATCCCGTGATCGGCAACAGCCACGATTCCCAGCTCTGGAAGGCGCTCGCCTATGCGCGCCAGGGCAAATGGGCGGACGCGCGCGAGAAGTTCAAGAACGTCGAGTTCGCCATCGCCTCGCTGCCGCTCGACATCCAGCGCATCGTGACGATGGACGCGATGCGGGCCTCGCTCGAGGTGAAGGACTATGCCGGCGCCTCCAAGCGTCGTGGCGAGCTCGAGGTGGTCGGCGTCTCGCCCGAGGCGGCGCCCGGCTTCGCCGTGCTGCGCGGCCGGCTCGCCGAGGCGCTCGGCCACGACAAGGACGCGCTCGACGACTACAAATTCGCGGTCGCCTCGGCCGATCGGCGGGCCGCGGCGGAAGCCAAGCAGCTCGAGGTCGCGCTGCGGCAGAAGCGCGACGAGATCGGCAAGGAAGACGCGCTGCGCGAGCTCGAGACGCTCTCGATGACCTGGCGCGGCGACTCCATCGAGGTCAAGACGCTCCAGCTGCTGTCGCGGATGTATGCCGAGAGCGGGCGCTACCGCGACGCGCTCACCGCGGCGCGCACCGCGACGAGGCTGCAGCCCAACGCGGAGGCCTCGCGTCAGGCGCAGGATCTCGCCTCCGAGCTGTTCACGCAGATCTTCCTCGGACCGAAGGGCGACGAGCTGCCGCCGGTCGAGGCGCTCGGGATGTTCTACGAATTCCGTGAGCTGACGCCGATCGGCCGTCGCGGCGACGAGCTGATCCGCCGGCTCGCCGACCGTCTCGCCTCGATCGATCTGCTCGACCAGGCCGCCGAGCTCCTGCAATACCAGGTCGACCACCGCCTCGAAGGCGCCGCGCGCGCCCAGGTCGCCGCGCGCCTTTCCATGATCTATCTTGCCAACCGCAAGCCGGACATGGCGATCTCGGCGCTGCGCGCGAGCCGCATCAGCGATCTCTCCGGCGAGCTCAGGCAGCAGCGCCTGCTGCTGGAAGCGCGCGCGCAGAGCGACGTCGGCCGTCACGACCTCGCGCTCGACATCGTCTCCAACGTCTCCGGGCGCGAAGTGCTTCGCCTGCGTTCGGACATCTTCTGGGCAGCGCGGCGCTGGCGCGAATCCGCCGAGCAGATCGAGCTCTATTACGGCGAGCGTTTTCGCGATTTCAAGCCGCTCAACGCGGTGGAGAAGAGCGACATCATCCGCGCCGCCGTCGGCTACGCGCTCGCCGACGACTCGATCGGCGTGTCGCGCTTCCGCGAGAAATACGCGCCGCTGATGAGCGAGAGCGCCGACCGTCTCGCCTTCGACATCGCCAGCAAGCCGGCCGCGGCCTCCAGCGCCGAATTCGCCGAGATCGCCAAGCTCGCTGCCAGCGTCGACACGCTCGACGGCTTCCTGCGCGAGATGAAGCAGCGCTTCCCCGACGCCACCGCCCGCGCACCAGGCTCGCCGCAGGCCAAGGACGAAGCCGAGCACACCGGCTCGCTGCCCACGATCCCCGTCGTGCGGCAGATCAAGATGACGCGGTAGCGCCCGCGCAAAGCGCGTCCCGGGACCGTACCGCATCCTCCGTCATTGCGAGCGCCGCCGCTCCATCCTCCGTCATTGCGAGCGCAGCGAAGCAATCCAGACTCTTTCTGCGGCGGCAGTCTGGATTGCTTCGTCGCAAGAGCTCCTCGCAATGACGGGAGAGGGTGCGGAGGGCTTTGGGATGGATCGCGGGTGCGATTGGCAGTTTGTTCGAGCTGCCGCCGCATACTCCGTCATTGCGAGCGCAGCGAAGCAATCCAGGGATCTCTCCGCGGCGGCAGTCTGGATTGCTTCGTCGCAAGCGCTCCTCGCAATGACGCCGATGGGGCAGCAATTTCTCGCAAGGACTGTTCTCGCTGCTCGCCCTTACCGCCTAGTTGTGCTATCGTAACTGCACTCCTCAGCCGAGCACGATCATGAAGCAGCCATGCGTTTACATGTTCGCCAATCGCCGCAACGGCACGATCTACACCGGCGTCACCTCCAATCCGCCGCGACGCGCCTACGAGCACCGCGAGGGCTTGGTGAAGGGCTTCTCGGCGAAATACGGCTGCAAGCTTCTCGTCTGGTACGAGCTGCATGACACCATGATCGACGCCATCACGCGCGAGAAGCAGATCAAGGGCGGCAACCGGGCCAACAAGTTGGCGCTGATCGAGAGCGTCAATCCGGATTGGAAGGACTTGTACGACACGCTGATCTAGCGGCGGACGCTCGATGTTCAGTGAGGCAGGCTGTTCCCGCGTCCTCCGTCATTGCGAGCGCAGCGAAGCAATCCAGACTCTTTCCGCGGCGGCGGTCTGGATTGCTTCGTCGCAAGGGCTCCTCGCAATGACGTGGAGGGTGCGGAGGGCTTTTGGATGGGATCGCAGTTGCGGCTGGCGATTTGTTCGAGCTGCTGCCGCATGCTCCGTCATTGCGAGCGCAGCGAAGCAATCCAGACTCTTTCCGCGGCGGCAGTCTGGATTGCTTCGTCGCAAGCGCTCTTCGCAATGACGTGGATGGTGCGGAGGGCCTTGTGGATGGATCGCGGTTGCGGCTGACGGTTTGTTCGAGCTGCTGCCGCATGCTCCGTCATTGCGAGCGCAGCGAAGCAATCCAGCTCTTTCCGCGGCGGCAGTCTGGATTGCTTCGTCGCAAGGGCTCCTCGCAATGACGTGGATGGTGCGGAGGACCTTATGGATGGATCGCGGTTGCGGCTGGCTAATTGTTCGAGCTGCCGCCGCATACTCCGTCATTGCGAGCGCAGCGAAGCAATCCAGAGTCTTTTCGCCGCGGCAGTCTGGATTGCTTCGTCGCAAGCGCTCCTCGCAATGACGGGGAGAGGGCGGAGGCAATCTCTGCGGGCTGGGGGAATACGGGCGGCGCCCGGGCCCGCGCTATCCTCCGTAGCTCTGCACCAAGCTTCCCGCCACCAGCGACCAGCCGTCGACCAGCACGAAGAAGATCAGCTTGAACGGCAGCGAGATCGTGGCCGGTGGCAGCATCATCATGCCCATCGACATCAGCACGGATGCGACGACGAGGTCGATGATCAGGAATGGGAGGAACAACAGGAAGCCGATCTCGAAGGCGCGTTTCAGCTCGGAGATCATGAAGGAGGGCACGAGGATGCGCAGCGCGAGGTCGTCGGGCGTGGCCGGCGGCGGGTCGCCCGAGAGATCCAGGAACAGCTTGAGGTCCTTCTCGCGCACGTTCTTCTGCATGAAGCCGCGCAGGGGAACGGAGGCGCGCTGCAGCGCGTCCTCGACGCCGATCTGGTTGGCGACGAGCGGGCGGATGCCGTCGTCGTAGGATTTCTGCAGCACCGGTCCCATCACGAAGAAGGTGAGGAACATCGCGAGCGCGATGATCACCGAGTTCGGCGGCGCGGTCGCCGTGCCCATCGCGGTGCGCAGCAGCGACAGCACGACCACGATGCGCGTGAACGAGGTCATCATGATCAGGATCGAGGGCGCGATCGACAGCACCGTGAGCAGGGCGATGAGCTGGATCGCGCGCTCGGTGACGCCGCCGCCGCCAGCGCCGCCGCCGAGATTAATGCTGATGTCCTGCGCATGCGCAGGACCCGCGAGCGAAGCCGCGGCGATCAGGACAGAAACTGAAAGAACTCTACGCGGGAGGGACGGCAGCCTCACGAAGACGGCTTCGGACGGCCGAGCAGCGAGGCCATCTCGTCTTCAAGATTTTCAAAGCTGGTCTTTTCCGCGGCCGGCTTCGGCGGCGGGGCCGGTGGTGCTGCGGGCTCGCTGCGGGCCGCCCGCGGCGGGGGAGCGGCCGGCGGCTCCGGCGCGACGGGGGGCGCGACCGTTTCGCCGGCGGGGCGACGCAGCGCGGCCTCGAGCCGCTGCGCCATTTCGGCGAGGTTCTGCTCGGCGCTGGACGGCGCAGCCGCGGGCGCTGGCGGCGGCGGCACGGGCGGAGCCTGCGGCACGGGCGGCGGAGGCGGCGGTGCGGCGGCACGCTCTGCGCGCACCGGCGGCATCTTCGCCGGTTCGTTGGCGCGCGGCGGACGCGGCATCAGCGGCGGCTCGCTGCGCGGAGCGCGCGGCGGCAGCGGCTCGGGCCGGGGCTCGCGCTCGGGACGGGGCGCGATCGGCTCCGGCGGAAAGCCGCCCATCGGCGGTTCGCTGCGGCGCTCGGCCAGCGGGGGCGCGGGACGGCGCAATTCGTCGGCGAAGGACGGGCGCGCCGGCCGCGGCGGCGGCTCGGGCATCTGCGGCTCGGGATGGTCGAGCAGCTCGGGCCGCGGCGCTTCGTCGGCCCAGTTGCCGGCATCGGGCATCGGGGCGAGGCGCGGCGGCTCGGCGGCGTTGGGACGCTGCGGCAGCTGATCGCGGCCATGCGCGGCGCGAACGATGTTGGGTTCGACCACGATGTCGGTGGGGCCGCCGATCATCAGGAGATGTTCGACATTGTCACGCCTGACCAGCACCAGGCGGCGGCGGCCGTCGACCGCGGCGGCGTCGATCACGGCAAGGCGGGGCATCCGGCCGCGCTGGGTGTTGGCCCCGAGCCGGCTGGTGGCGAATCGGCGAACCAGCCAGGCAGCGACGCCGATCAACGCCAGAACGACGATGAACGCGACGATGAAGGTGATAGGGCTGCCTTGCATACTTGTCCCCGACAAATGGCGCTTTTCTCGTGCCCATGGTCGGACGCGCCAACCACCAGCCTACGATGCCCCAAACTGCGATCTCTTAACGTCCCACGGCAAGTTTTGCCGTCCCCAACTCTTAATAACCTATGAATCGCTCGATCCAAAACGACTTCTTGGCCTGTGCACGCGCCGCCAAATGGTTGGGTTAATGCAACTTTTGGAGGCGTAGAATCACGGGGGTGCCACATCATGTCCCACGCCGGGACACGCGCCGGCAACGTCCTTAACCAGCTGTTAACCATACACACGGCAAATTCTGCCTAGCTTCGGACCCAGAGGTCCGCAAGAGGCGGAAGGAGCCGCGACGATGTCCATCAACGACCTCCCGGTGCTGTCGGCGCTTCGCACCAAGATGCAGTGGCACCAGGAACGCCAGCGCGTCCTGTCCGAGAACGTCTCCAATTCCGACACGCCCAAATTCCGCCCGCGCGACCTCGTCGAGCCGAAACTCGACAAGGCCGGGGCCGTCACCGGCTCGATGGGGCCCCTGGCGATGATGCGCACCAGCGGCTCTCACATGACCCCGTCGGGCGCGCCGTCCGGATTCGACCAGAACAAGAATGCCGGCTTCGAGACCCGCCCCGCGGGCAATGCCGTCAATCTCGAGGAGGAGATGATGAAGGCCGCCAGCAACCAGATGGACTACGCGGCGGCGACCTCGCTCTATTCGAAGAGCCTGCATCTGCTCAAGACCGCGATCGGCAAGGGCTAACCGCATGATCCGCGGACAGAACAGCTAGGGGAGGCGCATCATGGCCAATGACAGCAGCGACTTCGCCCGCTCGATGGCGATCGCGACCTCCGGTCTGCGGGCGCAGGCCGGCCGCATGCGGGTGATCTCGGAAAACATCGCCAACGCCGATTCGACCGCGCAGACATCAGGCGGCGATCCCTACCGGCGCAAGGTTCCGACCTTCTCCTCCGCGCTCGACCGCACGCTCGACGCGCAGGTCGTGACCCTCGGCAAGATCAAGCCCGACCAGTCCAACTTCCGCGTCAAATACGAGCCGAGCAATCCGGTCGCCGACGCCAGCGGCAACGTCAAATACCCCAACGTGAACTCGGTGGTCGAGATGACCGACATGCGCGATGCGCAGCGGTCCTACGAGGCCAACCTCAACATCATCAGTGCGACGCGCCGGATGATCCAGCGCACGCTCGACATCCTCAAGAGCTGAACAGGACAATTGAGCCATGGCATCACCGTCAGTCGCCGCCAATGCCTATGCGAGCCTCGCCCGCGTGCTGGAAAACACCGGCGCCGGTGCCAGTAAGGGCAGCGAGGCCGGCGGGCAGTCCTTTGCATCGCTGCTCAAGGACGCCGTCGGCAGCGTCATGGAATCCGGCCGCAAGTCGGACGCGCAGACGGTCGCAATGGCGGCCGGCAAGGCCAATGTGATGGACGTGGTGACGGCGGTGGCGGACACCGACGTCGCAGTGTCCACCCTGGTCTCGGTCCGCGACCGCGTGATCGCGGCGTATGAAGACATCATGAAGATGCCGATCTGATATTTCGGCGCTGGCGTTCGCCTCAGTCGTCATTGCGAGCGCAGCGAAGCAATCCAGAATCTCTAAGCAGAGGCAGTCTGGATTGCTTCGTCGCAAGGGCTCCTCGCAATGACGGGGAGGGGCCGGTGGCCCACACCAGAGTGGTGGGGGATGGAAATGAACAAGGAACTCTGTAGATGACCGGCCCCGAAACTCTCGACGTCGCCCGCGATGCGATCTGGACCATCGTGATCGTATCCTCGCCCCTGATGGTGGTGGGCCTCGTGGTCGGCGTCGTCGTGTCGCTGTTCCAGGCGCTGACGCAGATCCAGGAACAGACGCTGATCTACGTGCCGAAGATCCTCGCCATCTTTGCCACGATGCTGCTGGCGCTGCCGTTCATGGCCGATGCGCTGCATTCCCACATGCTGCGGATCTCGTCGCGAATCATCGGCGGCTGAGGCAAGATGCGGCGATTATGCGCATCGACGTCTCGCTGCTGCCGGCGCTCGCCGCTTCCTTCATGCTCGCCTTCGCCCGGGTCGGCGCGATGGTGATGCTGTTGCCTGGTCTCGGCGAGACCAATATCCCGACCCGGATCAAGCTGTCGATCGCGCTGCTGCTGACGCTGATCATCCTGCCGCTGCACCGCAACGCCTACCAGGTCGACATGGGCTCGCTGGCGCCGCTGCTCGTGCTGATGCTGCATGAGATCGCGATCGGCATCGTGCTGGGCGCGACCGCGCGCGTGACGCTGTCGGCGCTCCAGGTCGCCGGATCCGTGATCGCGCAGCAGATGGGCCTCGGCTTCGTCACCTCGGTCGATCCGACGCAGGGGCAGCAGGGCGTGCTGGTCGGCAACTTCCTGACCATGCTGGGCGTGACGCTGCTGTTCGCCACCGACAGCCATCATCTGGTGATCGCGGCGCTGAACGACAGCTATACGATCTTCGCGCCGGGTGAGACCGTGTCGAGCGGCGACGTCGCCGCGCTCGCAACGCGCGCCTTCGCCGCCGCGTTTCGTCTGGGCCTGCAGCTCTCGGGGCCGTTTTTGGTGTTCGGCCTCGTCTTCAACATCGGGCTCGGGGTGCTGGCGCGCCTGATGCCGCAGATGCAGGTCTATTTCGTCGGCGTGCCGCTGTCGATCTTCGCGGGCTTCCTGGTGCTCGCCGTGGTGCTCACGGCGATGATGGGCACGTATCTGGATTACTTCATCGGTGTCATGCACCAATTGATGCCGCTCAGGTAGCGACGGGGCGATGGCAGAAGACAAGGATCCAGAGAGTCAAACAGAAGACCCGACGCAAAAGCGTCTGGAAGACGCGCTCGAACGCGGCGACGTCGCCAAGAGCCAGGAGATCAACACCTGGTTCATGATGGCGGGCGGCACGCTGGTGGTCTCGACCTTCTCGGGCTCGGTGGGCAGCGGGCTGCTGACGCCGATGCGCAATCTGCTCGCCAATTCCTGGATGATCAAGACCGACGGCAAGGCGCTGCTGGCGCTGATGCAGCAGATCGAGATCGTCCTGCTGGCGGCGATCGGCGTTCCCCTGATGATGCTGGTGCTGGCGGCGATCGCCGGCAACATGCTGCAGCACCGCCTGGTGTGGTCGGCCGAATCCCTCAAGCCCAAATTCAGCAAGATCTCGCCCGGCGCCGGTTTAAAGCGCATCTTCGGCAAGCAGGCGGCCGCGAACTTCCTGAAGGGCCTCGGCAAGCTGATCGGGCTCGGCGCGGTCATGACCATGATCCTGTGGCCGGAGCGCCATCGCATGGAGGCGATGGTCAAGCTCGATCCGGCCGCCATGCTCGGTGCCAGCACCAGCATGACCGTTCACCTGCTCGGCGCGGTGGTCGCGGCGCTCGCGATCGTCGCCATCGCCGATTATTTCTTCCAGTATCGCAGCTGGTTCCAGCGGCAGAAGATGTCGCTGCAGGAGATCAAGGAAGAGTTCAAGCAGTCCGAAGGCGACCCGCACATCAAGGGCAAGCTGCGGCAATTGCGCCAGCAGCGGTCCAGGAAGCGCATGATGGCGGCGGTTCCCAAGGCCTCCGTGATCATCACCAACCCGACCCACTATTCGGTGGCGCTGTCCTATGAGCGCGGCATGACGGCTCCGATCTGCGTCGCCAAGGGCGTCGACAACCTCGCCTTCAAGATCCGGGAGATCGCGCGCGAGCATGACATCCCGATCGTGGAGAACGTGCCGCTGGCCCGCGCGCTCTACGCCACCGTCGAAATCGACCAGGAAATCCCGAACGAGCACTATCACGCGGTCGCCGAAGTCATCGGCTACGTCATGCGGCTGAAGCGCGGATTCAGTGCGGGGCGGGGATAAAACACCCGAAAAGTACCGGAAATGGCCGTAATCTGGGAATCAGCGTACCTTTCGCCCCCGCTGCCCTTGCACCTCAGGGTCCGATTCAGGCAGGGAGGACCCCGCGCGCCCCGTAGCGCGTTGATTCTCTGCAGACAGGCTGCGCCAGCTCGAGAATGACCGCCGAAACCGACCACGACCTCCCACGCGAGCCCGTTGCGGCGCACGAGCCTTCGCCGCGCTCGGGCAGCATTGCGCTGGTTCTGCTGGTGGCTGCCGGCCTCGTCGCCGTCGCCGTCGGGCTGATGACGCTCGGGCGCGCGCAGGCGCAGCCCTACATTCTCGGGGTCCTCGCCGTGCTGGCGATGGTCGGCCTGTTCAACCTGTTCGCCTTCGCCGCAGGCATCATCCGCTTTGCCGACCGCAATCTCGACGACCCCATCATTCGCCGCATTTCCGATCACGCCTTCGACGGGCTCGCGGTCACCGACGCCCGCGGCCACGTGATCTATTCCAATGCCGCCTATCTGACGCTGACCGGCGCCAGCGGTCCGCAGGACGTGCGCCCGGTGGAGCGCGTCTTCATCGGCAATCCCGACGTCTCCGAAGCCGTGTTCCGGCTGCTCAAGGCTGCGCGCGAAGGCAAGCGCCAGCAGGAGGAGGTGCGCATCTCCGGCCAGGACGGCAGCCAGGGCCGCTGGCTGCGCATGCGGGTGCGCCCGCTCGGCACGGAAAAGCGCGAGGCGAAATACGCGGTGTGGTCGATCGCCGACATCACCCGTGATCGCGAGCGCCAGGAGGACGTGTTCCAGGAGCTCCAGCACGCCATCGAATATCTCGACCACGCGCCGTGCGGCTTCTTCTCGGTCAATCCGGCCGGCGAGCTCGCCTATGTCAACGCGACGCTGGCGAACTGGCTCGACTACGACCTCGCCGAGATCGGCTCGGGCGGCCTGAAGCTGACCGACATCGTCTCCGGCGACGGCGCCTCGCTGCTGACCTCGATCGTGGCGGTGCCGGGCGAGGTGAAGACCGAGGTCTTCGACATCGATCTGCGCATGCGCACCGGCAAGACCATGCCGGTGCGGCTCTATCACAAGCTCGCCTTCGGCGCCGACGGCGCGCCGGGGCCCTCGCGCACGCTGGTCATCAGCCGGGCCCGCGACGAGCGCAGCGACCCCGATCGCGCCGCCGAAGTGCGCTTCATGCGCTTCTTCGACCACACGCCGATGGCGATCGCGACCGTCGACCGCGGCGGCAACGTGGTGCGCGCCAATGCGCGCTACGCCAAGCTCGGCCAGGCGCTCGGGCTCGACAGCGCCTCCAAGTCGATCTTCCGTGCGGTCAATTCGCGCGACCGGCACCTCCTGATCGCGGCCATCAACCAGGCCGCCGACGGCCAGGCCGACGTCGCGCCGGTCGAGGTCGCGCTGGAAGGGACCAAGGACCGCTGGGGCCAGTTCTTCGTGACGCCGGTGGATGCCGTCGAGAACGAGGCGGAAGCCGCCATCGTGCACATGCTCGAGACCACCGAGCGGCGCGCGCTGGAGAACCAGATCAACCAGTCGCAGAAGATGGAGACCGTCGGCCAGCTCGCCGGCGGCATCGCCCACGACTTCAACAACGTGCTCTCCGCCATCATGATGGCGAACGACTTCCTGCTGAACGCGCACAAGCCGACCGACCCGTCGTTCCAGGACATCATGCAGATCAAGCAGAACGCGACGCGCGCCGCCACGCTGGTGCGGCAGCTGCTGGCGTTCTCGCGCCGGCAGACGCTGCGGCCGCAGGTGCTCGATCTCGGCGATGCCCTGAGCGATCTCACCATGCTGCTGCGCCGGCTGATCGGCGAGAAGGTCAAGCTCGACCTCGTCCACGGCCGCGACCTCTGGCCGGTGAAGGTCGACGTCTCCCAGTTCGAGCAGGTCATCGTCAACCTCGCGGTCAACGCGCGCGACGCCATGCCCGACGGCGGCAAGCTGATCATCCGCACCGCCAATGTCGCGACGGAAGACGCCGGAAAGCTCGCCTACAAGGGCATGCCGGCCGCGGATTACGTCCGGATCGAGGTCGCCGACACTGGCACCGGCATCCCCGCCGACATCCGCGACAAGATCTTCGAGCCGTTCTTCTCGACCAAGGAGGTCGGCAAGGGCACCGGCCTTGGGCTGTCCACGGTCTACGGCATCGTCAAGCAGACCGGCGGCTTCATCTACGTCGATTCCGAGCCCGGGCAGGGCACCTCGTTCCACATCTTCCTGCCGCGCCATCATGCCGAGCCGGAGGTGCAGGTCGAGCAGCCGGCGGCCGTGGCCGGCGCGGCCAGTGCTGCGGCGAAGGACGCCGCGCCTGCAGCCGCCGAGGCCAAGCCGCGCACCGATCTCACCGGGCAGGGCACGATCCTTCTCGTCGAGGACGAGGAGGGCCTGCGCGCCCTGAACGCACGCGGCCTGCGCTCGCGCGGCTATACCGTGGTCGAAGCCGAGAACGGCGTCGAGGCCATGGAGGTGCTGGAGGAGCAGAGCGGCGGCATCGATCTCGTCGTCTCCGACGTGGTCATGCCCGAGATGGACGGCCCGACGCTGCTCAAGGCGATGCGCGAGCAGAACCCCGACATCAAGTTCATCTTCGTCTCCGGCTATGCCGAGGACGCCTTCGAGAAGAGCCTGCCCGAGGGCCAGCAGTTCGACTTCCTGCCGAAGCCGTTCACGCTCAGCCAGCTCGTGGCGGCGGTGAAGGAGACCATGGCGAAGCAGGGGTGAGGAGCGTTCTCGCCTTTCCCGCGCCTTCCGGTCATTGCACCCGACTCTCTCATTCCGTCATTGCGAGCGCAGCGAAGCAATCCAGGCTGCCTCCGCGGAAAGACTCTGGATTGCTTCGTCGCAAGGGCTCCTCGCAATGACGTGGAAAGAGCAAAAATCTCTTTCAAACCCCACCGGTATCCCGTGACCGCGGTTCCCACCTCGATCCGGCCAAGTCCCGGCCAAATATGGGCTTTTGCCACATCCCCGCGACTGAGGGCCGCAGCCATAGGTTCCGAAACCGGCTTCACTTTTCGGGAAGTCTGCCCATCTTAAGAGCACGTCCCCATGCCGGGGATTTGGGAAACGCAAATGAATTTCTCGCTACGCTCCCGCAGTCTCTTCAAGACGATCGCCGTCGTGCTGGCGCTTGCGCTGCCGACTGCACTGGCGATCTCGTCGGCCGACGCGCGCGTCGGTGGCGGCTCCTCGTCGGGGTCGCGCGGCTCGCGCACCTATTCGGCCCCGCCCTCGACCTCCACGGCGCCGGGCTCGGCCTCGCAGTTCAACCGCACCTACACCCAGCCAGGCGCAGGCATGAACTCGGCCGCGCCCGCGCGCGGCGGCCTGTTCGGCCGCGCCGGCGGCTTCATGGGCGGCCTTGCGGCCGGCTTCCTCGGCGCAGGCCTGCTCGGCATGCTGTTCGGCGGCGGCCTGTTCGGCGGCCTCGGCGGTCTGTCCTCGATCCTCGGCCTGATCATCCAGATCGTGCTCGTGGTGTTCGTGGTGCGGCTGGCGATGTCCTGGTGGCAGCGCCGTCACTCGCCGCAGGCGGCCTATGCCAATGCGGATGCGGGCGCAGGTCCCGGACCGCAGGCGAACCAGCGCAGCGCGCTCGGTGGTGGTCTTGGCGGCGGGCTCGGTGGCTTCGGCTTCGGTGCCAATGCCAACAACGCGCCGCTCGAGATCAAGCCGGACGATTACGAGGCGTTCGAGCGCCTGCTCGGCGACATTCAGGCAGCCTGGTCGAACGAGGACGTGGCCAAGCTGCATACGCTCGCGACCCCGGAGATGGTCTCCTATTTCGAGCAGGACCTCGGCCAGAACCGCGCGCGCAACGTCGTGAACAAGGTGACCAACGTCAAGCTGCTGCAGGGCGACCTCGCGGAAGCCTGGCGTGAGGGCGAGACCGAGTACGCCACGGTGGCGCTGCGTTTCGCGCTCACCGACAAGACGCTGGACCGCAACAGCGGCACGGTCGTTGCCGGCAGCGAACAGCCCGGCGAAGTCACCGAGGTCTGGACCTTCGCCCGCAGGCCCGGCAGCGGCTGGGAATTGTCGGCGATCCAGCAGACCAACTGATCGCAAGGCGATTGAAGATGAAGGCGTCGTGCTCACCGCACGGCGCCTTTTTCTTTTCGGCATCGCGCATCGGAATAAGCGGGCGCGCCTCGGGTTGAAATCAGGCGGCCAACGACAAACACAACGGGAGGACGATATGATCCGCATTGAGAGAACCGTGACGATTTCAGGCCTCGCGCTCGCGATGGCCTTGCTGGCGACGCCCTCGGCGCAAGCGCAGTCGGCCGACATGACCTTCTTCGTGACCTCCAACGGCCCGGGCAAGGGCGCCGATCTCGGCGGCCTCGAAGGAGCCGATGCGCAGTGCGCGAAGCTCGCGCAAGGCTCCGGCGCCGCCGCCAAAACCTGGCGCGCCTATCTCTCGACGCAAGCCGCCGACGGCAAGCCGGCCGTCAACGCCAAGGACCGCATCGGCAAGGGCCCGTGGCAGAACGCCAAGGGCGCGGTGATCGCCAAGGATGTCGCCGACCTGCATGGCGCGGCCAACAATCTCACCAAGCAGACTGCGCTCAGCGAGAAGGGCGAGGTGATCAACGGCCGCGGCGACACGCCGAACCGGCACGACATCCTGACGGGAACGCAACCCGACGGCACCGCCTTCGCTGCGGGCGACGACAAGACCTGCAAGAACTGGACGTCGAGCACGCAAGGCGCGGCGGTCGTCGGTCACGCCGATCGTCAGGGCCTGCGCGATGACGAACCGTCGAAGTCCTGGAATAGCTCGCACCCCTCGCGCGGTCCCGACGGCGGCTGCTCGCAGGCCGATCTGAAGAGCACCGGCGGCGACGGCCTGATGTACTGCTTCGCTGCGAATTGAGTTAAGACGGGAAGATCTCACCTCCGTCATTGCGAGGAGCGAAGCGACGAAGCAATCCAGAGTCTTTCCGCGTAGGCAGACTGGATTGCTTCGCTGCGCTCGCAATGACGGAGTGTGTTGCAAGAGTGTTCCGTCTCACCCTGACGGAACACTCAGCTACATGCTACATTGGTCCTGACGCATTCACGCTGACGGACCTCTCCCATGAAATACGAACTCTACTATTGGCCCGAGATCCAGGGCCGCGGCGAATTTGTGCGGCTGGCGCTGGAGGAGGCGGGGGCGGCATACGTCGACGTCGCGCGGGGAGCGCGCGGGACGGCGGCGATGATGAAGATGATGGACGTGCAGAAGGACACGCCGCCCTTTGCACCGCCGTTCCTGAAAGCGGGCAAGCTCGTCATCGGCCAGACCGCCAATATCCTGCTCTATCTCGGCAGCCGGCACGGTCTCGCGCCGAAGACGGAAGCCGGGAAACTCTGGGTGCACCAGCTTCAGCTCACCATCACCGATCTCGTGGTCGAGATCCACGACACCCATCATCCGCTCGGGCCCTCGCTCTATTACGAGGATCAGAAGCCGCCGGCGAAGAGGCGCACGGCCGATTTCTGGAGCGAGCGGGTGCCGAAATATCTCGGCTATTTCGAGCAGCTTCTCGGCGAGAACGGAGGCGCGTATGTCACGGGTCGGCGGCTCACTTATGTCGACCTCTCGCTGTTCCAGATCGTCGCGGGGCTGCGCTATGCCTTTCCCAGACGCATGGACGCGTTCGAGGCGGACATTCCGGGCCTCGTCGCCTTGCACGACCGGATCGCCGCGCGGCCGAACATCAAGGCCTATCTCGCAAGCCCGCGCCGCATTCCCTTCAACGAGCAGGGTATCTTCCGCCGCTATCGCGAGCTGGATGGCTAAAGCGTTTTCGAGCGAAGTGGACGCCGGTTCGCGTCAGGAAAACGCGTCAAGACAAAAACTCTAGCCGGTCCGGAGGGAGGCTGGCGGCAGCCCCCGTTCCGGACCGGCCGCTTCGGGCGCGATCAGTCGCCCGAACGCGTCTTGGCCGGGCCGCGCAAGTGAACGCTCCGGCGCAGAGCGCTTATTGGAATCATCGGGGACGAGAGAGAGGTCGTGCTCGTCGGGGCAGGGTGGCTTGCAGAACATCGTTGTCTCCCGTCGCAAGGATGCGGGTTCCCTTAGCGGGGTTCGCCTGCTGCGACGTCACTCGTTCGGAGGAGGCGGGACGATTTTCCGTGCAGGGAGAGTGAGGCGTCCTCACCAGACGCCCGGCAGAAGGCGATAGCGCACCCGTTCGGTGTAATCGACGTAGCCCGGCAGGCCTTCGCGCAAGATGCGTTCCTCGATGCCGATGCGGATTGCGAACAGGACGACGAAGATCGGGACCATCAGCAGTCCCCGCCACGAGCCCAGCAGCAGCGGCACGCCGGCGTAGAACACGACCATGCCGCCATACATGGGATGACGCACATGGGCGTAGGGGCCGGTCGAGACCACGTGCTGCGCGCGTTCGGCCTGCAGCTTCACGACGGGGGCCGCGAACGAGTTCTCGCGGAAGACCCGGAGTGTGAACAGTGTCGAGAGCAGGAACAGCGCGAAGCCGGCGGCCTGGAGCACGACCGGCATGTCGAATGATTGCATGCGCTGGTCGAGGCCGATCAGCGCCAGCCAGAGCAGCATCGCGGCGACCAAGACGCTCATGAACACCTTGTCGGCGGTGGGCTGATCCTTCTGCAGGACCGGCCGCAGGCGCTCGGCGAGCAGCGCCGGATCGATCCGGTAGAGCCACCAGCCGCAGAGCGGGCCGAGCAGGGCGCATGTCACGAGGAAGATCCAGGCCGACGGCCAGCGCAAGGTCCCGGCGGAGGCGAACAGCAGCGCGCCCATCCCCGCGGTGGTGATCGTGCTCTGCAGCAGCAGTCTGGCGATCATGGTCGATCCCGTCCGATTCCCGCCGGCGCATTGGCAGCAGGTCTTTCCGGCAAACATGCGGCCGCTGAGGCGATCGAGACTCGCTTCAGACCTTGATCGGCGGCGTGAAGGCGGCAACCAGCCGAACCAGGTCCGCCTGCCGCTTGGTCCCAGTCTTGACGAAGATCCGGGCGAGATGGGTCTTGATCGTGGTTTCGGCGATGCCCATGCTTCTGGCCACGTCGGGAACACCGCCGATCTCGACGATGGACAGGAAGACGCGCAGCTCGGTCGGCGTCAGCTTGAACAGCTTGCGGATGAGGTCGGGCGCGACGATCGTGTCGAGCGCGGCCTTGCTGACGAATAGAACGGCGCAGGCATCGTAGCTGGCGCCGAATCTCTGCCGGCGCCCAGCCGTCAGCGGCAGCAGGTGCCCGACATAGTGCGAGCCGTCGCGCGCCGTCAGATGCAGCGAAATGCTCGCGCTCGTCATCGTCCGGTCACCGAGAACGGTGCCCGCCAGCGCCTGTCGCAGCACGCGATCGGTGTTCAGATCCGACGTCACGAGCCGGCCGCGGACCGAACGCAGCACGTCGGCGTCCTCCAGAATGTCGCGCGCGCTCGTATTGAAGTGCGTGATATGGCCTTCGGCGTCGAGCAGCAGGACGGCGGTTCGCAGCGCGTCGAGCGTACGCACCGAAGTCGTCTCCAGCTCGTTCTGGTGCTGCAGCTTCTGCCTGACCAGCATGGCCCGTTGCAGGTGGGGCGTGAGGTGGGAGATCACCTGGTACATCCTGCGGTCGACCGGACCGCCGCCCTTCATGATCGAAAGGCGGGATACGCCTTCGGAGGATTTGTCGAGCAGGACGTTGGCGGCATCCTCGAGCCCCTGCGGCCGCGTCCACTCGTTGTAGAACATGGTAGTGCGGAATTCGTCGACGTCGATCCAGTCCCTGATCGTCTGGATCTGGCCGACCGCCGCATGGAGCACGCCGCGCGACGGATCGAATGGCTCGTAGGTTTCGATGTAGGACTGGATGTAGGCGGGATCGACGCCGACAGCGTGCGAGATCACGGGCTCGCCCGCCGCCCCGATCCGCACCAGGCCGCCGCTCTGTCCGCCCGAGATGTCGACGATGCTATGAAGCGTCGCCGACCACCTGGAATCGTCGAGCGCGGCATCGTAGATGTCGGCGACCAGCGACAGCAGCTTGTCATTCATTTCCATTGGCTTGTCCCACAGACGCTGGCCGACCGGACGTAGGGATGGGCTCGTTCGGCCTCACAGATGAGCACGCCGGATACCGAAGTTGGATGAGCCGGATCACACTTGGGGGGCGCGCGCCGATCCGGAGGCGGGGGACTTGCGAGTCGAGGACTGGCGAAGGGGACAGCGCTGAAGCGGGCCGCGAATGCGGAAGGGGTATGCAACCCATGCGCGAGCGAAATCCGCCGCGTACTCGCGGCGGCGACCGGGATCGAGTTCGGCAATTGCAGTCGTGCGATCATGCGCAGGTCCCGGGGTGACCGCGCACGAATCTGATCCAGCTATCCGGCAAAGATGCGGCCGAATGCGGGACGGGCCCGATCGACCGGATCGGGCGATCCGTCCTCGCGGGGGCCGATCAGGCGAGCTGATCGATCCGCGTGCCCTGACCCGGCGGCAGCGGCGCAGGCGGCGGCGGCTCGTAGGTCGGGTCGGCATCCTTGGTCTTGGCCTGCTCGTCCTGCTGCTTGGTCGCCTCGTAGCTCGGCACCACGATCGCGATGGGCGGCGGCGCAACGGTAGAAACCTTCATGCGCAAATCCTCACATATGGAAACAATTCAGCCTGCGCCGTGAGGAGCGAAAATTCCTTCAAGCCAATCGTTAAAATGCGAGCGATCTAACGCGTGGGATGGGCGGTGTTTGCGTCTCATCCGCGCGGTGGCAAAGGAGGCGACGCGGCCTATCCCCGTCATTGCGAGCGTAGCGAAGCAATCCAGACTGTCTCAGCGGAGAGATCTCTGGATTGCTTCGCTGCGCTCGCAATGACGGAGTGTGTGGCAGGCGGCGCCGCGATGCGTTTCGACGCGGGGCGCGTGGCAAGAGAGCGGAGCAGTGCCCCGCTTATTCGTCCTTGCCGCGCGTGATCGCAATCGACGCATCCGTCTTGGTGCGCGTGCATTCCATGTTGAGGCGGCGGTAGCGCATGTTGACCTTGTCGCCGCGGAGCAGGCCCATTCGCTTCAGGCAGCGTGTGGCGCCGGTCGTGGTGTCGTCCTTCGTCACGGTGAAGACGATCGCCGCCATCGATCCCACCAACGCGTAGAACTCCGGCTTGGGCTTGCGATCGCCCTTGGCATAGAGCTCGATGGAGAATTTGTCGCCGCGGCAGCCGACCGACAGCTCCTTGGCCGCCGGATGCGAGAGATAGACGACGTTGCCGGCGCGGAAATTCACCTTCATACGCTCGACCTGGTTCGCGAGCTCCTTGGCGCTGTCGTCGCAGCGATCGGCGCGCGCAGGCGAGGTGAGGGTCACAAGGCCGGTGATGGCGGCGGCGACCAGGATCGCGCCGCGGACGTTCGAGTTCAAAGTCATGATGAAAAGCCCCTTAGGGCGCGCATTCAAGCGTCGTCGGACGCGAAGCGCAAGGGCGGGAACGGGCCTTTCCACGTGCTGCGCCAATGCCTTCCCAAGCCCCGGCCGCCCTCTTTGATGCGTACCGGGTCCCTTCCTTTTCGGTCCAAAATGGGCTTAGAACGCTTCTACGCGAGGGCCCGCGCGTGGCCCCAAACCCCTGGATTCGTCCCATGAACGCTCCCACCGCCTTCCCCGACCAGTCACAGCCCGTTCCGCCCTACAAGCACACCCCGCTGTTCCCGCTGGGCAAGGACGAGACGCCCTACAAGAAGATTTCGTCCGAGGGCGTCAGGGTGGAGAAGGTCCTGGGGAAGGACATGCTGGTGGTCTCGCGCGAGGCGCTGCGGGCGCTGTCGGAGGCGGCCTTCGGCGACATCAACCATTACCTCCGCCCCGGCCATCTGAAGCAGCTCCGCGCCATCCTGGAGGATGGCGAGGCGAGCCCGAACGACAAGTTCGTCGCGCTGGACTTTTTGAAGAACGCCAACATCGCCGCCGGCGGCGTGCTGCCGATGTGCCAGGACACCGGCACGGCGATCATCATGGGCAAGAAAGGCTGCAACGTCATCACCGACGGCGAGGACGAGGCGGCGCTGTCGGAAGGCGCGCGGGACGCGTATCTCCGCCGCAACCTGCGCTACTCGCAGGTCGCGCCGCTGTCGATGTACGAAGAGAAGAACACCGCCAACAACATGCCGGCGCAGTGCGAGATCTACGCCGAGGGCGATGACGCCTACAAGTTCATGTTCATGGCGAAGGGCGGCGGCTCCGCCAACAAGAGCTTTCTGTTCCAGGCGACGCCCTCGGTGCTGACCAAGGACCGGCTGCTGGCGTTCCTGAAGGAGAAGATCCTGACGCTCGGCACCGCGGCGTGCCCGCCTTATCACCTCGCCATCGTGATCGGCGGCACCTCGGCCGAGCTCTGCATGAAGACCGTGAAGCTCGCCTCCGCCCGCTATCTCGATGCGCTGCCGACCCACGGCTCGCCCGACGGCAACGCCTTCCGCGACGTGGAGATGGAGAAGGAAATCCACAAGATGACGCAAAGCTTGGGGGTGGGCGCGCAGTTCGGCGGCAAATATTTCTGCCACGACGTGCGCGTGATCCGCATGCCGCGTCATGGCGCCTCGCTGCCGATCGGGCTCGGCGTGTCGTGCTCGGCCGACCGCCAGGTGCTCGGCAAGATCACGAAGGACGGCGTCTATCTCGAGGAGCTCGAGCACAATCCGGCGCAGTATTTGCCTGAGGTCGAGGAGTCGCTCGGCGGCGAGGTCGTCAAGATCGACCTCAACCAGCCGATGAAGGACATTCTGGCGACGTTCTCGAAATATCCGATCAAGACCCGGGTCTCGATGACCGGCACCATGATCGTCGCGCGCGACAGCGCCCACGCCAAGCTGCGCGAGCGGCTGGAGAAGGGCGAGCCGCTGCCGGATTACTTCAAGAACCACCCGGTCTACTACGCCGGCCCCGCCAAGACGCCCGAAGGCTACGCCTCCGGCGCGTTCGGTCCGACCACCGCGGGCCGCATGGATTCCTTCGTCGAGCAGTTCCAGGCCGCCGGCGGCTCCATGGTGATGGTGGCCAAGGGCAACCGCGCGCCGGCCGTGCGCGAGGCCTGCAAGAAACATGGCGGCTTCTATCTCGGCTCGATCGGCGGCGCCGCGGCGAACCTTGCCGAGCACTGCATCAAGAAGGTCGAGGTGCTCGAATATCCCGAGCTCGGCATGGAAGCGATCTGGCGCATCGAAGTCGTCGACTTCCCGGCCTTCATCATCGTCGACGACAAGGGCAACGACTTCTTCAAGGAGTTGAACCTGGGCTGATCGAGACCTGCGTCGTCCGCCGGTTTCAGGCCGGCGGACGGTCCACGCAGCGTGCGTTCAGCGCTTCAGGCTGAAAGATACGGCGCCGCCATTTTCCGCACTGTCGAACATGACGAGGGTGCGAATGCCGGCTGCGTCTTCCTCGAGAGGAAGCAGAATCTCGGCTTTGGCGCCCGCCGTGACTGTGCTGAGATCGAGCGTCGCCAACGCCTTTGCTTCCTTGCTGCTGCCGTCCCACAGCCAGATCGTATAGGGCACGTTTTCGTCCCGCGTCGGTCCCGCGAGAATCAGGATGCCGCCGTTCACCACGGCAAGGTCCCGGATCCCGGTGTTCTCCCCCAGCTTCAGCGGCGTCGACTCTGGTTTGAGATCGTCGGCCTTGGTGAAGAGTGCGTCTGCATCGACGCTGAGCACGAAGGCCTGCTGCTCCAGTGACGGTCCCCGCAGTCCGAAGTACATGCGGCCGTTTCTGACCGCAATCCCTTCGACATTGACGCCGCCTTGCGCGAGCGGCTTGTTGAATTTTTCTTTGACAAATTTGTCGTTCTCGATCACCTCGCGCATTCGCGGGCTCGGCTCCACGCCGTCGACCTTCTTGGCGTTGGGTTCGGTCTTGGGGACGCCAGTTTGCGGATCCACGGCGATGCGAAATACGACGTAACTCGACAAGTTCTCCTTGTCGCTCTTGCGGCTGCGGCCGTGCGAGCCGGTTACATAGAAGAAGCCTTTGTCATATGCGACGCCTTCGGCATCGGGATCCTTGTCCTCGTCCGAAAGCCGGATGAGCTTCTTGGGAGTGAGGACGTTGCCTTCGATCGAGAAGAACTGCGCATATTTCTTCTCGTCATTGGCGATCAGGCATGACGTGAATTTCGGCGTGGTCGGCACGCACGCCGCGCCGCTCAAATTCATGCGCGGCTGGTCCTTGAACTCGTCGTCCTTGTCGTTCTTCTCGAAGATCGAGGCGGGCTTCCAGGTGGTCGCCTCCGGCGAGATCTTCGGCGGCAATGTTTCGCCGCGTCCGGCCGACGTCGTCGCTCCCAGCAGAATGCAAACGAATACGGCGGTCAGTGATCGATGAAATCCATGCGTGAAATTGTACGGCATTTTTCCCTCCCGGGCGCAATGCTCAAATACAATCCTGAATTGTGAGCAAGGGCAAGGGCGAGAACGCCGCAGCGTGCTCGTCTCAGCTGCAGTTCGTGACCTGGTTGGAACACAGCGCGCGCCACCAGCCGCGGACGCCGTCGTGGCTCTCGACCAGGCCCCAGAAGCCGCTGCAGGCGAGCAGGCGCTTCGGGCCGCCGTCGCCGTCGATCGGGCCGCCGAGCTCGCGCTGGGCCGGGGTCCATTGGGCGTCGACAAAGGGCGCCTGGAACAGGCCGCCTGCACGCGTGGCGCCGTTGGCGTAGTTGGCGCCGACCTTGTTGGACGCGACCCAGCCGCGCCCCGCATAGGGTTTTGGCGCGCTGCGCGGATATCGCTTCTCGTCCTCGTAGTCCTTGCCCGGCGGCTTGGCGCCTTCGATCAGGAACCAGCCGTTCTTGAAGCCGACGATGTGGAACTCGGTGAGCCAGCCGCCGTCGGGCGTGTTCTCGGCGCCGCCGAGCTTCAGCCGGTAGGGCGGCGGCAGCGTGCCGAGCACGCGCGCCGCCGCCGAGGGTTCGGCGCGCACGTTGAGACCGCCTGCATCCTTGTCGATGGACCAGGCGCCGAGACTGCAGGGCTCGGTGCCGTCAGGCAGCGCCGTGCGCTTTGCCGCAAGCTCGGCGTGCGGCTTGGCGAAGTCGGCTTCGTCGTTGTCCGGATCGGGCTCGGCGCGCGGCTTCAATTCGGCGGACACTGCGCGTGTCGCATCCGGTGTCAGCGCGACCACGAGGCTCTGGCGCGCCGCGAACACGCTTGCCGGTGTCTTCGGATCGTTCGATGACGCCGGATAGACGGCGAGGTAACCGGTCGCGCCTTCTGTGCGATAGGCGCTGCCGGCGACATAACCCGCTGGCACCATGGCGAGCGCGCTTGCGCGCCACGCCGGTTCGGCGTCGTCCGCGCGCGCCGCCTGTGCCACGACGCACAGCATCGTCGCCGCGATGAGACGAAGCGCGCGCATGATCGAGTGCGGCCTTACGCGCGGGCGCCCGTGAAGGGGAAGCTGCCCATCGGGCCGATGCCCATCTCGCCGTTCATGCTGTCGCCGGAGACGGTGCCGGTGAACTCGAGCGTGAGCGGCATCGGCTTGTCGATCGAGACCTTCCAGGAGACGTTGTCGCCGGAGACGGTGCCCTCGAAGATTTCGGCGGTATTACCTTCCGCGCCCTGCGTGCCCGTGAGCGTGCCGCCCGCGGCCTTCACGTTCAGCGTCGCCTGGCGCTCGCCCATCGGCGTCGTCATGGTCAGATTCCAGTTGCCGTCTACGGCCATTCCCGTCTCCCGAACAATCCCGGCGGACCGCGACGATCCGCGGCCAGTCCTCAAGCGAGCCTATAACCCAACTCGCAGCTCCTGCCTAACCCCTCGAATAGGGCGTTTAGGCGCGGGCGGCGGCGCGCCGGCGGCTGGTGACGATGAGCCGCAGCACGACGTACTGCACGGCGAAGGCGAGGATCTTGGCGCCGCCGGCGACCACCGTGAGGTAGAACGCCCACAGCTTCAGATCGCCCGTGGAGGCAACCACGATCATGCCGGCGCCGATCACGAACATCAGCACCGCCCAGGCATAGCCCGCGGCCGTCACATATTCCGGAACGGTCTCGACGACCATCGGCGGCATGTAGCGCAGCATCCAGCCGCGCTTGAGCATGATCGCGCCGATGGCGAAATGCGCGATCGAAGGCTTCGCCATCATGAAGCGGGGATCGTTGGTCAGCAGCGTGACGGTGCCGAGGCCAACCACGAGCGCGAGGCTCGCATAGGTCATGTAATTGAGCGGCTGCCCCTTGATGCGGGCGTAGATCACCTGCGCGACGGCGCCGGCCACGGCCACCGAGGTTGCCAGGATCACGTTGTCGGTGACGAGATAGACGACCAGGAAGAGGATCGCAGAGAAGAGATCGGAGGCGAGGCGGGCGAATACGTCCTTCATCGTCAATCCTGTTCAGCGGGCGGTGGGCAAGGTGGTGGGCAAGGTCGTTGTCAAGGCGCGGTCGGGCGCACCGTACTTGATCTGGCGATACTCCGGATACCACTTTGTGAAGTAGATCGCGCTGTTGCGGGCGGCGAAGGCGACCGCAAGGCTGGTCCAGAGCGGCAGGCCCGGGACGTAGAGCAGCACGAGATTGGCCGCCGCCATCAGCAGCGCGGCGACGGTCCAGGCGCCGGTGATGACGTAATTGGCATAGAGGAAGCCCGGCATCGCCGCGGTCTCGGCCGGTACCGATTCAAGCGCATATTGCAGCGTGAAGGGACGACGGAGCAGGATCGAGCCGAGCGAGATGACGAAGATGCCGATGTCGACCGACAGCTTGACGCCGAGCGTTCCGAGTTGCGGATCGAGCAGCGCGAGGTAAAGGCCGAGTGCGGCGAACACGATCGCCGAGCCGGCGGCCAGGATCTTCACCGAGCGGCCGCACGCCACATCGATCGCGACGGTGACGAAGCAGATCGCGGAGGCCGCGAACACGCTTGTCGCGGCCGACGTCACCAGCATCAGGAAGCTGTAGACGCCATAGGGCGCGAGGATCAGGAAAATCGTCATGGGCCGCCTCGGTCAATCCGATCTTTACGATGTAAAGATCAATAGTTCAGACGGCGTGCCGGGTCAAGCCAAATCTTTACAGTGTCAAAATAACGTAAGCGGCATGTAAAAGCTGAGCCGCTGCAATGGCTTGATCGGAGGCCTCCTCGGCCAACTCCGCCCAGGGCAGGTGCGAAAGGAGGGGCAGTGCGCAGGCGACCGCCAGACCAAGGGCGAGCAGGATGCCGCCGTTGAAGATGATCTGGCCGCTCCGCCGCAGCCGGATCATCTGGACCGCAGCGACGGCGCAGACCATGGCCAGGAGGGCGAGAACGTCTGCGGTGATCGAGGATATGTACATGGTGGATTCCCGTTTCCGCGATGTCATTCCGGGGCGACGCGGAGCGTCGAGCCCGGAATCCATTGAGCGGCATACACGCGGTAAAATGGATTCCGGGCTCGCGACTGCGTCGCGCCCCGGAATGACAGGCTGCTACTGCGCGCCCACCCAATTGCCGTGAAACCCGTCGGGTACGCGATGGCCGAGCTGCACCAGCGCGACGGGGCCCGCTTCGACATCGGTGGCGTTGAACACCGCGAGGTCGCTGCGGTTCTCGCGTGCGCGCCAGACCACCGCGAGCAGCCAGCCGTCGCCCTCGCTCGCATCCTTCGCGCGCTCGACGAACACGGGCTCGGAGATGGTGTCGCCGGCGGGCAGCAGATAATGGCCGAGCCGCTTTCCGTTGCCGTCGACATGGACGACGCCGGAGAGCGCGCCGAACATCGGCAGTTTCGGATTGGCGCAGGCGTACCAGCCGTGACGGGTCTTCAGTCCGGCGCGGCGGTCGTCGATGCGCGGGAATTCGCCGGTGAGATCGTCGAGATAAGTCTGCTGGAAGCGGTCGGTATTGCCCGAGAGATCGAAGGTCCAGCGGCAGTGCCGGGCGCGCGACTTCTCGGGATCGGTCGGCCGTCCGTCGGGATGCGGAAACAGCGGCGCTTCCTCGAACTGCATGACGTCGGCGACGATGCGGTTCTCGTCCTCCCACGCATTCATGATGTGGAAGACGTAGCAGGCTTCACCGCGGAACCAGACGATGTCCTTCGCCGTGCCGCTTCGCTTCATCACGCCGACATAGGCGCCCTTGTCCGGCTCCCAGGCGTAGGGCGGCCGCCCGCTCATCGCGCGCTCCATGCTGCCGGTGATGGGCAGGATCGGAAACAGCACATGGTTCGCGGTGACGATGAAGTCGTGCACCATGCTGGCATAGGGGGCCTCGAACCGCTCGAAGCGCGTCGCCTTGCCGGCGGCGTCGATCGATCCGTAGGAGAGGGCAGGGGTCAACGGCCCTGCTGCGTTGTAGCCGAAGAACACCAGCTCGCCGGTGACGGGATCGATCTTCGGATGCGCGGTGAAGCTGCCGGCGACGCGGCCCTGGTAATCGTGATAGCCGCGTGTCGCCAGCGTGCCCGGCTCGATCTCGGTCGGCAGATGCGCTTCTTCCAGCGCCAGCAGCTTGCCGGCATGGAAGATGATGTTGGTGTTGGCGACACCGCCGTCGGTGAGATCGGCGGGGGCATCCGGCAGCTTGCGGCCGAAGCCGCCGAACAGCGCGCGGCCGGCATCGTGCTCGGCGAGCCATTTCGGCGTGCGGACCCAGCGGTTGCGATAGCTGGCGCGGCCGTTCTCGAGGTGGAAGGCGTGCAGCATGCCGTCGCCGACGAACCAGTGGGCGCCGGGGGACTCGAACTGCGGATTGGGTCCGTTGCGATAGAGCACGCCGTTCAGCTCACGCGGCAATTCGCCGATGATCTTGAGGAAAGGTGCGTCCGCTTCGAACGGGATCGGCCCGATATTGTTGCGGCGCTCGGCGATGGCGTCGTGCTGCACGGCGTAACCTCCCTATCTTTACATCGTAAAGATGAGATAGCGCCGATCCGCGTTCCGGTCAAGCGAAATCTTTACACTGTCAATATTGCGTCATATAGCTTGCCAATGGCCAAGACAGACACCAAGACCGACACCAAGAGCGAAACAGCGCGAAGCGCGCGTGCCCCCAAAAAGGCTGCGTCATCGCGTGCGGCGCGTAGCGCGGGGAACGCTAGGACCGAGACGCCGTATCACCACGGCGCCTTGCGCGAGGCGCTGTTGCAGGCCGCCGAACGGGTGCTGGAGCGCGACGGGCTCGCCGGCCTCACCTTGCGCGCGGTGGCGCGGGAGGCGGGCGTGTCGCACGCCGCGCCGACCCATCATTTCGGCGATCTCACCGGCCTGCTCAGCGAGCTTGCCGCCGTCGGCTTCCGGCAATTCAACGCGGCGATGGCCTCGTCCTGCGATGCGGCCACCACGCCGCTCGAACGCGCGCTGGCGCGGCCGAAAGCCTATGTCGCTTATGCGCAGGCCCATCCCGGCATGTACGGCATCATGTTCCGCACCGAGCGCCTCGACTATTCCAGGCCCTCGCTGCACGAGGCGGCCGAAGCTTCCTTCGCGGGCCTCGCCAATGCGATCGGCATGATGCGGCAGGAACAGATCAGCGGCGATGCGCTGACGCTGAACCAGGGCGCCGCGATCGCACGCGCCTGGTCGATGGTGCACGGCTTCACCACGCTGCTGCTCGACGGACGGCTGGAAGACATCTTGGGGCGCCTGCCGGAGGGGACGACGGCCGAGCGCCTGCTCGAGACGATGCTGATGGCGCCCATCTCGGGAAAGCTGCCCGGCCCCTGATCGTCAGGGCCGACGCAACCCTTGCCGTGATCGGGCGTTGACGCCGCATGGCAAAAACATCACGCGCCCCCTGGAAACGCGCCAATCCCCGCAAGCGGGCCGGCAAGGCCGCGAGGCATCTCAGTCCCGCAAAGAAATCGGCGGCGAAGGCGCGCGCCCGCCGCGCCGGCCGCCGCTATCCCAACCTCGTGGACAACATGCGCATGGCAGCGAAGAAGAGCTCCAAAAAGAAGGCTTCCAAGAGAACTCCCAAGAAGGCTGCGAAGGCAACGAAGTCGAAGACATCCGCGAGGAAGACCCGCAAGCGCACCGCAAAGAAGGCGACAAAGTCCTCACGCAAACGCAGCGCATCCGCGCGCGAGAAGGATCCGCGCGGCGGCCTGACCGCCGCGGGCCGCAAGGCGTTCGCGCGCAAGCAGGGCGCTCATCTCAGGCCCGGCGTCACCAAGAAAGCATCGGAGATGACGCCGCAGGAGATGCGGCGGAAAGGCAGCTGGGCCGTGCGCTTCTACGGCCGCGCGAAATTGCCGCCTCTGGTCGATGCGAAGGGGCAGCCGACCCGGCACGCATTGTCGGCGCATGCCTGGGGCGAGCCGGTTCCGAAGACCGTGGCGGCGGCACGGCGTATTGCCGCGAAGGGCGAGCGGCTGCTGGCGCGCTATCGGCGTGCCAAGGCGCGAGGCCAGGCGAGGCGAGGCTAGTGCATCGTCGCCAGCTCGACGGCGCGGCCGCGCGTGCCGATGATCTTCACCTCGTCCCTGCCGCAGGTGAAGCCGCGGGCGAAATCGTCCGCGGCCTTGCGCGCGAGCTCGTTGGCGGCCGGGTTGGCAATCGCATCGACATAGGCGACGTGGCAGACCGGGCCGGGCGGCAGCCGGGTCACGACCAGCATGGCCTTGGTGTTGGGCCGGCCTTGCTTGTCGGGATCGCCGTTGTCGGCGATGTGCCAGCGCTGGATGATCGCGAACGGCTTTGCGTCCATGGCGCGCCATTCGATCGTGGTCTCCGATGAATTGAACGGGCCAAACCAGACCTTGGCCGCAGGTTCCTCGGCGGCAGCCCTGCGATTGCGGCCGACCGAGACGATTTCGCGAAGATCGTCCTCGGCGATCAGCACTATGAGCCCGTTCTTGCCTGGACATGCCCGCGTGGTGCTGCCGTCGAGCTCGCCGGGCTTGCCGATCTGGCGGCAATCCCTTGGTGCGGTGGAGGTGTAGCTGCTGCCCACGGATTGGGCGGCGGCACCGTTCAAGCCGATGCCTATCGCCAGGACGGCCAGGCCGATGCAGGTGACGTGGTTGATCATGTGGGCTTCGATGGTCCGGGAACTCGCTCTCATCAGACGTCTTCACTGTGGGCAAGGTTCAAACGAAGGTGGGTTGGACCTGACAGCGGCGCGGAATCGTTCTAGAAGAGCGGCTTCGCCTGAGGCATCCAGCCTCGTTCGCGTTCTCAATCCTCTCGATCATGCCAGCCATCGCTTCCAGCAAATCCTACCGCGTCGGCCGCTCCAAGACTGGACTCGGCCTCTTCGCCACCATGCCGATCAAGAAGGGCACCCGGATCATCCGTTATTTCGGACCGATCCTGGACTCGCGCATCCCCGAGCAGGACGACATCGAGAACAAATACCTGTTCGAGCTCAACGGCCGCTGGACCATCGACGGCTCGGTGCGCAAGAATGTCGCCCGCTACATCAATCATTCCTGCCGGCCCAATGCGGAATCCGACGTTCGCCCGCGCGAGCGCAAGGTCTTCATCCGCGCCATCCGGAATATCGAGCCGGGCGACGAGATCAACTACGATTACGGCACCGACTATTTCAAAGCCTATCTGAAGCCGATCGGCTGCAAGTGCCCGTCCTGCGAGGCCAAGCGCAAGAAGCAGCGCGCCGAAGCGCGGGCGGAAGCCGCCAAGGTGAAGGCGCGCAAGGCCAAGAAGGTGGTCGCGAAGGGGTCGAAGACCAAGGCCGCCAAAAAGAAGAAGCTCAACGGCAAGCACTTCGCCGGCAAGGCCGGGCGCGCGAAGGCGTAGTGTTCCGGAGGCCGAGCGCTCAGCCCTCTGTCTCCGTCCTCTGGGCCCGGCCCACAGCCCGAGACCGACGTTCTCGCCTCCTCTCCGTCATTGCGAGCGCAGCGAAGCAATCCAGGAGTCTTTCCGCGGAGACAGTCTGGATTGCTTCGCTGCGCTCGCAATGACGGCGCGGGCAAAAGTCCCGTGGGCTGACCACGCAACCAGCAAGACGGGTGGCCCCGAAGGATGGGCGGATCGCAGCTATGCCGATCGCTTTTCAGCCGCGCGGCATGGTGGCGGCCCTTGCCAACCCCATCGGCCTCAGTGCCACTCTCCGTACTCACTGCCGCTGTTTGACGGTCAATCGTGCCCAGAACGCGTTGCCGCGCTAGAGGCGCTCATTGCTCGTGATACGCGCGCAAAACCTTGAAGGTTTTCCTGTCAATGAAGACGACTGGAGTGCCACCGACAAAACCTTCCGGCAGTTGGTACTCCACTTGCCAGAATTTTGTCGTGCTCCTGATGATTGGCGGGCTCCCAGCGAGATCAAAGGCTGGCCAGCGAGTTGCCACATAGTCGCTCGCGATCTGAGCAACTTTGAGCTCGTCCTCTTTCACCGTTGGCCCATTGGCTCTCAAATCGCTCGAAAGGAACGCCGCCGCGGAGAAACAAAACACGAAGGCTAAGGAGCGAAAGACCATCATGAGAGCGTGCCGCGCGAATGGCTGAAGGAGTTCGGCTCCGGCCCAGTGCAGGCCTTCCCGGCCTCGAACAGATGGAGCCCAATTGGAGATCAGGAGGGCAAAGGTACGGTGGATAACTATGCCCTTTTCAGATCGGTCCATCTTACCATCGTTCTGTCAACCGCAAGGAACGATTCGAAATGGACCTGGATTGTAATGCCTACTTGGTCGGCTACGGCTCTATGCCTCTACGCAGCGCAATCAGGCGCATCAAACGACGATCTCCCGGTGAGTTTCCGTGCTTCCCAATTTTCTGCGAGGGCGATCCGGATAGCTTTACCTTGGCGGAAGTAGACGCAATGGACGATCCAGCAGAGGAGTAAGGCACATTCTCAAAGGTGATATGGCTGCCGCTCATGACGACGGCGTATGCGAATAGCTTCCAGGCGCGCGCGAGGCGTCGGGCAAAACACCCAAAACCCGTCAACCCCTCCCACTAGAAATATATCGCTTTTCCGAATTTCGGATTTGTGGCATATGTCCTCCATCCCGGCCCTGCCAGAGGGGCGCTTCGCGATCGTCACGAGATGCGGGTCGGGGTGCGGTGGACGCGGTAGCGCCGGCGCGGCAAGCGATGACAGGGACGGGCGACCGTTGAGTCAGGCGCGGCGCGCTACGACACGGCGCGGTCACAGCGGTTGGGTCGATGGTCTGGGGTGCGCACACTAAGCCCCGGGTGTTGAGGCCCAACCGTCCGCGGACGGAGAAGTCGTGTGGTCCCGGCGCCCGCGGTTCTGGCGTCAAGCCTCGCGGTGATGTGGCGGCCAACCGGCACGAGCATCGAACAGCGGCGAGGCGACGGGGGCAATAGTGCAACGCTCCCCGAGGAGAGCACGAAGGACACCGTTAAAACCATCCGCGCAGGGAAGGCCGGGCGACCGGCAACACCTGTGATCCACCCCGTGTGCATTTCTGTTGCGCACGGATTGCGGGTGCCGCCGGCGCCCGGCCTTCCCTGCGCCCTCTGGTCTTTCGAGGGCGGAACGAACAGCAAAGCTCGGGCGAAAGATGCCGCGAGAACGGGAAGGCGTGCCTGCAATTGCGAGAGCCGATGAAATGCGATCCGCTTGCCACTTGCTCCGTCATTGCGAGCGCAGCGAAGCAATCCAGGAATCCCTCCGCGGAGGCAGTCTGGATTGCTTCGTCGCAAGGGCTCCTCGCAATGGCGTGGAGAGAGCGACCGATACACTCGCGGCCCGTGCCCCGGACGCAGCGCAGCGCGCACTTGCGCGGTGCGCTGCAGAGCCGGGGCCCATGCATCGACGCGGCAGGCGGCCAGTGGGTCCCGGCTCTGCGCAGCAGCGCGAGAGCGCTGCAGCGCGTCCGGGACACGAGAGGGTCACGCGACCGCAACGATGCTGCTTCGCCGCAACCCCAAATATTGCAGCTCGGCGAACACGCCGGTGGCGATGGCCTGGGCGACGACCATCAGCTCGCCGGCAAGGTTCGGCGACACCGCGCCGGAGAACAGCATTGCGATGCTGCCGACCGTCCAGGCCGCATTGCCGACCACGACCAGCAGCACGAGCGGCTTTGCGACCGAGGCGCGGGAGGCGAGCCAGCCGACCAGCGCGGCATAGGCGATCAGGAACAGGCCGGTCTCGCGCAGCAATGCTTCCGGCAGGTTGAACAGAGCTGCGAACGCGCTGGCGCCGAAAGTAAAGCCGAGCGCGGCGACGCCGCTGAAGATGGCGTCGGCGAGCAGGGCGCGGCGGAGGAAGGTGGATGCGTCGATCATCGGTAGTCTCCTTGGCTGGGCTGGGGTGGAATTCACTGCCGTCCGCGCCACCAAGCGCGGAGCAGGCGGGCGAGGCGGAACGGGCAGAGGCTCCTGCCGACGCCGTGCTCGAAGGCGATGACCTGTGCGACCACGTAATCGCCGGTCGAATGCACCAGCGGCTCGGGCATGTTGAGGCTGCGCGCCAGCAGGCGGGTCGCGAGCGTCATGGCCCAGGGAAGAAGGTGGTCGGCGACGGTCCGGTAGAGCAGCAGCGCGATCATGGTCATCTCCTGTTGCGACCGAAGATGCGCCGGCCCGGAGGTCAATTCGATTACCTCGCGGGTAATGGAAGGGCCGAAATCTGCGTGATAGGTTTCCGGCCATGAACGCACATGCATCCACGGCACACACCGAACGCAGCCAGCCGGTCCATATCGGCGACCATTTGCGCGAATGGCGGCAGCGCCGCCGCATGAGCCAGCTCGATCTCGCGGGCGAGGCGGAGATCTCGGCACGGCACCTCAGCTTCGTCGAGACCGGCCGCGCCGCGCCCTCGCGCGACATAGTGCTCAGGCTCGCCGAGCGGCTCGACGTGCCCTTGCGCGAACGTAACGTGCTGCTGGTCGCGGCCGGCTTCGCGCCGGCCTTCCGGCAGCGGCCGCTGGAGGATCCCGCCTTGAAGTCAGCCCGTCAGGCGATCGACCTCGTGCTGAAGGCACACGAGCCCAATCCCGCGCTCGCGGTGGACCGGCACTGGAACCTGGTGTCGGCCAACCGCATGGTGGCGCCGCTGCTCGACGGCATTCCGCCGCACCTGCTCGGCCAGCCCTTCAACGTGCTCAGGCTCGCCTTCCATCCCGAGGCGCTGGCGCCGCGCACGGTCAACCTCGCCGAATGGTGCGGGCATCTCCTCGAGCGGCTGCATCGGCAATGCGAGGCGACGGCCGACCCTGAATTGATCAAGCTCTACGGCGATCTCAAGACCTATCCGATCCCGGCGCGGACGGGGCCGCTGTCGAGCGACAGCGTCGCGATCCCCTTCAAGCTGCGCCATGGCGGAGAGATCCTAAGTTTCTTCTCCACCACCATGGTGTTCGGCACGCCGGTCGACATCACCCTGTCCGAGCTGGCGCTGGAGACCTTCTTCCCGGCGGACGAGCGCACGGCCGAACGGCTGAAGCAGATGGCGGCAGCCATGACGTAGCGTCCCCGTCCGATGCCCTTGCGCCGTGCCCGGTTCGGCTTATCTTCCGGCAAACCCTTGACCTGCCCGAAGGAGGCGCCTGACATGAGCACGCTCAAACCGCTCCAGATCGATGTCGTCTCCGATGTGGTGTGCCCCTGGTGCTATATCGGCAAGCATCGGATCGAGAGCGCGCTGGCGCTGGTGCCGGACGTTCCGGTCAAGCTCAATTTCCGCCCGTTCTTCCTCAATCCCTGGGTGCCGCGCGAGGGCATCAGCCGCGAGGCCTACCTCACCCAGAAGTTCGGCTCGGTCGAAGCCTATAAGGGCATTGCCGGACGCGTCGTCGCGGCCGCGAGCGAGGAGGGCCTCGTCTACAAGCCGGAGCTGGTGGCGCGTCAACCCAACACCACCGACTGCCATCGCCTGATCCTGTGGGCGGAAGCGATCGGCAAGGCGCCCGAGATGAAGCAGCGCCTGATGGAGCTGTATTTCCGCGACGGCGGCGATCTCACCGATGTGAGCGTGCTGGTGCAGGCGGCCGCCGATGTCGGCCTCGATGCCGAGGATGTGCGCAAGCGCCTCGCCACCGACGAGGACGTCGCGCGCGTCTCGGCTGACGCGCAGGAAGCCGCCGAGAAGGGCATCTCCGGCGTCCCGACCTATGTGTTCGCGCAGAAATACGCCGTCTCCGGCGCGCAGGATCCTAACCTGCTCGCCCGCGCCATCCGCGAGGTCTCGGCGGAGATCAACACGCAGGCGGCGGAGTAGCCTTGCAGGTTGGATATATCGGCAGCTTGGGCGACTATCTGGGATGTGAGGTCATCATGAAGATCAAGATAGTTGTACACGAAGCCGAAGAGGGGGGCTTTTGGGCCGAGGTGCCGGCGATTCCTGGTTGCGCTACTGAAGGCGACACCATGGATGAGCTCATGGTCAATCTTCGTGATGCGATCGAGGGGTGCCTTTCCGTCGAAGTCGCGCCGCCGGAGCCCGGTGGCATCGAGCGTATCCTGGAATTGCCCGCATGAACTCTGTCTCCGGCCGGGAGTTCGCGCGCATTGTCGAACGCCGTGGTTGGAGCTTACTTCGGGTCAGCGGAAGCCATCACATCTACGGTAAGGCGGGCAGCGTCGTGCGTCTTTCCATACCGATCCGCGGCAGCAAGCCACTCAAGACAGGACTGCTGCGTCATCTCATGAAGATGGCAGATCTTTCGGACGCCGATCTTTAGTCCGCCGATTCCGGATGAAGCGAACGACAGTCCGCGCGGCCTCATGCGCGGCGTTGAGGCCGATCAGCGCGCCGTGCACCAGCGCCAAGACCGGGTCACGTCGGCGCAGCGGGATCAGCACGTCGCCGATTGCAAAGCGCCCGCGCCAGATCGGGTTGATCATGGGGTGGTCGGCGCCGGCCGTGGAATCCGCGCTTGTCATGGCGGGGTCGGCGCAGAGATGGCGGGTGAGCTCGAGCGTGAGCTGCACGCCCGGCGAATATCTCGCAAAGCGTTCGTCGATGCCGAGCTTGAAGAAAAAGGCGCGATCCTGGTGGCGCAGCACGATGCCGGCAGCGACCGGAATCGTCCCGGCGCGAAGCGTGATGATCTCGCACTGCGCGGTCTCGGCCAGCGCCGGCACGGCGCGGCGGATGAAGCTGGCATCGCCCGCATGCTGAACCAGCGCGGTGCCGCGCTTGCCCTTCCAGCCGCTGGCTTCGAGCTGCAGGAAGGTCTCGAGCGCGGGCCCGATCTCGTCCGGCCTGCGCGCGACGTCGAATGTAACAGGGCCATGCTCTTCGAGCCGGTGGCGCAGGCGGCGCAGCTCCTTGAGCTTCTTGGTGCCGAGTGCCCCGTGCAGCAGCGTTTCGGCCTCCTGCGTCGCATCGAGGCTGGCACGCATGTAGGAGGACAGCACGCGCGGCTTCAGACCGTCGCGGTCGAGGACCTGCCTGAGCGCATTCATGGCGGCGCCGTCGAGCGCGACGTCGTTCAGCACGAGCGCATGGGCGCCGGCCTCGCGAGCCTGCTGCAGCAGCCGTTTGGCCGCCTCGATCGGGGCGTCGCGGTCGAGCAGCGGGCTGCACAGCGTGCCGTAGGGATGCGCGCTCACCAGTGCGGGCAGGGGAATCTTCAGCGCGCGCCACAGCGAGATCACGGGCATCAGCCCGATCAGCCGCGGCGACGTTCCGTCAAAGGCGGGCAGGGCCGAGGCCGAGGTGCGGCCGCGCGCGGTGGCGCTGACGGCGAGCTCCCAGGCGGGCAAATAATATCCGTTCGGCTCGATCGCGCGCTGCGCCAGCGCGCGCCACTGGCCGGGGTCGATCGCAACGAGCGGGACGCACGCGGCCGCGGCATCCTCTGCGGATGCCGGATGGATCGCTGCCTGCTGCGCGATATCGACCACGTCCCCTCGTCCCGTCCACGCGGGCCAATGCCGCGTCACGTGGCCATCATTAGGGCAAAGGATGGAAAATACCGTTGGGACGCGGCTCCAATTCGAACGGTAATGTTAACGTCTCGTTGAGCATCCGCTGCCGGATGCTCGACGAGAGACCCTCATTTGTCGCCGGGCAGGAAGTGGTCACGGGCGCTCGCTCGGCCGCCGCCTGATGTATCGGTGATCGCGACCTCGAGATCGCGCGAGGTCTTCGGCAGATCGGCGGGCCCGACCTGCACCGACAGCCTGACTTCGCGGGTCTGGTCCTGTCCGACCTCGACGACGGGCTTGGCACCAGGCGCGGCCTCGATGCCGGCGACGCGAACGGTCGCTCCGGGCAGGCCGGAGACCTCGAGCGCGAACGACCGCTGCGCGCCCTTGTTGAGAATGCGCACGGTGTAGTCGTTGCGCACGCCGCCGTCGGACAGCTGAACGAACAGCGGATTGCGCTCGTGCAGCACGTTGACGTCCATCGTCGCGCGCGTGGCCAGCGTGTACACCATGACGCCGCCGACGATGGCGATCGCCGCGGTATAGATCAGCGTGCGTGCGCGGACGATGCGGTAGATCGGCGGCTTGCCCTCGCGCCGGCGCAGCATGTTGATGTCGGTGTCGTAGCCGATCAGGCCCTTGGGCCGACCGATCTCGCTCATCACGTTGTCGCACGCGTCGATGCACAGGCCGCACTGGATGCAGCCGAGCTGGATGCCGTGGCGGATGTCGACGCCGGTTGGGCAGACGTTGATGCACTGGTGACAGTCGACGCAATCGCCGGCGAAATCGCCCTGCGCGCGGGCGGCTTCCGCTTTCTTCACCGACATGCGCGGCTCGCCGCGGTCGCGGCGATAGGTGACGTTGAACGCCCATTCGTCGGTCAGGGCCGCCTGGATGCGCGGCCACGGGCACATGTAGATGCACATCTGCTCGCGGGCGTGGCCGGCGAAGACGTAGGTCGTCGCGGTCAGGATGCCGATCCAGAGATAGGCGATGAACGGGGCCTGGAAGGTCGCGAGCTCCTTCACCAGCGTCGGCGCGTCGTCGAAATACAGCACCCATGCGCCGCCGGTCCACCAGGCGATCATGATCCAGAGGAAATGCTTCAGCACGACTTTCCGGATGTGGCTGAACGTCCAGTAGCGCTTGTCGCCCTGCATGCGCTCGCGGCGGTCGCCTTCGACCCAGCGCTCGACCGCATAGAACAGATCGGTCCACACCGTCTGCGGGCACAGATAGCCGCACCACAGCCGTCCCGCGACGGCGTTCATCAGGAACAGCGCCATCGCCGCGATGATGAGCAGGCCGGTGAAGTAATAAACCTCCTGCGGCCACAGCTCGATGAAGAAGAAATAGAAGCGGCGATGCGGCAGGTCGATCAGCACGGCCTGGTCGGGCAGGCCGGGTCCGCGATTCCAGCGCACGAACGGCAACAGATAATAGATCCCGAGCGTGACGCACAGGATCGCCCATTTGATGCGGCGGAACGGCCCGTGGACCGATTGCGGATAGACCTTCCTGCGCTTCTCGTAGAGAGGCCCCTCGATGAAGGTGTCGTCGGTCATGGCAAATTCCCCCGCATCACTGGCTGCATTCGCACGCGTTCAGGAGAACGCGCAGCCGCTGCTCAGGCCGAGCTTCCTGAATACGATCGCGGCCGGGCAGAAGCCCGTGAACGAGGCCTGCAACATGTTCAGCCCGGCGAAGGCCGTCAGCAGGTACCAATACGCATTCACGTAGGTGCCGAGCGCAAGACCGAGCAGGACGACGAATCCCGCAAAGGCGAGGACGGCTCTATCGACATTCATGGCAGGCTCCTTTTGCTTATCAACGGGTCGGGTTGGTTCCGGTCCAGGCGATGGATGCCCCAGGCATCCATCGCGCCGGAATGGCGTGTCGTACTCATGTGCCGGTTCGGACCTCCTTGAGCTTGGCGATGTTCAGCTTGTCGAGAACGAAGCGCTCGTAGAACGGCTCGCTCTCGCCGCGCCGCATCTTGCGCAGGAAGTATTTCTCGAAGGCGACCTTGGCGAGGTGCACCCATTCGCCCTTGGATGACCAATTGACGTTGCGCGGCGGGATTTGCGGCTGCGCGAGGAAGGCGACGCCGGAATCGCCGAAATCGGCGAGGCAGATCGCGTTCCAGGTCGGCTGTGCCGTCGGTGCCTTGCCGCGGAGCAGGGCGCCGATGTTCATCGCGGTCGCCGTCACCATGGATTCGATCATGAAGCCGGTCTTGGGGACGCCCACCGGCACCGGTGTCGCGCCGACCGGTGCGATCGCGACACAGACGCCGACCGCAAACACGTTGGGGAAGGTCGGGTTCTGCTGATGCTTGTCGACGACGACGAAGCCGCGCGGATTGGTCAGCTTCTCGATGCCGCGCACCGCTTCGACGCCGCGGAAAGCAGGCAGCATCATCGAATAGACGAATGGCAATTCGTGCGCCTTGCGGGACGTGCCGTTGTCGGAAAGCTCCTCCACCGTCATCACGCCGGGTTCGATCTTGTCGACGCGGGCGTTGGTGATCCATTTGATGTGCTTCTCCCGCATCTCGCTTTCCAGGAGACCCTTGGTGTCGCCGACGCCGTCGAGACCGAGATGGCCGATATAGGGCTCCGAGGTGACGAAGGTCATCGGCACCCGGTCGCGCAGCTTCCGGCGGCGCAGCTCCGTTTCCAGGATGAAGAGGAACTCGTAGGCGGGTCCGAAGCAGGAGGCGCCCTGAACGGCGCCGATCACGACCGGACCGGGATTGGCCGCGAGTTGCTCGAAGGCGTCACGGGCATGCGCTGCGTGATCGACGTGGCAGATCGACTGCGTATGGCCCTGCGGCCCGAGGCCGGGGATTTCGTCGAAGGCAAGTTCGGGGCCGGTCGCGACCACCAGATAGTCATAATCGATCGACGTGCCGTCGCCGAGCTCGACACGGTTCTCCTCGGGATGTACGCGCTTTGCGCCCTGCGTCAATAGCCGCACGCCCTTGCGCTTCATGACGTCCGCGAGATCGATCTCGATCTCCTCGCGCTTGCGCCAGCCGATCGCCACCCATGGGTTCGACGGCACGAAATGATACACCGCGCCTTGCGAGATGACGCTGAGGCGGTCCTCTTTTCGCAACTGGGGCAGCAATTCATAGGCCATCAGCGTTCCGCTCAGTCCGGCTCCGACTACGACAACTTCCGCCATGGGTATCCTCCATTGGATCAGGCCGCATCACCGGTTCTATGCCGGCTGTCGTGCAGCGCTTGACTATATATTCGTAATTGCGTATATACGCAAGTATGAAAATAGATAGCGAGATCATGGAGCAGGCGGCGGATCAGGCGAGCGAGCTGCTCAAGGCGCTCTCGAACCGTCACCGTCTTCTCATCATCTGCCAGTTGATCGACGGCGAGCGGTCGGTCGGCGAGCTGGCCGAGTTCTTGAGCCTGCGGGACTCCACGGTCTCCCAGCATCTTGCGCTCCTTCGCAAGGATGGCCTGGTTGCCGCCAGGCGCGATGCGCAGACGATCTTCTATTCGATCGCCAGCGAGCCGGCCCGCAAAGTCCTGAAGACGCTCTACCAGGTGTTTTGCGCGCCGAAGTCCGCAAGGACGAAGTGAAGCCTAGGGAAGAGCGGGCGGGCGCGCCTTGCGCGAGATCAACGCGCCTTCGCCCGATGTCGATGAAATGAGAGGGCACCGCGGCGCGGTGTGATGAAAGATGACGACACGGATGTGTCCCTTGCAATCTCTGGCGCGTCTGGGGCTGCTGGCCGCATGGGCGGCGATCGGAATACCGGCGGGGTCCGCAACCGCCGCGGGCACGCTCATTGTTACGCAGCAGAAGGTCACCGACGAGAAGGCGGTGTTTGCGACCGTCGAGAGCATCAGCGTGGTCCCCGCGCGCAGCCGCATCGGCGGCACCGTCGTCCAGCTCAAGGTGCGGGAAGGGGATCGCGTCGCCGCAGGTCAGGTGATCGCGGCGGTCGGCGACGAGAAGCTGGTTCTCCAGATGAAATCGCTCGACGCGCAGATCGAGGCGCTGCAGGCCCAGGCCAGGCAGGCGCAGCTCGACTTCACCCGGACCGAAGGGCTGGTCGAGCGCGGCATCCTGCCGCGCGTCAAGCTCGACGAGCAGCGCACGGCGCTCAATGTCGCCGACAACGGCCTGCGCGCCAGGACCGCGGAGCGCGCCGTCATCAACGAACAGCTCAACCAGGGACAGGTGCTCGCGCCGACGGACGGGCGCGTGTTGAAGCGGTTGATCACCGTGGGATCCGTCATGCTCGCCGGCGATCCGATCGTGACGGTCGCCGAGCAGAACTTCAAGCTGCGGCTGCGCGTGCCGGAGCGCCACGCGCGCATTCTGAAGGCCGGCGACAAGGTCCGCGTCGATGGCGCCAAGCTGTCTGGTGAGGCTTCCAAATGGGGCGTGATCGACCTCGTCTATCCCCAGATCGAGGAGGGGCGCGTCATCGCGGACGCGACCGTCGAAGGGCTCGGCGAATATTTCGTCGGCGATCGCTTGCGGGTCTGGATCGCCGGCGCCGCGCGGCCGGCCTTCGTCATTCCCGCCGGTTATGTGACCACCCGGTTCGGCATCGATTACGTCCAGCTCCGGAAGGGCGACGCGACGATCGACGTGCCGGTGCAGCGCGGCCGCGACATGCCGACGCCATCGCTTCCCGACGGGCTTGAGATCCTGTCGGGCATCCGCACCGGTGACCAGTTGGTGCAGCCGTGAATCTCGGTCTGTCAGGGCGGCTGACCCGCTCGACCATCGCATCGCCGCTGACGCCGCTGTTCCTGCTCGGGGCGCTGGTCGTGGGGCTGATCGCCGTCGTGGTGATTCCGCGCGAGGAAGAGCCGCAGATCAGCGTTCCCATGGTGGACATCCGCGTCAATGCCGACGGCTTGCGCGCGCCCGACGCGGTGGAGCTGGTGAGCAAGCCGCTGGAATCGATCGTCAAGGGCATCGACGGCGTCGAGCACGTCTATAGCCAGACCGAGGACGATCGCGTGATGGTCACCGCGCGCTTCCTGGTCGGCACCAAGTTCGAGGATGCCATCCTGCGGGTGCACGAGAAGATCCGCGCCAATCTCGACCGCATTCCCGTCGGCATCCCCGAGCCGCTGATCGTCGGCCGCGGCATCAACGACGTCGCGGTGACGGTCTTGACACTGTCGCCGAAGCCGGAGGCCGCGAGCCGCTGGACCGACAAGGACATCTACGAACTCGCTGACAAGGTTCGCGCGGAGCTGATGAAGGTCGACGACGTCGGCCTCACCTACATCTCCGGCGGCGCCGCACAACAGATCCGGGTCGAGCCCGATCCGGAGAAGCTGTCGCTGTTCGGCGTCACGCTGCAGCAGCTCGTGGCCAAGGTGAAGGACGCCAATCGCTCGTTCCTGGCCGGGCAGGTTCGCGATGCCGGCACCGTGCGGAACGTCGCGGCAGGGCAGACGCTGTCAGGCATTCCCGACATCGGACTATTGCTGATCACAAGCCGCGACGGCCGGCCGGTCTACGTCAAGGACGTCGCCGCCGTCGTCGTCGGCCCGAGCACCGTCGAGCATCGCGTCTGGACGGATTCGCGTGGTGCAGGGGGGCAGTGGGCGCGCACACCGGCCGTCAGCCTGGCGCTGGCCAAACGGGCCGGCGCCAACGCGGTCGTCGTGTCCGAGAACATCGCCAAGCGCCTCGACGGGTTGAAGTCGCGCCTGATTCCTGAGGACGTCCAGCTGACGGTGACGCGCGACTATGGCGAGACCGCCAACGAGAAGGCCAACGAGCTTCTGTTCCATCTCGGCCTCGCCACTATCTCGATCGTCGTCCTGATCGCGATCGCGATCGGCTGGCGCGAGGCGCTGGTGACCTTCGTCGTGATCCCCACGACGATCCTGCTGACGATGTTCGCCGCCAATTTGATGGGCTACACCATCAACCGCGTCAGCCTGTTCGCGCTGATCTTCTCCATCGGCATTCTCGTCGACGATGCCATCGTCGTGGTCGAGAACATCGCGCGGCACTGGGGCATGCGCGACGGCCGGCCGCGCTTGCAGGCGACCATCGAAGCGGTGGCGGAGGTCGGCAACCCCACCATCGTCGCGACGCTGACCGTGGTCGCCGCGCTGTTGCCCATGCTGTTCGTGTCGGGCCTGATGGGCCCCTACATGGCGCCGATCCCGGCCAACGCGTCGGCGGCGATGCTGTTCTCGTTCTTCGTTGCGATGGTGGTCGCGCCCTGGCTGATGCTCAAGCTCGCGCCGAAGGGCGAGGCGGCCTCCGCACATGCGGCGCACGACGAAGGCCGGCTTGGCCGGCTCTATCGCCGCTTCGCCGCGCCGATCGTGCGCAGCAAGCGTTCGGCCTGGATCTTCCTGCTCGGCGTCGGCATCGCGACGCTGTTGTCGATGACGCTGTTTGCGACCAAGTCGGTGACGGTCAAGCTGCTGCCGTTCGACAACAAGTCCGAGATTGCCGTGGTGGTCGATTTGCCGGAGGGGGCGAGCCTGGAGGCGACCGAGCGCACGCTGTTCGGCGCGGCGGAGATCGCGCGGCAATTGCCCGAGGTCACCTCGCTGCAATCCTATGCCGGCACGCCCGCGCCCTTCAATTTCAACGGGCTGGTACGGCACTATTATCTGCGCCAGAGGCCCGAGCTCGGCGAGGTGCAGGTCAATCTCGCCGCACGCGGCGAGCGTAAGCGCGCGAGCCACGAGATCGCGCTGGAGCTGCGCGAAAAGCTGAAGGCGCTCGATCCGCCTGCTGGCACCAGCATCAAGGTGGTCGAGGTACCGCCGGGGCCGCCGGTGCTGTCGACTCTGCTCGCCGAGGTCTACGGTCCCGATGCGGCCACGCGCCGTGCGGTCACGGCCGAGCTCAAGAAGGTGTTCGCGGAAGTGCCGTTCATCGTCGACATCGACGATTCCATCGGCGACAAGCGGCCGCGCTTGCGGCTCTCGATCGACCAGGACCGGCTCGAATTCTTCGGCGTCGAGCAGCGCGACGTCTATGACACCATCCAGGCGTTGTTCGGCGGCATCTCGATCGGCTATTCGCATCGCGGCGAGGACCGCAACCCGATCGAGATCGCGGTGCATCTCGGAAAGCGCGATCTGGTCTGGGACGAGGCGCTGGCCTCGACGCCGGTTCCGGCCAACACGGTGCCCGGCAGCAAGACGGTGGTCGAGCTCGGCCAGGTCGTGAAGGCGACCATGGAGGAAGGCTCGCCGACGATCTTCCGCCGCGACGGGCGCTTTGCCGACATGGTGATGGCCGAGCTCGCCGGGCGCTTCGAGGCGCCGCTTTACGGCATGCTCGCGGTTGCCGATCGGGTGGAAGCGCATGACTGGGGCAAGCTGACGAAGCCCGCGATCAGCCTGCACGGCCGGCCTTCGGACGAGTCGCGTCCGACGCTGCTGTGGGACGGCGAATGGGAGATCACCTGGGTGACCTTCCGCGACATGGGCGCCGCCTTTGGCGCGGCCATCCTCGGCATCTACGTGCTGGTCGTCGCCCAGTTCAGGAGCTTCCGCCTGCCGCTGGTGATCCTGACGCCCATCCCGTTGACCCTGATCGGCATCCTGATCGGGCACTGGCTCTTGAGCGCGCCGTTTACCGCGACCTCGATGATCGGATTCATCGCGCTCGCCGGCATCATCGTGCGCAACTCGATCCTGTTGGTCGATTTCATTGGGCATAGCGGCTCAGACGGAAAGTCGCTGCGCGAGGTAGTGCTCGAAGCCGGCGCGGTCCGTTTCAAGCCTATCCTGCTCACCGCGCTTGCGGCCATGATCGGGGCGGCGACCATCCTGCTCGACCCGATCTTCCAGGGATTGGCGATTTCGCTCCTGTTCGGGCTTGCGTCATCGACGCTGCTGACCGTGCTGGTGATCCCCGCGATCTACATCGCCTTGCGCGCCCCGCGCGAGGCGGCTTCGACCACAGTCAAATCCAACTCATGAGGATCCCATGGACAAGAACTACGTCGACATCACCAGGAACATCTCCGCCAATTTGAAGAAGCTGCGAAGCGACATTCCCGACACGATGAAGGGATTTTCCGTGCTCGCCCAGGCCGCCACACGGGACGGCGCGCTGGACAAGAAGACCAAGGAGCTGATGGCGCTGGCGCTCGGCGTCGCCGCGCATTGCGACGGTTGCATCGGATTCCACACCGAGGCGCTCGTCAAGCTCGGTGCGACCCGCGAGGAGATCGAGGAGACGCTGGGCATGGCCGTCTATATGGGCGGCGGACCATCGCTGATGTATGCGGCCGATGCGATCGCCGCGTACGAGCAATTCCAGCAGCAATCGACCGCGGGATAACCATCGCGGGCCCCTTGCAAAATCATACGAACGGGACCGGGCGAGTTGCCTCGTCCGGTCCCGAACATCTGCCTTCGTCAATTACCAGCGGTCGCCGACGCCCACACCGACGCTGACGCCAGGTGCGCGAATGCCGACACCGGCGCGCGGGCCGTCATCCCAGTCGCGGTGATAGGACCGGCGCTCGTAATAGTGTTCGCGCGGCATGTAATTGTAGGAATCGCGCACGACCACGCGCGCACCGCCGCGGGTGCGATAGCAGCGGCCGGCGTCGTCGCAGACCAGCCGCACCTGCTGAACGAGATCCGGATTGGCGTACTCGCTGCTCGTATAGATATCGGAAGCCTTCGCGCCCGAAACGACTGCCAAGGCACCCACGCCGGCCAGCAGCGCAATCGTAAATGTCTTCATCATGTCCTCCTCCAAAACTGCCCTCGGCGGTAACAAGAAGGGGAGGCGGTGATCGTTCCGGCCACAATGCTGGTTTTTCCCGGAACCTTCGTCTTGCAGCGGTTCCTAGATCGGCTCGTACGTTTCGGTGCCGCAGATGTCCTCGGCCTCGGCGCGCCGGCGGTCGACCACCTTTCCGTTCTTGATGGTCACGATGTAGGTCTGGGCGCCGAGCGTGCTCCCGGTCGCGGAGGTGAGCTGCGCGCGAACGCAAGCCGTCCAGCCCGGACCGCGCACCTCATGATGGGGCGGGGCGACGTGCACCTCGCGCGGATTGGAGGTGGTGAGAAAGAGGACGTCGATCTGCTCGCGCACCAGGCGCCTGACGTCGGGAGGCGCTTCGGGCGGCGCCTGCTCGACCTCCTTCATGCGCATGAACTCGGGCACCGGCGCGCGGCTGTCCGCAACGCCGCAGGCGCCGAGCGCGAGCGCGCCGGCGAGCAGCGCCGCATGAGCAATGATCCGCAACATTCCTGAGGGTCCCCTGCGGGCCAACAGATAGGCACGAATGCGATCCGGCGAAGTCCCGGGCGATCAAGATTTGCTGAAGCCTCGGCCCCCGCGGCATTTGCTATTCCGCGATTGCGGGCTAGTTTGTATCCCAGAGGAAGGGGATTGCGCCAATGAGGATTTTGGTCATCGCAGCCGCCGTCCTGCTACTTGCGGCCGCCTCGGTGCAGGCGCAGGGCCGGCGGCCACCCCAGGACGCAGGCAAGAAGGCGGACAACACGGCCAAGGTCGACGAGAAGGCCTACAAAGCCGCGCTCGACCGCATTCCCGAGCCCAAGGACAAGTACGATCCGTGGGGCGGGGCCCGTCCGAGCGAACCCGCCAAGAAGTCCAAATAGAGCAAGCCTAGGGCGGCGCTGGACCTCGAATTCCGCGCCGGCGATTGCGTGATGACGTCGCCCGAGATGTTGTAACGAAGGCAGCTTCCGGGCGAGGTGTCGCCTCGCCGAGGGGCTTCCGATGCTGCGTGTTCTGCCACTCAGCGCAGCGAGGTCAGGGTGCCGAGGCGCATCGATCCGAAGATCGCTCCGGCCATCGTCCCACTGATGCTTGCGTCAGTCTCACTTACGGAATCGCTGACGAGGCGGTTGCGATCTCAGCGCGATTCTGGCTTTGCGCGCTCGTGTCGTGGCGCGTCAGATCGCGTCATCATAATCGTTTGTGGATGCGATGCGAATGATCGTTCACATCGCGCGCGCTATTGCACGAAGGCGAGGCCGACGCGCTTGTCACTGCGCCAAACTGTGCGACAATTCCGCACGAAATCGTCGCACGCGATCGAGAGCGTGAGCGATTGCGGCAACGTGACGGGGGCATCGAGGTCGATCGCTGCGCCGCCCTCCGACATGTTTCGCACGGTGCAGGAGATGCCGCCGTTTTCGAAGGTGATCGTTCCACCCTTGAAAACACGGTAACGCTGCGCTGTACGCTTCTCGATCATTGGCGTCGGTCCATCATGATGATCGTGGAGTAGTGCATAGAAATTACGTTGAAATAAACTCAATACTGGCGCTACTTGGATGGCGTTTCAGACTTCGTTTACGACCTTCGCGCGGAGAGCCTCTCCGCCGACTTTAACGACAAGCCTTTCTTTTATGGCGCTGCGCGCCGATGGAGATTCTGATGAAGACCACGCTTTCGCTTCTGCTTGCTGCGGCGTTCTCGCTGTCGTCGATACCGGCCCACGCCGTCAAATGGGACCTCTCGACCATGACCTGCAAGCAATTCCTCGACAGCGGCGAAGACAACATCGCGGTCGTGCTGACCTGGATGGATGGCTGGTACAAGGGCGACGAGGACAACGCGATCATCGACACCGAGGTGTTCATCGACAACGCCAAGAAGTTCGGTGCCTATTGCGGAAAGAATCCGACCGTCAGCGTCGTGACCGCGGCCGACGAGATTCTCGGCAAGTAACGCTGCGAAGCTGGACGACCGGGGCGCGATCGCATCGTGCCTCGGTCTTGCGCTTCAGTCTTACGCTTCGACAGGGATCATGGAGAGCCGCGTCGGGTCTTGGGCCCCTCGCGGCTCTCGTCGTTTCGATCAGCCCGGCAGCATCGCGAACGCGCTCGACACCATCGCCACCGGCTTGTTGTCGGTCGCCGAGAGCAGCGTGACGCGGCCAAAGCTCATGGTGCGCCCGAGCCGGACCACGCGCGCATCCGCCAGCACGTCCGACGAAGACACCGCGCGCATGAAATGCGTGGTCTGGTCGACCGTCGTCATCGGGCGATAGCCGCGATTGGCGGCCAGAATAGCAATCACCATCGCGGTGTCGGCAAGTGCCATCAGGGCCTGGCCACAGACCACGCCGCCGTGCCGGCACAACCGCTCCGAAAACGGCATGCGCAGCACCGCGCCGGGCTGCCAGTCCGGCTCGCCAGCGGGCTGCGCGTGCTCGATCTGCTCGACCGCGAGGTTGAGATCCTGGACCCAGGGCGCGAAGACCTCGCCGAGGATGCGTCTGGCGTCGGGCAGGCCGAATTCGGCGTCTGGCGGGGTTTGCATTGCTGTCGCACTCTCCTGGTTTGCCGGATGTTTCGACCCATTGTGCGCGCATCGGCGCGGCAAAGTCACCCGGTGCGGCCGGCCCCCTCGGCTTGAAAATGCCTGACTTGGCCCGATATGATGCCCGCTTGGGTAGGGGGGATGATGTTGCGCCGGTGTGTTCTCGTTATATGCATGGTCGCGCTCGGCCTCGCGCTGGGCGGGTGCACCAAATGCGGTCCGATCTGGGACGACTGGCTGCACGGACCCAAATCCTGCCGGTCGGACCGGCTTTAGCGGCCCCATGGCCCCGTCGGCCGCGACCCCCTGTGACAAGGATGACGAGGCGCGGGCGATCCGTGCCTCAAGGATGATCAAGGAGTGGACGATGAAGCTTTTCCGTTTGGCCGCGGTGCTGGCCGTGCTGGCGGGACCGGCCTATGCGCAAATGCCCAATTTGAATTTGCTGCAGGACGCCCCGAGCAAGACCCCCGAGGAAAAGGCCGCGGAAGCCGAGCGTGACAAGGCCTACAAGGAAACGCTGAAGAAGATTCCGGACTCCAAGACCTCCAACGATCCCTGGGGCGGCATGCGGTCCGACCCGCCGAAACAGCCGGCCCCGAAGGCCTCGGCCGCAACCAGCGCGCCGAAGAAGTCCAAGACCGGTACGGCCGCCAACTGACCCAGTCCTGTCCGGGGGCCATATGGCGCCTTCTGACGAGGGACTCCTCTTCGTTCGGCCGGCGCCCTACATTTGGCAGGGTGTGAGTTTGCGTAGAGGAGGGCAGGACATGGCCGATCGTCCGCGGGATCTCGCCGAGCGGATGGCGCGCCGGCGCAAGCCGGCGGCCGGGCCCGGCCAAGCGGCCGGCGACGGCTATCTGCGCGAGACCTTCACGCTGCCGCGCGCGGCAGCGCGGGAACGGGCCCAGGCCTTCTTCGCCCGCTACCCCAAGGCCGGCTATATGAGCGTGGTCGAGACCTGGCGCGAACTGCCCGGCGGCGACATCGAATTCACCATGCGGCGGCTGCCCAGCGCGGACTGACGCGGGCCTGCTCGAGGGCTCTTGCTAGTCGAGGGTTTCGGCGACGATGCGGATCCGGAACACGGGCTCCTTGGCCTCGTCCAGCAGCTCCATCTGCCATTCGGAATTTTCCTGGAGCTTGCGGGCAAGGCCGGCGGTCATGTCGGCGCAGACGCTGGTCATCTCTTTCCAGGCCGAATCGCGATCGGCGAACTCCGTCGCCTGATCGGCGCAGCCGGAGTATGGGCCATTCCGAATTCGAAAGAAAAACAGCGGCATGGCTGGCACCGATCGCGCGTGACGGCCTCGCCCCAAGGTCCACGGGCGCGCGCAGTCCAATCCCAAACCCGCGTCAGATCAATTCCGGGCGGCTACGGATCATGCCGCCGCGGGCCGTGGCGTAACGGCGCGGCACCGCACGACCATCGACCGCTAGCCGGCCGGCTCGAGCCCTTGTTGCGCGAAGCGCTTCAGCTCCCGATCGATTCGCAATTGCACGCGCCGGATCGCGAGCAGGTCGATCTTGGTCTCGGTCCTGCCGGACTTGACCTGCTCGCCGATGCGGAACTGCCACTGCCAAATGCCGGGACTCGCCGTTTTGGCAACGGTGAACTCAACGCCCCTGTGATTCATGGCAACCTCCCACGATTCACTTTCCATGATTTGCTAACATGTTGGTCGTCATAATATTCCGGCGACGAACAAAATCCGTGGACCTTCAGCCGACCCCGTGGTTCTCCGACCATGAACAGAGTTCCTGGGTTGCGTCCTAACTGTGTTCGCGCAATCGGTTAAAGTGCCTCAAAGGCTCCCGGTTCCCTGCAAGCGGCATGTGCCTTGCTTCGGTCTGGCGACCCGCAAGCAATATGGACCCGACATGCTCGGCATACCCCGGCGCTACAGTCACTTCGTCTTCGGCATCATCCAGTCCGGCTTGACCTCGCTGATCGCGGCGGGGATCGCCAGCCTGCCTGCGGCGAGCGCCACGATCTTCGTCGGACATTGGATGGTGTCGTGGCTGATCGCCTGGGCCGCGATGCTGCCGATCGTGGTGCTGGCCGCGCCTGCGATCCGCGCCTTCTCGCTGCGCCTGACGCGGGAGGAGACGAAGGGGGAAAGCCCGGCATGAAAAAGCCCCGCCTGGGGAGAGCCAAGCGGGGCCGAGAGTTATTGGAGGCTGAGGTGCTGGGCTGCAACACCATAGCCACATCACCCTAGCGGGCTCCGCTTACGACAGCCTGACAGGTCGCGGATTTTGCGTTTGGGGTCGCAGACTGACCCCGCACCCGTCCCAATTTCGACATTCGTTCGCACAACTGCCGACACACCCGTCGGCAAGATTCATCCCGTTCGGCGCAGTCATGGGGGAAACGTGGCACGCCGGCAACGGGGTGGCATCATGGATAACGTAGAGCGGTCTTTCGCCGCCGCGACAGCGGCTGGCTTCGTCGTGCTGGTGATCGGCCTCGTGCTGCTGGCGCTGCTGTAAGGACACGCCGCAGCCGCGCCCTCGTTGATCGCGAGCGCAAGGCCAGACTCAAAACTGGAAAACAACCCCATGCACAGTAGGCGGCATGGAAAATTCTTCGGTTTTTCAAGAGCTTGGAGGTAGTGTTCAGATACCTCTAGAGCCCTGCCGGGGCCGTTCTAGTGGATGTTGATCTCGTTCAGGGGAAGTCGGAGCTCGCTGGCACGCTCTTCGCGGTCCTTCCTGCGGAACTCGTTTTCCTTGCGCTCGAACTTGATGAGCTCGTCATAGGCCGCTTCCAGCCGGGGATTCCGCCCGGTGGTTTCGCGGTGCTTGTCCTCAGTCATGACAGGGGTCCCCACAATTGCGGCTCTCGTCCTGGACAAGACCAAGACCGCGCGATGGTTCAGTGCCGTAAGATTACGGACTTATGACGGCGACCCGGCCGGTTGTCTTTGATGCGCGTCAGCTCACGGGCGGGAAAGCCCCGCGGCATCGCTATTTCGGCGGCTGCAGCCCGGGCGATTTCGCCCAGTCGTGCAGGTGATTAGCCGTCTCGGCCTGGCGCGCCTTCTTGAGCAGGGCGTCCCTTTCAGGGCCGGGAGGCAGCCTGGCGGCATCGTCCTTGACCTGTTTGACCCAGGCGGTGAGCCGGTCCTGAAGCGTCAGCTGATGCTTGAAACGTCGTTGCTTGAACACGGCAGGCTCCTTTCCGTGCGAGGAAGGCGGGAGCGCAACCGGCGTTCTCATCACCGATAATGGCCACGGGTCCGTGCGGTGACAGCTCATTAGGAGGCAGCGCCGGACCGGAGTCTGTTCAATTGTGCGCACAACGCGAATTGAGCTGTGAGGGTTCGAAACCGCAAAAGAACATATTGCGAACCTAGAACAAATGGGGTACGTTGGTTTTATCGACGACCCGCCGCCGCAACCGTTTGTCCCGCACCCGAATCCTCGCCATAAGGAGCACGACCCAATGTCCGCCACTGCCCTGCGTATCGTCGAAGGATCTTCCATGGACAAGAGTAAAGCTCTGGCCGCCGCGCTCTCTCAGATCGAGCGCCAGTTCGGCAAGGGCTCGGTGATGAAGCTCGGCAAGAACGACCGGTCCATGGACATCGAGGCGGTGTCCTCCGGCTCGCTCGGGCTCGATATCGCGCTCGGCATCGGCGGCCTGCCCAAGGGGCGCATCGTCGAGATCTACGGGCCGGAATCCTCGGGCAAGACGACGCTGGCGCTGCACACGGTTGCGGAAGCGCAGAAGAAGGGCGGCATCTGCGCCTTTATCGACGCCGAGCACGCGCTCGATCCGGTCTATGCGAGGAAGCTCGGGGTCAACATCGACGAGCTCCTGATCTCGCAGCCCGACACCGGCGAGCAAGCGCTGGAGATCTGCGACACGCTGGTGCGCTCGGGTGCGGTCGACGTGCTGGTGATCGATTCGGTTGCGGCGCTGGTGCCGAAGGCCGAGCTCGAAGGCGAGATGGGCGATGCGCTGCCGGGCCTGCAGGCCCGTCTGATGAGCCAGGCGCTGCGCAAGCTCACGGCCTCCATCAACAAGTCCAACACCATGGTGATCTTCATCAACCAGATCCGCATGAAGATCGGTGTGATGTACGGTTCGCCCGAGACCACCACTGGCGGCAACGCGCTGAAGTTCTACGCCTCCGTCCGCCTCGACATCCGCCGCATCGGCGCGATCAAGGAGCGCGATGAGGTGGTCGGCAACACCACGCGCGTGAAGGTGGTGAAGAACAAGCTGGCGCCGCCCTTCAAGCAGGTCGAGTTCGACATCATGTACGGCGAGGGCGTCTCCAAGATGGGCGAGATCCTCGATCTCGGCGTCAAGGCCGGCATCGTCGAGAAGTCCGGTGCCTGGTTCTCCTATGACAGCCAGCGCCTCGGCCAGGGCCGTGAGAACTCGAAAGCATTCCTGAAGGCGAACCCCGACATCACCGCCAAGATCGAGACCTCGATCCGCCAGAACTCCGGCCTGATCGCCGAGCAGATTCTCGCCGGCACGCCGGAGCGCGACGCCGACGGCGAGGAGCCTGCGGAGGAGTAAGCTTCAAAGTTAGTTTTTCGCGAGGAGCGGGCGCTGAGGACGTTGAGTTGCCGACGTCGTCAGCGCCCGTTTCGTTTTGGTGCGTTCGTAGAGCGAGAGGCTAATGCCACGTCTGATCCTGGCGACGAGCGATTTTGCGGGCGCAGCGCTCCGGCCGCGTGCGGACCTCGTCATCGGAATTCAGCGGCGTTTCGTTTGGGGACAATTGCCATCTCGAGCCGCACTTGAGACGTTGCTGCAAGCACGTTCGGCCAAGCATCGCGACCTCGGCACGCACTGGCTCGACTTCATCGCTGCGAAATACATCGCGCCGATGGGCGGCACGGATCTCGGTTTGCTCGAACTCTGCGAACGCTGTGACAGCATCGAGCTGTGGGCCGATCCTGCGGCGAACGACCAGTTGATTCTGATCTGGCTGCTCGATGTTCTGCGTCCGCACCGGAACGTTCTATCGAAGCTGGTGCTGGTCCAGACGGACATCGACGTGACAGACAATCGTGATGTTAACCCGGCACAATGGCGATTGCCGAAGCTAGCGGTAACAGACGATCGTCTGAGGCTGGCCAGCCGCGCCTGGAATGCCTATCGCGCGTCCACGCCGGAGTCCTGCTTCGACCTCCTGATGGAGGATTTGACGGCGTTGCCGCGGCTCCGACCGGCGCTCATTGCGCTGCTCGAAGAACTTCCCTACCGGAGGATCGGCCTGGGCGCGTCCGAGTACCGGATGCTGGAGCTGGTGTCCGAGGGGTGGGAGACGCCGGCTCGGCTTGTCTCCGAGGTCTTTAAGGAGCGCGGAGTGTTTGATTTTCGGGAAACGGAATCGATCCCGGATCGGACACCGGTTCTCGCGGGCTTTCCACCGAAAACGGAAAAACCGGATACTGCTCACTGGGAGCGCTTCCTGCAGAGCTGCCTGACGGTGACTGACTTCGGCAAAGCAGTGCTCGGGCGGGAGGTGGATTTCAGCCAGCACAACCCTGTCAATCGCTGGTGGGGCGGCACCGAATTGACCCCCGATCGGCTCTGGCGTTGGGATACCTGTGATCGTTGCCTGATCGCTCCCTGAAGTATTTTGGCGGACAGCCGAAGACCTCTATTCCTGCGCCAGCGCCTTTTTCCCGGCTCGCAATCAACGCCCGCAAAGATTCTTCCACCGCGACCGATTGATGCGTCTTCCGATCTGTCGCCACCCAGATGATCTCTCCGGTGGCGCGAAGGTCGTCGGATCCCTTGGCGAAGATCGCAAGCAGCAGCGTAATCGAGGAGCGGCCGATCTTGGCGACGCGCACGCAGACGTCGATGCCCTCATCGAAGTGGATCGTCGCCTTGTATTCGACCACCGACTTCACGGTGTGGAAGTCGACGCCGGTCCGCTTCACCTCGCCGATACAATGACTGTGGCCTCACTCCGCCGCCTGTGCGTAATCCTCGACCGGCGGGCACGAGCAGACCAGGTTGCGGTCGCCGTAGACGTTGTCGACGCGGCCGACCGGGCACCAGTATTTGTCGGTGCGGGACACGCCGGCGGGGAAGCAACCCTCCGAGCGGCTGTAGGCCCGATTCCAATCGTCGTCCGCGATGTCGTGCACGGTGTGCGGGGCGTGACGCAGCGGCGAGGCCTCGATCTTGAAGCGGTCGGCTTCGACCTCCGCGATCTCCTTCCGGATCGCGATCATGGCGTCGCAAAAACGATCCAGCTCCGCCTTCGATTCCGATTCGGTCGGCTCGATCATCAGCGTGCCCGGCACCGGGAAGCTCATGGTCGGGGCGTGGAAGCCGTAATCGATCAGGCGCTTGGCGATGTCGTCCACCGTCACGCCGGACGTCGTCTTCAGCGCCCGGGGATCGACGATGCACTCGTGCGCGACGCGGCCCTTCGCGTTCTTGTAGAGCACCGGGAAGTGCGCATCGAGGCGGGCTGCGATGTAATTGGCGTTGAGGATCGCGATCTCGGTCGCGCGCTTCAGGCCTTCGCCGCCCATCATCAGGATGTAGATGTAGGAGATCGTCAGGATCGAGGCCGAGCCGAACGGCGCGGCCGAGACCGGACCGACCGGGGCTTCGGCTCGCGCTGCGGGGTGACCGGGCAGGAACGGCGCGAGATGCGACTTGACGCCGATCGGGCCCATGCCGGGGCCGCCGCCGCCATGCGGGATGCAGAAGGTCTTGTGCAGATTGAGATGGCTGACATCGGCGCCGTAATCGCCGGGCCTGGAGAGGCCGACCTGCGCGTTGAGGTTGGCGCCGTCGAGATACACCTGGCCGCCATGGCCATGCACGATGTCGCAGATCTCGCGGATATGCTCCTCGAACACGCCATGCGTCGAGGGGTAGGTGATCATCACCGCCGCGAGGTCGTTCGAATGCTTCTCCGCCTTGGCGCGGAGATCATTGACGTCGACGTCGCCGTTCTTCTCGCAGGCGACCACCACCACGTCCATGCCGACCATCGCGGCCGAGGCCGGATTGGTGCCGTGGGCGGAGGAGGGGATCAGGCAGATCTTGCGGTGGCTCTGCCCGCGCGCGGCATGATAGCCGCGAATGGCAAGAAGTCCGGCATATTCGCCCTGCGCGCCCGAATTCGGCTGCAGCGAGATCGCGTCATAGCCGGTGATGTCGCACAGCCACTTCTCGAGACGCGCGAACAGCGCGTGATAGCCAGCCGCCTGCTCGTGCGGCACGAACGGGTGCAGCGTCGCAAATTCCGGCCAGGTCAGCGGCATCATCTCGGTGGTCGCGTTCAGCTTCATGGTGCAGGATCCCAGCGGGATCATGGCGCGGTCGAGCGCGAGGTCGCGATCTGACAGCTTGCGCATGTAGCGCAGCATCTCGGTTTCCGAACGATGCGCGTGGAACACGGGATGGGTGAGGAATTCGGTGGTGCGCTTCAAATCGTCCGGCAGCGCCTCGCGCGTCTCCGCGTCGATCTCGGCATAGGCGAGCGTGCCGCCAAACGCGCGCCAGACCGCTTCGACCGTCGCCGGCGTCGTGGTCTCGTCGAGCGCAATGCGCAACGCGGTTTCACCGACGCCGAGATTGATCTTTTCGCCCGCCGCGCGTGCGACGATCTCGGCGCGCTTGCCGCCGGCATCGACGCTGATCGTGTCGAAGAAGGTTTCGAACGCCAGCGCAAAGCCGAGCTTGCGCAGGCCGCTCGCGAGCACGGCGGTGCGGCGGTGCACGTTGCGCGCGATCTGCGCCAGGCCCTCGGGGCCGTGATAGACCGCATACATCGAGGCGATCACGGCCAGCAGCACCTGCGCGGTGCAGATGTTGGACGTCGCCTTCTCGCGGCGGATGTGCTGCTCGCGGGTCTGCAGCGCAAGCCGGTAGGCCGGCGCGCCGCGCGAATCCACGGAGAGGCCGACAATGCGGCCGGGCAGCGAGCGCTTGAGCGCATCGCGCACCGCCATGTAGGCCGCGTGCGGCCCGCCATAGCCCATCGGCACGCCAAAACGCTGCGCCGAGCCGATCGCGATGTCGGCGCCGAGCTCGCCGGGCGATGCCAGCAGGGTGAGGGCGAGCAGGTCGGCGGCGACGATCGCGAGCGCGCCCTTGGCCTTCAGTGCGGTGATGGCGGGCCTGAGGTCACGGACCGCGCCCGAGGAGCCCGGATATTGCAGCAGCGCGCCGAGCACGTCCGCCTTGTCGAGATCGGTGAGGGGATCGCCAACGATCAGCGTCCAGCCGAGCGGCTCGGCGCGGGTGCGCATCACCGCCAGCGTTTGCGGATGCACGTCCTTGTCGACGAAGAAGGCTTGCGCCTTCACCTGGGAGTGCCGCTCCGCCAGCGCCATGGCCTCGGCCGCGGCGGTGGCTTCATCCAGCAGCGAGGCGTTGGCGACGTCGAGCCCGGTGAGGTCGCAGATCATGGTCTGGAAGTTGATCAGCGCTTCCAGCCGGCCCTGGCTGATCTCGGGCTGGTAGGGCGTGTAGGCGGTGTACCAGGCCGGGTTTTCCAGGATGTTGCGCTGGATCACCGCGGGCAAAATCGTGCCGGAATAGCCTTGGCCGATCAGCGAGGTGAAGACCTGGTTCTGACGCGCCAGCTCGGCCATATGCGCGATGGCTTCAGTCTCGCTGAGCGGCTTGCCGAGATCGAGCGGAGCGGCCTGACGGATCGAAGCCGGCAGCGTCTCCGCCATCAGCGCATCGACGCTCTTGGCGCCGACGGTCTCGAGCATCGCGCCGACATCGCGCGCGGAGGGGCCGATGTGGCGGCGAACGAAGCTGGCGGTGGTGTCGCCGTTGGATTTGCGGTGCGCGGTCATCATGGGTCCTCGCTAGATTTCGTTGTCGCCGTCATGCCCCGCGAAGGCGGGGCATCCAGTAGACGCAGGCAGTAGTGCTAGAGCCGAGAAGCCGCGGCGTACTGGATCACCCGCCCCAGTGCGCAGTGCGCACAAGGCGGGTGATGACACCGAGTATGGGGCGGCTATTGGCTTCATCTCACGCCGTGTGTGCCTTGTACGCAGCCTCATCCATCAGGCCGCCGAGCTCGCTCTTGTCGGCAATCTTGATCTTGAAGAACCACGCCTTGCCCTGCGCGTCGGAGTTCACCAAGGCCGGCTCGGCCGCGAGCTCGGCATTGGTCTCGAGCACCTCGCCGGTAATTGGCGCGTACACGTCGGACGCCGCCTTGACGGATTCGACGACGGCGGCCGCTTCCGCCTTCTTCAAGCTTCGGCCGACCTTGGGCAGTTCGACGAACACGACGTCGCCGAGCTGCTGCTGGGCGTAGTCGGTGATGCCGACGGTCGCGACATCGCCGTCGATCGCCAGCCATTCGTGATCGGAGGTGTACAGCGTCGTTGTCATTTCAAATCCTCAGCGCTTGTAGGTGTTCTTGACGAAGGGCATGGCGGCGACGGTAAGCGGCAGGCGTTGCCCGCGCACCTCGGCGAAGAGTTTCGTGCCAAGCGCGCTCGATGCGGTGGGCACGTAGCCCATCGCCATCGGGGCGCTCAGGCTCGGGCCGAAGCCGCCCGAGGTGACTTGTCCGATCGGCTCGCCGCCTGCGTCATCCGCGAACAGCAGCGCGCCCTCGCGCACCGGTGCGCGGCCCTCGGCGCGCAGGCCGACGCGACGGCGCGATGCACCATTGTCGAAATGAGCGAGAATCTTTTCAGCCCCCGGGAAACCGCCGGCGCGGGCGCCTCCGGTCCGGCGGCTCTTCTGCACCGACCATTCCAGCGCGGCTTCGACCGGCGTCGTCGCGGTGTCGATGTCGTGGCCGTAGAGGCAGAGACCGGCCTCCAGACGCAGGCTGTCGCGGGCCCCGAGGCCGATCGGCTGCACGTCGGGATTGTCCAGCAGCAGCTTGGCGAGGCGTTCGGCATCGGCAGCCGGCACCGAGATCTCGAAACCGTCCTCGCCGGTGTAGCCGGAGCGCGAGACGAAGCAGTCGATGCCCGCCACCTTGTGCGGGCCGGCATCCATGAATTTCATGGACGGTGCCCCTGCACACAATTTCGCCAGCGCCGCTTCGGCTTTCGGCCCCTGAAGGGCGACCAGCGCGCGGTCGGCGAGCGAATCGATGATGCAGTCACCGGAGAGATTCGCGCGCAGATGCGCCTCGTCGGCGTCCTTGCAGGCGGCGTTGACGACCAGGAACAGGTGGTCGCCGAAATTGGCGACCATGAGATCGTCGAGGATGCCGCCATCCGGATTGGTGAACTGGGCATAGCGCTGCCGTCCCGGCGCGATCGCCACGATGTCCTGCGGCACCAGCCGCTCCAGCGCGCGGGCGGCGTCTTCCACCTTGCCGGATTTCGGCCGGAGCGCGATCTGGCCCATATGGGAGACGTCGAACAGGCCGGCGGCGGATCGGGTATGGAGGTGCTCCTTGAGCACTCCGGCGGGGTATTGCACCGGCATGTCATAGCCCGCGAACGGCACCATCTTGCCGCCGAGGGACACATGAAGCCCATGAAGGGGCGTATGTTTCAGGGAGTCTTTGTCGTCGCGTACGAGCATCTGCAGGGGCCCTCGGCGGTTCCCCGGGGACGATTCCCCGAGACAAACCGGTCGAAGCCCCATCTGTCGCTGTGCCTGAGAGTATTATCCCGTCGGCGGACGCTGGTCCGGGCAAACCTTCCTTAAAAGGTATCTGCCCGTCAGCGCCTCTTTCCAGATGTCGTCAAAGCCACGCGGTCCTTTTGCCTGAGAGTTTCCGGGGCGGTTGCTCCTTCGGCGCCGGCTACCTAGCCGGTCTCTCCCGACGTGGCCGTACGATACAGATGGGTACAGACCACACCGCGGCCAAGCCTGTCAACGCGGCATCAAGGCCTTTCAACGGGATTGCGCGCGGGATGACGCGCCTGCGGCAACCCACTGATCTGCTTGCACATCTGCTTGCACAGTTTCTGGACAGGAAAGCTGGCCTTGTCTAAAAGCGCTTTGGCCCGCAGATATCAGCCTTAATGTCAGGTTTGGATGGCGAGTAGCGGGTCCTGAAGCGCGATGAGAGGCATCGCACTTTAGCTCTTTGTTTGAGCATGATCTTTTCGGAAAACCGCTTCACACTTTTCCGGATCATGCTCTAGCACACCCGATTGGATGAACATGAGCGGCGTCAACGAGATCAGGTCGACCTTTCTGAACTTCTTTGCCGAGAACGGCCACGAGATCGTGTCGTCCTCGCCATTGGTGCCGCGCAACGATCCGACGTTGATGTTCACCAATGCCGGCATGGTGCAGTTCAAGAACGTCTTCACCGGCGTCGAGAAGCGCCCCTATCAGCGCGCCACCACCTCGCAGAAATGCGTGCGCGCCGGCGGCAAGCACAACGACCTCGACAATGTCGGCTACACCGCGCGCCATCTCACCTTCTTCGAAATGCTCGGTAACTTCTCGTTCGGCGACTATTTCAAGGAGCGCGCGATCGAGCTGGCCTGGAAGCTCATCACCAAAGAATACGGGCTGAAGAAGGACAAGCTGCTCGTCACCGTCTACCACACCGACGACGAGGCGCACGGGCTCTGGAAGAAGATCGCCGGCTTCTCCGACGACCGCATCATCCGCATCCCGACCTCGGACAATTTCTGGGCGATGGGCGATACCGGCCCGTGCGGCCCGTGCTCGGAGATCTTCATCGACCGCGGCGATCACATCTGGGGCGGACCTCCGGGCTCGCCGGAAGAGGACGGCGACCGCTTCCTCGAATTCTGGAATCTCGTGTTCATGCAATATGAGCAGGTGACGAAGGAGGAGCGCGTGGACCTGCCGCGTCCCTCGATCGACACCGGCATGGGCCTCGAGCGCATGGCCTGCATCATGCAGGGCGTCGACAGCGTATTCGAGACCGATCTGTTCCGCCATTTGATCGACGCGACGTCGTCCGCGCTCGGCAGCGGGCCGAACGAGCAGACCGTGGCCTCGTTCCGCGTCATCGCCGACCATTTGCGCTCCTCGGCCTTCCTGGTCGCGGACGGCGTGCTACCCTCGAACGAGGGCCGCGGCTACGTGCTGCGCCGGATCATGCGCCGCGCGATGCGCCATGCGCAGCTGCTCGGCGCCAAGGAGCCGCTGATGCACCGGCTGGTCTGGGCGCTGGTCCGCGAGATGGGCCAGGCCTATCCCGATTTGATGCGCGCGGAAAACCTGATCGAGGAAACGCTGCGGCTGGAAGAGACCCGCTTCCGCAAGACGCTTTCGCGCGGGCTCGCGATCCTCGACGAGAAGTCGGCGTCCTTGAAAAAGGGCGACATGTTCGACGGCGACGTCGCCTTCACGCTGTACGACACCTACGGCTTCCCGCTCGATCTGACGCAGGACGCGCTGAAGTCGCGCGGCATCGGCGTCGACCAGGCGTCCTTCACCGACGCGATGGAGCGGCAGAAGGCCAAGGCGCGCGAGTCCTGGAAGGGCTCGGGGGAAGCTGCCTCGGAAGCGATCTGGTTCCCGCTGCGCGAGAAGCTCGGTGCCACCGAATTTTTGGGTTACGAGACCGAGAGCGCCGAAGGCGTCGTCTCCGCGCTGGTGAAGGACGGTGCTGAGGTCGCGAGCCTCAAGGCCGGCGAGACCGGCGCGATCGTGCTGAACCAGACGCCGTTCTACGCGGAATCCGGCGGCCAGGTCGGCGACACCGGCGTGCTGACGGGCGAGGGCGGCATCAAGTTCCGCGTCACCGATACGCAGAAGAAGCTCGGCGATTTCTTCGTGCATGTCGGCACGGTCGAGGGCGGCGAGCTGAAGCTCGGCACCGCGCTGCAGCTCGAAGTGGATCACGGACGCCGCTCGTCGATCCGCGCGCATCACTCGGCGACGCATCTCATTCACGAGGCGCTGCGCCAGGTGCTCGGCGACCACATCGCCCAGCGCGGCTCGATGGTCGCGCCTGACCGGCTGCGCTTCGACTTCGTGCATCAGAAGCCGATCACGCCGGAAGAACTGGCCCGCGTCGAGGACATCGCCAACAACGTGGTGCTTGAGAATGACGAGGTCACTACCCGCGTGATGGGCGTGGACGAGGCCCGCGAAGCCGGGGCGCGTGCGCTGTTCGGCGAGAAATACGGCGACGAGGTCCGCGTCGTCTCGATGGGCCGGACCGCGCGCGAGCGCGGCGCAAACGCGCTCGGCTGGTCGGTCGAGCTCTGCGGCGGCACCCATGTGCGGCGCACCGGCGATATCGGCCTGATCACGCTGACCGGCGAGAGCGCTGTCGCCTCCGGCGTGCGCCGCATCGAGGCCTTGACCGGCAACTACGCGCGAAGACATGCCAACGAGACCATGGCGCTGGCGAAGACCGCGGCAAGCGAGCTGCGCACCTCGATCGACGACGTGCCGGCGCGCATCGCCGCGCTGATGGAGGAGCGCAAGAAGCTCGAGCGCGAACTGTCCGACGCCCGCAAGAGGCTGGCGATGGGCGGCGGCGCTTCGGCCGGAAGCACCGGCGCAGCGAGCGGCGTGCGCGAGGTCGGCGACGTCAAGCTGATGGCGCGCGCGGTCGAGGGCATCGAGATGAAGGATCTCAAGAGCCTTGCCGACGAGGCCAAGAAGCAGATCGGCTCCGGCGTCGTCGCCATCGTCGGCGTCACCGAGGACGGCAAGGCTGGCGTCGTCGTCGGCGTCACCGCCGACCTCACCGCGCGCTTCAACGCGGTGAACCTGGTCCGCGTCGCCTCCGAGGCGCTCGGCGGCAAGGGCGGCGGCGGCCGGCCCGACATGGCCCAGGCCGGCGGCCCCGACGGCGCCAAGGCGACCGAGGCGCTGGCGGCGATCGAAAAAGCGATGGCAGGCGCTTGAGCGCCATGCGCCCTGGTCCGCGAGGGCGTGGGCTTCGCGATCCCGATCTCAGGGATCGCCTCTATGAATTGCTGGAGCACGATCCGCTGGCCTATTCGGCCGGGTCGCGCTTCATCAAGTTCATCATCGGGGTCATCGTGCTCAACGTCCTCACGATGATCCTGACCTCGGTGCCGGAGCTCGACGCACGATTCGGCACGCCGTTCGAAGCCGTCACCATCCTGTCCCTGATCGTGTTCGCGCTGGAATATCTGGCGCGGCTGTGGACCGTGGCGGGACACACCCAGCGCAAGGGATCGGCGCTGTCCGACCGGCTCGGCTACGTGTTCTCGGCGCTCGGCCTGATCGACCTCATGGCGTTCCTGCCCGCCTCGATCGTGCTTGCCACCGGCGGGCACGCGACGCTGGCGGCGCTTGGCGTGCTGCCGTTCTTCAAGCTGATAAGGTACTCGCCGGCGATGCGCTCGCTGCTCGCCGCCGTGCATGCCGAGCGGCGGGCGCTGATCGGCTGCATCGTCATCCTGATCGGCGCGGTCCTGACCTTCGCCTCGCTGCTCTATGCCATCGAGCGCGACGTGCAGCCCAGCAAGCTCGGCACCATTCCGGACGCGATGTGGTGGGCGATCGTGACGCTCGGCACCGTCGGCTATGGCGACGTCGTTCCGGTGACGCCGCTCGGCAAGCTGATTTCCACCTTCGCCATCATGTCGGGCTTCGCCATGATCGCGCTGCCGGTCGCGATCATCTCCACCGCCTTCGCCGAAGAGGTGAAGCGGCGCGATTTCGTCGTCACCTGGGGCATGCTGGCACGGGTGCCGCTGTTCTCGCATCTGTCGGCCGCGGAGATCGCCGACATCATGCGGCTCCTGCGGGCGCGCACCATCGAGCAGGGCGAGGTGCTGGTGCGGCGGGGCGATACGGCCTCGTCGATGTATTTCATCACCGCGGGCGAGGTCGAGATCGCGCTGCCGAGCCAGCATGTGCGGCTTGCCGACGGCACGTTCTTCGGCGAAATCGCGCTGCTGCACAAAACAAAACGCAGCGGCACGGTGACCGCGACGCGAAAGACGCGCCTGCTCGTGCTCGACGCCCAGGATTTTCACGCCCTGATCGCGCGCATGCCGACGCTGGCCGATCACGTCCACACCACCGCCAAGGCACGGCTCGCCGACACCGGCGACCTCGCGCTGGCGGAGTTGGCGCAGGGAGAACAGGAAGAGGGACCGCCCGCGTAGCGCCTAGTTGCGGTCGAGGAAGGGCGCGACGACCTCGCGTGTCTCCTTGCTGGGCACCACAGGCACGATCTCGAAAGTCATGCCGTCGCCCTGGCAGTTCAGCACCCATTCCTGCAGCAGGCGGGCGTCGTCGCATTCCATCAACTGGAAGCAGCGGTCGAAATTCGGCTCGATCCAGCTGCCGTGATATCTCAGGCCGTCCGGAAACTTGACGCCCTCGTCGCGCACGCGCCGGTAGACCGGGATGGGATCGCGGTCTTTGAAACGCTCGATCACCATGAAGAGCATGGAAAGGATCTCCTTGTGCTGGAACGCGTGGCCTGGTCAAGAAGTGTAGCACGTCACATCAGCTCAGCGCGGCTCAAAGCCCGACAGAAACTTGTGAGTCTCGGCATCGATCCTGCTGCCGCGCGCAGCAATCTCCTCACGCGATGATTGGAACGTGTAGCCGAGATGGGTCCCGCCGCGCCATGAGTAAAAGGCGCCGCACCAATAGCCGGTGTTGATTTGGTGACAGCTAAAGGTGAGGGGCTCCGTCCCCGAAGACGCGTCTGATGTGACAAAGACATCCCCTGACTGCGGTGTAGCCTTGAGGGAATCCTGGTAGGTCGAGCGTGTTCCCCCAAACTCACCCAAGATCACCTCGTCCGGCGCAAACAGGTAAATGTTGAGTGGGAAGTCGATCTTGTCATCTCCGCCGCGCTTAGCCGCTTCATGAGCGTTGCAATAGGTCTTGGCCCAGTCCGCGACAGGCCCGGTGCATAGCGCCGGCGTCACCAGTCCGAAGTTGCGCAATCGGAGCCATATGTTCGTGGCCCTGACCGGACGTCGGCCATCATCGCTCGCATTACAGAACTCCCGCTGGCTGATATTGCTCTCGAGGTAATATGCATCCCGGCTGGAAGTCCTGCCGAGATAGATGTTCCAGAATGATGTGGCCGGAATTGAGAGAGCGGCATCGGCGACCGACACGCGAAACGTTGCGGCCCGGCAAGCCTCCGAGGCGGGCCGCATCTTCCAATCATGCCACCATGTCGGGACGACGATCAGGGCGGGCACGATCGAAAATCCCAGAATGCCGACCGCCAGAACGTAGCGCAATCGGAGCCCATAAGCCGCGAAGAGCAGGGTAAAGCCGCGGACGACAACACCGGTTACGAATCCGGTGGTGACGAGCGCCCAAAATGCAACTCCGAGTCCGCCGCCCGGCCCCTCATTGTAGTTGAGGCGGGACGATACGATCCAGTGCTGGATCCACAGTGCTGCCAAAGGGCTGCCGAAGATGCACGTTACCGCCAGCCACCATCGCCAGGTCGGCATCAGCGCAGGCACCGCGTAGGGGACCAGAGCGAGTCCGATAAGGACGAGAGCGAGGTTGGTCGTCACGGAGTTGTTCCTTGTGTCTCGAAACAACCCTTAGATGTGCCTTGTGAGGGCATCGTAAAGGGGCGCAGCGGTAGTGCGTCGGAATCGATAGGAAGCGTTTACCAATCGGTCCCGCGGTCAGCCCTTCTTCAGGAAGACATAGTCGGCGGAATAGGGCGCGCTTCTGAACTCACCCGCCTTGTCGCAGGCGCCGTCGAGCTTGCCGCCATGGGTGTTGATGCGCTGGACCGTGGTGACGGGCATCAGCGTTCCGCTGCCGCGACGGGCGGTGACCTCCAGCTTCAGCCAGGGAATATCGGCCGCGGTCGCGCCCGGCGCGTTGCCAGCGGCCTTGGCGGTGACCGCGCTGCCATCAGTGAGCTCCCAGTTCGGGCCGGCATAGTGGCGGCCGACCGTCTTGCCTTCGGACAGCAGCGTCGCGATCGGTTCGCGGAAGACCCAGGCGAGCTTGCCGTCGCTGGCGGCCTTGCACTCATAGACCTGTGCGCCCTCGGCGTGGACGCTGAGCACGAGGCTCTCGCCAGGTGCGGCGATGGCCGCCGGGAGTGGCTCGGCAGCCCCGGCCGGCCCGATCAGGGCCGCGAGCAGCATCAGGCAGGGGACGGCAAGCTTGATCGACATGGTCGCATCTCCGCGCAAGGTCTCAAAAAGAAACGGGCCGCGCGGTTGCGCGGCCCGTGATGATGTCCGGCCCAGTCGGGCGAAATTGCGGACGGCTTACGCCAGTTCCTTGGTCAGGTTCTCGGCGACCTTGTCCAGGAAGCCGGTGGTCGAAAGCCAGCGCTGGTCGGCGCCGACCAGCAGCGCGAGGTCCTTGGTCATGTAGCCGGCCTCGACGGTGTCGACGCAGACCTTCTCCAGCGTGTTGGCGAACTTGGCGAGCTCGGCATTGTTGTCGAGCTTGGCGCGGTGAGCGAGGCCACGGGTCCAGGCGAAGATCGACGCGATCGAGTTGGTCGAGGTCTCCTTGCCCTTCTGGTGCTCGCGGTAGTGGCGGGTCACCGTGCCGTGGGCGGCTTCCGCTTCGACGGTCTTGCCGTCGGGGGTGAGCAGCACCGAGGTCATCAGGCCGAGCGAGCCGTAGCCCTGGGCGACCGTGTCGGACTGCACGTCGCCGTCGTAGTTCTTACAGGCCCAGACATAGCCGCCGGACCATTTCAGCGCCGAGGCCACCATGTCGTCGATCAGGCGGTGCTCGTAGGTCAGGCCCTTGGCCTCGAATTCCTTCTTGAACTCGCGGTCGTAGATGTCCTGGAAGATGTCCTTGAAGCGGCCGTCATAGACCTTGAGGATCGTGTTCTTGGTCGACAGATAGACCGGGTAGTTGCGCAGCAGGCCGTAGTTCAGCGAGGCGCGGGCGAAGTCGATGATGCTGTCGTCGAGATTGTACATCTCCATGGCGACGCCGGCGCCGGGCGCCTTGAACACTTCCTTCTCGATCACGGTGCCGTCCTCGCCGACGAACTTCATCGACAGGGTGCCCTTGCCCGGGAACTTGAAATCGGTGGCGCGGTACTGGTCGCCATAGGCGTGGCGGCCGATGATGATCGGCTTGGTCCAGCCGGGAACCAGGCGCGGCACGTTCTTGCAGATGATCGGCTCGCGGAAGATCACGCCACCGAGGATGTTGCGGATAGTGCCGTTCGGCGACTTCCACATCTGCTTGAGGTTGAACTCCTTCACCCGGGCCTCGTCGGGGGTGATGGTGGCGCACTTGACGCCGACGCCGACCTTCTTGATGGCCTCGGCCGCGTCGATCGTGACCTGATCGTTGGTGTGGTCGCGGTACTCCATGCCCAGGTCGAAATACATCAGTTCGACATCCAGGAACGGCGTGATCAGCTTGTCCTTGATGTACTGCCAGATGATCCGGGTCATCTCGTCGCCATCGAGTTCGACGACGGGATTGGATACCTTGATTTTTGCCATGATCGGGGAAGCCCTCTTGGGAACGACGCTTCTCGGTGCGCCACGTGAATATCCGCCGCCTCTTAGCACCGCCGCGCGGCGGGCGAAAGCCAAGGGATTATGCACTTTTAGCCGATCCAGCCCCCGCAGATGGGGGGCGGGAAGCGGTCCCCCGGCGGGGCCGCGGCCGACGATCCGGAAGAGATTCAAAAATCGAATCCAACCCGTTATTTCCCTTGAGAATTTCCTCAGGACAGGCAAACGACAGGCGGACGGGGCCGGGCGGTCGCGGCTGATGTTGAATCAATTCCTAAGACGGCCGTGCCAGGGCCTTGAGAGACAGTGTGAAAGCGGAGCGAGATGTCGGGGACTGACAGAAGCAAGGAGGGCCTTTCCCTCGACGGTCCCATCGTGATCCTGGTCGAGCCGCAGCTCGGGGAAAACATCGGCATGGCCGCGCGCGCCATGGGCAATTTTGCCCTGGGTGCCCTGCGCATCGTCAACCCCCGGGACGGCTGGCCCAACATCGCCGCCCAGCGCGCCGCCGCCGGCGCCGACCACATTCTGGAAAAGGTCGAATTGTTCGACACGGTGGAGCAGGCGGTCGCCGACCTCGACCTCCTGTTCGCCACCACCGCGCGCCCCCACGACCAGGCCAAGCCGGTGGTCGGGCCGGAGGCCGCGGCCAGCGAGATCGCCGGGCACGTCGCGACCGGCGGCAAGTGCGGTATCCTGTTCGGCCGGGAGCGCTGGGGCCTAACCAACGAGGAGGTCGGGCTCTCCAACCGCATCATCACTTTCCCGGTCAATCCGGGCTTCGCCTCGCTCAACCTCGCCCAGGCCGTGCTGCTGGTCGGCTACGAATGGTTCAAGCGCGCGACCTCGGGCGAGCTGCCGCACGCCATGCCCGAGCGATCAGAGCGCGCCTCGCAGCACCAGATGCAGGCCTTCTTCGACAACCTCATCCGCGAGCTCGACAAGGTGGAATTCCTGCGCCCTGCCGAGAAGCGCGACACCATGCTGGTGAACTTGCGCAACATCTTCAGCCGGATGGAGCCGACCAAGCAGGACATGCACACCCTGCACGGGGTGGTGATGGCGATCGCTGAGGGGCGCAAGGGCCCGGCCAAGGGCGGCGTGCTCGACGGCGAGCAGGCCACGCGGCTGCGCGCGCTGCTCGCCGAGCATGGCCAGGGCGGCGGCGCCTCCGACAGCGGCTCGACCGTGCGCGGTCTCGCCCGCCTGCTTCGCCGCAACCCGACCGATGCCGAGCGCCTGCTCTGGCAGGCCCTGACCCGCGACCGCCGCTTCGCCGGCGAGTTCAAGCGCCAGACCCCGGTGGGGCGCCACATCCCGGATTTCGTTTCCTTCCCGCACCGGATCGCGATCGAGCTGGTCAACCCGGGCGAGGGCGAGGCGATTGCCGCCGACCGCGCGTCGCGGCGGGCCTGGCTGGAGGCGCGGGACTATCGAGTGCTGGAGATCCGCGCCGCGGATGTCGAGCGCGATCTCGAGGGAGAGCTGGTGCGGCTGCAGGGGATGGTGGAGCAGGGCGGCGCGTAGGTCGCGTCACGCGCAGGTCTTGGTGGGTGAGCAAAGCGACTTGTCCGCCGTAGCTCGGAGAGCGAAGGCGGAAGCGTGCCCACGTTCTGAGTGCGATCAATGAGAGATCGTGGGCATGGCGCTCGCGCGCCTTTGCCCACCCTACGGCACTGCCTGCTGGTCGGCGAACGACGTCAGCGCTGAAACACAACCTTGCCGCCCACGAGCGTCATGTCTGCCTTGATGTCCTTGATCTGGTCCTCCGGCACGGCGGTGTAGTCCGCAGAGAGCACCACCATGTCCGCGAGCTTTCCGGGCTCGATGGTGCCTTTGCGCGCTTCCTCGAACGTGTAGCGCGACGCCGCGCTGGTGTAGAGACGCAGGGCCTGCTCGCGCGTGATGGCTTCTGCCGCGCCGTAGACGATTCCGTTGGGGTCCTTCCTGGTCACCATGACGTACATGTTGAGGAAGGGGTTGATCGGGTTGACGGGAAAATCCGTGCCGGCTCCGAGGCTGTTGATCCCCATTTTTTCGATCAGCGTCCTGGTCGGCACGGCGCGGTCGGCGGTCGCCTTCCCCAAAAATCGTTCAACGGTCGCTGCCTTGTCCCACATGAAAGCGTTCTGGAAATCGACGCGGGCTCCCAGCTTCTGCGCACGCTCCATCTGTTCCGGCCGGATCAGGCTGGCGTGAATGAGGACGAAGCGACGGTCGCGGATCGATTTCTCCTTGTCCGCCGCCTCGAAGGCATCGAGCACCTGGTCGATGCCGAGGTCGCCCACCACGTGAACACCGACCCGCCAGTCATACCGGTTGCAGATGGAGACGAGTTGCTTCAGCCGCTCGGGCGTCTGCTGTGTAACCCCGTGATAGTTGTCGTGTGAATCGGGATAGACGTCGCGCATGAGCGCCGTCTTCAGCGTCATGCCGCCGTCGTAGAAGATCTTGATGCCGGCGAACTTCAGCCAATCGTCGCCGAAACCCGACGAGGCTCCATTGCCCGCCATGATCGCTTCCCATGCTGTCAGATCGGCCGGGGGCTCCGGTCGAAACATCACGCCGGTGCGCAAGGTGGCTTTCCCGGCTGCGGCAAGCTTCTGCAGCGTACGGATATCGCGCGCTTCCGTCGCGCCTTCGACCACGCTCGTGATACCGAAGCTGTTGAGCACGCCTTCGGCAATGGTGAATTGCCGGATTTCGTCGTCTTCCGTCCAGGGCGGGACGGCCTTCTCGACCCGATCGATCGCGGTCTCCTCGAGCACGCCGGTCAGTTCGCCGGCTGCGTCGCGCTCGAACTTTCCACCGCTCGGATCCCCGGTGGTCTTGTCGACCCCGACCCGCTGCAGGGCCATGGTGTTCGCCATCGAGAAATGCCCGACGGTGCGAAGATAGACCGGATTGTTGGGAGCCGCGCTGTCGATCTCCTGCCGCGTTAGGTAGCGCTTCTCGGCCAATTGCGACGGCGGATGCCATGCGCCGCCGATGATCCACTCGCCGGGCTTCTTCTTCGCAGCGAATGCCTTGATGGCATCGAGTGCCTCCGCGACCGTCTTGGCGCGGCCCATGATGACGACATAGTCGCCAAGACCGGCGGCCTTGAAGTGAGCGTGTGTATCGATCAATCCAGGAATGACGGTCTTGCCGGCGACATCGAGCACGCGGGTGCTGGCGCCGGCAAGTGCCCTCATCGAAGAACTGGTCCCCGTTGCGAGGATCTTGCCATCCGCGACGGCGACCGCCTCCGTGACCGTCGATCGATCGTCCAGCGTCAGGATCTTTCCATTGACGAGGACCAGGTCAGGGGCGCTGAACTCAGGTTGCTGCGCCTCGACATTTGCGACGCCGGCGATCCACACGCTCGTGGCAACGATTGCAGATGCCGTCAACTTGCGAACCATGACGCCCCCTTGATCTTGTTTTTGCCGGACGAAGATTTTCGAGGGTATCTTTGATCGTACACGGGTTCAACGCTCGCGATGCCTGGCGGCACTCCACATAGTGGGCAAAGTGGATCGCGCTCTGTGTCATTCTCGGAGGGTGGGTTAGCCGAAGGCGTAACCCACCCCTGTTCGTCCGTCTCTGTGGAAGCTGAGGCGGCGGATTACGCCTGCGGCTAATCCGCCCTACAAACGGGTTGCGAAGTTTACGTTCACGTCCCGGGCTGGTCGAGGAAGACGTAGAGCGCAGCGATCCTGCCGTCCTCCACAATGATCACGTCCCAGCCGGTGTAGTCCGGGGCTTCGCCGCGCGGACCCGATCCCCAGGCCAGGCGCCCCGCGTTGTGAAGCGCCTGCGGCTCGCTCGTCGGCGTGTAGACGAAGTGGGGATGCGTGGCACGGAGCTCGCCTGCGAACTTGTCGATTGCCGCGCGGCCGACAACGACACCGGGCGGTACATAGAGGACAGCGTTCTCCGTCCAGAGCTCGTCGATTACGGCGCGGCGGCGCTTGGCGTCGCCTTCGCCGAAAACTTCCTGAAGATTGCGACGAAGCAGTTCGTGGATTCGATCCGTCGATTCATGGGTCTGGGTCATGGGACGTCTCCAATTTGAAAGGGTGGGGCTGAGGCAGGCGCGGGTTCGCGCTTCAGATCTGGGCCTGACCGCCGTCGACGAACAGCTCGACGCCGTTGACGAAGCTCGCCTCGTCCGATGCCAGGAACAGCACGGCCTTGGCTATCTCCTCGGGCTGGCCGACGCGGCCGGTCGGGATGAGGCCGGCGAGATAGGACTTGGTGCCTTCTGCCTGCTCACCGGCGCCGAACAGATGGTTCAGGCCGGGCGTCTCGGTGACGCCGGGGCTGATGGCGTTGACGCGGATGTGCCGATCCCTAAGGTCGAGGATCCAGTTGCGCGCGAAATTGCGCACGGCGGCCTTGGTCGCCGAATAAACGCTGAAGGCCGGCGTGCCCGAGATGCTGGTGGTCGAGGCGGTCAGCACGATGGATGCGCCGTCGCGGAGCAATGGCAGCGCCTTCTGGACGGTGAAGAGGACGCCCTTCACGTTGGTATCGAAGGTGCGCTGATAGTGCTCCTCGGTGATCGCGCCGAGCGGTGCGAACTCGCCGCCGCCGGCGTTGGCGAAGATCACGTCGATCTGCTGATGCTTCTGCTGGACTGCATCGTAGAGCCGGTCGATGTCGGCAAGGTCAGCCATGTCGCCGCGCACGCCGGTCACGCGACCGCCGATCGATTTCACCGCGGCGTCCAGCGCGTCCTGGCGGCGGCCGGTGATGAACACCGAGGCGCCTTCCGCCGCAAATGCCTTGGCGGTCGCAAGGCCAATACCGCTCGTGCCGCCCGTCACCACCACGACCTTGTTGCTGAACCTGTTCGTCATCGTCCGTCTCCTCTGGGAAGCATTTGGCAGAAGCGCCGTTGCCCTTCGCAGATGCCTACGGAACGATGGTGCGAGTAGTCAGCGAATATGGTACTCAGCGTTCTATGAGAGGAACGATGAAGACCGATCTGAACGACTTTGCCTATTTTGCCGAGGTGGTCGGCCATGGCGGCTTCGCGGCCGCGGGACGGGCGTTGCGAGAGCCGAAATCGAAGCTCAGCCGCCGGATTGCCGGCCTCGAGGAGCGCCTTGGCCTGCGCCTGATCGAGCGATCCAGCCGGCGCTTTCGCGTCACCGAGGTGGGGCAGGCGTTCTACGAGCGCTGCCGTGCGATCCTGGCCGAAGCCGAGCAGGCCGAAGCGCTCGTGACGCAAGCGCAGGCCGAGCCGCACGGTCGCATTCGCTTCAGCTGCCCGACGGGCATGGTCGCGGAAATCTCCGCGCTCACGTCGAGCTTCCTGATCCGCTATCCCAAGGTGCGTCTGCAACTCATCGCCATCGACCGGCCGGTCGATCTGATCGAAGAGCGGGTCGACGTGGCGCTGCGCGTTCGCTCTGTCCTCGTTGGTGATGCCGCGCTCACCATGCGGTCGCTGGGTACATCCACGCGCATCCTCGTCGCGAGCCCGCAACTGGCAAGCCGGCTGCGGACTCCGGATGATCTTGCCGCGCTTCCGACGCTCGCGACGTCAGACGAGGACAATCTGGTCGAATGGCATCTGGAGACGGACGATGGGCAGGCGCGCATTGTCAGGCACGAGCCACGCATGGGGTGCGGTGATTTCGGCGCGGTGCGCGATGCTGCGGTCGCCGGCCTCGGTGTTGCGCTGTTGCCCGATCATCTCTGTCGCGATGCGCTCGCGCAGGGCAAGCTCGTCCATGTGCTCTCGGAATGGCGCGGTCACCGCGGCATGGTGCATCTCGTCTTCACCACCCGGCGCGGCTTGCCGCGCGCGGTTCGCGCACTGATCGACCATTTGGCGACGGGGTTCTCCAAGACGTTGGTCTAGTCGACCTTGCGGACCCCGCCCCACGACAATCCACCCGCTTGAACGATCACCCGCGCCCGAGCTGGATCTCGCGCTCCACCGCGATCCACGTCGTACTTGCCACGGCCAGCAATGTCCCGGCTTCGTCATGAAGCGCGGCGTCGGCCGTGCGTTTGCGGCCGTCGCGGCCGGTGGCCCAGGCTGTGATGATGCAAGGCGTGCCGGGGCGCGGGCGGGACTCGATGCGGGCGGACATCCGTCCGAGCAGGAGCGGGGTCTTCTCGAAGCTGCCGCTTCGTGCATCGTAATTGCAGGCAAAGCCGGTGGGGCAGTCGAGCGCCGACCAGAGAAATTCGGGCGCGACGAGGCCGTCCTCGGCAACAAGCTTCGGATCGGGAGCCCAGCTCGCGGCCAGAGCGGGAGGCCCTGCTGGACGACGAAGCGGTCCGGCGAAGATGCGCAAGCCGTCGCCCTTCGCCCGTGCGGGGCCGCAAACGAAGCAGTGGGGCAGCGGATGCTCCTGCGGCCTGAACAGCGCACGTAGTTCGGCTGCGCGTGCGTCCGGCAAGGTCGCCGTCTCGACCTGCGCGAGCTCGACGCTCGCGGCGCGGCCGGTGGCGACCGCCTTGCCGCCGTCGCGAAGCTCCCAGGTGCCGTCATCCGTTGCGACCGCCGCGAGCGGAGTGTCCAGGGGAGGCGGTGCACGCAGCGTCACCTCGGCAGGTCCGGCAATGTGCCGGGCGAGCCGGCCACAGACATAGCCGCCGTTGCCGGAGTTCGGAGGGCCGCAATAGCGCTTGTCGATGATGATCTCTGTCAACGATCGTGTTCCTGTCTTGCTAGTCCTTCACCACTCTATCGGATCTTGAGCACAATTCTTCCCTGCACGGTACGGCTGGCCACGGCGCGCATGGCGTCCGCGGCCTCCTCCAAAGGGAGGACGCGGTCGATATGCGGACGGATCCGTCCTTCGGCCAGCATCTGCATCAGCGTATCGTTCATGCGCGCGGCCTCCGCGGAGAATTTCTCCGCCCAGGCGCCTGCGAATACGCCGATGATGGAATAGTTCTTCAGCAGCGGGAGGTTCATCGGGATCTGCGGTATCTCGCCGCCGGTGAAGCCGATCGGCATCAGACGTCCGTCCCAGGCCATCAGCCGGGCGATCTGTTCGAAGATCGTTCCGCCGACATTGTCGAAGCCGATATCGATGCCATTTCCGCCCGTGATCGTCTTGATGCGGTCGCGCAGATCCTCGCGGCGATAATTGATGACCTCGCTCGCCCCGTAATCGCGCACCAGGGCCGCCTTGTCGTCGGAGCCGATACCGGCGACGACGCGCAGACCGAGATGGCTGGCGAGATCGACGGCGGCGAGGCCGACGCCGCCGGCGGCGCCGGTGATGAAGACGGTCTCGCCTCGTTCGGCGCGCGCCCGTTCCACCAGGGCGTAATAGGCGGTGCCGTAATTGTGCAGCACCGTGGCCGCGGCTTCGAACGCAATGCCATCCGGCAGGTGCACGCTCTTCGATTCCTTGGCCGTCATCCGTTCGGCGTAGCCGCCGATCCAGCTGCTGCAGGCCACGCGATCGCCGGGGGCGAAGGCGGTGACCTTGTCGCCGACCGCGACGACGGTTCCGGCCGCTTCCGTCCCGGGCACGAACGGCGTCGGCGGCCGCATCTGGTAGAGACCGGACACCAGCAACTGGTCCATGAAGCTCACCGACGCCGCATGGACGTCAATGAGAATCTCGTCGGCGGCAGGCCGTGGATCGGCAATCTCACCGAGACTGAGACCGCCGGGTCCGGTGAACGCGTGGCACAGAACGGCTTTCATCTCAGGTCTCCAGCGCTTCTGAGCGGCGTCGCATAGCCGGCGACGAGCTTGACGAAATCGGCCTGTCGTGCGGCGCCGGTCTTTTCGAACAGGCGGCGCAAATGCGTCTTGATCGTCGAGCCGGCGACGCCGAACGCCGCGGCAACCTCGGGAACGCCGCCGAGCTCGACGATCGCCAGCAGGACGCGCAATTCGGTCGGCGTCAGCCGGAAGACCTGGCCGATCACGTCGGAGCACGGCGGTATGGTCAGCGCCGCCTTGCGAACGAACAGGGCGGCCGAGGCGCGGCAAGCTTCATCCGCGAACAGGCGCGTTTCCGATGCCAGCGGCAGAGCATGGGCGACGTAGCGCTGCCCGTCGGTGCCGATCATCGGCACCGCCGTTTCGCGGGCCGGCCGGGGCGCCGCGAACAGCCGTTGCAGGGTCTGGTTGGCCGCGCCATCGCAGGCGGTGAGGTGGCCGCGAGTTTCGCGCAGGATGTCGTGCGCAATCAGAATGGCGCGCCCGGCCGCATTGGCGTGAATGAGACGCGCATCCGCGGCGACGAGATACAGGCCGATGTCGAGCCCATCGAGCGTATCGGCGAAGGTGGCCGCATCTACCGCCATTGCGGGAAGGGGGAACATGGCGTTCATCGCGGCGCTCCGACAGGCCGGCGATCTTCGTTGCGGCGGCGTGCGAACAGACCCGGCACCAGCATCGGGACGCGCCGGCGATACTCCTGATAGGTCGCGCCGAACAAGGTGATGAGGTCCCGCTCTTCGAACTGCAATGCGACCAGGATGTAGACGGTGTTGGCGAGCGCGAACAGCAGATGACCTTCGGTCATCACGGGCGTGGCCCAGAACGCCAGCAGAAAGCCCAGCATGATCGGATGCCGCACGATCTTGTAGAGCAGCGGGGTCCGGAACGACTGGCCGGGCATCTCGGCGCCGCGCATCGCGAAAAGAGCCTGGCGCAAGCCGAACAGATCGAAATGATCGATCATGTGGGTCGAGGCGAAGGCGATCAGCCAGCCGAGCCAATGCACTGAGGTCAGCACCCAGGCCGCAATGCCGCTCGCCTGCCAGACCGGTACGGGGATCGGCCGCCACTGCCAGAACAGCAACAGGAGGATCAGGCTGGAGAGCAACACATAGGTGCTGCGCTCGTAGGCCGCGGGAATGAATCGAGCCAGCCATCGCTTGAAGGCCGGCCGCGCCATCACCGTGTGCTGGACGGCGAACAGGCTCATCAGCAGCAAATTGACGACGATGGCCTCACCCAAATTCGAGGCGGGGCCGACGTCGATGGACTTCGGCACGACATAATTGCCGACGAAACCGAGCGCATAGAGAAACGAAACCGTGAAGATGGCATAGCTCACGAGGGCGTAGAGCAGGATTGCGAGGCGTGCGAACATGGTTTTTCCTATTGTGCCGAGGACGACGGTGCCGCATGCAGAGCCTGGGCGCTCGCGGGCGAGCAGGCTCGGTCTGGCCCGACCGTACCCACCGGACCGTCCCCTGCGCGTCCCCCGGGGGACGCCGGCCGGAAGAAGGGGATTTCCATGACGGCTTTCTCGCTGGGAACGTTCGGGTTCCCCGAGGTCTACGCCGATGGCCGCCCGATCAAGCTGGCCTTGCGCAAGGGGCTTGCACTGCTGGTTTATCTCGGGGAGGCCAGGGGCGCCGTCGCGCGCGAAATGATGGCGACGCTGTTGTGGCCGGAGACGCCACGGGAGACGGGCCTTGCGCGCCTGCGGCGGCTGCTTCACCGCGTCGAGCTCACGCTCGGCCAGTCGGTGTTCGAGACCGACCGCACCAGCCTGCGATGGTCGCCGGAGATCGCGCTGCAGCTCGACTCGCAGCTGTTCGAGCAGGCCTGCGATCGTGGCGCGTTCGAACAGGCCTGCCAGATTTACCGGGGCGATTTCCTGGCGGGTTTCGCGCCGGAGGACTGCCCCGAATTCGACGACTGGGCGTTCTTCCGCCGCGAGGCGCTGCGGGGGCGGCTGGTACATGCGCTCGAGCGCCTCGTGCAGGACAAGAACGCAGCCGGGGACCATTCCGCCGCGACGGCCCATGCGCAGCGTCTGGTCGAGCTCGATCCGCTCAGCGAGGTCTATGGCCGGCATCTGATCCGCAGTCTGCTGCTGGCCGGCGACCGGAGCGCGGCTGAACGCCATCACGCGGCGCTGACGCAGCGGCTGCGCGATGAGCTCGGCGTCGCGCCGGAGGCCGAGACCGAGGCGCTCATGAGCCCGGCTGCGGCGCCGCACGCCACGCCCACCACGCGTTACGTGAAGGGCGGCGGCGTGCATCTGGCCTATCAGACCTACGGAGACGGGCCGCTCGATATCCTGGTCATGCCCGGCTTCGTGTCGCATGTGGAACGCGCCTGGGAGCACCCGGCGAGCCGGACCTTCCTGGCATCGTTGATGAAGCTGGGGCGGCTGATCGTGTTCGATCGGCGCGGCATCGGGCTGTCCGACCGTGTCGGGTCCGCTCCCGGCATCGACGTCACCGCGGAAGATATCGGCACGGTTCTGCAAGCCGCGGGCTCGCGCCGGGTCGTGCTGTTCGGCGCATCGGAATGCGGGCCGGCCTGCGTCAAGTTCGCGGTCGACGAGCCGCGTCGCGTGGCCGGGCTGATCCTGTTCGGCGCACTGGCAAAGGGCTGCTGGTCAGAGGACTATCCGCACGCCTTGCGCGCCAGCCAGTATGATGCCTGGAGCAAGCACCTGATCGCGCAATGGGGCGGGCCGGTGGGGATCGAGGCCTTTGCACCGAGCCTTGCCAATGACCCGCAGGCGCGCGCCTGGTGGGCCGGGCTGTTGCGTGCCGCATCCAGTCCCGGCGGCATCTCGGCCGTGCTGGAGGCGTTTCGCGACGCCGACGTGCGACACCTGCTGCCGCAAATCGCCGTGCCGACATTGGTGCTGCACCGGACGAACGACAAGGCGGTGCGGATCGCGGCCGGCCGCGATATCGCTGGCAGAATCAAGGGCGCGAAGTTCGTCGAGCTCGACGGCAGCGATCACTGGTTCTTTGCCGGCGACCAGCAGCCGGTGCTGGAAGCGATCGGGCGGTTTACGGATTCGCTGCCGAGACGATAGGGCGCGCCAATAGCCGCTGCGCCGTAGCCCGGATGATCGGAGCGATATCCGGGGAAAGGTCCCGCATGTCGCTCCGCTCATGCGGGCTACGGCAGGGGCCGGAGCGCACTTCGTACCGCATCAGGCCGCGCTTGCGACCTTGTCCGTCGGGCTGCCCTGCTGAAGGCGGTGCAACGCCGCGAGGTTGGTCTCGATCGACGCCAGGCAGCAACGCGACTTGCCGCCCGACTTCGCCTGGTAAAGCGCGGCATCGGCGACAGCGAGCAATCCGGCGACGTCGGCGCCGTGATCCGGTGACAGCGCAATGCCGACGCTGGCGCCGATGCAGGCGTGCATCTCGCCACTGAGCTCATAGGACAGTGCGACCTCGCTGATGAGGCGATGTCCCGTCTGCTGTGCCATCTCCGCAGTGACGCCGTCGAGGAGCACCACGAATTCGTCGCCGCCCATCCGGGCGACCGATGCGTCAGCAGGCAGCATCCGGCGCACGCGCGCGGCCACCGCTTTCAGCACCGCGTCCCCCGCCGCGTGTCCGAACGTGTCGTTGATCGGCTTGAAATTGTCGAGGTCGAAGAACATCACCGCGAACGGCCGCTCGGCGTGCTTGGCAAGCCGGCTGCCGAGCACCTCGACGAAGCCGGCGCGATTGAGCAGGCCCGTGAGGGCGTCGTGATGGGCGCGATGGCTGTTCTCGCGCTCGGCGCGCATGGTGGTGACCAGCATCCGGTTGAGACGGAAAGCCGCGGCCGTCATCGCGGCCAGATACATCGGTACCTGGAGGAAGACGATGTAGAACAGCGGCTCGCCCGCGAGTGCGGCGCCGGGGACGATGGGACCGAGGCTCAACAGGATCATGGTCCCGGCCAGCCTCGGCGCGCCGAAATTGCGGAAGCAGATGCCGCCGACCATCGCCGCCGCCGATAACGACGCCAGCATGGCAACGACCCAGTCGCCGCTGGCAAGGCTGACAATGGCGCCAAATCCGACGCTGGCGCTCCAGGCGACTGCGAGCAGGAGATGAAGATCGGTCGGCGTCGGTCGTTGCAGGCGCGCCGCGCGATGCGCGCTCACGAGCACGACGAGACGGGCGAGGCAGATCGCGATCTCCATCACCAGCCAGATCACGAACGGCGCGGTCTGCTTGCGGCCGGCGATCACGGCGGCAACGGCGATCGTGTTGACTGCGCCGGCGGCAAAGACCGGCAGCGATCCATAGAGCTGGGCGATCAGGGCGGCCCGGATATCGCCGGGCACACCTGGCCCCGGCTCGGCGAGCCAGCGCGTCAGGCGCCAGCGCGGCGTGCTGTAGAGTCCCCTGTTCGATTGCATTGTCGACCGTCCCCGCATTCCGGGCGCCAACAACGATGACCGCTCCTAACAGCCTTTTAAGGCAGCCAGGGATCGCCGGCCGTGCTTGACACAAAGTAAATCGACGCAAGCGAGACCGCGGACGTGCAGGAAGATGCGGTTTGGTGCAAGTGCGAGGTCACACCGCTTCGAGCTGGTCTGCGCCACGCTTCTTCTTCGGCTTCGATTGGCCGAGCAGGGGACCGGCCGTCAGCGCCGCCGTATCGGCCACGGCGGGATCACGCGAGATCATCGCGGCGACGATCGCGCCGTCGATCAGGAGGCCGAGCTGATGGGCGAGCACCACGGGCTCGCTCGAGCCGAGCTCGCCGGCGAGCTTCTCGATGTGGCCGAGCACGATCTTCTTGTGCTTCAGCGCGATGTTGCGGAATTGCTTGGCGTCCTTGTCGTGCTCGCCGACGGCGTTGATGAAGGGACAGCCGTAGAAGCGCTCTTCGGCAAACCAGCTCTTCAGTGCTGGGAAGATGCGCGTCAGCTTGGCCTGCGCATCGCCGCCACCTTGCTCCATGGCGCCGATGAACCATTCGCGCCACTGCTTGCCTTCGCTCTCCAGCACGGCGTTGACGAGATTGGTCTTGGAGCCGAACAGCTTGTAGAGCGTGGTCTTCGCGGTGCCGGCTTCCTCGATGATCGCATCGATGCCGGTGGCGTTGATGCCGTTCTTGCAGAACAGGTGCGAGGCGGCGCTGAGCAGGCGACCGTGCGCGGATTCGTCGTCGCCGGCGCCTGCGTGCGGCGAGCCTGAATTCTTCTTCGATGACGTCTTGTGCAACAAGTGCTTGGCCATAAGCGCCAACTTAATCGCAGCCACGCGGTATCATCAAGCCGCATCTGTCCCGCGCCGAAAAGATTCGCAGCGCAATGCGCATCTGCATCGCCTTTGAGCAATGCGCGACTGATCAATCCGCAGGCGGCGACGCTTAAGCGGCTCCAATGCCTCGCATTTTGTTTTCGGCCCGTTCTGGCACGCTCCATGCAAGGAAACAGACCGTTCGGTATCCTGCCGCGTTCTGCGGCTTGCCAGGGAGAAGAAGATGACTGCCGTCGTTCAGAAGACAGTGCTGACGGGGTGCCTCGCGCCCATCGACAAGAACGGGCTCGAGCAACTGATTGCCAATGGCAAGGCCAATCCGAAGGTCATCAAGACCTTGAAGTGCAAGACGGTCGCGGAAGGCAAGTTCCGCCATGCCAACTACATCCGCAATCTGCAGCCTTATATCGTCGACGAGCCGCCGGGCCTTTTGGGCGACGACACCGCGCCCAATCCGTCGGAAGCCTCGCTCGCCGCGCTCGGCTCCTGTCTTGCGGTCGGTCTGCATGCCAATGCCGTGCATCGCGGCTGGATCGTCAACAAGCTCGAGCTGGAGCTCGAAGGCGACCTTAACATCACCGCCGTGTGGGGCACCGGCGACACCTCCGACAAGCCGGTCGGCTTCACCGATGTCCGCGTCAAGGTCGACATGGAATGCGAAGGCGTCTCGGCGGACGAGATCAACGCGCTGGTCGCTCATGTGAAGCAATGGTCGCCGGTCGCCAACACGTTCACCCGCCCGGTGAATCTCGAGGTGGGCATCTAGCCGACGGCAACCAGGAAGGTGCGGGAGACGATCATGGGTTCACTGGCTTTATCGCGGGCCGACGTTCTGGATCAGCCCGCACCGTCCATCGCGGGCGAGGTGGCGCGGATCGCGCGCGAGCAGCTCGCGCCGCTCGCCACCGGCATCGACGAGGGGACGGTCTATCCGGCCGAGGTGCTGCGCAAATTCGGCGCGGTCGGGGCCTGGGGCAGTCACGTGCCTCACGAGGGTCCGGCCGATCTGCGCTGCGCCATCCAGGCGATGGCCGAGATCGGCCAGGTCTGCGGCGGCACGGCGTTCATGGCCTGGTGCCAGAACACGCTGGTCTGGTACGCCGCCAACTCCACCAATCTGAAGCTCGCCAAACGATTTGGCGACGCATTCTCGACCGGACGCGTGCTCGGCGGCACCGGCCTCTCCAATCCGATGAAGAGCTTCTTCGGCATCGAGAAATTGAAGCTGAAGGGCAAGAAGGTCGAGGGTGGCTACATCGTGCGCGGTGCGCTGCCCTGGGTCTCCAATCTCGGCCCCGACCACTATTTCGGCACGATCTTCGAGCGCGAGGACGACCAGGGCACGGTGATGTTCCTCGCTGATTGCTCGGACCCAGCGATCACGCTGACGCCATGCAAGCCGTTCCTCGCCATGGACGGCACCGGCACCTACGGCGTCCAGTTCCGCGATGTCTTCGTGCCGGACGAGCTGATCCTCGCCGATCCCGCCGGTCCCTTCGTCAAGAAGATCCGCGCCGGATTCATCCTGCTGCAGGCCGGCATGGCGCTCGGCCTGATCAAGGACTGCATCAACATCATGGACGAAGTCGATGCGCCCCTCGGGCACATCAACCGCTATCTGCCGCAGCAGCCGGTGGATTTCCGCGATCTCGCCGCCGAGCTCGAAGCGGAGACCATGGCGCTGGCGCGCGATCCCTACAACGAGGAGGAAACCTACTGGCGCAAGGTGGTCGCGCTCAGGCTTCGCGCCGGCGAGGCCAGCGTCGCGGCGGCCCATGCGGCGATGCTGCACTGTGGCGCGCGCGGTTACCTGAAGAGCCATCGCGCGCAGCGGCGCATGCGCGAGGCCTATTTCGTCGCGATCGTCACGCCGGCCACCAAGCAGCTGCGCAAGATGCTCGCGGAGTCCTGAGCTTACCAAGTCCACCCAGAAGACCCCCCAACCTCAACGGAGAGGCTGCCAATGACGGACGTTCTGATTTCTGCCAGCGAACTTGCCGATCTCTTGAAGCTCGAGCCCTGTGTCGTGATCGACACCCGCAACCCCGACGCCTACGCCGCCGGGCACCTGCCCAATGCCGTGAACGTGCACGAGATCTTCACGTTCCTCGCGACCTCGACGCCCGAGGGCATCAGCGAATTGAAGACCAAATTCGCCGACGCCTTCGGCGCTGCCGGTCTCTCCGGCAAGGAGACGGCCGTAATCTACGAGCAGTCGATGAACTCCGGCTTCGGCCAGTCGTGCCGCGGCTACTATCTCCTCACCATGCTCGGCTATCCCAAGGTGAAGGTGCTGCATGGCGGCTTCGACGCCTGGTCCGCCGCGGGCCTGCCGGTGACGAAGGATGTGCCGACGCCGGCCAAAGCTTCGTTCGGAATCGTGCCGGAAGCCGGCGAGATCCTGATCGACGCCAAGACCATGCTCGGCGCGGTCGGCAAGCCCGGCATCGCCATTCTCGACGTGCGCGACGTCGACGAGTGGATCGGCGACAGCTCCTCGCCCTACGGCAAGGATTTCTGCCCGCGCAAGGGCCGCATCCCCGGCGCGGTGTGGCTGGAATGGTACCGCATGATGAAGCCCACCGCCGAAGGGCCCCGCTTCAAATCCAAGGACGAGATTTTGGCGGAATGCGCCACCGTCGGCATCTCGACGACCACGCCGGTTTATCTCTACTGCTTCAAGGGCGCGCGAGCCTCGAACACCTTCCTGGCGCTGAAGAACGCCGGCGTGAAGGACGTGCGGATGTATTTCGGCTCCTGGAACGAATGGTCGCGCGATCCGTCGCTGCCGATTGAGCAGGGGCTGCCTGTCGCTGCCCAGGTAACAGGCAAGGCGGCATAGAACCTGCATGTTTCCGGTGGCCCGGCTGCGCAAGGCGTAGCCGGGCCACGATGGAATTTTGAGCCGACGCGGCGGACAACGGCGTCCGCCGCGCGGTGTGACAAAGGGGCGCAGCAGCATGTCCACGTTCGACAATCCGTTCGATGCAGACCGCAATCTTCAGCCGGGGTGTGTCTGCGGCCAGCACCGTTCCGCCCTCGAGCACGAGCAGGCGGCGCCGGCACTGCGCTGCGAGCCCGTGGAGAGCGAGGAAAAGCGCTACGAGGGCGTCGTCGCCTCGGCGGTGATGCGCGCGATGTTTCCGCAGGATGTGGCGCGACGTGCCTTCCTGAAGTCGGTCGGCGCCTCGACCGCGCTGGCCGCGCTGTCGCAATTCTTCCCGCTCAAGACCGCGACCGAAGTGTTTGCGCAGACCGGTGCGCCCGAGAAGAAGGACCTCAAGGTCGGCTTCATCCCGATCACCTGCGCCACGCCCATCATCATGGCGGCGCCGATGGGATTTTACGCGAAGCACGGTCTCAACGTCGAGGTGGTCAAGACCGCCGGCTGGGCCGTGATCCGCGACAAGACCATCAACAAGGAATACGACGCCGCGCACATGTTGGCGCCGATGCCGATCGCGATCTCGCTGGGCCTCGGTGCCAATGCCATTCCCTTCACAGTTCCCGCGATCGAGAACATCAACGGGCAAGGCATCGTGCTGGCGGCCAAGCACAAGGACAAGCGCGACCCGAAGGATTGGAAGGGGCTGAAGTTCGCCATTCCCTTCGATTATTCCATGCACAATTACCTGCTGCGCTACTATCTGGCGGAGCACGGGATCGACCCTGACACCGACGTGCAACTGCGCTCGGTGCCGCCGCCGGAGATGGTCGCCAATTTGCGCGCCGACAACATCGACGGCTTCCTTGCGCCGGACAACATCTGCCAGCGCGCGATCTATGACGGCGTCGGCTTCATGCATCTGTTGTCCAAGGAGATCTGGGACGGCCATCCCTGCTGCAGCTTCGCCGCCAGCCGCGAATTCATCACGGCGGCGCCGAACTCCTTTGCGGCGCTGACGCGCGCCATCGTCGATGCCACCGCCTATGCCTCGAAGGCCGAGAACCGCAAGCAGATCGCGGAGGCCATCGCGCCGGCCAACTACATCAACGCGCCGGTCACGGTGCTGGAGCAGGTTTTGACCGGCACCTATGCCGACGGCCTCGGCGGCGTGAAGACCGACGCCAAACGCGTCGATTTCGATCCATTCCCCTGGCAGTCCTTCGCGGTCTGGATGCTGACGCAGATGAAGCGCTGGGGCCAGATCAAGGGCGACGTCGACTACAAGGCGGTCGCCGAGCAGGTGTATCTGGCCACCGACACCAAGAAGCTGATGACCGAGATGGGCCTGTCGCCGCCGGCGAGCAGCTACAAGTCGTTCGCCGTGATGGGCAAGACATTCGATCCGGCCAAGCCGGAGGATTATGTGGCGAGCTTCAAGATCAGGAAGTCGTCGTGATGTTCTCCGCTCTCTTGTCCCGGGCGCGGCGCAGCGCGAAGCGGTGCGACGCAGAACCGGGACCCATGCGGCCCGACTGGGTCCCGGCTCTGCGAAGCAGCACATCGGACGATGCTACGCATCGCCGAGAGTGCTGCATCGCGTCCGGGACACAGGCAGCGGGTCTCGCACCATGACCACCTCCCTCCGTCTCCGTGCCGGCCTCGTCTCCATCGTGCTGCTCGCCGCGTTCCTCGGCGTCTGGCATCTGGCGACGCGCTCGACCGGCACCACCGCGGCGATGAGCCCGGAATACGCCAAGCTGATGGGGCTGACCGCGACGCAGGGCAAATCGGCGATGCCCGGGCCGCTCGATGTCGGTGCCAAGCTGTGGGAGCATTTGAGGCGGCCGTTCTACGACAACGGACCCAACGACAAGGGGCTCGGCATCCAGCTCGGCTATTCCATCGCGCGCGTCGGCACCGGCTATCTGCTCGCGGTGCTGGTTGCGATCCCGCTCGGCTTCCTGATCGGCATGTCGCCACTGCTCAGCAAGGCGCTCGATCCGTTCATCCAGGTCCTGAAGCCGATCTCGCCGCTGGCCTGGATGCCGCTCGCGCTCTACACCATCAAGGATTCCTCGATCTCGGCGATCTTCGTCATCTTCATCTGCTCGATCTGGCCGATGCTGCTCAACACCGTGTTCGGCGTCGCCAGCGTGCGCAAGGAGTGGATCAACGTCGCGCGGACGCTGGAGGTCGGCACGTTGAGGCGCGCCTTCACCGTGATCCTGCCCGCGGCGGCGCCGACGATCCTGACCGGCATGCGGATTTCGATCGGCATCGCCTGGCTCGTGATCGTCGCGGCCGAGATGCTGGTCGGCGGCACCGGCATCGGCTATTTCGTCTGGAACGAGTGGAATAACCTCTCCATCACCAACGTCATCATCGCGATCCTCCTGATCGGGGTCGTCGGCATGCTGCTCGACCAGATCCTCGCGCGCTTCACGCGCATGGTCACGTTTCCGGAGTAGGGCGGTGGGTTCAATGATCATCACTCTCGTGTCCCGGGCGCACTGCGGTGCAAAGCACCGCTGTGCAGAACCGGGACCCAGTCCGGCAGCGTGGGTCCCGGTTCTGCACCGCGTCACTTCGTGCCGCAGTGCGCCCCGGACACGAGACCTGACATGACCGACAAATTCGTCTCCATCGAAGGCATCGCCAAGCGCTATCCCGGCGCGGGCGGTGCGATGACGACCATCTTCGAGAATCTCTGGCTGTCGATGGCGCGCGGTGAGTTCGCTTGCGTGATCGGCCATTCCGGTTGCGGCAAGACCACGGTGCTCAACATCCTCGCCGGCCTCGATGTGCCGAGCGAGGGCGCCGTCATCGTCGACGGGCAGGCGATTTCCGGCACCAGCCTCGACCGGGCCGTGATCTTCCAGAGCCACGCGCTGCTGCCCTGGCGCACCGTTCTCGGCAACGTCGCCTACGCCGTGAGCTCGAAATGGCGGAGTTGGGACCGCGCCAAGGTGAGGGCGCATGCGCAGGAGTTCATCGACCTCGTCGGCCTCACCGGCTCCGAGCACAAGCGCCCGTCGGAATTGTCCGGTGGCATGAAGCAGCGCGTCGGCATCGCGCGGGCGCTGTCGATCACGCCCAAGATGATGCTGATGGACGAGCCGTTCTCGGCGCTGGACGCGCTGACGCGCGGCACGCTGCAGGACGAGGTCCGGCGCATTTGCCTCGAGACCGGGCAGACCGCCTTCATGATCACGCATGACGTCGACGAGGCGATCTATCTCGCCGACAAGATCTTCCTGATGACCAACGGCCCCGGCGCCGTGCTGGCGGAGGTCGTCGAGAACCCGCTGCCCAGGGATCGCGGCCGCACCGATCTGCACCGCCATCCGCTCTATTATGCGCTGCGCAACCACATCGTCGATTTCCTGGTGACGCGCAGCAAGACTTTTGCCGCCGAGACGCCGGGACACGATCCACGCAATGTGCCGGTGATACATATCGGCAAGCCGGGACTCACAATCGCATCAAACGGTGAAGAGCCACGACAGACCTGGATGCCGGGGACAAATCCCGGATTGAGTGCCTAACAAGGAGACGCCAACATGAAACGCGAAGACCTCACCGAGAAGCTGCTCGACATCAAGCGCGAGAAGGGATGGAGCTGGAAGCACATCTGCGAGAAGATCGGCGGCTATTCCGAGGTGCTCATCGTCGGGGCGATCCTCGGCCAGATGAAGCTGACGAAGCCGCAAGCCGCCAATGCTGGCGAGCTGTTCGGCCTGTCTAAGGCGGAAGTCGCGATGCTCAACGAGGTGCCGATGCGCGGCACCGGCACGCCGATGCCGCCGACCGATCCGCTGATCTATCGCTTCTACGAGATGGTGATGGTGAATGGTCCGGCCTGGAAGGCGCTGATCGAGGAAGAATTCGGCGACGGCATCATGTCGGCGATCGACTTCGACATGGCTATGGAACGCGTCGCCAATCCGAAGGGCGACCGCGTCAAGATCACCATGAGCGGCAAGTTCCTGCCGTACAAATATTACGGTGCCAGCGGCAATGTGCCGGAATACGGCTTCAAGGAGGAGTGAGGCGGTTAACCGGTGGTGAAGCGACGCCCCGCTGTTTGCGCTCCAGAGTTTGCCTGATCGCAACCTCTGAGAGCTAGCAACGAGGCGTCACTTCAACCACAGGTAAATGCAATGAAAATTCGCTCGCTCCTGGTTTCCGCAGGCACTGGCCTGCTGGTCATGACTGCTTCCGCCATGGCCCAGTCGCTCGGCCGCGTCGAACAGGGCGGTGGTGGTTTACGACAGGACGGACCGGTCCGTGTGCAGACGTCGATCAACTTCTTTGTCGCCGGTCCGAGCGGAGACAGCGAGGAGGCCCAGAAGCTGCGGGAACGCGCGCGCCGCACGGTTTACGAGATGGCGGCGCGCGAATGCGATGTCCTGCGGGAGGTGCTCGCCCGCGATTGCCGGATGGAGTCGGTCAACACCAACGTCAACCGGCAATTCGGGCCCCAACAAACCGAGGGCTTCAATATCAGCGGCTCGATGAGCTTTCAGATCACGCTGAAATAGAAGCAGGGGCGGGATTATTTCCCCGCCTTCACCTCGGCGGCGGCAACCGCCAGCAATTCGCTCATCTTGGCGCGAATCGCCTGTTCGGTGACGGCGACGTTCTTGGCGGCGAAATCGGCCGAAACCTTGCGCAGGACGTCGGCATCGCCGGCTTCCTCGAAATCGGCTGCGACCACCTCCTTGGCATAGGCCGTGGCGGCATCGCCCGACATGCCGAGCTTCTCGGCGGCCCAGAGCCCCAGCAGCCGGTTGCGGCGGGCCTCTGCCTTGAATTTCTGCTCCTCGTCGAGGGCAAACTTCTTCTCAAAGCCTTCCTCGCGCTTGTTGATCTCGCTCATGCCTGTTGCATTTCCCTGCTGATTGGACCCGGCGTGCCCTCGTTGCGAGGACCCCGGTGCATGCCTAGATAAGGAGCACGAATCGGCAAAACAACGAGCCGTTAAGCCGCAGGGCAAGACGGTATAAGTTGGCGCCGGACGGCCGGATCGATTGTGCTGGGACAGCCAATCGGATAGGTTGCCTAAAGGCTTGGTTCCCGTTTTGTTTCCTCAGGTTTTCCCGGGGGTATGGATCGGTTCCCAGCCGTTCACGGCAGCTCCGCTGTGGGTCGTAATCCTAGTCAACCGGAGCACACCAAATTCATGGATTTCAACAAAACACGGTACATCCCAATGAGCCGTCGGCGTCGCATTTATGAAGGCAAGGCAAAGGTTCTGTATGAAGGCCCGGAGCCCGGTACCCTGATCCAGCACTTCAAGGATGACGCCACCGCGTTCAATGCGAAGAAGCATCAGGTGATCGAGGGCAAGGGTGTCCTCAACAACCGGATCTCGGAGTACCTGTTTCAGCACCTCAACGACATCGGGGTGCCGACCCACTTCATCCGCCGTCTCAACATGCGCGAGCAGTTGATTCGCGAAGTCGAGATCGTGCCGCTGGAAGTGGTGGTGCGGAACGTTGCCGCCGGCTCGCTGTCGCAGCGCCTCGGCATCGAGGAGGGCACCCAGCTGCCCCGTTCGATCATCGAATTCTATTACAAGAACGACCAGCTCAACGACCCCATGGTGTCGGAAGAGCACATCACGGCGTTCGGCTGGGCCACGCCCCAGGAGATCGACGACATCATGGCGCTCGCCATCCGCGTCAACGATTTCCTCACCGGCCTCTTCCTCGGGATCGGCATCCGCCTCGTCGATTTCAAGATGGAGTGCGGGCGCCTGTTCGAGAACGAGATGATGCGCATCATCGTCGCCGACGAGATCTCGCCGGATAGCTGCCGTCTGTGGGACATCAAGTCGAACGAGAAGCTCGACAAGGACCGTTTCCGCAGGGATCTCGGCGGCCTGCTCGAGGCTTACACGGAAGTCGCAAAGCGCCTCGGCATCCTCATGGAGAACGAGCGTCCGCAGGGCTCCGGCCCGGTGCTGGTGAAGAGCTGAAGAGGGTTTTGACGTGAAGGCACGTGTCACCGTTACCTTGAAGACGGGTATCCTCGATCCGCAGGGCAAGGCCATCGAAGGCGCGCTGAAGTCGCTCGGCGTCGACGGCGTCGCCAGCGTCCGTCAGGGCAAGGTGTTCGACATCGAACTCGCCGGCGCCGACAAGGCCAAGGCGGAAGCCGCGCTGAAGCAGGCCGCCGACAAGCTGCTGGCGAACACCGTGATCGAGAATTATCGGGTCGAGCTGATCGGCTAGGTCAGCCTGTTACAGAGCCTTGTAGCCCGGATGGAGCGTAGCGAAATCCGGGTTCGCTCTGCGGGCACTGTTCCGGATTGCGCGGAGCCTGTCATCGGGCGGCGCTTCGCGCCGACCCGTTGGCTCCATCCGGGCTACAAAGCTGGAGCGATTGCTCACAGCCACCCCGCCCGCCGAAACCGCCAATACAGCGCGCCGCAAGCCGTCAGCATCACGCCGAGCAGCATGAAATAGCCGTACTCCCATTCCAGCTCCGGCATGTGCTTGAAGTTCATGCCGTAGATGCCGGCGAGCGCGGTCGGGATCGCGATGATCGCGAGCCACGAGGCGAGCTTCTTAGACACCGCCGTCTCCTGCGCCTGGCCCACCAGCAGGCTTGCCTCGAAGGCGAAGGCCAGCACCTCGCGCATGGAATCGATGCGCTCCTGGATGTTGCGGACGTGGTCGGTGACGTCGCGGAACAGCGGCTGCATCGCCTGGCGCACCATCGACAGCTCGTCATGCTCCAGCCGGCGGCACACCTCCACCAGCGGTCCGATCGCGTTGCGCAGCCGCAACAGGTCGCGGCGCAGCATGTAGAGCCGTTCGATCTGCGCCTTGCTGATCGGCTTCGACAGCACGTCGTCCTCGATGCCCTCGACCTCGTCGTGAATGCTCTCGAGCACGGGTGAGTAATTGTCGACGATGAAATCGAGGATGGCGTAGAGGATGTAGTCCTCGCCGCGGGCGAGCGCCCGCGGGCAGCTCTCGCAGCGCTCGCGCACGGCCGTATAGGAGGTCGAGGCGCCGTGGCGGACCGTGACGAGATAGCCGTCGCCGATAAAGATATGGGTCTCGCCGAAGGCGATACGGCCCTCGATCAATTGCGCGGTGCGCGCGACGATGAACAGGGCCTCGCCATATTGCTCGATCTTGGGCCGCTGATGGGCGTGGTCGGCGTCCTCGATGGCGAGATCGTGCAGGTCGAATTGCTTCTGCACCGCGCCGAGCAGCGCCGTGTCCGGCTCGTGCAGCCCGATCCAGACCACGTGGCCGGGCTTGGCCCGCCAGCTCGAGGCCTCGCTGATGGCGATATTGGCGATGCGCCGGCCGTCGACATAGGCGCCGGCGGCCACGACGCCCTCAGTGGACACCGGCTCGGAATGGGACGTGGGCAGCGACGGGACATTCATGGCTCAAATCCCGGGCAAATCGGCTGGCCGATGCAGATGGCATGGCCTGTGTACAAGGCCGATCCGCAACGCTAGCACTGGTAAAATCCCCGTCAAATGGTTATGCCTCTTGACGAAATGGCCTGTCGGCCAGCCCGATTCCCAAGCCCGTCGGAACCCCTGCCATGAAAGCCGCCATTCTCGTCTTTCCCGGAATCAACCGCGAGCGCGACATGGCGCGTGCGCTGAGGCTGATCTCCGGCCACGAGCCGTCGATGGTGTGGCACGCCGAGACGTCGCTTCCTGCGGGAACCGATCTCGTGGTGGTGCCCGGCGGCTTCTCCTACGGCGATTACCTGCGCTGCGGCGCGATTGCCGCGCGGTCGCCGGTGATGGATGCGGTGCGCGACTATGCGGCCAAGGGCGGCCTCGTGCTCGGCGTCTGCAACGGCTTCCAGATCCTCTGCGAGTCCGGTCTGCTGCCGGGCATCCTGATGCGCAATTCGCGGCTGAAATTCATCTGCAAGGATGTTCACCTGCGGGTCGAGCGTTCGGATACGCCGTTCACGCGCGGCTACAATGCCGGCCAGGTCATTCGCGTGCCGGTCGCGCATGGCGAGGGCAATTATGCGGCCGACGAAGAGACGGTGAAGCGGTTGCTGGGTGAGGGCCGCGTGCTGTATCGCTATTGTTCTCCGGATGGCAGCGTCGACGATCAGTCCAACATCAACGGTGCTGCGCATTCGATCGCTGGCATCGTCAACGACAAGGGCAACGTGCTCGGCATGATGCCGCATCCGGAAAACCACGTCGAAGACATCATGGGCTGCACCGACGGCCGCGGCCTGTTCGCGGGCCTCACCCAGCATCTGGAAAAGGCCGCGTGATCGCGTTCGTGCTGAAGCGTTCGCTCGCCGCGCTCGCGGCGTTGTCGCTTGCGTCATTCTCGCTCGCGACGTCCGCGTTCGCGCAGGATTATCCCAAGCGTCCGATCACCATGATCGTGCCGTTCGCGGCCGGCGGCACCTCGGACGTGATCGCGCGTGCGGTGGCCGAGCAGATGGGCATCGCCCTCGGCCAGACCATCGTGATCGAGAACGTGGCGGGCGCCGGCGGCTCGACTGCGCTGGCGCGCGCCTCCCGCGCCGAACCCGACGGTTACACCATCGCAATCGGCAATGCCGGCACCAATGCCGCGACCTACACGATCTATCCGAAGCTGCCGTTCACGCCGGACTCCTTCGTGCCGATCGCCATGGTGGCGAAGACCTTCGGCATCATCGCGCTGCGCAAGGACTTTCCGGCGAAGGACCTCAAGGAGTTCATCGCCTACGCCAAGGCCAATCCGGGCAAGATCAATCTCGGCCATGCCGGCGTCGGCTCCTCGAACTATCTGATCTGCAAGAGCTTCGTCACGTCGGCGGGGATCGACGCGACGCTGGTCGGCTATCGCGGCGCTGCGCCTGCGCTCACCGACGCCGTCGGCAGCCAGATCGATGGCGTCTGCGACGCGGCCGCCTCGGTCTCGCAGTCGATCAACGAGAAGCTGGTGAAGGGCCTCGTGGTCGGCTCGACCGTGCGGCTCGCCACGCTGCCGGATCTGCCGACCTCCGCGGAGGCCGGCCTGCCCGAATTCGAGGCGCAGGGCTGGAACGGCCTGTTCGCGCCGAAGGGCACGCCTCCGGCCGTGATCGCCAAGCTGAATGCCGCCGCGCGCACCGCCGTGGAAACCGACGCGGTGAAGAAGCGGTTTGCCGACCTGTCGACCGTTGCCCCCGACCCTGACGAGCACACGCCCGACGTGCTGCAAAAGCTCGTGACGCGCGACGTCGAGAAATACCGGAAGATGCTGGCGGACGACGCCAAGTAATCTGCCGGGCCGTGCCCGCGGCTCCGTCCCTTCGTGAACCTGTATCGCGATCGCAGCGACTGATCGTTCGTCGCCATCAAGGCGCGCGCGACCGGGGTGTCGATTTTGTGCGGCGGACAGCAACTCAAAGTTGTTTTGCCGCGATCATTGTTGTATCCGGAATGCTCGCGCCTCATCGTGCTCCCGGATGTCACATGCCCGTTGCTCTCGTCGTTCTGCTGCTCGATATCACGCTGATCTATCACGCCTCCCGGACCGGGCGGCTGCAGCCCTGGGCCTTCATCATCCTGATGGTGCCGCTGATCGGCGCGCTCGCCTATATCGCGGTCGAGCTCCTTCCCGAATGGTTTTCCAGCCCCGGTGCGCGTCAGGCGCGCCAGCGTGTCGCCAATCGGCTCGATCCCGAGAAGCGCTATCGCGAGCTGTCCGACCTGCTGGCCGGCGCCGACACCATCGCCAACCGCGCGGCGCTGGCGGAGGAGTGCGCGAATATCGGCCGATTCGGCGAAGCGGAGGCGCATTACGACCACATTCTGAAGCTGCCCATGGGGCACGATCCCGCCTATGCGCTTCGCAAGGCGCAGGCGGAGTTTTCGGCCAAGCGTCCCGCTGACGCGCTCGCGACGCTGGACGAGCTTCAGAAGCAATGGCCGGACTTCGATTCCGCCGACGCGCATCTGCTCTATGCCCGCGCGCTTGCGGAGGTCGGGCGCCTCGACGAGGCGCTGGAGGAATATCACGCGCTCGCCGGCTACTTCCCCGGCGCCGAAGCGCGGGTGCGCTACGGCATGCTGCTGCAAACGGTCGGCCGCAGCGCCGAAGCCCGCATGGTCTTCAACGAACTCCTGATTCAGATGCGCCGCGCGCCGAAATATCTGCGCCAGGCCCAGGCCGAATGGCTGTCGATCGCCGAGAAGCAGATTTCGGCGTAAGTGGCGGCAGATTGGCCCGGTTCACCTCTCCCTACGGGAGAGGTGAACCGGGCACTGGGCTTGCATCGAGGCAAGGAAAACTCATCGCATCTCAGCGCCGCTTCAGTCGCTCCGCCGGCACCGTCATCGCGGCGACGCCCGCCATCACCAGCAATAGCCCGAGCGCCAGGTTCGACGGCACGCTCTCGCCGAGCAGCAGCACGGAGAGGCCGACGCCGATCGGGATGCGCAGATAGCCTTGCGCGTTCGTGGTCAGCGTACCGAGGCGGCCGAGGCACACATAGAACAGCATCAGGCCGAGCGCGCTCGAAACGATGCCCATGACGACGGTGGCGACGATGGCCGTCGGAGTGGGGTGCAGCGTCCAGGGCTGGTCGATGATCAGCGAGGGCGGCAGCAGGATGAAGCCGCCGAACAGCAGCGAGCCGGCCGCCACCACCATCGGATCGTATTCGGAGAGGCGGAGACCGAAGATGGTCGCGCAGGCAAAGGAGATGGTGGCGAGCAGGATCGCGATCTCCGCCACGATCTCGCTGCCAAAACCGCGCAGCGCATCTAAGCCGACGATGAGGATCGTGCCGGCAAGGCCCAGAATCGCACCGGCGAGCTTGAGCAGCGTGGCCGGCTCGTGCCGGGTGATCAGCGAGGTGATCAGGAAGGCGAAGATCGGCGTGGTCGAGGCCAGCACCACCGTGTTCGACGCCGGCACATAGAGCTGCGACCAGGTGATGATCAGGAACGGGAAGGTCGAGTTGATCAGCTGCTGGGTCGCGAACAGCTTCCAGGCTCTTGCGTCGGTCGGGACCCGGATGCCACGCATCCACAGGATCGCGAACAGGAAGGCGGCCGCGATCAGCGAGCGGGCCGAGATGAAGGTGATCGGCGGGATGGTGGGAAGCGCCAGCTTCGCCAGCGGATAGGTCGAGCTCCAGCAGCAGGCGAGCGCGAGCAGCAATGCGTAGTCGCGCCAGCTGCGGGCACCGGTGGCGGCCATGGACGGCAACGGCTTCGATGCGGCCGCCGTCGCGCGACCCGCCTCCGATGTGCTCTTCGGCACCTTGTTCTTGCTCCCCGGCGCGAAAAGCGCTTGTGGGCAAGTCTGGGCGAGGGCGCGCGAAAAGGGAAGGCGCCGAGCTATGCGTTTGGCTGAGGGAGCGCCTTCCGCTTCATCCGCTTGATCGTGCCGGAAAAGGTCAGCAGCACCCGCGTCCCGGACATCATCTTGCCGCGCAAGAAGATCAGCGAGCCGCCGGCGCGGGTGACCTCGCCGATGCATTCGATCAGTTCGCCCTCGCGTGCAGCGTCGAGGAATTCGCAGGCGAAATTGGTGGTTACCGCCCGGCTGTCCAGGACATGGGTGGCGATCGCGAACAGGGAGTAGTCGGCGAAGGCCATGTAGCAGCCGCCATGGACGTTCCCGGAGCCGTTGAGGTGCTTCTTCTCGACCCGGAAGGCGCTGCGGACGCCGCCGTCCGCCTCGATCCGGTGCCAGAAGGGGCCGACATGGGCTTCAAAACTGTCGCGAATCCAGGTCCGCCAGCCCACAAATTCGCCCTCGGTGGCGACATGGAGGTCGGGGCGGCGGGGCGGGGGCGCTTTGGTCAATTCGTGCAAGGAAATGGGCCTTCAATTGCGGGTCTTTAGCCCTTAAATCCGATCTATCCGCGCCGTGCAATTCCTGTTCCCGCCGCCCCCGCCTGCAAAACGTGGGACAGCGGGAAAATGGGCCATAAAGGGCTTTTCGCGAGCCCCGGATGTTCCTAAGAACGGCCAAACCGCCGCCGAAAGCCCCTGAAGCCATGAAGAACGAACCCAAGATCACCCCCGAACTGGTTGCCGCCCACGGGCTCAAGCCCGACGAATATGAGCGCATCCTGAAGCTGATCGGGCGCGAGCCGACCTTCACCGAGCTCGGCATCTTCTCGGCGATGTGGAACGAGCACTGCTCGTACAAATCCTCGCGCATCCATCTGAAGGGCCTGCCGACCAAGGCGCCCTGGGTGATCCAGGGCCCGGGCGAGAATGCCGGCGTGATCGACATCGGCGACGGCCAGGCCGTGGTCTTCAAGATGGAGAGCCACAACCACCCGAGCTACATCGAGCCCTACCAGGGCGCGACCACCGGCGTCGGCGGCATCCTGCGCGACGTCTTCACCATGGGCGCGCGCCCGATCGCCTGCCTCAATGCGCTGAGCTTCGGTGCGCCAGAGCATGCCAAGACGCGGCACCTCGTCTCCGGCGTCGTCGCCGGTGTCGGCGGCTACGGCAATTCCTTCGGCGTGCCGACGGTCGGCGGCCAGGTGCGCTTCCATACCCGTTATGACGGCAACATCCTCGTCAACGCGATGGCGGTCGGCCTCGCCGATACCGACAAGATCTTCTACGCGGCGGCCTCCGGCGTGAACATGCCGATCGTCTATTTGGGCTCAAAGACCGGCCGCGACGGCATCCACGGCGCCTCGATGGCGTCGGCCGAGTTCGACGACAAGTCGGAGGAGAAGCGCCCGACCGTGCAGGTCGGCGATCCCTTCGCCGAAAAGCTGCTGCTGGAAGCCTGTCTCGAGATCATGGAGAAGGGCTGCGTCATCGCGATCCAGGACATGGGTGCGGCGGGCCTGACCTGCTCGGCCGTGGAAATGGGCGCCAAGGGCGACCTCGGCGTCGACCTCGATCTGGACGCAGTGCCGACCCGCGAGACCGGCATGAGCGCCTACGAGATGATGCTCTCGGAGAGCCAGGAGCGCATGCTCATGGTGCTCAAGCCCGAGAAGGAAAAGGAAGCCGAGGCGATCTTCAAGAAGTGGGGCCTCGACTTCGCGGTGGTCGGCTACACCACGCCGAGCAAGCGTTTCGTGGTCAAGCATGGCGGCGACGTCATGGCCGATCTGCCGATCAAGGAACTCGGTGACGAGGCGCCGCTCTACGACCGCCCGCATGTGCCCTCGGCGGCGCTGCCGGTCGTGCACGCCCGCGACGTGCCGGCGCCGATGGCGCTCGGAGCCGCGCTGGAGAAGCTGATCGGCACGCCCGACATGTGCAGCAAGCGCTGGGTCTGGGAGCAGTACGATCACGTCATCCTTGGCAACACCATGCAGCGTCCCGGCGGCGATGCCGCGGTGGTGCGCATCGAGGACGGGCCGAAGGGGCTGGCGCTGACCGTCGACGTCACGCCGCGCTATTGCGAGGCCGATCCGTTCGAGGGCGGCAAGCAGGCCGTCGCCGAAGCCTGGCGCAACATCACCGCGGTCGGCGGCAAGCCGCTGGCGATTACCGACAATCTCAATTTCGGCAACCCTGAGCGGCCCGAGATCATGGGCCAGTTCGTCGGCTGCCTGAAAGGTATTTCGGAAGCCTGCCGCACGCTCGACTTCCCGGTCGTCTCCGGCAACGTCTCGCTCTACAACGAGACCAACGGCCGCGCGATCCTCCCGACACCGTCGATCGGCGGCGTCGGCCTGCTCGACGATTTCACCAAGTCGGCGTCGCTGGCCTTCAAGGCCGAGGGCGAAGCGATCCTGCTGGTCGGTGAGACCCATGGCTGGCTCGGCCAGTCCGTTTACCTGCGCGACATCTGCGGTCGCGAGGAGGGCGCGCCGCCGCCGGTCGATCTCGCCGCCGAGAAGCGCAACGGCGATTGCGTGCGCGGCATGATCCATGCGGGCACCGCGACCGCCGTCCACGACCTCTCCGACGGCGGCCTCCTGATCGCGCTGGCGGAGATGGCGATGGCTGGCGGCATCGGCGCCAAGCTGCTGGCCGCGCCGACGGCGCTGGTCTCACAGGCCTATTGGTTCGGCGAGGACCAGGCGCGCTATCTCGTCACCGTGCCGGAGACCGAAGCCGGCCGCGTGCTCGCCAAGATGCGCGGCTGCGAGGTGCCCTGCGTGCGCATCGGTACCACCGGCGGCGATGCCGTCGCGATCGCGGGCGAAGCGCCGGTCACGATCGATGCCCTGCGCAAATCGTTCGAGCGCTGGCTCCCGGAATATATGGGCGGCAAGGCGGCGTAAGGGGGCGCCACATACGCCGTCATTGCGAGCGCAGCGAAGCAATCCAGACTACCTCCGCGGAGGTAGTCTGGATTGCTTCGTCGCAAGGGCTCCTCGCAATGACGTGGAGAGAGTTCACCTCACAACACGTGCGACGCGCCCGGGATCTTCCGTAACGCCGCCGTCAAGCCCCAGCTCAAGATCACCGTGAGCACGAAGCCGATCGCCGCCTTCGCGATCGCCGGCAGGCTGTAGTCGAACAGCACGTACTGAATCCAGAGCGCGATCGGATAGTGCACCAGGAAGATGCCGTAGGCATCCGCCTGCATGCGATCGAGCAGGGTCGGCCCCGGCGCTTTCGAATGCAGGAAGAAGGCGAGGATCGCGAGCAGGATCGAGGCCGAGAACAGCACCAGGAACGTGCCGTAGAACACATGATACCAGTGCGGCAGCGGATCGGGATTCCCGAGGATTTCGCGCTTGATGTAGATCATGCACCACATCAGGCAGTACGGAACGAGCGTGATGAACACCCATGACCAGCGGCTCTTGGGGAGCTGGCCGTCGGCGCCGAGAATGCCGCGATCGAAATTCGCCGAACCGACGCTGGCGCCGATGAAGAAGTAGCTGAAGTAGAGCAGGATGCGGCTCGCCTGCACTGAGAACGGCCCGAACTCGAACCATTTGTTGGCGCCGAAATAGACCAGCGCCGGCACGTAGACGAGCACGCTGATTCCGGCGAGCAGCAGCCAGAACATTGCGGGCTGCTGAAATCCGCGCAGCGAGACGCGGTTGCCGGGATCGACCAGATGCGCGGAGACCCGGTAGAGCAGGCTCGCGGTGAGGTCGAACGCCAGCAGCACCCAGACGAACCAGATCGGGCCGCTCGGCCACGGTCCCACCGTCACCGTCTTCCACCAGAACGCAGCGAAGGTCACGTCCGGATCCTGCCGCAGCGCGATGGCGAAATAGGCGAGCGGGATGACGGTGAAAGCCGCGATGGTGAAGGGCAACCCGAGCCGCAGCAGGCGGTCGCGCAGGAAGACCGACGGCGCCTTGCGCGCGATGCCCGGCCAGGTGAACAGGCCCGACAGGAAGAAGAACATCGCCATGAAGAAGCTGTCGGTGGCCAGCACGATCATGTCGAAGCCGGCAAACGACGTCGGATCGGTGTGACCGAAATGGGTGTAGGGGATCACTGCGTGATGCAGCAGCACCACGAACGTCAGGAAGGTGCGGGCGCGATCGAGCGACAGATTGCGCGCCTTGCTCTTGGGCGCGGCATGCGCTTCCGCGCCGATCGTCGCTGAATGTGACATCGTGGTCATGGCCGCCCCGCGCTCCTGCTCCCGGCGGGACTGTGCCGCTGGGAACCAGATTCAGCAAGGGTCGTTTCGACCCCGGCAACGCGAGGAACCAGTTCCGCGCAGCAAAGTTAGCATCCGCGAAAAGGGCGTAGAGAGCCGCTGGGCAAGCGGCGCTGACTTGCGGAGCTGGCGATGACTATTCTGAAATGGGCGCTGATCTTCCTGTTGATCTCGATCGTGGCCGGCGTGCTCGGCTTCACCGGCCTCTCGGCTGCGTCCGCCGATGTCGCCCGTTTCCTGTTCTACGTCTTCGTGGTGATCTTCCTGGTGCTGCTGATATTGGGGCTGACCATCTTCAGGGCGTAGCGGCTGCGTCAAGCACACTCAGCCGTCATGCCCGGGTGTCCCGGGCATCCACGAACTTTCTGATCATAGGCCGCCAACAACGTGAATGGCCGGGACGAGGCCCGGCCATGACGGAAAGACCTGTGCTGGTCTCTACCCCACTTCCTCGATCTTCACCTTGTCCGGATAGAAGGCGAGATGGCCCGAAATTTCCGTCATCGCGGGGAAAGGCGTCTCATAGGTCCAGATTGCGTTGTCGAGCGTCTTGCCGTCGGCCTTGACGCTGTAATAGCTGGCGTCGCCCTTGTAGGGGCAGTGGGTGGTGCGCTCGGTGCGCTCCAGCAGGGCCATGTTGGTGTCCTCCCGCGGCACATATTGCACCGCCGGATATCTGGCCTCCTTCAGCGTCAGCGCCCTCGTGGTGTCGGCGATGACGATGTTGCCCGCGGTGACGCGGACGCGCCGGGGATTTTGGGTGATGGTGATGGGGTGGTCCGGCCCTGGAAGCTTCATGATTTCACGCCTTTTCGATCGATCTGCCGCGCGCGGCACTTTGTCGTGCCTTTATCCCGATGGGATCAGGGATATAGTGCCTGAGTGCGTGACGTAGAAGGCCATTCACGCTAAGTTTGGCCCTGGCCGGCGAGGGGACCCCGGCGCGTGATTCGACGATATGGCGACAAGCCGAGACAAGGAGCTAGACCCGAATGCCCATGGACGCCCACGATATCGAGGCGATGATCAAGGCGGCGATCCCCGATGCCGAGGTGACCATCCGTGACCTCGCCGGTGACGGCGATCACTATGCCGCGACCGTGATATCGGAATCCTTCCGCGGCAAGTCCCGCGTCCAGCAGCACCAGATCGTCTATCAGTCCCTGCGCGGCCAGATGGGCGGCGTCCTGCATGCGCTTGCGCTGCAGACCGGCGTACCCGGTACTTGACGAAGCTGCATCCGACCTGACCAGCGCAACGGGGGCACGATGATGGCTGCGGACAATCCGCGCGGCGCGATGTTTCGTGTCATCACGCCTGATCAGCACAGCCGCGTCACCAATGTCGAGTTGTTCTTCGACCTCGTCTTCGTCTTCGCGGTCACGCAAGTCTCGCACACGCTGCTGCACCATTTTACGCCGCTCGGGGCCGTGCATGTCACGATGCTGTTCCTCGCGGTGTGGTGGGTGTGGGTCTACACCGCCTGGGTCACCAACTGGCTCAATCCCGAGCTGACGCCGGTCCGCATCCTTCTGTTTACGATGATGCTGGGCGGCCTCGTGCTGTCGACGACGATCCCGACCGCCTTCGAGGGACGGGGCCTGTGGTTCGCGATCGCCTACGCGACCATGCAGGTCGGCCGCACGGCGTTCTGGCTGTTCGCAACGCCGCGGCACCGGACGGCCGTCCGGCACAATGCAATCCGCATCCTGGTCTGGCTCTGCATCTCCGCGGTGTTCTGGATCCTCGGCGGCCTCGCCCATGACGAGGCCCGTCTGTGGTTCTGGATCGTCGCCTTGACGATCGAATACATCTCGCCTGCGGTGCGCTTCTGGGTTCCCCGGCTCGGCTTCTCCTCGGTCGAGGCCTGGGCGGTCGAGGGCGGACACATGGCCGAGCGTTGCTCCCTCTTCGTCATCATTGCGCTCGGCGAAGCCGTCGTCGTCAATGGTGCGACCTTTGCCGAGCTGGAATGGACCTCGGCCAACATCCTGGCCTTCGTCTCGGCGCTGGTCGGCGCCATCGCGATGTGGTGGGTTTATTTCCACAGAGGTGCCGAGGCGGGCGCCGAGTGGATCTCGAAGTCCACCGAATCCGGCCGGCTGGCCCGGCTCGCCTACACCTATCTGCACCTGCCGATCGTCGCCGGCATCATCCTGACCGCGGTGTCGGACGAGCTGGTGCTCAAGCATCCATCCGGCCATTCCGACATCCGCACCATCATCAGCACGATCGGCGGCCCGCTGGTTTTCCTGGTCGGCACCATCCTGTTCAAGCACTCGGTCCGCGGCTTCCTGCAACTCTCCCACGGCATCGGCATCGTCCTGCTGCTGGCGCTGTGGTGGTTCGCCGCCGATCTCTCACCGCTCTGGCTGTCGGCCGCGACGAGCGCGATCATGGTCGTGGTCGCGGTGTGGGAGTCGGTGTCGCTGGGGCCGAAACCGGAAGAGGCGGAGGCGCCTTGAACTGGAGAGGCACGAGCAAGCGCCTCGTCCTTCGAGACGACCGCTGCGCGGTCTCCTCAGGATGAGGCTAATCAGCTCAGGTGCTTGTTGAAGCTGCCGCCACGCACTCCGCCCTCATCCTGAGGAGCCCGCCGAAGGCGGGCGTCTCGAAGGATGTGCCGCGGAAAAGGCCCTAACAACGCCGGAGCGCTTACTCCGCCACTTCCAGCGCATGCACCGAGAACATCCCGGCCGCGTCCGTCCAGCTCTCGCGCACGCGCCAGCCGGCGCCCTGCGCCAGCGCGGCGAAGCGTTCGATGCTGTATTTGTAGCTGTTCTCGGTGTGGATGCTCTCGCCGGTCCGGAACGAGAAGGTCGTACCCAGCAGGCGCACCGTCTGGTTCTTCTTGCTGAACAGATGCATCTCGATCCGGTGCCGCTCGCGGTTATAGATCGCGCGATGGGTGAAGGCAGACAGGTCGAAATTGCCGCCGAGCTCGCGGTTGATGCGCACGAGCACATTGAGGTTGAAGCGCGCGGTGACGCCGGCGGCGTCGTTATAGGCGTCGAACAGCACGCGCTCGTCCTTTTCGAGGTCGGCGCCGATGATCATCTGCGCACCCTTGCCGAGGATCCGGCGCGCACTCTTCAGGAACGCCTGCGCCTCGTGCGGCTCGAAATTGCCGATGGTCGAGCCGGGGAAGAAGCCGACCTTGGGCAGGGATGCGACCGCCTTGGGCAGCTCGAACGGCGCGGTGAAATCGGCGGCGACCGGGTAGATGCCGAGCGAGGGGAAATCCCGCTTCAGGCCGTTGGCCTGAGCCTTCAGGAAATCGCCGGAGATATCGACGGGCACATAGGCTGCGAATTTGCAGTGATCGAGCAACAGGCGGACCTTCGTGGTCGCGCCGGCGCCGAACTCGACCAGAGCCGCATGCTCCGGAATGAGCTTTGCGATCTCGCTGCCGCGCTCCTTCAGGATCGCAAGCTCGGTGCGCGTCGGGTAGTATTCCGGCAACTTCGTGATCGCCTCGAACAGCTCCGATCCCGTCGCGTCATAGAAATATTTCGGCGACAGCTTTTTCGGCTGCTGCGAGAGGTCCTCGATCGCCTCGCGGGCGAAAGCGGTGGTCTGCTCGTCGGGAAGATGGGCTTCGGCCAAAGCGCTGGCGTGCACATTCATGATACTCTCCTGAACGCGCTGTCCGGCGCGCATTGTCGTCGGATGAAGGTCTACTCGTAGTCGGCGAGCCGCAGTCCCGTGAACTGCCAGCGGTGGTGCGGGTAGAAGAAGTTACGATAGGTGATACGGCTGTGGCCTTCCGGAGTTGCAAGCGAGGAGCCGCGCAGCACCAATTGGTTGACCATGAACTTGCCGTTGTACTCGCCGAGCGCACCCTCGATGGCGCGGTAGCCCGGGTAGGGCGAATAGGAGCTGCGGGTCCACTGCCAGACGATGCCAAAGGCGTCGTTGAGCTGATGGGACCGTGCGGCGACCTCCCATTCCATCTCGGTCGGCAGGTGCTTTCCGGCCCAGCGCGCATAGGCGTCGGCCTCGTAATAGCTGATGTGGCAGACCGGTGCGTCGAGATCGACCGGCCTGAGGCCGGCGAGCGTCATCACCTGCCACCCGCCATCGGCCTCGCGCCAATGGCCGGGAGCCTGCCAGTCTTCCTTGCTGGCTGCGGCAAAGCCGTCCATCAGCCATAGCGTTGCGGTCCGGTAGCCGCCGTCACGCATGAAGGCGAGCCATTCGCCGTTGGTGACGAGATTGCGTGCGATCTTCACCGGGCCGACCAAAGCGCGATGGGCCGGCTTCTCGTTGTCGAAATGGAAGCTGTCGTCGACATGGCCGACGGTGTGGATGCCTTCGTTCAGCGTCAGCCAGTCGTCGCCGGTGCGCGTCGCGGAGGGAAAGCGCCAGTCGGCATCGTAGGCCGGATAGACCGGGTTCTGCGCAAAGGCGTGCAGGATGTCGGTGAACATCAACTCCTGATGCTGCTGCTCATGGTTGAGCCCGACCTCGACCAGCGGCGCGATCTCGCGCAGCTTGTCGGCAGTGGCCTCGCGGAAGAATTTGACGACGGCCGCATCGACATATTTCCGGTAGGCCCCGACCTGATCGGCGCTGGGGCGGGTGATGTCGCCGCGATGATTGCGGGCATGACGCGGGCCGGCGCTGACGTAATAGGAATTAAACAGGAATGCGAAATCGGGGTGGAAGGGCCGATAGCCGGTGGTGTGCTCGCCAAGCAGAAATTGCTCCCAGAACCAGGTGGTGTGGGCCCGGTGCCATTTCGTCGGGCTCGCATCCGGCATCGACTGGATCTGCTGGTCCTCCGGCGAGAGCGGCGCGGACCGGCGTTCAGTCTCGTGGCGGACGGCGATAAAGCTGTCTTCCAGCCTCCGGGCAAGGCTGCCCTGACTGGACGGTGACGAAAGCGGGGCGGCGGCCGTGGCGGAGGCTTGTTTCGTCACGTTTTTCTCCAGACAGGACAAGAGAACGTTGTTGGCGTTGCCCGGTTCCAAAACCAGGGTTCGTCCTAGATAGGGGCTCCGTTACGGTATGAAAGTCCTCTCCGGCGATGATATTGATGTCATCAGCCTATGGACCTACCTGGGGTCAGAGCCGCCGCCAGGGGGGCCGTCGCCGCCATTTTACTTTGGATGCACAACGGTTTGGGCTACATATATGGGCAGGTATCGGGTTAGATCGGCTGAGCCGGCCCGAGATGATTGGTGAGGGCTCCGCCCCGGAAGGACATCGAAATGAGCATTGAGGAATTCATCGCCAACGAAGTGAAGTCGAACGACGTGGTCCTGTTCATGAAGGGCACGCCGCAGTTTCCGCAGTGCGGCTTCTCCGGCCAGGTCGTCCAGATCCTCGACCATATCGGCGTCGGTTATAAGGGCCTCAACGTCCTCGAATCCGCCGAGCTGCGCAACGGCATCAAGACCTTCTCCAACTGGCCGACCATCCCGCAGCTCTATGTGAAGGGCGAATTCGTCGGCGGTTGCGACATCGTCCGCGAGATGTTCCAGGCCGGCGAACTGCAGCAGCTCTTCACCGAGAAGGGCGTCGTCGTCGCGGCCTGATGACGTGACCGTGCTGACGCGCCGGATTGGCGGCGCCGAGCTTGAGGTCATCGTTGCCGACATCACCACCTTGAACGTTGACGCCATCGTCAACGCGGCCAACACGTCGCTCCTTGGCGGGGGCGGCGTGGACGGTGCGATCCATCGGGCCGCCGGGCCCGATCTGGTCGCCGAATGCCGCATGCTCCACGGCTGCAAAACGGGCGACGCCAAAATCACCGGGGGTTATCGGCTCAAGGCCGCCCATGTGATCCACACCGTCGGACCGGTGTGGAACGGCGGCACGCTGGGGGAGGACGATCTGCTCGCCTCCTGCTATCGCCGCGCGATGGAGCTGGGCGGGAAGCACAATCTGACCTCGGTGGCATTCCCGGCGATTTCGACCGGCATTTTCCGCTTCCCCGCCGATCGGGCGGCCGACATCGCCGTGCGTACAACGATCGAAGGGCTCTCTGCCGCGCCGTCCGTCGCCCGTGTCGTGTTCTGCTGTTTCGCCGAGCCCAGCGCCAGGCTGCATGCCGAGGCGATCGAGCGACATAGCGGCTCTTGTGCCTGATCACGTCCCCGGTACACTCCGCCGGACCATGTTCCGGGGAGGGGATATGATTTCGAAGTCTGGACTGCGTGCGCTCGTTTGCGGTGCGCTTCTGTCGGCTGGTGCGATCTCGCTCGCGCGCGCCGAGGGCACTTACGAGATTCCCGCCGGCGCTCATTTCAATCAGGACAAGCTCGCCAAGGTGAGCGAGTTCTTCAAGAACGAGGTCGCGACCGGCAAGATCGCCGGCGCAACCGTCCTGATCCGGCAGCACGGCAAACCGGTCTACCACGAAGCCTTCGGCGTGCAGGACGTGGTCAGCAAGGCGCCGATCACGGACAAGACCATCTTCCGCCTGTTCTCGATGAGCAAGGCGATCACCTCGGTAGTCGCGGTGCGGCTGATCGAGGACGGCAAGATCAAGCTCGATGATCCCGTCTCGAAATACATCCCGTCCTTCGCCAACGTGAAGGTCGGCGTCGAGAAGAAGGCCGAGGACGGCACCAAGTCGCTCGAGCTGGTGCCGCCGAACCGTCCGATGACGGTGCACGACCTCATGACGCACACCTCGGGCATCACCTATGGCTTCTATGGCGACAGCCTGGTGCGCAAGGCCTATCGCGAGGCCAATATCTACGCCGGCGATTTCGACCTTGCCGAGTTCGCCGAGCGTATCGCGAAACTGCCGCTGCACAACCAGCCGGGCGCGCTCTGGCAATACGGCCATTCCACCGACGTCCTGGCGCGCGTGATGGAGATCGCGGCCGGCAAGCCGCTGATCGACATCATGCGCGAGAAGCTGCTCGATCCGCTCGGCATGGTCGATACCGGCTTCTTCGTCACCGCCCCCGAGAAGCAGAAATTGCTGGCACAGCCGGTGCCGAACGATGCCGATTTCCGGGTCGGCCGCATCAACGATCCGACGGTGGTCAAGAAGATCCAGTTCGCCAGCGGCGGCATGGTGACGACCATGGCCGATTACGAGCGCTTCGCGCAGATGCTGCTCAATGGCGGCAGCCTCGACGGCAAGACCATACTCAAGCCCGAGACGTTCAAGCTGATGACGACCGACAAGATCGGGCCGGGCTCGGGCGTCGATCGGGACTATTTCTATTTTCCCGGCGACGGTTTTGGCTTTGGTCTCGGCCTTGCCGTCCGCACCGATCCCGGCAACGCGAAGCCGCCGCCGCCCGGCGATCTCGGTGAGCTGAAATGGGATGGCGCCTCCGGCTGCTATTTCGTGATCGATCCCAAGCAGGACATGTTCTTCGTCCTGCTCGAGCAGACCCCGACCGAGCGCCAGCGCGTGCAGCGGACGCTGAAGCAACTGGTCTATGAAGCCATGGAGAAGTGACATGAACGGGCGCCGCGCGCTCATCGTGGCGCTCGTTCTTCTGGCCGGCGTGGTCGGTGCAAAAGCCGGCTCCGAAACGCGCGCGGCGCGTTCGCTCTCGGCCGAAGGGCTGGCCAAGGTTTCCGATTACATCAGGAACGAGGTTGCGACCGGGAAGATCCCCGGTGCCGTCCTGCTGCTGCAGCAGCACGGCAAGCCGGTCTATTACGAGAATTTCGGCGTTCGCGACGTCGCGACCAAGACGCCGATGAGCGCGGACACGATCTTCCGCCTCTATTCGATGTCGAAGCCGATCACATCGGTCATGGCGATGATGCTGGTCGAGGAGGGCAGGCTCTCGCTCGACGATCCCGTCGCAAAATACATTCCCGCCTTTGCCGCGATGAAGGTCGGCATCGAGAGGAGAGGCGCCGGCGACAAGGTCGCGCTGACGCAGGAGCCGCTCGAACGTCCCGTCACGATCAAGGACCTGCTGCGCCATACGGCGGGGCTGCCTTATGGCGGCTTTGGCGGCAGCGGCGTGCGCGAGCTCTATGCCGCGGCCGATCTCTTCAACAGCGATCTGTCCAATGCCGACTTCGTCGCGAAGCTCACGACGCTGCCGCTCGCCGAGCAGCCGGGTACGCTCTGGGATTACGGCTTTGCCACCGACGTGCTCGGCCGCGTGGTCGAGGTGGTCTCGGGAAAGACGCTGTTCCAGTTCGAGAAGGAAAGGCTGCTCGATCCGCTCGGCATGGCCGAGACAGCCTTTTTCGTCGCCGATCCCGCCAAGTTTCCGCGCATCGCCGAGCCGATGCCGGAGGACCGCAACATCAGCGCGTCGACGCAGGTACGTGACATCAGACGCCCGGCCCGATGGGAATCGGGTGGCGCCGGCATGGTCGGCACGGCAGGTGACTACGCCCGTTTCGCCCAAATGCTGCTGAATGGCGGCACGTATGAGGGGCGCCGCTATCTCAAGCCCGAGACCGTTGCGCTGATGGCGTCGGATCACGTTGGGCCCGAGACCAACATCGCGCGCGACCAGAACTATTATCCCGGAGCCAGCTCCGGCTTCGGCCTCGGCTTCGCGGTGCGCACCCAGGTGCCGCCGGGCACGTCATGGCCAACAGGCGAATATCGCTGGGACGGCGTCGGCGGCACCTTCTTCTTCATCGATCCCGAAGATGATCTGTTCGGGGTCTTCATGGTGCAAACGCCCTCGCAGCGCGGCCGGATTCAATTGGCGCTGAAGACGCTGATCTATCAGGCGATGGGACGGTAGAGCGTTTCCCCGCTGTCGTAGCCCGGATGAGCGAAGCGACATCCGGGATCGGTGGGAGTGAAGTCCCGGGTGTCGCTTCGCTCACCCGGGCTACGGGATCGGGTGTTACGCCCCTCGCACGATCTCGCGCACGTATCCGATCGTCTCCTCGATCTGGCTCGCATTGACGTCGAGATGGGTGCAGGCGCGGATGCGGCCGTCCATCATGGCGAGCGTGACGCCGCGCTGGCGCAGCGCCGCCACCATCTTGTCGCCGGCAATGCCGGCGCCATCTGGCTTGAAGAACACGAGATTGGTCTCGGGCTCCTGCACCTCGATGCCGGCGATCTGCGACAGTCCGCGGGCGAGCGCGCGCGCATTGGCGTGATCGTCGGCGAGGCGTTCGACATGATGGTCGAGCGCGTAGATGCAAGCGGCCGCGCAGATTCCGGCCTGCCGCATCGAGCCGCCGAGGCGCTGCTTCCACTGCCAGACCGCATCGATGAAGGCGCGCGAGCCCGCCAGCACGCCGCCGATCGGGGCGCCCAGGCCTTTGGAGAAATCGATCCAGGCCGAATCCCAGCCGGCGGTCATGTCGCGCGGGGAGATGCCGCTCGCCACCGTGGCATTGAGTAAGCGGGCGCCGTCCATGTGCGTAACGAGGCCGTGTTGTTTGGCGATCGCGACGATCTCGTCGAGTGCCGCCTTCTTCCAGATCGTGCCGCCGCCGATATTGGCGGTCTGCTCGACGCTGACGACCGTCTGCGCTGCCTGGTAGCGCGTGCGCGGATGCAGCGCCTTGCGGAACGTCTCCGGCGTGAACTGGCCGTCGGGTCCCTTGAGTTGCGTCACCTGGAAACCGCCGATCGCGGCATGCGCGCCGCCTTCGCGGGCGATGATATGCGCGGTCTCGTGCGCCAGGATCTCGTCGCCGGGGCGGCAATGCACCAGCGTCGCGGTGACGTTGCACATCGTGCCCGAGGGCATGTAGACCGCGGCTTCCTTGCCCATCAGATCGGCGACGCGCTCGCACAGCGCGTTCACGGTCGGATCGTCGCCGACCTGCTCGTCGCCGACCTCCGCCCGCGCCATCGCCTCGCGCATTCCAGCCGTCGGCTTGGTCTGCGTGTCCGAGAGCAGATTGATGCGCACCGGCGGCGCCTTGGGATCGATGGGGGGAGGGGTGTAGAGCATCAACTTGCTCCCTTGGGAAATGGCACTCACTCGCGTTCAGCGAGTTTTGGGTGGACGCCGGGCGGCGTGACGAAACCGCATAATAACGATTTCTGTCTCGGTCACACGATAATCGATCAGATAGGGATAAGGGTTGACCGGCAAGCGACGGACGTATGCACGAGTGGTCTGCCGCCCGGCATAAGGGTGATCCCCAAGCAGCGCGATGAGAGCGAGAATGCGGTCGCGCAAGTGGCTGGCTCCCAGGGGAGAGCGCGCCTCAATGTAGGTCAGAACTTGATCGATCTGGGCGAGCGCCCGCTTTGTGTAGCGGACCTTCACAGCCCGTGCTTGGCCCACATCGCACGGACCTCGTCAGAGCTGGCCAGCTCGCCGCGGGCAATTTCCGCCTCGGCCTCGGCGAGATCGGCCTCCTCGGCCGCCGTTAGCTGGATCGGTGGCTGATCGACCCCGGCAAGCTCAAGCAGGGCGCGCGCCAGCTCGTCCTGCTCTGAATCGGGCAAGCCGGAAACCTTGCTGAAGGCCTCTTCCAGAAGACGCGTCATGGTCAACTCCGCCTCATGCAAACATAGCACGGGTGGGCTGAGACATGGGAGTGCTTGCCTCAAACAAAAAGGCCCCGGAAAACCGGGGCCTTTGAATGTCGTTCTGCTGCGCCTATCAGCGCGAATAGAATTCGACCACCAGATGCGGCTCCATCTGCACCGGGAACGGCACGTCGGTGAGCGCGGGGATGCGGATGTACTTCGCGGTCATCTTGCCGTGGTCGACTTCAAGATAGTCGGGCGTGTCACGCTCGGGAAGCTGGCTGGCCTCGAGAACGTGGGCGAGCTGCTTGGAGGCTTCCTTGACCTCGATCACGTCGCCGACCTTGAGCTGGTAGCTCGAGATGTTGACCTTGCGGCCGTTCACCTTGATGTGGCCGTGGTTGATGAACTGGCGGGCGGCGAAGATCGTCGAGACGAACTTGGCGCGGTACACGACCGCGTCGAGACGACGCTCCAGCAGGCCAATCAGGTTCTCGCCGGTGTCACCCTTGAGGCGGCTGGCCTCGACATAGATGCCGTGGAACTGGCGCTCGGAAATGTTGGCGTAATAGCCCTTCAGCTTCTGCTTGGCGCGCAGCTGCACGCCGAAGTCGGAGAGCTTGCCCTTGCGGCGCTGGCCGTGCTGGCCGGGGCCGTACTCGCGGCGGTTCACGGGGCTCTTCGGGCGGCCCCAGATGTTCTGGCCCATACGGCGATCGATCTTGTACTTCGCCTCACTGCGCTTAGTCATCGCGTCCTCTTCGGTTGCATGGTTTGAGGAAACGCGCCCTCCTGTGTGACAGGCCGAAGCCCGGCACCGACAGGTCCGATCCCCAAAGCTTAAGGAACAGGACCACGGGTCGCGAAACGCTTCGCGGGCCGAAATCGGCCCGCGAGCAGGCGGCTTTTAGGGGAATTTGGGGTTCGCTGTCAATGCGAATGGCCCCGGAATCAGGTCCCAACGGCCCGGATCGGTTTCGCCCCGGCTGCGCGCAATTCGGCTGCGATTTCAGTGTTCAGGACCTGCTCAAGACGGGTCAGGACCCGGGCGATCGGGGCGGCGTCGGTAACCCGGTGGTCCCAGCGGATCACGACGTGAATGGTCTGGTCGCCTTCGACCACCCCATAGCTGACGATGTAGGGGCCGGGCGTGATCGGATGGAGCTCGCCGCCGCCATAGGCGGCCACCGAGCTGACCGCGAAGCTGCCGAACCAATTGCCCCGCTGCCGGCCGAAATTGAGGCCCACCGCCCAGGACAGGCGCCGCAATGGCAGGGGCAGGCGGGTTGCCCGCATGATCTTGCGGAACATCGGGACGTCGGCGATCGGCGCCGTCTTGCCGTGCCGGATCTCGGCGTCCACAGCGGCCAGCGGCAGGGTCTCGGGGGCCGCGATTCGCTGCGGCATCACGCATTCTTCGCCGTCCTCGACCCGGGCAATGGCCACCAGCGCCACGCTCTTGGGCAGCTCGTAGAGCATGGGGCGGGGCCATTTGGCGTAGACGGTGCGCAGGATCGGCTCGTCCCTGGCGACGAGGGCGAAGGCTTTGACGAACATCGCCGCCCAGCCGGCCGGGGCGCCCGCGCCGGCACGGGCCTCCAGCAGGGGGCGGATATGGAGCGAACGGGACAGCGAGACGAACGGCACGTCCATCGACGCGTGCATGAGGTCGCAAATCAGCCGGCGCGGCAGCGAAATGGTCTTTGGCGTCCCGCGCATCGCTCTTTCAGGTCCCGCAGATGAAAAAATGTGCAGCGAGCGGGTTCCCGCTCGCCGCGTGCTTTAGCACGAACCAACCCGCTTGGGGCCGGTCGGTTCGCCGCATCAGGGCGCCGGGGACGCCAGCGGCTTGGTCTTGTCCACGACGTAAACTCCGAGCACTTTCATGGCCTTATCGCCATGAGCCTTGGCGTCATGCACGGCGCCGGCCGGAATTTGGTAAGAATCGCCGGCCTTTAGGGTCTTTTCCGGCTGGCCGTCGATGAGCAGGTTCAGCTCTCCTTCGAGCACGTAACCAGTCTCGATTCCCGGATGAGTATGGCGCCCGGCCGCGCCACCGGCCGGGACCTCGGCGATGGCGGTGATGGTGTTGTAGCCATCGGGAAATTCGACCTTCTGGAGCGGGGTGCGCTTGATGCCGGGCTGCTGGGCGAAGGCGGCGACGGCGAGGCCGGTCAAGGTCAGAGCGAGCAAAGTCTTTTTGAGCATGGTTTTTCCTCCCTGGTACGGCGGGAGCCTAGCAGCGCCCCCGTTCCCGGCAAGGTGGCAACCGGGCTGCTCAGCGCCTTACGCCGTCGAATGCCGCCATGATGCCGCGCTGGAACAGCGACCAGTCGAAGCCGAGCGCGATGGCGCGGTAGCCGCGGTCGATCAGGGCGTTGGCCTGGTCGGCGGTGCGGGCGACGCCGCCGATCGGCACGCCGCTTCTGAGGATGCCGGCTTCAGCGCGCGCGACCAGCTCCAGCAATTCCGGATCCTCCATCTGGCCGCGTTTGTTGATGGATGTGGCGAGATCGCCGGGGCCGATCACCGCGACGTCGATGCCCGGCGTCGCCATGATCTCGTCGATGCGGTTGACCGCCTCGACATGCTCGATGGTGACCATGCAGATCATCTCGTCGTCGGCGCTGGCCATGTAGTCCGGCATCGACTGGCCCCAGCGGAACGGGGCGTGGAACGGACCCCAGAGCCGGTCGCCGCGCGGCGGATAGCGCACGCTGCGCACCGCCTTCTCCGCTTCCGCGCGGTTCGTGATCATCGGAAAGTTGATGCCGAAGGCGCCGATGTCCATCGGGGCCTTGGCAAGCCACGGCTCGTTGGCCGCGATCCGGACCAGCGGCGTGCACGGCGTGCCTGTCGTCGCCGCGATCATCGCATGCGCTTCAGTGAGCCCGATCGGTCCGTGTTCGAGATCGACGATGATCCAGTCGAGCGAGCGCGCCATGATCTGCACCATCTGCACGCTCGGGATGGTCGCAATTGCGCCAAAGGCGGGACGGCCCTCGCTCCACAATTGGCGGAGGCGATTGAGCGGCGTTGCGGGGACCGGCATGTGATGACCTTGCGCGAAATGACGACGCGCGAAGCCTAGAGCCTTTTCCGTTCCGATGAAATCGGAACGAGGCTCTGGTTTTTGTCTTGACGCGTTTTCTCAATGCGAAGCGGCATCCGCTTCACTCGAAAACGCGTCTGCAGCGCGCCGTGTCCGCGAAAGTCAGGCCAGCGCGCGGCCGCCGAAGAACGGCGTCAGCGTGGCGCTGAGGCCATGCGCGCGGTTCGACGTGAAGATCATCTCGGCGCCGGCCTGTGCGATGGCGCCCGTTTGCGCGCCGAGCAGGTCGGAGACACGGCGGGCGATCGCCGGCGCCGGGTCGATCCACTCCACCGGCCAGGGGGCGAGCTGCTTCAGCCTGTCGAGCAGCAGCGGATAATGCGTACAGGCGAGCACGACGGTGTCGGTCCGTGCGCCCGCTTCTTCGCCGACGAAGCAGGGCGCCAGCTCGGCGCGGATGGCCTCGTCACTGATTGGGTGGCCGCTCAGCTCGGCCTCAGCCAGGGAGGCAAGCTCGGGCGAGCCGACCAGCGTGACTTCACATCCCTGTGCGAAATCGCGGATCAGCGCCTTGGTGTATTCGCGCTTCACCGTGCCCTTGGTGCCGAGCACCGAGACGCGGCGGGTCTTCGATTGCGCGCAGGCGGGCTTGATCGCCGGCACGGTGCCGACGAAGGGCAGGGAATAAGCGGCGCGCAGGTGCGATAGGACCAGCGTAGAGGCCGTGTTGCAGGCGATGACGACGAGGTCCGGATCATGGGTGCCGATCAGCTCCCCCATCAGCGGCACGACACGGGCGATGATCTCGTCCTCGCTGTGATGGCCGTAGGGGAAGAAGGCGTCGTCAGCGACGTAGACGTAATGCGCGTCGGCGCGCGCCGCCACGACCTCGCGCAGCACCGAGAGCCCGCCAAGGCCGGAATCGAACACCAGGATCGTCGGAGAATGGGTCACGTCGATACCTTAAAAGCCCATGGTTACCATTCGGTTTTTGGGGCGGTTTTGCGGCGGCGGGAGGTTCGCCCCAGTTTGGAACGATTCAATTTCGTAATTGCCGGGTCTTCCCGCTATCAGCTGCCATGCTGCGGTGCGGACGGGGCAATATATCCGCAGAATTCCGGGGAGCCGACATGATCAGGAACACGAAAGCCGGCTGGGGCAGCGTTTCGCGGTGGCTGCACTGGGGCCTGGCGCTGGCCATTCTCGGCATGATCGGCTTCGGCTGGTGGATGAACCATTTCCCGGCGCGGCCCGACCGCTTCTTCTACCGCTCGATCCATGCCGATATCGGCTATCTGATCCTGCTGTTCACCCTGCTGCGCCTGGTCTGGCGCCTGGTGAACCCGACGCCGGCCATGCCGGCCGACACCGCGCGCTGGCAGAAGATCGTGGCCCATGTCAGCCACGGCGCGCTGTACCTCGCCGTCATCGTGGTCGTCATGCTCGGCTGGGCCCATTCCGGCGCGCACACGCCGGATTACTCCAGCTTCTTCGGCTTGTTTCACGTTCCGCAATTCACCTCGCCGGACAAGGCGGCGGCGAACGCCTACGAGGATCGCCACATCCTCTTTGCCTATGTGTTGCTGGCCCTGATCGGGGTTCACGTCGTCGCCGCCCTCTGGCACCACTTCATCCGCCGCGACCGCGTCGTGGCGCGGATGGTGACGGACGAGGCGGGGTAGGGGCGGTCTCGTGTCCCGGACGCGCTGCAGCGTGCAACGCTGCTGCGCAGAGCCGGGACCCAGCAGGCCGCGGCATTCGCTGCAGGATGGCCCCGGACGCAGCGCATCACGTCGTGCGGCGCAGCGTCCGGGGTACGAGACCAGAATTTCCGGCGCAGATATGTATCAATGACGGAGTATGATGCAGCGTCACGACTGATCCAACGCTCGCAGGGAGTCCGCATGCTCACCGTCCATCATCTTGGCAAGTCGCAGTCCGAACGCATCGTCTGGCTTTGCGAGGAGCTTGGCATTCCCTACGAGCTGAAGCGCTATGCCCGCGATCCCGTCACCATGCTGGCGCCGCCCGACTACAAGGCGCTGCACCCGATCGGGGCGGCGCCCGTGATCACGGACGGCGATCTGGTGCTGGCCGAATCCGGCGCCGTCGTCGACTACATCGTTGCAAGATACGGCAACGGCCGACTTGTGCTCGGCCCGACGGATCCCGCCTTTGCGCAGTTTCTGTATTGGCTCCATTTCGCCAACGGCACCTTGCAACCCGGCATGGGGCGGATGATGATTCTAGGCCGGCTTGAGCTCGCCAAGGACAACCCGACACTGCGCGCGATGAAGGGGCGCCTCGATCGCGCTTACGACCTTCTCGATGCGAGGCTTCACGATGCGGAATATCTGGCGGGGAGCGCCTTCACCACCGCTGACATCATGACGGTGTTCTCGCTCACCACGATGCGCTACTTCCAACCCTACGACATCCAGCGCTGCCCGAACGTGGTCAAATATCTGGGCCGGATCAGTGCGCGGCCGGCCTATCGCCGTGCGATGGAGAAGGGCGATCCGGGCATGGCGCTGCTGCTGACCTGAGCGGGGATCAGGCGATCTTGTTGGTGGTCGCCGCCTGCGCGCTCGCCAGCTGCTTCTGCAGCCGGTCGATGTTCTGCAGCAGGCGCTGGCTGGTCAGCACCAGGAAGTAATAGCCGAACTGCGGGTCCTGGAAGTAGATCTCGAGCAGCCGGTCATAGGTGATCGTCAGCACCTGGCCGTCCTCGATGCATTCGATCGTTCCGGTGCGGCGGTTGTCCGGCGTGAGGAAGCCGAGCTCGCCCATCAGCGCGCCAGGCCCGATCTCGACGGTGATCTCCTTGACCAGGAACTTGCCGGTGACGGTGAGCAGCATCTCCTTGGCGGGATCGCCGAGCTTGAACAGCGTGTCGCCGCGGCGATATTTGCGCTCGGTCATGAACGGCTTGAGCCATTCGATCGACATGTCGCCTTCGGCAGCATGGCGCGCCTTCTTGACCAGCTTGAGCATCTGCCGCAGGCGCAGCGCGTTGATGGGCAGCATCAGCAGATAGAGCAGGAACGTCGCGACGTTGGCGGAGAGCGCGCCGAAGATGGCGAAGAACGCGCAGCCGATCATGTTGGCGACGCGCAGCGGCACCATCGTCCGCATCAGGATGGTGGCGACGAAGAAGCCGGCTCCGACCGCTGCGAACATATTGGCGAGCGTGATGTTGTGGACGAAGATCTCCAGCAGCCGGTTGAAGATCGCATCCCAGGTGACGTCGTTGGGGTCGAGCCCCATCTGGACCAGGATCTTCGCGATCCTGAGGTTGTCCGTCGCCGCTTCGAGAATGCGGTCGAGGATCGAGGAAATGTCTGCGCTGCCGGACGGCATGGTACTAACCCCGCGTAAGGCCTTCAGTCCTGGTCGGTATTTGTATAGCCGAAATCGAATGACGACCGCTTGAATGACGCCTTCGGCCGTCATGCCGCAAGAGGCAAATTTTAGCCCGATCCAGCGTTTCGGCAATTGCCCGTTGGTTGTGCGTATGACCCGGACGCGCCCGTGATTCGGCGCTTCCGGCATGGGCTTTGGGGCTTGTAAACGGAGCTTGCACGCCCCGGCGAGCCCGGCTGCGGGCCGATGGCCGCCTTACGGCTTGGCGGTGGGCTGCAGGACCCGCTGTTCGACGAGGTCGAGATGGCCGGGGAGCGAGCCGGCGCGCAGCATCATGGCGACGCTGTTTGCTTCCTCCAGGGTGAAACTGCCGGAGATCTGGCCCGAGCCGCCGGTGATGGGTTCGCGGATCACGGGGGCGGATATCACCTTGTCGTCGAGCACGATGGCGAAGGGCCTTCCGACATTCTCTGCGGTGGCGTGGGCAAAGCGCCGCGTGCCGCGGCCGTTGAAGCGGAACGAGGCGATCGGCTCCTTCGTGCCGGCCCCGAAGCCCGGGCCCGCATAGCTGATGTCGTCGCCCTCGAGCGCGCTGTCCTTGGCAACGAGATAGGGCTTGTTGTCCTTGAAGCCGAGCAGGACCTCGGTGCCTTCGGGGGGCGTGCCGGATTGCGCCTGCTCGCCCGGCATCGAAAGGTCCACGAGGCGGAGGCTGACCCTGACCTTCCGGGCAAGGATTGCAGTCACCGGCGCCGGGTTCATTTCGCCGGGCATGAAGATCCGGATGCGGTCGGTGCCGTCGGGCTGGACGCTGGCGAGCTTGATGCCGGCGTCCTTGAGGCGCTGCTCGATCATGGCGATGCAATCTTCGACGAGATCGTGCAGCCGTGCGGCGGATGCAGCCTCGGTCGGCGCGAGCCTGACCTGTCCGTCGCCGCCATCGGTCACGGCAAGCGCAGCCGACGGCAATCCTTCCGCGGCGGATGCGAGCTTGCGCGCGAGCTGCTCGCGGCCCTTGGCGTCCGCGATCTTCAGTTCAACGCCGCCATCGCGAATCGCAAGTCCGGAGAAGGCGATCTTGCCTTCGCGCAGGGTCTTGTAGACGTCGTCGCGCAAATCCGTGACGACGCTCTCGCGCAGGCCGTCGGCATCGACCCGGTAGACGATGAGCGAGCCGCCGAGTTTTTCCATCTTGTCGCCGACGAAGGCCACGATCCTGGCGCGCATCTTGTCGAGCTGGCTGTCTCCGGCGAGCGAGGCCTGGGGCAGGGCCATCACGGCCGCCACGGCGAGCGTGAACATCAGCGCTCGATTGCGGTTTCGCCGGGGCCTCGTCATGATCACCTCGAGTCTTGCGGCAGGACGCTGGCAGGCGAATCCCATGCCTGTTCTTGGTGCCCGGACCGGGCGCGGAGGTTCAAAGTCCTCTCGGGCAAGTCCGATCGTCGCGGCCGCTGGGCCATGGACGAACGCTCAATCATCCATCATTCTGTTCCCGCCCGACCGGCCTTCGGTCGGGGCCTCGCCGAACCAAGATGTCGAAAAGACAAGCAGCGGGGCAATGAACAGAGGGAGGACGGAATTCCATGGCGGGCATCCACGCGCTCGATCGCTTTATCGGCAATGAACATCCGGAGCTGTTGACGGACGCGGAAGTCCGCGCATTCGAGCAGGTCCCTTATGCAGAGCGCGTTGCAGCCGAGAGCACCTATGACGCCATCACATTGGGTGCGGCGCTCAACCCCGACGGCGCGGCGATCCAGTTTCTGCAAAACGCCGATCCCGCCGACACGCCGCAGGTCGTCACCTACCGCGATTTCATCGCGCGCGTCACGCAGGCCGCCAATATGTTTCACGCGCTCGGCGCGGAGAAGGGCGACGTCATCAGCTTCATGCTGCCGCTGGTGCCCGATGCGTTCGTGACGTTGTTCGGCGCCGAGGCCGCCGGCATCGCCAATCCCGTCAACCCGCTGCTCGAGCCGCATCAGATCGCGGAGATCCTGGACGCCGCAAAGACCAAGATCCTGGTGGCGCTTGGGCCTTTGCCCGGCACCGACATCTGGCAGAAAGTCGAACAGATCCGCCCGCAACTCAAGCACCTCAAGGCGATCGTGCAGGTGTTCGGCGGCGGCGATCCGGACAAGGGCATCTTCGCCTTCAACGATCTGATCAAGCAGCAGCCGTCCGACCGGCTTGTCAGCGGGCGCAAGATTCTCGGCAGTGACGTTGCCGCCTACTTTCACACTGGCGGCACGACCGGCACGCCGAAGCTGGTACGGCACACCCATGCCAACCAGGTCTATCAGGCCTGGGGGCTCAATCTTCTGTTGAAGTCGAAGCCGGGCGCCAATCTGCTGTTCGGCATGCCGCTGTTTCACGTCGGAGGCTCGCTGACGCAGGTGCTTACGACGCTGGCGAGTGGGGGCTCGCTCGTCGTGCTGTCGCCGAGCGGCTGGCGCAATCCGAATGCGGTGAAGAACATCTGGAGATTGGTCGAGCGCTTCAAGCCGGAGGCGCTGTCGAGCGTGCCGACGGTGCTGGCCGCGACGCTCTCTGTGCCGCCGGGTGATGCCGACATCTCCAGCCTGAAATATGCCGCCGGCGGCGGCTCGGCGATTCCCGTCGCCGTCGGCTCGGCGATCCAGGAGAAGCTGAAGCTGGGCGTCGTCGAGGTCTATGGCATGACCGAGACCTCGAGCGTGCACACGCTCGCTTACCCGGACCGGCCGATCCGGCTCGGCTCGGTCGGCCTTCCCATGCCTTACGCGCGCGTGCGCATCGTCCACCTCGACGCCGACGGCCGCCTGATCCGCGACTGCAAGCCGGACGAAATCGGTGTCGTCATCATGGCCGGGCCCGGCGTGTTCGGCGGCTATCTCAACGACGAGCACAACAAGGCCGCCTTCGTCGACGGGGTCTGGGTCAATTCCGGCGATCTCGGCCGCCTCGATGCCGATGGCTATCTCTGGATCACCGGCCGCGCCAAGGACCTCGTGATCCGCGGCGGTCACAACATCGACCCGGCGCCGATCGAGGAGATCATGTTCCGCCATCCCGCGGTCGGCTTTGCCGCCGTGGTCGGCCAGCCCGACGCTTATGCGGGCGAATTGCCGGTGGGTTACGTGCAGCTGAAGCCGGGCGCGACCGTGGAGCCCGGCGAGCTTGAATCGTGGGTGCGCGAGCGTACGCCGGAGCGGGCCGCGGTGCCGGTGCAGGTCATCCCGATCGATCCGATGCCGGTGACGGGCGTCGGCAAGGTGTTCAAGCCGCAGCTGCGCTGGGACGCGGCCGAGCGCGTGTTCGCCAATGTGCTGGCACCGCTGGTCGAGCGCGGCATCGATTGCAAGGTGAAGGTCGGCGCCCATGGCAGTCACGGATCGATCGCCACCGTGACGCTCGCAGGCCTGCCGGCCGATCAGCGTGAGCTGGTCGCCGGTGAGGTGCACACATTGCTCGCGCCCTTCGTGATGCGGCACGAGGTGGTGCAGGCTTAGGCGAGGGCGGCGACGCGAGGCTTGCACGCCTCGCTGCAAGCGCGCATCATCCTTCCAAAAAGAATGGGAGGAAATCGATGCGTCACGTCTCTCGCCGTCGTCACCTTCAACATCTGTCGGCCGTGCTCGGCTCGGCCGCTCTGTCCGGATGGTCAGGGGCCGCATCGGCCGCAGATGCGGACATTCCGCCGGAAGGCGTCGGCAAGGGCATCAAGCACATCTCCTACAGCGACATCGGCGGCCGGCCCGACAGCGTGCAGGTGATGTTCAACCGCCAGCACGTCTATGTCGGACACATGTTCAGCGACGGTGTGACGATCCTGGACGCGTCAGATCCGCGTGCGCTGAAGCCGGTCAATTTCTTCACCGCAGGGCAATACACCCGCACCCACCATCTCCAGGTGGCAGAAGACATGCTGCTGCTCGCGAACGGCGCCAACATCGTCGCGATGCAGTCCTACGACAACATGCGCGGCTATTTCGAGAACACGCTGGTCGACAGCATCACCAAGGCCAAGAAATTCCGCTGCGGCCTGTCGATCCACGACATCTCGAAGCCTGGCGAGATGCGCGAGATCGCGTTCCTCGAGATGCCCGGTTTCGGCATCAACCGCCTGTGGTGGCCGGGCGGCCGCTACGCCTATGTGTCGGCGCATTTCGACGGCTTCACCGACCACATCCTCTGCGTTGTCGACCTCAAGACCATCACGAAGCCGGAGATCGTCGCCAAATGGTGGCTGCCGGGCATGAACCGCGCGGCCGGCGAGCCGGCGACGCCGAAGGGCAAGCGCTTTGCGCTCCATCATATGATCACGGCGGGCGATCGCGGCTATGCCGCCTGGCGCGATGGCGGCTTCACCGTCCACGACATCAGCGATCCCGCCAATCCAAAACTGCTGTCGCACATCAACTGGTCGCCACCCTTCGCCGGCGGCACGCACACGCCGCTCCCGCTGCCGAAGCGACAACTTGCAATCGTCGCGGACGAGGCGAATGCGGATCAATGTGCCAAGGGCCTGTTCCACACCTTCGTGCTCGACATCCGCGCGCCGGAAAATCCGGTGCCGATCGCGACGCTGCCGACGCCTCGCGACCGCGATTTCTGCACGAAGGGCACTTTCGGCCCGCATAATCTGCACGAGAACCGCCCCGGCTCGTTCCAGAGCGAGGAGACGATCTTCGCAACCTACAACAATGCCGGCGTCAGGGTGTTCGACATCCGCGATGCCTTCGCGCCCAGGGAGATCGCGTATTGGGTGCCGCCGACACCCAAGAAGCTGATCGATCCCCGCCCGAACATCGCGCTCGCCGCCAAGACCTGTGACGCCTATGTGCGGCCCGATGGGCTGATGTTCGTCTCCGACTGGAACGCGGGCATGCACGTGCTGCAGTACGAGGGATAAGCGGCGAGCGGACTTGTAGCCCGGATGAGCGAAAGCGATATCCGGGACAGCGACTATCGGGGATGAAGCTGTTCCCGGGTGTCGCTTTCGCTCACCCGGGCTACAGTGGCAGCGTGTGCGGCCCCGGCTACGCCGGCATCCGCGTCTCGATCATGCGCACCCAGAATGACGCGCCGTGACCCAGGATGTTGTCGTTGAAGACGTAGGCGGGGTGGTGGCACTCGTTGCCGTCGCCCATGCCGACCAGCACCATCGCGCCGGGGCGTGCCTCCAGCATGAAGGAGAAATCCTCGGCGCCCATCATCGGGATGAACTTGTCGTTGACGCGCTCAGTGCCGACGATGTCGCGGGCGACGTCGGCGGCAAGGCCGGCTTCGCGCGCATGGTTCATGGTCACCGGATACATCCGCGTATATTTCGTCTCGGCCGAGCCGCCATAGGCGCGGGCGACGCTGTCGGCGACTTCGCCGATGCGGCGCTCGACGAGATCGCGCACCTCGGGATCGAGCGTGCGCACGGTGCCGCCGAGCTCGGCGATTTCAGGGATGATGTTGAAGGCCGTGCCGGAGTGGAATTGCGTGATCGAGATGACCGCCGACTTCAGCGGATCGACGTTGCGTGCCACGATCGACTGCAGCGCGTTGACGATCTGCGAGCCGATCAGCACGCTGTCGACGGATTTGTGCGGGCCCGCGCCGGCGTGGCCGCCCTTGCCGTGAACCGTGATCTGGATGTTGTCGGAGGAGGCGAGCATCGCACCGGGGGTGGTTGCGAAATGGCCTTCCGGCAGGCCCGGCATGTTGTGCATGCCGTAGACCTCTTCGATGTTCCAGCGGGTCATCAGCCCGTCCTCGACCATGGCCTTGCCGCCGCCGCCGCCTTCCTCGGCAGGCTGGAAGATCATGATCGCCGTGCCGTCGAAATTGCGTGTCTCGGCGAGATATTTGGCCGCGCCCAGCAGCATCGCGGTGTGGCCGTCATGGCCGCAGGCGTGCATCTTGCCGGGCACCTTCGATGCATAAGGCACGCCCGAGGTTTCCATGATCGGCAGCGCGTCCATGTCGGCGCGCAGGCCGATGGTCTTGCCCGAGGACGACTTGCGGCCGCGGATCACGCCGACCACGCCGGTGCGGCCGATGCCGGTTACCACCTCGTCGCAACCGAACTCGCGCAGCTTCTCGGCGACGATGCCGGCGGTGCGGTGGACTTCGTAGAGCAGCTCCGGGTTCTCGTGGAAGTCATGGCGCCAGGCGGCCATTTCGTCGGAGAGGGCGGCAACACGGTTGACGATGGGCATTGGAAGGTCCGTTTCTTCTGTGTTCGCGGGGGATGATGACGGCAAGCGTACTCCGCGTCGTCGTCGTCCGCAAATGGTCGCCTAGGCTTTCGCCGTCCCGTTCCGTGGCTATAAGGTGAGGCCGCGACAGGCCGGGGACGGGGGGCAAGCCATGAAGTTCGGACGCGATAGTCTTGTGCTGGCGGCCTGCCTTTCGATCATGGCCGGCCCGGCCTTTGCCTGCGATATCGGCGCCGCTGCGGCGGTGATCGCATCGGTCAGCCAGAAGATCCAGGCCGGCCAGATCAAGCGGCTCGATCTGTCGAAGATCTCCGACCGTCTGCTCGCCAGTATTCCGATTTCGCCGGAGCATTTTGCGAGCTATGCGAGCGAACGCAAGACGCTGGTGCTGACCCCGCGCGATGCGACCGAACTGGCGGCCGCGGTCAATGCGCTGGCGCCATCGCAACTATCTTACCAGCCCGATCTGCGCTGGCAGCTCGTCTTCCTCGATGAGGCCGGCAAAAAGCTGCACACTTTCTTCTTCAGCAAGCGTTACGTGCAGGGGCGTGGCCGCGCGGGCTATCTCGACGGCAACATGTGCGCGTTCGGCACCGCCGCGATCGGCAGCCCTGCGCTGGTGAAATGGCTGCAGAAGCGGTTGTAGCTCGTCGTTCCGCGGCGGCGGCGTAGCCCGGATGAGCGAAGCGACATCCGGGATTTCTATGAGAGGGGTCCCGGGTATCGCTGCGCTCACCCGGGCTACAGAACGTGCTCAGCTCTCGCCGAACACGCGCTTGAAGATCGTGTCGACGTGCTTGAGGTGGTAGCCGAGGTCGAACAGCTCCTCGAGCTCGGCGTCGCTGAGATATTTCCTCACCTCCGCGTCCTTCTTCAGCAGCTGGAGGAAGTCGCCTTCGCCGCGCCAGACCGGCATCGCGTTGCGCTGGACCAGCTTGTAGGAGTCCTCGCGGCTCGCGCCCTTTTGCGTGAGCGCCAGCAGCACGCGCTGCGAATGCACGAGGCCGCCGAGACGGTCGAGGTTCTTCTGCATGTTGGCGGGGTACACCAGCAGCTTGTCGACCAGGCCGGCGAGGCGCACCAGCGCGAAGTCGAGCGTGACGGTCGCATCCGGGCCCATCATGCGTTCGGCCGAGGAGTGCGAGATATCGCGCTCGTGCCAGAGCACGACGTTCTCCAGCGCCGGCGTCACGTAGGCGCGCACCATGCGGGAGAGGCCGGTGAGGTTCTCCGACAGCACCGGGTTGCGCTTGTGCGGCATGGCGGAGGAGCCCTTCTGCCCTTCCGAGAAGAACTCTTCGGCCTCGAGCACCTCGGTGCGCTGCATGTGACGGATCTCGACCGCGATGCGCTCGACCGAAGAGGCGATCACGCCGAGTGTCGAGAAATACATCGCGTGGCGGTCGCGCGGGATCACCTGGGTCGAGATCGGCTCGGGGACGAGGCCCATGGCCTTCGCCACGTGCTCTTCAACGCGCGGATCGATCTGCGCAAAGGTGCCGACGGCACCTGATATGGCGCAGGTCGCGACCTCCTTGCGGGCCGCGATCAGGCGTTCCTTGGCGCGCGTAAACTCGGCATAGGCGTAAGCGAGCTTGAGGCCGAAGGTGACCGGCTCGGCATGGATTCCGTGGCTGCGGCCGATGGTCGGCGTCATCTTGTGCTCGAACGCGCGCTTCTTCAGGGCGGCCAGCACCTTGTCGAGGTCGGCGAGCAAGAGGTCGGCGGCGCGGGTGAGCTGGACGTTGAGGCAGGTATCGAGCACGTCGGAGGAGGTCATGCCCTGGTGCACGAAGCGCGCCTCGGGGCCGACGATCTCGGCGAGATGGGTGAGGAAGGCGATGACGTCGTGCTTGGTCTCGCGCTCGATCTCATCAATGCGCGCGACGTCGAAGGTGGCGTCCTTGGCCTTGGCCCAGACCGTCTTGGCGGCCTCCTTGGGGATGGTCCCGAGCTCGGCAAGGGCGTCCGCCGCATGCGCCTCGATCTCAAACCAGATCTTGAACCGGGTCTGCGGCTCCCAGATCGAGGCCATTTCCGGGCGGGTATAGCGGGGGATCATCTGACGGCTCCAGGAAGGTGGGCGGACACCCCAAGGGGGTGTGGGCTCCGGCCAAAATGCTTTTTACGCCGCGATTTAGCAGAGCGGGGAGGGCGAAACAAACGGTCCGGCTCGTGGGAGTGGGGGATCGCCGAGCTATCCACCGGCCCGGATCCCAAGGGAGCCCCGACCCGCTCGCAGATATTAACTGTCAATCACGGATCATTGACTGACAGATATTGAAATCTGTTAGCTAGACGTGTATATCCGTTCTCGGACGCTCTGGTTGGGCGTCCCGCGACAAGTCCCGGGGAGCCTGACATCCGCGCAAAGCACGGATCGGAGGGCGGATTGAAGAACGGGAACCGCGGACGAATGGAGACTTACGACAATGACGACCGAAATCCTCAATTTTACCGGTGTGATTGGGCATTGGCTCAATTTGCTGGTGGCGCGCCAGATCGCGGCGCAGGCTGCAAAACTGCCGCATTAAGGCATAGGCTTTCCGAACCGACCGGCCCGGGCGCTTCGGAAGCAGCCTTGGTGCCGGAGTAACTGAGCCCTGAACGGGAACATGGTGCTGGCATGAATGAAGCCGTTGTCTTGACGCCGGAGCGGATCCTCGATGTCACCGAGGACGTGCTGCGGCGCTTTGGACTTGCCAAGGCCACCGTGGTCGACGTGGCCCGTGCGCTCGATGTGAGCCACGGCAGCGTCTATCGCCATTTCCCGAGCAAGGCCTCGCTGCGCGAGGCCGTTGCCAAACGCTGGCTGGATCGCATCGATGCGCCGCTCCTGGCGATTGCCAGGGAGCAGGGGCCGGCGGCCGACAGGCTCGACCGCTGGCTACGCACGCTGTTCGCCGCCAAGCGGTCGCGCGTGCTCGACGACCCCGAAATGTTCGAAACCTACCTGACGCTGGCGCGCGAAGCCTGCGCGGCCGTGAAGTGCCACAAGGACACCATGATCGACCAGATCGCGGCGATCCTGACTGACGGCGTCAAGCAGGGCGAGTTGAGTGTCGCCGACGCCAAGGTCACGGCGCGCGCAATCTTCGATGCCACCAGCCGTTTCCATCATCCTGCCCATGCCGATGAGTGGAAAGATGCCGATCTGCCGGCGCGCGTCGATGCGATCCTCGCGCTGGTGCTGCGCGGATTGAAAGTCTGCTAGACGGCCGACGCCGTTCGATGCGCCGAGGCCGATCAGCCTCTCGCTTTTTGAAGGTGGGTGCCGTCGTCAAGCGATGGCGAAGACGTTCGTGCGCGGAAAGCGCCGTCGGATGACGGCACGACCGGCGGACTCTCCGGATAGGCATTGATCGCGATCTCGACGTCGTCCTTCGACCGCTTTCGAAGGCGTTCGAATGCCAGCTCCTGACCGAGCATGGGGCAGCGGAAATGGACGATCGCGGTATCCGGCAGGCGGCAGAGTTCGTCGATGAGCTCGCCGACGGTGATGATCGAGGGAGCGACGACTGCCTTGTGATGACCCTTACTCATGACCTTTGACTCCTTCACTCTGCTGCTAACTGGAACGGAATAGGCTCTGTTCCAATTGATCCGGCAGATTGAGAAATCTCACGTCATTTGAAGCAATGCGGCAGCCCTGCTGCTAAATCCTGGTCAGCCCGCAGGTCGCGGCCAGCCGCACCAGCTGCGCGTCCGTGCGCGCGCCGGTCTTGGTCTTGATCAAATAATGATAATTCTGCACCGTCTTCACACTGAGATTGAGATGCGCGGCGATCTGCTCGGTAGTGGCGCCGCCGGCGAACTGGCGCAGGATCTCGATCTCGCGTTCGCCCAGTTGATCCAGCGCCGAGCCCGCCGACAAACTGTCCTCGGCCAGAATATGCGCGATGTCGTCGCTCATGGCGCGCTCGCCGCGCGCAACCGCGCGGATGGCGCCGACCACGGCGGAGGGCTCACTGCTCTTGGTGACGAAGCCGCTGGCCCCCGCGCTGAAGGCTGATTTCACCAGCACGGCCTCGTTGTGCATGGTGAAGACCAGGATTCGCGCCCGCGGGCTGCGCGCGCGGATGTTGCGGATCGCCTCCAGCCCGCTCGCGCCGGGCATCGAGATATCGAGCACGACGACGTCGGGGTCATGCGCCTTGAAGGCGCCGTAGGCATCGGCGGCGTTGTCGGCTTCCGCCACGACATGCAGGTCGCCCTGGCTTTCCAGCACGCGCCGGTAGCCTTGGCGGACGATCGGATGGTCGTCGACCAGCAGCACGGAGATGCCTGTTGCCGCCACCTCGCTCATGTCGGCCTCACGCGGCGAGCGGGATGGTGGCGGCGACGCTGAGGCCGCGGCGGGCCGGCAGGATCGACAGCGAACCGCCCGCCGCCGCGACGCGCTCGCGGATGCCGGTGAGGCCAAAGCCGGCCGATTGCGCGACGCGCTCCGCATCACCGCCGCCGTCGTCTTCGACGCGGATCAGCAGGGCGTCATCCTCGCCGGCGCGCCGCTCGACGCGCAAGGAGATCTCGCGTGCCGCGCTGTGACGCAGCGCGTTGGTCAGGCATTCCTGTGCGACGCGATAGGCGGTGGTTGCGGCCGCCCCGCGCACATCCGCAAGATCACCCCTGAGGTCGAGCTGGATCGTCGGCCGTGCCGCGCTCTGCGAGCGCCAGCTGTCCACGAGATTGACGAGGCATGCCTCGAGCCCGAGCTCCTCGGGCAGGGGATTGCGCAGCCGCTTCAGCGCATCGCGCAGCGAGGCCATCAGGTGATGGGTGGCCTGCGAGATCATGCGCGCATCCTGTGCGATGCCATCGTTCTTGCTGTCCTTCGCGCTCGCGGTCTCGATCGTGTTGGCGAAGGCGAGGATGGCGGACAGATTTTGCCCAAACTCGTCGTGGAGCTCGCGGGCCAGCGCACGGCGCTCGTCGTCGCGGATCTCGATCAGGCGCCGTGTCAGCGTCGCGCGCTGCTCGGTGGCTTCCTCCAGCCGGCCGCCAAGCTCGCCGACGGCGTTGCCGATCATGGCCAGCTCCATCGAGCGGAACCGGGGCAGCTTGGTGCGATACTGGCCGCGCGCCATGCGCTGCAAGGCGGTGACGATCGCTCGCGCCGGGGCCAGCGCATGCGCGATCGCGAGCGATGCCAGTAAGGCGATGGCAGCCGCCATCAACAGCGCGACGTCGATCACGTTGAGGATGTACTCCCAGGCCAGCGAGATCGCGGCCGCGGCATCCGGCGTTGCGACCACCGTGCCGGCCGATGCGGCACGGGGGCTGACCGGCCGCACCACTTCGGCGTGACTGCCCAGGAAGATCGGCACGATCGATGCGAACCAGCGCGGCGGGGTCTTGCCCAGGCCCTCGCTCTGGCCGCAGAGCGGCTTCTCAAATGCGATGGCCGGCTGGAACTCGACACAGACGCCCGGCGAAATCAGCTTCATCGTCTCCAGCGTGCGCCATTCCGGAACCGGCAGGAGCTGTTCGCGCGTTCTGCTGCTGCGCAACAAGAACTCGTGCCAGTACAAGGCCTGAAGAGCCTGCCCGACCCGCTGCGCCGAGGCCGCAGTCGCCCGGTCGACGCTGCGATAGGCGTCGAACGTAGCCCACACCGTCGCGGCCCCCAGGCACAGAGCCACGATGAGCAGCAGACGGGCGACAAGCTGAAGCACGAGGCGCATGCGATCATCCCCGACGTTTGATAAGCTCAGCCTAACAACGCCGCCGCGCCTTGCCAATTGCGGGGTGTGGCGGGATTGCAGCTCGGGCAAATTTCCCAAGCCGGATTGGGCATGGGTCTTTGGACCTGATACGGCAGCTTTGATCTAATCGGGCAGGAATCTCGACAGGCCCAACGTGGCGCGCAAGGAGCGGTGCAGCATGAGTTCGATGACGATTGGACCGATCGCGCCGGCCGCGACCGACCCATCCGAGCGCAGCGCGCTGCTGTTCTGGATGATCTTCACCGGGCTTTCGATCTTCGCCGTGGTGCTGCTGTGGCGGTTCGGCCTGATCCGCCTGATGCTGAACTCCGACCGCACCTACATTTCCAGCGTCATCGCGGTGCTCTATATCCTCACCTGCGGTCACTGCTTCGTGCGCACGCGGGCGATCGCGCGGGAGGGGGCGGCGGCGCGGCGCTGCCGCGCGGCGCTCGCGGCGCCTGATGGCGGCAAGGTGCTCGATGCCGGTGCGACGGCGCTGCCGCGCGGGCTGGTGCGCGATCACATCGAGAGCCTGGTGACCAAGGCCGCCGCGCAGGATTACCGCCCGGTCGACCAGACCCTGCTGCTGCGGACGCTTGCCGACCGCCTGCGCGGCTCCAACGGGTTTGGCGCCTTCGTCTCGGATACGCTGATGAAGCTCGGTCTGCTCGGCACCATCGTCGGCTTCATCATCATGCTGGCGCCGATCGCGGGATTGGATGCCGCCGACAAGGTCGCGATGCGGTCCTCGATGGGGCTGATGAGCGACGGCATGGCGGTCGCGATGTACACCACGCTGGCGGGCCTCGTCGGCTCGATCCTGGTCCGCATCCAGTATTACATGCTGGATGCCGCGACCCAGCGGGTGTTCTCGGATGCGGTGGTGCTGACCGAGACCTATGTGACGCCGGCGCTGGAGCGCAAGGGTGCGGGACATGAAGGCGCCGGGACCACGTCATGATGGATGATTTCGGTCTCTATCCGCGCGAGGAGCCGTTCGATCCGCTGGGCGTGATGCTGTTCAAGGCGCTCCAGGTCATCGCATTCCTGTTCTTCCTGGCGCTGCTCGCGGTCTCCCCGGACGCCAAGGACGGCAAGATCGACTCCAAGGCCGAGTTCATCATCACGCTGGACTGGCCGGACAATCACCCCGACGATCTCGACCTGTTCGTGCAGGATCCCGCCGGCAATATCGCCTGGTATCGCCACCGCGAGGCCGGCTTCCTCACCCTCGACCGCGACGACCGCGGCGGCTCCAACGACTTCATCATGGTCGCCGGCAAGAAGATCGCCTCGCCCATCCGCGAGGAGATCGTCACGCTGCGCGGCATGATCCCCGGTGAATACACCGTCAACGTCTCGCATTTCGTGGCGACGACCGGGGAGCCCGTCACGGCCAATATCAAAGTGCAGAAGCTCAATCCGACGGCGCAGGTCGTGTTCGACAACAAGTTCACGCTCGACCACACCGGCGACGAGAAGACCGCGGTGAGGTTCCGGCTCGACACGGAGGGCAAGGTCGTCGATGTGAACCAGCGGCCGAAATCGCTGCTCGAGACGTTCCGCAGCAGCTGGCGCAACGGGGCCGATCTCGATCCGAGGACCGGTGTGAGCAGCAACGCCAAGAGGATACGCCGTGATTGATTTGCAGACGGTCATCCTCACGCTGTCGGTCGCCTACGCCGTGATCGGCGCGCTGCTGCTGGTCGTGCTGGTCTATGCGCGGCTGCACTGGTCGCTGAAGGCGATCGCGGTGGTGGTGACCAGCGCCTTCTATGTCGTCAGCTTCACCGAGATGCGCGGATTGCTCGGCTGGGCCAGTTCCGACCGGCTGCCGACGACCTTTAAGCTGTTGAAGGCCCGCATCGTCGAGCCGCATTCGCTTCAGGGCGATCCCGGCTCGATCTATCTGTGGGTCGAGCAGCTCGACGAGGATAATCGTCCGAGCGGTATCCCGCGGGCGTTTCGCGTGCCCTATAACGACGCCCTTGCCGACAAGACCCATGCTGCGGAGAACGAGATCGCGCTGGGACATCCGCAAGGCGGCCGCGCGGCGGATTTCGGCGGCGGCGATGGCAGTCTCATCGACATGGTCCGGGAGTATGTGACGCCGAAAACCATTCTGGAGACCACCGGCGGAGATTCATCGACCGGCGAATTCCTCGCCCCGCCGGCCGGCGCGCAAGGCAGCGTATTCACGCCGATACCTCCGCCGCGGATGCCCGCGAAAGACGAGCAATAGGCTCTTCACCATCGTGCCGCCGGGCGCTGGTCAACCGCCCGGCGCTGGCGCATCTTGTTGACATCCCTCAATTTGGCCTTATCGGCCTTCGATAAGAATTGGAGGGTGGAGGGTGCGTGCTTCTCGCTGTCTTTTCAGATATCCACGGCAACCGGCAAGCCTTCGAGGCTTGCCTGAAGGTCGCCCGTGCGAAGGGTGCGGAGCGCTTCGTCCTGCTCGGTGATTTCGTCGGTTATGGCGGCGATCCCGAATGGGTGGTGGATACCGCGATGGAGCTCGTCGCCCAGGGGGCGATCGCCGTGCGCGGCAATCACGACCAGGCGGTGAATTCCTCCGCCGAGACCATGAACGCGGAGGCCCAGGTCGCGATCGAGTGGACGCGTGGCCGGCTCGACACCGCGCAGCGCCGGTTCCTGAGCGAATTGCCGATGCTGGTCGAGGACAGCGATCGCCTGTTCGTGCATTCGGAAGCCTCGAGTCCCCAGCGCTGGCACTATGTCCGCTCGACGCTGGACGCCGCCAAGAGCCTGATCGCGACGCCCGCCCATGTCACCTTCTGCGGCCATATCCATCGTCCCGCTCTCTATTCGATGTCGGTGACGGCGAAGATGACGAGCTTCACACCGAAGACCGATGTCCCGGTGCAGCTGCTGCGCGGACGGCAATGGCTCGCTGTGATGGGGTCGGTCGGCCAGCCTCGCGACGGCGATCCGTCGGCAGCCTTTGTGTTGTTCGACACCGAGTCGTGCCAGATCACCTATTGCCGCGCGCCCTATGACATCGCGACCGCTGCGGGTAGGATCCGCGACAATGGCCTGCCGCACTGGCTTGCCGACCGGCTGTCGCAGGGGCGCTAGGGGCCGATGCCGAAATCACTGGTCAAGTCCGGCGCGGAGATCGACGGTTACACCATCGGCGAATGTGTTCACGCCGGCGGCATGGCGACGCTTTGGACGGTCACCCATCCCGGCATCGACGTACCCTTGCTGATGAAGATCCCGCGGGTGTCCGAGGGTGAGGATCCCGCCGCGATCGTCTCCTTCGAGATGGAGATGATGATCCTGCCGCGACTGGCGGGGCCGCACGTCCCGACCTGTTTCGGCACCGGCGATTTCGCACATCAGGCCTATGTCGTGATCGAGCGGATTTCCGGGACCACGCTCTACAAGCGGCTGTCCGACCTGCCGCTGCCCTATGACGAGGCGCGGCAGCTCGTCGCCAGGATCGCAACCGCGCTCGCCGATCTGCACCGGCAGAACGTGATTCATCACGACATCAAGCCGAGTAGCATCATGTTCCGCGAGAGCGGCGAGGCGGTGCTGATCGACTACGGCCTGTCGCATCACAACCATCTGCCGGATCTGTTGCAGGAGGAATTCCGCCTGCCTTACGGCACCGCGCCCTACATGGCGCCCGAGCGGCTGTCGGGGGTGCGCGACGATCCACGCAGCGACCTGTTTTCGCTCGGCGTGCTGCTTTACTTCTTCACGACCGGCGAGCGGCCGTTCGGCGAGGGCGAGACGCTGCGCGCGATGCGGCGCCGGCTGTGGCGCGATCCGCATCCGCCGCGAAGCCTGCGCGCCGACTACCCGCCCTGGCTTCAGGAAATCGTGCTGCGCTGTCTCGAGATCGAGCCGGTGTGGCGCTATCCGACGGCGTCCCAGCTCGCCTTCGATCTCGCCCATCCGGACCAGGTCAAGCTCACCAAACGTGCGGAACGGCTGAAGCGCGATCCCCTCAGCGTCGCCTGGCGCCGCCGCTTCAACCTCGGCGTCATGGCGCCGCGCGCAAAATCGGATGTCGCCGCCCAGATCGCATCGAGCCCGATCCTCGCCGTCGCGCTCGATACGGAGGAAGGCGCAGCCGAGCTGAACGAAGCGCTGCGCATGACGACCGAGCGCATCCTCGCCACCTTGCCGTCAGCGCGGCTTGCCTGCGTCAACGTGCTCAAGCTGAACCGGATCGCGATCGACCGGACACTGGACGAGCAGGGCTCCAACAAGCATATCGACCGCCTGGTCGCGCTCAGGCATTGGGCGACGCCGCTCAAATTGGATCAGAGCCGGCTATCGGTTCACGTGCTGGAGGCGGTCGACCCCGCCGCCGCGCTGCTGGAGTTCGCCGAGGTCAACCAGGTCGATCACGTCATCATCGGCGCCCGGCAGAGCTCGTTCCGCCGTACGCTGCTCGGCAGCGTCTCGGCCAAGGTGGCTTCGGAAGCGAGCTGCACGGTCACCGTGGTGCGGCCGCCGCGGATGGCAGGGGATGTCGGTGAGAGCGAGGCCGGCGAGGCAGCCGGATAGGGCTGCGCTCTTTCCGCGTCGATCAGGCCGCGTGGGCGGAGTGGGCGACGCGCTTGCGGCGGATCGGCCAGGAGAATTGCGGGCCGGGCTCGCCGTGATCCGCGCTGCCGCCGAAATACTGGATGATCTCGCGGCAAGGCTCGCAATTGAACAGGTTACGCGAGGCGGATGCCTTGGTCATTTCCTTCAGGCAGTTCGGGCAGTGCGGTTTCATGGGCGGTCCGGAAAGTAGATCTTAGTGTCGGCGTTGAGAAGGAAACGAGTGGTCGAGGTCCGTCGTGTCGAGCCCCGCATCGTCGTCCAGCGTGCCCTCGGTGCGCTCGAGGCGGCCGAAGAAGTAATCGAGGCCCGGATGCGGGCGGCGCGGAATGCGGCACCTGCGTTTCGGTTGACGCTTCACGAGGGCGATCTGCATGGCGCTCAGCCCCGGCGGCGTTGAAGGTGGATGATGCGGGCGGAAGCCGCGATCTTCACCGGTTGCGCCACATAGAGGCTGCGCGCCGCAACCACCACGTTGAACCCGAGCCACAACGCTACACCAGTCCAAATCAGGGTCGTTGCCATGATGTGCTCCCGTCAAAAGCAGGCAGGAGTCACTTGCGGTGATTTGCGCGAATCAGTGAAGTCCGGATGAGTACGGATCAAGGTTGCAAATTTAGGCATTGCGCGTCGCAACACCCGTAAAAACCGCGAAAAATTACCGTCGCTTGCGCGTGTGTTTGATCTAGCTCAAATCGCTTCGCCGCGCGCTCCCATCGCCGCGTTGCGGATCGCGATGATATTGGCCTTGTAGGCGTCCTGCGTGCCGCCCTTGAACACGGATGTGCCGGCAACGAAAGCGTTGGCGCCGGCCGCGGCGAGCGCGCCCGCGACGTCCGGACCGACGCCGCCGTCAACCTCGATGTCGATCGGGCGTCCCGCGGTCATCGCGCGGATGTCGCGGATCTTGCCGATCGCGGAGGTGATGAACTTCTGGCCGCCGAAGCCGGGATTGACCGACATCACCAGCACGAGGTCGACGAGGTCGAGGACATATTCGAGCGTGCTGACCGGCGTGCCGGGATTGAGTGAGACGCCGGCCTTCTTGCCGAGCGCGCGGATCGCCTGAAGCGAGCGGTGCAGATGCGGACCGGCCTCCGCATGCACGGTGATGTGGTCGCAGCCGGCTTTCGCGAACGCCTCGAGATAGGGATCGCAGGGCGAGATCATCAGATGCGCGTCGAACACCTTCTTGGTGTGGGGACGCATCGCCTTGATCACGTCGGGGCCGTAGGAGATGTTGGGAACGAAGTGGCCGTCCATGACGTCGAGATGGATCCAGTCGGCTCCGGCGGCGTCCACGCTGCGCACCTCCTCGCCGAGCCTGGAGAAATCCGAGGCCAGGATCGAGGGGGCGATGGCCAGAGGGCGGGGGGCGAAAGCTTGGGTCATGGCGCGGTTTCCCGGAAAGGCAGCCGTGAAAGATGGCCTCGCCTAACATGCGCCTCCAGCGCGGGCAATGCGGGGGAGGCGCGCTTTCTGTGGGCGGAAATTTCTGCCGCGACCGGCACGAATTGCCGATGTTCCCGGGCCATCCGAAACGCGGCAGCGGCGGATTTCATTGAGCTTTTTGCGCTGGCACGACGCTTGCTGACATCTCCTGCAGAACATTGACCCGCGGCGTGCCGCTTTGGTTGGAGTTGTGCAATGTTGTTCGCCCTTGGTGCCGTCTCGAGCGCCCTCGATGCGATCCAGTCGCTGACGAACTCGAAATCGTCCTCCTCGACCCACAAGACGGGGTCAGCGCAGGGCGCGAGCAATCCGTTTGCGATCAACAGCAGCAGCAACAGCGCGACGAGCGGTGCTACCTCCTCCGTCAACTCGGGAAATTGCGCGCAGATTTCGCCGGAGACGATGAGCGCGCTGATCGCCGCGCAGAGCCAATCGTCCGACGGCACCAGCAGCGCGGCGACCTCGACTTCCGCGAGCTCGACATCTTCGACCTCGAAGGGCCGGGATGCAGCGCTCAAGGACCTGTTCTCGCAGATCGATGCGGACGGCGACGGCAGCATCACCAAATCCGAGTTCGAGGACGCGCTGGGCGCCGGCGGGACCAACCTCGCGCAGGCCGACGACGTGTTCTCCAAGCTGGACTCGAATACGGACGGCAGTGTGAGCCTGGACGAGATGTCGAAGGCGCTGAAGAGCGGCCACCACGGCCACCATCAGGCCCAAGGCACGGACGGCTCGGGCGATGGATCGGATTCCTCGTCGAAGTCCGCTGGCGGGTCGACTTCGACCACGACGACGGCCGCCGACGGCTCGACCACCACCACCGTCACCTACGCCGACGGCTTCAAGATGTCGACGACCGTGCCTGGCGCGAACGCTCCCCGTAACTCGGCTTACGATCTGTTCGCGCAGTTGATGCAGCAGCAGGGCGGGCAGGGCCAGGGCGCCTCAGCGACGGCCGGCTCGTCCATGTCGATGAGCGTGTGAGCTAAAGCGCTCTCCGCGAAAGACGCTGTCATGCCCCGCGAAGGCGGGGCATCCAGTACGCCGCGGCCTCTCGGTTTGACCCCTGTCGTCTCTGGAATACTGGATCGCCCGGCCTTCGCCGGGCGATGACACCTGATGTGTGGCGGGATAGGCGCCTCACTACCCGCCGAACCGATCCTTCCACGCCGCTTGCGCGCCAGTAAACGGCAGCGCGCTTGCGTTGTACACGCCGCGTGCGATGGCGCGCGCGACCACGTTGGCGGCGACGGTGCCGAGCTCGGTGAGGCCGACCAGCGGCTCGATCGGCTTCTCACCGGTCGCAGCCGCGAACAGCACGTCGCCGTCGGTCGGGGCATGCACCGGATAGATCGCGCGGGCCATTCCGGTATGCGCGATCATCGCGAGCCGCTTGGCCTGGGCCTTGGTCAGTGTCGCATCGGTGACGACGGCGCCGATCGTGGTGTTCTCGCGCGCGCTCGCGGCGGGACCACCCTTGATGCGCATCGCCAGCATGTCCGGCGTGAATTTGGGCGGCAGGCCGCGCCCGCCGAACTCGCCGTTCTCCTCGAACGGCGCTGCCCAGAACCACGGCCCTTCGCCGACGGTCGTGCTGCCGACCGCGTTGACGACCATGATCGCGGCGACCTTTATGCCGTTGGCGAGAACCGCCGAAGCCGAGCCGAGCCCGCCCTTGAAGGTCGCGGTGGTGGCTCCGAGGCCCGCGCCGACGCTGCCGAGAGCGAAGTCGTCACGCGCGGCCGCCGCCGCGGCGTAGCCGAGATCGCGATACGGCGCGAAGCGGCCCCAGGACTTGTTGCCGCCGTTGAGCAGGTCGAACATGATCGCACCCGGCACCAGCGGGATCACCGCACCGCGGATATTGAGACCGCGGCCCTGCTCGGCGAGCCAGGCCTGCACGCCGCCGCCGGCCTCGATCCCGAAGGCGGAGCCGCCGGACAGCGCGATCGCATCGACGCGTTCCTGTGTGCTGGCAAGATCGAGCAGCGCATCCTCCCGCGTGCCGGGGGCTCCGCCGCGGACGTCGATCGCTGTGATCGCCGGTTGGTCGAAAACAATCGCTGTGGTGCCGGAGGCGACTTTCGCGTCCTGGGCATGGCCGACGCGGATGCCGGCGATGTCGGTGAGCAAATTTTTCAAGGCCGGCACTCCCTACGCTACGATCACCAGCGATAGCGTACGAACACCGCAGGCTCAACTGGCGAGCGCGGTCCTCAGCATCTTGGCGAGCTCGGACTTGCGGTAGGGCTTTGCCAGCAGCAGCACGCCGGAATCGAGCCGGCCGTGATGGACGATGGCGTTCTCGGTGTAGCCCGAGGTGAACAGCGTCTTGAGGTCGGGGCGGCGCCGGGCCGCTTCGTCGGCAAGCTGGCGGCCGTTCATGTTGCCCGGCATGATGATGTCGGTGAAGAGCAGGTCGATGGCCTTGTCGCTGTCGATGATGGTGAGGGCGTCCGCGCCGTTGGCGGCCTCGAGCGCGGTGTAGCCGAGGCTCTTGACCTGCGTCACAACATATTGCCGCACCAGCGCGTCGTCCTCGACGATCAGGATCCTCTCGTTGCCGCCGGCGATGGGCGTATTCTGCAGCACCTCGAACTCGGTCTCCTGCACGCCGCTCGAGCGCGGCAGGTAGATCTTCACGCTCGTGCCGTGGCCGACCTCGCTGTAGATCTTGATGTGGCCGCCCGACTGCTTGACGAAGCCGAACACCATGCTGAGGCCAAGGCCCGTGCCCTTGCCGACCTCCTTGGTGGTGAAGAACGGGTCGAAGACCCGGTCGATCAAATCGGGCGGAATGCCGCTGCCGGTGTCGCTGACGGCGATCATCACGTAATTGCCGGCGACGACGTCGGGGTTCATGCTGGCATAGCCGTCGTCGAGGAAAATGTTGCGGGTCTCCAGCACCAGGGTGCCGCCGTCGGGCATGGCATCGCGCGCGTTCAGTGCCAGATTGAGGATCGCGGTGGAGAGCTGGCCGGGGTCGACCAGCGTCGGCCAGGCGTCCTCGGTGAGCTGCGGCATGATCGTGATCTGCTCGCCCAGCGTCGGGTGCAGCAGCTTGGCGGCTTCGAGCGCCAGCGCGTTGACGTCGATCTCGCGCGGCTGGAGCGGCTGCTTGCGGGCGAAGGCGAGCAGATGCTTGGTCAGCTGCGCGCCGCGTTCGGCGGCGTCGTCGATCAGCTTGGTGATCGCAGCCAGCTCGGGGCGGTCGGCAACCGCGTCGGCCAGGATGCCGATCGTGCCGGTGATGACGGTCAGCACGTTGTTGAAATCGTGAGCGACGCCGCCGGTCAGCTGGCCGATCGAGTCCATCTTCTGGACCTGCCGGAACTGGGCTTCGGCGGCTTGTTTCTCCGTGAGATCCCGGCCGATGAAGAAATGACGTTTCACGGGCTCCGACCAGGTGCCCATCCAGTTCAGCGAGACCTCGTGGCCGTCAAAATGATAGTAGCGCGCCTCGAAGCTGCGCTTGGTCGCGCCGCGGCGCGCGACGCGCATCTCGTCCCGCGTCTTCTCGAGGTCCTCGGGGTGGATGAATTCGGTCGCGCTGTGCCCGATCAGGTCTTCCGGATTGAAGCCGAGGATGTCCTTCACGCTCGGGCTGACCTGGACGAAATTGCCGAAACCGTCGGTGACCAGGATCAGGTCCTGCGAGGTCTCGAAGATGCGCTGACGCTCTTCGATCTCGCGGCGCAGCTTCTCCTGGGCCTGCTTTTCCTCGGTAATGTCATGGGCGATCTTGGAGGCGCCGATGATCTCCCCGTTGTCGGCTCTCAAGGGCGAGACATTCAGGACGACATCGAGCGCGCGGCCGTCCTTTCGGATCCGCACCGTCTCGTGCTGGGCGATCGTCTCGTTGCCGGCGATGCGGTTGAGGATGCTCCTGATTTCGCCCTTTCTATCCTGCGGCACGATGATGTCGATCGACCTGCCGACAGCCTCAGCGGCGGAGTAGCCGAACAGGTGCTCGGCAGCCTTGTTCCAGCCGGTGATGACGCCGTCGAGCGTCTTCGTGATGATGGCGTCGTTGGAGGACTCGACGACGGCGCCGTAGAGCGCGAGGCGCTTGCCGTAGAAGTCGCGATCCGACGCCGATTGCTCGCGCAGCCTGCCGACGAGACCCACCGTCCGGGCCTGCAGGCGAACGTTCTCGATCAGCAGCACCGCGAGCACGAAGCTCGACGCGCAGAGCCCGTAGAGGCGGCCGGCGTAGAACCCGAGATCGAAACGCGCGACGTTGACGATCGCGGACAGCGCGATGTCGAACAGCCATGCGCACATCACGACCATGAGCCAGACGTCGATCACCGAATGAGGGCGGCGGAACCAGAGCGAAACGAGCGCTGCAAAGCTCAGCGACCACACGAAGGACACGACCCCGATCATGGCCGGCGTGTACCGGCCGTCGCGCAGCAGGACCGGCAGCAGATCGTGCTGGGCCGTGACGAGCCAGGTGAAGAGACCCATGGTCGCGACCACGCCGAGCACGATGGCGCCGATCGCGGTGTTCGTGGCGCCTCTGATCCTGGGGCCGCCGTCATGTTCCTTCAGCCAGGCATAGCCCAGGACGAAGAGCGGGAAGACACCGTGCCAGATCATGTAGAGCCAGACCGTGGTCTGGCCGCCGGCGCCAAATAGCCCGGTCGGTGCGAACAGGCCGGGGAAGGTGAGGGCGTGGACCAGGGCTGCCGCCGCGGTGAACAGGTAGCCGCTCGACAGCCACAGCAGGGCGCGGGTTCTCAGCACCGAAAACTGTGACAGCAGGAGCACGGCCGTGACGATGTCGCTCACCGCGAGGGCGGATTGATAGCTCGCGACGAAGGCGGGGACTGGAAGTAACGGGGTACCGGCGAACGGAACGGCCAACGCGAACAGGATCGAGGAAATGCCGACGATCCATAAAGCCGCGGTGCGGTCGGCCGGCGTGGCCGGCAGGGTCGAAAGGAAGGTGCTTCGGTCGATCGCAGGCGCGTTCATCTCGTGCAGACCCGTTTTGAGCATCTCCGCAGTTCCAACGGTAGTCTTTACTTTCACGACCTGCACGGTAGCCCGTTCCGGGCGTGTGTCGTGAACTGATGCAGCGACGACTCAACCGACGGTTACAGCTTACTTAATTTGGGTAGGAACGCGGAATAGGGATCAGGTAAGATGCGCTTTACTGGGCGGTGTCATAATGCCCTGCGGCTGTGCCGGGTTCCAGGTTTGAATCATATCATTTGATCGATCTGCGGGAGTTGTTCCCATGCCTCGCGTTCTCATTATCGACGACCAGAAGGACGTCCGCGCCATGGTCGCGATCGTGCTCCGGGTCAATCATTACGAGGTGGCCGAGGCCGACAGTGGCGCGGCCGGGCTGAAAACCTTCGCGGAAAGCCCCTTTGACGCTGCGATCGTCGACATTTTCCTCGGTGACATCAGCGGTGTCGACGTCATCGCAGCGCTTCGGGAGCGTGCGCCGGGGCTTCCCGTCGTGGCGGTGTCCGGAATGACGGCGCTGGATTTCATGGAAGAATCGCCGCACCTCGCCAGCGTCGTTTGCCTGCAAAAGCCGTTTCGGCCGAATGATCTCCTGCAAGCGCTTCGGAAGGCACAGGCCGCGGCCGCCGGCGAGCTGCCCGCAGCGGTCTGATCCTGCCGCGACAAAAAAAACGCCCCGGGCAAGCCGGGGCGTTGGGGTCGATCGCAAGGCGGAGCCTGAGCCCCGGAGCCGCGCTCAGGTGCCGTTGCCCTTGATCTCGGCGTAGCCGCCCTTGGCGTCCCACTTGTAGACGACGTAGTCGAGCTGCTTGATGTCGCCCTTGGCGTCATACTCGATCGGGCCGATGACGGTGTCCCACTTGCCGGCCTTCATCGCTTCCATGACCTTCTTGGCGTCGGTGGTGCCGGCCTTCTTGGCTGCCTGCGACCAGACCTGCATCGCCGCGTAGGTATAGAGCGTGTAGCCTTCGGGATCGATGTTCTTGGCCTTGAAGGCGTCGACGATCTTCTTGGCGGTCGGCTTCTCGCGCGGATCGGGACCGAAGGTGAACAGCGTGCCTTCGCCGGCGGGGCCGGTGATGGAGGCGTATTCCTTGTCGGCGAGCGCGTCGCCGGCCATCAGGATCGTCTTGAGACCCTGGTCGCGCATCTGGCGCAGGATCAGCCCGCTCTCCTGATGGTAGCCGCCGACATAGACGAGGTCGATGTTGTCGCGCTTCAGGCGGGAGACGATCGCGTTGAAGTCCTTGTCGCCCTTGTTGTAGGACTCGTACATCTTCTCGGTGACGCCCGCCTTGTTGAGCGCCTTCTTGGTCTCGTCCGCCAGACCCTTGCCGTAGGTGGTCTTGTCGTTGAGGATCGCGATGTTCTTGCCCTTGAAGTTCTTGGCAATGTACTGCGCCGCGATCAGGCCCTGCTGATCGTCACGGCCGCAGACGCGCGCCACGTTCCAGAGCTTGCGCTCGGTGAACAGCGGATTGGTCGAGGCCGGGGTGATCTGCAGAACGTTGCCGTCTGCATAGGCTTCCGACGCCGGGATCGACGACGACGAGCAATAATGTCCGGCGACGAACGGGATCTTCGCGCCGGCGATCTTTTCGGCGATCGAGCGCGCCTGCTTCGGATCGCAGGCGTCGTCCTCGACGGACAGCGCGAGCTTCTTGCCGTTGACGCCGCCGGCGGCGTTGATATCGGCCACGGCCATTTCGGCGCCGTTCTTCATCTGGCGGCCGAAGGCGGACTCGCCGCCGGTCATCGGGCCTGCGACTGCGACGGTGACATCCTGCGCGAATGCCGCGCTCGACAGCGCGAGCGATGCGCCGAATGCCAGACCGATGAGCTTCAGTGATTTCATGAGATACCTCGCGGGTGGTCGCCTGTGGACGTTGCCGGGCATGCCCGGTTCAAACCGGCGCCATTCTTGAATGAATTCGAGGAGAAGTCACCGGCAAAATACGGGCATTGGCGCAGATATCTCGCCACATTCGGCCGCATGCGGGAGGGCCTCCCGGCTCGGTCAGCCGTGCCGGCCGCCTTCCAGGTAGGCAGCGCGAATCTCGGGGCGCTGCAGCAATTCGGCGCCGGTGCCCGCCAGCGTGATCAGGCCATTGACCATGACATAGCCGCGATGGGCAAGCTTGAGGGCGTGGTTGGCGTTCTGCTCGACGATCAGCACGGTCAGCCCGTCCTGCCGGTTCAGGGTGCGGATCGCATCGAAGATCTGGCGCGCGATCAGCGGCGCAAGGCCCAGCGAGGGCTCGTCGAGCAGCAGCAGCCGGGGACGGCTCATCAGGGCTCGCCCGATCGCCAGCATCTGCTGCTCGCCGCCGGACAGGGTTCCGCCGCGCTGCGCGTAGCGCTCCTTGAGCCGCGGAAACAGCGAGAAGACGCGTTGCAGCGTCGCCTCGCGTTCGCCCTCGGTACACTCGGTGGCGTCCGCTCCCATCTGGAGGTTTTCCGCGACGCTCATGCGCGGGAAGATGCGGCGTCCCTCCGGCGATTGCGCGATGCGCAAATGCGCGATCTCGTGGGTCGGGACGTCGGTGATGTCGCGGCCTTCGTAAAGGATCTGGCCGGCGCGGGCGCGCGGCTTGCCGAAGATCGTCATCATCAGCGTCGACTTGCCGGCGCCGTTGGCGCCGATCAGCGCCACGATCTCGCCGGCGTTGATCTCGACGTCGACGCCCTTCAGCGCCTCGATCTTGCCGTAGGCGGCGCGCAAGCCCCGGATCGCGAGCAGAGGAGAGGGCGCTGACGTCACGAGCCGCCCTCCATCACGGCCGCTGCCTCTTCCTCGTCGGCGCCGAGATAGGCGGCGATCACCTTGGGATCGTCGCGGATCTCGCGCGGCGTACCTTCCGCGATCTTGACGCCGTGATCCATCACCACGATGTGGTCGGAGATCTCCATCACCACGGACATGTCGTGCTCGATCAGCAGGATCGAGGTGCCGAGTTCGTCGCGGATCGAGAGCAGGAGCTCGCTCAAGGCCGCGCTCTCGCGCGCATTGAGGCCGGCGGCGGGCTCGTCCAGGCACAGCAGCGCGGGCTCGGTGCACATCGCGCGCGCGATCTCGAGCCGGCGCTGGTCGCCATAGGCGAAATTGCCGGCGGCATCGTCGGCGCGGTCGAGCAGGTTGACCCGCTTGAGCCAGTCGGTGGCGAGATCAATCGCGCGCTTCTCGGCGTCGCGATAGCCGGGGGCCCCGATCAAGCCGAGAAAGGTGAAGCCGGAGGCGCGCATCAGTGCATTGTGCTGCGCCACCATCAGGTTTTCCAGCGCGGTCATGCCGGGAAACAGCCGGATGTTCTGGAAGGTGCGGGCAACCTTGGCCTGCTTGGCAATGCGGAAATCGTTCAGCCGCTCCAGCGCGACCGTGCTGCCGTCGTCATGGGTGAGGCGGATGGCGCCGCCGCTCGGCTTGTAGAAGCCGGTGATGCAGTTGAACACGGTGGTCTTGCCCGCACCGTTCGGCCCGATCAGCGCGGTGATCTTGCCCCGCGCTGCCGAGAACGACAGGTCCTGCACGGCGATGATGCCGCCGAAGCGCATGGTGAGCCGGTCGACGCCAAGGATCTTTTCGCCAATCTTGTTGCCCATCCCGTCGCCGCTCATCCGTGCCCTTCCTTGACGAGGTCGGAGGAGATCGCCTGGGCCTTGGTCAGATAGACGGTCGGGGCGCGATGGCCGATCAAGCCGCGCGGCCGCCAGATCATGATCAGCACCATGGCCATGCCGAACACCAGCATGCGATAGCCCTCGAGGCTCCGGAACAATTCGAAGCCGCCGATCATGGCGAGTGCCGCAAGCGCGACACCGAGCTGCGAGCCCATGCCGCCGAGCACGACGATGGCGAGCACCAGCGCCGATTCCTGGAAGGTGAAGGATTCCGGGCTGATGAAGCCCTGGCGGGTGGCGAAGAACGCACCGGCGAAGCCGCCGAACATCGCGCCCGTCGCGAACGCCGTGAGCTTGGTGGTCGTGGTGTTGATGCCGAGCGCGCGGCAGGCGACCTCGTCCTCGCGCAGGGCTTCCCAGGCCCGGCCGATCGGCAGACGGCGCAGCCGTATCGTGGCCCAGTTGGTGAGCAGCGCCAACGCCAGGATCAGATAGAACAAAAACACGATGCGATGTGTCGTCGAATATTCGATGTGAAGCCAGGCCGCGAGCCCGTCGTCGCTGTTGTCGAGCGGAATGCCGAAAAAGCTGGGACGTGGAATGCCCGAGACCCCGTTGGGGCCGCCGGTCAGGTCCTGCCAGTTGATGATGACGAGACGGATGATCTCGCCGAAAGCGAGGGTCACGATGGCGAGGTAATCGCCGCGCAGGCGCAGCACGGGGAAGCCGAGCAGCACGCCCCAGAACGCGGCGAGGATGCCGGCAAGCGGCAGGCAGACCCAGAACGACCAGCCGAAATTGGTGGCGAGCAGTGCGTAGGAATAGGCGCCAACCGCGTAGAAGGCGACGTAGCCGAGATCGAGCAGGCCGGCGAGCCCGACGACGACGTTCAATCCCCACCCCAGCATGACATAGGTGAGCACGAGGATCGCGAGGTCGAGAATGTAGCGCTGGTTATAGAATATCACCGGCACCAGCAGCGTGAAGATCAGGAGCGCCGGGGCGAGGTAACGACCGATGAACGACATGCCGTTTTTCACCGCCGGCGGCACCAGCTTCTCGGCGCCGGTCGGGCCGATCCATTGCCGCAGCAGCTCGATCACGATCGAGCCGCCGAAGACCGCGGCGACGAGGGAGAAGAGGTCGCCGAAGCGCGTCCAGTAGGTGAGCTGGCCGGAGGCGCCCGCCTCGGTGCGGATGCCGACCATCAACGAGAACAGCACCAGCGCGACCAGCGCGTTGACGGCAGCCGTCTTCAGGATGGAGGGGATGCCCGGTTTGGCCGTCTTGGGTGAGAGATCTGCCACGCGCGACCGTCAGACTTTTTCGACTTCGGGACGACCGAGCAGGCCGGTCGGCATGAAGATCAGCACCACGATCAGGATCGAGAACGCGGCAACATCCTTGTACTCGACCGAGAAATAGGCCGACCAGAACGTCTCGATCAGGCCGATCGCAAGGCCGCCGAGCATGGCGCCGGGCAGCGAGCCGATGCCGCCGAGCACGGCGGCGGTGAACGCCTTGATGCCGGCGACGAAGCCCATGAAGAAGTCGACCAGACCGTAATAGAGCAGGTACATCAGGCCGGCGACTGCGGCGAGCGCTGCGCCGATCACGAAGGTCATGGAGATGGTGCGGTCGACGTTGACGCCGAGCAGCGCCGCCATGGTCTGGTCCTGCTCGCAGGCACGCATGTCGCGCCCGAGCCGGGTGCGCGACACCAGCCAGGTGAAGAGCGCCAGCAGCACGATGGTGGTGACGACCACCATGATCTGGATGTTCGAGAGCTGGATGACGAAACCGTCGGTGCTCTCGTGCAGGGTGTAGCCGCCGGTGATGAAGGGCGGGATCGGCTTGACCCGCGCGCCCTGCGCCACTTGCGAATAGTTCGTCAGCACGAAGGACATCCCGATCGCCGACAGCATCGGGGCCAGGCGGAAGGAATGGCGCAGCGGCCGGTAGGCGATGCGCTCGATGGTCCAGCCATAGAGCGCGGTGATCGCCATCGAGACCAGGAGCACCACGAGCAGGATCAGCGGGATCGCGGTCAGCCCGAGCGAGATCAGGATCAGGAAGGTGATCAGGGCGATGAACCCGCCGATCATGAAGACGTCGCCATGTGCGAAGTTGATCATGCCGACGATGCCGTAGACCATCGTGTAGCCGATCGCGATCAGGCCGTAGATCGAGCCCAGGACGAGACCGTTGATGAGCTGCTGGGTGAAATAATCCATGGGCTGCCGTACCAAACCTGAGGCGGGCTCAAAAGGGAGAGCTCTTAGGAGAGTGGGTTCTTGGGCCGTTTCTTGGGCCCCGGCAGCCCCTAAGCATTCTTCCGGTTTTGTAACAGGAGGGAACTGGCGGCTGCAACAGGTCAACGCCTCGGCAGAAGGTCTTGTACAGAGGTGATTTGGCGCGTCCGGTTCCGCACCTGCGAGGAACTGGGTTCCCAGGGGCAACCAAAATGGAAGGCGGCAGTTGTTTCGTCTCTGACGTCCAACAAGGGAGTTCCCCCGAATGACGAAGCAGCAGAACCAGAATCCGGGTCAGCAGAGTCAGAACCCCGGCCAGCGGCCAGGGCAGCAGCAGGGCGGCGGTCAGAAGCCCGGCCAGCAGCAGCAGAATGACCCGATGCGCCAGGGCGATCGGCCCGGCCAGCAGCAGGGCGGCCAGCGCGATCAGGAATAGCGAGTTTGGGAGCCCGGCAGATCAGGGCAAGTGAGGGTAGTGAGGAGGGCCCCGCCGAAAGGCGGGGCCTTTTTTCGTCGTGGCCGTGCCCCCGTCAATCCGGGCTCGGCTCCCTGGGCCGTCACGGATTGGCAGGCAAAACGGGCCGGTTAAGGTAAACAAAGGGTTTAAATTGCCGGCACAGTCCGATGCGAGTTAGCTCCCCGCAAAGCCTTCGGTCGAAGGCGGATGGCAGGCTCAAGCGGGAAGCGGCATGTTCGGAAATTGGCGGATCGGCTCGGTCAACGGTGCGCTGCTGGCGGCCTATTTCATTCCGGCCTGGAGCCTCGTTGCCTTCAACATCATCATTGCGCCGGTGCACGGTCTCTATGAGCGGCCGAGCGTCGCCGTCGCGCTGTATCTCAGCGACCATCTCCAGATGGCTGGGATGGAAACGGTGCGCGCGGCCTGGCTGCTCGCGCTGGGCCGCCTGACGGTGGTGGCGTTCTTTGCAATATATCTCGTTCTGCTCTGCATCCCCCGCACCCGCAAATCCGGCGGCAGCGACGAGGCCCTCGGCATCGCGCTGGCGATCGGCAGCCTGCTTTCGTTTGCAAGCATGGTGATGGCTTCGAAGGTCGGCGAGCTGGCCGCGCTCCGGCTGCATGCCACCGAGCTGTTGCTGCTGCTCGGTGCCGCCATTGTGGTCGTGATCGAGAAGCCGGCGGCCGCGCCCAAAACGGTCGAGAACACCGTCGAGGCCGCCGCGCCGCTAGCCCTTGAGCAGGCCGAGTTCCTGCACAATCGCTGAGGCTTCCTTCACGGCGTGGTTCGCGGCGGGCACGCCGCAATAGATCGCCTGCTGCAGCAGGATTTCCTTGATGTCCTCGGGCGTGAAGCCGCCCTCGGCGAGCGCCGCCCGCACGTGCAGGCGGAATTCGTCCCATTGCCCGAGCGCGACCATGGTGCCGATCACCAGCACCCGCCGCGTGCGCTCGTCGAAATGGGGGCGGGTCCAGATCTCGCCCCACGCATAGCGCGTGATCAAATCCTGGAAGTCGGTGTTGAACGCGTTGCGGTTCGCGATCGATTTGTCGACCCAGGCATTACCCAGCACCTTGCGGCGAACATTCATGCCGGCGTCGCGGCGCTTCTGGTCGTCCATTCTGTCCTCCTCCGCGCCATTGCGAGGAGCGTAGCGACGAAGCAATCCAGTCTGTCACCGCGGAGGGATTTCTGGATTGCTTCGCTACGCTCGCAATGACGGTTAGCGCTGCGTCAAAAATCCCACCACCGCATCCGTGAATGCGTGCGGCTGCTCGACGTTGGAAATGTGGGCGGCGTCGATGATGGTCATGCTGGCGCCGGGAATGTTGGAGCGGATCAATTCACCCGCCGAGATCGGCGTCGCCTGATCGTGGCGGCCGGCGATGACGAGCGTCGGGCTCTTGATCTTTGGCAGCAGCGCGCGCTGGTCGAGCGTCGACAGCGCCTCGCAGCAGGCGAGATAGCCTTCGACGGGCGTCGCCAGCAGCATCGATTTCATCTTCGCGGTGATCTCGGGCTCACGCTCGCGAAAATCCTGCGTCAGCCAGCCTGCGATCACGGCATCGGCGACCGCGGCGATGCCGCCCTTCTTCACGGCGTCGATGCGCTCCAGCCATTTGGTCGGTTCGGCGTAGTAGCAGGAGGTGTTGGCGAGAATGAGCTTGCCGAAACGCTCGGGCGCATTGGCGCCGAGCCATTGCCCGACCATGCCGCCCATCGACAGGCCGCACCAATGCACCTTCTCGATGTTGAGGTCGTCGAGGATCGCGAGCACGTCGCGGCCGAAGCGCTCCATCGTATAGGGGCCGGGCGGGACGTTGGACCGGCCGTGGCCGCGGCGGTCGTAGCGAATGACGCGGAACACCTGCGTCAGCGCCTTCATCTGCGGCTCCCACATCTGCAGCGTGCAGCCGAGCGAATTGGACAGCATCAGGGTCGGTCCGCCGTCGCGGCCCTCGACGGAGACGTTGAGCAGGCATCCGTCGGCATCGATCATGGGCATGCGGCGTCTCCGTCGTCTTGTGCAGGTCTTATTCGCGGTCGAGGCTGTCGAGCAGCCGGTCGATCAGGGCTTGGGAAGCTCCCTGATAAGCCATCGGCTCGAACAATGCCGCAATTTTTTCCGGCGAAAGCTGCGCAGTGACCTGCGAATCAGCCGACAGCACCTCGCGCAGGTGCTTCTTCTCGGCGACCGCGCGCTTGCTGGCGGCTTCGACGAGGTGATGCGCATCGCTCTTGCCGATCATCTCCGCCAGCGCAAAGGTGACGGCCTCTGCCATGATCAGCCCGTGCGTCGCGTCGAGATTGCTGCGCATGCGCGCGGCGTCGACGTCCAGGCCCTCGGCGATGTCCACGATGGCAGCGAGCGCGCCGGATGCAACCAGCATCAGTTGCGGCAGCGTCGGCCATTCCGCGTGCCAGGGGCCGGCGCTGCGCTCATGGTCCTGCACCTGGGCCGCGAAGATCGTCGCCGCGAGTTGCGGAGCCATTGTGGCTGCGCCCAGCGCGCTTGCGGCGGCAACCGGGTTGCGCTTGTGCGGCATGGTCGAGGAGCCGCCGCGGCCTTCGCCGGCCGGCTCGAACGCTTCGGCGACGTCGGTCTGCATCATCAGCGAGACGTCGCGCGCGATCTTGCCGCAGCTTCCGGCGAGGATCGCCAGGCAGGACGCGGCCTCCGCGATCCGGTCGCGATGCGTGTGCCAGGGCGCTTCCGGCAGCGGCAGGTCGAGCTCCCGCGCGAGGCGTTCCGCCACGGCAAGGCCCTTGTCGCCGAGGGCGGCCAGCGTGCCGGCGGCGCCGCCGAATTGCAGGGCGAGGCCCTCGCGCCGCAGCCGCCGCAGGCGGCAGCGGGCGCGAGCGAGGCTCGCGGCATATTCGGCGGCCTTGAGGCCGAACGGCATCGGCAGCGCGTGCTGAAGCCAGGTCCGTGCCACCATCGCGGTATTGCGATGGCTGCGCGCCAGCGCCGCAAAGCCCTTGATGGCGCGGCTGAGATCGGCGTCCAGCGCATCGATGCCGGCGCGAAGCGTGAGCATGGTCGCGGTGTCGATGACGTCCTGGCTGGTTGCGCCCCAATGCACGTAGCGCGCGGCCTCCTTGTCGGCCTTGCCGACGCCGGCCGTCAGCATCTTGACCAGCGGAATCGCCAGATTGCCCGATCGTGTCGCGGCCTCCGCCAGTGCGGCCATGTCGAAACGATCAGCCTTGCACGCGGTCTCGATCGGCCTGACCGCAGACGCCGGAATCACATCCGTGGCAGCTTCGGCGCGTGCCAGGGCTGCCTCGAAATCAAGCATATTCTGCAGGGTGGACCGGTCGTCGCAGATCGCCCGCATGGCGGCGCTCGACAGCATCGGTGCGAGCAGGGGGGAGAGGGATGTGCTCATGTTGCGCGCGACCTAATCATCATGGCCCGGCCGTGCCAATCCCCCACCGCCCGCACACGTCTTTTTGCAGTTGCGAATATGCATTGCACGTGACCGGGCGTCGGCCTTTCCTTTGCCGCGTCCCTGCGTTACTTGAACAGCACTATAATTACGCGATCCGGGAGGTACTCTCATGGCCATGACGATGAACGGCGAAGTCCAGCTTGCGGCGCCGCGCGAGGCCGTCTGGGCCAAGCTCAACGATCCCGAGGTGCTGAAGGCCTGCATCCCCGGCTGCGAAGAGCTCGAGAGGACCGAAGACGGCGGCTTTCGCGCCACCGCGAAGATGAAGGTCGGTCCGGTGTCCGCCCGCTTCAAGGGCAAGGTCACGCTGTCCGATCTCGATCCGCCGAACGGCTACAAGATCTCCGGCGAGGGCGAGGGTGGGGTCGCCGGCTTCGCCAAGGGCGGCGCGGTGGTCAAGCTGGCGGAGAAGGACGGCGGCACGCTGCTCTCCTACGAGGTCGAGGCGCAGATCGGCGGCAAGTTGGCGCAGCTCGGCCAGCGCCTCATCAACGGCGCCGCCAAGAAGCTGGCCGACGAGTTTTTCACGAACTTCGCCAAGGCCGTACAGAGCTGAAGGTCCAAGACCTTTAGCATGGCGTCTTCGGCATGGCGCCTTGCGCCCCGGGCGATGTTGCCCCGGGGCATATTGGCCCATATGATGGGTTGGAATAATTATAAGAACCGCTTCGACGGGACCCGTTGGGGCGCTGATAGAGAGTGCTTATGGCAAAAATCTCCCTCATCGTGAACGGCAATCCTGTTACGGCCAACGTCGATCCCCGCACCCTGCTGGTGCAGTTCCTGCGCGAGAATCTGCATCTGACCGGCACCCATGTCGGCTGCGACACCTCGCAGTGCGGCGCCTGCGTCGTGCATCTCGACGGCAAGGCCGTGAAGTCCTGCACCACGCTTGCGGTGATGGCCGACGGCCACGAGGTCAAGACGATCGAGGGACTGGCCGCCGACGGTGCGCCGCTGCATCCGATGCAGGAGGCTTTCCGCGAGCACCATGGCCTGCAGTGCGGCTTCTGCACGCCCGGCATGATCATGACCGCGATCGACATCGTCCATCGCAAGGGCCACGAGCTCGACGACCATACGATCCGGGAAGAACTGGAAGGCAATCTCTGCCGCTGCACCGGCTACCAGAACATCGTCGCCTCGATCTCCGCCGGCGCCAAGGCGATGGCGAAATCCGATCTCGCGTAACGCGCATCCCGCGACCAGGACATTCAGATGTACGAATTCAGATATCATCGCCCCGGGACCGTTCGGCAGGCTGCCAACCTTCTGGTGAAGAACGAAGACGCCAAGCTCATCGCCGGCGGTCACACGCTGATTCCCGTCATGAAGCAGCGCCTCGCGAGCCCTCCGCATCTGGTCGACCTCTCCCATATCGAGGGGCTCAACACGATCGAGATGAAGGGCCGCTCGCTGGTGATCGGTGCCACCGCCAAGCACGCCGAGGTCGCGACCTCCGCGATCGTCGGTGAGGCTATCCCCGCACTGGCCAATCTCGCGAGCCAGATCGGCGATCCCGCCGTGCGCCACAAGGGCACGCTCGGCGGCTCGCTCGCCAACAACGATCCGACCGCGGACTATCCGGCTGCCGTGCTTGCGCTGGGGGCGACCATCGTCACCAACAAGCGCCGTCTCAAGGCCGAGGAATATTTCCAGGGCCTGTTCTCGACCGCGCTGGAAGCCGACGAGATCATCACCAAGGTGATGTTTCCGCTGCCGAAGAAGGCGGCCTACATCAAGTTCCGCAACCAGGCCTCGCGCTACGCGCTGGTCGGCGTGTTCGTGGCGCGGCGTCCGTCGGACGTGCGGGTCGCCGTGACCGGCGCCGGCTCCGAGGGCGTATTCCGCGTCACCGCGTTCGAGGAAGCGCTGAAGAAGCGCTTCGCGTCGAAGGCGATTGAGGGCATCGACGTGCCGGCGGAAGGTCTCAACAGCGACATCCATGGCAGCGCCGAATACCGCGCACATCTCATCGGGGTGCTGACGCGCCGTGCCCTCGATGCCGCCAACGCCAAGGAGTGAGTGAACCTCACGCCTCGGCCAAACTTGTCCCGGTAGGGGCATAGCGAGACTGGCTTTTTCATGACTTCAGCGACCAGTTCTACCGGTGCCAATACTTCAGTTGTATTGCCGGCATCGGTCGATGCGATGCTCGAACTCTTGACCTCGCGCGGCTATCTCGCCGAGCGATCGCTGGCCACGGTGACGTATCTGTCGCTGCGCATGGGCCGGCCGCTGTTCCTCGAAGGCGAGGCCGGCGTCGGCAAGACCGAGATCGCCAAGGTGCTGTCGGCAGCGCTGGGGCGGAAGCTGATCCGCCTGCAGTGCTATGAGGGCCTCGACGTATCCTCCGCGGTCTACGAGTGGAATAGCGCGGCGCAGATGATCGCGATCCGGATGGCGGAAGCCGCCGGCGATACCGATCGCGATCAGCTCTCCTCGGACATCTTCGCCGACCGCTACATGATCAAGCGGCCGCTGCTGCAGGCGCTGGAGCCCGACGTGGCAGGACCGCCGGTGCTGCTGATCGACGAGCTCGACCGCGCCGACGAGGCCTTCGAGGCGTACCTGCTCGAGATCCTCAGCGACTTCCAGGTGACGATCCCCGAATTCGGCACGGTGAAGGCGCCAAGCCCGCCGATCGTCATCATCACCTCCAATCGCACCCGCGAGATCCACGACGCGCTGAAGCGGCGCTGTCTCTATCACTGGGTCGACTACCCCGCGGCCGAGCGCGAGCTCGCGATCGTCAAGACACGCGTGCCCGGCATCTCCGCAAAACTGTCGCAGCAGGTCGTGCGCTTCGTGCAGGCCTTGCGCAACCAGGACTTCTACAAGTCGCCTGGTGTCGCCGAGACCATCGACTGGGCGACCGCCTTGTCCGAGCTGGACGCCCGCTCGCTGACCCCGCAAGTGGTCGGCGACACGCTGGGCGCGCTGCTCAAATATCAGGACGACATCACCCGCATGCAGGGCGAGACCTTGCAGAAGGTGCTGAAGGAAGCGACGAGCGAGAATTGACGCGCGTCAAATTGCGCTCGTCATTCCGGGGCGCGCGGAGCGCGAACTAGGTGCGCAATTGCGCACCTGAGAATCCATCGTTCTGCGGAGTTGGTGGATGAATGGATTCCGGGTTCGCGCCCAAGAGGGCGCGCCCCGGAATGACGACCGAGAGTGCTGAAACATGGCCATCAACCACTTGGCGCCCGAGCAGACCGAGCAGTTCGCCGACAACATCGTCGGCTTCGCCCGCGCGCTGCGCTCTGCCGGCATGCCGGTCGGGCCCGGTGCCGTCATCGATGCCATGAGCGCGCTGCAGGTGATCGACATCGGCAATCGCGCCGACGTCTTCGCCACGCTGGAGGCGATCTTCGTCAAGCGTCATGAGCATGCGCTGATTTTCAAGCAGGCCTTCAACCTGTTCTTCCGCGCGTCGGAAGAATGGAAGCACATGCTGGATTCGGTGCCGCTCCCGGAGCAGGCCAAGAAGAAGCCGCAGGCCGGCGCACGCCGCGTGCAGGAGGCGATGTCGCAGCCGCGCATGACGGAGACGCCGCAGCACCAGGAGCAGGATCTGCGCCTGTCGGTCTCCGATAAGGAAATTCTTCAGAAGAAGGATTTTGCGCAGATGAGCGCGGCGGAGATCACCGAGGCGCTGCGTGCCATCGAGCGGATGCAGCTTCCGCAGGCCGAGCTGATCACGCGCCGGCATCGGCCCGATCCGCGCGGACTTCGCCTCGACCTGCGCCGTACGCTGCGCGCATCCCTGCGCACCGGCGGCGACATCGTCGACATTCATCGGCTCGGGCGGATCGAGAAGCCGGCGCCGATCGTCGCGCTGCTCGATATCTCGGGTTCGATGAGCGAATACACCCGCCTGTTCCTGCATTTCCTCCACGGTATCACCGATGCCCGCAAACGGGTCTCGGTGTTCCTGTTCGGCACCCGCCTCACCAACGTCACCCGCGCGCTGCGGCAGCGCGATCCTGACGAAGCGCTCGCGAGCTGCTCGGCCTCGGTCGAGGACTGGGCCGGCGGTACGCGGATATCGGCCTCGCTGCACAACTTCAACAAATTGTGGGCGCGGCGCGTGCTAAGCCAGGGCGCCATCGTGCTGCTGATCTCCGACGGGCTGGAGCGGGAGGCCGATTCCAAGTTGGCCTTCGAGATGGACCGGCTGCACCGGTCCTGCCGCCGGCTGATCTGGCTCAACCCGCTGCTGCGGTTCTCCGGCTTCGAGGCCAAGGCGCAAGGCATCAAAATGATGCTTCCGCACGTTGACGAATTCCGCCCGGTGCATAATTTGAGTTCGATCCACGAGCTGATCAGCACGCTCTCCCGGCCGCTGCCGCCGCATCACCGCAGCCTGATCCGCTCCGCAGCCTGAGAGGAAAAACCATGCTCGATCGCGACGAGGATATCCTGAAGGCGGCGGAGGACTGGCAGAAGGCCGGCCGTGGCGTCGCATTGGCGACTGTCGTTGAGACCTGGGGTTCGGCGCCGCGCCCGGCTGGTTCGAGTCTCGTCATCAACGACGAGGGCTCGTTTCTGGGGTCGGTCTCCGGCGGCTGCGTCGAGGGCGCGGTGGTCACCGAGGCCATGGATGTGATCCAGAGTGGCAAACCGCGCATGCTGGAGTTCGGCGTCGCCGACGAGACCGCCTGGAATGTCGGGCTGTCCTGCGGCGGCACCATCCGCGTCTTCGTCGAGAAGGTCGGTTAGCCGTGAAGCTCGCAATCCTGCACGAACTCAATGCCGAGCGCACCGCGCGCCGGCCGGCGATCCTGGTGACCGACACCGAGAGCGGCGAGCAGCGCCTGGTGAAGGCGCAGGATTTTGCCAGAGATCCTCTGCGCGCCGAGCTGGAGAAGCAGCTTCGCATGGGCAAGAGCGCCAATGTTGAAGCCGGCGGCAAGAAGCTCTTCCTCAACGTCTACGCGCCGACCGCAAAGCTCGTCATCATCGGCGCGGTCCATATCAGCCAGGCGCTGGCGCCGCTGGCGCGCTCGCTCGGCTATGACGTGACGGTGGTCGATCCGCGCACGGCCTTTGCGAGCCCCGAGCGCTTCCCCGACATTCCGCTCGTCGCCGAATGGCCGGACACCGCGCTGCCGCCGCTCAATGTCGATGCCTACACGGCGTTCGTCGCGGTGACGCACGATCCCAAGATCGACGATCCCGCGTTGCTGCATGCGTTCGAGCGCGGCTGCTTCTATATCGGAGCGCTCGGTTCGCGGAAGACGCACGCCAAGCGCGGCGACCGGCTGCGGGCGCAGGGCGCGAAGGAAAGCGACATCGCGCGCATCCACGCGCCGATCGGGCTTGCGATCGGCGCGGTGTCACCGTCCGAGATCGCGGTGTCCATCATGGCCGAAATCACGGCGGTGCTCCGCCTGCCTCCCAAAGAAAAAGAAGAAGCGGCATGAAATTCGGCCCGGCGAACCCCAAGGATGCCATCGGCGGGGTGACCGTCCACACCCTGCGCCAGGGACCGCTGGTGCTGAAGAAGGGCACGACCATCGGCCCCGCCGAGGTCGAGGCGCTCACCCGCGCCGGCATCAAGGAGATCGTCGTGGTGCGCATGGAGGCGGGCGACGTCTCCGAGGACGTCGCGGCCGCGGGAATCGCGCTGGCCGTCGGCGGCGAGGGCATCCATGTCGAGCGCGCCTTCACCGGCCGCGCCAATTTGTTCGCCGCGCGCCCCGGCGTGCTGGTGATCGACCGCGCTGCGGTGGATCGCATCAACAACATCGACGAGGCCATCACCTTTGCAACGCTCACCGCCTACAAGCCGGTGGTCGAAGGCGAGATGGTCGGCACCGTCAAGATCATCCCGTTCGGGGTCGAAGGCGACTTGCGCGATGCCGCGGTGAAGGCGGCGGGCAGGGACGTGCTGAAGGTCGCGCCTTACGTGATCAAGCGCGTCGGCGTGGTTTCGACGCTGCTGCCGGGCCTGTCCTCCAAGGTGATCGACAAGACGCTGCGCGTCACCGCCGAGCGGCTTGCGCCGGCCGGCGCCGGCATCATCGCGGAGCGACGGGTGCAGCACGAGGAAGCTGCGCTGTCGGCTGCGATCAAGGAACTGCTCGGCCTCGGTGCCGAGCTCGTCATCGTGTTCGGGGCCTCCGCGATCGCGGACCGCCGCGACGTGATTCCCGCGGCCGTCACCGGTATCGGCGGCGAGATTGAGCATTTCGGCATGCCGGTCGATCCCGGCAATCTCCTGCTGATCGCGCGGGCCGGCGGCGTGCCGGTGCTGGGCGCGCCGGGCTGTGCGCGCTCGCCGGTCGAGAACGGGTTTGACTGGGTGTTGATGCGGCTGCTCGCCGGCATCAAGGTGACGCGGTCCGAGTTGATGGGCATGGGCGTCGGCGGCCTGCTGATGGAGATCGTGACGCGGCCGCAGCCACGCGCCAAACCCGAAACCGAGGGCAACAGCCACGTCGCCGCCATTGTGCTCGCGGCGGGACGCTCCACGCGCATGGGCGGCCCGAACAAGCTGCTCGCCGAGCTCGACGGCAAGAAACTGGTGCGCCTTGCGACCGAGCAGGCGCTGGCGTCGAAGGCCTCCGAGGTGATCGTCGTCACCGGCCATCAGGCCGATCTGGTCGAGCAGGCGCTGCAGGGCCTGAAAGTGCGCTTCGTCCGGAATCCGGATTTCGCCGGCGGCATCGCAAGCTCGGTCAAATCCGGCATCGCCGCCGTGTCCGATGCCAGCGACGGCGCCGTGGTCTGCCTCGGCGACATGCCGCTGATCGATGCCGGCCTGATCGACCGCCTCATCGACGGCTTTGCGCCGGATCGCGGCAATCTCATCGTCGTGCCCGTCAGCGAAGGCCGCCGCGGCAACCCCGTGCTGTGGTCGCGCCGCTTCTTTAGGGAATTGATGACCCTCGACGGAGATATCGGCGCGCGGCATCTGATCGCCAAGCATACCGAGGCCGTGGCCGAAGTGCCCGTGGATGGCGAGAGTGCCTTCCTCGACATCGACACGCCTCAGGCGCTGGAAGCTGCCCGGCGCGGATGAAGCTGCGTAGGGCGGATTAGCCGAAGGCGTAATCCGCCGTTGTGTTTCCCCGCGGAAACGAAAGAGGCGGATTACGCTCCGCTAATCCGCCCTACGGGACCTCTCAACTCGTCGATTTCAACTCCCCGTTCACCATCTGGAAACGACCGCCGCTTAGAGTACCTCCGCCTGCCTTGGGGGGAGGGGTTTTTTCCATGGCTTCGAACGTCGTCGCGCGCCGCTGCGCGATGTTTTTCTTTGTGCTGTCGATTTGTGTCGCCGGCGCCCGCTATATTACAGAAGCCCACGCCGCCGGCGCGTTTGCGGTCGGCAAGTGCGGCGCTTATGGCCAGGCCTTCGACTATGGCCACGAGCACGACGCGCGTGCCGCGGCGCAGAAGCAGTGCAAGGGCGATTGCACCACCGTGACCATGAAGCGCGCGTGCGCCGCGATGTCGGTCGATCTCGCCAATCCCTGCGGCGCCTACGGCTACGCCGTCAAGCCGAAGATCTCCGCCTCGCTCAACGCCGCCACGCGCGAATGCTACAAGTTCGGCGGCAAGGAATGCGTGATCCGCGCCTGGGCCTGCGACGCGAAGGGCTGATTTGTCTTGCTGTCAGTCCTGGGCGATGCGTAGCATCGCTATCAGGAATGACAGTCGAGGAATTGCATGCAGTTCGATACCAAGATCGCGGTCGTGATCCGCACCGATCTTCAGGCTTGGCAGAAGCTCAACGTCGCCTCCTTTCTCACCAGCGGCATCGCCGCGGCCTTTCCCGAATGCATCGGCGAAGCCTATGAAGACGCTTCCGGCACGAACTATCATGCGCTGATCGGCCAGCCGATCCTGATCTATGGCGCCGACGGCCCGGCCTTGTCGCGCGCGCTGGACCGCGCGCTCGCGCGCAGCGTCAAGCCGGCGGTCTATACCGAGGACATGTTCAGCACGACGCACGATGCCGCCAACCGTGAAGCGGTGAGGGCGGTGGCCCGCAACGATCTCAATCTCGTCGGCATCGCGATGCGTGCGGAGCGCAAGGTGATCGACAAGATCCTCGATGGTCTCAAGTTCCATAGCTGACATGTCGGCATTCGTCGGTGTCACCGTGGTGTCATGGTGAGGGCGGCCTTGCGCAAACTTTGGGCTGTTTGACCCCCATCAAAGGCGTGCCGGGCGGCGTCGCTATCCTGTTTCGCAAGCACAACAGGAGCAGACAGATGCCGACCATGAAAGCCGCAGTCGTCAAGCAATTCGGCAAGCCGCTGGTGATCGAGGACGCGCCGGTGCCGCAGCCCGGTCCCGGCGAGGTTCTGGTCAAGGTGAAGGCCTGCGGCGTCTGCCATACCGACCTGCATGCAGCCTCCGGCGACTGGCCGGTGAAGCCAGTGCCTCCTTTCATCCCGGGCCATGAGGTTGCCGGGATCGTCGCCGCGCTCGGATCCGGCGTGAAGAATCTAAAAGTCGGAGATGCCGTCGGCGTTGCCTGGCTGCACGACGCCTGCATGTCCTGTGAATATTGCGAGACCGGCTGGGAGACGCTGTGCGAGCATCAGCACAACACCGGCTACAGCGTGAATGGCGGCTTCGCCGAATATGTCATCGCCTCGGCCGCCTTCACGGCAAAGCTGCCGGCGACGGTCGATTTCGCCGCGATTGCGCCGATCCTGTGCGCCGGCGTCACGACCTACAAGGGCCTGAAGGAGACCGAAGCCAGGCCCGGCGAGTGGGTGGTGATCTCAGGCGTCGGCGGGCTCGGCCACGTCGCGGTTCAGTACGCCAAGGCGATGGGGCTCAAGGTTGCGGCCGTCGACATCGCCGAGGACAAGCTCGCGCTTGCCCGCGAGACCGGCGCCGATCTTGCGGTGAACGCGCTCGCAGCCGATGCGGTGGACAAGGTGCTGGCGGCGACCGGAGGCGGAGCCCACGGCGTGCTGGTGACGGCGGTCTCGACCCCGGCGTTCGCCCAGGCGCTGAAGATGGTCCGGCGGAAAGGCACCGTCAGCCTCGTCGGCCTGCCGCCGGGAGAATTCCCGACGCCGATCTTCGACGTCGTGCTCAAGCGCATCACGGTGCGCGGCTCGATCGTCGGCACCCGCCGCGACCTCGATGAAGCCATCGCTTTCGCCGCCGACGGCAAGGTCAAGGCCGAAGTCGCCAAGGTGCCGCTCTCGGAGATCAACAACGTCTTCGACCGGATGAAGGCCGGCAAGATCGAGGGCCGCATGGTGCTCGATTTCGGCTGAAGCGTTTTCGAGCGAAGTGGATTCCAATTCGCGCAAAGAAAACGCGTGAATCCATCGCTTCACCCCGGCGGCATGCCCGCAAATTTTGGCAGGCTGGGATCTAGGTGATCCCAGCCGTGCCCCCGCGCGGCGTAGGTGACGACTTGCGGCTTGTAGCGGGCGGGCTCGTCGAGGCTTGCGGCGCGAATGGTGAAGATGTCGGGCATGGCCGCGAAGGTCATGTAAACGGCCGTGCCGCAAACCGGGCAGAAGCCACGCGTCTTCACATTGCCGCTGTCGCCAACCATGTCCCAGCGCGCGGCCTGGCCCGTCAACGTGACGCCGGCGCGCGCGAACGTCGCATATGAGCCGTGGCCGCTGCCGCTATCGCGCTGGCAGTCCCTGCACTGACAGTGGTTGCTGAACAGCGGCGCACCTTCAATCGAATAGCGGATCGCGCCGCAGGCGCAGCCGCCGGTATAGGGCTTGTCCATTGCGATGCGTCCTCAACTGTCTTCACCCGCGATGGCATCGAGGCGCTGCAGCACCTTGACCCAGCCGTCGCTCATGTTGCGATAGGCGGTATCGTTCTTGGGCGTCACGAAGCCCGAATGCACCACGCGCACGCGCGTGCCTGCTTCGACCGGGGTGAGGGACCAGGTGACGACCGTGTCGAGCGCCGAGCCGTAACCCGTATTGCTTTCGTCGCCGCCCTTCCAGGCATAGGCGAAGCGCTGGTTCGGCACGACCTCCAGGACGCGGCAACGGATCGTGCCGTCCCACGCGCCGGCCGGATTGGTCTTGAACGTGAAGGTGTTGCCTTCGACGGCCTCGAAGCCGGTCGGTGGCATCAGCCAGCGCGAGATCAACTCGGCGCTGGTCAGTGCCTTCCAGACGGTTGTGACCGCGTGAGGGAAGACCTCGTCGATGACGATGTTCTGAGTCTGGACCTTGGAAGCAACTGCACTCACGGATCGATCTCCTTCAACAAGTCACGCAGGTTCTGGAAGCGCTCGCGCCAGAACACGCCGTAATGGTCGATCCAGGTGACCAGGGGCTCGAGCCCTTGCGGCGCGGCGCGGTAATAGACATTGCGGCCCTCGGCCCGCTCGGCCACGAGGCCGGCCTGCTTGAGGGACTTCAGGTGCTGCGAGATCGCGCCCTGGGTGACGCCACTGCCGCGGGTCAGCTCGGCGACGCTGATCTCCTTGCTCTCGAACACGCGCTCGAACACCGCGCGCCGCGTCGGATCGGCGAGGGCGCGCATCACGGTGGTGACGGGGTTTGGAGCGGCTTCGGTCATGCCTTTCAATTAGCGATAGCTAATGAATTAGTCAAGGCTAATTCATTCCGCTCCACTCAGACGGGCGGCAATCATTGACTATGACTGACTAGTCAGTCATAAATTGCGTCATGACGAAGAAGTCGACGAAGTTGGCAAAACCGCCCGCAGAGAGCGCGGAGCATGCGCCCGCGACCGGCGGAAAGCTGCCGGCCTCGAACCGCGCTGTGCGCGCGCTGGAGCGGCGCGCGGCGATCGTGGAGGCTGCGATGGAGGAGTTCATCGCCCGCGGCTTTGCCGCAACGCGCCTCGACGACATCGCCAAGCGCGCCGGCGTGGCGAAGGGCACGATCTACCTGCACTTCAAGGACAAGGAATCGATGTTCGAAGAGCTGGTGCGCATCGTGATCGTGCCGGTGGTGGAGCGGCTGACCACGCTGCCGCCGCCGACCGGCTCGGTGCGGGACCTCATCGAGGCCTTTGCCGGAAACTTCCTGAGAGAGGTGATCGGCACCAGGCGTGGCGATCTCGTGCGGCTGATCGTGGCGGAGGGGCCGCGCTTTCCGGCCGTCGCCGATTTCTACTACCGCGAGGTCGTCTCGCGCGGGATCGCGGCCATGCGCGCGCTGATCGAGCTCGGCATCGCTCGCGGCGAGATCCAGCACAAGAACCTCGCGCGCTATCCGCAGATACTGGTCGCACCGGCGATGATTGCGGTGATCTGGCAGAGCCTGTTTGCGCGGCACGCGCCCCTCGACGCGCAGGACATGCTGCGCGTCCATCTCGATTTGATTTTTGGCGAACGGAGGACGACATGACGTCGTCGCGGGTAATCCCTGTATTTGCATTGGCCATCGTCCTCGCAACCGGTCTTGCCGGCTGCAAGGAGAAGCGCGAGCCCGGATTTCAGGGCTGGGTCGAGGCCGACATGATCTATGTCAGCCCGGATGAGGCCGGCCGCGTCACGAAGCTGAACATCCGCGAGGGCGACGAGGTCAAGGTCGGCGATCAGCTTTATTCCGTCGATGACGATCTCCAGCTCGCCGATCTCAACCAGCAAAAGGCGACGCTGGCCAACGCGCAGCAGACCTATGACCGCGCGGCCTCGTTGAGCAAGACCGGCTCGGGCACGCAAGCCAACCTCGATTCTGCGGTGTCTTCGCTACGCGTCGCCGAAGCGCGGGTGGCGACGTCGGAGACGCGGATGGCGCGGCGCAAGGGCTTTGCGCCCGTTGCCGGCACCATCCAGCAGATCTATTTCCGTGAAGGAGAGATGGTGGCGGCGCAGCGGCCGGTGCTGTCGATCATGCCGCCCGGCAACATGAAGCTGCGCTTCTTCGTGCCGGAGACCGCGCTGCCGAAGCTTTCGATCGGTGATACGGTCCGCGTGTCCTGTGACAATTGCGCGGCCGATCTCACCGCGAAGATCTATTTCATCGCGACGTCGGCCGAATACACCCCACCCGTCATCTACAGTCTCGAAGAGCGCAACAAGCTGGTCTATCTGATCCAGGCGCGCCCTTCGCGTCCCGACGCACTGCGTGTCGGACAGCCGATCGACGTCTATTTCAATCCAAAGACCCCGGTGGCGGACAAGCGATGAGCGGCGGCAACGGCATCGCGATCGACGTCAAGGGCCTGAGCAAATCGTTCGGCGGCCGTGAGGTCGTGCACGATCTGTCGATGCAGGTGAGGCGCGGATCGATCTACGGCTTCCTCGGGCCCAACGGCTCCGGCAAGACCACGACCATCCGCATCCTCTGCGGTCTGCTCACGCCCGACAGCGGCGAGGGCACCTGCCTCGGCTACGACATTCTCAAAGATGCCGAGAAGATCAAGCGCCAGGTCGGCTACATGACCCAGCGCTTCAGCCTTTACCAGGATCTTTCCGTGCGCGAGAACCTCGAATTCGTCGCGCGGCTCTATGGTCTCGCCGACGCACGCGGTGCCGCGCGCGACATGATCAAGCGGCTCGGGTTATCGGGCCGCGAGGAGCAGCTCGCCGGCGAGCTCTCGGGCGGCTGGAAGCAGCGGCTGGCGCTGGGGGCCTGCACGCTGCCCAATCCGCAATTGCTGCTACTGGACGAGCCCACCGCCGGCGTCGATCCAAAGGCGCGGCGCGACTTCTGGAACGAGATCCATGCGCTGGCCGCCGAGGGCCTCACGGTGCTGGTTTCCACCCATTACATGGATGAAGCGGAGCGCTGTCACGAGATCGCCTACATCGCCTACGGCCATCTGCTGGTGCACGGCACCGTGGAGGAGGTGATCGCGAAGTCCGCACTGACGACCTACACCGTGACCGGAGAGGATCTCAACGCGCTCGCGGCCGAGCTCACCGGCAAGGCCGGGGTCGACATGGTGGCGCCGTTCGGCACCTCGCTGCACGTGTCCGGCCGTGACGTTCCCGCGTTAGAGGCCAGCATCGCGCCGTGGCGGCAGAGAAGCGGCCTGCACTGGCATCAATCGTCGCCTTCGCTGGAGGACGTCTTCATCGAGCTGATGGGGCGCTCGAAGGACAATTTCCAATGAGCACCGCCGATCGTCCGGCTGCAGCCCGGCCCCAAACCCCGGCCTACGCCATCCGCGAGCGCTTCGGCTTTCTGCGGCGCTCCTATGCGATGCTGATCAAGGAGTTCATCCAGCTCAAGCGCGACCGGGTGTCGTTCGCGATGATCGTGATGCTGCCGGTGATGCAGCTCATGCTGTTCGGCTATGCCATCAACACCACGCCGCACCATCTGCCGAGCGCGGTGCTGCTTCAGGAGGACTCCGATCTCGCCCGCTCGATCCTGAAGGCGCTGGAGAACACCGCCTATTTCCGCTTCCTCTACGAGGTGCACGACGTCGAGGATTTCGACAACCTCCTGAAATCCGGCAAGGTGCTGTTCGGCGTCGAGATCCCGCGCGGCTTCGAGCGCGCGGTGCGGCGCGGCGAGAGGCCGGCGCTGCTGGTCGCGGCCGATGCGACCGATCCGGTGGCGGCGAGCTCGGCGATCGGCTCGCTCGGCATGATCGTGCAGACCGCGCTCAAGCACGATCTCTATATCGGCGATCCCCCGGAGATGCCGTTCGAGATCCGCGCCCATGCCCGCTACAACCCGGCGGCGTCCTCCAGCCTGAACATCGTGCCGGGCCTCGTCGGCACCATCCTCACCATGACCATGCTGATCTTCACCGCGCTCTCTGTGACGCGCGAGGTCGAGCGCGGCACCATGGAGAGCCTGTTGTCGATGCCGATCAGGCCGGTCGAGGTGATGTTCGGCAAGATCGTGCCTTACGTGCTGGTCGGCTTCGTCCAGGCCTTCCTCATCATCGGCATCGGTGTCGGCCTGTTCGGCGTGCCCGTGCTCGGCAATCTGTTCCTGCTGGCTCTGCTCTCGACGTTGTTCATCACCACCAATTTGTCGATCGGCTACACCATCTCGACGGTGGTGCAGAACCAGCTCCAGGCCATGCAGATGTCGATGATGTTCTTCCTGCCGAGCATCCTGCTGTCCGGCTTCATGTTCCCGTTCGCAGGGATGCCGGCCTGGGCGCAATATGTCGGCGAATGCCTGCCGCTGACCCACTACTTGCGGATCGTCCGCGCCATCATGCTGAAGGGCGCGACCATGCAGAATCTGCGCTTCGACACGCTGGCCCTGGCGGCCCTGATGCTGCTCGCCATGACCATCGCCGTGACGCGCTTCCGCCGCACGCTGGATTGAGGCAAACTGTCTCTCGGGTCCTTCCGGGGCGATGCGCTAGCATTGCCCCCGGAATCTCGAGATTCCGGGTTCACGGCTTCGCCGCGCACTGGAATGACAAGGGGGCGGAATGGTCAGGTTTGCGAGCAGAAGGACACGGCACCACGCCGTGCTGTCGGAAGAGTTCGAACGCGAGCTGACACGTGAAGTGCTGCGCACCGAGCTATTGCGGGTGCGGGCCCTGATCATGACGGGCTGCATCATGATGCTGCTGCTCACCGCGATCTACATGATCGATCCGACCGTGGTGAACCGGGTCTGGCGCGGAACCGAGGGGATTGTCGAGGTCTACGGCCTTCTGGTCGGCTTCATCCTGTTCGAAGTCTGGGTACACACCCAGATCAGGAAGAATCTCCGCCTCGATCGCGACCTGCCGGTGATCCGGCGCTATATCGGCACGCTGATCGAGACGTCGCTCCCGACGCTGATTCTCGTTCTGCAGATCCGGACCATGGGCGCGACCCAGGCGCTCGGCTTCGCCGTGCCGCTGATGTACTTCATCTTCGTCATCCTCTCGACCCTGCGGCTCGACTTCTGGCTCTCTGCATTCACGGGTTTCGTCGCCGCGGCCGGGCTTCTCTCCGTCGCGCTGTACTACAATTCGGCTGACGAGGCCGGCGATCCCCTGATCTATCTGCATGCCGTGCGCAGCGTCGTCATCCTGATATGTGGCGTGCTGGCGGGTGCGGTCGGTGCGCAGCTGCGTCGCCAGTTCGCCGCGAGCATTGCGGCGGCGACCGCGCGGGACCGGGTCACGAACCTGTTCGGCCAGCACGTCTCGCCGCAGGTGGTGGAGCGACTGATGGCGGCGGGCACCAGCGGGGGCGGCGATCTCCGCCGCGTCGCGGTGATGTTCGTCGATTTCCGTGGCTTCACGGCTGGTGCGCAATCGCGCAGCCCCCAAGAGGTGGTGGATCGGCTCGACGGCGCCTTTGCAGTGCTGGTGGACATCCTCGATCGCCACGGCGGCATCGTGAACAAATTCCTGGGCGATGGTTTTCTCGCACTGTTCGGCGCCCCGCTGGAGGCCTCCGATGCCGCGCAGCGCGCGGTTGCCGCAGGCCGCGACATGCTGCGCGCGATGGACCGCATCAACGCGCAGACGAGCTGGCCGCTGCGCATCGGCATCGGCATTCATTTCGGTGAGGTCGTCGCCGGCAATATCGGCTCGCCCCGGCGCAAGGAATATACGGTCATCGGCGACACCGTGAACTTCGCCTCGCGGCTCGAAGCGCTGAACAAGGAGTTCGGCTCGCAGCTCCTGATCTCCGCGACCGTGCGCGAGGCATTGGGCGAGGACGGCAGCGACGCTGTCGCGCTCGGCGAGGTAACCGTACGCGGCTATGAGCAGAAGGTCGCGGTGTTTCAATTGGGGTAGGGCGTCTTCACATGTGGGTCGCGGTTCGTTGAAGCGGGTCGCGCTTCGGTGAACGCGTGTGATGAAATATCAGAGGTAGCTTTCGCGTATTGCATTGTGGAAGCCGAAACCCCTCGGCCTCCACTCGTGATACGGAGAAAGCCAATGACCCGAATGACCCTCATTGCGGCCGCCTTGATCGCGGCTGCCGCTGCCCCGACTTACGCCGCATCGGTCCGGCACGCTGCGCATCCTCGCGCTGTTGTCACTCAGGCGGCGACCGACAGCTGCGTCAGGGCTCCGGCCGAGGGCGCGTATGCTTCTGCGCCCTACACGCAGCCGCCTTGCCTGCCGAGCACGGGCGCCTCGTACGCCTACTGACAAGCAGACAGCGTCGGGCTGGTGAAAGCTTGCCGGCCCGGCGCTGCGTATCTCTGGAGCGTCGTCTTCCAACGCGTCATTGCCATTGCTCCGATTGCTCCGAATTTTGGGGCATGACGGGCGATGTCGCCGGCCTGTAGACTGCCGGCGATGCGGCCGGCTATTGGCCGCGACTTGCATGGGGGAATGACGATGCAGCGCCGCTACATCACCGTCGACGTGTTCACCGACCGCGCCTTCGGCGGCAATCAGCTCGCCGTGGTGCTCGATGCCGGCGGGCTTTCGACGACTCAGATGCAGACCGTCGCCACCGAGTTCAACTATTCCGAGACCACCTTCGTGCTGCCGCCGCGCGACAAGGCCAATGACGCGGAGGTGCGCATCTTCACGCCTGTCCGCGAGATGCCGTTCGCGGGCCATCCCAATATCGGCACCTCCTTCGTGTTGGCGAGCTTCGCCAAGGAGCCGAAGCCGCGCCTGCTGTTCGAGGAGAAAGCGGGCCTCGTGCCGGTCGAGATTCGCAGAGAGCAGGGCAAGGTGGTCAGCACCGAGCTGACCGCGCCGCAGCCGCTGTCGCGACTGGCGGAAGTTTCCGCCGCTGATGTCGCTTCCTGCATCTCCTTGGGCGCCGACGACATCAGGACCGACCATCACGCGCCACAGGTCGTCGGCGTGGGGACGCCGTTTCTGGTGGCGGAGCTGCATTCGCGCGATGCGCTCAAGCGGGCGAGGCCCGACGCGGCCGCCTTCGGCAGGGTGCTGCCGCGCGATGGCGCCGTCTCGGTGTGGTTCTATACGCGCGACGTGGCCGCGTCCGAGGCGCCTTGCGACCGCCAGGCGCGGATGTTCATGCGCGGCGCCAGCGGCCTCGTGGAGGATCCCGCCACCGGCAGCGCGACGGTCGCCGCGGCCGCGCTGTTCGCCGAACTCGATCCCGCGCGCGATGGCGAACTGAAGCTCACCGTCGGCCAGGGTTTCGACATGGGCCGGCCGAGCATCCTGCTGACGCGCGTGCGCAAGCAGGACGGCAAGATCGTCTCCTCCCATGTCGGCGGGCAATGCGTGCAGATGATGGAGGGGACGTTTAGGTTGGCGGGGGAGGGGTAAGGTCTCTCCCGTCATCCTGAGGTGCGAGCCCTTGCGAGCCTCGAAGGATGAACAGCCGAGCTGCAACCTCGGGGGCACGCCGTCGTCCTTCGAGGGCCGCTGAAGAAGCGGCCACCTCAGGATGACGGCTACGGCTGAAGCCGGCGCTGGCTACACCTGCCGCCCCGCCAAATTCTTCACCGTCACCCCATCGCGTTCTTCGATGATCTCCGCGATCATCTGGCGGTGGCAATGGGTGTGGTCGCGCTCGTAGCAGAGCAGGCACACCGGGCCCGCCTTCTTCACCAGCGCCGAGAGCTCGTCCATGGCTTCTCTGGCCTCGGGCGCCTTCAGGTGTTTTGAGAATATCTTCTCCAGCAAATCATACTGACCGCTCCGCGCGGCGAGGCGGCCTTCCTTCGGCGTGCCGAGCGCGGCGAGGTGGACATAGGCGATGCCGCGTTCGTCGAGGCCGGCCGACAGCTGTTTCTTGGAAAAGCCCGGCCGGCGCGACGACGTCACCGCGCGCACGTCGACCACGAGCTTGACCCCGGCGTCCTGCAGCTCGTCGAGCACCGCCTTGGGCGGCGTCTGCTCATAACCGATGGTGAAGAGCTTCTTCGCTTTTGCCATCAACCGTCCTCAGCTTACCCGCGCGATCAGCTCCATGGCGCCGTGCGGGGCACGTACCTTGCCCTCGTGGATGACGTAGGCGAACACGTCGCGCGGCTCTTTCTTGGGCTTGGCCTTGTCGACTTTCGGCAGGTCGCCGGGTTCGCCGCCCGAGGCCCAATCCTTGAAACGCTCGGCCCAGGCATCGAGCTGCTTGGGCGGATAGCAGGTCTTGATCTCGTCATCGCCCTTCTGCAGCCGGGCGTAGACGAAATCGCCGGCCACGTCGGCGATGGCGGGGTATTTGCCGTGCTCGGCGAACACCACGGGCGTCTCGAATTCGCGGATCAGCGCGATGAAATCCGGCGTGCAGAAGCTGTCGTGGCGGACCTCGACGACATGACGCAGCGCGCGCCCCTCGAGCTTGCGCGGCAGCAGCTCGAGGAACTTGCCGAAATCGGCGCCGTCGAACTTTTTCGTCGGCGCGAACTGCCACAGCACCGGTCCGAGATGGTCGCCGAGTTCCAGCACGCCGGAATCATAGAACCGCTTGATGGAATCACCGGCCTCGGCCAGCACGCGGCGGTTGGTGGCAAAGCGCGGGCCCTTCACCGAGAACACGAAACCATCGGGCACCTCGCTCGCCCATTTGCGGAAGCTTTCCGGCTTCTGCGAGCCGTAATAGGTGCCGTTGATCTCGATCGAGGTCAGCTTCGAGGCTGCATAGGACAGCTCCTTCGCCTGCGTCAGCTTTTCCGGATAGAACACGCCGCGCCAGGGCTCGAAGGTCCAGCCGCCGATGCCGATGAAGATGTTGCCTGATTTTTTTGACGCGGTTTTTGCTTTGGCCACGGAGGATCTCGCATCGACGGGAAGGGGAGGCCTCATCCTAGTCAAACGAGATGTGATTGGCCAGTTCTCGCCTCCGGTCTAAGCTCGGCGGTGCGATCTGCGACAAGGGAGAACAAGATGCGGATGCTGATGCTGGGAGCGGCGCTTATCATGATGACATCTGCTGCCATGATGTCCTCGGTCAAGGCGGATGACGACGACGCCAAGGGCGCACAGAAGCTCGCCCAGCAGGGCCGCGACGATTACTGGCATTGTCTGGCGCGGGAATATTCGCGCGACAGCAATCAGGGAAAAACGGAACAGGATTTCGGCCGTTCGGTCGCGAGTGCCTGTCCGTCGGAGCGGCAATACTACCGGGTGGCGCTGCTGGACTATCTCACCACGCAATATCCGAGCATCGATTCCGGCGCTCATCTCGCGACCGCGAACCGGGCGGTCGAGTCCGCGCAGAAGGACATTGTGACCGCTTTCGTCAAACACAGGCCCCCGGCGAAGTAGGGGCCCTTCCGGCTCCGCGCGCTTCCGTGGTATCACGGGGCGTATCTGGATGAGGGATGGGTTTCCATGGCGTCTGAGTCGATGGGGGGCATTTTGGGCGCGGTCGTCGCCGCGATCGTGCTTGCAGTGGCCGTCGTGTTCGGCCCCATCGGGCAGTACGGCAAGCCGCCCAAGCCGGCGAAGCTCGAGCCGGCCCCGGCTGCGGCGCCCGCAGCCCCCGCCGCGCCGGCGCCGCGGGGCCCGATCATCCGGGAAGTGCCGAACCAATAAGGCACGAGAATTCCGGTTTCCGGCCCCTTGCGGAGCGGTCCTGGCGTTCCTATCTAGTCTTTAACGGCGACGTTGAGCGAAAACTCCGGCGCTGGGACGACCTTGGAATAGCTTAAGGCTTGCGCCGGATGTACGCGCAGCCGGCCGTTCCGGGGTCGTTGGCATTTTGGGGCCCCTTTGGGCCGATTCCCACAGACCTCCCGGCTTGGCGGCGCAAGAACTTGGCAGCGCAGGACGCGACGGATATACGCTGCCGTCATGAATGAAGCGATCAGACCGGGCTCCGACCATCCGCCTCAGGCCCAAGAGGGCCCGGAACTATCGGTCATCGTCCCGACCTTCAACGAGCGCGACAACGTCACGGTGCTGTACCGGCGGCTGGAGGCGACGCTCGCCAATGTCGCCTGGGAGGTCGTGTTCGTCGACGACAATTCGCCCGACGGGACCTGGGATGTGGTGCGCGCGCTGGCGCAGCAGGACAGCCGCGTGCGCTGCATCCGCCGCATCGGCCGCCGCGGCCTGTCCGGCGCCTGCATCGAGGGCATCCTGGCCTCCAGCGCGCCCTTCGTGGCCGTGATCGATGCCGACCTTCAGCACGACGAGACGCAGCTGCCGAAGATGCTGTTGCTGCTCGCGAGCGACCAGGCCGATCTCGTGGTCGGCAGCCGCTACATCGAGGGCTACAAGAGCGAAGGCTTCAACAAGCAGCGCGCCGGCGCCAGCGCGCTGGCGACCGAGGTCGCCAGGAAGATGCTGCGGGTCGAGATCGCCGACCCCATGAGCGGTTTCTTCATGGTTCGCCGCGATCGGTTCGAGCAGCTCGCGCCGAAACTGTCGGTGCACGGCTTCAAGATCCTGCTCGACGTCGTCGCGACCGCGCACGGCACGTTGCGGGCCGTCGAGATTCCCTACACCTTCGGTGCCCGCCAGCACGGCGAGAGCAAGCTCGACTCCATGGTCGCGCTCGATTTCCTCGGCCTCGTGCTCGCCAAGCTGACCAACGACATCGTTTCGCTGCGTTTCGTTTTGTTCGCGATGGTCGGCAGCATCGGCCTCGTGGTGCATCTCGCGACGCTGTTCATCGGCCTTCAGCTGTTCAAGGCGCCGTTCGCGGAAGCGCAGGCGGCCGGCGCCATCGTCGCCATGACCAGCAATTTCGTTCTCAACAACTTCCTCACCTATCGCGACCAGCGGCTGAAGGGTTTTGCGCTGCTGCGCGGCCTGATCGCTTTCTACATCGTGTGCAGCGTCGGTCTGCTCGCCAATGTCGGCGTCGCCTTCTCGGTCTACGACCAGGAGCCGATCTGGTGGCTGGCCGGCATGGCCGGTGCCCTGATGGGCGTGGTGTGGAATTACGCGATGTCAGGCCTGTTCGTCTGGCGCAAGAAATAGCCGGAAGATGGCTGGAGCTGACGCGCGGATCGTCCGCAACACCGCGCTGGTGATTTTCGCGCTGGTGGCCCTGCGGCTGGTCGCGGCCGCCGTCACGCCGATTACCTTCGACGAAGCCTATTACTGGATGTGGTCGAAGAACCTGGCGGGCGGTTATTACGACCATCCGCCGATGGTCGCCTATGTGATCCGCGCCGGCACCATGATCGCGGGCGATACCGAGCTCGGCGTCCGCGTATTTTCCATCCTCCTGGCGCTGCCGATGAGCTATGCGATCTACCGCTCCGCGGCGATCCTGTTCGGCGGGGTGCGGGTCGCGGCGACCAGCGCCATCCTGCTCAATGCAACGCTGCTCGCCTCCGTCGGCACGCTGATCGTGACGCCGGACGCGCCGCTGCTGGTTGCCTCCAGCTTCGTGCTGTTCTTCCTCGCCAAGGTGCTCGAGACCGGCCGCGGTGTCTGGTGGCTTGCCGTCGGCGCGGCCGTCGGCGCCGCGCTGCTGTCGAAATACACGGCGATGTTCTTTGGCGCCGCGATCCTGATCTGGCTCATTTGCGTGCCGAAGCTGCGGCGCTGGTTCCTCTCGCCCTGGCCCTATCTCGGCGGCATCGTTGCGCTGGCCCTGTTCTCGCCGGTGATCCTCTGGAATGCCGATCATCAATGGGTCTCGTTCGCAAAGCAGCTCGGCCGCGCGAAGATCGAAGACTTCCGCCCCGTTTTCATTGCCGAGTTGATCCCGGCCCAGATCGCGTTCGCGACGCCGCTGGTCTTCATCCTCGGTGCGATGGGCCTGCACGCGCTGACCTGGCAGCGCGCCGGCGCGCTGGCCTCGCGCGTGCTGATCGAAGCGCTGTTCTGGACCATCGTCGCCTATTTCGTCTGGCATTCGCTGCACGCCCGGGTTGAGGCCAATTGGTTCGCGCCGGTCTATCCGCCGTTCGTCCTCGCAGCGGCCGCCGGAGCCAATCTCGTGCAGTGGAGGCCGCGTGCGCGCCGCGTCGTGGATTTCTGCCTCCGCTGGGCCGCGCCCGCGGGCACCGTGATGTTCATCGCGCTGGTCGTGCAGGCCAACACCGGCTGGCTGTCCGGCTATCGCCGCGACGCGACGGTGCGCAGCGTCGGCGTCGGCTGGCGCGAGCTTGCCGCGGGGATCGAAGCCGAGCGCGTGCGCCATGGCGCGACCTGCGTGCTCGCACAGGACTACGGGACCACCGGCTGGCTCGCCTTCTACCTGCCGCGCGGCACCTGCGTGCTGCAGCAGAACCAACGCATCCGCTGGGTCAACATGGGCGAGCCCGATCCCAAGCTGCTTGCGGGCAAGCTGCTTTATGTCGACGAGCTGCGCCCCGATGGTCACCCCTCCCTCAACGCTCTGTTCGCGAAGGTCACACAGGTTGCGCAATTGCAGCGCAAGCGCGGCCCGCTCGTGGTCGAGACCTACGGCATCGATCTGCTGGAAGACGCCAAGGGCGACGTGCTCGACCGCTCGCCGCCGCCCGAGGCGAGGTAGCTGCTTGTCGTCCCCGCGCACGCGGGGACCCATACCCCCAGGGAGAAGTTTGACGAAGACCGTTCGTGGGCGGCTCTTCAGCCGGTACGGCGACCTGCGCTCATCGAAGGATCACGCGGTAAGGATCCCCGCGTTCGCGGGGATGAAAGTGGAGTGCTGAGTCGATAGCAACAACTGTCAGTCGATCATCTCGGCCTTTGTCGCAGCCTGGCCCGGCCCGCTGTGATCGCGCCAGAACCACACCGTCACGACGCCCGAACGGCCGCGGACGCGGGCGAGGAGGGGGCCCGACAGGACGCCGTCGGGAGCGCCGTGGAAGTCGGCGGCATCCAGCAGCGTATCGCTCAGCGCGAGCCGCGCGCCATTCTGGACGGCCACCTCCATCAGCCGGCTCGCGACGTTGACGGTGTCGCCGGTGGCCGTGATGTGCTGATGGCTTTCGCCGAGACGGGAGGCGACGATCTCGCCGAAATGCGCGCCGATCTTGAAGCCGAGCCGATCGCCGATGGCCGGCGGCAGCGACGCGATCCAGCGTTCGATGCCGCGATGCAAGTCGATCGCGCATTTCAGCGCACGCGCCGGATCGTCGGGCATCGCGCCCGGAAGCCCAAACAGGATCATGGCGCCATCGCCGAGAAAGCCCGTGATCGTGCCGCCGCAATCGACCGCGGTCCGGTCGATCAGCGCATGAAATGCCTTCAGCACCTCCTGGATCGCGTCCGGATCGGTCCGCTCGCTCAGGCCCGTGAAGCCGGAGAGGTCGATGAAGACCACCGCTGCGTTCTGCCGGACGGGTTTTGACAGGAAGTTGGGATCGCGGGCCAGCCACTCCTGCACCGCGGGCGCCTGAAACTGGGCGAGCGACCTGCTCTTGGCTGCGAGATATTGCGTGCGGCGGCCGCCGGCCCAGAGTTGCACGCCGGCGAAGATCGCAACCGGCGGCACTGCGGCGGCGAGCGTCGTTGCTGCGTTCAGCCAGATGCCGTGCGTGAATGCGAGCGCATTGAGTCCGGCCCAGGCCATCACCACCGCGGCGGCGGCCACGATGCCGAGCGCGCTGCGCCGCCAGGCCAGCAGGCCGACCAGCAGCATCGGAAGCAGGATCGCCGCGAGCGCGTCGGCGATACGAACCCTGTAATCGCGCACGATGCCGTCGCCGGCAACGAGATGCGTGATCGCGGTCGAGACAACTTCGACGCCGGGCATCAGGGAATCGAACGGCGTGGGATAGAAGTCGCCGCCGCCGGCGACCGAGGCGCCGATCACGACGATCCGGTTCTCGATCGCCGCGCGGTCGAGCGTGCCGTCGAAAATGCTCTGCGCGCTGACGGTGCGGATGGTGCGGCGCGGACCGTAATAGGTGATCGGCAGCGCGAAATCGGCATCGGTCGGCACCGCGCGGTTGCCGAGCATGAGGTGATCCGAGGCGATCGTCAGTGCCTTGTCGAGCGCGCGGGCGGCGACCCGCAAGGGAAACGACAGTTCGACCTTGTCCTGGGTGCGGAACAGCATCGGCACCGAGAGCGGCGAGCCCGACTGCCCCGTCGCGACATTGACGACGCCGACCTCGGCGTGGTCGGCAAACGCCGGCAACGGCAGCAGGAAGCGTTCGGCCTGGGGCAGCACGGCGAGGGGGCCCTCGCTGTTCGGCTCCACGGTCTCGCTGGCGGACGGGAAGATCGCCGCGGCGGCCAGCACCATGGGGCCGGTCGCCAGCGTGTTGGCCAGCGTCGCGTCGCCGATCGCGGCGCTGCGGTCGACCAGCAGGAGGTCGATCGCGACGACCTTCGGCTTGAACTGCACGATGGTGTCGACGACGCGGGCGAGGTCGGCGCGCGGCAGCGGATAGCTGCCGCCGCGCTTCACGACGGTATCGTCGATCGCGACGATGGTGACGAGATCGGGCGGACGCTGCACGCCGCGAATCTGGGTTCGCCAATCGGTCAGCGTTGCCTCGAGCCGGTCGAGAAAGCGCAGATGGCCCTTGGCGTGCGCGGCATAGATGCCCGCGCCCCACAGTGCGGTGAGGGCAAGGGCCACCAGGATCTGAACGCGTCTCGTCATCAGCTACTGCAATCTACTTCAGGTACGGCAATCTTCTCTGTCGCCCGTGCCTTGCTGCGCGGGCCTCAATGATCCGGCCTCGTTGGCCGGCTGTATCGACCGGGCCCCTATTGGCCCAATCTTGCCATCAGCGCATCGACGCGCGGCTGGCCCCATGTCTTGACGGTCAGCGGGCCGGTTGCCTCGACGTCGACGCCTTCGCCCGGTCCAAGCACGACGCCGCGTCCGCGGCTTCTGCGCGTGACGCCGACACGTCCGTCCGCAACGAAGACCGATGTCTTGGCATCTGCGACATCGACGGCCCATCTGGTGCCGCGCACGGCGGCGATCGCTTGCGGCGTCAGCACCTTGAAGGGATTGCCGCCGGGCTTCTTGGGCACTTCGACCAGCAGCGCTTTGCTGCTCAATTCCACGGAGTCTATATGTCCGTCGCGGTTAGTGTCCTTAAGTTCAAATCTGGCGCCACTTTCGGCCACGATGGTGATGCCGTTGTCGCAGCGCCACACCTGCGTGCCTGCGGCCGACGGCGATGCCGTGCAGCCCGAATTGGCCGCGGGCTGTGCCATCGCACAGCCGATCAACAGAAACAGCCACGCGGGAGCGAAAAACCCGGCGCGCGCGAACCCCATCATGCCAGCCTCCGTTTGCGTGCTTGGCACAGTTCAAGGCGATGTTGATACGGTACCGTATCACACGCAGAGGCTGCTGAAAAGTGCCGCTCCCGGAGCTATTTCCTCGCTGCGGCATTTTCCAGTCCGCAGTGATCAACTTTCGGTCACGGGAGTGTGCCGCGCGAGCGCTGCGGCGCGTGAGCGAGCGGTCCACGGAGGCGTCGCGAGGGGCGAAGCAGCCGCTTCCGCACGCCAGCCTCGCACAATGCTTCACCGGTATCCTGCGGGCATTGATGACCACGAAAAGGACTTGGTTGGATGCGCTTAAGAAGGGGGCCGGCGAGGCTCGCTGACGACGCCAATCCGGCCGAGAATTATAGTTAACAGACGCGCGTAAGTCCGTAGTTCTGCGGGCTTTTTTCTCAGAATGAGACAGCGTGGACGAGCTGCCCTACATCCGCCCGAACTTAATCCGCATTTAACTAAAAGTCGCCTTAATGACGCTCCGACCCTCTGCGAGATGCTGTTCCCGGATCGTGACCAGCGGCACTTTGAAGGGGGACTGAGTGACACCGTCCTGGACGCAAGGCGAATGAGTACGAGTATCGCTGCGCAAAGTAACGCGGCACGGAAGTCCAAGAGAAATTCGCGGAAATCTTCCCTGAAAATGACCACGACCAATTGGCTTGGCGCCGCGGCCATCGGCTGCGCCGTGATGGGCGCCGGCTGGACCATCTACAGCAACGTCCTGGGCGCGAGCGTCTATCCGTCGGTCGGCAGCATTGGCTACGACGAGCCGGTGGTGAAGCGGGCGCCCAAGGTCGCGCTGCGTGAAGCGGGCGACGCCATCAAGGAAGCTTTCGCGCTGCTGCCCGACCGGCTGCAGGTCGCAGCCCCGATCTCGCGCGAGATGTTCAACGAGCGCTTTGCTGCGGCCGCGACCCAGGGCGTGGCGTCGAATGCAGCGAGCGCGGCGCCTGCGACCCAGGTTGCGGTGCTGAAAGATCCCCCGAAGCAGAGTGTGATCGCCAAGGTCGCGGAGGCGCTGAAGCCGGCGGCCCTGACCAAGTCTGCAGACAAGTCCACCGACAAGACGGCTGCGGACAAGACCAAGCGCGCTCCGGATGCCCAGATCCAGCTCGCTTCGGCCGATCCGGCGCAGATCGTGCCGGCCCCCGAAGCGAAGAAGTCGTTCGCGGACCGCGCCAAGGCTGCGGTGATGTCGATCACCGGGCCGCGCCAGTCGATGGTGGAAAAGCTCTGGGGCAAGCGTGAGCCGTCCGGCGGGCTTTTGGCCTATGCCTCGGCCGATGCCAGCATCACCTCGGCCATCGCGCCGAAGGAGCAGAACCCGATGTTCGGCGGTGCGCCGCCCTATGAGCGCGACACCGCGGTCTACGACATCACGGCCAAAGCGGTGTATCTGCCCGATGGCACCAAGCTCGAGGCGCATTCCGGCCTCGGCTCCAACCTCGATGATCCGCGCTCGCAACGCACCCGCATGCGCGGCGTGACCCCGCCGCACATTTACACGCTGAAGCCGCGCGAGGCGCTGTTCCACGGCGTGCCGGCGCTGCGCCTGACCCCGATCGGCGGCGAGAGTGCGATCTACGGCCGCGACGGCCTGCTCGCCCACACCTTCATGCTCGGGCCGAACGGCGACTCCAACGGCTGCGTGTCGTTCAAGGACTACTACGCGTTCCTCGACGCCTATCGCAACAAGGGCATCCGCAAGCTCGCGGTGCTGGCGCGGGTCGAGTAAGCTCAGTCAATCGAGATGATGCAAAAGGGCCGCTTCGCAGCGGCCCTTTTCTTTTGCGCGTCAGCCCGGCCAGCATTGTCCGCCGCCGTCGATCCGCAGCACCTGGCCCGAGACGAAGGCGCCCATGGGCCCTGCGAAGAACTCGACGACGCGCGCGACCTCGTCGACGGTCGCGATGCGGTCGAGCGTGCCGGTCTCGACCATCCGGTTCGCGTCCACCGCGCGCGTGCCGAGGAAGCGGCCGGTGCGTGTGTCGCCCGGCGCGATGCAGTTGACGGCGATGTCGTAGGGCCGGAGCTGGTCGGCGAGGCATCGCGTGTAGTGCGTCACGCCGGCCTTCGACACCGCATAGATCGAGCCCTGGGTGCGCCCCTTGAAGGCGGCGACCGAACCAAGCGTGACGATGCGGCCGCGTTTCCGCTCCATCATGCCCTTTGCGACCGCCTGGCAGGTCAGGATGGTCGAGAGCAGATTGCGCTCCAGCACCGCGCGCACATCCGCCTCCTTGATGAAGACCGCGTCGTTCGGATCGGGCTTGCCGCCCGCCGCCGCGATGTCGCCGCCGGCATTGTGTACGAGGATGTCGATCGGGCCGAGCGCGGCTTCCGTCTCGGCAATTACGCGCGCGATGTCCTCGCCCCTGGTGAGATCGCCGAGCACGCGCTGGCTGCGGATGCCGAACTGCTGGCCGATCTCTGCGGCAACCGCGGTCAGTGTGGTGCCCTCGCCATATTCCGCCGGCCCGTTCTCGCGCATGCCGTGGATGGCGACATCGGCGCCCAGGGCTGCGAGCTTTTCCGCGAAGGCGCGGCCGAGCCCGCGGCCTGCTCCGGTCACCAATGCGACCTTGCCGGCAAGAATCTTCGTTCCGTCATGCGATGCCATGATCTTCTCCTGTTGTGAAAGCTCAGTCTGCCGCGAGGTCGAGGCCGATCGCCATGGCCTGCACCAGGCACATCGGTGCCACCAGTGTGCGCAGTGCCGGCTCGGGCATGTCCTGGATCTCGAACACCACGCGCGCGCCTTCGACGATCGGGCTGAGCAGGCTGTCGGTGATGGAGATCGTGGGTACGCCGCGTGCGACGAGCTCGGGAAACAGCCGCGCCGTATCCGGATAGTAATTGCGGAAGCTGATCGCGACCAGCGCGTCCTCCGTGGTCGCGGCATGCGACTGCTCGTGGATGCTGCCGCCGGTGCCGTCGAGCAGGACGACGCGGCGACCGAGCTTGCGCAAGACATAGGCGAGGTGGGTTGCCACCGGAAACGAGCCGCCGAGGCCGAGCAGATAGATGTCGCGCGCCTTCGCGAGAATGGCGGTCGCAGCGTCGAGCTCGCGCGCATGCACAGACTGGCTCAACGTCACCAGCGACGACTGCGCCTCCGAGACGAAGCGCGAGAGCACCGCGGCCGGCTGGCGGCCGAGCACCGATTTCTCCTCGCTCTTCATGCGGGCGAGCCGCGCCTTGTAGCTCGGCGCGACGCCGGCCACGAGGCGTGAGCGGAACACCTGCTGCATTTCCGTGAAGCCGCCGAAGCCGAGCGCGTGGGCGAAGCGAACGATCGCCGACGGCGGCACGCCCGAGCGCTGCGCCACCTCCGCGACCGTGCCGAGTGCGACCTCAGTCGGGTGATCGAGCACGAACTCTGCGATTTGCTGCAGCCGCCCGGACAGCGCGCGGTGCCGCTGCGCAATCGCGCCGCGCAGCTCGTCGTAGCTCATGGCGCCCTGTGCCTTGTTCATCGTCTCGGGTCTCCGGATCGGTCGCCTGTTTAACGGCATTTCACCGTTTGGACCAAATATTCTACTTTACATCACAAATGGAATGAATATTCTAATCGCACAAAAAAGCAAAAGACTTCGAAAACGGGAGGAAACGATGAGGCGTCAGATCTCACGGCGAAGCGTTTTGAAGGGCAGCTTGATGGCGAGCGTCATCGGCGGCACCGGCAGCTTCTTTGGGCCGTGGAAAGAGAATCACGCGTGGGCGCAAGGTGCCAAGCCGATCAAGCTCGGCCTGACCTGCGATGCCAGCGGCCAATACGGCAACAGCGGCCAGGATGATTTCCGCGGCATCAAGATGGCAATCGACGAGGTCAACGCCAAAGGCGGCGTGCTCGGGCGGCAGGTGACATTCATCACCGCGGACACCGAGACGACACCGGCCACCGGCAGCCGCGTCGCTGAGCGCTTCATCACCCGCGAGGACTGCACCATTCTGATCGGCGCGCTGCATTCCGGCGTCGCCAACGCCATCACGCAGGTCGCCAGCAAATACGGCGTTATCTACATGAACACCAATTCCTCCGCGCCGAGCGAAGCCGGGGAGAATTGCTCACGCGTGAAATTCGTGTGGGACGGCAACGGCACCAATTTCTCCAAGGCGTCGGTCAAGAACGCGGTTGATTCCATTGGCAAGAACTGGATGCTGCTGACCAATGACTATGTCTGGGGGCACACCACCTCGGCCGCGACCAAGACGCAGGCCGAGGCGGCCGGCGGCAAGATCATCGACAATCTCCTGGTGCCGCAGAACACCCGCGACTTCACCGCCTATCTCCTGAAGATCCAGCAGGCTAAACCCGACGTGGTCGCAACCGCCATCGGCGGCGACGACATCAAGGCCTTGCGCGAGCAGGTCGCCCAGCTCAAGCTCGACGGCAAGCCGGCCTGGATCAACAACCAGCAGGACTGGCCCGACGTGTGGGGCGCGCCCGACAGCCTGTTCGGCGTGTTCGGCACGACCTGGTATCACAAGCTGCAATTGCCGGGGGTCGCCGACTTCGTCAAAAAATGGCAGGCCGCCAACAAGGACGGCCCGATCCCGGTGCCCGGCAACGTGTCCTATAACGGCTACATGTCGACGCGCGAATTGCTTCGTGCGATCGAGCGGGCAGGGTCGACCAACAACGTCAAGATCATTAGGGAGCTCGAGAACCTCAAGGTCTCGGCGACCGATCGCATGCAGCATTTCGATGCCTACATGGATCCGATGACGCATCAGATGCAGCAGACGATCTATCTGGCGCGGCGCAACGCCAAGCCGGCGGACAATACCGATCTGTTCGAGATCATCAGCTGGACCGAGCCGAAATCGGCCGCCGATGACGCCGCGCCCGGCAAGTGCAAGCTGACGCCTTACGAGCAGGTGCCGACCGTCGACTCCTAGCGGCGGTCCATCCCATCGCAGAACGAGCGGCGCGCAATCGCGCGCCGCGTGCCCGGGCCGTCATTGTTCCGGGCGAGGCATGCCAGTTGCGAGAGCCAACACCTTGTTCGACCTTCTTCCGCATCTCCTGAACGGGCTGACACTCGGCCTGTTGTTCGCACTGATTGCGCTCGGCTTCATGCTCATTGTCGGGCTGATGGAGCAGATCAACCTGGCGCATGGTTCCCTGTTCGCGCTCGGGGCCTATGTCGCCATGCAATTCACGGGACCACGCCCGCCATTGCCGGCTGATCTGGCAAAAGCCTGGCTCGCGTTGCCGCTGGGCTGGCGCTACGCCGCGACGCTCGTCATCGCGCCCGTGATCGTCAGTCTCGTCGGCATGCTGATCGAGCTCTGCATGCGGCGCACCTATGGCAAGGACCCGCTGTATGGACTGCTGCTGACCTTCGGCGCGGCGATGGTGATCGAGGAGCTGATCCGCCTGGTCTGGGGCACGCGCGACTACGTGCTGCAGGTGCCGTCCGCCATCAACGGCGGTTTCCTGTTCGGTGACCTGATTTGGTCGACCTACCGCTTCTATGCGGCGGGCATTGCGGCGGGGATCATCGGCCTGGTCTGGCTGTTGATCGAGAAGACCTCGTTTGGCGCGACCGTAAAGGCCGGCGCGCATGACAGCGAGATCGTCCGTGCGCTCGGCATCAACCTGTCGCGATTGCGGCTGCTGGTCTTCGTGTTCGGAACGATGCTGGCCGCGATCGCCGGAATGATCGTTGCGCCGATCTGGGGCATTCGCCCGCATATGGGCGTCGATGCCGTCATTCCTGCATTCCTGGTGATCGTGCTCGGCGGCGTCGGAAGTTTCTGGGGCGCGGTCGTGGCGGGGCTTCTGGTCGGGCTCTGCGTCGGTCTTGCCGGCGCTTACGCGTCCGAATGGTCGCTGTTGTCGATGTACATCCTGCTCGTCGCCGTCGTGACGTTCCGCGCGCGTGGCCTGTGGGGCAAGAAGAGCGTGCTCGAGGCCTAGGGAAATGATTGTGGGATCAAATTCGTCGTCCGACGCCGGGCGCCTGGTCACGCCGACCATGCTGGTGCTCTGGCTCGTGCTCGCAACGGTGCCGCTCTGGATCACCAAGGTCGGACTCTATCCTTATCTCGGGATCGAGATTCTGATCTGGTCGCTCTATGCGCTGGCGTTCAACCTGGTGCTGGGCACGGCCGGACTTCCGTCATTCGGGCATGGCGCCTATTTCGGCATCGGCGCCTATGCGTTCGGACTGTGCCAGTTCGACATCGTCGCCAATCTCTGGGTCTGCCTCGTGGCGGCGGTGCTGGCTGCGGGGCTCGCCGGCGCGCTGGTCGCCCTGTTCATCTCGCACCGGCGCGGCATCTACTACGCGTTCATGACGATCGCCTTCGGGCAGATCTTCTGGACGCTGGCGATCAAGTCGCACCGGATCACCGGCGGCGAGGACGGACTTCTCAAGATCAGGCGGTTGCCCGCCGATTTCGGCTTGGTCTCGTTCGACCTCACCGACAACACCGCGTTCTACTATTTCGTGCTCGCGGTCTTCGCGGTGGGTACTGCGGCATTGTGGCGGCTGGTACACTCGCCCTATGGCCGTGTGGTCGCGGCAATCAGGCAGAGCGAGATTCGCGCCTCCCATCTCGGCTACAATGTGTGGCTCTACAAGGCGTCGGTGTTCGCGCTGTCGGCCGCCGTGTCCGGCTTTGCCGGCGGGTTGTTCGCGATGGCGCAGCTTGCCGCGTTCCCCGATGTGATGAGCCTGCATCAATCCGGCTACGTCGTGATGATGACGCTGGTCGGCGGCGGGCTGGTCAGCTTTTGGGGGCCGGTGGTCGGGGTGTTTCTCTTCCTCACCGCGCGCGACGTCATCGGCGCGCTCACCAACGCCTGGATGCTCTATTTCGGTTTGCTGTTCATCGCGATCGTGCTGTTCCGCCCGGAGGGCATTGCCGGCGCACTCTCGGCAGCGGTGCAGCAGCATTCGCTCAACGCGTTGCGGCGGCGCGGCACGTCCGCAATGCGGCTCCTGGTCGGAGGCGGGCGATGAGCATGCTGGAGGCCGCGAATGTCCATGTCCGCTTCGGCGACCGCGTCGTGCTGGAGAGCGTCGATCTCGCGGTGGCCGAGGGCGAGTTCCACGGCGTGATGGGTCCGAACGGTGCGGGCAAGACCACCTTCTTCAATGTCCTCACCGGTCGGGTGAAGCCGAGCCGCGGCCGGGTCCTGCTCGGCGGCGAGGATGTCACGGGCCTGAGCCCGCACCGGATCGCCGCCAAGGGCATCGCCCGTTCGTTCCAGATCATGACGCTGTTCGACGAGTTCTCCGCCCGCGACAACGTGATGATGGGCCTGCCTGAGTTTCGTGCGCGCGGCCTCGATATCGCACGCGCGGCCTCGGGCGATAGCCGGTTTTCGGCGAAGGCATCCGAAACGCTCGCCGCGGTCGGGCTTGCCGACAAGGGCGATGTCCGTGCCAAGGACCTGTCCTATGGCGACCGCCGCGCGCTGGAGATCGCGGTCGCTCTGGCGCAGGCACCGCGCGTGCTGTGCCTGGACGAGCCGACCTCCGGCCTCGGCTCCGATGGCGTGCAGCGCCTCGCCACGCTGGTCGCGCGCCTGAAGGGCAGGCTGACCATCGTCGCCATCGAGCACGACATGGAGTTCCTGTTTTCCCTGGCGGACCGGATCTCGGTGATCCATTGGGGCCAGGTGGTCGCGCGCGGCACGCCGCACGAACTCCAGCAGAACGAATGGGTCCGTCGCTCCAACCTCGGGAAGTTCGCATGATCCTCGAAGTGGACGGCGTCGATACCTTCTATGGCGAAACCCAGGCGCTGTTCGGCGCCTCGCTCGCGATCGAGCACGCAAAAGTATTTGCACTGCTCGGGCCGAACGGCGCCGGCAAGACCACCATGCTGCGTTCGATCCTCGGGCTGACGCGGCCGCGCCGCGGTAGCGTGCGCTTCGACGGCAACGACGTGACGCGCAATCCGACCCACGAGATCGCGCGTGCCGGCATCGGCTGGGTACCGGACGACCGGCGTCTGTGCCCGACCTTGTCGGTGGCGCGCAACCTGTCGATCGCGCAGAAGCGCACGCGTTTTCGCAACTGGTCCGTCAAGGAGGCCGCGGCGATCTTTTCGCCGCTCGAATATCTCATGGAGCGCGACTGCGAAAACCTGTCGGGCGGCGAGATGCAGATGGTCGCCATCGCCCGCGCGCTGGTCGGCTCGCCCGGCCTCGTGCTGTTCGACGAGCCGAGCCAGGGGCTCGCGCCCAAGATCGTCGGTGACGTGCTCGCCACCATCATGCGGATGAAGCAGGAGGGAATCGCCTCGCTGGTCGTGGAGCAGAATGCCGAGATCGCCCTCTCGGTCGCGGACCACGCCGCGGTGATCGATCGCGGTCGGATCGTCTGGACCGGGGAGGCGGCCGCCTTGCGCGAAGATCGCGACCTGCGTCAACGCTTGCTGGGAGTACAGTGATGGCTGCGCCGCTGCTCGTTCTCGACGACGTCCGCAAGGTCTATACGCGGGGCCGTATGGTCCGCCGTCCCACCTTCACGCTCCAGGCGAGCCTGACGCTGGACCAGCCCGGCATCGTCGGCGTCGTCGGCCCGAACGGTGCCGGCAAGACCACCCTGTTCGAGATGATGACCGGCTCCAATGCGCCGACCTCCGGCCGCGTCCTGGTCGCCGGCACCGACATCCATGGCGTCAAATATCGCGAGCGCGACCGGCTCGCGATCCACTATCACCAGTCCTATCAGGTCCGGCGCTTCCGCAAGCGTGTTCCATCTGCCCTGCTGGCGCCGTCGCCGACCCGGACGCCGTTGGTGCATCTGTTCGATGAGCCGCAGTTCAACCTGCAGGACGGCTATATCGGCTTCATGCTCGATTTCTTCCGCAAGCTGCGCGACGAGGGGAGGCTGGTCATCCTCTGCATGCATCCGACGGCGAGCTGGCATCTGGACATCCTCGCCGAGATTGCTGAGCAATTCCTGTTCGTGGCTGGCGGCGGGGTGACGCAGATCGCCGATTTTCGCGGCCTCGTCACTGAGCCCCGCTTTCGCGCCTATCTCGGGCCGGAGATGACACGGGCTGCGGAGGTGCTTTGTCAGGGCAGCATTGCGCGCAAATTTGACGCGTGAGGTGGCGCGCCCTGCTGTGCTAAAGCTGCCGGCAGATGGGGTCCCATCGTCCACCCATATCACAACGATAAGCAACAACAGGGAGAGACCGTTGGCTTACACGAACACCCAGCTTTTCATCGGCGGTAAATGGCGTCCGGCCCAGTCGGGCAAGGTCATCGAGGTCGTCAATCCCGCGACCGAAGAGGTGATCGGCACCGTTGCCCATGCCGAGAAGGCCGATCTCGACGAGGCGCTGGCCGCCGCTGCCGCGGGCTTCAAGGTCTGGCGCAACGTCGCGCCGTTCGAGCGCTGCCGCATCATGCGCAAGGCGGCCGCGATCATGCGCGAGCGCAACGACGAGATCGCGCCGCTCCTGACCATGGAGCAGGGCAAGACGCTGGCCGAAGCCAAGATGGAGGCCATGGCTGCCGCCGACGTGATCGAGTGGTTCGCCGAGGAAGCCAAGCGCGCCTATGGCCGGGTGATCCCCGCGCGTGGACCCGGCATCTACCAGCTCGCGATGAAGGACCCCGTCGGCCCGGTTGCCGCCTTCACGCCCTGGAATTTCCCGATCAATCAGGTCGTTCGCAAGCTGTCGGCTGCGCTCGGCGCCGGCTGCTCGATCATCGTCAAGGCCCCGGAAGAAACGCCGGCCTCGCCCGCGCAGCTGATCCGCGCCTTCGCCGATGCCGGCGTGCCCGATGGCGTCATCAACCTGGTCTACGGTGTACCCTCTGAAATCTCCGAATACCTCATTCCGCATCCGGTGATCCGTAAGATCTCCTTCACCGGCTCGACCAATGTCGGCAAGCAGCTCAACGCGCTCGCCGGCCTGCACATGAAGCGCGCCACCATGGAGCTCGGCGGCCATGCGCCGGCGATCGTGTTCAAGGACGCGGACGTCGCTTCGGCGGCGAAGATCCTGGCGGCGGCGAAGTATCGCAACGCCGGTCAGGTCTGCATCTCGCCGACCCGCATGCTGGTGCAGGACGACGTGTTCAAGGAGTTCGTCGAGAAGTTCGTCGACGGCGCCAAGGCGTTCAAGGTCGGCAACGGCCTCGACCCTGATTCCAAGATGGGCTCGCTCGCCAATCCGCGCCGCGTCACGGCGATCGAGGGCATGGTGCAGGACGCCGTCGGCAAGGGGGCCAAGCTCGAGACCGGCGGCAAGCGCGTCGGCAACAAGGGCTACTTCTTCGAGCCGACAGTGGTCAGCGACGTGCCGAAGGACGCGCGCGCCATGAACGAGGAGCCGTTCGGCCCGCTGGCGCTGATCTCGCGCTTCTCGTCGTTCGACGAAGTGGTCGAGGAAGCGAACCGGCTGCCGTTCGGTCTTGCCTCCTACGCCTTCACCAGCTCGACCAAGACCGCAACCGCGATCGGCTCGGCGGTCGAGGCCGGCATGATGTCGATCAACAGCTTTGGTCTGGCTCTGCCCGAAGTGCCGTTCGGCGGCATCAAGGATTCCGGCTATGGCTCGGAAGGCGGCACCGAGGCCATGGAAGCCTATTTCAACATGAAGTTCATCACCCAGACGGGTGTGTAAACGCGCGTTGGGCGCCAGGCTGCGCGGTCACCGCGTGGCCCAGAGCATGATCCGGAAAAGTGCGAAGCGGTTTTCCGAAAAGATCATGCTCAAACAACAACCTAAAGCGCGATGACGATTCATCCCAATCTCATCGCGCTTTAGCGCTTGACGAAAACAACATTGCAGGCGCGCGCCTCGTTGCGCTTGCCGGTACCGCGGGTCGGCTCGAACTGCGCATCGACCGTGAAAGCGTAGGGGGAGCCGGGCGCGAGGTTGTTGAGGGTGTAGGTACTGGCTCCGGTCGTGCCGCGCGCGCTCAAGGTCGTCTTGCCGCCGGCCGGGATCTGGCCGTCGATCTCCAGCCGGTTGACGCCGTCCTTGCCCTGGGCTTCGGCGTGGAACACGCCATTGGCCACCGTGGCGACCAGCGGCCTTGTGAAGCCCTGCGCTTTGCCCGTCGGCGGGCAGTTCAGCGTCACGTCCCAATTCCCGTCGAAATCCTTGCTGCCGGTGGTTCGGGCATTGCCGCTCGGGGCCACCGCCACCTTCTGCTTCAATCCCTCGACGCGCGCCTTGGCGAGGGTGGCGAAGATGCAATTCGGGAAGCGCGCGAGATGGTCCTCGAAGGCCGCCAGCGTGCCGATCCCGTCCGCGGCCTTCCAATGAGCCTCCGCAGCCGAGCAAGGATCGGCCTTCGGCGCGGCTTGCGGCGCGGCGGGCGCGATCGTGACCGACACCGGTCCGTTCAGATAGAATTTTCCGATGATCGATAGCGACAGCTCCGGCAGCTGGGCCTTGCCGCTCGCGTCGTAGACGTCGCTGCTGATGTCGCGGAAGACGTCGCCGATCTCGTGCGGCTCCTCGATGTGCTTCAGGAACGCCGTGGTGTAGGGACTGTTGCGGCCGACGCCGTCGGCGGCAACCTGTCCCGATTGCGTCGAGAACGATACGATCGTGCCGCGCGGCGCCTCGACCTTCGACATGCCCCGTCCGATCGAGGCGGCACGCGTCGCGCCGGCGGAGCGCTTGAGGGTTTCGGCCAGCGGATTGTCGCGGCAGGAATCGAGCACGAGGATGCGCAGATTCTTGGCCTGCTGCAGATCGTTGACGATGTCGTCGACGCGCACGAAGCGCTTGAGATCGGCTTCGTCCGCGAGCACGGCGTCCACGGGCATCAGATAGTTGACGCCGTTGAACTGCATGGCATGGCCGCTGTAGTAGAACATGGCGACGTCGGCGCGGCTTGCGGCGCGTGCGAAGCGGATGGTGAGGTCCTGCATGTCGGCCTGCCGCAGGTCGATACCCTGGATCACCTCGAAGCCGCTGCGCTTCAACGAGGCCGCGACGTCCTCGGCATCATGCGAGGGGTTCGGAAGCTGCGCCGTCGTGGCATAGGCGCCATTGCCGATGACGAGCGCGACCCGCGTCTCGGCAGAGGCTGGACCGAGGCCGAGCCAGCAGGCGAGGAGAACGAGGGAGAATCCGGGCAGGGGAAGGCGTGAAAAAGCGCGCATGAGAGCCGTCCGGGAAATATCGAAAAAATATCTCCCAGCTTAGCGCATGCCGCGCCGCCGGCAATGCCTTCGCGATGGAACCGGAAGGTCCGCCCGCCGTGGCATCCTGTCACGCCGGGCTCGTCGCCACCGCCTTACGCAGCGCCAGCTCGGTCGCGATCGCCTCCCGCACGGCAGGGCGCGCCTGCATGCGCTCGAGATAGGACGACAGGGACGGCCATTGCGCGATGTCGACGCCTGCGGGACGGAGCAGCAGCAGCGCCCAGGTCAGGTGAGCGTCCGCGACGGTAAAGCGGTCGCCGACCAGGAATTCGCGCTCCGCCAGATGCGCCGACGGCACCGACAAGGTCTGCGTGATCCTTGCGCGCGGCTTGGCGAGCGAGCCGTCGTCCTTGTACCAGAAGGTTGGAAACAGGAAGGCCTTGTGGATCTCGGCGCCGATGAAGCTCAGCCATTCCTGCAGCCGATAGCGATCGGGATCACCGTTGTCGGGCGCAAGGCCGGCTTTCGGCTTCACGTCTGCGATGTACTGTAGCACAGCCGCGCTCTCGGTCAGCCGTTCGCCATTCTCCAGCACCAGAACCGGCACCGCGCCCTTCGGCGACAGGTCGCGGAAATCGCTGCCGTCATCCACGATCGTCTTGGTCCAGATACGGGCGAGGTGGTACTTCGCCTCGATCCCGGCCTCCATCAGCGCGATGCGGCTGGAGAGCGAGCAGGCCATCGGGAAGAAATAGAGTTGCAGCATGACTGGCTCCGTCAGGTCAACACATCGCTCTGCGCGATGATCGCGAAGCGGTCCGAGAGCTCGACCAGCGCGACCTCATGAATGGTGCGGGCGTCCAGCGTGCCGCCGCGTCCGTCCGGCAGGTCGCGGGTGGCGCAGGCATCGGCTGCGATCGACGTGCGCAGGCCGAGATCGAGCGCGGCGCGGGCGGTCGAGGACACGCACATGTGCGTCATGAAGCCGGCCAGCACGATGTTCTTGCGGCCGGTGGCGGCCAGCCGGGCTTGCAGGTCGGTGCCGGCGAACGCGTTCGGCAGCGCCTTTTCGATCACGGCTTCGCCTGCGAGCGGTGCCAGGCGCTCGACGATCGCGCCGCGCGCGGCTTCGCGGTCGAACAGGCTGCCGGCGCGACCCTTGTGCGCGATGTGGAAGATCGCAGCACCGCTCTCCCGTGCCCGCGCCAGCAGGCGCGCCGCCGCTTCGATCGCGGGCTGCGCATCGGGCAGCGCCAGCGGGCCGGCGCAATATTCGTTCTGGATGTCGATCAGCACGAGGCAGGCCTCGTTGAGCTTCGGCGGATTGAGATCGGTGCCGGCGAGTTCGAGCAGGGTCTTGGGAGCGGTCATGCGGGTCGGGCCTTCCAGGGGTGTCGGATGACACGACATTAGCGCAGCGGCTGCCTGCCATTGTGCAGGACTATTGCAGCTTACGGCTGCAGATTCGCAGGAGGCGGAATGGCCTGCTAGGTTCGGCCCATGAACTGGGACGATCTGCGCATCATCGCTGCGGTGAGGGACGAGGGCACCTATGCCGGCGCCAGCGCGCGGCTTCGCATCGACGAGACCACCGTCGGCCGCCGCCTGGCGCGCATCCAGCGCGATCTCGGCGTGCCGCTGTTCGATGCCGTGGATGGCATGCGGCGGCCGACCCGACATTGCGAGGCCGTGCTCGAACATGTCGGCGCGATGGCCGCGCACGCCGCCGCGATCGATCGCATCAAGGAGAGCGAGGTGGGCCCCGTGGGGCGCCTGCGTATCGCCTCGACCAACGCGGTTGCCGAAGAATTACTGGCGCCGCGGGCGAGCAGCTTCCTGCGCGATCACCCCGGCCTGACCCTGCAATTCCTCACCTCCAGCGGCAACGTCAAGTTCTCGCGCTGGCAGGCGGACCTTGCCATCCGCCTGCGCAAGCCGGAGAAGGGCGACTTCACCATCTCCAAGCTCGGCGACGTCAGGCTGTATTATTTCGAGCCTGCCGACCGCGCTGGTGGCGAGCCGATCGCCTGCGTCTATCCGGACGAGCTCGACACCATCCCTGAGGCGCAATTCCTCCGCGCGAAGCGGCTGACGAACGTGCGCTGCGTCACCGACAATGTCCGCATCATCAGGACCATGATCCAGTCGCATCAGGCCGTCGGCGTGCTGCCCGAGCACAGCTGTGCCGCGTTGCTCGCCGATCGCGGCCTGCGTGCCACGCTGCTGTCAAAGCGGCGCGACGTCTGGCTGCTCGTGCAGAACCATCTCAAGCGCGACGCGGCGACGCGGGTGACGATCGACTGGGTACGGCACTGCTTCAAGGATTTGTCGCAGGCCTGACCGCCGGCGACGGTGAGGCCTTCGCATTGAACGCAGCCTGCGCGATATGCGACCAAGATCACGGAGCCGGGATTTGCGCGCGCGCCAAGGTTGCGTAATCTCGTATCGGGATCTGACCGGGGCAGAGCATGACCAGTCTTTCGCAAACCATCCAGCCCTCGCGGGCGCAGTCGCGGGAATGGAAGGCGATTCTTCTTTTGATCCTCTTGGTCCCGGTGCTGTGGTCGCCGCTGATCCTGTTTCGCTTCGTCCTGTACCAGCCGTTCAGCATCCCCTCCAGTTCGATGGCGCCGACGCTGATGGTCGGCGACTACGTCCTCGCCGCGAAATATGCCTACGGCTACGGCCGCTATTCCGTGCCCTTCGCGCCGTCCTGGATCTCGGGCCGCATCCTCGCCTCCGATCCGGAATACGGCGACATCGTCGTGTTCCGCACGGCGAAGGACAATTCGGCCGACTACGTCAAGCGCGTGATCGGGCTGCCCGGCGACCACATCCAGATGCGGGAGGGCCGGCTCGTCCTCAACGACCGTCCGGTGACGCATGTGAGGCTCGAAGACGAGCTCGCCGACAACGCCTGCGGCGGGGATGGCGGCGTCAAGGTCCATCGTTGGCGCGAGACGCTTCCGAACGGCGCGTCCTATGTCACCAACGACTGCATCGACAACGGCTTCCTCGACAATACCAACGTCTTCACGGTGCCGCCCGGCCACCTCTTCGCGCTCGGCGACAACCGCGATAATTCCACCGACAGCCGCATGATGTCGGCGTTCGGTTTCGTGCCGATGGACAATCTCATCGGCAAGGTGACGCGGATCTTCTGGTCGCTCGACGAGGACGGCGAGCCGCATATGGAACGGCTGGGGAAGGTGAAGTAGGGGCCAGAGTGACTAGAGTCCGTAGCCCGGATGGAGCGCAAGCGTAATCCGGGACTTTGCCTGCGTCGCAAGAGACGTCCCGGATCGCACTTCGCTCCATCCGGGCTACGGGCCATAGTTCCGCGTGAGCATACCCCCAAACAAAAACCCCGGCATCGCTGCCGGGGTTTCGTAGTTCTTGAGAGGTCGTTGGACTTAGAAGTCCATGCCGCCCATGCCGCCGCCGGGGGGCATCGCCGGGCCGGCGCCGCCCTTCTTGGGCAGCTCGGCGACCATGGCTTCCGTGGTGATCAGCAGGGCCGCAACCGAGGCTGCGTTCTGGATCGCGGTACGGACCACCTTGGTCGGGTCGATGATGCCCTTCTTGACGAGGTCGGCATATTCGCCGGTCTGGGAGTCGAAGCCGTAAGCGTAGGTCTTATTCTCCAGGATCTTGCCGACGATCACCGAGCCGTCTTCACCGGCGTTGATCGCGATCTGGCGAGCGGGAGCCGACAGCGCCTTGCGAACGATCTCGACGCCGGTCTTCTGGTCGTCGTTCTTGGTGCGCAGGCCCTTGAGCTGCTCGGAGGCACGGAGCAGGGCGACGCCGCCGCCCGGGACGATGCCTTCCTCGACAGCCGCGCGGGTCGCATGCATCGCGTCATCAACGCGATCCTTGCGCTCCTTCACCTCGACCTCGGTCGCGCCGCCGACGCGGATCACCGCGACGCCGCCAGCGAGCTTGGCGAGACGCTCCTGGAGCTTCTCACGGTCGTAGTCCGAGGTGGTCTCCTCGATCTGCGCCTTGATCTGGGCCACGCGCGCCTCGATGTCGGCCTTCTTGCCGGCGCCGTTGACGATCGTGGTGTTCTCCTTGTCGATCATCACCTTCTTGGCGCGACCGAGCATGTTGAGCGTGACGTTCTCGAGCTTGATGCCGAGATCTTCCGAGATCGCCTGGCCGCCGGTCAGGATCGCGATGTCCTGCAGCATGGCCTTGCGGCGGTCGCCGAAGCCCGGAGCCTTGACGGCCGCGACCTTGAGGCCACCGCGGAGGCGGTTCACGACCAGGGTCGCGAGCGCTTCACCTTCGACGTCTTCCGCGACGATGACCAGCGGCTTGCCGGTCTGCACCACGGCCTCGAGCAGCGGGAGCAGCTCGTTCAGCGAGGAGAGCTTCTTCTCGTTGATGAGGATGTAGGCGTCGTCCATCTCAACGCGCATCTTGTCGGCGTTGGTGACGAAGTAGGGCGAGATGTAGCCGCGGTCGAACTGCATGCCCTCGACGACGTCGAGCTCGGTCTCGAGCGACTTGGCTTCCTCGACGGTGATGACACCCTCGTTGCCGACCTTCTTCATGGCGTCGGAGAGGAACTTGCCGATCTCCTGGTCGCCGTTCGCCGAGATGGTGCCGACCTGGGCGATCTCGTCGTTCGAGGTGACCTTCTTGGAGTTCTTCTGCAGGTCCGCAACCACGGCCTCGACCGCGAGGTCGATACCGCGCTTGAGGTCCATCGGGTTCATGCCGGCGGCGACCGACTTGGCGCCTTCCTTCACGATCGCCTGGGCGAGCACGGTGGCGGTGGTGGTGCCGTCGCCGGCCGCGTCAGCGGACTTGGAGGCGACTTCGCGCACCATCTGGGCGCCCATGTTCTCGAACTTGTCCTCGAGCTCGATCTCCTTGGCGACGGTGACGCCGTCCTTGGTGATGCGGGGAGCGCCGAACGACTTGTCGAGCACGACGTTGCGGCCCTTCGGACCGAGCGTGACCTTCACCGCGTTGGCGAGAACGTCGACGCCGCGCAGCATCTTGTCGCGCGCTTCAACCGAGAATTTGACTTCTTTGGCTGCCATCTGGATTTTTCCTTGAGATGTGTGACTGGAGGGAGAGAGGGGCTCTTAGGCCGCCTTCTTCTTGGAAGCGGGGACGTCGAGGACGCCCATGATGTCGCTTTCCTTCATGATCAGCAGGTCGACATTGTCGATCTTGACCTCGGTCCCGGACCACTTGCCGAACAGCACGCGGTCGCCGACCTTCAGGTCGATCGGGATCAGCTTGCCGGCTTCGTCGCGGCCACCCGGGCCAACGGCGACGACTTCGCCCTGGGAGGGCTTTTCCTTGGCAGTGTCGGGAATGATGATGCCGCCTGCGGTCTTCTCTTCTGCGTCGATGCGCTTGACCACGACGCGGTCGTGAAGCGGACGGAATTTCATGCAGTCCTCCTAAGCAATTGCACGGGATGGAGTTTTTCAAGTGTTAGCAATCGGCGCCCGCGAGTGCTAGCGCCGGCGAAGCTGAAATAGGACAGGAAATTTGCGGGGGCAAGGGCTTCTAGCAGAAAAATCGGCACTCTTAAGGCCGGGGTGCCAAAATCTCTTTACCATCGTTAACCCATCTTCATGACCGTATTAGCACGGCGTCGTGTCTGCTGCTAAAGCATTGAATTTCAACAGCTTGTTAAACTTTTGGGCTTGAGATGGATTGTCAGTTTGCGTCACATTTCTCGCATGTGAGCGCATCGTTTCGGGGTGGCTCCCCGGGGCACCGATCAAGCCACCCCCTCAATGCGCTCCTGAAAAGGAGGTTGGCATGGGCTTGCGGAGTGGGGGCGTTTCCGAGGACTTCCGGAAACAGATGCTGGGTTACGGGCTGACGACGGCGCAGATCCTTTATCGGATGCCGGATCATCCCTCGCTGCTACAGACCTACGTCTGGCAGAACTACGATATGTTTCCGAAATTCCCCGCGCTGAAGGACTTCCTGGAGTTCTGGCAGGAGAAGCTGGATGGTCCGCTCCATTCCGTCACCGTGGCCCACTCCAAGCTGATCAAGCCGGCCGAGCTGCGCGCCATCGACGGCGTGTTCCGGCTGCATTGAAGCAAGCACCGGTCTCGTAGGGTGGGCAGAGGCGCGCTCTTCGCGCGCCGTGCCCACCATCTGCCCCCGATTGAAAGAGGTCGTGGGCACGCTTCCGCCTTCGCTCTTTGAGCTTCGGCGGACAAGTCGCTTTGCCTACCCTACGCCGTCCTCGTTGAAGTTGCGCCGAGCGAACGCGCTATCGCGTGATCGCCTGAGAGGCAATCAGCCGCCGCTGCTGCAATAGCGCTGCCACATCGCACGATAGGCCTCGTCCACCGCTTGCCCGTATGAGACGGGGTTGCTGGCGGCTGTGGCCCGGATCCTGTCGGGCAGCTCGCGGCGCAGCTTGTCGAGCTTGTCGATCTCTAAGCCTCGGCTTGTTGCGATGTCGATATAGGCTTCGCGGCTTTCGGTGACCCACTCCGGCAGGCCCAGCGCCGTGAGGATGGAGCCGGCGGCACGGCTCGGCAGGCTGGTGCCGAGCTTCGCGACCACCGGCACGCCCATCTGCAGGGCTTCCCATGTGCTGACGCCGCCATTCTGCGGGAACGGGTCGAGGCAGATGTCGACGCGATTGAACGCTGCCAGATGTTCGCTTCGCGAGGTGGCGCCGAGCAGATCGACGCGGTCGGCGTGCAATCCGCACGCCTCGAACCTCGCCAGCAGATTCTCGCGGACCATCGGGTCGTCCAGCGCGACATCCTTGATCAGCAGCCGCGAGCCCGGCACCCGGTCGAGGATCCCGGACCAGACTTCCGCGGCCTCGTCCGAAATCTTGCTGATGCGGTTGAAGACGCCGAAGGTGACGAAGCCGTTTGAGATCGCGGGCGTCGGCGCCCGCGCAATCCCGTCCGGCAGCGGCGCCAGCGTCACGAAGCATGGCAGGTCGACAACGGTCTCCGCAAACAGATGCCGGACGTCGTGAGGAATCGCGACCGGATCCGACATCAGATAATCGATGGTCGGCAGCCCGGTGCCCGTGCCGTGGCCCCAGCCGTGGACCTGGATCGGCGCCGGCTTGCGCGCAAACACGCCGAGGCGGTTGCCGCGGGTATGGCCGGACAGATCGATCAGGATGTCGATGCCGTCGGCGCGGATCTCGTCGGTGAGGCGATCTTCGGTCCATTGCGAGGCATCGCGCCACCGATCGGCGATCTCGCGAAACTCGCCGGTCGTCGCATCCACTTTCGTCGAGCAGGCGTAGCACACGATCTCGAACCGTGTCCGGTCATGATGCTGAAGGACCGGCTTGAAAATCAACGCGGCCGAGTGCGCGTTGAAATCCGACGAGACATAGCCGAGCACCAGGCGGCGATCCGGATCGCGGTCGTTGTCATGCGGTCGCGCCGCGCCCGATGCGATCTTCGCGCCGACACGCTCCCACCAGACCTGTCGCGCCTGCTGATGCCGTTCGACGCTGGCGTCCCCCGCAAAGTCGAGCGTGAATATCTTGTTGGAGATCGCGCTCTGCAGGTCAGGCTGGATATCGAGCGCCCGGTCGAAACTGGCGAGGGCTTCGTCGACCCGGCCAAGTCCGGCAAGGCAAAGGCCCAGCATCATGTGAGCTTGAATGGAACCGGGATCGATCGCGAGGGCCTGCTCGCAATCGTGGGAGGCCTGAGCGATTTGCTGAATCTGCAGCAGGATGCCGGCGCGTGCGAGCCACCCGTTCGCGTCGTCGGGGGCGAGCACGATGGCCCGATTGCTGTCTGCGAGGGCTTCGTCAAATCGCTGAAGCTCTCGCAAGGCGGTGGCGCGGTTTGCGAGCGCTGCCGCATAATTGGGCTGGATCGACAACGCGCGGTTCAGGCTCGTGACGGCCTCGTCATAGCTGCGATGGCGGCAGAGCGCCCAACCCCGGCCGTTATGGGCTTCGGCAAGGTTCGGGTCGAGCGCAAGCGCCTTGTCGTAGCTGCGTAGCGCGTCCTCGTGAAGATCGAGGGCCACGCTCGCATTCCCGAGATTGGAGAGCGTGACGGCATGGTTGGGCCGCAAGGCGAGGGACTTTCGGTAGCTCGCGCAGGCCTCGTTGTGACGACGCAAGCCGTTGAGGGCGACGCCAAGGCTCATGTGAGCATCGGCAGATCGCGGGTCGGCTGCAACCGCCCGGCTCAGCAGGCTCTCGGCCAATTCATAATTCTTGGCATCGGACTCCAGAATGCCGAGCATGTGCAGCGCGATGACCTGGCTTGGCGCGAGCTGCAGGAGCTGGCGATAGGCGGCCTTCGCCTCCGGCAGGAGGCCCATCTTGTGCAGCTGCAGAGCGTGCCCGAGCATTGGCAGCACTTCGGCCTTCTGTCGCTTCTGAAGCCGGGCATTTTGAAATGCACGCTGACCTACGCTGCCGCCCATGAATCAAGTCCCCCAGAATCTCGAGGGCAAGATTAATTCAGCGGGGAAACGAATACGAGACGAGGGCCATTCGCGACGACAGCTTCGGACAAGCTACGACCGCAATTGCTGCCTCGTCCAGGACTGGCTAGTCTGCACCCGGGCCGCACCCGTCCGGCGGGCGCGGCAGAGATCAGGGAGGCAGACAATGGCCAAGCAAAAGGCATCAAGACCCGCCACGAAGACCGCGGTGAAGAAGCGCAGCGGCGTCAAGGCTGCGGCGCGCTCGCCGGCCCGCAAGGCGGTGAAGGCGAAGGCGCCCATCGCGCTTCCGAAAAAGCCCGCCCGGGCGAGGCAGCGCATCGCGATCAGCCATCACCGCGAGGAAGACTTCAAGGCCGACGGCCTGCGCGCCTACGCCAAGTACCGCGACCTCGGCATCGCCGACGCGACCCATGGTCTTGCGCAAGCGCATGTGATCCGCCTGCAGGGCCCTTGCGATCCGGCGGAGGTCTCCAAGCTGCACTTTCACAACGTCGAATTCCAGATGGTCTACGTGCTCAAGGGTTGGGTGAAGACCTATATGGACGGGCAGGGCGAGACCTTGATGAAAGAAGGCAGCGCCTGGACCCAGCCGCCGAAGATCAAGCACATGATCCTGGATTATTCCGACGACGTCGAACTGCTGGAGGTGATCCTGCCGGCGGAGTTCAAGACGGTGGAGCTGAAGGCGTAGGGCGCTGTTAGAAGAGCGCACACATCTCTCCACGTCATTGCGAGCGCAGCGAAGCAATTCAGACTGCTTCCGCAGAGACATTCCTGGATTGCTTCGCTGCGCTCGCAATGACGGCGGAGAGACCTACATCAACACCCCCACCACCGCGCCCATCAAGCACGTCGTCAGCGTCCCCGATACGATCGACTTCAGCCCAAGCGTGTTGATCTCCTCGCGCCGCTCCGGCGCCATTACCCCGAGGCCGCCGATCATGATGCCGAGGCTGGCGAAGTTGGCGAAGCCGCACATCGCGTAGAGCATGATCAGGCGCGAGCGCGGATCGAGTGCACCTTCCGGCAGCTTCGAGAAATCGACATAGGCGATCAATTCGTTGAGCACCGTCTTGGTGCCCATCAGGCTGCCGGCGGTGACGGCCTGGTCCCACGGCAGTCCCATCAGCCAGCACACCGGCGCCATCATCAGGCCGAGCAGCCGCTGCAGCGAGATCGCGGCGCCGCCGATGTTCGGCAGCAGGCCGAGAATGGCGTTGACGAGATGGACCAGCGCCACCAGCACCAGAAGCATCGCGACGATGTTGATCAGCAGCTCGATCCCGGCACGCGTGCCCTTCACGATCGCGTCCATCGTGCCGGAGACCTCCATCTCGGGATCGCCGGCGAACCGGGGATCCTCCAGCGCGCCGCCGGTGCGCTTGTCGGAGGTCTCGGGCACCATGATCAGGCTGACGAGGATCGCGGCCGGTGCGCCCAGCACGGATGCGATCACGAAATGCGCGGCTGCATCGGGGATGAGGGGCGCAAGGAGCGTCGCATAGAGCACCAGCACCGTGCCGGCGATTCCCGCCATGCCGCCGGTCATCACCAGGAATAATTCGCTGCGAGTCATCTGTGTCAGATAGGGTCGCACGAACAGCGGCGCCTCGACCATGCCGAGGAAGATGTTGGCGGCGGTCGACAGGCCCACCGCGCCGCCGACGCCGAGCGTCCGCTCCAGCAGCCAGGCCATGCCGCGGACAACAGGCGGAAGCACGCGCCAGTAGAACAACAGCGTCGTCAGCACGCTCATCACAAGCACGATCGGCAGCGCCTGGAACGCCAGGATGAAATCGGCGCCAGGCACCCTGAGGTCGAAGGGCAGGGTGCCGCCGCCGACATAGCCGAACACGAAGGCGCTTCCGGCGCGCGAGGCCGCCGAGATCGCACCGACCGCGTCGTTGATGGCGCCGAAGGCGTGCGCGACGACCGGCAGCTTCACGAGCACGATCGCGGTGACCAGGGTGACGAGAAGGCCGACCGCCGCCTGTCGCAACGACACGGCGCGCCGATTCTCCGCCAGCGCGAAGGCGATCAACAGCAATGCGAAAATGCCGAGTGCCGATTGCAAGCGCAGCATGATGTCCCCAAACCCTCAATGATTATGGCCGCGTCCACGCTGCAAAGGCAATGCCGGAAGGCCGCCGGCGCCACCCGGAGTTGACAAGAAGGTCCCCGTCAGTCACGCGAGGCTCGTCCAAGGGAGCGAAGTGCCAGGGGTGACCCAAGAGGCGATGCCAGAGCAGCCGATAGCCGTAAATCCGCCGGTGACTGCCGGCGAGCTTCTCACCCATCGCGCCTTCCTGCTCTTCGTGCTCTCGCGCAGCCTGTCGCGCTTCTCCAGCCAGATCGCGGCGGTCGCGATCGGCTGGCAGATCTACGATCTCACAGGCTCGGCCTTCGACCTCGGCATGGTCGGCCTCATCCAGTTTCTGCCCACCGCGCTGCTCGTGTTCGTCGCCGGTCACGCTGCCGACCGCTTCGAGCGCAAGCGCGTGGTTCAGCTCTGCCAGCTCGTGGAAGCGGCGACCGCGCTCTATCTCGCCGTCATCACCTATGTCGGCGCGGTCAGCGAAGTGCAGATCTTCATCGCGACCTTCGTGCTCGGCATCGCCGGTGCGTTCGAGAGCCCGACCACGGCGGCGCTGCTGCCGCTGATCGCGCCGCAGGGATCGCTCCAGCGCGCGACCGCGGTGGCGAGCGGGGCGGGACAGGTCGCGACTATCGCCGGTCCCGCGCTCGGCGGCTTCGCCTACGCGATCGCACCGCATCTGCCCTATTCCGTGATGCTGCTGTTCTGGATTTTCGGGATGATCCTGACCGGCTTCATTCGGCCGCGCCCGCAGGCGGTTGCTGCGGAGGGGACCGACGCGGACAACATCTTTGCCGGCGTTCGCTTCATCCGCAGCAATCCGGCCATCCTCGGCACCATCTCGCTCGACCTGTTCGCTGTGCTGTTCGGCGGCGTCACGGCGCTGCTGCCGATCTACGCCCGCGACATTCTGCAGACCGGTCCCGTGGGGCTCGGCGTGCTGCGCGCGGCTCCCGCGGTCGGCGCGCTGCTGATGACGATGGTGCTGGCGCGCCACGCCATCTCGCGCCATGTGGGCCTGCGGATGTTCCAGGCGGTGATCGTGTTCGGTGTCGCGACGATCGTGTTTGCACTGTCGCAGTGGATGTGGCTGTCGGTGCTCTCGCTCGCGATCCTCGGTGCGGCCGACACGATCAGCGTCGTGATCCGCTTCTCGCTGGTGCAGCTCTCGACCCCCGACGAGATGCGCGGCCGCGTCGGCGCGGTGAACTTCCTGTTCATCAACGCCTCCAACCAGCTCGGACAGTTCGAGAGCGGTGTGGCGGCGGCCCTGTTCGGCACAATGCCCGCCGCCGTGCTCGGCGGCGTCGCGACCGTTGCAGTGGCGGTGCTCTGGATGAAGCTGTTCCCGAGCCTGCGCAAAGTGGAGAGCCTGGAGTAGGGGGCGGTCTCGTGTCCCGGACAAGCCGCAACGCATTAGCGTTGCGGCGCAGAGCCGGGACCCAGAAGGCCAAGAACGCGAGTAGGGGCGGCGTGGGCCCCGGCTCAGCAGCGCGTCATTTCATGCCGCGCTGCGTCCGGGGCACGGACGTGGACAGAGCACAGGGAAATCAATGACATCCCTACTGTGCATGGGGTTGTTTTCGCAATTTTGGTTCTAGCCCCGTCCGACGAACGGCATCTTCGTCGCCATCACCGTCATGGTCAGTACGTTGGCATCGAGCGGCAGGCCGGCCATGTAGGAGACGGCATCGCCGACCGCCTTCGCGTCCATGCGCGGCTCCTGCTTCGACGTGCCGTCCGGCTGCAGCACACCGGGGCCGTTGACCATGCGATCGGTCATCGGGGTGGCGGCATTGCCGATGTCGACCTGGCCGACCGCGATGTCGTAGGCGCGGCCGTCGAGATTTGAGGCCTTGGTCAGGCCGGTGATGGCGTGCTTGGTCGAGGTGTAGGGCGCCGACAGCGGCCGCGGCGCATGCGCCGAGATCGAGCCGTTGTTGATGATGCGGCCACCGCGCGGGCTCTGGTCCTTCATGATGCGGAAGGCGTGCTGGGTGCACAGGAACGGGCCGGTGAGATTGGTGTTCACTACCGCCTGCCACTGCTCGAGGCTGAGGTCCTCGAAGGGGATGGCGGGCGCGCCCATGCCGGCATTGTTGAAGAGCACGTCGAGGCGGCCATAGGTCGCCTTCACCTTGTCGAACAATGCGGCGATGGAATCCGGCTTGGTCATGTCGGCGGTGACGCAGAGGCTCTTTCCGGCGGGACCGAGCTTTGCGGTCTCCTCGAGCATCTCCATGCGGCGCCCGACCAGCACCACGGTGAAGCCGGTATTCATCAACGCCAGCGACGCGGCGCGCCCGACGCCGGTGCCGGCGCCCGTCACCACTGCGATCTTCTTTGCTTCGCTCATTGTTTCCTGCCTTTTCTCATGCTGTCAGGTTTTGGGTTCTTTTTCGTTCTTGTAGGGCGGCCGCGGAATGTTCTGATGGGCCGCGCGCAGCGCCGCCGACCAGCGCGAGCGCAGATCGTGGAAATAGGGCTCGCCCGCCTCGATGCGGTGGTTGAGGTCGGCCTCGCAGGCGTCGGCGCGCACCACCAGCACGTCGATCGGCAGGCCGACGCCGAGGTTCGAGCGCATGGTCGAATCCATCGAGATCAGGCCGGTCTTCAGCGCTTCATAGAGCTCGACGTCGTAATGCATGGCGCGGTCGAGCACCGGCTTGCCGTATTTGTGCTCGCCGATCTGCAAATAGGGCGTGTCGGTGGTGCACTCGATGAAATTGCCGGCGGTGTAGACCATGAACAGGCGCATGCGCGCGCCCTTGATCTGGCCGCCGAACAGGAAGGAGACGTCGAACGAGACGTCCTCGGATCTCAGCGCCGGACCTTCGGTGGCGTGCACCGCGCGGATGGCCCGGCCGATGCGCTGGGCCGCCTGGAACATGGTCGGCGCATTCATCAGCGTCTCGACCTCGCCCGTGTTGGGGTCTTCCAGGCCTTCGGTCAGCGTGGAGAGCACCGACTGGCTGATGGCGAGGTTGCCGGCGCTGGCGATCGCCATGATGCGATCGCCGGGCTTGGAGAAGATGTGCAGCTTGCGGAAGGTCGAGACATTGTCGAGGCCCGCATTGGTGCGGGTGTCGGCGATCATCACCAGACCGTCCCGAACCAGGATTCCGCAACAATAGGTCATTTCCAGTCCCCGAACGCGTTTGCGCGGAATTACTAGCCAATTTCGCCGGCCGCTCCAACCCCCATTCCGGCCGTCGTTCCGGGCTCGCGCTGCGCGCGCCCCGGAATGACAGTCAGTCCGCCGCATCGACCAGAAACGCCTCATCAACGGGGACACCGAGCGCGGTGACCAGCCGGTTGGTCTCCGCGGCCATGCCGACGATGGCGAGCAATTCGCCATATTCGGCCTCGGTCATGCCCTTGGTCCGTGCGGCTGCGGTGTGCGAATGGATGCAATAGCTGCAGCCATGCGCGATCGACACCGCGACGTAGAGCATCTCCTTGACCTTGGGATCGAGCGCGCCCGGAGCCATCACCTCCTTGATGCTCTCCCAGGTTCGCCGCAGCGTCTTCGGATCATGCGCCAGCGCGCGCCAGAAATTGTTGACGAAGTCGGACTTCCGCACCTTGCGGATATCGTCGAAGACGGCGCGCGCCTCGTTGGAGAGTTCATCGTCCGAAAGCAGTTTGACAGTCGCCATGGGTACCTCGCGGGAACAGGTCTGGTCCCGCGAGTGTAGCACGGCGCGCGCGCCGGGCGGCTGCGCCTAGCTCTGCCGCTGCGACTGCGATTGCGACTGCCCGCCGCGGCCGGCCTGGTCGACCTTCACGGCCACCGTCAGCGTTTCCGCGCCGCCGCCATAGCGGGTGCCGCGCACCGGGGCTGCGCCGAGATAGTCGAGCCCGATCGCGACGCGGACATGGGCGTCGGTGGCGCAGATGCTGTTGGCGGGATCGAAGCCGACCCAGCCGAGATCGGGCACGAAGGCTTCCGCCCAGGCGTGCCCGGCGTCCTGATGCAGCATGCCGTCTGCGCGCAGGAAATGGCCGGAGACGAAGCGTGCGGGCACGCCGCCGGCGCGGGCGCAGGCGATGAAGATGTGCGCGTAGTCCTGGCAGACGCCGCGCTTGAGCGCGAATGCCTCCGCAGCCGAGGTGCCGCTGTTGGTCGGATCCTCGTCGAAGGTCATGTGATCCGCAATCTCGGCCATCAGCGTGTGCAGGAAACCGAGCGTGTCGCTCTCGGCCTCGCTGCGCAACTGGCGCGCAACCGCCGCCATGGCCGGATTGACGGAGGTGAGGTCGGTGACGCGCAGGAACATGCCGGCCGGAAAGCGCTCGTCGGTGCCGCGCAGCACGCCGCCGGTGTCGTGGGTCTCGATCAGCCCTTCGGCGGTGATCTGGATGTCGCCGACCGGCCCGCAGGACAGCACATGGGTGACGTTGCCGAACGCGTCCTCGTGCATGTCGAGCTTGGTGTCGGTGGAGACGTCGATCTGCCATTCCGCCACATATTGCCCGTCATGGCTGCCGGGTGTCATGCGCAGGATCTGGATCACGCTCGTGGCCGGCGGCTCGTAGCGATAGGTCGTGGTGTGCAGGATTCGCAGGCGCATGGTGGACCGTTGTTCTCGCGCCGTCATTCCGGGGCGATGCGCCAGCATCGAACCCGGAATCTCGAGATTCCGGGTTCGCCCTTCGGGCGCCCCGGAATGACGGCATCAGATCAAATACTGCTTCGTGATGATTTCGCCCAGCCTGGAATTGTCCGTGATGAATTCCTGAATGAATTCATGCACGCCATGCTGGAAGATGTCGTTCATGTTGCTGTGTTCCAGCCGGTTGCGGATGCCGCGGGCGTGGCGCTGGGCCGGGCCCTGGCGGCCATAGGCGACGCCGATCTGGTCGAGATTGCGCACGAGATTGTCGTAGCAGCTCGCCAGCGAGCGCGGCAGCGTGCCGTTGAGGATGAGCAGGTCCGCGACCAGCCAGGGTTTGAGCGTCTCGCGATAGACCCAGTGATAGGCCGTCAGCGCCGAGACCGAACGCAGGATCGAGCTCCACTGATAGAAGTCGAGCGGGCCGCCGACATGTTCCTCTTCCGGCAGCAGCACGTGATACTTCACGTCGAGAATGCGTGCGGTGTTGTCGGCGCGCTCCAGATGCAGGCCGAGGCGCGAGAACCAGTAGGCGTCGTTGCGCAGCATGGTCCGGTAGGCCGAGCCGTCGAAGCGCAGCGAGGTCTCCTGCACGAAGCGCAGGAATTTCGCCAGATCCTCGCGGGTCGACGTGCCCTTGCTCCAGACCTCCTGCAACTCGATCCAGGCCGAGTTGATGGTGTCCCACATCTCGCTGGTCAGCGCGGTGCGCACCGAGCGCGAGTTCAGCCGCGCCGCCTCGATGCAGTTCCTGATCGAGGACGGATTGTCCACGGAGAAGGAGAGGAAGTGGACGACGTTGTGCTCGTTGGCTTCTTCATATTGCTGGTAGAAGCTGCCGGCGACGCCGGCGGTGAGCAGCGCCGAGTCCCATTCATTGGTCTTGCCGATATAGGCGGCGGGAAGCGCGGTGACGCGCAGCGTCGCATCGATGGTGCGCGCGAGATATTCGGCCCGTTCGACGTAGCGGGCGAGCCAGTAGAGGTTTTCGGCGGTACGCGACAGCATCGAGCTACTCGTCCAGGATCCAGGTGTCTTTGGTGCCGCCGCCCTGGCTGGAATTCACGACCAGGGAGCCCTCCTTCAACGCGACACGTGTCAGGCCGCCCGGCACGATGGTGGTGCGCTTGCTGCCGGTGAGCACGAAGGGCCTGAGATCGACATGGCGCGGGGCGAGGCCCGATGCCGTGCAGGTTGGGCAGGTCGAAAGCGCCAGCGTCGGCTGCGCGATGAAACCTTCCGGCTCTCGCTTGAGCTTCTCGCGGAACGCCTCGATCGTGGCTTTCGTCGCGGCCGGACCGATCAGCATGCCGTAGCCGCCGGAGCCGTGCACTTCCTTGACGACCAGCTCGCTCAAATTATCCAGCACGTAGGCGAGATCCTTCGGCTCGCGGCAGCGCCAGGTCTGCACGTTCTTCAGGATCGGCTCCTCGCCGAGATAGAATTTCACGATGTCAGGCATGTAGGAGTAGATCGCCTTGTCGTCGGCAATCCCGGTGCCGACGGCGTTGGCGAGCGTGATGTTGCCGGCCGCATAGGCCGACATCAGGCCGGGCACGCCGAGCACCGAGTCGGGGCGGAAGGTGAGGGGATCGAGGAAGTCGTCATCGACGCGGCGGTAGATCACGTCGACCCGCTTCAGCCCTTCCGTCGTCCGCATGAACACTTCGTTGTTCTTGACGATGAGATCGCGGCCCTCGACCAGCTCGATGCCCAGCTTGTCGGCGAGGAAGGAGTGCTCGTAATAGGCCGAGTTGTAGACGCCGGGGGTGAGCAGGGCGACGGTCGGCTCGCCCGAGGCGCTGAGCGGCGCGACCGAGCGGAGCGCCGAGAGCAGCTCGTCCGGATAGCGCTCGACCGGCGCCACCCTGTGGCGGGCGAACAGATCCGGAAACAGCCGCATCATGATCTCGCGGTTTTCCAGCATGTAGGACACGCCGGACGGCGTCCGCGCATTGTCCTCGAGCACGATGAAGTCGTTGGCATCGACCCGCACGATGTCGATGCCGGCGATGTGCACGTAGACGTCGTGCGGCACCTGCTGGCCGTTCATCTCGGGCCGGAACACCGGGTTCTGGAAGATCAGATCGTCGGGCACGATCTCGGCGCGGAGGATGTCGCGGCCGTGATAGATGTCGCGCAGGAACATGTTCAGCGCCTTGACGCGCTGCTTCAGTCCCTTTTCCAGCAGCGACCATTCCTTGCCGGACATGATCCGGGGGATCACGTCGAAGGGGATCAGCCGCTCCGTGGACTCCGAATCGCCGTAGACCGCGAACGTAATGCCGATCCGGCGGAACAGCAGCTCGGCCTCCTGGCGCCGATATTCGAGCGCCTCGGGAGGGGTCTCCTTGAGCCAGCGCGCCAGCTCCTGGTAGGCGGGGCGAAGGTCCCCGCCGGGAATATTCATTTCATCAAACGCGACTGCCATAGATCCCGACTTGTCTCCCCAGGCGTTGCGCCATCGGTCAGGTCGTTTCGGCCCCGCTGGAGACCGCAACGTCCTGTGGCCATGCCGTGAGAGTGCATGACTTCTGTAGGCGGTAGCAAGGGCCGGGCCAGCGCGATAAGCATGGACTGGCAGCGTTTGCCGGGGATGGCCGGCGGCCTGCCTGAAAAAATGGCTGAGGACTGCTTATTTCGGCAGCAAAACCGCGTGACTTCAACGCGTTACCCCGGCAAAGTCGGCGCCACAGGTGAGGGACTTAAGGCATGAGCGAGATCGTCACGGCGGGCATTCTGGTCATTGGGGACGAAATCCTGTCCGGCCGGACCAAGGACAAGAATATCGGCTTCATCGCCGAATACCTGACCAATATCGGCATCGACCTGAAGGAAGTCCGGGTCGTCTCCGACGACGAGCCCGACATCATCGCGGCTTTGGATGCACTGCGGCATCGCTACACCTATGTCTTCACGACGGGCGGGATCGGGCCGACCCATGACGACATCACCGCAGACAGCGTCGCCAAGGCGTTCGGCGTCGGCATCGACCATCACCCCGAGGTGGTCGCCCGCTTCCGCGAGCGCTGGAGCGAGCAGGACCTCAACGAGGCCCGCCTGCGCATGGCCCGCATCCCCGACGGCGCCGAGCTGATCCAGAGCGCGACCATCCTCGCCCCCGGCTTCAAGATCGGCAATGTCATCGTCATGGCGGGCGTGCCCTCGATCATGCAGGCGATGATGGACATCGTCGCGCCCAAGCTGAAATCCGGCGTGCGCATGCTTTCGGACACGGTCCGCGCCAATGCGCGCGAGGGCGACATCGGCAGCCCCTTGCGGGCGATCGCCGCCGCCCATCCCGACACCATCATCGGCAGCTATCCCTTCATGGACGAGGAGCAGAAGCCGAACACCAATCTGGTGGTGCGCTCGCGCGATCCGGAGAAGCTGGCGGCTGCGATGGCGGCCGTGAAGGAGATGCTGGCGGGGTTGAATATCACCCGCTAAAGCTCCCGGCGCGCCGGGCGCTGTGCGAAGCAGGAGAAGACAATGGCTGGTGAAGCACCGGAACTGAGTGCGCAGGAGCGGGCGGGCCGGGCCTTCCCGGTCTCGTGGGACCAGTTCCATCGCGATTGCCGGGCGCTGACCTGGCGGCTCAACGAGGTCGGTCCGTTCCACGCGGTGATCGCGATCACCCGCGGCGGCCTGGTGCCGGCGGCGATCGTGGCGCGCGAGCTTGGCGTGCGCGTGATCGACACGGTCTGTATCGCGAGCTACGACCACGACAAGCAGGGCGAGCTTCAGGTGCTCAAGGGCATTTCGGAGCAGGCCATGAAGCTCGGCGGCGGCACCGGCAAGGGCCTGTTGATCGTCGACGACCTCGTCGACACCGGCAAGACCGGCAGGCTGGTGCGCGACATGCTGCCCGATGCGCATTTCGCAACCGTCTACGCCAAGCCGAAGGGGCGTCCTCTGGTCGATACCTTCATCACCGAAGTCTCGCAGGACACCTGGATCTTCTTTCCCTGGGACACCGCGCTGTCCTATCACCCGCCGCTGCGCGACGGCGCGGCTTGAGGGTGGAGTCATTCCGGGGCGATGCGAAGCATCGAACCCGGAATCTCGAGATTCCGGGTCTGGTCCTTCGGACCATCCCGGAATGACGACAGCGGAATAGTGGCCCATGCCCCTGCAAAACCGTGTCCTGCCCACCGGCGACATCATCGCCACCCCGCATCGCGGCATGTTCACCGGCAATCGCGGCATCATCCATGATCCCGCGACGAAGACGCTGCTAAAGAAGCGCTGGTCGTCGCCGGCCTGGATCATTTGCCTCTGTGAGTTTCGCGGCTGGCGGCGGCCGGTGATGGCGCGGCGGAGCTGGACCGAGCTTTTCTTTCTCGACGAGGCCACTGCGTTTGCCGCGGGACACCGACCCTGCTTCTTCTGCCGCCGCGACGATGCCAACCGCTTTCGCGCGGCTTGGGACAAGGGGAATGGCACGAGCAAGGTGAGCGCGAAAGCGATGGACGCCGAACTGCATCGGGAGCGGCTCGATCGTGGCAAGAAGCGTCTGCATCCGCTGACGGGGCCGCTCGCAGAATTGCCCGACGGCGCGATGCTGCAGCAGGGCGAGGAGAGCTTTCTGATCGCGAACGGCCGGCCGCTGCTATGGTCGCCGGCCGGCTATGCCCGCGCCGGGCACGAGCTGAAAAGCCCCATGCTGCTGACGCCGCCGTCCACGTTGCGGGCGCTGAGCGCCGGATACCGGCCGGCGCTGCATCCGACGGCTCTGGACTAGCAGAGCCGCCTTCAGGTCACCGCCATCACCCGAGCTTCTCGCGCGCCAGCGCGGCGCCTGCGCCGAGTGCCATCAGCTTGGCTTCGGCGATCTCGCGCCGCATCGGGGCCATGCCGCAATTGGTGGTGGCGATGATGTTGCTCTTGGGCACGAATTTCGTCACCGCCTCGATCACCTTCACGACGTCCTCGGCGGTTTCCACGGTGTCGTTGGCGACATCGATCACGCCGGCCTGCACGATCTTGTTCTTCAGCAGCGCGAGCAGGTCGAGCGGCACCTTGGAATTGCGGCACTCGATCGCAACCTGCTGGATCGGGCTGGCGTCGATCGCCGGAAAGATCTGCTCGTACTGCCGCCATTGCGCGCCGAGCGTTTCCTTCCAGTCGGTGTTCGCCTTGATGCCGTAGCCGTAGCAGATGTGCACCGCAGTGGTGCAGGTCAGCCCCTGCGCGGCGCGCTCCAGCGCCTTGATGCCCCAATCGTTGACCTCGTCCATGTAGACGTTGAAGGCGGGCTCGTCGAACTGAACGAAATCGACGCCGTCCGCCTGCAAGGCCTTGGCCTCCTCGTTGAGCAGCTCGGCGAAGGCAAACGCCATCTTGACCCGATCGCCATAATAGCGGTCGGCAATGGTGTCGATGATGGTCATCGGACCGGGCAGGGTGAACTTCAGCTTCTTCTTGGTGTGCGTGCGCGCCACGCGCGCCTCGAAGGCGTGCACGCGATCCCTCAGGCGGAGCGGGGCGACCACCTGCGGCACCATCGCCTTGTAGCGATCTTTGCGGATGCCCATTTCGACCTTGTGGGCGAAATCGATGCCTTCGATCTTTTCGAGGAATCCGTGGACGAAATGCTGACGGGCCTGCTCGCCTTCGGTGACGATGTCGATGCCGGCGTCCTCCTGGATCTTCAGCCAGATCAGCGTCGAGTCGCGCTTGGCACGCAGCAGCTCGTCGCCTTCAGATTTCCAGGGTGCCCAGAGCATGTTGGGCTCGGCGAGCCATTCCGGCTTCGGCAAGGAGCCGGCGATCGTAGTTGGAAACAGCATGGCGGCCCTCCCGGCAGGTTGTGTTGCGCCCCTTCCTGCCATGTCTTAACGTCGAGGTACAGAACAACGAAAGTCGCTCTCTATTCCAGCTGCGGCGACAGGAAATGCCAGGGAAGGCCTCAAGGAACAGGTCATGATCGACCTCTATTACGCGCCGACGCCGAACGGCTGGAAAATCTCGATCATGCTGGAGGAGCTCGGGCTTCCCTATACGGTGAAGCCCGTCAACATCCGCGCTGGGGAGCAGTTCGCGCCTGAGTTCCTGGCGATCTCCCCGAACAACCGCATTCCCGCGATCGTCGATCATGATCCCGCTGACGGCGGCGGACCGTTCTCGGCGTTCGAGACCGGCGCGATCCTGATCTATCTGGCGGAAAAGACCGGCCGCTTTCTGCCGACCGATCTGCGTGGCCGCTCCACTGCGATCCAGTGGGTGATGTGGCAGATGGCGGGCCTGGGGCCAATGCTCGGCCAGCACGGCCATTTCGCGCTCTATGCGGCGGAGAAGATCCCTTACGCGATCGAGCGCTATCGCGACGAGGCTGCGCGGCTGTACGGCGTGCTCGACCGGCAGCTGAAGAAGACCGGCGCTTACGTCGCCGGCGACTATTCCATCGCTGACATCGCCTGTTTCCCCTGGACCATGACCCACAAGGCGCAAGGTTTCACGCTCGACGACTATCCGAGCGTCAAACGCTGGTACGCCGAAATCCGCGCCAGGCCGCTGGTGCAGGCGGGGCTTGCGATCGGAAAATTCGTGAAAGAGCCGTTCGACGAGGAATCACGCAAGATCATGTTCGGGCAGAAGGCTAAGGAAGTGCTGGGACGGAAGTAGGCACCGTCATTCCGGGGCGCGACGAAGTCGCGAGCCCGGAATCCATCGGGCCGCGGAACGAGAGGCGAAATGGATTCCGGGTTCGCGCCCAAGAGGCGCGCCCCGGAATGACAGACATGAGGAACCACCATGATCGAATTCTTCTTCGACTGCTCCAGCCCCTGGACTTATCTCGCCTTCCACAACATCCAGCCGCTGGCAAAGGAGCTGGGCGCCGAGATCGTCTGGCGGCCGATCCTGGTCGGCGGCATCTTCAACACGGTCAATCCGAGCGTCTACGCGCAGCGCGAGACGCCGGTGCCGCTGAAGGCGCGCTACATGAAGAAGGATCTTCAGGACTGGGCGCGCTCGGCCGGCCTTGCGATCAAGATGCCGCCGACGGTGTTTCCCGTGAACAGCGTCAAGGCGATGCGCGGTTGCATCTGGCTCGGCAAGGAAGTGGTGCCATTCGCGACCGCTGTGTTCGAGACCTATTGGGGGGAGGACAAGGACATCTCGCAAGACGCCGTGCTCGCCGCGATCTGCAGCAAGGTCGGCATCGACGAGCAGAAGTTCTTCGCCGGCATTTCGGAGCAGGGCATCAAGGACCAGCTCAAGGCCAATACCGAAGAGGTCGTCGCCCGTGGCGGCTTCGGGTCGCCGACGATCTTCGTCAACAAGACCGATATGTATTTCGGCAACGACCGTCTGCCGCTGATCCGCGAGGCGCTTCTGCGCAGCAAGGCGAGCGCGGCCTGATGGTGCGCGCCGTCGTCTGCCACTCGCTCGGCGAACCCGAAGCCCTGCGGCTGGAAGAGTTTCCCTCGCGCGCCCTGAAGCCGGGCGAGGTGCGGGTCAAGATCCGCGCCGCCGGCCTCAATTTTCCCGACGTGCTGATGGCCGCCGGTCAATATCAGCTCAAGCCGGAATTGCCGTTCACGCCCGGCATGGAAGCCGCCGGCGACGTTACTGAGCTTGGCACTGAGGCGAAAGGTGTTGCCGTCGGCGACAAGGTCATCGTCAAGATGCGCCATGGCGCGTTCACGGACGAAGCAATCGTCACGCCGTCGCAGCTCACCCCCAAGCCCTCGACATTCGACTACGCGGAGGCTGCGACTTATCTTGCCGGTCATGGCACGGCCTATCATGCGCTGATCGATCGCGGCAGGGTCGAGCCGGGCGAAGTGCTGCTGGTGCATGGCGCGGGCGGCGGCACGGGATTGGCGGCCGTCGAGATCGGCAAGATGCTGGGCGCGACGGTGATCGCGACCGCCTCGAGCGACGAGAAGCTCACTATTGCCAAATCGCGCGGCGCCGATCATCTCGTCCGCTACGACCGCGAGCCGTTTCGCGATGCCGTCAAGCGCATAACCGATGGTCGCGGTGCGGACATCGTGTTCGATCCCGTCGGCGGCCAGGTCTTTGAAGACTCGATGCGCTGCATCGCCTGGGGCGCGCGCCTCCTGGTGATCGGCTTCACCGGCGGCATTGGTTCGGCCAGGACCAACCTGCTGCTGATCAAGGGCGCCAGCGTGCTCGGCGTGCGCGCCGGCGAAGCGGTCCGCAAAAATCCAGCGCTCGGCGAGGTGCGCCTGAAGGCGCTGCTGCAATGGGCAGAGGAGGGCAAGCTGCGCCCCAACGTCTCGCACCGTCTGCCATTGCAGGATTATGCAAAGGCGATGCGGCTCCTGATCGACCGCAAGGCGATCGGGCGTGTGGCGCTGACGATGGACTGACCGGCCCTGCCGTTTTAGTGCGCAGGTACCGCCTATCTTTTTCTCACGCGTATAAGGAGTTTTCTTTACCAGTCTGATCCTATCACGAGCATGCAATCGCGAACTCGGATGATGTTCAGGAAGATAAGAATAATTCATCGCATCGCTCTGGCGGCACTGCTGCCTCTTGCGACGCTCGCTGCGCTGGCCCTGTACGATATTTCCGCCAAATGGACCGTGCGCTCGGAAATGGTGGCTATGCAGCCGGTTGTCGACGGGGTCGGCAAGTTGAGCGGCCTGGTCCACGAGCTGCAGCGCGAACGCGGACTGTCCCTGACCTTTCTGAGCAGCAAGGGCGCGCAGCTGGGGGCCGAACTCCAGCAGCAGCGTGGCCGCACCAACGCTGGGCGCGCATCGGCGCTAGGCGCGCTGGTAGATCTGGCGCGCGAAGGCAGCGGCCGGCTCACTTCCGCAAGCCAGGCGGCAATCGAGAGCCTGGGGCGTCTTGAGTCACTGCGCGCGCAGATCGATCGCCAGGCGATCGCTCCCGCGGCTGCGACCGGCGCCCTGACGGAGATTGTGGGACGCCTGATCACGGTGACGTCAGGAATTTCCAAACTCGCGACGGACGACGAGATCTCGCGCTCGATTGCCGCCCACGCCAATCTCGTGGAAGCCAAGGAACGCGCCGGCCTGGAACGTGCGACTGTCGCCGGCGCGATCGCCGCCGGACGTTTCGAACCGCAGGCCTATGTCAGGGCGATTGGCCTTGCGGCTGCGCAGGACAGCTTCTTTACCGCCTTCCGCGCCGTTGCATCGCCGCACGCGCGGGATCTGTTCGGCTCTGAATTGTCGGGCCCCGCGATCGACCAGTTCGACGGCATGCGCAAAGTCGTCGAGCGGGGCGGGCTTGCGGGCGAGTTTGGCTCGCTCGACAGCAAGGCCTGGTTCGATGCCGCCACGGTTCGGATTGATCTGTTGAAGAAGATCGAGGATGGGCTGGTGACGGAGCTCACCGGCCTGATGGTGAAGAAGAAGTCCGACGCCACTCTGAGCCTTGGTCTCGTGATCGCGTTGGCTCTGCTCGCGCTGCTGACGAGCATGGCGACCGCGGCGATCATGGCGCGCGGCATCACCGTGCCGATCGGGCGGCTCGCCGGCACCATGACCCATCTTGCCGACGGCAAGCTCGACCAGCAGGTCGAGGGCACCGACCGCGCGGACGAGATCGGCGCGATGGCGTGCGCGGTTCAGTTCTTCAGGGAAAGCCTGGTCCGGAGTGTCGAGCTCAACGCGAGAGAACGCGAGGCGGCTGCGCAGCGCGCCGCGCGCGCGACGCGCATCGACGAACTCTCCGACCGTTTTGACGTCGACGTCACCGAGGTGATCGAGACCGTCATCTCCGCGTCGTCCCAGCTGGAGGCGACCGCAGGCGGGATGAGGCGATCCGCCGGCCAGACCAGCGACGAGGCCGCGAGCGTGGCAGGCGTGACCGAGATTGCGTCGGCGAACATGCAGACCGTCGCCGCGGCCACCGAGGAATTGTCCAGCTCGGTCGCCGAGATCGGACGGCGCGCGACGCAGTCGGCGCAGATCGCGGAAAAGGCCGTCGCCGAAGGCCGGCGCACCAACGAGACGGTGCAGGGCCTCTCGTCGGCGGCGGAGAGGGTTGGCGATGTGCTCCAGCTGATCAACGAGATCGCGCGGCAGACGAATTTGCTGGCGTTGAACGCGGCGATCGAAGCGGCGCGGGCGGGACAGGCGGGCAGAGGATTCGCCGTCGTGGCGGGCGAGGTGAAAGGCCTCGCCGAGCAGACGTCCAAGGCGACCGACGATATTCGCGATCAGGTCGCCGCCATCCAGGCCAGCTCCGGACAGGCCGTGAGCGCGATCCATGGCATCACGGCGACTATCGAGGAGATCAACGAGATCACCTCGTCGATCGCCGCCGCGGTGGTAGAGCAGGACGCGGCCACGCGGGAAATCGCCCGCAACGTTCAGGAAGCCGCGCGCGGGACCGGCGAGATCTCACAGAGCATCCAGGGCGTGAAAGTCGGCTCGAGCGAGTCCAGCGCCGCTGCCGGCGAAGTGTTCGATGCTTCCGAGGAACTGACGCGTCAGTCGGAAAACATGCGCCAGTTCGTCGAGACCTTCATTCGTGCCATCAAGGCGGCGTAGGCCTGTTTCGCCTACGCCACCGGGTCAGCTCGTTACTTGTAGTCCCGCTCCGACCACCAGGGGAAATAGTCCGGCATGTCGGTCGAGACCTTGTTCTTGAATTGCGCGGGACGCTTCTCCAGGAACGACACCACGCCTTCCTTCACGTCGTCGGAGCGGCCGCGGGCGTAGATGCCGCGGCTGTCGACCTTGTGGGCTTCCATGGGATCGTCCGCGCCCATCATGCGCCACATCATCTGGCGGATCAGGGCGACCGAGACCGGCGCGGTCTTGGCGGCAAATTCCTTGGCGAGCGCGCGGGCGGTCGGCAAGAGATCATCGGGGGCGACGACCTTGCTGACGAGGCGGCCGGCGAGGGCTTCCTGGGCCGGGAAGACGCGGCCCGAATAGCACCATTCCAGCGCCTGCGAGATACCGACGATGCGCGGCAGGAACCAGCTCGAGGCAGCCTCCGGCACGATGCCGCGCTGGGAGAACACGAAGCCGAACCGCGCGGCATCCGAGGCGATGCGGATGTCCATCGCGAGCTGCATGGTGACGCCGATGCCGACGGCTGGCCCGTTCACCGCGGCGATCACGGGCTTCAGGCATTTGAAGATGCGCAAGGTGACCTGCCCGCCGCCGTCGCGCACCTGCGGATCGCTGTAATCGACCTTGCCGTCGGCGAGGCGCTTCACGGGTCCGCGCCGGGCGTCGCGATCGAACGTATCGGCGCCGGAGGAGAGATCGGCGCCGGCGCAAAAGCCGCGCCCTGCGCCGGTGACGATGATGGCGCGGACGTTGTCGTCCTTGTCGGCGGCGTCGAACGCGTCGATCAGCTCGGCCTGCATCTGCGCGTTGAAGGCGTTGAGCTTGTCGGGCCGGTTCAGCGTGATGGTGAGGATCTGCTCGGCGACCTCGTATTTGATCGTCTCATACGCCATGGGTGGTTTCCTTCCGTGGGATTCTTGACCCAATTCTGTCATTGCCGGGCTTGACCCGGCAATCCATCTTTTCAAAGAGGATGGATGCGCGGGTCGAGCCCGCGCATGACGAATTGTGCAGTGACGCTAGTGCTGCGTCTTGTGTGAAGGCGGCTTCGGCCAGGGCTTCTGCGCGCCGCGCAGGCCCTCGAAGGCCTTGGCCATGCCGAGCACGCCGATATCGTCGAAGCGGCGGCCGACGATCTGCACGCCGATGGGAAAGCCGCTGTCGTCGAAACCGCCGTTGAGGGAGACCGCGGGGTTCTCGGACATATTCCATGGCACGGTATAGCAGATGTGCTCGAACGGCCGCATCGGATCGTTGGTCGGCGAGGCCCACTCCGCCGGATAGTTCACGTTCGGCGCGGTCGGCGAGATCACGTAGTCGAGCTCGCAGAACAGCTTTGCCGCGGCGGCGCGGATCGCCATGGTCTGGTTGAAGCCGCGGATCACGTCGACGCCCGAGAGCTTTGCGCCGGAGACGCCCCATTTGAAGATGTAGGGCAGCACCTTGGCCTGTTCGGCCGGCGTCAGCTTGGACAGATCGTCCCACATCCGCGCCCGCCAGAAATTGTCGAGGCCGTCGAGCATGTCGCGGGTCAAAATGCCGTCGATCTCGGTGACGACGCTGCCTGCGGATTCGAACGCCTTGGCGGCTTTCACCGCAACGTCGCGGACGGCTCGTTCCGCCGGCAGGCCGACGCCGGCATCGAGCATCAGGCCGATGCGCAATTTGCGCGGTGATTTCTCGGGGCCTTTCCAGTTGAGCGGCTCGGCCGGCAGGCTCATGCCGTCGCGCCGGTCGGGCTTTGCGATCACGCTCATCATCAGCGCGCAATCGTCGACGGTACGGGTCATGGGGCCGGCGACGCGGCCGACATAAGTGGGATCGATCGGCACGCGGCCAAAGCTCGGCTTGAGGCCGACGAGGCCGCACCAGCCCGCCGGCAGGCGCACCGAGCCGCCGATATCCGTGCCGAGATGCAAGGGGCCATAGCCGGCCGCAGCCGCGGCGCCTGCGCCCGCGCTGGAGCCGCCGGGATTCTTGGAGAGGTCCCACGGATTGCGCGCCAGCGCATGGAAGGAGGAGAGCCCGGAGGACAGCATGCCGTAATCGGGCATGGTGGTCTTGGCGAAGATGATCGCCCCGGCTTCGCGCAGCCGCGCGGCGGGCGGGGCGTCCTTCTCGGCCGGAACCAGCTTGACGCTGGCGGCCCCCAGCGGCACCGGTACGCCCTTGGTCGCGATGTTGTCCTTCACCGTCACGGGCACGCCGTCGAGCGCGCCGGACGGCTCGCCGCCGGACCAGCGCGCGGTCGAGGCCTTTGCGGCCTCGCGCGCGCCGTCGGGGTCGAATGCATAGAGCGCCTTCAGGTGCGGCTCCCACGCAGCGACATGCGTGAGCAAATCCTCCAGCACCTCGCTCGGCGAGAATTGCTTGGCGCGATAGCCGGCGATCAGATCGACCGCGGAGAGATCGTGCAGCGAGGTGACCGCTTCGTCAGGGCTCTTCTTGTGCATTTTCTAACCTACCGGCATACGGGTCTCGATGATCCGGGCGAACATGCTGGCGCCGATTGGCAGGATCTTGTCGTCGAGCACGAAGCCGGGATTGTGCACGGGCACCGAGCCGTCATGGCCGACCCAGAAATAGGCGCCGGGAATGGTCTGCAGCATGTCGGCGAAATCCTCGCTGCCCATCTTGGGCTGGGCGCGGGTGATCACGTTGGCGGGGTCCACGATGGTGCGCGCGACGTCCTCGACCACCTTGGACTGCTCGACCTGGTTGACCAGCACGTCGAAAGTATCGCGGATGTCGACGTCGATCACGCACTGATAGGCGCTTGCGATGCCCGCGCAGATGGTGCGGATGCGTTCGCTGACGAGGGTGCGGACTTCCTTCGAGAAGGTGCGGATGGTGCCGCAGAGATGCGCATCGCCGGGAATGACGTTGTAGGCGGAGCCGGCATGGATCTGGGTGATCGACACCACCGCGGCCTGCAGCGGCTCGACGTTGCGGCTGACGATGGTCTGGATCGCTTGCGCCAGCGTGGTCGCGATGATCACTGCGTCCTTGGAACGCTCGGGCATCGCGCCATGCGCGCCATAACCGGTGATGCGCAGGTCGAAGAAGTCGGCGCTGGCCATCGCCGGGCCGGGCAGGATCGCGATCTCACCGTGGTTCAGATCCGGCGCGTTGTGCAGGCCGTAGAGCTCGTCGCAGGGAAACTTCTCGAACAGCCCGTCCTTGATCATGGCACGTGCGCCGCCGAGGCCTTCCTCGGCCGGCTGGAAGATCAGGTGCACGGTGCCGTCGAAATTCCGGGTCTCGGCGAGATAGCGCGCGGTGCCCAGCAGCATGGTGGTGTGGCCGTCATGGCCGCAGCCGTGGAAGCGGCCGGGGATCTTGGAGCTCCACTTCAGATTGGTGTTCTCTTCCATCGGCAGCGCGTCCATGTCGGCGCGGAGGCCGATGCGCTTGCTCCCAGAGCCCTTGCCCTTGATGACGCCGATCACGCCGGTGCCGCCGAGACCGCGATGCACCTCGATGCCCCAGCTCTTCAGCTTGTCGGCGACGATGCCGGAGGTGCGCACTTCCTCGAAGCCGATTTCGGGATGGGCGTGAAGGTCGCGGCGGATGGCGGTGAGTTCGTCGGCATAGCCGTCGATGCGCTCGAGTGTGGGCATGTGTCTTGATCCGGTTAGCGTGAGGAGGGAATGAAAACGGGGCCGTTCGGCTTGATGCGGATGCCCGGACGCAGGCGCGTCCAGGGCAGCGAGGCGGTATCGGCCGGCATCGCGCCGGGCGCGGCGCAGATCATCAACTTCTCTGCGATCGGCTCGAAATCGGCGCGGAAGTGCACGGAACTCTTGTTGACCAGGATCTTCTCCTGCGTCGGCTCGATGCCGACATAGCGGTACATCGCCTGGTCGGCGAGCTGCGCCTTGTGCGAGGAGACGACGACCCGGACGTCGCCGATGCGCAAGGCTGCGGACGGGCCCATCTCCATCTCACGGCCACCGTAATACGGGCCCGGCGCGACGAAGCGGCCGTCGGAGAGCTTTTCGACGACGAAGGTCTCGGTGTAGGGCTCGTCGCCGGGAATACCGGACTTGCCGCCGAGCGACAGCGTGACCGTGGCGCCGACGCCGGCCGCATGCGCGGCCTTTGCCGATTCCGGATCGTAGATCGCGCCGGTCGCAGCGCTCGCCTTGTTGCGCACCAGTGCGCGCAGCATGCCCGTGGTGTCGGAATCGCCGCCGGCGCCGGGGTTGTCCTGGGTGTCGGCGATGATGATCGGCTTGCTCGCGCTCTTCGCAAGCTCCATGGCGTGGCGCACGCCGTCGTCGGGCGACCAGATCTTGCCGTCGAAATCGTCCTCGTGGCCTTCGATCAGCTTCACGATCGCGTCTGCTGCGCGATCGGCGTCCGCCTGCGTCTTGCCATAGGCGAACACGCTCGGGCCGCAGTCGCGGAAATCAGCGGCTGGGAAGCCCGGCGCGAAGGACAGCGTCGGAACCGCATCGCTCTCCAGCGCGGCGAGCTTCTCGTAGATGCCCTTGGTGGGGAAGTCGTTGGTGCATTGCCAGCTGATCGCGATCAGGAACGGCAGTTGGCAGAAGGACTTTGCGAAGCGCCGCTTGGTCTTGAGCAGCAGGGCGAGGTGTTTTGCCGACGCGCGGCCGGTGTCGGCCATGTCGACATGGGGATAGGTGCGGTAGGCGATCAACGCATCCGCATGGTCCATCATCTCGGGGGTGACGTTGGCGTGCAGGTCGAGGCTCGCGACCAGCGGAATATCCTTGCCGATGACGCGGCGCACACGTGCCAGGATCTCGCCTTCGCCATCGTCGAGATGCTCGGTGACCATCGCGCCGTGCAGGTCGAGATAGACCGCGTCGAGCGGGCCCGCGGCTGCGATGCCGTCGACCATCACTTTCACGATGCGCTCGAAGGCATCCTTGGTCACATGGGCCGACGGGCTCGCACCGCAAGCAATGGTCGGAACCAGTTCCCAGCCATTTGCTTCGGCGCTGTCCACGAAGCCGGCGAGGCCGACATTGATGCGCCGCATCACCCTGAGCACGTCGGCGCCTTCCGTCATCGCCGGCCAGCCGCCGCCATGCTGGAAATCGGCGAAAGTCGCCTTCGTGGGCGCGAAAGTGTTGGTCTCGTGCAGGAAGCCGCCGACGGCGATACGTGTCATCAAATCAAGTCCAGCGTTGGAAAGTGCGCGACGTTAGCCTCGGCCTTGCGGCGGAGGCAAGGTGAGAGGCCGTCGCGCCGCGCATGGCCTCAAGCTGTTTTGGGAATGCGTGCCGCGCACACCGTCATTGCGAGCGTAGCGAAGCAATCCAGGGTCTATCCGCGGAGGGATTCTGGATTGCTTCGCTACGCTCGCAATGACGAGGATGAGCCTACGCGCTCGCCCCCACGCCGTCAGCCACCGGCCGGAAGTTCGCAAAGTCCCAGTTGCGCCCCGGCGCGGCATCCAGCAGGGCTTTGGTGTAGGCCTCCCTGGGATGCGTCAGCACTTCGGCGGCGGGGCCCTGTTCGACGACGCGGCCGTGCTGCATCACCACGACCTCGTCGCAGATCTGCGCCGCGACGCGGAGGTCGTGGGTGATGAAGAGGATGGCGATGCCGAGCCGCTTCTGGATCTCGTCGAGCAGCTCCAGCACCTGCGCCTGCACCGAGACGTCGAGCGCGGAGACCGCCTCGTCGGCGACCAGCACGTCCGGATCGAGCGCGAGCGCACGGGCAATGGCGATGCGCTGGCGCTGGCCGCCGGAGAACTGGTGCGGATAGCGCGACACCGCGTCGGCGGGCAGGCCGACGAGCTCGAGCAGCTCGCGCGCGCGCTTGATCGCATCTGCATGCGAGACGCCATAGTTGATCGGACCTTCGGCGATGCTCTCACCGACGGTGACGCGCGGGTTGAGCGAGCGGTAGGGATCCTGGAACACGATCTGGATCTTCTGGCGGTGCGGCTGTAGCAGGCGGCGCGAGATGTCGGCGATCTCGCGGCCGGCGAGGCGAATGCCGCCGGAGGTCGGGTCGATCAGGCGCACGATGCAGCGCGCCACCGTAGATTTGCCCGAGCCGCTTTCGCCGACGATGCCGAGCGTGCGGCCCTTGCGCAAAGTCAGCGTGACCTTGTCGGCGGCGACGACCTCACGGCCTTTGCCGAAGAAAGCGCGCTCCTTGAAGATCTTGCTGAGGTCGTTGGCCTCGAGCACGACTGGCTCGCGGCTCTCCTCGCGCGGCGGCCGCGGCACCAGGCTCGGCACCGAGGCGAGCAGGTTGCGGGTGTACTCCATGGTCGGATTGCGCAGCACCGTGTCGAGCGGACCGGTCTCGACCAGGCGGCCCTGCCGCATCACCGCGACGCGGTCGGCGATCTCGGCGACTACGCCCATGTCATGGGTGATGAACAGCACGGCGGTGCCGTGATCGCGCTGAAGCTCGCGGATCAGGGACAGAATCTGCTTCTGCGTAGTGACGTCGAGCGCGGTGGTCGGCTCGTCGGCGATCAGCAGCTTCGGCTCCAGCACGAGCGCCATCGCGATCATGATGCGCTGGCGCTGGCCGCCGGAGAGGCGGTGGGGATAGGAGGCGAAGATGCGCTCGACCTGGGGCAGGTGGACCTGCTCCATCATGTCGAGGATGCGCTTCCTGCGCGCCCTGGCATCGAGCTTGGTGTGCGCGCGCAGCACCTCGTCGATCTGGCGGCCGACCGGCACCACCGGATTGAGCGCGGTCATTGGCTCCTGGAAGATCATCGCCATTTGCGTGGCGCGGAGTTGGCGCAGACGGCGATCGGTCGCGGTGAGGATCTCCTCGCCGACCAGCTTGACGCTGCCGGCAGTGGGCACCAGCGTACCCTTTGGCAGCAGGCCCATCGTGGTCAGCGAGGTCACCGACTTGCCCGAGCCGCTCTCGCCGACGAGGCACAGCGTCTCGCGCTCGCGCACCTGGATCGAGATGCCGTCGATGATCTTCGGCCCGCCCGGCTTCTTGCCGATGGAGACGACGAGGTTGTTGATGTCGAGGATGGTGTTGGTCATCAAGTTACTCCGACGTCATTGCGAGGAGCGAAGCGACGAAGCAATCCAGAAATCTTTCCGCGGATGCAGACTGGATTGCTTCGCTTCGCTCGCAATGACGGAACAAGGGGCTAGGCCGTCGAGACAAATCACTTCCCCTCCCGCTGCTTCATGCGGGGATCGAGGGCGTCGCGGGCGGCGTCGCCGATCAGATTGATGCTGAGGATGGCGATCGAGAGCAGCAGGCCCGGCCAGAAGATCAGCGACGGCTTGATCTGGAAGTACTGGCGGCCCTCGGCCATGATGTTGCCCCAGGTCGGCGTCTCCGGCGAGATGCCGGCGCCGAGGAAGGAGAGGATCGCCTCGGTGAGGATGGCGCTGGCGCAGATATAGGTGCCCTGGACGATCAGCGGGGCGACCGTGTTCGGCATCAGGTGCCGCCACATGATCTTCGGCAGGGACGAGCCGACCGAGATGGCGGCTTCCACGTACGGCTCCTCACGCGCCGACAGCACCACGGATCGCACGAGGCGGGCGACGCGCGGGATCTCGGGAATGGTGATCGCGATCAGCACGGTCCAGAGGCTGGCCCCGGACAGCGAGACCACGGCGATCGCGAGCAGGATGCTCGGCATCGCCATCAGGCCGTCCATGATGCGCATCATCACGGCGTCCACCAGCTTGAAGAAGCCGGAGACGAGGCCGATCGCAAGCCCGATGGCGATCGACAGGACGGCCGAGCCGATGCCGATCAACAGCGAGATGCGGCCGCCATAGACCACGCGCGACAACAGATCGCGTCCGTAGGCGTCGGTGCCGAGCAGGAACTGCGCCGAAGTCGGCTTCAGTCGCTGCGAGGGCGCGAGCTGGATCGGATCATGCGGTGCGATAAGCGGTGCGAGGATCGAGATCAGCACGATCAGCGTCAGCAGGACCGTCGCCGTGGCGATGATCGGCGTCGAGGTGAGGAATCCGAAACGCGGCCGCAGCGGCGACGTGATCGGGATGGATGACTGGGGAAGGGTATCGACCGACATGTTTGTTGTTAAATCCTTGCCTCAGTACCGGATCCGGGGATCGAGCAGGGTGTAGGCGACGTCGATCAGAAGATTGACGACGACGTAGATCAGCGACGTCAGCAGGATCATCGCCTGGATCACCGGATAGTCGCGCGCCAGCACCGCATCCACGGTGAGGCGGCCGATGCCGGGAATGTTGAACACGCTTTCGGTGACGACGACGCCGGAGATCAGGAGTGCAAAGCCGGTGCCGATCACGGTGATCACGGGCACGGCGGCGTTGCGCAGTGCATGGCGCATCATCACCGCGACCTCGTTGATGCCCTTCGCGCGCGCCGTTCGCACGTAATCTTCGCCGAGCACGTCGAGCATCGCCGCGCGCGTCATGCGCGCGATCAGCGCGATGTAGATGAAAGAGAGGGCGCAGGTCGGCAGGATGATGCGTTCGAAGAACGGGCCGAAGCCAACGCTGATGCTCTTGAAGCCCTGCACCGGCACCCAGCGCAGATCGATCGCGAACACCTCGATCAGGACATAGCCGACCACGAACACCGGCACCGAGAAGCCGAGCACGGAAAGCCCCATCACGAAACGGTCGATCCAGGTGCCGTGCTTCCAAGCCGCGATCACGCCCAAGGGAACGGCGACGATCACGGCGAGGATGATGGTGCACAGCGCGATCGAGATCGACGGCTCGACGCGCTGGCCAATCATCTTCATGACCGGCAGATTGGAGATCAGCGAGGTCCCGAGATCGCCGTGCAGCAGCTTGTTGACCCAGGTGACGAACTGCACGATCAGCGGCTCGTTGAGGCCGAGCGAGGTGCGGATGCGCTCCAGCCGCTCAGGTGTCGCATTGTCGCCCGCGAGGATCGCGGCGGGATCACCGGGGGTGAGGCGGAGCAGGAGGAAGACGAACAGCGCAACGACGCCCATGACGGGCACGGCGGCGAAGATTCGGCGAAGGAGATATCCGAGCAAGTTGAATCCGTCTGATTAGAGTCACATCGGCGACAGCCGCGGTAGCCTGTTCTGCCACTAGCCTAACATTTCAGCAATTCCCGTGCCATCAGGGTCACAGTTTTTGCAGTGCGGTCAGCTGATTTGGGCAGGAGTCGTACTGCGATGCGGTGTCATTCCGGGGTGCGTCAAAGACGCGAACCCGGAATCTCGAGATTCCGGGTCTGGTCCTGCGGACCATCCCGGAATGACGGGCTACTCCAGCGTGGCCAGCAGTCCCGCCATCAGGCGGCCGCGTTCGACCAGGCTCTCGACCTCGATATACTCCTCCAGCGTGTGGCCATTGGCTCCACGCACGCCCAGGCCGTCGAGGGTCGGGATGCCCATGGCACCGGTGAAGTTGCCGTCGGAGCCGCCGCCGGAACTCGCATGCGGCAGCTCGGCGCCGAGCGATTTGGCGATGCCGCGCGCCTTTTCGTACAGCGCCATCGTGCCGGCATCCGGCTCCCACACCGGCCGCGTCACGCCGCGCGTGACCTTAAAGGTGACGTCGTTGCTGGTGCCAGAGAGCGCCAGCATCCGCTCGACGCCGCGGTCGAGATCGGCCTGCCGCTTGGCCATCGAGAGCGCTTCGCCGGTGGCGGTCGTGGCAACGCAATTGACCCATTGTCCGCCATGCACGACGCCGACAGAGAAGGTGCAGTCTTCCGTCGTCATCGCGTCGATGGCGAGAATCTGCCGCGCCATTTCGCGGATCGCCGAGCGTCCGGCGGAGAGGGTCGCGCCGGCGTGGCTCGGCCGGCCCGTCGCCTCGAGATTGAAACGTGCGATGGCGTAACGTCCGGTGGTGACGCCGTTGTCGGCGCGGCCGGGCTCGGGCACCAGCACGTATTTGTTGCGCGCGGCTTCCGCCTCGATGATGTCACGCGTCGAGGGCGTGCCGACTTCCTCGTCGGGCGTGAACAGCACAGTGATCGGCAAAGGCGTGGTGAAGGATGCGCGCGCGAGCTGCCGGATCGCTTCCAGCGAGAGGTAGTTGCCGCCCTTCATGTCGTAGATGCCGGGGCCGTAGCACCTATTGCCTTCGCGCCGCCATTTCAGCTTCTCGATGGTACCGACCGGGTGGACGGTATCCATGTGGCCGGCGATCAGGATGCCCGGCTCGCCCTGCTTTGGATGGGGAAAACGCGCACGGATCACGCCGCCAAAGCCCTGGCGGCCCGCGATGCGTTCGATCGTCGCACCCATGATCGCCATATCCCGCGCTGCGATATCGAGCATGCGGTTAACGGCGCCGGCGTCCCATGTCGGGCTCTCGCATTCCACCCAGGTGCGCAGGCCTTCGAGCATGGACTCGGAATCGAAGGGAAGATTGGCTGGATTCATCTGAATGTCTCTCGAGCTTCGCAAAGGTGGAACGCGCATTGCATCGCCACGGCGGGACGAGCGGAGAGTGTTGTAGAGCCAAACCGATCCTTGTGGAGCCTGTGCGCGCGCCGCCAGGGCCTGCAGCGAAACCGGATTGACGCGATCAGCACTGTCTGCAAGTCTCGAAAGATAAAGGCATTGCATGTGGTTAGTTCGCCCAAGGAACGAACCGTATGCTCAACCAATAATCTGCCTTTGAACAGTTTCACGTCAGGAGAGACTTTTTATGTCCAACTTCATGCGCCGGGGGTCTCGCGCGTTCGCCTCCAAACTTGCGCTGTCGGTCGTCGCGCTTTCAACGGCGCTGGCCTCGCCAGTGCTCGCGGCCGGCAAGACTCTCACCGCGGTGATGCATTCCGACCTTCGCATCATCGATCCTATCTTCACCACGGCGTACATTACGCGTGATCATGGCTACATGATCTACGACACGCTGGTGGCTCCCGATTCGAACTTCAAGATCCAGCCGCAGATGGCGGACTGGAAGGTCTCAGACGACAAGCTCACCTACACCTTCACCCTGCGCGATGGACTGAAATGGCATGACGGCGCGCCGGTGACCGCGGAAGACTGCGTCGCCTCGCTCAAGCGCTGGGCCTCGGTCGACGGCATGGGCCAGAAGCTCATGGACTTCACCGCGAGCATCGAGGCGACCGACGCCAAGACCATCACGCTGAAACTGAAGGAGCCCTACGGCCTCGTCCTCGACTCCATCGGCAAGCCGTCCTCGCGCGTCGCCTTCATGATGCCGAAGCGTCTCGCCGAGGTGCCGGCGGACAAGCAGATTCCCGAGCAGATCGGCTCGGGCCCCTTCAAGTTCGTGCAGGGCGAATTCCAGCCCGGCGTGAAGGCGGTCTACGTCAAGAATACCGACTACGTGCCGCGCAAGGAGCCGGCGAGCTGGACCTCCGGCGGCAAGGTGGCGAAGGTCGACCGCGTCGAGTGGATCACCATGCCGGACTCGCAGACCGCGGTGAACGCGCTGCAGTCGGGCGACATCGACTTCATGGAGAACCTGCCCTACGACATGCTGCCGGTGCTGGAGGCGAACAAGGAGATCACGATCGAGGTTTCCAACAAGTTCGGCTTCCAGACGCTCGGCCGGATGAACTTCCTCTATCCGCCGTTCGATAACGTGAAGGTGCGGCGTGCCGCCCTCCTGGCGATCAACCAGAAGGACGTGCTCGACGCGCTGGTCGGCAATGCCAAGTATCAGAAGATCTGCGGTGCCTTCTTCGTCTGCGACACGCCGTTCGCGACGGACATCGGCGCCGAGACCCTGATCAAGGGCAACGGCATGGCGGAAGCCAAGAAGGCGCTCGCCGAATCCGGCTATGACGGCACCCCGGTGGTGATCATGGCGCCCGGCGATGTCACCACGCTGAAGGCGCAGCCGATCGTGGCGGCTCAGCTGCTGCGTGAGGCCGGCTTCAAGGTCGACCTGCAGGCGACCGACTGGCAGACCGTGGTCAGCCGGCGCGCCAGCCAGAAGCCCCCGAAGGAGGGCGGCTGGAACATGTTCTTCACCAACTGGGTCGCAGCCGACGTCTCCAACCCGATCGCCAATCTCTCGATCGGCGGCCAGGGCAAGAAGGGCGGCTGGTTCGGCTGGGCGGAGGACCCCAAGATCGAGCAGCTCAAGGACGCCTTCGTCCGCGCGCCCTCGGTCGAGGAGCAGAAGAAGATCGCGGCCGACATCCAGAAGGAAGCCTATGATCAGGTGATCTACATTCCGCTGGGGCAGTATCTGCTGCCGAGCGGCTGGCGCAAATCGCTGACCGGCGTGCTCGACGGCCCGGCGACGCCGCTGTTCTGGAACGTCGACAAGACGGAGTAAGGCCATTCCAGATAAGGAAGGCGCCTCGCGCGCCTTCCACGCCAAACCATACGCGGCGCCGTTGTCACCGGCGGCGCCGCACGCCAGCCGCTCGCCAGGAGAACGTCAATGTTCCACTTCATGCGTGGGGGGCGTCTCGCGTTCGCCTCCAAGCTCGTGCTTTCGGTCGCGGCACTTTCGGCACTGGCCTCGCCAGTCCTTGCCGCTGGCAAGACCATCACCGCGGTGATGCATTCGGATCTGCGTATCCTCGATCCGATCTTCACCAGCGCCTATATCTCGCGTGACCATGGCTACATGGTCTACGACACGCTCATCGCGACGGATTCGAATTTCAAGATCCAGCCGCAGATGGCGGACTGGAAGATCTCCGACGACAAGCTGACCTACGTCTTCACGCTGCGCGACGGCCTGAAATGGCATGACGGCACGCCCGTCACCGCGGAGGATTGCGTCGCCTCGCTGAAGCGCTGGGCCCAGGTCGACGGCATGGGGCAGCAGATGATGCTGTTCACCGCCAGCATCGAGGCGACCGACCCCAAGACCATCACGCTGAAGCTGAAGGAGCCTTACGCGCTCGTGCTGGAATCGATCGGCAAGCCGTCCTCGCGGGTCGCTTTCATGATGCCCAAGCGCCTCGCCGAGACAACGGTGGATAAGCAGATCCCGGAACAGATCGGCTCCGGCCCCTTCAAGTTCGTGCAGGGCGAATTCCAGCCCGGGGTGAAGTCGGTCTATGTCAAGAACACCGATTACGTGCCGCGCAAGGAACCGGCGAGCTGGACTGCCGGCGGCAAGGTGGTGAAGGTCGACCGCGTCGAATGGATCACGATGCCGGACTCGCAGACGGCGCTGAACGCGCTGCAGTCGGGCGACATCGATTTCATGGAATACCCCGCCATCGACATGTTGCCCGTCATCGAGGCCGACAAGGAGCTCAAGCTTGAGATCCTCAACAAGTTCGGCTTCCAGACGGGCGCGCGGATGAACTTCCTTCATCCGCCCTTTGACAATCCCAAGATCCGCCGCGCGGCATTCCTTGCGATCAAGCAGAAGGACGTGCTCGACGCGCTGATCGGCAATTCCAAATACTACAAGACCTGCGCTGCGGCTTTCATCTGCGACACGCCGTTCGCGACAGAGGTCGGCGGCGAGACCTTGGCGAAGGGAGGCGACATGGCCGCGGCCAAGAAGGCGCTGGCCGAGTCCGGTTACGACGGGACACCGGTCGTGCTGATGGCGCCGGGCGACGTGCTGCTGCTGAAGGCCCAGCCGATCGTGGTGGCCCAGCAGTTGCGCGAAGCAGGCTTCAACATCGACCTGCAGGCCACCGACTGGCAGACGGTGGTGAGCCGGCGCGCCAGCCAGAAGCCCCCGAAGGAGGGCGGTTGGAACATGTTCATCACCAATTGGGTCAGCGCCGACGTGGACAATCCGATCACGAACGTCGCCGTCGGCGGGCAGGGCAAGAAGGGCGGCTGGTTCGGCTGGGCGGAGGACGCCAAGATCGAGCAGCTCAAAGACGCCTTCGTGCGGGCCGCTTCGCTCGACGAGCGCAAGAAGATCGCGACCGAGATCCAGAAAGAGGCCTACGACCAGGTGCTCTACATGCCGCTCGGCCAGTATCAGGCGCCGAGCGCCTGGCGCAAGTCGCTGAGCGGCGTGCTCGACGGCCCCGCAACCCCGGTGTTCTGGAACGTCGACAAGTCGGAATAAGGGGAGGCGGCTCTTCCGCCTTCGGCTGCCATCACCACGCGGCGCCGCTGTCATCAGCGGCGCCGTTTCCTTTGCCGGTCTCGCGCCGGCGTGGAAACCGTGGAGCCTTTAACCTTTCCAGTTTCCAATCATTGCTATTTGTTTCAATCCTGAAATAGATGTGCCGTCTTCGCGCATCACTTTCATTGTCCCCTTTATCCCAGTGCCGATCGATTTTGCATTCCAGGCGATGGCCGAACGGTCCGATCGCGCACCGGCACGATGGCGCCGGCCTTTTCTCCGGTGGCTCGATGGCGTCGAGACGGGGTGGGCCGTGCCGCTTCTCATCGCCTGCTTCGTTGCGATCTGGACGCTGTATCTCGCCATCGCCTATGCCGGCGGCGGCCTGCACCCCGATACGCTAGAGGCCTGGACGCTGGGGCGGGATTTCGCCTGGGGCTATGCCAAGCATCCTCCGCTGATGGGGTGGGTTGCGACGGCGTGGACCTCGGTCTTTCCGGCCAGCGACTGGTCGCTGCAACTGATGGCGATGGCCAATGCCGGGCTTGCGCTGGTCTTCGTCGACCTGGTCGCGCGGCAGTTCGTCACCGGGCACAAGCGTATCCTGGTGCTGCTGCTGTTGATGCTGACGCCCGCCTATCAATTCCACGCCCAGCGCTTCAACGCCAATGCGGTGCTGCTCGCGACCTGGCCGCTGGCGACCTGGTGCTTCCTGCGCGCATTCGAGACCCGCACTGCGCTTTGGGCGGTTGCGGTGGGATGCACGACGGCGCTTTCGATGGTCGGCAAATATTACTCGATCTTCCTCGTCGCGAGCTTCGCCTTTGCGGCGCTGGCGCACCCGGCGCGGCGCGCCTATTTCACCTCAGCCTCGCCCTGGATCTCCGTCGCGACCGGGATCGTGGCGCTATCGCCGCATCTCCACTGGCTGGCGACGACCGGCGCGTCCTCCTTCACCTATGCGTTGGCTCACGCCAATGGCATTGCTGCGAGCTCGCTCGTTGAGGTCAGGACGTTTGTGCTGGGGCTGGTGGCGGCGATGGGCGTGTCGGGCGTGCTGTGGGTGTTGATCGCCGGCACGCGGCTGAAGCAGCTTCCGTCCGACTTCGCGGCCATGAGCCCGGGCCTGCGGCTGCTGTTCTACGTTGCGATCGGAACGATCGTGCTGCCGATGCTAACGTCGCTGGCGATGGGCACGGACCTGCCGTCGTTATGGGCGTTGCAGGGGCTGTTCCTGTTCGTCATCCTCATCGTCTGTGGTGCGCGCTACCCGATCGAGCGTTTCTACACCGTCAACATCACGGTGATCGTGGCCGGCGTCGCGCTTGCCGCCGTCCTGATCGTGGCTCCGATCCATGCCGTTCATCGCAACGATCGGGGCTACGAGGAGAGGCGGAATCTCTATGCGCGGGCCGCCAGCGAATTGACGCGCCAGTGGCGCGAGCTCACCGGCGAGCCGTTGAGTGCAGTCGGCGGCGATGGTTCGCTGGCTTTCGCCACCGCGTTCTACAGCCCCGATCATCCGAGCAATGTGGGGCCCTTGGAGTACGAGAGCACCTGGGGCTTTCCGCACAAGCCGGCGCCCGATCGCGGCTGGGCCGCACTCTGTTTCCGCGACCAGGGCTCGTGCATCCAGTGGATGGAGTGGGTATCTCCCCAGGTCCACCATTCCGTCAGGCGCGAGTTTACCGTGCGGGCGTCGCTCTGGGGGCGGCCGGGTATTGCCGGGGAGGTGGTCGTGCTGATGGTGCCGCCGCAGGAAGAAAAGACGCCGGCCAGCGCTGCGGATGAGTTCAGCTCCAACCGGCGGGCGACCGAGTAGGCCTCGCTCAGCAGTGGCTGTCGCGCACCTGCTCCAGCCCTTCGCTCGCGAATGGCGTGGTCAATGCAGCCTGGCCGGTGACGGGTTCGGAACGCTCCGTCGTCCGGGGTTCGACGTCGGCGTGGTCTTCGTGTTCCAGTTCCATCGCAGCGACCCTTCGAAATTGCTGCACGACAACATCGCGGCCGCCGGGAAGTTCCTCAGGCGATCGGGCGATGATGCGGCGTGAACAGCCGACCCTTCTCCACCACCAGCACGATGGCGAGCGCAGCGAGCGTCGACAGGAAGAAGCCGACCGAGAACGGCAGCAGCGTGCCGTCGAAGCTCTGCCCGATCGCCATGCCGACCACGATCCCGATCAGCGTCGTGATCGAGCCGTAGAGCGAGGAGGCCGTGCCGGCGATGCGGCCCTGCGGCTCCATGGCGAGCGCGGTGAAGTTCGCGACCATCATGCCGAACGAGAACATCATCAGCGCGGAGAGCACCATGAACAGGCTCAGCGGCAGCATGCCCAGGCATTCGGTCAGCAACATCACGCCGGCCACGGCCGTGTAGAGCGTCAGCGCTCCGTGCGAGATCACGCGCATGCCGAGCCGGCCGACCAGCCGCGCATTGAGGAAGCCGGCGACGGCCGTGCCGGCCGCGATCGCCGCGAAGGCGAGCGGGAAGTAATGGCCGAGGTGATAGACGCCGGTGAAGACCTGCTGGGCGCAGAAGACATAGGCGAACAGCGCGCCGATGACGCTGCCGGCGGCCGTGGCGTAGCCGATGGTCTGGCGATTGGTCACGGTCTGCCGGAATGCCGCGAGCACGTCGGCGGGCGCCAGCGACCTGCGTCCGGATTCGGGGAGGGTTTCCGGCAGCCGCAGCACGCACCATGCGAGCGCGAGCAGGCCGTACAGCATCAGCACCACGAAGATGCCGCGCCACGCCGTCACCAGCAGCACCGCTTGTCCGAACGAGGGGGCGATCACGGGCACCGCGATGAACACCATCATCGCGAGCGACATCACGCTCGCCATGCGGCGGCCGGCATAGCAGTCGCGCACGATCGAGGTGGCGATCACGCGCGTCGCCGAGGTGCCGAGCCCTTGCAGCGCCCGCGCCAGCAGCAGCGTCTCGAACGAGGGCGCGGCGACCGCCAGCACGCTCGCCACCGCATAGACGGCCATGCCGCCGAGCAGCACCGGCCGGCGGCCGAAGCGGTCCGACAGCGGGCCCATGATGAACTGGCCGGCGCCGAACCCGATCAGGAAGGTCGACAGCACCAGCTGAAGATGGTTGGCGACGGGGATATTGAACGCCGACCCGATATTGGGCAGCGCCGGCAGCATCATGTCCATCGCAAGCGGATTCAGCGCCATGATGGACGCGATCACGATGACGAATTCTGGAAATCCCATGGGACGGTGTCCGGAGGACACCCAGGAGTCGGCATTGACGTCGGACAAGCAGCTCACCTTCTGAAATCGAGCGACTTTATCCATCGATTATGCTGCATTGCACAACCCATGTTTCGGGATGGCTGGCCGGCGGGCGGACAAGAATTGGTGAAGTTGCGGCCCTGGGCGGCCGCGTCCCGCAATCAGCCGCGCTTGCCCGTCTGCTCGACCAGGCTGCGCGCCAGGCGTCCGGCGGTGTCGACATAGTCGAGATCCCGATGGATCAGCACGCTGGAGTACCTCTTGACCGGAGATTCCTTTTCACCGCAGCGAGCCCTGGAGATGGGATTGGTCAACCGCATCGTGCCGCATGCGCAGCTTCTGGACACCGCCTTCGCACTGGCGGACCGCATCTCGCGGCATTCCCAGCAGGCGGTCGCCCGGGTCATCACGGCCGCCACGCGGGGCCTCAACGTCTCGATCGCGGAGGGCCTTGCCATCGAGAGCGAGCAGTTCGCGCGCATGGCCGCGACGGACGACACCCGCGAGGCGCTCGATGCCTGGCTGGCCGCCCGCGCCTCCCGGTAAAAGGCCTGCGGAATCTTTCGCGGAGGCTGGCAACCAGGGATTCACCATATCAGCGGGCACGGCGCGCCGGGGAGATGAATCCGCAACCCATCCTGTCCATTGTGGCCTGACCCGCGTCGCCCCTCGCGCCCCGGGAACCCAGGAAGACAGGTATTTTCGCGGTGTCCGACGTGACCGATGCAGCACGATGGTTGGGGCCTTCGGCCGTCCCGGCCGCGAGGCGGGGGATCTGGCTGTCCTGCCTGATCGCGCTCACCGCGCTGGTCGTGTTCGGCAACCTCGCCAACTATGCCCTGCTCGATCTCAGATATGGCTGGGATCTTCTCGTCAATTGCGCGGCGGTCGATGCGCATGCAGCGGGGCTCGATCCCTATTTCGTCAAGAACCTGAAGGGCACCAATTTCTCCTATCCCTATCTGCCGGTGACGCTGGACGTGTTCCGCCCGGTCTGCGCGGGTGGCGTTCTCGTCGATCACTATATGGGCCTCTATTTCGTTCTCGCCGTGCTCTGCGGGGTCCTCCGGCCCGGGCTCGGCCGAACGCGCGCGCGCGACGTTGCGCTGAGGGTGCTGTGCGTGCTCGGTGCTTTCGTCGGTTTCGAATGGGTGCACGTATCAGGCAATTTCGCGATCCTGAGTGGCGTGCTGACCGCGATCGCGTTGATGCTCCTGCTTCGACTGCCGGCCGCCGGTGCGGCGCAGGACCCGAGCTTTGCCTTGCGCCTTGCCGGTGCTGCGCTGCTCGGTCTCGTGATGTCGTTCAAGCTGGTGTTCTTCCTGGTCCCGGCTGCGCTCTATTTTCTGCCGCTGCCGCGCGGGCGCAAGCTGCTGCTGATCGCGATGGCGGCATTCAGCTTCGCCTTGCCGATCCTGATATCGTGGCTGTTCTACCCCGATCTGTTCGCGAGCTGGCTGCTTGCGATCGGAGGACGAATTCCGGGCCAGCACGCGGTCGATCTCGTGGAGATCAATCCGTCGCTGCTGCTGCTCGCGCAGAACCTGATGCATCACGCCGGCATCGACGGCAGGCCGGTCGTGCTCGCGACCTATGCGCTCGCCGCGCTCGCGCTCGTGCTCGTGCCGTTCGCCCTGTCGGTCCTGCGCGTGACCGCGAGCCGTCCCGTGAGAGAAGGCGGATCGCGTCCGTCGCAGCTCGATCGCTGGCTGACGGATCATCCTCGCGCGGCAATGCGCATCACGGTGCTCGCGATGTTTGCGCTCTATCTCTGCTCGCCGCGGCTGAAGGAATATGCCTTCTTCGAGCTCGCGCTCTATGCAGCCATTCTGGTCGTCGACCTGCCGGCCCGTCCGCTCGCTGCCTTTCTCAGCGTCGGCCTGATCGCGCCCGCGCTGATCTCGCTGACGAGAACGACGCTCGAGGGGACTTTCATCCTGCTCGTCGCCGCGCTGATCTGCTTCTGGATTCTGCTGCTGGATTTTCGCGCGGAGCCGACACGCCTCGAGATGGAGGGCGCCAAGCCGTGACTGACATCGCCGTGTCCGCGGGAGGCGGAAAACAAATGGCCATTGCCACCGAGATGCCGGGGAGCAATTGGATGACCCGCTTCATCCTGGCGCTGGCCGTGCTGGTCGCAACGCTGGTCGCCATCGATATGGGCATGGACGAGACGTTCGGCTGGGATGCGAGGGTGAATTGTGCGGCGGTCGATGCGCATGTCCAGGGGCTCGATCCCTACTTCGTCAAGAACCTGAAGGACACCAAGCTCTCCTATCCCTATCTTCCGGTGACGCTCGACGCGTTTCGGCCGGTCTGCGCCGGCGGCTTCCTCGTCGCGCACCACAAGCCGGTCTTTCTCCTTCTCACGCTGATCTCTGCGCTGCTGCTGCCCGGTCTCGGCAAGTCCCGGCCGGGCATGAGAGACATCGCGCTGCGGATCCTGTGCGCGTTTGGCGGCTTCGTCGGCTTCCAGTGGATCGTCGCGACCGGCAATTTCGCAGCCCTGAGTGGTCTGCTGACGGCCGCATCGCTGGCCCTGCTGCTGCGCCCAGCGCCATCGGGGCAGGGCGCCGGAGCGAGCCTCGCACCGCAGCTCGCAGGCGCCGCGCTGCTCGGCCTCGTCACCTCTTTCAAGCTGGTGTTCTTCCCGGTTCTTGCCGCGCTCTATTTCCTGCCGCAGCCGCGAGGCCGCAAGCTTCTCCTCATCGCCGTCGCGGGCGGCATGTTCGTCCTCCCGATCCTGGCCTCGCTCGCGATCTACCCGGACCTGTTCAGGAGCTGGCTGAGCGCGATCTTCGGCCAGATCCCCGGACAGCATTCGCCGGGCAATGAAGTCAATCCGTCGCTGCTCTTTCTCGCGCTGACGCTCGCGGACGGCTTCGGGCTTGCCGCCAGCAAGCCCGCGGTCGCCGTGATCTATGGCCTGTTCGCGCTCGCGCTGGTGCTCGCGCCGCTTGCGATCGCGGTGTGGAAAATGATCGGGAGGTGGCGCCCGGCGCGCAAAGCTTCGCCGCTTCAAATGCTCGACGACTGGCTGGTCAGCCATCCCGAAAAGGCGATGCGCGTCACCGTGCTCGCGATGTACGCGCTCTATCTCTGCGCGCCCAGGCTGAAGGAATATGCCTTCTTCGAGGTGGCGCTCTACGCCGCCGTTCTCGTCGTCGACCTGCCTGCGGTCCTGATGGCCGCCGTGCTGACGGTCGCGGTCGCGATCCCGGTTCTGGCATCGGTCTCGGGCATCTTCGTGAGCGGCTTTGGCCAGCTCGCCTTCGCGCTGATCAGCTTCTGGCTGCTGCTGCCGCGTGAACCTTCGGGCGATGCGGCGCCTCAGTAGACCCGATCCTACCGGGCCGGGGCCTGTTGCCGGGTGTAGAGGCTGACATAGGCGCCGGTGTAGTCCTCTTTCCAGCCTCTCTCGCCGACCAGAAACTGCCGCAGCGGATCATGGGCCCTGACCCAGAGCACCGCATCGATCTGGTATTTGCTGAGCACCTTGTCCCAGGTAGCCGCATCGATGTCCCAGCGGACCAGCTTGAGATAATCGCGCAGCAGCTCGTCCGGATAGGCGGTCGCCGCCCGTCCGTCGACGAACACGGGCACTGATCCCCGCGTCCTGAAGATCAGGAGCCCGCCGACGTTCCAGTGGTTCAGGAGGCGCGCGTGCGAGACGTGCGCCTCGAGATAGCGGGCGTCCTCCTCCGAGAGCATGTCGGGCAGCGCCAGGGCAGGCCGCACCTGCATGAACGTGAAGGGCAGCAGCAGCATGCCGACCACGCCCGCCGCCAGCATCGCGCGCCGCACCTCGAAGCTCGAGAAGCGCTTCGGCAGCAGTCGGTCGATGTGGAGCGCCATCGGGACGCTGGAGAAGATGAAGAAGAACGCGGTGTATCTGAACTGGTAAAGGCCGAGAAACAGGAAGAGCCACGCGAGCACGCGCGCCTCGAGGGGAACGCGCGTGCTGTTGCGGAAGCGCAGCTCCAGGACGACGAATGCCAGCGCATAGACGATGCCGGGAAGGCTCCCCGGCAGCTCCATGTTGAAGAAGTAGGATCGCCATTCGCCGATGTCTGCCTGGACGAAGTGACCGAGCGTCGCCCTCACGCCGTCATAGACATGCCATCCCAGCGGATTGACGAAGATGGCGATGACGCAGCCCACGCCCGCCAGGCAGTAATTCCGGAAGTTCGTCCAGTCCCGTCGCAGCAGGGCGATGCCGGCGAACACGCCGAGGATCGGAAAGGCGAGCATGAAGCCGCCGTGCAGGTTGACCCAGGCGACCATCATCGGCGGCAGCAGGAACCAATGCCGCCGCCGCAGGCATTCGCCGTAGAACACGACGGCGAACAGCATGGTCGCGATGTTCGGAGAAGCCGCCAGATACATGTTGGGCGAGGCTTCGTAGCAGGGATAGAGCAGGCACGCGGCGAACACCGCGATGCAGACCGCGGGGGCCGATGCGCCGCTGCTCAGGCCGCAGAACGTGAGATAGCCGGTGATGACCGCGCCGCAGGCGACGACCATGAGTACGATCCCGCCAAAGCCCGCGTGCTGATACAGCACGCTCGCCATCACGTCCCACAGCCAGGACAGATTGTACCAGCGCCGGTCGCCGAGGGTGAACGCCCACGGATCCTGGAAAGGCACTTCGCCCTGCTGCCTGATCAGGTCGCCGGCGGCGAGATGCCAGCCGAGATCGTAATGGCCGAGCAGCAGCGGTCCGTTCGACAGATAGAACACGGTGAGGAAGGCGATCAGGAAGACGTAGACCTCGACGCCGTCGAGGTATCGTCCGGACGCGGCTTGTGCGTCGCCAATCCCGGACCGGGACCAATCTTCGCGCGCGTCCATCGGAGCTCTCACCATCGCAGCCAGCCGCTCCAGGCCCTGCAGGTCCCTGGGTCTCTGTTCGCTTTAGCGGCAGACGCTCTAAGGTGGGGTAAAGGCGGCCAGCGCAGGGCGGGTTCCGCATGCGGCAGGCCGTCTTGGTAAACGAACCCTTGCCTGCGCGGCGCGCCCCCGGGGAGGATCGCCTGGTCTGCTCAGCGTGGCGCGGGGCAGGCGAGCCCCAGCAGCCAGATTCCCATGGTGAGGATCGGCCACAATGCGAAAGCGTTGTCGGCTCTGCGGTCGAGATGCTCCTTCCACAGCAGCCGGATCGCGTCGGGCTTCAGGAACGGTGCGAACACATCGGCATCCCGGTCGAGCACGCGCGCGCAGATGGTCCGCAAGCCGCCGCGCATCAGTTGCGCGATGGGCACGTTGAAGCCGCGCTTGCGTGACCACGCGGCGTCGTGCGGCATGCCCAGGCGCTCGGCGAGCTTGCGCAGCACGTATTTCGGCGCTCCCTTCGGCCAGGGATTGAGCAGCGCGGTGTCGATCGTGCCGGCGAGGTCCATCACCCGCCGGTCCAGGATCGGAACGCGCACCTCCAGCGAATGCGCCATGCTCATCGCATCGACCTTCGCAAGCACGCTCTGCAGATGGAAGCGCTGATCGGCGATCAGGGCGCGGTCGAGCACGTTCGCATGCGGCTCGGCGTAATATTCGGCATATTCGGCGAACGGATCGGTCGAGGCGAGATCGGCCATCTCGCCGTCATAGATTGTCTCGGCGAGAAAGCGCGGAACGAGGCGCCGCCATTGCAAATGAGGGCTGTTGCCGGCTTCACCCAATCCGAGCGCGAAGCGGGCGAGCTGGGCTGCCGCCGGCAGCCGCGTCTCGTTGCCGCGCACGGATGCATAGGCTGTCCGGCCAATGAGGCCTGCGACCGGACGCGGAACGAAATGGCGCACACGCTCTGCCATCATGGTCGCGGCATAGGTTTCATATCCGCCGAAGAACTCGTCGCCGCCATCGCCGGACAGCACGACCGTGCAGTGCTGCCGGACCGCGCCGGCCAGATGATAGAAGCCGAGCGCGCCGGTGTCGGCGCATTGGCCGTCGAAATGGTAGACCACGGCGCGCAGCGCGGTCTCGGCGCCTTCGCCGGCTTCGCCATCGATGACGTGGAGCGGCAGGCCTGCGGTCGCCGCGATCTGCCGGGCCACCGCGGTCTCGTCATGGCTCTTTTCGGTGAAGCCGGCCGTGAACAAAGGCGGCTTCAATCCGAGCCGGCCGAGCGTCAGGCTGATCAGCGAGCTGTCGATGCCGCCGCTCTGCAGCACGGCGAGCGGCACGTCGCTCACCATCTGGCTCTTCACCACGGTCTCGATCGTCGATTGCAGGCGGGCGACGGCCTCGTCGAGGTCGTGGATCCCGGGCGCGCGCATCGGCCGCCAGAAGCGCCGCTCGGTCCGCTCGCGATCCGTGAAGGCGATCATCGTGCCGGGCGGCACCTGCTTGATTTCGTGGTACAGGCTTCGCTGCGTTCCCGGATGACCCGCGGCGAGATAGGTGTGCAGCGATGCCGGGTCGATCCGCGCGGCGATGTCGCCGCTCGCAATCACGCCCTTGATCTCGCTGGCGAACAGCACGCGGCTGCCGCTCTCGGAATAATACAGCGGCTTGATCCCGATGCCGTCGCGCGCCAAGATCAGGCGGCCTTCCTTCCGATCCCACAGGCCGATCGCGAAGAAGCCCTCCAGACGCTCGAACATCGCCTCGCCCCAGGCGAGGTAGGCGTAAGGAAGGATCTCGGTGTCGCAGCTGCTGCGAAACCGGAAGCCGAACGATCGCTCGAGCTCGCTGCGCAATTCCTGGTCGTTATAGATCTCTCCGTTGTAGGTGACGACGATGCGCTCCGACGCATCAAGCATCGGCTGGCGCCCGCCATCGGAGAGATCGCGGATGGCGAGCCGGCGATGGGCGAGGCCGACGGGACCGTCCAGCCAGCTGCTCTCGCCGTCCGGCCCGCGATGAACCAGCGCTGCCGACATCGCCGCGACCGCACGGGCCTCGGCGGGACGGCCGTCACGATGAAAGATGCCCGCTATCCCGCACATCGCGTTCCCTTGTGCGTTCCCTTGCCGAGGGAGGTCATGGCCGCTGGTTCATGATCTGCTTCAGAAGCACCGCGAGCAGTCCCATCGCGACGACGAGAATGCTGAGCAGGATCGCGCCGACGCCGAGGACGAAGGCGCTGACGAGCTGCAGAATGATGCCGCCGATCAGCGACACCAGCGCCAGCGCCATGCACATCATCGCCAGCAGCACGAAGATCTTCAGCGGATTGTAGTAGGTGCAGGCCTCCAGGACGTATTGCAGGGTCCGGATGGAGTCGCGGAACAGGTTCACCTTGGAGCGGCCGATCCGCTCCTTGTAGTCGATGTCGATGTAGTCGACGAACTTCGCGTTCATCATGTAGGCGAGGGTCAGCGACGTCGTGAAGCTGAAGAGGTCGCTGACATGCTCGAAATAGGAGATCGCAACCTGCTTGCCGAACACGCGCAGGCCGGAATTGATGTCGGGGATGTTACGGTTCGCCGTGAATTCGACGATCGCCTTCAGCACGGCGCAGCGGCGACTTCAGCCTGGACTCGCGGTAGTTCGGCCCGGTCCGCGCGCCGACGACCATGTCGAAACCCTGGTTGAAGCGGGCAACCAGGGCCGGGATCGCCTCCATCGGATAGGACCCGTCGGCGTCGCTGATGATGATGGTGTCGTATGTCGCGGCGCGAATGCCATCCTTCAGCGAGCGGCCATAGCCGATGTTGTGCGGATGCCTCAGCACTTTGGCGCCGGCCTGTTCGGCGAGCGCGCCGGTCCCGTCCACCGAGCCATCGTCGACGATGACGATTTCGTATGGGGTGAGTTGAGCGCTCTCGAGAGTCGCCTTCGCTCGTGCGATGGTTTCGACGATGCCGTTGCACTCGTTGAGCGCGGGAATGACGACTGAAATCATAAGCGGCGTGCAATGCAGGTGACGGACTGTCCGAAGAAGCCGCGCGAGAGTGGATCGAGCGCCCGCGACAGCGGCACGGCATATTTGTCGAACAGGGCGATCTGTCCGTTGACGGCGTCGTCGTTCAGCGACTGATGGCGCTTCAGGCGGTTGGCAAGCCATCCGAGCCCGCCGATCGGATTGAAGTAATTCAGCCGGACCAGCTCGACCGGTTGATCGGCGAGCAGCTTGGCGAGGCGTGTCGTGGTGTAGCGGCGGCAATGCCCCGCGAGGCGGTCGAGATCGTTGTAGAGCAGCATCAGGGCCGGGACGCTGATCAGCAGATGCCCTCCGGGCTTGAGCACCCGCACCAGATTGGCGACGGCGGTGGCGTCATCCTCGATGTGCTCGAGAACGTTGATGGTGAAGACCGCATCGACGCCCTCAGGAAACAGGGAACTCAATTGGTCGCGGCTGAGAATGTCGCAGACCGCGAACTTGCGGTCGGGCATCGCCATGCTGGCGCGTTCGACGCTTTCGCGGTCGTGGTCCACGCCGCAATACTCGCCGAGCTCTCCGAGCACTCTGCTGTAGAGCCCATGCCCGAACCCGACCTCGACGATTTTGCCTTTCAGATAGGGACGGAACTGGTCAATCACCCAGTTCATGTAATTCTGCGCGTCGGCGATCGCGCTCGAATACGTGTCAGCCCCGACTTTCAGGCCTTCCGTCGTCGACTGGGCGGGAAAGGAGGTTTGAGCCATGGACCCTTAAGCCTTGGAGCCTTACGCCTTGTTCGTGCCCGGGTTAGCAGCGAGCGCCCGACTTCTCAAGGACATGTGAGGCACAATCGCCTTAAAGTTCACGGCGCTAGGCGAGGCGCGGCGTCGCGCTCGGCCGAGGCTTGGGGCCGAGGCTTGGTGTCTGAACCGTGATCGGCGACGGACGAGATCGTGTGACACGCTGAGGTTGACGGCTCCGTGGCGGCGCCGTACTAATGATGATTATTGCCAGAAGTTACCATTACACGTTGCGTTGATTGTCGAGCATTTTTTTTGAAGGCCGCCGGTCGTGGCGGCTGCTGGAGGATTGCATGACCAAAAAGCAAAAGCCCAAGCCATCATCAAAAACATCCGTGGTGAACCTGGATGGGCAGGATCATCGCTTCGAGCTCCTTGCCCCCTTGTCCGATGCCGCACCCTTGGTGGCCGACGTCACGCCCCAGGTCATCACCGCTGCAAAGATGTCGGCGATCGCGCGATATGACTGGAAAAATCGCGGCGTGGCCTGCATCGGCTACACCGAAGGCATGGCGGTGGCTTACGCGTCGGCCTACGCGCGATTGCAGGCGCATGATCCCGTCGCGGACCGCATGGCGCGCCCCTTGGAACCTGCATTCCAGTCCCACGGCCATCTCAAGGGAGATGCTCTAAGCTGGTACAGCGACCAGTTGAGGGCCATCGGCATGGGCACGGCGACCGCGGTCGAGCGCTTGCGAGCCCTGTACGTCCTGCTGCTCGGTCTGGGCATGCGGGAGAGCAGCGGGCGCTTTTGCGAAGGACGCGATCGGAGCGCCAACAATCGAGCTGCCGACACGGCCGAAGCTGGCCTGTTCCAGATGAGCTTCGACCTCGTTGCGCCGCGCGCCGAATTGCTCGACGTCTTCCACCACTATCAGGACCATCCCGGCGAGGGGCTCCGCGAGATATTCGAGGTGGATATGCGTCCGCGCGAGAACGACCGCGACCGCGAAAATTTCGGCGATCCCGCCTCCTCGGGCTTTTCCTTTCAAAAGCTCAGCAAGGAATGTCCGGCCATGGTGGTCGAGATCGCTGCGCTGGGCCTGCGGGAAGAGGCGGGACATTGGGGGCCGATCATCAATCGTGCCGCCCAGATGCGGTCAGCGAGCAAGGAATTGCTGCAGGCCGTGGAACGAATCGTCGATGCACCGGCGATCGGAGCAGCCGGGCCTGCCGCCCGGGGGCTCGGCGCGGCCGCGACGCCGAGCCGTGCGGATCTTGCCCGCCGTTTTTCGGCACCGGTCCGTCTTTCCACTCTGCTGCCGATCAACAATGGGCTCTCGAGCGCCAAGGAGGAGACGATGATCTCGCTCCTCGGTTCGCCTCATATGCCGCTCACGACCGTCGGACAGAACGAGCGCGCATCCGATCTCGTCAAGCGCAACTTGGTGCTGGAGCGGATGTCCCCGCTGTTTCGCCTCACCGGCATCAAGCCGGCAATCGACGACGTGAAAGCTGTGTTGGCGAAAGCTTTCGCGCAGGAGCCGGATCTCGAAAACGTGCTGTCGACCGAAGGCATGCTCAGCGTGCGCATGCGCAAGCCGACCAATGGTTCGGTCAGCACCCATGTCTCCAACCACGCCTGGGGAACGGCAGTGGATTTCAAGGTCGTCGGCTTCGACGCGCCAGCGAACACCGGCGGATCCGTGCCGGCGTTCATCGCGCTGCTCATTCCGCTTTTCAACAAGATGGGTTGGTACTCGGGTGTCGGCTTCAACGACACCATGCATTTCGAAGTCTCGGAGGAGCGCATCCGGGAATGGGCGAAGAAAAAGGTTTTGAAATAGGCCCGGTGTGCGCTGAAATCGTCAGCGGCGCAGAACGTTTGATCGTGACAGCACTGAGTTCCGGGAGGGGCTTTCGATGCAGCGGATTGTTTTGGCGCGCGTGAAGCCGACGCTTTCACTTCCGGAGGCGCTCGACAAGATCAGGGGCGGAACGCGGGCCGTGGTCGTCGGTGACGGTCATGGATCGAGGGTCGTCACTGCCGGTGACATTTTCGAAGCCATGAACGACGCTCTTGATGCAGGCAAGGACCCAAGGAGCGTGGAGATCGGCGAGGTGGAGCCGACCCTCCCGAGGGTTGCGTTGGGAGCACCTCCAGTCACGGCAACCGACAGGTTTGGACCGCCGGGATCGTGGCCGTCTTTGACTTTCCCGGAGGAAGATCGATTTCGCTCGCTTCTGACAGCCAAGGACGGTGGCAAGGAGCCGCGCTACCTCGTCGAGGAGATCGGTCCCGAGGGGGCGGTGATCGTGACCTCGTCCGAGGTTCTCGCTGGCCACCTCGCCAAGAGCCTGACCATCTGCAAATGCGCGGGCGAACCCGTCCATAGTTTCGAACCGGATCAGGTCAGGGTACCCGGGGTCTGCAACAAACCCCACGGCAAGCCGGTCACTTGCAGCCAGGCGGGCATCGTGTGATCGGCGCGTTCAATTCGGTCTACACCGCGCTCCAGGGCTTCCTGTCGCGAACCTTCTGGTTCGCGGCCTTTCTTCCCGTCGCGCTGATTGCTGTCATTCATCTGGTGATCGCCACCCTGGCGGTCGGCCCGATCACGGTATTCGGCGCGACCCTGAGCCTGTCGGGGAGCCTCGATGCCGCCCAGTTTGCCACCACGGGAATCGTGATCGTCCTCGGCCTGGTCATCGTCGCCTACGCAGTCATGCCGCTGATGCCGCGCTTTCGCGGGTTGCTCGACGGAACTCTCCTGCCGGTGGAGATTCACGACTGGCTTCGCGGCATGCGCCGCACCGAAGCGAATATCCTGGAGAGGACGATCCAGGCACGCCTTGACGATTTGGGAGCGCTCCACACGATGCTGGAGCAGTATAGTCCTGCCGATAGTCCGTTTCGAACGGCGTATGCGGACGCAGAACGCCTCGCTGGCTTGCCCGACTCCCAGGTCGCTGACGCCGCAGCCGCCTCTCTCAAAGCCGCAAGGACGGCGATCGACAAGCGTCAATTGATGGCCGAGGCCGTACGCGCGGCGGAGGCTGCGGTGCGCACGATGCTGACCCGCAACAATCCCGACCAGCGCGAGCTCGCCCGCCTGATCGCCCCCGCCACACTCGACGCCGCCGCAGCCAAGCTGTGCGACCGCACCGGGGATCTCGCGAACCAATTCGAGGATGTTCTGAGTTCGGCTTGTCGGGAGGCGTTTTATGCTCACGAGATCATCAAGGAGCGGGTGCGGATCGCCGCAGCTCTGAAGAATCCTCGCGCGACGTTGATCGGAGACGCGCGATACGTGGTGGAGAGCTACGCCGAGGACGTGTATTGCGCGCAGTTCGATTTCCTCTGGCCACGTCTGCTCGTTGCCATCAAGGCGGAGAAGGCGGACGACCCCATATTGACGTCGATCGAGAATGCAAGAGCGCAGTCGGACTTTGCCGTTCTGTCCTGGGTTCTCATCCTCACGGTCCCGGCGATATGGTTGCCGACGCTGCTCGTGCGCGGCGGCCCCGCCTGGCTGTTCCTGGCGATCGGCGCGGCAACTCCCATGTTGCTCACGTTCTTTTACGAATTGGTCTTCGAGAACCAGCTCGCATTTGGCGACGTCGTGAAATCCACCATCGATCGACACCGGCTGCTCGTGCTCAAGATGCTTGGGCTTCCGCAGCCCACCTCGCGCAGCGGCGAGCGGCTGCTGTGGGAGCAGATCCTCGGCGCCGAAAAGGACGGCCGAACGACCGACCTCGTCTACCTCCCACCAAAGACCCAGTGACGCCATGCAGATTTCACGTCTCATTCCGATGGTCGCGTGGTGTCTCCTCGTCTTGATCGGGACACTCTTCCTGGTCGTCTATGGAAAGCCTCAAGGCCCCGTGGCGTCGCGCTTTCTTCCACCGAACACGTATTTGTTGCCGGCTGACCTCAGCTACTCCGGGTATGACGGTCGATACGTCGTCGCTGCGAATGGCCTCGCGCAAGGCGCAACGGTTTCTGCCGCGGACCTCGGCGATCAGCCGAACCTGCTCGACGGCGCGCAAGGTAAGTTGTCGCTTCTCGTCAGCGTCGATCGCTCGGCGGCGTCCGGCGTGCTGAACGCGGGCAGCAATCCGCAGCTTTGTGGCAAGAAACCCACGGCTTACGGCGCCGTCACCGTCCAGGCGGTGCGTTGCGAGAAGGACAAGAATAACAACCGATGCATAGCCATGGTTGAATTGCCCAATTCCGGCGCCGGCGAGATGGCGGCCAAGGCGCTGAAGGATGAAACGACCACCAAGGAATTGAGATTGGCGACGAAGTGCGATTTGTGAGGCAACATGCTCACCCTCAACTGGTCTGAGATCAAGAAGATCGATCTGGCTGCACAGGACATGGTTGCAGCCTGGACTGTCGCCCTGGACGTGCTCGATCCTGCGCTCAAATATCTGAGGTTCAGGGCGATCGGGAAGTGGACCGCGATGGCGGGGCTTTCTGCCTGCGGACCGGACGGGTTGATCGGGCAATCCTTCCCGGACGATCGGCTGATCCTCACCGATTGTGCGGTCGGAGCACTGATCGGCCGGATTGGCGGCAGCTCGGCGACGCTCAAGGGACCGACCACACCGGACGGCGGAGAAACCAAGCCTTTCCCGATCGGCTGCCACACGATCGTCAAGCTGCCCGACAACGCGACCGGACCCGTCTATTTCGGCTTCAACATCCTGGTCCGGCCTCTCAAGCTCGAGAGCCTCGAATTGACTGTGCTGGGCGCAAGCTGAGGTGCGGCCGGGGCCATGAATGGCCTCGTGATCGCTGCCTCCAGCGCCGGGTGCCGTCAATTCTCGTGGTGCGGGCAGCCGGGGTCGAACCGGCACAGCGCTTGCGCACCGAGGGATTTTAAGTCCCTTGCGTCTACCAATTCCGCCATGCCCGCTTGATCCAACGAGATCAAACACTTAAGTCCATCCCCGGGCGTTTGGAATTGGTGCTTTGCGTGAGCCGGGGACGTTCTTCCTTAAGCGAGCCGGGCGCTCAAGGCAAAGCCTCAATCCGGACACCAGGTGTTGCTTTAGGCATTCTCAATCCAACGGGACTATTCATCCGGCATGGCTGCTTCGTTATCCTCTTCCCTGCGCGGCACTGGCGCGCTCCTCGCGCTGCTTGTGGCCGGCGCCGCGCTGTCCGGCTGCGCCGGCATGAGCGAGACGATCGCGCCGGCCTTTGCCGATCCCGCCCGCTACGAATTATACGATTGCAAGCAGCTCGAGGGTGAGCGCAAGGCGCTCGCCAAGCGCACTGACGACTTGCGGGCCTTGATGGAGAAGGCCGAGACCGGCGCCGGTGGCGCGGTGGTGTCCGAGCTCGCTTATCGCAACGACTATATCGCGGTGCGCGGGCAGTCCCAATTGGCCGAGGACGCCTGGCGCCGCAACAGATGCCGGGAATCGCCGCCCGAGGCGACGCCGGCCCCCACGCCGTTGTCGCCGGCAGCCCCCGCCAAGCCCGCATCGAAATCCGGCAGGGCAGCCCGCTGAGGCGCCGCGCCCGCGGCGCGTCGTCTCAAGGCCGCCAGCCGTAGATCCAGTCCTGCCGCGCCAGCATGCGGTCCGGGCCGAGCGCGCGGATCGCAAGGTCGCGCGCAGCGGCAAACGGCCCGCTCAGGTGATAGATGCGGCCCTGCTGCCGCGCGGTCCGCTGCACCCGCCGCACCCGCGCCTGGCGCGCGCGGCCGTATTGTGTCAGCGCCGCGGCGATGCCCGCGCTGCTCTCGGCGGCTTCGAGGCTCAGATGCCGGGCGAGCACGGCGGCATCCTCGATCGCCATGCCGGCGCCCTGGGCGGCGAAAGGCAGCATCGCGTGCACGGCATCGCCGAGCAGCGCCACCGGACCCTTGCTCCAGGGGCAGCCGTCCGGCACGCCGAACAGCGCCCATTTCCGCCAGCTGTCGACCGTTGCGAGCATCATGCGCGCCGTCGGCGGCCAGCGTGGGCCGGCAAAGGCGTCCATCACCTCGAAGGGATCGCCGGGCGTGCTCCAGCCCGGCCTGTTCCAGGTGCCCGGCAGCACCGCGACCACGTTGATCTGGCGCCCGCCCGCGATCGGGTAGGCGACGAGATGGGCGTTCGGGCCCATCCAGAGCTGCACCCGCCGCGCGGTGTAGTCCTTCGGCAGCTGCGTGGCATCCAGCGTGCCGCGCCAGGCGATCAGTCCGGAGAAGCGCGGCTGCACCTCGGGAAACAGATGCTGGCGCACCGTCGACCAGATGCCGTCGGCGCCGATCAGCGCACTGGCAAGGTCGCTGCGGCGGATCGTGCCGCTGCGATGGACCACCGTCAGCCCCTTGGCGTGGGGGGCGACGTCCTCGAAGGTCGCGCCCAATTTCAGGTCGATGTCGGGATGGTCGGCCACGGCGCCGGCCAGCGCCGATTGCAGGTCGGCGCGGTGCACCACCCAATAGGGGGCGCCGGCGCGCGCGGAGGCGGCTTCACCGAGCGGCATGCGCAGCAGCTCGCCACCGGCCCGCGCGCTCATGATCGAGACCGCCTCCGGGACCACGGCGCGCAGCTTGAGGCGCTCGGCGAGGCCGAGCTCGACCAGCACGCGGCTGGCATTGGGGGAGAGCTGCAGTCCGGCGCCGACTTCCTCGAGGCGCTCGGCCTTCTCCAGTACGACGATGCGGAAGCCGCGGGCGGCGAGGGCGAGCGCAGCCGTCAGGCCGCCGATGCCGGCACCGGCGATGACGATCGTTCGGGAGAGCGCCACCCCTTAACCGGTGGACGCGGTCAGGCCACCTTGTCCTTCAGCACGCATTCCGGCGGGCGGGCTTCGCCCGCCTTCAGGTCGGCCGCGAAGCGGTACAGCGTCGAGCAGTAGGGGCAGATGATCTCGTTGTCGTTGCCAAGGTCTAGGAAGACGTGCGGATGATCGAACGGAGGGTTGGCGCCTACGCACATGAACTCTTGCGAGCCGATCTCGATGACGGGGACACCGGCATCGTTATGGAAGTGCGGGACGACATGGTCGGACATCGTAGTTCATCCTGGAGTGGCAATGGCGGCAGACGCAATCAAAAACTGACGCGGCATTTTGAGGCGCCGCGGACCATACTGGCGGGTGCAGATGATTGCTAGTCCAGCGGAACCGAAAGCCCCGCAATTGCCCCATGCTCATTTGCTCATGCAAATTCGACACAATCTTGCGGCCTGAGAGAAGCCCTTCTTTCGTCGGGGACGTTGTGTCGCAATTTTGGCATACTATGTCTGTGGAGAAGCGAAATTGCGTCGAAAGACGAATCATCCTGCGCCATCGATCTCAGGGACCGCAAGGCGCTCCAAATCTGGCCTTTCCACATGAAGTGGCTGCGAATCAGCACAGCGTTGACCGGTATCGTGGCCTGCGGCTTCATGCTCGCGCAGGTAGCACCGCACGCCCGTGAGGCCGGCGCGATCCTCGCCGCCCAGGACGACCCGGCCGCGCTCTCCGAGCTCAAGCTCGATTCATTGCTGCGACAGAACGACCGCCTGGTTCAGGACAACATCGAGGCCGCGCTCGCCGCTGGCGATGCCGATCTCGCCGACAGCTTTGTCGCGCTGGCGCGTGACCGCAACATCGCGCTGCCTGACGACCTCCTGAGCCGCGTCGGCGACGCGGTCAAGACCGAAGGTTCGACCTCGCACTTTGCCAAGCGCTTCGCCACCGGCCTCGTCACCGGCAATGCCGACGACGTTGCGAGCCTCTCGGGCACGGTGGCCGGCGATCTCTTCGTGATCGGCGACATCCGCGACGTGGTGCGCGAGGGCAAGCATCTGGCCATGGGCGAGGACACCGATCGCCTCGTGCTCGGTCTTGCGGCTGCCGGCCTTGCGGTCACGGCGGCGACCTATGTGTCCGTCGGTGGCGCGGCGCCGGTGCGGGCCGGACTGACGTTGGTCAAGGACGCGCGGAAAGTCGGTCGGCTGGGCGAGGGGCTCGCCGTCTGGGCCGGCCGCTCCGCGCGCGAGGTCGTGGACGCGCCGATGCTGCAGAACGCGGTCGCCAAGGGTTCGGTGTTCCGCCCAGGCGAGACGGTGGGCGCGATCAAGGCCGCGTTCCGGGCCGAGAAGGCCGGCGCGCTGGTGCGGCTCGGCAAGGACGTGACGCGCGTTGCCGAGAAGACCGGCACGCGCGGGGCGATGGATACGCTGCGCATCTCCGAGGGCCCGAAGGACGTCGCACGCGCGGCGCGGCTCGCGGAGGCGCAGGGCGGCAAGACGCGCGCGATCATGAAGCTGCTCGGCCGCGGCGCGCTGCTGCTGATCGGCGGGGCGTTCGATCTGACGATGTGGCTGTTCGGCGCGGCGCTGACGCTGTTCGGCCTTCTCTCCTCGATCAAGGCCACGACCGAGCGCCTCACCCAGGCCTGGTGCGATCGCAAGAGGGCGCGCCGGCTCCGCCGGGCCCGGATCGCGGCCGACGCCGCGCTGGCCGATGCGGCCGCGACGGCCTGAGGCGCGCCGCGCTTCGGGCTATTGTTTGAGCACGATGTTGCCGGAAAACCGCTGCACTGTTTTCCGGACCGTGCTCTAAGATCGACCTGTCCCCCACAAGATCTCACGGAACTGATGATGCCGAGCTTTCACAACGGCGCCGTTGAAATTGCCTATCTCGATGAAGGCGAGGGCGAGCCGATCATCCTGGTGCACGGCTTTGCCTCGAGCAAGAACGTCAACTGGGTCTATCCGACCTGGGTCTCGGAGCTGCGCAAGAACGGCCGCCGCGTCATCGCGCTCGACAATCGCGGCCATGGCGAAAGCGCAAAGCTCTACGAGCCCGCGCAATATTCGATTCCCGTGATGGCCGGCGACGTGCTTGCGCTGATGGATCATCTCGCCATCCCGCAGGCCGACATCATGGGCTATTCGATGGGCGGGCGGATGACGGCCTGGCTCGGCCTCAACGAGCCGCAGCGCCTGCGCTCGGCGATCCTCGGCGGCATCGGCATCGGCGGCCTGATCGAGGGCACCGGTCCCGGCGAGAACGTCGCGCTGGCGCTGGAAGCGCCTGGGCTCGACGATGTCACCGATCCCGTCGGCCGCACCTTTCGCGCCTTCGCCGACCAGACCCGCTCCGACCGCCGCGCGCTCGCCGCGTGCCTCCGCGGTACGCGCGATCTCATGACGAAGGACGAGGCCGCGCGCATCGACGTGCCCGTGTTGATCGCGGTTGGCTCGACCGACGATGTCGCGGGAAGTGCCAGCGCGCTCGGCACCATCATTCCGGGTTCGGAAGTGCTCGACATCCCCAACCGCGACCACATGCGCGCGGTCGGCGACAAGGTCTACAAATCAGGCGTGCTGGATTTCCTCTCCCGCCGCGGGTGACGGCCGATGCTCACACCGCCTTGTCGCTGAACGCGGCGGGAAGCGTGGTGAGGAACGATATCACGCGCTGAGTGCGCAGGGGCGGGCGGCGGCCGGAGGCGCGCAGCATCCATAGGGGTTCCCCAGGCGCGCGCCAGGGCCCCAGCACTTCGACCAGCCGGCCGGTGCGAAGATCTTCGTTGATGAGCCACGCCGGTCCCCAGCCGATCCCAAACCCGTTCGCGACCAAAGCGAGCGAAGCGTGTGCGTCGTCGCAAATGTGCTTAGGCTTGGGCGTGACGCGAATGGGTGCTTTGCCGCGCGGGTCGGCGAAGCGCCAGGTCAGGATCTGACCACTCGCAGGATTCCGGAAGCCGACATGGTCGTGCGAGGAAAGCTCGTATGGAGTGGCCGGCACGCCGCGCGCGTTCAGATAGGCGGGCGAGGCGCAAGCGATCCAGGAGAAGTTGCAAAGCCGCCGCGCCTGATGGCCGGGCGCGCGGTCGAGGGGCCCCGAGCGGATCGCGACGTCGACGCCTTCCGCCGCGAGATCGAGAATCTCGTTGCGGAATTTGACCTCGATCTCGATTTCCGGCCGTTCTCGCAGGAACGCGGGCAGTCGCGGCAGGATGCATGCGCGCGCGAACGAGGCGGGGGCGGTCACGCGCACTCGACCGCCATCGTCGCGCACGACTTCGCCGAGCGCGGATTGGACACGGGCGAGGCTTTCGACCAACGCGCGTCCTGCCGTCATCAGCCTGTCAGCGCCAACGAATGGGTGGAGCGATGCAAAAGCCGCAACCCGTGAGCCTTTTCGAAGCGGGCGACCGCTTTGGACATCGCAGAAGTGGTCGTCCCCGCCCGCCGCGCAGCTTCGGCGAAGGAGCCCGCCTCGACGACGCGAACGAAGGCGAGGAGACGCGAGAGATCGGGAGGCAACGTTGTTGTGGACATGCAGTCCACACAATCATGGCTACGCCGTCACTACAAGAGCCGGTCCCCCACGGCTAGATCGGGGACGTCAGCGCGCATTCTGCGCCGCTGGAAACGCGGGACCTCCCATGAACCTCATCGAAATCACCCTGCAAGCTCTCGACGCCGCGGAGCGGGCGATTCCACCCGGCCAGCCGTTCTACATGCTCAATTTGCTGCGCTATCGCGCGCAGGCGCGTTACGAGGACGGATTCGACGCCGCGCCCTGCTCGGGTCGTGAAGCCTTCAATGAACGCTACAGGCCGGCATTCCGGCATCTCGCAGCCGGCAAGCCGCTCGTGCGGATGTTCTCCGTGCCGGTCCTCGCGAGCGTCGTCGGCTCGCCAGTCGAACGCTGGGATGAAGCAGCGATCAATGAATACGGCGATTTCGCCACCTTCCGCGCGATCGTCGAAACCGAGACCTACCGGCGCGAAGTTGCTCCGCATCGGCACGCGGCGCTCGAAGATTTCCGGCTGCTCGCGCTCGCCAAGGCGACGTGAAGTGCCGGCGCGCTCGGCGCCATCATTTCGGGTTCGGAAGTGCTCGACATCCCCAACCGCGATCACATGCGCGCGTCGGCGACAAGTTCTACAAGAGCGGCGTATTGGAGTTTTTGTCACGGCGCGAGTGAGGGGCCTGGACGACGACGTTGCCGAGATGCGAACACAACGCTCTGGCGTAAGGCACCCGCGCGACGACGTTTGCCGCTACTCCGCCTTCGCCTTGATCTCGGGCAGTGGCGCCTTCCGCTCGAAGGGCTTCTTCTTCGGCGGTGCGGGCAGCAGCCCCTCCCTGATCGCCTGCTTGCGGGCGAGCTTGCGGGCGCGACGAATGGCCTCGGATTTTTCGCGAGCCTTCCTCTCGGACGGCTTTTCGTAGGAGCGGCGCTGCTTCATTTCACGGAAGACGCCTTCGCGTTGCATCTTCTTCTTGAGAACACGAAGCGCCTGCTCAACATTGTTGTCTCTGACGAGTACGTGCAAATTGATCCTCCTCGGCTGCGCGTGCGACACATCCTGCTGGCAGCCAATTGCGCAGGAGCTTTCATTGCGATTTTCGAAGAATGGTGCGGCGACGTTCGTCGCCGCTTGGACGCGCCAACTGTCTGCTACGACGAGCAGATGCGTTGCGCGGACGTGACCACCCTCGTGCAGTCCTGTCAATCGATAACGCCCGGCTCTCGACCGGCGAACTCGTTGCTGGAACAGGTGCTTTCGGGAAACAAGCCGACTTTGCGCCTTGCAAACTCGTGAAGGTGGTATATATTGTTTCTTGCTCGATTAGCCGCTGTGCCTTGTTGAATGCGCCCGCGGGCTCCTTTTCCAAAGACATCGACGAAGTTGAAGATAGCTGCCTGATTGTCAGGCGGAATGCGCTTGCGCGCTTTGGAGAAGAAAATGGCGACAGGTACGGTCAAGTGGTTCAATGGCCAAAAGGGCTTCGGATTCATTCAGCCCGACGACGGTGGTAACGATGTGTTCGTTCACATCAGCGCCGTCGAAAGAGCTGGTCTTTCGGGTCTCGGAGAGGGCCAGAAGGTCAATTTCGAAGCCAAGACAGACAAGATGCGAGGCAAAGTCAGCGCTGAGAACCTCTCGCTGGCTTGATATCGTGGGGCCGTTTCACGGATGTACTGAAACGGTTGCCTTGCCCGCTCAATCCCAGGATTGAGCGGGTTTAGTCGTTTGCGGAGCCGGTGAGCGATGACGACGAAGAAATCCGCGGAGCCGTCACCCGAAAGCGTCGCGCGGTTCGAACGCAAGCGCCTCGCCGCCGAAGAGGGCGCGCGGGCGTTGGCTGATGTCGAAAAGCAAGGCATCGAGGTTCGCAAGAACATGGCGCGCCTCCGGGAGGCCCGCGAGGCCAAGGAAGCCGATGAAGCTCTCCGGCCGCCTGCGCCGGCGCTCAAGAAGCGTTCAGGAAAGCGGGCGCGATAGTCGGGCTCAATCCTGCCGGCGAAGTTCGAAGGGCCGATCAACATGCCGGAGATTGCAGATCGTGCCTAGGATCAAGCCGGAACACGGAACCATCACCTTCTTTCTCGCTTCCGGCGCACACCGGCAATTGTGCCGGCTTGCCACGACATTCAACACGCAGAAGCAGGCCTTGAGCTACCTCCAGAAGAACCGAACGGAGTTCGAGCGTCGGGCTCGGGCGCGTCTTGCTGCGGGCGAGCTCGAAGACGGAATCGTCGTGCTCTCGATGCTTTGAAGAGTTCAGCACGGGCACTCCGGCAATTCCGGAATGTCTAGTTGATGAGCCCCTTTTTCTCCCGAACCAATGTCGCGCGGACAACGGGGCCGTTGGTATCCCTGACTTCGATGGCGAGGCCCTCGCTGCTCGCCAGCGGATCGAGTCCTCTGGCAATATCGGCGAGAGAAAGCGCGGCCTCGATCTCGGCAGCCCGCTGACTGAGCAGATCCAGGCCTTCTTCGTCTATGACGAGCTCCGCCCCGTCTCGGATGTCGAAGTAAAATCGGGACACGGCCTATTGCTTCACGTCGCGCTGCGCGCGCCGCTCGGCCTCTCGTGCCAGACGTTCAGCCTTCAGCCGCTCCATGTTGGTGTAGAGGGCCAGTTCGGCCTTCTCGTAATCGGTGGAGATCTTTTCCGGCGTCTGCTTGAAGAACTTGTTGGCCGCGCTGATCGCGGGTGTTCGATAAGGCTGCTTCATAGCTTATCCCTCGTCATGTGTTAGCGGGGAGGCCTGACCGCGCTTGTTGTTTTTCGGCCGATCGAGGCGCACCCCGTCGAACTCTTCGGGGCCTTCGATCAGATCGCGCTTTCGGCTTGCGCGGTCGTTTGCTGTCGTCGCCATGTCGCTCATGCCATCGATGGCGTCGCCGGCCATTTTCCGGGCGCGCCGCTTCTGCCGATCTCCGTGGGTGTCGGATGCAAGTCCCAGTTCGACCAGACGGCCGATTGCGTCGGACAAGCTCGTAAGATCGTTTTGATGCGCCATCCATGCCGTGACGGCTTCCAGCAGGGATTGAGAAGGCCGAAAACAAACGGTCCGTGTGTGATGGGGCTTGTTCGCCTGCTTCCTCATGAAATCCGTTGGTTGCCGCAACGCACCCCGTCAGGGGGGCGTATGACAAGCACCGGGCTTCCGATGCGTTCCTAAGTCAAATCATCCTTGTTCGACGCGACGCTCCGGCGCAGGGGGCTGCCCCGTGAAGCCGGCCGCGACGGTCATGGCTTCGGGTTTGCGGCGGATGGCAAACTGTTCTTCCGCTCCCATGGCCTCTTGCCCTCGGCGTCGCGGTCCCAGGGGCGGGCTGCCGTGGAGCTTTTCTCCTCTTCAGCCGCCTTCGCACGATCGGATTTGACCTGCTCGCGGTCCGACAGCGGCAGCTTGCCGGTGGGCTGTTCTGTTTGTGCGAAAGCAGGGAGGGTTGTCAGCAGGACGACGGCAAGGAATTTTGTCATTCCCGAAGTTAGCAGATCAACGCCGGCTTGTCCGGTTTAGTTTGTGGCTCGGTCCGGCCGGCATGACCGGGAACTTGTCATCTGGCCATCTTGATCTGCAGATATAGCATTTACAAATCATCGCGCGCTTTGATGTCGTCGCCGAACCGCCGTGTCAGCGCCATCAGGACCACGAAGGTCGCGACCCACACCATCCGCGCGCCGTAGCGGTCGTGCGGGCCGGAGATCACTGCGCAGATGAAGGCGTTGCCGAGCAGCGCCAGCGTCACGGTTGCCGCCAGCAATGTCAGGTCGTCGAGCCGGCGGTTCGCCAGCGCATGCGCGAGCAGCGCGACCAGCGCCAGCATCGAGGCCAGCGCGACGGGCACATGCAGCCAGTTGACGTAGTCGAAATCGAGCCCCCAATGCTGCTGCCGCGCCGCGCGCATCGGCGCGGCCTGCGAGGGGATGTAGCGCTCGATGATGCCGCGGGTGTGCGGGATCCAGCCGTTGGTGCCTTCGCCGGTCGCCACATGCAGCAATTGCTGCCCCATCGCGCGGAGCGCCGCGCCGGCCTGCCAGGCCGGATAGTCGGCGAGCGCGTGCACGACGATGTAACCCATCTCGTCGTTCATGCCTTCGAAGCGGCCGAGCGTGTTGAACATGCTGTTGCCCCACAGGAATTCGTCCGCGGTCGCCGGCAATTCGTTGCGGTAGGGACAGAGCTTGAATGTCTCGCGCGGGCAATGGTCGTTGAGGTAACGCGCGACGATGCCGTCCTGCATCATGCGGCCGAAGGCGACGCCGTAGCCGCCTGGCGTCCATGCAACCTTGCCCGACAACGCATAATTCGCGGAGACCAGCATCAACCCGCCCGCGACGATGGTGAGGCTCGCCTGCGTCAAGCCGGCGAGCGGAAGTCGGGCTTTGAGAAACGGCCGTGTCATCCAGCCCACGGCGCAAAGCCCCAGCAGCACGCCGAGCGTCGCGCTGTGGGTCGCGGCGGCAAAGGCGGTGAAGACGAACAGCGAGATCTTTTCCAGTGTCGAGATCCGCGCAGCGCCCACAATCAGCAGGAACAGCGACAGGATCGACAGCCCGGCAAAGATGTCGGTGAGCAGCATGCTCGCAAGCCAGGGCAGCGCGGTCGACACGATCAGGCAGAGGCTGATGGCGACGAAGCGGAAGGTCTGCATCATCGAGAGCACGCGCAGCGTCAGCTGCAGCAGCCACAGCGTCGCCAGCGACTGGACCGCGAGGTTGATCCAGAAGCCAAAACTCTCGCCATAATGCAGATAGAGGCCGAACACCGTGGAGCGGCTGGGGACGAGATAACCCTCATACCAACGCGCCAGATAGCCGCCGGTATCCCATTGCAACAGCGGATAGCCGTTCCAGAACGCCGGCGCGATCATCAGCAGGGGCAGGGCCACCGCCGCCAGACGCAGCCAAAACGAGCCCGCGGCGCGCGCGCGCAATTGATCGGTGGTGATGCTCAAATCGTCCCGTCCTCGCTTGTCGAGCATGCTCGCAATAACGGCTGGATGAGAATTCACCAATAGTTTGACGCCGCCCGGCTTGAATTTGGCAAAACTCTGACCACTTTGAGCCGACCTTGCCACTTGGGGGCGTCAGAAGAAACTCTTGTGTTTCAACGTCTTGGCGTGCTTTGGCGGGGCAAGGTGCTGTTCACTCTCAGGCAAGCCCGTCAGGACTTTGCCGCCTAGACTATGCTATAGAACCGGTGAAACGGGTCTATTCGAACGAGCAAATCCCGGAGAGCAATTCCATGGCAGTGCATCAGGTCAATCCGGGAGGAAAGCTCGCATCGCTCGATCCGATCTGGGACCGGATCAAGGGCGAAGCGGAGGACATCGTCCGTCGCGAGCCGGAGCTTGCGACCTTCATCTATTCGTCGGTGCTGCATCACGGCCGCCTGGAAGATTCGGTGATCCACCGCGTCGCCGAGCGGCTCGATCATTCCGCGCTGTCGGGCGACCTGGTGCGCCAGGCCTATATGGACGCCCTGCGCGACGATCCCGATCTCGGTAACGCCTTCCGCGCCGATCTTGTCGCCGTCTACGACCGCGATCCCGCGACCTCGCGCTTCATCGATCCCTTGCTCTACTTCAAGGGCTTCCACGCCATCCAGACCCATCGTCTGGCACACTGGCTCTATCTGAAGGGCCGCAAGGATTTTTCGTATTACCTGCAGAGCCGCGCCTCGGCGGTGTTTCAGACCGACATCAATCCCGCCGCGCGCATCGGCCGCGGCATCTTCCTCGACCACGCCACCGGCTTCGTCTGCGGCGAGACGGCTGTGATCGAGGACGACGTCTCGATCCTGCATGGCGTCACGCTCGGCGGCACCGGCAAGGAGAACGAGGATCGTCACCCGAAGATTCGTCACGGCGTCCTGATCGGCGCCGGCGCGAAGATCCTCGGCAACATCGAGATCGGCCATTGCGCGCGCATCGCCGCCGGCTCGGTCGTGGTCAAGCCCGTGCCGCACAACGTCACGGTCGCGGGCGTGCCGGCCAAGATCGTCGGCGAGGCCGGCTGTGCCGAGCCGTCGCGCACCATGGATCAGATGATCAACGCCATGGGACTTTGAGACATGGGACTTTGAGACATGGGGCTCTGAGCTCGCGTGCAAGGGCCGGATTTTTCAGGCCCTTTTCGTCCCCAAATTCTTTGGCAATTCATGCTGGCGGTTCGCCGCATCTCGTCCTAAAACCCGCCGACCAATTTCGATCGGAGACTTGCCGTGGACGTCAAAGAAGTCAGAAAGCTCGATGCGTATCTGAAGCGCGTATTCGGCAATCCCAAGATCCGCGTCGTGCCGCGGCCGAAGAAGGACGATTCCGCCGAAGTCTATATCGGCGAGGAATTCATCGGCGTTCTCTTTGTCGACGACGAGGACGATGATCGCTCCTTCCAGTTCCAGATGGCGATCCTCGAAGACGATCTCGTCGATCAGGAATAGTCTCTGTGCGCTCTCGTGTCCCGGACGCACTGCAACGCCTTCAGCGTTGCAGTGCAGAGCCGGGACCCAGAAGCTCCACGGCGCCTCTCCAACATGGGCCCCGGCTCTGCAGCGCACCGTCGAAGCGACGCTGCGCTGCGTCCGGGGCACGCACCGAGATTGAGCCGCGCTCTTTCCACGCCGTCATTGCTTCGCTGCGCCGCTGCGCTCGCAATGACGAAGATGCCAAATCGCCCGAAAATTTCCTTCGAAAAATACGAAGTGCGCCAAGCACTTGCTACTGTGCATGGGGTTGTTTTGCAGTTTTTGCTTTGGGCGTACGCGCCCGCGCTCAGCCCTTCGGCCCGCGCAATTGCGCGGTCAGCCTGTCCATCGCTTCCGCCGCGTCGCGCCATTGCGACAGCCAGCTGCGCGGAAAGCGGAAGGTGAGGTCGGCGCCGCCGACGCGGCGTTCGGACAGGCACATGCCGGGCGTCGCCGCATCGCGCGTGCAGCGCGCGGTCAGCGCCGGGCTCGCCGCCGAATAGAGATCCTCGCTGCCGTAAGGCGTATCGCTGCGGAACATCCGCATCGTCAGGCCGTCAGCGGGCGACACTGCCGCCTGGTCGAGATAGCGCGGATAAATGGTGGCGGTGCGCTGCTCGGGCGAGAGCGCGTCGTGATGCGCCGAGATCGACAGGAAGATGCGATCGATCGACTGCACCGCCGTCTCCACCGTATCGGCGGTGACGTGCTTCGGCGCGCCGGGCGGCTCCAGTGAGGGGTAGAGGAAGTCGAGGTCGATCCGCTCCTGCGGCCCGGAGTGGCGCTGGATCTTCATGCGGATCGCGGTCACCGGCAGGTTGAACAGCGTGCCGCCGATGCTCACCGGCAGCTTGTCCGGGGCGTTCGCGCCACCTGCGCCCCAGGTCGGCCACAACAGATAGGCGACCAGCGCGACCGCGCCCAATGCCGCCGCGCTGCCGAGCAGGATCGGCACGACATGCGCCCGGGTGCGCGTGCGTGGGGATCTGAGGGAAGCTGCCGAAAACACCGTCATGAGCTTGCGCTGGGTCGAACCGGATGTCGGCCGGTGGCCGACGAATCAGCGGGGAATATGCCACGGGGCGGCGTTTTCGCGCAGCGTTCCGCATCTGCGGCGGGCGGGGGCGGCCCTGCGCTTCCCGGGCGACGTCGTTAACCTTCCCTTAAGGATAATGTAGCGTTAACCGGCACTCTTTGTCACAGGAAGGCGGTGGCGTTGCGTAAGGGCGGACCGTTCCGATGACACCTGAAGCTTTCAATACCCTGTTCTCGATTTGCATCGGTTTCGCGCTCGCGGGCGCGCTCGTGAACGGATACCAGGCGGTCGCGCACCGGCCCGCGGGCTTCGGCCTGCTGCAGGACGGCGTGGCGCCGAAGACCTTTGCGGCAGTTCCGTTCCTGGTGTTCGCCGCGCCCTTCATCATCATGCGCAACACGCTCCGGGGCATGCGGGTGGAGACCCGCCGCGCCGAGTTCGTGATGATGGCGACCGTCATCGCCGGCTTCTGGAGCATGATGAGCGGCACCTTCTTCCTGATGACGCTGCGCGCGGCCGGCGTTCTGGGCTGAGACCAGCGCGTCAGGCGCCGCCTTCACGGCGGCCCTTTGCGTCGGAGCTGCGGTTTGGCTATGCCTGTGCGCGACGCGACAGGAGACCTCCATGGCGATCTACGAGCTCGACGGGCAGGCGCCCGACCTTCCCGCCGACGGCAATTACTTCATTGCCGACACCGCGACCGTGATCGGCCGCGTGCGCCTGAAGCCAGGGGCCAGCGTCTGGTTCGGCGCTGTGCTGCGCGGCGACAATGAGTGGATCGAGATCGGCGAGGGCGCCAATGTGCAGGACGGCTCGACCTGTCACACCGATCTCGGCTTCCCGCTCGTCGTCGGCAAGAACTGCACGGTCGGCCACAACGTCATCCTGCACGGCTGCACCATCGAGGAGGGCGCTCTCGTCGGCATGGGCTCGATCGTGATGAACGGCGCCAGGATCGGCCGCAACAGCATCGTCGGTGCCGGTTCCGTCATCACCGAGGGCAAGGAGTTTCCGGAACGCTCGCTCATCATCGGCTCGCCCGCCCGTGTGCTGCGTACGCTCGACGATGCCCAGGTGCAGCGCATGGGAAGCGCGGCCAAGTTCTATGCCGCCAATGGTCCGCGCTTCCAGAAGGGGCTGAAGCGGATCGGCTGACGCCCAGGCGGTGCCCGGTCGGGTCCCGCCGTCCCGGTTCCATGCCGTAACAATACTGGTTGAAACCTTAAGCCCCCGCTAGCACCGCAGGCGGTAGCCTGGGATGTTTCAACCAGGGAGGGCGGCGCCATGGACGCTGCATTGGGATCCGGCCTCGCTTCCGGCACCAATCTATTGAAGAAATTCGTTCGCTTCGCGCGCGGCGCCGATACGCTGAGCGTTGCGGAGAAGGTCTACAGCATTGCTGCCTTTCTCGCGATCGTCACCACCTTCCTGCTGGTGATGTCGGTGCAGTCCGTGCGCCTGCAGACGACGTATCGACACATGCATTCGTCTTCCGCGGCGGCCGCGATCAATGTCGGCCGCATCAACGCGCTGATCTACGCCGCCGTGATGGAGTCGCGCGGCATCTACATGTCCACCGATCGCCGTGCGATGATGCCGTTCGCGGACGGGCTGGTCCGGCGCAACCGCGAGCTGGCCGACGCCGTCAAGAGCATGGAGCGCACCGTCAGCGACGACGATGCCGAGCTGTTCGGCGCCTTCCGCCAGCGCATCGCGCAATTCATCACGTTTCGCCAGGAGCTGGCGCGGCGCGGCATGGAGATCAGCTCCGCGGCGGCGCGCGAATGGGGCGACAACACCGCCAACAGGACGCTGCGCAGCCAGCTCAACACGGACCTCGAGGCGCTCGAGCGGATCTACAGGCAGCGCGCCCTCGATGCCGACGCGCTCGCCGACGAGAACCGCTACGCGGCGGCCTATCTGTTCGCGCTGGGGCTTGCGGCGCTGCTGTTCGCGGGACTGAACGTCGTTGTCATGCGCGGCTCCGTGGTCGGTGCGCTGGCCGATATCACGCAGGCGACCGACCGGATCGCGCAAGGCGACGTCAAGAGCGAGGTGCCGCATCTCGGCCGTCACGACGAGATCGGGCGACTTGCGCGCGCCGTGCAGAATTTCCGCGACGCCGTTGCACGCATCTTCGAGCTCGAGGAGCTCGAGCTCGGCACCGCGCAGGCGCGTGACGCGGCGAGAACCGAGCGCGACAATTTCAACGACAAGTACCAGGCCAAGAAGTGGCAGCTTTCGGCCGCGATCAACAGCATGCCGCAAGGTCTGGTCATGCTCGACGGCAAGGCCAACGTGGTCGCGATGAACTCCAACTACCGCCGGATCTACAATCTGCCCGAGACGATCCAGGCCGGATCGACGCTCGAGGAGATCCTCCAGCATCGGGTCGAGAGCGGACTGTTCAGCGGCAACGTCGCGAAATACGTCGCGGCGGTCATCGACCGGATCGACAAGCGCGAGCCGGCGTCTTACGAGATCGCCCTGAACGATGGCCGCACCATCAAGATCTACGAGCGTCCGATGGACGGCGGCGGCTGGGTGTCGGTGCAGGAGGATGTCACCGAGCAGCGTCAGCATGAGCGCATTCTCCAGCGCATGGAGCGCTTCCTCGCCACCATCATCGAGAACGTGGCCGAGGGCATCATCGCCAAGGATGCGCGCAATTTGCGCTACGTCTTCGTCAACAAGGCCGCCGAGAAGATGATCGGCATGGCGCGCAGCGAGATCATCGGCAAGACCGCGCGGGAATTGTTCTCCCCCGATGCGGCCGAGCTGATCGAACGGCGCGACCAGCAACTGCTCGCGCAGAAGCAGCAGCTCGAGCCGATCATCGACACCATCGACAATCCCACGCGCGGGCGTCGCGTGATCTCCGCGCGCCGGGTTCAGATTGGCGGCGCGGGCGAAGAGTCCCACATGTTCGTGACCATGGTCGAGGACCGCACCGAGAAGTTGGTGGCGGCCGCGTAACGTCGCTTGCGCCGCGGCTGCGGCGCGTCAGCGCCCTTCGGATTCGCCGGCCTCGATGGCGCCGGCGACCCTCTCGTGGCCGGCGACCCACAGCGCATGTTCGTCGCTGCCGTTTTGATAGGGATTGGCCTCGGCTGGAATGTTTTCGCGCGCGGCGCGTTCGCCCTCCGCAAAGGGATCGCGATCGGTCATCGTGACTGGTCTCCTCGAGCTTTCAAGCTGATGGCGCGGCAATTGTTCCGGAACTGAGCTTCGCAGCGGCGGTTGACCGGGAAAGGAGATTTCCGATGGCCACGTCGCCCGCAACTGCCTCCCTCAAGACCATGATCCTGATCTTCGCGCTGGCGGCGATGCCCGCCGTCGCCTTCGCGCAGGCGGCCGGCGGATCTGCCGGATCGAGCGGTGGAGCGGCGGGATCGACCGGCGGTGTCGCCAATTCGTCCGCCTCATCGCCCGGCACCAACAGTCTCGGCACGGCGCAGTCGTCAGGCCGGGGCGGCGGAGGCGGCGCCGCCACGGGCGGTGGGACAGATGCGGCCGTCGCCGCCGAGAATCGCATGCTCGACAAGAAGCTCAAGAGCATCTGCCGCGGCTGCTGAATGCTCGCGGGGAAGTGAGGCAGTGTGGCTGTCCGGACTGCCCCGATAACGTTAGCTTGGTCCCCGCTTTGAAGCGTGGAGCGTTTCCACGCAGAGGATCGAGTAATGTTACGCAGGATGATGATGGCGGCGCTGGCCGTCGCGGCAATCGGCTTGTCGGTGCCGCAGGCGGCCGAGGCGCGCGGATTTGGACACGGTGGCTGGGGGCATGGTGGCGGTTGGGGCCATGGTGGCCACTGGCATGGGGGCGGCTTCTGGCCGGGCGTGGGGATCGGGGCGGGCATCGCCGGTGCCGGCCTGTACGGCGGCTATTACGGCTATGGCTACGGCTACCCCTATTACGCCGTTCCCGACGACTATGGTCCTGCCTACAACGATGGCTATGGCGGCTGCTACGTGGCGCGGAAGCGCGTCAGGACCCCAGCCGGATGGCGATACCGTCGCGTGGACGTCTGCGAATAGCGGCTTGGCGACAGGAATAGCGGCTCGGTGAAAGGTTGACCGACCAAAAAACAAGGCCGTTGACGCAGTATACCGTCAACGACCTTGCCAGCCCCGGACATTGAAATCGGCTCACGCCATCCGGTAACCGCGAGCATCGCGCGGAATCATACGGAGGAATGTGATCCAGTTCACAAGTGGAAAAAATTAGTCCCGCCGTGGGCTTTTCAGCCGCGCGAGCGCTTCCGTGCGCTGATATGGACGCGGTGCCGGGCCGGTTTCCTACGGGTAACCGTGGGCGTTTCGACGTCGGTGGACCGCGCGCTGGCAAACGATTGCCGCAGGCCGTCGATGGATTCGTTGAGCGACGCCACCTGCTCGGACAGGCGCTTGGTGTCGGCCTGCTGTGCCGCCATCAGCCGCTTCATGGTCTGCAGCTGATCCTGCACCACTTGGAGCTGGTCGATCGATTCCTGCTGGGTCGCCTCCAGTCCCTTGGTCTTCTCGACCAGTTGCTCGGACGCCTGCGCGGTCCGGGCCTGGAGTTGTCGCGATGCCACCACCCGGTCGGGCTCAGGGGCGGCGCCGGTATAGGCCCGCCAGATCGCGATCGAGGTCACGCCGGCGATCAGCAGGAGCAGGGCGGCGGCGGTCAGCGCGATCGGCTGAGCGCCAAGGCGAAGCAGGGGATTGGACGGTGTGTCCTGGGCGAGATCGATCATCGCTGACAAAACCCAAATTGAAACTTGGTGATTGGCGAAGAGCGGCAGCACGAGAACGCAGAACAGGGCGCGGCCGGGAGGTCCCGAAAGTGTTACTGTTCGGCAACAATTGGGACCAAAAAGAGGCTGAGGGGCAAAAAACACAGCCGATCCAGCCCCCGGGCAGGGTGATCGTGCCTATCGAAGGTGACTTCCGTAAAAATACGGATGCATAGCCCCGGCGAAGGCCGCTCCGAAGAGAACGGGCCAAGCCATGCCGCACCGCCTGCGGCATCTCCGTCAGCCCGGTAGAGACGGGAGCGGACCCTCCCTTTCTTCCAGGCCTTGCTCAACGCCTCCTGCGCCTTCGCGCGTGCCCGACGAAACTTCCCTTTGTCGGATCCGACCTCGTCCGCGTGCGTCGCGAGGTCAGTCGACACGCGTTGTCGCGGGGCTGCGCTCTTCATCGCGATAGGAACAACCGCAATGCGGGTCCGTTCGGGAGTCGATCTCTCCCCAAACTCGAGGCTTCTCCTCCATGTATCACCACGTCAAGAAACTCATGTTCACCGTTCGCGTCGACGAGCCGGACCCTCGCTTCGGCAACATGCTGCTCGAACAATTCGGTGGCGCCAACGGTGAGCTGGCCGCCGCCATGCAATATTCAATTCAGGGCCTCAACTGCGAGGATCCTGACCGCAAGGATCTGTTGATGGACATCGGCACGGAAGAACTGAGCCATCTGGAAGTTGTCGGCACATTGGCGCGCATGCATCTGAAGCCGTCGAAGTTCGATCGTCAGGCGGCCGAAGCCGATCCGTTGATCGCGATCGCCGGAGGCGGCGGCGTCAACCTGTTCAATTCGCAAGGCAACGCCTGGACTGCGGACTATCTAAAGATCACCGGCGAGCTCGATGTCGATTTGCGCAGCAACATCGCAGCCGAAGCGCGGGCCAAGATCGTCTACGAGCGGCTGATCAATTTCTGCGATGACGCCGGCAGCAAGGATGCCCTGCAATTCCTGATGACCCGCGAGATCACCCACATGAAGGCGTTCGCGCTGGCGCTCGAGAGCATGGAAAAGCCCGCCTTCAGCATCGGCCGCATCGCGCCGACGCCGGGTCTGGTTGACCAGTTCTTCAACGATTCGACGGGAGCCGGCGATCACGGCGAGATCGACACCCGCGGCCCCTGGAACGAAGGCGGCGACTGGGTCTTCACCGAATCGCCCGCGATCCAGGCCGGCGAACCGGGACCCGCGAGCGGCATCGTGACCGAGAGTTCACCGCCGGCGGACGAAACCGGGCTCGGCGATCTCCTGCTCGACGAGCTTCGCGATATCCTTCACGCTGAGAAGCAACTGACGAAGGCGCTGCCGAAAATGGCGGAAGCGGCGCGCTTCGATCAACTGCGCGAACTGTTCGAGCTGCATCTCGCCGAGACCGAGGCCCAGATCGAGCGTATCAACGAATGCTTCGAAATGCTCGGCAAGACCCCGCGGGCCAAGCCCTGCAAGGGCATGATGGGCCTCGTCGCGGAAGGGCAGGAGATCATCGACGAAGGTGAAAAGAAAGAGGACGCGGCCGCCGACCTCGCCTTGATCGGCGCGGCGCAGCGTGTCGAGCATTACGAGATCGCCGGCTACAGCACCGCCCGCAACCTTGCCCAACAACTGCGTCACAGCGCCATCGTCGCCCTGCTGTCGAAGTCGCTGGCAGAGGAGGAGAACGCGGATCAGTTGCTCAACCAGGTCGCGCGATCGCTGATGTCGGTGGCGAAGATGCCTGCTGCGGTGGAGCAGACCGAGTAGCGCGATAAACTTGCAGACCCAAGATCGGCGACCGGCGAGCCCTAAGGAAGGGGTGCCGGTCGCTGAGCCGTCTGCACGGAGCGGCCGGCCCGGTGAGCCAAGCCTAAGGCTCGAACTCCGAAAACGGCCCCGTATAGGTCTTCGTGCGCGGCGCCGCATAGGGCCCGAGCCGGGAGGTTTTCAGCCCCAGCCGGACCAGTGATTCCGCCAGGGTCACTGCAGCCGCGACGCCGTCGATGACGGGCAGGCCATGCGTGGCGGCGAGCTCGCCGGCGAGATCGGCCATGCCGGCGCAGCCGAGCACGATCGCCTCCGCGCGGTCGTCGCGGATCGCGGCCGTGATCTCCGCGGATATCTTGCCGAGCGCGACCGTGTTGCGCTCTTCGAGCGCGAGCACGGGCACCTCGGCGGCGCGAACCCGGGCGCAGCGCTCCGCGAGTCCGTATTTCCGCAAATTATGCTCGATCGGCACGATGGAAACGCCGAGCGTCGTCACCACCGCAAAGCGTGCGGCGATCAGGCTCGCCATGTGGAAACCGGCTTCGCCAATGCCGATCACCGGCGCCTTCGCGACCGCGCGCGCGGCATCGAGGCCGGTGTCGTCGAAGCAGGCGATGATGTGCGCCTCGGCGCCGTCGCGGTCGGCCTCGCGGATGCAGCCGAGCATGCCGGGCACGGCGAAGGCTTCGTCGTAGAATCCCTCGATCGAGACCGGCCCCATCGCCGGCTGCCGCGCGTCGATCACCGTGCCGGGCAGGGCGACGCTGCGTGCCGCATCGGCGATCTTCGCCGTCATCGATGCAGTGGTGTTGGGATTGACGACGTGCAGCCGCATCGGAACAGACAATCCTCTTGTCAGACGAGCCCTTTACCGGCGTCCGAACCCTTGGCCGCCTGCCGCTTGTTGAGCATGTGGATGGTGCCGAGCGCAAGCGTGATCACCGTGAACGACACGGCGGAGATCACGGTGCCGAGCGCGTAGATGTCGGGGTTGGTCACCGTGGTGGTGAGGCCCTGCAGATCGAGCGGCAACGTGTTCACCGCGCCGATCGCCTGGCTGGAGCGGGCAAGCTCGTCCCATGACAGCGTGAAGCCGAACAGGCCGATGCCGATCACCGAGGGCAGGATGATCGGCAGCACGACGTGGCGGAAAGTCTGCCACGGCGTGGCGCCGAGATCGCGCGCGGCTTCCTCGAGCCTGGGATCGAAGCGGTTGAAGATCGCGAACATGATGAGCAGGCCGAACGGCAGCGTCCAGGTCAGATGCGCGCCGAGACCCGACGTCAGCAGGCCCATCGAGGTCTCGAAATTCTCGTTCCAATGCGCCTTGATCAAATCGTCGATGATGCGGAATTCGAGGGAGATGCCGAGCGAGGTGATGATCGAGGGAACAATGAGGCTCGCGATCGCGGAATAGAACAGGATGCTCTGTGCCCTGAACTTCCTGCGGAACGCCATGCCGGCCGCGACCGACAGCACGACGGTGACGATCATCACGATCACGCCGAGCAGCAGCGAGCGGCGGAACGCCGCGCCGAGATCGACGATGCCGGTGCCTTGGAACAGTTTTGCGATCCAGAACGTCGACACGCCATTCATCGGGAAGGTGAGGCCACCCGACGGCCCCTGGAACGACAGCACGTAGATCGCGATCATCGGGCCGTAGAGAAACAGCACATAGGCCGCGAAGAAGATCGCGAGCACGTAGAACGAGCGCGGGCGTCCTTCCTTCATGCTCTAGAGCTCCTTCTTGATGTCGACGATGCGCGACATCATGGTGATGATCAGGAAGGTGATGACGAGCAGGATCACGGCGTTGGCGGCGGCGGCCGGGAATTGCAGCGCGTTGACCCGGGTCTCGATGATCTTGCCGGCCGCCGCGATCTGCTGGCCGCCCATCACGCCGATGGTGATGAAATCGCCCATCACGATGGTGATGACGAAGATCGAGCCGATCACGATGCCGGGCTTCGCCAGCGGGATGATGACGTTGACCAGCGTCTGGAAGCCGGTGGCGCCGGCGTCATAGGCGGCCTCGATCAGCGACTTGTCGATCCGGATCATGGAATTGAAGATCGGCACCACCATGAAGAAGGTGAAGAGGTGCACCAGCGCCAGCACGACGGAGAATTCGGAGAACAGCAGCCATTCGACGGGATGGCTGACCAGGCCTGTCTTCACGAGACCGGAATTGACGAGGCCGTTCCTCCCGAGCAGCGGAATCCAGGCGATCATGCGGATCACGTTGGAGGTCCAGAACGGGATCGTGCAGAGCAGCGACAAGCCCATCTGCCAGGTCTTGGACTTCACGTGGAAGGCGAGGAAATAGGCGACCCAGAAGCCGATGAACAACGTGATCGCCCAGACCATGAAGCAGAGCTTCAGCGTCTTCAGATAGGTCTTGCCGATCGTGCAGAGCTCGGGGAGCTGCGCGATGCAGCCCTCGAACGTGTCGGTGTAGCCGCGGCCGGAGAAAGCCGGCAGCAGCTGGTATTCGTTGTAGTCCCAGAACGAGACGATGACGACGAAGACGAGTGGGATGAGGAAGAAGGCCAAAAACACCAGCATCATCGGCCCGGCCTGAAGCCAGGAGACGAACGACGGCGACAGGCGCGTCGGCTTGGCCGCGCGCGCTGTGCCCGACCCCGGGATCAAGCCCGGGGATGCCTGTTGCAGGACTTCTTCCGACATCTCCGTTACGCCGCGATGAACTCATTCCATTTGCGGACCATGTAGTCGTTCTCGTCCATCACCGCGTTCCAGCAGGCGACGCCGCCCATGCGGTCCTCATAGGAGCCGCCGTCGCGCACGGCGCCGGCCTTCTCCAGCAGCGAGCCGTCGGGCGCCTTGATGTCCTTCTCGGCCGGCTTGCCTTCCATCCAGTACGCCCACTCGTAGGGCTCCATGTTCGCCTTGGCGGTGGAGAGCACGGCGGAGTAGTAGCCCTGGCGGTTGAGATAGGCGCCGGCATAGCCGGACAGGAACCAGTTGACGAACTCGTAGGCCCAGTCGAGCTTCGCACCCGACACGCCCTTGGAGACGCAGAAGCCCGACGCCCAGGAGCGGTAGCCTTCCTTCAGCGGCTGGAAGGTGCAGGCGATCCCCATCGAGCGCACCTTCGTCACCGCCGGCGACCACATCGACTGGATTACGGTCTCGCCCGACGCCATCAGGTTGACGCTCTCGTTGAAGTCTTTCCAGAAGGCGCGGAACTGGCCGGCCTTCTTGGCTTCGGTCATCACCTTCATGGTGAGATCGATCTCTTCCTTGGTCATGTTGCCCTTGTCGGCATATTTGTACTTGCCGGTGGCTTCCACGACCATCGCGGCATCCATGATGCCGATCGAGGGGATGTTGAGGATCGAGGCCTTGCCCTTGAATTCGGGGTTGAGCAGTTCGGACCAGGAACTGATCGGCCGCTTGATCAGGTCGGGACGGATGCCGAGCGTGTCGGCGTTGTAGACGGTCGGGATCAGCGTGACGAACTCGGTCGCCGACGTCGCGAACTTCTTGGAGTCCTTGCCTTCGAGGTAGAGCACCTTCCAGGGCGCGGTGCCCTGGCCGCCGATCTTCTTGCCGCCGGGCGTCTCGCCCTTGGTGAAGACGGGCGTGATGTTGTCGAACTGTTTGATCTTCTTCGCGTCGAGGGCGAGGATGTTGCCCGACGGCACGATCTTCTTCAGCGAGAAATATTCGGTGTCCAGCACGTCGAAGGAGTTTGGCTGGGTCATCACGCGCTTGGTGACGTCGTCGGTGGTCGCGGTGATGTATTCGATCTTGATGCCGGTGTCCTTCAGGCACTGTTTGGAGATGTCGTCGCCCTCGTTCACGGCAGTGCCGAGATAGCGCAGCACCTTCGCGTCGGCCGATTTCACATAGGGAAAGCCGGTGATGGCGCCGGAGCCGGCGGCAAGGCCGGCGAGTCCCGCGGTGCCCTTGAGCAGCGTGCGGCGGCTGACGCCCTTCGTCCCAGTGGTCTTGCTCATGTCAGTCACTCCTCTGTTGCGCATTTCCAGTGATCGATCGGCGCTATTGCAGACGTTGCGCCTTGGCGGGATCCCAGGTGGCCAGCACGCGATCGCCCGGACGGAACGGGTGAACGTCGAAAGTGGCTTCGGGAACGTGGGAGAACAGGGCGGTGCCGTCCTCGAGCGTGAGCGAGACGGCGATGTAGGAGCCCTGGTACTCGGTCTGGGTCAGCAGCGCCGGCGCGCCGAACGCGCCGTCAGTGAACGGCTTGATGCCGAGCTGATCGGCGCGCACGGCGATGAGCTTGCCGGCGTCGCTGAGCACGTTGTGGCCGCCGATGAAGCGCGCCACGAATTCGGTGCGGGGATGGTGGAAGATCTCGCGCGCGGTGCCCTGCTGCTCGATCTTGCCCTGGTTCATCACCACGATGTGGTCGGCGAGCGCCATCGCCTCTTCCTGGCCGTGGGTGACCTGGATGAAGCTGATGCCGAGCTCGCGCTGCAGCCGCTTCAGTTCGCCGCGCATCTTCACCCGCAGGAACGGATCGAGCGCCGAGAGCGGCTCGTCGAGCAGCAGGATCTGCGGCTCGGTGATCAGCGCGCGGGCGAGCGCCACGCGCTGCTGCTGGCCGCCCGAGAGCTGCGCCGGCAGACGGCCGGCATATTGGCTCATCGCCACCAGTTCGAGCAGCTCGCCGGCGCGCTTGTGCCGCGTCGGCTTGTCGATGCCGCGCATCTTCAGGGCGAAGGCGACGTTGTCGATCACGGACAGATGCGGAAACAGCGCGTAGGACTGGAACATCATGGCGGTGCCGCGCTCGGCCGGCGGCAGGTCGGTGACGTTCTGTGCGCCCAGGATGATGTCGCCCGCGCTGACCGCCTCGTGGCCCGCGATCATCCGCAGGGTCGAGGTCTTGCCGCAGCCGGACGGGCCGAGCAGGCAGCAATAGGTGCCGGCCGGAATCTTCAGATTGACGGTGTCGACCGCCAGCGTCGTGTCGTAGCGCTTGGTGACGGCGACCAGTTCGAGGGCGGCGGGAGTGGCCATGGCATGTCCAGGGAAGGGCGGTGCTTGCGGCCTCTCTCCGCAAGGTCCGTGCCAAACGCCCGCCCAAAGGCCGAATTCCGAAACTGTGCAGCGGAGTCAGATCGTTAGATCGAATCCCCGGGGACTTGGCCGCCCGCCGCCGACGCAGTCTTCTGCACACAAAACAGGCGTCGATTGTATAAAGTTTCGCCTGTGATTGGATACAGCTGGTCGACTACCATTCGAGGCGAACGTCGTCGATCGAGCCCACTCACCATGGCTGCCAAGTCTCGCCCCAAATCCGACGCGCCAGATGCGAGCGATCGCGTCGGCCGCATCAGGGAGGGTGTGACCGCCGCGATCCTCGAGCATCGCCTGTTGCCGGGCACCAAGCTCGGCGAGGACGAGATCGGCGAGATCTATGGCGCGAGCCGCACGCTGGTCCGCACCGCGCTGCAGCAACTCGCGCATGAAGGCATCGTCAGCATCGAGAAGAACCGCGGCGCCTTCGTCGCGCGCCCGACACCGGCCGATGCCCGCGAAGTGTTCGAGGCGCGCCGCCTGATCGAGCCCACCATCGTCGATCACGCCATCGACGCGGCATCGCCGGTTTGGCTCGATCGTCTCCAGCAACATCTCGCCGAAGAGCGCGAGGCCGAGCGGCGCGGCGACGCGCGCGCCTCGGTCCGGCTTTCCGGCGAATTTCACAAGCTCGTCGCCGAGATGAGCGGTCACAGCATCTATCTCGGCTTCCTCAAGGAGCTGATCGCGCGCTCCTCGCTGATCATCCTGCTTTACCGCCGCCACGACACGCCGGCCTGCGGCACCGATCATCACGCCGAGATCGTCACCTCGATCCGCGCGCGGGACAAGGCGAGGGCGCGCGCGCAGATGCTCTCGCATCTGAACGAGATCGAGGCCGAGCTGTTCCTGAAGGATCCCGCCGCCGACGAGCTGCGGCTCGCGGATGTGCTGGAAGCGTGAGCACGCGATTAGAATCGCTTCTGATCTCGATCGGCAGGAACCCGCTCCTCGCGGCGCGGACCGGTATCAATCTCCGCAACGGCAGGATGCCGCGCAGGGCTTGTCACAATATAGGGACGGTCGTCGGAGGCGTGACTTCTAAGAGTTTCCAGAACCAGAAAGAATTTCTCGGCTAGCATGAGTCAAGCTCGCTGACGCGTTCATCCCGGTTTCGAGCAACGCGAGATTCGCATCAATTCGATCACTTACTGTGCGCGGCAGCAATTCAATTCGCAGCACCGGGCAAATTATGACAGTCCTCGCCGATGTCTGGCGTGCGCCATGTGCATGTGGACCATGACGCGCTGCGACGTCACGCGACTATTCCTCGCGGACCGTACCGGCTATATGCTGGCGCTCTGTCATTGAACTGTCATGTCACCGGAAATGTTGAAATCAGACGCTATACCGGCTCGCAAGACAACGAGCGCGCCGGAGGGGAATCCTGTCTCAAGAGACAACAAGAGAACGCAAGCCGTCGCCGGCTTTCTCAGGCAGCGTGACGACGCCGAGCCCGTTGCGGAACCTGCGATCGTCGAGGGCGCCGTGATCGACCCGATGCCGTCGCAAGATGCATTGCCTGCACCGGAGCCAGTCCAGTCGAACGCTGCTGCGCGCGTCGCGGGTGAAATCGAGCTCAAGCTGCTCGTCGATGCCGATCGCATGGCGCACTTCGATACCGCTCCTGTCATTGCGGCCAACGCGCGCAACAAGGGCGCGCGAAAACACCTCAAGTCCGTCTACTACGACACGCCCGAGCGTCTGCTTCGCCGGAGCGGCCTGAGCCTTCGCGTGCGCCAGAGCGGCGCGCGCTTCGTGCAGACCGTGAAGACCGATGCCGCCGACGATCCGCTGCGCCGCGGCGAGTGGGAGGCGAGCGTGCCGTCGCTCGCACCCGATCTTGCCTTGGCGATGCCGTTCATTCCGGAGAAGCTTCGCGGGCAGCTCGAAATCCGGCCGCTCGAAGCGGTCTTCACCGCCGATGTCCATCGTCACGCGCGGATGCTCGACCTGCCGTCGGGTACGGTCGAGATCGCCTTCGACCGGGGCGTGCTGACGGCCGGCGACCGTTCGGTTCCGGTCAGCGAGATCGAGCTGGAGCTCAAGAGCGGCAGCGCGAGCACGATTTACGAGATCGCTCTGCGGCTGGCGGAGCACGGCGCGGTGAAACCGTCCATCCGCGGCAAGTCCGCGCGCGGCTTCGATCTCGCCGCGGACAAGCCGCCTTCGGCACGGCGCCCGCGAAAACTCCGGCTCGATCCGTCCGTGACACTGGACGAAGCCTTCGCGACGATCCTGCGCTCCTGTTTCCTTCATTTGCTGCAGTCATTGCCGGCGGCCGAGGACGGCCGCAATCCAGAAGGCGTGCATCAGTTGCGCGTCGCGTTGCGACGCCTGCGCTCGGCGCTCGACCTGATGCGATCGGTCGGCGCGCTCAGCAATCTCGACGCACTGAGATCGGAAGCCAGATGGCTGGCTCGAGACCTGTCTGCGGCGCGCGACTGGGATGTATTCCAATTGCAGACCTTGCCGACGATCGCAAAGGCCTGTCCTTCGGTCACCGGTTTCGACGCGCTGGGCCGGGCTGCGGCCGAACGCCAGTCGGACGCCTATCGCAAGGCGCATCATGCGCTCGCCGATCGCCGCTGCGCCGTCTTCCTGATCGGCCTGGGCGGCTGGATCGAGACGCGAGGTTGGCGCAACGACGTCGCGGCGGAAGATCTCGGCCAGCTCGCCGAGCCTGCCGTGACCTTCGCGCAGCGCGTCCTGTCGGTGCAACATGCCAAGGTGCTCAAGCGTGGTCGCCGCTTCAAATCGCTTGCCCCCGAGCAGCTGCATCGCCTGCGGCTCGCGGCCAAGCGCCTCCGCTATCTCGGCGAATTCCTGCTGCCTCTGTATGAAGACCGCAAATCCGTGCGACGTTTCTCGCGCCGGCTCGCAGCCTTGCAGGAGGAACTCGGCGCCTTCAACGACATGGCAGTCACGGCATCCCTGCTCGACGGGATCGGGGCCGAGCCCGACGCCGCCATCGCCGCTGCCGCCATCGCCGGCTGGCAAGCGCATGCATCGGCCGGGGGGCAGCCATCATTGCTGGGGACATGGCGCGATTTCACCGCGGCGCGCGTGCCGTGGTCGTTGGAAGACTGACTGCGACTCCCCAAAAAAGTTGCGCCCAGCCATTGGGGGATGGCTGGGCGCGCGCGAACCGGTCTGGGACGGGGAGGGGTGGGGATGTGACCGGGTCGCGTAACCTGTTGTCTCGTTTCTAATCTCGTGCGCTGGCGGTGGAGACCGCCGGCTTGGTATCGCCGAGCGAGACCCACACGTTGGGATCGCTCTGCGACTGGCGCTTGACGAAGCGGTAGCCGGTCTCCGTCCAGGCAACGACGCTCTCGTTCTGATTGTCGAGAACGAACTCGCCCTTGTCGGTCTTCACCGTCAGCACCGCGTGGCCTTCACCCTTCTTGTCGCGCACGACGGTGATGAGCAGGGCCTCGCGGGGCCATCCGGCATCGATCAGCATCTTGCGCTTCAGCAGCACGTAGTCTTCACAGTCGCCGTAACCGTCGGTCGGCAGCGACCACTTCTCGATCACGCCCCAGTGCTCCTGGTCGGTCAAAGGCTTCACGGTCTCGTTGACCCAGCGATTGACCTTGACGAGGTCGCGCCATGCGGCCTGCGACATCACGATGTCGCGCGGCTGCGTCGGTGCGACCTGGCACTGGGCGGCATTGTCCGCACAGAACTCGACCCAGCCGATCGGTGCACGCGTGGTGTCACCGAGGCTCGCGTAGAGCAGACGGCCTTCGCCGGCCTGCGCTGCCGCGCTGATCCCGAAGAGCATGGCAGCCAGTGCCAGCCCTTTCCCCTGTCCCCTGAAGTCAAACATTGTGGCCCCCGTTTCTTGTTGGGACCACATTTCGCACGGAGCTTTTGAGTTGCCGCTAAGTCGACCAAGTCAAGTCGAGACGAATACAAGTAAAACCTGCGGCGAATTCGATTTATACTTGAATCGAATTCTCATAAAATTTGAAACAACTGCAATTGATTCAAATTTTATCGATTAACGGGGAATCGCTGCCGGAACCGATGTTTCCGGGCGCAAAGGACCCGCGCGTTAACCCGCGCCTGGGCCGTCGCAAGCCATGAAAAAGGCGGCGTCCGCATCGCGGAGGCCGCCTTCGAGGCTGGAAATACAGGGGTTTTGGCGTGCTCGCGCTTTACCGCGCGGTAACGCTCTCTTCGAGTGTCTCGATCGGCTGGGCGTGGACGAACTCCAGCGCGAAGCCGTCCTCGAGGTTTCGGACCACGCGGCCCTGGACCCGGCCGAGCAGAACCGTCGATTTCAGCGGCGGCCGGTTCTCCGCCGCGATGGCCGCGCCCGAGAGCGAGAGGTCGATGATGCGGCAGGTCATCTTGGTGCCGTCCTCGAGCGTCAGCACCGCGATCGGGTTGCGCGGCACGATACGGTCGTGGCGGCGGTCCTCCGGCAGGTTGAGGATGTCGCGGTTGGCGAGCCAGGTCAGCTGCGCGGCCAGCTTGTCGCGCTTGCGGGGCGTCGCCCCGACCGTCATGGCGAAGCCGTTGTCGATGATGCGGGTGATCTTGCCCTCGACGCGGCCGATATGGTCGAGATAGGCGACCACGCGGTCGCCGACATTGCCGATGCCGGGGGCGAGCAGCGCGAGGCCCCCAGGCGACATGTTGATCACCTGGCAGGGGAATTCCCGGCGGTCGGGCAGCATATAGCGGCCGAGCAGGTGCACTTTCACCCGCTGGAAGCGCCGACGCTCCTCGGCGGCCGGAAGAAATTTCTTGTTCGCCAACGCCATTTTCACAACCCGACCCCCCGCCTGGCGGAGTCCGGGACGACCCTAAGGTGCACAGGGTTAATGCCGCGTTAGGATTGGGTGCGGCGGTAACGGACAGACACAATGCGTTCGAAAAGCCACACCCGTAAGGAAGGGCTCAAGCCGGCCTGATCGCCCGCCGCAGCAACAGGACCAGCAGCGCCAGCAGCACCGCGGCGGACAGTCCGAGTGACCAATGAATGCCGATCGCCGCGCCTGCGACCCCGACGGTGATGCCGCTGAAGGCCCGCATGCCGAGCCCCGCCATATTATAGAGACCGACGACGCGGCCGCGAATGTCATGCGGCGCATTCAGCTGCACCAGCGCCTGCGCCATGGTGTTGAACGACAGCTCGAAGAAGCCGGCAAAGAACAGCAGCACGATCGCGATCGGATAGACCCGCACCAATGCAAAGCCCAGCAGCGCCACGCTCCAGAGCATGGCCAGCAGGATCGCGGTAGCCGGCGTGCCCTTGAGGCGTCCCCAGGATTCCAGCGCGATGGCGGCGAGCACCGCACCGCCCGCATCCGCCGCGAGCAGCACGCTGTAGGAGACCCCGGGATCGCCATGGCCGAGATCGCCGGCAAAGCCCGGCATCTGGGCATGGTAGGCGTTGCCGATCATGAAGGAGGTGAGGCCGGCGAGCCAGGTCATCGCCGTCAGCACCGGCTGGGTGCCGATGGCGCGCATGGTCAGCAGGATGTCGGCAAGGCCGCGCACGGCAAAGCGCCGCACGGCGGTAGCCTTGTCGCGCACCGGCGCCCGGAACAGCCACAGCAGCATCGGCAGGTAGAACAGCGTGTTGAAGATGATGCCGTGCGAGGTGCCGAGCGTCAGCATGATCACGCCGCCGACCGCCGGTCCCACCAGGATGCCGAGATAGCGCGCCATCGCGTTCAGCCGCACGGCGCTCGGCAGGTCGGCGGGGCCGACGAGGTCGTAGAGCAGGAGCTGGTTCGGCGTCTGCCAGAGCACGCCGGCGCAGCCGTGGATCACCAGCAGCAGCATCGCGTGCCACATCTGGATCGTGTCGGTGAGGAAGAAGAAACCCCATCCGGCGGAGGCGACGATGAACAGCAGCATGCCGCACTGGATGATGCGGCGCGGATCGAACCGGTCGGCAAGGCCGCCGACCGCGACCGAGAACAACAGGAACGGCAGCCAGTGCGACAGCACCGCAAAGCCCGCCAGCGCCGGCGAATGGAATTTCTGGAACACCACCCAATAGCTGATCACGTGCTCGATATTGTCGGCCATCATCGCCAGCACATAGGCGGTGAACTGCAGCCGGTACGGCACCGACTTCATCGCCGCGAACGAGCCGGAGGCGGCGGCAGACTTTTGGGGCAGGGGGTTCAAGGGAATACCTGGGGTGAGACGTCGCCGTCCGTACACGGTCGCTGGTGACGGCTCAAGACAATTGGGCGTGCGGAGATGACGGCGGAGCTTTTGGCGGCGCTCGTAGCCCGGATGAGCGCAGCGACATCCGGGGCCGCTCTTCCCGCATATCGCTGCGCTCATGCGGGCTACAAGACTGTCCGCTTGGCACGACCGCGCATCTCACATACGCTTCGCCTCACGCCCGCACCAACCAATCATAACAGACGGGCAATGAGGAAACTGCCATGCAACAGATCCGCGTCTGCACCCACTCTGGTCCGGGCTCGGAGCCCGTGATCAAGACCGTGCCGTGGCCGAAGGTCGGCAAGAAGGCCGCGCTGATCAAGGTCGGTGCCTGCGGTGTCTGCGGCACCGATCTGCACATCCTGAAAGGTCATTGGCCGAAGCCGCTGCCCTGGCCGTTCACGCTCGGCCACGAGATTGGCGGGGTCATCGTCGAGTGCGGCGAGGAGTTCACCGAGGACTTCATGAGCAAGCCGCTCAAGGTCGGATCGAAGGTGATGATCCCGCCGCTGATGCCGTGCGGCCATTGCTATTACTGCATCCACTATCCGCAAACCGCCAACAAGTGCCTGACGCCGGTCTATTACGGCCGCTATCTCGGCTTCGACAAGGCGCCGCACATGTGGGGCGGCTGGGCCGAATATGTCTATGTCGATCTCGACATGCTGCCGGGCACCAAGATCTACAAGCTGCCTGACGACATGTCGCTTCGTCTCGGCGCGCTGTCCGAGCCATTGACCTCCTGCATCCGCGCCTTCAACCGCGCCACCCGTGCCGGCGGCTTCTCCTGGGGCGACACCGTGGTGATCCAGGGCTCGGGTCCGATCGGCATTTTGGCGGTCGCGGCGGCGCGCGAGATGGGAGCAGGGCGCGTGATCTGCGTCGGTGCGCCCGAGGAGCCGCGGCTCAAGCTCGCGCGCGAGTTCGGCGCGGAGGCGACCGTGAACATCGAGGAGATCAAGTCGCCGCAGGAGCGCATTGCGCGCGTGCGCGAGATCGTCGGCGGCTTCGGCGCCGATCTCGTGATGGACTGTTCGGGCCATCCGACCGCCGGTCCTGAAGGCATCGAGATGCTGCGCGACGGCGGCACCTATGTCGAAATGGGCCAGTTTACCGATGCCGGCTCGATCGAAACCTCCTGGCACCGCATCTGCACCAAGGACCTCAACGTGCTGGGCTCCTGGGGCTTCACCGGCAACGACCTGCCGCTCGGCGTCGACATGCTCCACCGCACGGCCGGCAAATATCCCTGGCTGAAGATGCAGACGATCTATCCGTTCACGGAAAAGGGCGTCGCGCAGGCGGTGAAGGACGCGATGGCGATGAAGACGGTGAAGTCGACCATCGTGCCGTGGCCGGAGCTGGTGGATTGAGGCCATGCCGTCCATCCCGTACGATCTTGCGGCCTTCCTGGTCGAGGCCAAGCGGCGCACCTATGCCGGCCTCGACGACGATGCGACGGTGGCGACGCCGCTGCTCGCCGGATCCAGGCAGCTCGAGCACCGCGCTGCGCCCTACGCCTATCGCGATATCTATTTCGGGATGGGGTTCTTCGTCGGGCAGGAGACCGTGTCGCGGGACGAGCGCGTCATCTGGTCGATGAGCTACAGCGGCGGCGTCCGCGCGGAGATCACGGACCGCGAGACCTTTCTGGCGATCTACCAGTTCCTGCGCCAGGCGCTGCTGGCCGTGAGCGTCGCAGAGCCTTACCGCGGACCGCGCCGGTTCGAACAGGCGGACATGGTCTATCGCAACGAGGTCGAAGGCGCGCTCGACCGTTTCCACGGCGTCGAGACGATTGCACGGCGTGACGGGACCACGCTGTACGAGCTGCGCTATGGTGGTGGCTTGCTGCGATAGGCCTCAGTCTCGTAGCCCGGATGAGCGAAGCGATATCCGGGGTGCCAGTGGTCGGAGCCGTCCCGCATATCGCTTCGCTCATGCGGGCTACGTCTGCATGAAGTCTCGAAATCTTGGAGCCCGGATGGAGCGCAGCGAAATCCGGGACCGCCGGTCCCACAGTCCGCTTCGCTTCATGCGGGGCGACGCGTCAGAATTTGGAATATGCCACGATGACAAATGAACAGACCCCGCAGCCCCGCTCCCCCTTCAGCGCCATTCGTGCGATCGACTACACCGTCATCTTCGTGCGCGACATGGCCGCGATGCGCCGGTTCTACGAGGTGGTGCTGGCGTTCCCGCTGCTGCGCGAGCTGTCGCCGAACTGGATTGAGTACGGCCTCGGCCCCAACACGCTGGCGTTGGCACGACCGAGCCGCACGGCGGGCGATGCGCCGGTGCCCACAGGCAGCGCCGCGCTGCAGCTGGCGTTCAAGGTCTCCACGCCCGAGGTCGATGCCTGTGCCGAGGAGCTGGTCCGGCAGGGCGTGGCGCTGGTGTCGCCGCCGACGAACCAGTCCTTCGGACATCGCACGCTGTTTTTCCGCGACCCCGACGGCAATTTGCTGGAGGTCTATGCGGAGATCTGAGCGGACGCCCGCCCGAAAGTTCCCTCCGGCTGCCTCGAACTAATCACACGGAGGTGAAACTTAGGACCAGGTTCCGGCTTTCATTCGCGGGAGAGGTGCCGTGAAGCGAATCCTGAAACCTATCACTTACGTTCTGGCTGCGATCTACTTCCTGGTGGATGCGGTGTTCATGGCCGTTGCGGGGCCGATCGCGCGCTGGATCGGGCGGCATCTCGAATTCAGACGGTTGCGCGCCTGGATCAGGTCGCTGCCGCCTTATCCGTCCCTGGCCTTGTTCTCCGTGCCCGTCATCATGCTCGAGCCGGTCAAGCCGGTTGCCGCGTATCTGACCGCAACCGGTCAGGTCCTGAGCGGCGTGGTGACGTTCATTGTCGGCGAATTGCTCAAGCTGGTGCTGGTCGAGCGTCTGTTCCACCTGACGCGCGACAAGCTGATGCGGATTCCCGCCTTTGCCTGGGCTTACGGAAAATATGCCGCGGCGAAGGCCTGGCTGCAGGCAACTGAAGCCTGGCGCGCCGTCCGGGCCGTGAGCCGCGCGGTGAGGGACGGGGTTGTGCGGGCAAGAGCAAGGCTGGTCAACGGGTTCAACAAGCTCGCGACCTCGCGGGATTGAGATCCGGGTCTTCGCGAATCTTCTCACATCAAGCGCGATCCCTCACTATGACAATCCGGTGCGCCCTGGAGCCAGCGGGCGTGGACATGAGTGATCAGGAGACACGGCAGCCATGAGCAGCGACGCGAACGTTCGAGCCGGCCAGTGCCATTGTGGCGCGGTGCGCTTCGAGGTCACACTCAGCGACGGCTTCAATTCGATCCGCCGCTGCACGTGCTCCTATTGCCGAATGCGCGGCGCCGTCGTCGCCATGGCGGCCATGGGCGGGATCAGATTCCTGCAGGGCGAGGAGGCGCTGACGACGTACCGCTTCCATACCGGATCGGCCCAGCACTTCTTCTGCTCCCGCTGCGGAATCTACACCCACCACCAGCGCCGGTCCGACCAAAGCCTCTATGCCATCAACGTTGCCTGCCTGGACGGGGTGAGCCCGTTCGATTTCACCGAGGTGCCCGTCATGGACGGCGTCAATCACACCAACGACACCGGCAAGCCGACGCGTCGGGCAGGTACGCTTCGCTTCATCCCGGCCGACTGAGCGCTGCCGCCGGCGATACGTTTCTCAAGCGAGCTTGCGGGCTGCCGCCGTTGCCTTGTCGCCCGTGTTCGGCGTGCCGGTCGGCTCGATCAGCATCAGGTGAACCTCCTCGCGCGCCACCGGGCGATGCTCGACCCCTTTTGGCACGACATAGAGCTCGCCCGGACCGAGCGTCACGGTGCGGTCCCGCAGCTCGATGTCCAGACGGCCCTTCAGGACCAGAAAGAAATCGTCGGTGTCGTCGTGCTTGTGCCAGGTGAATTCGCCCTTCACCTTCACCACCATCACGTCGCAATCGTTGAAGGTCGTGACCGTGCGGGGCGACCAGTGATCGCTGAAGGTCGCGAGCTTGTCGGCAAGCGATATGCTATCTGTCATGTTTCACCCGTTGCTCTCGTCTGAGGCACGATTTGGGATGGCGTGGTGGGCACGGCAAGACCGTCCTCGTCCACCGCGCGATCCTGCCTGTCGTCGCGGTTTCGGAAGATCTCGGCGCGGCCGGCTATTTGACGTATCCGGACAGCATCGCCTGCGCCCATTCGGGGCGGCCGTTGGCGAGCGCACGGGCCGAGGCAGCCTCCCAGTCATATTCGAGGGCCAGAAGTTCGGCCTGCCAGCCGCGCTTCTTCTTGGTGAGGATCGCGTAGCGGGCGTGGGGCGAGCGATATTCCAGGTTGGCGGCAAACGGAATGTCTGCGAATACCGGGCAGCCGACGCTTCCCGGATTGAGGACCAGGCACTCGCCGGGGCCCTGGACGACCGTCTGGCGGTGGCTATGGCCGCACAGCACCACGCGGGCCGTCGGCTCGCTCGCGAGACGCGTTGCCAGCACCTCGCGGCGCGCCGGCACATAGCGACCGTCGTCGAGCGATTCCTCCAGCAGGCACGTCGTGTCGTCCTCGGGCGTGCCGTGGCAGGCCAAGATCCCGTCGTCGAGCCGCAGTTGGGACGGCAGGCCATGCAGCGTGCGACGCTGCTCCGCCGTCAATGCGTTGCGCGCGAACAGGCCCGCGGGGGAGAGCTTGTCGTCCGGATATTCCTCGATCCAGCGGTCGTGGTTTCCGCGCACGGTCGGCAACGCGAGCGATTGCAGGGCGTCGAAAGTCTCCTTCGGCCACAACGGGCTGGTGACGCAATCGCCGAGGTTGACCGTGCGATCGGCGCCGCGTGCCTTGATGTCGGCCAGCACGGCCTCCAGCGCAGCAAGGTTGCCGTGGACATCGGAAATGACCGCCAATCGCATCGTCGCGCTCCCCACGCTGTTTCGCCTGAACTTCACCTATCAGGTCATCGGACGTGTCTAGCATCGTCCAATCGGCCGTTCATCAATTAGCTGCGCATCCTCGCCCTCTCGACCGTCATTGCGAGGAGACCTTGCGACGAAGCAATCCAGAATCCCTCCGCGGAAAGATCCTGGATTGCTTCGCTACGCTCGCAATGACGGTGGAGAGAGCGGGGGGCAGCAGATCCGGTTGGCTCCCAGGGTTAACCGACGCGGCGCAAAGATCCCCACTGCAACCTTCGGGCGCGGCTCTCCCTGCGAAGCCATGCAACATAGGCATGGTGATTTCCGCGCGTTTGGCGTAAAGAGCGCCCAGATCAAATCGCCAGCGTGCGGCCGGGCCGATTGCCGCGCACGTCAGCCTCAGGCCTCTCGGCTCGCTGTTGCCGCGCCTGAATTAACCAAGGTTCTCCATCCCGTGTCTCTTCCGGCCCTCACCCCGCCGCTCGCCCGCGCTTTGGCCGAGCGGAACTATGATTCACTGACCCCCGTCCAGCTTGCCGTGCTCGCGCACGAAGCGACCAGCCGCGACCTCCTGGTGTCGGCCCAGACCGGCTCCGGCAAGACCGTCGCCTATGGGCTGGCGATCGCCAAAAACCTTCTTGATGATTCCGAGCGGTTCGGGCAGGCCGGTGCGCCGCTTGCTCTGATCGTGGCGCCGACCCGCGAGCTCGCGCTTCAGGTCCAGCGCGAATTGGCCTGGCTCTATGGGAATGCGGGCGGGCGGGTCGTCTCCTGCGTCGGCGGCATGGATCCGCGCCGCGAGCAGCGCGAGCTTGCCGCGGGCGCCCACATCGTCGTCGGCACGCCCGGTCGTCTCTGCGATCATTTGCGCCGCGGCCGTCTCGACATCTCCGAGCTCGCTGCCGTGGTGCTCGACGAGGCCGACGAGATGCTCAATCTCGGCTTTCGCGAGGACATGGAGTTCATCCTCGAGACCACGCCGGAGACGCGCCGCACCCTGATGTTCTCGGCGACGTTCCCGCGCGGAATCGTCGCGCTCGCCAGGCAATATCAACGCGATGCCTTCCGGATTGAGGTTGCCGGCGATGAAGGCGGTCACGCCGATATCGAATACCGCGCCATCCGCATCGCGCCCGCCGATGCCGAGCACGCCGTCGTCAACGTGCTGCGCTTCTACGAGGCGCCGAGCGCGCTGGTGTTTTGCAGCACGCGCGATCACGTCAGGCATTTGCAGGCGGCACTGTTGGAGCGCGGCTTTTCCGTCGTCGCGCTGTCGGGCGAATTGACGCAGAACGAGCGCACCATGGCATTGCAGTCGCTGCGCGACGGCCGCGCCCGCGTCTGCGTCGCGACCGACGTCGCCGCCCGCGGCATCGATCTGCCGAGCCTCGACCTCGTCATTCATGCCGACCTGCCCAATGACGCCGAGGTGATGCAGCATCGCTCGGGCCGCACCGGACGCGCCGGGCGAAAGGGGACGAGCGTCCTGCTGGTGCCGCCCGCGCGCCGGCGGCGCGCGGAGCTGCTGCTCAATCTCGCAGGGGTCGACGCAGCCTGGGGAATCGCGCCGCAGGCGGACGAGATCCGCAAGCTCGATCACGACCGCATGAAGGACGTGTTGTTCACCGAGGAGACGACGCCGGACGACCAGGCGCTGGCGCAGGCGCTGCTCGCCGAGCGGTCCGCCGAGGACATCGCCGCCGCGCTGGCGCGGCTTTATCGCGCACGTCTGCCGTCGCCTGAGGACATCATCGATCCCGGCGAGAGAACCTCCCGGCCGCGCGAGGAGCGGGGTCGCGACAGGTTCGAGGGCAGCGACGATCGCCCCGCCAAGCCGCGATCGAAGCCCGGAAAGGGATCGTCGAAACACGTCATGGCGGACGGCAGCGTCTGGTTCCGCGCCGCGATCGGACGGCGCAAGAATGCGGAGGCGCGCTGGCTGCTGCCGATGATCTGCCGCCGCGGCGGCATCGACAAGAACGACATCGGTGCCATCAAGATCCTGGACACCACCACCGAGTTCGAGATTTCCGAGCGGGTCGCGGAATCCTTCGCCGCCAAGGTCAAGCGTCCGGACAAGGAAGACAGCATCCGCATCGACCGGATGTCGGAGGCGCCGCAGCGACAAGAGGCCGCGGAAGAGCGCCCGCAGCCTCGGCGGGAAAGGGACGATCGCGAAAAGCGCGACGAGCGTCCGCGCGAGCCACGTGAATTCAAGCCAAACGAATTCAAGCCGCGCGAGTTCAAGCCACGCGAGTTTAAACCGCGTGAGTCCAAGCCGCACGGCAAACCTTCGGGAGAGCGCGGACCTCGTTTCGACGATGCTCCGTCCTTCGGAAAGAAAAAGAAGCATCGCGACAAGCAGGCGCGCGCGGAGCCGTCGGTCACGTCGTGGCCCGTGAAGGGAGCGCCGGGCAAGAAGCCGAAGAAGAAAAAGCAGCGCGGCTGAATCGCGGCCACTTAGCGCAGACGGCAATGATGCCGCCGGATTGCACCGGCGGCATCATCTGAAAGATCAGGGGTGCGTTCAGCGACCGCCGCCGCCGCCACCGCCACCACCTCCGCCGCCACCACCACCGCCGCCTCCGCCGCCGTCGCGCATCGACGAGCTGTAGCGCGGATCAGTCTGCTTCATGTAGATCGGCGACGTATCGTGGGTGAGGCGAACGACCACGCGGCGTGCGCGGCCCGGATTCTGCGTCTCGGCAATGATGCCGCAGCTTTCGAACAGGCCGAACTGGCAGCCGTCGGTTCGGTGTGGCGCCGCGTTGGCGCTGGTTGCGGCGAACGCGCTCGTCGCAACGCATGCAAGCAAAGCAACTTTCGACAATGTGAGCTTCATGGATATTCTCCAGCCTCGGTTTGGCGAGACCGGAACGGCTCGCACATCCGTTCGACGGAGCCTGTCCTGATCGGGTTCGAGGGGGCGGCTTCACGCCCGCGTGAGCCGGCCGGAGGGCCGGACGGACGTCACCCTGCGGCGAGATCGCGCAGCATGTAGGTTGCGCCCTCGCCATAGGACGCGAGCTTGGCACGCAATTCCGCGTCCGCCGCGACGGGCTTGAAGCCGAGACGCTGCCACATCGGCCGCGTGGCGTAGACCGAAACCAGTGCCAGCGTTGTGATGCCCGAGCCGCGCGCGAGCTGCTCGATCTCGGCGATATAGGCGCGAAGCACGCCGCCGCGAAACTCGGGCAATACAGCGACGTCGTGGACGTAGAGGCAGTCGGCATCGTCAGGCAATCGCGCCAGCAAGCCGTTGAGCGGCGGGATTCGCCGCTGCATCCAGGGATGCGAAAGGCCGTAGCCGGCGATCCCATCTTCCGCAATAAGCACGCGGCATCCATTGGGATAGAGCCGCATCTTCTCGGCGAACACCTCCAGGCTTTCGGGAAGGTCGGGATGAACCCGTGCGGCGATCGCGCTGATCGCGGGAAGGTCGGATGCGTGCGCGGGGCGCCAATGCGGCTTGCTCATGTGTCGTCGTTCCGTCTCGGTTGCCACAGTTTATTCCGCCGCGTCGCGGCGCGCAGCGAAAAATATCTTTGCCGCCGTTTTGGGAATACGAGGCGGCGCGCGGCGTCCTACCCCATGCAAGCCAATTGCATGACAGGAGATATCATGACGTCCTCGATCCGCCTCGCGCTGACGCTCGCACTCTCGCTCGCGATCGTTCCCGCAGCCTTCGCCGCGCCGCCGACCAAGACCGGCAAGACCGACAAGGGCAACGTGCTCACCGATGCCAAGGGCATGACGCTCTACACTTTCGACAAGGATGCCGACGGCAAGTCCGCCTGCAACGGTCCGTGCGCGACCAACTGGCCGGTGCTGAAGGCCGAGGCGAGCGATGCGGCCGGCGACGGCTACACCGTCATCGCCCGCGACGATGGCTCCAAGCAGTGGGCCTACAAGGGCAAGCCGCTCTACACCTTCGCCAAGGACCAGAAGCCCGGCGACATCACCGGCGACGGTTTTCTGAACGGCGCCTGGCATCTGGCGATGCCGTAACGGCGCATCGTGCGTCGGCTGTCGCAAGCGGCAGCCGGCGCACGCCTTTATCTCGGATATTCCAGCTGCATCGCGACGAAGTCGGCCGTGCGTGCTCCGTAGCGCGCATCGATGTCGCGCAGCGTCTGCTCCAGGGCACGCGCGGGCGGCAGTGCGATTGCGGCCGGCGGCGTCAGCTTCGCCGGCCAGTCCGCCGCGACCTGGTCGGGCAGGATGCGCAGGCCGCCGCGGCTGATCCGCGCCTCGGCCGTGGTTGCGAAGGTGAGCGCGCGCGAACGAGAGGTGCGCGACCACGCATCGGCGATCAGCGCAAGCGAGACCTCGTCGACATCAGGTGTCAGCTCAATGCCGAGCTGCTCGCGATTCCAGAACGCGAGCGTATTCGCGATCGCCGTCAGCGCGAAGGGACGCGTGAACCGGAACGCTTCGCTGCGATGACGCGCGTCCCATTGCGCAAGGCCGATCTCGCGCGCGACTGCGTCCGCCTTGGCGCGGCCGGCGATGGCCTCGATCAGGGTGAGGGCCATCGGCATGGAGGCGGTGATACCGGTCGTCGTGGCAACGCCGCGGTCGACCACGAGCCTGCGGTCGGCGACATAGCGGATCGCGGAATGCCGTTGCAGGTCGCGCACCGAATACCAGTGCGTGGTGGCCTGCCGGCCGTCGAGCAGTCCAGTGTTGGCCACGACCATGGCGCCGACGCAGACGCCGATGACGATCGCGCCCTTGCCGGCTTGGCTTCTGATCCACTGCTGCGCAGCCGCATCGTCTTCGCGGGTCATGGCGGGCACGATGACGTAATCGGCGCCGTCGGGATGGGCGGCATCGAACTCGGCGATGGTCGCGTGCGGCTGCACTTTCAGCGCGGGATAGAGCGCGACGGGCCCGGGCCGCGTCGCCAGAGTGAGGACGTCGGCGATGTCAGCGCGCGCGAGGATGCCGTAGGGCATCAAATAGTCGGTCGTCTCGGTCATGTCGTTGATGCCGACGATGGCGATCAGGGGACGCTTGCGTTTCGGCGGCTTCAGCGCCGCAAGCGTCGCCTCGCTCTCTTCTCTGGAGATCGCAGGCGCGGTTCCCTGCGCCGGTGCGCCCGGCAGCAGCAACAGCCATGTTGCGGCGATCGCCGCCAGCAGCGCCACGCAGCCGATGCCGCTCAACGCCAGAATGCGCCACGTCATGCTCGTCACCCTCGTTGCTTCGCGCGGGGCGGAAGCTAGCGGGTGGCAAGGGCATCAGAAATGACGCAGATCCGGCAAAAACGGCCATGCGCGCGCGTGTGGATTTGTCGCGTGCGGGTTCCTCGCGCGCGATGCGGCGCGTCGGGTGAAAGACTACCTCAGCCCTTCATACACCATCAGCCCGCGTGCGATCTGCAGTTTGCGGATCGCGCGAGGCAGCAGTTTCTCCGGCTGGTGCAGATAGCGCCAGGAGGTGAGGGTGAAGCTGCCGAGCGCGCTGCATTCGTCGTCGAACGGCGCGAGCACGCCGGTCACGCTCACCGGCGTGTGCGGGCGGGCGTTGAAGGGCAGCAGCAAGAGCTCAAGATGCGCCTTGCTGCCGTCCTCGCGCGTGGCGGTGATGCCGGCGATCGCACCCAGCGTCTCATCGGCGACCACGGTCGTGATCTCCTCGATCTCGCGGCGGCTGGAATCGTCGAACAGCGCCGTAAAACTCTGGTCCTTGAGATCGCAGCCCGCGAGCGCGCAGACGCGCGTGCCCGCGACGCGGAAGGGAAAGCCGAGATTGGGCTCGCAGGAGAGCACGAAGATGTCGCCGAGCAGACCGCGCACCGCGGCCGGATCGATGTCGGCCCTGTCAGGGGCTCGTGCAGCGCCGCGCTTCTTGTCCCAATACGCGAAGAACGCGCGGCTCGACGAATGTTTCATGTCTGAACGCTTACCCCGGGGGTGCGACCTCGGAGGGACAGACCTGTCCCGCTTCAGTGCACCCGCGATCCCTTGTGTTGTTGTGCAGGAGGGGATTTGCAGCGTCCATGCCGCAGCGGCGTTTTCGCCTTCCTTAAGGCCGCCTTTGCGTCGTTAACGTTAAGTTAACTATGCGCTTTGCCCCGCGCGCCGCGCTGCTATGGTGGTCGCAGTTTCAGAGCCCGCCGCTTTCTCCAGGTTCTCGGCGGGGTCTGTACACAGGGCGTCAAACAGTTTGGCCACGGGCCGGGGAGGGGTGGGGATACACCTTCTTTCCCTGAGGCGCGGAAAGGCCGACACGGACAGGCAGGGCTTTCCCAGGGCCCTGCCTTTTCCTTTTGTGCACTTGCACTTGCGCAGGGGCGGCAAAGGCGACTATCTGCAAGGGGATCGCTCCGATCGCGCCTGAAAGCGAAGCTGCCTTGGATTCCCCGCCGCACGATTCGTCGCACGATGCTCAGCCGGACCTGCCGGCCGGACCTGAGGAGGCCCCGCGCGAGCCGATCCTGACGCTGCCGGCGGCGCTCACCGCCTATGTCCTCCTCTTGGCGGTGATCCATCTGCGGGTGCTGCTGCCGCCGGAGCTGGAGAACTGGACCATCGACGTCTTCGGCTTCATCCCCAAGCGCTACGATTCCTCGCTGCTCAATCTCGAGATCCCCGGCGGCGCCGGCGCGAAGGTCTGGAGCTTCGTCACCTATTCGCTGCTGCACGCCAATCTGACCCATCTCGGCTTCAACGTGCTCTGGCTGCTGCCGTTCGGCAGCGCGCTGGCGCGGCGCTTCGGCGCGATCAGGTTCTTCCTGTTCCTGGCGGTGACGGCGGCGGCCGGCGCGCTCGCCCATCTCATCACCCACGAGCATGCGGTGGCGCCGATGATCGGCGCCTCGGCCTCGGTGTCGGGCGCGATGGCGGCGGCGATCCGCTTCGCCTTCGTCCGCGGCAGCTTCCTGTCGTTCAACCGTTCGGACGCCGATACCGCGGCACGGGTTCCGGCGCTGCCGCTGTCGCGCGCGCTGCGCGACGGGCGCGTGGTCGGCTTCCTCGCCGTGTGGTTCGGCGTCAACATCATCTTCGGCGTCGGCGCGATCGGCATCGATGCCGAAACCACCAGCGTTGCCTGGCAGGCGCATATCGGCGGCTTCTTCGCCGGCCTGTTGCTGTTCACGCTGTTCGATCCGGTGCCGCGCGTGCGAAGCGATGCTGCGGATGCGTCATCACAGGACGTTTCAGACGGTATTTGAAGCGGCGCTTGCGGCGCAGCCCGAATTCATCCATCATTTGCGTGAAGAATGTTCCGAAGCGACAAGCCCATAGAGGCTGCGCTTCGCAAAGCGCACGCGCGTGAAACCGGCGCTGAAACTGTTAGTTGAAGACTCGAAGAACAAGTCCGGACCCGCCCGAAGGCGGACGGATCCGATTCAGGGAGGCGACAATGACGGTACGTTCCATTCTCAATACCAAGGGCCACCAGATCATGAGCGTCGAGCCCGATGCCAAGCTGGCTACCGCGGTCAAACTGCTCGGCGAGAAGAAGATCGGCGCGGTGCTGGTGATGAGCCAGAGCCGGCTGGAAGGCATCCTGTCGGAACGCGACATCGTGCGCGTGCTCGGCGAACGCGGCGCCAGCGTGATGGACGAGCCGGTGTCTCAGGTCATGACCCGCAAGGTCGTCACCTGCAAGGAGACCGACACGGTCGCCGAGCTCATGGAGATGATGACGTCAGGCAAGTTTCGGCATCTCCCCGTGATCGACAGCGGCAAGGTGGTCGGCCTGATCTCGATCGGCGACATCGTCAAGCGCCGGGTCCAGGAATACGAGAACGAGCAGGAAGCCCTGCGCGACTACATCAAGACGGCCTGATCAGGCCTGCTCGTCCGCGTTGCTCGTTTCCTTGGGCGCGTGGCCCGCGGGCGCCGGCGCCAGCACCTCGATCGCCTCCTGGATCGACTCCAGCGCGCGCTCGGCGGCACGCGCGCCGTGGGCGATCAGGTCCTCGGAGCGATGGAAGTCGAACCAGCCGAACTGGCCGACCCGTGGCGAGATCAACAGATCCGGGGGATCGCCGGCGAGGCGGGCGCGGGTGATGCGGTCCTGCATGATGTTGAAGGCATCGACCATTACCGAGGAGATGCCCGGGCGCCCGGCGCTGCCGAAGAACTCGCGCTTCATGGTCTTCTCGGGCGAGAACAGGCGCGGGAAGCGCCGCTTGGCGGTCGTCTCCTCCGGCTCGGCTGCAACCTGCGCGGGCATCGCGCCGTGCGAATAGATCGTCGTGGAATGGGTGAAGATGTCGCTGGAAAGATTTGCAGCGATGACGATTTCGGCGCCGAGCGCACGCGCCGCCGAGACCGGCACGGGATTGACCAGGGCGCCGTCGACCAGCCAGCGATCGCCGATCAGCATGGGCTGGAAGATGCCGGGCAGGGCGTAGGAGGCGCGCATCGCATCGACCACGCGGCCATGTGTCAGCCAGATCTCGTGACCGGTCCTGACTTCGGTCGCGACGCTCGCGAACTTCACCGGCAGATCCTCGATCAGGGTCTGCCCGACTGCGTCCTCGAGGCGGCTTGCCAGCTTCTCGCCGCCGAGCAGGCCGGAGCCGTTGAGGCGGATGTCGAGATAGCCGAGGATGTTGCGCACGCCTTGCAGGCTGCGCCCCCACTCCTCGAACGTCTCGAGCCGGCCGGCCGCATGCAGGCCACCGACCACGGCGCCGATGGACGTGCCGACCACGACGTCGGGCACGATTCCGTTGGCGATCAGGGTCCGGAGGATACCGATATGGGCGAAGCCGCGCGCCGCGCCGCCGCCGAGGGCGAGGCCGATGACGGGACGGCGGGTGGGGCCAAGGCCAATCTTGTCGCCGTTCGAACCGTTTGCGCCGCGCCCCTTCAAGATGTCCAGCACCGAAACTCTCCTACGCCGAGGCCAAAGCCAAAACCAAGGCAAGCCAAAGCCCGTATCGTCAGACTAGGCACCGCACCCGCACTCCGCCATCCCGGGCGCGAAGCATGGTTTATGCCGCTTTGGAGAGGGCACCGGGCAGGAGTATGGCGAGGAGCGATTGCCTCCGGACTAATCACGCAGGCGTCAACCGGGTTCCATCAATCCGGGGAGGCCCGTATTTGATGGGGTTTCAGAGGCTTGAATTTGCCGCGTTTTCGGTGAAAAGCAGGGAGTATGACACGCGGGGGTGACGGCATCATCGGATGGCGGCGCAGCGGCAGGCTGCTGCCGGCGCTAATCCTTGCTGCGTGCCTCGTTACCTCCGGCCAAAATGCTGCGCAGGCGCAGCTTTTCTCCGACCGTCCGCCGCCGGTGCCGCCGGCTTCGGTACCCGATCCCGGCGGGGCCGTCAGCCTGGCGCCGCCCGGTGGCCCTGGCGCCGGCCCGCCCAGCCTGCCGCCGACCCTGATGCAGCCGGCCACCCCCAGCATGCCGCCGCCCGCGGTCTCGACCGTGCCACCGGCCGCGCCGCTCAATGCGGCCGTGCCCGGGCAGGGCGTGCTGTCGCTGACCGCCAAATACGGCAAGGACACGCCGGCGATCACCAGCGGCCTGGTCTGGCGCGTGTTTGCCGACCGTCCCGACGAGAACGGCACCTTCAAGCTGATCCGCGAGGACCGCAACGCCACGCCGAACATCGTGCTGCCGCCCGGCAATTACGTCGTGCACGTTGCCTTTGGTCTCGTCAGCGCGGTGCGCACCGTCAGCCTGAAGGCCGAGACCGACCGCGAATCCTTCGTGCTGCCGGCCGGCGGCCTGCGCATCGAAGGCCGGGTCGGCACCAGCCGCATTCCGCAGAACCAGATCTCGTTCGCGATCTACAAGGGCAGCCAGTTCGAATCCGGCGAGCGCGCCTCGCTGGTGCCGAACGTCGCCGCCGGCGACGTCGTGCTGATCCCGGAAGGCACCTATTACATCATCTCCAACTACGGCGATGCCAACTCGGTGGTGCGCTCGGATATCCGCGTCCAGGCCGGCAAGCTCACCGACGTCACCATCACCCACCGCGCCGCGGTGATCACGCTCAAGCTGGTCAGCGACAGGGGTGGCGAGGCGCTCGCCAACACCGCCTGGTCGGTGCTGACGCCGGGCGGCGACGTCATCAAGGAATCGATCGGCGCCTTCCCGCGCGTCGTGCTCTCCGAAGGCGAATACCGCGCCATCGCCAAGAACGAGGGCAAGGTCTACGAGCGCGGCTTCAACGTCGTGAACGGCGTCGACGGCGAAGTGGAAGTGGTCGCACGCTAGCGCCGCGCTGTGTCGTCCTTTCGGTTAGCGACCTCACCAGAAATCGTGTCCCGGACGCGGTGCGGCATGAAATGCCGCTCCGCAGAGCCGGAACCCATCTGTCGGATCGGTTATTAGTCGGGCTCCGGCTTTGCAGCGCACCACTGAAGAAGCGCTGCGCTGCGTCCGCGGCACGAGCGCGTGGTTTTCGGCGCTGCCGTCTCCGCGCAAGGCGCTCGCGCCGCAACATCGTACCGCGCTTCTCATTCAGTGCACGAAAAGCCGGAGTAACTCAGGCACAGCGCACTGACCTGTATGTTGGTCAAAGCAAGTGTGCAGTTCGACCCTTTCCCGGACATCTCAGCCCATGTGTCGGCCTCTGACGTCGGCATGAAAGTTCCGGTGAGTGGTTGCTTACCCCGCTTGCGCCCCTGTGTACCGATTTGAATACCTCGGTAAGGCTGCGCCGGAAGTCGATAAACACCGGGCCCATCGGCTTATTCCGAGGCATCGCGCGTTCATCACAGTCCGGTGCAAGATACCTATTTCCGATCATCAATTTTATTCTCTTTACGTGCTGCTGCGATATATGTCGGGCATCCGTCAATCGGGGGAGGCCGGAGCAGACCGACGTGTCTGCGAGACCGGCAGGAGCAGGGGACCAGCTCGTCGGCATGTTCGAAGTGATCCTCACCAGGCGCAAGCGGTTCGGCTGGCGATGGCAGGTGTGCGACCAGTCCGGCAAGATCTTTGCCGATGGCTTCGAGCGCACCCGGCCGTCCGCCAAGTACCATGGCGAGCGCGCGCTGTTCTTCCTGTTGTCGCAGGCCTACCATCTGGGCAACCGCTCCGCGGCGGCCAGCAAGGACTAGGCAGAGCTTCGTAGCTTCGTAGCCCGGGTGAGCGCAGCGATACCCGGGGCCTCACGATCCCGGATGTCGCTGCGCTCATCCGGGCTACCAAGTCACGGCTACCAGATCAGACGTCGACGACCAGCTTGCCCTTGGCGGCGTGATCCCTGATCAGCGCATAGGCCTCGCCAACAGTCTCCAGCGTGAAACGCCTGTTATCGACGAGCGGCACCAGCTTGCCGGCTTCGACGAGGCGCGTCGCCTCCGCCATGATCTCCCCATGATGCGCGCGGCCTTCGCCCGACAGCAGCGGCAGCAGCGTGAACACGCCGGAATAGCTGGCGGCGCGGAACGACAGCGGGGCGAGCGCGTGCGTCCCCCAGCCGAGTGCGCTCACCACATGGCCGAAGCGGCGCACGGCCTGAAACGAAGCGTCCAGCACCTTGCCGCCGACGGTGTCGTAGACGATGTCGAAGCCGCGGCCGCCAGTATGCTGCGCAACGTAGGCATCGACCGGGGTGTCGCGGTCGACGAACACTGCGCCAAAACCTTCGATGGTGGCGCGCTGCGACGCCGAGCCCGTGGCGAACACCTCCGCGTCGAAGGCGCGCGCGATCTGGATCGCGACGTGACCGACGCCGCCGGCGCCGCCATGGATCAGTACCTTCTGGTTCGCCTTCAGGCCCGCGCGGTCGATCAGGCCTTCCCAGGCCGTGATGACGATCAGCGGCAGCGCGGCAGCTTCCCGCATGCTGAGATTTGTCGGCTTCAATGCGAGGAGATCGGCATCGACCGCGGCGAACTCGGCCAGCGATCCCGGCACGCCGCCGACACCGCCGGTCATGCCGTAAACCTCGTCGCCGGCCTTGAACCGCGTCACTTCGCGCCCGGTGCGTTCGACGATCCCCGCAAGATCGATCCCGGGGATCGCCGGCAGCGGGTGTCGCGCATGCGCGGCCGTCCCGGCATGAATCTTGGTGTCGAGCGGATTGACCCCGCTCGCCCGCACCCGCACCAGCACCTCGCGCGGACCGATCTCGGGTCGGGAAATGGTCGAGACGCGCAGGGGAGCGTTGTGAGCCTCCAGCACGCCAGCGCGCATCGTCGATTGTGTCGTCATCACCGTTCTTGCTCCGTTGTCGGCTCCCAATATGCCCATGAAATTTTGCATGAAAACCAACAAATATGTACGATCATCATACATATTTGCATGAGGCGATTTCGATGGAGTGGAGCGACCTGCGCATCTTCCTGGCGATTGCTCGCGAAGGCACCCTCGGCGCCGCGGCGCGCAAGATCGGCCAGACCCAGCCGACGATGGGGCGGCGGCTTCGCGCGCTCGAGACGTCGTTGGGGCAGACGCTGTTCCAGCGCACCGTGGACGGCTTCGTGCTGACCGACGAGGGCACCGCCGTGCTGCGTCACGCCGAGCGGATCGAGGACGAGGCCCTCGCGCTCGAGCGTCAAATGTCCGGGGCGAAGAATGAGCTCGATGGGCTGCTGCGCCTATCGTCGTCGGACTGGTTCGGCGCAGTGATGCTGTCGCCCGTGATCGCCGCGTTCGGCAAGCGTCACCCCGCCGTGACCGTCGAGCTTCTGACCGATGCCCGACTCTACAGCCTGCCGCGCCGCGAGGCCGATCTCGTCTTCCGCATCAAGCCGTTCAGCGAGCCCGAGGTGATCTCGCGAAAGCTGCTGCACATTCCCTACGCGCTCTACGGCAAGAAGGGCAGCAAGCCGCCGCGCGCCGGCGAGGGCCGCGGCGCGCGCCTCGTGACCATGAACGCGGAGTTCGCCGACATGCCGGATGCGGTCTGGCTGAAACGCATGCTGCCGCATGCGGAGGTCGCCTCGCGCAGCAACAACAGGCAGGTGCAGGCCGAGCTGTGCGCGCGCGGCGGCGGCTTCGCCGTGCTGCCGCGCCCGCTCGGCGACAGCGACCGCCGTCTGGTCGCGCTCGACATCGGCACGCCGCCGCCCGGCCGCGATACCTATCTCGGCTATCACCGCGATATGAAACGCCTCGCGCGTCTGCGTGCGCTGCTGGATCTGGTGATCGAGAGGTTGGCGGGCTGAGTCCGTAGGCGAGCACGATGCCGTAGGATGGGTAGAGCGAAGCGAAACCCATCACTATTCGGGCGTGTGATGATGGGTTTCGCTTCGCTCTACCCATCCTACGCACTGCGATGAAGATGCAAATTGAATGCTCGAGGCGCTCGCCCCACACTCCGTCATTGCGAGGAGCCGTTGCGACGAAGCAATCCAGAGTCTTTCCGCGGAAAGATCCTGGATTGCTTCGCTGCGCTCGCAATGACGGTGTTGAGATAGTGCGCGTTCAAACGATGGTGTCGTGCCCCGGACGCAGCGCAGCGCTTCTTCAGCGGTGCGCTGCAGAGCCGGGGCCCATGCACCAGCGCGTGCTGCGGCCTGCTGGGTCCCGGCTCTGCGCAGCAACGCGAAGAGCGTTGCAGCGCGTCCGGGACACGAGAGACACGCGCGCATCGCCTTCGCACCACCGTCATAGTCTCTAAAACGCACTAACCAACACCTGACTTAAAACTGTCATAATCGCCGAATGGAACCCGCGCCTGCGTCGTTTTTACACGTCGTTAAGTGCGCCTGCATTGGATGCGCCGTGAAAGTGCGTTGGGGACTGCCATGATTGCCGCGAAGAAGATGCCGGGAAAACCGGCCGCCGAAATGTTCGACGACATCCCGGTGCTTCAGCGCAAATGGCGGGCCGCGTTGAAGCCGGGCGACCGGTTGCCGCGCTACGAGGACGTCATGCTCGGCAGTCTCGGACGGCTGGCTGATCACATCGCGTTGCTGCGGAACGACGGCAGGCTCGAACTGTCGCGCAGTGGCCGGTACGTGCAGAAATGGCTCGGCGAGGAGCGCTGGGACATTCCGGTCGCGCAGCTGTCGCCCGATTGCGCCACGGCGCTGACGGAAGCCGCACACATCGCGCTGGCGACGGGACAGCCGCATCACGCCAGCGCGCATTGCGTGCGCGACGGCATGGTCAGGACCTATGACTTGCTGGCGCTGCCGACCGCCTCGCGCTGGGGCGCCACGCTGGTCGGTGCCTATATCAACGAGCGGGGCACGCAATATAATCTGCTGGATGCGATCTTCGCGGCGACCGACGATGCGGTGATCTCGCTTGCAACGCTGCGCGATGCCGGTGGCAAGCCGTTCGATCTCCAGATCGTGCACCACAACAACAGCGCAGGCGCGCTGCTGGATGCCGCGAATGGCAACCTGTTGTGGCGGCGGATCGGCGAGGGGACCACGTTGCTGGCCTTGCCCGGGATCATGGATTTCCTGCTCAGGACCGTCGCGGGCGGCCGCGGCGAGCAGCTCGAGATCGAGCACGAGGGCCGGCACCTCCGCCTCGGCGCCACCGCTTTCGCCGACGTGGTGTCGCTGACGATTTCCGACGTCACCGCCCTGAAGCGGCGCGACGCCTCGTTCCGCCTGCTGTTCGACAACAACCCCATGCCGATGTGGGTGTTCGACGCCGAGAGCAAGGAATTCCTTGGCGTCAACGACGCTGCCGTCCAGCATTACGGCTACAGCCGCGCCACCTTCCTGCGCATGAAGCTGCACGAGATCTGGCCCGAGGACGAGTGGGACAGCCATGCCGAGGCGCTCGAGCGGCTCGGCGACGCCTATCATTCCTCGCGCAACTGGCGGCATTTGCGCGCCGACGGCAGCGAGATCGAGGTGCTGACCTTCGGTCGCCGCGTCGCCTTCGACGATCGCGACGGCTATCTGGTCGCCGTGGTCGACATCACCGAGCGGCGCAAGGCCGAGGCGCGCATCGCGCACATGGCCCACCATGACGGCCTCACCGACCTGCCGAACCGCGAATATTTCCAGGAGCGCCTGAAGCAGGCGCTGGAGCAGGCCGGGGACAAGCGCGTCGGCGTGCTCTATATCGACCTCGACCTGTTCAAGAACATCAACGATTCCTTCGGCCATCCGGTCGGCGACCGCCTGCTCAAGGACGTCGCCGGACGCCTGACCAATGCGGTCCGCGGCGCCAATCTCGCGGCCCGGCTCGGCGGCGACGAGTTCGCGGTGATCCTGGCCGCTGACGTCTCGCCGAACGAGGCCAGCGCCTGCGCTAGCCTGCTGATCGACATGCTGAAGGCGCCCTACGACATCGACGGCCAGGAGATGGTGATCGGCGCCAGCATCGGCATCGCGCTGTCGCCCGGCGACGGCGTGACGTCGGAAGAGCTGATGCGCAATGCCGACATGGCGCTGTACCGGGCGAAGTCGGACGGCGGCGGCGTGCATCATTTCTTCGAGCGCGAGATGGACCTGCAGGCGCAGAAGCGCCGCGACATGGAGCTCGACCTGCGCCGCGCCTTCGCCAATGGCGAGTTCGAGCTGCACTACCAGCCGCTGGTGTCGATCGCCTCCGACCGTATCTCCGGCTTCGAGTCGCTGCTGCGCTGGCGCCATCCGGACAAGGGCATGATCTCGCCGGCGGAGTTCATTCCCGTCGCCGAGGACATCGGCCTCATCACGCAGTTGGGCGAATGGGTGCTGCGCGAGGCCTGTGCCGAAGCGGTGAAATGGCCCGCCGATGTCAAGGTCGCGGTCAATCTGTCGCCAGCGCAATTCCGCAGCCGCAACCTGGTTCAAATCGTGATCTCGGCGCTGGCGCAGTCCGGCCTGTCGCCGCGGCGGCTCGAGCTCGAGATCACCGAGTCGATCTTCCTCGCCGAGACCGACGCCAATCTTGCGATCCTGCACCAGTTGCGCGAGCTGGGCGTCAGCATCTCCATGGACGATTTCGGCACCGGCTATTCCAGCCTGAGCTATTTGCGCAGCTTCCCGTTCGACAAGATCAAGATCGACCGATCATTCGTCAAGGATCTGGCGGAGCGGCCCGATTGCGGCGCGATCGTGCGTGCGATCTCCGGGCTGGGCCGCAGCCTCAACATCACCACGACCGCCGAAGGTGTCGAGACCGAGGATCAGCTCGACTGGCTGCGCGCCGAGGGCTGCAACGAGGTGCAGGGCTTTCTGTTCAGCGCGGCGCGGCCGGCGGCCGAGATCGCAAAGCTGCTCGCCGATTTCGGCCAGCGCGCCTCACGGGCGGCGTAAGCCCTCGGGAAAGCTGTCATAGACCAGCGCCTTGAAGGCGGGCGTGATGCGGCTGCGCTCGTTCTGGGTCTGCTGCATCATGAGGTAGACCATGTCGAGCTTGGGATCGACGCCGAAATAGGTGCCGCTGCCCGAGTCCCATTTCAATTCGCCGAGCGAGCCCGGCGGCGGCGGCTTCGCGTTGCCGGGATCGGTCCGCACCGCAAGGCCGTAGCCATAACCGAAGCCGTCGCCCGGGAAATAGAAATAGTCGCGGCCGACGCCGGAGCCGGGCCCGATATGATCGGTCGTCATCGCCTTGAAGGCGGCGGGGCTCAGATAGCGTTTGCCGTCGAACTCGCCGCCGTTGAGCAGCATCTGCGAGAAGCGCTGATAGTCGGTGATGGTCGAGAGCAGGCCGCCGCCGCCGGACTGCCATTCCGGATGGTCGAGGCGCTCGCGCTCGGCGGCGAGCAGGATGAAATCGTTCGGCAGCGGCCGCGCCATCCGCGCCAGCTCGTCCTCGGTCGCCAGCGCGAATTTGGTGCTGGTCATGCCGAGCGGATCGAAGATGCGGGCTTTCAGGAATTCGTACAGCGTCTGGCCCGAGATGATCTCGATGACGGCGCCGAGTACGTCGGTGGAATGGCCGTAGCGCCAGAGCGTTCCCGGCTGCCGCGCCAGCGGCAGCTTTGCGATGCGGTCGGCGAATTCGCGGTTGTTGAAACCGCCTTCGAAGATGTTGGCGGCCTTGTAGGCCTGCTCGACCCATTTGCCGCCGATATAGTCGTAGCTGATGCCCGAGGTGTGCCGCAGCAGGTCCTCGATGTTGACGGGGCGGACCGGCGGCACGAGGTCGAGCTCTAGCTTGCCGTCGGGCAGGGTGACCTCGAGGCCGACCTTGGTGTCGTTGAACAGCGGAACGTATTTCGACACGGGGTCGGTCAGCGCGAGCTTGCCCTCGTCGATCAGCATCATCGCGCCGAGGCACGTGATCGGCTTGGTCATCGAGTGGATGGCGAAGATCGTGTCGGGCGTCATCGCAAGGCCCGTCCTTGTGTCGCGCACGCCGAAGGTCTTGAGATAGACCGGCTTGCCGTGCTGCTGCACCAGGATCACGGCGCCCGGCAGGCGACCGCTTCCGACCTCGTCGTTGAAATAGGCCGTGATGCGGTCGAGGCCGTCCGGCGACGGGGCGGGGATGTCCGCGGCCCGGCCTCGCGCCATCGAACCGGCGAGCATTGCGGCCCCGACCAGGAATTCACGCCGTCTCATCCGCAGCTTCCTCCACGGCGGGATCAAAGCCGCAAGATGCGGAAGGCGTCAACACGCCTTCGATTAAAAACGCGTCACGATTTCCGAAAGGAACGGCCGCGGACGGTCTTCGCTCGGCTTGGTCGGCGTGCCCACATGTATGAAGCCGGCGAGCTTTTCGTCCGGCTTGAGGCCGAGCCCGTCGAGCACGTCGCGGTCGAACGAGAACCAGCCGGTCAGCCAGCAGGCGCCGTAGCCGAGCGCGGTGGCAGCCGTGACGATGTTCATGGCGCTGGCGCCCGCCGACAATTCCTGCTCGAACGCCGGCACCTTCGGATGCGGCTTGGTGAAGCTGACGATGCCGATCACGAGAGGCGCATCCATCAGGCGCTTGCGCTCGGTCTCGACGTCGGCGGCGGGAGCGCCGGGATTCTTCCGGGCGAACACCTTGGCGATCACCTCGCCGGCACGCGCGCGGGCATCGCCCTCGAAAATGATGAAGCGCCACGGCGCGAGCTTGCCGTGATCGGGCACGCGCGCGCCGATGGTGAGGATGGTCTCGAGCTCGGCCGCCGAAGGGCCGGGGCCGGTCATCTCGCGCGGCTTGACCGAGCGTCGGGTCTTCAGGAGTTCGATGGCATCGGGCACTGCGATATCCTCTTCAAATGGTCTGCGGGCGTGCCATGCCCAGATAAGCATGCACGCCCGCAACCGGAAGCGAATTTAGATCGATTTCAGAGATCAGACGAGGCCGCGTGCCCGCCTCACGTCGGGCGGGGTCGCCTCGTCGACCAGCGCCGCGATCGCCTCCTCGGTCGTCATCACCTTCTGGCCATCGCTGCCGAGCCGGCGAACCGAGACCGAATGCGACTCGGCCTCTTTCTTGCCGACCACGAGCAGCGCCGGGATCTTGGCCAGCGAGTGCTCGCGGACCTTGTAGTTGATCTTCTCGTTGCGCAGGTCGATCTCGACCCGAAGACCGGCGCGCCGGGCCTGCTCCATCACCACCTTGGCGTATTCGTCGCCTTCCGAGGTGATGGTGGTGACCACCGCCTGCACCGGCGAGAGCCAGAGCGGGAAGTTGCCGGCATAGTGCTCGATCAGGATGCCGATATAGCGCTCCATCGAGCCGCAGATCGCGCGGTGCACCATCACGGGCGGTTTCTTGCCGCCGTCATGGTCGATGTAGAACGCGCCGAACCGCTCCGGCAGGTTGAAGTCGACCTGCGTGGTGCCGCACTGCCAGTCGCGGCCGATGGCGTCGCGCAGCACATATTCGAACTTCGGCCCGTAGAAGGCGCCTTCGCCCGGATTGATCTCGGTCTTGATGTGATTGCTCTGCGACTGGATCTCGCGCAGCACCGTCGCCATCACGCGTTCGGCGTGATCCCACATCTCGTCCGTGCCGACGCGCTTGTCCGGCCGCGTCGACAGCTTGACGGTGAGATCGCCGGTGAAGCCGAAATCGGCATAGGTCGACAGGATCAGATCGTTGATCTTGAGGCATTCCTCGGCGAGCTGGTCCTCGGTGCAGAAGATGTGCGCGTCGTCCTGGGTGAAGCCGCGCACGCGCATCAAGCCGTGCATGGCTCCGGACGGCTCGTAGCGATGCACCACGCCGAATTCGGCAAGGCGCAGGGGCAGGTCGCGGTAGCTCTTCAGGCCGTGCTTGAAGATCTGCACGTGACCCGGGCAGTTCATCGGCTTCAGCGCAAACCAGCGCTTGTCCTCGGCCTCGTCACCGGCCGACTGGGCCGCGAACATGTTCTCGCGGTACCAGCCCCAATGGCCCGAGGTCTCCCACAGCGACTTGTCGAGGATCTGCGGCGCGTTGACCTCGCTGTAATCGCCGGTCAGGCGGCGGCGCATATAGGCGATCAGCTGCTGGAAGATGGTCCAGCCCTTGGCGTGCCAGAACACGACGCCCGGGCCTTCCTCCTGGAAGTGGAAGAGGTCGAGCTCGCGCCCGAGCTTGCGATGGTCGCGCTTTTCGGCTTCCTCGATCTGCTTCAGATAAGCGTCGAGGTCCTCCTGCTTGGCGAAGGCGGTGCCGTAGATGCGCGTCAGCATCGGGTTGTTGCTGTCGCCGCGCCAATAGGCGCCGGCTACCTTCATCAGCTTGAACGCATTGCCGACCTTGCCGGTCGAGGTCATGTGCGGGCCGCGGCAGAGGTCGAACCAGTCGCCCTGGTAGTAGATCTTGATCGGCTCGGTGCCGGGAATGGCGTCGACCAGCTCGACCTTGAAGGCCTCGCCCTTGTCACGGAACACCTGTTTTGTTTTTTCGCGATCCCAAACCTCTTTCGTGAAGGGTTTGTCGCGCGCGATGATCTCGCGCATCTTTTTCTCGATCGCGGCAAAGTCTTCCGGCGTGAACGGCTCGTTGCGGAAGAAGTCGTAATAGAAGCCGTTTTCGATCACGGGGCCGATGGTGACCTGCGTGCCGGGCCACAGCGCCTGCACGGCTTCGGCGAGCACGTGGGCGCAGTCGTGGCGGATCAGTTCGAGCGCGCGCGGATCGTCGCGATTGACGAGCTCGATCTTGGCGTCGTCCTCAATGGGATCGTTGAGATCGGCGAGCGCGCCGTCGAGCGCCATCGCGACCGTGCGCTTCGCCAGCGACGGCGAGATGCCCTTGGCGATATCGAGGCCGGTGATGCCCTTGTCGTATTCGCGTCGGGCGCCGTCGGGGAAGGTGAGGGTAACTTTTGCGGCGGGGGTCACGGGTTTCAAATTGCTGAGGGAATATTGGAAGCCGGATTCGGACTTGGGCTGTTCGGTCATTGCTTTTCTCCTGAGGCTCACTCCTGCGAACGAGCGCAGGTAAGCGGGAACGAGCGATATAACAGGCGATTCGGCCTGCGCAATCAGGCATTTCCAAGAAAGTGGCGCGCAAAAGCCGGGACATTGCACCAACTATTTCGAGCCGTGCCCTTTAACCGGCCGCAAGTCGGCTCTACATGCATTTGCATGGAAAGCTCGCCCGCCGGCCGTTTCGCGCCGACCGCCCTGATGCTCGGCAATCTCGTCACCGGCTGCTCGGTGCTGGCGCCTGCGGGCATGCTGCCGGAATTGTCGGCGGGACTCGGGACCAGCATCCATGCGGCTGGGCTCTTGATCACCTTCGGCGCGGTGACGCTGTGCATCGGCTCGCCGCTGACGGCCTGGCTGACCAGCCGCATCGAGCGGCGCACGCTGCTGACCGCGACGCTCGCCGTGCTCGCGCTCGGCAATCTTGCCTCGGCCTTTGCGACCGACTACACCGGCCTCCTGATCATCCGCCTCGTGATGCTCGCGGTCGGTGCGCTCTATACGCCGCAGGCGGCGGGCACGGCGGCGTTGATCGTGCCGGCGGAGCGGCGTGGCAGCACCATCGCGTACATCTTCCTCGGCTGGTCGCTGGCCGCCGCCGTCGGCCTGCCGCTGATCACCTTCATCGCCAGCCGCTACGGCTGGCGCGCGGCCTATGCCGAGATCGGTGTGCTCGGCTGCCTCAGCTTCGTGCTGTTGCTGCTGCGCCTGCCGGCGGGCCTGAAGGGTGCGCCGGTGGACCTGAAGACCTGGGCCGAGGTCGGCCGCAACACCACAATCCTGCTGCTGCTTGCGATCACGATGCTGCAGATGTCGGGGCAGTTCGTGGTGTTCACCTTCATGGGCCCTCTGGTCAACAAGCTCACCGGCGCCGGCCCAGATGCGGTCGGCACGGTGTTCGCGCTCTACGGCATCTGCGGCTTCCTCGGCGTCGTCATCGCCACCCGCATCGTCGATCGCTGGGGCCCTTACCGCACCTCGCTGCTGTTCACCTGCCTGCTGCTGACCGGTATCGCCGGCTGGGCGTTGGGCGCGGGCACGCTTGCGTTCATGACCGCCGGGGTCGCGGTCTGGGGGCTCGGCTTTGCCTCGACCAATTCGATGCAGCAGGTGCGGCTGGTCGCGGCGGCGCCGCCCCTTGCATCGGCGACCGTCGCGCTCAACACGTCGGTCCTCTATGTCGGCCAGGCCGTCGGCTCCGCCATCGGCGGGGTGTTGTTCGCACGCGAGCTGCTGCATACGCTCGGCTTCGTTGCGGTCGGTTTCGTCGCGCTGGCGCTGACCCTTGTGGTCCTGACCCGGCCCCGTCGGGTTGCCGCGACGGCCTGACTCCGGCGTTTCCTGTGCGCAAGGTGCTTGGCAAACCGCGCGCGGGAGCGCTAGAAGGCCCGTCATGGGGACCAAAGAGAGTTGACTGAAATGAGGATGATTCTGGCGGTTGCCGCGGTGCTCTATTCAGCCTCCGCGTTCGCGCAAGCCGACAAGCCACCGATGGTCGGGGACAAGCCCTTGGTGCAGGTCAAGCCCAAGGGGACGAAAGCGGGGACCAAGGAAGCGGCGGCAAAGCCGGCCGCGGCGCCGAAGGGCAAGCCGCAGTCGATCGCCGCGCGGCTCCAGGCCTGCCTGGAGCTCGATGACGGCACCAAGGACCGGCTGAACTGCTACGACGCCATTATCCCGCCGGCGCCGAAGCCGAAACCGGCGAAGGCCAAGGGCTACGCCGATTGCAAATTCTTCAAGGAAGAGGACGAGCGGCTCGCCTGCTACAACGGCTTCGCCGAGAGCATTCCGAAGCTGCCCAAGAGCTGAAAGAGCTGATCAAAGAGTTGACGCCGTCGGCCGATGCTCAGTCGCTGATGCGGCTGAGCACGGCGCGGAAGGCGATGCCCGGCAGTTGCAGCGCGTTGCCTTCGAATTCCGCGGTGTCGCCGTCCTCGCGGCCGGCGAGCGCCAGCGTGATCCGGTCGAGGCCGAACAACGCCTTGAAGGACGGGTCGTCATTGTAGCGCTCGGTCGAGATCTTGACCTTGATGCTGTCGCCTTCGCCCGTATAGGTGCCGATGAAGGCGAAGGCCGAATTGCCCCCGCGCATCTTGCCGCCCATCACATAGACGACGCCACAGCCGGTTCCGTGAACGGTGTGGAAGTCGACCTTGTACAATCCCTGACGCACTGCATGTCCCCGCAGAATTCCAATCACGACGTGGTCGGCACGTTATGGCCGTTGTCGACGGAAGCAATCCGGTGACGTCCGGGGGATGTCGGCCATCAACATCACAATTTGATCAAAGCCTGAGGCAATTGCGGGCAGTGCCGCCAAAATCCCGAGGGGCGCAATATCGCAAGCGTGCGCGTCAGCGGCTCGACGCGGATGAACTAGTGGCCGCTACGCGCGTGAGCGCCAGCGACGGCGTCGCCGACATCTTCACCAGCACGTCCTTGAGCGGATCCCGCGTCCAGGCACGAGTGACATAGTCGCGATGTGTGATGCCGTCGCCAGTCTCGACGAACACGACGCTGCCGGGGCGCAAGGGTCCGTCCATGTCCTCGGCGACGCTGATGCCCTTCTGGCGGAGCGTGCTCATCAGCTCGCGGTCGCGCCGCGCCGTGCCGCGGGTGTAGGCGCTGACGAAGAAGCCGGAGCGGTGGCTCTCGATCCAGGATGCGAACTTGTCCATTTCGCCGTAGACGGCGTCCAGCAGCACGACGCCGCGGACGCGGTCGCTGATGCCGCCGACCTCGAGGCTCCAGGCCGTCGGCAGGAAGCCGCCGCTGTAGCCGACGATCACGATCGGCATGTTGGCGAAGGCGCGCGCGCTGTTGGGATCGCCGGTGACGCGGGCGAGGTGCTCGGCCGATTCCGCCATGAAGCGCTTGAAGCCGCCCGGCTGCCAGAACTTGCCGGCGCTGGAATCGGCGGCATCGACCGCCATCTGCGGGGCGAGCAGCACGGCATTGGCGCCGGAATCGGTGATCTGCCTGGGCACCAGCTGGCGATCGCGCACGTCGCGTTCGAGCGTTGCGCCATTGCCGTGGAAGAACACCACGATCACGCCCGGCTTGCGCACGTCGAAATGCTCGGGCACGTGCATCAGCACGCGGCTGTCATTGTAGGTCTCGTCCTGCCAGAACACGCGCCCGGAATAGCTGCGATGTCCGCGGCGGTCGCCCTTGCTGATGTTGAGGAAGGGCGCCTCGGAGGCGGGGTTGTTGCCGAAATAGGGGAACGCCGACGACTTCATGCTGACGAGCGTCGTCAAATCGTCGCGGGGCGGGCGCTTGTAGGGGACCTGCGGCTCGAGCGAGGCGACCTTGTACGGCGCCTGCTCCGGCGGTGCCTGAACGGCCCGCTTGGGCGAGAAGTCCGACATCTGCCGCTGCAGGAGACTCTCGCTCGCCGTGGGGAAACGCTCCCTGAATTGCGGAGCCGGGAAGCGATCCTCGAACGTGTCGCCGCTTGCGACTTGCTGATTGGTCTTGGCAACGACCTGAACATTGGCCTGCGAGTTCGCCGCGAGGGCCGCCGGGTTCGGCGCCTTGCCGCATTGAACCAGCGTCAGCGACAGCGGCACCAAGGCTGAGACCAGGCCAATCCGGAGCGCACGACCGCGCCGACCGGACGGTGTCCGGTCATCGCGCATGTCAGCTCTCAGTTTCGGAACGGCCCCGACCATCCACCCATGACCCCAAAGTCACGTCCATCGGCATATCAAGACAATTGAGCCGACCGGCGTTTAGGCGACGTTAAGCGTCCGGAGAAACTTCCCCACATCCGGAACGCTCAAAAGGACCATGTAATCGTGTCCTGATTGTGGGGAAGGGGAACGGGGTTTTCCGGGGCAAACGCAGCTTTCTTGCCCGACAGCGGGAATAAGCGGTGCCGGAGTACCCGTTTTGGCCGCCTCATTTAACCCTTGTTAACCCTGCTTGAATTGACTGGGCCAAGTTGCACGATGCGCCCGCGAGGCAAGACGCCTTGAGGCCGAGGACCCCGATGACGGCATCAGATGCGGGAACTGCCCCCTGGACTGGCCGCCTGACGGGAGGCGGGAGCGGGGTCTCGGTTCTGGTCGCAACCGCCATCGTCGTGGCCGATATGATCGGGGTCGGCGTCTTCACCAGCCTCGGCTTCCAGGTCAAGGACATCCCGTCCGGTTTCTCGATCCTGCTGCTGTGGACCGTCGGCGGCATCGTCGCGCTCTGCGGGGTGTTCGCCTATAGCGAGCTCGGGGCGATGTTTCCGCGCTCGAGCGGCGAGTACAATTTCCTCGGCCGGGCCTATCACCCGGCTTTCGGCTTTCTTGCCGGCTGGGTCTCGGCGACGGTGGGCTTCGCCGCACCGGTCGCGCTCGCCGCGATGGCGTTTGGCGAATACGCCAAATCGGTTGTGCCCGATCTGCCGCCGATCCCGCTCGCCATCGCTGTGGTGTGGCTGGTCTCGTTGGTGCAGCTCACCGGTGTCAGGCACTCCTCGACCTTCCAGCTGATCTCGACCATCCTCAAGGTCGTGCTGATCGTCGCCTTCCTGGTCGCCGGCTTCGTCATCGGCGTGCCGCAGCCGATCGCCTTCACGCCGCAGCCGGGCGATCTCGCCCACATCGTCAGCGCGCCGTTCGCGATCGGGCTCGTCTTCGTGATGTACTCGTTCTCGGGCTGGAATGCCGCGACCTACATCATCGGCGAGATGAACATGCCGCAGCGGGATTTGCCGCGCGCGCTGCTCGCGGGCACGCTGATCGTGCTTGTGCTGTATGTGGCGCTGAACGCGGTGTTCCTGCATTCGACGCCGGTCAGCGCGCTCGCCGGCCAGCTCGATGTCGCCAGCGTCGCCGGCAGCGCCATCTTCGGCAGCCTCGGGGGGCGCATCGTCGGCGCCATGATCTGCGTCGGCCTGATCTCCTCGATCTCCGCGATGATGTGGATCGGCCCGCGGGTGATGATGACGATGGGAGAGGACATTCCATCGCTGCGGGTGTTCTCGAAGCGATCGACGAGCGGCGCGCCCGCCTATGCCATCCTGTTTCAGCTCGCGGTCGCCAATCTCCTGCTGTTCACGCGCAGCTTCGAGGCGGTGCTCGACTTCATCCAGTTCGCGCTGCTGTTCTGCTCGTTCTTCACGGTCGCCGGCGTCATCAAGCTGCGCATCACCGATCCGGATTTGCCGAGGCCCTATCGCGCCTGGGGATACCCGTTCACGCCGCTGGTTTTCCTGCTCGTGACCGGGTTCATGATGTACTACCTGTTGACCGAGCGGCCGGTGCAGTCGCTCTCGGGGATGCTGGTGATGCTCTCCGGCCTGTTGATTTATGCTGTTTTCCGCCGGCGGCCGGTCGCCGCTGACACGTCACATAATCGCGAATAGACATGGTCCGAGCCCTGAGAATTGCGGCCGCCGCCCTTGCCCTGCTGGCCGTGGCCGTCTCCTCCGCACGCGCCGCCGACGCTACCTTCGACGACACCGCGCGCTTCCTCGCAGGCATGCAGCCTTCGGCGGACTCGCCGCTGCTGCCGCTCACGAAGGATCCTGCCTGGCAGCGCCACGCGAAATTCTTCGACGGCGCCTTCGCCCAGCTCGAGCAGCGCCAGCTCTCGAAGATCCGCGACTGGGCCGACGTCAATCTGGCCGCGCCGCGGCCGACCATGTTCTACATGTTCAGCGGCCCCGATTTCCTCTATGCGAATGCCTTCTACTCCAAGGCCAGCACCTATGTGCTCGGTGCGCTGGAGCCGGTCGGCGCCGTCCCCGATCTGACACGGCTGCCGCGCGGTTCGGTCGGCGCGGCGCTCTACAATGTCGAGCGCTCGCTCGGCTCGATCCTGAGCTTCTCGTTCTTCATCACCAAGCAGATGAAGGTCGACCTGCACGCCAACCAGGTCAACGGCACCTTGCCGATCCTCTATGTCTTCCTGGCGCGCTCGGGCAAGACCATCCGCAACGTCGAGACGATCGCGCTCGACGACAAGGGAGGGCTCCATGTCGGCGAGGACAATCCGGGGCGTAACGCCACGCGCGGCGTTCGCATCACCTTTGCGGGCGGCGATGGCGAAGCGCGCACGCTGTATTATTTCTCGACCGATCTTTCCAATGCCGGCGCGCGCAACACCGGTTTCCTGAAATTCTGCGAGACGCTTGGGCCGGGCAACAGCCTGCTCAAGAGTGCATCCTACCTGCTGCACAAGAGCGACTTTGCGGTCGTCCGCGACTGGCTGCTCGCCAACAGCGCCACCATCATCCAGGACGATTCCGGCATTCCGCTTGCGAACTACGGTGCGCGGCAATGGCGGTTCTTCCCGTTCGGCCGCTATCTCGGGCCGATCGGTGAATTCCCCGGCCGCTACCAGGAGCGCTACGCCGAGTTGTTCACGCGCGCCAAGCCGATCGATTTCGGCGTCGGCTATCGCTGGCGGATGCACGAATCGAACCTGCTGCTTTCGGTGAGAGTGCCGGGCACCGAAACGGTACCGGGCGGGGAGGCGACCTCGTCTGCCGAGCCGACGCCGAGGGCGCCGCGTCCGAAACGGCTGCGGCCGCCCGAGCCGATCCCGCCACCGCCGGGGCGTTTCTACTGGTTCCGCTGATTACCAGTGCACGCTCTGGCTCGGCACGATGAAGGCCGTCGTGCTGGGCGCCGTCGCCAGGCTCGATGCCAGATACCAGCCGGAGCCGAGCACGAGCATCAGCAAGCCGACGATCGCAAGCAGATCCATGGCGCGGGGGTCATGCTGCCGCCTGGAGCCGTGGGAGGACCCAGGCCTGAGCAGAAGATAAGGGCTGATTTTCCAGCGCATTGTTGTTTCCTCCCGGGGGAGCATCGAAACAACGCAGGAAGAAAGTCCGGAGTTCCGCGCGGGCCAGCGATGCGCAAGGCATCGGTTGCAATCTCAGGACGCGTTGACGCCGCACCAGCGACCATAGCGCCAGGGCAGATACCAGCGCGCGCCTTTCGGCGCGGCGAGCGGCACGTTGTCGATACCCGAGGTGCCGAATGGGTTGCAGCGCAGCAGCCGTGCCAGCGTCATCCAGCCGCCGGCCCAGAGGCCGAACCGTTCGATTGCCTCGTCGCCATACACGGAGCAGGTCGGCAGGTGCCGGCAATTGTAACCGACCAGCGGCGACAGCGTGTGCCGGTACAGCCAGATCAGCGCGCGACCGAGTCGGCGCGGGAGTCGCAGCGCCCCCTCGACCGAACTGGAACAATGCCCGCAGGCTGAATGCTTCATGTGCGCGGTGCCGTCAGGTTACGCTGTGAGTTGCACGGTTCCGGAGCAAGGAACTGTAAGGTGTTGTTTGCGCGCCATATTTTGCATGCTTTCTGGGAGCAGTGCAGCAAGTACCTATGGACGATCTGTATTCCCCCGGATACCATTTTTGTGACGTCCATGTGTACACTCGTCGGACGCAAAACGGGGCTTGCCTGAATCGCCTCTGGGGCTTGGGGAAGGGACCAGTTTGAAAGTTCTGAAGTCGCTTAACCTTCGCGGCTGGTTGCTGGTGGGAACCGCCGTCTGTGGAGTTGCGCTGGCTGGCGCCGTCGCGACATTCGGGTCATCGGCCAAGGCCGGCGGCGCGCTCGAAGAGCGCAAGCTTCCGATGAAGTTCAACTGGATTGCCTGCGAGCCGAATTGCCGCGGCTGGGTCAGCGCGGTCGGCATCATCACTGCCGATACCCCGAAAGATTTCGAAGAGTTTTCTCGCGGCCGTCAGATCGGTGGCGCCACCGTGGTGCTGGATTCCAGCGGCGGTTCCGTCAACGACGCGATCACGCTCGGCCGGCGCTTCCGCAATCTCGGCCTCCTGACCACGGTCGGCGTCAGCCTCCGCGGTGCTCAGTCGGCCCGTCCGGCGGTCGCGCCCGAGGCCTATTGCGAATCCATGTGCGTGTTCCTGCTGCTGGCCGGCAAGAAGCGCTACGTGCCGGAAGCCGCTCACGTCCGGGTCCACCAGATCTGGATGGGCGACCGTGCCGACGACGCCAAGGCGGCGAGCTACAGCGCGCAGGATCTGATGATCGTGGAGCGCGACATCGGCCGTCTCGCCAAATACACCTTCGACATGGGCGGTGCCGGCGATCTGCTGTCGCTCGCGCTCAGTGTTCCGCCCTGGGAAGATCTGCACGAGCTGGACGCCGGCGAACTCAAGCTCACCAATCTCGTGACGACTAATCTCGTGGCCGACGTGCTGCCGCACGTGGACATCTCCGCGCCGGCGATGGCGGAGCTGGCCCCGAAGACGCAGGCGCGGTTCGGCGCGGAACCGGAGCAGGCTTCCAAGGAGCAAGCTTCGAAGTCGACCAAGACGGCGGAGGCCCTGGTGCCGACCGGCGGTACCGCGGCCCCGGCGACAGCGTCGCAGAAGTAAGATTCCCCATCCTCATTCCCGGGTGTCGCCAGGCGGCGAACCGGGAATCCAGATGTTGATGCGTGAGATTCCCGGATGCGCAATTGCGCAACCAGGGTGCGATGCTGCGCGTCGCCCGGAAACGGCGGAGAGGGTGAGTTCAGCCCTGCGCCGCGGCCGGCTGCTTGGCCTTGGCCTCGATCTGGCCGATGGCATCGACCACGGCATCGAAGGTGAGAAGGGTCGAGGCGTGGCGCGCCTTGTAGTCGCGTACCGGCTCGAGGAATCTGATCTCCTCCCACTTGCCTTCGGGAGGTGCGCCATTCTCTTTCAGCATCTTGCGAACGGTTTCGCGTAACTCACGGAGTTCGCTCGCAGTCGATCCGACCACATGACTTGCCATGATGGATGAAGAGGCCTGGCCAAGCGCGCACGCCTTCACGTCGTGGGCGAAATCGGTGACCTTGTCGCCGTCCATCTTCAGGTCGACCTTCACGGTCGAGCCGCACAATTTGGAATGGGCGGTCGCTGTGGCATCGGCGTCCGACAACCGTCCGAGACGCGGAATATTGCCGGCCAGCTCGATGATCCGCTTGTTATAAATGTCGTTCAGCATGTGATGGGGTCCGGGACTTCCGCATCGGATCGGCCTTGGCGGGCGCCGTCCAGGGTCCTATATAGGGTCGGAACTGGCGGAAAAACAGTCCAGCGGTGCGGCGGCAGTGATCCAGATCTGCGCGTCCGGCGTTTTACCCAAGGCCCTTTTTCGTCAAAACTGTTCTCTTCAGGCGTCCGGCGGCTTGCCGCCCCGTCTGCCGGTGACACTCCGGCCGTTAAGGCCGTCGAACGGAGTAGACATGGACGCGACCATCAAGCCGATCCGCCCCAACAAGCAGCCCGAGACCCGTCCGGCCGAGCTTGATCCCGCCGAATTCCTCGCGGCCGCCGTCCGCGCCGACCAGCCGCGCCCGGCGCGTGCCGAGGCGGAAGCAGCCGTGAAGACGCTGCTCGCCTATATCGGCGAGAACACCGAGCGCGAGGGCCTGCTCGACACGCCGCGCCGCGTGGTCGAGGCCTTCGACGAACTCTATCAGGGCTACCACCAGTGCCCGGCCGAGGTGCTCGACCGCACCTTCGGCGAGACCGCCGGCTATGACGATTTCGTGCTGGTGCGCGACATCGAGTTCACCTCGCAGTGCGAGCATCACATGATGCCGTTCTACGGCAAGGCTCACATCGCCTATACCCCGGTGGAGCGCGTCGTCGGCCTGTCCAAGCTCGCCCGTCTCACCGACATCTTCGCCCGCCGGCTCCAGACCCAAGAGCATCTGACGGCACAGATCGCAGCCGCCATCGACGAGGTGCTCAAGCCCCGCGGCGTTGCCGTGCTGATCGAGGCCGAGCATACCTGCATGTCGGTGCGTGGCGTCGCCAAGCATGGCGCCTCCACCTTCACCAGCCGATTCACCGGCATGTTCCGCGACAATCCGGCGGAGCAGGCCCGTTTCCTGTCCCTGGTGCGAGGCCTGCAGCGCTGACCTCGCGAACAGATCGGCGAGGTCGCCCGTGTCCGCTCACTCCCATGAGATAGAGGAAGGCTTGTCCTTCCTGCCGCGCTTCGATGCGAACGGCCTCGTGACCGTCGTCGCGACCGACGTCGCCAACGGCGACGTGCTGATGGTCGCGCACATGAACGACGAGGCGCTGCGCAAGACCATCGCGACTGGCGAGGCCTGGTACTTCAGCCGATCGCGCAAGGCCTTGTGGCGAAAAGGTGAGACCTCAGGTCAAACCCAGCGCGTCGTCGAGATGCGGACCGATTGCGATCAGGACGCGGTCTGGATTCGTGTCGAGCAGATCGGCGCGGCCTGCCACACCGGCCGGCGCTCGTGCTTCTACCGCAAGGTCGAGGGCGAGGGCGGCGGCGCGAAGCTGGTCTTCGCCGATGCCGAGCGGCTGTTCGATCCCAGCGACGTCTACAAGAAATAGCTCTCCGTCATTCCGGGGCGGCTCGCAGAGCCGAACCCGGAATCCATCGCGCGGCATAACGCGCGGTGGAATGGATTCTCCGGTGCGCAATTGCGCACCGTAGCTCGCACCTGCGGTGCGGCCCGGAATGACCGAGCGGGCAGAATTAACCCCGCATTAACCATACCTGTCCCACGGTGAGACGACAGGGCGTCCGAATTGCCGGCGCCGCTCAACGCCGCGCGAGGCGGGCACTTCATCATGTCGGTCGACAATTCCAGTGCCACGCAGACGGCCGCTCTCGATCCGACGCGGGCGCGGGTCGCCGGTGCGATCAAGCAGGCCTCGAACGTCGCCGGCGTCAGCTTCCAGTACATGCTGACCACCGCCAAGATGGAATCGGATTTCGATCCGACGGCAGGGGCCAGCACCTCGTCCGCGCACGGGCTCTACCAGTTCATCGACCAAACCTGGCTCGGCACGGTGAAGGAGGCGGGCACCCAGCTCGGCTACGGCAACTATTCCGACGCCATCACCCGCACTTCGTCAGGCACCTACACCGTCGACGATCCCGCGATGAAGCGCTCGATCATGAAGCTGCGCGACGATCCGGAAGCCGCCTCCAGTATGGCGGCCGCGCTGACGCAGTCGAACAGCTTCAAGCTCACCGGTCTGCTCGGGCGCCGGCCGAGCGACAGCGAGCTGTACATGGCGCATTTCATGGGCGTCGGCGGAGCGGCCAAGCTGATCGCCAATGCCGAGGACAATCCGCAAGCGGTCGGTGCGCGGCTGTTTCCCAACGCGGCCTCCGCCAACCGCTCGATCTTCTACGCCAAGGACGGCCGCGCCCGCAGCGTCTCCGAAGTCTATTCGGTGCTGGACGCGCGCTATGCCAGCGCGGCCAATTCGAAAACGACCCGCAGCGCGATGGCGATGTATGGCGGTACGCCCTCGACGACGCAGGTTGCGAGCGCGAACGGCGTGCAGCCGACCGCGCCGATGGTCGACAACGCGGCCTATCTCCAGACCTTTCCCAACACCAATGCCGTGACGCCCGTGAGCGCGACATCGTCCACGACGGTCGCGGACAGCGCGCCGACCACGCCGGCCTTCCGCTCGATCTATCAGCCCGGCGATGCCCAGCCGGTCTCGGCCACGGTGCAGAAATTGTGGGGCAACAACGCCTCACTGACCTCGGTCGCCTCGGCCACGCCGGACGTGCGACCGCCTCAACCGCTCGATCTCTTCAGCGACCGCAGCGGCACGTTCTCGAGCTAGACCCGCTCTCGTGTCTCGGACGCGCTGTGACGCGGAGCGTTGCTGCTCAGAGCCGGGACCCATGCCTCGCAAACTCTCCCTCTAGAATCCTGCCCCGGACGCTGCGCACCACCTCGTGCTGCGCCGCGTCCGGGGCACAAGAGCGAGACGTTTGTCGCAGCTGCATCAACACCGTCATTGCGAGCACAGCGAAGCAATCCAGCATCCCTCCGCGGATGCATCTCTGGATTGCTTCGCTGTGCTCGCAATGACGTAGGACGGGCGAGGGCTATCGTCCTCTCGTGTCCCGGACGCGCTGCGGCGTGAAACGCTGCTGCGCTGCGTCCGGGGCACGCGAGCGCGGCGATTTACTCCCTTAACAAATCATCAATAAAACCAGCCAGTTATGGTGAACGCTTTGTTAAGCGTCGTGGTTTATTTTGTGTTGCAGGTGACGAGCCGTCACCGTTTTCGTTTGTTGTGTAAGCCGGAAGCAGCATGATTGTTCGGCAGTTCATCAATTGGATCAGAACGGCGCCCGCCGGCGAGCGGGCCGAGGCCACACGGGCGTTGGCCCGGGCCTGGCTGATCTCGGACCTTTCCCACGACGACCGCATCGCTGCCGAAGGCGCGTTGCTGATGCTGCTCGACGATCCCTCGCCGCTGGTGCGGCAGGCGATGGCCGAGGCATTCGCGCGCAGCGCGGAGGCGCCGGCATCGATCGTGCGGGCGCTGTCGGCGGACCAGCCGTCCGTCGCGCTACCCGTGCTCGAGCATTCCCCGCTCCTGATCGACGCCGATCTCGTCGACATCGTCGCCACCGGCAATGACGACGTGCAATGCGCGGTCGCCCGCCGCATCGCGCTGCCGGTCTCGGTCTGCGCCGCGATTGCCGAAGTCGGCTGCGCGGCTGCCGCGCTGGAGTTGATCGAAAATCCGCACGCCGAGCTCGCGCCGTTTTCCTGGAATCGCATCGTCGAGCGCCACGGACATCTTGCCGCGATCCGTGAGGCGATGCTGGTGCTGGACGATCTGCCGTCCGCAACGCGCGCCGCGCTGGTGGCGAAGCTGTCCGAGACCTTGGCGCAATTCGTCGTGGCGCGGAACTGGCTGAGCGCCGATCGTGCCGAGCGCATCACCGTCGAGGCGCGCGACCGCTCCACCATCAACATCGCGGCGCGCTCGCGCGGCGAGGACATGCAGGGCCTCGTGCATCATCTGCGCGTCACGGGCCAGCTCACCGCCGGGCTGATCTTGCGCGCGCTCTTGTCGAGCAATCTCGATTTGTTCGACGCGGCACTGGCCGAGCTTGCCGATCTGCCGCTGGCGCGCGTCACCGCGCTGCTGCACGACCGCGGCGGCAACAGCCTGCATGCGGTTCTCCGCCGGGCCGGACTGCCCGAGGCGACGTTCGCGGCGTTCCAGGTCGCGCTCGATGCCTGCCACGAGCAGGGCTTTGTCGACAGCGACGACGGCGTGGTGCGGCTGCGCCGGCGCATGGTCGAGCGCGTACTCACCCATTGCGAGACCGACCGCGGCGCCACCGAGCCGCTGATGGTCCTGCTGCGCCGCTTCGCCACGGAATCGGCGCGCGAAGAGGCGAGGCTGTTCTGCGACGAGATCGCGGACGAAGACGTCTACGACGACCTGATCGCGGCGTAACGAGATGCGGTAGGGGTTATGCGAAGCCGTAACCCACCACGTCTGTTTCTGCGGATACCAAAGAGGTGGATTACGCTGCGCTAATCCACCCTACGATCCCAGGCGTGTTGATAGAGCCCGGCTTTCCAACCACCGTCATTGCGAGGAGCAAAGCGACGAAGCAATCCAGAATCTCTCCGCGGAGGGATTCTGGATTGCTTCGCTGCGCTCGCAATGACGAGGAGGAGAGAGCTCAGCCTTATTCCGCCGGCGCGATGCTCGGCGCCAGGATCATCTCGAGATGCTCGGGGCGGTCGCGGTTGACCTGGGTGAGATAATCGTCGGCGACCTTGCGCAGTCGGCGGCTGAGCTCGGCGGAGACGCTGATGCTGTCGAGCCGCGTATTCTCGTGCAGGATGGCGAGAATGGCGTTGATGTGATGCGTGAACAGCTCGCTCGGGACCTTCTCCAGGGCGGGCGCGTGCTCGATGACCCGGCACAGGCTCTCGGCGATTCCCGACGCGGCCGGATAGCCGAACGTGGCGGCGTCACCCTTGATGTCGTGGGCGGCGTGGAACAGCTCGTCGCGCCGCTCCTTGGTGAAGCCGTCATTGCGGATGGCGACATAGGCGGCCGAAAGGCGGTTGACCTCGATCGTCATCCATTCCTTGAACTCGCCGGACAGACCCGCGAGCGCCTGCTCGGCGCGGCCGACGGGATCGTCGAGGTCCTTCTCCTCGACGCGTCGCAAAACCTTGCGCAGCGGATTGGGCTGCGTGATGATTTGATGCGTGGCGAAGGCCTTGACCTCGATGTCCTTTGCGCTGTTCTTCGCCATGATGCCTGTCCCGTCTGAAGACGCCTGCGCTAGATGGAGGAGCGGGCCTTGTCGAGCAGCGAGGGCTGCTGCAGCACCTCGTGCTTTTCGCCGACGCGGCGTTCGGGGCCCATATAGGCGGAGTTGGTGTTGCGGCGCCGGTCCGGACCGAAATAGGTCTTGGTCTTGATGAAGGGGCGGGGATTGGCGACGACGTTGAGGATGCGCTGATAGAGGCCCTTGGCCGAGATCGGCTTGGCCAGGAATTCGGTGACGCCGGCATCGCGCGCCACTGTGACGCGGCGCTTCTCGGAATGACCGGTCAGCATGATGATGGGCGCGTAAGGGTTGCCCTTGGATTCCGGCTGCCGGATCATCTGCGCGAGCTCGAGCCCGTCGAAGATCGGCATGGCCCAGTCGGTGATCACGATGTCGGGCACGTAATGGCTGTACATTTCCAGCGCCGTGGCGCCGTCCTCGGCTTCGTAGACTTCGCGTGCGCCGAACGAGTGCAGCAGCGTGCGCAGGATCCGGCGCATGTGCGGATTGTCGTCGCAGACGAGGAAGCGCAGCTTGTTGAAGTCGATGCGGAACATGTCGCCCGGGCCGAAGCGGTCAATCTTCGTTAACCATATCGTGGCGAGGGTTAACGAAGGGTTGCCGCTGCTTTTGAAGGGGCCTTCGGAGTACAAGCAAAGTGATATCGTAATTTTGCCATTTTTTATCGTAAAACAATAAAAATACTCATTCGAAGGGGAGTTCATCCGATGAGCGTGATCGCGTTTCCTTACCCCGCACCGGTCGAGCCGCGGCTGCGCCGCATCGGACGGATCGTGGCGATCGGCGCGCTGGTCTGCATCGTCGGGGCGGTGCTCGCCGTGCCGCTGCTCTGGTCGAGCGACGAGCTGCTGCGGCACTGGATCGCGACACAGTCTCCGCTTGGGGGGCGGCCGTTCACCCTTCACCTCGGCACGCGCTTCATCGGCGCGCTGATCAGCCTGACTGGCCTTGCGCCTGTTCTCTACGCCTTGCTGCAACTCTCGATGCTGTTCTCGCACTTCGCGCGCGGCGAGGTGTTCGTGACCAAAAACGCCTGGCGGATCCGCCGCATGGGCCTGGCGCTGATCGCCAACGCGCTGATCTCGCCTTTGGTGCAGATGCTGACCACGATCAACCTGACGCGGGCGAACCAGCCGGGCCAGATCGTGGTGATGTTCGGCATCGAGCAGTCGCAGGTGCTGTCGGTGCTGAGCGGCCTCGCGCTCGTCGCCTTCGCCACCGTGATGGCGGATGCCGTCCGCCTGTGGCACGAGAACAGCGAGATCATCTGACCATGCCGATCATCGTCAATCTCGACGTCATGCTTGCCAAGCGCAAGATCAGGTCGCGCGAACTCGCCGCGCGCATCGAGCTCACCGAGGCGAACGTCTCGCTGCTGAAATCGGGCAAGGTGCGCGGCATCCGCTTCGACACGCTGGAGCGGATCTGCGCCGTGCTCGACTGCCAGCCCGGCGACATCCTGGAATACGTCCCCGACAGCACGGACGACGCGCTGGAGCCGCGCGCGGCCGACCGCAAGTCGGCCTAGCCAGGCTTTCTCAACTCAAGCCCCTTTCAACTTAGGACTGGAGACGTCTGCGATGGACCGCCTCGTGCGCGTTCTTGCGAGCGCGACTGCGCTTGCGCTTGCCGGTTGCAGCTCGGTGCCGTTGACATCGATCCCGCGGCTTGCCCGCATCGATGCCAGGACGACGGATCTGTCGATGCTGCGCGTCGCCGTGCAATTGCCCGAGGTGCTGCGGCCGCGCTCGGGCGGCGTCAAGCTCGACGTCGTCACCAAGGTGACGGGAGAAGCCGAGACCAGGACCAGTTTTGCCATGATGGAGATGAGCGAGGCGCGCGATCGCGGCGGCCTGCCGGCGCCGCCGCCGGGATCTGCGACCCACGCCTATCGCCTGTCACCGGCCGATGCCGCGCGTTTCGAGGCGCTGCGCGCAGCCATGGTCGAGCAGGGAAAGCAAGGCAAGCGCGGGTCGATGGGGCTCGGCGCCGCGGCCAAGGAATTCTGCCGCGCCAACGCCGCGCCGCAGGCCGCTCTGCCCGTCACGATCTATCTGATGACCTCGGAGACGAAGAGCTTCGTCCCCGTCGTCAGCGATTTCGACATGCTCAGCGATCCCGCTCTGGCGGAAGGCCTGGAATCCATCCAGCCCTGCGGCCAGTGACCGCAAGGCGCAGGCTCAATAGCCGAACTGCTCGCGCAGGATCCGCTCTTCCAGGCTGTGGCCGGGGTCGAACAGCATCCGCATCGAGATGGTCTTGTCGGACAACACCTCGACGCGGCGGACGTCGCGGACTTCGTCGTGGTCGGCGACCGCCGCCACGGGGCGCTTGTCGCCCTCCAGCACCTCGATCACGACATAGGCCGTGTTGGGCAGCAGCGCGCCGCGCCAGCGGCGCGGGCGGAAGGGGCTGATCGGCGTCAGCGCCAGCAGAGCCGCGTTGATCGGCAGGATCGGTCCCTGCGCCGACAGATTGTAGGCGGTCGAGCCGGCCGGCGTCGCCACCATGATGCCGTCGGCGATCAGCTCGGGCATTCGCTCGCGCTCGTCGATCATGATCCTCAAGCGCGCCGCCTGATAGGTCTGCCGGAACAGGGCAACCTCGTTGATGGCGTGGTGCAAATGGACGCGGTCGTTGACGTCGGTCGCACGCATCAGAAGCGGATTGATCTCGGATTCATGCGCAGCCTCGAGCCGCGCGCGCAGATCGTGCGTCGCGTATTCGTTCATCAGGAAGCCGACGGTGCCGCGATGCATGCCGTAGATCGGCTTTCCCGTGTGCATGTTCTGGTGCAGCGTCTGCAGCATCAAGCCGTCGCCGCCGAGCGCGACCACGATGTCGGCCTCCGCAGGGGTGCAATTGCCGTAGTCCCGGGTGAGCTGACCGATGGCGGCCTGCGCCTCGCTGCTCGGGCTGGCGACGAAGGCGATCCGGTCGTATCGCGGGGATTTGGTCATGGCTTGTGGGGCACGGCCGCTGGCTGGAGGAAATTCCGCCGGGCTCGTCTATACGAGGTGGACCTGCATTGTCGAGGATCACCGTTCCCCAAGGCAAACGGGCGGGTGGTCGATCCGGAGAACAAAACGGGTTGATATGAGCCGGCGCGGGCGCGCCATCGACTAATGATCCCGCAAACCGTCGCAATTCCCCGCTAGCTTCGCGGTGCATCGGCTATGACAGCCGGGCAGGGAGAACGATCATGCTCACGATCTTGCCGACGCTGCGACGAACCGGGCTCGTGCTGGCGGTGTCCGCGGTCGCGCTCGCGAGCGTCGCGCGCGCGGAGGATCCGCCGCAGCCGCGCGTCGAGGCGGCCTCGCCGGCGGGCCAGAAGGGCGGCCGTGGCGGTGGCGCGCAAGGTGCGGCGCAGGCGTCGCCGTCGGCGGCCGAGCCGCACCGTCTCCCGCCTGACGCGACCACCCGGCAGACGCTGGAGCTGCCCGGCCGCACCCTCAATTTCGCCGCGACCGCGGGCTCCATCCGCGTGTTCGACGGCGGCAAGGGCGAGCCGCTGGCCGACATCGCCTATATGTCCTACCAGCTCGACGGCGCCGATCCCGCCACGCGGCCGGTCACGTTCCTGTTCAACGGCGGGCCCGGCGCGTCCTCGGCGTGGCTGCAGTTCGGCGCGGCCGGTCCGTGGCGCCTGCCGCTCGACGGCGAGGGGCTGTCGCCGTCGGCCTCGCCCGAGGTGAAGCCGAACGCGGAGACCTGGCTCGACTTCACCGATCTCGTCTTCATCGATCCCGTCAGCACCGGCTACAGTCGCTTCGTCGCGAGCGGCGAGGACGCGCGCAAATCGTTCTATTCCGTCGACGGCGACGCCAACACCATCGCCCTGGTGATCCGCCGCTGGCTCGAGAAGCACGATCGCCTGACCTCGCCGAAATTCGTCGCGGGCGAGAGCTACGGCGGCATTCGCGGGCCGAAGGTCGTGCGCCAGTTGCAGATCCAGCACGGCGTCGGCATCAAGGGCCTGATCCTGGTGTCGCCGCTGCTGGACTTCCGCGAGTTCACCGGCACCAGCCTGCTGCAATACGTCGCGACGCTGCCGAGCTACGTCGCGGTGGCGCGCGAGGCTAAAGGGCCGCCGGTCAAGCGCGCCGATCTCGCCGACGTCGAGGCTTACGCGCGTGGCGAGTTTCTGGCCGACCTCGTCAAGGGCGAGGCCGACAAGGAGGCCACCAATCGTCTCGCCGACAGGGTCGCCGCGCTCACCGGCATCGACCAGGAGGTGAGCCGCAGGCTCGCCGGCCGTTTCGACGTCGGTGAATTCCGCCGCGAGCTCGATCGCAAGAACGGCAAGGTGACGGGACGCTACGACGCCTCGGTGCGCGGTTTCGATCCCTATCCGGATTCCAGCAGCTCGCGGTTCGGCGACCCCTCGGGCGATGCGCTGCAGGCGCCGCTGACGAGCGCCGCGGTCGACGTGCTCACGCGCAAGCTCAACTGGCGGCCCGACGGTTCCTACGAAGTGCTCAACGGCGCGGTCGAAGGCCACTGGGATTTCGGCCGCGGCATCAACCCGCCGCAATCGGTGTCCGAGCTGCGCCAGATCCTCGCCACCGATGCCAGGCTGAACGTGCTGGTCGCGCACGGCCTGTTCGACCTCGCGACGCCCTATTTCGGCACGAAACGCGTGCTCGATCAGTTGCCGGCCTTCGCGACGGAGCGCGTCAAGTTCGTCGTCTATCCCGGCGGCCACATGTTCTATTCGCAAGGCGGCTCGCGGCAGGCGTTTCGCAGCGAGGTCGAGGGAATGATCAGGGAGTAGGCCGGCGCTTGCGCGGCGGATAGCGCCGCGCGATCTCCTTTGCCACGACGCCGGCAGGCTTGATGTCGGCGCCCGCGATCCAGACGTCGCTGACCTTGCCGCGCTTGTCGCGGATGCGGCGCACGGGCTCGCCATGGCTGGCATAACCGGTCGCCCAGACGAGCTTGCCGGTGTCGCGGCCGGTGACCTCGATCTCGCCGGCATCCATGAACGGATTGATGAATTGCGGATTGGCGACGAGCACGCGATTGCCGACAGGGACGAGATCGGTCGCGCCCCAGATCGTCCACCAGCGGCCGGTCCAGTCGCGCACGCGGCGCTCGGCTGCACCGCGTGTCTTGAAGGTGCGCAGGATCTGCATCGCGCCGTCCATCCAGAACGGCGCCCCGCCGTCGATGGAGTTGCTGATGATGCTAATCGTGAGCTCGCAGGCCGGGATCGAGCAGGTCCGGGAGATGTAGCCCTGGAAGTGTCCGCCGTGACCGAACCAGTCCCAGCCGTCGGTCCTGCCGGCGCTGATGCCGAGGCCGTAATAGGCCTCGAGGCTTTGCGGGATGCGCCAGTGATGCCGCGTCATCTCGCGGCGGCTCGCGGCTGACAGCATGCTCTTCTTGGCGTTGGGAGCGAGCTGCGCGAAGAAGCGCGCGGTATCGCCGGCGGTGGCGGCAAAGCCCGTCGCGGACGCCATTGCATGCGTGCGATTGTCGCCAGGGATCACGCAGCGCACGCCGAGCGGCACGCGGCGCGTGTGGCCGCGCGCGAACGGTGCGCCCTTGGGAAGCGGCGCGTCCGGCTCGGTCGCGCGCAGGCCCGCAGGCTCGATGATCTCGCGCTTGATCCAGACGGCGTAGGGCTCTTTCGTGACGGCCTCGATCACGAGACCGAGCAGGCCAAAACCGTGATTGGAATATTTGAAGCGCGTGCCGGGCTCGATCGCGGTCGGCAGCTTCAGCTCCGCGAGCAATTCCTTCGCGTCGAGATAGGGGCGGCGATCGATGAACTGGCCGGAATCGGCGCCGTCGCGCGTCAGGCCCGCGCTGTGCGACAGCACCTGCGCGATCGTCGTCTCGGCGACGCGCGGATGCAGGCCGCCGACATGCTGGCCGATGGGATCGTCGAGCCGGAGCTTGCGCTGCTCGCGCAGCTTCATGATGCCGGTCGCGGTGAAGCTCTTGGAATGGGAAGCGATGCGGAAGAGATGGCGCGGGGTGAGCTTCTCGCCGGTGTCGAGATTGGCAAGACCGAAGGCATGCTCGGCGACGATTTGGCCGCGATGGACGAAGGCGATGACGAGGCCGGGCTGCTGGATGGTCGTCAGCTGGAATTCGATCCAGGAGCCGATGTAGTCGATCGCGGATCGCAGCCACGGGTCCATTGCGCTACCAATTTGCTGGGGGGAGATTTGGTGCGCAAAGCTAGCCGAGAAAGCAGAACGGGCACAACCCCTGGGGGTGTGCCCGTTCGCATCGGTCGAAGATGCCAAACGTTTGGTCGACAGGCCGTCAGTAGACGAGCGTCGCGCCGGTCGGCTTGTCGAGCGCGGTCGCAAGCGAGCGATATTCGGAGCTGTCGGTGCCGGCGAGCGAGGCGATCTTGTTCAGATGGTACTGCGCCTGTTCGCGGTTGCCCTGCTCGAGCTGCCAGAGGCCGTAATACTGCCAGGTGCGGACGTGGTTCGGATCGTCCTTCAGCGCCAGCTCGTAATAGACCTTCGACGACTGGTAGTCGCCGAGCTTGCGATAGGAGTAGCCGATCAGATTGGCGACGTCGGCGACGTCGTCGCGCTTGAGCGACTTCAGCTGGCCGATCGCGCCGTTGTAGTCGTGGCTGTCGTAGATCGTGGTGTAGGCGGTGCGGTAGGCGGCGAGGAATTTCGGATCGTTGACGGAAGAGCTCTTCTTCTTGCCCTTCTTGGACGAGGAGGAGTCGGACTTCGGCGGCGAGGAGGGCTCGTCGCTGCCGGCGGCATAAGCGCTGGACAGCACCGGTGCGGCCGCCAGCGACATGGCGACGAGTCCCGGCAAGACAAGCATTGAGAGTTTGCGCATCTAAGTTCTCCCGTATGGAACGTGGCGATCCTACACGATTGCCTGAAGACCGGAACACCCGTCCGGCAAAAACATTCCCGCATCGCACGATCCCCCGGCGCAGATGACAAACTTGTCATCGAGATGAACGGGAGCCTGCAATCGGCTTCAGATCGGGTTCAGCGCGCGCCCCCTAGGCTCCCACCCACGATCGAAGGGGTGGCGAGAGGGCGCCGCCTTCAGATCCTTCCAAGAGGAGACCACCATGCTGAAGACCATTTCCGCAGCCTTGCTCGCCGCTTCCGTGATTGCAGCCCCGGCCTTCGCGGCCGAGGCCGGCAAGACCACCACGACCACCCCGGTGATCAAGGCGGACCAGGCCCAGACCAAGGCCTCCACCACCGCCGCGAAACCCGAGGCCGGCATCAAGGCCGATGCCAAGACCGACGCCAAGGCGGCTGACGTCAAGGCGGACGCCAAGATGGACAGCAAGTCGAAGGCGATGAACGCCAACGCGGCCGTGACGCCGGACGAGCACAAGACGGTGCGCACGCATCGCCATCACCACAAGCATCTGTCGGCCAAGAAGTCGCAGAAGGCGCAGCCGGACCTCACCAAGCCGGCGACCACCGAGAAGCGCAGCTAACGACTGATCCTGCACGCGGTGGCATCCCATTGCCCCGCCGCCGCGTCAGGGCTTCAGGCCCATCCGCCGTCCCGGCGCCGTGCGCGAAAGCGTGAGGCGCCGGCGGCGGGATGGTGCGTTGGTCGCAGCGCTTCCTCGCGGACGCGCGAATTCCCTTTGCGCAACCGAGCGGCTAGAACGGCTTTCGAGTCTGTTCGAGCGGAGCGCATGACCTGTGGGGCGATTGGCGAAACTTACGGTGCGCCTGGCATTGATCCTGGCCTTGCCGCTGGCGCTGACGGCCTGTTTCGGCAGCGATAATGACCGTCCGACCTTCATGGGCGGGGCCCAGGCCGGCGGGCCGCAGCCCTTTCCGGACAATTTCCGCAGCGACACGCTGGCGCTGATGCGCACCTATCTGAACAACCCGGTCGGCGTGCGTGAGGCCGGCATGGCCGAGCCGGTGCAGCGCGAGGTCGGCGGCCGGCAGTTCTATGTCAGCTGCCTGCATTTCACCCCCCGCGAGAGCGACGGCAGCTATAAGGCGATGCGCGAGCGCGCCGTCATCTTCGTCAACGGACGGGCGGACCGTGTCGTCGACCGGACCAACGAGCTCTGCGCCGGTGCGGTTTACGTACCCTTTCCGGAACTCGAAAAGATGGCGCGGTAGCACAAAGCCCGCCTTCATCGGCTGGTGCTAGAACGATTGGCGCCGGAGCTGCTGGATCACATTTCGGGGAGCTTTGAACGGGGCGATTTCGTCGTGCGACAAATCGTTACGGAGGGCCGTGCGCGGGCGAGAAAAACAGCCGGCGCGGGGCCACGTGACGGAACAAAATCGCGATGTTGCCACCCCGTCACAGTTAAGAACGATCAACGTTCCGGCATCGCCGCGAAGCAACCCAATTCACGCCACGTTGTTTCCTGAGTGTCGTAAATGAAAGAACGGGGATGATCATGAAATCGATTTTGCTGGGTGCAGCCGCTCTGCTTGCGCTGGCCGCGCCGGCCGCCGCCGCGGACATGCAGCCGCGCACCTATACCAAGGCTCCGGCCTATACGTCGCCGCAGGTGATCTACAACTGGACCGGCTTCTACATCGGCGGCCATGTCGGCGGTGCGTTTGCCGGCGACAGCAGCTTCCAGTCCAGCGACGCCCGCTTCATGGGCGGCGTGCAGGGCGGCTTCGACTACCAGTTCGCGCCCAATTGGGTGGTGGGTATTGAGGCCCAGTATTCCTGGCTGCCGACCAACAACAACGGCGTCACGTTCCCGCTGGGCACGCAGGTGACCTCCAACACCGACCAGATCGGCTCGGTGACCGGCCGCATCGGCTACACCTGGGGACCGACCCTGGTCTACGCCAAGGGCGGTTACGCCTGGCGTAACAACAATCTCGGCGTCAACATCGCCGGCGTGCCGCAGGCCTTCACCACGACGGGCAACAGCAAGGACGGCTACACCGTCGGCGCCGGCCTCGAATACATGTTCGCGCCGAACTGGTCCGCCAAGGCCGAGTACCAGTACTATAATTTCGGCAGCACGACCTTCACCGCCGGTCCGGCCGACATCGTCGGCGTTCGCGGCCGGGAGGACGAGCATACCGTCAAGGTCGGTGTGAACTATCGTTTCGGCTGGGGCGGTCCGGCAGCCTCGCGCTACTGACCCTTTGCCCGCGACCACGCGTCTAACAAAGGCCGGCTCTCCGCCGGCCTTTCGTTTGTCCTGCGGCGGTTTGTCCCCGGCGTCCCGTCGGCCAGCCGCGGCATTTGCAATGCGTGAACCATCTGGCGCGTCATTTGCAAACAAACATTCCGTCGCGCGCCTTCTCACGCGCGTCATGGGACTTGGGTAAAGCAAAAATAATTTTTGCCGCTTACGGAACTCGCGCTCCGGAAAGCGTTATATGAGAATTACCGGGCTGGTGGGACGACGGACATGCGTATCTTGATGTCGGCAGTGGCGCTCTCGTGCTTCATTTCCTTGCCGTGCTCTGCACAGACAATCCTCAAATCCGAGCCTTTGATGCTGGCGCCCTACGAGGTGGCTTTCGTCAAGGACGCATCCTGCCCGTCGGGCAAGGTGCTGAAGGTCACGGGCGCGATCCGCGGGCTGCACCGCCGCAAGGCCTGTGTCGCTCTGGCCGGTGAGCAGGCTTCGCTGGCGACCGCGACGCCCTGATCCTCGGCCGCTTTCGCCGGCAAAACCTCAAGAATTGAGCTGAAGCTCCATCCTGGACTGCCGTTCGGCCTCGGCCTTGTTCTTGGCGGGGTCCTCGCCCTGTGCTGCCGGGCATGGCTTGATCTCGTAGTCATTGTCCAGCACGCGGCGCGGCCCTGGGCGGTCCTCGTCGGCGCTGACGTCCACGACCAGGCCGCTGCGGTGGGCGATCTTCCAGACGTCGGATTCGCTCGGATAGGCCTTGCTGATCTGAGCGTCGTTACAAAACAAAGCGTAGGGCATTTCTTCCCGCTCCCGGAAAACCCGTTAACTGTCGCACGGGCCAGCAGGTTCCAGGGGGAGGGCGATCACGGGGCCGTGATCGAGGCCGCCGGGCTCTGAGTCCTTAACGAGTCCTGAATCGCGAAAAAAAGAATCCCTGGGACTCATTTGGCGGAATCAGCGGATGTTTCCGGCCATGACGAGCGACCTCAAGACCTCTTGCGGGCACATGCTTCTGCCGCTGACGCTGGCGCTGGTGAGCGCCTGCGCGGCCAACCTCTGGCTGGTTTGGTCCTGGTTATAGGTCCTGGTTATAGGTCTTGGTTATAGGTCCTGGCTGTAGGCCCCTGACAACGGGGCAGTCTTACTTTTTGGCCGAGGGCCCGGAGGCGTCGCGAATGGCGGCGCGCAATTTGGTCAGGGTTTCGGCACAATACTCCTCGCGCTCGCGCTCGAACCGCTCCTGATGCCTGCGGAAATTGGCGATGCGGGCCTGCATCTCGGTGCGGAAATCGCCGATCGGCCGCGGGGGCGGGAGAGGCATTGGCGAGGGCGGCGGCGCGGGAGCTTTCGCCAGCTCGATCTCGACGCTGGCGGTCTCCACCGCGATCACCTCCGCCCTGACGATTTCGGTCCTGACGGTCGGCACAGCCGGGGGCGCCCCGGGCTGAAGGACATCATCCTTCTTGCCCGTCACCGATTGAACGAAAGCCATTGTCTGCGCGATCAGGGCGTCGCGTTCGACGATCCACTTCATGATCCACCTCAGCCGGCTCCATTCCAGCAAAGCCGCTGCGCCGAATCAAGGTGGTTGGCAAGGGATTGCATATTTTTCCCGGTCGCCCGAGAGTGGGGAATGGATTCCGGGAAAGAACGTTCGGACGAAGCGGAGGGCTTGAGGCTCATCCGCGCGTTCCTGTCGCTCCCGCCCGACAAGCGGGCGGAGGTGATTGCGTTCGTCGAGGAATTGGCCCGGGCTCATGGTCGGCCGGAAGAGGGCACCAAGGCCTCGCCCAGGTAGCGCTCAGGCGCGATATGATCGGGATCGATCGTCATCGCACATCGGCCCGTGGGCCGGAAAACCGCTTGTTGAATCGGGGCTTCAGCGCTGGCGCGGATTGACGTTGGGCTCGAACGGCGCGCCCACCACCCGAACCGGCGTTTGCAGCGATGCCTGGGGGACCTCGGCGGTTGCCTGCTCGGCGACCAGCCTTTCGGTCGGTGGTCCCATGGCCGGCTCGAGCAGCGTCAATGTGCCGGCCACGGCGCCGCAGCACAGCATCACCGTCGCCAGCAAGAACATGTTTCGATTTTCTTCTCTGATCCGCATGGGCCGACAACGACTGACGCCCGGCTGCAGTTCCGCATCGGCTAGCGCCGCGAAAACAGGCTGAAGCTTACGCGAAGCTTACGTCGATCGGCGGAACAGTTATTTTTCCGTAAGAGCACCCATGTCATTTGGGATTAAATTTTAACGTCCGCCGGTTCCAATGCACGGTGCTGGGACAACGTCTCGGCACAATCATTGGTTGGGGCGGCAGAGATGAGCTTTTTGAACAATCTGAAGATCGTGTGGAAGGTGGCGCTGATCGTGGCGGTGATGGGCTGCGCGATGATCGCCGTTGCGGGCTTCGGCACACGCGAGCTCTCTGCGACCGTCGATGGCTTCGGCGAACTCGCCGCCGCCCAATCCTCCGCGCTCAACCTCGCCCGTGCCCAGCGCCGTACCGAGACATATCATGCCGCACTTTATGCCGTCCTCACCGAGGCGACCGAAGCCGGCAATGTCGCCCGCCTGAAGACCGCGAACCAGAACCGCGACGAGATCCGCCAATATCTCGATGCCGCCGAGCAGGATGATCCGCAGCGCGCCAACCAGATCAGGAGCATCGGTGATCAGCTCAAGGCGGCATTCGTCGGCTGCGACCCGGTGCTGAAGGCGGGATCGCAGGCCAGCAGCACGGAAGAAAATGCCAAGGCCGCCGACCGCGCCCATAAAGAGTGCGATCCGCTGCTCGATGCGGCCCTGGCCCGCATTGCTCAATTCACCACCGAGACCGCGCAGGCCGTCGCCAAGCGCAAGGAGGCCATCAACCGCGATGCCCAGGCTGCGACCTGGACGGTGGTCGGCGTCAGCGCCGGCGGCCTGATCCTCGGCATCGCGATCGCGCTGTTCATCGGCCTCAAGGCGATGTCGCAGCCGATTGCCCGGCTCAAGCTCGCCATGGAGGGCCTTGCCCGCAACGATCTCAAGATCGACGTGCCCGAGAAGGACCGTAACGACGAGATCGGCGAGATGGCGAAGACGGTCGAGATCTTCAAGACCAACGGACTCGAGGTCGAACGCCTCAAGGCCGCGCAAGTCGAAGTCGAGAAGCAGGCCGCCGAGCAGCGCCGCCGCGACATGGTCAACCTCGCCGACGGCTTCGAACGCGCGGTCGGCGAGATCATCGACACCGTCGGATCCGCATCCACCGAGCTCGAAGCCTCGTCCTCGACGCTGGCGACCACCGCGCAGCGCGCGCAGGAGCTGACCTCGGTCGTCGCGGTCGCCTCGGGCGAAGCCACCGGCAACGTGCAGTCGGTCGCGACCGCCACCGAGGAGCTGTCCTCGTCGGTCAACGAGATCAGCCGGCAGGTGCAGGAATCCGCGCGGATGGCGGGTGAGGCCGTCGCTCAGGCCCGCACCACGACGGAGCGGGTCAGCGAGCTCTCGGTCGCGGCGACGCGGATCGGTGACGTCGTCGAGCTGATCAACACCATTGCCGGCCAGACCAACCTGCTGGCGCTGAACGCCACCATCGAGGCGGCACGCGCCGGTGAGGCTGGCCGCGGCTTCGCCGTCGTCGCCGCCGAGGTGAAAACGCTGGCCGAGCAGACCGCGAAGGCGACCGGCGAGATCAGCCAGCAGATCTCGGGCATCCAGACCGCGACCCAGGAATCCGTCGATGCCATCCGCGACATCTCCGTGACCATCGAGCGGCTCTCGGAAGTGTCCTCGACCATCGCCGCGGCCGTCGAGGAGCAGGGCGCCGCGACCCAGGAGATTTCGCGCAACGTGCAGCAGGCCGCGCACGGCACCCAGCAGGTCTCCACCAACATCACCGACGTGCAGCGCGGCGCGGCCGAGACCGGCTCGGCTTCCTCGCAGGTGCTCTCGACCGCCAAGATGCTGGCGAGCGACAGCACCCGGCTGAAGGACGAGGTCGGGAAATTCCTGCGGACCGTGCGTACCGCCTGAGATCCGCGCGGCGGCTCGTTCCGCCGCGCCCTCGATCAGGCCAGCAGGAAGCCGAGCACGAACACGAGCAGCATGGCCGTCATGACGACGGCTGCCACCGCGCCGGCGACGATCCTGGTTTTCTCTCGGGGCGTGGTGGGGCGCATGGCATGCGCAGGCTAACCCATGTTGAAATCCGATCCAATCTGTGGTTGCTGACCGTCCCTGCGCGGGTGCGCGGCAGACACCACAGGTCCGGGACATGAATGAGGACGTCGACGGCTGGGCCACATCCGCGGCCGCATGGATCGTCGATCAAGGCGAGGACGGCGACTATGGCCGCCGCTTCGTGCTGGATGCGCCGATGCGGGCGCGGATCGAGGGGCGTGGCTTCCGCGATGCGCTCGACGTCGGGTGCGGAGAGGGGCGCTTCTGCCGCATCATGCAGAGCGCCGGCATTCGCACCACCGGCATCGATCCGACCGAGGCCCTGCTGACGCGCGCCAGGGAGCTCGACCCCAACGGCGACTACCGGCTCGGCCGCGCCGAGACGATGGATGTCGTGGCCTCCCACGATCTCGTCGTCAGCTATCTCAGCCTGATCGACATACCCGATCTCGGCGCGGCGATCGCCGCCATGGTGAGGGCGCTGCGGCCCGGCGGCACGCTGCTGATCGCCAACATGACCAGCTTCAACACCGCCGGCCCGCCCACCGGCTGGACGCGCGATCATGACGGCACCCCGCGCTTCACCATCGATCACTACATGGACGAGCGTGCGACCTGGGTGAGCTGGCGCAACATCCGGATCCTGAACTGGCATCGGCCGCTCAGCACCTACATGACGCTGCTGCTCGATCACGGCCTCCAGCTGCGCCTGTTCAGCGAGCCCCAACCGACGGGCGGCACCCCCGAGCAGATCGCCCGGCATCGCCGCGTGCCTTACTTCCACATCATGGAGTGGCAGAAGCCGGATTGAGCGGCGCAGTCCCCGGCTTTGCTGTAGTGTTGTCGTGCGATTTTATGTGAGGCTCGCCGATGATCGCCAACCGTCCTCCCGTGCTCGCCCATGACCGCTTCGTCGCCGACCGCGATAATTTCAAAGGGCTCGATCTGGCCGCACGGTTCGAGCGGATCGAGCGGACCAATTTATGGGGCGCGGCGAGCTCGGTCTCGGGCCTCGGCTCGGAGGACATGGCCACTGCCGCGATCCGGGACGCGCTGCCGCCGCTGTTGCGGCGGCTCGGCGTGCGCTCGCTGCTCGATGCGCCCTGCGGCGATGCCGGCTGGATCGGCCGCCTCAGGCTCGACATCGACTATACCGGCGTCGACATCGTGCCTTCGCTGATCGCCGCCAACACCAAGCGCGTGGCGGATGGTGAGCTCGCCGGCTGCTTCCTGGTCGCCGATCTCACGCGCGATCGACTGCCGCGCGCCGATCTGATCCTGTGCCGGGACTGCCTGGTGCATCTGAGCTTCCAGAACATCGCCCGCGCCATTGCCGGCTTTCGCGAAAGCGGTGCGCAATTCCTGCTGGCCACGACGTTTCCGGAATTCGAGGGCAACCGGGATTGCGAGGATGGCGACTGGCGCGCGCTCAACATGACCAGGGCGCCGTTCGGCTGGCCCGCGCCGCGCGATTTGATCGACGAGCGCTGCGAGGAGGGCGATGGCGGCTGGCGCGACAAGAGCCTCGGGCTGTGGCGGCTCGACGAGCTGCCGGATTCTGCTCGTGCGACCACGGATGTGTGAGGGAGTGCGGGCACGACGTCCATTGCGGACTCGCTCGCGCCGGCGATAGACTTCAAGTTGTGTAAGCGATCTCCCGTCGCATGCCGGAGCCCACCATGAGCCTACGTGCCGCCTTGGCCGCGTTGTTGATCTGGTGCAGTGCGCCGGCGCTGGCGCAGCAGGACGGGGCCACGCTCTACGCCGCGCATTGCGCGCAATGCCACGACACCGACGCGCAGACCCGCGTGCCCGGCCGCAGTGCGCTGCGGGCGATGTCGTTCGACCAGGTGCTGGGGGCTGTGACCAGTGGCAGCATGGCGGCGATGGCAAAGGACCGCAGCGATGCCGAACGCCGCGCGATCGCGTCCTTTGTCACCGGCAAGACCGCAACCGGCGGTGCGGCCGCGGATGCGGAGGGCCGCTGCGCGCAGCAGGCGAGCGGCTTTCCTGGAGCCCTCGACGGGCCGCGCTGGAACGGATGGGGCGTCGATGCCAGCAACAGCCGCTTCCAGCCGGCCGACATGGCCGCCCTGACCGCGGCGCAGGTCCCGCGTCTGCGGCTCAAGTGGGCCTATGCCTTTCCCGGCGCCTCGGTGTCGTTCGCGCCGCCGACCGTTGTCGGCGGGATGCTGTTCATCGGCGGCACCGATCGCAAGGTGCACGCGCTCGACGCACGCAGCGGCTGCACCATATGGACGCTGGCGATCGATGCGGCGGTGCGCGCGGCGATCAGCTTCGCGCCGCTCCCGGGCTCCGATCAGTTCGCGATCTTCTTCGGGGATCTGCGCGCCAACGCCTATGCGGTGAACGCGCTGACCGGCGCGCTGATCTGGAAGACCAAGGTGGAAGAGCATGCCGCCGCGCGCGTCACCGGTGCGCCGACGCTTCATGATGGTGTGCTCTACGTGCCGGTGTCCTCGCTCGAGGAGGCCGCCGGCTCACAAGCCACTTACGAATGCTGCACCTTCCGCGGCAGCGTGGTCGCGCTGGAGGCTGCGACCGGCAAGACGATCTGGCAGGCCTACACGATCCCCGAGATTCCGCATCCGACCAGCAAGAATGCCAGGGGCACGCAGCTGTTCGGCCCGTCGGGCGCTGCGATCTGGTCGGCGCCGACGATCGATGCGAAGCGGGGCGCGCTCTACGTGGCGACCAGCAATTCCTATTCGAACCCGCCGGCTGCGACCGCCGATGCGATCCTGGCGTTCGAGCTCACGACAGGCAAGCTGCTGTGGAAGCAGCAGGCGACGCCGAAGGATGCCTTCGTGGTCGCCTGCTTCAGCGCGGACAGGACCAATTGTCCTGATGAGCCGGGGCCTGATCATGATTTCGGCCAGTCGCCGATCCTCGTGACCTTGCACGACGGCCGGCGCGTGCTCGCCATCGCGCAGAAGTCCGGCGTCGTGCACGCGCTCGATCCCGATGATGGCGGCAAGATCCTGTGGCAGACACGGATCGGCAAGGGCGGCGCGCTCGGTGGCAGCGAGTGGGGCTCGGCGTCGGACGGCGAGCGCATCTATGTCGCCAATTCCGACGTGCGCTTCAAGCGCGATGGCACCCGGCAGCTCGATTCCACGCAAGGCGGCGGCCTGTTCGGCCTCGATCTCGCTTCGGGCAAAGTCGTGATGGAGGTGCCGCCGGTCGCCTGCGGAGATCGCCTTCAATGCAGCCCCGCGCTGTCGGCGGCGGTGAGCCTGATCCCGGGCGTCGTGTTCTCCGGCGGCGTCAGCGGCTTCCTGCGCGCCTACGCCACCGACGGCAAGCTGCTGTGGGAGTTCGACACCGCGCAGGATTTCAAGGCGGTGAACGGCATCCCCGCCCGTGGCGGCGCGATCGACGGTCCCGGTCCCGTCATCGCCGGCGCCATGCTCTACACCAATTCCGGCTACGGCCAATGGAGCGGCGTCTCGGGCAACGTGCTGCTGGCGTTCGAGGCGGGGACGGAGTGATGCCTATCGCCGGGGGTGCGACAGGACCAGCACCATCGTCGCGGGTTGTCCGACGACGCTCTCGACCGCGTCTGCAATCTGCGTGCTATATTCGGCGCTGATGACGCCCGCCATGTACTCGCTGCGCGCGTAGGCTATGACCACACCGCCAGACAATTCCGCGCAACGAAACCCCTGGAGGTATGTGTCGTATGTCTTCGCACCCAAGGTGAAGTTGAGCTTGGCTTGCACGGCGAGATCTTCTTCGTCAGTCAAAACAATCATGCATGCTCCGGATCCAGCGCATCGAGATACGAAGCGAAGTGTCAGGCGTTGTGCATGAAGCCATGCCGAAATGGCTTGGAACGAAAAAGCTGAGCGCCGAACAGACAGAAACTTGGAGTGCATTTGATGATCAACGCCAGATGCAGTTGCGGCGCTCTCACGCTGTCGCTGCCGGGACCATCGCAGCTCGTCGTGGCCTGTCATTGCCTGGACTGCCAGCGCCGCACCGGCGCGCCGTTCGGCGTCGGCGCGTTCTACCCGGCTCACGCCGTCACGATTTCAGGGCCATCAAAGCAGTACGTCCGGACAGCCGCGAGCGGCGGGATGGTCCGCAGCCATTTTTGTCCCGACTGCGGCGCAACGGTCTATTGGTATGCCGATAATCTGCCAGAGATGATCGGCGTCGCCGTCGGCGCGATCGCAAACCCCGATTTTCCACCGCCGATCAGATCGGTGTTCGAGCAGTCGAAACATGGCTGGGTGGAGATCGCAGGTGCCTCGCACTTTCAGCAAGGCAGCGTGGCGAAGCGTTTGGGCTGAGGACGTCAGAAGCTGGTGCCGGCTGAGGGGATTGAACCCCCGACCTTCGGTTTACAAAACCGCTGCTCTACCGCTGAGCTAAGCCGGCGACGCCTGAAAGGCGGGGCGAGGCCGGCATAGCCGGGGTCTCCACCCGTGCGCGCCGCAATACCAGACTTGATCGGAAAGTGCCAGAACCCGCAAAAGGCCGTGCCGCCGACATGAATCAGGCGGCCCTGAGGGCCGCCTGATGTCCTGCGTTAGAGCTGAAGCGCCTTACTGGCAGATGTGCCGGCGGCCGTCTTCGCCCTTGAACCAGGTGCCGGGCGTACAGACGAAGCCGTTACGCTGCGCGTAGGTGCGGGTGTCCCAGCCGCGATTGTCCCAGCCGCGGTTGTCCCACGATTGGTCGTAGGCGTAGGAATTATCCCAGGCGCGGAACGGTGCGCTGGCGATGGCGCCGGCGGTACCGATCGCGGCGCCGGCGACGCCGGCCGCAACGTCAGTCGGCCAGAAGCCGGTGCGGTTCCTGTCCCAGTCATTGTTCCAGTCGCCGTTGGTCTGACGATAGGCCGCGCGGCGATGGCGGTAGCCGCTGTCGGTATACGGATTTCCGGGTCCGAGATTCTTGCAGTTGGCGTTGGCGAATTGCGCCGCGCAGCGGCCGGGCTCGTTGACGACAGCCTGCGCCATGGCAGAGCCTGCCAGCATGGTCGCCGCAATTGCCGTGGCTCCAAAAAGTTTGATGTTCATGGTTGTTGGCTCCCAATCTGTTGACGGGGGTCTAAACGCTTGCGGCGCCGGACGTTCCGAAGAAACCGGCGGAAATTCGCGAAGCTGCGCTCAAACCGATGTGAGCGGAGCGCGGGTTCCGCGCTGGCGCCGCGCGCCGTTAACGCTTCGCTAGCTCGCCTCGCGGCATTTGAACGGCGCGCAATCCTTACACATTAGGCTTACCGGAAATTGGTGAGCGGGCCTTAACCCTCTTCTGCCGGGGATCGGTTAGGTTGCCGCCGCATAACCGGGATTTCCTCATGCGTGCTGTGGCGCTCGCTGCCTTTCTGATCGGACTGCCCGCGACGGCATTCGCCGGCGGCGGCTTCGATATCGTCGTACCCGGCCGGCCCGGCGTGCCGATCATCATCAACAACATCGACGCGTCCTACACCGTCATCGAGAGCGCCTGGGGTCTCGGCAAGGACATCCAGGTGCAGCCCACGATCTATGGCGGGCGCTACATCGCCGAGCGGCAGCCTGCCGACGTCGGCCATTATTATCCGACGATGGGGCTGCGGCCCGGCTACGGCCGGCTCGAGGTCGAGCCGCCCGCGAACCGCAAATTGCCGAAGCCCGCCGAGAGCTATCACCAGAGCTGGGGTGCGTCGTCCGCGCCGCTGCCCGCGCAGATGGATCCGCCTGTCGATCCGCCGGCGGTGATCTACGCGCCCGAGATCAACGATCGTCCGCGACCGCCGCGCCCGCGGCCGCACGTCCAAGTCCCCGGCAAGCCGCCGGGTTAAGAAACGTCAAAATCCAACAAAACGGAAATCAACAGGAGAGAGTAATGCGTCAGATGATTTCGGGACTGGTCGCGGCGGCTGCCGTGATGTTCGTCGCCACGGCACCCGCCGCGGCGTGCGGCTTCAACCCATGCCAGCCGGTCGCGCCGGTCTATTCCGGCTGCAACACGGGTTGCGGCGGCTACGGCTATGGTGCGGGCTATGGCTACGGCGCCTATGAGCGTCTCGCCGAGCCGACCACGCAATATTACCACGTCAACCAGGGCCCGACCTATACCGGCCCGGGCGCCTTCGCGCCGTATCCGACCTATCGCGAGGACGCGGTCGTCGCGCCCGCCAATTACGGCTACGGCTATCGCGCCGCCGTGGCGCCGTATCATCGCCCGCACTATCGTCCGTATCGCTACGGCTACGGCCCGCGCGTCGGCTATCTGCCGCGCGTGCACTACGGCTACGGTCCGCGCTACGGCTACGCCCCCCGCCATGCGCCGTATTACGGCGGCCATCGTGTGCTGCGCCGCTACTACTGATCGCCTGATCGGTTGAGTCAAAGGACGCCCGTTCGCGCGATGCGGACGGGCGTTTTTCTTTGTCAGCGCTTCATCAGCCCGAGGCGGCTCGCGCCGACATAGAGCGACAGCACGGCGGCGTTCGACACGTTGAGGCTCTTGATCTCGCCGGGCATGTCGAGCCGCGCCACGACGCTGCAGGTCTCGCGCGTTAATTGCCGCAGGCCCTTGCCTTCGGCCCCCAGCACCAGCGCGAGCGGCTCGCGCAGCGCGACCTCCGAGAGGTCCTCGCTGCCTTCGCTGTCGAGGCCGACGGTCTGGAAGCCGCGCTCGTTCAGCGCCGTGAGCGCGCGGGCGAGGTTCTGCACGGTGATCACAGGCACCAGCTCCAGCGCGCCGGAGGCGGCCTTGGCGAGCACGCCGGTCGCCTCGGGGCTGTGGCGCGCGGTGGTTACGATCGCCTTGACCGCGAACGCGGCCGCCGAGCGCAGGATCGCGCCGACATTGTGGGGATCGGTGATCTGGTCGAGCACCAGCACCATGCCTTCCGGCGCCAAATCCTCGATGTCGGGCGAGGGCAGGGGATCGGCTTCGGCGAGCAGGCCCTGGTGCACGGCGTCGGGCGCTAGCTGCCGGTCGATCTCCTGAGGCCGGACGATCTCGGGCGCGACGCGGGTCGCGATGTTCTCGTCCGCCAATCGCTTGGCCGCGTTCTCGGTCAATGTCAGCTTGCGGATCCGACGCGCCGGGTTGGCCAGCGCCATGGAAACGGAGTGCCAGCCATAGAGGATGACCGGCCCGTCGGTTGCCGAATCGCGGTCGCGCCGGGCCGGGCGGCCGGCCGATTTCTCGGCCTTCTTGAAGGGCTTACCGTCCCGGCGACGGCCCTTGGGTGCGAATTTTCGATCGTTCATGGCTGCGCTTGTGTCACGGGTTCCGGAATATGGCAATTTGGCCGTCTCTTGAGGCCATTATGGACCATTTTCCCCGAACGCCTCGGTTGACTTTGCCCCACCGCATCGCCCATAAACGCGCCCGGTCGCGCCCCCATCCGGGCTGTCGCGGCCTTCACGTTCCATGGCCGTCTTCGGTCGCCGGCAAGGTCCGGCCCGATTGTGCTGCCGTCGAGCGGGGGAGTGTCCCGAGTGGCAAAGGGAGCTGACTGTAAATCAGCCGCCTCATGGCTTCGCAGGTTCGAGTCCTGCCTCCCCCACCACGCTTCGCCCTTGCGGGCTACGCGTGGCGCAGCCGAGCGTAACCCGCAAGGGCGATGCGTGTCCGGCGAAGCTTGAGCGCAGCGAGAGCGAAGACGGACTGTCAGCCGCAACGATTGTCGCGCCGTAGCCCGCAGGGCGCAGGCGGACTGCAGCAGCGACCGCTCGCCGTCATCCCATTACCGCGCGTGCTCTTCCCGTTCGTGGATCACGTTCGCGCGTCCGACCAGGAGGTCGTCCACCATGCCGATGCGTTTGCTGTCCTTGCCTGCATAGGGCATCGCGTGCAGCACGTAGCGCATGGCGTTGAGGCGGGCGCGCTTCTTGTCGTCGGACTTGATGGTGATCCAGGGACAGTCCGCGGTATCCGTGTGGAAGAACATGCCTTCCTTGGCGCGCGTGTAGTCGTCCCATTTGTCGAGCGAGGCGAGGTCGATCGGCGACAGCTTCCACTGCTTCAAGGGATGGCCCTCGCGCTCCTTGAAGCGCCGCCGCTGCTCGTCGCGGCTGACCGAGAACCAGAACTTGATGAGGTGGAGCCCGCTGCGAGCAAGGTTGCGCTCGAATTCCGGGACCTGGCGCAGGAACTCGTCGTACTCGGCCTGCGAGCAGAAGTTCATGACGCGCTCGACACCGGCGCGATTGTACCAGCTCCGGTCGAACAGCACGATCTCGCCTGCGGTCGGCAGGTGCTGGACATAGCGCTGAAAATACCATTGGCCGCGCTCGACGTCGCTCGGCTTCTCCAGCGCCACGACACGGGCGCCGCGCGGATTGAGATGCTCCATGAAGCGCTTGATCGCGCCGCCCTTGCCCGCGGCGTCGCGGCCCTCGAACAACAGGACGAGGCGCTGCCGCGTCTCCTTCATCCAGTTCTGCAGCTTCAACAGCTCGGTCTGAAGCGCGAATTTCTGCTCCTCGTAATCGCGGCGATACATCCGCGATTTGTAAGGGTAGCCGCCGAACCGCCAGTCGTCGGCGAGCTCGTCGCTGGTGGTCCTTTTGGCGCGCTTGGCTGCCTTGCCGGTCAGCAGCGCCTGCATCTGCTTGGCATCATCGGGCGCGGCTCCGGTGATGATGGCCTGAACCGGCTCGCTGTCCGGTGCCAGCGCCGGCGTTCCGTTGAGGACGCTGTCGAGCGCTGCCATCTCGCTCTGCAGCGCGCCCGCGGACGATTGCTCGGCGAGGGAGCGTTCGACCGCGGTGAGCTTGACCGCACGAGGCTGCGCGCCTGCCGCCTTGCGCCGCGTGGCCGGCTTTGCGCTACGCGTTCGGGTTTGAGCTAGCCTGGACTTCCGGGGAAGAGATGCCATTCGCCTGCCTGTCCTGAAATGCACGGAAAACCTGATCTACGCGCGAATCAGGACCAGGCGACTTGACGCGGATCAAACGGCGGCGGCGGCCTCCTCGGAGAGTAAACGCTTAACCATCGGTACCACCTCGCGCCCGTAGAGCTCGATGCTCTTCATCAGCTTCTCGTGCGGCAACGGCCCCGCCGAGTACTTCAGTTGAAACCGCGAGATGCCGAGCGCCTTCGCCGTCTTCGCGATCTTGCGCGCGACCGTCTCGGGCGAGCCTACATAGAGCGAGCCGTGCTCGGCCTCCTTGACGAACTCGTCGCGGCCCATCGGCGGCCAGCCGCGCTCCTTGCCGATGCGGTCGCGCATGGCCTTGTAGTGGGGCCACAGCTCCTCGCGCGCCTGCTCATCCGTCTCGGCGACATAGCCGGGCGAGTGCACGCCGATCGGCTGGGCGGGGCGGCCGAACTCCTTGAACGCGCGATGATAGAGCTCGACGAAAGGCGCAAAGCGCGCGGGATCGCCGCCGATGATCGCGAGCATCAGCGGCAGATCATAATGCGCCGCGCGCACCACCGATTGCGGGCTGCCGCCGACGCCGATCCAGGTCTTGAGCGTGCCGTGTTCGACCGGGGGATAGACCAGCTGATCGCGCAGCGGCGGACGCAGCTTGCCCTCCCAGGTCAACGGCTGCTGCGGCAGCAAGGCGGTGAACAGGTCGAGCTTCTCCTCGAACAGCTCCTCGTATTTGCGCAAGTCGAAGCCGAACAGCGGAAAGGATTCGGTGAACGAGCCGCGGCCGAGGATCACCTCGGCGCGTCCGTTCGAGAGCGCATCGAGCGTGGCAAAGCGCTGGAACACGCGGATCGGATCGTCCGACGACAGCACCGTCACGGCCGAGCCGAGATGGATGTGCCTGGTGCGCGATGCGATCGCCGCGAGCACGGTCTCGGGCGAGGAGATCGCAAAATCAGATCGGTGGTGCTCGCCGAGGCCGATGAAGTCGAGGCCGAGCTCGTCGGCCAGCACGGCTTCGTCGACCACGTTGCGGATCACCTGCGCATGGGGGAGCAGGGTGCCGGAGGGGTCCCTGGTGACGTCGCCAAAGGTGTCCAGTCCGAATTCGAGCGGTGCGGTCATCGATGAGATCTCTGTGGGAGGATCGGCCAGATTTAATGGGCGACCGGCCGCCCACAAGGCGGCTTTCGGAAATGCTCGGTTTCCGTTTGTGAGGTCTACCGCGCGACCCGCACCACCATCTTGCCGAGCGCGCCGCGCGACTGCATGGTCCTGAACGCCTCGCGGAAATCCTTGAGCGCGAAGACGCGGCCGACCACGGGCTTCAGCTCGCCGTCGGCGAGCCAGCCCGTCAGTTGCGACATCAGGCGCTTCTGCAGCTCGGGCTCGCGCAGCGGGATCTGCGCGAGATCGACTCCGAGCAGGGCGCCGCCTTTCAGCAGCGGCAGGTTGAACGGCAGCGCGGGGATCGCGCCGGCGGCAAATCCGACCACGAGATGACGGCCGCGCCAGGCGATGGAGCGAAACGCCTGCACCGAGATCTCGCCGCCGACCGGATCGAAGATGACGTCGGCGCCGTGCCCGCCCGTCATCTCCTTCAGCGTGTCGCGCCAGCCCGCCTGCGTGTAGTCGATGACGGCGTCGGCGCCGTGCGCCTGCGCGAAAGCGCGCTTGTCCACCGTCGATGCGGCGGCGATCACGCGGGCGCCGAGCAGCTTGCCGATCTGGACGGCCGCGATCCCGGTGCCGCCGGCCGCGCCCAGCACCAGCAGCTGCTCGCCTGCAACCAGCATGGCGCGGGCGCTCAGCGCATAGAGCGCGGTCAGATAATTGGCGCGAAACGATGCCGCGACTTCTGCCGCGACGCCGTCGGGCAGGGGATGGAGCGCTTCGGGCTTGACGACGATCTCTTCGGCCAGCGCGCCCGACCGCGTCATGCCCATCACGCGCATGCCGGGTCGATAGCCGCCGGGTGCGCCGGGCGCGTCCGTCACCACGCCCGCGAACTCTGTCCCGGGAGTGAAGGGCAGGGGATCTTTGGTCTGGTAGCGTCCCTCGATCTTCAAGCCGTCGACAAAGCCGATCCCGGCGGCTTCGACGCGGACGCGCAGCAGTCCCGGCTCCATGGCCGGCGGCGGGATGTCTTTCAGCTCGATCTGATCGACGGGTGCGTATTGCTCGACGACGACAGCTTTCATGTCGGACCTCTGTTGCTCCAGCTATCCTGGCAGGTCCCGAGGCAGGCCTCTTGTGTCTACCGCCACATTCCGCGCATCCGTGCGCCGATGTCGACCTTCGGCCCTTGCGCCCCCGTGCGCGCCGCACCGGCGGCGGCCTTCGGCCAGGCGGTACGCTCGAACAAATAGACCAGTTGCTCCGGGATGAAGCGGGTGCGCGAGGCGTAGACGTGGCGGTCGCCCTTGGCGGCCTGGCCGTGGACGAAGAAGCGCTGGGGCACGACGAGGTGCAGATCGTCCTTGGCGCGGGTCATCGCGACATAGAGCAGGCGCCGCTCCTCCTCGATCTCGGCAGAGGTGCCGGCGCCGAGATCGGAGGGCATGCAGCCGTCGACAACGTTGAGCACGAACACCGATTTCCACTCCTGGCCCTTGGCGGAGTGGATGGTCGAGAGGATCAGATAGTCCTCGTCGCGGAGCGGTGGGCCGGATTTGTCGCTGGTCGCATCGGGCGGATCGAGCGTGAGCTCGGTCAGGAATTTTTCGCGGGATGAGTAGCCGCTTGCAATCTGCTCGAGCTGCATCAGATCGGCGCGGCGCGTCTCGGAATCCTCGTGGATGCGATCGAGATGCGGCTCGTACCACAGCCGCACGCGTTCAAGGTCGACCGGCCATTCGGAGTAGCGCAGGTTCTCGACGGTGCGGACGAAGGCGGTCCAGTCGTCGCCGGTGCGTGCCGGCACCGGGAGTTGCGCCAGCGCGTGCAGCGGGTCCATGCTCTCCGCCATCTGGTCGAGCACGCGCTGCGCGGTCGCGGGGCCAATGCCGGGCAACAGATGCAGGATGCGGAAACCGGCGACGCGGTCACGCGGGTTTTCGGCGAAACGCAGCAGCGCCAGCACGTCCTTGACGTGGGCGGCGTCGAGGAATTTCAGCCCGCCGAACTTCACGAACGGAATGTTGCGGCGGGTCAGCTCGATCTCGAGCGGGCCGGAATGCGAGGATGTCCGGAACAGCACCGCCTGGTGCTTGAGCAGCGCGCCTTGTTCGCGGTTCGCCAGCACTTCCTCGACGATGTAGCGCGCCTGGTCGGCCTCGTCGTGCACGGTGACGAGTTGTGGCTTGTGCGAGGCGGTGCGGTCGGTCCAGAGGTTCTTGGTGAAGCGCTCGCGGGCAAGGCCGATGACGCCGTTGGCGGCGGCGAGCACGGCCTGCGTCGAGCGATAGTTGCGGTCGAGCGTGATCATCTCCGCGCGCGGCGAGAAGCTCTGCGGAAATTCCAGGATGTTGCGCACGGTGGCGGCGCGGAACGAGTAGATCGACTGCGCGTCGTCGCCGACCACGGTGAGGCCGCGTCCATCCGGCTTCAGGGCCAGCAGGATCGAGGATTGCAGGCGGTTGGTGTCCTGGTATTCGTCGACCAGCACGTGATCGAAGCGGCCACCGATCTCCTCGGCGATCAGCGGGTCGCTCATCATCTGCGACCAGTACAGCAGGAGGTCGTCGTAATCGAGCACGTGCTGGGCCTGCTTGGCCTCGACGTAAGCCGCGAACAGGCCCTTCAGCTCCGCCGCCCAGCCCGCGCACCAGGGATAGTGCGCACCCAGCACCTTCTCGATCTCCATCTCCGCGTTGACGCAGCGCGAATAGATCGACAGGCAGGTACCCTTGGCCGGAAAACGGCTCTCGGTCTTCGACAGGCCGCGCTCGTGCCGGACGAGGTTCATCAGGTCGGCGGAATCCTCGCGGTCGTGGATGGTGAAGGCGGGATCGACGCCGATCCGCTCGGCATATTCGCGCAAGAGGCGGGCGCCGATGCCGTGGAAGGTGCCGGCCCAGGTCAGCGCATCTCGCATGATCGCGGCGTTGTTCTCGCCGAGCACTTTTCGCGAGATGCGTTCAACACGGCCGGCCATCTCGGCCGCGGCGCGGCGGGAGAACGTCATCAGCAGGATGCGGCGCGGGTCGGCGCCGGCGACGATCAGATGCGCGACGCGGTGGGCCAGCGTGTTGGTCTTGCCGGAACCGGCGCCGGCGATGACGAGCAGGGGGGCGCCCACGGTCGCGCCATCGGCCACGCCATGCTCGACGGCGCGGCGCTGCTCCGCATTGAGCGTGTCCAGATAGCTTGTCACGAATCGCCCCGGTGAAAGGGCGAGAGTCGGCGATCCCGGCGCGAATCGCAATGCGGCTGGACGGAACCGATGCTAAGACCTAGGGACAAGATCGTCCCAGGTTCCAGCCCGAAAAAGTGCACACCCCGGCATGACCGAGCTCAAGCCCGACCAGTTCGAGATGCGGCGGCTGGAATCGCTCAGCAACACCATTTTCGGCGTCGCCATGACGCTTCTGGCCTACGACCTGCCGAAGGCCGCGGTCTTCACCAGCTCCCCCGGCTGGAGCGATCTGGCCCATGTCTATTCCGGCAAGCTCGCGGGCTTCGCGCTCAGCTTCATCATCGCCGGCGTGTTCTGGATCAGCCATCACCGGCGGCTGGCACGTCAGCCGGTCGGCAGCCGCGGCCTGGTGATCCTCAATTTGTTCTTCCTGCTCTCGATCGTGCTGCTGCCCGTGACCAACGGGCTCTACACCAATTACAGCATGAGCAGCGCGGTCGCCGTGCTCTACGGCCTGCATCTCACCGCCATTGCCGGCCTCAATGCCTGGCTGTGGTGGAAGGTGCTCGGTAGCTGGCGCCAAGAGATCATGGCCTCGATGTTTCCGCTGGCCGTGTTCATCCCGGGCACGATCGTGGCGTCATTCGCGCCGCAGATCGCGCCCTTCGTCTGGTTCATCGCCTTCGGCGGCCTGTTGATCCAGCGCTTCTACGGCGCGCGAGGCGAGGCGTGAGGCCGCGCCTCACCGTCCTGTCGCGCCGAACCCATCGGCCGGCACGTAAAGCTTGACCGGTCGGATTTCGTAGACCGCGGTCGGATTGACCGCGCGCAGCTTCCGCGCCGCCGAGATCGCCTCCTCCTCGCTGGCGCATTCCATCAAGTGAAAGCCGAGGAGTTGCTCCTTGGTCTCGGCAAACGGGCCGTCCAGCACCATGCCCGCGCCGGGGCCACGCAGGGTGCGGGCCTTTCGGGTCCCGTCCAGCCGGGCGGCCGGCCCAAACTGCCCGCTTGCCCGCAAAGGCGCCTGAACCTCGATGACTTTGGCCACGACCGCGGCGTCCTGCTCCGGCGTCCAGGACAGGAGCTCGTCTTCCACGTGGTAGGCCAGGATGGCGTAAAGCATCGTCCCCTCGTTGTTTTTCTGCACAGATCCCAAGGACGTAGCACCGCAGGCGATGCCGACAATCCCCGCGCATAAAATATTGCGTGATGCGGCTGCGATGAAACCGTCCTGAAACCCGATTGCGCCCCTGCCGCGTGAACGCCGCCGGAAGCGGTCGCGACTGATGACCACAACAACAAGATTTCTGCTGGAGGCGGCAATGTCGGGTCATTCCATCAAGACGGTTTCCAAGATCATCTGCGACGCGCGTCGGACCGGACAATCCGAGACGGCCGATCTGCACGACCAGAGCGGTCATCACCGTTATTACGGCAGCTCGGCCGAGAACGGCGGCGAGCGCATCGTCGAGACCAGGCGCGGCAAGCGCCCGCGCGCCATCAGCGTCTGCGGCTTCTGACGGCTCCGGCGAGACCGTCCTTCAACCATGGATGCTTTGCAGATATCGATCGCGGCGATGCCGTTTCTGGTCTCGCTCGTCAGCCGCAACAGCAAGGCCATCGCGCCGTGCCTGCTGGCGAGCGTGGTCACCGCGCTGCTCGGCGCGGAGCCTCATCGCGCGGTCGTGGCCTGGTGCGTCGGCATATTGATCGCCGCGGTCGCGCTCCGCGAGCGGCTTCGGGCGGGCTGACAGCCGTCGTCACTTTCCGCTCAAGACCTGCTTGACCAGGGCCTCGCGCAGCGCCGCCAGCTCGCCGCTCGCTTCCATCCGGGCGATCATGTCGCCGACCTTGGGCACCAGATCGCGATGGCGTTCGTGCAGATAGTGATAGATGTGGATGCGCTCGAGCGGCGGCGAGAGCGGGTAGATCCTGTCCTGCAGATCGAGCTTCCTCACCGCCGCGAGCCCGCTGAAGAGGTCGGTGACCATCACGTCGAAGCGTTCGGCGTCGAGCATCCGCACCATGTTGTCGAGGCCGGTGGTGGCCGTGACGCGGGCCATGCCGCGCGTACCTGCTTCCGAGGAGCCGACGCCGCGGACGATGCCGACGCTGTAGTCCTTGATCGAATCCCAGCCCTTGACCTCGAATCGGAGCCTGGTCGCGAACACCGCCGGCTCGATGTAGTTGATCGCCGGCGTGACCTGGACCAGCGTCGGGTAATCGCGCGAGAGCGTTCCGATCCGCTGGATCTCGCCGTCGACCTCGCCGGCGCTCGACAATGCGAGCGCGCGCTTGCCGGGGACATCCTCGAACTCCAGCTTGATGTTCAGCCTGGCATAGACGGCGCGCAGCATCTCGCCGCCGACATATTGATCGGGGATGTCGGCGATGCGCGCCAGGCGGATCGTGTCCTGCGCGTGGGCAGGAGCGGCTGCGAGCAGCGCCAGGCAGGCGAGGGCGAGCCGCCACATCGGGCGTCTCCTGCGGTCGTGCATTGCTACCCCTGGATTCGGACGCAAGTGCAATCTACCGAGAGTTGGCGCCTGCGCGCCGGCCGCAATGGTGACCGCTGGCCGCCGCGCTGGTCACACCGGACTTTCACCGGTGTTATTCTAGCACGCGCAGTGGTAGCTTGCGCGGGAATCCTGCTGCCGGGCGGAAGACATGACCCGCCGACCTCAAGCCGCCCGTGGGCCGACAGGGTGATTGCGCGCATCAGTTGATGATGCAGGCGTCTCAATTGCTGGATTGCTCGGGGCTGCAGCCGGTGGACCGGAGCAGTGAGCCGCCATTTCGGGGGCGTGGTGCATGGCCAACGCAGGTGACGAGGACCCCAAGCGCAGCCGCGCCATCGCGCCGGCGGCTGCGAAGCCGGGCCTGACGAGCGTGGATGCCGCGCTTGCGCCTCCGATGTTTGCTTCGCTTCTGGCCCGGCTCTTCAACTGGTCGCGCAGCGGCGTCGGACCGCGGCTGCTCGCCGCGGTGCTGCTGTTCTCTTCGGTCGTGACGCTGACGCTGACGGGCCTCCAGCTCTATCTCGACTATGACCGCGAGGTCGGGCTGATCGAGACGCGGCTCGACGAGATCGGCCGCAGCACCACCGGCAGTCTCGGCGAAAGCCTGTGGAATCTCGACCAGAACCAGCTCAAGCTCCAGCTCGACGGCATCCTGCGGCTGCCCGATATCCGCGCCGCCGAGGTGCGCGAGATCGCCGACCGTCCCAATCCGATCCGCATTGCGGTCGGCGAGCCCGGCACGCGTTCGATCGTGACGCGCGACTATCCCTTGAGCACCAGTGTGCAGGGGATAGCACGCCCGATCGGCCTGCTCCATGTCGAGGCGACGCTGAGCGACGTCTATCGGCAGCTGCTGAACCGGGCCCTCGTCATCCTGGCGAGCCAGGCGGCGAAGACGTTCCTCGTCTCGCTCTTCATCATCTACATGTTTCATCTGCTGGTGACGCGGCATCTGGTCGCCATCGCCGAGTTCGTCAGCAAGTACAGCCTCGCGCGGCCACCGCCGCCTTTGCGCCTGGAGCGCAGGCCGCCCTACGATGCCGACGAGCTGGACAAGGTGATCGAGGCCTTCAACGCCATGTGCGCGAACCTCGAGCGGGCCTATGGCGAGCTGCGCGAGGCCAATGCAAATCTCGAGCGCGACCTGATCATCCGCCGGCGCGCCGAAGCGGACGCGCGGGCGAGCGAGGAGCGCTTCCGCGACTATGCCGAGACCGCGTCCGACTGGTTCTGGGAGACCGGGCCGGACCACTGCTTCACCTACCTCTCCGACCGGGTGATTGCTTTCGGCATGGATCCCAAGGTGCGGCTTGGCACGCGCCGCATCGATACCGCGCTCGACCGCGAGACCGAGGCGGAGAAATGGCGCGCGCACCTGGCGACGCTGGACCGTCACGAGCCGTTCCGCAAATTCGAATATCGCGGGCGCGACACCACCGGGCGGACACATCATTTCAGCGTCAATGGCAAGCCGGTCTTCGCCGCCGACGGACGCTTCCTGGGTTACCGCGGCTCCGCGACCGATCTTACGGCGCAGCACGAGACCGAGGAGCGACTGCGTCAAGCCCAGAAGATGGACGCAATCGGCCAGCTCACCGGCGGCGTCGCGCACGATTTCAACAACGTGCTCACGGTCATCACCGGCACCATCGAGCTCATCCGGGAAGGGCTTGCGGACAAGCCCGAATTCGCCGCGATCGCGCAGCTGATCGACGACGCGGCCGCGCGCGGCGCGGAGATCACCTCGCAGCTGCTGACCTTCGCGCGCCGCCAGCCGCTGGAGCCGCGCGAGATCGACGTCAACGCGCTCGTGGTTGAGACCGCAAAACTGCTCAAGCCGATCCTCGGCGAGCATATCGAGATCGAGACCCGGCTTGCCGACGGCGCCTGGTGCGCGATGGCCGATCCCTCGCAGCTCTCCTCCGCGATCGTCAATCTCGCCGTCAATGCGCGCGACGCGATGCCCGGCGGCGGCAGGCTCACGCTGGAGACCGCGAACCGCGAGCTCGACGGCATCGGCAGCGCCGGCGATGGCGACGGCCTGCGCGGCGCCTTCGTGATGATCGCGGTCAGCGACACCGGCCACGGCATTCCGGCCGACATCCGCGAGCGCGTGTTCGAGCCGTTCTTCACCACCAAGGGCGTCGGTCGCGGCACCGGGCTCGGGCTCAGCATGGTCTACGGCTTTGCCCGCCAGACCGGCGGCACGGTCGCGATCGAGAGCGAGGAGGGGCAGGGCACGGTGATGCGTCTGTTCCTGCCGCGGTCGAAGGGCGAGGCGCCGGCCAGGACCGCGCCGGTTCAGCCGCTCGCCAAGACACGCGGACACGAGACTATCCTCGTGGTCGAGGACGATCCGCTGGTGCAGGGCTATGTCATCGCCCAGCTCGGCAGCCTCGGCTATCGCACGCTGGTGGCCGGGGACGGCGCTTCGGCGCTGACGCTGGTCGACCAGGGCGCCAGGTTCGATCTGCTGTTCACCGACATCATCATGCCCGGCGGCATGAACGGGCGGGAATTGGCCGATGCGGTCAGGCAGCGCCGGCCGGGCGTGCGCGTGCTCTTCACCTCCGGCTACACCGACAACGCCATCGTCCACGAAGGCCATCTGGATCCCGGCGTGGCGTTGCTCGGAAAACCCTACCGGAAGGCGGAGCTGTCGGAGAAGATTCGCGAGGCGCTCGCCGGCGAGCCGCCGGCCTGAGAGCCGCGCGAGCCACGAAAAAGGCGCGGCGGGGAAGCCCCGTCGCGCCCGATTTCTTGCTCGCTGGTCCAGGGCTGAGAGCGCCCCGATGCCAGGCCCTTATTCAGAGCTTAGCGGGCGATCCCAGCGAGGTGACAGCGCTTGGTAAAAGACACTGGATCACCTCCTTTCGTTGGTTTCGGAAGACCTCAATATAGGCGGCCTTGCCCCCGCTGTTAAGGGGGCGATGGGCCCGCAGGAACCGAGGCGGCGCGCAAGGCCGGGAAGACGCCGCAAAGCGGCGTCCCGAAGCAGTTGAGACCGCCGCCCGGCCGTGTTAGGGAGCCCCTGACGCGGGTGTAGCTCAATGGTAGAGCAGCAGCCTTCCAAGCTGAATACGAGGGTTCGATTCCCTTCACCCGCTCCAGGCCTTTGCGTTAACCGCGTCCGAGCCTGATCCAGGTCAATGTCCCCCGCGCCGGATGGTCTATCGATTGGTCGCAACTTCGGGACACACACGACATGACCGACAAGCCGATCGATTGGACGCCGGATCTTTCCTTGCCGACCTCCAAATCCACCGTTCAGCACTTCATCGCAAACGCCGGCGGAGACCGCCTGGAGATCGACACCACGCCTTGGGGCGAGGCCGATCTCACCGTTAACGGTCAGTCGATTGCTCACCTCGCCACCGCGCCGAGTGCCGGTGACGCGTTTCGAACGCTTGAGGCGGTCGCGGAGGATTTCGAGGCTTGCAAGGATGCAGGCAGGGACGCAGGCAAGGATGCGCGCCTGGATCAGGTGATCGAGGACGACGAGGTCCGCGAGCGGCTGGGCCTGCCGCGCTTCTAGGAACCATTGCTCCGCGTACGGGTTGGCCGGTCGGGCAGGACCGAAACTCGTACGAGGCCGACCGTGCAGCAAGACGTGCGCGTGCGCACCACCGCGCAGATCGCGGGTCATCCGATTCACCCTATGCTGGTGCCGATCCCGATCGCGTGCTTCATCGGGGCACTCTTCACCGACATCGCCTATGTCGCCAGCGCCGAGATCATGTGGGCGGATTTCTCCGCCTGGCTTCTCGTCGTCGGTGTCGTCTTCGGCGTGCTGGCCGCAATCGCCGGCCTGACCGATTTCCTCGGCAACCGCCTGGTGCGGGCGCAGACACCGGCCTGGCCGCATCTGATCGGAAATGCGCTGGCGCTGATCGTCGCCATCGTCAACGCGCTGATCCACACCCGCGATGCCTGGACCTCGGTGTGGCCGACCGGGCTCGTGCTGTCCGTGGTCACCGTGCTGATCCTGCCCATCACCGGCTGGCTCGGCTGGGCGCTGGTCTATCGCCACGGCGTGGGAGTTGCGCGATGACAGTCCCGATGGTCCGTGCGCTGCTGTGCTCCTCGGTACTGCTCTTGGCCGCCTGCAATGACGGCAGCGGCGATCCCAAGGCGCAGATCGGCGCCAACCCTCAACTTCCCGACATCCAGCAATATCTGCTTCCGCCCATGCACATCGCGCGCATCGTCGGCTGGAAGAAGGACGAGACGCCTGCTGTGGCGCAGGGCCTCCAGATCAAGGCCTTCGCGACCGGCCTGCAGCATCCGCGTTTCCTCTACGTGCTGCCCAATGGCGACGTGCTGGTGGCGGAATCCAAGGCACCGAAGGGGGCGGGGATCAAGCGGCCCAAAGAGATCGTCATGGGATATATCGAGTCCTGGGCGACCTCGGGCGGCGACGACACCGGGCCCGGCAATCGCATCACGCTGCTGCGCGACAGCAATGGCGACGGCGTGCCGGATACGCACAGCGTGTTCCTCGATCATCTCAATTCGCCGTTCGGCATCGCGCTGGTCGGCAACGAGCTCTATGTCGCCAATACCGATGCGATCGTGAAGTATCCCTACACGGAGGGTGATACCAAGATCACCGCAGCGGGTACGGTGCTGACGCCGCTGCCGGGCGGGCCGATCAACCATCACTGGACCAAGAGCCTGGTCGCCAGCCCCGATGGCTCGAAGCTCTATGCCGGCGTCGGCTCAAACAGCAACATCACCGAGAATGGCATGGAAGCCGAGCACAGCCGCGCCGCCATCCTCGAGGTCGATCGCGCCAGCGGGCGCTGGCGCGTTTTCGCGAGCGGCTTGCGCAATCCCAACGGTCTCAGCTTCGAGCCGCAGACCGGCGCGCTGTGGACGGTGGTGAACGAGCGCGACGAACTCGGTCCCGATCTCGTGCCCGACTACATGACTTCGGTGAAGGACGGCGGCTTCTATGGCTGGCCCTACAGCTATTACGGCCAGCACGTCGATCCCCGCGTCAAGCCGCAGCGGCCGGATCTCGTCGCCAAGGCGATCGCGCCGGACTATGCCTTGAGCTCGCATGTCGCCCCGCTCGGGATGGCCTTCAACACCGGCACCAGCCTGCCGGCGGCCTATCGCGGCGGCGCCTTCGTCGGGGAGCATGGCAGCTGGAACAGGCAGGTGCTCAACGGCTACAAGGTCGTGTTCGTGCCGTTCGCGGATGGCAAGCCGAGCGGACCGGCGCAGGACGTCGTGACCGGCTTTCTCAACGGCGAGAACAAGGCGCGCGGCCGGCCCGTCGGCGTCGCCATCGACAAATCGGGCGCGCTGCTGGTCGCCGACGACAGCGGCAACACGGTGTGGCGCGTCACCGCCGCGCATCCGCAGCTGACGCAACGTTAGGCGCGCGGCCGCGTTATCGGCAGACGCTTTTCGGAACTCAGGAGCCAGACAATGGGCCTTGCTCAATATGCCATCGTGCCGGTGCAGAACGAATGGGGCGTGCTGCACGACGGCGACGTCAAGAACACCTACGCCACCAAGGAAGCCGCGTTCGAGTCCGCGGTCGCCGCCGCATCCCTCGCGCTTCGTGAGGGACATGAAGTCCAGGTCAGCGTGCCCGGCCGCCAAGCCGGCGAGAACGCGCTCGGCAGCTAGCCATCACAGGATTAACCGGCCGCGCCGCGCGGCAATCCCGATCGCAACCTCGGCACCGGCGTTGAAATCGAGGCGGTCGGCTTCGATGCCGTCGCTGAAGATGACGCCGTTCTCGGGCATCAGGGAGCGGATGCGCAATGTGTCCGCCGGGGCGAGCCGGCCGCAGACGAGACTGGTCTGCGAATGGCGGCTGGGGAACGGCTCGCGCACGGCAAAGCGCAGCTCCGCTGCATCCCAGGGCAGGGTCTCGTAACCGCTCAGCAAGGGAGGCTGGCCAAAGCTGCCGGCGATCGCCAGCGATCCCGTGACGATGCTCTTGAACCAGGCGGTCGATCCGAGCCCGGTCGAAACGATCAAGCCGCTCGACGACTGCCGCTCCTTGGTGCCGCCGGTCGCAAGCTCGTAGATCGCCGAGACATGCGTGCGGGCGCCGACGAAGAGATCGTTGACGGCGTAGAGCATCTGGCCGTCGCCGAGCCGGGCTTCCGCCATCGTCACGGCCTGGCTGCCGCGCTTGTCGGAGGCGACCTCCGGCAGCAGCTTTGCGAGGTCGCGCGGCGCGAATGGCAGCAGAATGCCGTCGTGGCGCGCGGGGTCAGGGTTGAGCCCGATCAGCGGATGGTCGTCGAGATATTTCATCGTGTTGGCGACGACGCCGTCCTGGCCGAGCGCGACCACGATGTCGTCGGGCGCGAAGATGAAGTTCGGCAGGAAGCTGCGGTCGATCACCTGGTAGCGTCCCCATTGCTCCAGCGCCTGCACCGTGGTGTGACGCTGCGCCTGGTAGACCTCGTGCTCGCGCTCATAGTCGGAGAAGTCGGCGCCGAGATGCTCGACATAGAAGCGCGCCTGCGACGCCGTGAGGTGGCGCGCGATCAGGTCCTCCAGCCTGGTCTTGCGCGTCACCAGCACGATCTTGCGGTCATTGGCGGCGGGCATTGGCGGCCTCCGTCGGCTTCGGCTTCTCCATGAGCTGGCTGAGCAGGTCCGGCGAGACGTTGAGCTGGCCGATCTTCTCGGCCTTTTCGGCGATGCCGGTGAAGGCCTGCGCGATCAGCTGACCCGGCTGCATGCCGGCCGCGGCCAGCGCCTGGATCACGCGGGTGTCGACACCCTCGAAGATCTTCATCAGCGCGCCGACGCGATAGGCCTCGGCGTCCGCCAGCGTCCGGGTGTTCCCGGCATTGAGGCCGACGAAATCCTTGCGCTTGCCTTCCAGCACGATGTCCGCGGCCATGCCGGCCTCGCGCAGCTCGTTGCGCTTGGCGGCGACGCTCGCCTCGGCGTCCATCTGGGTCTCGCGGATCGACCGCTTCTTCTGCTCGACCGCGATCTCGGTGTCGAGCTCGCTCTCGCGGATGGCGCGCTCCTGCTCGACGGCGAAGTTGCGCCGGGCGAAGATCGCCTCGTCCGCGTTCTTCAGGATCGCCTCGCGCGCCTGCGCCTCCAGCGCCTTCGCGGTGTCCGGCGTCGCTCTGATGCCGCGGATCGACACGCCGAGGATTTCGAGGCCAAGAGATTCGATGTCGGCGCGGGCCCTCAATCCGCCCAGAATGAGCTCGGCGATGCGGTCGGAGGCCTGCAGGGCTTCCCGCAGCGTCAATTCCTTCACCGCCTGTTGGGCGAGCACCTCGACCGTGCCGAGAATCCGTTCGGGGAGCTTTTCCGGATCGTCGCTCTCATAGGTCTTGCCGTCGGCCTTTAGCGTGAAGTCGAGCATCGAGGCCGCCTTCTTCGGGTCGCTGACGCGATAGGTCACCTGGCCCTGCACGGTCAGGGTCTGGAAGTCGCGCGCGGTCTGCTCGAAGATGAAGGAGGCATCGCGGCTGCCGATCGGCACGGCGACCAGCATGGTCACCGGCGCGTAATAGAGCGCGGAAAGACCGGCGCCCTCGGCGACGATGGCGCCGGCGCGGTACTTCATCAGATAGGTGGTGGGCTGAGCCTTGATGAACCTGACGCCGAACATGGTCTTCTCCGATCGCTGTCTGTAAGTGTGCCTGAGCAACTAAGTAAGTTGGACTGTACAACTAACTATGCTACTGTCAAGGCCGGACAAGGGAGAGGGCGATGGCGGGCGAGGCGGCTGGCAAAGGGCTCGGCAAGGATATCGGCAAAGATGTTGGAAAGTCTGGAGATTTGGACTTTCCGCGCCCTTTGACCACGGTCGATGTGGCGATCTTCGCGATCCTGGACGACAGCCTTCAGGTGCTGCTGGTGCGGCGGCCGGCCGGCGAGGGCGAGCCGTTTCCGGAAAGCTGGGCGCTGCCGGGAGGCTTCGTCGACGTCGCGAAGGACCGCGATCTCGCGGCGTGCGCAGCCCGCAAGTTGCGGGAGAAGACCGGCGTCAGCAGCCCTTACCTCGAGCAGCTCGGAAGCTGGGGAAGCGCGACGCGCGATCCGCGCGGCTGGTCGGCGACGCATGCCTATTTCGCGCTGATCCCGGAGGCGGCGGGCGAGCTCGCTGCGGACGCACGCTGGTTTCCGCTATCCGCAGGCAGGCTGAAGGAGAAGCTCGCCTTCGATCACGGCGAGATCCTGGCGACCGCGATCCAGCGCCTGCGCAACAAGGTGGAGTATACCTCGCTGCCGGCCTATCTAATGCCGGCCGAATTCACGCTGCCGGATCTGCAGCGGGTCTACGAGATCGTGCTCGATCGTCCGCTGGAGAAGAGCGCCTTCCGCACGCGCATCCTGTCGGCCGACATGATCGAGCCGGTGGCGAGGATGCGCCGCGGCCCCAACCGTCCGGCGCAGCTCTACCGGCTGAAGAAGGGCCGTGAGCCCGTCTATTTCGTGCGCACGTTCAATCCGCCGGACTAAGCCCATGATCGCGGCGCCGCCCTGCGGCCAGCGCCGCGGTGCCATTCGGAACGGACATGCCCGTGGTCTCCGTCTCCGGCTAAGACTGATCGCGCGGGCGCGATCTGCGCCGGCCGGGCAGGCGAACGTTTGGAATGCGGTTCTTGAAATCTGACAGCAGGCTGATCGGCGTCCTGCTAGTGCTCGCCATCACCCAACTCATCGGATGGGGTACGATCGGTCTTCCGGCCGTGGTGGGCCGCGAGCTTGCGGACGGTCTCGGCATGAGCCTGCCGGGCGTGTTCGCGGGCAGTTCGGTGCTGTATGTCACGATGGGCCTGTGCGCACCGTGGCTCGCCAAGGCCTTCGCGCGGCATGGCGCGCGCAAGGTGATGATGGTGGGGACGATCGTGTCCGTGCCGGGCTATGTCGTGCTGTTCTTCGCGCGCGAGCCGCTGCTCTATTTCGCCGGCTGGGTCATACTCGGCATGGGCGGCAGCGCCACGCTCTCGACCGGCGCGTACATCATGCTCAACGAGGTCGCCGGGCGAGGGGCCAAGAATGCCATCGGCGGGCTGATGCTGGTGACGGGGCTCTCCAGCAGCATATTCTGGCCGACCACCTCGTTCCTGAGCGGGCATCTCGGCTGGCGCGGCACTTGTCTCGTCTATGCGGCGATGATGCTTCTCATCAACCTTCCGCTCTATGCGATCCTCGCGCCCCGCCGGAAAATTGCGACCGACGATGGCGGTGCGTCGGCCAGGGCCGCGCCGCCGCCTGCGGTTCCGAGGAGCACCTTCGGTCTCGTCGTCTGCGTGATCACGCTGAACGCCTTCGTCAATTTCGGCATCAGCGCCATCCTGATCGAGTTGCTCCGGGCCGAGGGACTGGCGCCGGCGCAGGCGCTCGCCTTCGGCTCGATGCTCGGCGTGATCCAGGTCAGCGCGCGCGGGCTGGATCTTCTCGGCGGCGGGCGGTGGGACGGGATCACGACCGGGCTCGTCGCCGGCACGGCGCTCCCGATTGCCATGCTGCTGTTGATGGCGAGCGAGGGCGCGACCTGGGCGGTCGCGGCCTTCATCCTGCTCTACGGCGCCGGCAGCGGCGCGATGGCGGTGGCGCGGGCCACCATTCCGCTCGTGTTCTACGACCAGGCCGAGTTCGCCAAGGCGATGTCGATGATCGCGCTGCCGCTCAATCTGGCGTCCGCGATCTCGCCGCCGCTTCTCGTCGGCCTGCTCACCGAATTCGGCAGCCGCGGCGCGCTCGGTCTGACGCTGGTGTTCTCCTGCGCAACGGTGCTGATTTTGGCCCTCCTGGGGCGGCGGCGGCCGCTTGTGGTGTTGGCGTAACCTGAGCCGTCGGGAAATATTCGCGGCGCGGAAAGTTGCGGAGGGCGGCGGTCTTGGGGCCGGCAGGAGGATAGCCGTATGCCCCCAGTGCAGTGCTCAGGGCCCCAAAATGGTGTATCCGCAGGGAGCACGGAATGGCCTGACGCCGCCGCGCCAAAATCAGTTCCCCGGAGGAAATCGACATGTCGGCCCTGCCGCTTTCAGGCATCAAGATCCTTGACCTCACCCGTGTGCTGGCCGGGCCTTTGTCGGCCCAGATGCTGGGCGATCTCGGCGCGGAGGTGATCAAGATCGAGCGGCCGGGCACCGGCGACGACGCGCGCGCCTTCGGGCCGCCTTACCTGACCGATCCGGACGGCAAGGCGAACAACAACAACTCGTTCTATCTCTGTGCCAACCGCAACAAGAAGTCGGTCACGGTCAACATCGCCAAGCCCGAGGGGCAGGCGATCATCCGCGAGCTCGCCAAGGACGTCGACGTCTTCATGGAGAACTACAAGGTCGGCGATCTCAAGCGCTACGGCCTCGACTACGAGACGATCAAGGCGATCAATCCCGGCATCATCTATTGCTCGGTGACCGGCTTCGGCCAGACCGGCCCTTACGCGCCGCGCGCCGGCTATGACGCCATCCTGCAGGCCATGGGCGGCCTGATGAGCGTCACCGGCCATATCGACGGCGAGCCGGGCGAGGGGCCGATGAAGGTCGGCCCGTCGATCGTGGACTACATGACCGGCATGAACACCTCGATCGGCATTCTCTCCGCGCTCTATCATCGCGACGTCAACAACGGTCAGGGCCAGCACATCGACGTCTGCCTGTTCGATACCGTCATCGCCTCGCTGTCGCACTGGCTCCAGATCTTCCTCGTCAACGGCAAGACACCGCCGCGGCGCGGCACCTGGGGCAATGGCGGCATGCCCGCCGGCGTGTTCCGCTGCACCGATGGCGAGCTGATGCTGGTGGTCGGCAATGACGGCCAGTTCCGCAAGACCTGCGCCGTGCTCGGCGCGCCGGAGCTTGCGAGCGATCCGCGCTTCGTCAAGAACAACGATCGCGTCGTGCACGGCAAGGAGATCATGGCGATCTTCGCCGGCCTGTTCCTGAAGCAACCGGTGGCCTACTGGCTGGACAAGCTGGAAGAGGCCGGCGTGCCCTCGGGCCCCATCAACAATTTCGAGCAGGTGTTCGCCGATCCGCACGTGCAGTCGCGCGGCATGCGGGTGAAGACGCAGCACAAGTTCGAACCCGAGCTGTCGCTGATCCGCAACGCGCTGACCCTCTCGGGCACCCCCATCACCGAATATCGCGCCCCGCCGCTGCTCGGCGAGCACACGCAGGAAGTGCTCGGCGGCAAGCTCGGCTATGATGCCGGGAAGATCGAGGAGCTGAAGGCGCATGGGATCATCTGAGGCGCCGGCGCACCGGCGCGGCGCTACCAGTCGTATCGCAGCGACCCCTGCGCGGACACGCCGCGCGCGCCGCCTGCCAGCTCACCGCTGACCCGGGCGCCCAGCGTCACATTGTTGACGAAGCGCAGCTCGGCGCCCGAGGACAGCAGGGCTGAATCCTTCGGTGCGGCTGCGCCGTAGACCGTGAAGGCCGATCCCGGCAACGTCTGGAACACCGCGCTCATGGCCCGCTCGGTGTTGGTGTCGTGCACCCATGCGACCTGCGAACGCATGACCAGCGTCGCAGCGTCACCTGCGGCCACTGTCTTGTCGAACCGGCTTCCGAGTTCGGTCCGAAGCGTGGCGGTGCTCCGCGAATCGTAAGCGAGCGCGAACGTGCCACCTCCCGACGCCGCGCCTTCGCCGTAGGCCGGTGTGGAGAAGTTTTGTGCCTGCAACGCCGCATAGGGGGTGATCCCCATGAAGTGCGTCGCCAGCCGATAGCCGGCCTCGATGCGTCCAGCGAAGGTCTGGCCGTTGAAGCGCGCGTTGAGCTGGTCGAGGCCTGCAAGAGTGACGGTGCGGCTCGTGCTGATGCCGTTCCAGGCATAGGCCAGCGCACCCGACAGATAGGCGGCTCCCGCTTTGTGCGTGCCATAGGCGCCGATCTGAAACACGTCGCTGCGGCCGCTGCCGAGGCCGTTGCTCAAACCCCAGCTCGTGCCGCCGCCTGCCAGGGCGAAACCCAGCACGGTGTCGGCGCTGACCCGGTAATCGGCGCCGGCGACGATCCCATAGGTTCGCGGCGTCACGTCATGCGAGCCGAGCACCACCCCTTCGCCGTTGAGCTTGCCGGTGCTGCCATAGCTTGCGCCCCACACGCCCCAGCGTCGATCGAGCGCGGATATGGGATCGCGTGATGCGCCGGCCGGGGAGGTTGCCGCGTAGGCAGAGGCGAATGCCGGCGGCAGCCGGGGCTGTTCGGCATAGCCGATTGCACCGCCGCCGTTCGCGGCCTGGCCGCCGAAGGCGGCGTGACCGGTATTGGTGAGCAGCGAGACGAAGCCGTTCATCGACTGGAACGCGCTCGTCGCCGCGCCGGTCGTGACTTCGCCGGACAAACTGTCCAGCGCGCCGGCCAGCGCGGAGCCGGTGAGGCCGAAAATCGGTGCGAAGCCGCCGGATGGCACGCCCTTGTTCAGCGCGGCGTCGATGCCGCTCGCCACGTTGCGCTGGTTGATGGTGCCGTTGAGAAGCGCATCGGACAGAGCGGCCTGATCGATCACGATGTAGGCGTCGTTGGCATCGTAGCCGAGATGCGCTTTGATCGAACCGCTCAGGTCCAATGCGCCGAACGTGCCGCTGACGCCGCCTGTCGCCGTCAGGATCACCAGGCTCTGCCCGACCATGAAGCCGCCGCCGAGCTGGACGGCGCGAACGGTGCCGCTGCTCAGCGTCGCGGTGCCGTTGACGACGGTCTTGTCGGCAGTGCCCCCGGCCAGATTGATCTGGTAAATGCCGCCGAGGCCGAGATTTCCGTTCACGGTCACGGTGCCCGTCGGCGCAAAGGTGCCGGTGCTGGTGAACGAGAGGGTGCCGCCGCCGAAGGTCGTGCCGTTGCCGGCGTTGAGGATGCCGGTGTTCGTGAGCGTCGTGATGCCGCTTCCGAACGAATTCGTGCCGGTCGTGCTCCAGGTCCCGTCATTGGTGACGGTGTTGGCGCCGTTGCCGAGCGACATCAGGCCGTAGAGGCTGCCGCTGTTGGCGATGGTGCTCGCACCGCCGTTGGTGACGATGGCAGAGCGTGTTTCGGGCGCGGGAAGCGTGCTTGCGATGACGCCGCCGGCGGCGTTGTCGATCGAGATCGTTCCGCCCGTCGAGGTCGCCAGCACGACGGGGTCAGGACCGGCGCCGAACAGCGAGCCATGATTGGTGATGGTCGTGGCACCGGAGTTGGCGGTGCTTACGATGGCATCGTCGTTCGTCGAGCGCACCACGCCGGAGTTCGCGATTGTGACGCTTCCGTTGCCGCCCGCGATCGCGCGGATCGCGACATTCGTCGCGTAGACATCGGCCGTCGCGACATCGATGTTGCCGCCGCTGGCGTTGACGAAAACGCCGGTGCCGACGATCGGGGTCGCGGCGAGGCCGATCGAGCCGCCGGTCTGGTGAACCGTGACGTTGCCGGTGCTCTGCTGATTGAGATTGAGACCGCCAGATCCGATGTCGGTGGACGAGAGCAGGGTCCCGCCGCTCATGTTGAAGGTAAGGTTGCCCGAGCCGCCGCCATAGAGAGTAACTGCGGAAAGTTTGCCCGACACCGTTCCGCCGGTGACGGTCACAGTCTCGCTGCCGGTTCCGTACGCGTTCGCTGTGATCGCAGTGCCGGCCGTCGAAGTGACGTCGAAGGCGGACGTGATGTTGACCGTTCCGGCACCGTTCTGTTGCGTGTAGATGCCGGACGCTGCGGAACTGATGCTCCCACCCGGTGTGATCGTGATATCGCTGCTGCCGGCGACCACGATGCCCCAGCGTACGTTGCTGATGGCGCCGATGCCGGTGACGAACACGCCGCCGGTGCCCTGGTTCCGGATGGAGATGCCATCATTGTTGCCGGCACCAGAACCAGGCCCGGTGATGGTGCCGGTGCGGTTCACCGTGATCACGCCCGCGTTGGCCCCCTGTTCGATCTGGATGCCGTAACCGCCCGTGTCGGTGTAAGTGATATTGCCGCTGCCACTGATGGTGATGTTGGCGCTGCCGCTGTTGGCGTTGAGCGTGTTGACCGCAACGCCGGTGCGGCCGGAGATGTTGCCGGTGCCGTCGAGCAGGACATTGACGGGGCCGTAGGATTGCAGCAGCGCGCCGACGCCCGCGCCGACCGAGCCGGTATTGGTGATGTTGCCGTTGACGTGCGCGGTGAGATCGCCCGTCGCGGCGGTGCTCTGCGAGAACAGCATCAGCGAGGCGACCGATGTGGTGTCGATCGTGGCACCGGTGGCGCTGTTATAAGTGATCGCCCCGTCGCTGGTGCGCAGGTTGATCCCGCCGAAATTGGCGTTGGTGGTCTGAATGTCGGCGCCATTGTTGTTGAACGTGATTCCGGCGCCGCTCTCCGACGTGTCGATCGTGAGGCCGGAGCCGGTGATCGTGACACCGTTGGCGATGGTGGCCGTCACATCGCCGCCGGTGTTGAACGCCTGCGTGTCGAGGTTTGACGGCGAGGTGCCGGCATTTGTGTTGGTGCCGGAGACGGTCGGGGTGTCTGCGGTGCAGGAGACGGTGTTCGGAGAGGCCGTGACGGCGCAGTCGGCCGCAGCCGGGCTGGCGCTCCAGATCGTCGCCAGTGCCGTCATCGACAACAGCGCCCCTGCGCCGCGCAGGCGCGAACGATGACCCCGGTATTCCAACTGTCGCTTCCCCCCGGCTTCGCCGGACAAATGACGGCTTGCCGTCGGGTCCAGCGCTTGAATCGGAGGCGACAACACAACATCGGCGGAACGGTCGCCATCGTCATTCGACGAACCGGGCCGGATCGCCGATGAACCGGGCTTTCGTCGGGGGACAAAGCGACCGCCCCGCGATATCTTCCGGGTCAAGCTGGGGGTTGATGACCGTGATGCGTGACTTCGTTCGGCCGATCGCGATGAGGGGGCAGGGCTCGTGGCTGCTGGCAATCGTCGGCGTCTGCCTGCTGGCGGCGCTCGGAACGCTGGTGCGCATGGCCCATTTCCAGGACTTCCATCGGGCCTTCCTGATCAGCCTGCTGGTCGACCCCTTGACGCTGCCGATCATCCTGGCGTTCCGGCCGCTGCTCCTGCGCGGATATTCCGCGGCCGGCTCCGACCTCGTCCGGATTATTCTCCTCAACGCGCTGCTGTGCGTCGGCGCTGCGTTCCTGCTGACCTGCTGGGTCAGGCTGGTGACCGCTGTGACCGGCTGGCCCGTGCCGAACTGGGGAACGGTCCAGTCATGGGTGGCGCCCTGGGTCTATTACATCATCGTGTTCGCAGGCTGGCGGTTTGCGCAATTCTGGACCGCCGCCGAGATTGCCGCGGATCGCGAGAAGCAGCGCGCCATGGGAGCAGAATCCGAAGTCCTCAAGGCCGAGCTGCGTCATTTGCGCCATCAGCTCGATCCGCATTTCCTGTTCAATGCGCTGAACGGCATCGCCGTCGAGATCCCGGATCATCCGGACGCGGCCGTGGGCATGGTGCGTGAACTGGCAGCCTATTTGCGCTATTCGCTCGACCAGCGGGATCGAACCGTCACTTCGCTCGCCTCGGTGCTCGACGCAGCCCGTTCCTATCTCGAATTGCAGAAAGCCCGCTTCGGTCCCGAGCTCGACTACAGGCTGGAGTCCAGTGAGCCGGCCCGCCGGCGCATCGTGCCGAGCTTTCTGCTGCAGCCGCTGGTCGAGAATGCCGTCAAGCATGGCCTGAAGGCCGGCCACGCGCATGTCGATATCGCGATCGGGGCGGTGGCCCAGGACTCTGGCGAGGAATTCGGCGAAGAATCCGGGCTGCAGATATCGGTCACCGGCCCCGGGGAGTTGAGGCCCGACTGGGAGAACGCAGGCGACCCCGGCGTTGGCCTGTCGGTCCTGAACCGGCGTCTGCAACTGCACTATCCGGGCCGGCATGAGTTCAGCCTGCGCCAGACCGGCGACAGGGTGACTGCGGGGCTGCTGTTGCGGGGTGAACCGTGCTCCGCGTAGCGATCGTCGACGATGAAGCGCTGGCCCGGCGCGGAATGCAGCGGCTTCTCGGCGCATACCCGCAGCTCGAGGTGGTCGGCGAGGCTGCCTCGCTGAAGACGGCCATGGAGTTGATCCGCGTCGAACGGCCCGACGCGCTGTTCCTGGACATCGAGATGCATGGCGGCAGCGGGTTCGATCTGTTGCGGGATCTTCAGGAGCGCCCCGACGTCGTCTTCGTCACCGCCCACGATCGCTATGCGGTGAAGGCCTACGACTTCGCCGTGCTGGACTATCTCTTGAAGCCGATCGACCCGGAACGACTGGCCGCGGCGGTGACCAAGCTGGAAAAGGCGCAGGCTGCACGACAGGCTCTCCTCAAGATTCAGGCGCCCGCCTTGCGTCTCAGGACCAGCACGCGCACGGTGATCCAGCGTATCGATGCCATCGCCGCCATGCGTGCCGAGGGCGACTACACCCGCGTGTTCGTGGCGAACGGTCCCGCCATCCTGGTCGGACAGTCGCTCGGCAAGTTCGAGGCCCAGGTGCCGACGCCGCCGTTCCTGCGCATCAATCGCTCCTTGATCGTCAACTCGGACAGGATACGCGAGATCGAAACGGTCGATCGCGACACGATGCGGATCAGGCTCGACGATTGCGCCGAGGCGTTCGTGGTTGGACGTGCGACCGCGGCCCGGATCAGGAAGCTCTATCCCGGCATGGCGCGCCGCGCCTCGTCCAATCCTGCGGAGCGCGAGGGGACCTGATCGGGCGGACTGGCGGCAGGCCGAGCCGCGATCGTCGGGAGGGTGCTTGCTCATGGCGGGCAATTGGCTGAAGGTGGCGAAATCCAGCGCCGGCGGCGGCACCAGAAAAGAGCAACGAAAAGGCGGCAGTCATGACATCAGGCAAGACCATCATCACCTGCGCCATCACCGGCAATTTGACGAAGCCCGAGCAGTCGCCGTATCTGCCGATCACGCCCGAGCAGATCGCAACCTCCGCGCTGGAGGCGGCCGAGGCCGGCGCTGCCATCGCCCACATCCACGTGCGCGATCCCGCAACGGGGCGCCCCTCGATGGAGATCGATCTCTATCGCGATGTCGTGGACCGCATCCGCGCCCGCAACAAGAGCCTCGTCATCAACCTCACCACCGGCCCCGGCGGACGCTTCGTGCCCTCGGTCGAGGATCCCCGCGTCGCCGGTCCCGGCACCACGCTGCTGCCGCCGGAAAAGCGCGTCGAGCACATCGAGCTGCTCAAGCCCGACATCTGCACGCTCGACCTCAACACCATGAATTCCGGCGGCGAGGTCGTGATCAACACGCCGCGCAACGTCCGCATCATGGCGGAGCGGATGAAGGCGGCCGGCGTGCTGCCGGAGATCGAGCTGTTCGACAGCGGCGACTGCCATCTGGCGCGCGACCTGTTCGCCGACGGCACGCTGAAGGGGCCGGGCCTGTTCTCGCTCGTGCTCGGGGTGAAGTACGGTTTCTCGGCGACGCCAGAGACCATGTTCTATGCCCGCAGCTTGCTGCCATCGGGCGCGATCTGGTCCGGCTTCGGCATCGGCCGCGCCGAATTCCCGATGGTGGCGCAAGCCTGGCTGCTCGGCGGCCACGTCCGCGTCGGCATGGAGGACAATCTCTATATGTCCAAGGGCGTGCTGGCGAAGACCAATGCCGAGCTGGTCGCCCACGCCGCGGGCATTCTGAAGAGCCTCGGCGCGAGCGTCGCGACCGCGCAAGACGCTCGGGCGATGCTCGGCCTTGCCTGAGGCTTGCGCGCCATCCCCAGATAACTCCGGTCCGTAGTCGCACAGGCTTCCGCTTTGCGCGCGACTCTGATTCGATCTCTCCACTTGAGTTCGGGGAGGGAAGTGCATGTCCTACACCATCGGGTTCCAGGCCAAGAACCAGAAATCGGTTCTGGCCACCGAGGCGGCGACCGCCAACCAGGCCGTCGCCATCGTCGCCGCGCTGCGGCAGAGCGCCGAAGAAATAAAGTTCATCCGCTCCCCGCAGGAAGGCGAGATGGGCATCGAGATGCTGCTGCTGCTCGCCAAGGAAGAGGCCGAGGAGATGCCGCAGCGGGCCTGAGCCCGCGCACGATCACACTTCGAGCTTCAGCGAAACATGCCGGCTGCAGGATGATGTAGTCAGGCCTCAGTTTCGCTTGAACTGAAGGTGGTCGCCCATGAAACGTGAAGCGCTCCGCGTCGAGCCGATCTCGTCCTTCCTCGACCGTGTGAAGGCGCCGACATCGCCGGTGACGCGCGCCGGCAACATGATCTTCGTCGCAGGCTTGCCGCCCTTCGACCCCAAGACGGGCGAGATCGGCGGGATGACCATCGAGCGGCAGAGCGAGATCATCATGGAGCAGATGAAGCTGTGCCTTCAGGCGGCTGGCGCCTCGCTCGACAATGTCATGAAGTGCAACGTCTACTGCACCTCGACCAGGCACTTCGCCGCCTTCAACGCCGTCTATGCCCGCTACTTCCCGGTCGATCCGCCGGCGCGCATCTTCGTCTGCACGCCGGAATGGTTCGGTCCCTTCGACGTCGAGATCGACTGCATCGCGATGGCGTGAAGCCGGAGCTATTGCAGATCGGCAACACTGCGCAGCAAGCCGCCGGGCATCATCCGAGCGAATGACGCGCGCGAGGTGAGTTCTCTTTAGGTCTGTTCCATCGATGGCCGACTCGCGAAGGAGCGCGGGTCGATGGAAGGGGCACAGATGTCTGCTTGGATTTTTTCGAAGAGAGTGCTGGCCGGGGCGATCGCTGCAGCGGGCATCTTCTGCGTCGGCCTTGCCGGTGCGAATGCTGCCGATGTCGGGCCGCGCTATGCGAAGGCGGCAGCGGCGGGCGCGGCCTGGGACTGGTCGGGATTTTATCTTGGCGCGGATGTCGGCGGCGCCAGCCAGACCACGTCGTCGGGGCGCTCGGAATTCTTCGAGAACGAACCGGACAGTCCCACGACTCAATCGCAGGCGCCGTCATCCTCATCCGCCATCGGCGGGGTTCACCTCGGCTATAATTGGCAGGTCTCGCGGCTGGTCTTCGGCGTCGAAGGCGACTGGCAATGGACCAAGTCCAGCTACTCGTTCTGCCGCGAGACCGATACATTCGGTGTTCCATGCCGCGACAACGGCTTCGGGTTCGTCACGGTCCAGAGCGAGACGCAGGGCATTGGAACGTTGCGGGGACGTCTCGGCTACGCCTTCGACCGTGTTCTGCTCTACGGCACCGGCGGTCTCGCTTTGGCCGACCTGCGCAGTACCATCACGGTCGATTGCCGGGTCAACGGATGCGGACATGACGGGACCAAGAATCTGAGCGCGCAGAATTTCTCGAGCCTGAGCACCGGGTGGGTCGCAGGTGTCGGCGCAGAGGTAATGCTGTCTCCGAACTTGATCGTGCGGTCCGAATATCTGCACGTCGATGTCGGATCGGTGTCCGACAAGCTCAATCTCGCTCTGGTGAATTGTTCCAGCGGAGGGCCCTGTGGCGCCTCGTGGTCGCGCAATCAGCGCTACGACATCGGCCGGATCGGATTCAGCTACAAGTTCGGTGGCGCTGCCCGGGTGAATTGATCCCGCGAGTCTATTGCGATGCGCGAGACCCGGCCTGTTGTGGCCGGGTTTTCGCGTTGGCTTGCTACGCGTCAGCGCACCGCCACCCTTGACGGCGCCTTCGCCTCGGCCTTGCCCGCCGTCAGCGCCATCGTCGCCACGCTGACCACGCGGGCGACGACGTCCTCGACGTCGTCGAGGTCGCATTTGCCTTCCGACAGTTTCGTCAGCCGCTCGCTCTCGCGGATGGTGTGGTGCGCCATCGCGAGCGCGAAATTCAGGCCCCAATAGATATCGACGTCGCTGCGCTCGGGCAGGGCGCGGCGCATCGCGCCTGCGAATTTCCGCAAATGGTCGATCTCGCGGTTCTTGATGCGGCGGATCGGCGGCACGGATTCGATCGAGGCGCGGATCATGAAGCGCGCCGCGGTGGAGCGCTGGTTCTCGGGGCCGAGGCAGCCGCGCAAGGTCGGCCCGACCAGCGCGTGCAGGATCACCTCGATCGGCGCGCGGCCGCCGCCGTGTTCTTCCGCCGCCTTCAATTCGCGCAGGCGCTCGCGGTTGGTCGCGATCGAGCGCGTGACGAATAATTCCGCGATCAGCTCATCCTTCGAGCCGAAATGATAATTCACCGCCGCGAGGTTGACATTGGCCTCCGCGACGATGTCGCGCAGCGTCACGTCGCCGAAGCCGCGGTCGGCATAAAGCCGTTCGGCGGCGGCGAGAATGGCAGACCTCGTATGATCGCTGGCCATGGCTCTTATCCCGTCATTCCGGGGCGCGCGAAGCGCGAACCCGGAATCTCGCACCACATTCCGGGATTCCGGGTTCGGCCCTGCGGGCCGCCCCGGAATGACGTCGTGTGAGCGAGGGAGTTGCAATTCAAACACTTGTATGAAACTATCGTTTGAAGGCCGGAGAATGTCAATCGCAATCGAGACTCGTTCGCAACTTGCGGGCGGCGCAATGCGGAAGGACAGTCGGCGCAAAACGAGATCGCAAAAGAGAGAGACGAGGAGCGTCCCATGGACTTCGATATGTCGCCCAAGCAGAAGGAATGGCTTGATCGCGTGCGGTCCTTCATGGCCAAGCACGTGCGTCCGGCGGTGCCGGTCTACGACCAGCAGGACCACAGCGGCGAACGCTGGAAGGTGATCCCGGTGCTCGAGGACCTCAAGAAGAAGGCGAAGGCCGAAGGCCTCTGGAACATGTTCATGCCGCCGAACGAGCATGAGGACGACGAATTCCGCGGTGCGGGATTGACCAATCTCGAATACGCGATGCTGTCGGAAGAGATGGGCCGCATCACCTGGGCCTCGGAAGTGTTCAACTGTTCCGCGCCCGACACCGGCAACATGGAAGTGTTCATCCGCTACGGCTCCAAGGAGCAGAAGCGCAAATGGCTGCGTCCGCTGATGGACGGCGAGATCCGCTCCGCCTTCCTGATGACGGAACCGGCGGTGGCTTCGTCCGACGCGACCAACATCGAGACTCGCATCGAGAAGGACGGCGATCATTACGTCATCAACGGCCGCAAATGGTGGTCGTCGGGCGTCGGCGATCCCCGCTGCAAGATCGCGATCCTGATGGGCAAGACCGATTTCAACGCGGCCAAGCACCAGCAGCAGTCGCAGATCCTGGTTCCGCTCGACACCCCCGGCATCAAGGTCGAGAAGATGCTGCCGGTGTTCGGCTTCGACGACGCGCCGCACGGCCACGCCCAGGTGCTGCTCGACAACGTCCGCGTGCCGAAGGAGAACATCCTGCTCGGCGAGGGCCGCGGCTTCGAGATCGCGCAGGGCCGTCTCGGTCCAGGCCGCATCCATCATTGCATGCGCACCATCGGCAAGGCCGAGGAGGCGCTCGAGAAGATGGTGAAGCGGCTGTCCTCGCGCACCGCCTTCGGCAAGAAGATCGTCGAGCACTCGGTGTGGGAGCAGCGCATCGGCGATGCCCGCACCAACATCGAGATGACGCGCCTTCTCTGCCTCAAGGCAGCCGACATGATGGACAAGGTCGGCAACAAGACCGCGCAGGCCGAAATCGCCATGATCAAGGTCGCGGCGCCCAACATGGCGCTGAAGATCATCGACGAGGCGATCCAGGCGTTCGGCGGCGCCGGCGTGTCGGACGAGGCGGGCCTTGCCAAGGACTACGCCCACATCCGCACGCTCCGTCTCGCCGACGGTCCGGACGAGGTGCACAATCGCGCCATTGCACGGCTCGAAGTTCGGAAGTATGCCAACTCGCCCAAGCATTAAGAGCGAGCACCAGCCGGGAATGCCCTGCGGCATTCCCGGCTGGAAGAAACGACAAGGCATGGTCCCATTCGGAATGACCGCTTGACGCAAGTGCGTCAGCGGTTACCGATTAGGATCATGCTTGGCCTGAAAAGGTCAGAACTGAAGAGGGAGCGTCACCGTGGCTGACGGCGTCAGGAAAGACGAAGAGTTCTCGGGCACCAAGCCGGTCGAGGAGCGTCATCGTATCGACGAGATGCGGCTCGAAGCTTGGATGCGCGACAACGTCGAAGGCTATGAGGGCCCGCTGGTGGTCCTGCAGTTCAAGGGCGGCCAGTCCAATCCGACCTACCGGCTGGACACGCCGAAGCGTTCCTACGTGATGCGCAGGAAGCCGTTCGGCAAACTGTTGCCGTCGGCGCACGCGGTCGATCGCGAATATCGCGTGATCGCGGCCCTCGGAAAGCAGGGTTTTCCGGTCGCGCATGCCTATGCGCTCTGCCAGGACGACGGCGTCATTGGCTCGGCTTTCTACATCATGTCGATGGAAGAGGGCCGGGTGTTCTGGGATCCGACGCTGCCGAGCCAGACGCCGGACGATCGCCGCAAGATCTTCACCAGCAAGATCGAGACGCTGGCCAAGCTCCATATGTACGATCCCACGGCGATCGGCCTTGGCGATTTCGGCAAGCCCGGCAATTATTTTGCGCGTCAGATCGACCGCTGGACCAAGCAGTATCGCGCCTCCGAGACGCAGCACATTCCGGAGTTCGAGAAGGTCGCCGAATGGCTGCCGCGCACGGTGCCCGAGCAGGCCCGCGTCTCCGTGGTCCATGGCGACTATCGCCTCGACAACATGATTTTCCATCCGACGGAACCGCGCGTGCTGGCCGTGCTGGACTGGGAGCTGTCGACGCTCGGCGATCCCATGGCCGACTTCACCTATCTGTTGATGCAGTGGGTCATGCCGGGCCTCGACGGCGCCGACCTCAAGGCGCTCAACATCCCGAGCGTTGAAGAGGCCGCGCAGATCTATTGCAACGTCACCAAGATGACGGTGCCCGATCTCAACTGGTACTTCGCCTACAACCTGTTCCGCCTCGCCGGCATCACCCAGGGCATCGCCGGCCGCGTCCGCGACGGCACCGCGGCGAATGCAAAGGCACTGGAATCCGCCAAGCGCACCGTGCCGCTGTCGAAGGCGTCATGGGAGTACGCGCAGAAGGCCGGCGCGGTGTAGAAAATGACGAAGGCGCGGCTGGTGGCCGCGCTTTTGGTTTGGTGATGGGTTTGCGCTCTTGCCCAGCTCTCGTGTCCCGGACGCGGCGCAGCACGTAGTGCTGCTCCGCAGAGCCGGGACCCAGCAATCTCCATCTACCCCTTCGCGCAATGCGCGATCAGCCTCTCCACGAAGCCTGCGCACTTCTCCAGCTCCGCCATCTCCACGAACTCATCCGGCGTATGCGCCTGCGCGATCGAGCCTGGGCCGATCACCACCGAGGGCACGTCGGCGATGGCGGCAAACAAGCTCGCCTCCGTGCCGAACGCAACCTTGGCGTGGTCGTTGCGCCCGGCGAGGCTCTTGGCGAGCGTGACGATTGCGGCATCAGCGGCGGTGTCGAGGGCGGGATAATCCAAAATTTCCTCGAAATCGATGCCGCAGTCCGGATGCCGCGCCTTCATCGCCGGCTCGAGCTCGGCCTTGGCCCAGGCGACGATCGCATCCGTCACCTCGCGCGACTCGGTGATGCCGATGCCGCGGCATTCGAAATCCACCGTGCAGGTATCGGGCACGATGTTCAGTGCGGCGCCGCCATGCACGATGCTGGTGAGCAGGGTCGAATGCGGGACGTCGTAAAGGCTGTCCGTCGCGCGCGCGGCGGCGAGCGCCACGGCGCGGCGGCGGATCTCGACGATCAGCTCGGCCGCATATTCGATCGCGTTGACGCCCTCGGGCGCGATCGAGGAATGGCGCGCGAGCCCGTGGAAGGTGGCGCGCACGCCGTGCTTGCCCTTGTGGCCGATGATGACCTTCATCTCGGTCGGCTCGCCGATGAAGGCGCCGAGCGGCCTGATCTTCTTTTTGGCGACCTCGCGCAGCATCGGCCTCACGCCGACGCAGCCGATCTCCTCGTCGTAGGAGATCGCCAGGTGAATCGGCGTTGCGAGCTTCGCCGCGAGCATCTCCGGCACCATGGCGAGGCACACCGCGACAAATCCCTTCATGTCGGTGGTGCCGCGGCCGTAGAGCTTGCCGTCCCGTTCGACCAGCTTGAACGGATCATGGCTCCAGTCCTGGCCCACGACCGGCACGACGTCGGTATGGCCGGACAGCACCAGGCCCGGCCGGTCCTGCGGCCCGATCGTGACCCAGAGCGAGGCCTTCTGGCCGGTCTCGTCGGTGATGCGCTCGAAGCCGACGCCGAGTGCGGCGAGGTAGCTTTCGATATGGGCGATCAGCGGCAGGTTGGTGCGGTCGCTGACGGTGTCGAAGCCAACGAGGTCGGTGAGGAGTTTTCGAATACGGTCGGGTCTTGAACTTGGCATGTCACGTTCTTGTCAGGGGGTAGGGAAGCGGAAGTGCCTGCAGGAACCATACCAACGCCTTGGCCGGATGGGCAAATCAACTGACGCTTCCCCGTAGCCCGGGTGAGCGAAGCGATACCCGGGGTCGCTCGTTACCTGGAATCCCGGATGTCGCTTCGCTCATCCGGGCTACAAGATATCGCGTTGCCCGACGGGCAAAACACCCGAGATGCCGGTCAATGCAGGCGATCAAAAATATTCCGCTTTACCGAAATTCGGGAATGGCGTATCTGTCGCGGCATCCCGGCCCAAGGACAAGGGGCGTATCGCGATCGTCACGAACGCGGGCCGGGTGGCGGTGGACGTGGGTCACATCGGCGCGACGGGCTTTGCAGGGCGGGAAACCGTGAACGAAGCCATCGCGCACACGACCGGTGTGATCGGCGTACGGCAAAATCGTGTGGTCCTGACGCCCGCGGTCTGGCGTCAAGTCTTGCGGTGATGTGGACGGTCCAACCGGGCCCACGCATCGGTGATCCGCAAGGCGACGGGGCAATAGTGCAACGCTCCCGGGGAGAGCACGACATAAGCCGTCAAACCACTGCGCAGGGAAGGCCGGGATGTCTCCGGTTGCCCTGTTTACCGCTATGCAGCAGCACACGCAGTCTGCCCTTGGCATGGCGGTCCACGGGAGCCAACCGGCTCCCGGTCTTCCCTGCGCCCTCGTTCACGAGAGGGCGAGACGATCAAGCAAAACTCGGGCGAAATGAGCCGCGAGGACGCGCAACTGTGTCTGCAGAGGAAGGTGCGCATTGAAGGAGCGATGCCATCACCACGTCATTGCGAGCGCAGCGAAGCAATCCAGAGTCCTTCCGCGGTGGCAGTCTGGATTGCTTCGCTGCGCTCGCAATGACGGTGTTGAGACAGTGCGTGTTCAAACGATGGTCCCGTGCCCCGGACGCAGCGCAGCGTCACTTCGACGATGCGCTGCAGAGCCGGGGCCCATGCATCAGCGAGTGCGCGGCCTGCTGGGTCCCGGCTCTGCGGAGCGTCACTGCGTGCCGCACCGCGTCCGGGACACGAGAGAGATGTCCGCTGCTCCTACGCCTTCCGTCATTGCGAGGAGCGCTTGCGACGAAGCAATCCAGACTGCCTCCGCGGAAGGATTCCTGGATTGCTTCGCTGCGCTCGCAATGACGGTGTTGAGACAGTGCGTGTTCAAACGATGGTCTCGTGCCCCGGACGCAGCGCAGCGCTTCTTAGCGGTGCGCTGCAGAGCCGGGGCCCATGTTGTAGCGAATGCCGTGGCCTGCTGGGTCCCGGCTCTGCGCAGCAGCGTCAGAACGCTGCAGCGCGTCCGGGACACGAGACCGGTGCTAGACCGGCTTGCCCGCGTACGGCATCGACGCCGTCAGGCCGCCGTCCACGGGGAAGGCTTGGCCGTTGACATAGGAAGCCTCGTCGCTGGCGAGGAACAGGCCCATCGCCGCGAGCTCGTGCGGCTGGCCGGGGCGCTGAAGCGGGTTGAGTTGGCCGATCTTGCCCTGCGTGCCGCGCTCCTTGGCGCGGTCGAAGATCGGCTTGGTCATGCCGGTCTCGATCAGGCCGGGGCACACCGCGTTGATGCGCACGCCGGTGCCGGTGAGCGAATAGGCGGTGGTCTGCACCAGGCTGATGACGCCGGCCTTGCTCGCGGCATAAGGATGTCCGCTGGCGCCGGCCTTGAGGCCCGCCACCGACGCGGTCAGCACGATCGCGCCGGATTGCTGCTTGACCATGTGCGGCATCGCATACTTCACCGCGAGGAACGGGCCGATCAGGTTGATGCGCAAGATCTCCTGCCAGTGCTCGACGGTCTGCTCGGCGAGCGGCACGAGCCCGCCGGAGATTCCGGCATTGGCCCAGATCACGTCGAGCCGGCCATGCGTCTTCACCGCCTTGTCGATCACGGCGCTGACGTCCTTTTCGGAGCCCGCATCCGCAATCATGGCCTCGGCGATACCACCGGCCTTCTTGATCTCGTCGACCGTCTCTTTCACCGCCTCGGTGCGATCGACCGCGATCAGCCTGGCGCCCTCTCTGGTGAACAGCAGCGCAGCCGCGCGGCCGATGCCGCTGCCGGCGCCGGTGATGATGACGGATTTGCCTTGCAGGCGGCCCATGCGTTTCTCCCTTGTGGTGGCTACGCGACGCTTGCCGCGCGACGGAATTTCAAACAAGATTTCAAACGGTAAAGTGTCTTGAGACACGTTGCCACCTCACGTACAGCGACATCAGACGGGATGGAAGGGTTTCGATGGCAGGCGCAGACAAGCCGAATGTGGTCACGACGCGGTGGTGGTGGGTTCGTCACGCGCCGGTACGCAATGACGGCGGCAATATCTACGGGCAGAGCGATCTGCCCTGCGACACCAGCGATACCTATGTTTTCAACGCTGTTGCCAAGGTGCTGCCACGCAAGGCGGTCTGGTATTCGAGCAATCTGATGCGCACGCACCAGACGGCCGATGCGATCTGGGCGGCCGGGTACCCGAAGCCTGCGTCGATGCCATGGGAGCCGGATCTCGCCGAGCAGAATCTCGGCCGTTGGCAGGGCATGAACCGCGCGCAGTTCATCGCCAGCCGTCCCGTCGGTTCGAGCTGGTTCGCCGACATCAACGAGCCCGCGCCCGGCGGCGAAAGTTTCATGGATCTCTACAACCGCACCCGCCGCACCATCGAGCGCATCAACGGCGAGGCCGGCGGGCAGGACATCATCGCGGTCGCGCATGGCGGCACCATCAAGGCGGCGATCGGGCTTGCGCTGGACGGCCAGATCGAGCGCGCATTGTCGTTCGACATCGACAATTGCTCGATCACGCGGCTGGATTATTTCGCGAGCCCCGAACGCTCGGTCTGGCGGTTGCCGATGGTGAACCAGCAGCCGTGGATCGCCGATGACGCGCACGCGGCGATGCATCAGCTGGCCGGACCGGAAGTCAAGAAGCTGGCGTAAGTTAGACTGTCATTCCGGGGCGATGCGAAGCATCGAACCCGGAATCTCGAGATTCCGGGTTCGGTCCTGCGGACCGCCCCGGAGTGACATCGAATACGAAGATCAATAGGGGAGAGAAACATGACCTTGTTCGACATGAAGGGCAAAGTTGCCGTCATCACCGGCTCGACGCGCGGCATCGGGCTTGCGATCGCCGAGCGCATGGCCGAGCACGGCGCCAAGGTCGTGATCTCCTCGCGCAAGGCCGACGTCTGCGAGCAGGTGGCGAAGGGCATCAACGACAAGTTCGGCAAGGGCACGGCGGTCGCGATCGCCGCGAACATCTCCTCGAAGGAGAATCTGCAGAACCTCGTCGACGAGAGCAACCGCGCCTTCGGCAAGATCGACGTGCTGGTCTGCAACGCCGCCTCGAACCCGTATTACGGTCCGCTCGCCGGCATCTCCGACGATCAGTTCAGGAAGATCCTGGACAACAACATCGTCGCCAACAACTGGCTGATCTCGATGGTGGTGCCGCAGATGATCGAGCGCAAGGACGGCTCGGTCATCATCGTCTCCTCGATCGGCGGCCTCAAGGGCTCGACCATCCTCGGCGCTTACGCGATCTCGAAAGCCGCCGACATGCAGCTCGCGCGCAACCTCGCTTGCGAATACGGCAAGCACAACATCCGCGTGAACTGCATCGCGCCCGGCCTGATCAAGACCGATTTCGCCAAGGCGCTGTGGGACAATCCGGAGAACCTGAAAGCCTCGACCGCGCGCTCGCCGCTGCTGCGCATCGGCATCCCCGACGAGATCGCGGGCGCAGCGGTGTTCCTGGGCTCGGCGGCCGGCGACTTCATGACCGGCCAGACCATGGTGATCGACGGCGGCGCGACGATCAGCTGATCTCGCGTGTCCCGGACGCGGCGCAGCACGAAGTGCTGCTCCGCAGAGCCGGGACCCAGAACGCCAAGAGTGAGATCGTGGAGACATGGGCCCCGGCTCTGCGCAGCAACGCTAAGGGCGTTGCAGCGCGTCCGGGGCACGAGAGCGCCGCCTCACTCCACCGCCGCGTAAACCAGATCCCGCACCAGCGTGCGCGTGTAGTCGCGCTGTCCGGGGCCCTGGCTCATGAACACCACGAACAAATCCTCCTTCGGATCGATCCAGAAGAACGTGCCGGCAATGCCGCTCCAGAAATAGTTGCCGACGCTGCCCGGGAACGGCGCGATACCGGCCTCGCGGCGGACGGCGAAGCCGAGACCGAAGCCGTGTCCAGGCGACAGCAGGGTGCCGTTGGTCTGGACCTGCGGCCCGAGATGATCTGATGCCATCAGCTCCAGCGTCTTGCGGCCGATGATCCTGTTGCCGTCGAGCGTGCCGCAATTGCGCAGCATCAGGCAGAAGCGGGCGTAATCCATGGTGGTCGAGACCAGGCCGCCGCCGCCGGACTCCATCACCGGCTGCTCCAGCATATTGAAGAGCGCGACCTTGTCGCCGGTCCAGGGATCGGCCGCGAACGGCTCGGCGAGCCTGCCCGCATTGGCCTCTGACGTCGAGAAGCCGGTCTCGCTCATCTGCAGCGGCGCGAGCACGCGCTCGGTGAGGAAGGCGCCGAGCGACTTGCCGCTGGCGATCTCGATGATGCGGCCGAGGATGTCGGTGGAGCGGCTGTAGTTGAACTCCGCGCCGGGCTGGCAGACCAGCGGGAAGCTCGCCACCAATGCGGCATGCTCGGCGTTGGTGATCTTGCGGCTGCGGACGCGGGAGTCCTGATAGAGCTTGTGCACGGGGCCGTCGCCCTGGTGCTCGTAGGTGAGACCCGAGGTGTGGCGCAGCAGATCCTGCACGGTCATCGGCCGTGTCGGCGGCACCAGCTCCAGCTTGCCGCCCTTGACGATGCCGACCTGCTGGCTCGCGAACTCCGGGATGAATTTTGCGACCGGGTCGCTGAGCAGGAGGTGGCCGTCTTCGACCAGCGCCATGATGGCGACCGAGACGATCGGCTTGGTCATCGAGAAGATCCGGAAGATCGAATCCTGCGCCATCGGCGCGGTCGCCGCCGGGCTCTGCCGGCCGAGCGCCTCGAACCAGCCGACCTGGCCGCGCCGCGCGACCAGGACCGTAACCCCGGGGACGGTTCCCTTGTCGATCTCGCGCTTGAAGGCGTCCGACATGGCCTGCAGGCGCGGCCGAGACAGTCCGAGCGTCTCGGGGCGGCCTTCCGGCAGAGGCGGGGTCAGCGGCGTCGCGGCGGCTTTGGTGGCGGCTTGGGCGTTCATGGGGGCTCCCGGGCTCTTGTTCTTGGTTGACCGGGAAAGTGTCGCTCAGAAGCCCCGCAAAGAACAGATGCATTCGGCGCGGGGACATCTGGATCGGGGTACATGGAATTACAATTCGGGGTAGACAGACGCGGATGGGACATCCTATCTCTGGTGCGGGCTGAAACTGGACTGCGGGGACGGGGGCGTTCATTGAAAGTGTTGCTGGGGCTCGCGCGCATCGCCGCGCTGGGCGGGTTGCTTGTGCTTGCGGGCTGCGTCACCGCCAATAATTCCCTGTCGCCGAACGACGTCGCCAGCATGAAGCTGACCGGAGTCGCTGTCAGTTTTGCACCGGACGCCCACATCCAGTGGGACGACGGTCTCCGCGCCTATGCGGAGGCGAAGGCGGTCAGTCCGGAACAGGCGGCAACGATGGCCGAGACCCCGGAGGTCAAGGCTTTCGTGCAGGGCCTGCTGACGCCGCGGATCAAGGCCGGCGTCGAGCAGGTCCTGGCCGCTCGGCTGGCGGGCACGCGGCCGGTGCGGCTCGACATCCGCGTGAAGAGCTTGCTGTTCCCGTCGGCCATCCAGCGTATCGTGATCGGCGGCCATCGCGGCATGATCGCGGACGCCAATCTCGTCGACGCCCGAACCGGCGCGCTGATCATCGCCTATCCCGAGCTGAACGCATCGCTCTATACCGGGCAGGGCATCGTCGGGGCGGCGATGCAGGCCGCTATCGACAATAGCGCGGGGCCAACCCCGGTCGACAAGGTGAGCGTGCGCTACGGGGAGATTTACCGGAACTGGCTGCTGAAAGATGGGGTCTAGGGCGAAGTCCGCGCATGGCCGCTCGCTTCGCTCTTGCAAACCGGCCGTCGCCTGTGCTTGAAAGCGGCCCTGATCCGAAGCGGCGACGCAGGGTCTGTAGGAGTGTAGCTCAATTGGTAGAGCACCGGTCTCCAAAACCGGGGGTCGCAGGTTCGAGCCCTGCCACTCCTGCCAGCAAAATCAGTCACTTAAGTCAGATGTTGGCAGGATAGGGACGAGGCGTCCCGCGGGGCGAATCGCCGCGCGCGAGCCCTTCCGCTTGATGTCCTTGGGGTCGGCAGGCCAGGCGGCGCCTTAGCGCGCCGGGGCCCGCTCCGCATCGTCTGGAATCTGGCTTAGATCGACGTTCCGGATCGGAACGCGGCGCAGCAGCGAGACGATGGTGCCGCCGAGCTCGAAATAGGTGTGCAGCCGCAGCGCGCGCGAGGAGCCCTTCAGCTCCGCGTTCAGGCTCACGGGGACCTGGACGTAGGTCAGGCCGAGCTGGAGCAGCGAGATCAGCGCGCAGATCTGATAGCCATAGCCGTCGGCCTTGACCGCGATCTGGCGCAGCCATTTCACGGGGTAGACGATCATGCTGTGGTAGTCGGACAGCCAGAAGCCGAACAGGCAATTCAGGATGAACCGCAGCGAATGCGACTGCAGCGAGCGGTTGACGGAGCGGTCCGACTGGTTGTCGCGATAGGTGATGACGAGGTCGGCGGCGCCCGCCGCCTTGAACATGCGGGCAACACCCTCGTTCTGAAAGGCGTGATCGCCGGGAATGAGCGTGATGGCATCGAATTTCGCGCGCGAAAGGGCATATTCGAAGCCCGCGCCGACACCGCGCCGCTCGGCGTTGTGCTGCACCGTTATGCGCGGCTCGCCGGCCGCGAACTCGTCCATGATCGCGCCGGTGCCATCGGTGCTGCCGTCGTCGATCAGGAAGATCTCGAAGTCATCGAGCAGCTCGCGGGCGAGCGGCAGCACGCCACCGATGGTATCGGCGATCTTGTCCTGCTCGTTCAGCGCAGGAATGACGATCGTCAGCCGTTTTGCCGCCTTTGAAGGTGTCATCTTATGCCGCCCGTTGCCGGCCACTCATTTACTGGTGGAACCCTGCTGCAACTCTAGGTCATCTGAGCCGGGCGAACAATAAGCGGCCTGCAGATATGACCTGCACAAATGCCATGAAACCGGGGGAGTGTGTGTTCCCCGCAACTAATCGGAAAAGTCGTAAAGGCTGGTGTCGCCGATGCCAAAGGCCTGGCGCAGCCGCCCGACGCGGTCCGCCATAGTGCGGCCCGCGGCCGTTGCGTCGAAACGGGAATCGAGCGGCTCGACCAGGCCGCCCTCGACGAGGTTCTGAATTCGCCCCCGGAACAGATCTGGAACCTGCCGGTCGACGATTTCCGAGAGCGGCGCCGTCTGCTCCTGCCGGTCGAAGAGGCCCAGCAGAATGTCCAGGGACACGGATTTATACACTGCGCCAAAAGCGAAGACGTAACCCATGACGCAAAAACCGAAGATCGACGCGGCGTCCCAATATTGGAATTGCGGGACGACGAGGATCCCGAGCACAACGCCGAGCGCATGGGTGATGATCGCGGCGATCGCGAGCAGAGTCACGGCTCCGACCGTCCAGCCGCGCGCGCGGGCCATGAGCTGCAAGGCAGGCGAGAGCAGGGCGAAAGCGATGGCGGCGAGCAGTCCGATCAGGAAGGACATCGTGGCCACTCACCCAAGACCGGTCGACAGACGAACGAGCTTGACGAGACGCGCGACGGCTAGGCCCTTGTTCGTCGGGGCCAGCTTGCCGTCTGCCGTGACCACCATCCCTGCGCCGACCAGCAGCTTCAGGCGGTTGTGCGTGAAGGTGCCGAGATCGCCGCCCTGCATGTAGGCCACGGCCCATTGCTCCCAAGTGAGGGGACGGCCGGCCTTCACGAGGGCCGTGAGCAGCGTCAGCGTGAAGCCCCAGGCGAGCAGGCTGAACAGGATGTAGAAAAACATCATCGCGGTCGCCAGCAGGAACAGGCCGGCAAGCACGTCGTCGACATGGCGCTGACCGGGGAGCGCGAGACAGGCGATCGCGTAGAGGGCCAGCATGGTGACGCAGCCGAGCCGGAAGCGGCGGCCGGATCCGCCGGTGGCGGGGATGCGCGCGTAGCACAGCAGCACCAGCGGCAGCGCGACACTGAGACCGATCGCTGCGGCCTGCGCGGGGCCCGGTAGCATGTTCATTGCGGAAAATCGCCCCGGACGCTGTCAGGCCCAGCCAATGCGTGAGTCTATAGGAGGTCGCATTTTTCCGGTCAAGGGAGCCGGTCGTCCGGCCCTTGCGGACCTCAACCGGGCGTGCGAATCCTTGTCGGCGATGCCGTTCCTCCCTCCGAGATATCTCCATTGCTGCGTGCGATAATCGTCCTCCTCGTCGTGTTGTTGGCTGCGCATGCACCGATGCTCCTGAACGACGGTCTCTTCATGGACGATTGGCTGGTGCTCAAGCCGCGTCCGGACTATTTCATCGACATCGATTTCCTGCTGAACGGCGCCGGTCATCCGATCTTCTACAGCTACGACACGTTCGCGAACTGGACCGGCGCGCCCGTCGCCGTGATGGTCTCGCTGGCGATTGCCGGCATTGTCCTCGGCGCCACGTCGCTCGCGCTGACCGCAACGCGTCTCGGTCTGCTCGACCGCGCCGAGGCGGTCGGTCTGGCACTGATCGTCTGGACCTATCCCGGCTATCAGCTCTGGGCGGGCAAGGCGAATGCAGTCTACGTCTTCAGCTTCGGCCTGCTGTTCACCGGTGCGTGGCTGTTGACGCTGGCCTTCGGCGCGCGAGGTCTGCGGCGCGTGCTGCTTCGCGTGGCCTGTGCGCTCGTGTTCCTGCTGGGCTTCGCGCTCAACTCGACCATCGTGCTCTACGCCTTCGTCGTGCTCGGGCTCTTCGTTGCGATATGGCGGGCCGGGAACGCGGCCGACGGCTTCATTCGCCGCACATGGCTCGCATCCTGGCGCTGCGCGCTCGGCTATCCGGAATTGATGGTGCTGCCGCTGATCTATTGGGGCTCGCTCAACATCTGGTTCAAGCGGATCGGCGTCTACGCGCAGCATTATGATGCGCATTTCCCCACCCTCGGCGAATTGGCGAGGGGATGGTGGGCATTCTTCGTCACCGGCTACCGGGACGTCCTGGCTCATGCGGCGCGCGCGGCGATCACGGTGCCGACGATCTTCATCCTGGCGGCGGTGCTGGTCGGCATTGCCGTGCTGCTGCTGCAGCGTTCGGAGACGAAGCCGGCGGCATCAAGGCTCGCGATCCTGCTGCCGCTCGTGCTCGCCGTGGTCTTGTTTCTCGCATTGTCGTCGCCCTATCTGATCGCCGGCCTGCGGCCGTCGTCCACGCATTTCTACGAGAGCCGCCATCTGCTGATGCTCGGCGTGCCGTCGGCGCTGACGTTTCTCGCGTTCAAGCGGCTGATCGAACGCTGGACCAGCCCAGGCATCGCCTTTGCGGTCGTGTTCGGATCGGGCCTGATCGTGTCGATCGGCATGCTGTGGAGCGACTACGTCTTCATGCAGGCGAGAACGCTGAAGCAGGAGGCCCTGACGCAAAATCTTGCCGGCCGGCCCCAGCCCGCGGCGACGGTCTATGCGCTCGACGACGGTTTTGTCGATTACCCGTCCCGGCACGTGGCGTTCGGCCTCGCCGAGGTCACCGGCATGCTTCGCCTTGCCTGGGGTAACCAGCCGTTCTTCGGCTTCGCACTGCGCGCCGAGCGGCCCGACATCCTGCGGGGCATGGACGAGGCGCGGAAGGCGCCGGGAAGCGCGTTCCATCATTTCGATCCGTCGGGGCCGCAGGCCACGATCTCGTTCCAGCCGGGCCCGGGAGCCGCCCCGAACCACACCTTGGTGCGGAAATACTATGCGTGCCGGTTGCTGGCGCGCTGCGATGTCGCGGAGTTTCTGGCTGGGCTTGCGCAGGTGACGATCACGCTCGGGCCGATCGCGGGTGTCCTGCCGCTCGGGACGGAGGCCGCGCCTAGCCGCTAAAGCGGCGCTGCCAGACCGCTTCCGCCAGCGTGATGTCGGTGACCGAATCCGCCCCCGACGCCAGCGGCGCGCCGCGCGCGGCGACATCGGCAACGAAAGCGTCGGCCTGGCGCCGGAACGCCCAGCTCGTCTCTCCCGTCAGCTGCGTGCTTTGACCATCGTGCTCGACAATGACCACCGCTTCCTGCGCGGCGAAGGGCGGGGGCAATTGCAGCGTCATCGTGCCGCGCTCGAACGCGATCGTCAGTCCCTCGCGCCAGGCACCGTCCGACCCGTTGACGAGATCCAGCGCGCAGGCGATGCCGTCGAAATCGAGGGTGATGCGCCCGGCGCCGGAATCCTCGACCGTGCTGTCGGCGAGTGTCGGCGAGGCGCCGAGCAGGTAGCGCGACAGATTGATGATATGGCTGAACACGTTCAGAAAATTATCGTAGCCGGGGCGCATCGCGCGCGGCATCCAGTCGGGACCGTCCTGCCACAGCTCAAGCCCGTCCGGCCGCGCTTCGCCGGTCATCACGAAATTGTCCTGCGAGCGGCCGGTGTCGCCGCCGAAGCACCAGCCCTTGGCGCTGACGATACGCCCGAGCGACTGGTCCTGGCGCAAGCGCGTCAGCACCTGCAGCGCGCGCGCCACGCCGGCATCGTGACGCTTCATGTAGCCGATGCTGTAGACGCGATCTTGCCGCCGCGCGGCTTCGACCAGCGTAACGGCCTGCGCCGTCGTGTAGGCCATCGGCTTTTCCGACAGCACGTGACGGCCGCTGTTCAGCGCGTCCAGCACGATCGGACCGGTGGCACGCCGCTTGGTCACGACGACGACCGCGGACACCGCGCTGTCCGCGAGCAACTCCCGGTGCGAGCCGTAGACCCGGGGAATGCCGAATTTCTGTGCCGCGGCGGCGGCGAGGTCCGGCCTGAGATCGGCGATCGCGACGACGTCGCAGGCCGGATTGGCAGCGAAATTGGCGAGGTGGCACATCTGGCCGACCATGCCCGTTCCGATGATGCCAATGCCTGGCCTCACTGGCGATGATCCCTTAGCGCTTCCGGATCACGAGGAAATGCGCCGGCTGTCCCCATGTGTTGATGAATGCCGGATCCGACTGGGTGAGGGCGGTGACCGCGGCCGCGTCGCGCTGGCTGATCGCGGCAAAGATGCGATGGAAACTGTCGAGCGTGGCGATGATGGCATCGATGTCGGCGCCATCGTCGGCGAGAATGTCCGTCGTGCGGATCGTCTCCCGCAGGGAGGCAAGGCCCGCGACCACGCGCGGCAGGCTCGCGCCGAGGGGATCGTCGATCATGCCGTCGACGTCGAGGACCAGCGCCTCGATCGATGCCGAGATCGCCTTCACGGCATCGGACTTGCCGACCAGGTAGAGCTTTCGGCCGCCGAGGAAGCTCAGGCGGCTGCGGTCGAGATGGCGCGTGGCGCGGTTCAGCTTGTCGTCACCGGACAGCACCTTCTTGTGCCAGTAGATGTCCAGGCTGTCGCGATAGGCGGGCCAGGCCGAATGGATGTCGAAGCCCTGTCCGTGTGCCGCCGTGCACAGCGCCGCGGCGTCGAGGAAGTAGCGATGCCGGACGAAGGGATTCTCCAGCACGTCCATCAGCCAGGATTCGAAGCTGCGGGTGTGCGGGATGCTGTTCCACTTCGCCTCGAACAGCGTTTTCGCCGTGTCGAGCGGCGCGCGGCCCGTCAGGGCCTTGCCGGCCGCATGGATCGCCTTGAGCGCGAGCTCGAAGAAGCCGCCATAGCGCTCGTAATAGGACACGACGGCGTATCCGTCGGGATTGAGCAGGCGGTGGAAGATGCCGAGCCATTTGTCGCTCGGCTGCACCGTGTAAATGAAGCCCTCGGCATCGATGAGGTCGAAACGGCGATCGCTGCGGAAGCCCTCGACGTCGGCCAAGGCGAGCTCGCGGAGCCGCTCGGTGAGGCCGAAATGCGCGAAGTAGGCTTCGATCTTCGGGTGCGCCAGCCGGTTCGGCTCGGCGAGGGTCATGTTGGCGCCCCAGCCGGCAAACACCAGCGCGTTCTCGCCGGAATCGGGACCGAATTCGAGCACCTCGGCTGCGCGAAACAGGCGGGTCGGCAGCGCCAGCTTGTCCGAAAACAGTTCGCGCCGCTGGGTGGCGTAGGCCTCGAGCTCGGCGGACGACTTGAAATTCCCGAACGTCGGGAGGACATCCTGACGTTCGTAATAGTTGAAGAGCTTGTCCTCAGCCATGCTGCGACCTTAGCGCCGCTTCGAGACGATCGAGCTCGCTCCAGATATCGTTCGGCGCGAAGATCGAAACGATCTGCAGCGGGCGCTTCACGCTCTCGCGCAGCCGGCTGCTGACCTTGGCCTCGTTCTCCTCGTTCACGGCGAGAAGGCAGACGAGCGGACCCGACTTGGCGGCGAGGTCCTCGGGCGAACGGATCGGAATGCCGGTGCCGGGCAGGAACAGGCCCTGGCGCTCCTTCTGGTCGTCCACCGAGAGGTCGACGAGATCGGCCAGCTCGTGCGCATTGGTGAAGGTGCAGGCGCGGCAGCCGGCGCCGTAGATGGCGATCTCAGAGCCGTTGGCGCGGGCCTTGGCGAGGATCGGGCGGAGACGCGCGCCGTACTCACGTGCGCGCTGACCGAATTTCTCGCCGACACCGGCCGGGGCGGGCGGCACCGTCACCGGGCCCGCGGCACGGCGGGCGGCGATCGCGAGACTGCCACCGCTGAAATTGTATTTCTTCACCGACACGGCCTCGAAGCCGTGGCGCGCGAGCAGCGCGACCAGGGTCGGCTCGGTGAAATAGCTGACATGCTCTTCCCAGAGCACCGAGAGGTCTCCCTCTGCCGAGCCCGGCGCGAAATCGGGCACGTCGATGAACAGCAGCCCGTCGTCCTTCAGCGCGATCTTCACGCAGGCGAAGAAGTTCTCGAAATCGACGATGTGTTCGAGCACCTGGCGCGAAATGACGAGGTCGAACTTGCCGGACTGAGCGACAGCATCGTGTGCCATCTCCGGGCTGAGCATGTCGGCATAGACCTTGATGCCGCGCTCGCGGGCGATCTTGCCCGACACCGGATTGGGCTCGACGCCGACCATGACCTTGGTGCCGCGCTCGCGCAGCCGGTCCATGAACAGGCCGTCATTGCATCCGATCTCGAACACCGACTCGTGCTTCGAGAATTTCGCGATGGTATCGAGCTCGTCGACCTGGTGCGGCTCCGGCTTCCAGCTGCTGAAATTGTAGTTGAACTGGCGATAGAGAATGTCGGGGTCGATCGGTTTCACGATCTGGGGCAGGCCGCATTCGCCGCAGGCCAGCACCTCGAACGGAAAGCGTTCGTCCTGCTCGTTTCGGCTATGCCGAAGCCGATGCGCGATCGGCATCAGTCCGAGGTCGATGACCGGACGCAGGTTGGTCGAATGGCAAAGGCGGCAATGGTCAGTCACGGCTTTAACTCTTTGCAGGACAGATTGAAATCGGCGTCCCGAGCCATCGCGGCCCGCGGCTGGTCGCCCGGGATACGGCTATATAGGGCCTCAGCGTGCACCTCAATTGATAAGTTGGGTTGCACACCGTCGGCGAGCATCGCAGAGGGGGACGCGCTTGTAAGTGCTCACTTCCGGATTGAGTCTTGTTGGGACCGCCATGCCTGAAGTGCTGCGATACCATCCCAATATTCCTTGCTTCCGCGGGACACGCGACTGCGGTTCCGCAACTCCGTAATGGCTGCAACCTGTGCGTCGTCGATCTGGACTCCAAGACCCTTCCACGTCAGCAATATGTAATCAGCTCCGACGTGGAGCACGTCTAGGTTGCGTTGTATGCTATGCGTATCAAACAGTGGACTCTGGCCGTGCGCCCAGAAATCCAGCCTGTTGCTCTCGATGTAAAAGGCGTTCACATCGCGCCCGCGCAGCGCGGCAATGCTGAGTTGGGGTGGGCCGAGCAAAACGTCTCCATAGTCCGGCAGGAACACCGGATGCAGGGTATCGACCACCCGGCCGGATGGCAGGAGAGGGGATTCGGCGCAGGTCGGCAGAAAACGCAAAGCGGAATTGACGGGCAGAATGCGCCAGCCGGATGGAACGTGGCGTGAGACCTCCAGGCAGCGGTGCGGGTCGAGATCAGCAAAGGATGGGGCGGTGTCAACCAAGCCAATGCGACCGGTGACATATGCCAAAGCCCCCTTGGCGCGCGCCCGAGTTATCTCGCCCTGCGACCGAGCTACAACAGCTGCAACCAGGGCCGCCAAACAGACCGCAATTACCGCAGAAGGCAGAGAGACGAAGCGGTCTTGCAACCGATACTGTCGAAAGAGGCCGGCAAGGGGCACTATCAACGAAATTGCAATCAGAGGAGTTGCGACCGATCGGAAAGCCAGCATGCGCTCCAGACTTCCATGTGAAGTGAGAGTGATGAGGCCAACCACGGCGAGCAGAGATAGACCAAGACCGACGGCGAAGGGCCCATTCTCCTGTGGTCGCTGCACGCCGGGCAAGACGGCGCATGCGACAATGAATGCCGGGTACGCCCAGAAGTGCGGCGCGACGAACAGGTTGGAGAGCACTGTCCAAAAGCGACGCAAAGCGGCTACGACGTCGAGCAGGGAAAATCCCGCATAGTTGATGCCCTGCGCGTTGTTCACGTAGACCATCAGATCCAAGCTCGAGATTTGACGGAACCGCTCTACGTTGATGAGCGGCATGAACACGCCGATCGGATTGACCTCGGCGATGCCGAGATAAAGCTGGTTGACCAGGAGGCTAAGAGCGGCTGTTCCCAGGCCGATTGCCGCCACTGCCAGCGGCCGCACGATGCCGCGACGGCCGTAGGCGAACCAGCCGGCGGCGGCCGCCGCCATCAAGAATGCTGTGGCGATGATTGCGGCCTGGGCGACCATGATCGCGATGGACATAACGGCCGGCAGCAAGGCGCGGAAGATCACACGGACCTTTGTAGTGGCATAGAGCAGTCCAGCCCAACATACAAACAGGAGGAAGGCGCCCGTTTCATAGTGGAAGCGCCCAGTCTCCACGCCGATAAAGCTCGACCACATTGCGATCAGCGCCGCACAGCCGGGCAATACCCACCCCGTCGTCAGCCGCGCCGCGATGCGATGGACCAACGCCGCGATGGACAACAGATAAACAACGGAGAGGACTTGATGAGCCGTCGGACCACCGAAGCTTACAAGCAGCATGTCGGCTCCGTGGCCACGACCGAGCAAAAACCAGAACAGCTTTGGTTGTTCGGGGTCGAGCCAGAGACTGTGTCGGTTCTGCAGGTCAGCAAGGAGTGGCAGATACAGTTGTGGGATATCGCCGCGGGTTTCGTCGAGCACGATGCCCTTCACGAGCATAAGTACAAGAGCGGACAAAGCGAGGAGTCCAACCAGGAGCCATTCGGCGGCCGTTGATGGTGCCCAGCGGCCACGGGATCGCTGGGTCAGGTGCCGGGCAAAGTTCCAGGCGATGATGCTCGCCAGGAGTGGAATGGTGATCCATGGGAAGAGCAATCCGGCGGCGCCGAGGCAAACGCCGATGAAAATGCTCAGAGCGGCGCCGCCGAAAAATTGCAGCACGAGCAGATCAGCCGCGTCGAGGTCGTCGCCTTCGCCGGAAAACGGATTAACGAGCAAGGTCCCCATTCCGATGAAAGCGAGGACGATGTAGGGGGCGAGGACGGCGAGACAGAAGCTGTTCCACGCGACCAACGAACCGCCGCTGAAGAACTGGACGTCGGGAGGAACCCTCACCAGCAGGCCCAGCGCGGCGAGGAGGAATGGAGCTGTCATCAAGCTGGCGCGCGCGCCAGCTTGCCAGTGCGCGTTGCTCCAACGCCGGCGTTTAGCGAAGCGCATGTGGACTTCTCCGCGAAGGATCGCCTTCCCTCGTCAATTCAGCAACACCTCAGCGGCATGTGGACAATTGATCGAGACCCGCGGGATCAGCGCGCTTGCGGTCGAATGACAGATGGTGCTTGACCACTTCAAACGGTTCCACGCCGTAAGCCCCCCGGTAGATATCCTTTGATCTCGTTCTTAGTTCGGAGATTCCCGCCTCGGCCGCCGGACTCAATGACTGGTCGTCATTCTTCCACGTCAACAGCCAATAGTCAGGGGTGTCGGCGCGGACGGCAAAACGTTTCGCCAACTCATCTCTCTGAAAGAGGTCGGAGAACCCATTCAGCCAGAAATCGCAATTCGCCTTCTGAACATAAAAGAGATTTACCCCCAACGCGCGAAGCCTGGCCTCAGCGGTATCGGCCGTCCCCAGAGCGATCTTCTTGAAATCGCGCGCGACATCGCTCTCGTAAGTATGAATGATCTTGCCTCGCGTCAGGAGGGGCGAAAAGTAGCAGGGCACCATTGCGCGATAGCCGTTGAGCGGCAGAATGCGCTCAGAGCCTGTCGATTGCTGCAACTCGTCACAGCGTCGCCAGTTCAGGCTGACACGAGGCATTTGATCGAGGGGACGCCCCATCGCGAAACGGATCGCGCCGTCGCTTTTGAAGCTCTGCCATGGAAACGAATAAACCGTCCATGCGCAGGCGCCAAAGAGCGCCAGGAATGCCAGGCGCGGAGCAGCGCGACCGGTGAACCATGTCGGTGCCCACCGCCGCACGATTGTCAGCGCCCCGAAGGCGATTGCGATGACCACAAGCGGGGTCAGGACGTGGACATGAATGGACAATCTTATCAGGCTGGGGATTTTCAACGTTGCGTCGAGAAATCGAACCGTGGCGAGGTACGCGATGAGGATGAACGGTGCTGCTGCGTTGAGCGGCGGCCATGATCTCGATCGGCAAGAACGATCGGGAAACAATTTCGAGTCTACGAAAGCGATAGCGCACGATGTCATGGCGAGAAGAGCGGCGCTTCGAATGATCGCCTTGATCTGCCTCATCGCGACCAACAGTCCTCCGTCGATGGAAAAGTCATCCACGCCGATCGATTGAGACAGCACGAAATAATCAAGGATATCGAGGCTGCCGAACCGCGAGAAATGCTCCGTTGACGCGATGTGCCGGAAGATCGAATAGGGGTTGGTCGCAGGAATTCCCAGGTAGAGATAGTTCACTCCGAAAGCGAGTATGCATCCTCCGAGCGCGCCCGACCCAAGCGCCATACTCTTGGCTAATCCTTGCGAGTCTCGTTGAATCGCCTTGGTGAACATTCCCACGGCCGAAGTTAGAAAGGCAAAGGCCGCGTACAAGGGATAGGAAGCGGCGAGAGCGAAGCCGCTGAGGCCGGCGGAGAGCTTGTCCTGGCCTTTCGAAGGTCGAGCGATGATCAGGAGAAAGTAAAGAAGGAGCGCTGCGGTTTGGAGGTGGTACTTTCCGAATTCCATGATCTGGGGACCGGGGTCCGACGCCAGAGCGAGGATCGCAAGACCGAGCGCAATTGAAGGCGCAGTGTATTCCCACCGGCGGCCAAGTGTTTGCAAGGGTACCAGCGTACGCGCGAGTTCGAAAATGACCGCGCCGATCCCGACGAAGTAGAGAAACGAAACGATCTGGGCGACATGGGGCGGCAGGAACGTCGCCAGCAACAGATGCAGCCCGTTGCCGTGACCGATTTCGAAGTCGGAAAAGATGGGATTGTCAGCCGCAAGCCAGATGCTGCGATTTCTCGCAACTTCTGCAAGATACGGGGCGTAGAGCTGTTGGACGTCGGTCGAAACGACGTCGGGGATGACGGCGTGATCGAGGAACACGATTGCCAGAAAGCCAATTCCCAGCAGCGACATTGCAATCAAAGGGAAAGTCACCGCGAACGTTCGCGGCTTGAAGCTCCTGGTATCCCATACAAGAGCTGCGACCGCGAGCCCGAGCACGATTTGCGGATACAGCATGGATAGAGCGCCGAGACCAAGTCCCACCAATAAGAGTGTGGCCGCTCCGACGAAGAATTCGTCCACTCGTTGGGCGTCTTCGTTCCTGATCAGAGAGAACGTCAGGCGCCCGGTCGCCATGATGAACCAGCCGAGATACGGCGTCAGGACGATCCAGGCGAGGACGTAGAATCGCGTTGTCCAGCCACCATCAAAGAGCAGTGCTCGGTACGTGCCGTCACGGTTCAGGCACCAAATGGAAAGAGCGGCTGGCGCAAGCACGAGCACGCGCCACGACCATGTCGCGGCGAGGCTGCGTAAGCCCACCGCGGCAGCCGTCACCGTCTGATCTTGTCCAGTGTTAGCCATGTCAAACCGGCGCGGCGTCCGCTCGCTCGGCCGTGGCCCGCGCCTCGTCCGGGCTGAAGCTGGCGCGCTCGGGCGCGATCAGCCATACCAACCCTCCAAACAGTCCGACGATCACGCCGCCAAGGCCGAGCAAAACTGATATGGCAAGCGCCTTGTCGGATGCGATCCCGGCGAGGCCAAGCGCGGCGACCATTGCGCCTTCTCGCACACCCCATCCTCCGATCGAGATGGGAACCGCGGACGACAGAATGACGAGTGGAACAAGAACGAAGGCATCACGCGCGGCGAGAGGTGCATCGAGCCCGATCGCAATGAAATAACAGGCCGCGACCGTGATCAGATGGATCATAATGGCGGCGGTCATTAGTGTTCCGCGCCCTTTGGCCGCCAACGGGGCCCTGACCAGCATCGCGAATTGCACGATGCGAGCCGGCAGAGCGGCGATGATGCGAGCGGGCCAGCGATCCAGCATGAGTAGGGCGATCAGGCCGAAACTCGCAATGACGAGAACGACGACGATCGCGTACAGGAGTGATTTGTCGCTGATCCTTTGCAGCAGGAACGGCATTCCAGCCAATATGACCGCACCGAGCGCGAGCAGCGCAAGAAAGCGATCGGCCACGATGCTGCTGATGGTTGGGGACCATTGCACGCCGTGCCGTCGCAGCATCCAAATCCGGACTGCGTCGCCGCCTGCGGGCAGCACCTGGTTGAAAAAGGTGCTGACCATGAGAATACGCCAGCCGTGCAGCCAATCCAGGGGTACATTCATGGCGCGGAGGATCAAAATCCAGCGGTGGCAAAGCACGAAGGTCTGGACAAACAGCAGCAGCACCGCGAGTGCCAGCAGGTGCAGTTTGACTGCAAGCAGATCGGCTTGCAGGGACGACAAATCTTGTGTCCGAAACAACAATACGAGGATGCCGATCGAGACGGCGAACTTGGCCAGAGTAACCAGGGCTTTTGCAGGCTGCTTCATCGGCTGGTGTCGTCCTCGATCATTCGCGGCGGGATCCTTAGGCACCGATAGGGGAGGAGTCTATTTTCGCGCCAGACTCTCCGCGGCGAGCGCGCCGGTCCTCGTGACGTAGTCCTCGACCTCGGCGGCATCGTTGCCATCGGGGGCCCAGTCCGGAAAAGCCGTGCGCGAGGGATCGAACGGCCCGGCGGTGGTTTCGTGGAACACCAGCCACTCCGAGGTGATCAGGATCGAGTGGAAGACCTTCTCCGGCATGCGGTAGTAGCAGCGCTTGCCCTGGCCGTAGGGCGCCATCTCGAGCACCTCGCGAATGCGGCCGTCGTCCTCGAAGATGATGACCTGCGCGGTGCCCTCGATCACGTGAAACGATTCAGGCTTGCCGAGATGCTTGTGGGGCCGGACATAGGCCTCGCGGTGATGCACGATCAGCATCTCGTGCAGGCCGGATGCGGGATCGGGGTGCGTGCACAGCCGGCTACGCAGGCGCGGATTGCCGGCGGCGATGTGCTTCAGCTCCGCGATCGTGGCGTCATCGGCGGTGACGATGGCGTCGTCGGAATAATAGACCTCGGGATTCTGCGCGCGCAGCGAGGTCGGCCGGTGCAGGCCCGTTGCCTCATTCGAAGAAGATGAACCCATGATCGCCCCGATAGCCGCATTGGTCGTAGATCCACGCCCAGGTTTCCGGGCCGTGGAAGCTCAGGCAGGTCAGCTGCCAATAGAGGAGGTTCGCCTTCTCGCGCTCGTTGCGGAACGATTCCACCATCAGATATTTCGAGGTGCCGCGTCCGACGCGTTCGATCTCACGCACCGCGCGGAAGACGTCTTCGAGCGGCAGATTGTGCAGCACGCCGAGCGACACCACGAGGTCGAAGCTGTGGTCGGGGTAGGGCAGCGCGACGGCGCTGCCGACCTTTAGCTGCGGCCGCACCTCCTCCTTGGCGTTGGCGATGCCGTAGTCGGAGATGTCGATGCCGGCGATCGTCAGGTCAGGGACGAGCTGGCTGAATTCGTAGAGCAGATAGCCCTTGCCGCAGCCGACGTCGAGCACGCTCATGCCCGGCTTGATGCCGTAGCGATCGATCAGGGTCTGTGCGAGGGGGCGCCAGCGTCCGTCATAGCGATAGCCGCCATAGCCGTAGCGCCGGTCGCCGTCCCAATAGTCGCGTCCCCATTGCCGCGCGACGGTCGCCGATTCCGCCTTGTCGTGCTCGACCACGCGCTGAACGTAGTTGCGCCTGGTCGAGGCGTGCATCGGTTGGAGCAGGTTGATCTCGCTCATGGGGCCCAACCGGTCCGCGACGTCGTCACAGGATGGTGGCGTATTGATTGACCAGCAGGATGTCCTCGACGGCCTGGATGTCCTTCTGCGAGGACAGCGTGATGTCCTCGACGGCCGCGTGCATGTCGCAGCCCTCGCGCAGGACGCGGTCGTAGATCTCCCGTCGCCGTGCCTCGTCGGGCGGCAGCATGAAGATGCTGTAGAGGATCAGGCCATTCAGGCGCGGCAGCTCGTCCATGATGTCCTCGAGCACCATGTAGCTGCCGGGCATGATGTGCTCGACGGCGCTGAGCAGGAATTGCAGGTTCTTGCGCCGTGCGTAGTCGCGGATCACGATGTTCTGGACGTGCTGCGGGGTGCGGCTGCCGTTCAGGGGGCGGGCGCCGATATAGCCGCGATGGCCGGCTCGCTCAGCCATGGAAGCCTCCCGGCAGCTTGTATTGCATGCCGACGCGCGTTGCCGGGCGCAGCAGGATCGGCTCGAAGAACTCGCCGAAGCGCTTGTCCGCGTAGGGTGACATGATGCTCTTGAACCGGCAGTTCATGCTCCAGCGCGTGCCGGGCTCCTCGTTGACGCGATTGCCGTGCATCAAGGTCTGGTTGAACAGCATCACGTGACCGTAGGGGATCTCGATGAAGGTCGCGTGCGGCTTGATGGTCTTGTACAGCTCCTCGGCGCTGCGCAAGTCGGCCATCTTGTCCTGCATGTCGCCGTTCAGCGACGGCGGCAGCAGATACATCGCCTTGGTGTGATGGACATCCACCAGCGGCACCCACACCACGACCTCGAACGGCGAGTCGCCCGACCAGACGTCGGAATGGGTGGCGAGCAGCGAGGAATCGTCGCCGGGCATCTGGATGCTGAGATTGACGCGGCGCTGCATGCAAAGCTCGTTGCCGACGATGATCTCGATCGTCGAGCGCGCCAGGCGGAAATAGGTTGGCCGGAACCAGGGCTCGGCGTTGAGGCCGTTGAAGACGTGCAGACGAAGACCGTTGAGATCGTCCACGCTCACCCGCGTATGGATGCTGTCGAGCATCGCATAGGGATCGTTGCTGTGCGGAAGCTTCAGATAGTCCGCCGCAAGCTCGGCGGCGCGCCGCTGGATGCGGTCGAGGCCCGCGCGGTCGTCGGCCGGCGTGGTGACGAAGCCGTTGTCGATGAAGCGCTGCGCCAGCGCCTGCTCATCGGCCTGAAGGAAGTCGGTATCCGTCATGCAAAATACTCCCGGGCGGTCGCGCAGATATAGCTGATATCGGCGGCCGACAGGAACTGGTTGATGGGGAGCGTGAGGATCTGGTCCGCTTGCCGTTCCGTCACCGGGAACGCGCCGCGGCCCTGTCCGAGATGCGCCGCCGCCGGCTGCAGGTGGATCGGCACCGGATAGTGGATGGCGGTCTCGATGCCCTTGTCGGCCAGATATTTCTGGAAGTCGTTGCGGCGGTCAGTCTGCACCACGAAGGTGTGGAAGGTGTTGAACTCGATGTTGCGGCAGGGCGGAATGAACAGCGGCAGCCCTTCGAGCTCGGCGCGGTATTGCGCGGCGTTGCGGCGCCGGCGCTCGATCACCGAGGGCAGGTGGCGCAGGCGAATGCGAAGCACCTCGGCCTGCAGCGTGTCGAGCCGCGACACGATGCCCCATTCCTGGACGTCGCTGCGATTGATCAGGCCGTGATTACGCAGCCGGCGAATGCGCGCGGCCATCCCGGCGTCGCCGGTGACGAGGAAGCCGGCATCGCCGGCGGCATTGAGATTCTTCAAGGGGTGGGCGGAGAAGCAGCCGAACGTGCCGATGGTGCCGCTCATGCGGCCGTCATAGGTCGAGCCGATGGCCTGAGCGCTGTCCTCGATCACCGCGAGCGCGTGCTTTTCGGCGATCGCCATCAGCGGGCCCATGTCGGCCATGCGGCCAGTCAGGTGCACCGGCATGATCGCCTTGGTGCGCGGCGTGACCGCGGCTTCGACCGCGGCGGGATCGATGTTCTGGTCCGGCAGCACGTCGGCAAAGACCGGCGTGGCGCCAACCGCGACGACCGCGGCGGTGGATGCCACGAACGAGTTCGGCGGGGTGATGACCTCGTCGCCGGGACCGATGTCGAGCGCCCGCAGGGCGAGGATCAGCGCGTCGGTGCCGGAATTCAGCGTCACCACATGGGGTGAGCCGAGATAGGCGGACAGCTCTTCCTCGAGCTTTCCGACCGCCGCGCCGCCGATGAAGTCGGCGCGCTGGAACACGCCCTCGACCGCCTGCATGATCTCGGCGCGCTCTTCCTCGAACTGCGCGGGAAGATTGACGTAACCGATGCGCCGGCGGCCGGTGTCAGCGTCCATGGCAGAACTTCCCGACGGTCTCGATGACGCGATCCTGCTGCGCGCGCGTCAGATGCTGGTCGACGGGGAAGCTGATGACTTCCTTGGCGTGGCGATCGGTGACCGGGAAGGTGCCGGGCGCGTAGCCGAGATGCCTGAGGCCTTCCTGCTGATACAGCGGGATCGGATAGTGGATCTTGGCCTCGATGCCGTTGTCCAGGCAGTACTGGTAGAGCTCGTCGCGGCGCTCGGCGAACACCATGTAGAGATGGTAGACGTGCTTCACGTTGGGACGGCGCGTCGGAACGCGCAGGCCGGGCAGGCCGGCCAGGCCCTTGTCGTAATAGGCCGCGTTCTCGATCCGGCGACGCGTGATCTCGCCGGTCTGGCCGATCAGCCAATTGCCGACGACGGCCTGCAAGGAATCGAGTCGCGAATTGCAGCCGAGGATCGAGATCTCGTCGCGGTTCTTCATGCCGTGATTGCGGATGAGGCGAAGCTTCTCGTTCATGCCGTCGTCGTTGGTGACAACGACGCCGGCATCGCCCCAGACGTTGAGGTTCTTGAGCGGATGCAGCGAGAAGCCGGCGGCGATGCCGTGGGTGCCGGAGCGCTTGCCGGCAAACTCCGACAGGATGCCCTGGCAGGAATCCTCGACGACGGGCAAATTGTGGCGCTTTGCGATCGGCATCAGCTTGCCCATGTCGGTGACCTCGCCGGTCAACTGGACCGGCATGATGGCCTTGGTCTTTTTCGTGATCGCGGCCTCGACCTGGTCGACGTTCATGCAGAAGGAATCGTCGCAGTCGACCAGCACGGGCGTTGCGCCGGTCTCGGCGATCGCGCCGACGGTGGCGATGAAGGTGTTGGCGGCGGTGATGACCTCGTCGCCATGGCCGATGCCGAGCGCCTTGAGCGGCAGCTTGAGCGCATCGGTGCCTGATCCGACGCCGATGGCGTGACGCACGCCGATCAGTTCGGCGAAGCGCTTCTCGAATTCGGCGACGGGCTTGCCAAGGGTGAAGTCACCGGTCGCAACCAGCCGGCCGATCTCGGCCAGGATCGGCGCGGGGTCGGAGAATTGCTCGAGCAGGTAGGAATATCGAACGTCGTACATGTGAACCGTCAGGTGGAATGGAGTTGAGGAGCGGATGAGCGCGACGCCGCGAGCGCATGCTCGATCGAGGTCGCAATGGCGTTGGCGGAGAGACCGTGCTTCTTCAGCAGCGAGTCCTGCGAGCCGTAATTGTGCATGAAGCGGTCGGGCAGCGACAGCCGCAGCATCGCGGGCAGGCCGGAGCCGAGCTTGTCGATCAGCGTCTCGGCGACGGCGCTGCCGAGGCCGCCGGAGGGCACGTGCTCCTCCAGCGTCGCCAGCAGCTTGACGCCGCGGATCGCCTGCAGCAGCGCCGCGGTGTCGAGCGGCTTCACCGTGTGCATGTGCAGGATGCCGGCGCGAACGCCTTGGGCGGCGAGCAGGTCGGCCGCGGCCAGCGCGCGCTGGAGCATGATGCCGGTGGTGACCATGAGGACGTCGCCCGGCGGGCGCATCAGGATGGCCTTGCCGATCTCGAAGCCGTGCTCGGCCTTGGAGACGATCGCATCGCCGCCCTTGCCGAGCCGGATGTAGATCGGGCCCTTCCAGTCCAGCGTGTGCTCCATCATGCGCGCCGCTTCGTCGGCGTCGCACGGGCAGATCACCGTCATGTTCGGCAGCGCCCGCATGATGGCGATGTCCTCGATCGCCTGGTGGGTGGGACCGAGCGGGGCGTAGACGAGCCCGCCGCCATTGGCGATCAGCCGCACCGGCAGATTGTGCAGGCAGAGATCGACGGCGACCTGCTCGTAGCAACGGCGGGTGAGGAAGGTCGCGATGGTGTTCACGTAGGGGACGAAGCCCTCCATCGCGAGGCCGGCCGACATGCCGATGATGTGCGCTTCCGAAATGCCCTCGATCAGATGGCGCTTGGGAAACTCCTTGCTCATCGCACGCAGGGTGCCGGCGCCGGGATCGGAGCCGATGTAAAGCACACGCTCGTCGCGCGCGGCGAGCTTGTGGACCATGTTCATCGCTGTGTTGCGCATGGGATGCCGATCAAAAATCGCCGACGGCGACGCGAATGGCGTCGAGCTCGCTGTCGGTCAGCTTGTTCTTGTGATGCCAATCCGCGTTGGATTCCGCGGCCGGCAGACCCTTGCCCTTGACGGTATGGCAGATCACCGCTGTGGGCTTGCCCGAGACGGCCGGAATCTGCTTCAGGACGGTGCGCAGCGCGCCGACGTCGTGGCCGTTGACCTCCTGCACGGCGAAACCGAAGCTGCGCCACTTGTCCGCGAGCGGCTCCAGCGGCAGCACGTAGTCGGTGGGGCCGTAGCTCTGCAGCTTGTTGTAGTCGATCATCGCGACGAGGTTGTCGAGCCCGTGCTTGGCCGCGCCCATCGCGGCTTCCCACACCGATCCCTCGTTGATCTCGCCGTCGCCGAGCAGCACGAAGGTCCGGTAGCTGCGCTCGCGCATGCGGGCGGCGAGCGCAAGGCCGACGCCGATCGACAGGCCGTGTCCGAGCGCGCCGGTCGAGGCCTCGACACCCGGCACCATGCCGTATTCGGGATGTCCGCCCAGGATGCTGTCGGGGCCGCAGAAGCCGTCGAGCTCCGACAGCGGGAAGAAGCCGCGATCGGCGAGCAGCGCGTACAGCGCAAGACAACCGTGTCCCTTGCTGAGGATGGCGCGGTCGCGCTCGGGATCGAGCGGGTTCTTCGGGTCGATCCGCAGTACGTCGTCGTAGAGAACGCGGACCATCTCGATCAGCGACAGGGCAGGACCGACATGGCCGCGTCCGGCCGAACGGACAGAACCGAGGACCAGGCGGCGCAAATAGAGACTGCGCTCGTCCAGCGTGCAGGTGAGGGCGGCTTCAGCGTGGGGTGAGATCTGGATCACGTTGGCAAATCGTTTGATGAAGCCGGCGGGCTTTGTCGAGCTGGCCGGCAAGGCGAACCGTCAGATCGCCACCTTGCGCAACCAAGGCGCGCCGGGAGCGGCTTTCGGGCAAATAAGCATTCAGGACAATCAGGCACCAGATCGCCCCGAACACAGGATACAGTACGTCACGGCGGATCGCAAACGCGTCATCCCCAGCCTCGAACGCGCGCGAGAGCCGTTCGATCAAGCGATTCGCGCTGGTTTCGGGCAGATCGCTGCCGGGGTGAATCGCGGTGTCCGACACGAGCTTGACCGGATCGTCCCAGCCGAAATATTCGAAGTCGATGAAGCGCAGCCGGCCGTCGTCGGCGCGCAGCGCGTTGTGCAGTCCGAAATCCGACGGGCTCAGTGCACGGTGCGCGGGCAACAGGTCCGCCGCGGGATCCCGCCCCAGTTCCGCATAGCGCTGGCGGAGCCGCCGGATGGCGATGGCCGTGCTGGGAACCAGGCTACCGTCGATGAACGCGCACAGCTCGGGGTGATCCTGCTGCTCGCGCCTCAAGCCCTCCAGGCGCTGCTCGTATTGGGCGATGGCCTCCTCGGGCGAAAAGATGGCGGCCGATGCGTTCCGCAACGTCTGCGCACCCTCGGCGTTGCGCAGCTTCTGCAGCGCGATCAGGAAATCGGCCAGTTGATCGGCATCGTCCGCGTGGGGATGCAGGACCGCCGCGTCGCCGTCGAACCATTGATAGACCGCGCAGAACGCCCCGGTGTCCCTGGCGATCGGCCTCGGCGTCGACGTGATGCCGTGGCGCGACAGAAATGCGAGCGCGTCGTATTCTTGTCCCAGGCGATCGCGCCCGTCGGACGGATAATGCTTGAGGGCGAGGGCGGGGCCTTCCGCCATCTCCAGCCGAAACACCCTGTTGTTGCCGCCGGACCGCGCCGGATGCGCGGCCGTGACCGGTGCGCCAGCGAGGCGGCTGCCGATCGCGATCGCGTCCTGCGCGCTGAGGTCCGGCTCGCTCATTGCGCGAACACTCCGCGGCTGATCTCCGCCCAGGTCGCAAGCGGCTCGCAATGACCGGGGTGAGGGGGGCGCGCCTGCGTGAACAGGATCGATCGCGTCGTCTTCGGAAAGTGCGGCTGCTCGAACACGTCGACGAGATCGTCGATGAAGATATCGAGCTTCAGGCTCGCGAGCCGCTCGACCTTGGCCGGCAGTGTATCCTCGAAATAGATGTTGCCCGCCGCCAGCGCCGCATCCTCCGTGCCGACCAGGCCGGCGCCCTTCAACCAGCCGCGCGCCGCCTCGCGCAGATCGACGCGATCGGGGTCCTGATGGCCAAACTGGGTCTTGTGGCTGACGACGTAGACGCTCGCGCCGGCCTTGCGGCAGCTTGCGAGAAATTCGCGGACGCCGGGATAGATCTCGGCGCCGCCGATGCCCTTGCCGTAGACGTAGCCCTGCAGCCCTTGCCAGGCCAGCTCGCCGCCGGCGCGGGATCGCAGGAAATCCCGCAACTCGGTCTTCAGCCCCGCCCAGCCCTCGGGCACCAGCCCACGCTGGTGCGCGACGGCGGGAAAGACCTTGTCGTAGCAGATGATCGTGTTGTCGAAATCGATGCCGATCCGCACGCCGCTCACTTCAGGCTGATGTTCTGCATCATCTTGATGTTGAAGTACCGGGGATCGTTCAGCGAGTTCGGCAGGCGGCCGCCCTTGAAGGCGTCCACCAGACCGGACACGGCCTGCTCGATCGTGTGCGTCGGCGCAAATCCAAGCTCGCGGCGGATCTTGTCCGAGGAGACGTGGTAGGAGCGCAGATCGTCGGTCGGCTCGACGGCCACCTCGACCTTGTCGCCGACCACCGACTTGACGATGTCGGCGATCTTCATCAGCGAGTGGTTCTCGTAGCCGATGTTGTAGGTCTTGCCGTCGATCTTCGCATCGTCCTGCTGCAGCAGGAACAGATAGGCCGCCGACATGTCCTGGATGTGCAAATTGGGGCGCTTCTGCGTACCGCCGAACACGCGGATGCGGCCGGTGTTGACCGCGAGGTTGGTCAGGATGTTGACGACGACGTCGAGCCGCTGCCGCGGAGCGTAGCCGCAGACCGTGGCGGGACGAACCGTGCAGGTGACGAAGCCGGGCGCTGCCTCCTCGGCGAGATCGGTCTCGCACATCGCCTTGAACTTGGAGTAGTCCGTCAGCGGCTCGCAGGACAGCTCCTCGGTCACCTCGGCCTCGTCCTTGATGCCGTAGACGCTCGAGGAGGAGGCGTAGATGAAGCGCTTGACGCCGGCCTTCTTGGCGGCGCGCACCATCGGACGGAAGCAGTCGTAGTTGATGGACTTGCCGAGCCCCGGGTCCAGCTCGAACGAGGGGTCGTTGGAGATGCAGGCGAGGTGGATCACGGCGTTGTTGCCGCGCATGGCCTCGTTGATCGCGGCCTCGTCGCGGATGTCGCCCTTGATCAGGCGAAGGTTGGGATTGTCACGGGCGGCGCCGAAGACGTCGTCGCCGTACATGAAGAGGTCGAGCACGGTGACCTTGTGGCCGGCCGCCAGCAACTGGGGAACCAGCACGCTGCCGACATAGCCGGCGCCACCGGTGACCATCACGTTCCATTTCTGATCAATCACTGTCGTTCTCCAGATTTTTTTGATCGCGTTACTTCAACAACGCGGTGACGAACTTGACCAGCGGCGCCTTCTCGACCGAGCTGCGGTGGCCGACGATGCCGACCTTGATCGCGCCCGCCGCGTTGCCGATGAAGGCGACGTCCTCGATGTTGCCGCCGGCCGCCACCAGCGGTGCCGTAATCGTCAGGAAGGCGTCGCCGGCGCCGACCGTGTCGACGACGGTCTTGGTGAAAGCGGGCACGCGCGCGACGCCGGTCTTCGACGAGAAGGGGTAGCAGCCGAACGAGCCGTGCGTGATGATCATGTTGTCGCAATCGATCTTGCGATGCAGGCCGTCCTCGATCACCGATGCGATGTCGTTGAACTTGTCGGTGGCGGCGAGGCGCGCCTCCGGCGCGTCGATGCAGACGTAGTCGGCCTTCGGATACTTCGTGATCAGGTTGTAGCCGTGGTTCCCGCTGTTGCTCTGGGCGTTGACCGCCAGGAATTTGGAGTTCGCGATCAACGTGTCGATCGTGCTGGATGCGATCATGCCATGGCCGAAATCGGTGACGATGACGACGTCCGCGCCGCGCACGCGCTCGGCGGTGACCTTGTCGATCTCCTTGCGCGCCGCTTCGTCGAGCGGCGTGTCGTCCATGGTGTAGACTTCGAACAGCTTGTGCAGGTAGCCCATCTCGACGTAGCGCAATTTGCGCGTCGTCGGCCGGCCCTGGATGCGGATCGGCGTGAGCGTGACGTTCGGGCGGACATGCGCGCGAATGAACTCTTCTGGGTAGTCGTTGCCGCCGAGCGTGGTGACGATCTCGACCGACTTGCAGAAGCTCGCGACGTGGTTGGCGGCGGCGATGACGCCGCCGGCAAATTGCTCGCCGTTCTTGAGCAGCGTCGCGACGATGTTCTCTTTCGAGGCTTTTCCGAGCGCCGTGACGTACTGGTATTCGTCGATGATGGTGTCGCCGACCAGCACGACGTGCATGTCCTGGATCTTGTCGATCAGCTTCAGCAGCCGGTCGGCGCCGCCGCCTTCGCGCACCTTCTGGAGGTAGTCGCGCAGCGGGGGGTCGTAGATGTCGAAATAGCGGTTCAGCAAGGTCGATGAGCTGAACGTCACGTCGCGCGTGAACACGATGCGGCCGCCATGGCGCTCGACGGCCTCGCGCTCGGTCGCGATCTTGCCGGTGACGTCGTCCTCGGGATTCTCGTAGTCCGAGCCCTTCACATAGATGTCGGGGCGCACGGTATCGAGCACCGGCTCGGCGCTCGATGTCTGGTTGATCCCGACCCAGTCGACGGTCCCGAGCGCCGCCAGCATCTCGGCGCGCATGGTCTCCGGGAAGATCGGCCGTCCCGGGCCCTTGTTGACGAAACGGTCGGCGGTGATGGTCACGATGACCACGTCGGCCTCGTTGCGCGCCGCAAGGATGTGACGGACGTGGCCGAGATGGACCAGATCGAACACGCCATGACAGAGCGCGACGGTCAGGCCCTTTGCCTGGGCGGCGCGCGCCACCTCGCCGAGCTCTTCGACCGTCTTGATCTTGTCGTGCGGTGCCGGGTGCACGGCTGGTTTGTCGTTCGTATTACCCATGTGAATTATCCAAAGCGCCGGTAGGTCTCAGATGGCCGCCCGGAAATGATCGACTCGCAGCAACGATACCCGGCGAACCTGTTCAAGAGCTTGCCCCTGTTCAAGAGCTTGCTTTGGGCGAGCCGTTGTCCTCACCGAGATATTTGAACCAGTCCTTGGTGGCGTCGGCGATCTTGTCGACGGTCCACAAGGGCGCGTCCTTGTACTGATCCATCGATTTCAGCATCGTCGCGACGCCGTCCTCGAACTTGACCTTCGGCGCCCAGTTCAGAACGCGCTTGATCTTGTTGATGTCGGCGTAGGTGCAATCGGGCTCGCCGGGCCGTTTGGGAATGTGGACCTTCTCGCCGCCGAGAAGCTCGACGAGCCGGTTGACGCTGTAGGTGTTGTCCGAGCCGACGTTGAGTATTTCCTGCGAGACGTCGGAGCCCGCGGCGGTCACGAAGGCGTCGGCGACGTCGCTCACAAAGGTGAAGTCGCGCGTCTGCTCGCCGTCGCCGACCACCGTGAACGGCTTGCCGGCGAGCTTCTGCGCCATGAAGACGCCGAACACGGCACCGTAGGTGCCGGTGGTGCGATGGCGCGGCCCATACACGTTGAACAGGCGCAGCGCGACCGCGGGCAGCTTGTAGACCTGGCACCAGTGCATGACGCACTGCTCGCCGAGATTTTTGGTAAGCGCGTAAGGGTACATCGGCCGGATCTCGGCGGTCTCCGGCGTCGGATAGACGTCGGGGATGCCGTAGCAGGACGACGAGGCGGCGTAGACGAAGCGCTTGGCGCCGGCGTGCCGCGCTGCCTCGAGCACGTTGACCGTGCCGTCGACATTGGCGCGATGATACGGGATCGGGGACTCGATCGAGGGAACGATGTCGGCGAGTGCGGCGAGGTGGAAAACCCAGTCGATCCCGTGGAAATACGGCTTGATCGATTCGAGGTCGGTGACGTCGGCTCGCACGACCTTGAGCTGGCTCGAATTGGCGCGCGAGGCCAGATTCTCGGGGCGGCCGATCACGAAATTATCGAGCGCGATGACTTCGTGGCCATCGTCGAGGAGGCGATCGACGAGGTGGCTTCCGATGAATCCTGCGCCACCAGTAACAATGCATTTCATGGGGAACATCCGTGACGCGAATGCCCAGCGAAACAGGCCCGCCAATGTTAAGTGAAACCCGAAAGCCGACTATCAGCCGCTCGCCGACTTTGCAAGCATTATACCTTTGCAATCCCTAGTAATAGCCGGTATCAGGGCGTCATGTTGCAGCCGAGCCGCCAGCCCATGCCAGTTGAGTCCGTCGACCCCGATCACAAGGCTTTCCTCGACGATTATGTGGGGCGCCTCCATCGCGCGACGGCGGTCGACGATCGCGTTTTCGCAGCCATCTCCGCCACGCGCGCGATCTGGCTGCGCGCGCGCGAGCAGGGCGGCCGCGTCATCTTCATTGGCAACGGCGGTTCGGCCGGCATCGCCTCGCATCTGGCGATCGATCTTTCCAAGAACGGCTCCGTGCCTGCGCTCTGCTTCAGCGACGCGAGCATGATGTCGTGCCTGGCCAACGACTACGGGTTCGAGGATTGGATCGCGCACGCCGTGCGGCTGAACGCGCGCGCCGGCGACTGCCTCGTCGCGATCAGCTCGTCGGGGCGCTCGAAGAACATTCTCAATGCGGTTGCGCAGGCGCGCGCGATGAAGCTCGACGTGATCACGCTGTCGGGCATGAATGCGGACAACCCCTTGCGCAATCTCGGCGACGTCAATTTCTTCGCCGACAGCCACAGCTACAACATTGTCGAGACCACGCACCAGTTCTGGATGATGGCCGCGATCGACCTCGTCATCGGTCGTGCGGAATATCCGGCGTCCTGAGGCGAGGCATCCGATGCAGTCGCGGTTCAAGCAGGCGGCCCTGTTTTCGGTAAAGCTGCTGCTGTCGATCGCGGTGCTGGTCTACATCGCGCGCGGTCTCGACCTGCAGCGGCTCCGCAGCCATCTCGTCTCGGTCGATCCCTTGCTGTTCGTCCTCGCGCTGGCGTTGATCTTCTTCCAGACCTTCGTGCTCAACGGCCGCTGGGAGCTGATCATGCGCGCGCTCGGCGTGTCGCTGGACTGGCTCGCGGGCTGGCGCATCCTGATGATCAGCCTCTGGTTCAACCAGGTGTTGCCGTCCTCGGTCGGCGGCGACGCGGTGCGGATGTGGCTGCTGCGCCAGCGCGGCGTGCAATGGCCTGAGGCGGTCAAGGGCGTTGCGGCCGACCGCTTCACGGCGTTGATCGGGCTGATCGCGCTGATGGTGGCCGGGTTGCCGTTCCTGCTGTCGCGCGTGTCCGATCAGGCCGCGATCCTGGCCATCGGCGGGCTGACGCTGGCCGGCGTCGCCGGCACCGTGGTCCTGTTGACGCTCGACCGTCTGCCCAAGCGTCTGATCGCCCATCCGGCGATCGCGAGCTTCGTCCGGTTCGGTGCGCTGGTCCGGTTTCTTCTCCTGCAGTCCGAGCGCCGCGCCTTGCTGTTCGGGTCGGCGCTGCTCATCCATCTTGTGACCGCGACGGCCTGCTTCGCCCTGGCGCGCGGTGTCGGGGCACAGCTCTCGGTTGTAGATGCCGGCATCCTGATTCCGCCCGTGGTGCTGTTGACGGCCGTCCCGATCTCGATCAGCGGCTGGGGCGTTCGCGAGGGGGCGATGGTCGCCTGCCTCGGCCTGGCGGGCGTGCCGTCCGAGCAAGCGCTGTCGGTTTCGCTGCTGCTCGGCGCCATCAGCGTGATCATCGGGCTCGTCGGCGGCGCGATCTGGCTGGCAAGTCCGGAGCGCGGATCGTATTCAGCGGACAAGGCCGCGAAAGCGGCGGAGAACGCTCCCAGCTATGACGGGCTGGGCAAGGAAGTCTCGAGCCACCCATGACCCGCTTGAGCCCGCTGCAGCCGGTCTGGTCTTCACGGGGTGGGATTGCCTCACCCGATCGCGCATCTCATTTTTCGGTTCAACGATGAAAAACCTGTTCTACGTCCGCCACACCTGCCGTCTCTGTCTTTCGGACAAGCAAGAGCTGGTCGTTCCGATGGCCGGCATGCCGATCGGCACGCCGAACTTCCAGGTCCCGGACGCGAGCGTCGACGATCCCGTGTTCCGCGCCGCGGTGCCGATGGCGCTGCATCTGTGCAGGGATTGCGGCCACCTCCAGATTCTCCATGTCGGCAATCCCGAGATCCAGTACCGCAATTACGTCTACACCACCTCGCTCTCGCTCGGCCTGCGCGAGCACTTCGCCGGCTATGCCAACGACGTCGTCAGCCGCTTCGGCATCGCGCCGGGCTCGCTGGTCGTCGAGCTCGGCAGCAACGACGGATCGCTGCTCGGCTTCTTCAAGGAGCGCGGCATGCGGGTGCTCGGTGTCGATCCCGCCGTCGATATCGCCAAGCGCGCGACCGAGGCGGGGATCGAGACCATCGGCGATTTCTTCACCGATGCGATCGGTCACCGCATCCTGAAGAGCCACGGTGCGGCCAGCGTCGTGATCGCCAACAACATGATCGCCAATGTCGACAATCTCGATCCGCTCGTGATCGGGGTTCGCGACGTGCTCGCGCCGGACGGCCTGTTCGTGTTCGAGACGCAATACGGCCTCGACGTCACCGAGAAGAACCTGCTCGACACCGTCTATCACGAGCATCTCTCCTATTTTAACATCAAGCCGCTGATCCGTTTCTTCGCACGGCTCGGCATGGAGCTGATCGACGTCCAGCACATCGAGACCAAGGGCGGCTCGATCCGCGTGACCGTGCAGCGCGCCGGCGGCGCCAAGAAGCCGTCGGCCGAGGTGGCGCGCTTCGTGGCCGAGGAAGACCGGCTCGGGGTCGACCAGCCGGCCTATTACGCGCCCTATGTGAAGCGGATCGCCGCCATCCGCGACGAGCTGGTCGCGATGGCGGATGCCGCCCATGCGCGCGGTCAGTCGGTGGCCGGCTACGGCGTCTCCGTGGGCACCACGACGCTGCTGCCGCAGTTCGGCCTCGAGAACAAGATCGACTTCCTGGTCGACGACGACCCCAAGAAGGGCAACGTGATGGCCGGTCCGGGCTACGACATCCCGATCCTGCCGCCGGCAGCCCTGTACGAGCGCAAGCCGGCCTTCGTCGTCGTCTTCGCATGGCGCTATGTCGACCCGATCAGGGCCAAGCACGCCCGCTATTTCGCCGAAGGCGGCAAGTTCGTGGTGCCGCTGCCGGGCATCGCCATGGTCGACCGGGCCGACTGACGGGGCGTCCGCGGCCGCCGTCGGTACGGGGAGGGCGGCCCGGCCGCCTCAAGCCCCGAGCTTGGGCAGGCGGCCCGTTAAGTCGTTGATTCGGATGGGCTCTGGCGGAGCCCTCCGTGGGGGACGGACGGTTTGGCCGGCGCGCCGCTACCTTGACGTTTGGTCTCATCCGCAGTAGATACCCCGCACTCGCTGCCGGCCCGTTAGACGCGGATCTCCGGCGCGGCTTTGAAATCCCCGAACAATCGAGCCCGGATTCCGGCTCATCCTTCGAGACAGAGGGTTGGGCCAACGGCGGCTGTTCGGATCCCTGAAAATCATGCGCGTCTGGCGACGGACGTTGGACATTCAAACGATGGCAGTCAGCCCGTTCAAGTTCTTGCAGGAAGTGCGTTCGGAGACCGCCAAGGTCACCTGGCCGACCCGCCGCGAAACCACGATCACCACCATCATGGTGTTCGTCATGGTCGCCGTATCCTCGATCTTCTTCTTCGCCGCCGACCAGATCATCCGCGTCCTCATCACCTTCCTTCTGGGCATTCACTGATGGCAACAGCAACCGCTCAACTGTCCGACAAGCGCTGGTACATCGTCCACGCCTATTCGAACTTCGAGAAGAAGGTCGCCGAATCCATTCGCGAGCAGGCCAAGCAGCGCGGGCTCGAGGAGCTGTTCGAGCTGGTGCTGGTGCCGACCGAGAAGGTCACGGAAGTGCGCCGCGGCCGCAAGATCGACGCCGAGCGCAAGTTCTTCCCCGGCTACGTGCTGGTGAAGATGAAGCTGACCGACGAGGCGTTTCATCTGATCAAGAACACGCCGAAGGTCACGGGTTTCCTCGGCGCTGAAAACAAGCCGATGCCGATCTCGGAAGCCGAAGCCATGCGGATCCTGCACCAGGTGCAGGAGGGCGTGGAACGGCCGAAGGCGTCGGTGTCGTTCGAGATCGGCGAGAACGTGCGCGTGGCCGATGGCCCGTTCGCCTCGTTCTCTGGCGTTGTCGAGGAAATCGACGAGGCGCGCTCGCGCGTGAAGGTCGCGGTGTCGATCTTCGGCCGCGCCACGCCGGTCGAACTGGAATTCGGTCAGGTCGAGAAGGTCTGATCGGGTAATGCGGAAAGCCGAGAGGCTTTTCGCAAAGAGAGGCCGTGGGAGGACGAGGGCGGTTGCCAGCCGCTTGAGGTCCCCACCACGAACCTGAAACCGCCGGCGGTCGCCGGCACAACAGGAGTGATACATGGCAAAGAAAGTGACCGGATACCTGAAGCTTCAGGTCCCGGCCGGTGCGGCGAATCCTTCGCCCCCGATCGGTCCCGCGCTCGGTCAGCGCGGTCTCAACATCATGGAGTTCTGCAAGGCGTTCAACGCCCAGACCCAGAAGGAAGAGAAGAACACCCCGATTCCCGTCGTGATCACGATCTACGCCGATCGTTCGTTCACGTTCGAGATGAAGACCCCCCCGATGTCCTTCTTCCTCAAGCAGGCTGCCAAGATCCAGTCCGGCTCGAAGGCGCCGGGCCGTGACAAGGCCGGCAAGGTGACCAAGGCGCAGGTGCGCGAGATCGCCGAGAAGAAGATGAAAGATCTCAATTGCGACTCGATCGAGTCGGCCATGAAGATGGTCGAGGGCTCTGCCCGCTCGATGGGTCTGGAAGTGGCGGGGTAAGCGGTCATGGCAATCGGAAAGCGTTTGAACAAAGCCCGCGAAGGTGTTGACCGCGAAAAGCTTTACCCGCTCGCGGACGCCATCAAGATGGTCAAGGAACGCGCCAAGGCGAAGTTCGACGAGACCATCGAGGTCGCGATCAATCTCGGCGTCGATCCGCGTCACGCCGACCAGATGGTCCGCGGCGTCGTGACCCTGCCGAACGGCACCGGCCGTACGCTCCGCGTCGGCGTGTTCGCCCGCGGCGCCAAGGCCGATGAAGCCAAGGCCGCCGGTGCCGACGTCGTCGGCGCCGAAGACCTGGTCGAGAAGGTGCAGAACGGTTCGATCGATTTCGACCGTTGTATCGCCACTCCCGACATGATGCCGCTGGTCGGCCGTCTCGGTAAGGTGCTCGGCCCGCGCGGCCTGATGCCGAACCCGAAGATCGGCACCGTGACCATGGACGTCACCGGTGCGGTGAAGGGTGCCAAGGGCGGCTCGGTCGAGTTCCGTGTCGAGAAGGCCGGCATTCTGCAGGCCGGCGTCGGCAAGGCCTCGTTCTCCGAGGAGAAGCTGGTCGAGAACATCAAGGCTCTCGCCGATGCTGTCTCGAAGGCGAAGCCGGCTGGCTCCAAGGGCACCTACATCCAGCGCGTTGCGGTGTCCTCGACGATGGGCCCGGGCGTGAAGGTCGAGCCGGGCACCATCCTCGGCTAAGGTCTGCCTCGGCCAGAGGTTTGAAAATTGCATGAGGCGAGGGGCGGAATTGGGCAACCGATTCCGCCCCTCGTCGTTTGTGGTGGCGCTCATCGGAAACAAGAACCGGGAAACAAGAAGAAATGGCTGACAAGGTCCTGATCTATTCGCGCTTTCCCAAGACGATGATGGCGCGCTTCGCCGAGCGCTTCGAGCTGCTCGACACCAGCGGCAAGCCCGCGCGCGAGGTGCTTTCGGCAGACGAACTCGGCGGCATCCGCGCGCTGCTCACCGCCGGCGGCTCGCCGCTCGGTGCGGAGGCGATGGACCTGTTTCCGAAGCTCGGCGCCATCGTCTGCTACGGCACGGGCTATGACGGCGTCGACCTCGAGGCTGCCGCCGCGCGCAACATCGCGGTCGGCCACAGCCCGGGCGCCAATGCGGCTTCCGTCGCTGACATCGCGATGACCCTGATGCTGGCGACGACCCGGCGGATCCTGGTGGCCGACCAATATGTCCGCAGCGGCGACTGGGCGGCCTCGAAGCCGTCGCCGATGATGCGGCCGCAGGCCGGCATGCCCGGCCGCCGCATCGGCGTCTACGGCATGGGCGAGATCGGCCGCAAGATCGCCGCGCGCTGCGCCGCCTTCGAGAGCGAGGTCGGCTATTTCAGCCGGACCAAATACGATCTGCCGTATCAATATTTCCCGACGCTCGAGGCGCTGGCCGACTGGTGCAGCGTCCTGATGATCGCGGTGCGGGCAGGGGCCGACACCCAGCACGTCGTCAATGCCGACATCCTGAGGCGCCTCGGGGCGGACGGCTATGTCGTCAACATCTCCCGCGGCTCCGTCATCGACCAGACGGCCTTGGTCGCGGCGCTGACCGACAAGACCATCGCGGGGGCCGGCCTCGACGTGTTCGAGAAGGAACCGCACGCCCCCGACGCCCTGACCGCGCTCCCCAACGTGGTGTTCGCCCCCCATATCGGCGGCCACACCCTAGAATCGCACGTCGCCATGCAGGGCTGCGTGCTGGCGAACCTGACCGCCTTCTTCGAGGGCAAGCCGCTGCCTTATGGGGTCAAATCCTAACCGGCGCGATTGAAGCGGAATTTGTCCTGGAGTTCGCGTCGGAGCTTGTCGTCTTTGACATCGGCAATGCGCGTCGCCGCTCGTTCGCGCAGCACTCGGGTCATTGGCGTCAGAGCGGGATGGGGACTGCTCCAGCCAGCAGCATGCAGGAATTGCTCAAGCCGCGCGTCGGGGACGCGATCGAGCTGCTGCGCAAGAAATTCACGCTCCTCGTCATTGCGATTGAGATAGACCCGCTTGAATGCCAGCACGCGGCTGACGAAGGCCTCGCTGGAGTCGTCGCGTATCACGCGGAAGCGTTTCCGCTGTTCGTCCACATATTGATCCGATTGATATGCGGTCTCGTTGGCCAGCCGCAGTGCCAGCTCGTATTCCCAGGTCTTGAGGCCGCCTCGTTCTTCGAAGACGCGTAGCGCCTGATCCGCTATTCCGGGAAATTTCTCGGCATCCCAGTGAAAAGGCAGCATGGTGCTGTTGTAGTCGAAGCCGGCGGCGGGATCCTGCATGCGCGCCACGATCAGGTCGAGGAACTTGCGCTGCTGGCCTGGATCGAGCTTGAACCAGAATTTCTGGATCGATTGGTAGGCGCTGCTGGAGCTGCTCGACAGTTCGATGAAGGACGCCATCACAGCGAGCAGATCGTCGCTGACGCCGCCCTTGGCCTGGATCAGCAGGGCGACGTCGAGCGCGGCGGTGCGGGTCGGGCCTTTGGAGATTTCGATTGCGCGGCGGGTCAACTCGGCAATGCCGACATCGGGCACCTTTGGCGGTGCGGCCCAATCGATGCCGTAGGCGGCGGCCGCAAGGTCTTCACCGGTAAAGGTGGGGCCGCCGATCCAGACCATTTGCGATGGACCGCCGGAGGATCCCTCCCATACCGATCCCGTGCGGTCTGGTGTGTCGGGCATTCCAAAGAGCGGGGCGTAGCTGAGGACGATCCGCCGGCCGGAGTGCCAGGTCACCGCAATGCGCTCTTCGCCGTTCTGCCGGACATTGAGCGTGCCGACGGTGCAGCAGTCGACCATCGGGTAATAGGGCCTGGGCTTCATACGAACCACGAGGCCGTCAGGGATGGCGTCGATCGTCGCTGTCTTCAGGCATTCGCCGATGCGCCCTGCGCGTTGCAGGAGTTCCGAGTTGCGCAGCTCGTCGCCGGTGCAATCCTTGGCTGCGGCAAGCTCGGTCATCCGGATGGGGCCGATATGGCCTTTCTCGTCGTCAGTGGCGTGGACGTAGCGATCGACCAAGCCGTCGGCGAGCAGCGTGATCTGACCGCAGCAACCCCGGACCCCGTGGGTCACCAAGGTGACGGTACGAATGGACATTAATTCGGCCGGGATCGTGCGGACGGCGAGGGCGGGGTCGGTGGTCGCTTCGACGTGATAGCGGCTCCAGACTGATGCGCCGAACCAGATTGCGAAGAACACCGGGGGTGCGGCGATCAGGCCGGGATGTTTCCGGAGCGCGCCATACATCATCATGCCCAGGACCACGATCATCCAGACAACGTTGAGGCCGCCCACGATGATGTGCATGAGAAAGGCGAGGGCCATCACCGGAAACGAACTGGTTCCCAACGCCCCGAAGACGGCAGCCAGGATCACCAGACCGATGATTAGGGTGACGATGTGCCGGGACATGCTCAATTCGAATCTGGTCCCTGGACGGGAAGGGGCTCAACCTGTAGCTGAGAGACCTTGCCTGATCCGTAAGGCGTGTATTCCGATGAGGCCTTGTGCGAAAAGGATTTGCTAACCTTCTGCCGGATCGTATCTTTTGCGCCCGCCTCAAGCCCCGCCGGCAACGGATTGGAACTGGTGTGAATTTTGCTCTTGGCAAGCAGGGCCCGAGCGGTTAAAGAACCGCTTCCGGACGTACCGGCCTCGGCTGGCGCGTTCGTGCACGCATTCCGAAAACCCGACAGACAGGAGATCATTCCTTTTCAGGACGTCCGCAAGGATTTGCCCGAAAAGGAAGGGAAATTCGTCGGTTGGTGGGATGCGGGCAAGGGTCGGGCGGTTCGCCGACTGACCTTGTCCTGTCCAAGACTGCAGGCGCCCGCGGGAAGTTTCGATTTCTCAACGGCTTAATCGCATGGCCTGCATAGACGGGTGAAGACTGGATTTCACTTCGCATTCCACCTTAACGGTGGTCGCGGAAAGAAGTTTGGTTCGGACCTCGACACGCCGTGGGCTCCCCAAGGGGCTCCCGGAGGGCAGGCTTTGAATTGTCGTCTCGCCCGGCGCGTGTCCGATGGGGTTTGACCCTGAGGTTCAGGTTTTGGGTGGGACGATGGGTGCAACCCGGCGGTCCCGCTTTTGCGATGACCGCCAACCGGAAAGAGCTTGCTGTGGAACGAGCGGCAAAAAAGGACGCGGTCGAACAGCTCAATGGGGTCTTCAAGACCACGAGCGTCGCGATCGTTGCCCAATATTCCGGCCTGACCGTTGCCCAGATGCAGAAGCTGCGCATGCAGATGAAGCAGGCTGGCGCCTCGGTGAAGGTCTCGAAGAACCGTCTCGCCAAAATTGCTCTTGAAGGCACTGACGTCGTTGCCATCGGCCCCATGCTGAAGGGACCGACCGTGATCGCCACTTCGAACGATCCGGTAGCGGCGCCAAAGGTCGCCGTCGAATTCGCCAAGGCGAACGAAAAGTTCGTCATCATTGGCGGCTCGATGGGAAAGACCGTCCTGAGTGTCGACAGCGTGAAGGCGCTTGCCTCACTGCCGTCGCTTGATGAACTGCGCGCAAAGATCGTCGGCCTGCTTGTGGCTCCGGCGACCAAGATCGCTCAGCTCGCCAATGCGCCCGCGGGCAAGCTCGCGCGCGTCATCCAGGCTCATGCCTCAAAGGGCGAAGCGGCCTGACGCCCTTCGCAATACTCAAACCCGAACCAGACTTACACCTAAGGAAACTGAACAATGGCTGACTTGCAGAAGATCGTTGACGACCTCTCGAGCCTCACCGTGCTCGAAGCTGCCGAACTCGCGAAGCTCCTCGAAGAGAAGTGGGGCGTTTCGGCTGCCGCGGCCGTCGCCGTGGCCGGCCCGGCTGGTGGTGGCGCTGCCGCCGCTCCGGCTGAAGAGAAGACCGAGTTCACGGTTGTCCTGGCCTCGGCCGGCGACAAGAAGATCGAGGTCATCAAGGAAGTCCGCGCCATCACCGGCCTGGGCCTGAAGGAAGCAAAGGACCTCGTCGAGGGCGCGCCGAAGCCTGTCAAGGAAGGCGTGAACAAGGACGAAGCCGAGAAGATCAAGGTCCAGCTCGAGAAGGCTGGCGCCAAGGTCGAGCTCAAGTAAGCACCGCTTACTAACGAGATCCCGGGCGCGCATCGCGCGAAGCCCGGGATCTTGGTCCATCCCTCCAAGGGTGGGCCGGATGCAAAAGGCGTGCGACGGAACGTCCCGACGCAGGTCGAACACGAAAAAGTGTGGGGATTGGAGGGTTTAACCCTCGAATCTGCACTATTGTCGCCCCATATCGGTTCGGCAGCACGAAAGCGCGGTGGGCAGGGATGCCGGATTTCCCTGTAAGCCGTTGGGAGAGCAAGCTATTTCGGGCTTTTGCAGTCCGTGAAAACGATCGTTGTGACGGGCGGGCGTGCCTATGCGCCCCGCGCGTCGTTTTGCGTTTTGAAGGTCTGAAGAACAGATTCAGGACATTCCCACCTGAAACTGAGTCTCCGGCCCCCAAAGCGGGTTCGAAAAATTCAACCCGGGGAGCGGCGGCAGCTGCGTTCCGGACGGTTCGCCCAGAGCGGGCGACGAAAATGAGAGGCCACGATGGCGCAGCAGACATTCACCGGTCGCAAACGCGTTCGCAAGTTCTTCGGACACATCAAGGAAGTCGCCGAGATGCCGAACCTCATCGAGGTTCAGAAGGCGTCTTACGACCAGTTCCTGATGGTCGATGAACCCACGGGTGGTCGCCTCGACGAGGGCCTGCAGGCGGTGTTCCGCTCGGTGTTCCCGATCTCCGACTTCTCGGGCACCTCGATGCTGGAATTCGTTCGCTACGAGTTCGAGCAGCCGAAATACGACGTCGACGAGTGCCGCCAGCGCGGCATGACCTTTGCTGCGCCGCTGAAGGTGACGCTCCGCCTCATCGTGTTCGATATCGACGAGGAAACCGGCGCGAAGTCGGTCAAGGACATCAAGGAGCAGGACGTCTACATGGGCGACATCCCGCTCATGACGATGAACGGCACCTTCATCGTCAACGGCACCGAGCGCGTCATCGTCTCGCAGATGCACCGTTCGCCGGGCGTGTTCTTCGACCACGACAAGGGCAAGACCCACTCGTCGGGCAAGCTGCTGTTCGCCGCCCGCGTGATCCCGTATCGCGGCTCCTGGCTCGACATCGAGTTCGACGCCAAGGACATCGTCTATGCGCGTATCGACCGTCGCCGCAAGATTCCGGTGACGTCGCTGATGTTCGCCCTCGGTCTCGACGGCGAGGCGATCCTGTCCACGTTCTACAAGAAGATCCTCTACAAGCGGACCAAGGAAGGCTGGCGCGTTCCGTTCGACGCCAACCGTTTCCGCGGCTACTCGACCGTCAACGACCTGATCGACGCCGACACCGGCAAGGTCGTGCTCGAGGCCGGCAAGAAGCTCACCGTTCGTGCCGCCCGCCAGCTCCAGGAAAAGGGGCTGAAGGCGCTGCGCCTGGCCGACGAGGAACTGGTCGGCAACTACATCGCCGAGGACCTCGTCAACCCGAAGACGGGCGAGATCCACGCCGAAGCCGGTGAGGAAATCACCGACAAGTCGATGAAGGTGCTCAACGAGCACGGCTACAAGGAACTGCCGCTGCTCGACATCGACCACGTCAATGTCGGTCCCTACATCCGCAACACGCTCTCGGCCGACAAGAACATGACGCGTGAAGACGCGCTGTTCGACATCTACCGCGTGATGCGTCCGGGCGAGCCGCCGACGCTGGATTCGGCGCAGGCGATGTTCCAGTCGCTGTTCTTCGACGCGGAGCGTTACGACCTCTCCGCGGTCGGCCGCGTCAAGATGAACATGCGTCTCGACCTCGATGCGCCCGACACCCAGCGTACGCTGCGCAAGGAAGACATCCTCTCCGTCATCAAGACGCTGGTGGATTTGCGCGACGGCAAGGGCGAGATCGACGACATCGACCATCTCGGCAACCGCCGCGTGCGTTCGGTCGGCGAGCTCATGGAGAACCAGTACCGCATCGGCCTGCTCCGCATGGAGCGCGCGATCAAGGAGCGCATGTCCTCGGTCGACATCGACACGGTCATGCCGCAGGACCTGATCAACGCCAAGCCGGCGGCTGCCGCCGTGCGCGAGTTCTTCGGCTCCTCGCAGCTCTCGCAGTTCATGGACCAGACCAACCCGCTCTCGGAGATCACCCACAAGCGCCGTCTCTCGGCGCTTGGACCGGGCGGTCTGACCCGCGAGCGCGCCGGCTTCGAAGTCCGCGACGTGCATCCGACCCATTACGGCCGTATCTGCCCGATCGAGACGCCGGAAGGCCCGAACATCGGTCTGATCAACTCGCTCGCGACGTTCGCGCGCGTGAACAAGTACGGCTTCGTCGAGACGCCGTACCGCAAGGTCAAGGACGGCCGCGTCACCGACGAGGTCGTGTACCTCTCGGCGATGGAAGAGGGCCGTTACACGGTCGCGCAGGCCAACGTGCCGCTCGACCCGAAGGGCCGCTTCACCGAAGACCTCGTGGTCTGCCGTCACGCCGGCGAAGTCTTGCCGGTGACGCCGGACAAGGTCGACTACATGGACGTGTCGCCGAAGCAGCTCGTTTCGGTCGCCGCGGCGCTGATCCCGTTCCTCGAGAACGACGACGCCAACCGCGCGCTGATGGGCTCGAACATGCAGCGCCAGGCGGTGCCGCTGGTTCGCGCCGAGGCGCCGTTCGTCGGCACCGGCATGGAAGGCGTGGTTGCGCGTGACTCGGGTGCTGCGATCGCGGCGCGCCGTTCGGGCGTGATCGACCAGATCGACGCGACCCGCGTCGTCATCCGCGCTACGGAAGATCTCGATCCGACCAAGTCGGGCGTCGATATCTACCGTCTGATGAAGTACCAGCGCTCCAACCAGTCGACCTGCATCAACCAGCGTCCGCTGGTGAAGGTCGGCGACATCGTCAAGAAGGGCGACATCATCGCCGACGGTCCGTCGACCGATCTCGGCGAGCTCGCGCTCGGCCGCAACGTGCTCGTCGCGTTCATGCCGTGGAACGGCTACAACTTCGAAGACTCGATCCTGCTCTCCGAGCGGATCGTGAAGGAAGACGTCTTCACCTCGATCCACATCGAGGAGTTCGAGGTGATGGCCCGCGACACCAAGCTCGGGCCTGAGGAAATCACCCGCGACATTCCGAACGTCTCGGAAGAAGCGCTGAAGAACCTCGACGAAGCCGGTATCGTCTACATCGGCGCGGAAGTGCGCGCCGGCGACATCCTGGTCGGCAAGATCACGCCGAAGGGCGAGAGCCCGATGACGCCGGAAGAAAAGCTCCTGCGCGCCATCTTCGGCGAAAAGGCATCGGACGTTCGCGACACCTCGCTGCGCGTTCCCCCGGGCGTGCAGGGCACGATCGTGGAAGTCCGCGTGTTCAACCGTCACGGCGTCGACAAGGACGAGCGTGCGCTGGCGATCGAGCGGGAAGAGATCGAGCGTCTGGCCAAGGACCGCGACGACGAGCAGGCGATCCTGGACCGCAACGTCTACAACCGTCTTGCCGAGCTGCTCGAAGGGCGGCAGGGCATTGCCGGTCCCAAGGGCTTCAAGAAGGACACCAAGATCACCCGTGCGGTGCTCGAGGAGTACCCGAAGTCGCAGTGGTGGCTGTTCGCCTCGCCGAACGACAAGCTGATGGCCGAGATCGAGGCCATGCGGAAGCAGTACGACGAGTCGAAGAAGGGCCTCGAGCAGCGCTTCCTCGACAAGGTCGAGAAGCTTCAGCGCGGTGACGAATTGCCGCCCGGCGTGATGAAGATGGTCAAGGTCTTCGTCGCGGTGAAGCGCAAGATCCAGCCCGGCGACAAGATGGCCGGCCGCCACGGCAACAAGGGCGTGGTGTCGAAGATCGTGCCGATCGAGGACATGCCGTTCCTCGAAGACGGTACGCACGCCGACATCGTGCTCAATCCGCTGGGCGTGCCCTCCCGCATGAACGTCGGACAGATCCTCGAGACCCATCTCGGCTGGGCCTGCGCCGGCCTCGGCAAGCGTATCGGCCAGACGGTCGATGCCTATCTGTCGAAGCAGGACATCAAGCCGCTGAAGGAAACCTTGAAGAAGGTCTACGGCGAGGACGAGACGATCAAGTCGCTCAACGACAACGAACTGATCGAGCTCGGCCATAACCTCAGCCGCGGCGTGCCGATCGCAACGCCCGTGTTCGACGGCGCCAAGGAAGCCGACATCGAGGAGATGCTGAAGCTTGCGGGTCTCGACGCTTCGGGCCAGTCGACCGTCTATGACGGCCGTACCGGCGACGCGTTCGACCGCAAGGTGACGGTGGGCTACATCTACATGCTCAAGCTGCACCATCTCGTCGACGACAAGATCCATGCGCGTTCGATCGGTCCGTACTCGCTCGTGACCCAGCAGCCGCTGGGTGGCAAGGCGCAGTTCGGCGGCCAGCGCTTCGGCGAAATGGAAGTGTGGGCGCTCGAAGCTTACGGTGCGGCGTACACGCTCCAGGAAATGCTGACGGTGAAGTCGGACGACGTCGCCGGCCGCACCAAGGTGTACGAGGCGATCGTGCGCGGCGACGACACGTTCGAGGCCGGTATTCCGGAATCGTTCAACGTGCTGGTCAAGGAAATGCGCTCGCTCGGCCTCAACGTCGACCTGCACAACTCCAAGGTGGGACCGGCGCCGACGTCGGAAGCGGCCGAGTAACTCGACCTTTCATGCCCGGCCTTCGCGGCCGGGCACCGGCGCCCCGTCCGAGGCCTTGAGGGCAGGGCGCCCTGCTTGAGTGATTTTCGAATTTGCGGCCGGAGGCGACCGGCACGCGAGGAGAAGACGATGAACCAAGAAATTATGAATCTCTTCAACCCGACGACGCCGGCTCAGGTCTTCGACCAGATCCGGATCTCGATCGCGTCTCCAGAGAAGATTCTGTCCTGGTCCTACGGCGAGATCAAGAAGCCGGAGACCATCAACTACCGTACCTTCAAGCCCGAGCGCGACGGCCTGTTCTGCGCCCGCATCTTCGGGCCGATCAAGGATTACGAGTGCCTGTGCGGCAAGTACAAGCGCATGAAGTACAAGGGCATCATCTGCGAGAAGTGCTCGGTCGAGGTCACGCTGTCGCGCGTCCGGCGCGAGCGCATGGGCCATATCGAGCTCGCAGCCCCCGTCGCCCACATCTGGTTCCTGAAGTCGCTGCCCTCGCGCATCGGCCTTCTGCTGGACATGACGCTGAAGGATCTCGAGCGGATCCTCTATTTCGAATACTACGTCGTTCTCGAGCCGGGTCTCACCGCGCTCAAGGACCGTCAGCTCCTGTCTGAAGACGAGTATCTGAAGGCGCAGGACGAGTACGGCCAGGACAGCTTCACCGCCATGATCGGCGCCGAGGCGATCCGCGAGCTGCTCAAGGGCATGGACCTCGAGAAGCTCGAGCTGTCCCTGCGCGCCGAGATGCAGGAGACCGACTCCGACATCAAGCACAAGAAGCTCGCCAAGCGCCTGAAGATCGTGGAAGCGTTCCGCCACTCCGGCAACAAGCCGGAATGGATGATCATGACCGTGGTCCCGGTGATCCCGCCGGACCTGCGTCCGCTGGTGCCGCTCGACGGCGGCCGCTTCGCGACCTCGGACCTGAACGACCTCTACCGCCGCGTCATCAACCGCAACAACCGCTTGAAGCGGCTGATGGAGCTGCGCGCACCGGACATCATCATCCGCAACGAGAAGCGCATGCTTCAGGAAGCGGTCGATGCGCTGTTCGACAACGGCCGCCGCGGCCGCGTCATCACCGGCGCCAACAAGCGCCCGCTGAAGTCGCTCGCCGACATGCTCAAGGGCAAGCAGGGCCGCTTCCGTCAGAACCTGCTCGGCAAGCGCGTCGACTATTCGGGCCGTTCGGTGATCGTGGTCGGTCCCGAGCTGCGCCTGCATCAGTGCGGCTTGCCGAAGAAGATGGCGCTCGAGCTGTTCAAGCCGTTCATCTACTCGCGGCTCGACGCCAAGGGCCTGTCCACCACGGTGAAGCAGGCCAAGAAGCTGGTCGAGAAGGAGCGGCCCGAGGTCTGGGACATCCTGGACGAGGTCATCCGCGAGCATCCGGTGCTGCTCAACCGCGCGCCGACGCTGCATCGCCTCGGCATTCAGGCGTTCGAGCCCGTGCTGATCGAAGGCAAGGCGATCCAGCTGCATCCGCTGGTCTGCTCGGCGTTCAACGCCGACTTCGACGGTGACCAGATGGCCGTGCACGTCCCGCTGTCGCTCGAAGCGCAGCTGGAAGCGCGCGTCCTGATGATGTCGACCAACAACATCCTGCACCCGGCGAACGGCCAGCCGATCATCGTGCCGTCGCAGGACATCGTGCTCGGTCTCTACTACGTCTCGATCATGCGCGAAGGTCTGCCCGGCGAGGGCAAGATCTTCGGCGACATGGCCGAACTCGAGCACGCGCTGCATGCGAAGGTCATCCACCTCCACACCAAGATCAAGTACCGGTGGCAGGGTATGGACGAGACCGGCAAGGTCTCGACGCGCTGGATCGAGACCACTGCGGGCCGCGTCATGCTCGGCCATCTGCTGCCGAAGAACCCGCGGATTTCGTACGAGATCATCAACAAGCTGATGACCAAGCGCGAGATCTCCGGCGTGATCGACCAGGTCTACCGTCACTGCGGTCAGAAGGAGACGGTGATCTTCTGCGACCGCATCATGGCGCTGGGCTTCTACAACGCGTTCAAGGCCGGCATCTCGTTCGGCAAGGACGACATGGTCGTGCCGCACGGCAAGTGGAAGATCGTCGACACCACCCGTACTCTGGCGAAGGATTTCGAGCAGCAGTACAACGACGGTCTGATCACCCATGGCGAGAAGTACAACAAGGTCGTCGACGCCTGGTCGAAGGCCACGGAAGAAATCGCCAAGGCGATGATGAAGGAGATCTCCTCGACCAAGAAGACGGCGAGCGGGGCCGATGCCGACATCAACTCGATCTGGATGATGGCTCACTCCGGTGCCCGTGGTTCGCCGGCCCAGATGCGCCAGCTCGCGGGCATGCGCGGCCTGATGGCCAAGCCGTCCGGCGAGATCATCGAGACGCCGATCATCTCGAACTTCAAGGAAGGCCTCTCGGTGCTCGAGTACTTCAACTCGACCCACGGCGCCCGTAAGGGCCTCGCGGACACCGCGTTGAAGACGGCCAACTCCGGCTACCTGACCCGTCGTCTGGTCGACGTCGCGCAGGACTGCATCATCACGCAGAGTGACTGCGGCACCAAGCTCGGCATCAAGATGCGCGCCATCGTCGATGCCGGCACCGTGGTTGCTTCGCTCGGCTCGCGCATCCTCGGACGCACGGCCTGCGAAGACATCCGTGACAGCTCCGGCAAGGTGATCATCAAGCGCGACACGCTGATGGAAGAGAGCCATCTGGACGCCATCCAGCAGGGTGGCGTCCAGGAGGTGAAGATCCGCTCGGCGCTGACTTGCGAACTCGTCAACGGGATCTGCGGCATGTGCTATGGCCGTGACCTCGCCCGCGGCACGCCGGTCAACCACGGTGAAGCCGTCGGCGTCATCGCGGCGCAGTCGATCGGCGAGCCGGGCACCCAGCTCACCATGCGCACGTTCCACATCGGCGGTGCGGCGCAGCTCAACGAGCAGTCTTTCGTCGAAGCCAATTTCGACGGCAAGATCGTGATCCGGAACAAGGCCATCGCCCGCAACAGCGAAGGTCACCTGGTCGCGATGGTGCGCAACATGGTGGTGGCGATCGTCGATGCCGACGGCACCGAGCGTGCGACGCACCGCGTCCAGTACGGCTCGCGTCTGCACATCGACGAAGGCGACATGGTCAAGCGCGGCCAGCGTATCGTCGAGTGGGATCCCTACACCCGTCCGCTGCTTACCGAAGTGGAAGGCACGATCGGCTTCGAGGATCTGATCGAAGGTCTGTCGATCTCGGAAACGCTGGACGAAGCCACCGGCATCGCCAAGCGCGTGGTCATCGACTGGCGCTCGACGCGCGGCGGCGGGGACTTGCGTCCCGCCATCGTGGTCAAGGGCAAGGACGGCAAGGTGCTCAAGCTCGCCCGCGGCGGCGATGCCCGCTACATGCTGTCGGTCGACGGCATTCTATCGGTCGACATCGGAGCCAAGGTTCAGGCGGGCGACATCCTCGCCCGTGTCTCGACCGAAAGCGCCAAGACGCGTGACATCACCGGCGGTCTGCCGCGGGTGGCGGAACTGTTCGAGGCCCGGCGTCCGAAGGATGCGGCGATCATCGCCGAAATCTCGGGCACCATCCGGTTCGGGCGCGACTACAAGAACAAGCGTCGCATCTCGATCGAGCCGATGGACAAGACCGACGAGCCGCGCGAGTACCTGATCCCGAAGGGCAAGCACATCCACCTTCAGGACGGCGACGTCGTCGAAAAGGGCGACTTCATCGTCGAAGGCAACCCGGCGCCGCACGATATTCTCGCGGTCAAGGGCATCGAGGAGCTTGCGGCCTACCTGGTCAACGAGATCCAGGAGGTCTACCGGCTCCAGGGCGTGCTCATCAACGACAAGCACATCGAGGTGATTGTCCGTCAGATGCTCCAGAAGGTGGAAGTCACCGACCAGGGCGACACGGACATGATCTCCGGCGAGCAGGTCGACAAGATCGAGTTCGACGTGCTGAACGAGAAGGCCAAGGAAGAGGGCAAGAAGATCGCCACGGGTACGCCGGTTCTGCTCGGCATCACCAAGGCGAGCCTCCAGACCCGTTCGTTCTTCTCGGCGGCCTCGTTCCAGGAGACCACCCGCGTCCTCACGGAAGCGGCGGTCAACGGCAAGGTCGATCCGCTCGAAGGCCTCAAGGAGAACGTCATCGTCGGCCGGCTGATCCCGGCAGGCACCGGCGCCTCCATGGCCAAGATCCGCGAAGTCGCAATGAAGCGCGACAAGCTGATCCTGGACGAGCGCGAGAAGCAGGCGGCCGTCGTGTCGCCCGCGCCGGAAGCGGAGCTTCCTGCGCTGCCGCCCGCGGAATGATCGTTCATCCGTAGGAATACCGAGGACAATGAAAAGGCCGGCGCAAGCCGGCCTTTTTGCTGCTTTGTTTGCCTGTTGCGATGCGGGATCAACCTTTGTTCATCTTTCCTTCAGGCGCGAAAGCGCTTCTGCTAGGGGAGTTTAGACCGGTGGATCCCGTGACGGGGGCAGGGCCGGAGACCACGGAACTCATATGCTTGATCTGGCAATCGTAGGCGGCGGCCCGGGTGGGCTGATGAGCGCCTGGTATCTGAAGCGCAAGCTGGGCGATCTCTGCCGCGTCACCATTTACGAAGCCTCAGACCGGCTCGGCGGCAAGATCGTCACGCGCAAGTTCGATTCCGCGCCCGCGATGTACGAGGCCGGCGTTGCCGAGATCTACGACTACTCGATGACCGGCCCCGATCCGCTGCGCGAGCTGATTCAGCATTTCGGCCTTCAGACCATTCCGATGGATGCCGAGCAGGTGCAGTTCGGCGGCGAGCTCTTGAACGACGTGCCCGGTATGCGCCGCAGATACGGCGCCAAGACCGCCGCGGCGATCGAGGCCTTCCGCAAGCGTTGCACCGAGATGATGTCGCCGATCGAATATTACGAAGGCGTCGGCGCGCACGACAACGAGAATCCCTGGGCCTACAAGACCGCCGAGCAGGTGCTCGACGAGGAGGTCGAGGACGAGACCGCCAAGCGCTTCTTCAAGGTGATGGCGCGCTCCGACATCGCGACCGAGAGCCACAACACCAACGGCCTCAACTCGCTCAAGAACTATCTGATGGATGTCGACGGCTATATCGGCCTCTATTCCATCCAGAACGGCAATGAGCAGCTGATCGAGTGCCTGCAGTCGGAGGTCAACGCCGACATCCAGCTCAATCACCGCGTTCTTGCCGTCGGCAAGGCACCGACCGGCCGCTACCAGCTCAAGATGATGAACGGCAAGGGGCCGGAGACCCGCGACTTCGATCTCGTGCTGGTCTGCCTGCCGCATTCCTGGCTCTCGACCGTCGGCTGGGAAGGCGAGCAGCTGCGCAAGTCGATGGTCAAGCACGTCGCCTATTTCGACCGTCCCGCGCATTACCTGCGCGTCTCGATCCTGTTCGACACGCCGTTCTGGGGCGAGAAGATTCCCGGCGCCTGGTTCATGTCGGAGGCCTTCGGCGGCTGCTGCGTCTACAACGAGGGCGCGCGCCACGACGTCGGCAAGCACGGCGTGCTGAACTGGCTGATCCCCGGCTCCGATGCGCTGGCCTTCGCCAATTTGTCGGATCAGGAGTTGATCGACGCCGCGCTGAAATCGCTGCCGGCTTCGCTCGGCGATGCGCGCGCGCATTTCATGGAAGGCAAGATCCATCGCTGGTTGTCGTCGGTGAACGCCATTCCCGGCGGTCTGCCGGTGCGCGACGTCATGACCAACCACCGCCCCGAGCCGAAGGAGCATCCCGGCATCGTGGTGGTCGGCGACTATCTGTTCGACTCGACCCTGAACGGCCTGCTCGATTCCTCGGACGCCGCCACCGACATCATCCTGACCGAGATGATGCGCTTGCGCCGCGAACGCGCGCAGCAGGAGCAGGACAAGCCGCTCTCCGACAAGATCGATCGCGACTATTTCGAGAACTATCGCGGCCTCGGTCCCTATCACGAGGCGTGGCGCAATTTCAGCGATCCCGATTATCTCGCCAGGCTGCTCGGCATCGTCTGGGGCAAGACCAAGGGCGCCAAGCTGCTCGTCGCGGGTTCGGCCAGCGGTGAGCTGGTGGGCGCGCTGCGCGACCGCGGCATCGACGCCTATGGCATCGAGAACAACCGCGCCATCCATGCCAGGACGCCGAAGGCGCTGAAGAAGTACAACAAGCTCGGCTCGATCACCGACATGCCGTTCAAGGACGGCAGCTTCGACTTCGTGTTCGAGACCAGCCTTTGCCACGTTTCCCCCAAGCAGGTGGTCCGTGCGATCCGCGAGCTCAACCGCGTGGTCAAGACCGGCCTCGTGTTCGGCTCGGTCACCTCGGACATGGCGTCGGCGATCATCGACCGCTATGACCTGCTGCGCGGCGTCAAGAAGCTCGGCACCTGGTGGGAATGGTCCGAGCTGTTCTTCGGCAACGGTTTCGACCTGTCGATGCACCGCAAGGACTGCACCGATGCGCTCTGGGAGGCGACGCTCGCCGCCAACAAGGGCCCCGGGCAATGGTACGCCGACGCGGACTCCTTGCGCTATTCCTTCTTCGACAAGGTCGAGGAGGAGGACGAGGACTAGCCGCGGAATGCCCGCCGAATTCGCCAATTGTTTTGCCGAATTCATCCTGATCGCATAGAATCAGCGCCATAGCGGTAGCCGCTATATCCTGCTTTCTCTGCGGTCATGCCGGCCGTCAGCATCGGTTGGTTTCATGGCATCCAAGCCTCTCTCGCCCGACGACAAGTCTCTCTCTCCAGACAAGCAGAAGCTCGCCGAGTCCAAGGCGGCCGAGTCCAAGGCGGCCGAGCTCGACGACAAGCTCGCCGCGGCCGCCAAGCCGGACCTCGAGGACGACGAGGACGACGAAGACGAGGCGGATGACGAGCTGGAGCTCGACGACGACGACGAGGACGAGGATCTCGTCGTCTTTACCGCCCGCGAAGCCGCCGGCGCGCTCGCGACCATCGTCGGCTTCGTCAAACCCTTTCTGTCGAACTACAAGCGGATGCTGTCGTTCGTGGCGTTCGGCGTCTTCGTCGAGACGCTGTTCAACGTCATCATGCCGCTCAGCCTCAAGTTCCTGATCGACGACGCGCTCGGCGAGGAGGATTTCCAGGCGCTCTACAAGATCCTCGGCGTGCTCGCCGTCGCCGGCATCTTCACCTCGATCGTCGCGGTCTGGTACGAGCGCTGGGATGCGCGGCTGGCCGCCTGCATCATCGCCGACGTCCGCAAGCGCCTGTTCGAGCATGTCCAGGACCTGCCTGCGGCCTATTTCGGCCGCACCAGGCGCGGCGAGATCCTGTCGCGCTTCTCGGTCGATCTCTCTGCCTTCGAAGGCTCGGTCAAGACCTTCGCCAACAGCGCCGCGCTGCCGTTCCTCGAGTTGATCGCCGGCATCATCCTGATGGTGTTCCTGAACTGGCAGCTCGCGGTGGTCGCGCTGCTGGTGTTCCCGATCACGCTGATCGGCCCGCGGATCCTGACGCCCAAGGCGGTGCAGGCCAATTACGAGCAGAAGCTCAACGAGAGCGCACTGCTCGGCATGGTGCAGGAGAACGTGGCGGCGCAGGCGGTGATCAAGGCGTTCAGCCTGCAGCGCAGGATGTTCGGCTTCTTCAGCTTCCGCAACGACGCGACGCGCGACAAGATCGCCTCGGCCGCGTTCCTGTCGACCATGGTGGAGCGGACGGTCACCATCTCGGTGCTGATGCTGCACCTCGTGGTGCTCGCGATCGGCGCTTACCTGGCGACCAAGGGCCAGATCACCATCGGCACCTTCGTCACCTTCGAGAGCGCGTTCTGGGAGGTTTCCTACAACATCGCCCATGTGATGCACTTCATCCCGGTGTCGATCTCCTCGGCTGCCGCGATCCGGCACATGCAGGAGCTGCTGGACGAGCCGACCCGCGCCGCCGATCGCCCCGGCGCTCCCGATCTGCCGCGCATCACCAACGACATCACCTTCGATCACGTCACATTCCAGTACGAGGGTAGCCAGACGCGGGTGCTGGACAATCTCAGCCTCAAGCTCAACGCGGGCAAGCGCATCGCAATCGTCGGCCCGAGCGGCTCCGGCAAGAGCACGTTGCTCAACCTGATCCTGCGGCTCTACGTGCCCGACGAGGGGCGCGTCACCATCGACGGCGTCGACGTCCGCAAGGTGACGCTGGATTCGCTGCGCCGGAGCATGGCCGTGGTGTTCCAGGAGAACATGCTGTTCAACATGTCGATCCGCGAGAACATCCGGCTCGGCAAGGAGGGCGCGACCGACGCGGAGGTGGAGGAGGCGGCCAAGAAGGCCGAGATCCACCGCTACATCATGAGCCTGCCGCAACGCTACGACACGCCGGTCGGCGAGCGTGGCGACACCCTGTCGGGCGGCCAGCGCCAGCGCATCGCAATCGCGCGTGCGGTCATCCGCAATCCTTCCGTGCTGCTGCTGGACGAGGCCACCTCGGCGCTGGACCAGACCACGGAAGCGGCGATCAACCGCACCTTGCTCAAGGTCGCCAAGGGTCGCACCATGATCTGGTCCACCCACCGCCTGACATCGGTGGTGGAGATGGACGAGATCATCGTGATTTCCGGGGGCAGGGCGATCGAACGCGGCTCGCATGCGCAGCTGCTCGCCAAGAACGGAACCTATCGCAAGCTCTGGAACGACCAGATCCACCAGCCGCATGGCGCGGCCGCTGTTGCCGATGACGACATGGACGAGGACGACGAGGACGAAGACGACCTCGAGGATGACGAGGACGACGACGAGGAGTGAGGCGCGCACTGATTCTGCGAATCTCCATCGGCGTCTCGCTCGGCACGTCCCGTGATTCTTCGATTCGAGGCCCCAGGCGGGATGGCTCTCATGCGGATTGAGCCGGGCCGAGCAAAGATGGGCGTCGGTCGAGCAGGGACGTGTTCCGTCGGTCGTGGTGAAGTTCTCGTCGCTGATCCCAGTCGAAGTGAAGAGATTAACGCGCTTTAACGCATTGTGAGCGCAAAACAGACCTACTAAGCGTCATAAAATTGCTTTATGTCCGGGTATAAATTGCTTGGGGGCTGGCGAAATGTGAGCCGCACGCCCATATCAAGAAGAGGCGGTGAGGGGCGCAAACGGCTGTTTTGACAGGCTCCTGAAGCGCTTCGTGACTGTCGTTTCGCCTTGACTTGAGCGACTCCCACTTATAGAAAGCGCCTCACTTAACGACAGGCGGTGAGCATCGCCAGCGTCGGAACGGGCCACCCGTCAGACCTCCAAAGACTAGAGCCGCAAGGACTAGATCCAAGAGGGTCGCTCAAGACGGGCACCAACCTCGACGAATGCCGCTCAAACGCTGTCGATCATAGCTAGGCAATGCCAGTGCGATTCTAGTTCTCTTGAGCCCGTTCTCTTGAGATCGAATTCGGATGCATGACCTCAGTGCGCGGGCCGCGGCTTTACGCTGAACGGCCTTGATACTGCGGTCCTCTGTGGCGTCGAAGCGCTTTCCGCCCGTTGATGGGGCGGTTGGCGCGATTTCGCTTTGTGCGGATTGTTCCGCGCCGGGCGGCCTCGTCGGGCAGGTGGCTCGAAAGAATTTGCAGTCCCGGCAACGGGCTGCGGCAAGACAGCGGATCTCAAAAGGGTTCGCGACACAACAAAGGGTAAGGCCAGGATGCCGACGATCAACCAGCTGATCGCTCAACCGCGTGAAGTGCAGAAGTCGCGCAAGAAGGTGCCTGCGCTGCAGCAGTCGCCGCAGAAGCGTGGTGTTTGCACCCGCGTCTACACCACGACCCCGAAGAAGCCGAACTCGGCGCTTCGTAAGGTCGCCAAGGTGCGCCTGACCAACGGCTTCGAGGTGATCGGCTACATCCCCGGTGAGGGCCATAACCTCCAGGAGCACTCGGTGGTCATGATCCGCGGCGGTCGCGTCAAGGACTTGCCCGGCGTGCGCTACCACATCCTCCGCGGCGTTCTGGATACCCAGGGCGTCAAGAACCGTAAGCAGCGTCGTTCGAAGTACGGCGCGAAGCGTCCGAAGTAAGCGGGAACCAGCTCCATGTCTCGTCGCCACTCAGCGGAAAAGCGCGAAGTTCTTCCCGATCCGAAGTTCGGGAACATCATCGTCACGAAGTTCATGAACTCGGTGATGTACGCCGGCAAGAAGTCGGTCGCGGAAGGCATCGTCTACGGTGCGTTCGGCATCATCGAATCCAAGACCAAGCAGAACCCGCTCGGCGTGTTCGAGCAGGCACTCGAGAACGTCATGCCGACGATCGAAGTGCGCTCCCGCCGCGTCGGCGGCGCCACCTACCAGGTTCCGGTCGAGGTTCGTTCGACCCGCCGGCAGGCGCTGGGCATTCGCTGGCTGATCTCGGCCGCGCGCGATCGCAACGAGAAGACCATGACCGAGCGCCTCTCGGCCGAGCTGCTGGACGCCTCGAATAATCGCGGAAACGCCGTCAAGAAGCGCGAAGACGTGCACCGGATGGCGGAAGCCAACCGCGCCTTCTCGCACTATCGCTGGTAACGGCGAAACACGGAATCTAAGGAACATCCTATGCCCCGCGTTCATGCCATAGAGAATTACCGCAACTTCGGTATCATGGCGCATATCGATGCCGGCAAGACCACGACCACCGAGCGCATCCTCTATTACACCGGCAAGAGCCACAAGATCGGCGAAGTGCACGAAGGTGCCGCGACGATGGACTGGATGGAGCAGGAGCAGGAGCGTGGCATCACGATCACCTCGGCTGCCACCACCGCGTTCTGGGCCGGCAAGCGCCTGAACATCATCGACACTCCCGGCCACGTCGACTTCACCATCGAAGTCGAGCGTTCGCTGCGCGTGCTCGACGGCGCCGTCTGCGTGCTCGACTCGAACCAGGGCGTCGAGCCCCAGACCGAGACCGTCTGGCGCCAGGGCGACAAGTACAAGGTTCCGCGCATCGTCTTCGCCAACAAGATGGACAAGACCGGCGCTGACTTCTTCAAGTGCCTGGCCGACATCGTCGACCGCCTGGGCGCGAAGCCGATCGCGATCCAGCTTCCGATCGGTGCCGAGAACAACTTCAAGGGTCTCGTCGACCTCGTGAAGATGCAGGGCATCATCTGGAACGATGAATCGCTCGGCGCGAAGTTCGACTATGTCGATATCCCGGAAGATCTGGTCGAGCAGGCCAAGGAATACCGCGAGAAGATGGTGGAAGCCGCCGTCGAGCTCGACGACGACGCCATGGCCGCCTATCTCGACGGCAAGGAGCCGGACGAAGAGACGCTGAAGCGCCTGATCCGCAAGGCGGTTCTGACCGGCGCGTTCTATCCCGTGCTGTGCGGCTCGGCCTTCAAGAACAAGGGCGTGCAGCCGCTGCTCGACGCCGTCGTCGACTATCTGCCGTCGCCGATCGACGTGCCCGCGATCAAGGGCACCGACGACCGCGGCAACGAGGTCGTGCGCAAGGCGGACGACAAGGAGCCGCTGGCTCTGCTCGCGTTCAAGATCATGGACGACCCGTTCGTCGGCACCATCACCTTCTGCCGCATCTACTCCGGCGTTCTGCAGAGCGGCACCGGCGTCGTGAACTCGACCCGCGAGAAGAAGGAGCGCATCGGGCGCATGCTCTTGATGCATGCGAACAACCGCGAAGACATCAAGGAAGCCTATGCCGGCGACATCGTCGCGCTGGCCGGCCTGAAGGAAGCGCGCACCGGTGACACGCTGTGCGATCCCGACAAGCAGGTGATCCTGGAGAAGATGGAATTCCCCGAGCCGGTCATCGAGATCGCGATCGAGCCGAAGTCCAAGGCCGACCAGGAAAAGCTGGGCGTGGCGCTGGCGAAGCTGGCCGCGGAGGATCCGTCCTTCCGCGTGTCGACCGACCAGGAGTCCGGCCAGACCATCCTCAAGGGCATGGGCGAACTCCATCTCGACATCAAGGTCGACATTCTCCGCCGCACCTACAAGGTCGACGCCAACATCGGCGCGCCGCAGGTTGCGTTCCGTGAGCGCGTCACCAAGAAGGCCGAGGTCAAGTACACCCACAAGAAGCAGACCGGCGGTACCGGTCAGTTCGCGGAAGTGTCGATCGTGGTCGAGCCGAACGAGCCCGGCAAGGGTTACGAGTTCGAGTCCAAGATCGTCGGCGGTGCTGTTCCGAAGGAATACATCCCCGGCGTCGAAAAGGGCCTCAACAGCGTGATGAGCTCTGGCGTGGTCGCGGGCTTCCCCGTGGTCGACGTCAAGGTTCAACTCGTCGACGGCAAGTATCACGACGTCGACTCGTCGGCGCTCGCCTTCGAAATCGCATCGCGCGCGGCATTCCGCGAAGCGCTGCAGAAGGGCAAGTCCGTCCTGCTCGAGCCGATCATGAAGGTCGAAGTGGTGACCCCGGAAGACTACACCGGCTCGGTCATCGGCGACCTGAATTCCCGGCGCGGTCAGATCCAGGGTCAAGACATGCGCGGCAACGCTAACGTCATCAACGCGATGGTGCCGCTCATGAACATGTTCGGTTACGTGAATAACCTGCGCTCGATGAGCCAGGGTCGCGCAACCTTCACCATGCAGTTCGACCACTACGCAGAAGCGCCGGCCAACGTGTCGGCAGAAGTCCAGAAGAAGTTTGCCTGATTGTCGTCGGTCACGAACTGACGATTGAACGGAGAGTCAAATGGCCAAAGCAAAGTTTGAACGTAACAAGCCGCACTGCAACATCGGCACCATCGGTCACGTCGACCATGGCAAGACGTCGCTGACCGCGGCGATCACCAAGGTTCTCGCCGAAGCCGGCGGTGCGACGTTCACCGCGTACGATCAGATCGACAAGGCGCCGGAAGAGAAGGCGCGCGGCATCACCATCTCGACCGCGCACGTCGAGTACGAGACGCCGAACCGCCACTACGCCCACGTCGACTGCCCCGGCCACGCCGACTACGTGAAGAACATGATCACCGGCGCCGCCCAGATGGACGGTGCGATCCTGGTCGTGTCGGCCGCTGACGGCCCGATGCCGCAGACCCGCGAGCACATCCTGCTCGCCCGCCAGGTCGGCGTGCCCGCGCTGGTCGTGTTCCTGAACAAGTGCGACATGGTCGACGATCCGGAACTGCTCGAGCTCGTCGAGCTCGAAGTTCGCGAGCTGCTCTCGAAGTACGACTTCCCGGGCGACAAGATCCCGATCATCAAGGGTTCGGCGCTCGCCGCTCTCGAAGATTCGGACAAGAAGCTCGGCCACGACGCCATCCTCGAGCTGATGAAGAACGTCGACGAGTACATCCCGCAGCCGGAGCGTCCGATCGACCAGCCGTTCCTGATGCCGGTTGAAGACGTGTTCTCGATCTCGGGCCGCGGCACCGTCGTGACCGGCCGTGTCGAGCGCGGCATCGTCAAGGTCGGCGAGGAAATCGAGATCGTCGGTCTGCGCGCCACCCAGAAGACGACCGTCACCGGCGTCGAAATGTTCCGCAAGCTACTCGATCAGGGCCAGGCCGGCGACAACATCGGTGCGCTGCTCCGCGGCACCAAGCGTGAAGACGTCGAGCGCGGCCAGGTGCTGTGCAAGCCGGGTTCGGTCAAGCCGCACACCAAGTTCAAGGCTGAGGCTTACATCCTCACCAAGGAAGAGGGCGGTCGCCACACCCCGTTCTTCACCAACTACCGTCCGCAGTTCTACTTCCGCACCACCGACGTGACCGGTGTCGTGCATCTGCCGGAAGGTACCGAGATGGTGATGCCGGGCGACAACATCGCGATGGAAGTGCACCTGATCGTGCCGATCGCGATGGAAGAGAAGCTCCGCTTCGCGATCCGCGAAGGTGGCCGCACCGTCGGCGCCGGCGTCGTCGCCTCGATCATCGAGTAACAAGCGAATAGGGAATGGTGAGTGGCGAATAGGGAATTCTATTCGCTACTCGCTACTCGCCACTCACTAGAGAAAGCACGGCAATGAACGGCCAAAATATTCGTATCCGTCTCAAGGCGTTCGACCATCGTATCCTCGATACGTCGACCCGCGAGATCGTGAACACGGCGAAGCGCACCGGCGCGCAGGTCCGCGGACCCATTCCGCTGCCCACCCGCATCGAGAAGTTCACCGTCAACCGTTCGCCCCACGTCGACAAGAAGAGCCGCGAGCAGTTCGAGATGCGCACTCACAAGCGCCTGCTCGACATCGTCGATCCGACCCCGCAGACCGTCGATGCTTTGATGAAGCTCGACCTGGCCGCCGGTGTCGACGTCGAGATCAAGCTCTAAGATTTTTGGATCACGTTCGCCACTAGCGGACAGAAAGAACAGGAAGCACGCCGATGCGCTCCGGAGTGATCGCACAAAAGGTCGGGATGACGCGGGTCTTTACGGAGGCCGGCGAACATATCCCCGTGACCGTGCTGAAGCTCGGCAATTGCCAGGTCGTAGGCCACCGCACTGAAGAGAAGAACGGTTACGTCGCGCTCCAGCTTGGTTCTGGCGCCCGCAAAACCGTGTACATGCCCAAGGCTGAACGCGGCCAGTTCGCGGTCGCCAAGGTCGAGCCGAAGCGGCAGGTCGAGGAATTTCGCGTTTCCGCGGATCAGATGATCCCCGTCGGCGCCGAGATCCTCGCGGACCACTTCGTCGTCGGCCAGTTCGTCGATGTCACCGGCACCTCGGTCGGTAAGGGCTTCGCCGGCGGCATGAAGCGCTGGAACTTCGGCGGTCTGCGCGCCACTCACGGCGTGTCGGTCTCGCACCGTTCGATCGGTTCGACCGGTGGCCGTCAGGACCCCGGCAAGACCTGGAAGAACAAGAAGATGCCCGGCCACATGGGTGTCGACCGCATCACCACGCTCAACCTCCGCGTCGTTCAGCTCGATGTCGAGCGCGGCCTGATCCTCGTCGAAGGTGCCGTTCCCGGCTCCAAGGGCGGCTGGATCCGCGTGCGCGACGCCGTCAAGAAGCCGCTGCCGAAGGAAGCTCCGAAGCCCGGCAAGTTCAAGGTTGCTGGCGAAGCGGACGCTGCTCCGGCTGCGCAGGAGGCGTGAGATGGAATTGAAGGTCACCACCCTCGAAGGTAAGGAAGCCGGCTCCGTCCAGCTGTCCGACGCCATTTTCGGTCTCGAGCCGCGCCAGGACATCATTGCACGCTGCGTGCAGTGGCAGCTCAACAAGCGTCAGGCCGGCACCCACAAAGCCAAGGGCCGCGCCGAGATCTGGCGTACCGGCAAGAAGATGTACAAGCAGAAGGGCACCGGCGGTGCTCGTCACGGCTCGGCCCGCGTGCCGCAGTTCCGTGGCGGTGGCCGCGCCTTCGGTCCGGTGGTGCGTTCGCACGCCACCGATCTTCCGAAGAAGGTTCGTGCTCTCGCTCTCAAGCACGCTCTCTCGGCCAAGGCCAAGGACGGCGATCTGCTCGTGATCGACAAGGCCGCGCTGGAAGCCGCGAAGACCAAGGCGCTGCTCGGTCATTTCTCGGGCCTGGGCCTCACCAACGCGCTGATCATCGACGGCGCCGAGGTGAACAACGGCTTTGCCGCTGCTGCCCGCAACATCCCGAACATGGATGTGCTGCCGATCCAGGGCATCAACGTCTATGACATCCTGCGCCGCCAGAAGCTCGTTCTGACCAAGGCCGCCATCGATGCGCTGGAGGCGCGCTTCAAATGAGCAAGAACATCGAGCCTCGCCACTACGACGTGATCCTGTCGCCGGTCGTGACCGAAAAGGCGACGATCGCTTCGGAGCACAACAAGGTGCTGTTCAAGGTTGCCGCCAAGGCGACCAAGCCGCAGATCAAGGAAGCGATCGAGAAGCTCTTCGACGTCAAGGTCAAGAGCGTCAACACGCTGGTCCGCAAGGGCAAGACCAAGGTCTTCCGCGGCAATCTCGGCTCTCAGTCGAACAGCAAGCGCGCGATCGTGACCCTCGAAGAGGGTCACCGGATCGACGTCACCACCGGTCTGTAAGGTCGCACGACGATGGCACTGAAGACATTCAATCCCACGACGCCGGGCCAGCGCCAGCTGGTCATGGTCGATCGTTCGGCCCTGTACAAGGGCAAGCCGGTCAAGGCGCTCACCGAGGGCAAGCATTCCTCGGGCGGCCGCAACAACACTGGTCGCATCACCGTGCGTTTCCGCGGCGGCGGTCACAAGCAGACGCTGCGCATCGTCGACTTCAAGCGCGACAGGGTCGACGCGCCCGCGACGGTCGAGCGCCTCGAATACGATCCGAACCGCACCGCGTTCATCGCGCTGATCAAGTACCAGGACGGTGAGCAGGCCTACATCCTGGCACCGCAGCGCCTGGCCGTGGGTGACACCATCGTCGCCGGCAACTACGTCGACGTGAAGCCGGGCAACGTCATGCCGCTCGGCAACATGCCGGTCGGAACGATCATCCACAACATCGAGGTCAAGATCGGGAAGGGCGGCCAGCTCGCTCGTTCCGCGGGCACCTACGCCCAGCTCGTCGGCCGCGACCAGGATTACGTCATCGTCCGCCTGAACTCGGGTGAGCAGCGTCTCGTGCACGGCCGTTGCCGCGGCACGATCGGCGCGGTGTCGAACCCCGATCACATGAACACCTCGATCGGCAAGGCCGGCCGTAACCGTTGGCTGGGCCGCAAGCCGCACAACCGCGGTGTTTCGATGAACCCGATCGACCATCCGCACGGCGGTGGTGAAGGTCGTACCTCGGGCGGTCGCCACCCGGTCACCCCGTGGGGCAAGCCGACCAAGGGCAAGAAGACCCGCACCAACAAGTCGACCAACAAATTCATTCTCCTAAGCCGCCACAAGCGGAAGAAGTAAGGAACGCCGGACATGGTTCGTTCAGTCTGGAAAGGCCCGTTCGTCGAGGGTTCTCTGCTCAAGAAGGCAGATGCCGCCCGTTCGTCCGGCCGTCACGATGTCATCAAGATCTGGAGCCGTCGCTCGACGATCCTGCCGCAGTTCGTCGGCCTGACCTTCGGCGTCTACAACGGTCAGAAGCACGTACCGGTCGCCGTCAACGAGGAAATGGTGGGTCACAAGTTCGGCGAGTTCTCGCCGACCCGGACCTTCCATGGCCACTCGGGCGACAAGAAAGCCAAGAAGGCTTGAGGATTAAACGATGAGCAAACCCAAGCGCGAACGGAGCCTCGCCGAGAACGAGGCCAAGGCGGTCGCCCGCATGCTGCGGGTGAGCCCGCAGAAGCTCAACCTGGTCGCCCAGCTCATTCGCGGCCGGAAGGCGGCTGCTGCGCTCGCCGACCTGCAGTTTTCGCGCAAGCGGATCGCGGTCGACGTGAAGAAGTGCCTGGAATCGGCTATCGCAAACGCCGAGAACAACCACGACCTGGACGTCGACGATCTCGTCGTGGCGCAGGCCTTCGTCGGCAACGGCCTCGTGATGAAGCGCTTTGCCGCCCGTGGCCGTGGCCGCTCGGGCCGTGTCTACAAACCATTTTCGCAGCTGACGATCATCGTTCGTCAGGTCGAAGCCGAAGCAGCGGCCTAAGGGACGCAGGAGCACACGATGGGTCAAAAGATCAATCCGATCGGTCTGCGTCTCGGCATCAACCGGACCTGGGATTCCCGCTGGTTCGCCGGCAAGCAGGAATACGGCAAGCTGCTGCATGAGGACGTCAAGATCCGTGAGATCCTGCACAAGGAGCTCAAGCAGGCGGCCGTCGCCCGCATCGTGATCGAGCGTCCGCACAAGAAGTGCCGCGTCACCATCCACTCGGCTCGTCCGGGCGTGGTGATCGGCAAGAAGGGCGCCGACATCGACAAGCTGCGCAAGAAGGTCGCGGACATCACCTCGTCCGACGTCGTCATCAACATCGTCGAGATCCGCAAGCCGGAGCTCGATGCGACGCTGGTGGCCGAGTCGATCGCGCAGCAGCTCGAGCGCCGCGTGGCGTTCCGCCGCGCCATGAAGCGCGCCGTTCAGTCGGCGATGCGTCTCGGCGCGGAAGGCATCCGCATCAACTGCTCGGGTCGTCTGGGCGGTGCGGAAATCGCGCGCATGGAGTGGTATCGCGAAGGTCGCGTGCCGCTGCACACGCTGCGCGCCGACATCGACTACGGCGTTGCGACCGCGTTCACGACCTTCGGCACCTGCGGCGTCAAGGTCTGGATCTTCAAGGGCGAGATCCTCGAGCACGATCCGATGGCCCAGGACAAGAGAATGGCCGAAGGCGAGAGCAGCGGCGGTGGTGATCGTGGTGGCCGTGGGCGCCGCGACAACGCTGCGGCCTGATCGACCTGAGAATTTGAGGGCTTAAAGCCATGATGCAACCTAAGAAAACGAAGTTCCGGAAGGCGCATAAGGGCCGTATCCACGGCGTTGCGTCATCGGGCGCGACGTTGGCGTTCGGCCAGTTCGGCCTGAAGGCGACCGAGCCTGAGCGCATCACCGCGCGCCAGATCGAAGCCGCTCGCCGCGCGCTGACCCGCCACATGAAGCGCGCCGGCCGCGTCTGGATCCGCGTGTTCCCCGACCTTCCGGTGTCGAAGAAGCCGGCCGAAGTCCGCATGGGCTCCGGCAAGGGTTCGCCGGAATTGTGGGTGGCTCGCGTCAAGCCGGGCCGGGTGCTGTTCGAGATCGACGGCGTCAACACCCAGACGGCGCGTGAGGCGCTGACCCTGGCGGCCGCCAAGCTGCCGATCAAGACGCGCTTCGTCGAGCGCATTGCGGAGTAATGGCCATGGCACAGATGAAGATCGAAGACATCCGCGCGATGAGCCCCGACCAGCAGGATGACGCCATCCTGAACCTGAAGAAGGAGCGCTTCAACCTGCGCTTCCAGCGCGCCACCGGGCAGCTCGAGAACACCTCGCGCCTGCGCGAGGCTCGCCGTGACATCGCCCGGATCAAGACCGTCGCCGCGCAGTCGCGCGCGAAGAAGAAGTAAGAGGCTTACGAAGATGCCGAAACGTACTTTGCAGGGCGTGGTCGTCAGCGACAAGCAAGCCAAGACCATCGTGGTGCGCGTCGATCGCCGCTTCACGCACCCGATCTACAAGAAGACGATCCGCCGTTCGAAGAACTACCACGCGCACGACGAGAGCAGCCAGTTCAAGCCGGGCGACATGGTGTGGATCGAGGAAACGAAGCCGATCTCGAAGTTGAAGCGCTGGGTCGTGATCCGGGGCGAACACAAGAAAAGCGCCTGATCTGTTGGCTTTAGCCGACTGACTTCAGGGAAATGTTGAGCGCCGGCTGGGCTGGCGCAAAGAGAAGAGGACGAGGTGCATCAATGATTCAGATGCAGACCAACCTCGACGTGGCCGATAATTCTGGCGCACGCCGTGTCATGTGTATCAAGGTGCTCGGGGGCTCCAAGCGCCGCTACGCCACGATCGGCGACATCATCGTCGTCTCGATCAAGGAAGCAATTCCGCGTGGCAAGGTGAAGAAGGGCGACGTGATGAAGGCCGTCGTGGTGCGCGTCCGCAAGGACATCCGCCGCGCCGACGGTTCTGTCATCCGCTTCGACCGCAACGCCGCCGTGCTGATCAACAATCAGTCCGAGCCGGTCGGCACCCGTATCTTCGGGCCCGTGCCGCGCGAGCTGCGCGCCAAGAACCACATGAAGATCATCTCGCTCGCGCCGGAGGTGCTGTGATGGCTGCGAAGATCCGCAAGGGCGACAAGGTCGTCGTGCTGACCGGTCGCGACAAGGGCCGTACCGGCGAAGTGTTCGAGGTTCGCCCCGACGCCGGCACCGCGCTGGTGCGCGGCATCAACATGGTCAAGCGTCACCAGAAGCAGACGCAGGCCCAGGAGGGCGGCATCATCTCGAAGGAGTCGCCGATCCAACTGTCCAACATCGCGTATGTCGGCAAGGACGGAAAGCCGACCCGCGTCGGATTCAAGATTCTGGCGGACGGCAAGAAGGTCCGCATCGCCAAGAGCTCGGGAGCTGAGATCGATGGCTGAGGCCGCTTACACCCCGCGCCTGCGCGCGGAATACGATGCGAAGATCCGCACGGCCATGACCGAGAAGTTCGGTTATGAGAACGTGATGCAGGTTCCGCGCCTGGACAAGATCGTGCTGAACATGGGCGTTGGCGACAGCGTCAACGACCGCAAGAAGGCCGAGAACGCCGCTGCCGAGCTGACCCAGATCGCCGGCCAGAAGGCGATCGTGACCTACTCGCGTATCGCGATCGCGACCTTCAAGCTGCGTGAGAACCAGCCGATCGGCTGCAAGGTCACGCTGCGCAAGGCCCGCATGTACGAGTTCATCGATCGCCTGGTGACGGTCGCGCTGCCGCGCGTCCGCGACTTCCGCGGCCTGAACCCGAAGAGCTTCGACGGCCGCGGCAACTACTCGCTCGGCATCAAGGAGCACATCATTTTCCCCGAGATCGACTTCGACAAGGTCACGGAAGCCCGCGGTATGGACATCACCGTCTGCACCACGGCCAAGACCGACGAAGAGGCGAGGGCCTTGTTGACCGCTTTCAATTTCCCGTTCCGGCAGTGAGACGCTGACTTAAAGCCTCTCAAACGCGGATACCCAGGAGCCAAGCATGGCAAAGAAGAGTTCAGTCGAGAAGAACAACCGGCGCAAGCGGATGGTGAAGAACGCCGCCGCCAAGCGCGAGCGGTTGAAGGCGATCATCGCCGACAAGAAGCTGCCGATGGAAGAGCGTTTCGCTGCGACGTTGAAGCTGGCCGAAATGCCGCGCAACTCGTCGGCCACCCGCATCCGCCTGCGTTGCGAGCTGTCGGGCCGCCCGCGCTCGAACTATCGCAAGAACAAGCTGTCCCGTATCGCGCTGCGCGAACTTGGCTCCAAGGGCATGGTCCCGGGCCTCGTGAAGTCCAGCTGGTAAGGAGGGTCGTTTAGATGTCTACGCACGATCCAATCAGCGATCTGATCACCCGTATCCGCAACGCGCAGATGCGCTCCAAGAGCAAGGTCTCCACGCCTGGCTCGAAGATGCGCGAGAACGTGCTCGAGGTCCTCAAGACCGAGGGTTACATCCGCGGCTACGCCACGCTCGAGCATTCCTCGGGTCGCAGCGAGATCGAGATCGAGCTGAAGTATTTCGACGGCGAGCCCGTCATCCGCGAGATCGAACGTGTTTCCAAGCCCGGGCGTCGTGTCTACGCCTCGGTGAAGAACCTGCCGCGGGTCAACAACGGGCTCGGCATTTCGGTGTTGTCGACGCCGAAGGGGATCATGGCCGACCACAGCGCGCGCGACGCGAATGTGGGCGGTGAAGTCCTCTTCACGGTGTTCTGAGAAGGATTTTTGATCCATGTCACGTGTTGGCAAAAGGCCTGTGGCGGTTCCGTCGGGTGTGACCGCGACCGTCGATGGGCAAACCGTCAAGATGAAGGGCCCGAAGGGCCAGCTTCAGTTCGTCGTTCATGACGACGTCGAAGTGAAGCTCGAGAGCGGCCAGATCAAGGTCAAGCCGCGCGCCGAGACCAACCGCGCCCGCGCGCTGTATGGTACCGCTCGCGCTCAGGTCGCGAATCTGGTCGAAGGCGTCACCAAGGGTTTCGAGAAGAAGCTCGAGATCACCGGCGTCGGTTATCGCGCCGCGATGCAGGGCAAGAACCTGCAGCTCGCGCTCGGCTACAGCCACGATGTGGTCTACGCGATCCCGGAAGGGATCACGATCACCGTGCCGAAGCCGACCGAGATCACGGTGACTGGCAGCGACATCCAGCGTGTCGGCCAGGTCGCCGCCGAGATTCGCTCCTATCGTCCGCCGGAGCCCTACAAGGGCAAGGGCGTGAAGTATGTTGGCGAATTCATCTTCCGCAAGGAAGGCAAGAAGAAGTAACGGAGCCGGTCATGTCCAAAGCCAAGGTTACGAATGCCCGGCGCAAGCGGAGTGTGCGGCTGAAGCTGCGCCGCTCCGGTGGTGGCCGTCCCCGTCTGTCGGTGTTCCGCTCGTCCAAGCACATCTACGCCCAGGTCATCGACGACCTGAAGGGCGAGACGCTGGCCTCCGCCTCGTCGCTCGAGAAGTCGATGCGCGACGGCGGCAAGACCGGCGCCGACATCGATGCGGCGAAGGCGGTCGGCAAGTTGCTGGCCGAGCGCGCCGCCGAGAAGGGTGTCAAGGAAGTCGTGTTCGATCGCGGCAGCTATCTCTATCACGGGCGCGTCAAGGCTCTCGCCGACGCAGCGCGTGAGAGTGGGCTGAGCTTCTAACGGAATTTGAGGATTGAGGCGTAAGCCTCTGAAGGATTGGAAAAACCATGGCAGAACGCGAACAGCGTGGTGGACGCGATCAACGCGGTGGCGGACGTGAACGCAGGGAGCGCGAGGAGCGCGACAGCGAGTTCGTCGACAAGCTCGTCCACATCAACCGCGTGGCCAAGGTGGTCAAGGGCGGCAAACGCTTCGGTTTCGCAGCGCTGGTCGTGATCGGCGACCAGAAGGGCCGCGCCGGCTTCGGTCACGGCAAGGCTCGCGAAGTGCCCGAGGCGATCCGCAAGGCCACCGAGTCCGCCAAGCGCAACCTGACCCGCGTCTCGCTGCGCGAGGGCCGCACGCTCCATCACGACATCGCCGGCCGTCATGGCGCGGGCCGTGTCTACCTGCGTGCAGCTCCCGCCGGTACCGGCATCATCGCCGGCGGCCCGATGCGCGCCGTGTTCGAGACGCTCGGCGTCCAGGACGTGGTCGCCAAGTCGATCGGCTCGTCGAACCCCTACAACATGGTTCGCGCAACTTTCGACGCGCTGAAGCATCAGGATTCGCCGCGTTCGGTCGCAGCCCGCCGCAACATCAAGGTGTCCACTCTGCAGTCGCGCCGTATCGGTGGCGATGCCGAGGCGGCTGCCGACTAACGGAAGCTTGGAGTAGACTCCCATGGCCAAGGCCAGCAAGACGATCAAGCTCGAGCAGATCGGCAGCGCGATCCGCCGCCATCACTCGCAGCGCTCGACGCTGATCGGGCTCAAGCTCAACAAGATCGGTCGCACCAGCGAGCTGCAGGATACCCCTGCGGTCCGCGGCATGATCCTGAAGGTTCACCATCTCGTCCGCATCGTCGACGAGAAGTAAGAAGCGGCGTGCGATCCCGAACGCGGGCTACCCGTTTTCGGTGAAGATCGTGCGCAAGACACAAGGAGAAGGGCGATGAAGCTCAGCGATATCGCCGACAACGCCGGCTCGCGCAAAAAGCGTATGCGCGTCGGCCGCGGCATCGGTTCGGGCAAGGGCAAGCAGTCCGGCCGCGGCGGCAAGGGCCAGACCGCGCGTTCGGGCGTGCGCATCAAGGGCTTCGAAGGCGGTCAGATGCCCTTGCATCGCCGTCTGCCCAAGCGTGGCTTCAACAACATCTTCCGCATCGAGTTCGCCGAGATCAATCTCGACCGGCTCCAGGAAGCGGTCGATGCCAAGAAGATCGACGCCGGCAGCGTCGTGAACGTCGAGGCCCTGGTGAAGGGCGGCGTGCTGCGCCGCGCCAAGGGCGGCGTCCGGCTGCTCGGCCGCGGCGAGCTCAAGTCGAAGCTCAACATCGAAGTGCACGGCGCCACCAAGACCGCGATCGCCGCGGTCGAGAAGGCCGGCGGTTCGGTGAAGATCCTCGCCCCGGCCAAGGAAGAAGGCGAGGCGGCGTAACAACTGCGTCATTGGCCCGCAGCTCGCGGGCCTTTACGTATGCGGGACGATGGACTTATCGAAGCCGAGCCCCAGATAATGTCCGGCGTCCGGCACGGCATGATCCCAAAAGATCATGCTGAAGCGGTAGCCCAAAGCGCGATATGATCGCGGTTTGGTGTAGCCCGGCCGCGGGCATGACGGCGCAATAGGCGGCGGGAGAAAGTCCAAGATGGCCTCTGCAGCGGAACAACTGGCAGCCAATCTCAATTTCGGTGCGTTTGCCAAGGCTGACGAACTGAAGAAGCGCATCTGGTTCACCCTGGGTGCGCTGCTCGTTTATCGGCTCGGGACCTACATCCCGCTGCCCGGCATCGACCCCAATATCTGGGAGCAGGTGTTCCGCTCCCAGGCGGGCGGCATCCTCGGCATGTTCAACATGTTCGCCGGCGGCGGTATCCACCGCATGGCAATCTTCGCGCTGAACATCATGCCGTACATCTCGGCCTCGATCATCATCCAGCTCCTCACCACCGTCTCGCCGCAACTCGAGGCGCTGAAGAAGGAAGGCGAGTCTGGCCGCAAGCTGCTGAACCAGTACACCCGCTATCTCACCGTGATCCTGGCCGCGTTCCAGTCTTACGGCATCGCGGTCGGCCTCGAGGGCGCCGGCAACGTCGTCAGCGATCCCGGCATGTTCTTCCGCCTGTCCACCGCGATCACGCTGACCGGCGGCACCATGTTCCTGATGTGGCTGGGCGAGCAGATCACCTCGCGCGGCATCGGCAACGGCATCTCGCTGATCATTCTCGCTGGCATCGTCGCCGAGCTGCCTTCCGCGCTCGCCAACATGCTCGAGCTCGGCCGTCAGGGCGCGATGTCGACCGGCTTGATCCTGGTCGTGATCGTCATGGCGGTCGCCGTGATCGCCTTCATCGTGTTCATGGAGCGCGCCCAGCGCCGCCTCCTGATCCAGTATCCGAAGCGCCAGGTCGGCAACAAGATGTTCGAGGGCCAGTCCTCGCATCTGCCGCTCAAGCTCAACACCTCCGGCGTGATCCCGCCGATCTTCGCGTCCTCGCTGCTGCTGCTGCCGACCACGGTTGCGAACTTCAACGCGGGCAGTGGGCCGGAGTGGTTCCAGTGGATCACCACGCAGCTCGGCCATGGCCGTCCGCTGTTCCTGATCATGTATCTGGCGCTGATCGTGTTCTTCGCCTTCTTCTACACCGCGATCGTCTTCAACCCGACCGAGACCGCCGACAATCTGAAGAAGCACGGTGGCTTCATTCCGGGCATCCGTCCCGGCGAGCGCACCGCGGAATACATCGACTACGTGCTGTCGCGCATCACGGTGCTGGGTGCGATCTATCTGGCGATCGTCTGCTTGATCCCGGAGATCCTGATCTCTTACGCCTCGGTGCCGTTCTACTTCGGCGGCACGTCGCTGCTGATCGTCGTCAGCGTCACCATGGACACGGTGGCGCAGGTGCAGGGCTATCTGCTGGCCCATCAGTACGAAGGCCTGATCCGCAAGTCGAAGCTGCGCGGCCGCCGCAGGTAGCCAACTGCAACATGACGACCGAGCTAGCGCGCCGCATCGCTTTCACGATCGGCGCGCTTTTTCTTTTCAGGCTCGGTACGCAGATCCCGGTCCCGGGAGTGGCGGTGCATGGCGGGTTCGCGGCGGACAGGATTGCCCCGCTGTCGATCTTCTCGCTGTCTCTGTTTCCCTATCTGACGGCCGCAATCCTCGTTCAACTCGTCGCCGTGGTGTGGCGCAGGCTGAGAGCGCTCGACCGGTCGGGCGAGGCCGGTCGGCGCAAGCTCGCGCGTTTCACGCTAATCCTGGCGCTGCTCCTAGCTGCGTTTCAAGCCTTCGGCATCGCCTCCGTCATGCGGCAAATGCCAGGACTGGTCGTCGATCCCGGTGACTGGTTCGTCCTGAGTGCTACCGCCTCGTTGGTCGGCGGGGTGCTCGTCATGATCTGGCTCAGTGAACAAATCACGCGCCGCGGGATCGGCAACGGTCTTGCGCTCATGCTGAGCGTCAGCATCGTGGCTTCACTGCCGTCGGAGGTCGCGAGCTTCTTTACTCAGCTGCGGCGAGGAGCGATCTCCGGCAACGCTCTGGTGGGCAACGCGAGCTTGCTGATCGTGGTGGTCGCGCTGATCGTCTTCGTCGAGAGCGCGCGGCGAAACGTTCCGGTGCAGTTTGCCGCGCGCCGGGTCGGGGAGCATTTGCTGCCCTCGTGTTCGACGGTACTGCCGATCAAAATCAACAGCGCCGGCTACCTGCTGCCTGCGACCGTAGCGCCGTGGGCGATCTCGATCCCGGTTGTTATTGCTGGCGTCATCTTCGGATCCGATGATGGATCCTGGGTCGAAGCCATCACCGCGAATTTGGAATTCGGCGAGAAGGCTCACATCATTCTCGGATCGATCACGATCTTCACGCTGGCCTTCGTCTACACGGCCTTCGTCGTCGATCCCGATCATGCTGCCGAATCGCTTGCCCGGCAGGGCGGCGTGATTCCCGGCGTCACGCCGGGCGAGGCCACGGCCACCTATCTCGATCGCGTGGTGTCGTTGACCACCGCTATCGGTGCCACCTATCTGGCGGCGATATCGTTGATTCCCGAGGTGTTCTTGGCCTACGGAAATGCGCTAGTTTATAAAATGGGTGGTGGTGCAGCGCTGATTGTGGTTTGCACTATTCTCGATCTTCAAACACAGGTGCGCGAAATATCGCTCACCAATCGGGGGGGCGTACGCCGATGAGAATTATACTTCTGGGACCGCCGGGATCGGGCAAGGGGACGCAGGCGCAGCTCCTGGTGCAGCGCCACGGCATCGTCCAGCTCTCGACCGGCGAGATGCTGCGTGCGGCCGTTGCGGCGGGAACGCCGGTCGGACTCAAGGCCAAGGAGATCATGGCCAGCGGCGCCCTGGTGCCAGACGAGGTGGTGGTCGGAATCATCTCCGACCGCATCGACCAGCCCGACGCCCAGAACGGCTTCATCCTCGACGGCTTCCCGCGCACCGTGCCGCAGGCCGAGGCGCTGGACGAGCTGCTGAAGGACAAGCGCCTCAAGCTCGACGCCGTGATCGAGCTCCGCGTCAACGAGAGCGCGCTTCTGAGCCGTGTCGAGACCCGCGTCGCCCAGATGCGGGAGCGCGGGGAGGAGGTCCGGCTCGACGACACCCCAGAGGTCCTGACCAAGCGGTTAGCCAACTACCGCAGCCAGACGGAACCGCTGATTCACTACTATTCCGAGCGCCGGAAGCTCTCGACCATCGACGGTATGATGGCCATCGACGAGGTCACTCGCGCCATCGACCGCCAGCTCCAGGCGCTGGGAACCGCCGAGCCTGCGACTCGCGCCAAGAGTGCCGCCAAGGCGGCGCCGGCCAAGAAGGCGAAGGCAGCCAAGGCAGCGGCCCAAAAGCCGGCGAAAACGGCCAAAAAGCCCGCGAAATCGGCTAAAAAGGCCGCCAAGGCGGCTGTGAAGGCCCCCAAGACAGCCAAATCGGCCAAGAAAGCGACCAAGAAGGCCGCTAAGAAAGCCGCCAAGAAAACCGTGAAGAAGGCAGCCAAAAAGACCGCCAAAAAGACTGCGAAGAAGGCGGTCAAAAAGGGTGCCAAAAAGGCTGCAAAAAAGGTCACGAAAAAGCGAGCCAAACGCTAGCAGCGGTTGACGAAAGCCCCTGGAATCCCCTAATAAGCCCCGCATCCAAGTCGGATAGTTTCAGACGATGCCGGGCCCCAGGAAGACCGGGGGTGGGCGTCGTGTTCGCGTTTGTGAACACCTGCCCGAGAACACAAGCACTTAAGCCCGGTCCTGACGAGGATCGGCGACAGGAGAGAAGGCCTTGGCCCGTATTGCCGGCGTGAACATTCCCACCAACAAGCGCGTGCTGATCGCGCTTCAGTACATCCATGGCATCGGTCAGAAGATCGCCGGTGAGATCCTGGAGAAGGTGAAGATCCCCGAGGATCGTCGCGTCAACCAGCTCAGCGACGCCGAGGTGCTGCAGATCCGCGAAGTGATCGACCGCGACTATCTCGTCGAGGGCGACCTCCGCCGTGAAGTCGGCATCAACATCAAGCGTCTGATGGACCTCGGCTGCTATCGCGGCCTGCGTCATCGTCGCGGTCTGCCGGTGCGCGGCCAGCGCACCCACACCAATGCGCGCACGCGCAAGGGCCCGGCGAAGGCCATCGCCGGCAAGAAGAAGTAAGTTTTCTGTTCCAATCGCGGCGTGTGGCGAAGAGGGGATGACCCTTTCGCCACGCGCTTTTCGTTCCACAGGTGTAGCCGCTGGCATTACGGCGGCGTTTGAGATCTCCAGGAAAGGTACTCAATGGGTAAGGAAGCCACCCGCGTTCGCCGTCGTGAGCGCAAGAACATCGCCTCCGGCGTTGCGCACGTGAACTCCTCGTTCAACAACACGACGATCACCATCACCGACGCGCAAGGCAACACGATTGCCTGGTCCTCCGCCGGCACGATGGGCTTCAAGGGCTCGCGCAAGTCGACCCCGTACGCGGCGCAGGTTGCCGCCGAGGACGTGTCCAAGAAGGCGCAGGAGCACGGCATGCGCACGCTGGAAGTCGAAGTCGCCGGTCCCGGTTCGGGCCGCGAATCGGCGCTCCGTGCGCTCCAGGCCGCCGGCTTCACCGTCACCTCGATCCGCGACGTGACCACGATTCCGCACAACGGTTGCCGTCCCCGCAAGCGTCGGCGCGTTTGATATTCGGTTGCGGGCGCATCGGCGCCCGCGACCGCTTTTGCAAGAAGCCGCAGGTGCGACCTGCGGCCTTTCTCCAACGCCAGCATTTGAACGATCAAATCGACTGGCCTGTATGGGTGAAACAGTGACGATCCAGAAAAATTGGCAAGAACTGATTCGGCCGAACAAGCTCCAGGTTCAGCCCGGCAGCGACTCCTCGCGTTTCGCGACCATCGTCGCCGAGCCGCTCGAGCGTGGCTTCGGCCAGACCCTCGGCAACGCGCTGCGCCGCATCCTGCTCTCCTCGCTCCAGGGCGCGGCGGTACAGTCGGTGCACATCGACGGCGTGCTGCACGAGTTCTCCTCGATCGCGGGCGTCCGTGAGGACGTCACCGACATCGTGCTCAACATCAAGGACATCGCGATCAAGATGCAGGGCGAAGGCCCCAAGCGCATGGTCGTGAAGAAGCAGGGGCCGGGCACCGTCACCGCCGGCGACATCCAGACCGTTGGCGATGTGGTCGTGCTCAATCCGGACCTGCAGATCTGCACCCTCGATGACGGCGCCGAAATCCGCATGGAGTTCACGGTCGCCACCGGCAAGGGCTACGTGCCGGCCGAGCGCAACCGTCCCGAGGACGCGCCGATCGGCCTGATCCCGGTCGACAGCCTGTATTCGCCGGTCCGCAAGGTCTCCTACAAGGTCGAGAACACCCGCGAGGGCCAGATCCTCGACTACGACAAGCTGACCATGACGATCGAGACCAACGGCGCGATCTCGCCGGATGACTCGGTGGCCTACGCCGCCCGCATCCTGCAGGATCAGCTCAACGTGTTCGTCAACTTCGAAGAGCCGCGCAAGGAAGTCGCCCAGGAGATCATCCCGGACCTCGCCTTCAACCCGGCCTTCCTCAAGAAGGTGGACGAGCTCGAGCTGTCGGTGCGTTCGGCCAACTGCTTGAAGAACGACAACATCGTCTACATCGGCGACCTCGTGCAGAAGAGCGAAGCGGAAATGCTCCGCACCCCGAACTTCGGCCGCAAGTCGCTGAACGAGATCAAGGAAGTGCTGGCCCAGATGGGTCTGCATCTCGGCATGGAAGTGCCGGGCTGGCCGCCGGAGAACATCGACGAGCTCGCCAAGCGCTTCGAAGATCACTACTGAGAATTCGTCGTTCCGGGGCGATGCGCGAGCATCGAACCCGGAACCTCGAGATTCCGGGTTCGGCTCTACGAGCCGCCCCGGAATGACTGAACGGGCGAACGCAGGCAGCCCACCTGAGCAACATGTCCGACGAACCGTCGCGGCAGTATCGAACTAAGGAATAGTCAAATGCGTCACGGCAAGGTTCATCGGAAGCTCAACCGCACTGCCGAGCATCGCCGCGCGATGTTCGCCAACATGTGCGCGGCGCTGATCAAGCACGAGCAGATCGTCACCACGCTGCCCAAGGCCAAGGAGCTTCGTCCGATCGTCGAGAAGCTCGTCACCCTCGGCAAGAAGGGCGGGCTGGCCATGCGCCGCCAGGCCATCTCCGAGATGCGCGACAAGGACCAGGTCAAGAAGTTGTTCGACGTGCTGGCGGCCCGTTACAAGGATCGCCAGGGCGGCTATACCCGCATCATCAAGGCCGGCTTCCGCTACGGCGACAACGCCGCGATGGCCGTGATCGAGTTCGTCGATCGCGACGTCGACGCCAAGGGCCAGGACTCCGGTCCGGTGCAGGAAAAGGAAGCCGAGGCGGCGTAAGCCGGTCGGCCTGAAGTTTTCGAAAGCGGCGCCCCTGGGCGCCGCTTTTTTGTATGGCGCGGCGGTATCTCATGCAGCGCATCGTCTGGTGAACGCGATTCCGGTCGGGGGCTTTCGATGAGGATTGTGTTGGGGATCGTGCTGGCGCTCGCGATGTCGCGGGCCTCCGGCGAGACGCTGGTCGAGCGCGGCGCCTATCTCGTCGGCAGCGTGATGGTCTGCCATAACTGCCACACGCCGCGCGGGCCGCAGGGCCCCGATCTGTCGCGCGCGCTCTCGGGCGGCAGCCAGGTCTTCGACGAGCCCCGCTTCAAGGTCTCTGGCTCCAACATCACGCCGGACAAGGACACCGGGATTGGCGGCTGGAGCGATGCCGAGCTGAAGCGGTTCCTGGTCAGCGGCAGGAGGCCTGACGGCACCAGGGTGGCGCCGATCATGCCGACGGCGTTCTACGATGTGCTGACGGCGCGCGATCTCGACGCGCTCACCGCGTATCTGCGCTCGGTGCCGGCGGTTCGCCACGAGGTGCCGGCGCCGGAATACAGGATGGCGTCGAAGCCGGAGACGCCGACCTATGCCGGCAAGCAGGCCAGCGAGGCCGAGCTGGGCGACACGCTGGCGCGCGGCCGATACCTGCTGACCATCGCCCATTGCCTGGAGTGCCACACGCCGGAGGGATCGTCCGCCGTGCACGATTTCGCCGGCGCGAGCGGCAAGGGCGGTCGCACCTTCAAGGGACCTTGGGGCGAGTCCGTTTCCGCCAACATCACCTCCGATCCCGCCGCCGGACTTGGCCGGTGGAGCGACGACGAAATCAAACGTGCGATTACGCAAGGCATCGCGCGCGACGGGCACAAGCTGAAGCCGCCGATGGCCTATGCTGCCTATGCCGGCATGACGGCGCAGGATCTCGATGCCATCGTCGCCTTTCTCAGAACGCTGCCGCCGCGGAGCTAACTCCTCACGCGTCGGTGAGGGACGATTGAAGCTGCTTGTGCAGCGCACGATATCTCCGTCAGCCTCAATGGAGATGATTCATGAAGATCGACCTTTCCGGAAAAACCGCTCTCGTCACCGGCTCGACTGCCGGCATCGGCCATGCCATCGCCAAGGGCTTGGCCGCCTCCGGCGCCAGCGTCGTGATCAACGGCCGCGGTCAGGACAAGGTCGATGCGGCGGTGCGCAAGCTGGAAGGCACCGGTGGTAAGGTCCGCGGCATAGCCGCCGACGTCTCGACCGCCGCGGGCTGCAAGGCGCTGGTCGCGGCGCTGCCGAGCGTCGATATCCTCATCAACAATGCCGGCATCTTCGAGCCCAAGGATTTTTTCGAGATCCCGGACGAGGACTGGAGCCGCTTCTTCGAGGTCAACGTGATGAGCGGCGTGCGGTTGGCGCGGGCCTACATGAAGGGCATGCTCGAGCGCAATTGGGGCCGCATCGTCTTCATCTCGTCGGAGTCCGGGCTCAACATTCCCGTCGAGATGATCCACTACGGCACGAGCAAGACGGCGCAGCTTGCGGTCGCGCGGGGCCTTGCGCAGCTCACCCGCGGCACCGGCGTCACCGTCAATTCCGTCTTGCCGGGCCCGACGATGTCGGAAGGTGTCGAGACCTTCGTGAAGGATCTCGCCAAGCAGAACGGCCAGTCCGTGGACGAGGCCGCCGCCAACTTCGTCAAGCAGCATCGCCCGAGCTCGCTGATCCAGCGTTTTGCCAGCGTCGAGGAGATTGCGAACATGGTGGTCTATGTTGCCTCGAAGGAAGCCTCGGCCACCAACGGCGCGGCGCTGCGAGCGGAAGGCGGCATCGTCAACACCATTGCCTGAGATCGCGCATGACGGCCTATGTGATCTCCGAGGTCGAGGTGCGCGATCAAGCTGCGATGGAGGCTTATCGCGCTCGCGCGGCAACGACCATCGCGCAATATGGCGGCCGTTACCTCGCACGAGGCGGCGCTGCGGACGTGGTGGAGGGCAGCCCGCCGCCGAAGACCATCGTCATCGTGGAGTTTCCGTCGATGGCCCGCGCGCGGGAATGGTACGCCTCGCCTGAATATGCCGAGGCGCTCAAGCTGCGGGAGACGGCGCTGGAGCGCCGGCTCCTGTTTGTCGAGGGCGTGTTGCCGTCATAAGCCAGCGCGCGAGGGGGGCTAATCCTCCTTGATCCCCGCCGCCTGGGCAATTTGCCTCATCTCCGCGGTCTCCTTGTTGACCGCGGAGGCCCAGTCGCTGTAGCGGGCGAAGCCCGGCTCGAAGCCGACCTTGCTGAAGCGCTCGACGACGGAGGGATTGTTGATGGTGTCTTCCAACGCGGCCGTCAGCTTGTCCCGTACGGCCGGCGGAAGCCCCTTCGGCGCGACGACGGCTCCCCAAGACGAGAAATCGATACCGGGATAGCCGAGCTCGGCGAGGGTCGGCACATCGGGCAGGAAGGGCGTGCGCTTCGCCGAGAACACGGCAAGCACACGCACCGTGCCGGCGTCGAGCTGCGGCTTGATCGCGATCACGGTGTCGACGTGATACTGGATGTGCTTGCCGATCAGATCGTTCATCGCGGGCGCGCTGCCCTTGTACGGCAGATGCACCATCTTGATGCCCGTGCTCGACTTGAACAGCTCTCCTGCGAAGTGCGACACCGTCGCGGCACCGAAGGAGGCGAGCGACAGCTTGTCCGGATTGGCCTTGGCTTCCGCGACGAGCGCGGCCAGATCCCGGATCGGATTGTCCTTGTAGGTGACCAGGGCCAGCGTGATCTTGCCGACTTGCCCCAGCGGCTCGAAATCCTTGGCCGCATCGTAAGGCACGCTTTCCTTGACGGCCGCCGGCAGGGTGAAGGTCGAGTTGGAGCTGAAGAACAGCGTGTAGCCGTCGGGAGCGGCGCGCGCGACCTCCTTGGCCGCGATCGTGGTGCCGCCGCCCGGGCGGTTCATGACGATGACGGGCTTGCCGAGCCGGGACTCGAGCTCGCCGCCGATGATGCGGGCGACGACATCGGAGGCGCCTCCAGGCGGAAACGGCACGACCAGTTGCAGCGGTCTGTCGGGATAGTCGTCGGCAAGAGCCAGCTTTGGCCCGCCGAGCATCGCGGCAGCAGCAACGGCAGTCGCAAAGATCGTTCGTTTCGCCCAGAAGCTCATTCAGCTCATCCCTCGCAATCGCCGCCCGGCCCGGCGGGCGAGCGTAACAGAGAGGAGCGGCCGCTTGGAAGCGACCGGGTGCTGAAAAACTACCACCCCTCCAGGACGATCTTGCCGCGCGACTTGCCGCTTTCGAGCAGCGCATGGGCGCGCTTGAGGTTGGCGGCGTTGATCGTGCCGAAGGTCTGGTCGAGCGTGGTTCGCAGCACGCCCTTGTCGATGAGGTCGGCGACGTCGTCCAGCAAATGATGCTGCGCGATCATGTCAGGCGTCTGGAACGAGGAGCGTGTGAACATCGATTCCCAATGCACCGAGATCGCCTTGCCCTTGAAGGTGCTCATGGTGAATTCCGGGGGATCGTCGATCAGGCCGAACCTTCCCTGCGGGGCCATGAGTTCGGCGATCGCCTTGTAGTGCTGATCGGTGAAGGTGAGGCTCGCGACCAGCGCGACCGGAGGCAGCTTGAGCTTCTCGATCTGCTCCTTCATCGGCTTGCCGTGGTCGATCACCGCATGCGCGCCGAGATCGAGGCACCATTTCTGCGACTCCGGCCGCGTCGCGGTGGCGAGAACCGTGAGGCCGGTGAGGCGGCGGGCGAGCTGGATCAGGATCGAGCCGACGCCGCCGGCGCCGCCCGTGATCAGCAGCGTGCGCGGGTCCACGCTCTTGCCGGGGACGGCGCCGAGCCGGTCGAACAACAGCTCCCAGGCGGTGATGGAGGTGAGGGGAAGGGCGGCAGCTTGCGCGAAGGACAGGCTCTTCGGCTTGTTGCCGACGATGCGCTCGTCGACCAGGTGGAATTCGGCGTTGGTGCCCTGGCGCAGGATCGAGCCTGCGTAAAACACTTCGTCGCCCGGCTTGAACAGCGTGACCTCGGGCCCGACGGCATCGACCACGCCTGCCGCGTCATAACCCAGGATCTTGGTCTCGCCCTCCGGCGGCGCTGCGCGCTTGCGCACCTTGTAATCGACCGGATTGGCCGAGATCGCTTTCACGGCGACGCGGATGTCGCGCCCCTTCGGTTCGGGCTTTGCGGTCTCGAAATCGAACAGCGAATCCGCGTCCTCGATCGGAAGCGATTTCTTGTAGCCGACGGCCTTCATGGCTGGTCTCCATCAGATGGCGTGCTCGCCTAGCGTCCTAACTGTCGCGCCAGCTCCGATTTGGCAAGTACTGTAAATTCTGGGATATAGTCCCTGTTTGGATACTAATGGGAAAACACGCATGAAGCGCCGCAATTTCGCCCGCCGTCCCGGCTGCCGGTCGAGGCGACGCTGGATCTGATCGACGGCAAGTGGAAGGGCGTGATCCTCTATCACCTGCAGGACGGCACCCAGCGCTTCGGCGAATTGCGTCGGCGGATGCCCGGCATCACCCAGCGCATGCTGACCAAGCAGCTACGCGCGCTGGAGGAGGACAAGCTCGTCATCCGCAAGGTCTATGCGGAAGTGCCGCCGCGCGTGGAGTATTGCCTCTCCGAACTTGGCGAGAGCCTCAAGCCGGTGATCGACATCCTCAAGGCCTGGGGCGAGAGCCATCAGCAGCGCCTATCCTGTGCACCCGCGCCTGAAGTGGAGCCGATCAAGAAGCGCAAGCGCGCGGCTTGAAGCAGCGGACGCAGCCGCCGGCGAGACCGGATGCGCCGGCTTGATGCAGCCATCATTCGCGCGCGGCAAACGGTCATTCCGCACGTCTGGCTTGCATGCTTCAGGCGTCGGCTGGGGGCCGAATATTGCCGCCTGGCGCCCTTCTATTGGCGAGCGAACACGCCTATATTCCGTCGTCTTTTCCAAGAGGTAGGAATGTTTCGATCGATCCGGACTGCCGTCGTCACGGCCTTGTGCATAGCCTTTTTCGCCCAGTTCAATCCGGCTGCGGCGCAGGACCGCAAGGTCCCGTCCTCGCCGGCCGAATTGCGGCTGTCCTATGCGCCGATCGTGCAGCGGGTGCAGCCGGCCGTGGTCAACGTCTATGCCGCCAAGGTGGTGCAGAACCGCAACCCGCTGCTGGACGATCCGATCTTCCGCCGTTTCTTCGGCGTGCCCGGCCAGCAGCCGGAGCAGATGCAGCGCTCGCTCGGCTCGGGCGTCATCGTCGATGCCTCCGGTCTCGTCGTCACCAACGTCCACGTCATCGAGGGCGCGGACCAGGTGAAGGTGTCGCTGTCGGACAAGCGCGAGTTCGAGGCCGAGATCCTGCTCAAGGACACGCGCACTGATCTCGCGGTGCTGCGCCTGAAGGACACCAAGGAGAAGTTCCCGACCCTCGACTTCACCAATTCCGACGAGCTCTTGGTCGGCGACGTCGTGCTCGCGATCGGCAACCCGTTCGGCGTCGGCCAGACCGTGACCCACGGCATCATCTCGGCGCTGGCGCGCACGCAAGTAGGCATCACCGACTACCAGTTCTTCATCCAGACCGATGCTGCGATCAATCCCGGCAATTCCGGCGGCGCGCTGGTGGACATGAGCGGCAAGCTCGCCGGCATCAACACCGCGATCTATTCGCGCTCTGGCGGCTCGCAAGGCATCGGCTTTGCGATTCCCGCCAACATGGTGCGCGTCGTCGTCGCCTCCGCCAGGAGCGGCGGCAAGGCGGTGAAGCGGCCGTGGCTCGGGGCCAAGCTGCAGGCGGTGACGCCGGAGATCGCCGAGAGCCTCGGCCTGCGTTCGCCGACCGGTGCGCTGGTCGCGAGTGTGGTATCGAACGGCCCCGCAGCGAAGGCCGGGCTGAAATCCTCCGATCTCATCACCGGCATCGACGGCCAGGCCGTAGATGATCCCAATGCCTTCGATTATCGCTTCGCCACCCGTCCGCTCGGCGGCACCGCGCAGATCGACGTGCAGCGCAGCGGCAAGCCGCTCAAGCTGTCGGTAGCGCTGGAGATCGCGCCCGATACCGGTCGCAACGAACTCGTCGTGACCGCGCGTTCGCCGTTCCAGGGTGCGAAGATCTCGACCATCACGCCGGCGGTGGCCGACGAGCTGCATCTCGATGCCGACACCGAGGGCGTCGTGATCACCGATCTCGGCGGCGATAGCGCGGCCGCCAATGTCGGTTTCCAGAAGGGTGACATCATCCTGCTCGTCAACAACCAGAGGATCAGCAAGACCATCGACCTGGAAAAGGCCGCAGGTGAGCGGCCGCGGCTCTGGCGCATCACGCTGGTGCGTAATGGCCAGCAGATCAACGTCACGCTGGGCGGATGAGTCCAAAGCGACCACAGCAGACGCCAACCCTCTTCGCGGCGGCGGGGCTCGACCATGAGGCGCCGCATCCGCTGCCGGATCGCTTGCGCCCGCGCAGCCTGTCGGAGGTCGTCGGCCAGGATCATATCCTCGGTCCCGACGGCGCGCTGACGCGCATGCTGGAAACACGCACGCTGGGCTCGCTGGTGTTCTGGGGACCGCCCGGCACCGGCAAGACCACGGTGGCGCGGCTGCTCGCGGACGCGACGGACCTGCATTTCGAGCAGATCTCCGCGGTGTTCTCCGGCGTTGCCGATCTGAAGAAGGCGTTCGATGCCGCGCGCGCCCGCCGCGAGATGGGCAAGGGCACGCTGCTGTTCGTCGACGAGGTGCATAGATTCAACCGCGCTCAGCAGGATTCCTTTCTGCCCGTGATGGAAGACGGCACGGTGGTCATGGTCGGCGCCACCACCGAGAATCCGTCCTTCGAGCTCAACGCGGCGTTGCTCTCTCGCGCGCGCGTACTGGTGTTTCGCTCGCTTGATGCCGCCGCGATCGAAAAGCTGTTCGCGCACGCCGAAGAGGTCGAGGGCAGGAAGCTGCCGCTCGATGACGAGGCGAGGGCGGTGCTGGTGCGGATGGCCGACGGCGATGGACGGGCATCGCTGACGCTCGCCGAAGAGGTCTGGCGTTCGGCGCGGGCGGACGAGATCTTCAACGCCGCGCAGCTGCAGGATATCCTGCAGCGCCGCGCGCCGATCTACGACAAGTCGGCCGACGGCCATTACAACCTGATCTCCGCACTGCATAAATCGGTGCGCGGCTCCGATCCCGATGCCGCGCTGTACTATCTCTGCCGCATGCTCGACGCCGGCGAGGACCCTTTGTTCCTGGCCCGCCGCGTCGTGCGCATGGCGGTCGAGGATATCGGCCTTGCCGATCCGCAGGCGCTCGTCATCGCCAATGCGGCCAAGGACGCCTTCGACTTTCTCGGTCATCCCGAAGGCGAGCTCGCAATCGCACAGGCCGTCGTCTATCTCGCCACCGCGCCGAAATCGAACGCGGTCTATACGGCTTTCAAGGCCGCGATGCAGACCGCCAAGCAGGCCGGCTCGCTGCTGCCGCCCAAGCACATCCTGAATTCCCCGACCAAGCTGATGAAGTCGGAAGGCTACGGTGCGGCCTACGAATACGACCACGACGTCCCCGACGCTTTTTCGGGGCAGGACTACTTCCCGGAAGCCCTGGGCCGCCAGACCTTCTACGACCCGCCCGAGCGCGGCTTCGAGCGCGAAATCCGCAAGCGGCTGGATTACTGGGCCAAGCTGCGCAAGGAGCGGGGCGGGAAGTAGAACTTGGAAGCCGGTCACAGAGCGTACAATTACGGTTTACGTAACGCGTAAATCTTGCTACTCGGCGGGGAAATTCCCATGCCCCATACACCCACACATCCTGGCGAGCATCTCGCCGAAGAGTTGCGAGAACTCGGCATCACGGCCGCGGAGCTGTCGCGTCAGATCGACGTGCCGGTTAATCGCATTACTGGCATCATCAACGGTCAGCGCGGAATTACCGCCGACACCGCGCTGCGTCTTGGCCACTGGTTTGGCACGAGCCCGCAATTCTGGATGAACCTGCAACAGCAATATGAGCTGCGGCTGGCGGAGCGGGAGGTCGGCGCACAAGTTGCGTCGCTGCCCCGCCGCGCCAATGCGCAGTCGACACGAAAGCTTGGAAAGACCGCATGAGCCGCCGCATCAAGAGAATGAACCCGAAGCCTCGGGACCGTGACGAGCGCAAGGAAGCGCGCCCATTCAAGGCAGGCAGCGCGAAGAAGGCCGGGCCGCGCCCGGGCGGAAAACCCAGTGGTAAGCCAAGCGGCAGCAAGCCGCCGCGCTTTGCGGGCGAGCGTGCCGAGCGCCGTCCGCCCACAGCCAGGCTTGAGAGGGCCGAATTCGAACGAGCCGCGCCGGAAAAGCCCGTCGAAGCGCTGCTGCCGACCAAGGTGCAGACCGTCAAGGTCACTGCCGACGAGAACAACATGCGCGTCGACCGTTTCCTCGAAGCGCGCTTTCCCGGCCTGTCGTTCTCCCACATCCAGCGCGTCGTCCGCAAAGGCGAGCTGCGCGTCGACGGCAAGCGCGTCGATAGCAAGGATCGTCTGGAGGAGGGCCAGAGCGTCCGCATTCCGCCGTTGAAGCTCGATACGCCGAAGGCTGTCGACGAGTTGTCGGAAGCTGCGCAGAAGACGCTCAAGGCGCTGAAGGAGATGACGATCTACGAGGACGACGACGTTCTCGTGCTGAACAAGCCCGCCGGCCTTGCGGTGCAGGGCGGCTCGGGCATGACGCGCCACATCGACCAGATGCTCGAGGTGATGCGCGATTCCAAGGGCCAGAAACCGCGCCTCGTGCACCGCATCGACCGCGAGACGTCGGGCTGTCTGTTGATAGCCAAGACGCGCTTTGCCGCCTCGCATCTGACCGGCGCATTCCGCTCGCGGTCGGCGCGAAAGACCTATTGGGCGCTGGTGCCGGGCCTGCCGAAGCCGAAACAGGGCCGCATCTCGACTTTCCTTGCCAAGGAGGAGACCGAGGACGACACCATCATGCGCATCGCCGAGCACGGCGACGAGGGCGCCAGCCATGCGGTGACGTATTACGCGGTGGTCGAAACCGCAGGCAACAAGCTGACCTGGGTGTCGCTCAAGCCGGTGACGGGCCGCACGCATCAGCTCCGCGCTCACATGGCCCATATCGGCCACCCCATCGTCGGCGATCCCAAATATTTCAACATCGAGAACTGGCAGTTGCCGGGCGGCCTGCAGAACCGGCTGCATCTGCTCGCGCGCCGCATCGTCATCCCGCATCCGCGCGGCGGCGTGATCGACGCCACCGCGCCGCTGCCGCCTCACATGCAGCAGTCGTGGAATCTGCTTGGGCTGGATGCCAGCCGGTTCGACCCGATCGAGAACGCGCCGGAGGAGTAGGGGGCTGGCTCCGCTGCCAACCCCGTCATTGCGAGGAGCCCTTGCGACGAAGCAATCCAGGCTGTCGCCGCGGAAAGACTCTGGATTGCTTCGCTGCGCTCGCAATGACGCTGGGGGAAACTGCGGTGGCTCCTCTCACTTCCGAAATTGCTCCAGAAACATCCGCAGACTGTCATGCGGGCTCTCGATATCAGTGATCAGCCAGCCCTCTGGTCCGTTGACCACGATGAAGTTCAGCGTCACGGGCTTGCCGCGATTGTTGAAATTGGCCGCGACATAGGTCTTGTCGTATTGCCTGCGGACGACGGCAATTGCGACCGGGCCGAGTTTCCAGCTCTGGCTCTGCACCAGGAAGTCGTAGGGCTCGACCCGCGGCGCGGACCAGGCCCTGCGCAGGGAGGGATCGAAGAATTGTCTGCCGGTGGACGCATCCCGGGGCAGGCCTCTGGACAGCTCCGGCGCACCTTCGCCGTAATGGGCATAGACGTTGCGGACCAGCGATTCCGGGGTACGAAAGCCAGCCTCCGCCGCGGCCAGCCAAAGCCCGGCGAGCAGGGCTGCAATGCCCGCAAGTTCCCTCATGCCCGCTGCTCGCTTTATCGGCCACAGGTCTTATCTTAAAAGCCTAGCATTCAGCGACCGGGACCGAAAACTCACATGCGCGAATTGTTCGAAGAAGCCGCCAGCCAGCCTCCGCCGGATCCCCGGGAATCGGCGCGCGCCTCCGCGCGCACGCCGCTGCGCAAGCGCTTCTACAAGGAGGCCGGCGTCGCCGATGCCGAGGGCGGATTTGCCATCACGCTCGACGGCAGGCCGATCCGCACGCCCTCGGGCCGCCAGGTGGTGATCCCGGCGCGGGCGCTCGCTGATCGCGTAGCCGCGGAATGGGCGGCCCAGGGCGAGAGCATCGACCCCGTGACCATGCCGCTGACGCGCATCGCCAACAGCGTGGTCCAGGGCGTCGTCGACCGTGTCGAGCTCGTTGCCGAGGACCTCGCAAAATACTTCGAGTCCGATCTGCTGTTCTACCGCGCCGGCCACCCGGAAGGGCTGGTCGCCCGCGAGGCCGCGCATTGGGATCCCGTGCTGTTCTGGGCGGCGGAGACGCTGGGGGCCCATTTCATCCTGTCCGAGGGTGTCATGCATGTGAAGCAGCCGGACGAGGCGCTGCAGGCGGCCCGCGCCGCGCTGCCCGACGATGCCTGGTCGGTCGCCGCGCTTCATGTGGTCACGACCCTGACCGGCTCGGCGCTGCTGGCGCTGGCCCTGGCCCACGACGTGCGCGATGCGGGCCAGGTCTGGGATGCCGCCCATGTCGATGAGGATTGGAACAACGAGCAATGGGGCGTGGACGAGGAAGCGGCCGCCCGCCGGGCCACGCGCCTCAGGGATTTCGAGGCCGCCGTGACGGTCCTGGCGGCGGCAAAGGCCTCCGCGGCCAAAGGTCCTTAACGAGAGGTTTACGACGCCGGCGTTACGGTAGGGGCGTCCCTTGGGCCCCCTGATATGCCGACGCCGGTCACCTCCATTCTTCCCGTCAGTGCCGCCAGCCCCTTGGCTGATGCGACGACGCCAGACCTCGTGCTGCAGGCCGGCAGCGTCGTCGACGCCAGGGTCCTCAGCGTGATGGCCGACAATCTGGTGCGGATCGCGATCGCCAATCTTGCGATGGATGTGACGTCGGAGGTGGCGCTGACGCCGGGCCAGAATCTCCAGCTCGCGGTGTCGCAGAACGACGGCACCATCCGGCTCGCCGTGATGAGCGGAGCAGGCGAGGCGGCCGGCGACCAGATCACGCTGACGCCGCGCGCCGCCGCGCTGGTGGAGAGCCCGCCGCTTGCGCCGTCGGCAAACACCCCGCGCGCCACGCTGACGCCGGCGGAGCACGTTGCGGTCGCCACGGCCTCTTCTGAGGCCGTGACCAAGCAGGGCAGCCAGGCGCCGCTGTTCGCCAATCTCGCCTCCGTGGTCACCGGCAGTGATCTGCCGGTGGGCTTGAAGCAGGCGGTGCTGGACGTGCTGGCGCAGCAGACGCCGCTCAACACCGGCCTCGACGGCGGCGACATCGAATCCGCCTTCCAGAAATCAGGGCTGTTCCTCGAGGCTTCGCTGGCCGCGGGTGCAACGCCGCGCTCCGGTACCGTGCCGGATCTGAAGGCGGCCTTGCTGGTGCTGCGCCAGACCTTGGCCACGCTCGAATCCGCCGCGCCGCAGCCGCAAGCCACCGCGCTTCCGTCCGGCACGGCGCCAACGCCGCAGGTCGCTGCCGCGCAGGCCGCATTGCCGTCGGCCGATCCCGAAATCGCCCAGCAGCCGCAAATGCCGCGCAGCGCCAATCTTGCGGCCGCCGTGCTGGCCAACATCGCCGGCAACGCTCAGCAGGCGACGATGCCCAGGACCATGTCCGCAGGGCTTGCCGCCAGCCTGTTGCAGGAAGCCACGCAAAACCTGCCGCGCCTCACCGGCAACGTGCCGGGCTCGAACAAGGCCGTGCCCGACGGCCACATCTTCGAGGCGGCCGCGCGCGCCACGCCGCCGCCGTTCCGCGGCGCGCTGCCGTCCGCGCAAGCCATCGCCGCGCCATCGCTTGCGCCGGAGGCGCCGCTCTCTGCGACCGTGCACCGCCTGCTCGACGACACCGATGCCGCGATCGCGCGCCAGACGCTGCTGCAGGTCGCATCGCTTCCCGATCGCACCGACGCCTCGGGCCATCGCATCGACCCGGCCGTGCCGCAATGGAATTTCGAGATTCCGTTCGCGACGCCGCAGGGCACCGCGATGGCGCAGTTCGAGATTTCGCGCGACGGCGGCAATGAATCCGCCGATCCCGCCAAGCAAGCCTGGCGCGCGCGCTTCACGCTCAATGTCGAGCCCGCCGGTCCCGTGCACGCGCTGATCACGCTGAACGGCGACAAGACCTTCGTGCGGATGTGGGCGGAGCGCCCGGCGACCGCGCAACAACTTCGCGCCGGCATCGGTGAGCTCAACCAGGCCTTGACGCGCGCCGAGCTCAAGCCCGGTGACATCCTCGTGCGCGACGGCACGCCGCCGCAACCGGCGCCGGCCCGCGCCGGTCATTTCCTGGATCGCGCCACATGAGCGACCCGTCCAAGCTCGCGATCGCGCTGCATTACGAGAAGGGCACCAACGCCCCGGTCGTCGTCGCCAAGGGCAAAGGCTCGATCGGCGAAAAGATCGTCGAGATCGCGAAAGCCAACGACATCCCGATCGAGGAGAACGAGATTTTGGCCGGCGCGCTGTCCAAGGTCGAGCTCGGCGAGGAGATCCCGCCCGACCTCTACAAGGCCGTCGCCGAAGTGCTGGTGTTCGTGCTGCGGCTGTCGGGACGGGGACGCTAGACCCCAACTGTCATCGTTTCACCACGGAGCGGATGCATGGTCGCGCCGCATTCATGGCTCAACGGACATCGCCCTTGCTCACCCGCCGTTCCACTCTCGGACTTCTCGCCGCATCTGCCATCCTGCCGCAGCGCGCGTTCGCCCATGTCGCGCCGCCGCGCAACGAGATCCGCGACAGTCTCGCCAAGCGCTTCACCGACCTCGGCACGTCAGGCACCTTCGTCGGCTACAAGGTCGAGGACTATCTGATCGTCGCCAGCGACAAGGAGCGCTCGGGCGAGGGCAAGCTGCCGGCCTCCACCTTCAAGATCCCGAACTCGCTGATCGCGCTCGAGACCGGCGTCGTTGCAGATCCCGACAAGGACGTCTTCCCCTGGGACGGCGTCAAGCGGCCGATCGAGGCCTGGAACAAGGATCACACGCTGCGCAGCGCGATCGCGGTGAGCGCGGTGCCGGTCTATCAGGAGATCGCGCGGCGCATCGGGCAAGAGCGCATGCAGAAATATGTCGACGAGTTCGACTACGGCAATCGCGACATCGGCGGCGGCATCGACCAGTTCTGGCTCACCGGGAATTTGCGCATCGATCCCGTCGAGCAGGTCGATTTCGTCGACCGGCTGCGCCGCCGTGCGCTCCCGGTCTCGAAGCGCAGCCAGGATCTCGTCGCCGACATCCTGCCGGTGACCAAGGTCGGCGACAGCGTGATCCGCGCCAAGTCCGGCCTGCTGGGCGCCGAGCGCGGCGAGCCCTCGCTCGGCTGGATGGTCGGCTGGGCCGAGAAGGGCGAGGTGCACACGGTGTTTGCGCTCAACATGGATTGCGGGGAGACGCGTCTTGTCGGCGAGCGCATGACGCTGACGCAAGCCTGCCTTGCCGAGATCGGCGCGATATAGTTTGGCGCGATGAGGCCTCGATCGCCTCTCTCACCAACGTCATTGCGAGGAGCCCTTGCGACGAAGCAATCCAGAGTCTTTCCGTTGAGGCAGTCTGGATTGCTTCGCTGCGCTCGCAATGACGGAGGATATGGTGGCAGCCAATCCTGACTTGAGCAGCCGGCGTCGGTGCGGGTCTAACCCAGCTTGAACAACACCTGCAAAAACTCCTCCACCGCCTTGCGCGACTCCGCGGCCGTCTTCGGATTGCCGCCGACATGCGGGTTGAGCTCGACACAGGCGTCCTTGTAGGTGAAGGGCGTATTGGTCTCGCCGTTCATCAGCACGCCGCCGTCGCCTTCCCGGATCCGGCAATTGCGCACGGTCTGCGAATTGGTCGACACCGCAACGGTGCTGACGCCGAGCAGGCCGCTGTCGAACCCGTGCGCACTTTCGGGGTATTCGGTCAGCACGACGTCGCGGCCCGCGGCCTTCAGCCGTTCGACGAAGGCCTTGCAGCTTTTCACGGGATTATAGTCGTCCGGCGTGCCGTGGAAGATGCGGATCGGGCGCGCGGCGACCTCGCTGTCGCCTTGATACGTCGTCGAGCAATCCGGATAAAACGGGATGTAGGCGGCGAACTGGATGCCGGACTTGTTCCAGAGCTTGTTGAAGCGCTCCAGGCTCGCATAAAGCGTTGCCTGTCCACCGCGCGAAAAGCCCATCAGCACGATGCGGTCAGGGTCGACGCGCGGGTGCTTGGCCAGGATCTCCAGCGAGCGGTAGATGTCGATGATCAAATTGAGCCGGCCGAGGAGGGCCTGGTTCGGCCCGACCACCGTCAGCCCGCGGCCGGTGAAGCCGTCGATCACGAAGGTCGAGATGCCCATGGCGTTGAAGGCGTGCACCCATGCCTCGGTGGTGGCGCCGACGCCGCTGGAGCCGTGCATCAGCACCACGACCGGAAGCTTGCCGGTGCCTTGCGCGACACGGAATTCGCCGGCCACCGTCACCGGCTTGCCGGCGGCGGCATCGCCGCTGAGGAATTGCTGGTCGGAGAGGGTGAGCGAGGGGATCGGGTAGATCTCGGCCCGGGTGGCGACTTCCTTCGGCATCGCCTGCGCAACGGCTTCGTTGCCGACGAATGAAGTCGAAACGCACAGTGCGATGAGCACGGCTGCGGCGCGCCAGTTGGTGGCCATCGGATCCTCCCTGATATTTTCATCGAGTAGAACAACCGGGCCGCGCGCTGTCAATTTGGCGCGGGGGAGGGACGCGCGTGAGTTGGGAGGCTGTCTCCACCACGTCATGGCCGGGCTCGTCCCGGCCATCCACGATCTTCTTCGCCGGCGCCAAAGACATGGATGCCCGGGACAAGCCCGGGCATGACAGCTGCCGAGTGAATGGCCTCAGCCCTTGTCGACCTTCTTCGCGGTCAGCGCCTGGTCGATGGCAAAGCCGCCGATCTCGCTCATCGCCTGCGAGATCACGTCGCCCTTGCGGGCAAAGCCGGCGGACAGGAAATCGAACTGGGTGCGCGCCAGCCGCAGCACTTCGATCGGCACGGAGACTGCGGTCTCGTTGAAGCTGTCCACTGAGGCGCGCAAGGTATCGAGTTCGGTGGTCAACTTGCCGATATGGCTCTCGGCATTCTGCATCAGGCCGATCAGCTTGCCGCGCTCGGCATCGAAGGCGGCGCGCTCGGCCGCCGCCGCCGCGGTGACTTCGGCGAGCTGCGTCCGCAGCGTCTCGATCTGACCGACCATGGCATCGGAGGCGAGCTCGGCGGCGTCGCGCAGCTCGGTGTTGCGGGTGCTCTCGGCCTGCTGCTGGTGATAGAGCCGCTCCGCGGACATCGCGCGCTGCGCCAGAGACTCGATCAGGCTTGCGGCGCGCAGCAGCATCTCGCCGTTCCGCCCCGACACCATGCTGGCCATGCGCCGCAGGAAGTCGATGGTTTCTGACGATGAGTTCGGCGGCAGGGGGACGACCGTCGCGGACATGGGTGATGCCAAAGCCTGGGCCTTGTGACCGCCGCCGTACCGACTGGGCTCACGCAACATTCGGCGCCTGATCGAGAGGACCGGAGCAAGCCTGAATCGGCGGGCCCGGTCAACCGGCCGGCACCGCAAATGCGACCTCGTAGCCCGGATGAGCGAAGCGACATCCGGGGTTCACGGCACAAATCGTCCCGGGTATCGCTTCGCTCACCCGGGCTACGCAGTCAGCCGAAACCGGGCTGGCGTTAGCCTCAGCCGTCCTTCTGCCGCCCGATCCGGCCCAGATGGGTGAAGCCAAACCCGGCGGAATATTTCAGACCATAGCCGAGGGCCCGGTCGATGCCGATATGGGCGAGCCAGATCAAGGCGATGGACAAAGTGAGCGGCGAGGTGAGGCCAAAGCCCAGGGTCAGCAGCGACACCGGCGCCATGTAGCTGTGGGCGGCGTTGTAGACCAGCGCGCCGAATTTGGCATCGGACAGGTATGCCAGGAAGCTCAGATCGGGGACGAAGAAGAGCAGGGCAAAGACCAGCCAGGAGCCATCCCAGGACCAGTAAAGCATCACCATCCCGGTAAACAGGGTGAGGCCCTCCAGCCGCAGCAGGATGTTGACGCCGCCCGTCGCAGCACCCGCCTCGATCGTTCCTTCGGTCATACTCGCCTCCCAGGTAAAACTTTGGAATTCCTTGCGCTTTCACGCTGCGGCAGGGCAGCCCTGCGGCACCGAAAGGCGCTTTCCGGCCCGCAAAATGCCGTGTTAGAACCCGCCCATCACCTAAGACCTGGCGGGAGCAAATGAAACACATCCTGGACGCCCTTGAAGATCGTCGTGCCGGTGCCAAGCTCGGCGGCGGGGAGAAGCGCATCGAGGCGCAGCACGCCCGCGGCAAGCTGACCGCACGCGAGCGCATCGAGCTCTTGCTCGACAAGGGATCGTTCGAGGAGTTCGACATGTTCGTCGAGCACCGCTCCACCGAGTTCGGCATGGAGAAAAACAAGGTGCCCGGCGATGGCGTCGTCACCGGCTGGGGCACCGTCAACGGCCGCAAGACCTTCGTCTTCGCGAAAGACTTCACGGTGTTCGGCGGGTCGCTCTCCGAAACCCACGCGCTGAAAATTACAAAACTTCAGGACATGGCGATGAAGGCGCGGGCGCCCATCATCGGCCTCTATGACGCGGGCGGCGCGCGCATCCAGGAGGGCGTCGCCGCGCTCGCCGGCTATTCCTACGTGTTCCGCCGCAACGTGCTCGCCTCGGGCGTGATCCCGCAGATCTCCGTCATCATGGGCCCCTGCGCCGGCGGCGACGTCTATTCGCCCGCGATGACCGACTTCATCTTCATGGTGAAGAACACCAGCTACATGTTCGTCACCGGCCCTGACGTGGTGAAGACCGTGACCAACGAGGTCGTCACCGCCGAAGAGCTCGGCGGCGCCTCGGTGCACGCCACGCGCTCCTCGATCGCGGACGGCGCCTTCGAGAACGACGTCGAGACGCTCTTGCAGATGCGCCGCCTGATCGACTTCCTGCCGTCCAACAACACCGACGGCGTGCCGGAATGGCCGAGCTTCGACGACATCGGCCGGGTCGACATGTCGCTCGACACGCTGATCCCCGACAATCCGAACAAGCCCTACGACATGAAGGAGCTGATCCTGAAGGTCGTGGACGAGGGCGATTTCTTCGAGATCGCCGACATGTTCGCCAAAAATATCGTCACGGGCTTCGGCCGCATCGCCGGCCGCACCGTCGGCTTCGTCGCCAACCAGCCGATGGTGCTGGCCGGCGTGCTCGACTCTGATGCCTCGCGCAAGGCGGCCCGCTTCGTCCGTTTCTGCGACGCCTTCAACATCCCGATCGTCACCTTCGTCGACGTGCCGGGATTCCTGCCGGGCACCGCGCAGGAATATGGCGGCCTCATCAAGCATGGCGCGAAGCTGCTGTTCGCGTACTCGCAGTGCACCGTGCCGCTGGTCACCATCATCACCCGCAAGGCCTATGGCGGCGCCTTCGACGTCATGGCCTCCAAGGAGATCGGCGCCGATATGAACTACGCCTGGCCGACCGCCCAGATCGCGGTGATGGGCGCCAAGGGCGCGGTGGAGATCATCTTCCGCAGTGACATCGGCGACCCCGACAAGATCGCCGCGCGCACCAAGGAATACGAAGACCGCTTCCTGTCACCCTTCATCGCGGCCGAGCGCGGCTACATCGACGACGTCATCATGCCGCACTCGACTCGTCGACGGATTGCGCGGGCGCTGGCGATGCTGAAGGACAAGAAGGTGGAGACGCCGGCGAAGAAGCATGACAATCTGCCGTTGTGAAGTTTGGCGAGCATCCCATGCGCGACTCAGAATCGAAAGGGGCACAAGCCGGTCAAGATGAGACTCGGCTTACCGAACCTGATAGGCAGAAAATTGCGCAGGATTACAGCCGAAATTATGCGCGCTATGAAGGTCTGTTAGAGGAAGTTCTATTCATCTTACACGACAGAATTGCCGCTGCGGATATCAAGGTTCATACAACTGAAAAGCGGATCAAGAAGCTAGTTTCAGTAACGCAAAAATGCGAGCGCAAGGGGCTGAACGACTTGGATGGCCTCGTTGATCTCGTGGGTGCCCGCGTAGTCTGCCTTTTCCGATCCGATTTATCGAAAGTAGGTGCGGTAATTCGCGAAAATTTTGAGGTGTTGGACGTTGATGACAAGATTTCGGAGGGGGGTCCACTCGGGTACATGTCCATCCACTACGTCTGTCGGATGCCTGAAAGGTACAATGGACCGAGGTATGAAAATACGCGCGGAGTGCGGTTCGAGATTCAAGTTCGAACTCTTTGCATGCATGCGTGGGCAGCCGTTTCTCACTATCTCGATTACAAAGGCGAGTGGGATGTTCCTGAGGAGTTGAAGCTCGCTTTAAGCGCGCTAGGTGGACTTTTCTACGTAGCCGATAGTGAGTTTGAACAGTTTTATTCTGCGAGGACTCAGTCGAAGCTAGCCGCTGAAAAGAATTCACCGAAAAAATATCGCGAGATCAATTTGGATACGGTGAAGTCGTACTTGGAGCAAAAATTTCCTAATCGGAAGCATTCGGATTTTTCGGTTGTTTCTAAGCTCGTTCAAGAAATCAAAAAAGCGGAATATGGCTCGATCGAAGAAGTTGATCGTGATCTAGAGAGAGGGCGGCTCGCGCTTAATGCCTTTGAAGGCAACTATCATACCCAACTCGCTGACGTCGGCGCAGTGCGAGTTACGCTAAGTGTTGTTTCGGACAAGTTCCGGGCCGCGAAACGAGTGACCTCGGTAGACCTGACGGAGTACGAGCGTCTTGTTTCACCGGTTGAGACATAGCGCTTGGGACGGTGAGTGACATGTAATCGGTCATCATTCGTGTCGCATTGCCGCCGCGCTCAACGCCTCTAGGGCCTGAATGTTATGACCGCATCCGAGCCGACCGACGAGATCTCTGACATCGAAGATCGCATCGAGCGGCTTGCCGAGATCGCCGAGCGGTGTCGAAAGTACATCCTGGCGTCCAAGATCGCGATCGGCGGTGGGGCGGTGCTGTTGTTGGTGACGATCCTCGGTGTGTTCGGCTTCGGTCAGACCGCGGCGCTCGGATCGATTGCGCTGGTGCTGGGCGGGATCGTGTCGCTCGGTTCGAACGTCTCGACGTTGCGGCAGACCGACGATGCCATCAGTGCTGCGGAGACGCGCCGCGCGGCGTTGATCGGCAGCATCGAGCTGCGTGTCGTTGCCGATGCGCCGCTGAAATTGGTGTGAGTGTAGGGCGGATTAGCGATAGCGTAATCCGCCGAAGTATGTGTCACCGGATGGAGAAGTGGCGGATTACGCTTCGCTAATCCGCCCTACGTCTCTCACGCATCCGGCCCCACACGCCTCACGCGGCGGTCTTGAGCGTCAGCTCCGACAATTCGGTGCGGCATTCGGCGGCGAAGGCCTGCAGGCGATCGGCGGTCTGGCGGTCGAGGATGGCCTTGGCCAGCCGCTCGGCGCGGGCGATCTGTCGCTTGAGATATTCGATGCGGACCATGGGTCACCTTTCGATTGCGTCCGTCCGGTGCTTGCGACTGTAGGCCGAACGCTGGATTGAATATGTGAGGCGCATCACACCCCGCGCGCCTTATCGGCCGCAGCGAAATGCGCCATCTGGTCGGCATGGGCCTTGATGAAGGCCGGGCGGCCGGTGGCGCGCGCGACGTAGGCACGGCAGGCCGGACTATCCGCCAGGCCGTCGAAGCCATCGACGACGCGGAGCACGTCCGACATCAGGATGTCGGCGACGGAGAAGGAGCCGGCCAGCCATGCGCGGCGGGCGAGCACCGGCTCGAGATGCTTCAGGCGCAGCTTGAGGAAGTCGTCGACGAATTTCCAGGCCGCGGTGTCGGTCGGATGTCCCATGAATTGCGACATTCCCCAGGGCAGGCTCGCCATCTCCACTGAATTGAGCGCCGCGAACACCCATTCCGTCGTCTCGGCGCGGCCGCGCGGGTCTGTGGGCATCAGCTTGGCGCTGCGCTCGCCGAGATGCAGCAGGATGGCGCCGGTCTCGAAGATCGAGAGGTCGCCGTCGGTCAGCCACGGCACCTGCCCGAACGGCTGGTGCGCAAGATGTGCGGCGCCGCGATCCTCCATCGGCGTGCTGGCGATGCGATAGGGCAAGCCGGCTTCTTCCAGCGCCCAGCGCACGCGAAGGTCGCGCACGAAACCGCGCGGCGCTTCGGGAACCCAATTGAAGGTGGTCAGGGTGAGGTCGGCCATCTGCTGTCTCCGTATCCTGGTTTCGAAGCAAAGGACGAACGAGGCGTGCCCGTTCCGACACCGGTGCCAAGTCTTTTTGTCGCCGGCGGCTGAACCGGCTAGGCTCACGCCAAACACTGGGAGGAAACAAGATGCCGGCAGCCTTCTTCGTCGTTCGCGCCATTGTCCCCGACGCCGAAAAGCGTGCCGCCTTCGACCGATGGTACGAGCGGGAACACGTGCCCGACGCGGTGAAGGCGTTCGGCGTCAGCAAGGCGTGGCGGTTCTGGAGCCTCGATGATCCCTCGCTGCACCAGGCGATGTATCAGTTCGACGACGAGGCCAAGCTCGCGGCGATGCTGAAGGGGGACGCGCTGCAGAAGCTCGTCGCCGATTTCGAGCGCGACTGGCCCGACGTGAAGCGCTCGCGCGAGACGCTGGTGCTGGCGCAGGAGTTCTTGAAATAGCGAGGTCTGTCGCCCGGATGGAGCGCAGTGCAATGCGGCGTCTTCGCCCCCAGGCACGAAACCCGGATTACGCTGCGCTTCATCCGGGCTACGAATTCATGTCGGCGTAACACCAAATCTGAACGCAGGATTCAGCCTTGGTTCATGTCGTGACCGCGACACTTCCTCTGCATCACTTGCCAGGTAGCCGAGAGGATATGTCATGGAGCGCCGGAACTTTCTGAAATTTGCATTGGGACTGACGGCGGGCGCCGCCGCGTTGGCCGCGACCGCGTACGCAGCTCCGCTGTCACCGCATCCGCTCGGCGATTCCGCGCGCATGCCGGAAGGCAATCCCGACGCGCATCCCGCCGTCACCACCAGCGAGGAAGCCGGCAAGCTCACGCCCGAGCAGGTGCACTGGCATGGCCATCACCGTCATTGGGGCTGGCGCCGCCGTCATTGGCGCCGGCATTACCGGCGTTGGCACCGCCGCCACTGGTAAGCGCGAAAACTTCGCGGACGGGACGGGGATCGCAGCCGGCGATCCCCGTTTCGATTCCGGGTGCTCCAATGCCGCGGCGGCTGTCGTCGGCGCCCCCCGGAAACGAAAATGGCCGCGCAGGCTTTCGCCGCGCGGCCATCTTGAAGATGTGCAGAGATCAGAACGGACGGCAGCGGCCGGCGTACCAGCGGAAGCCATAGGGGCACACGCGCGCGCGCGGCACGACGACGACCGGTGGGGCAACATACACGGGGGCCGGGCGCACGACGACCGCGCCACCCATCGGACGGCAATTGCCGTAAGCCCCGCGATAGAACCCGCGGCCGCAGCCGTCAGCGGCGCTGGCCGCTTCGGTGAAACCGACGACCGCGCTGGCGAGCATGGCGGCGGCGAACAGGTATTTCATTTGATCTTCCTTCTCGTCCTTGGGGCAAGTCTTTGAGGCAAGTCTTTGGAGCAAGTCTTTGGGAGTCCGGCGCTTGCGGCGCACAATGAATCAAAAGACACGATTCAACATATCAAATCTTGCAACATGTCGACACGGCGCGATCCAAACCTGCCAATCATGACCTGAATGCGGCATGAACGTTCCCCGCATGCGGCTTGTCGCGACGGGGCACGGCGCCGACGACCGCAACCCGCCGCCGCTCCCGCGCTGCGGCAAGCCATGGCGCGCGCAGTCAGTCCTCCCGGGGGCCGAACAACGTCGCAAACTGCTTCTCGCCGGCGCGGGTGAAGTTCACCACGCGGCTGCCGGGCGTCGTGTCGCGTGCCGCCCATTTCAGCTCGGCGAAGCGCTGCATCATCGCCGCCCCCAACGTGCCGGCCAGGTGATGCCGTCGCTCGCTCCAGTCGAGGCAGGCCTTGCACACCGGCCGCCGCGGGTGGGTGAGCATCTCGGACGAGATCTGCAGATGCTTGGCGAGAAAGCGCTCGCCCTCATTGGTCAGCTCGATGTCCTGCTTCTTCTGCCGGACCAGATTCCGCTCGCGCAAGGAATCCAGCATCTGCACGCCGAGATCGCCGGCCAGATGGTCGTAGCAGATCCGCGCGCGCCGCAAGGCCGGATCCTTCGGCCCGGTTCGCACCCGCATGTGGCCGGTCCGCGCGGCGAGGCCGGCAAGGCCCTCGAGCACGCCGGCGACGTCGTCGTCGGTGAGGCGATAGTAGCGGTGGCGGCCCTGCTTCTCCGGCTCCACCAGGCCGCCGGCCTCGAGCTTGGCCAGATGCGAGCTCGCGGTCTGCGGCGTGATGCCGGCCTCCTGCGCCAGCTCGCTCGCGGTGAGCGCGCGTCCGTTCATCAGCGCCGTGAGCATGTTGGCGCGAGCGGGGTCGCCGACCAGGGAGGCGACCATGGCGATGTCGGGTCCTGATTTCATGCTTCGATGGTAGCCGAAGCATTGGTGTCGGGCAAGGGCGTAGCGTCTCACCCAGGTCGTCATTGCGAGGAGCCCGTGACAAATTGCGAAGCAATTTGCACTGGCGACGAAGCAATCCAGATTGTCCCCGCGGTGGGATTCCTGGATTGCTTCGCTGCGCTCGCAATGACGATGTGGAAACAGGAGCCCACCATGTCCGTCACCGTCTTCATCCGCTACCAGCTCGATCCGTTCAAGCGCGCGCAGTTCGAGGACTATTCGAAGCGCTGGCTCACCATCATCCCGAAATGCGGCGGCGACCTGATCGGCTATTTCATGCCGCACGAGGGCACCAACAACATCGCGTTCGCATTGATCACCTTCGAGAGTCTCGCCGCCTATGAAGCCTATCGCGCGCGGCTGCGACAGGATTCCGAGGGCATGGCGAATTTCCATTTCGCCGAGGAACACAAATTCATTCTCGCCGAAGAGCGCACGTTCTTGCGCAAGGTGGTATTGTAGGCCACGCCGGCATGATCCGGACCCGAAGGGCCGCGTTAGCGCAAAGTACGACGCTTTTTTCCGGGTCATGCTCACATAAGAGGAGACGCCTATGATCGCCGTGATTTTCGAAGTCTGGCCCAAGCCGGAACATCGCCAGGACTATTTCGATCTCGCGGCCGATCTGAAGCCGATCCTGCAGACCATCGACGGCTTCATCTCGGTCGAGCGCTTCGAGAGCCTGACCGACAAGGGCAAGATCCTGTCGGTGTCGTTCTGGCGCGACGAGGCGGCGGTGCAGGCCTGGCGCAACACGATGGAGCATCGTCGCACCCAGGCCAAGGGCAGGGCGCAGATCTTCGCCGATTATCACCTGCGCATCGCGAGCGTGGTCAGGGACTACAGCATGAACGATCGTGAGCAGGCGCCGAAGGACAGCCGCGCGGTGCACGACGCCGGTTAGCGGCCGGAGACACATTCAATCCATGGTGGACATCTCGCCGAGGTTGTGAGATGTCTATGCTGCGCTTCCGTTTTTGGGGAGCGTATGCCGTTGAGTTGAAATTGATTTCAAGCCGCTCCTTCGATGGGCGGTCAAAATTCGCCGAGCGTCAGAGCGAGGTGTTTCATATGACGAGTTTTGTTGGGCCGCCGGCCGATGCTACTCGCAACAAACCGATCACCAATGAGCTGAGAAACGTGCTGGACGCCGCCGCGACCGCCGCCGGTGTCGACACGGTGCGGATTACGTCGGGCGGGCAGGACGCGCTCGGTCACGGCACCCGTCGCACGGGATCTACCCGCCACGACCTCGGACGGGCGGCCGACGTGCAATGCCTCGTCAATGGTCAGGCCCTGACGTTTACCGACGCCGCGGCTTCGCCCGGCATCTTGCGTTTCGTGACGGCCGCGGCTGCGGCAGGGGCCACCGGGATCGGCGCAGGCGTCGGCTACATGGGAAACCGGACGATCCACGTCGGCTTCGGCACCTCCGTCGACGACCATACCAGGTTGACCTGGGGCGCCGGCGGCCGATCGGCGACGGCGCCGCAATGGTTGCGCGATGCGGCGCAGGATGGCTGGGATAGCGGCGGGATCGTGCCGCCTGGACCGGCCGCCGCTGCTGTTCATCCCGGCCGTTACGCGGTGATCGCGCGCGATGGGCTGAAGCTGCGTGGCGGTCCGGGCACGAATTTCGATTCGGACAGGACATTGCCCGCGGGTACGGAGCTCAGTGTGGTGGCGATCTCCAACGTCGATCCCGCATGGGTTCGCGTCGACGTGGAGGGTGACGGCCTGCTCGACGGTTACGTCTTTGCAGCGTTCCTCGCCGAGCTCGAAGCTGCTCCGGCCTGACCCCTCGGACTACGCCCAGCGTTTCCTTTTAGCGACGGAGTTTCATCATGGTCAGCGTCGACGATATCAGGTGGTTCAAGCAGCAATTTCGCACACAGATCGAGGCTGCCTTGCCGGGCACGCCCTTCGATATCGACATGATCGCCGCCATCGCGTGCCAGGAAACGGGCTACATCTGGTCCGTCGTCCGCAAGAAGAACCTTTCGCTCGATCGCGTCCTCGCGCTTTGCGTCGGCGACACCATCGATTTCCAGGGACCGGGCAAAGGGCGGCAGGCCTTTCCGCGCAACAAGGCTCACCTGCTGACCGAGCCTCACGGGCGGGAGATGTTCGACATTGCCCGCGACGGCCTCGAACAGATGTCGGCTCTCGTCCGCGGCTACGAGCGTGCCGTCGCCAACCCCGATAAGTTCTGCCACGGATTCGGTATGTTTCAGCGTGATCTCCAGTTCTTCAAGGAAGATCCGCACTACTTCCTCGATCGGCGCTACGAGAATTTCTCCGATACGCTGACGCAGTGCCTCGGAGAATTGGAGCGCGGCCTGAAGAAGCTCGGCTTGCAGTCCAAGACGAACCTGACCGATCTCGAATTCTGCGCGGTCGCGATCGCCTACAATACCGGTGGCTACAACCCGGCCAAGGGCTTGAAACAGGGCTTCAAGGATGACAGCGGGAAGTTCTACGGCGAGCAGATCTTCGACTTCCTGGCGTTGTCGCGGACGGTCGACGGCGCCGCGATGCTGTCGCCGGGGCGTTATGTCGTGATGGCTCGCGGCGGCCTGAAGCTGCGTGGTGGGCCCGGGACGAATTTCGATTCCGAAAAGACTCTTTCGCCGGGCACCGAATTGAACGTGGTCGAGATCAGCAGTCAGGATCCGGCGTGGGCGCGGGTGGACCTCGAGGGCGACGGCCTGCTCGACGGTTACGTCTTTGCGAGCTTCCTCGCTCCGGTGCAACAGCATATGGCTGCACGAGAGGATGTCCCCGAGCCGGCTTGACGCGGCCGGTGTATTGAGCGCGTCCCCGGTCCATCTCGTCGGATCACGGAGTCACCCGCGACGCACTGGCGATCGTCGCGGGGCATCCCCATCTCTGCGGCGCAAGCCATCGACATGGGGAGAAGAAACATGCACGTCACGACGGCGGACAAGCGCGCGGCCTTCAGGAAGATACACGAGAGCGGGTGCTTCATCCTGCCCAATCCGGTTGATGTCGGCAGCGCCAAGGCCTTGCAGCATCTCGGTTTCAAGGCGCTCGCCTCGTCGAGCGCGGGGTTCGCCTGGACCATCGGCAAGTCCGACAATCACGTCAACGTCGAGGACGTCTGTCAGCATCTGGCAGCATTGAGCTCGTCCGTCGACATTCCCGTCAACGCCGATTTCGAGGGCGGCTTTGCGGTCGAGCCGGACCGGGTCGCCGACAATGTCGAGCGCTGCGTGCGCACCGGCGTCGCCGGCCTGTCGATCGAGGATTCCACCGGCGACAAGGACAAGCCGATCTACGAGCGCGCGCTCGCGGTCGAGCGCATCAAGGCTTCGCGCAAGGCGATCGGCGACAGCAACACGATGCTGGTCGGCCGCTGCGAGGCTTTTCTGTGGGGCGTCACCGATCTCAAGCTCGTCATCGACCGGCTCACCGCCTATGCGGACGCCGGCGCCGACTGTCTCTACGCGCCGGGCCTGAAGAGCCGCGAGGACATCACGGCGGTGGTGAAGGCCGTCGCGCCAAAGCCGTTCAATCTCCTGATCGGCGCGACCGGCCTGTCGCTAAGGGAAGCCGAGGATCTCGGCGTGCGCCGGATCAGCGTCGGCGGCTCGCTCGCCCGCGCCGCCTGGGGCGGCTTCATGCGCGCGGCGAAGGAGATGGCGGAGAAGGGGACCTTCACCGAGCTCGGCAACGGTTATCCCGGCGGCGAGCTGAACAAGATGTTCGGCTAAGGCGAACATCGTCCGAAAACGAAAAGCGGGGGGACTTGCGTCCCGCCGCGTTCGTATCTTGTTGCAAATCGTTACTTCGTGCCGTCAGACGGCGTCTGCGTATCCGGCGCCGGCTTGGCTGCCGGCATATCCGTGGGCGCAGCCGGCTTGCTCGGCGCCGCACCCGTGGTCACGCCCGGCTCGGTGTTGTTGCGCGGCGTCACGTCGCGCATACCGGGAGGCGTGGCGGGATTGGTCGCAGGCGCCTGCTGGGCGGTCTGCGTTGCCGGCGTGGTGCTCGCCTGATTGCCTGTCGTGGTGTTGTTCAGGCCGTAGAACACGGCGCCGAGCACCAATGCAATCGCGACGGCGAACAGCGCCACCTTGCCGCTGGACGCGGGGCCTTCACCCAGCTCGGGATCTGCCTGCAGATCGGCATCCCGGCGCGCCGTGCGAAGGTACTCATCGTCGGCGAGGTTCGGGCGGTACGGATCGTTGGGAAAACGGTCGTCAGCCATCGATGTGGTCTCCTCGGTTATGACGCCGGGACAACCCTCAGATGTGAGATTCCGTTCCGCGCCGGCTTATGCTTTCGTCGCATGTTGCTCTGCCACGGGGAATCGGGAACCTGTTCAGCCCGGGAACCGGACGCGGGTTCCCTCGCTGTGAGAGGAACAAGCCCAGGGAATCAGCCATGTGGAATCTGCCACCGACCGATAGCGTGCTGCATTTCCTGTCGCTGGTCGCGATCGCAGCGCAGGGCATGACGGCGGCGCTCGCGGCCGGACGCCGCAGCATGGACTGGCTGGGAGTCTGCTTTCTCGGCTGCATCACCGCGCTCGGCGGCGGCACGTTGCGCGATCTCTTCCTCGGACATTATCCGTTGGCCTGGGTGCAAAACCCGACCTTTCTCGCGCTGGCCGGTGGGGCGGCCTTTCTCACCATCCTGTTCGCGCGCCTGGTTCACCGGCTCAAGGTCGCCTTCATCGTGCTCGACGCGATCGGGCTCGTCGTCTTCACCATGACCGGCTGCGACGTCGCCTGGCAGATGGATGCCTCGCTGCCGATCGTGATCGTCTCGGGCATGGTGACGGGCTGTGCCGGCGGCGTGCTCCGCGACGTGCTCTGCAACGACGTGCCGCTGCTGTTTCGCTCCGAGCTCTATGCCAGCGTCTCGGTGGTGACCGGGCTGTTCTACGCCACCGCGTTCGGCCTCAATCTCAATGCCGAGCTCTGGACCCTCCTGACCTTCACTCTCGGCATCAGCCTCCGCCTGCTGGCGGTGCGCTACAAATGGGAGATGCCGAAATTCGTGTTCACGGGGGAAGAGGAGAAGTGACGGTTATTTTGCCTCACTCTATCCACTCGTCATTGCGAGCGTAGCGAAGCAATCCAGACTGTCTCCGCGGAAAGATTCTGGATTGCTTCGTCGCTGCGCTCCTCGCAATGACGTGGAGGGGCCGGCGGCCTACTCACTCTTCCTTGCCTTCGCCACCTGCGCCGGCGTCACCAGCGGGCCGGCATTGCCCCAGGAGTTGCGGATGTAGTTCGTGACCGCGGCGATCTCCTCGTTGGAGAGTTGTTTGGCATAGCCCGGCATCTCGCCGGTGTTGGGCGCGCGCGGCGTGGTCACGGTGTGGGCGCCGTCGAGAATGACGCGCAAGGTCGAGGACGGATTGATCGACTGCAGCAGCGCATTGCCCGGCAGCGGCGGGTAGATCCGCGGCGCGCCCGAGCCGTCCGCCTCATGGCAGGCGATGCAGAGCTTTGCGTAGACGGCCTGGCCGGCCTTCATCTCAGGCTCGACGGGCGGCGTCACGATGGTCTCGCGCCGCGCCGACGGCAGGCTCTTCAGGTAGACCGCGATCGCGCGCACATCGGCATCGCTCATCTTCGAGGTCGAGTTGACGATCACCTCGGCCATCGGCCCGCCGGCATGGCTCCTGGCGTTGCGCCCGCTCTGCAGATATTCGGCGATGTCCTCCGCGCTCCACGACAGCAGTCCCGTACGTGCGGCGCCATCGAGCCGCGGCGCGTACCAGTCGCCGAGCTCGCTGCCCGAGAAGGCCTGCGCACTCTTGTCGGCGCCGAAATAATTCTTCGGCGTGTGGCAGGCGCCGCAATGGCCGAGCCCGGTGACCAGATAGCCGCCTCTGTTCCAGGCCGCGCTCTTGCTCTGGTCCGGCTCGTACAGGCCGGGCTTGAAATACATGGCGTTCCAGACCCGCATCAGGCCGCGATAGCCGAACGGCCAGCGCAACTCCGGCGGCTTGTTGCGGCTTGCGACCGACGCCAGCGTGCCGAGATAGGCGCGGATCGCCAGCGTGTCGTCCTTCGTCATCTTCGTGAAATAGGGATAGGGGAAGGCGGGGTAATAGTTCGAACCATCAGGCGCGATCCCGGTGCGCACCGCGCGCACAAAATCGGCGTCCGTCCAGGCGCCGATCCCGGTGTCGCGGTCCGGGGTCAGGTTCGGCGCATAGATCGCGCCGAAGGGCGTCGCGATGGGCTTGCCTCCGGCGAAGGGCTTTGCTGGATCGGCGGTGTGGCAGCCCGCGCAATCCCCGGCTTCGACCAGCGTCTTGCCATAGGCGATCAGCTCCGGCGACGGCTCGGCGAAGGCCACGCTCGCAACCGCACTGCACAACGTCACGCAGGCCAGTGCCAAGCCCTTGAGAGAGGAGCCAGTCAGAATCGTCCGCATCCAAGCCACTCCTGCGACCAAACGCCCGCATCCCGCGAGCGGGAGCGTCCATTCATTTCGCGACGGCGGGGGTATGGTGACACAAATTGAAAATGCCATGCGTGTTTCGGGCCACGAAGTTGCGATTTTTACCCAAGCGTCCCTTTGGTCCAGATTTGTGATGCGGATCGTGAAATATCCGACATAGAGTGGCGGAATTGGTCGGCGCGCCCTAGCTAAAAACAACGGGAAGGCAACGGCTTAAGCGACGCAAAGTGACAAAGACCTGAACAGGGCGTGGAAAGAGGACAGCATGGGCATCAACCAGGGTCCGATCAGTCTCGATCAAAAATACACCCAGGAAACCGGACACGTCTTCACCACGGGCATCCAGGCCCTGGTTCGCCTGCCCATGGCCCAGATCCGGCGCGACCGCGCCGCAGGCCTGAACACCGCGGGTTTCATCTCCGGCTATCGCGGCTCGCCGCTCGGCGGCTACGACCAGCAGCTCTTCGCCGCGCGAAAGCATCTCGAGCAGTACAACATCAAGTTCCAGCCCGGCGTGAACGAGGATCTGGCGGCGACCGCCGTCTGGGGCTCGCAGCAGCTCAACCTCTCGCCCGGCGCCAAATACGACGGCGTGGTCGGCATCTGGTATGGCAAGGGCCCCGGCGTCGATCGCTGCGGCGACGTGTTCCGTCACGGCAATGCCGCCGGCTCGGCCAAGAACGGCGGCGTGCTCTGCCTTGCCGGCGACGACCACGGCGCGAAATCCTCGACCGTCCCGCACCAGTCCGACCATGCCTTCATGTCGGCGCTGATGCCGTACCTCTATCCCTCCAGCATCCACGAGATGATCGAGATGGGCCTGCTCGGCATCGCGATGTCGCGCTACTCCGGCTGCTGGGTCGGCATGAAGGTGATCACGGAGACGGTGGAGACCACCGCCGAGATCGACCTCACCGACGAGATGAAGCCCTTCATCATCCCCGCCGATTTCGAGATGCCGCAAGGCGGCCTCAATCTGCGCTGGCCCGATGACCGCTTCGAGCAGGACCGCCGCCTGCAGGACTACAAGGGCTTTGCCGCGATCGCCTTTGCACGCGCCAACAGGGTCAACCGCGTCACCATGGACTCGCCGAATGCCCGTTTCGGCATCATGGCCTCGGGCAAGAGCTACGAGGACGTCCGCCAGGCCTTGCGCGAGCTCGGGATCACCGAGCAGGTCGCCGCGAAAATCGGCCTTCGCCTCTACAAGATCGGCATGCCCTGGCCGCTGGAGCCGGAAGGCGTGCATGAATTCGCCGTCGGCCTCGAGGAGATCTTCATCGTCGAGGAGCGCCGCGAGATCGTCGAGAACCAGGTCAAGCAGGTGCTGTTCAACTGGCGTGACGACGTGCGGCCTCGCATCGTCGGCAAGATGGACGAGCACGACAAGCGCTTCCTGACTTTCGCCGCCGAGCTCAGCGTCGCCTCGCTCGCAACCTCGCTCACCGAGCGACTTCTCAAGCTCGATCTCAACCCCGAGATCGCCGAGATGCTTCGCGCCAAGGCCGACTGGTTCAATGGTCGCCAGGCGACCCAGATGCAGGCGGTCGCGCCGGTTTCCCGCACCCCGTATTTCTGCTCCGGCTGCCCCCACAACACCTCGACCAAGGTCCCCGAAGGCAGCCGCGCGCTGGCCGGCATCGGCTGCCACTTCATGGCGCTGTGGATGGACCGCTCGACCGAGACCTTCACTCATATGGGCGGCGAGGGCGTGCCGTGGGTCGGCATCGCACCTTTCACCAACGAGAACCACATTTTCGCGAACCTCGGCGACGGCACCTATTTCCATTCCGGGCTGCTGGCGATCCGGCAGGCGGTCGCCTCCAAGACCAACATCACCTACAAGATCCTCTACAACGACGCCGTCGCCATGACCGGCGGCCAGCGTCATGACGGCGATCTCTCGCCGCAGCAGATCACCTTCCAGCTTCATGCCGAAGGCATCCGCGAGATCTATCTGGTCTCGGAGAACCCCGATGCCTATCCGTCCGACAGCATCGCGCCGGGCGTGAAGCTGTATCATCGCGACGAGCTGCAGAACGTCATGAAGATGTGCCGCGAGTTCAAGGGCACTTCCGCGATCGTCTTCGTGCAGACCTGCGCCGCCGAGAAGCGCCGCCGCCGCAAGCGCGGCCTGATGGAAGATCCGGCGCGCCGCGTCATGATCAACCCGGCCGTTTGCGAAGGCTGCGGCGACTGCTCGGTGCAGTCGAACTGCATCTCGGTCGAGCCGCTGGAGACCGAGTTCGGCCGCAAGCGCGCCATCAACCAGTCGTCCTGCAACAAGGACTATTCCTGCGTGAAGGGCTTCTGCCCGTCCTTCGTCACCGTCGACGGCGGCAAGCCGCGCCACCGCGCGCCGGCGGAGCTCAGCGATATCGGTGCGTTGCCGGAGCCGGCCTCGCGCCCGACGCTCGACAAGCCTTACAACATCGCGGTCGGCGGCGTCGGCGGCACCGGCGTGCTCACCATCGGCGCGCTGCTCGGCATGGCCGCCCATATCGAGGGCAAGGCCTCGATGATCCTCGACATGTCCGGCCTTGCGCAGAAGGGCGGGGCGGTGCTCAGCCACGTCCGCTTGTCGGATCATCCGGCCGAAGTGACCTGCTCGCGCATCGTCACCGGTACGGCTGATCTGGTGCTTGCGGCCGACGAGGTGGTCGCCGTCGCCAAGGACACCATCTCGCTGTGCGACTCCACCCGCACCCGCGGCATCATCAACAGCCACGTCATTCCCACCGCCGACTTCGTCATCAACCGTGACTTCAACTTCCAGACCCGCAAGCTCAACGGGCTCCTGGAAACGGCGCTGCACAAGGACTCCGTGTTCTTCGATTTCACCAAGCCGGCGGAGCAGCTGCTGGGCGACTCGATCGCCACCAACATGATGATGATGGGCTACGCCTATCAGAAGGGCCTTTTCCCGCTGTCGGCGGAGTCGATCGAGCAGGCGATCGAGGTCAACGGCGTCTCGATCAAGATGAACAAGGAAGCCTTCCGTCTTGGCCGCCTCGCGGTCTCCGATCCCCAGCGTCTCGCCGATATGCTGAAGGGCACGGATGAGGTCGTTGCGCCCAAGACGCTGGATGCGATGACGCTCGACGAAGTCATCGAGCACCGCGCCAAGCATCTCACGGCCTATCAGAACGGTCGTCTTGCAAAGCGCTACCGCAAGCTGATCGAGCAGGTTCGCGATGCCGCGGCAAAGGGCGGTTATGGCGATGCGCTGCCGCGCGCGGTCGCGGTGAACTACGCCAAGCTGCTGGCTTACAAGGACGAGTACGAGGTCGCGCGGCTCTACACTGACGGCGCCTTCGAGCAGCAGCTCCGCGACCAGTTCGAGGGCGAGTTCAAGTTCAACTTCAACCTTGCTCCGCCGATCCTCGGCGGCGGCCTCGATGCGCTCGGCCGCCCCAAAAAGCGCGCCTTTGGCCCGTGGATGCTGAGCGTGCTGCGCGTGCTGGCGAAGTTCAAGTTCCTGCGCGGCACGGCGCTCGACATTTTCGGCCGCAGCGCCGACCGCAAGCTCGAACGCGACCTGATCGCCGGCTACGAGAAGGACGTCTCGACCGTGCTCGGCCTGTTGTCGCCCGTGACGGTCGACACCGCAGTGGAGCTGCTCTCGCTGCCCGACCGCATCCGCGGCTACGGCCCGGTGAAGGAGAAGGCGGTGGCGGATGCCAAGGTCCGCTACGCCCAGCTTGCGGCTGATCTAGCGAACCCGCCGCCGGCCCCGAGGCAAATCGCGGCGGAGTAGGGCAGCCCCGTAGGGCGGATTAGCCTGCGGCTGCGCGAAGCGCAGTCCGCATGCGTAATCCGCCACCCCTGTTGGCGTGGGGCAGAGCGGCGGATTACGCCTTCGGCTAATCCGCCCTACCTACTGCCATTGATTGCGAAGAGGACTTGGGCGCGCTTTCGCTTTGCCCACCCTGCGAGACTGAGAGGATAGGCAATGCTTCCGCCGTCAGATAATCCTGAGCAGCAGGGGAAGCTTCTGCGTTACGACTTGTCTGATCATATTGCTTTTTGCGCGAAGACCCGTCGATACGCTCGCAGCGGGAAACATCATTTCATTAGCGTCGACGGTGTCACCAAATGGTATGTTCCAGAAGGGAGTGCGTTTGATTTTGCCGAGCTTGTCCTGCGTAGCGCAGGTTTTTCGGTCGAGACGCGACCGGGTCCCTTGCACGATAGAGGATTAGGTGAGTTCGAATTTGACGTGAACGCATCTCTGACAATCGAGGGATGGAGATGTCTTTTAGCGTTGCGTCCGCCCAAACCTTACGATTATCGCGTGGTGGATCGCATCCTCACGACGTGTGGTTTTCTTTCAATTGGGGAGCCCCGCTTACGGCCCGCTCGGGGGAGGTGGTGGTGGCTACGCGGTCGCTAGTCCACCCCGTACCATCCCTAGCGTTGCCCGTCGGGCAAAACACCCACGCCGCGGGTCAATCCGCATCCGCAAAAACATTCCGCTTTACCGAAATTCTGAATTGTCGTATCGCTTCCCCACCTCATCCCTCTCAGAGGGGCGTATCGCGATCGTCACGAAACGCGGGGTGAGCGGCGGTGGACGCGGGCTGCGTCGCGCGAGGCATTGTCTCGTGCACGACGGGCGTGGTCTTGCGTACGGCAAAATCGTGTGGTCCTGACGCCCGGAGTCTGGCGTCAAGTCTTGCGGTCAATCGCAGGGCGACGGGGGCAATAGTGCATCGCTCCCCGGGGAGAGCGCGACATAAGCCGTAAAGCCACTGCGCAGGGAAGGCCGGATGTTCGGCTCCACCTGTATGCCGCTGTGCAGCCTCTTGTAGCGCAATCTTCGCACAGTGGACCGTGGGTGCCCGGCCGGCACCCGGTCTTCCCTGCGCCCTCTATTTGAGGGGGGAGCAAGACGGACGCAAAGCTCGGGCGAACAAGCTGCGAGGATGCGAAGCTGTGTCTGCGTGTTCGAGGTGTAGGATGGGTAGAGCGCAGCGAAACCCATCACATTTCAGCACGCGAAAGCGAGTTGATGGGTTTCGCTGCGCTCTACCCATCCTACGAGAGCGTCACTCCAGTTGCGCCAAGCCGCTGCCTTCTCGCCCGACGGAATATTTCCGCGCTTGCCAATCAGCCCCCCGCGGTTCAGAAAAAAGAGCCAATAAGAAACGCGAGCGGAGACCTCTGTTTTGACCATCAAGGGCAAGGCCTACATTGCCGGGATCTATGAGCACCCGACCCGGCATGCGCCGGACAAATCCACCGCCCAGCTTCACGCCGAGGTCGCCAAGGGTGCGATCGAGGATGCCGGGATCAGCAAGGACGATGTCGACGGCTATTTCTGCGCGGGCGATGCACCCGGCGGCGCCTGGCCGATGGTCGATTATCTTGGCCTCAACACCAAAAAGCTCCGCCACGTCGATTCCACCGAGACCGGCGGCTGCTCCTACATCATCCATCTCGGCCATGCCGCCGAGGCGATCGCCGCGGGCAAGTGCTCGATCGCGCTGATCACGCTGGCCGGCAAGCCGCGCACCGGCGTGATGCCGCCGCGCGCAGCCGGCGCCGAGGTCGATTTCGAGTCCGCTTACGGCGCGACCACGCACAATGCCTATGGCATGTGTGCCATGCGCCATATGCACGACTATGGCACCACCAGCGAGCAGCTCGCCTGGATCAAGGTCGCGGCCTCGCATCACGCGCAATACAATCCGCACGCGATGCTCAAGGACGTCGTCACCGTCGAGGACGTCCTGAACTCGCCGATGATCTCCGATCCCCTGCATCGCATGGATTGCTGCGTCGTCTCCGATGGCGGCGGCGCGCTGATCGTGACGACACCCGAGATCGCCAGAAGCCTGAAGAAGCCGCTGGTGAAACTCATCGGCCATGGCGAGGCCATGAAAGGTCCGCGCGGCGGCAAGGATCTCGATCTCACTTACTCCGCCGGTATCTGGTCCGGCCCGCGCGCGTTCGAGGAAGCCGGCATCACGCCGAAGGACATCAAATACGCCTCGATCTATGACAGCTTCACCATCACGGTGCTGATGCAGCTCGAGGACCTCGGCTTCTGCAAGAAAGGCGAAGGCGGCAAGTTCGTCGCCGACGGCAATCTGATCTCGGGCGTCGGCAAGCTGCCGTTCAACACCGACGGCGGCGGCCTCTGCAGCAACCATCCCGTCAACCGCGGCGGCATGACCAAGATTATCGAGGCCGTCAGGCAGTTGCGCGGCGAGGCGCATCCGAAGGTGCAGGTGAAAAATTGCGATCTCGCCATCGCCCACGGCACCGGCGGTCTCTTGGGTGTTCGCCACGCCGCCTCGACGGCCATTCTGGAGCGCGTGTGATGGTAGATGCAAAGAAATATCCGGCCCCGGTGACGAACCCCGAGACCGCAGCGTTCTGGGATGCGGCGAAAGAGGGCAAGTTCATGATCAAGCGCTGCACGGCGTGCGGCGAGGCGCATTACTTCCCGCGCTCGATCTGCCCGTTCTGCTACTCCGACAAGACGGTGTGGGAGGAGGCGTCGGGCGAGGGCACGATCTACACCTGGAGCCTGATGCGGAAATCGCCGACCGGTCCCTATGCGATCGGCTACGTGACGCTGAAGGAGGGCCCGTCGGTGCAGACCAATTTCGTCGACTGCGATCTCGAGAAGCTCAAGATCGGCCAGAAGGTGAAGGTAGTGTTCAAGCCGACCGATGGCGCGCCGCTGCCGTTCTTCACGGTCGTGTAGTTCTTACTTCCCTTCTCCCCTTGTGGGAGAAGGTGGCGCGAAGCGCCGGGTGAGGGGTATCGCTCCGCGGAGAGACCATCGCTGAGGAGCCAACCCCTCACCCAAATGAATGCCTGGCCGGCATCTCGCAGCCCTCTCCCACAGGGGGAGAGGGCGCATCAATAAGCGCCGGTGATCCCCGGGAGGAAACCAGAAAAATGTCCGCCAGATACGAAGAGCTCAAAGCCCTCAAGAACCTCGGCCAGAAATATTCCTACAGCGATCGTGAGGTGATGCTCTACGCGTACGGCATCGGCCTTGGCGCCGACCCGATGGACGAGAACGAGCTCGCCTTCGTCAACGAGGGCACGTTCACGCCGCGACCGCTCAAGGTGGTGCCCACCTTCGCCTCCGTCGCGGCGTGGGGCTCGGGCCCCGGCGAGATGAATCTCAACCGCGTCATGGTGGTCGACGGCGAGCGCGACATCACCTTTCACCAGCCGCTGCCGGTGGCCGCGAACATCACCGCCGATTCCTCCGTCGTCGAAGTCTACGACAAGGGCAAGGACAAGGGCGTCGTCATCGCGCACCAGACCGTGCTCAAGAACGAAAAGGGCGAGAAGCTGGCAACGCTGGTGGCTTCGCGCTTCGCCCGCGGCGACGGCGGCTTTGGCGGGCCGAACCTGACCCAGCCCGATCCGCACAAGATCCCCTCGCGCAGCCCCGACAAGACCATCGACATCGTCACGCGCCCCGACCAGGCGCTGGTCTATCGCCTCTGCGGCGACCGCAACCCGCTGCACAGCGATCCCGAGTTTGCCAAGAAGGCCGGCTTCCCGCGCCCGATCCTGCACGGCATGTGCACCTACGGCATCACCTGCCGCGGCGTGCTGCAGACCTATGCCGACTATGACGCGAGCGCCTTCCGCCAGCACGTCGCGCGGTTCTCGTCGCCAGTGTACCCCGGCGAGACCGTGACCATGGACCTCTGGAAGGACGGCAACACGATCTCGTTCGAAGCCAAGGTGAATTCGCGCGGGGTGACGGTGATCAAGAACGGCAGGACGGTGCTGGGTTAGGCGGTCTCGTGCCCCGGACGCGGCGCAGCACGCAGTGATGCGACGCAGAGCCGGGGCCCAGAGAGCCCAGGCGAAGAAAGAACTGGGTCCCGGCTCTGCGACGCAGCGTTTCACGCTGCATCGCGTCCGGGACACAGGAGAAAAACAAACAGGGAGAAGCCACCATGGGACTACTCGACGGCAAGGTTGCGCTGATCACCGGGGCGGGCGGAGGGCTCGGTGAGGCCTATGCAAAACTGTTCGCGCGGGAAGGGGCCGCGGTGGTCGTTAACGACCTCGGCGGGCCCCGCGATGGTTCCGGCGCCGACAAGTCCATGGCCCAGCTTGTGGTGGACGCCATCACGGCGGAGGGCGGCAGGGCGGTCGCCAACGGCGCTGACATCTCCACGATGGAGGGCGGCCAGTCCGTCTTCGACGACGCCATCAAGCATTTCGGCCGCGCCGATATCCTGGTCAACAATGCCGGCATTCTGCGCGACCAGACGTTTCACAAGGCCTCCGAATCCGACTGGGACAAGGTCATCAAGGTCCATCTGAAGGGTACCTTTTGTTGCACCATGCCGGTGTTTCGCTGGATGCGGGAAAACGGCGGCGGCGTCATCGTCAACACCGCCTCGACCTCGGGCCTGATCGGCAATTTCGGCCAAACCAATTACGGCGCGGCCAAGGGCGGCATCTGGGGCCTGTCCAACGTGCTGGCCATCGAGGGCCGCAAGTACAACATCCGGATCTGGACGCTGGCCCCGGGCGCCCTGACCCGCATGACCGCAGACCTGCCCCGCTATAAGGAGAACCCCGGCGCGGCGCTGGGGCCGGACGGCATCGCGCCGGCCGTGCTATACATGGTCAGCGACTTGTCCGGCGACCAGACCGGCAAGGTGCTGGGCGTGTCCGGGCCCCGCGGCGTGCGCGAAATGCGGATGATGGAAATGGAAGGCTGGAAACCGCCGCACTCGGGCTGGAACGCCCAGGACGTCGTTGAGCATGCCAAGGAGATCTTCTTCTCCGAGGAGCAGATCAAGATGGGGGCGCGGAGGTTTTAGCCTGATTGGTCGTTCCGGGGCGCGCGAAGCGCGAACCCGGAACCTCGAGATTCCGGGTTCGGCTCTGCGAGCCGCCCCGGAATGACGGAGAAGGAAAGAGAGACTGATGAAACTCACTGCCGACGCCAAGGGCACTTTCGCAATCGCGCCGACGCCGTTCCACGACGACGGCCGGATCGACGAGCGCTCGATCGACCGCCTGACCGACTTCTACGAGGAGGTCGGCTGCGACGGCGTCACGGTGCTGGGCATCCTCGGTGAGGCCCCCAAGCTCGATGCGGTCGAGGCCGAGCAGGTTGCGGTGCGCTTCGTCAAGCGCGCCAAGAAGATGCAGGTGATCGTCGGCGTCTCCGCGCCGGGCTTTGCCACCATGCGCTCGCTGGCGAAGGCCTCGATGGATGCCGGCGCGGCCGGCGTGATGATCGCGCCGCCGCCATCCCTGCGCACCGACGACCAGATCATTGGCTATTTCAAGCAGGCGGCCGAGGCCATCGGGCCGGACATTCCCTGGGTACTGCAGGACTATCCGCTGACGCTCTCGGTGGTGTTCACCCCGGCCGTGATCCGCAAGATCGTCATGGACAATCCGAACTGCGTGATGCTCAAGCACGAGGACTGGCCGGGCCTGGAGAAGATCACGACGCTGCGCGGCTTCCAGAAGGACGGCTCGCTTCGTCCGCTCTCGATCCTGTGCGGCAATGGCGGCACGTTCCTCGATTTCGAGATGGAGCGCGGTGCCGACGGTGCAATGACCGGCTATGCCTTCCCCGAGCTCTTGATCGACGTCGTCAACCTCTCCAAGGCCGGCAAGCGCGACGCCGCGCATGATCTGTTCGACGCGCATCTGCCGCTGATCCGCTACGAGCAGCAGCCAGGTGTGGGCCTGACCATCCGCAAATACGTGCTGCAGAAGCGCGGCATCATCGCCTCCAGCGCGCAGCGCAGGCCCGGCGCGACCATCACCGCGACCGCGAAGGCGGAGGTCGAGTACCTGCTGTCGCGCGTCGCTCGTGTCGACAAGCGTGCCAATCTCGGCCCGCAATCCAGCGCCGCAGGTTAGTTGCATGGCCGAGACATCAGCATCCCGCCCGGCCTCGACGATCCTCCTGCTGCGCGACGGCGCAGCACGAGAGGTCGAGATCTTCATGATGGTCCGCCACCATCAGATCGAGTTCAACTCGGGCGCGCTGGTGTTTCCCGGCGGCAGCGTCGATGCCGGCGACAAGGAAATCGTCGCCCGCGCCGATCTGTATTCGGGCGGCGAGGGCTTGAGCGAATCGGATCGCGGTTTTCGCATCGCCGCGATCCGCGAGACCTTCGAGGAGAGCGGCATCCTGCTGGCGCGCGCGAAGGGGACGGGCACGCCGATCGATGCCAGGCGCGCCGGCGAGATCGCGGACGCGCATCGCGTCGCGCTCAACGAGCACAAGATCAGCTTCCTGACGATCCTCGACGACAACGGCCTCCAGCTCGCGCTCGACACGCTGGTGCCCTACGCGCACTGGATCACGCCGGAGGGCATGCCCAAGCGTTTCGACACCTGGTTCTTCCTCGCGGCGGCGCCGCCCGACCAACTCGGCGCCCATGACGGCCGCGAGTCCACCGACTCGATCTGGTTGTCGGCGCGCGAAGCCGTGGAGGGCGGCGAGAGCGGCCGCTTCAAGCTGCCGTTCCCGACCACGCGCAACCTGATCCGGCTGGCGAAGCAGCCCACCGTGGAGGATGCGCTGGCGCACGCCAAGGGCCTCTCCATCGTCACCGTGATGCCGGTCATGACCAAGACCGAGACCGGCCGCCAGCTCCGCATTCCCCGCGAAGCCGGCTATGACGGCGAGGTGTTCGAGGTCGGCGCCGTCGGCTAATACACTTCGACACGCAACGAAGTATTTTCGCCTGCGGACGCGCTAGCTTCCGTCCATCGTGGAATGGACGGGACGCACAATGAACAACCGGCAGGACAGCAACATCGCCGGCGAGCTGGCGCTGCTGGTCGCGCTCGCAACGCTCTGGGGCGGCTCCTACACCTTCATCAAGCTCGGTGTCGCCACCATTCCGCCGATCACGCTGATTGCGGCCCGCACGACGATTGCAGGTCTGCTGCTGTTGCTGGTCATGTGGGCGAGGGGCATCAAGATGCCGACGGACGCGGCGACCTGGCAGCGCTTCGCATTCCAGGCGGTGCTCAACAGCGTCATCCCCTGGACCCTGATCGCCTGGGGCGAACGCCATGTCGATGCGGCCCTCGCCACCATCCTCAACTCGGCCGGACCGATTTTCACATTCCTGCTCACAGCGGTCGTCACCCGCCACGAGGCGACGCCGCCGCGAAAGCTGTTCGGCGTCGTGGCGGGGATGGCCGGCATCCTCCTGATCGTCGGCGTCGATGCCTTCCACGACATCGGCAGCGGCCTCGTTGCGGAAGCGGCCATCGTCGCCGCCACGATCTGCTACGCCTGCGCAGCGATCTTCGGCCGCAGCTTCAAGGGGCTCGACCCCATGGCACCGGCCGCCGGCTCGCTGCTGGCCGGGGCCGCCGTCCTGATCCCGGCCTCGCTGGCTTTCGAGCAGCCCTGGACGCTGTCGCCGTCGCTGAGCTCGATGCTGGCGCTGCTCGCGCTCGCCGTATTTTCCACCGCCGCCGCGTTCGCGATCTACTTCCGCCTGATCCAGACCCTGGGTTCGGTCGGCACCACCGCGCAGGCCTATCTGCGCGCCCCGATCGGCGTTGCCATCAGCGTGGCCTTCCTCGGCGAGAGCCTGAGCCGGACCGCCTGGATCGGGCTTGCCTGCGTCGTCCTCGGCGTCGCCGCCATGACGATCCCGGCCCGGCCGCAAGCGCGCGTCAAACCGTCATAGGCGGGGGAAGGGGTCCGGGGACCACAATATTAAGGATATTCGCCGCCCCGAGGCATGTTCCCCCCGGGCGGTAATACGTCGTATATTGGACCCCCAGTAGCCCGGTCCTCTCATCACCAATGTCCGCCGAATTGACGCCGACCCCTGAGAAAAAGCGAACATTTTCGCTCTCCATCGGCCAACTCACCTTCGGCAGCTTCCTGCTCGTGCTGGCCGTGATCATCGTCACCTCGACCGCGAGTGTGATCGCGATCCGGCACATCGACACGACCTTCGCCGAGCTGCAGCGCCTCCAGAGCGTCGGCGACCTCGCCGAGGACATCGACCGCCGCATGAACGAGCTGCGCCTCGCCGCGCGCGACTTCGTCACCGATCCCGGCGCCGGCATCCAGTTCAAGCAGGTCGGGGAGGCGGCCTCGACGCTCAGCGACATCCTGAAGAAGACCCGCATCGAGCTGGCACCCGAGCAGCAGGACATGATCGACGGGGTCACCGAGCGCCTTGCGACCTATCGCAACGGCCTCGAGCGGATCTCGACCCTGATCGACCGCCGCGCCCAGCTGCTCGCCGGCCTGCCGCCATTGCGCGACCAGTTCGATGCGGCCGTCGCCGGCACCGCCGACCGCGATCTGGCCTCGCGCCTGTCGGAGGCACAGAGCCGCATCGCGCTCGGGCTGCTCGCGCGCAACCCGTCCGCGGCCGAGCAGGCCGCCCAGAGCATGCGAGCCCTGACCATCGACGATGCCGGGCTCAAATCGGCGGTGAACGGCTATGCCGAGGCCATCATGGCCGTGGCCGTCCGTGAGCGGCAGATCGCCGACATCGACCGCGAGGTGCTGGGAACCGAGGGCCGGCTGATCGGCCGCGTCACCGAATTGCTGCGCGAGGTCAGCGCCAGGCGCGGCCACGTGCTGTCGCGCGACTTTGCCCGCACGCTGACCGAAGCGCGCTGGCAGAGCATCGTGCTCGGCACCATCGGTGTGATGATCGGCATTGCCGCGTCCCTGTTCGTGGTGCGCAGGACGGTGCGTCCGCTCGCCCAGATCGCACGCTCCATCCGCGCGCTTGCGGCGGGCCAAAAGGATACCTCGATCCCGTCCGCCGACGTCGACAACGAGATTGGCGACATCGCGCGTGCGGCCGAAGTATTCCGCCGCGCGCTCGAGGAGGCCGACACGGCGCGCGAGGCGGCGGTGCGCGCGCTGACCGAGCAGCGTCTCGCCGAAGAGAGCTACCGCAAGCTGTTCGAGGGGTCGATCGACGGCATCTATGTGACGACGCCGGCCGGCGATCTCCTCAACGCCAATCCGGCGCTGGCGCGGATGATGGGCTACGACAGCCCGCAGCAGCTCATCGCCAGCATCAACGACATCGCCCACACCATCTACGTCCATCCCGAGGCGCGCGCCGAATATCAGCGGCTGATGACGCGCGACGGCATGGTGCGCGAATTCGAGTATCAGGTGCGCCAGCGCAGCGGCGACATCCTGTGGCTCTCCGACAGCGCCACCGGCGTGCGGGACGAAGCGGGCAACATCGTTCGTTACGAGGGCACGCTGCGCGACATCACCGACCAGAAGCGGGCGGAAGACGCCATCGCCGAAGGCAGGCGCCTGCTCCAGCAGGTCATCGACACCGTGCCCGCGGTGATCAACGTCAAGGACCGCGACCTGCGCTATGTGCTGATGAACCGCTACATGGCCGGCATCTTCGGCATCGAGCCCGGCGACGCGCTCGGCCGCACCACGGCCGACCTGATGTCGCGCTATGGCGCGGCCAAGACCGACGAGAACGACAAGCGCGTGCTCAATCTCCGCAGGGGCCTCGGCTTCTACGAGGAGGAGTACAAGGATTCCTCCGGCAACATGCGGCAATGGCTGGTCAACAAGCTGCCGTTGCTCGATGCCGAGGGCGAGATCGAGCGGATCGTCACCGTCGCGCTCGACATCGGCGAGCGCAAGCGCGGCGAGCAGGAGATGCGCAAGGCCAAGGAATCCGCCGAGACGGCGCTGCGCAATCTGCGCGAGACCCAGGCCTCGCTGATCGAGGCGGAAAAGCTCGCAGCGCTCGGGCGGCTCGTCGCCGGCGTCGCGCACGAGGTCAACAATCCCGTCGGCATCAGCCTCACGGTCGCCTCTGCGCTGGAGCGCAAGACCGCGATGTTCACGGCCGAGGTCGAGCGCGGCGAGCTCCGCCGCTCCACGCTCAACGACTTCCTCAACACCAGCCGCGATGCGTCCTCGCAGCTCGTCTCCAATCTCAACCGTGCCGCCGAGCTTATCCAGTCGTTCAAGCAGGTCGCCGCCGACCGCAATTATTCGGACCAGCGCACCTTCGATCTCGGCGACCTCACCGAGCAGGTGGTGATGAGTCTGCGGCCGGGCCTGCGCAAGCACAATCTGACGCTCAACGTCGAGTGCCAGCCGGACCTGACCATGAACTCCTATCCCGGTCCGTACGGCCAGGTGCTGACCAATCTGTTCCTGAATTCGGTGGCGCACGCCTTCCCCGACGGCCGGCCGGGGACGATCGACATCCAGGTGCGCGAGTCCGGCAAGGACAATGTCGAGATCATCTTCTCCGACAATGGCTGCGGCATGTCGCTCGACGTTCGCCGCCGCGCCTTCGACCCGTTCTTCACGACCCGGCGCGACCAGGGCGGCACCGGCCTCGGCCTGCACATCGTCTACAGCATTGTCACCAACAGGCTCGGCGGGCGGCTGGATCTCGATTCCGAGTCGGGGAGCGGCACGCGCATCCAGATCATCCTGCCGCGCACTGCGCCGCTGGAGCAGGCTGCCGAGTGATCTAGTCGGCCTCTGCGAGCTTGTGCAGGGTGGCGCCGAAGATCAGGCTGGCCTTGCCGACCAGCGCGGTGCCCGTCATCTCCGCGCGCGTATCCGTGTAGGTGCCACTGACGCCGATGCCGACCGGAGCAGGGCCGCCGAACAGCGGATTGTCGTCGCCGCGCGGCGAGGTGTGCCGTTGCACCAGCACCTCGCCTTTGAAGGTCGTGCTGTCCTTCACCACGTAGCTGCCGGTGTAATAGAGGTAGGCATCGCCGCCAAGAATCTTGCCGTCGCGGAAAAGAATCACACCGCTGCCCTTGCCGGCCCGACCGTCGAGCAGGGTCACGTGAATCGAATAGAGGCCGTTCTTCATAACGTCCCGTAGGCCGGCCGCCATCGCCCAATGGCGTAACCGATTCTGCTTTTATGCCAAAGCGTATCCGTTCGTGCAACGCGGCAGTTTGCCGGTCTGCCGCGCGACGTTGCCGCTGCGAGCCGTAGTTGTCCCAGCTTGTGCCAGCGCCTTTGTGACGGCCTGATGATGCGGCGAGGCCGGCCCGCTCCGAATCGGGATCGGCGCGCGACATGCCTGACATTGATGCGCTGGCGCAGGGGCTGGAGCAGGACGATGAGCGACTGGATCGATTCCGGCGGCGACGAGCCGTGCCTGGACAGTGCGCGTCCCACCAATCGCAGGAATGAACGACGATGCACCGGCAGGGCGACACGCCGGCGCATTGCGACGCGGCTGGCAGCTTCCGTGGCCCTGGTTGCGCTTGCAGTGCCGTTCGGCCATGCGCGCGACCGCGGCCAGTTCGGCAGCGCCAATGTGGAGCTGAAGGCCTGGTTCGACGGGCTGCGCAGCGGCAAGGGGCCGTGCTGCTCCGATGCGGACGGTTCGGCGCTCTCGGATACCGATTGGGACAGCAGGGACGGACACTACCGCGTCCGCCTGCCGCGCTATGGCACCGGGCTCGAAGGCCAGCCCCAGGAGATCGTCTGGGTCGAGGTCCCCGACGAAGCCGTGATCTCCGAGCCGAACCGGGTGGGGCGTACCATGGTATGGCCGATCTACGGCTACATGGGCGTCACCATCCGCTGCTTTATGCCCGGCAGCATGAGCTGATCCGGAAAAGTGCGAAGCGGTTTTCCGGAAGGATCATGCGCAAACAACGACCCGAAGCGCGATGACGATTCATCCAGATCTCATCGCGCTTTGGCCGGCGTTCGCAGGTATCGCCGAGAGGCTCGGCGCCTCAGGTGTATTTCTTGTCGCGCTCCAGCAGCTCGATGGAGATGCCTTCGGGGCCGCGGATGAAACAGATGCGTACGCCGGGCCTGATCGTGGTCGGCTCGCGCGTGAAGGTAACGCCCTTGGCCTTGATCTCGGCGGCGACGGCGTCGATGTCCTTCACCGTCAGGCCGAAATGGTCGAGGCCCTGATGCGGGTGTGGAGGCGGCGGGTTGACGGTGCTGTCGCCCTCGAGCGGTGCGATGAAGATCCTTGCACCGCCCAGGTTCACGTCGATCCGTCCGGGCGCGTGAACGACCTCGCCACCGAGAATGTCCCGCAGCCAGGCCGCCGTGGCCTCCGGGTCGGGGCTGCGCAGATGGACGTGATCCCAAGTGACGGCGAATGGCATTTCGTGTTCTCCCATCGAGCGTTTTGATGTTGCAGCGCATGTTAGCGGCCCCGGCCGGTGACCGCCACCGCCCGTGCCGACTCGCGAACTGCGCGGGAACCTTAGTTCGTCTTCCGGATTGAAGTAAGCTGCTGCCCGGTTCGTCGTCCGACGTTGCTTCGGCCGCTATCGGTGATGTCATGAACGCGAGGCTTGACCGGATCGGGGTGGGGCGTTTCGCCGGCACAGGCGAACGACTTGCGCGGGCCGTCACCATCGCCAGCGTCTCATTTGGCCGCAGCCTCCTGTGGCTGCTTGCGGCCATCATCGTCGGCTGCGGCGTCTGGATGCTGATTCCTCTCTCCAAGGGCAATAGTGCCGAGCCGGCGAAGCCCGAGCTGGCGGCCGTCGACACGGCGCCGTCGGGCGATGCGGTCGCAGTGCCGTCGCCGGTGTCGGAAGCACAGGCGCCAGCCATGGCGGAGCTCGGCCGCTTGCGGATTTCATCGCAGACCTGGCGCCGGGGTGGCCTTGGCTCGAAGGCGCTGGTGACGTTCACGCTGCGAAACGACAATGACTATGCCGTAAAGGATGTCGAGATCGTCTGCGCCTTCGCGCGGCGCGACGGCAGTCATCTCACCGATCGCAGCCGTGTGCTGGCGGATCCGGTCAGCATGAAGAGCCGCAAGACCTTCGCGCGGATTCCCGTCGGCTTCGTCAATGTGAATGCCGATCAGGCGAAATGCTCGCTGGTTGCTGCACGCCGCGCCTGAAGGCGGCACGTCTCAGTAGCGGAAAAGTTACCCTTTACGGCCCTTGGCCAAAAAACCTCGCATCGCCATTTGAACCGAACGGCTGGGCCAGGAACAAATTAACAGATCGCCTGTTGAGGCGGAGAGCCCACGCGGGGATGCGGGGGGCGGAGCGCGGCCCATGCCCATCTTTCGGTATTTCATGTTTGTCGGTGGAGCTTTGCTCGCACTGCTATTCGCGGCGGACTACGTTCTGCCATCGCAGCCGGTGACGCAGGCGGTCGCCGCCGCCGCAAGCAATGACCAGCCATTGATCCGGATCCGCTCCGACCGCCATCTGCCCGAGCGCGTCGTGCTCGACACGGCCCAACCCACGATCGTCCCGGCTGCGGTGAAGATCGCTGCCGTCGCTGCGCCTCAGCCGCCGGCCCAGGACAGCGCGTCGGCCGCGCTCGCCGAGATGTCGGCCAAGGCGCGGGTGCGCGAGACCTTTGCCCAGTTCACGCCGGACCCGAAGGCCGAGGCGGCCAGGAAGACCGACGGCAAGCTGCAGGCACAGGCCCAGCAGACCCAATCCCAGACGCCGGCCGCGACCCCGCCGCAGGCTCAGCCCAAGCGCAAGGTCGCGAGGGCGCATCCGGCCCCGCAGCCCGGCCGGCCGATGATGGTGGTCGCCCAGCGCCCGCAATACGGCTTCTTCGGCAACACCTGGTAAGCAACACTTGGTAAGAACGGCCAGGCCCCGCTTCGAAACGAGGCGGGGAGGGCTTTTTATTGGCCAGCCTCTCTGCTAACTCCAACCCATCCGAACGCCGCTTCCGCGCTGGCTCGCCAGCCCGAAGGTCGCGTTTTTCGGTTCGGGCCCATCGGGCCCAGGGCGCTCGTAGCTCAGCTGGATAGAGCATCGGATTTCGATTCCGAGGGTCGGAGGTTCGAATCCTTCCGAGCGCGCCATTTCGGTACACCCGCCATTGTCGCAGAAACTCGCCATTCTCCCGATGCGAGCCATCGAGTTGCATCCGCTGGCCATGCCTCGGAACGGGCGGACGAGGCGAGTCGTAGGACGCATCGCTGAGGAGGTCGCTATGCCTGATCGTAGCCGTCGCGCAATGGACGTCCGCGCGATCGCGAAAGCCGCGGACGAGCCCCGGACAGCGTCCACCTGTCGCCTGAACGCCACAGGTGACGAAATAAGCCGCGCCTCAACCGAGCGATAATGTCGCGGCGGTTGATTGCAGCAGCGTGTTGCGATTGCATGGCCGCGCAATTTGAGATTGAGGGGTTTATGGGGCGGGGATTCTGGCGTTCGTGCGTTGCACGGCTCTGTGTCGCCGCCGTCGTGAGTGTCGGCCCGACCGACCACGCGATGGCCCAGGGCGGCGACACGATCACGCTCATTCCGGACAGCGAGCTGCCGCGGAGCGTGCCGCGCGATGCCGAGGAGGCTCGGGCGCGCTCCGAGGAGCTGCTGCGCAAATATCCGCACGATCCGCGCGCGCGGCTCGAGCGCGCCGCCTTCCTGCTGGCCTTCATGCACGATGTGGCCGGCGCGGAGCGCGAGTTGCGAGCGGGGCTCGCCGAGGACAAGGCACTCGCGCGCGTCAAGCCGGCGGTTGCCAGCGCGCTTCGGGCGACGCTCGCCAAGACGCTCGCCATGGAATCGCGCCACGATGAGGCGATCGCGATGGCGCGTCCGCTTTGCGAAACTAATTCGTCGTTCCGGGCCGATGTCGCCAAGGTCGGCCTCTGCCCGGGGTTCGCTCCCGCCAGCCGCGCACCGGGTGAGCTCGACCCGGCCAGGCTCGCGGCGGTCGTCAAGGCAGCGGACCAGCTCACGGCGCTGGCTCGGCCTGGGCGACCTCCGCGTGCATCCGACCCGGCCGCCGGCGCGCTGCTCGACAGGGTGTTCGACGTCGGCGATCTGACCCGCGAGGTCCCGGCGTTCAATCAGCTGGCCGGCCTCGGGCGATGGACGATGTCGATCGGGGCTGTCTGCGAAATGTACGACCTACCGGCCGCACCCGAGGCCGGGCAGGAGCGCATGCGCGACTATTCGGCCGAGATCGGCCGCTGCCTGGACGCCAGCCTCGGTGCGAGCGGCGCGATGCTGGCCGCGACGGCCAATCCTCCGGCCGACGCCCGCGGGATCCTGATGGCGATGCACCCGAGCCCACACGAGACGGTCGTGCAGACGGTGCAGATCATGCTGGCGTACATGAATCGTCCCGAGCCTGCTGATGACTGGCGACGTGCCCGCCTGCAGGCGCTCGCCGCGCTGGCCGCGCGCGCCGGCCCCCTGCTCACCACGGACGAGCGACGCCAGCTCGCGACCGACGTGCTGTCCGCCAGCCGCACTGCGCGTGATGCCGAGGTGCGAACTGGCCTGATGAGCGTGGCGAGCCGCTTCGGCGACAAATGACGCAGGCGCGCCCAGGGTGACGAGCGTCGCCTGGCCGCTGGGGCACGCCGGACAGTAATGGTGCGATAGAGCGAACGCGTAGGGCCCATCATCATCGGCCGTGGCGCGCTAAGCCGCTTTTCGCGTTCCAGCTATGTTCCGAATTCGCGCCGAGGTCGGCTCACCGGCCGCAACGGCGTGCGCGTTCGTCAGCTTGCCGCAACAGAGCTTTGCCGCCCACGTGCCAGGGTATCGGACGGCGCTTCGTGGAAGATCGCGCGGTAGGCCGCGGCAAACTCGCCCATGTGATGGAAGCCCTGGGCGCGCGCGCAGGTGGCCACTGTTGCACCGCCGCCCTTGAGCAGGCGGGAGCGGGTCGCCCATAGGCGCTTGAGGCGAATGTACTGGTGCAGGCTCATGCCCCGCACCTTGCTGACGGCGCCGCCGAGGGTGCGGATCGAGACGCCGAACTCGCCGGCGAGGTCGGCGGTGTAGATCGGCGCGGTCGGATGAGCCAGCACGTAATCGTCGATTCGCTGCACCAGCTTGATCGAGCGCTCGCCGTGGATCGAGGCCGTGCGATCCGCCATCGTATCGATCCGAAACAGATCGTCGAGTGCAAGCAGCAGGCCTTCCTGGAGATGGGCCGCCACCTCGGTGGTCTGGAACAGGGCTGGCTGCACCGAGGCGGTTCGCAGGATGTCGAGCAGCAGCTGCCTGATGTGGAGCAGGGCGGCGCGGTTGGCGACATGGGCCCGCAGATCGTCGGCGCGATCGAACCAGCCGCGGTCCTTCAGGTCGGGCGACAGGATGATCATCGCGTGATGATTGGTCTGGGGCTCGACGAAATGGCATTCCTCGTTGCCGCGCAGCGTGACGAAGAAGCGCGCGTCGAGGTCGAGGCCCTTGAAGTTGGCCTGGAGGTCGTCGGTCATGGACAGGAGCACCATCCCGCCGGGCATCCGATAGGCGGTGTCGAGGATGCGCGCGAACGATCTCATCAGGACGACGCGGCATGCCGGCAGCGAGACGACGGCACGGACCGCGGCGAAGTTCGGGATGTCCAGCGGAATGCTTCGCGCGTCCTCCATCGACTCGATCGGCCGAAACGCATCGACGTCGGTAAAGCCGATCAGTTGAAGCGCGGAGGATGGAGCGAGGGCGTCGAACAACATGGGTCTGGCCGGCTGCTGAAATGTGACAATCAAATGAACGTCGGTCCACCTCCATCAATGGCGAAACATCGCGTTCCAGTAAATCGAATTTCAGGCCGTAGTATTGCGGACATCATGTCATGACAGCAGCCAGATCGATGTCATCGTCAACGGGGCCGGCTGATCGGCTGGCCGGCGGCAAGGTCGAGGAAGTGCAGTCCCATGCAGGCGGGACAGGCAAAGGACGCAATGCTGCGTCCGTTCGGCTTGCTCTGCTTCTCCAGATGCGTCTGGACGTTCATGCCCGTCTGGGGGCATCGGAAAACGATCAACTCAGCCATCACCGTAGAATGACGGTGTGGCGCGGTCTCATCCTTGATCTGGATCAGTTTTGGAATCGCGTCCGGTCGGCCGCAAAGACGTCATCTCGCAAAAGCGAAGGGGCCCCGAGGGCCCCTTCAGATGTCACCAGCGGCGATAGCCGTAGCCATAATAGCGCGGGCCATAATAGGGCCGCGGCGCATAATACCGTGGACCATAATAGGGCCTCGGCCCGTAATACCCATAGTAGTTCGGGCGCCACCAGCAGCGCCCCCAGGCGTTGCAGACCATGCGCACCTGCTCGACACCGGCGACCTCAGGTGTTGCGGGCGCGGGTGCGATGGGCATGGCGGACGCCGCCGACGATGCCGCCAGGGCACCGAACATGGCGCCGAACAGGCCTGCGGCGACGAGGCCAATCTTGCGAGTCATGATGTCTTTCCTCCGCTTACGCCGGCCACGTTATCGAACTTGTTCTGATCAAATTGTGGCGGAACCGAAATGTAATGCTGATGAACGGTTTTTGCCGGTTTTGGCAGGACCGATGTGGCGCCTCAGACCTTGATCCTGCGCAATTCGCAAGCTTGCCTCGGCTCTTACTGTTGTTGCCGTGGCAGCGGCGTGGGGCCTGCTGCCGGGCAAGGTGAACTGGATGCCAGTCATTCCAAATCTGTCGATCTCGCCGGAGAAAGTCTTCTTCGTCATTTCGAAATCGCGTCGGTCCGACAGCGAGGCGGCCGGAGGCGGCGTCATCCCCGACTTCAGCGACGACGACGCGAGCTACGGCCGCGGCGGGCGCGGCGAGACCACCGACCGCGCGGAGCTTGCGGGTTTCATCCGCGATCTCAATGTCGACGAGCAGATCGACCTCGTGACGCTGACCTGGCTCGGTCGCGGCGACGGAGATCTCTCCAACTGGCGTGAATTGCACGCCCAGGCGGCGCAGGCGCACAATCAGCGCACCGCGTCCTACCTGATCGGCACGCCAATGCTCGCCGACTATCTGGAGGAGGCAATGGCGCAGTTCGGCAAGTCCTTCGAGGAATTCGAAGAACACCTCTGACGCCGGAAGCGGCGTCGGTAAGTTTCAAGGAGAGTGCAATGGAAAAGATGAGAATCGACAAGGGCGACTGGCTGGTCGTGTGCGACGGGCGCAAGGCGCTGATTCTGGAGAACCTCGGCGACGAGATGTTTCCGAACCTTCACACCAAGGAGGTGCTCGAGCAGCCCAACCCCTCGACCGCCGCGCAAGGCACCGACGCGCCGGGCCGGCTGCATGCCGCGGCCGGCGGCGTGCGCAGCTCTGCCGAGCAGACCGATTGGCATGACGAGGCCGAGCGCGCCTTCCTGCGCAGCCTGGCCGGCCGGCTCGATGCCGCCGTCAGCTCAGGCGAGACCACGGCGCTGACCATGGTGGCGTCACCGCGCGCCCTCGGCATGATCCGCGCCGACTACTCGGACGTCATGCGCAAGGCGCTCCGGGGCGAGGTCGGCAAGGACCTCGTCAAGCTGCCGGTCTACGAGATCGAGAAGCAATTGCTGATGTCGGGTGCCCCCAAATAGGGGCGCCCGTAAAGGCTGGGCCGCGTCCCCGGGGACGCGGTCGCGCCCTTCAGTAGCAGGGGTGCCGGCGGCGGTCCTGGCCGACATAGGCGGCCGCGCTCTGGTAGCAGTGGTTGGTGGACGGGCCGTCATAGAAGGCGAAGGTGCCGGGGGTGATTCCGGGCCCGTAATTGTGCACAAAGCTGATAGGGTAGGGCAGCGGATTGGCGTAGGAGCGGTAGTAGCGGTGATGGCCCCGCGCCTCCGCCAGGCCAGGGGCTAGGATTGCGGCCGACAGGGCAGCAACCGCGGCGACTAGCGTCAACTTGCTCATCTCGATTCTCCGGAACCCGCGCGATAGGTCAGCCATCTATAGCCAGTTCGGGCCGCCGGGGCACCCGTCGGGCCCCCGGAAATCGGGACCAATCCCGCAGATTCCCGGGTGGGTGTGACAGAATTGCCGGAGGGACAGTCCAGGCCTGCCCATTTTTGGCCTTTTCGGGATGCTTAACGAATTCCCCACACAAGTATGACCAAAGAGTATTCAGTTAAGAATCCTGTCGCCGGCCCTTGGGGGCTCCTTCGAGACCGGTGCACGTCAGAAGGCCTTCGCCGTCACCTCGCCATGCGCATCACGCTTCTGAGCCTGCTGTTGCTCTGCTTCGCCGCCGCCACGCCGGCGCGGGCCGAGCTGCATATTACCCGCGACCACGGCGGCTATGTCGAGGAGTACAAGGCCAAGTACAAGCGCGTCCGCGAAAAGGGCGAGCGGGTCATCATCGACGGCATCTGCAATTCGGCCTGCACCCTGGTGCTCGGCATCGTGCCGATGAACAAGATCTGCGTGACGCCGCGCGCAAGCCTCGGCTTCCACCAGGCCTATTACGACAAGGCCTTCACCTTCGGCATCAAGGTCACCAGCTCCGAGGGGACGTCCGACCTGATGTCCTATTACCCCGACACGGTGAAGGACTGGATCCGCCGCAATGGCGGGCTCACCACCGACATGAAGAAGATCAAGAACGGTGTCGAGCTCTGGAAGATCATCGACCCCTGTCCGGAAGAATGGTGAGCGGCTGAGCTGAGCCGCCATCGTCCCTCGCAGCGCAGCATCGCCTCAGGCGAAATTCGCATTGCCGCATAGCCCTCGCTGGGGCAATGAGGGCGGCAATGAATCATAATCAAGAAGCCCTGACAGCTCGCGCCGCGCCGATCCTGTTCGTCCTGCTCTGGAGCACGGGTTTCATCGGCACCAAATACGTCGTCAACAACGCCGATCCCTTGACCTATCTCGCCATCCGCATGGCCATCGTGGTCGGCCTGATGGCGATCATCGCCGGCATCGCGCGGCCCAAATGGCCTGATCGCATCGGCATCGCCCACAGCGCGGTCGCCGGCATCCTGGTCCACGGCTTCTATCTCGGCGGCACCGCGATCGCGATCGCGCATTCGATTCCGGCCGGGCTCTCCGCGCTGATCCCGGGCCTGCAGCCGATCCTGACCTCGACCATCGCCAACCGCTGGCTCGGCGAGCGGGTGACGCCGGTGCAATGGGCCGGTCTCGTGCTGGGTCTCGGCGGCGTGGTCATGATCCTGCACAACCGTCCGATGACCGGGGAGGCCGGGCTCGGCTGGCTCGCCTCGGTGGTGTCGCTGATCAGCATCACGCTCGGCACACTCTATCAACGCCGCTACTGCAACCAGATCGACTGGCGCGCCGGCAATCTCGTGCAATATGTCGCCGTCACCATCTTCTTCGCGATCGGCGCTTTCCTGTTCGAAGACCGCGTGGTGCACTGGACGCGGGAGTTCGTGCTCGCGCTCGCCTGGCTCGCGGTGGCGCTCTCGATCGGATCGATCGGGCTGCTCTACTGGCTGATCCGCCACGCCGCGGCGACCTCGGTGGCGAGCCTGTTCTATCTCGTGCCCGCCGTGACCGCGCTGATGGCCTATCTGCTGTTCGGCGAGAAGCTCGACGCGCTGGCGATCGCCGGCATGGCGATGTGCGCGGGCGCGGTGTTCGTCGTCAACCGGCGCGTCTAGGCAGATAGGGCAGGTCGCCGGCATTACATCCCTGACCTGCGCGGCGCGTTCGTGTTAGGCTGATCGCATTTCAGCTGCACATTGACACGGTGATTTCCATGAAGAAGGCGAGGCGCGCGCTGCTCGGCAGGTCGATGAAGCCGGTCCGGATTGCCTGCATCAACTACGCCGAGGAGATGATCAGCGAGCGGATGATGGCGCGGCTCACGGCCGCGCTGCAGAAATGCTACGACGAGCATTTCCTTCCCGTGTGGGGCTATCCCGTCGATCTCGACGTCACCCGCAAGCCGAAGCCGACGGACTGGCAGCTCGTCTATTTCGACGACGCCACCCACAAGAACTTCCTCGGGCGGCACGAGCTGACGCATCGGGGGCAGCCGATCTCGAAGATCTTCGTCAAGGCGCTCGGCGACGAGCCCGTCAGCGTGGCGGCCTCGCACGAGCTGTTCGAGATGGTGCTCGACCCCATGGCCAATCTGTGGGCCGACAAGACCCGGCACACCCAATATGCCTACGAGGTCTGCGATGCCGTCGAAGAGGAATCGTTCCTCGTCAGCGGCTTTCCGATGTCGAACTTCGTCTATCCGTCCTGGTTCGAGCCGTTCGCGCATCCCCGCGGCACCAAGTTCGACCACATGGGATCGCTTAAGGAGCCGTTCTCGATGACCGAGGGCGGCTACGTCATCAAGAAGGTCAACGGCAGGCGGTTGATCAAGCAGTTCGGCTCGCCTGAAAAGCGGCGGCGCTTCAAGGCCGAGGATCGCCGAGGCCATCGCAGCGAGTTCCGCGATCCCCAGGGACAGCATCATCCAACCCGGCGCGCATCCAAGCGGCGAGGGTAGTCTTGCCAAGATGGTGGTCTTGCAAAGCAGTCTCCGGGTGCGCCTGCGCCCGGAGACCTGGTCGAGACGCTGCGATCAGCGCTTGGACTTCTTGGCCTTCTTGCCCTTTGCCGTTTTCTTGACGGCTTTCTTGGCGGACTTCTTGCTGGTCTTCTTGGCGGCTTTCTTCGCAGACTTCTTGCCGGCCTTCTTTGCGGTCTTCTTCGAGGCCTTCTTGGTCGTCTTCTTGGCCGCCTTCTTCTTGGCAGCCTTCTTCGGCGCTACTTTCTTCGCGACCTTCCTGGCGGCCTTCCGGACCTTCTTGACGGCGGTGACCGCCGCGTCCTTGGTTGCTTCAACGGCGCTGGTGATCGTGTCCATCGCCTGTTCGGTGATCGGCTTGTCGTCGTCCATATCGTCCCCCGCGGTTTGATTGGAGCGATGACGATAGCGGGTTTCGAAATTGTGTCAAAGCAACGCTCAACCTTTGCGGATCTTCGCATAGGCGGCGAGCGCACGCTCGCGCCCTTTGGCATGATCGACGATCGGATGCGGATAGGTTTTGCCGAGCGTGACGCCGGCGCTTCCAAGCTCGATCGGCGTCGCCTGCCACGGCTGGTGGATCAGCTTGGCCGGCATGTCCTTCAGCTCCGGCACCCAGCGCCGAACATAGGTTCCATCGGGATCGAACTTCTCGCCCTGGAGGATCGGATTGAACACGCGGAAATAGGGCGCAGCATCGGCGCCGCAGCCGGCGACCCATTGCCAATTGGCAGGATTGCTGCCGGCGTCCGCGTCCACCAGCGTGTCCCAGAACCAGGCTTCGCCATCGCGCCAGTCGATCAGGAGGTGCTTGACCAGGAAGGACGCCACCACCATCCGCACCCGGTTGTGCATCACGCCGGTGTGCCAGAGCTCGCGCAGTCCGGCATCGACGATCGGATAGCCGGTCGCCCCGCGCTGCCAGGCAGCGAGCGCGGTCTTGTCCGGTTTCCACGGGAAGCCGTCGAATTGGGTTTGCAGGTTTTCGCTGGCGAGGTCGGGATGATCGTGCAGCAGGTGGCGGCAGAACTCGCGCCAGCCGAGCTCGCTGAGGAACTTTTCGACGCCGGGGCCGATCGCCGGATTTTCAGCCGCCGCGAATCGCGCCGCATGCCAGACTTGGCGCGGGCTGAGCTCGCCGAATCGCAAATGCGGCGACAGGCCTGAGGTGCCCTCGCGGTCCGGACGGTCGCGGTCGCCGGCATAGGTGCGTGCGATGTGCTTGAGGAAATCGCGCAGGCGCGCGCGGGCGGAGGCTTCGCCCGGGGTCCATCTCTCGCGCAGGCCGCCCGCCCAATCCGGCTTGGTCGGCTCGAGCTTCCAGCTCTCCAGCCGGTCGCTGGCGGCCTTTGGACCTGGCCGCAGCTCCTTCGGCGCAGGCAGCGGTTTTGGCGGATCGCCGAGCGACAGTACTCGCCGCCAGAACGGCGTGAACACGCGGAGGCCGCGGCCTTCCTTGTTGCGAATGGCGGAGGGCGGGACCAGGAGGTCGCCGGGGAAGCTCTGCGAGTCCACGCCGAGCTTTGCCAACGCGGCTTCGAGCTGTCTCTCAACCGCCTGATGCGGCGCCTGCGCGATTGCGCTCCAGTGCACGGCGCGGGCGCCGGTCTCGCGTGCCAGCTCGGGGATGATCTTGGCCGCCAGTCCCTTGCGCAGGATCAGCGACCCGCCGCGCGTGGCGATTTCGGCCCCGAGCGCGCGCAGCGACTGCGCCAGCCACCAGCGCGCCGCGCCGCCGGGCGGCCGGGCGATGCTGTCGTCGAGGACGTAAAGGCAGACCACCGGCGCGCCGCTCTTGCCGGCAGCGTGGAGAGCGGGGTGGTCGGACAGGCGGAGATCGTCGCGGAACCAGACGATGACGGGCGGAGCACTTGGCTTGGTCAGGCGAGGCCTCGTTTACAATTTGGAAACCATGTCGCGGTGGGCGGCGTGAACGGGCGTTAATGCGACTGTAAGCCGCCTGCATTATTTTGCAGGAATTACGGAGAGATTCCCAATCATGTCCAGCTTTTCAACGGCAAAGATCCTGCCGCAGTTCAAACTCGGCACCAAGGCTGTGCTGTGCGCGGTGCTGCTGATCGCCGTGAATACGGCCCTCGTGGTCGGCGCAGGCTATTGGTCGCTCACCTCGGCCTTCAACGATCGCGCGCTACGCGACATCGAGGTCAATTTGCGCACCCTGGCGCTCGCCTTCAGCGAGATCGTGCCGGCCGCCAAGATCACGATGCGGGATGGCGCGGTGGTGCGCGCCGAGATCCCCAAAATGCCTGATTTCACGGATCACGCCATCGTCGATCGCGCGGTGTCCTATGTCGGCGGCAATGCGACCCTGTTCGTGTTCGACGATGCCAGCGGGCAGTTCGTCCGCCGCTCCACCAATGTGAAAAAGGAAAACGGCGACCGCGCCGTCGGCACCCAGCTCGCCGCCGATCATCCGGGGCAGGCGTCGCTGCGCCGTGGCGAGGCCTATAAGGGGCCGGCCATGCTGTTCGGAAAGTCGTTCATGACCGCCTATTTCCCGGTCGCGGACACGAGCGGCAAGGTCGTCGGCATTCTCTATGTCGGCATTCCCATGATCCAGTACGAGAACATGCTGTCCCATGCGATCCAGAGCATGGCCGCGGCCGCCGGCCTTGCCGCGCTTCTGGTGCTGGTCCTGACCCTATTGATCGTCCGCCGCGTCACCCGGCCGCTCACCTCGGTCACGCGCTCGCTCACCGCGCTTGCCGATGGCCAGAGCGACGTCGCGATCGAATGCGAGGATCGCGCCGACGAGATCGGCGAGATCGCCCGCACCGTCGCGGTGTTCAGGAGCAATTCGCTGGAGCGGGCACGCATGCGCGGCGAGCAGGCGGCGGCCTCGGCCGCAGCCGCCGAGCAGCGCAAATCCGACCTGCGCAATTTTGTCGACGAGTTCCGCGGCAGCGTCGGCGGCATCCTCGACAAGGTGCTGACCTCTTCTGGCGAGTTCGAGCGCGCGGCGCGGCAGCTGACGGATGTCGCCCGTTCCACCGCCGACCTGTCCGCGCAGTCCGCCGGCGCGTCCGAAAATGCCTCCGAGCACGTGCGTTCGGCGGCCTCGGCCTCCGACGAGCTGTCGCAATCGATCGCCGAGATCACCCGGCGCGTGCAGGAATCGAACCAGATTTCCGCCGAGGCGGTGCAGCAGGCCGAAGCGACCGACCAGCGCATCGCGCAACTGTCGGAAGCCGGCGCGCGCATCGGCGACGTCGTCAAGCTGATCACATCGATCGCCGAGCAGACCAATCTGCTGGCGCTGAATGCCACCATCGAGGCCGCACGCGCGGGCGATGCCGGCCGCGGCTTTGCGGTGGTGGCTCAGGAGGTCAAGACGCTGGCCGGCCAGACCGCCAAGGCCACCGACGAGATCTCGAGCCAGATCGAGAGCATGCAGCTCGCGACGGAGGAATCCGTCGCCGCCATCAAGGCGATCAGCCAGACCATCGAGCGCATCAGCGGCATCGCCGGCTCGATCTCGGCTGCGGTCGAGCAGCAGAAAAGCGCGACCCACAACATCGTGGCGAGCGTCCGCGCGGCGGTTTCAGGTACGGCCGATGTCGCCGTCAACGTCCGCCAGGCCGCGCAAGGCGCCAACGAGACCGGCGAGACCTCGAGCCGGATGTTCGCCTCGGCCCAGGCGTTGTCGGGCGAGAGCGTGCATCTGAAGGCCGAGGTCGACGGGTTCCTCGACCGCGTGCGGGCGGCGTAACCCTACGTCGTCATCCCGGGGCGGTGCGAAGGACCAGACCCCCGGTGCGCAATTGCGCACCTGAGGATCTCGAGATCCCGGGTTCGATGCTGACGCATCGCCCCGGGATGACCCTCAGCTATTTCGGCTGCGGCACGATCCGGATGTACGGCTTCGGCTCTTTCCAGCCCTGCGGGTAGATCGTCTTGGCCTCGTCGTTGGAGACCGAGCCCGCGATGATGACGTCCTCGCCCTGCGTCCAGTCGGCCGGGGTGGCGACGCGATGCTTGGCGGTGAGCTGCAGCGAGTCGATGACGCGCAGGATCTCCTGGAAGTTCCGGCCCGTGGTCATCGGATAGACCAGCACCAGCTTGATCTTCTTGTCAGGCCCGATGACGAAGACGTTGCGGACGGTCTGGTTGTCGGCGGCGGTGCGGACGAGAGGATCGCCGGAGATCGCGGCCGGCAGCATGCCGTAGAGCTTCGAGACGTTGTAATCGGTGTCGCCGATCATCGGATAGTTCGGGGCAGCGCCCTGCGTCTCCTTGATGTCTTCCGACCATTTGGCATGGCGGTCGACCGGATCGACCGAGAGGCCCATCAGCTTGACGCCGCGCTTGTCGAACTCGGGCTTCAACCTGGCGAGGGCGCCGAGCTCGGTCGTGCAGACCGGCGTGAAGTCCTTGGGATGCGAGAACAGAAGCGCCCAGCTGTTGCCGATCCAGTCGTGGAACTTGATCTTCCCTTCGGTGGTCTCGGCTTCGAAGTCGGGTGCGGTGGCGCCGATCGGAAGTGTCATGATTTTACCTCATCGCATTGAATCTACTGGAAAATTCGTCTCTAGCCGTCCGCATCAATATAGGGGTCTTGGGAGGCCAAGTGAACGGCAACTGAACTGGCTCAAGTAAAATGTGAATTCCTCCCCCGAAGGGCCTATTTCCTAGCAACTTATTGTTACGGCGGCACCTGCGGCGAAACATCTCCATCCGGGGTCACACGGTCTCGCTCGCCCCGATTATGCCTTTTATGACTTCCATCACGCTCGCCTCGCGGGTCCCAGAACCAAAATGGTTCTGACAGCGACCAATTGGCAACCATCTCGAAAAGTCGCGACCTCCGTATCGAATCGTTAACCACCCCTTTACGTCGGCATGAAAATGCTGACCGGTCAGAAGAAATCTGGAAGTGAACTATGTCCGCCGCTGCGCCTAAATCTGTCGAACCCTCGTCCCTCGAACCGTCCTGCCGCGATACCGCGGCCCATGCGCTCTCCGTCGTGCGCGACGGCGTGATCACCGGCGAAGGCCCGACCACCAAGGGGAGGGTGCATTTCTCCCGTTCGCTCGACGCCGATGACATCGCCTGGTGCACGCGTATCCTGACGGCCACCGCCGTCAACGACCAGCCGGTCAGCCGCGCCGAGGCCGAGATCCTGTTCGAGATCAACGAGGCCGCGACCGAGCGCACCGATGGTGGCCGTTTCGACGACCTGCTCGCCAAGGCCGTTGCCCATCATGCCGCGAGCGCTTCCGGCCTGAAGGTTCCGCCGCGCAGCGTCGCGCTGGCCGCCGACACCGACATCGAGAGCTGGGCGCCGTCCTACGCCTCCAAGGTCAACAGCGAGATGCTGGAGTGGATCGCCGGCCAGATGCGCGGCAAGCGCCACAACAACCGCCGCCTGATGGCGATGGTGGCGACCTTCCTCGGCGCCACCGCGCTGCCTTTGGCGGGCCAATTGCCGAACGTGTTCGACATCGGCATGTAATATCCGAGATGGTCTCGCGCCCCTTGCGAGGCGCGAGTGAAAGCGGCGGGGTTATTTCCCCGCCGTTTTTTGTTTGCCGCCGTCAGGCTCGAGGCCCAGCGTGCGGCCGGGGAAACCGGCGGCGTCGAAATAGCGCTGGCTGCCGACGCGCTGGACGTTGAGCACGGTCTCCAGGCCGTTCTCGGACTTCTTCTTCGACCGCTCCACCATCTTGAATGCTTTCGGCACCACGCCGTTGGGCAGCGCCTCCGACATCACCCGGCCGACCAGGCCGCCGTTCTGCGAGCCGCGCAGGCCCATCAGATGGGCCGCGGTCATGCCGACGTCGGCATTGCTGACCGGGATCTCGCTGACATAGCCGGCTTTGAAGTCCGGGCCGATGGCGGCCATGAAGTTCATGGTGTCGCCGCGGCTGAAGCTGCCATGCATGCCCTGGCCCTGGCGCAGCACGGTATCGGCAATTTGCACCGAGCAGTTGGTCGGCGCCTCGCCGCAATCGCTGGCATAGGAGCGGAAGTTGACGACGATCGACGGCGTCGGCGTCGCCGCCTTGCCGCGCAAACTGAGGCTCGACAGCGGCAGGGTGCCCGGGAAGCGGCCGAGCGAGTCCTCGACGAACAGGCCGGAGACGTAGTCCTGATCGAGCAGCGCCTTGATGGTCTTCGCGGCGAGCTTTTTGTCCTTGTTCGGGAGATAGACGAGGTCCGAGCCGCCATTGGTGGCGACGACGAGATCGGGCTTGGTCGGATCCTTGCCGAGCACGCCGTTGCCCGCCTTGGGATGCTTGTTGCCCTCGACCTTGGCGTTCTTGTCGTTGGGGTCGAACAGCGGCAGGTCGAGCGCCTTGGCGAGGTCCAGCGCCAGGAAGCCCATGGGCAGGAAATCCTTGGGCGTGTCGTCATAGCCGACCTTGGCCGAGGGGCTGGTCTTGCTTTCCTTGGAGATGGTCGAGAAGCCGTGATCGGCCTGGACCATGATGTTGGTGCTGGCGGTCAGCCCAAGCTCGTCCAGCGCCTTGCGGAGCTGGGCGAGATTGTCGTCGGCGTTCTTGATGCCGGCCATCGAGGTCGGTCCGTTGATGCCGGGCTTGATCTGGTTGAGGCTGTCGCCGGTGTTGTGCTGACTGCCGTCGGGATCGCGCGACCAGAACACCAGCACGAACGGCTTGTTGCGCGCCTTGAACATCGGCAGCACCACCTTGGCGGCGACGTCGGCGAAATAAGCCTGCTGCGCGACGTTGGCGGACGTGGTGCCGGGCGTCTTGGCATCGCCGGCCTTCGAATTGTCGCCGCGCGGCGGTGTCGTGGTCGGCAGGCCGGCCTTGGTCAGCGCGTCCTTCACTTCGTCCGACAGCGCCACGCCGTTCTTGCCGCCGGTGGCGTCGTCGAACACGATCGAATGCAGGCCGGGCTTTTCGGGCTTGTCGGTGTGGTCGAACTGGTAGGTCGGACCATGCTTGCCCAGCGCGGCGGTGCTGTAGCCCTTGTCGCGCGCGAGCTTCAGGATGGTGTCCTCGTTGAGGTAGTTACCCCCGAAATGCTCGTCGATGTCGCCGAGCACGGCGTCGTTCTCGATGAAGGGGACCACGGTGTCGCCGGCGGGGACCGAGGTGTAATTGGTCCAGATCGTGTTGGAGAACACGCCGGTATCGCCGAGATAATGACCGGTCGACATCGCCGAGCCGTTGGCCATGGTGAAGGTCGGGAAGAGCGAGTGCGAATTCCTGAAGTTGACGCCCTTGTCGCGGACCGCGGCCATGGCGGGCGCCGTTTCCGGGGTGACCTTCAGCGCGCGCAGGCCGTCCGGAATGAACAGGATCAGGTTGCGGGGCGTGTTGTTCTGGGCGGAAGCAAGTCCGGTGGACAGCATTGTCAGTCCGGCGGACAGCAACAGCAGTGAACGGCGCATGGAAGGTCTCCTGGCGGTGAGGCGGCATGGCCGCCGACCGCGGCCCCCGGGGCCGCAACCGGCGGTCCCCCGGTTCGTTTAGTTTCGCTGCATGACAGTTTTGTTACAAGACCTACCGCCGATGCAAGAGGCTGGGGAAGGGGGGCTTCGCCAACGCGAATGTGACGTGATCGGATTCTCCACGCTCGTGTCCCGGACGCGGTGCGGCACGCAGTGACGCTCCGCAGAGCCGGGACCCAGCAGGCCGCAGCACGCGCTGGTGCATGGGCCCCGGCTCTGCAGCGCACCGCTGAAGAAGCGCTGCGCTGCGTCCGGGGCACGAGAGCGGAGTGTGGCGCCCAACTGTCTCAACATCGTCATTGCGAGCGCAGCGAAGCAATCCAGGAATCTTTCCGCGGAGGCAGCCTGGATTGCTTCGTCGCAAGGGCTCCTCGCAATGACGGAGTGTGGGGGGCGGCGTCGCTTTTTCAATTCGCATCTCACCCGCAGACACACCTTCACGTCCTCGCGGCGTATTTCGCCCGAGCTTTGCCTGGTCGCTTCACCCTCTCATGAACGAGGGCGCAGGGAAGGCCGGGAGCCGGTTGGCTCCCGTGGACCGCCATGCCAAGGGCAGACTGCGTGTGCTGCTGCATAGCGGAGAACAGGGCAACCGGAGACATCCCGGCCTTCCCTGCGCAGTGGTTTGACGGCTTATGTCGTGCTCTCCCCGGGAGCGTTGCACTATTGCCCCGTCGCCTTACGGATGACCGATGCGGGAGCCCGGTTGGGCCCTCCACATCACCGCAAGACTTGACGCCAGACTGCGGGCGTCAGGACCACACGATTTTGCCGTACGCCGATCACACCGGTCGTGTGCGCGAGGCGTCTTGCTCACGGTTGCCCGCCCTGCAAACACCTTCGCGCCGATGTCATCGGCGCCCACCGCCACCCGGCCCGCGTTCGTGACGATCGCGATACGCCCCTTGTCCTTGGGCCGGGATGCGGCGACACATACGGTATTTCAGAAATTCGGTAAAGTAGAATATTTTGCGTCCGGCGCGTTGACCCAGGGCTCGCGTGTTTTGCCCGGCGGGCAACGCAAGGGATTGTGGGCGGGCCCTTCAATCCGGCACGGTCTGCGCGCCCGGATTCCGGGCGGCGGCCGGCGCGGGCTTTGGCGCCGGCGGACCGCGGTCGGATTTGGCGAGATCGCGCCGCAGCGCCAGGGGCGCCGCATGCAGGGTGAAGGCGATCGCGATCTGCGTTCTGTTCTGGAGCCGGTATTTGCGCATGATGTTGCCGATATGCGCCCGCACCGTATTCTCCGAGATCTTGAGCTCGTAGGCGATGTTCTTGTTCTGCAGCCCTCGCGCGATCAAGATCATCAGCTCGCGCTCGCGCGGTGTCGGTGTGATCGAATCCTTCGCATCCGGGCTCATGATGGGCTCCTCCCTGGTCTTCGGGCCGATAGTGCCGCCTGAGGCATCTTCTCACTCCGTCTTGAGCGCCTCGATCGGGCTCAGCTTGGATGCCTTGTGGGCGGGATAGAAACCGAAGACGAGGCCGGTGGCGATCGAGAAGCCGAGGGCAAGGCCGATCGCCTGACCGTCGATCGAGGTGACCCAGCCGGCCATGCGGGCGACCGTCATCGAGAGCGTGACGCCGCCGAGCACGCCGATGGCGCCGCCGAGCAGGCAGAGCACCAGCGCTTCGCAGAGAAACTGCAGACGGATGTCGCGCATCCGTCCGCCGAGCGCGCGGCGGATTCCGATCTCCCGCGTGCGTTCGGTGACCGACACGATCATGACATTCATGATGCTGATGCCGCCGACCAGCAGCGAGACCGAGGCGATGGCGACGAGCAGCAGCGCGACGGTGCGGATCGCGCCTTGCTGCGCTTCCATCGCGGCGGCGGGATCCTGAACCTTGAAGTCGTCCTCCTGGCCGGCGGGGACACGGTGGCGCTGCCGCAGCAGGTTCTCGATCTCCGTTCGCGCGCCCGCCATCTGGCCGTCGCCGGCCACCTTGGCGATGATATAGGCAACCGAATCCCGGTTGATGTTGCTGGCGCTGCCGAGGAAGCGCAGCTTGGCGGTGGCGAGCGGCACGAAGGCGACGTCGTCCTGCGCGGGGTCCTTGCGATCGAGAACGCCGACCACCTCCAGCGGGACCTTCATGATGCGGATCTGCGCGCCGATCGGATCGTCGCCGGCCGGGAACAGCTCGCGTGCGACCGTGCTGCCGAGGATCACGACCTTGGCGGCGCCGGCCTCTTCAGCGCCGGAAAAATAGCGGCCCGCGGCGAGCTGCCAGTCGCGCACCATGAAATGCGCCGTCGTCGTGCCGTTGATCGTCGTGTTCCAGTTCTTGCTCTCGTGGATGATTTGCGCGGTGCCGGCGATCGAGCCGGCCGCGGCCTGGATCTCCGGAATCTGCTCGAGGATGGCCTGCACGTCGCTCTCGGTCATCGTCAGCTTGCTGCCGTCCTTGAGGCGCACGCCGCCCTGATAGGCCGCGCCGGGGATGATCATCAGCACGTTGGCGCCGATCGAGCGGATCTGCTGCTGCAGGCGCAACTGGGCGCCGGCACCGATCGCGAACACCGTCACGATGGAGGCGACGCCGATCACGATGCCGAGCATGGTGAGGAAGCTGCGCAGCGGATTGAGGCGCAGGGCGTGCAGGGCGATCCGGAAGCCCTGGAGCATCGTCATGGCACAGCGCTCCGTTTCGGCAGGATCGTGGCCTCGGTTTCGTCGGCGACGAGCTCGCCGTCATGCAGGCGGATGGTGCGGCGGCATTGCCTCGCGATGCCGGGATCATGCGTGATCATCACGATGGTCTGACCGGTGCGGTTGAGCGCGGCGAAGAGGGCCAGGATCTCGGCGCCGGTGCGGCTGTCCAGTGCGCCGGTCGGCTCGTCGGCGAGCACGATCAGCGGGGAGGCGATCAGGGCGCGCGCGATCGCGACGCGCTGCTGCTCGCCGCCGGAGAGCTGCCGCGGGAAATGATGGGCCCGGTGCAGCATGCCGACGGCCTGCAGGCTTTGCTCCGCGCGCGCCAGGCGCTCCTTGCGGTTGATGCCGCAATAGACCAAGGGCAGCGCGACGTTCTCGATCGCGTTGTGGCGGGCCAGCAGATTGTAGGACTGGAACACGAAGCCGATGCTGCGGGCCCGCAAGGACGACCGGCGATCCTCCGAGAGACCGGCGACGTCGGCGCCTTCGAGATAGACCGCGCCCTCGCTCGGCAGGTCGAGCAGTCCGATCATGTTCATCAGCGTCGATTTGCCGGAGCCGGACGGCCCCATCACGGCCGCGATCTCGCCTTGCGCGATGTCGAAGCTGACATTGCGGACGGCCGTCACCGCGACCCCGTCGGTGCGATAGGTTCTGCTGACCGAGCGGAGGCTGATGAGGGGCTGGGAGGCGCTCATGATCCAAACCTGATTCCGAGAAGTTCGAAGCCGGCCGGACGGATGGCCTGGCCGACCGCGACCTGGCTGCCTTCGCCGAGATCGCCGCTCCTGAGTGCGACCTGCTCGGTGCCGGCCGCGCCGACCGTCACGGCAATGCGCTGGAGCGCGCCGCTTGCGGTGCGTACCCACACGCCGCTATGCGCGCTGCCCGGGTCAGGTCGCGTGCCGGTGGGCTGGAAGCGCAGCGCGGCGAGCGGCACCTTCAGGACGTCGTCCTGCCGCTCGATCACGATCTTGACGAGGGCGGTCATGCCGGGGAGCAGCGCGCCGTCCAGATTGGAGGTCGCAAGGACGACAGTGTAGGTGACGACGTGCTGCTGGGTCTGCGGGGCCTTGCGCACCTGCCGCACCGCCGCCTCGAAACGGCGGTCGGGGTAGGCATCCACCGTGAAATGCGCGCGCTGGCCGGGGGCGATGCGGCCGATATCGGCCTCGTCGACCTGCGCGTGGATCTCCATGTCTTCGAGGCGGTGGGCCACCACGAAGGTGGTGCGCGATTCCAGTCCGACCGCGAGCGTCTGGCCTTCGTTGACGAACCTGCCGACGACGACGCCGTCGATCGGCGAGCGGATCACGGTGCGGTCGAGATCGGCCTGCGCCGCGGCGAGCACGGCTGCCTTCTCCGGCACGGCCATCCGTGCCTGCTGCAGCTCGGCTTCGATGCGGCGGACATCGGCCTGCGCGCCCTCGACCGAATAGGAGTTGAGCGACATCAGGACCTCGGCCTCGCGCTCCTGGGCGAGGCGCGCGGTGAACTCGGTCTGCGCGTCGTCGACCGTCGTCGTCGCCACCACGTTCTGCGACTGCAGCGCCAGCTTGCGCTGCAGGGTCTTCTGCGCCGAGGATTTCACCGCCTGGGCGCTTTCGAGCTTGGCGGCGAGCACGTCGCGGCTGCCGCGCGCGTTTTGCAGATCGATCCTGGCGCGATCGAGCTTGGCCCTGGCGATGTCGACGAGGGAATTGGCGACGGCGAGGGAAGCGCGGGCTTCGTCGACCTTGGCCGCGAAGCTGCGGGGATCGATCAGGGCGAGCGGCTGATCCTTGGCGACCGTGTCGTTGAAGTCGACATAGACCCGGGCGAGCTGCCCTGACAGTTGGGAACCGACCTCGATCGTCTTCACCGGCTGCAGGGCGCCGGTGACGGTGACGGTCTGCTCGATGCTGCCGCGCTGGATCGCAGCGTAGCGGAACACGGGCGAGTCGGGTCCGAGTGCCTGGCCTTTACGCCCGGTGGGCGCGAGCAGGCGCCGGGTCGAGGCCAGGCTCGACTCCAGGCTCGCGTGCAGGACGTGCGACGCGTTGATTGCGGCGTTCCCGGCAACGGCGACGATGGCCGGGCCCGCGGTGGTGACAGCGGCGAGGCTGCAGGCAGTTCCAAGCAAGGCAATAAATGGCACAAATCGCATATCAAATACCCGCCTCTTGAAATGGCTCGTTGGCGGCACGGACAAAGATCGCGCGATGGTTGTAAATCCACCAAAGCGATATCGATCGTCAGTATGTCGGTCTTGCCGGGGCGTCGGTCGGGCGCGGTTGATGATCCAGAAGTAAAGTGCGCGCTGTGCGACTATTCGTGATTTGAAGACAATGCATACGGGGCGTATCGATACGGGGCGCGCGGTATCGAACTCGATAAGCCGATCGAACGTCCCGTCTGGTCCGGCCAAAGCGGCCACCTGAGGCGTTCGAACCGGTAGATGGGTGGCGATGCCATGACGCAGCCGGCGAGACCTCGACGCAGCATTGCCGCATTCCAACGACCGGCCCGTCGCGATGCCGCCGGTGGCGCGGCCCCGTCTCCTCTATCACGAAGCCCGATATGTGAACGCCTTCACTCGTCTCCGGCGCGTGTTGGCTCTAAGAGGTCGAACCGGCGGAGCGATGCGCCGCGTTCGATTTTTCGCGATTCCATCCAAGCACCTTGATCTCGCTTGCAAGAAGAATGGACGGCTCGTTGCATTTTCATCGAGCCGCAAGCCGGGGAGTCCGTTGCCCATGAATCAAGGTCAAGCCACGGTTTACGTCGTCGACGACGAAATCCAGATTCGAACCGCGATTGGAAATCTCTGCGAGGAGACCGGACACCAGGTGAAGCTGTTCGCCTCGACGGACGAGTTTCTCGGGGAGACCATTTCCGGCGGGCCGTCATGCCTCGTGCTCGACGTCCGCTTTCCCGGCACGTCGCCGACCGGCCTCGAGCTGCAGCGCCGGCTCGCCGAGACGGGCGTGCCGATCCCGATCGTCTTCATCAGCGGCCATTCCGACGTCCGCGTCTCGGTCGAGGCGATGAAGCGCGGCGCCGTCGAGTTTCTGCCGAAGCCTTTTCGCGAGCAGGAGATCCTCGACGCGATCCGGCACGGCATCGAGCGCGATCGCCGGCGGCTGGAGCGCGAGGACGCCGTGCGGGAAGCGCGCCAGCGCGTCGAGACGCTGACGGCGCGGGAGCGCGAGATCATGCTGCTGATGGCCGAAGGGCTCGTCGCCAAGCAGATCGCGGCGCGGCTTGGCGTCAGCGAAGTGACGGCGAAGGTGCATCGCGCCAGGATGATGCGGAAGCTGGAGCTGCGCACGCCGATCGAGGTGGTGCGGCTGATCGCCAGCATGGGACGCGATACGGAGACGGGAGCCGGTGCGCACTAGCCTGGCGAGCTTTCGGGTGAGAGCGATTTCGTGCAAGGCGTCTAGTCCGTACCGATTAGCATGAACTGCAGTCTGTCGCGCAGCTGAGGATCGGTTCAAAGTTGTCCCTACGATGTCGGCTCTTCCAAGGCGGCATCCGAACTCAGTCAGACAACTTTGACAGAAAGGTATTCTCCATGCGCAAATTGTTTTTTGCTTCCGTTGCATTGTTCGCCCTGTCCTCCGCCGCTCAGGCCGCCAACACCTCGACCACGGTGCAGGTCGGCGTCGTGAACGGCTCCAGCGTTTCGCAGCAGGGCCTCACCAACGACACGTCTTCGACCAGCCAGCTCGGCCTCGTGAACAGTGCGACCACGATGCAGGGCACCAGCTCGGCCTCGCTCAACAACGGCAGCACGGTGAACCAGATCGGCGTGCAAAACTCGGCGACCACCGGCCAGGTGGCGTTCGGCAACAACGGCAGCGCGATCACCCAGGATTCGTTCGGGCCCGCCGCGCTGCAGAACAACTCCGCCGCCGTCGGCCAGCTCAGCGTGTTCGGCGCCAACGGCAGCACCGTTTCGCAGACGGCGCACTGAACCACGTAACCGTGTGGCCGGACGCATCCAGTTGCGGTGCGTCCGCGCCATTCTCGAATGCATCGCAACCGGCCGGCCGATCAATTGCGACGGCTCGCTTCTTCTCGCGGAGGAATTGACATGCGGATCACCTATTTCATTGCAACGGTTGCGGCGCTCGGTGCGCTGACGGCCGCCGATGCACAGGCCGGCAACACCGCCAGCGTGCTGCAGTTCGGGACGACCAACACTTCGTTCATTTCGCAGAGCGGCGGCACCAGCAACAACGCCACGACGCTGCAATTCGGCGCGACCAACACGGCAACGACGCTGCAGACCGGCTCGCTGCTCACCGTCAACAATTCGGTGATCGGGCAGGGCGGCACGACCGCAACCGCATCCAATATTGCGATCGCTGGCCAGGTCGGCGGCTCAAACACGAGCCTGATCGGTCAGATCGGCGCGAACAATGCGGCCGGCGTCGGCCAGCTCGGAATCCTGAACGGCTCGACCATTCTCCAGCAGGCGCCGTGAACGGACGTGGAAGTTGCGAGGCATGTCATGAAACATCATTTGCGATGCGCGGGCGCCGTCCTGCTCGCTCTCTGTCCGGTCGGCGCTGGGCCAGCCCGCGCCCAGACCGCCGACATCAAGACCATCGTCTCGGTCGGCGGACCGCCGGTCGTGCTGAACCAGAACAGCCAGCTCAACATGGCGGGCGTGTTCATGATCGGCGGCAGCACCAGCGCGACGGTGACGCAGACCGGCACCAACAATGCCACGGGCGTCCTGCAGTTCGGTGGCACCAATTCGGCATCGGTCGGGCAGACCGGGGCGAACAATCTCGCCTTCGTCGGTCAGGCCGGGCAATCCGCGAGCAGCGCGATATCGCAGCTCGGCGCGATCAATGCGGGCACGGTGGCGCAGTTCGGCCTGGTCAACACTTCCACGATTCACCAGACCAGCCCGTAAATCGCGCGAAGTGATCGGCGTCAGCAGGCAACGGGGAAACGCGATGCGATGTGGCAGACGGAGTTTTGGAGGCGTCCTCGTTCAGGTCCTGGCCGTCGCGGCGGCGCTTGCCGTCACGCCGGCGAGCGCCGGGTCGATCCAGCGCACCGTGACCAACCGCAACGTCAGCATCGAAACGATCGTGCAGTTCGGCAACGACGTTCAGCCGGTCACGATCGAGGAGAACAGCCGCATCAACATCGCGCGGGTGATCCAGATCGGCGGGACCGGAACGGTGGACGCGACCATTATCCAGAACGGCACGCGCAACTATGCCAACGTGATCCAGATGGGCGGCACCACCAATGCGATCATCGGCCAGTCCGGCGTCAGCAACACCGCCGACATCACCCAGGTCGGCAATTCCACCAACGCGCTCCTGCTTCAGATCGGCGACATGAACAGCGGAGCGGTGAGACAGTTCGGGCGTTTCAACTGGCTGGCCATCTTCCAGTTCGGCCGCTGATGGAGGTGTGACATGAGATTGCTCCTGCTCGCATCCGGAATAGGACTCATGAGCGTGATCGCGGCCGCGCCCGCCGGTGCTGCCGACGGACACACCACGGTGGTCCAGGACGAGAACGGCACGTCGGTGATCACGCAGAGCGGCGATCCCGCGCAGGCCGAAGTGAAAATCGAGAAGGAGCCCGGGCGCACGACGGTGTATCGCCGCAGCGGCGGCAATACGGCCATCGTGACGCAAGGGGCCGGACCCGGAAGTGGCACCCCGCAGGACATGCTCGACTGGCTGCGCAAGCAGCAGGGCCGTTGACGCGCGAAGGCCCACCGTCCGCGAGGGACGGCGGGCATCGCGTGAAGCGGCCTTACCAGCGATAGCCGCCGGTCAGCGTGCCGTTGTTGTTGCCCTCGGGGCCGACGTCGCCCTGCGTCGAGCTCGGGGTCGGATGGTTGGTGCCGTTGAGTGCACCATAGGGCCCGGCGACGTCAGGATAATAGCCGCGCGGCTGAACCGGCTCGTAGGTGGGGGCCGTGCGGTCCCAGCCGACGCGCGGACCGTTCCAGCCATAACCCTGTGCCGAGGCTGCCGCCGTGCCGGCGATCAGCGATGCCGTGATCAGGCAGAGGAGTTTTGACTTGTTCTGCATACGAAATGCTCCTTGCTTGTGTCGGGAGCCAACGGTTGCACTGCGGCAGCGTTCCGGAACCGGGCCGGCGGCGTCGATCAACTCCGATCAACTGGTTATGAAGCGCATGGGCCGGAACGGAGCGGCTTGAGAGGTGGTCGCGGGCGTTCTTGCCGCACCGGTTCCCGCGTTAATCCCGTGCCTTAACCAATAATTAATTATAGGTTTGCGGGCGGGCGACAGCCCGGCCTAGCGTGGTTGCGGGGAGCCGCTAACGCTTAAGGCCAAACGAGTTGGTGCGTATCATGACCTACACAATGCATGGGGCCTTGCTCGCCTCGCTCGGTGCAGCCGCGCTGCTCCTGACCCCCAATGACAGTTTCGCCAGACCCGGCGGTGCCGCACCGCATGGTCTCGCGGCAGCGCCGGCCGGCGCCGTGGCGCGTGCGCCGATCGCGCCGGGCGCGCGTTTCCACCGCCGCAATAACCCCTTCGTCTATTGGCCCGGTGGCGGCGGCTTCTTCTACGACAGCGCCGGCTATGGCCAGCCCTTCGCAGATGCGCAGCAGCCGGTGTCCACCGACGTGCGCTACACCTATACGTATGACGTACCCTGGGACTGGACGCATCGCTTCCCGCCGAACGTCGTGCCGTCCGACCGGCCCTATGTGCCGAGCTGTCCGACCGAGCAGGTGACGGTGCCCGGCCGCGGCGGCAGCGAGCACACCGTCAACATCACGCGCTGCTACTAGGGTCCTATCCCAGCTCGAAGCTGGTCACGCCGAAGACGCGGTCGACGCGCAGCGGCGCGATCGCGCCCGTGTACATCCGCGCCGTCTCGAACACCGGCTTGAGGCCAAGGGATTCCGCGAGCGCGATGGCCGCGGGATTGACGGCGGGGACATCGAGAAAGACTTCGCCGCCGCCCGCGCTCGGCAGCAGCGCCTGCACGATCGCCTCCGCCGCCGCGCGGTCGTCGGCGACGAGCGGGCCGATCTTGTAGCCGGTCCGGCAGGGGCGGATCACGCCCCAGGCTTTGAGCTTGCCGTCACGCCAAAGCGCACGTCCGACATGGCCCGAAGTGTTGATCCAGGCGCGCAGGAAGTCGCTGCGTCTTGCCGGGAAGACCGTGGCGTCGTCGGCCTCGACGAGCGCGAACGGGATCGTGTCGAGCGCAACGACATCGGCAGGCGGCCTCGCGGGCGCGGCGACGATGCCGCCGTAGCGGATATTCGCGTAGGCGAGCTGGAAGCCGGATTTCCTGTAATTGTCCTGCTGTGCCACTACGCCGTCGAGCCCGATCAGGCGCGCGCCGGCATGCGCGATCGCCGCGTTCCAGATGCGAAGGCCGTGGCCGGAGCCGCGAAGATCCGCGCGCACGATGTAGAATCCGAGGAAGGCGAAGCGGTCGTCGTAATTGACGCAGGAGACGGTCGCGACCGGCTCGCCGTCGATCTCGCCGACGAAGAAGCCTTGCGCGTCCGGCACCGTGAAGCAGGCGGCATCGCAGAGGCCCGGATTCCAGCCCTCGGCGGCAGTCCAGTCGACGGCGAGCAAGACCTCTTCGGGGCGCAGATTGCGGATGTGCAATTCGCTCATGACGGATGCCTCCGGCGGTGGACCTGCCGGCAGCTCCGGCGGTAGAAGGCCTCATGATAGGCCGAGCCCGTGGCTCGCCTCAACTGAAGGGATAATCGGTCATGGCAGCAGAGAAAGTCGCACTCGTCACCGCGGGCGGCAGCGGCATGGGAGCAGGGGCCGCGCGGCGGCTCGCGGCGGACGGCTTTCGCGTCGCGATCCTGTCGTCCTCCGGCAAGGGCGAGGCCCTTGCGGCCGAGCTCGGCGGCTTCGGCGTCACCGGCTCGAACAAGGAGACCGACGATCTGAAGCGCCTCGTCGACGGTGCCATGGCGAAGTGGGGACGGATCGACGTGCTCGTCAACAGCGCCGGCCACGGGCCGCGCGCACCGATCACCGAGATCACCGACGAGCAGTGGCACACCGGCCTCGACACCTATCTGTTGAACGTGATCCGCCCGACGCGGCTGGTGACGCCGCTGATGCAGGCGCAGAAGGGCGGCGCCATCATCAACATCTCGACCGCCTGGGCCTTCGAGCCGAGCGCGATGTTCCCGACGTCGGCGGTGTTCCGCGCGGGGCTCGCCGCCTTCACCAAGATCTTCACCGACGCCCATGCGGCCGACAACATCCGCATGAACAACGTGCTGCCGGGCTGGATCGACAGCCTGCCGCAGCAGGACGCACGCCGCGACAGCGTGCCGATGAAGCGCTACGGCAAGGTTGAGGAGATCGCGGCGACGATCGCGTTCCTGGCCTCCGATGGCGCGGCCTACATCACCGGCCAGAACATCCGCGTCGACGGCGGACTGACGCGCTCGGTCTGAGGCACGCAAAGTCGAATCGCGTCCTCGCGGCCTTGTCGTCACGCGACGGCGGCGTGCGCTGCACGCCGTTGCTGATGGGCGATTTGTGTCCCTCCAGTCACACTCCTCATTCGTTCGCACGATCCGAGGCGCACACTACGTCACAGTCCTTGCGAACTTCGCCGCAGCCCAAGACGAGCCGCGGCGCGGGCCCTATGCCCTCACTGCGCCGGTTGCTTATCGGCGCGCATTCGAAACGCGAGGTCGATCGCGTGGGCAAGGAGACTGGAATGAACAAGTTTTTGCTGGCGATTGCTTCGGTCGTCCTGGGGTCCGCATCCGTGCAGGCAGCCGACCTCGCGGCGCACTACACCAAGGCGCCGGCGATGGCGCCGATCTACAACTGGACCGGCTTCTATGTCGGCGGCAATGTCGGCGGGCAATGGGGCAGCGCGAACCCGGCCACCAGCACGCTGTTTCCGGTGGCCGCCTATTTCGCGGATTCGAGCGTGACCGCCATCGGAGCGGTCGGTTCCCAGCACCTCAACAGCTCCGGCGTGACCGGCGGCTTCACCGCCGGCTACAACTGGCAGGTCAACAACGCCGTGCTCGGTCTCGAAGGCGACATCAACTATTTCGGCTTCAAGGGCAGCGCGACCAGCACGGCAGTGTATCCCTGCTGCGCGCCGAGCACCTTCACCGTCAATTCGTCGGTCTCGGCCGACTGGCTCGCCACCATTCGCGGCCGCATCGGCTTCCTGGCGACACCGAGCTGGCTGATCTACGCCACCGGCGGCGCCGCCATCGCCGAGGTCAGGGGCAATTTCAGCTTCAGCGACACCTTCGCAGGTGCGACCGAGTCCGGTGCGATCCGCGACACCCGCGTTGGCTGGACGGCAGGCGTCGGCGGTGAATACGCAGTGGGCAACGGTTGGTCGCTGAAGGCCGAGTATCTCTACGTCGACCTTGGTCGCAGCAGCGTGACCAGCAACAATCTGAACATCGGTTTCCCGCTGCCGGCTCAGACCTTCACGCATTCGGTCGATCTCAAGTCGAACATCGTGCGGGTCGGCGTGAACTACAAGTTCGGCGGCCCGGTCGTCGCCAGGTATTGATCTTATCCCGGTCCCATCCTGGCGTGGAAAGCCCCGGCTCGGCCGGGGCTTTCTGTTTTGGAGCTCAGCTTGCGTGCGATGCCAGCAGATGCGCCAGCGCGGGCAGGATCTTGTAGCGCGCGATCTCGTGCGGATAGTCGCCGCGGTTGGCGAGCAGGACGATGGCGATCCGCCGCGCCGGCACCAGGCCGATATAGCCGGAGGCATTGTTGAGGCCGCCGGGCTTGTCGATGATGGTGACATCAGGCAGCCGCAGGGTCTCCCAGGCCATGGCCTGGCCGAATTTCTCGTCGACGCGGAACGCCTCGCGCTGGGTCATCCGCAGTGCCTCGCGCAGATGCGGGTCGATCGCGCGACCGTCGACGCAGGCCGCCGCGAAAGTCGCGAGGTCGCGGGCGGAGGAGAACATCTGGCCCGTGCCGGGAAAGTCGAAATAGCTCTGCTGGTTGCCGATCGGCCCGATCGCCGTGCCCTGATCGGAATAGCCCTGGGCCACGCGCTGCATCCAGGCCGCATCCATGATCGCGCGATTGTCGGCGCCGCGCTCGGGAATGATGCTGGCCTCCATCGCGAGGGGGCGGAAAATGCGGCGCTGGATCAGCTCAAAGATCGGCCGGCCGTAGCAACGCTCGAGCACGAGCTGGAGCAGCACGTAGCCGGCATGGGTATAGATGCGCTGCCGGCCGGGCGCGATCGTCGCCGCCGGCGCGAACGCGTTCAGCATCGCGACGAACTGCGCGCGCGTGTACTCGTCGTCCGGCCAGGGCGGATGGTCGGTCGGCAGCAAGAGGCCCGATGTGTGCGTGACCAGTTCGCCGACGGTGACGCGGCGAATATAGTCGCCGGTCAGCTCGGGCAGATATTTTGGTAAGTGGTCGTCGAGCCTCAGCTCGCCGCGCAGCACGCCGAGCGCCACCAGCGTGGTCTCGAACGGCTTTCGCAACGAGGCGAGATTGAACAGCGTGTCGGGCGTCACCTTCCGCCCGGTCGCTGCATCGGCGAGGCCGTAGCTGAAGAACTCGACATGCCGCCCGGCATAGAGCGCGACGGCGAGGCCGCCGGCGTGATCCGGCGTTGCGGTCGGCGCGAGCTCGCTCGCCACGATGTCGCGCATCTGCGCGATCATGTCGGAATCCGCGGATGCGCCGCGCGAGCGGAGCGCGATCGCAAGCGGAACGAGCGCGGCCCGGGCGAAGCTTCGCCGGGTGATCGGAGATGAGGTGACAATTGGCGGCACGTGCTTTGATGAACGATGCTTGGTGCGCCCCCGGATATCTTTAGCGGGGAGGCCGCGAGGTCCCAATTCACGATTGCGCGTTTTGGGTTCCGCCGGCCCCGGGCTACGGCACTTCCAAATTTAACTTAGCTGATTGGCTAACAATTGTTGACGTGCGCCTCCCTGCGTGTATAGTTAGCTACATGGCTAACCAATTATCCCCACTCGATCAGGTTTTCGCAGCACTCGCCGATCCCACGCGGCGGGCCATCGTGATGCGGCTGTGTGCCGGCGAGGCGTCCGTCGGCGAGCTTGCCGATCCCTTCGCCATGGCGCTGCCGAGCTTCATGAAACACATCCACGTGCTGGAGACGAGCGGGCTCGTGCTGTCCGAGAAATCCGGCCGCGTGCGCACCTGCCGCCTCAGCCCGGATGCGCTGCTCGGCGCGGAAGACTGGTTCCAGCAGCAGCGCGCGATCTGGGAGGCGCGGCTCGACCGGTTCGAAGCCTATGTGATGAAGCTCAAGAAAGAGAAGGAGCAGGCGGCCGCCAAACGGCCGACCCGCACAACCAGGAAGAAAGGTTCTTGACGATGACGAGTTCTGCCAATCCCGCTTTGTCGCAATGGTCGCTCGACCGCGAGATCGTGATGTCGCGCGTGATCGACGCACCGCGCGATCTGGTGTTCGAGGCGTGGTCCGACCCCAAGCATCTGCCGCAATGGTTCGGGCCGAAGGGATTCAAGCTCGAGACCTTCGAGATCGACGTTCGCGTCGGCGGCGTCTGGCGCTTCAACATGATCGGCCCCGAGGGCACGGTCTATCCGAACCGCATGCGCTTCCGCCGCATCGAGCGGCCGTCCCTGATGGAGATGGACCACGGCACCGACCAGGACGAGGATCCCGGCATGTTCCGCTTCACCGTCACCTTTGCCGAGCAGAGCAACGGCAAGACCGTGCTGATGATGCGGCAGCTGGCTTCCAGCACCGAGCAGCGCGACGGCATGATCGGCTTCGGCGCCGTCGAATACGGCTACCAGACGCTGGACAAGCTCGCGGCCTATGTGGCGGGCCTTAAGCGTTGAGGGTGGTCCTTCCGGGGTCGCTACGCCGCATCTGCAGGGAATGACGGCCTCTTGCACGAACTGGATCGGGCGGCGGCGGGGGCTTTTGTTCCCGCCGGTCCCGGCGGCGGGTGGGGCTGCCATTGGAACGTTGCGCCGTCGATCGGCTTTACCGTCGATGACGCAGATTGTTTTCAGCGACTACCGCAATCCCGCCGCGGAGCAGGCCTACGCGATTGCCTGGGACTTCCTCGACCGCACCGGCGCCATTCGCGACGAATTCCAGGCCTGCGTGTTTCTGGCGCAGCGCATCACCGGGATGGTCGACGAGGGGCAGACGAATCGGATTCGCATGGCCAATCGCGCCATCAGCGAATATCAGCACCATTTCGACGAGCGCGACCAGCTCATCCGCAGCAGCGGCCTGCGTGCCGGAGGGTGAGCAGCTTCGGAGCCGGCTCTCGCCGCCTCATTCCTTTGCCTCGTCCGTCACGATGTCGCCGAGCTTCTGCCAGCGCTGGCCGTCGAACTGCACCATCTGGAACTGCTTGTTGACACGATAGTCGGTCGGCGTGGTCGTGACCGAGATTCCGGGAAGAGTGAGATCGAGCACGACGTCCTTGAGGCTCGCTGACTGCCGCATCACGTTCTCGCGGGTCAGATCGTCGCCGCATTGCTTCAGCACCTGCACCAGCAACTGGGCCGTGATGTAGCCATAGACGTTGAGGTTCGAATCCTTGTCGCCGTCGGGATAATACTTCGCCATGAAGGCGAGGTAGCGCTTCATGCCGGGGTCGTCCTTCCATTCGGGATCGGCGGCATCCTTGACGTAACCGACGCTGACGACGCCCCTGGAATTGTCCAGCCCCGCCGGCTTCAGCACGGCGCTGAGCGATGAGGCGTTGATGTCGATGATGTGCAGCGCCTTCCAGCCGATCTCGGCAACCTTCTTGATCGCCTGCGCCGCCTGTTTGGGCGTCGTGGCGCTGAACAGCACGTCGGCGCCGGCATCCTTCAAGCGCAGGATCTGCGAGTCGATGGTCGGCTCGGTGATCTCGTAGGACGTCTCGGCCACGATCATCTTCGCCTTGTCGCCGAGGCCCGCCTTGAGGCCGGCCAGATAGTCCTTGCCGAGGTCGTCATTCTGGTAGAGCACGCCGATTTTGGCGTTCGGGTAGTTCTTCAGGAGGTACTGCGCGTAGATCCGGCCCTCGACGAGGTAAGACGGGTTGAAGCCCATGGTCCAGGGGAAGGTCTTGGGATCGGTGAAGCGCGCCGCGCCGGTCGCGGCGAAGAGTTGCGGGATCTTCTTTGCATTGAGATATTTCTGCACGGCGACGTTCGGCGCGGTGCCGATGATCTGGAACGTCAGCAGCACCTCGTCGCTTTCGACCAGCCTGCGGACCTGCTCGACCGTCTTCGGCGGCGAATAGGCGTCGTCGTACTGTATCAGCTCGACCTTGCGGCCGTTCACGCCGCCCTGGTCGTTGATCATCTTCATGTAGGCCGCCTGGGTCTTGCCGATCACGGCATAGGCCGAGGCGGGCCCGCTCAGCGGCACGGTCTGCCCGACCTTGATCGCGGCATCGGAGGCGCCGGGATCGTATTTCTTCTGCGCGTGGGCTTGCGCGGTCGACAGCACCAGAGCGAGTGCGAAGGCGGCGGAGCGTTCGAGAAGTCGGTTCTTCATGTTCATTCCTGTTCGCAAACGGTCATTCGCCCTTGAGCCCGGCATCGCGGATCAGCTTGGTCCATTTCTGCGTCTCGGCGTCGATGAACTGGCCGAACTCGGCGGCGCTGCCGGCGCGCACCTCGAGACCCTGAGCGGTCAGCTTGTCCTTGATGGCGGGCTCGGCGAGCGCGCGCAGGATCTCGGCCTGGAATTTGTCGACGATCGCGCGCGGCGTCGTGGCCGGCGCCATGAAGCCGTACCAGCCGGCGGCGGCGACGTTGGGAAAACCCTGCTCGCGCAAGGTCGGCGCCTGCGGATAGAGCGCGCTGCGCTCGGGCGAGGCGACGCCGAGCACTGTGAACTTGCCGCTCTGGATGTAGGGCAGGGCGGTCGGCAGCGCCGTCAGCGTGGCATCGACGCGGCCGGCGAGCAGCTCGGTGTAGGAGGCGGCATCGCCCCGGAACGGGATGTTGAGGCCCTTGACGCCGGCATCGCGGAACAGCAGCTCGCCGGCGAGGTGCGGCTGCGAGCCGGCGCCGGGCGACGCGAAGGTCAGCCCATCCGGCTTCGACTTGCCGTAGGCAATCAACTCGGGGAGCGTCTTGAACGGCGCGTCGGCGCTGATGATGAGAAACAGCGGCGCGACCACGACCATCGCGACCGGCTGCAGATCCTTGCGCTCATAGGTCAGCTTGCCGAACAGCGCCTCGGCGGTAGCGTAGGGGGCCGCGACGTAGAGCAGGGTGTAGCCGTCGCCCGTTGCATGGGCGACCATGTCGTTGGCGATGCGAGTGCCGGCGCCCGGCTTGTTCTCGACGATGAATTGCTGGCGGAGACTGCGGCCGAACTCTTCGGCGAGCAGGCGCAAGGAGATGTCGTTCGATCCGCCGGGCCCATAGGGCGAGATCAACCGCACCATGCGCGAGGGCCATGCATCCTCGGCCCGTGCCGTCAGGCTGGAGCTGGCGGCCAGGCCGCCTGCGATGGTTCCCAGCAGGGTTCGTCGTGTGACGTCGTGCGATGCCACGATCTCTTCCTCCCTATTATTGTTAGTCTTCTTGGTCGCTTCAGATCACCTTTCGCTCGGTGAGCCGTTCGATCTCCTGGTCCGACAGGCCGAGCCAATCCCGAAAGACCTCGTCATTGTCCTGGCCGACGTCGCCCGCGGCGTGACGCAGTCGCGCGGGATCGACGGTGAAGCGCGGAACGACATTGGTCATGGCAACCGTGCCGAAATCCTTGTCAGGGACGCGTGTGATGACGTCGCGCGCTCGCATTTGCGGGTCGTCGGCGATCTGGTCGATCGCATAGATCGGGGCGAGCGTTCCCTGCGCGGCATTGAATCGCGCCAGCACCTCGTCGAGGGGATGCCCGGCGCACCAGGCGGCGAAGATGCCGTTGAGCTCGGCGGCGTGCGCGACGCGTCGGTCGTTGGTGGCAAAGCGCGGATCGGTGATCAGGTCCGGCCGTTCGATCGCCCGGCAGTTCGCGGCGAAGAGAGCGTTGGTCGACCCTGCGAGCGTCACCCAGTGATCGTCGCTGGTGCGGAACACGGCGGCCGGCGCCGAATAGCCGTTGGCGTTGCCGATCCGGCTGCGGACCACGCCGAGCTGATCATGCTCGATGGCGAGGACGTCGAGCAGGCGGAAGGTTGCTTCTGTCAGCGACAGGTCGATCTCCTCGCCGGGTGCATCGGGGTCGCGCGCGCGTTTCCAGAGCGCTGCGAGCACCCCGACGGCGCCGAACAGGCCTCCGATGGAATCCCCGATCGGGTAGCCCGGATGGGTCGGCTCGCCGTCGCTTTCGCCCGTGATGTAGGTGAGCCCGCCCATCGCCTCGAAGATGCGGGCAAAGCCGGGTCGCTCGCGATAGGGCCCGTCCTGTCCGAAGGCGGTGGCGCGCAGGATGACGAGGCGCGGCTGGATCGACCACAGCACCTCCTTGGACAAGCCCCAGCGATCGAGCGTTCCAGGCCGGAAATTCTCGATCAACACGTCGAAGCGCGGAAGCAGCTGCTTGAACAGCGCAAGGCCTTCCGGCGTGCGCAGATCGAGCGTTGCGAACTTCTTGTTGCGATTGGCGGCCTTCCACCACAGCGGCTTGCCGTCCTTGAACGGCGGAAACGAGCGCACGCCGTCGCCCTGGCCGGGCATCTCGATCTTGAGCACCTCGGCGCCGTAATCGGCCAGCAGCGTCGCGGCGAAGGGCGCTGCAATGATCGTCGCGATGTCGAGAACTTTCAAACCTTCGAGCGGCCCAGCCATCTCATGTCCCGGTGTTGATCTTTTTGGTCTTGCGCGCCGGCTGCGCGGGTGTCGCTTGTCCGACGATGGCGCGGATGCTGTCGGCAAGTGCTGCGATCCGTGGACCGATCTCGCCTTCGAGCTGGCCCGGCTGGAGGCGGAACGCGGGGATGCCGCAATTGATCGAGAACGACTGTCTGGTTTCGGCGGCGTGAAACAGCGGCGCTGCGACCGCATGGATCGAAGCCATGTATTCGCCCCAGCAGGTGGCGAAGCCGCGGCTTTTGCATTGCGTGATGCCTGCGCGGTACTTGTCCCGAAACGCCGACCACAGCTCGGCGTCCTCGGCGGCGATGTTCCGTTCGAGCCGCTCTGCATCTGGCGGCGGCAGGGTCGCTGCCGCGGCACGTCCCATCGCGGTCAGCACCACGGGAATCGGCATGCCGATGTCGGGCACGTGCGGCCCGACATCGCCGGAGCGTGCAGTCTCGACATAGATCATCGACGTCGCGTCGAGCAGGCCGATCGAGACCGTGCCGCGGACGCTGAGCGCAAGCTCCTGCATCATGGGCCGCGCCATCTGGCGGAATTGCATTCCGGCAAGCAGCGGATGCGCGATCCGGAGCGCCCGCGCACTGACGCGGTATTTGGCCCGCTCGGCGTCGTAGCGGAGGTAGCCGAGCTCGGCCAGCGTGTGGGTCAGCCGCGCGACCGTCGGCCGCGGGATGCCCGTCAGCGTCGACAGCTCCATGTTGCCGAGCAGCGTGCTGCCGGCCTTGAACGCTTCGAGCACGACGAGCCCCTTCGCCAGCGTCGTGGCGAAGGCGGCGTCATCGACACTCTCCGCCAGCACGGCGGCGGCGGAAGAGGGCGGATGTCGCGGCTTAGATGAGTCTGTCCGGGCCATTCCCGACTATCAGACGGAGGTCTCCTCGCTGTCCAATAGATTCGTCTATAGCCGATAAATTGTCCGGTATGTGGACACGGCGTCCTCCTGGAAATTTTCACTGAAGAACCCGCCGGACCGAGCGACCACACAGATTTTTGTCGTGATTGCATGCCGTCTTGTGACAAGATTATTACGTCGGCATGTCAGATCGATAATTCTTGGAGCGGTTCATGTTGCAGTGGCAGGCGCGGTCAAATCCCCTCGCGTGGTGGTGGGGCTCACTGACGCTCGTCAGCGCGGCCAACATCCTCGTCTGGTTCATGCTGTACCGCGAGTTCTATCCGACGCCGTCGGCAAGCCACGGCGGCGGCTCGGATCTCTGGCTGATGTTCCTGCTGTGCGCCGGCTACGTGTTCGGCTGCGCGTTCCGCTCGGTGCTGCCGCGCGCCGATGTGCAGCGCATCTGCCTGTTCGACACATGGCTGTCGAGCGTGGTCGTCGGCCGGACGGTCGCGACCGTGGCCGAGCTCTGCTTCGTCGCGCAATGGGCGATCATCCTGCATCAGCTCGGCAAGATGACGGGCGCCGAGACCGCGGTGAACATTGCCCTCGTGATCGTGCCGATCATCATCATCGCGGAGTGTTTTTCCTGGTACGCGGTGGTGACGACCAACTTCCTGTTCAACGCGATCGAGAACTCGCTGTGGGCCGTGACGTTCTTCCTCGCAGGGATCGCGCTGTGCCGCCTGATGCCGGAATTCCAGGGCGTGGTGCGCTGGGCGCTGATGTCGGGCATCGTCGGCATTGCCTGCTTCCTCGCCTTCCTCGTCACCGTCGACGTGCCGATGTATCTCAGCCGCTGGCGGGCAGGGCATGCCGAGGGCAACTCGTTCCTCGGCTTCCTCGAAGGCCTGCATGACGTCTCGACGCGCTGGGTGGTGACCCACGACATCGCGCATTGGAAGGGCGAGCTGACCTGGATGTTCCTGTATTTCAGCGCCGCGGTGTGGTCGAGCCTGGCGCTCTGCGCGCTCTATGCGATGGAAGGCTATCTCACGCAGTATCTCGCCTGAGCCTCAGGCCTCGCCGAGATCGGGCTCGGTCAACAGTCCCTGGCGCAAGGCGAGACGGACCAGCTCGATGTCGGAGCCGACGCCGAGCTTGTCCTTGATCAGCGAATGCAGATTCGCCACCGTCTTCGGGCTGACATGCAGCGTCTCGGCGATCTCGTCCGTGGTCTTCTCGGCGAGCAGCAGCCGCAGCACCTCGAACTCTCTGGCGGTGAGGACGTCGGCAGCGGAGCTTTCGCCGCCGAGCCGGCTCAGCGCCAGCTCGTGGTCGATGTCGGGGCTGATGGCGATCTTGCCGGCGAGCACGTCCATCACCGCCCGCACCAGCGTTTCGGGCGGGCTGGTCTTGGTGACATAGCCCCTGGCGCCGGCGCGGATCGCCTGCACGGCGAAGCCCGCATTCTGGTGCATGGTGAAGATGAGGATCCTTGCGCCCTTGTCCCATTGCCGGATCCGCCTGACGGCCTCGATGCCGCCGATGCCGGGCATGCTCAGATCCATGATGACGAGGTCGGGCGCCTCGGATTTGTACAGTCTGTAGGCTTCCGCGCCGTCGCCGGCTTCGGCGATCACGCGCAGGCCCGGCTGCTTCTGCAGCACGGAGCGATAGCCCTCGCGGACCACGGAATGGTCGTCGACCAGAAGGATGGACGCATCGGCGGCGCTCATGCCGCATGCTCCAGCACCTGCTGCTCGGAGGGATGAAGCGGAATGACGGCGCGCAGCGCCGAGCCGCCATTGGCATCGACCTCGAAGCTCATCCGGCCGCGCAAGGCCGCAACGCGCTCGCGCATGCCGAGCAGGCCCATGCCTGATTTGCCCGAGGCATCGCCGGGCCGGCCGTCGTCGTCGATGGCGAGCGCGATCTCGTCCGCTTCCATCGTCAGATGCACGCCGACCCTGGTGGCGCCGGCGTGCTTGGCGGCATTGGTCAGCGCCTCCTGCACGATGCGGTAGAGATTGGCGCTGATCGCGGCGGGCAGCGTCTCGAAGGCGCCGTCGAACTGGATCGTGAAGCGGGTCTCGCCGCGGCTGCGGCCGTTCCAGCCTGCGACCAGGCCTTCCAGGCTCGCAACGAGGCCGAGCTCTTCGACATCGGGCGGGCGAAGCCGGAACAGCGTGCCGCGCAGGGTTTCCATCATGCTGGTCGCGGTCCGCGCGATGCCGTCGCATTCGCCGAGCAAAGCGGGACAGTCCTGCGCGGCTGTCTGCCGGGCCGAGGATGCCAGCGCGCGGATCGCGGCCAGCGACTGGCCGAACTCGTCGTGCAGCTCGCGCGCGAGATGGCGGCGCTCGTCGTCCTGCAGCGCGATCAGCTTGCGCGTCAGCTCGCTGCGTTCGGCGAGCGCATTGTCGAGGCTTTCGGCGAGGTGGTTGAAGCCGTCGCGGATCGCGGAAAGCTCGGCGAGATCGAACGGCGGCAGCCGCGCGGAGAGGTCGTTGGCCGCGATCCGCTCGAGGCCGGTGCAGATCAGGCGGGTCGGACGCAGCGCGCGCGCCAGCGCGGCGTAGACCAAAAGACACAGCAGCGGCAGCGCGATCGCAAGCGCGATCGTCAGCCGGCCGGCCTCGTGCCAGGCTTCCGCCGTCTGCACGGCCGGATCGATCGAGACCACGGTCTCGCCGAGCTGGGCGCCGCGCACGATCACGGGCCGGGCGGCTTCGCGGCCGGGGTCGAACAGGCTGCGATAGAAGGCCGAGAAGGCCTGCGGCGGCGGGCTCGCCGGGGCCGGCGCACCACTGCAGAACCGCTGCAGCATCTCGCCGCCGGCGCCGCGGACGGCCAGGCACAGGCCGGGCGTCATCACATAGGCGGCGACGGGGTCGAGGTTGGGAAAGTCGCGCGGGCCGGCCACCCACTGGATCTTGCCCTGCTGCAGCTCCAGCGTCTTCGCCACGATGGTGGCGATGCCGTCGATGCGCGCATGGGCCTCGCGGTCGGCGGCGATCAGGAAATAGGCGGAGATTGCGGCGAAGCAGGCGGCCGTGATCGCAGCCACCCGCAATGTCAGCCGGACCTTGAGATCGAATTTGGGGCGGTTCCGCATTGGAGGCACCTTGCGCGAACGAGCTTGTCGCTCCTGCATTAAACGGCAGAACGCCGGCCGCGGAAAGCGCTAGCGATTACTGCAGTGCAATGGCGTGAAATTTTCCCGGCGCTCGCCGGGACGGCCGCCGTTGTGGGCTCAAGGGGTTGCCTCCGAGATTTGCCGACCGCTCGATCCAGCGAGGCACCGCCCATGCAACTCTCCCGGTTTGCTCTTTCAGTTTCTCTTCTGCTCGCCTTGCCTTGCGCGCCGGCGGCCGCCGAGGGCGTCCTTGGCGTTGCCATGGACGATTTCAGCTACACCGACACGTCGGCCGAGCCGGCCAACCAGACCGCGGCCCACGAGCGGCGGCTTTCGGCGTTCATGGCCGCGCTTCGGCGGGATATCGGCGAGGGCGGGCGTTATCGGCTGGTGCCGTCGGCCCAGGACGGCGCGGCGTTCAAGGTGATCGGCGGCATCCAGAAGACCAGCACGCTGGTGCAATGGGCCAAGGTCGCGGTGATCGACGTCAACGCCAAGTCGCTGGTGATCGACAAGCTCTACACCTTCCGCGGCGACAATGACGAATCCTGGGAGCGCGCCGAGATTTTCGTCTCGCGCGAGGTCAAGGCGGCGCTCGCCGCGCCTGCGCCGGTCGCGCTCGCCGTGTTCGATTTCGAGCTCGAGGATACAACCGCAGCCTCGGTCGGCGCGTCAGCCGCGTCGGACGCCTCGCATCTCGCCGAAGTGACTGCCGGCGTGCGCGAGGTGGTCGGACAATCCGGCCGCTACCGGATCGTCGAGGTCGGCCGCGAGGCGGCGACGGCGGGGGCCTTGCGCGACTGCGGCGGCTGCGAGGCGGCGATTGCGAAGAAGCTCGGCGCGGATCAATCGTTGATCGGCGTGGTGCGGCGGGTCAGCCGCACCGAATACACGCTCGGCTTCCAGGTTCGCGACGCCCATAGCGGCGCGGTGCTGGCGCGCGGCGACAGTGGCCTGCGCCTCGGCGCGGACTATTCCTGGAAGCGCGGCGCGGTTCGGCTGGTCAGCGACCGGCTGATCGAAAGTCAGCAGGCCGAGGGCGCCGCTAAAAAGTAAGCTGCACCTTCATCGACTGCGAGCGGTCGCTGGCGAGCTCGAACGCGGCGACCGCGTTCTCGAACGGCATGGTCGCCGTGATCAGCGGCTTCACGTCGATCAGGCCTTCGCCCATCAACCGTACCGCGAGCTCGAATTCGGGGTCGAAGCGGAAGGTGCCGCGGAGCTGCAATTCCTTGGCGACGATGGAGTTGATCGGCAGCGTCATCTCGCCGCCGAGGCCGAGCTGCACCAGCGCCGCGCCGGGCCTGAGCACCTCGAGCGCGGTGCGGAGCGCGGCCTGATTGCCGGAGGCTTCGAACAGCGTGTCGAACACGCCCTTGCCGGCGCGCCAGGGATCGAGCGCCGACGCATCGGTCGCGGCGTTGATGGCGTGGGTCGCGCCGAGCTTTCTGGCGACCGCGAGCGGCGCCTCGGCAACGTCGGTCACCACGATCTCGGAGGCACCGCCGAAGCGCGAGACCAAAATCATGAGCGCGCCGATCGGACCGCAGCCGGTGATCAGCACGCGCTTGCCGAGCAGGGGACCGGCCTGCTTGCCGGCGTGCAGGCACACCGCGAGCGGCTCGGCGACCGCGGCTTCCGCCAGCGACAGCTTGTCGGAGATCGGCACGGCCTGCGAGGCATCGACGGTGATGAACTCGCGAAAGCCACCCTGCACGTGGGGAAAGCGCATCGCGCTGCCGAGGAAGCGCATGTCGAGGCACTGGTTGCGCATGCCTTCCTGGCAATGCAGGCATTGGCCACAAGGCTTGCTCGGATTGACCGCGACGCGCGTGCCAGCCTTGACGCTGCTGACGCCGTCACCGACCGCGGCAACCACGCCGGCGATCTCATGTCCCAGCGCCATCGGCTGCTGGATGCGCACGACGCCGAAGCCGCCGTGATGGTAGTAATGCAGGTCCGAGCCGCAGATGCCGCCATTGGCGATCTTGACGCGGACCTCGCCCGGGCCGGGCGCCGGATCGGGATAGCTGTCGATCCGCAGGTCCTTCGGGGCGTGAATGACGACGGCGCGCATGGGCTCGTTCCTTCAGCTTTTCGCGATTACATCGCGGCGATCATGCCGCCATCGACATAGATGATCTGGCCGTTGACGTAAGTTGAAGCATCCGACGCCAGGAAGATCGCGGCGCCCACCAGCTCGTCCGGCTTGCCCCAGCGCTTGGAGGGGATGCGGCCCATCAGCCAGTTGTTGAAATCGGTGTTGTTGACCAGCGCCTCGTTCATGTCGGTCAGCATGTAGCCGGGGCCGATCGCATTGGCCGTGATGCCGTGCTGGGCCCATTCCACCGCCATCGAGCGGGTGAGATTCTTGATGCCGCCCTTGGCCGCGGTGTAGGGCGCGATGGTGGGGCGCGCGAGCTCACTGCCGAGCGAGCCGATATTGATGATCTTGCCGTGCTTGCGCGGGATCATGCGCTTGGCGGCCTCGCGGCCGATCACGAAGGCACTGGTGAGGTTGGTCTCGATCACCTTGCGCCATTCGTCGGTGGTGAACTCGACCAGCGGCTTGCGGTGCTGGATGCCGGCATTGTTGACGACGATGTCGACGGCGATGCCCTTCTTGTCGAAATCGTTGAAGGCGGCGACGATCGCGGGCTCGTCGGTGACGTTGAACGCAGCGCCTTCGGCCTGATGCCCGGCGGCGCGAAACTCCGCGACGGCCTGCTCGACGCGCTTGGGGTCGACGCCGTTGACGATGATCTTCGCGCCGGCCTTCGCCATGCCCTCGGCGATGGCGCGGCCGAGGCCCCGGGACGAGCCGGTCACGAGCGCGGTGCGGCCGGAGAGATCGAACAGGGAGGTGCTCATATCGGGAAAGTCCTCAAGGGTTGGAGCGGCGCACGATGAGATCGGAGCGGTCGAAGACGGCAGGCAGAAGGTCGACGCCGAGACCGGGACCTTCCATCGGGAAGACATAGCCATCCTTGATCACGGGCATCGTGGTGACGAGCTCATTGTACCAGCCTTTGTAGAAGGCGCGCACCGATTCCTGGATCAGGGTGTTGGGCTGGCTGAACGACATGTGGATGGCGGCGATGAAGCCGATCGGGCCGATGCAGTCATGCGGCGCAAAGGGGCGGTGATAGGTCTCGGCCATCGCCGCGATCTTGCGGCCTTCGGTGAGGCCGCCGGTCCAGCACAGATCCGCCATCACGACATGCATGGCGTCGCGGTCGAGCATGTCCTTGTAGGGGAAGCGCGAGCCCAGCGTCTCGCTGGCGCAGACCCAGACATCGGTCGAGCGGGCGTATTCGGCCAGCGCTTGCGGCGAGTTCATCCGGATCGGGTCTTCATACCAGGTCGGCTTGTAGGGCTCGAGCGCACGGGCGATCTGCTTGGCGGTCGGCAGATTCCACAGCGAATGGAGCTCGACCATGATTTCCATCTTGTCGCCGACGGCTTTACGGATCTTTTCGAACGGCTCGATCGCCTGCTTCATCTGCGCGGCGGTGATGTAGAGGCCCTTGTTCTCCTGCGCCGCCGGATCGAACGGCCAGATCTTCATCGCGGATATGCCGCTCTCCAGCAGGTTTTCGGCCAGCGCATCGGCGCGGTTCATGAAGCCGTCGAGGTCTTCATAGGGGCCCTTGTTGGCGCCGAGATTCCAGTTCGCGACCGGGCTGATATTGGTGGAGCGGACATATTGCGTGCCGGCGCAGGTGTTGTAGATGCGCTGCTTGTCGCGGCACAGGCCGCCCAGCATCTGGTGCACCGGCTGATTACAGACCTTGCCGAACAGATCCCACAGCGCAATGTCGATCGCGGACGCCGCGCGGTATTCGACGCCGGTGGAGGACTGCGCCATCGGCAGGTTCAGCATGTCGCGATGGATCGCTTCGATGTGCAGGGGATTGCGGCCGAGCAGGCGGCCGGCAAAGGTGTCGTGGATCTGCGCCTCGACTGCGCCCGCGCCATAGAAGGTCTCGCCGAGACCGATCACGCCGGTGTCGGTGTGGATTCGCACCCAGATGACGTTGGAGAATTCCTCCGTGCGCAGGGTCTCGATCGATGTGATCTTCACGGCAGCAATCCTCCCTGCGGGAACATAACGCCCGCTTGTTTGTCATTTTCGGGCCAAGCCTCGCGGCCGGTGAGGGCTGTCTTACGCCCGCTTGTAATATATCACAACATGTTTTAAGGATATCACAAACGCGACGCCCTTTGTGCGGGCGCGGCTGCACCGGGAACGCGGGCGTAGGGGAGGACGACATGGCACGGCGCAAGCGCGCGCTCGAAGTGGTGAGAGCCGACGACGGCGACGGCAAGCCCTCGCGGCGCAACCGCGTCAATTTCTTCGAGCTGGCCTATCAGAAGATCGAGGAGCTGCTCGTCCATTGCGAGCTCAAGCCCGGCCAGTTCATGACCATGCTGGAGTTGCAGGAGATCACCGGCCTCGGCCGCACGCCGGTGCATCACGCCGTCAATCGTCTCTCCGCCGACACGCTCATCATCATCCGGCCGCGCCACGGCCTTCACATCGCGCCGATCGATCTGGCGCGCGAGCGCATGCTGCTCGACCTGCGCCGCGACATGGAGCGTTTCGTGATCCGCCTCGCGGCCGATCGCGCCAGCCTCTCGCATCGCAATCAGGCGCTGCACATCGAACGTCTCCTGCGTGAGCGCCGCGCCAGCCTGACCCTCGACGAATTCAACAGCATCGACCGCCGCATCGACGCGCTGGTGCTGGAGGCGGCGGGCGAGCCATTCCTGGTGCACACGCTGCGGCCGCTGCACACGCTGTACCGGCGTATCGGTTACATCCACCACCGTTTCATGCCTGGGCAGGCCGATCTGTCCGGCACGATCGATCGTCATCTGTCCATTCTCGCCGCGGTCGCGAGCCGCCGCGTCGAGGACGCCGTGAAGGCGAGCGACGCGCTGATCGACTACATGGGCGAGATCTTCACGGGAATGGAGGCGGGGATCGACCCGCGCCTGCTCGACTGCAGCATCGAGCCGCTGCTCGGAACCTAAAGCGTTTTCAAGAGAGGACCAGACATGTCAACGATGGCCGTGCCACAACCGACTGCGAGCGAAGCCGCGGTCCGCTACCTCATTACGAACTATAGTCCCAAGGGCAACAAGGTCGGCTGGCTGATGATGGCCTCGATCCTGGTCGAGGCCTGGGACCTCTATTCGATCGCCTTCGTGCTGATCTTCATCAAGGAGCAGTACAATCCCGATCCGCTGATGCTCGGCCTCGCCGCCGCGGGCACGCAGGGCGGCGCCCTGATCGGCGCGCTGCTCGGCGGCTGGTTGTCCGACAAGATCGGCCGCCGCGTCATGTTCCTGGCCACGATGGTGCTGTTCATCGTGCTGGCGCTGGCGCAGGCTTTCGTGCCGAACGTGACCTGGCTGATCGTCATCCGCTTCCTGCTCGGCATCCCGCTCGGCTCGGACATCTCGACCGGCTACACCTACATCATGGAATCCATGGCCAAGGGTGAGCGCGAGGTCATGGGCAACCGCTGGCAGTTCATGTTCGCCGTCGGCGAAGTGCTGACCATCGGCGTCATCGTGATCTTCCTGCTGCTGGACATCCACCACGAGACGCTGTGGCGCGTGACGCTCGGTCTCGGCGCGCTGCCGGCACTGATCATCCTGGTGATGCGCCATGACGTGCCGGAGACGGCGGTGTGGCTGGTGCAGAAGGGACGCTACCGCGAGGCCAAGCAGGTCGCGCGCGAGATGTTCAACGACAATCTCGATATGCTGCCCGACCAGGATGTCGTGGTGCCGAAAGTCAGCACCCGGGACTTCATCGCCGACCTCAGGAAGGACCCGATCCGCTGGCGCGCCACGATCTACGGCTGGATCGCCTGCTTCGTGCAAGCCAGCGAATTCTCGACCTTCGCGTTCTATCTGCCGGTGCTCTTTGTCATGGTCGGCGTGTCGAGCGTGCTCGGCATCAATCTGGTGACGATGGCGCTGTTTTCGTTCGCGGCCTTGTCGGGCTGGGTCGGTCCGCTGCTGACGCCGAAGATCGGCCACCGCGGCATCTCGATCGCCGGGTTCTCGATCGTGCTGGTGTCGCTGCTGGTCGCCGCCTTCGCGCTCTACACCGACAACAAGGTCCTGCTGCCGTTCGCGGCCGCCGCGATGCTGTGGGGTCATTATTGGGACGCTTCGAACTGCATGACGATCCCGACCATGGTCGCCAAGCCGAAATACCGCGGCACCGCCAGCGGCTTCGCCTACATGTTCGTGAAGCTGCCGTCGTTCCTGGCGATCTTCCTGTTCCCGACCGTGTTCGCCGCGATCGGGCAGGCCAATGCCACGCTGATAGTCGCGATCTTCCCGCTGATCGGATTGCTCGCCGCAATCTTCATCCTGCCGGAAGTCTACGGCTACGAGAACGACTGACGAAGTGCTGCCCGGTCGCGGCCATGGCCGCGATCGGGGGCCTCTTCGGAAGGTCCGGGGCCGGTGACTACGGGCTCAGGAAGACCGGGTCGATTCCAGTGCCGTGGCCGAGCAGGCCGAGCGCCTGAAGCTGGACGCTGTGCAGGTCGACTTCCACCATCGCGAACAGGGTCACCAGCACCACGACTGCGAGGAGCAGCAACGGGTGGGACGTTTCCCCGCGGCTCTGGCTGGGTGCGGTAAAGCTCTGATAGGAGCGACGCAGGGAAAAGCTCTGCGGCAATGCCTTTGACTGGATCTGCATGATGAACCTCCTTGCCGCGCCGAATGAGGCTGCGCGACAAGTTGAAGTGTAGCTCCGGCCCCGGCGGCCACATTGATGCGCCGCAAACAACGCACGATTATCGGATCGCCGCAGCCAGCGCCGCGATCAGGGCCGGCGGCGTGACCAGCAGGCCGAGCTTGAGGAACGGCCAGGCGCCGACCTCGATCTTTTCCCGGCGGAGCGCGACCAGCCAGAGGATGGTGGCAAGCGAGCCCGTCACCGACAGATTCGGGCCGAGATCGACGCCGATCAGGATGGCGCTCACGACGGACGCCGGCAGATGATCGCTGGCGGCGACCGAGCCGGCGACGAGGCCGACGGGCAGATTGTTGGCGATATTGTCGGCGATCGCGGTGGCAATGCCGACGCTCCAGGCAGCCTTCGGCACTGATTGCGCCACTGCCTGATGCAGCAGTGCGCTGAGCTGCGCGATCACCCCGGTCCTGATCAGCGCCTCCACCATGACGAAGAGTCCGCCGACCAGCGGCAGCACGCTCCAGGACACGCCGCGCAGCACCGGCAGCGGCGATTGCCGGCTGATGAGCAGCACGAGCGCGGCCGTCACCCCGCCACAGATGAAGGTCGGCAGGCCGAGCTGCCTGTCCAGCGCCGACGCCGTGACCAGCACGATGCCGATCGCGACGATGCCGACGGCGGTCAGCTTGCCGCCGCGGCCGAGCCTGGGATGCGGCACGCTGCGCGCGATGGTCTCCTCCTTCAGCGCGCGGTGCTGGGTCAGGCGCAGCACCACGTAGGTCAGCAGGATCGAGGCCGCCGAGGGCAGGGCAAACAACTTCAGCCATTCCGTCAGTTGCGGCATGCGCGCGCCGAACACGACGAGATTGGCGGGGTTGGAGATCGGCAGCACGAAGCTCGCGGCATTGGCGATGAAGGCGCAGACGAACAGATAAGGCAGCGGCTTCGCGCCGGCCGCACGCGTCGCGGCATAGACGGCGGGCGTCAGCACGATGGCGGTGGCGTCGTTGGAGAGCAGCACGGTGACGAGCGTGCCGACGATGTAGATCAGCAGGAACAGGCGCTGTGGCGAGCCGGCGGCATATTCCACCGCAAGCGCGGCGAGATAATCGAACAGGCCCTCCAGCCGTGCCAGCTCGGCGATCAGCATCATGCCGATCAGGAAGAGGTAGACGTCGATGCCTTTTTCGATGCCGGCCAGCGCATCCTGCCACGGCAGCAGGCCTGACAGCACCAGGGCACTCGCACCGATCACGGCCCAGATCGCCTCCGGCAGGCGAAAGGGGCGGATGATGACGCCTGCGGTCGCGACGACGATGATGCTCCAGGCCCAGATGGCGTCAGACGGCACGTTCAGTCCCTGAATGAGATGAGTTCATTCGGCAGCGATAGCGGATGCCGGCGCCGCTGTCTTCCCTTTCGGGCGGGAGGCACCATGTCGCGTCTCGGGCAGGGCAAGGAGACAGATCACGGCGCCGATCGCGGCGACGGCACCGAGGGTGATGAACGCCGCGCTGTAGCCCGCGCCGACCACGACGAAGCCGGCCAGCGTCGTCGACAGCGCAGCGCCAATGCTCTGGGCGGTGATGACCGCGCCCTGCGCGACGTTGAAGCGGCCGGTGTTGCGCATGAGGTCGGCGATGATGACGGGAAAGATCGCGCCGAAAATGCCGGCGCCGATTCCGTCGAGCAATTGCACGCCGACCAGCCAGAACGGATTGTCCGAGAGCGTGTAGAGCGCGCCGCGGATCGGCAGGATCATGAGCGCTGCGAGGAAGAACCGCTTGTGGCCCCAGCGGTCGGCCCTGGCGCCGACCAGCATCGCGAACGGCACCATCACCAATTGCGCGGCGACGATGCAGGCGGACATCAGGCTGGTGCCCAAATTCTTGTCCTGCAGCGCCAGCTTCTGTCCGACCAGCGGCAGCATCGCCGCGTTGGAGAGGTGAAACAGCAGCGCGCAGATCGCGAAGACGAGCAGGGGACGGCAGGTCAGGAGCATTTTCAGTCCCGAAGTCTGTTCGTGCGCCTCGGCTCCGCTGGCGCCGTCCAGCCCGCGGGCAAGATCGTGGTCGATCGTTCGCTCGGGGATGGCGAGGATGCTGAGCAGGCTTGCGATGGCCATGCCGCCGAGCAGATAGAACACGACCGTTGGTCCGAACCAATACGCCGAGAGGCCGGCAAGGCCCGCCGCGACGGCATTGCCGGCATGATTGAATGTCTCGTTGCGACCGATCCGCCTGGTGAAGGCGCGATGCCCGAAGATGCCAAGCGACACTGCGGCGATCGCCGGCGGGAAAATGACGCCGGCAGCCTGTGCAATCCCCTGCGAGATCGCGACCGGCAGGAAGCTCGGGAACAGCGGCAGCGACAACGAAGCGAGCGTCACAAGGATGGCCGCGACCACCATGACCGTCCGCTTCGCCCGGGTCGCATCGACCAGCGCGCCGGCTGGCGTCTGGGCGAGAATGCCGGCGATGGTCGCGACCGACATGACGAGGCCGATGCGCGCCTCATCCCAATGCTGTTCTGTGAGCAGATAAACGGCAAGGTACGGACCGAGGCCGTCGCGGACGTCGGCAAGGAAGAAGTTGGCGGCATCCAGCGCGCGGCCGGCCCTTGCCTTGTCATGTGTCTCCGACATGAATGACTCCTTCCTCGCCAAGCGTCCGCGAGAGCGTAGCGTCAGGCCGCGTGGGCGCGTGGATGGCCGTGCTTCGGCTTCTTGTCCTTCGGTTTCGGCTTCTTGATCTGCTTCAGCCGATCCTCGTCGGGACCGATTTCGTCGACGTGGATCACGCGGCCATGCTTGGTCTGAAGTCCGGCGCCGCGGGCCGCGACCATCGCACCGGGCGCGAGCAGGGCAGCGACGTGCTCGGCTTCCTTCGGCCCGATCCGGAGCACGGTGCCGTCAGACAGGAGGGCGCCGCGCAATTCGCCCTTGGGGCCAAACAGCGACAGCTCGACCGTGCCCTCCGCTGTCATCTCGGTGTGCTTTACTTTGGGATGTTCGCGGTCGTGGTCCGGGCCATTGTCCACGATCTCGCGACCGGCCGCATTGGTCACCGCGACCGCGGCCAGCAGGTTCGCGCCGCGCGGTCGCACGCCGCGCACGCGAACTGTCTCGCCTTGCTTGAGATGACGGGTGATCTCCTTGTCCATGTGCGGCGGCGTATGAACGAGGAGGCGTGCTTTCTTGTCCTTGAGCACGAAGCCGTCAACATCGCCGTGGGGGTTGAGCACGAAGCGCTCGAAGGTGCCTGCCGTCTCCGGCAGGCTGTCAGGATCGATCCAATGCATGATGTCGCTCTTCCTGTTGAGGTGAACCGTGGATTAGCCGCGCGGCGGCGGAGGCGGCGGACCGAAGCCCGGAGGCGGCGGGGGCGGCGGACCGCGATGATCCGGGCCGTCCATTGGCCCGGGCGGACGAGGGCCGCGCACTTCCGTCATCTGCTCCGGCGAGGTGCCGATCGCACGAACCTCGACGACCTTGCCGAGGGCGGTATCGAGGACGTCACCGCGCACAGAGATGTTTCGGCCCTGGCTGAGCTGGTCCTGCATGCGCTCGGCTTCCGGCGGCGGCAGGCGCAGCGTGGTGCCGTCATCGAGCACGACACCGTTCACCTCGCCGCGCTTGCCATGCAGTTGCAGCGCGATGCGGCCGCTGATGGTCTGGTCGTCATTGGCCGCGCGCCGATCCGGCGGGCCGTTGTCGACGACGCTCTTGCCGGTCGCGACATTGGTGATCGAGGCAGCGTCAATGAGCGGGATGGCCCTGGCGCGCAAACCGCGCACCGAAACCTGATCGCCGGGGCGGACCGAAAACACCGTCTGGGCACTGAGATGCGGCGGCAGCTTCACTTCGGTGCCGTCTGTGAGAATGATGCCGTCAACGTCGCCGCGCGGCGTCAACGTGTACTGTTTCACTGTCCCGCGAGATTCCGGAAGCTGCGAGGAATCCCACATGGGATCCCGAGCCTGCGAATAAGCGGCTGCCCCGCTGCCGATCGCCGTGGTGGCGAGCAGCACCCAGAACAGCGCGCGGATGCGTGTCGTCTTCATGGAATAACTCCTCTCGGTATCGCGACCTGATCGCTTGCACAGGCTTCAGCAAGCGATGTGCCAGTCGCAAAACGCCTGAGTTGAAAGGAGTTTTGCTCGCGCCGGCGGTGTCAGCCGTCGTCTTTCCCGACGCGGTCCGTCAGCTTTTCTGACACCTCGGCAAGCCCATAGCGCTGCATCTTGGTGTAGAGCAGCTGGCGGTTGATGTTGAGCCGGCGGGCCGCTTCGGTGCGATTGCCGGCGCAGGCCGCCAGCGCGCGCTCGATCATCTGCTTCTCGAGCTGAGCGACCGCCGCCGGCAGGTCCGCATCATCCGGCGCCGGGACCGCTGCCGCCGGGGATGCACTGGTGTCGATGTCGTCAGCTCCGATCACATCGCCGCGTGTCATGATGCAGGCGCGTTCGATCGCGTTGCGCAGCTCGCGGACGTTGCCGGGCCAGTTATGGCGCTGCAGTTTGTCGATCGCGGCCTCGCTGAGCTGTTTTTGCCGGCCGCTGCTTGCTCCCGCGCGTGCAAGAAAGTGCCTGGCGAGCGGCACGATATCCGCCACGCGGTCGCGCAGCGGAGGCAATGCGATCTGAACCACGTCGAGCCGGTAATAGAGATCCTCGCGGAAGTCGCCGGTTGCGGCGAGCTTCGCGAGATCGCGGTGGGTGGCGGCAATGATGCGTGCATTGGTTCGCACGGGCTTGCCCCCAACCGGCGTGATCACATGCTCCTGCAAGGCGCGGAGGATCTTTGCCTGCATCGGCAGCGGCATGTCGCCGATCTCGTCGAGAAACAGCGTCCCGCCCGCGGCGTCGCGGAAGGCGCCGGAGCGATCGGCCATCGCGCCGGTGAAGGATCCCTTGATGTGGCCGAACAACTCGCTTTCCAGGAGGTCTTCGGGGATCGCCGCACAATTGACCGCGACGAAGGGACCGTCCTTGCGCTTGCCATGAATGTGCAGCGCACGCGCCACCAGCTCCTTGCCGGTGCCGGTCTCGCCGCGGATCAGCACGCTGGCGTCGCTGTCGGCCGCAAGACCGATCGCCTTCTGCACGGCGCGCATGGGTTCGCTCGACCCGATCAAGCCGTCTTCGGCATCGTCCGCCGGCGCGGCGAGAGCCGGCGCGCGCGGCGGCAGGCGATCCAGCAAAGCTTTCAGCTCCGCGCGTCCGACAGGCTTGCTGAGGTGATCGAAAGCGCCAAGGCGCATGGCCTCGATCGTGTTGGCAGCGCTGGCGAAGGCGGTCAGCACGACGACGTGCGGGCCGCCGGTCTTGGCGCGGATCCGCCGCAGTACCTCGATTCCGTCCATGCCGCCGGGCATACGCAGATCGAGCAGCACCGCGTCGACGTCGTCGCTCAGCGCCGCCAGACCTTCGCGGCCGGACGCGGCGAGGCGGGGTTCATGGCCGAGATCGGCGAGCGCCTCGGCGAGACCTTCGCGCAGGCCGCGGTCGTCGTCGATGATCAGGACGGTTGCCATGGCACCTCGATCTCGAATTCGGCACCGCCGACGGAGCGGACCAGGCGGACCTGGCCGCGATGATTGCGCGCGATCTCGCGGACGATCGCCAGGCCAAGACCGGTACCGTCTGTGCGGCCGGTGACGAACGGCTCGAACAGACGCTCGCGCAATTCGTCGGAGATGCCTGGGCCCGTATCCGAAACCTGAAACAACAGTTTGTCGCCTCTCCGGCGTGCGTCCACGCTGATATTGCCGCCGGATGGCGTGTTTTGAATGGCGTTGATGATCAAATTATCCAGGGCCCGCTGCATCTGGGACGGATCGAATTGCGGCAACGGCGACGATGTGGGCCCGGTTCCCGCCGTCAACGCGATGCTGCGGGCCGCGGCAAGCTCGCGATGCGTCTCGACCGTGCGCGCCAGAAAGGTTTCAAGGTCCACCTCTGCGAGGCAGGGCTCGCGCGCCTGCGTCATCTCCAGGAGATCGCGCAGGAGACCATCGAGCCGGTCGACCTGGTGCAGGATCGAGGTGAGGGCCGCTTCGCTGCGCGAGCCGTCGGCGACGGCCAGCGCGTTCTCGGCTTTCAGGCGCATCGCGGCGATGGGATTGCGGATTTCGTGCGCAAGCCCCGCCGACATGCGGCCGAGAGCGGCGAGACGCTCGGCCGCCGCGGCGCGGCGACGTTCCACCGAAAGCCGTTCTCCGGCGCCGTTAAGCGCATCGACCAGCCGATCGAGCTCGGGAGCGCCGGTCCGCGGCAATGTGGGCAGATCGATCGTACCCGCCCGAGGCCCATCCAGCGCCGCCTCGATCAGGTTGATCTTGCGTGACCAACCGAAGAGGATGCGCGCGAGCCAGGCCGCCGAGCCGAAGATGGTTAATGCGAGCAGCAAAAGCCCCGCGAGGAGCTGGTTGTAAGCCGGCCCCTCCGCCGTGAACGCACGCGTCATCGTCCATCCCGTCACGCCAGCCAACGGACCGCGCAACGGGCACGCGTGGACGATCAGGACCTGCGACCGGCCGCTCTGCCGAACCGAGGATGGCCGGCCGGAGCGCAATGTCTCGGCATTGACCTCACGGATGGTGTTCAGCTCGGCCGAGGGCAGGTCCGTCTTCGGGCCGGTGCCTTCGTAGGTCGGGAATGCATAAGCGAGCGAGCCGGTATCGGCTTGCCAGATACCGCCCTCGACGCCGACGGAGCCTGACAGCGCGCTCCGTGCGACGGTAGCGAGCTGCTGCTTCAGCTCGTCGTCGACCTCACTGCCGCCCCAGCCAGTGACGAAGAACTGGTAGCGGTCGGCGAGGTCGCGGCAGGCGCGCGCGGCCAGATCATCCGATCTTGCCAGGCGCGCATTCGCGGTCTGCTGAAACGATGCAAACAGCAGATAGCCGGTCGCGATGCCGGAGATGACCAGCATGATCCAGAGCGCGATCAGACGGGAACGGAGCGAGCGCATCATCGGAGAACGCGCAAGGTCGCAGATCGATGCGTCAAAACTTCACCGCCAGCAGCACTGCGCCGGCACCGATCATGGCGATGCCGAGCCAGCCTTGGCCGGTCGGACGCTCGCCGAGGAAGGCGAAGGCGAACAGGGCGACCAGCACGACGCTGAGCTTGTCGATCGGCGCCACCAGCGTGGCGGGTCCGAGCTTCAGCGCGCGGAAATAGCACAGCCAGGACGCGCCGGTGGCGAGACCCGACAGCACGAGGAACAGCCAGGTTCGTGACGAGACCTCCGACGGCACTGTGAATTGTCCGGTGAAGAACAGCAGCACCGAAAAGGCGAGCAGCACCACGACGGTGCGGATGAAGGTCGCGAGGTCAGGATTGATGTTCTCGACGCCGACCTTGGCGAAGATCGCAGTCAACGCGGCAAAGCAGGCGGAGAGAAGCGCCCAGGTTTGCCAGGCGGAGAAGAGGGCGGGTTTCATGTCATGCAGGGCCTGTTGAACTACAAAATATCGCCCCATCGTCATTGACGGAGTTCATGGCAGCGTTCCGCCGTCACAAGTCTCACCGCGCCGTCGGCAGCTTTTCCATGATCGCCTTGCGCAGGATGCGCGAGAGCGATTCCACCGAATAGGGCTTCTGGATCAGTTCGAAGCCGCGATGGGCGTTTTCGGCGAGCACGTTGCTGTAGCCGGAGGTGAGCACCACGGGCAGGCCCGGATAGCGCTCGCGGATGATGCCGGCGAGCTCGACGCCGTTCATGCCGGGCATGATGACGTCGGAGAATACGAGGTCGACGGCGAATTCGTTTTCACCGAGGATGGCGAGGGCCGCATTGGCATTGGCGACGCGGCGGACGACGTAGCCGAGATCTTCCAAGAGCTCGGTCGAGAACTGGCCGACATCGTCATTGTCCTCGACCACGAGCACGCGGTAGCCGCGGCCGGTGGTGGCGGACTCGCTGGTCAGCGCCGCGGCCTCCTTCTCGGCGGCGGGGCTCTGGGCCTGCGGCAGGTAGATGGTGAAGGTCGCGCCTTCGCCTTGCGTGCTCGTCACCGCGATGTCGCCTTCGGACTGCTTGGCGAAGCCGAAGGCCTGGCTGAGGCCGAGGCCGGTGCCCTTGCCGACCTCCTTGGTGGTGAAGAACGGCTCGAAGATCGACTCGAGATGGTCCGGCGCGATGCCGCTGCCGGTGTCGGTGACCGAGATCGCGACGAACTCGCCGCCGCGCGCCGATTGCGCGCGCAGGCTGGGAATCCCGGAGACCTTGCGCACGGCGATGGTGAGGCGGCCTTCGCCGTCCATGGCGTCGCGGGCATTGATGGCGAGGTTGATCAGCGCGGTCTCGAACTGGGCGATGTCGGCCACCGTGAAGCAGTCGGCATCGTCGATCTCGACAACGATCTCGATGCGGCCGCCGACCAGCGGGCGGACCAGTTGGGCGACGCCCTCGACCTGGCTGCCGACGTTGAAGATCTGCGGCTTCAGCGGCTGCCGGCGCGCGAATGCCAGCAGCTGGGCGGTCAACTTGGAGGCGCGCTCGACCGTCTCGGAGATGGCGTCAACATAGCGGCGGCGGCGCTCCTCCGGCAGCTCGCGCCGGCGCAGGAAGTCGGTGGCGGAGCGGATGATGGTGAGGAGATTGTTGAAGTCGTGGGCGACGCCGCCGGTGAGCTGGCCGATCGCCTCCATCTTCTGCGACTGGCGCAGCGCTTCCTCGCCGCGGCGGCGCTCGGTGATGTCGACGGCTTCGGGGACGGCGCCGGTGATGTTGCCGTGGCGATCGAGCACGGGGCGCATCCCGAAATCGAAATCGCGCTCGCCGATGGGAAGGCGCAGGCGCATCTCGAGCCGCACGGGCTCGCCCTTGAGAACGGTTTGGAAGGCCTCGCGCACCAGCGCGCTGATGCCGTGGGTGCCGGTGAACCAGGGCGTGTCCCAGAACGGCTTGCCGATCACATCGGCCGCGCTCGCCTTGATGCCGTCGAGCGCGGTCTTGTTGGCGTAGAGCAACTCGCCCTCGAGATTGACCATGCCCTGATATTGGTTGCTGGTGGCCAGGATGGCGCGGAGCCGGGACTCGTTGGACTCGAGCTCGGCGGTGCGTTCGATGATGCGTTCTTCCAAGGTCTCGTTGAGCTTCCGGAGCTCGATCTCGGCCCGTTTGGCGACGGTGATGTCGTGAGCGACGCCGATGAAGCCGATATGCTTGCCGGTCGGATCCCAGCGCGGCTGCGATTCCGAGCGCAGCCAGCGCCAATCGCCGGATGCATCCTTGTAGCGCGCTTCCAGCACGAACGGCTTGAGCGAGGCCTCGCCCTGGACCGATTGCTGCAGCACATGCGGCAGGTCGTCCGGATGCAGCACCTTGCGCCAGTCGAAGGCGATGGCCTGGTCGTAGGGCAGGCCGACGAAGTCGACATAGGCCTGGTTGGCGAAGGACCGCGTGCGGTCGAGCTTGGTCACCCAGATCGGCACCGGCGCGCTGTCGGCGATCAGCCGAAAGCGTTCCTCGCTCTCGCGCAGGGTCTCTCGCGCGAGCATCTGGTCGGTGATGTCGATATGGGCGCCGACGAGGCGGATGGCGCGGCCATCCGCGCCGCGTTCGAACTTGGCGACGACCCGGATCCAGCGGGTCTCGCCGTCATTGGGGCGGATGATGCGGTATTCGGCGGTGTAGTCTTCGCTGCTGCCGGCGAGCGCATCGAAGAAGTTCCTGACGGCGGCCTCGCGGTCGTCGGGATGGATGCGATTGACCCAATCCTCGTGCGATTCCTCGGCGGCGTCCGGCGGCAGGCCGTGCAGCATCAGATATTCGGGCGAGCGGCGGTTCTTGAAACCTTCGCGGAAATCGACCTCGAGCCCGCCGACCTTGCCGATGCGCTGGATGCGCGCCAGCTCGGCCTCGCGCTCCTGCAGCGCGCGATAGGCGTTGTCCCGCTCGCGCGCGACGTCTTCGAGGTGCTGGCGCAGCCTTTCGGCGGCGACGGTCTCGGGCAAGGGATCTTTCGAAAGATCGTTCAAGGCATCGGCCGTTGTGATGCGGGAGCGCACGTGCCGGAGCGATATTCACACAGACTGAGCGTGATGGCCATTGCCTAGAGCCAAGCGCGTGTCGCGAAAATGAGGGGCTTGCGCGGATCGGAAAAAGTACGCCTCGGCAACGTCAGGTCTGGCAATTTGTTCCAGAGACTGGAACGATCGGCCTGCGGAGGCGTCTTCGCGAGGCGCAATGACGAGCTTTCCGTGAAGCTCCCCTTTCCGAAGAGGCTAAACCTTGAAGCTCTTTGTCTGCCAGGCCTGCGGCAACGTCCTCTATTTCGAGAACCGTGCCTGCGAACGCTGTGGCCATAAGGTCGCCTTCCTGCCGGAGAAGGAGACGATGTCGGCGATCGAGCCCGACGGCGCGGCCTGGAAGGTCCTGGCCGGCGCGGACGAAAGCCGGATGCTGTGCCGGAATGCCGAGTACGATGCCTGCAATTGGCTGACGGATTCGGGCGATACCACCGGCTATTGCCGCGCCTGCCGGCACAACGGGACGGTGCCGAATCTGTCCGATCCCGCCCAGCTCGCCGGCTGGCGCGAGCTGGAGGTGGCGAAACACCGTCTGTTCTACTCCCTGATCCGCTGGAAGCTGCCGCTCCACACAAGGCAGGACGACCCCGAGCATGGTCTGATCTTCAATTTCCTCGCCGACGATCCACAGAGCGGCGAGAAGGTGATGACCGGCCACGACAACGGCCTGATCACGATCGCGCTCACCGAGACCAACGACATCGAGCGCGAACGGCGCCGGCTCGAGATGGGCGAGCCCTATCGGACGCTGCTCGGGCATTTCCGCCACGAGGTCGGGCATTATTTCTGGGACGTGCTGGTGCGAGACGGGGGCAAGCTCGATGAGTGCCGCGCGGTATTCGGCGATGATTCCGCCGATTACGGCCAGGCCTTGCAGCGTCACTATGCCGAAGGCCCGCCGCCGGACTGGCAGCAAAACTTCGTCTCGGCCTATGCCACCACGCACCCCTGGGAAGATTTCGCCGAGACCTGGGCGCACTACCTCCACATCGTCGACACCCTGGAGATGGCTTCCGAGTTCGGCATGGAGGTGCGGCCCAAGGTCGACCGCGACGGGGAGTTGACCACGCGCATTCGTTTCAACCCCTACGAGGCCCGGGACGTCGATGCGATCGTCAACGCATGGCTGCCCTTCACCTTCGCCATGAACAGCGTCAACCGCGCCATGGGGATGCGCGACCTCTACCCGTTCATCCTGTCGCCCGCCGTGGTCGGCAAGCTGGGCTTCATCCATGGTCTGGTCCGGGACGTCGCCAAATCCCAGCTCAAGTCGGAGGTCAAGCCCGAGCCCAAATCGGAGCCCAAATCCGAGGCCATGGCGGGGAAGGCGTAGGGCTCGCCAGGGGGGGCCAAGCCGGTTTCGGTCTTGCGCTGGTACGCCAGAGCAGGCCGGATTTAGACCGTTGCCTCCGGCCGATTTTGTTGTACCACGGGAGCCACACGGCCCGTCCCAAAGGCCCCAACGGCCAGGGAAGGGTCCCGCCCAAGGTCGAGACTCAAGAAAAGCATGTTCAAACGCATTCTGATCGCCAATCGCGGCGAAATCGCCTGCCGGGTCATCAAGACCGCTCGCAGGATGGGAATTGAGACGGTTGCGGTCTATTCCGAGGCCGACCGCGATGCCCTCCATGTCGAGATGGCCGACGAGGCCGTGCTGATCGGGCCGCCCGCGGCGGCCGAGAGCTATCTGGTAATCGAGAAGATCGTCGAGGCCTGCCGCAAGACGGGCGCCGAGGCCGTGCACCCCGGCTATGGCTTCCTCTCCGAGCGCGAGGCGTTTCCGCGCGCGCTGGAGGCGGCCGGCATCGTCTTCATCGGCCCGAACCCCGGCGCCATCGCCGCGATGGGCGACAAGATCGAGTCGAAGAAGGCGGCTGCAAAAGCCAAGGTCTCGACCGTGCCGGGCTATCTCGGCGTCATCGAGGACGACAAGCACGCGGTGAAGATCGCCGACGAGATCGGCTATCCCGTCATGATCAAGGCGTCCGCCGGCGGCGGCGGCAAGGGCATGCGCATCGCGCACTCCACCTCCGAAGTTGCCGAAGGCTTCAACCTCGCCAAGGCCGAGGCCAAGGCTTCGTTCGGCGACGACCGCGTCTTCGTCGAGAAGTTCATCGTCGATCCCCGCCACATCGAGATCCAGGTGCTGGGCGACAAGCATGGCAACGTGATCTATCTCGGCGAGCGCGAGTGCTCGATCCAGCGCCGCAACCAGAAGGTCATCGAGGAGGCGCCGTCGCCGCTGCTCGACGAGGCCACCCGCCGCAAGATGGGCGAGCAGGCGGTCGCGCTGGCGAAAGCCGTGAATTACGATTCCGCCGGCACCGTCGAGTTCGTCGCAGGGCAAGACAAGAGCTTCTACTTCCTGGAGATGAACACGCGCCTGCAAGTCGAGCATCCCGTCACCGAGCTCGTCACCGGCGTCGATCTCGTCGAGCAGATGATCCGCGTTGCCGCCGGCGAGAAGCTCACCCTCGCGCAGAAGGACGTGACGCTCACCGGCTGGGCCGTGGAATCGCGCCTTTATGCGGAGGATCCGTTCCGCAACTTCCTGCCCTCGATCGGACGCCTCGTGAAATATCGCCCGCCGGCGGAAGCCAGCAAGGACGGCATCACGGTGCGCAACGACACCGGCGTGCAGGAGGGCGGCGAGATCTCGATCCATTACGATCCGATGATCGCCAAGCTCGTCACGCACGCGCCCTCGCGCGCGGCCGCGATCGAGGCGCAGGCGACCGCGCTGGATTCGTTCTACGTCGACGGCATCCGCCACAACATTCCGTTCCTGTCAGCACTGATGCACCATCCGCGCTGGCGTGAGGGACGGCTCTCGACCGGTTTCATCGCCGAGGAATTCCCCAAGGGCTTTGCTGTGCGCGTGCCCGACGGCGAGGTCGCCCGGCGCATCGCCGCGGTCGGCGCTGCCATCGATCACGTGCTGGGCGAGCGCAAGCGGCAGATTTCCGGCCAGATGGGCGGCCGCGTCGTGCAGCGTGAGCGCCGCCGCGCGGTCTGGCTCGACCGCCAGGAAATCCAGCTCGAGGTCGCCCGCGAGGGCGACGCCATCGCGATCCGCTTCATCGACGCCGAGGGCAAGGCCGGCAATTCGCATCTGCTGGTATCGCCGTGGAAGCCGGGCGAACCGGTCTGGCAGGGCACCATCGACGGCCATCTCGTCGCGGTGCAGACGCGGCCGATCGCCAACGGCATTCGCCTCGCGCATCAGGGCGTCGAGGTGCCGGTCTATGTCTGGACCGAAGCGGAAGCGACGTCGGCACGGCTGATGCCGGTGACGACGGCCGCCGACACCGGCAAGAAGCTGCTCTGCCCGATGCCCGGCCTCGTGGTCTCGATCGCGGTGACCGAAGGGCAGGAGGTCAAGGCCGGCGAGACGCTCGCGGTGGTCGAAGCCATGAAGATGCAGAACGTGCTGCGCGCCGAGCAGGACGGCACCGTGAAGAAGGTTCACGCCAGCGCCGGCGCGACGCTCGCGGTGGACGCGCTGATCCTGGAGTTTGCGTAAGTCAAACCTGTGCGTGGGGCTCTGGTCGGTCCCGCGAACACCGTCATTGCGAGCGCAGCGAAGCAATCCAGACTGCCCCGCGGAAAGATTCTGGATTGCTTCGCTGCGCTCGCAATGACGGAGTATGTGGCGGCAGCGTCGCAACAGTTGAGAGGGCGTCGTCCATGGCCTTTCGTTCCCGCCGCGAGAAGCTTCGCTCCGTCCTGTCGGGCTCGGCCTGCGTCCATCCCGGCTCGGTCTATGACGCGATCTCGATCCGCATCGCCGAGGATCTCGGCTTTCCGCTCGGCATGTTCGGCGGCTCGGTCGCCTCGCTCGCGGTGCTCGGTGATCCCGATGTCGCGCTGATCACGCTCACGGAGCTCTGCGAGCAGATGCGGCGGATGTCGCGCGCCGCCGCGCTTCCCGTGCTGGTCGATGCCGATCACGGCTATGGCAACGCGCTCAATGTCCGCCGCACCGTGCAGGAGCTGGAGACGGCGGGTGCGGCCGGCCTTACCATCGAGGACACGCTGCTGCCGGCTGCGTTCGGCGAAGCGAAGACGCAACTGATCTCGCTGGAGGAGGGCGTCGGCAAGATGAAGGCCGCGCTCGACGGCCGCAGCGATCCCTCGCTGGTCATCATGGGCCGCACCGGGGCTGCTTCGATCACCTCGATCGAGGACGCGGTGCGCCGCGCCAGGGCTTATGAAGCCGTCGGCGTCGATGCGCTGTTCTTCACCGGCATCAAGTCGCGCGCCGAGCTCGAGGCGATCGTTGCCGCGACGCGCCTGCCGATCGTGCTCGGCGGGGCGCCGGAGGAGCTAAGCGCGAACGATTACCTGGCGAGCCAGCGCGTCCGCATCGCGCTGCAGGGCCATGCACCGATCGCAGCCGCCACGCAGGCGGTTTACGAGACGCTGAAGGCGCTGCGCGAAGGTGCGCCGCCGAAAAGCCTCAAGGGGCTCGCATCTTCGGAGCTGACGGCCCGAATCATGCGCGAGGCCGACGTCAAGGCGCGCGGCGCCGACATGCTCGGGCTGAAAAAATGAGTCGGGCGATCCTCCAGGTCATGATCCGCGGGCGCGTGCAGGGCGTCGGCTATCGGGCCTGGGTCGAGTACCAGGCGACCGCGAGCGGCCTCGAGGGGTGGGTCCGCAACCGCCGCGACGGCAGCGTGGAAGCGCTGTTCGCGGGTGCGCCCAAGCACGTCGCCGACATGGTCGCGCTCTGCCGTCACGGTCCGCCGTCCGCGCGCGTCGACAACGTCACGAGCGAGACGGCGAGCGTGGATGAGCTGAATTTGCGGCGGGCAGGGGAAGCGTTTTCGGTATTGCCGACGGTGTAGCTTTGCAGGATATCGTCATGCCAGAGCTTGTCCCGGGCATCCACGTTCTTGTTGCCGTGCTGTTACGCGTGGATGGCCGGGGCGAGCCCGGCCATGACGCCGTGGAATAATTGGAGGTGAGAAATCACCTCGGCAGCTTGGCGATCGCCTCGCTCAGCTCGTGGATTTCGTACGGCTTGCGCAGGATCGGGAAGTCGCCGCGCACGTCGGCGGCGACTTCGCTGTAGCCGGTGGCGAGCAGGATCGGCAGGCCGGGGCGGATCTGGCGGAGATGATGGGCGAGGGTGAGGCCGTCCATCTTGCCGGGCATCACGATGTCCGAGAACACGAAGTCGACGCCGGCGGATTCGATCTCGCGCAAGGCGGCTTCGGCGTCGGCGACGCGGCGCACCTGGTAGCCGAGCTGCTCGAGCAGGCCGATGCTGACCAGGGCGACGTCCGGATTGTCCTCCACCAGCAGCACCGTGCCGCTGCCGTGGAATGCAGGTTCTGACGGCGCCTCGGTGATCGGCACCGCTTCTCCGCGCGGCAGGAGGATCGTGAAGGTCGTGCCCTTGCCGAGATCGCTGGCGACCCGCACCGTGCCGCCGGCCTGATGCGCGAAGCCGTGCACCTGGGACAGGCCGAGGCCCGTGCCCTTGCCGATCGGCTTGGTCGTGAAGAACGGCTCGAAGATCTTGTCGAGAACGTCGGAGGGAATGCCGAACCCGGTATCGGCGACGTCGATCGCGACGAAATCGCCGGCAAGCGGGGGCTCGTCCAGCGCGACGTTGCGCGCGCCGATCGTCACCGTGCCGCCGTCGGGCATCGCGTCACGGGCGTTGATCACGAGGTTGAGCAGCGCGGTCTCGAGCTCGGAGACGTCGGTCCTGATCGGCCAGACGTCGCGGCCGACGTCGAGGATCAGACGTACGGAGCTGCCGACGCCGGCGTCGAGCACCTCGCGGATCGCGGTGATGCGTTCGGCAAAGTCGATCGCCTGCGGATTGACACTCTGTCGCCGCGCGAAGGTGAGGAGCTGGTTGGTCAGCGCCGCGCCGCGCCTGGCGGCGGTCTCGATCGCCGAGATCGCGCGCTGAAGCTTGGCCGGGTCTTCGGCGCCTCGCTTCAGCATGTGCAGGCTGCCGCTGATGATCATCAGGAGGTTGTTGAAGTCGTGCGCGACCCCGCCGGTGAGTTGCCCGAGCGCGTCGAACTTCTGGGACTCGGCGAGCTGCTTGTGCATCGCCTCGAGCTTGACCTGCGCATTGCGGCGTTCGGTGATGTCGCGCGTGATCTTGGCGAATCCGACCAGCTGGCCGTCCTCATAGATCGGGTCGATCACGACGCTCGCCCAGAAGAAGGTGCCGTCCTTGCGGACCCGCCAGCCTTCCTCCTCATATCGGCCCTTTTCCCGGGCGATGCCGAGGGCACGGGCCGGCTTGCCGTTGGCGCGGTCGGTGTCGGTGTAGAACCGGGAAAAATGCTGTCCCAGGATCTCCTGCGGCGAGTAACCCTTGATGCGCTCGCCGCCGATGTTCCAGCTGGTGATGATCCCCGTGGGATCCAGCATGTAGAGCGCGTAGTCCGCGACTCCCTCAACCAACAGGCGGAAACTGCGTTCGCTTTCGAACAAGTCTCTCTGTTGACTGAACTTTTCGACCATTCCGGACCCCGCCTCAACGGGACAAACGCAAAGAGGGCGAATTGGTTCCCGGCGGCTGGGACATTTTTAGGCAGATTTTCCATCTCGTATGCCGGGCGCGCTACCGCTTGACAGCAGGCCATTAGTGTCAGATATTTCTGTCATGACAGAAATGACCGGAAAGAAGAAACTCCCAGCCGCCGTCGAGCGCTTCATCCTGCATTGGGGCGACATGGGGGACGAGTGGGGCGTCAATCGCTCGGTCAGCCAGATCCACGGACTGCTCTATCTCGCCGAAGCGCCGATGACGGCGGAGGACATCGCCGAGGTGCTCGGCATGGCGCGCTCCAACGTCTCCAATTCGCTCAAGGAGCTGCTCGCCTGGAACCTGATCCGGCGCGTCCCGATCCTGGGCGACCGCCGCGACCATTACGAGGCCGAGACCGACATCTGGGAGGTAGCCGCCAGGATCGCGGCCCGGCGCAAGGAGCGGGAGCTCGATCCGGCGATCACGGCGCTGCGGGCCTGCGTGTCCGACGCCGCCGGTGATCCCACCATCAATCCGGTCGCGAGCAAGCGGCTGAAGGAGATGCTCGCCTTCACCGAGCTCGCCGACCACTGGTTCATGCAGATGCTGAAAGTGCCGCGGCCGCGGCTGGTTGCCTTGATGCGGCTTGGCGAGAAGATCGTGAGCCTGCTGCCGCTGGGCAAGGTCAAATAGTGTCGAGGAGGGTGCGATGACGTCGGCTCGATTATCAGGCTCCAGCGCATCGACATCCGCTCACGTCAAACTGCTCGACGACCGCCGCTTCCGAGCCTTGCTGTCGGACGAGGATTGGGGCCGCCTGCCGCTCGCGACCTGGCGGCGCTTCTCCAAGCGCGTCGCCGACGGCGACAGCGTGGTCTATGTCGGCGTGGTCGACGAGATCTTCTTCAGCGAGATCGGCTGGTGGTTCGCGCAAGCCGTCCGCATGATCGGCGGGCCGCTGCCGACCGGCCGCGACATCGGCGTGCCCATGATCGTCAGCGTGACCGAGGACGCGGCGAGCGGCGGCCAGACCTGGACCCGCATCTGCGCGCGCAAGCGCGGCTTTCCGCAAGTGATCCATTCCGCCAAACGCTTCGCCGGCCCGACCGGGCTCGAGGAATATGTCGGCTTCGGCATTTCCATGGCGCTGCGCATCGCGGTCGAGGGCGAGGCGCTGACCTTCCGCAGTGCCGGCTATGGGCTCCAGCTCGGACGTCTCTGGGTCCCGCTGCCGCATTGGCTGACGCCGGGCGATCTCACCGTGACGCATGGCGACCTTGGCGCGGGCGCCTTCCGCTTCACCCTCGATGTCATTCATCCGCGTTACGGCGCGCTGCTCCACCAGTCTGCCGTGTTCAGGGAGGCCGTATCATGACCCCGCTGTTGTGGACGCTCATCGCCATCCAGATCGTGATGGGCGTGTTCGACACCTTCTATCACCATGAATTCACCGAGCGCCTGGCCTGGCGTCCGTCGCAGCGCTTCGAGCTGAAGCTGCACGGCATCCGCAACATGCTCTATGCGCTCTTGTTCCTGGTGCTCGGCTGGCTCGAGGTCTATGGACTGCTGGCGCTGCTGATCGTCGCGGTGCTGGTCGCCGAGATCGTCATCACCCTGATGGATTTCGTCGAGGAGGATCTGAGCCGGAAACTGCCGCCGAGCGAGCGCATCAACCACACGCTGCTCGCGATCAATTACGGTGCCATTCTCGTGCTGCTGCTGCCGGTGCTGATCGACTGGGCGATGCAGCCATTCGGCGTGACGGTCGTCTATCAGGGCCTGCTCAGCATCGCCGCAACCGCTTGCGCGGTTGGCGCGGCGCTGTGCGGCGTCAGGGATTTTGCCGCGATGCGCCGGCTCGGTCGCATGCGAAGCGTGCCGGCGGCCGGGCTCGTCGAAAAGCTGCCGGGCCGCAAGACCGTGCTGATCACGGGTGCCACCGGCTTCATCGGCAGCCGCCTTGCGGCAAGCCTCAGCGGAGCAGGGCACAACGTCATCGCGCTGATCCGCAATCCCGCCAAGGCCGAGATGCTGCCGCCGCCGGTCACGCTGATCACGGGCCTCGATCAGCTCGCCGCGAACACCCCGATTGACGCCATCGTCAATCTCGCGGGCGAGCCGATCGGCAACGGCCTTTGGACCGAGGCGAAGCGCGCGAAGATCATCGGCTCGCGCGTCGACATGACCGGCGAGGTGGTCAAGCTGATCGCGCGGCTCGACCGCAAGCCCGAGGTGCTGGTCAGCAACTCCGCGATCGGCTGGTACGGGTTGTGGGCCGACCAAGTGCTGACGGAATCGGCGAAGTCGCATGCCTGCTTCAGCCACGAGCTCTGCGCAGCCTGGGAGACGGCGGCGCGGCCGGCGGAGGAGCTTGGTGTCCGCGTGGTCAATTTGCGCATCGGCCTCGTGCTGGGCACCGAGGGCGGCTTCATCACGCGCCTACTGACGCCGTTCGAATTCGGCCTCGGCGGTCCCATCGGCACCGGCCGGCAGTGGATGTCCTGGATCGAGCGCGACGATCTCATTCGCCTGATCGCCTATGTGATGGCGACGCCTGATCTCATAGGGCCGGTCAACGCTACCGCGCCGATCCCCGTCACCAACGCAAAGTTTACCGAGGAGCTGGGCCGCCGCCTGCACCGGCCGGCAGTGTTCCGCATTCCCGGAGGCCTGTTGCGCCGGATCGGCGGCGGGTTTGCCGACGAGCTGCTGCTCGGCGGTCAGCGCGTGCTGCCCAACAAGGCGCTGAGCCGCGGCTTTGTGTTCCGGCACGAGACGCTGCGCAGCGCGTTCGAGGCGATTTTGTGAGACCTCACTTGGCGGCGACACTTCTGAACGTCGCCGCCACCGCACGCAGCGCCGCGAGCTTGGCGGGATCGCTGACCTTCGAATGCAGCATCACCTTCGAGCTGCCGAGCTTCGGCAGCTTGTGCGTCGGCCCGACGTCGACCAGTCCGGGCGGCGCGATCCGCCGCGCGAGCGGCGCGATCGCAAGCCCTGCGAGCGCGGCAGCGACAACCGCCGTGACGCCGCCGCCGACAAAGCGCTCGCGCCAGGAGATGTCGGCCTTGTCCAGCGCGCGCACGGCGACGGCGCGGACGCCGCAGGGCGGGGCGAGGGTCGCAAGCGGCAGCGCTTCGCCCTTCGGCAGCGTGAAGCGGCGCGATGCGAACCAGCAAAATTCGTCCTCGGCCAGCTTCTCGCCGCCGCGGCGGCTGCCTTCCTGACGGACGATCACGGCATCCAGATCGCCGGCATCATAGGCGTCCTGCATCTCGCGCGAGAAGCCGATGGTGACGGCGAGGGTGAGATTCGCCGACATCGCGTGCAGCCGTTCGAGCAAAGGCACCAGTTCGGGGCCTGCGGCGTGATCGGAAATGCCGAGCGAGAGCGACTGCGCGGTCGCCGTTTCGCCCGACAGCGCGCGATCATGCGCTGCCATCAGCGCGCGGGCGCGTTCGAGGAAGCTGGCGCCGTCGCTGGTGAGTCGGACCGCGCGCGGCGAGCGCTCGACGAGACGTTTTCCGAGGAGCGTCTCCAGCCGTTGCAGCTTGAGGCTGACCGCCGCCTGCGTGGTGCCGAGCGCCTCGGCCGCGCGCGTAAAGCTCTGGAGGTCGGCGACCAGAAGGAAGGCCTGGACGGTCGCGATGTCGAGGGTGGCTTTCATTATGGATCATTATCACTGGTATCAATATAGATAAGATACCAAAATGAGCAGGGAAGGTCTAGCTTCTCACCAACGCCGCGCAAACAGCGCGACATCCTGAGGAGAACCACCATGCCCCTGATCACCGTGTCCTACACCACCTCCCGCCAGTCACCGTCGCTGAAGGCCGACATCGCGCATGCCGTGTCCGAGCTGACCGCAAAGATTCTGCACAAGGATCCCAAGGTGACCGCCATCATCGTCAAGTCCGTCGATGCCGATGACTGGTTCGCCGGCGGCAAGTCGCTCGCCGAGCAGAAGCTCGCCAGCTACTGGATCGACATCCACGTCAGCGAAGGCACCAACACCAAGGACGAGAAGGCGGCCTATCTCGCCGCGATGTTCAAGCGCATGGCCGAGATTTTGGGCCCGCTGCATCCCGAGACCTATCTCCATGTCGACGAGGTCAAGAGTGATGCCTACGGTTTTGGCGGCCTCACGCAGGAGCGCCGCTACATCGCCGGCAAGCTCGAGGTGTCGCTGAAGGCGGCTTGAAGCTGCAAGCCGCGGGCGAGCCAGCTCGCCCGCGGCCAGGTCGTCAGCTCGCCGCGCGGAACTGCACTTCGGAATTGTTGATGAAGCAGGTCTTGTCGAACAGCTTCAGGTCCAGCGGGTTCGGCAACCTGATATCGCTGAGATCGGGGCAGGGCTTGAGGGCGGGATCATAGGATCGATCGATCTGCGAGATGAAGACGACGATCAGCCCCTTGTCGCGCGCGAACGATTTCAGCGCGCGTACCTGAACGGAGAGATCGGGGTTTTCGCGCCTCTGGTCCAGCAGTTGCAGATAGTCGATCACCACGAGCGTGCCGTGGGGCGCTGTGGCCATCTGCTTGACGACGTAATCGGCGCTGATGGCGTCGGAGCAATCGACCTCGAAGATTTCATCGAATTGCGCCGGCTCCACGCCGATGGCGCGCAAGCGATCCAGAACGTCTTTCTGGGTATATTCCAGCGAGAAGAACGCCGCGCGACGGCCCGACCGCATGGCTTCCACCGCAAGCTCGAGGCTCATCAGCGTCTTGCCCTGGCCGGGGCGTGCGCCGACCAGCACGAGATCGCCCGGCTGGAATTGCGGGAACAGCCTGCTGGCGGGCGTCAACGCGGCAGCTTTCGCTGCGAGCATGCTCCAGGCGGAAAACCCTTCCGTCGTGGCGATGCGGTCAAGCGCGTCGTGCAGGGGAATGCCCGCTTCGCGGGACAGGCGCTTCGCTTGTCGTTTCAGATGATAGATGGGCGCAGAGAGTCTCATCGTCCAAACCTCCCGTTGCGAGCTGAAACGCAATCCCTCCTTATGCCCAGCGCTCGAACAGTCGGTCCGATGGTTAGTCGCCCGGCATGAGGTGTGCTTTCCCGGCGGAGGGGGGAGGCGTGGGCGACGCCGGGATGGAGACTAGCCGATTCCGTATCGGTGGAGAACGCTGACGGCGCGTCTCCAACAACCATGTGTCAGGCGGCCGCTTCCGGCACCAGGGCTTTGGTTGGCCCGAACAGCTCTTCGAATGCCTGCCGAAGCGCGACGTCGACATCGGTCATGGTCACGAGCTGGCCGAGATCGACCAGCGAGGTGACGCCGTAGCGGGGATCGACGACGCCGCACGGCACGATGCCGGCGAAATGCGACAGCTCCGGCTCGACATTGATCGCGATGCCGTGGAACGAGACCCAGCGCTTCAGCCGCACGCCGATCGCCGCGATCTTGTCCTCGAAGCCTTCGCCCTTGTCGGGCCGCTTGACCCAGACGCCGACCCGGTCCTCGCGCCGCTCGCCGCGGACGTTGAAGGCGGCGAGCGTCTTCAGGATCAGCTCCTCCAGGCTTGCGACATAGGCCCGGACGTCCGGCCGGCGTCGCTTCAGGTCGAGCATGACGTAGGCTACGCGCTGGCCGGGCCCGTGATAGGTGAGCTGGCCGCCGCGCCCCGTGGCGAAGATCGGGAAGCGGGGATCGCGCAGGTCGTCTTCCTTGCCCGACGTGCCCGAGGTGTAGAGCGGGGGGTGTTCGAGCAGCCAGACCAGCTCGGGGGCCTCGCCCGCCGAGATCGCCGCGACCCGGGCCTCCATGGCAGCCACCGCCTCCGGATAAGGCACCGGCGAGTCCGAGATTCGCCACTCGACCGGCGCGCCGTGTCGGGCGGAAAACGACGTCAAATCGAGCTGATGACGGGGGTTTTGAGGCGAATTAACCATTGGCTAACCATAACGTGGTGATCATCTCCGGAGCAAATGCCAAGTACCCTTGGTTCAAGTCCCAAGTTGCGGCGGTCCTGACAGTGCCCACCCTCGATAAAGTCACCGTGGATCTCATGGTCGTCCTCGGGACGACCACCATGCCGATCCATCAAGTATTACGTCTTTCCCGCGGCGCCATCATCGAGCTCGACGCAACCGAGGCCGACGAGGTCAAGGTGCTCGCCAACAACCTGCCGGTTGCCTCCGGCGTCGTGCTGGTCGACCGCAACCGGATCGCGGTCGAGGTCAAGCAGATGCTGCCGCGCTCGCCGGGGACGCGGTAAGCGCCCAGGTACGCGGTAGGCATCTCTGGCACCGGGCTGGGTCGATTCGGGCGAGGGGCCCGAACTTTCGTGCAAAGCTTGTGGAATTCAGGGCCTTTGCAGGCTTGTACCCCTCTGATGGATTTGTTAGATCGGCGCCGTTGATCCGGTCGGCCTTCAAGCCTCAAGCCGGCATCCCCAAAAGCGCTCGTGGCGGAATTGGTAGACGCGCTGCCTTGAGGTGGCAGTGAGTAAAATCGTGGGGGTTCGAGTCCCTCCGAGCGCACCAAAATCTCCCTTTACCATTGAAATAGCTGGCCTTTTCATCGGGTCCCATCGGGCTTGCCCATGTGCCGCACGGCAGTCGTCCGCGGCGGTCTCAGGCGCCCGCCCGGAGGTCTGGCATCGTGAACCCTGACCAAGCGGGCTCGAGGCAGCCTCGTTTCCACTGACGTCATGTCGGCCCTCGATTCGCCTGTAAGGCTGCTGTCGGCGAAAGAGCTAGGGCGATCCACGCCGCGAAGGCTGCACGCGCCGGGAACGGGTTAGATGTCGGCGCGTACCGATGCGCTGATGTCGTGGGCAGAAACCGGAAAAATGCGCGCCACGTCCATCGTCCCCGTTGCGTCCGGTTGTCACCCGGCGGTGCGGATCGTCAACCCCGCTTCGCGGCTTTGGTTCGGCCTCGCGTGTCACGCGGCGCAAAACCGCGCGGCGTTAACTTATTGAAATGCTGGAACCGTCGGTTGCGACGGAAGCTGCGAGCATCGTGGACGATGCCGTCCGCTCGAACCGCTGTGAAAGTCCAGATGACCGCCAAACGTAGCCGCAGGAAACAGACCCAGTCGCTTCAGGAGCGGCTGGCCGCCTTCGCCGAAAACGCCCGCGAGCGTGCGAGCAGCCTGCCGCCCGGCAGGGAGCGCGAGATGCTGCTGCAGCGTGCCAAGCAGAACGAAGTGACGTCGAACCTGACGGACTGGCTGAGCGTGCCGGTTGTTCCGAAACGAGGACCGTCAACGGCAGAATAGATTTCAGTACGCTGGTCAGGTGATCGCGGGATCGGTTGCGGGCGGGTCTCAGGTTGCCGCCTCAGCCATATTCCTCGCCGATGCCGTATTCCCGGTAGATCTCCAGCGGATCGAGATCGGGAAACAGCCGGCATTTGGCCTGGGCGAGGTGCAGGCTCACCGCCGCCGGCTCCTTGCCGCTCGAGAGCATCTTGCGGATGTCGTCCATATGCGCGTTCGGCTGATGCCTGGGTTCGAGCTGCTCCAGCGCGACCAGGGCGGTCGCCAGCGCTTCGGTCAGAACCCATTCGTCGTGGCCGGTGATTCCCTTCTTCGGCATCGGCAGACCCCGGATGTGGCGGCAGGACGATAGTCTATCGTGACTTCCGCCAAATCGCCATTGAGCCGTGGCGGGCGGAAGTGTCCTTGCATTATGTCGGCGCGTGGCTAAAAGGCGGCAAGTTGCGGGGCCGTGGTATCCTTATTGAAATAATGTTGGCGTAGACGGACGCCCGAAGAGATCCGGCCCGGCAGTTCCGGTCCCTGATCGCCTGATCCCGCATGTGGCAACACGATCCCGGTTGCGCCCGCTCAAGGCTCCAGACAGCATGGTTTTTCTCAGCTTCGTCTACCGCTTCATCACCAATTTCGTGTTCATGGCGGTGGTCTATTTCAGCCTGAACTTCCTGGAGAAATATCCGAACCGGGCGATCCTTGCGATCCTGGTGCTGGTCTATGCCGCGATGCGCGCGGTCTCCACGCTGCGTGCCTTCTACTTCTTCCAGAAGATCGAGAAGCTCGAAGGCGAGACGCGGCGTCTTCAGGGCCCGATCAATGACGGCTCCGGAGGAACGAATGCGCGGAAGCAGGTCGTTGCCGACGTCGCCCGGCTGCGGCGCGACGGCGAGCTCAAATCCTATATGGACCTGTTCTTCCTCGCGCTGATCGTGCTGCTCTGCGTCGCCGCCATCCTGCGGCAGTGACGGCCCGCGACCCGAGCGCGCTTTAAGCGCGCTTCTTCACGCTGGTCGCAACGCGGGTCGGGTGGGGGGCCGCGCCCTTGGGCGTAGCACTCTTCGCCTGCGCCGTATGCTTGGGGGCACCAGGCGCCGCATGAGCGGTCCGGTGAGCATGTGCTTTGCCGGCCTTGCCCTTTGCGACCTTGTCCTTGGCCGCGCGAGGCGTTTGAGCCGCCATCGCCAGCCGTGTCGCGGCGCGCCGCGACAATGTCGTCGACAGCAACACCTCGATCGAGCCTTCCGGGATCGCAAACAGCGCGGGGCCGGGCACGGGCAGGGTGGATGCGAGATCCATCTGGCCCCTGGTCCGGCGCGGCAGCAGCGATTGATGCGAAGCTTCCGCATTGAGGTCGGCGAGCGAGGGCGCCGGGAGCGTCTTGGTCTCGGTGAACACGAAGTGCGGGACTGCCGGCCAGCGCGCGATCGGCACGGTCTCGGTCGGCGGATGCAGCAGCCATTCCACCGGCGTGGTCGGCGTCGCCGGCCGGTCGGGGGTCGCCGGCACCACATGCACGATGCGATAACCCTTAGCCTTGAGGTCGCGGATGATCTTCGGCAGCGCCGCCACCGTCCGCGCCTGGATGTCGTGCAGCAGCAAGATACCCTTGCCCTTGGCTTCCAGCCGCTGCATCGCGAGCTGGTAGACGCGGTCTGACGACACGTGGCGCCAGTCGTCGGCCGGGAAGTCGGCGCTCCAGACCTGGATGCCGCGCGAGGTCAGATAGTTCTCGACGGCTTCGGCGCGCATCAGGCCGGGAATGCGGAAGAAGGGCGCGAGCTTGGTCGGATCGGTCATGGCCGCCGAGGTCCACTCGATGCCGCCGTTGATCTGGGGCTCGAATTTCTCGACCGGCATCCGGTCGAAGGTCAGCGGATGGTTCATGCTGTGCGTGCCGACGGTGTGGCCCGCGGCAATCAGCTTGCGCACGCCTTCAGGGTTCGCCTTGGCCTGCTCGCCGATGATGAAGAAGGTCGCCTTGATGCACTCGTCGTCGAGCATCTTGAGGACCTGATACGAATATTTCGGCAACGGACCATCGTCGAAGGTGAGGACGACCTCATGGTCTTTCAGCGGCAGCGTCTCGCGATACTGCATCGTGCCGATCAGCGGATGCTCGCGCGGATCGACCACGAGGGTGCGGGAGGTGCCGAGCGCGTCGGGATGGCCCGGGCAGTCGGCCGCAAGCGCCGCGGGCGATCCGATGGACGAGACTCCAAGGAACCCACCGAGGCAAAGGACGATCCACGATCGCGTCCGCGAAACAACGCTACTTCCGATCATGAACCCCGTCTGCCCTCATACGCGATTGCCGCCATAGTAGGTCGGAGACGCCAGGAAACGGTTCAGGCGCAATCAGCCTTTCCCGTCGCCAGGTCCCCATCCATTTGCAGGGCGTAGCATGAACAGAGTGTTAATAGGACCCAAATCACCCCATTTTGCGCTGGCGTGACATTCCGGCATCAGCGCGCATCGGCGTTCTTCTGCACGCCCGCCGGTACGATGTGGACCACGCGAAAACCGTTCTCCCTCAGATACCTCAGGAAGGCCGGCATGATCGCGGCGGTGCGCGCCTTGGGGTCGTGGAACAGGATGATGCCCTTGCCGCTGGCTGCGAGGCGCTCGGTGACGAGCTTCAATTCCTGCTCCGGCGTCATCTCGTTCCAGTCGCTGGCCCAGAGGTCGGCCCCGAACACGACGATGCCGCGCGACTGCAGCAGGTCGAGCTCGGCCTGGGTGGCCTCGAAATAAGGGAAGCGGAAGAACGGCGTCGAGGGCGTCGTCGTCGCCGTGCCATGCAGCGCCGTCTCGACGGCCGCGATGCCGCGGTCGATCTCGCCCTTCGCCTTCTCGAACGGGATCCGCGCCATGAACGGATGCGAGAAGGTGTGGTGGGCGATGGTGTGGCCTTCGCGGGCGATGCGCTTGACCATATCGGGATGCTGGGAGGCGTGCAGGCCGATCAGGAAGAAGGTCGCGCGCACGCATTCCTGCGCCAGCGCCGCCAGCACCTTCGACGTCGTCGGCGGGTTCGGTCCGTCGTCGAAGGTCAGCACGACCTCGCGATCGGCGAGCGCCAGCGTCTGCGGGAAGCTCTTCAGGCCGACGCGCGGCGTGGTCTTCGCATCGACGCTCAGGATGCGCGAAGTGCCGAGCGCATCCTTGCGCGGGCATTCGGCAGCCTCGGTTGAGGCGATGCCGATGAGGCCCGCGAGCACAGCGCCCAGCGAGATCGAGGTCCATTTCAACCGAAGCATCTTTGTCATTGCGCTCGGAGTTGCCTTGTGGGTATTGCCTGAACCATCGGCTTCAGGCGCCGCTCATTCCAACCTGTCAAACGGCGAGGCACACCATGGATGAACATATGGACGGTGCCCAGCTTGCTGCGGATTCGGTACTCGACCACGTGCCGATGCGCAATGAAGACGGCGAAATTCGTCACGAATTCGTCGAGGAAATCGCGCATGCGATCGAGGCCGGCGACAGCGCGTCCCTGCGTGCCTGCGTCGCCGAGCTGCACGAGGCCGACCTCGGCGATCTCATCGGCGCGCTCGCGCCCGACGACCGCGTCCGCCTGGTCGAGCTGACCGGGGCCGATTTCGACTTCTCCGCGCTGAACGAGGTCGACGAGACCGTCCGCGAGGAGATCCTGGAGGAACTGCTGCCGGAGACGGTCGCGGAGGGTGTCCGCGAGCTGGAATCCGACGACGCGGTCGAGCTGCTCGAGACCCTCGACGAGGCCGAGCAGGAGGAGATCCTCGAGAAGCTGCCGCTGAAGGAGCGCGTCGCGCTGGAGCGCAGCCTGCTGTATCCGGAGAATTCCGCCGGACGCCGCATGCAGACCGAGTTCATCGCGGTGCCCCAGGATTTCACCGTGGGGCAGGCGATCGACTACATGCGAGAGACGCCGGATCTGCCCGACCGCTTCTACGAGATCTACGTCGTCGACAAGGACCAGCACTGGCAGGGCGCGGTTCCCCTCGACGTGCTGCTCCGCGCGCGCCGTCCGGTTGCGCTGACCGAGCTGACCGACGAGGATCGCCGCCGCGTCTCCGTCCTGGAGGACCAGGAGGAGGTGGCGCGCATGTTCGGCAAGTACAATCTCGTCGCGGCCCCCGTGCTCGACACCCAGGACCGCCTCGTCGGCGTCATCACCGTCGACGACGTCGTCGACGTCATCGAGGAAGAGGCGGACGAGGACCTCAAGGCGCTCGGCGGCGTCACCAGCGACGAAGAGCTGTCGGACACCTTCCTGACGATTGCGCGTGGCCGCTTCAACTGGCTGCTCGTGAACCTCGCCACAGCCTTCCTCGCGTCCTCCGTGCTCGGCCTGTTCGAGGGCCAGCTCGAGAAGATGGTCGCGCTCGCCGTGCTGGCGCCGATCGTGGCGAGCCAGGGCGGCAATGCCGCGACCCAGACCATGACGGTGGCGGTGCGGGCGCTGGCGACGCGCGAGCTCGGCTCCTCAAATGCCTGGCGCGTGGTGATGCGCGAATTGCTGGTCGGCATGATCAACGGTCTCGCCTTCGCGGTGATCACCGGCATCGCGGCGGTGGCCTGGTTCAGGATTCCAGGCCTTGGCATCGTCATCGGTCTCGCCATGATCTGCAATCTCATCGCCGGCGCGCTCGGCGGGATCCTGATCCCGATGGCACTGGAGCGCGTCAGGGCCGATCCGGCGGTGGCGTCAGGGACGTTCGTGACGACGGTGACCGACGTGGTCGGGTTCTTCTCCTTCCTCGGCATTGCGACCTTGTGGTTCGGGCTGAGGTAGGGGGGCGAGGCCAAGCTCCCTCCACGTCATTGCGAGCGCAGCGAAGCAATCCAGAAATCCTTCCGCGGTGGCAGTCCTGGATTGCTTCGTCGCAAGAGCTCCGCGCAATGACGGGGTAGGCAGCGGGCGCACCCTCACTCTCGTGTCCCGGGCGCGCTGCAACGCCCTTCGCGTTGCTGCGCAGAACCGGGACCCAGCAGGCGGCATGCTCCGGCGAGATGCGCCCGGCTCAGCAGCGCATCGCACCGGACGATGCTTCGCATCGCCGGGCGTGATGCGCAGCGTCCGGGGCACGAGACTATCTTTAATCCCACCTTAAGCGACCTGCCGCATCATCGCCCGCGCTTGGGGGAATGGGCATGCGTGTGCGATTAAAGGCGGACGGACGGATCGTCGAAGTGCGGGACGGGCAGGAGTTTCCGGTCCAGCCGTCTGCGATCGAGACCACGGCCACTGCCGCGCCTGGCGAGACCTCGTCGCTCGCGGTGCGCGATCTGCGCCGCCGCGCCTGCCTGACCCAGATGGAGTTCGCCGCCAAGCTCGGCGTTCCCGTCGAGACCATCCGCAACTGGGAGCAGGGCAAGCGGGCTCCGCGGGGGCCGGCACGCGCGCTGCTCGCGGTGATCGCGCATGCGCCCGATACCGTCTTCCAGGCGCTCGCCAAGGCCTGATACCCGAGCCTGATACCAAGGCCTGACCTCGAGGCCTGAACCTACCGTTGGCATTGCGCCAATTATCCCGGCCGAACGGACGCTGCCTCCGTTGGCAGCGTCATGGACCGGGTCCATAATGACGGCCTGATGACGTCAGGGGCTGCCGTAACGGAAGAGGACTCCTCATGCTGTTCGTCGAGGCCAATGGCGCAAGAATTCCGGCGATCGGGCTCGGGACCTGGGAGCTGAGCGGAAGACCTGCCGCGCGGGTGGTCGAGCAGGCGCTGCGGCTCGGCTACCGCCACATCGACACCGCGCAGGTCTACGAGAACGAGCGCGAGGTCGGCGACGGTATGCGCTCCTCGGGCGTGCGCCGCGACGACGTCTTCCTCACCACCAAGGTCTGGACCAACCATTTCGCGCCCCATGATCTGGAGCGCTCGGTCAAGGAGAGCCTGGCGCGCTTGCGGCTTCCCTCCGTCGATCTGTTGCTGCTGCACTGGCCCAATCCGCATGTGCCGCTGGCGGAGACGCTGGGCGCGCTGTCGCATGCGAAGACGATGGGGCTGACCCGCCACATCGGCGTTTCCAATTTCACCGTGGCGCTGCTCGAGCAGGCGGTGGCGCTGTCGCCGGAGCCGCTCGTCTGCAACCAGGTCGAGTATCACCCTTATCTCGACCAGGCGAAGGTGAGGGCAGCCTGCGACCAGCATGGCCTTGCCCTCGTCGCCTACAGCCCGATCGCCAAGGGGCGCATCAAGACCGATCAGACGCTGGCCGAGATAGGGCGCGCCCACCACAAATCGCCGGCCCAAATCTGTCTGCGCTGGCTGGTGCAGCAGAATGTCGCTGCGATCCCGCGCACCTCACGCATCGAGCGCCTGTCTGAAAACATCGAGATCTTCGATTTCGAGCTGTCAGCCGACGAGATGAGCCAGATCGCCGCGCTTGCCAATCCGAAGGGTCGCCTGACCGATTTCGGCTTCGCCCCGAAATGGGATTGAGGGGAGACCGCGGTATGCTAACAGCAGGGCGGCAATCCAAGATCGGGCGATGGAACTGCGGACTTTCATACGGACGGACATTGCAGCCTCAGTGCTCGCGCATCTGACGCTGGTCGCGCTGATCGTCGTGATCAGCGAAGTCCATCCGTTTCGCACCCAGCAGCCGGAGACGGTGACGGTCGACATCGTCACGCCGGAGCAGGTGAAGCAGGAAGAGGAGAAGGCGGAGGAGGCCAAGGAAAAGCCCAAGGAGAAACCGCCGGAACCCGACTTCAAGCTGCCGAAGCTCGATATCACCGACAAGGCCGACCCGGCGGCGAAGCCCGCGGACAAGTCGCAGACCTCGCCGCAATCGTCACAGCCGCCTGCGCAGCAGAAGCAATCCCCGCAGGCGCCGAAGCCGCGCGAGGCCAACGCGCAGCCGCAGCAGCCCCCGCCGCAACAACAGCCGCCGGAGCAACCCCAACCTCAGCCGACGCAGCCAACGTCGCCTCAGGCGATGCCCCAGCCACCGCAGTCTCAGCCACCGCAGCCGCAGGCACAGCAACCGCCACCACAGGCACAGCAACCGCCGCCACAGGTCGCGCCGCCGCCGGCCTATCCGGCTCCGCAACCTGATGTCACCGTCAAATACGGCGTCATGCTCGGCCTGCCGCCTGAACTGCCGGCGCCGCTGCCGAAGGACGCCCCCAAGGACGATGGCGGCGATGCCAAGGATTCGATCGGAGCCAAGCTGCCGCCCGAAATCGTCGCCGAGCTGCGCCGCCATTTGCGGGCTTGCGCGAAATTGCCGGCCGGACTGAGCCCTACCGACAACGTTCACATCAAGCTGCGCACGGTGTTCGCGACCGACGGCACGCTGGCGCGTGAGCCGATCCTCATCGAGGCCCCGCCGTCGGCGAAGGGCGTGGCGCTCATGAAGTCCGCGATGAGCGCGATCCAGAACTGCCAGCCCTACAAGATGCTGCCGCCCAATCTGTACGAGGAATGGAAGGTGCTGGACCTGCCGTTCAGCCCGCGGGATCTGGGCGGGTAGTTCGTAGCCCGGATGAGCAGCCGCGAGGTTGCGAAGGTCTGTCTGCAAGCGGGATGGTGCCGGAAGAGCGATGCCGTCGCGCCATACTCCGTCATTGCGAGCGCAGCGAAGCAATCCAGAATCCCTCCGCGGAAAGATTCTGGATTGCTTCGCTGCGCTCGCAATGACGTGGAGAGGGCGTGCCCTACACTCCGCTCTCGTGCCCGGGACGCAGCGCAGCGTCCCTTCGACGGTGCGCTGCAGAGCGGGGGCCCATCTCTCCGCATTGTACCTTGTCGCCCTGGGTCCCGGCTCTGTGCAGCAGCGTTTCACGCTGCAGCGCGTCCGGGACACGCACCTCAATGACCGCGCCTGATCCCCTCGTCACCTTCCACCACCTCCGGCGCCATCGCGCTCCAGGCACTCGACGCGAACTGCCGTCGCCAGGTCACGATCACCACGGCCGCGGTGGTCACGAACAGCACCCAGGGACTGACGAACCAGCCGAGATAGCCGAGCGCGAAGAAGAAGGCGCGCTGGCCGCGGTTGAAATGGCGGCCGGCGGATTCGAACAGGCGCGAGGTGCGGATGACATGGGCTTCCGCCTCCGGCGTGTCGCGCCGGTCGGCGGGCGGCATGCCGCCGAACAGGATCGCGACATAGTTGAACAGCCGATAGGCCCAGGCGAATTTGAAGAACGCATAGACGCAGATCAGCACGAGGCCGACGCATTTCAGCTCCCACATCGCGGGCGAGGTGGAGAGGTCGATCGGCAGCTTGCTCAGGATCGTGATGGCGTCGTTGGTAGCGTGCAGCAGCGCCAGCGCGCCGCCGAGCGCGATCAGGCTGGTGGAGGCGAAGAAGGCCGTGCCGTTCTGCAGCGACGTCATGATCTGCATGTCCACCATGCGCGCATCGCGGTCGAGCAGCCGGCGCACCCAGACCTCGCGATAGCGGTTCATGCGCGCCGACAGGCTGTCGCGGCCGTAGGCCGACCGCTCCAGCGTCAGGGCATAGACCAGCCATTCGACGATGAAGAAGCCGACCGCGGTGATGTCGACCCAATGCCTGCTCATGTCTGTCTCCTCGGAAGCCGCCACGATTGCCACGCGTGGCAGGATGCGGCAACGATTGATTGGCGGCAGGCGATGGCGTTAAAAGCGGCTCGCTCGAGGGCGTCTCGGAAGGACTGGTAACATGGCTGCGCTGAAACTCGCGATCGGCAACAAGAACTACTCGTCATGGTCGATGCGGCCCTGGCTCGCGCTTCGCGCCAACGACATCCCGTTCGTGGAGACGCTGATCCCGCTCTACACCGACAACCCCGCGGACAAGGAGCAGATCCTGTCCTTCAGCCGCGCCGGCAAGGTGCCGGTGCTGGTCGACGGCGATGTCACGGTGTGGGATTCGCTCGCCATCATCGAATACATCGCCGACCGCTATCCGGAAGTGAAGCTGTGGCCCGACGATGTCGCCGCGCGCGCACATGCCCGCTCGGTGTGCGCCGAGATGCATTCCGGCTTCGTGGCGCTGCGCAACGAATGCGGCATGAACCTGCATCGGCCCGTGCGCGCAATCGCGCTGTCGGCGGATGCCAAGGCTAATGTCGCGCGCATCGAGGAGATCTGGCGCGGGTGCCGCACGCGTTACGGCGCGCAGGGGCCGTTCCTGTTCGGCCGCTTCGGCGCGGCGGACGCGATGTACGCGCCGGTCGTGCACCGCTTCCGCACCTACGCGATCGACGTCGCTGCGGACACCAAGGTCTATATGGAGACGATGATGGCGCTGCCCGCGTTCCAGGAATGGACCCGCGACGGGCTGGCCGAAACGCTCCTCATCGCCAAGTTCGAGGACGCCTGATCGCCTGGTCGGAACGAGGCCGCTTGCATTGTGCCGGCCGGCGGCCTCGCAACCGGGGCCATGGACCCGCCCCAGGCTGCGACCGGGCCTGCGACATGCTGCCCAAAAATGCGGCGCCCGACGGTATCATCGGCCGCCGGTTCCATCTCTATCGTTATGAAAAGACTGCAGGATTTGCGCGTTTGCCATGTTGGCATGGCGCTGGCCAAAATGGCCGGTCGCGTGCTATACAGCACGCGGGTTTCCGGCCGGCCGTCGCAGTGGGACCATGGGCGACGCAGGCGCTGTTTGAGTGATGGAGAGGGTGTTGAAGCACAAATTCCCGATTGGAACGCGCGTATTGTTCACGGCCAGCAACGTTGCGCGTCCGGCTGCCAGCGGCTCGTACGAGGTCATCCGTCTGCTGCCGACCGACGGCGACGACTGCCAATACCGGATCAAGAGTTCGACTGAAGCCTTCGAGCGCGTCGCCAAGGAAAGCCAGCTCGCGCTGTCTTGAAGACTGCCGCGCCAATGCATTGGCGCTCCACGCGGAATTGTGTCCTGCCGCCGTCAAAAGGCCCGCATCACCTTCACAAGGTGGGCCGGGGGCAGTTTCCGACTCGCGGTGCTCGCTTGACCATTCGCTCTTTGCTCGCGTGAGGGGACGTCGCGCATGAACTGGGCATGGGCCACTTCGCTCGACCAAATCTGGCGCTCGCCGGCCTTTCCGATGTGGATGACGTTGGCCGCGGCCGGATTCTTCGGATTGATCCTGCTGATCACGCTGCTGCGTGCCGATCGATCGGTCGCCAACGGCGCGCTGACGGTGATCACGCTGCTGTCCATCGCGATCGCAGGGGCCGCGACCGTGCGCGTCTATGGGCCGGCGGGGCTGGAGGCGCCGACCGAGACGCGCGCACAAGCTTCCGTCGTCGCGAGCCTGCCTGCGCTGTCCTGCCTCGACGATTTCGCCGGTGATGCCGTGGCCGCCGGCTGCGAGAAGGCGTTGTTCGGCTCGCCCGACGCTGCCGCTGCGGCCGTGTCCTACACCGCGGCGCGGATCGACCGCCTGACGGCGCTCGGTGACGTCGCGACCGCCGAGAAGAGCCTGACGGTGGACATCAAGGCGCTGCGCAAGGCGCTCGAGCGCGATCGCTACGGCCTGGTGGCGCAGGTGCTGGTCGCGCGCGACGGCTGCACCCAGTTCGACTGCGCCGCGTTCCGCTCGCTGACCGACCAGCAGCAGGTCGCCGCCAACATGGATTCCCATCTCTACGACATGCTGGTCGCGCGCCATGCGCCGAGCTGGAACGTGCCCGCGACCGCGATGGCGACGACAGCTCTGCCGCCGACTGCGGCGCTCGTTGGCCTGCCGCCCGCGATGCCCACGGGCAAGCCGACCAGCGCCGAGTTCCCGAGCGCGTCGTCGACCCCGCCGGTGAGCATCATGAGTCCGGAGCCGACGGCGACGACGCGGCAGGCCGCGCCGGCCGCGAACCCTGCGGCAGCGCCGCGCGCGCCAGCCTCGGGACAGGCCGCAGCTCCTGCGGCGCCACCGGCCGCGAAGAAGCAGCCGGCGCCGAAAGCGGCCGCTCGCGCTCCGGCGGCGGCACCGGTTCCGCTCGCGCCTCCGCCGGCGTCGGTGGCTGCTCCCGCGGCTGCGGATAACGAGTAGATCGGCATTTCAAATGCGGTGCTGCCCGGCTAATGCTGGGCCATGCCCCTCCATTTGATCAAGCTCGCCGTCGGCTGCGACTCCGTCAAGGAATTGAAGGGTTGGGTCGCCGAACGGATGCAGACCGCCAAGAAGAAGGGTCTGCCGCAACACCACATCCACATCACCCGCATGGTGCCCAAGCGCGATGCCGAGATCCTCGCGGGCGGGTCGCTCTATTGGGTGATCAAGGGCGAGGTCGCCGCGCGGGAAAAGATCATCGGCATCGAGCCGTTCCGCGACAAGGACGGTATCGGGCGCTGCCGCATCGTGATGCAGCCGAAGGTGATCTCGGTGTCGCCGCGGCCGATGCGCCCGTTCCAGGGCTGGCGCTATCTCGCCGATGATTCCGTGCCGCCCGATCTCGGCAAGTCCGCCGCCGGCTCGATCGCGGCGATGCCGGAGCCGATGCGGCGCGAATTGCGCGATCTCGGGCTGCTCTAAACCGCGATGTTGTCGATCAGCCGGGTGTTGCCGAGCTTGGCCGCGACCAGGATCCGCAGCGGGCCGTCCTTGCGTGAGGTGACCTCCGCAAGCGTCTCGGCGTGGCGGGCCTCGAAATAGTCGAGCGCAAAACCGGCTGCCTTGATCGTCGCCGCGCCGCGCGCCATCGCCGGTGCGATGGCTTCTCCCGAGCGGATGCGTCCGGCGCTGTCCTTCATGGCGCGGTAGAGGACGGTGGCGGTCTGACGCTCCTCGGCCGAGAGGTAGACGTTGCGCGAGGACATCGCGAGCCCGTCGCGTTCGCGCACGGTGCGCGAGCCGATCACCTTGACGCCGAGGTCGAGATCGCGCGCCATCCGCGTCACCACCCGCAATTGCTGAAAGTCCTTTTCGCCAAAGATCGCAAAGTCCGGCCGGCATTGCGTGAACAGCTTGCCGACGACGGTGGCGACGCCGCCGAAGAAATGCGGGCGGAAGCGATCCTCGAGGCCGGCGAGCGCCGGTCCCTCCGGCACGATGCGGGTGGCGAAGCCGTCCGGATACATGGCCTTGACGTCGGGATGCCAGACGATGTCGACGTCCTCGGCCGCAAGCTTGGCGATGTCGGCCTTCCAGGTGCGCGGATAGGCGCCAAAGTCCTCGGTCGGGGCGAATTGGGTCGGGTTGACGAAGATCGAGACGACGACACGGCTGGCGCGTCGCTTGGCGAGGCGGACGAGAGACACATGCCCGTCATGGAGGGCCCCCATGGTCGGGACCAGCGCGACCGTGGCCTTTCGCTTGCGGAGATTGTCGACGGCGCGGCGCAGGGCCGGGACCGTGCGGGCGATCAGGGGACTTGAAGACATCGGGACTCGACAGGGTTGGGGATTTGGCGCGGCGTGATCCGTCGCCCGGGGCGACTAACCTTAACAAGCGGCGGGCGTGGACGCCATGCATCCGGATGCGGCACAGCATCCCGCGCAGCGTCGCGCACGACATCGCGACATTGTGGGCTGGATCACAGACGAAGATTGGTGCCGCGATTCATGATGAAGAACGGCGCAGTACGATTTGCATTTCCTGTCACGCATTTCACTTGACCGCAGACGCGGCCAACTCGAAGATATTCATCAGGGGTGTTGAGGATCGCCATGCTTGTGCAGGCTAGCCAAGGCCAATCCGGCGCGGCGCATGTGGTCGTGCTCGGCAACGAGAAGGGCGGCTCCGGCAAGTCGACCACCGCTCTGCACATCGCGGTCGCGCTCCTGAAGGCCGGCCAGCGCGTCGCCACCATCGACCTCGACTGCCGCCAGCAGAGCTTCACCCACTACATCAACAACCGTTCCGCCTGGGCCCGCCGCACCAAGCTCGACCTCGAGCTGCCGGTGCATCGCTGCATCAAGCTCGGCGAGACCATGCAGATCGCCGAGAACGAGAATTCCGAGTTCCAGCAGTTCATGGAGGCGGTCTCGGCGGTCGAGAGCAGCTTCGACTTCATCGTGATCGACACGCCCGGCACCGACAGCTACCTGATGCGGCTCGCGCACTCGATGGCCGACACGCTGGTCACGCCGATCAACGACAGCTTCCTCGACTTCGATGTGCTCGGCACCGTCGATCCCGCCAGCTACGCGGTGACGGGCGAGAGCCATTATGCCGAGATGGTGCGCGACGTTCGCCGCAAGCGCCGCCAGCTCGACGGCTCCTCGACCGACTGGATCGTCGTGCGCAACCGCCTGTCGATGCTCGGCTCCCGCAACAAGCAGCTGGTCGCCGAGGGGCTGAAGGATCTGTCGCTGCGGCTCGGCTTCCGCTACGTCGACGGCTTCGCCGAACGCGTCGTCTATCGCGAATTCTTCCCGCGCGGCCTGACCGCCCTCGACGAGATCGACGAGGCCACGCTCGGCATGCGGCCCAATCTCGGCCATCTCACCGCGCGGGAGGAGGTGACGAGCCTGCTCCGCCAGCTCAAGCTGCCGCTCGACGAGCGCGGCCGTCGCCGCGCCGCCAACCGGGCCGAGTGGTTCAACCAGGTCGACAAGCCGCTCGAAGTCCACGACATCCTAGGCGCCTAAAGGCGGTATATCGCTACTTCCGATCGATCAAAGCGCTGGGTTCCCACGGGAACGCCGGGCGCTTTCGGCCGTTTTCATCCTGCGTTTACCGAGAAATTGAACCCAATCGAGATCGGTTGCGTCGGATGGTGACATGCAGCCTGACGTCGCTACCGAAGTACAGGATGCCCAGAAAACGTGTGCGACGCACAATGAAAGGGCTGCCGGTTCACAATATTTGGCCTTCCTGTCACGCGCCTGTGACATATATTAGCGAATAGGCGACCAGGGGACGAAGAGCCCCGGAAGAACACGATTTTCAACAGGGATTCAGGCCGCAAGAGCCTGAGGCTGAGGACGAAAATGAAGCGTGGAATTGCCGTTCTGGTTTCGGTCAGTGCCCTCTGCGGCATCGCTTATTTCACGGCGAGCAAGTGGGCGATCAAGCACGAGACCATTACCTTCTACGACGCCTCGCGCGACAATCGTCCCGTGCCCGTCCAGATCGCGGTACGCCGCGACAAGGAAATGCAGGCCAATGCCGGCATGATCACGCTGCCGGTCGCCGTGATCAACCACGGCAATACCGTCAAGAACACCGAGTACGGCTTCCTCGCCAACATCTTCGCGGCGCGCGGCTACATGGTCGTGAGCCCGCAGCATGATCTGCCGACCGATCCTCCGATGGTCACCAAGCCGGGCGAACTTTATGTCGGCCGCCTGCCGCAGATTCTGCGCGGCGTCGCCAACATCCATCTCGCGATGCAGGAGATGAAGAGGGTTCAGCCCAACGCCGATTACGAGAAGGTGACGATGGTCGGCCATTCCATGGGCGGCGACATCACCATGTACTTCGCCAAGCAGTATCCGGATGAGGTCAAGAAGGTTGTCACGCTGGACAATCTGCGCGTGCCCTTCGTCACTGCCGGCAAGTTCAAGATCCTGTCGTTCCGCTCGCAGGATCCGCAGTTCAAGACCGATGCCGGCGTGCTCCCGACCGACGAGGAGTGCGAGAAGGCGGGCATTCAGGTCGTGAAGACCGAATTCCAGCATAACGACATGCGCGATACCGGTCCGGATGCCGCCAAGAACTCGATCCAGGGCATGCTCGATAAATTCCTGAGCGCAACCGACAGCGAGATCGCGCCGGTCGACACGCAATCCTCGCCGCCCAACATCCTGGAGCCTGGCCCGGTTGCGCTGATGGCGCCTGCCAAGAGCTGACGTCTAAGAGCTAACGCCCAACAGCCGCCTGTCCTGAATTCCAAAGCCCTCGCCAGCTTCCGCCGGCGGGGGCTTTGCACATTGACCGGGCTGCCTGCGCTGACCACATTAGCCGCTCACGCAAGGGGCAGAGGATGCCGAGCGAACCCATCAAGACGCGTGGCGGCGACGCCGTTACGGCGCAGGCCGGCGGCACCGTGCCACAGGCGGGAACATCGACCGCGGACGACATCGCCGCCTTCGTCGCCAAGGCGCGGTCGCTGTCACCGCATGCGCCGGGCGCGAAGGGGCGGCTGATCTTCGCGCTGGATGCGACGATGAGCCGTCAGCCGACCTGGGACATGGCCTGCGCGCTGCAGGCCGACATGTTTCGCGAGACCGCGTCGCTCGGCAGCCTCGACATCAGGCTGGTCTATTATCGCGGCTTCAACGAATGCCGCGCGACGGGGTGGATCTCCGACAGCGCCAGGCTCGCGACGCTGATGAGCAAGATCGATTGCCGCGGCGGCGATACCCAGATCGGCAAGGTGCTGACGGAGGCGCGGCGCGAAGCGGTCGCATCCGGCGTGCGGGCCGTCGTGTTCGTCGGCGATGCCATGGAGGAGAAGGTCGACGAGCTCTGCGCCAAGGCCGGCGAGCTCGGCATGCTCAAGGTGCCCGTGTTCGTGTTCCAGGAAGGTCATGACGCCGTCGCCGAGCAGGCCTTTCGCGAGATCGCGCGGTTGACCGGCGGAGCCTGGTGCCGGTTCGATCCGGGCGCGGCGGCGCAGTTGCGCGAGCTGCTGCGGGCGGCCGCAGCCTATGCCGCCGGCGGCCGCGAGGCGCTGCTCAAGCTGGCTGGAAGCATGAACGGCGCGGCAACGTTGATCGGCCAGATGAAGTGAGGGATCAGGCCGGCGCAGCTTGCGTTGGCTGTGGCGCTGCGACCGGCAGCAGGCGCCCTTGCAGGATCAGGCGCAGCGTGCCGAGCACGATCAACCCGACGACGATGTTGGCGGCGGCAAACAGCCATGGCGCGATCTGCGCGATCGCACCGGTGTCGCCGTGTCCGGCCATGCGGATCGGTGCAATCGCAAGCGCGGTGGCGCCGAACGTGAAGCTCCAATAGGACACCGAGAACGGCTGCTCCATGATCCAGGGCAGCAGGCGCAGCAGCAGCAACGCCATCATCAGGCCGTAACCGACCATGATGTGCGCGACCATATCGGGCAAACCGCCATTGATGGCGAGATAGGCGACCGCGCCCACCGTGGGCGGTGCAAGCTGGATGCCGAGCGTCGGCCGCAGCGCGACCGGAAGCGTCGCGGCAGTGTAGAGCCGGTGCAGCAGAACGGATTCGATCGCAAGCCAGGAGAACAGCGCGACACCGAAGGCGAGCTGGCCCCAATCGGGATAGCCGAGCGCGGCGGAGACCGCAGCGGTGACGAAGCCGCCGGCAACGGTTGGCAAGTACAGGACCGGCGTCGTCGCGGTGTGATCACGGTCGCCGCGCCACAACAGGCCAGTCCGCCACAGCGCAAAACCCAGCGTGAAGGCAGCACCGGCGCCGAACAGCACGATGGCGGCGAGATGCGAATGGGGCTCCGCGGCAATCGCGATCAGCATGGTGGAGACGCCGGCGAGCCCGATGAAGCAGCACTGCACGGGGTGGTGGGCTTCGCCGAGCGATTCCGTGCGTGCGAAAATCCAGCGCAGGATGAAGAGGACGAGCAGCAAGGCCCAGACGAGCGCCGCGAGCGCGAGCAAGGTCTCGCCGACGATCGCCGGCAGATGCCAGACCTGGTGCGCGGCGCGCCAGGCGTTGCCCAGACCTGCAAGCCCGAGCACGATGCCGAAGAAGGCGGCCGGCACGATCGGCGGCTTGAATCCGTTGCTCATGGTCTCCTCCGAACCCTGACCACACTCCGATGCTGCCGAAGCGGCTTCAATGACCGCGGCGCGTGCTGGAATGATCGGGCCGGTCGCTTATCGGCAAACACAATTCTCGTGTCACCCTTCAATCGGGGATGCACGGAAAGGACGCCATGCTTTTTGACAAGAGGGCGCCTATATTCCGGCCATGACCCTGATTGCCGGCGCCATCGCTGTTATCACGCTTTACCTGCTGCTCCAGATGTTCCGCGCCGCCAATCCGGCGGTGCTGGCGCGCGCCATCAGGTTCGGCGGCGGGGTGCTGGCGCTGGCGGTCGCAGCCTTCACCGGCTTGCGCGGCGAGTTAATGGTGGCGATCCCGCTCGGGTTTTTCGGGGCCGGGCTGCTGGGCTGGACGCCGCTGGCCAACGCCGGCTTGGGCAATATCGGCGGGCTGTTCGGCGGCAAAGGTGCGGCGCCCGCGTCGGGGCAGACCTCGCGCGTGCGTTCGCAATGTCTGGATATGCGGCTCGATCACGATTCCGGCCAGCTCGGCGGGCAGATCGTCGCCGGGCCTCACGCCGGGCGCGATCTCGGCGAATTCGATCTTCCGAGCTTGCTGGCGATGGTCCCGACGTTCGACGCCGAGAGCGTGGCCTTACTTGAAAGCTATCTGGACCGCCGGTTTCCCGCTTGGCGTCAAAACGCGCAGGGCGACGCGGCAGGGGGGCAGCGCCGCACGGCGGCGAGCAGCAAAATGACGGCGGAGGAGGCCTATCAGATCCTTGGCCTGCAGCCGGGAGCGGGGCGTGACGACATCAGCCGGGCGCACAAGTCCCTGATGAAGAAACTCCATCCCGACCAGGGGGGCTCGAACTATCTCGCTGCCCGGGTAAACGAGGCCAAGGATACTCTGCTTCGTACGCATAACGGCTAACTCCGGCACCACGCTACAAACGCCCGTACCGCGTGAGCTCCGCTTGCTCTGTTTGCCGTCGCCCCGATGCCCGCCATTTCCGGCGTGGTCGATCCCTTGAGCAAAGTTTTAACCGTAAATTCTTGACGAGAGGTTGTCGCGGAACAGCCTTGTCGTGACTGTGCCCGCTTCGCCACATCCCCAAAACGAAAATGCCCGCGCAAGGCGCGGGCATTTCGCTTGAGACGGGGAAGGAGATCAGTTGCGGACGGTGATGCAGGAGATCTCGGCGCGCTTCAGGGTGCGGCAGACCGCTTCGGCCTGGTCGCGCTCGAGGCCGGCGAAACGGGCGCGGTAGAGCTTGCGATTGTCCTTGGCGACGACCTCGGTGAACGGATCGGCCTTGCTGAGCAGGCCACGGGCCGAGCTGCGCGCGGCGTCGATGCGCTGCTGGGCTTCGTTCTCGCTCTCGAGCGCGCCGACCTGGACGATCCAGCCGCTGTGGGTGACGGTCGGCCTGGTCGTGGCGCTCATCTGGATCGGGGTCGGATCGGCGGAGGCAAGCTTCGGCGCAGCCGGGGCGGGCGCGGCGGCGGTCGCGGCCGGCAGCACGCCGAGGATGCCGTTGCCGGTGCCGAAGCCCGCGGGCTGCCGCGGCAGCTCGGCGCGGGCCATCTCGGCCCTGGGCGCGTCCGGCTGGCTGGCGATCTCGGGCTTGTTGATGAGATCAGCCCGGGCGACGACGGCGCCGGAGGTTTCCGCGACCTCGGAACGGGACGGAATGGCGTTGGTGACGGGCGGGGCGACCTGCGCGGGAGCGGCGGAGGCGACCCTCACGGCGCCGGCCTTGACCTGAACCGTCTTGACCCGAACCGGCTTCATCGGCTCGGACGAGCCGGGAATGATCGAGAGCGGCTGGCTCGAGATCACGCCATTGGTGAGCGGCGCCGGCTCGATCTTGGACTCCATCGGCCGAACTTCGGGCCTGCTGGCTTCCGGCTTGACCGGGGCCGGCGGCACCGCGGCGGTGGCCGCAGCCAGCGTCGACAGGCGGGCAGCGAGACGCGACGGGGCGGGTTCGGGGGCGGGGGCAGCGGCCTGAACCGGCGCCGCGGGCCGGGCCGGGGTATCCGATGCGTCGGCGACCTCGACATTGGCGTCGGCGCCGTTGCGCTCGGTGACGGCGGCGACGGTGTGCGTGGTCGCGCCCTTCTCGAGATTTTCCGCGAGCAGGTTGCGCATGATGGCATCGCGCGAGCCGCCGCTGCGGCCGCCGAGCACGACGCCGATCAGGTGGCGGTTGCCGCGGCGCATCGAGCTCACGAGGTTGAAGCCGGAGGCGCGGGTATAACCGGTCTTGATGCCGTCCACGCCTTCCACGCTGCCGAGCAGGTGATTGTGGTTGCGGATCGACTGGCCGCGCCAGTTGAACGTCGAGGTCGCGAAATAGCGATAGTAGCGCGGGAAGCGCTCCTGGATGGCGCGGCCGAGGGTGGCCTGGTCGCGCGCGGTCGTGACCTGCTCGTCGTTTGGAAGGCCGTTGGCGTTGCGATACACCGTCCTGGACATGCCGAGCGAGCGCGCCTTGCGCGTCATCATCTGGGCGAAATCGTCCTCGTCGCCGGCGATCGCTTCGGCGATCACGACGGCGGCGTCGTTGGCGGAGCGGGTGACGAGACCCTTGATCGCGTCCTCGACGCGAATGGTCTGGCCGGCACGCAGGTTCAGCTTGGTCGGATCCTGATCGGCAGCGTGCTGGGACACCGGCATCTCGGTGTCGAGCTTCATCTTGCCGGACTCGAGGCGCTCGAACAGAAGATAGAGCGTCATGATCTTGGTGAGCGAGGCGGGGTGGCGGATGCCGTCGGGAGCGTTCGACTGAAGCACCGCGCCCGAATTGCCATCGACGATGATGGACGCGAATTTCGGGCTGGAGCTGTCGGACACATCACGCTGCACGCGGTGGTGCGCGTAATGGCGACGATGGCGCCGCGCCTCGGCGGCATCGGTGGTGAAGATGACCGCGGTGGTGACCGTCAGAAGCCCGAAAACGCCAACCCGCGCCAAGCGCGAGGAAGACAAGCTTTTACGAAGCATGGAACCCCGTCCCCGTTTCTCAACTGATCACCGGCTCGTGAGGCGAAATTGTGCCCAATGGACCCGGGATCATTACCTGCTCAGGCTGTCCCTCCGCTTGTGTTCGCTGCGGGAGACGTTGGGCCTGAGCCGCTATTCTGGCTAAGGTTATGTTCTCAAACGGCTTTTGACCGTCTGCGGAAGCTGAACACGTCCAGGGAATCAGGGTAGGGGGCCGGGGTTTCCAAAAGCTTAAGGAACCCTTGCGGGAAACCCCGGGAATCACCGCGATTTGCGTCCTTTTACGACGTCTTTTGTGCGTCGCACAAGATTCTTGACTTTTTTGTGCGTTGCACTAATTGTGGGCATAGTCAGGGAGCCGGGGCTTCCGACGAGAGCCAGGAAAAGGGATTCCGAAATGTTCAAGGTTGAAGACTTTCAGAGCTACGGGAAAGAGCACTTCGAGCAGTACGTCGCCTCCGCGACCTCGGTGCAGCACGGCCTCCAGGCGATCGCCAGCGCGTATGGCGACTACACGAAGAAGTCGTTCGAAGACACCAAGTCCTTCGTCGAGAAGCTCTCCGGCGTGAAGTCGCTGGACAAGGCCATGGAAGCGCAGACCGATTTCGCCCGCTCCGCCTACGAGACCTTCGTTGCGGAATCGCAGAAGATTGCCGGCCTTTACGGCGACCTCGCCAAGCAGGCGTTCAAGCCGGTCGAGACCATCGTGTCGAAGTTCACCCCGGCTCAGTAATCTCTTCAGGACATCCTGGAATCGAAAAGCCCGGCTGAAACAGCCGGGCTTTTTGTTTGGGGCGGTCGCTGGCTCAGCGCGCCACGCGCAGCTTCGACAGCGAGGTGCCGATGTCCTTGAACACCGAGACGGTCTGACTGGCCGAGGTGACGAGATAGAACTTGTCGGTGCTGCTGGCGCAATATTGCAGCACGCTTGAGGTCGGATCGCTGCCGGTGTTCACCTGCACCGTGTAGATCGTGATGTTCTCGGCCTTGGCGTTGTCGCACAGCTTCTTCTGTCGCGCGTCGATCTGCGCGGCGTTGCTGTACCAGCGGTTCTGGGTGTTCAGGCCGTCGGAGAGCAGAACGATCGCTTCCTTGTAGGTGTAGTTGGTGTCCTTGACCGGCGCGTTCATGGGATTGCCGGTCGACAGCGTCATCCAGCCCCAGGCGAGGCCAATGCCCTGGTTGGTGTTGCCGGTCGGCTTCATGGCGTCGATGCGGGTCTTGAGCGAGCTCCAATCGTAGCTCAGCGGCATGACCGGCTGCAGATAGGACGAGCTGCCGGAGGCGCAGTAGGAATACTGCTCGGCGGGGAAAAGCGTCCCCACATTGCCGCTCGTCGGCGTGGTGTTCTTGGTGTCGTAGTCCTGATCGCGATCGACCACGCAACCGGTCCAGCCGCTGTGATTGGCCGGCACCCATTTCCAGTTGTTGCAATTCCAGTTGTTGCCCGCGGTGCAAGTCCAGTTGCCGTTGACGGCATCCCAATCGCTGAAATCGACCCAGTCCTTGCTGTAGTTGCTGGCGCCGACGTTGACGTCCTTGGCGAATGGGACGATCGAGATGTAGACGTCGCCATCGGCCTTTGCGAGCGTGCTGAGCTGGTCGACGAGGTTCTTCGCCGCCGTCTGCATCGCCTCCATCTTGCCGTCCTGGGCCATGGAGCCGGTGTTGTCGAGCACCATGGCCACGCGCATGCGGACGTTGCCCCAGGCGCTGGTGGACGTGGTGCCGATGCCGAGCTTCGGGAAGCCGGCGATCTTCATGAAGCTCGTCGTGTAGGTGCCGGTGCCCGTGAGCTGGATCGTCGAGCCCATGCTGGTGCTCGCCGTATAGGTGGCGGCGACCGTGACCGAGGGCAGGGTGGAGGTGCCGGTGAACAGCGCGTTGAAATAGGCCTGCGCCTTCGTGCTGATCTGCGACGTCGTGATGGTGCCGGACGACAGATCCTTGGACAGCATCAGGGCGGCGGAATCGAGGGCCGCCTGCATGGAGGTGCGGGCCTGGATGGCGCGGCTGTAATCCACGGCGGCACCGACGAGGCTCAGCACCGGGACCAGCGCGATGGCGAAGATCACGGCGATATTGCCTTGTTCGGCCGCTGCGAAGCGGGCGAGCCGTCGACCGATCAAGCTGACAAGCGGCGAGCGAAACATGACGATCCCCCGAAATCCCAGGATTTGCCCGTTTTCGCGCCATGCCATTGAATGCTTGGTAAATTGGACCGTAGAAGTCCGGGGTATTTCGGGCGAAACGTCGCAATCGCATCAAATGACCGGGTTCCTGGTGAACAGGGCCTCACCGGCGGGGCATAAATTTTTGTCAAATCGGTCCGGATTGATTAACCTTGGCCAGATCGCCCGGACCGGGAATCGGGACCGCCCTGTCGCCGCATAGGCCTGACCTTTGCGCGCTTGCGGCGGGCCGGAGGCAGGCCCATATTGCTGGCGAACAATCCGGCTCTGACCGGATTTGTCGGGAGCGGCGATCCAACGAGGCGGCGCGCCTGCGCCAGGCTCCGAAGGCGGAGTCGCGCGGCGACCGCCATTCGCTTCCGTGGGGAATTTGAACGCCTGAGCCATGCCGCAATTGACTTCCAGACTCGACCTGTCCGCGCCAGCCGCTGCCTACGCTCCTCGCATGAGCAATGACGAGAACCGTTCGGGCAATCCCTCGGGTCCGAACACTTCGGTCATCACCAAGGTCAAGCCCAAGACCAAACGACCGAACCTCTACCGCGTGCTGATCCTGAACGACGACTACACGCCGATGGAATTCGTCGTCCACGTGCTCGAGAAGTTCTTCAACAAGGACATCGAGGCCGCGACCAAGATCATGCTGCACGTCCATCATCACGGCATCGGGGAGTGCGGCGTGTTCACCTACGAGATCGCCGAGACCAAGGTGACGCAGGTGATGGATTTCGCCCGCAAGCACCAGCATCCGTTACAATGCGTGATGGAAAAGAAGTAGTCGCCGTTCGCGTTCTTTAGAGTGGTTCTGTTCGCGTGGTGTGTGGTGGCAGCACATCCTGCCGCATGATTCCGGTGAACATCGGCGCCGGCGTCAACCCTGCCCAGATGGGTAGTTCTGCCCAAATCGGAACGGGTTTTGCATCGAAAATACCGTGGGTGTGTCGCCGCCGAGTCGCGGAACCGGTCTTTTGCCGCGGCTTTGTATAACTATATGTGACAAAGGTTGTTGTTGCCTGACCGGGCGATCACGACCATGATGATGGGGGCCATAGAGGACGCGAATGCCGACTTTTTCTCAAAGCCTTGAACAATCCCTGCATCGTGCGCTGGCGATCGCAAACGAGCGTCATCACCAATACGCGACGCTCGAGCATCTCTTGCTCTCTTTGATCGACGACTCCGACGCAGCCGCCGTGATGCGTGCCTGCAGCGTCGATCTCGACAAGCTCCGCACGAGCCTCGTGAATTATCTTGAGACCGAATTCGAGAATCTGGTGACGGATGGCGCCGACGATGCCAAGCCGACCGCCGGCTTCCAGCGCGTGATCCAGCGCGCGGTGATCCACGTGCAGTCGTCGGGTCGCGAAGAGGTGACCGGCGCCAACGTGCTGATCGCGATCTTCGCCGAGCGCGAGAGCCATGCCGCGTACTTCCTGCAGGAGCAGGATATGACGCGCTATGACGCCGTCAACTACATCAGCCACGGCATCGCCAAGCGGCCGGGCGTCTCCGAGGCGCGGCCCGTGCGCGGCGTCGACGAGGAAACCGAAGCCAAGGGGACCGAGGACGCCAAGAAGAAGGGCGAGGCGCTCGAGACCTATTGCGTCAACCTCAACAAGAAGGCGCGTGACGGCAAGATCGACCCGGTGATCGGACGCAATTCCGAGATCAACCGCGCGATCCAGGTGCTGTGCCGCCGGCAGAAGAACAATCCGCTGTTCGTGGGTGAGGCCGGCGTCGGCAAGACCGCGATCGCGGAGGGCCTCGCCAAGCGCATCGTCGACAGCGAGGTGCCGGAAGTTCTGGCAGCTGCCACCGTGTTCTCGCTGGACATGGGCACGCTGCTCGCCGGCACGCGCTATCGCGGCGACTTCGAAGAGCGCCTCAAGCAGGTGCTCAAGGAGCTCGAGGCGCATCCCAACGCGATCCTGTTCATCGACGAGATCCACACCGTGATCGGTGCGGGCGCGACGTCGGGCGGGGCGATGGATGCCTCGAACCTGCTCAAGCCCGCGCTTGCCTCGGGCACGATCCGCTGCATGGGCTCGACCACCTACAAGGAGTACCGTCAGCACTTCGAGAAGGACCGCGCCCTGGTGCGGCGCTTCCAGAAGATCGACATCAACGAGCCGACGGTCGAGGACGCCATCGCGATCCTCAAGGGCCTCAAGCCGTACTTCGAGGACTACCATCGCCTGAAGTACACCAATGAGGCGATCGAGGCTGCGGTGCAGCTCTCCTCGCGCTACATCCACGACCGCAAGCTGCCGGACAAGGCGATCGACGTGATCGACGAATCCGGTGCGGCGCAGATGCTGGTGGCCGAGAACAAGCGCAAGAAGACCATCGGCATCAAGGAGATCGAGACCACGATCGCCTCGATGGCCCGCATTCCGCCGAAGAGCGTGTCGAAGGACGATGCCGAGGTGCTCAAGCATCTCGAGACGACCCTGAAGCGCACCGTGTTCGGCCAGGACAAGGCGATCGAGTCGCTCGCCGCCTCGATCAAGCTGGCACGTGCCGGCCTGCGCGAGCCGGAGAAGCCGATCGGCTGCTACCTGTTCTCGGGCCCGACCGGCGTCGGCAAGACGGAAGTGGCAAAACAGCTCGCGGCGTCGCTCGGCGTCGAGTTGCTGCGCTTCGACATGTCCGAATACATGGAGCGGCACACCGTGTCGCGCCTGATCGGCGCGCCTCCCGGCTATGTCGGCTTCGACCAGGGCGGTCTGCTGACCGACGGCGTCGATCAGCATCCGCATTGCGTGGTGCTGCTCGACGAAATCGAGAAGGCGCATCCCGATCTCTACAACGTGCTGCTCCAGATCATGGACCACGGCCGGCTCACCGACCACAACGGCAAGCAGGTCAACTTCCGCAACGTGATCCTGATCATGACTACGAATGCGGGTGCTTCGGATCTGGCCAAGCAGGCGTTCGGCTTCACGCGCTCGAAGCGGGAAGGCGACGACCACGAGGCGATCAACCGGCAGTTCGCGCCGGAATTCCGCAACCGTCTCGATGCCATCGTCTCGTTCGGCCATCTCAGCGTCGAGGTGATCGGCACCGTGGTCGAGAAGTTCGTGCTTCAGCTCGAGGCGCAGCTCGGCGACCGCGACGTCACCATCGAGCTATCGGAGCCTGCCAAGACCTGGCTGGTCCAGCACGGTTACGACGAGCAGATGGGCGCGCGTCCCATGGCCCGCGTGATCCAGGAGCACATCAAGAAGCCGCTGGCCGACGAGGTGCTGTTCGGCAAGCTCAAGGGCGGTGGCCACGTTCGCGTCGTTCTCGTCAAGGACGAGGCCGACGAGACCAAGGAGAAGATCGGCTTCGAGTTCGTCGAGGGCCCGGTCACGCCGAAGCAGGAGAAGCTGCCCGGCGCCCGCAAGCGCCCGCCGGGCAAGTCCAAGCCGGGCGGCCCCGGCGGCTCGAAGGGGCCGACCTCCAAGGGTCCGCTGGTCAAGGCTTGATCCAGCGCGCATCATGAATCGAAAGGCCGGCTGAAAAGCCGGCCTTTTTGTTTCGGAGATGGTTGTGATCCTTACGTCCCGGTATCGGGCGGCGGTGCCGCCGGTGCCCGCGGCTTCTTCGGCGCGGCTGGTCGCGCGCTACGAGGAGGGGCCGATGGCTGCATCGTCACGATGACCGGATTGGGCTTGTGATCGGTGGCCGCACCCGTCGCGGCATCGACACCCATGCCGATGACACCGCCGGCGAGGAGATTGCCGGCGAAGCCGGCGGCGCCCGTGCCCGACACTTCCTTGGTGAGTTGCACCGTCTGGGATTGATAGCCTTCCTTTTCGAAGGTGATCGTGATGTCGGCGCTACGCTTGGCGACGATGGCGCAAGGTGTCGTGCAGGTTGTCGGCACCTCAAGCCCGGTGACCACGGCCTCCACACCAGAGGGTGACGATGAGATGCTGATATTCTCGGTCGTGCCGCGCGTGACGGACGCGCAGCCGCCCAGCATGACGCCGAGCGCCAAAATTCCCACTAAACGCATGGATGCCCCTTTATTTCCCCGACGCCAATCAATCGCAACCGGAGCGCGAGGGCAAGTAGTCATTAGTCCGGATAGTTAAGCCACGCAGGGGTTGTGCACGGGAACGGTGGTACCGGAGGGCGGGAGCTTCGTCAGTCGCCGCGCAGGCGCTGATCGTCCTTGACGCGGACGTGCTCGGCGCCGCGCGCGCCGGCCGGAGACAGCCGCAGCATGCTGAGGACGGCGCCGCAGAGCGCAAATCCGACGCCCACGAAAAGTGCCAGCCGGGTCCCCTCAACTGGATACCGTCCGAGCAGCAGCGCCACCAGCGCCGCGCCCGTGGTCTGGCCGAGCAGGCGCGCCGTGCCCAGCATGCCGCTGGCGCCGCCGGCGCGCTCGCGCGGGGCGGCTGCGATCATGGTGCGGTTGTTGGGGGTCTGGAACAGGCCGAAGCCGGCGCCCGCCAGCGCCATGCGCCAGATCACGTCGAACGGCGTCGGGGCCGCCGGCAGCAGGGCGAGCGCGGCAAGGCCGCAGGCGAACAGCGTCAGCCCGATGCCGCCGAGCAGGCCGGCCGGATAATGCTCGACCAGGCGACCCGCCAGCGGCGCGGCGAACGCCACCGCGATCGGCCATGGCGTGATCAGCAGGCCCATATGCACCGCCGAATAGCCGAAGCGGCTCTGCAGGTAGAAGGGGATCGCGACGAAGGCGAGCATCTGCCCGCAGAACGAGGCGATCGAGGTCGCAATCGACAGCGCGAACACCGGGATGCGCAACAGATCGACGGGGAGGAGCGGCGAGGCCATGTGGGTCTCGCGATAGATCAGCATCGCGCCCGCGACGAGCGCGACGGCGAACTGGATCAGGCAGGTGATCGCCGCCTCGCCATGACCGACGCTGTCGACCGCGGCGATGCCGACGCCGAAGGTGATCGCGGACAGCCCCGCGCTCTGCCAGTCGAAGGAATGGCTGGCCGGCTTGGTGTGCGGCAGGCTGCGCAGGCCGACCAGCAGCGTCACCGCGCCGAGCGGCACGTTGATGGCGAACAGCCAGGGCCAGCTTCCGACCGCCAGGATGCCTGCGGCGAGCGTTGGGCCGACGGCGGCGGAGAAAGCGACGACGAGCGCGTTGAGGCCGATGCCGCGGCCGAGCTGGCTGCGCGGATAGGTGAAGCGCACCAGCGCCGAATTGACGCTCATGATGCCGGCGGCGCCAAAGCCCTGCAGGATGCGCGCGACCGTCAGCAGCGGCAGCGTATGCGCCAGCGCGCAGAAGGCCGAGGCCAGCGTGAACAGCACGAGCCCGGCCAGATAGACGCGGCGATAGCCGACGATCTCGCCGAGCGAGGCCAGCGGCAGCAGCGAGATCGTGATCGCGAGCTGGTAGCCGTTGACGATCCAGATCGAGAAAGCAGGGCTCGCGTCGAGGTCGGCCGCGATCGTCGGCAGCGCGACATTGGCGATGGCGCTGTCGACCACGGCCATGACGATGCCGAGCGCGATCGTCAGCACCGCCTGGTTGCGCTGCGGCTGCGGCAGGCCGTCGGCATGTTCGATGGGAGCGGACGACATGATGGAGGCGCGGTTGATTCGGGCCGTGATTGGTCTCCGCATAGGAAATTGCAGGATGGACGGCAACCCGTCAGGATACGTGCAGTTCCCGTAGCAGCGCGGCAAACAGGCGCCTGGACGGCCTCCGAAGGCCTACCAGCGAGCTGTCGACTTTCCGAAGATGTAGAGCGCGACGAGGCCGAACGTCACCGCTGTCGAAGCGATGATGACGATGCGATCCCAATCGATCCGCTCCCGCTCGGCGCGGTTGAAGTTGAGGACCATGAACAGGGCCTTCATGGCAAATCGGCGCATCGGGGGCCTCGCGACGGCCGCAGAATGTCACGGCCGACGCAAGCGGGCTTGATGCAGCTCAAGGGTCCTAGACCGCGGGCGGGTTCCGGTCGGTGAAGGTCGTGCGCTGGTGCCAGTAGGGATAGGGCAGCGTCACCTTGCTCGCCGCATCGAGCTTTGCGATCTGCTCCGGGCTCAGCGACCATCCGACCGCGCCGAGATTTTCGCGCAGCTGCGCCTCGTTGCGCGCGCCGATGATCAGCGTCGACACCGTCGGGCGCTGCAGCAGCCAGTTCAGCGCGATCTGCGTGACGCTCTTGCCGGTGTCCTTCGCGACCTCGTCGATAGCATCGACGACGCGATAGACGTGCTCATCCGGCACCGGCGGGCCGAACTCGGCCGTCTTCGGCAGCCGGCTCACCTCGGGCTTCGGTTGCCCCCGGCGAATCTTGCCGGTGAGGCGGCCCCAACCGAGCGGCGACCAGACCACGGCGCCGAGCCCCTGGTCGAGGCCGAGCGGCATCAGCTCCCATTCATAGTCGCGCCCGATCAGGGAGTAGTAGGTCTGGTTGGCGACGTAGCGCGGAAAGCCGTGCTTGTCGGCGACGGCGAGCGACTTCATCACGTGCCAGCCCGAGAAATTCGAGACGCCGACGTAGCGGATCTTGCCGGCGCGCACGAGCACGTCGAGCGTCGAGAGCACCTCCTCGGGCGGGGTGAAGGCGTCGAAGCCGTGAAGCTGGAACAGATCGATGTAGTCGGTGCCGAGCCGGCTCAACGACGCATCGATAGCCCTGAGCAGATTCTGCCGCGACGATCCGATGTCGTTGGGGCCATCGCCGAGGCGGAATGTGGCCTTGGTCGAGACCAGCACCTTGTCGCGGCGGCCCTTGATGGCCTCGCCGAGCACGCGTTCGGATTCGCCGAGCGAATAGACGTTCGCGGTGTCGAACATCGACACGCCGGCCTCGAGACAGATGTCGAGCAGCCGCCGCGCTTCGGTCGCATCCGTCGTGCCCCACGCCGCGAGGCGGCCGACGCCGCCGAACGTGCCGGTCCCGAGACTCAAGGCGGGCACCATGAGGCCGGACCGGCCCAAGCGTCGGTATTCCATCGATGTGCTCCTCGGCTGGCCGCTGGTTGATGGTTACGGCCTTGGCACCAAGGTTAGCGCAAGCGAGCGCCTTGTCCTATCACGCGGCCACATAGCGGCCTTGCTTGGGAACGCCCTAATCGTGCCGAAGCATATCGTCGAGCGCGGCATCGACGATGCGCGGGCTGGCGGTCTTTTCCGCGCGTGTCGCGCCGTTGCTTGCGACGGACAAGGCAGCGCAGCCGGGCTCACGATTGCGCGCCTGCTGCGGCAGCAAGGTCAAACCCCATCCCACCACGACCAGTACCGCGAGACGGATCGCGATGACGCCCAGCAACAGCTCCGTTCCGCGGATCGTCGTCTCAGTTCTCATGCGCGCCAGCCTGATGCAGGCCGCGCGACTAGACAATCTGGAATTGGCGAGCACAGCCTTCGTCCAGGGCGAAGGCTTGGAGAGATAGCTGCCTCAATGCCGCAGCTGGCTCTGCCGGAAGTCGCGCGGTGACATGCCGAAATGCTCGCGGAAGACGCGGCCGAAATGCGAGAGGTCGTTGAAGCCCCAGGCGAAGGCGATCTCGCTGATATGGCGGTGTGTGAGCAGCGGCGAGGCGAGGTCGCGCCGGCATTGCGCGAGGCGCTCGGCGAGGACGAAGCGCTGGAACGAGGTCTCCTCGTCGGCGAGAAGGTCGTTGACGTAACGCGAGGAGATGCCGAGCGCGGCGGCGGTCTCGGCGAGCGAGAGGTCGGGATCGGCGAGGTGGGCGCGGACGTGCGCCTTGAGCCGGTAGAGCAGCGCCGAGCGGTGGGTCGAGGACGGCAGCGAGGCCTTGCCGAGCCGCTCGCTCAGCGCCATCGCGAGCAGGTCGACGGCCTGCTCCGACAGGGCCGCCGCGTTGTCGGGGGCGAGCCGGTCGGCGCTCTGGCAAAGCCGGAAGATGAAATCATAGGCGAGCCGCTCGAGCGGAGCCTCTGCGCCGAACGACATCGCGGTCAGCGTCTCGGTGGCACCCAACCGGCGCTGCAGCATCTCGCGCGGCACCTTGAAGATGGACTGCGTGAAGGGGTCGTTGAACTTCAGCTCATAGGGACGCGTGGTGTCGTAAAGCGCGAATTCGCCGGGATGGATCACGGTCTCGCGGCCGTCCTGTACCACGCCGCCATCGCCGCGATGACCGAGTGCGACGAGAACAAAATCCTGATCCGAACGAGCGATGCGGGAGGGCGTTCGGAAGACATGCTGGCGATCGGAGCAGACCTCGGAGCAGACGGCCTTGCCGAGCTGCGCCTGCGTCACCGAACCGCGAAAGGCGCTGCCGAGATCGGACTTGCAGTCGAGCCCGACGAAGACGTCGCAGACGATGTCCTGCCACAGCGCCAGCCGGCGATAGCCCGGGCTATCGTCTGTCGTGAACTGGACTGGCATTTGGACAGCCTCCCTTTCACATCCGCAAAGATCGCTAGTCGGCCCAAGGCCAGCCAGAACGCAGGCAAGTTCCGTACCGGGCGGCGATCCCTTCCAGTCGAGTTTTTGTTCCGCCGCGGTCGAGCGCCCGGCCGCCCGCTTTGGCCCAATAGACTGCATCGGAGACGGCTTCCGATCAACCGGCAATGGAGGCGGCAATGGGCATCGAACATCCGAAATACAAGGTTGCGGTGGTGCAGGCGGCGCCCGCCTGGCTCGATCTCGACGCCTCCATCGACAAGTCGATCGCACTGATCAGGGAAGCCGCCGAGAAGGGCGCCAGGCTGATCGCCTTCCCGGAGGCCTTCATCCCCGGCTACCCCTGGCATATCTGGATGGATTCGCCGGCCTGGGCGATCGGGCGCGGCTTCGTGCAGCGCTATTTCGACAATTCGCTGGCCTATGACAGCCCGCAGGCCGAACGGCTGCGCGATGCCGTGCGCAAGGCGAAGCTCACCGCCGTGATCGGCCTGTCCGAGCGCGACGGCGGCAGCCTCTATCTAGCGCAATGGCTGATCGGCCCCGACGGCGAGACCATCGCCAAGCGCCGCAAGCTGCGGCCGACCCATGCCGAGCGCACCGTCTATGGCGAGGGCGACGGCAGCGATCTTGCCGTGCATGCGCGGGCCGACATCGGCCGTCTCGGCGCGCTGTGCTGCTGGGAGCATCTCCAGCCGCTGTCGAAATACGCGATGTACGCCCAGAACGAGCAGGTGCATGTCGCGGCCTGGCCGAGCTTCTCGCTCTATGATCCCTTCGCGCCGGCGCTGGGCGCCGAGGTCAACAACGCCGCCTCGCGGGTCTATGCGGTGGAGGGCTCGTGCTTCGTGCTGGCGCCTTGCGCGACGGTCTCGCAGGCCATGATCGACGAGCTCTGCGACCGGCCGGACAAGCACGCGCTGCTGCATGCCGGCGGCGGCTTCGCCGCGATCTACGGCCCCGACGGCAGCCAGATCGGCGACAAGCTCGCGCCGGACCAGGAGGGTCTGCTGATCGCCGAGATCGATCTCGGCGCCATCGGCGTCGCCAAGAATGCTGCCGACCCGGCCGGACATTATTCGCGTCCCGACGTGACGCGGCTGCTGCTCAACAAGAAGCGATACCAGCGCGTCGAGCAGTTCGCGTTGCCAGTAGACACAGTCGAGCCGGCGGACATTGCCGCGGCGGCGAGTTGATCAGGGTGATCGAGGGGAGGGCATGATCATGGAGTCAGCAATTCCTGTGCATCTCGAAACCCCGCGCACGCGCCACAAGCGGGTGCCGGACGACTACCAGCCGCCATACCCGTCCTTCGTCGCGCGCTATAAGCCCGGCGTGAGCCGCGTCGTGATGGCTTATTTCGGCGTGCAGCATCGCGGCGCGGCGCCGGTGGCGGCGACCGAGGCACTCGTCGACATCGCACGCCTATTCGCGGCGGCGGGCGGGCCTTCGCACTGGGATCGCGCGCACCATGTCGATCAGGCCGGGTACGAGACCATCGTCTCGGTGGGCTATTGGGACGACATCGCGCGCTTTGATGGCTGGTTCGAGGCGGCGCGCGAGGCCTGGACCGGACGGCAGCGCGAGGGCATCGGCACCTTCATCGAGGTGCTGCGCCCCACCGTGGCGCGGCATGAGACGTTGTTCTCATCGGCCGACCGCAGCGAGGGCGTCGCGGCCATCGCCGCGGGCATGAGCGGCGAAGTTCAGGAGCACGCCTATTGGGGCGGCATGCGCGATCGCATCCCGCTGTCGCAGGTCGATCCGATGTCGCCGGGTGGTAATCCCGAGCTGATCCGCGACGGCGCGCGGCTGCGCGTGAAGGCGCACGACAATCTCTGCCTGATCCGGTCCGGGCAGGACTGGAGCGATACCGAGGCAGCAGAGCGGAAGCTTTACCTCGACGATGTCGAGCCGGTGCTGCGGGAGGGCATGGATTTCCTGCGCGACGACGGCCTTGCGATCGGCTGCTATGCCAATCGCTACATGAATGTGCTCGCGGCCGACGGCAGCGCCAGCGAAAAGTCCTACGGTCAGAGCTGGTGGAAAAGCCTTGCGGCGCTGGAGCGCTGGGCGGAGTCACATCCGAGCCATGTCCGGATTTTTGGTGCGGCGATGAAATACCTGTCCACGCTCGGACCGTCAGCGAAGCTGCGGCTCTATCACGAGGTTACGGTGGCGGCCGCGGACGAGCAATTCTTCGAATATCTGAACTGTCACCCGAAGACGGGGATGCTTGCGTCCGTGGAGACCGTCAGCGGCTAGGCTTATTGCTTGAGCGTGATCTTTTCGGAAAACCGCTGCACACTTTTCCGGATCACGCTCTGCAATGGCCGAGCAGCTCGGGATGCGCGGCGCAGATGTGATGCGCGCCGGCGTCCCGCAGCTCGGTCTCGCTGCCATAGCCATAGAGCACGCCGATCGCGGTCATGCCGTTGGTGCGTGCGCCGACCACGTCGTGGCTGCGGTCGCCGATCATGATCGCGCTGCCGGCATCGGCCCCGGTCTCGTCGAGCGCGTAGCGCAGCAGGTCGCGCTTGTCGACGCGGGTGCCGTCGAGCTCGGAGCCGAACACGCGCTCGAAATACGGCTTCAGGCCGAAATGATCGACGATGCGCGTGGCGTAGACCGCGGGCTTGCTGGTCGCGACGAACATCCGCTGGTTGGTCGTGGCGATCGTCGTCAGCGTGTCCACGATGCCGGCATAGGCCTCGTTCTCGAACAGGCCGACATCGCTGAAGCGCTCGCGATAGAGCAGCAGCGCACGGTCGGCGAGCTCGTCGGTTCCGGTGAGCTTCTTCAGGCTGGCATGCAGCGGCGGGCCGATGCACCAGGTCAGCTCGTCCTCGCTCGGGACCGCGACGTCCAGCCGTTCCAGCGCGTACTGGATCGAGCGCGTAATTCCCGGCTTCGGGTTGGTCAGGGTGCCGTCGAGGTCGAAGAAGATCGTCGCCATGCCGCCGGGTCCACGGTTGATACCGCCCGTTGCTAGTTGGATCGGCCTTCAAGTCAAGAGCAGATAGCTCATTGCTGTCGGGTCCACGCGACGATCCCGGCGGCATCCGCGCCGGCCTGCGCCTCCCAGGCGGTCACCGTGGCCGTGGCCGCCTTCCGCAGGGCGGCGAGTAGGGATGGCGGTGCCGGCTCGGCGATGGCGACGCCGTTGTCGCGCATACGCGCATAATTCTCGGAGGTGCGGTGGGCCAGGAGCGCGAATTGGCTTTGCTCGGTCTCGGAAGCGGCGGCCATCACCTCGCGCTGCATCGGCTCGGGCAGTCCGGCAAAGGCGTCGCTGCGGACGAATGCGATCGAGACCGGCATCGCATAGTTGATGGCGGTGAAGTGCGGCAGGAAGTCCCAGAGCTTGCGCCCCGCGCCGCCGTCGCCGGAGGTGAGGAAGGCGTTCAGACGATGCTCCTTCAATCCTGCGAGCGCGGCATCCATCGGCAGGAACTGCGCATTGGCGCCAGCCGAGCGCATCACCTCGCTGGAATTGGCGTCGTAGGCCCGCAAGTTCAGCGTGGGGAGATCGTCGGCGCCCTGCAGCGCACGCTCCGACCAAAGCCCCGTGGCGGGCCAGATCGTGAGATAAAGCAGCTTGAGGCCGCGTGCCGCCAGCGCCTTCTCGTAAAGCGGGCGTGCCCGCAGATTGGTGGCGCGGGCAAGCTCGACCGACTGCACCAGGAAGGGAAGGGTGGACAGGCCGAGCGCCGGATCGACGCCGGAAAGCGCGCCGGCGAAGGCATCGCCGCCGGCGATCCGGCCATCGAGCGCGGCGCGCGGCATCTCGCCGGAATTGATCTTGAGCTTGTTGTCGAAGGCATTGGTCACGGTCACGAAGCCGTGGGTGCGTTCGGACACGCGGCTGGCAAAGGTCGCAAGCCCGATCCCGGAGATGTTATTCTCGGGGTATTCCGTGGTCATCTGCCAGATGATCTGAGAGGTGACTTGAGCGGCCCCCTGAGCGAGGGCCGGTGCGACGTTCAGGACCAGCGCGATCCAGGCGACGACGGCGAGAATGGAGCGGATCCGTTTGGCGGGGGAGCGCATTGGAAAAGGCAGGTCAGGCAACATCAATTGGCAACTCGTCGAACCATGGCACCATGCCCCAGCATGGCAGATCATCTTGTCGCACGCCGCGCCCGCGGGCGCCACCGCCATGCCTGCACGCAATGGCTGCAGATTGCGTCCAGCATCGTCATCATGCTGCTCGTCTTGACGTCACCGGCTATGGCTTCGGACGGCGATCCTCCCAAGGCCGATGCCCCCTTGCCGGGTGCCGAGGGACCTACGAAGCCGCCGGAGAAGCTTGAGGCGCGCGAAAGCGATACGCGGGAGTCGATCTGCCTGATCGTGGAGGCGGCCGCGCGTGACAACAATCTGCCGCTGGAGTTCTTTGCGCGCGTGATCTGGCAGGAGAGCCGTTTCCAGGCCGATGCGGTCGGTCCCACCACGCGCAGCGGCGAGCATGCGCAGGGGATCGCGCAGTTCATGCCGGGCACGGCGAGCGAGCGCGGGCTGCTCGATCCGTTCAATCCGGTGCAGGCGCTGCCGAAATCGGCGGAGTTCTTGAACGAGCTGCGCCAGCAATTCGGCAATCTCGGCCTCGCGGCCGCTGCCTACAACGCCGGGCCACGCCGGGTGCAGGAATGGCTCGCCGGAACCGGCGGAATGCCGGAGCAGACCCGCAACTACGTCTACGCCATCACGGGCACGGGCGTCGATGCCTGGGCCAAGGCGGGAGCGACCGGCAGCGGACCGCCAAGCTCGCCGCCGACGAGCTGCAGCGATCTGATGGCGTTGCTCAAGCGCGCGCCGAATGCGTTCGTCGCCGAGCTCGAGCAGCATGTCGAGCTCGCGGCCGCAAAGGCCTGGGGCGTGCAGCTTGCCGCCGGCTTCGACCGCAACAGGGCGCTGGCGATGTATTCCCGCGCCGTCACGCGTCTCAGCACGGTGATCGGTGACCACGATCCCAGCCTCTTGAGCTCGGTGATGCGCAGCCGCGGCACGCGCGCGTTTTACCAGGTGCGCATCGGCACCGAGACGCGCAGCGAGGCCGATGATCTATGCAACCGGATCCGGAAAGCAGGCGGCGCGTGCTTCGTGCTGAAAAACAAGGGTGTTGCGGGGTAGGTGAGCTGTCATTCCGGGGCGCGCCACTTGGCGCGAGCCCGGAATCCATCTCTCCGCGGTCCGTATCGCTCAATGGATTCCGGGTTCGCGCTTCGCGCGCCCCGGAATGACGGCGGTGGGTGTGCCACGCATGCCAGCCCCGCCGCGCGTTTCCTTGACGGCAGACGCCGCGTCGCCCGTTATGCAGCCACGATTCCTCACCAGCCAAAGCACCCGTGGCGCTTCCTCCGCTCGATTCACCGCAATGGAATAGTTCCTGGCTTGCCTTCGGGTGGGGCCTGCGCTCGGTCACGCAGACGATCCTCACGCTCGTCCTGTTCGCAACCTATCTCGGCATCGGCGCGCTGGCACACGACACCCATTTCAGCCTGCTCTGGGCGCTCTGCTCGACGCTGTTCGTTTGGGCCGGCCCGGCGCAGATCATCCTGATCACCACGCTCGGTTCCGGCGCCACCATCATCCAGTCGGCGATTGCGGTCACGGTCAGCGCGATCCGGCTGTTTCCGATGGTGGTCTCGGTGCTGCCCTTGATGCGCACGCCGACCACCAAGCGGCGTGAACTGTTCTTCGCGGCGCATCTCACGGCCGTGACGCTGTGGGTCGAATGCCATCGCTTCCTGCCGCAGGTGCCGCGCGAGCGGCGGATCGCCTTCGTCAATGGACTCGGCTTCGGTCTGGTCTCGGTGTGCCTCACCGCCAACACCGTGGGCTACTTCCTCGCCGCGAACCTGACGCAGACGCTCGGTGCCGCGATCCTGATGCTGACGCCGCTGTCCTTCCTGTTCTCGACCGCGCGCAACAGCCGCGAGGCCTCCGACGTGGTCGCACTGGCGCTCGGCGTCCTGCTCTATCCGCTCGCCGCGAAGATGAACTCCGGCCTCGACATCCTCGTCAGCGGGCTCGTTGCCGGCACGATCGCCTATGGCGTGCATTGGTGGCGGGAGGTGCGCGCATGAATTACGCGCAGCTCATCGGCGACTGGCAGGCGCTCGTCGTGCTGTTCGTGGCCGGCGTCGTTCCCAACCAGATCTGGCGCATGCTGGGCCTGTGGTTCGGCGGCGGCATCGACGAAGGCTCCGAATTGCTGGTCTGGGTGAGGGCGGTCGCCACCGCGATCCTCGCCGGTGTCATCGCCCAGATCGTGGTCCAGCCGCCGGGCGCACTCGCCAGCGTGCCTGATGGCTTACGCTACGGCGCGGTCGGCGCCGGCCTCGTCGTGTTCCTGCTCGCCCGCCGCTCGATCTTCGCGGGCGTCGTGGCCGGCGAAGTCTTCATGCTGGCCGGCAAGTATTGGTTGGGCTAAAACTCCCGGCGAACAGCCAGGGAATAGGAATTATGGTTCGCGAACAGGAGCTCCGCGAGGGCGAGGTCGCCATCGAGCTGCCGCCGACGCAAGACGCCGGTCTCATCTTCATTGGCCGCATCCGCACGCCCTGGACGTCGCGGCTGGAGACGCCGCGGCAGGGGCGTCAGGACGGCCCGATCTGCCGGCTCGAGATCTTCGAGCCGTTCGTGCCGGCCATCAAGGGGGTCGATTTCTACAGCAACCTCGAAGTGCTCTACTGGCTGGACCAGTCGCGCCGCGACATCATCTTGCAGAGCCCGAAGAACAACGAGAAGACCCGCGGCACCTTTTCGCTGCGCTCGCCGGTGCGGCCCAATCCGATCGGCACGTCGATCGTGAAGCTGGTCGCCATCGAGGCCAGCACCATCCTGGTGCGCGGGCTCGACTGCATCGACAACACGCCGCTGATCGACATCAAGCCGGACCGCTGCGAGTTCACGCCACTGGCCGCGCCGCAGGCCGGGGACTTTCAGACGGAGTAACGTCTCTCCACGTCGTCATTGCGAGCGTAGCGAAGCAATCCAGAGTGCCTCTGCGGAGGCAGCCTGGATTGCTTCGTCGCAAGGGCTCCTCGCAATGACGCGGACAGATTGTAGCCCGCATGGAGCGAAGCGGAATGCGGGAACAGTCCCCCGGATTGCGCTGCGCTCCATCCGGGCTACGGGGCTACCCCGCCTTCAGCGCCGCGATCAGCTTGGTCGCGTTCTCTTCCAGCACCTTGACGTCTTCCTTGCGGCTTGCCGGCGGAAGCATGGCGACGCCGTCGTGGCGCGGCATGACGTGCATGTGCAGGTGAAACACCACCTGTCCGCCGGCCGCCTCGTTGAACTGCTGCACGGTGATGCCGTCGGCCTTGAACGCCGTCATTGCAGCGAGAGCGATCTTCTTCGCGCCGCGTGCGACGTGGGCGTAGTCGTCGGGCGCTATGTCGAGGATGTTGCGGGCAGGGGCCTTCGGGATCACCAGCGTGTGGCCGGGGACGCGCGGCATGATGTCGAGGAAGGCGAAGACGTGCTCGTCCTCGTAGACCTTGTGGCAGGGCAGCTCGCCGCGCAGGATTTTTGCGAAGATGTTGTTGATGTCGTAGGCGGTCATGACGGCGGCTCCCGAGAGTTTGCCCTACTGTCACCAGCCACGGCGGGTCGTCAAGGCGCCTCGTCGGCGCCTTTCCGGAACGGGCCGAGCTCGGCGAGCTCCCGCCCGGCCTCGGCGACATAGGCGCGCTCGCGCTTGAGATAATCGGCGATGGCGCGGCGCAAGCCGGGATCGGCGATGAAGTGCGCGGAATGGGTGGTGCGCGGCAGGTAGCCGCGCGCGATCTTGTGCTCGCCTTGCGCGCCGGCCTCGACATGGCGAAGGCCGCGTTTGATGGCGAAGTCGATCGCCTGGTAGTAGCAGACCTCGAAATGCAGGAACGGGTGATGCTCGACCGCGCCCCAGTTGCGGCCGAACAGCGTGTCCGAGCCGATGAAGTTGATGGCGCCCGCGATCCAGCGATCGTTGCGGCGGGCCATCACCAGCAGCACGTCCTCCGCCATGGTCTCACCGATCAGCGAGAAGAATTCCCGCGTGAGATAAGGCCGGCCCCATTTGCGCGAGCCGGTCTCCATGTAGAACATGAAAAAGGCGTCCCAGGCGTCCTCGGTGATGTCCTTGCCGGTGAGCCAGTGGATGGTGATGCCGGCGGCCAGCGCATCACGCCGCTCGCGCTTGATCGATTTGCGGTGGCGCGAGTTCAGCGTGGCCAGGAAGTCGTCGAAGCCGGTAAAGCCCTCATTGTGCCAGTGGAACTGCTGGTCGGTGCGCTGCAGGAAGCCGTGCTCGCCGAGCAGCTTCCATTCGGTTTCCCGAGCGAAGGTGACGTGGACCGAGGAGGCCTTGCTGACACCGCACAGTGCCATGAGGCCGCTCACCAGCGCCTCCATGATGCGCTCGCGATCGACGCCGTCGCGGACGAGGAGGCGCGGTCCGGTCGCCGGGGTGAAGGGAACCGAGACCTGGAGCTTGGGATAATACCGCCCGCCGGCGCGCTCATAGGCGTCCGCCCAGCCACGGTCGAAGACATATTCGCCCTGGGAATGCGATTTCAGATAGCAGGGCACGATTCCGACGACGCGGCCGTCGAGCTTGGCCACCAGATGCCGCGGGCCCCAGCCGGTGCGGATCGTCGCCGAACCTGATTTCTCAGCCGCCGACAGAAATGCATGGGAGACGAAGGGGTTATAGGCGGGCTTTAACAGGCCGAGGGAATCGCCTGGGAGGGCGGATGAGGTTTCGTGGCCAATCCCAAGGCACCGTCCGCCGGGATTGGCGCAGGCGTCCCAATCCTCCGGTGACACATTGTCGATCGAAGGTACGGCCTCGAGCGTGATTTCGGATGATGCCATCGTGCCCAAGATCGTGCATTGCAGCAGCGACTTCAAGGGGTGGGGAGGGAGTCTGGCGCCCCCACCGCGTCATTGCGAGAAGCCCTTGCGACGAAGCAATCCAGAGTCTCTCCGCTGAGGGATCCTGGATTGCTTCGCTGCGCTCGCAATGACGTGGAGAGAGCGGTGGCCGGCCCCCTACGGCACGAACCCCTCGAAGATCATCTGATCTGCATACTGCGCCACCCGGGTCCGCTGCTCCGCCGTCCGCACGGTCCATCCCAGCAGGGCGCAGCCGAACACATTGCGGGCGATCCAGGGGGCTGGGGCCGGCAGATGGTCGACCTTGAAGGCGACGAAGTGCGGCTGGGTCTGGAGGCCGTGGCGCAGGTACAGCATGCTGTCGCGCTGCGCCTGGGTGAGCTTGGCCCAGTAATCGTCCTCATAGCTGCGCTGCGCGACGATGCCGCGCGGGCGGGTGGGCAACAGCTCGCGCAGCGCCAGCACCTGGTCGGGATCGAAGGACATGCCGACGGCACGCCCCTGATAGGACGAGAGCACCTCGGCCATCCGCTTCACCAGCTTGCGGTCGCCGTCAAAATGGCTCTTCACCTCGATCACCAGCGGAACGCGGCCGGCCACCATGGCGCAGAGGTCGGACAGCGACATCATTCGCTCGTCCGTATCCCTGAAGCTGACGGCCTTCAGCTCCGCCGCCGTCTTCGAGACGACGTCGCCGGTGGCCTCGGTCAGGCGGCCCAGCGCATGGTCGTGATGCACCATGGCTTCGCCGTCGGCGGAGAGCTGGATATCGACCTCGATCGAGAAATTGCCGGCGACCGCAGCTTGCACTGCGCCCGGCATGTTTTCGACGATGCCGCGAGAGATGTCATGCAGGCCGCGATGGGCGACCGGCCGGGCTGTCAGCCAATCCGGAGCGCGCATTGTCCGTCAGGCGACCTCGAACACGCCTTCGACCTCGACCGCCGCATCGGCAGGCAGCGAGGCGACGCCGACGGTGGTGCGGGCATGGCGGCCCTTGTCACCGAAGGCCGCGACCATGAGGTCGGAGGCACCGTTCAGCACCTTCGGCCCGTCGAGGAAGTCCGGCGCCGAATTGATGAAGCCGCCGAGGCGCACCACGCGCACCACCTTGTCGAGGTCGCCGAGCGCTGCCTTGACCTGGGCCAGCAAATTGACCGCACAGCCGCGCGCGGCGGCGGCGCCGTCCTCGATCGACACGCCGGCGCCCAGCTTGCCCTTGGCGATCAGCTTGCCCGCGGGATCGAAGCAGACCTGGCCGGAGACGAACAGCAGATTGCCGGTACGGACGAACGGGACGTAGTTGGCGACGGGGGTGGGGGCCTCGTGCAGCTTGATGCCCTGTTCCGCCAGCTTCTGCTCGACCGTGCCCGCCATGTCCGACCTCGTTGTCCAAAAATCAATCGCCCCGGCGCGTTCGCAAAAGGGCCGGGCGCGCCCTGTTTCGCCCATCGGGCCGCCGCATGCAAGCAATCCGCGCGGCGCCGTCCCATGTCGAGCCGAGGCGGCCGGTTCAATGGCAGGGCCGCAACTTTACGTGAAACGGCCTCAGTTGCGACGCAATGGAACGGTCATTAAAATGTCGAATCTGCGCTTCCCCAAGGAGGCGTCCCCAAGGATGAGACATGGTGCACCTTTTCCGGACTTCGCTCGGTGTGATGGCGCTCGCGGCGGCCGGTTTCGGCCTTGGCGAAAGCGCAAATGCCGCCAACGGTCCGTTCCTGTCGCATCAGGCGCTCTATGACCTCAGCCTCGTGAAATCGCGCTCCAACTCGGTCAACAACGCGCGCGGCCGCATCCTCTACAACTTCGCCGGAAGCTCGTGCGAGGGCTACACCTCCGAATTCCGCCAAGTGTCCGAGCTCGACAGCGGCGAGGGCAAGGTCACGCTCAGCGATCTCCGCTCCAATTCCTGGGAAGACGCCGCGGGAAAAAGCTACCGCTTCAAGATCGAGACGCGGATGAACGAGGCGGATGCCGGCCGGGTCGATGGCACGGCCGAGCGCGACGGCGACCACATCAACGTCAAGCTGAAGCTGCCGTCGCCGAAGAGCTTCACCCTCGACGGCAAGATCGTGTTCCCGACCGAGCAGATCCAGCGCATCATCGCCGCCGCCAAGGACGGCAAGTCGCTGCTTGAGCTCTCGGTCTATGACGGCTCCGACGATGGCCAGAAGGTCTACAATACGCTGACCGTGATCGGCCAGCCGATCTCCGCCGAACGCACCGCCGCGCCGGATGCATCGACCTCCGACGAGCACATGAAATCGCTCAAGCGCTGGCCCGTCACCGTCAGCTATTTCGACCGCGACGCCCAGCAGAAGGAAGGCGAGCAGACGCCGGTCTATGCGATGGCGTTCGAGCTGTATGAGAACGGCGTCTCGCGCCAGCTCGTGCTCGATTACAACGACTTCGTCATCTCCGGCGCGATGGGCAAGTTCGACGTCAAGGACAGCAAGCCCTGTAATTGAGCTCCAGCCGTCGTTCCGGGGCTCGCGGAGCGAGAACTACGGCGCGCAATTGCGCGCCTGAGAATCTCGAGATTCCGGGTTCGGTCCTGCGGACCGCCCCGGAATGACAGCGAAAGTTGTTCTGCCAATCTCCTCCGTCATTGCGAGCGTAGCGAAGCAATCCAGAGTCTTTCCGCGGAAGGATTCTGGATTGCTTCGTCGCAAGAGCTCCTCGCAATGACGGGCTAGCCGTCAGCGCGCTCTCCAGCTACGCTCGCTCCCAACCAAAAACCTAAGGGAGCCGTCCATGCCCAAGCTCGATCATCTCCGCCCCAGCGGCCTGCATCACAATCCCGCTTATTCCCACGTCGTCACCGCCTCGGGCGCGCGCACGATCTACATCTCGGGGCAGGTCTCGACCGACGAGGAGGGGCGGATCGTCGGCGAGGGCGATATCGCCGCGCAGACCACGCAGGTGATGCAAAATCTCGGGCACGCGCTGAAAGCGGCGGGCGCGAGCTATTCCAACATCGTGAAGATCACGACCTTCGTCGTGAACTACAGGCCTGAGCTGCGCCCGATCATCGGCAAGGCCCGCTCGGCCTTCTTCGAAGGCATGGAGCCGCCGGCCTCGACGCTGGTCGGCGTTTCCGCGCTCGCCGCGCCCGAATGGCTGATTGAGATCGAGGCGATCGCAGTCGCGGATTGAGGTTGTGTAAGATGGGTAGAGCGCAGCGAAACCCATCGCTATTGCTGCGCGGAAAGAGCTTGATGGGTTTCGCTGCGCTCTACCCATCCTACTCGGCTGCAGACATTCCGCGCAGAACTGCCATCGCTTCGTCCGCCTTTTCGGCGGGTACGAGGAGATGATCATGATAGAACGCCGACACGGCATTCACGCTGATGCCGGCGTCGGCAAGGCCCGCCGTGATCGCCGCCAGGAAGCCAACCGCATCGAGCGCCGAGTGAACCGTCAGCGTGATCAGGCGCGAGGAGAATGCGTGGCGTAGCCCTGCTGCTTCGGCCTCCTCGCGAGAGACCACGAGCGTCGTGCCTTCCTGCTCGCGAAAAACCATGAGCGGATTGAGCGCCGCGGGAATGGTCTCGCCCGCCGAGATCGTGCAGAACACGAATATGCTTGGCCGCAGTTCCGGCTTCATTTGCCTCAGCAGCGCGGCGAGATCGCGTTCACCCGTCATCACTCCTGCGCCTTCTCCGGGCCTTCATAGGCGATGCCGCGAATGACGGCGGCGCTGCCGAATTTCTTGCGCAGGCTGTCCACCGCGCGCTCGGCATGGGCGGCGCGGCGGTCGAGCATGTCGGTGTCGTCGGCAGGCGAGCCGTCGCGCAGCGCGCTGACGCCGGCGCCCATCAGGCGGAAGGCGGTGCCATCGATCTCCTTCGCCAGCATCTCGCGGCAGATCGCGAAGATTTTTGCGGCGAGCTGTGTCGGCGCGGCGATCGACTGCGAGCGGGTGCGCTGGCGGAAATCGGCGGTCTTCAGCTTCAGCGTCACGGTGGAGCCCGCAAGCTCGCTGCTCTTGAGCCGCGACGAGGTCTTCTCGCACAGCCGCCACAGGATCTTCTCCAGCGTCGCGAAATCGCGGATGTCGGTCTCGAAGGTGGTCTCGCTGGAGATCGTCTTGGCGCCGCGATCGGGTTCGACGCGGCGGTCGTCGATGCCGCGGGCGAGCCGCCACAGCCTGCGGCCGTCGCTCGGAAACTGCCGCATCATCTCGATCTCGTCGGCCTTCTGCAGATCGGCGATGACGCGGAAGCCGCGCTGCACGAGGCGCTCCTGCGTGGCGGGGCCGACGCCGAAGATGAAGCCGACCGGCTTCTCGGCCAGCATCGCGCGCGCTTCCTCCTGGTCGAGCGCGGCAAAGCCGCGCGGCTTGTCGAGATCGGAGGCGATCTTGGCCAGAAACTTGTTGCAGGACAGGCCGACCGAAACGGAGATGCCGATGTCGCGCTCGACCTCGCGGGCAAAGCGCGCCAGCACCTTCGCCGGGATCATGCCGTGCACCCGCTCGGTGCCGGAGAGGTCGAGGAAGGCCTCGTCGATCGAGAGCGGCTCGACCAGCGGCGTCAGCGCCTGCATGGCCTGGCGCACCTCGCGGCCGACGCGGACATATTTCGCCATGTCCGGAGGGATCACGGTCGCATGCGGGCAGGCCTCCAGCGCTTTGAACATCGGCATGGCCGAGCGCACGCCATAGGTGCGCGCGATGTAGCAGGCGGCCGACACCACGCCGCGCTTGCCCCCGCCGATGATGACGGGCTTGTCGGCGATGTCAGGACTGTCCCGCTTCTCGACGGTCGCGTAGAACGCGTCACAATCGATATGGGCGATGGTCAGCGCGGCAAGCGCGCGGTGGAGGACCAGGCGAGGGGAACCGCAGGCAGAGCAGCGCCGCACGCCCATGTCCAGATCGGCCAGACAATCCCGGCAGAAGCAGCGGGGCCCGGCCGGATCGGGGACGGTCACGGCACGTCGCGCTCCCAGGAGCGATCGCCCAGCGCATCGCCGAGGACCTGACGGGCCGCGGCGACATTGGTGGGGTGCAGTTCCGCGGAGCTGGCAAAAGCCTTCACGGTGGCGTCATCGCGCAGCACGAAATCGAGCACGCTGAGCAGGAAATTGGGGTCGGCGGCGGCATTGCGCAGGGTCTCGGGACCGACCCCTGTCTCGGCCAGGAACAGGCCCAGCCGCTCGGGCTCGCCCGCGACGAAGGACAATGCCTGAATCGCAACGATTTCAGCGACTTCGCGGGGGTTGTGAACAGGCTTTTTCACGGGCCCAGTTTGCCTTTCCGTTAACTTTCGGTGTCTACTTTGCATCATGCCCGAGTCTTGGGAGTGAGTCTTGGCCTTGAGTGTTGCGAGCCCGGGGCAAGCAACTGGAAACCACGTCGCAGGAAGTGGCCCCTCGGGTTTAACGAAACTCAAGCGAATCTGAGGCTAGTTTGAATCCAGTTTTCGAAGCGCCGACGAGCGGCGCCTGAGGCGTCACATGTATCCGGCTTCGTGCCAATCAGGAGGGCGGGATGGCTAAGACCGTCCTGATCGTGGAAGACAACGAGCTCAACATGAAGCTCTTCCGCGACCTGTTGGAGGCGCACGGCTACCAGACCTCCGGCACCAGCAACGGATATGAGGCGCTCGACCTGGTTCGCAAGATGCGGCCCGACCTCGTGCTGATGGATATCCAATTGCCGCAGGTCTCGGGCCTCGAGGTGACGCGCTGGATCAAGGACGATCCGGAGCTGCGTTCCATTCCCGTCGTCGCGGTCACGGCGTTCGCGATGAAGGGCGACGAAGAGCGCATCCGCGAGGGCGGCTGCGAGGCCTATTTGTCCAAGCCGATCTCGGTCGGCAAATTCATCGAGACGGTCCGGCGTTTTATCGGATAGGAAGTGAGTTCACAGTGTCCGCGCGTATCCTGGTCGTCGATGACGTTCCCGCCAACGTCAAACTGCTCGAAGCCCGACTGTCCGCCGAATATTTCGACGTGATGACCGCCGCGAACGGCACCGAGGCGCTGGCGATCTGCGCCCGCGCCGAATGCGACATCATCCTGCTCGACGTGATGATGCCCGATATCGACGGCTTCGAAGTCTGCCGTCGCCTCAAGACCGATCCCGCCACGCATCACATTCCCGTCGTCATGGTGACGGCGCTCGACAGCCCGTCCGACCGCAATCGCGGGCTCGAGGCGGGCGCCGACGACTTCCTGACAAAGCCCGTCTCCGACGTCGTGCTGATCGCGCGCGTGCGCTCGCTGACGCGGCTGAAGATGATGACCGACGAGCTGCGCATGCGCGCCATCACCTCGCTCGAGATCGGCATGCAGGCGCCCGAGCGCAGCGCCGTGACCGACACAGGCAAGGGCGGCCGCATCCTGCTGGTCGACGACCGCGAGTCCTCCTATGAGCGGCTGGCGACGATCCTCGCGGCCGAGCACACCATCGACGTCGAGCCGAACCCGACGGAGGCACTGTTCCACGCCGCCGAAGGCAATTACGACCTCCTGATCGTCTCGCTCGACCTCAACAATTTCGACGGCCTCAGGCTCTGCAGCCAGGCGCGCTCGCTGGAGCGGACGCGCCATGTGCCGATCCTGGCGATCGCCGACCCCGAGAACTCGACGCGGCTGCTGCGCGGCCTCGAGATCGGCGTGAACGACTATCTGCTGCGGCCGATCGACAAGAACGAGCTGCTCGCGCGCGCCCGCACGCAGATCCGCCGCCGCCGCTACACCGATCACCTGCGCGACAACGTGCAGAACTCGATCGAGATGGCGATCACCGACGCGCTCACCGGCCTGCACAATCGCCGCTACATGGAGAGCCATCTCGCGACGCTCGCCGATCAGGCCGCGGCCCGCGGCAAACCGCTGGCGCTGATGATCCTGGACATCGACTTCTTCAAGTCGATCAACGACAATTACGGTCACGATGCCGGCGACGACGTGCTGCGCGAGTTCGCGGTGCGGGTCCGCAAGTCGATCCGCGGCATTGATCTCGCCTGCCGCTACGGCGGCGAGGAATTCGTCATCGTGATGCCCGAGACCGATCTCCACGTCGCCGGCATGGTCGCCGAGCGCCTGCGCCGCTCGATCGCGGGCGAGCCGTTCGCGATCCACAAGGGCACCAAGCGCATCGAGGTCACGATCTCGATCGGCCTCACCACGCTGGAGCAGAAGGGCGAGGCGGTCGCCGACGTCCTCAAGCGCGCCGACACCGCGCTCTACCGCGCCAAGCACGACGGCCGCAACCGCGTGGTGTCGCAGGCGGCGTGACGGCCGCCGCGACATAAAAGCTGCAAAACAACCCCATGCACAGTAGCCGGCGTGAGCCGGATCAATGGGTTAGGCGGGTGCAAAAAGGCGTTTTGCTTGCGGTCGCGTCGTTGGACCCGTCGGGCAAAACAGGGGCATGTTGGTCGGATCGCCGCGATCCTCTGAACTCCGCTGTCATTCCCCGCGAAGGCGGGGAATCCAGTACGCCGCGGCTTCTCGGCTAGAACCTCACTGTCTTTGGAATACTGGATGCCCCGCCTCCGCGGGGCATGACACCGAAATTGCGGTGACAGCACTCACTGGGGCGGGCGCTTGCCCTTCACCGGCTTCGCTACTTCATCCCCCACATCCACCCCTGCATTCCGCAACAGCACCTTCGCCGCTTCCTTCGCCGCGCGCGCCATCGCGGGATCGTCGCGCACCAAGTCCTGCGCGATGGAGCCGTCGACCAGCAGCACCAGCTGCGTAGCCAGCGCCTCCGCATCGGCCACGCCGAGCTCGTTGAGCCGATCGCGAAACCAGATGCGGCGGCTTTCCTTGAAGGCGACCGCGATCTTCTTCACGGCGAGGTCGGCCGGGCCGAGCTCGGCGACTGCGTTCACGAAGGGGCAGCCGCGGAAGTCTTTCGCCGCAAAGCGCCGCTCCAGCGAATCGAACGTCGCAAGAATCTGCTCGGCCGGCGGCTTGTCGGAGGGGCGCGCGCTCACGAAGCGGCGCTCCAGATAGGCGGTGATCAGCGCGTCCTTGGACGGGAAATGATTGTACAGCGTGCGCTTGCTGATGCCGATCTCGGCCGCGATGGTGTCGACGCCGATGGCGCGAATTCCCTGCAGATAGAACAACTTGTCAGCGGTCTGAAGGATCCGCTCTTTCATCGTCTGTGGGGCGGGCGGGGGAGCCATGCAGCGGAATGCATCCTGTTCGCTTGACAGCAACAGCCATTCATAGCCTAAGTACACAGATCTGTGTAATCAAAATCAGCGGCAAAAGCAGACGACGGCCTTCGCGCCGTGCCCACGAGGGAGAAGAAAATGCCCCTGTTGCAGGTCCTGCGTCCGACATTGCCCATCCTGATCGGCGCCTCGATCATGCTGACGCTGAGCATGGGGCTGCGGCAGTCGCTCGGCATCTTCATGCAGCCGCTGACGCACGACATCCACTTGTCGATCTCGGATTTCACGCTGGCGCTGGCGGTTCAAAACCTCGCCTGGGGCTTCCTGCAGCCGCTCGCAGGCGCCATGACCGTGCGCTATGGCTTCCGTCCCATCATGATCGTGGGCTCGCTGATGTATATCGCGGGGCTCGTGCTGATGGCGACGGCGAACGGGCTGGTCAGCATCATGATCGGCGCCGGCGTGCTGATCGGGACGTCACTGGCCTGCACCGCGGCCGCGATCGCGATGTCGGTGGCGGCGCGCGCCGTCCCCGCAACGGTGCGCTCCACCGTGCTCGGCATCGTCTCAGGCGCGGGCTCGCTCGGTGCGCTGCTGTCGGCGCCGATCGGGCAGATGCTCAACGAGGGCTTTGGCTGGCGCGTCGGGCTTGCCGGTTTCGTCGTGATGTCGGTGCTGATGATCCCCGCGGCCTGGTATGCGGGCCGCGTCGATCAGGTCCCGCTGCCCAAGCCCGCCGCCGACGACATCGGCGATGCCAGCGCGGCGTCCGTGGCGAAGGCGGCATTCGGCAACGCCTCCTTCATGGTGATGACCTGCGCCTATCTCGTCTGCGGCATGCAGCTGGTGTTCCTCACCACGCATCTGCCGTCTTATCTCGCGATCTGCGGCCTCGACCCGATGCTCAGCGCGCAGACGCTCGGCATGATCGGCGGCTTCAACGTGCTGGGCTCGCTGTTCTTCGGCTGGGCCGGCCAGCGCTGGAACAAGCTGGCGCTTCTTGGAGGCATCTACGTGCTGCGCTCGCTGGCGCTCGCCTGGTACTTCATGCTGCCGGCGACGCCGTTCTCGACCCTGCTGTTCGGCGCGATCATGGGCTTCCTCTGGATGGGCGTCGGCCCGCTCGTTGCGGGCGCAGTCGCAGAGATGTTCGGTCTGCGCTGGCAGGCGATGATCCAGGGCCTCGCCTTCATGAGCCACCAGATCGGCAGCTTCCTCGGCGCATACGGAGGAGGCGTGCTCTACGACGCGCTGGGCTCCTACACCATGGCCTGGCGCATCGGCGTCGCGCTCGGTCTTGCCGGCGGCATCGTCCAGGTCGCGTTCGCGCTCCTCAGGCCCTCGCAGCCGCCAACGCCGGTGCTGCGGACGGCGTAGGGGGCGTGCGGTCGCGGGCCTATAATTCCAGCTCGCCGTCGCGAAGCTTTCTGTCACGCTCCGAAATTTCGGCCTCGCTGGCAGGAAATATCATTGCCATGCCCTCGGTGGCGGCCCGCTTTTGAACGTCATCGACGAAGGTGTGCAGATTGTCGTGATACTCCTGGAACGCGGCAGCGTGGTCGTCGCCGTGCCGCTCCAATGCTTCGGCAAGCCGTCCTGCGCCGATGATCGCCATTGAGCCGCCCATGCCTGCCACCGGGGACACGCAATACGCCGCGTCCCCCACCAGCGCGATCCGTCCTTTCGACCAAATCGGCATCCGAATCTGGTTGATCCTGTCGAAGTAAAAATCTTCGTCGGTGCCCATAAGGTTCAAGGCGGCCGGCACTTTCCAGCCTAGTCCGTCGAAACGGTCGTGAATCATCGCGCGCTGCTGCGCGCGGTTGCGATAGTCGTATTCGATTTCGCTTTCGGTGCGGAAAGCAAAGGCGATGTCGGTACGGTCGTCATAGCCGTTCAACATCGTTGTCAGACCGGGCACGCTGTATACCTGCGATACGTTGGGCGGCAGAAGTCCAGTCTCCGGCACGACCTTCAGGTAGACATAGCCTCCCATGAAGTAAGTGAAATTTTTCTCGTCGCCGAACACCAGCCTTCTGGTGTTGGAGCGGTTGCCATCGCAGCCAAACACGAGCGCAAAGGCATGCTGTGACCCATCGTCGAGTGTGACCATAACGCCGCCATGACTATCCTCCAGGCGCTTGATCGATCGGCCGAACCGAAGCTCGACCGACCCATCGATCCCCGCGAAGAGGATGTCCAACAGATCATCGCGGTGTATTTCGAAACGAGCAGGCGGCGCAGCATCCGGACCAGTCTCTACACCGAAGCCGCCAAGCGTGTGATCTTGGGCGTCCTTACATTCAAACGCGCGCGGGGGAAGCGTCTTGGCCCGAACGGCTTCGAACATGCCCATTCGTTCGAGAATGGTGATGGTCTCGCCTTCGATGTCGACCGGCGTTCCGCCTTTGCGAAGTCCGGGTGCAAGCTCGACAACCGTGACCCGGTAGCCCAAACGGTTGAGCCAGTAAGCTGTCGCCAGGCCCGCGAAACTTGCACCACTCACGAGGACGGGGCTGCCGGCGGGCGGGGTGGGGCTTTGGTCGGCATTGGATTGATTGAGCAAAAGGGCACCACGGAGATGAGAATAGTTATATATACTCAATACCAATATATACTAAGTACAATTAAAGGCAAGGGCTGATGGACGACAAGGACAACCGCCGAACCCGCAAGCGTTTGGCCACGCGTCAGAGCATCTCGGACGCAGCGACCCGACTGTTTATGGAACGGGGGTTCGACGCCGTGACGATCGACGACGTTGCTGCTGTCGCTGACGTCGGGCGCATGACGGTCTTCAATCATTTCCCTCGCAAAGAGGATATGTTCTTCGACCGCGAGGAAGAGATCCAGGCTTTGGCCTTCGGAGCCGTTCGCGGACGCAAGCCCGGCGTTTCGCCGATCGAAGCGGTCCGCATACTGGCGCATGACCTCGTTACGCGGGATCATGAGTTCATGCTGCTGTCCGACGACACGAGGCGGTTCGTCAAGACGGCCATGGACAGTGAAGCGCTCAAGGCGCGAGCGCGGGAAATGCGAGACGATTTTACCCGCGCACTTGCCATTGTGCTGGCCGAGACCAGCAACCAACCGACGGATGATCCGAACGCTCATCTTGCAGCCGGACTGATCGTATCGGTTTGGACCGTAGCCTTTGCCGAAGCGCAGAAGCTTTTTGATCGCACGCGGAACGCAAGCGAGGCCAAGCGCTGCTTCATTACGGTCATCGACCGCGGGATCACAGGCACCGCAGCAGCGCTCGCCGAGACCGCTTACGTTTGATGCGGCAGCAGTGGCAGAATGCCCGCTTCTAGCCCAAGGCGGACATCCGACAGACTGCGTTGAACGTCACCGTCTGCATGGAAAGCGGACTCGGCGAGCGGCAACTACGGCGATGCGGCTTTTGCAGTTCTCGGCGGCCGTGGCCAAGGACGATGCGAACGCTTCACGCCGCGAGCGACCTGGCCCGGCCGGCGGATTGGCCGCCTTAGTCGAAGCCGGTCCGGCAAAGTTCATCCGGTTCTGGAAAATTTCCCGGCTCGCCAGCCTTCGGATGCAAGCATAGGATCGCGCTCTCCGGGCGACGTGCTCCAGCTTCATCGATTCAATTCGAATTCCCGCTTTCTTGCCGAAGGCGGGAGCTGCTCGTCGAACCGCGAATAAAAAACACACGGGGAGGGATAATCATGTCCGAATTGTCGCGCCGCGATTTCCTGGCACTTTCGACATCAGCCGCAGCCGTCGGCCTTGCCTCGCCGGCGCGGGCCGCGATGGGGCCGAACGACAAATACGATCTGGTGATCCGCGGCGGCGAGGTGCTCGACCCCAGCCAGTCGCTGCGCGCGAGGCGCGATATCGGCATTCGCTGGGGCATGATCGAGACGGTGCAGGAGACGATCCCCGCCGAGCGCGCGCTCAAGAGCATCGACGCATCGGGCAAGCTCGTGATGCCCGGTCTCATCGACCTGCATAGTCACGTCTATCCCTATGGATCGGCGATCGGCATTCCCGCCGACGAGCTCGTGCAGTTCCAGAGCACGACGACCGTCGTGTCGGCGGGCGATGCCGGGGTCAACAATCTGGCGGCGTTGCGCCGGTTCATCGTGGCCCAGACGCGGGCGCGGATGTACGCCTTCGTCCATATCGCCAATAACGGCCTGTCGGCATTTCCGGTCGCCGAGCTCTACAACATCGACATCGCGCAGACCGAGGCTTGCGCGATGGCACTGGCCGAGAACCCCGACTTCCTGCTCGGGGTCAAGGTGCGCATGTCGGAGAACGTGATCTTCAAGCACGGGCTCGAGCCGCTCAAGCGGGCCATCCAGGCGTGCGAGATGTGCGGCTGGCCGGCAAAGATGATGGTGCATATCGGCGGCGTCGAGTCCAAGGAGCTGATGTCGCAGATTCTCGACTTGCTCCGCCCGGGTGACGTACTGACCCACGCCTATTCAGGCGCCCCGAACATGTCGAACGTCTTTACCAACATCGTCCAGGACGGCAAGCTGCTGCCCGCGGCCCTGGCAGCCAAGCAGCGTGGCGTCATGTTCGACGTCGGCCATGGCGGCGGCAGCTTCGATTTCACCGTGGCGGAGGTCGCGATCCCCGGCGGTTGCGCGCCGGATACGATCTCCTCCGATATCCATGTCTTCTCCGGCAATTCGCCGGGCATGCCGTTCCTGCCCAATGTGATGAGCAAGTTCATGATTCTGGGCTTTACGCTGGAGCAGGTGGTCGCAATGGCCACCACGGCGCCGGCGAAGATCATCGATCGCGCGCCGAAGATCGGCACCCTGCAGGTCGGCGCGCCCGGCGATGTCGCCATCATGGAGCTGGTGGAGGGGCCGGTCAGCTTCGTCGATACCCGCAACAACAAGCGGGACGGCAAGGCCTATCTCAAGCCGATCCAGACCGTCATCAACGGCGTGCCTTTCGGGCGGCCTTATCAAGCGCCGTTCGCAGTCAGATGAGACGGCCGAGATCGGCTAGGTCACCGCGACGTTCGCCCTGGCCGCGACGGGCCGCGGAAGGCGCAGCCCACGGGCCAACACTGAGCGACGCGGGGCCGGCAACCTCTTCGGGAGCGTTCCGAAATGCGCAAGGGCCTGCGTCAGCGTCAGCCTGACCGCCGGCTCGATCTTCGCGCAGATGAACCAGCAGACCAGGACAAGCAGGCCCAGCGCGATCCACAGGGCCGAGGTCGCATCCAGGCCCGCCTCGACCAGGGCGCGGATGATCGCCGTGCCGATGACGTTGTGGGTGAGATAGAGCGGGTAGGTGATCAGTCCCAGGGTTCGCAGATAGGCCGGCGCTTCGGAGGGCGTGGTGCCCGCCGAGTGCCTGTTTCGTCTCGCGGCAAGAGCGATGAGGAGCACAGCAAACGCCCAGACCATGATCGGCACCAGAGCCGATTGATCCGCGATGGCGGGGATCGAGGTCAGGAAGAACGAGGCGAAGAAATAGATCTCCGCGGCCCCCGAAACACAGGTGACGGCAAAGGCGATCTTTTCGAGCGCCGTCAGTTCCCTGTTCGCGGAGATGAACAGCCAGATGCCGAGCGCAAAGAAACAACCATGGCTCAGCAGGAAGGCCGCGCACGGCACCCGGAACATCAGGATGACGAGATAGGGCAGGTCGGATGGCGTCGTGCAGGCCAGCACCAGCAGCGCAACGGCATTGAAGATCGCGCTGTAGATGGTGAGGCCGAAGGCGAGGTGCCGCAGGGTGATCTTACGCGTCAGCATCGCGCAAAACACGAGGCCATAGAATGCCGTCTCGGCGGCCAGCGTCCAGTAGACCTCGTCGAGCCACTGGCCCGTGACGCCCTTGGGCACCATCAGCATCGCGTGGACGTAGGGCACGATCAGTTCGGACGCCGGGCCGCTGCCGAACAGCAGCAGAACGAGCAGGGTCGCGGTGGCGCAGACCCAGACCGCCGGATAAAGCCTGAGCGCGCGGCCGAGCAGGAACGCGCCCGGCGAAGACAGGGCCGCCGAATTGGCGATGACGAAACCGGAGATGACGAAGAAGATCTCGACGCCGACCCAGCCGAACCAGGTGAAGGGGGCGGCGGAGGGGTAGAGCACATCCGCGGCGACGGTGCGCTCAAAGCCGGGGACGCCGATCGAGGTCCAGGCCCACGACCAAAACATCTGGTGAAAGACGGCAACGCCGAGCGCGGCGGCGAAACGCAAGGGATCCAGCAGGGGCAAATGGCTCTTCACGGCAATGGACCAAGTTCATGCAACGATCCCGCTGGAGATAAAGAAGCCGCCGATGGCACTCTGCGAGGTTGGTCACACTTGGTCCATAGCCGCTCGAATGCTGGGGTATTCGGGGTGGATTACGTCAAGCCGCGCTTTCGTGCCCCAGACACAGGGCAAAGCGCCCGGCGATGCGAAGCATCGGCCGGTGCGCTGCACCGCGTCCAGGACAACAGAGAGCTGGAGCTCATCCGCAACAGACAGCCTGCGGAGAGAAAGAACTAGCGCGCGCGTCCCGACCGCTTGAGATCGGCGACCTTGAACCTGTTGCCGGCAGCCAAGCTGCTGCAGAACCAGTGGGCCCGGTTTCGATTTTCGCCCAGAAACACCTTGGTCTCGACGCAGTTCTCGTAGGATGCATGGGTGATGGTGTCCCGGCACGTCGGCGAGAACGGTCCATAGTTCACATTGCCGCCCGACTCGCTGCATCCGATCCACGGCTCGTTGCCGTGCCGGAAGCTGGATGCACAGCCGCCGTTGCAGCTGCTGGCGACTTTCTCAAGGCTGGCAAGCCGCGCCATGGGCGAGCCCGGCGCGTACGAAGGCGTGCGCGCGGTGACCGTTCGCGTGGTCGGCGTGGTCCGGCGCGGCGCCGTTGTGTTTGCTCCCCGGTCCGACACATTGGGCTTTGCCACCGGCTTCGGCGCATCGACCGTGATCGGGGGAAGCGTGGCGGCGGAGCCGTTCGGGATTTGCGACAACGCCGGGGCGCACAGTAGGGCGGTCGACAGGATGGCGATGGTAGAAGGCACGACAAGGCTAGATGAGATTCTCATGACCATGTCCTTCCAATGCCGGAACGGCAATTCCGCACCGGTAACTTCACGGTAACATACATTTGGAGTCGATCAACCGAAGGTTGAGACGGTCTCTGCCCAATGTTTGGCCTCGTGGTCCGCGGAAAGCGGAGCGCGTCAATTCGTTCTCGTGACACCGCGCAGCAGCGTTGCACGCTGCAGCGTGTCGAGGACACGTGGGGTCTCAAACGAAAACGGGGCCCGTGAGGGCCCCGCAAAACTCTTCAACGCTGATCCGTGATCTTACTTGATCTTGGCTTCGCGGAATTCGACGTGCTTGCGCGCGACCGGATCGTACTTCTTCTTGACCAGCTTGTCGGTCATGGTGCGCGAGTTCTTCTTGGCGACGTAGTAGAAGCCGGTGTCGGCCGAGGACACGAGCTTGACCTTGATGGTGACCGCTTTGGCCATGTTCTGAACCTCAGAATATTGGGGAATCTGGAGCCGGCCAAACGGCCCGCGTTGGCCGGCAACCTAGCCAGAAACCGCCTGATGTCAAGGTTTCGAAGCGTTTTCCAGCGAAGGGAGCACCGGTTCGCGTCAAGAAAACGCGCCAAAAACAACAGCCTAGAGCCCAAACGGGGCTCCAGGGGCGGAAAACCACTCAAATCGGCCCGATTACGCCTCGAAGAACCGGTTTTTCGGCCTGGGAAGGCCGAGATTCTCCCTCAGGGTGGCCCCTTCATACTCTTTCCGGAAGATTCCGCGCCTTTGCAGCTCCGGCACGACCTTGTCGACGAAATCGTCGAGGCCGGCGGGCAGGAACGGGAACATGATGTTGAAGCCGTCGGAGCCGCGCCCGACCAGCCATTCCTCCATCTGGTCGGCGATGGTCTTAGGCGTCCCGACGAAGGACAGACCGCCATAGCCGCCGACGCGCTGGGCGAGCTGGCGCACGGTGAGCTTGTCGCGGGCGGCAAGGTCCACCATGCGCTGGCGGCCGCTCTTGCTGGCATTGGTCTCGGGGATCTCGGGGAGCGGTCCGTCCGGGTCGAAGCCGGAGGCATCGGTGCCGAGGATGACGGAGAGCGAGGCGATGGCGCTCTCGTAGTGCACGCGGCTGTCGAGCAGCGCGCGCTTCTCCTTGGCCTCGTCGACACTGTCGCCGACCACGACGAAGGCGCCGGGCAGGATCTTGAGATGCTCGGGGTCGCGGCCGACCTTTTCCATCCGGCCCTTGATGTCGGCATAGAGCTTCTGTCCGTCGGCGAGGGTGCCGCCGCCGGTGAACACGGCTTCCGCCGTCTCGGCCGCGAGCTGCCTGCCGTCGTCCGACGCGCCGGCCTGCACGATGACGGGCCAGCCCTGCACGGGGCGGGCGATGTTGAGGGGGCCGCGCACTTTCAGATATTTGCCGTTGTGGTCGAGCGTGTGCATCTTGGCGGGATCGAAGAACAGTCCGCTCTCGACGTCGCGCACGAAGGCGTCATCGGCGAAGGAATCCCACAGGCCCGTGACGACGTCGTAGAACTCGCGAGCGCGCTTGTAGCGCTCGGCATGCTCCATGTGATCGTCGAGGCCGAAATTCAGCGCCGCGTCCGGGTTCGAGGTGGTGACGATATTCCACCCCGCGCGCCCGCCGCTGAGATGGTCGAGCGAGGCGAAACGCCGGGCGACGTGATAGGGCTCGTCGAACGTGGTCGAGCCCGTTGCGATCAGGCCGATCCGTTCGGTGACAGCAGAGAGCGCCGACAGCAGCGTGAACGGCTCGAACGAGGTCACGGTGTGGCTGCGCTTGAGCGCATTGACCGGCATGTTCAGCACGGCCAGGTGATCGGCCATGAAGAAGGCGTCGAACTTGCCGGCCTCGAGCTTCTGGATCAGCGTCTTGATATGCCCGAAATTGAAATTGGCGTCGGGCCAGGCTCCGGGATAGCGCCATGCGCCGGTGTGAATGCTGATCGGGCGCATGAACGCGCCGAGCTTGAGTTGCCGTTGTGCCATCGCCCCGTATCCGTTCTGGGTGTCGTTGGGGAAAGACATAGGCATGCCGCGGAGCTGCGCCATTGGGGGAGGCGGGAAGAATCTTTTGTTTTTCGCGGCTCTCTCAGCACAAACGCGTCATTCCGGGGCGCGCGCAGCGCGAGCCCGGAATCCATTGGGCCGCAGGGACGGCCGATGGATGGATTCCGGGCTCGCGCCAAGGGGCGCGCCCCGGAATGACGGGGGGCCTCATCGAACCAACCCGCCGCTCGCACCGACCAAGCCATGACCTTCGCTCCCAAGGAGACGCTTATGGCAGGCGCAATGACCGTGGATGGCGGCACCGTCCGCATCGACCGGTCCATGCCGTGGGTCGGCCGGCTGCTGTCGTTGCCGCTGCTGGCGGCGAGCTTCTATCTGCTGTGGAATGTCGCGCTCGGCCTGCGTCAGGACTTTTTCGGCTTCGGACGGCTTGCCGACGATCTCGTTCCGGTGCTGGTGTTCACGGCACTCGGGCTGCTCGTCGGCATCCCCGGACTGATCCTGCTCACCTTCCGCACCTTCGTCGTGCTCAACGAGACGCTGCGCCAGATCGTCATCACCAGGCAGTTCGGTCCGCTGAACATCCGCTCATTGCGTGATCTCGCCGACTATCACTTCATCAGTGTTACCGACGACTACGACACGGATCTGACGACGTACGACGTCAATCTCTGCGGCAACAAGGGCACAGAACCGATCACGCTCCAGAGCTTCACCAGGCGCGAGGAGGCGGACCAGCTCGCAAACGAGATCGGCCGCGTCCTCAAGCTGCCGGCGCGCGACTATGTCGGCACCGAGCCGGATGCCGCTTGATCAGCCCAAAATATCCTTCTGCATCTTGCCGCCGTAGAAATGGAAGAACGGCACCGGCGCATCGTGGCGCAGCGGGCCGGTGGCAAGGCGCGTGTCGAGCTCGTTGAGCACATTGCGTGTCATCGGATGCAGGTCGGCGAGCGGCTTCGAGCCGAGCTCGACCCAGACCAGTTCGACCAGCTCGGCATCGGCGTGGATCACACCATCGACGCGGTGGGCAATCGCGGAGGCATCGGCGGTGAAGAAGCGCGTGTCGAACCGCTTGACGCGGCCGGGCGGGGTGATCGCGCGGGCAATCAGGAACAGGCTCGAGGGATCGGGCAGCAGGCCTGCATCCGCAAACGGCTTCCAGGGACCTTCCAGCTTCGCCTTGCCCTCGGTCTTGCGGCCGAGACAGAGGCCGGTCTCCTCGCAGGCTTCGCGGATCGCGGCGATGGCGAGCGACTTGGCGCGCGAGGCTGGGGTCTTCGGGCTGCCCTTGGCGAGGTTGGCTTCGAGCTCGGTGGTGATGGGCGCCGCACAGGGCACGCGGTAGTCAGCCTTGTCGACACGTCCGCCCGGGAACACGAACTTGCCGGGCATGAACACCACCTTGTCGTGCCGCTTGCCGACCAAAACTTTTGGAATGGCATCGCTGCGATCGACAAGGATCAGGGTCGCCGCGTCCTTCGGGCGGAAATAGGGATGGTGATCCGCTTCCTTTTCCTCGTGAACCCTGGCTTTCTCCGTGGCCTGCGCCGTATCCGTCATGTCCTCACCCAGATCGTTCTTTTGCTTGCTTACACAGGCGGAATACCATCCGGAGGGTTCTCGTCAAACCCGTGCATGCGCAGAGCCCATTGCAAGCCGACCACAGCTCCCTTCACCGGCTGCAGCAGCGCGAGCGAGGCGACGAAGGTGAAGGGCAGATAGGCCGCGAAGCTGAGCCAGACCGGCGTCGAATAATTGGTCTCGATCCAGAGGATCGTCGGCACCACGATGTGTCCGACGATGACGATGACGAGATAGGCGGGCAGGTCGTCGGCGCGGTGCGGCGTGAAGTCGAGCCCGCATTTGGCGCAATTATCCGCCGTCTTCAGGAAGGCGCGGAACAGCTTTCCCTGGCCGCAGCGCGGGCAGCGGCTGCGAAAGCCGCGCTTCATCGCGGCAAAGACGTCGCGCTTCTCGACCAGACCGGTCTCGCGCGTCCAGGTTTTTGGGGCCGTGCTCATCGTCACCATGCCTTGCCCTTCTTGCCTTTACCCTTGTTCTTTCCCTTGGCCTTCCCTTTGCCAGGCTTTTGCTTCGCCGGCTTGCGTTTTTTGTCCGGGCTGCGTCCGGGATGGGCCTTGATGGAGGGACGGCGCTGCGGATGGGGGCGCCTGCGGTCGCGCGGTGCGGTTTCGCTTGCCGATCCCAGCAGCTCGAAGCGCAGTGCGCCCGCGATGGGAGCAGCTTCGATCAGGCGGACGTCGACGACATCGCCGAGCTGATACATGGTGCGGCTGCGCGTGCCGACGAGGGCGTGCCGGCTCTCGTCATAGTTGAAATATTCCGTGCCGAGGGATCGGATCGGGATCAGGCCGTCGGCACCGGTTTCAGCCAGCTTGACGAAGAGCCCGGCGCGGGTGACGCCGGAGACGCGGCCCTGGAAGCTCGCGCCGATGCGGTCGGCGAGGTGATGCGCGATCAAGCGGTCGACGGTCTCGCGCTCCGCCTTCATCGCGCGCCGTTCGGTGACCGAAATATGCGCGGCGACTTCGCTCAGGGTTTCCGGCGTCTCGCTGTCGGGCAGGGCGCCTTCGCCGAGGCCGAGCGCGCGCACCAGCGCACGGTGCACGACGAGGTCGGCATAGCGGCGGATCGGCGAGGTGAAATGCGCGTAGCGGCGCAGGTTCAGGCCGAAATGCCCGTAGTTCTCGGAGGAATATTCCGCCTGCGCCTGGGCGCGCAGCACGACCTCGCTGACCAGCGGGTAATAGTCGTGGCCTTCGAGCTGGGCCAGCACGCGGTTGAACAACGTCGGGCGCAGCGCGCCAGATTTGGCGAAGGGAACGTCGAGCGTCTCCAGAAACTCCGCGAGTGCGTGGACCTTCTCCAGCGTCGGCTCGTCATGCACGCGGTAGATCAGCGGGAGCGATTTCTTCTCCAGCATCTCGGCCGCCGCGACATTGGCGAGGATCATGAACTCCTCGATCAGCTTGTGCGCATCGAGCCTCTCGGGGACCACGACACGATCGACCGTGCCGTCGCTCTTGAGCAGGATCTTGCGCTCGGGCAGATCGAGATTGAGCGGATCGCGTTCGTCGCGTGCGCGCTTGGCGCAGGCATAGGCCGCATAGAGCGGCTTCAGGATCGGATCGAGCAGGGGGCCGGTGATGTCATCGGGCCGCCCATCGATCGCAGCCTGCGCCTGCGCGTAGCTGAGTTTTGCGGCCGAGCGCATCAGGATGCGGTGGAACGTATGCGAGCGTTTGCGGCCGTCGGGGCCGAGCACCATGCGCACCGCGAGCGCGCCGCGCGGCTCGCCCGGCACCAGCGAGCAGAGATTGTTGGAGATGCGCTCCGGCAGCATCGGCACGACGCGGTCGGGAAAATAGACCGAGTTGCCGCGGTCGAGCGCGTCGCGGTCGAGCGCCGAGCCCGGCCGGACGTAGAAGCTCACATCGGCGATGGCGACGTTGACGATGAAGCCGCCCTTGTTGTTCGGATCGGGGTCGGGCTCGGCGTGCACCGCGTCGTCGTGATCCTTGGCGTCGGGCGGATCGATGGTGAGAAGCGGCACGTCGCGCCAGTCCTCGCGCCCCTTCAGGTTCGCGGGCTCCGCGGCCTCCGCTTCGCGCTCGGCGGCGGGGGAGAATTGCAGCGGGATCTCGTGGGCGTAGATCGCGATCAGGCTGATCGCCTTCTCGGACTTGACCGAGCCGAGCTTTTCTTTGACGCGGCCGGAGGCGAGGCCGAAGCTGCGCGTGCGGACGATGTCGACGCTGATGAGATCGCCGTCCTGTGCGTCCTTGGTGTCGGCAGGGGCGATGTTCAGCTCGCGGTCCGCCATCTTCTTGTCGACGGGCACGAGCCGTCCGCCGCCTTCGGGCAGGCTGCGGAATACGCCGAGGATGCGGCTCTTCGCCTTGTCGAACACCTTGATGACGCGGCCGCGATAGGCCGGCCCTTCGGCCTCGTTGGTCGGCTCGACGCGCAGCAGCGCGCGGTCGCCGACGCCGGCGGCGGTGCCGGGCTTCGGCCGGCGCGGCATCTCGATGATGATCTTGGGCGGTTCGCCGTTCTCGACCTCGTCCCATTCGGTGGGGGAGGCGATCAGCTCGCCGTCGCGGTCGCGGCCGGTGATGTCGGCGACCAGGGTCGGCGGCAGCGCATCGGGCTCGGAGACCTTGTGGCGCTTCTTCTTGATGGTCCCGTCGTCGGCGAGCTCGCGCAGCATGCGCTTGAGCTCGACGCGATCGGCGTTCTTCAGGCCGAACTCGCGTGCAATTTCGCGGGTTCCGACCTTTCCTGGATTTGCCTTGATGAAGGCGACGATGGCTTGCCGGTCGGGAAAGCCACGGTCATTGTTGCGTTTCACTTAACCTCTAATTCTTGATCTCAAGTCTTGCCGGCACTCTTCTTGGCCGGAGCCTTGGTGGCGGCGGCCTTGGTCGGCGACGTCTTTGCGGTCGACGACACGGCGGCGCGCGCCTTGCTGGTGGATTCGGTTTTGGATTTGGCCGCGGCTTTCTTCGCGGCCGGTTTCTTCTTCTTCGGCGCGGCGTCGTCGCCGTCAGCCTTCTCTGAAGTCTTTTTCGCCTTGGCGGGCTTGGCTGCCTTTTTCGGCTTCTTGCCGCCGCCCTTGGCCGCGCGCTCGTCGATCAGTGTGATCGCCTGCGCCAGCGTGATGGCGTCCTTCTCGATGTCGGCCGGGATCGTCGCGTTGATGCCGCCGGCCGTGACATAGGCGCCGTAGCGGCCGCCCTTCACGGTGACGGTTCCGAGCGTCGGATGGTCGCCGATCGCCTTGCCGGGATCGGCGCCGAAGCGACGGCTCGGACCCTTGGCGATCTTTTCCGCAATCAGCGTGACGGCGCGGTTGATGCCGATGTCGAACACCTCGTCGCCGGCCTCCAGGCTGGCATAGGTCTTCTCGTGCTTCACGAACGGCCCGAAGCGGCCGAGGCCCGCCGTGATCGGCTCACCAGTCTCCGGATGTTTTCCAATTTCGCGCGGCAGCGACAACAGCTTCAGCGCAAGCTCAAGCTCGACATCGCCGGGCGAGGTGCCCTTCGGGATGCCCGCACGCTTCGGCTTCTCGCCTTCCTCGTAATCCTTCTGCTCGCCGAGCTGGATATAGGGCCCGAAGCGGCCGGCCTTGACCCAGACATCGCGGCCCGTGTCGGGGTCCTGGCCGAGCGAACGATCGGCCGTCGCCTCGCTGTCGGCTGCGAGCTGACGGGTGTAGCGGCACTCCGGATAGTTCGAGCAGCCGACGAAGGCGCCGAACTTGCCGGCCTTCAAATTGAGCCGGCCGTTGCCGCAACTCGGGCACTGCCTGATGTCGCCGCCATCCGCGCGGGGCGGATAGATGTGCTGGCCCAGCATGTCGTCGAGCACGTCCAGCACCTGCGCCACGCGCAGGTCCTTGATGTCGTCGACGGCGCCGATGAAGCCGGTCCAGAAATCCTTCAGCACCTGCTGCCAGGATATCTCGTTGTTGGAGACGCGGTCGAGCTGCTCTTCCAGATTGGCCGTGAAATCGTACTCGACATAGCGGGCGAAGAAGCTTTCGAGGAACGCGACCACGACGCGGCCCTTGTCCTCGCCGTGCAGACGCTTCTTCTCCAGCTTGACGTAGCCGCGGTCCTTCAGGACCTGAAGGATCGAGGCATAGGTCGAAGGCCGGCCGATGCCGAGCTCTTCCATGCGCTTGACCAGCGATGCTTCCGAGAAGCGCGGCGGCGGCTCGGTGAAATGCTGGGTGACGGAGAGCGACTGCCGCTTGAGCGCATCGTTCGGGCTCATCGCGGGTAGGCGGCGAGAGTCCTCGTCCTCCTCGTCGTCGCGGCCTTCCTGGTAGAGCGCGAGGAAACCGTCGAACTTCACGACCTGGCCGGTGGCGCGCAGCTCCAGCGTCCGGCCGCCGGCTTTCGCCGTGATGTCGACGGTGGTGCGCTCCAGCTCGGCCGATTCCATCTGGCTTGCGATGGTGCGCTTCCAGATCAGCTCATAGAGCCGCGCCTGGTCGGAATCGAGCTTGCGGCTCATGGCGTCGGGACGGCGCGAGAGGTCGGTCGGGCGGATCGCTTCGTGCGCTTCCTGGGCGTTCTTGGCCTTGGCCTGGTACTGGCGCGGGGCGTCCGGCACGTAGGCGTTGCCGTAATCCTCGCCGATCACCTTGCGCGCCTGGGTGATCGCGGACGGGTCGATCTGCACGCCGTCGGTACGCATATAAGTAATGAGTCCGGTGGTCTCGCCGCCGATGTCGATGCCTTCATAGAGGCGCTGCGCGATGCGCATCGTATGCGCCGGCGCAAAGCCGTATTTGCGGCTGGCTTCCTGCTGCAGGGTCGAGGTGGTAAAGGGCGCCTGCGGATTGCGCCGCGCGGGCTTTGCGTCGACCGCGGTCACCGCGTAGTTCGCGAGCTCCAGCGCCTTCTTGAAGTCTTCGGCTTCAGCGCCGCTGCCGACGTCGAGCCGCTGGATCTTCTTGCCGTCGGCGCCGACGAGGCGCGCCTCGAACGCATCGCCGCGCGGGGTGAGCAAGGTCGCGATCAGCGACCAATATTCGCGCGGCACGAACTTTTCGATCTCGAGCTCGCGGTCGCAGACGAGGCGCAGCGCCACCGACTGCACGCGGCCGGCCGAGCGGGCACCCGGCAGCTTGCGCCACAGCACGGGGGAGAGGGTGAAGCCGACGAGATAGTCCAGCGCACGGCGCGCCATATAGGCGTCGACCAGCGCGCCGTCGATCTCGCGCGGGTTCTTCATCGCGTCGGTGACGGCCTGCTTGGTGATGGCGTTGAACACCACGCGCTCGATCTTCTGGTCCTTGAGCGCGCGCTTCTCTTTCATCACCTCCAGCACGTGCCAGGAGATGGCCTCGCCCTCGCGATCAGGGTCGGTCGCCAGAATCAGGCGGTCCGCACCCTTGAGCGACTTGGCGATGTCGTTGAGCCTGGCGGCCGCCTTGGGATCGACCTCCCAGATCATCTTGAAATTGGCGTCGGGATCGACGGAACCGTTCTTCGCGGGGAGGTCGCGGACATGGCCGAACGAGGCCAGAACCTCGTAGGACGAGCCCAAATACTTGTTGATCGTCTTGGCTTTCGCCGGCGACTCCACAATGACGATATTCATGTAGTTCCAGTAACTTACGGGAAAATTTGGGGCCGAAAACGAAAAGATTCGGGTCGGCCGTTTCGACCCGAACATGGGTGGTGAGGCCTCCGCTGTCAAATCGAGGGCTGTTGAAGGCCCAGGGAATGGGAAAAGTTTCATATCGAGAAAGTTGCAAAATACCACCTTGGAGTTGCGGTTGCTATCGGCGTAATGTTTCCGCGGGGCATGGATTCGGGGTGGGCTGGTGACTAGGCCGGGAAAGAAACGGGCGCGCGCCGCATCAGGCGCGCCGGGAGGCTCGCGTCACGACGAACCGGGCGAAGGCGGCGTGGACGAGGCGGTCGCCTTCATCGCCGAGCAGGTCGGCGCGCTGCGCAAGCTCGCCGAGCGCCACAAGCTCGACGTGCTGCATTATCTCCTCGGCATGACCAAGCTCGAGGCCGACGAACATCTGCGGCTGCGGAGCAAGCGCAAGCTGTCGTGAGGTGGCGGTAGCCCGGATGAGCTTGTGGCCCGGATGGAGCGCAGCGAAATCCGGGGTGGTCGTGCCTCGGGGAAGGATTCCCGGATTGCGCTGCGCTCCATCCGGGCTACGACACTCGATGCTTCGGCACCTCGTCATTGCGAGCGGTCAGCCGTTGCGGCCTGCCAATTTCGCCAACCGCCCGCCGAGATATTCGGCCGTGACGAGGTCGCTCTGCGGCAACGCGCCGTCGATCAGGTGCGTCGCCAGTCCAAGCTGGCTGCCCAACCGATTGCGACCGGCTGGATCCTCTCCGCCCGGAATATCCAACCCGCACCAGAGCATGCCGTGCTGAGCGGCCAGAATGGAAAAGTAGGTCAGCGTGTGGAGTTGGTCGCCGCCTGCGCACGCGCCCGTCGTGAAGCCACCCGCGATCTTCTCGGCCCAGTGCTGCTGGCTCCATCGGTCACTTGAAGCGTCTGCAAAGGCTTTGAATTGGGCTGCCGCTCCGCCCATGTAGGTCGGGCTGCCGAATGCAACGGCGCCGGCGCGGTCGATCGTCTCCATCAATCGCTCGTTCTGGAAGCGGCCCGACACGATGTCGTCGCCGACGATCCGGCAAAGCGTGATCTCCGCCAACCCAGCGGCCCCGCGCGCAACCGCATGCGCCAGCTGGTCGGTGGTGCCGGAGATCGAGAAGTAGACGATGGCGAGCAGGGGCATTGTGGCGCCATTTTGGGATCCCTAGCCATCTTTGATGTTGCCAGGATTTTGCACAAGTCCCTCCATGTCGTCATTGCGAGCGCAGCGAAGCAATCCAGAGTCTTTCCGCGGTGGGATTCTGGATTGCTTCGCTGCGCTCGCAATGACGGTGTGGCGGCGTGCGTCCTCACGCCGACCGCCGCCGCGGCGCGGGTCGCGGCTTCAGCATGGTCTCCGCTGGCGAGAGCAGCCGCCCATCTTCAGCGCGCATCTCCAGCTTCTTCACCTGTCGGCCTTTTTCGCGATCCACCAAAATGGTGGCGATCTCCTCGGGGCGGTCGTCGAACTCCTCGCTCCATTGCCGCAGCGCGACCAGGATCGGGAAGGTGCCGCGGCCCTTCGGCGTCAGCACATATTCCTGATAAGAACTCCCGTCGGAAGCGGGGGCGGTTGCCAGAATGCCGTGATCGACCAGCGCGCGCAGCCGCGTCGCCAGGATGTTCTTGGCCATGCCGAGCTTGTTCTGGAACTCGCCGAACCGGCGCAGGCCGAACAGCGCCTCGCGGATGATCAGCAGCGACCACCAATCACCGAGCGCATCCAGCGATCGCGCGATCGGGCAGGCATCGCCCTCGAAGCTCGTCCGTTTCACCATGGTCGTCCGTCCTGTCGCGTTCGCACGGGTCTGTGAGCCGATCACGCGCTTGTGTGGTTGCATCATAAAACCAAATGGCCTAGATGGCAATCTAGTTTCATAATGCAACTACTGGAGGCGAGCGTGAGACTGACGAACAAGACGGCCTTGATCACCGGCGGCAACAGCGGCATCGGGCTTGCGACCGCAAAGCTGTTCGTGGCGGAAGGCGCCAAGGTGGTGATCACCGGGCGCAACAAGGAGACCCTGGCGGCCGCCGCAAGGGAGCTTGGTCCGAACGCGCTGGCGCTCGTCGCTGACGTCACCGACATCGCAGCGACGGACGCCGCGATCAGGCAGGGCGCCGAAAAATTCGGCAAGTACGACATCGTGTTCGCCAATGCCGGCATTCCCGGCGCCGGCGGCACGCCGCTGGGATCTGCGACGCTGGAGGTGTTCGAGAAGGTCATCAGCACCAACCTCACCGGCGTATTCTTCACGGTGCAGTCGGCGCTACCTCATCTCAACGACAATTCCTCGATCATCCTCAACGGTTCGGTGATCTCGGTGCTCGGCATTCCCGGCTATTCGGCCTACGGCGCGGCCAAGGCCGGCGTGCGCGCGATGGCGCGGATCATGGCGTCGGAGCTGTCGCCGCGCGGCATTCGCGTCAACGTGGTCGCGCCCGGAGCGATCCGCACGCCGATCTGGGGCGCGGCGGTCGCAACGCCCGAAGCGGAGAAGGCCTTCGAGAAGCGCATCGGGCTGATGACGCCGCTCGGCCGTCTTGGTGAACCAGATCACATCTCGAAGACGGTACTCTTCCTTGCTTCCGATGATGCCGCGCACATCCAGGGCCAGGAGATCTTCGTCGATGGCGGCGCGGTGGCCTCGCCGAGCGGCGCGCCGATCTATCGTGGTTGAGCGCGTGACGTGAAATTGAATCGGCCGGCGCAACGAGAATGGTTGCGCCGGCCGGTTCCCGCATCTCGGAAGATGTATTTGCTGAACCTTTGCGTGAGGCGTTGAACCTTGGCGCGAGCTGCGCAGACATTTTTACGGGCAGGGGGCACAGAAGACTCATTTTCAAGGGAGTCCGTTATGCCGAAAGCAGCTCGTATTTTTTCGTCGATTTCATCACCACGCGTTTTCACTGAAGACTCCGCCGTTCCCGCGAAGCGTTCCGACACCTCAGAGCTTGCAGCCGTCGCGATATTCTCCGGGATCGGCCTGTTCGTGTCGTTGATTGCCGTGATCCTGGGCATGCAGGGCGTCTGGTTTTAGCGCACCCGCATGCATCAGCCGCCGCGCAAGTCCGGCGGCGGCTGAGTTCACGCACGCCTTCAGGCCGCGCGCAGGCTCGTTGCCGATTGCAACGCGCCGGCGATCGCGTTTTCACGGTGCTCCGGCCCGACCTGGATGCCGTCTGCGAAAATGAATTCGGGGTCGGTGATGCCGATGAAGCCGAACACCCAGCGCAGATAGGTTTCGAGATGCTCGCCAGCGGCCATCGGCGTTTCCGCTGCGTAATAGCCGCCGCGTGAGATAGCCACGATCACGCGCTTGCCGCCGGCAAGCCCCTCGGGCCCGGCCGCGCCATACTTAAATGTCTTTCCCGCCACCATGATGCGGTCGATCCAGGCCTTGAGCTGGCTCGGAATGGTGAAATTGTACATGGGGGCGCCGATCACCACGATATCCGCAGCGAGGAACTCGTCGAGCGCGGCGGCGCTCGCGGCGAGGTCAGGTCCGAGTTCTGCCGGCGCGGGCGCGCCTTGCGCGGCGGCGAGGTGCGAGCCCGACAGGTGGGCGAGCGGCGTTTGCGTGAGGTCGCGATAAACGACCTCGACCGAAGGCGTCGCCTGCCTGAGACGATCGACGATGGCGGCGGAAACCTGCCGGGAGACGGAGTGGGGGCCGAGGACGCTGGAGTCGAGATGGAGGAGCTTCATTTGGGGTCACCCATGGTATAAGTTTGTAACCAGCGCTACATGAGTGACTGTCGAAATCCCCGCAAGAACGCACTTTTTTGAGCCATGGGCACATTCTTGAAACCTGAGAACACCGATTTGCCTGCACCGCCGCGGCCGGCTTCAGGCCCATTGCAGCGGCCTGATCCCATGCCGGACCCCAACCACGCGGACTGCCGCGGGGTCGCCTCCGTGCTGTCGCGCGTCGGCGACAAATGGAGCGTGTTCGTCATCATGATGCTGAGCGACGGGCCGAAGCGCTTCAACGAGCTGAAGCGCATGATCAACGGCATCTCGCAGCGGATGCTGACCCTGACGCTGCGCGGGCTGGAGCGCGACGGCCTCGTCACGCGCACGATCTTCCCGACCATCCCGCCGCGCGTGGACTACGAGCTGACCGATCTCGGCCGCGGGCTGACGCGCCCGGTGGAGGCGCTCGGGAGCTGGGCAAAGGACCATCTGGTGCAGATCGAGGCCGCGCGGACGAAGTTCGACCAGCGCAACGATCGCTAGATCAGCGACACCAATCCGCCGCCGTGACGCTCGAGCTTTCCGGCGAGCTCGAGCTCCAGCAGCACGGTTCGCACGATCGCGGGCGAGGCGCCGGACATCCGCACGAGATCGTCGATCGTGACAGGCGCGGGGCCGAGCAGGCCGGTGATCTGGTCGCGGTCATGGCCTTGCGGATCGCTCTCGAACGGCTCGCTGTCGGGCTCGTTCATCGGGTGCATCAGCGGCCGCTCCATGATCGGCTGAACCGCGTTGATGATGTCGGCAGCTTCGGTGACGAGCGTTGCGCCCTGCTTGATCAGGTCGTTGGCGCCGGCGGCGCGCGGATCGAGCGGCGAGCCGGGAACGGCGAACACCTCGCGGCCCTGTTCGGCCGCCATCCGCGCGGTGATCAGCGAGCCCGAGCGATGCGCCGCCTCGACTACGACGACGCCGAGCGACGCGCCCGAGATCAGGCGGTTGCGGCGGGGGAAGTCGCGGGCGCGCGGCTCGTGGCCGAGCGGCATCTCGGAGATAGCAGCGCCCTCGTGATCGAGGATCGCAGTGAGCAGATCGCCATGCTCGGGCGGATAGATGCAGTCGTGGCCGCCGGCCAGCACGGCGATGGTGCCGCTCGCGACGCTGGTGCGATGCGCGGCCTGATCGACACCGCGCGCCAGCCCGGAGATGACGACGAAGCCGGCCTCGCCGAGTTCGTGCGCGAGCTGGCCTGCGAATTTCAGCCCGGCCCCCGACGCGTTGCGCGAGCCGACGATCGCGATCATCGGCCGCATCAGGGTTTTCGTGTCGCCGCGCACCGCGAGCAAAGGCGGCGCATCGTCGATCATCGCCAGCCGCGACGGATAGCCGTCCTCGCCGGGCGCCAACCAGGCGATGCCGAACTTTCGGCTCGCGGCGAGCTCGGCCTTGGCCTCATCGGCGCTGCAGATGCGGCCCGACCGCTGCGCACCGCCGCGGCGTGCGAGATCAGGCAGCCGCTCCAGCGCGGCGCGCGCGCTGCCGAAATGATCGACCAGCGAGCGGAAGGTGCGCGGTCCAACATTGTCGGAACGGATCAGCCGCAAGCGGTCGATCCGCTCAGCCTCGGTCAGCTCCACGCTTGGATTGATGGCGTCCACGGCGTCTCCTTGTGGGGACAGCATGGAACAACCTGGGAGCGTATGGAAGAGGCTGGACCCGGCTGCGACACCCAAATAAACGGATGAAAGCCAAGTGGATCAGTTTCTGAGGCATTGGAATGCGTGTCGCACCGGTCGAGATTTTCGCCGACACCACGAATGCGGCGGTGATGCGCCACCCGGCACGGCAATTCCCCGGCGTGCTGGTCCAGGGGGATACTCTTCACTCGCTCTGCTGCATGGCAGATGATGTCTGTTCGGCTCTCGACCGCTCGTCGGAAGCGTACGAGAATGCCAATCAGCTCAGAAACCGGCTTTGGTCGTACCTCAATGACTACAAGGCCGTGCTGGATGAGCATGGCTTGCCTCTGCCATTCAGCGACCGTGGCACCTTCACCTAGGAATTCCCATGATCTCACTCGCCGACCTCCAGCGCCGCATCGAAGCCGGCGAGTTGTCGCCTGATGCCGCCATCGCCCAGTCGCATGCGGCGATCGAGGCCAAGGAGAAGGACGTCCGCGCCTTCGTCCGGCACGACAAGGCTGCGAAGGCGCAAGGCGCCGGCCCGCTGCGCGGCATCGCCGTCGGCATCAAGGACATCATCGACACCGCCGACATGCCGACCGAGATGGGCTCGGAGATCTATCGCGGCTGGCAGCCGCGCGCCGATGCGCCTGTCGTGATGATGCTGAAGCGGGCGGGTGCCACCATCATCGGCAAGACCACGACGACGGCGTTCGCCTCGCGTGATCCGACGCCGACGCTCAATCCGCACAATCTCGGCCACTCGCCCGGCGGCTCGTCCTCGGGCTCGGCGGCGGCCGTCGGCGCCGGCATGATTCCGCTGGCGCTGGGCACCCAGACCGGCGGCTCGGTGATCCGGCCCGCCGCCTATTGCGGGACCGCCGCCATCAAGCCGTCGTTCCGGATGCTGCCGACGGTCGGCGTGAAGTGCTATTCGTGGGCGCTCGATACGGTCGGCCTGTTCGGCGCGCGCGCGGAGGATCTCGCGCGCGGTCTCCTCGCCATGACCGGCCGCACCGAATTCTCCGGCATCGTGCCGGCGACGGCGCCGCGCATCGGCGTGGTCAGGCAGGAGTTCGCAGGCAGCGTCGAGCCGGCCGCGGAAGAGGGCCTGCTCGCCGCGGTCAAGGCGGCGGAGCGTGCCGGTGCCAGCGTGCAGACCATTGATCTGCCCGAGGCCGTGCAGGAAGCTTGGCGTATACACCCCATCGTCCAGGAGTTCGAGGCGCATCGCGCGCTCGCCTGGGAGTTTTCGGAACGTCACGACGAGATCGCGCCGATGCTGCGCGCCAGCCTCGATGCGTCGGTCGGACTGACGCCGAAGGACTATGACGAGGCGCGCCGGATCAGCCGCCGCGGCCGCCGCGAGCTCGGCGAGGTGTTCGAGGGCGTCGATGTGCTGCTGACCTATTCGGCGCCGGGCACGCCGCCGGCCAAGGAGCTCGCGACCACGGGCGATCCTCGCTACAACCGGCTGTGGACGCTGATGGGCAACCCGTGCGTCAACGTGCCGGTGTTGAAGGTGGGTGGCCTGCCGATCGGCGTGCAGGTGATCGCCCGTTTCGGCAATGACCCGCGCGCGCTCGCGACGGCGTGGTTCCTCGAGCAGGCGCTGGCGAAGTCAGGCTAGCGCGGGTTCGAAGGCGACGGGCGCGGAGAGCGGCGCGCCTGCTTTTGCATCTTGCCCGAGCCAGCGTTCGGCGGCCGCGCGGCCGCTCCGGTGCAGCAGCCGGATGAAGCCGCGGCCGAGATCGGTCGACGAGCGCTGCGCCAGGCCGTCCACGGAGTCCTCGGCCGCGATCCGGGTGAGCCGCAGCGAATTCGCAGTATGCGACTGCGCCCATGCGATCGCCGCGATCTCGGCATTGAGCGCGGCGTTGGCGGCGATCTGGTCGAGCCGGCGGTCGATTGCGGCAAGCGTGATCGGCACATAGCTGTCGCGCGCCGGCGTGACCTGGACGAGCAGGACGTCGGAGGTCGCCGTCTCCTGCGCCAGCCGCAGCAACGGCGGATTGCCGCCGAAGCCGCCGTCCCAATAGGCCTCGCCCTCGATCTCGACGGCACAATGAACCAGCGGCGGACAGGTCGAGGCCAGCGCGACGTCGGCGGTAAGGGCCTCGTTGTGAAAGATCTGCTGCTGCCCGTCGCGGATCCGCGTCGCGGCGATCAGAAGTCTTGGCGCGCCGGGATCGCTCAGCGCCGCGAAGTTGATGTCGCGCGACAGCGCCTGCCTGAGCGGATCGAGATCGACCGGATCGAACTGGCCGGAGCGCAGCGTTGGACCGAATGCGACCGAGCTTCCCGCCGGCGAGAAACCGCCGACCAGCATCAGCGAGCGGAACGAGGCCTCGTGCAGCAGGCGGAGCCAGAACCGGCTCAACCGGCTGCGCGCGGCCTCGCGGCCGCCTTCGGCAAGGCCGGAGGCGAGGAGGAGCGCATTGATCGCGCCGGCGCTGGCGCCGCTGATCGTGTCGATCTCGATCGGCTCTTCCAGCAGCCGCTCGAGCACGCCCCAGGTGAACGCGGCAAAGGTGCCACCGCCTTGCAGCGCGAGCGACAGCCGTCGGGGAGGCCATTGCTTGGCGCAAGCCGGCGCGGCTGCGGCCGGCGCAGCCTTTGTCATGACCTCGATCGTTGCAGGTGCTTGCGCAACCGGCGCGGCTGCCGGCGACGGAACACGAATGGGATCTGGTGCGGGAGGCGGCGAGGGCGCGTCGGACCAGATGTCGGTGGTCGAGAGCAGCCGGCTTGCCGCGGTGCGGACAGCACCCTGCGAACCAACCCCGTCATGCGCGCCGACAATCTTCTCGCTCATTTTGAGCAACCGCGTAACGCCATCTCGACTGTCAGGATGACAGGCATGGAACCGCTTCGCTACTGCCGGGCACGAACGCGCCGTCAGTTGCGAACAGGATTTGACATATAATGCAGAGAGGGTGCTTCGGTATCCGTAGATGCCCTGGCTTTGGACGCAGCTCGTAACGCGTCTACGCCTTCTCGCCGATTCGGCTTTCCCTGCCGGCTTGCAGCCGCTTGATGTTCTCGCGATGCGCGTAGAACATCAGCAGCGTCAGCACCGCGAACAGTGCTGCAAGCGCGAGATGGCCGAACCACCACAGGAACACCGGCGTGATGAACGCGGCCACCAGCGCAGAGAGCGACGAGTAGCGGGTGGTGAAGGCGGTCGCCAGCCAAAGCAGGCAGAACACCACCATGCCGGGCCAGAACAGGCCGAGCAGGACGCCGATATAGGTCGCGACGCCCTTGCCGCCTCTGAATTTCAGCCAGACCGGGAAGAGATGGCCGAGGAAGGCGCCGAGCCCGGCCACCATGGCGGCGTTGGGACCCGCGATGTAGCCAGCGATCACCACCGCGGCCGTACCCTTGAGCGCATCGAGCAGCAATGTGCCCGCGGCAAGGCCCTTGTTGCCGGTGCGCAGCACGTTGGTCGCGCCGATGCTGCCGGAGCCGATCGAACGGATATCCTGCGTGCCGGCGAGCCGGGTCAGGACCAGGCCGAACGGAATCGAGCCGAAGAGATAGCCGATGACGAAGGCCACCGGCAGAAATGCTTCAAGCCCCATGGCGGCAGCTCCCAAGGCTGGATTTCGCGAGGCTGGATTTCGCGTCAGACATGCTCGTACACCGTGCGGCCGCCGACAATGGTGCGCACCGCGCGGCCTGTAAAGCGGGCCTCGTCGAACGGGGTGTTCTTGCAGGGCGATTTGAGGTCGGCGGGATCGACCACCCAGGGCACATCGGGGTCGATCACGACGAGGTCGGCGGGGCTTCCCACGCGCAGGGTTCCGCCGGGCAGGCCGAGCAGCTCGGCCGGCCGGGTCGACATCGCGCGGATCAGCGTCTTCAGTTCCAGCTCGCCATTGTGCACGAGGCGAAGACCAGCCGGCAGCATGGTCTCCAGGCCCACGGCGCCGGGAGCAGCTTCCGCGAACGGCAGGCGCTTGCCCTCGACGTCCTGCGGGTTGTGGTCGGACATGATGACGTCGACGAGGCCGGAGGCCACCGCGGCCACCAGCGCGCGGCGGTCGTCCTCGGTGCGCAGCGGCGGCGACAGTTTCAGGAACGAGCGATAGGGGCCGATATCGTTCTCGTTCAGCGCCAGATGGTTGATCGAGACCGAGGCGCTGACGGCGAGCCCGGCATCGCGCGAACGCTGGAGGATCTCCAGCGAGTCGATGCAGGTCAGCGAGGCCGCGTGATAGCGGCCGCCGGTGAGCGCCACGAGGCGCATATCGCGTTCGAGGATCACCGCCTCGGCGGCATTGGGGATGCCCATCAGGCCGAGCCGCGAGGCGAACTCGCCTTCGTTCATCACGCCTTCGCCGACGAGATCGGGGTCCTCGGTGTAGTGCACGATCAGCGCGTCGAAATCGCGCGCATAGGTCAGCGCGCGGCGCATCACCTGTGCGTTGGTCACGCTTCTGGCGCCATCGCTGAAGGCGATGGCGCCCGCCGCCTTGAGCAGGCCGAACTCGGTCATCTCCTGGCCGTTCATGCCCTTGGTGAGCGCGGCCATCGGCTGGATGTTGACGATCGCGGTGTCGCGGGCGCGGCGCATCACGAAGTCGACGGTCGCCGAATTGTCGATCACCGGAGAGGTGTCGGGCTGGCAGATGATGGTGGTGATGCCGCCGGTCGCGGCCGCCTGGCTCGCGGTGGCAAAGGTTTCGCGGTGGCTGAAGCCGGGCTCGCCGACGAAGGCGCGCATGTCGATCAGGCCGGGCGCGACGATCTTGCCGGAGCAGTTGACGATGTCGGTCCCCTCGGGGACGCCGGCCGCGCCGATGCCGCGGCGGGTCTCGCGGATGGTGCCGTCGGCGATCAGGACGTCGGCGACCCCGTCGAAATCCCGGGAGGGATCGACGACGCGGGCATTGGCGAGCAGGATGGGGCGGCGATCGGTCAGCATTGGCATCACGCGTTCGGCAGGTTACGGGCGAGCGCTTCCAGCACCGCCATGCGCACGGCCACGCCCATCTCCACCTGTTCGCGGATCAGGGACTGCGCGCCGTCGGCGACCGCGGTGTCGATCTCGACGCCGCGGTTCATGGGGCCGGGATGCATCACGAGCGCGTCCGGCTTGGCGTAACCGAGCTTCTTCTGGTCGAGCCCGAAATAGTTGAAGTACTCGCTGGACGACGGCACGAAGGAGCCGTTCATGCGCTCGCGCTGCAGCCGCAGCATCATGACGATGTCGGCGCCGTTCAATCCCTCGCGCATGTCGCGCGCGACCTCGACGCCCATCCGCTCGATGCCGGGCGGCAGCAGCGTGGAGGGACCGACGACGCGGACGCGGGCGCCCATGGTGTTGAGCAGGATGATGTTGGAGCGGGCGACGCGCGAATGCAGCACGTCGCCGCAGATCGCGACCACGAGCCCTTCGATCCGGCCCTTGTTGCGGCGGATCGTCAGCGCGTCGAGCAGGGCCTGGGTCGGATGCTCGTGCGCGCCGTCGCCGGCATTGATCACGGAACCGTCAACCTTGCGGGCCAGCAGTTCCACCGCGCCCGAGGCGTGATGGCGCATCACCAGGATGTCCGGGTGCATCGCGTTGAGCGTCATCGCGGTGTCGATCAGCGTCTCGCCCTTCTTGATGGACGAGGAGGCGACCGACATGTTCATGACGTCCGCGCCGAGGCGCTTGCCGGCGAGCTCGAACGAGGATTGGGTCCGGGTGGAGGCCTCGAAGAAGAGGTTCACCTGCGTCCGTCCCCGCAGGACGGTGCGCTTCTTGTCAACCTGGCGGTTGAGCTCGACATATTCTTCGGACAGGTCGAGGAGGCCGGTGATGTCGGCCGCGGAAAGGCCCTCGATGCCCAGCAAATGCCGGTGGCCGAGGACGAAGGTCGATTTCGATGTCATTAAAACGAGAGCTATAGGCGTGGACGGCGGGGTGGGCAAGGGTCAAACCGCGGGACGGGAGTTATCCCCTGATCTGTCGGGGTGCTCTCTCCGTCATGCCCGGGCTTGTCCCGGGCATCCACGTTCTTGCACTGTGGCCGCAGAAAGGTCGTGGATGGCCGGGACAAGCCCGGCCATGACGTGTGGATGGATATTGTGAAATCAATTCGAATTGCGATCGTCGTGGTCTTTGCTGCCTCAGCCGCCCACGCCCAATCGCTCCCCGGCGGCTTCGTTTACTTGCGCGACGTCGATCCCGGCATCGTCCAGGACATCCGCTACGCCACCGCGAACAATTTCGTCGGCCGTCCGCTGGCCGGTTACAATGCCGGTGAATGCGTGGTGAAGCAGGAGGTGGGACTGCGGCTCAAGGCGGTCCAGCAGGAACTCGCCGCGCAAAATCTCTCGCTCAAGATGTTCGACTGCTACCGGCCGGCGCGGGCTTCGCTCGACATGGTCAAGTGGTCGCAGAACGGCCGCGAGACCGCGGCGGAGCGGCGCTACAATCCGAAAATTCCCAAGACCGAGCTGTTCCGCCTCGGCTACATCGCGAGCCGTTCGCAGCATTCGACGGGTGCGGCGCTCGACCTCACTTTGGTCGATCTGAAGGCCGACAATTCCGGCAAATACGACCCGGCCAAAACCTATGCCGACTGCACCGCGCCGGTCGAAGCGCGCGCCCCCGAAGGCAGCGTCGACATGGGCACCGGTTACGACTGCACCGACACCAAGGGCCATACTGCAGCACCGTCGATCACCGCGGAGCAGCGCGCCTGGCGCAAGCGGCTGGTTGCTGCGATGGCGAGGCAAGGCTTTGTGAACTATTCGAAGGAGTGGTGGCATTTTTCCCTGCCGGGGGCGGGTGGGGCAGCCTATGATTTCCCGATCCAGCCGCGCCGGAACTGATTCCGCGCCGAGGAAACCTGATGACGCAGCCGAGCTTTGCGACCCACGAGGTCTTCAACCAGTCGCCGCCTTTCGAGGACGTCGACCTGTTCACAGTGGATCTGCCGCTGGTCGATGCGGTGAAGGCCAATGGCGGCGCGGCGGCGGAACGCGAGCTGTCGACGTTCGGCAAGCTTTGGGGTTCGGCCGCGATGGCCGATCGCGGGCGCCTCGCGAACGAGAACACGCCGAAGCTGCGCACCTTCGACGCCAAGGGCAATCGCCGCGACCAGGTCGAGTTTCACCCGGCCTATCACGAGCTGATGGCGCACAGCGCTCAGGCCGGCGTGCACAACTCGACATGGACCGCGAGCGGCAAGCCGGCCGGCGATGCCGCCGAAGTCATTCGCGCGGCAAAATTCTACATGGCCGCCCAGGTCGAGACCGGCCATCTCTGCCCGATCACCATGACGCGCGCCTCCGTCGGTGCGCTGGCGATGCAGCCGGACCTGCAGGCGCGCGTGATGCCGGTATTGTCGACGAGGAGCTACGATTCCACCTTCGCGCCGTGGTGGGAGAAGCGCGGCATGACGCTCGGCATGGGCATGACCGAGAAGCAGGGCGGCACCGACGTGCGCTCCAACATGACGCGCGCCGTGCGCGACGGCGAGGCCTATCGCATCACCGGCCACAAATGGTTCATGTCGGCCCCGATGTGCGACGCGTTTCTGGTGCTGGCGCAGGCCGACGAGGGACTGACCTGCTTCTTCATGCCGCGCTTTGCGCCGGATGGCTCGATCAATGCGATCCAGTTCCAGCGCCTGAAGGACAAACTCGGCAATCGCTCCAATGCCTCGTCCGAGGTTGAGTTCGTCGGCGCCTATGCCGAAAGGATCGGCGAGGAGGGCAAGGGCATCCGCACCATCATCCAGATGGTGCAATTGACGCGGCAGGATTGCGCGATCGCGTCCGTCGGCCTGATGCGCTCGGGGCTTGCGCATGCGCTGCATCACGCCCGTCACCGCAGCGTGTTCCAGAAGCATCTGGCCGACCAGCCCTTGATGCAGGCGGTGCTCTCCGACATGGCGCTGCATGTCGAGGCGAGCACGGCGCTGGTCATGAGACTCTGCCGCGCCTTCGACCGCACGCCGCACGATACGGCGGAGGCTGCCTATATGCGGCTGCTGACGCCAGCGATCAAATACTGGACCTGCAAGAGCGCGCCGCCGTTCCTCTACGAGGCCATGGAGTGCCTCGGCGGCAATGGCTATGTCGAGGACGGCATTTTGGCGCGGCACTATCGGGAGTCGCCGGTCAACGCGATCTGGGAAGGCTCGGGCAACGTGATGTGCCTCGACGTGCTTCGCGCGCTTTCACGCGAGCCGGAGGCCGCCATGGCCGTGCTGCAATCGCTGGCGGCCGAGACGAAGGGCCTGCCGGGCGCAGGCGAGGCGGTCGCATTCATCGGCAAGACGTTCCGCCGCGCCGACGGCGAGCGCGTCGCTAGGCTTGCGGTCGAGAAGCTGGCGCTGCTGGCTGCCGCCGCCGCGCTGAACGGCGTGTCGCCGCGCCAAGCCGAGCTGTTCGCGAGCACGCGTCTTGCGGCCCGCCATGCCAGCATGTACGGCGCCGTCGAGCTCGAGAGCGTCGAGGCGCGCGCGCTGCTGGATCGGGCGCTGCCGTGAGTCTTCCCAACGAAAGCCTCCTGATGGATTCCCTCAATCCCGACAATCCGCCGCTGACCGTCACGCCGGCGACGCCGCGCGTCTGGATGTTCTGGGGCACGGCGCTATGGGGTCTTCTCATCTTCGTCGCGATGTTCGTCGGGCAGATCGGTGCCATCGTTCTGCTGGCGGGCGTGCGCGGCCTTCCCATGGATCTCGCTTCGGTCCAGGCGGTCGGGCACGAGCCGCAGGCGCTGGCGCTGTCGGTGATCATGGGCCTGCCGGCGACGCTTCTGGTGGTGTGGCTCGCGATTGCCATCAAGAAGGCCTCCTTCCTCGACTATCTCGCGCTGCATTGGCCGTCCTGGAAGCAGTTGCTGTTCGGTGCAGTCGGGCTGATCCTGGTGGTGCTGGTCTGGGAGACGATGTCGCGCGCGCTCGGCCGCGAGGCGACGCCGGGCTTCATGACCGATCTCTTGAAGTCGGGCCGCGACAAGGGCGCGGCGCTGTTGCTGCTGTTCGCCTTCAGCGTCGCCGCTCCGATGTCGGAAGAGATTCTGGCGCGCGGCTTCCTCTATCGCGGCTGGTCGGCGAGCTTCCTGCGCGTGCCCGGCGCGATCCTGCTGTCGTCACTGGTCTGGACGATTGTCCACCTGCAATACGACATGTACTTCCTCGCCGAGGTCTTCACCATCGGCCTGTGGTTCGGCTACATGCGCTATCGCGCCAATTCGCTTTGGCTTACCATCATCCTGCACGCGCTGAACAATCTGACGGCGGTGGTGCTGACGATGTGGCTGGGGAGCTAGGCGGACTGCGCCAGCGCGATCGCGATCGGCATCGTGATCGCCGCAAAGATCGTCTGCAGCGTGATGATCTGCGCCAGCAGCGGCGCGTCGCCGCCCATCTGGCGGGCCAGGACATAGGCGCTCGACGAGGTCGGGACCGCGGAACAGATCGCAACGATCGCCAGGCTGTCGCCCGATAGCCCGAACCAGACGGCGAGGGCGAGCGCAAGCGCCGGCATCAGCACCAGCTTGAAGACGACGCCGATGGCGGCGCCGGCACTCGGGCGCAGCAGGCCTTCGAGATGCAGGCCCGCGCCGGTGACGAGCAGGCCGATCGCGAGCGAGGAACGGCTCAGCGCGTCCGCCACCTCGTGCCACAGTTTCGGCAGGGGCAGGTGGGTGACATTGACGAAGAGCCCGATCGCGCAGGCCCAGATCAGGGGATTGCGGATTACCGTCATCACGATGGTCCGCGCCGACTGCTTTTCCGGCGCGGCGTAATGGGCGAGCACCACGACGCTCAGCACGTTGACGAGCGGGATGATCGCGACCATCGCCACCGAGGCGAGCGCCAGCCCGACATCGCCGAACATGTTGGCGCAGACCGACAGTCCGACAAAGGTCTGCCAGCGGGTCGCGCCCTGGAAGATCGAGGTGAAGGCGGGGCCGTCGATCCCAAGCCGCGCCAGGGCAGGGCGCAGCGCGAGGCACAGCAGCGACATCACCAGCGCCGACAGCAGCAGCGCGCCGCCGACGCCGGCGACCGGCACCTTGGAGAGGTCGGCCTTCACCAGCGTCTGGATCAGCAGCATCGGGAACAGCACGAAATAGGTCAGCCGCTCCAGCCCGTGCCACTGCGTGTCGAGCCGCATCAAGCTGCGCTTCAGCACGACGCCGAGCACGATGAGGATGAAGACCGGCAGCAGTGCCGCGATCACGACGGCCATCGGTCAGGTGGTCCCTGAACGGAGATTGGCGAGGCGGTCGAGCGCGCCCTGCAGGATGAAGATCGCGGCATGCTCGTCGATCACCTCGGCGCGCTTGGCGCGGCTGACATCCATGCCGATCAGCTCGCGTTCGACGGCGGCGGTCGAGAGGCGCTCGTCCCACAGGCCGATGGGGAGGGCGGTGAGGCCGGCGAGATTGCGGGCGAAGGCGCGTGTGGATTGCGCGCGCGGGCCCTCGCTGCCGTCCATGTTGATGGGCAGGCCGAGCACGAAGCCGACCACCCTGCGCTCGGCCGCAATCGCGAGCAGCCGGGCGGCATCCTGCTTGAACTGCTTGCGGTGGACCGTCTCGACGCCGGTCGCCAGCCGCCGATCGGGGTCGGACACGGCAACGCCGATGGTCTTGGTGCCGAGGTCAAGCCCGACCAGCGCGCCGCGCGCGGGCCAGTGGGTTGCAGCATCGACGAGAGGCAGGATAAGAGCCGGCATGGCGTAGCGCATATCACGCGTTGCGCTGCGGAGTGAACCCGGAACCATGGATGCGCTGACATTATTCGGCCTGTTCGCCGTCACGGCGATGCTGGTCACCTACGCCCTGGAAGATCGCAGCCATTGGTTCGTGCTGCTGTTCGCCGCCTCCTGCGCGCTCGGCTCGGCCTACGGCTTTCTCCAGGGCGCCTGGCCGTTCGGCGTGGTCGAAGCGATCTGGGCGGTCGTGGCGCTGCGGCGATGGTACCTGAAGCCGTAAACGATCCGGCGGCCGCTACGCGCGCGCGACATCGTGATGCACAAAGTCCCGCGATCATTTGTGGCAAATCTCACACGGGTGACCTCGCAGGCCATGGCATGATGCCGCGTCTGCAGCCCGTGCGCATCGATTGACGCTCTGGTTGCGTCGCCGTAAATTTACAGGCCTAAAGTAGTGGGGCGCTTGGCCCCGGATTTCCAGAACGATCGGCAGCGACCGGCCGTCCGGCCCGCGCTGCAACCTTTGGCGCAAATTTTTGCGGCGCCCCGACCACGTCCAGATTTCGCCCAGTCATTTGAGAGGTCACGATGCTCATCAAGCCAAGCCTGATCGCGGGCTCAGAAAGGCGATTCAAGCAAGCCGAGTTCTCACCCGAAGCCCTGAACCGGAAGCTGGGCGACGGTCCGATCGAGATGACCGTCGAGAAGATGCGCCTGCGCCAGCGCCAGTTGCTGGCCGAGACGCAGGACGTGGAGAAGGCCGAGATCGGCCTGGAGCGGATCATCCAGGGCAATGATCTCGACAGCATCAACTATCTCGCCAAGGGGACCGCCGCATCGCGCTCGGTCTGCCGCATTCAGCTCAGGGATCTCAAGTCGAACCTGCTCGGTTACGGCTCGGGCTTTCTGATCGGGCCGGGCCTGCTGATGACCAACCATCACGTGTTCGGCAAACCGGCCGAGGCGGCCAATTCGATCGCCGATTTCAGCTACGAGCTCGACGTCTCGGGACAGGAGCGCGTGCCGGTGCGGTTCGGCTTCGAGCCGAGCAAGTTCTTCTACACCAATGACAGGCTGGATTTTTCCATCGTCGCGGTGGCGCCGACCTCGCTGTCGGGCGGGGAGGAGCTGGAGGACTTCGGATGGCTGCCGCTCAGCGGCGCGCCGGGCAAGGCGGACCCCGGCGAGTACCTCACCATCATCCAGCATCCCAGCGGGCAGATGAAGCAGGTCTGCGTCCGCGAGAACAAGCTGCTCAAATATGTCGGCGACTTCCTCTGGTACAACACCGACACCACGGCGGGCTCGTCGGGCTCGCCAGTATACAACCGGTTCTGGCAGGTGGTCGCGCTGCATCACAGCGGCGTTCCGCGGAAGGATTCGCAAGGACGCACCCTGACCAAGGACGGCAAGGTGTGGAAGCCGGCGACAGACGAGTCCCAGATCGACTGGATTGCCAATGAAGGCATCCGGGTCAGCGCGATCGTCGCCGATCTCAAGGTTGCCGTCGGCTCGCATCCCATGATCAAGCCGGTGCTGGACGAGGAGGAGCCGCCGACCCGGCAGGAGATCGAGAGGGTCCGCGCGCCGGCCCCGGCGCCTGCCTTCGGCGCCAATGTCTGGGTCGAGCAGTCGCTCGACGGGACCTCGCTGGTGGTCCCGATCCGCGTGCCGCTGCCGATGTTCAGGAAGGACATTCCGTTCGCTCCGCTGCCGCCCGCGCCGGGCCCGGCGGGAGGCAATGGAGGAGCGCCGAACGGCGGCATGTCCAACGGCGGCATACCGAACGGCGGCATACCGCTGATCCCGCCGCCGGGGGGCCTGCTGTCCCACATCAGTGCGAATAACGGCCTGCCCATGGAGGCCGTGCACATCGACCAGACCACGCTGAAATCGCGCCCCGGCTACAAGCCGAATTTCCTCGGCACCGGCAAGTTTGCCGTGCCGCTGCCGAAGATTCCGGCCGCCCTGAAATCCCGGATCGCGACGCTCAAGGGCAGCTCCAAGCAGTCCGAGCTGAAATATTTCAACTACAGCGTGGTCATGAACAAGGAGCGCCGGCTCGCCTTCTTCAGCTGCGTCAATATCGACGGCGGCCAGCAGCAGGACGTCGGCAAGCGCGAGGGCGATTCCTGGCTGCGAGATCCGCGCATCGACGACGATGCCCAGATCGGCGACGAGTTCTACCGCAAGCAGGCGACCCTCGAGGCGGACCGCAGCAAGAATCCGTTCGACCGCGGTCATCTGGTGCGCCGCCTGGATGCGACCTGGGGCGACACCGTCGCCGCGGCCAAGCAGCATGGCGACGATTCCTTCCACTTCACCAACTGCTCGCCGCAATTCTTCTCGTTCAACCAGGGCAAGCAGCTCTGGGCGGGCCTGGAGGATTACACGCGTGACGTCCTGCTCGAAGGCGAGGAGAAGGGCATCGTCATGAACGGTCCGGTGTTCGACGGGCCGGACGCCGATGGTTCCGATTTGCCAAATCCCTCCGGGCGGCCGCACAAGGATCCGAGCTTCGGCGGCGTTCAGATCCCGAAATATTTCTGGAAGATACTGATCCGGCGCAATGAGGACGGCGACGCGCTCAAGGCGGCAGGCTTCCTGATGAGCCAGCGAAACCTGGTCCTGGGGATCGATCGCATCCAGGAGGCGGACCTGCGCGAGAAGATGTCGGAGGAGGACGTCAGCGTCTTCCAGGTCTCGATCGCGGACCTTGCGAAATTGACCAAGCTCGATTTCGGCGATCTCGGCGACGCGGATTCGCACGAGGCGACCTCGGTCGGCCCGCGCCGGATCGAGTCCTACGAGGACATTCGACTCTAGAGCCTCGATCCGGAAAGCGCGTGCCGCGATTTTCGGACCTCGCTTGCCGGAGCCAACGCAGCCTGACGCGGCGTCACCGCGTCAGGCTGCGATGACGTCCTCGTCGGGCTTCAGGCAGGCGGCAAAGCCGCTCAGCGCGCTGTACTGATGTCCGGCGCGGCGCTGGATGAAGAGCGTCTCGACGCGGGCATGCGCGGCGCTGAGCGTGTGGATCGAGACGCTGCCCGTCATCGCACTGCGTTCGACCACCGCGCGCGGCAGCAACGACACGCCCATGTCGGCGGCAACGCAGCCGATCATGCCGTCGAGCGTGCCGAGCTCGAAGCGTGCCGCCGACGGCCAGCCGAATTCGACGAAGATCTGTTCGAGCCGCTGGCGGTAGGTGCAGCCGGTGCGGAACACCAGCGCTGTCGGGCCGGATTCCTCCGTGCCGGCGCGCAGCTCGGCGAGCGAGCTCCAGCGCCGCGCGCTGACCAGCACCAGCTCCTCGCGGAAGGCGCTCGTCGCAACGAGATCGTCATGCATGATGGGGCCTGCCACGAAGGCGCCGTCGAGCGTGCCGTCGAGCACGCCGGCGACGAGGTCGGCGGTGGGCGCGGTCCGCAACGACAACCGCACGGCCGGGAAGCGGCGATGGAAGTTGGCGAGCAGGGGCGGCAGCCGCACCGCCGCCGTGGTCTCCATCGAGCCGATCGCGAGCGGTCCCTTCGGCTCGCCATCGTCACGCGCGGCCAGCACGGCTTCGCGCGAGAGCGCGGCCATCCGTTGCGCATAAGGCAACAGCCGCTTGCCGGCGCCGGTCAGCGTCATGCCGCGGCTGTGGCGTTCGAACAGCGGCGTGCCGATCTCCGCCTCCAGCGCCTTCACGCGCTGGGTGACGTTGGATTGCACGGTATTCAGCTCCTCCGCGGCGCGGGTGATGCCGCCGGTGCGGGCTACGGCGGCAAAGGTCTGGAGATCGCTCAGTTCCATCTCAGTTTCCTTGGCCGTTTCAAATTTATGATGGCTGCGTTCGGAAGAATTCAATTTTGGAGAATGTTATTTGCGCCTAGTCTTCCTGTCCAGAGTGGGAGGATTCATTGCCGATCGTCACGCCGCTGACGGAGCTTCTCGGGATCAGGCATCCGATCCTGTCGGCACCGATGGATACGATCGCCGGCAGCCGGCTGACCCGTGCCGTCAGCGAAGCCGGAGGCTTCGGCATCCTCGGTGGCGGCTATGGCGATCGCGCGCGGCTCGAGACGGAGGCGAGGGAGCTGAAGGGCTTTTCGCCGTTCGGGATCGGCTTCATCACCTGGAGCCTCGCCAGGCAACCCGATCTGCTCGATATCGCGCTCGAGGCGCGTCCGCAGGCGGTGATGCTCTCGTTCGGCGATGTCGCCCCGTTCGCGCCGCGGATCAAGGCCAGCGGCGCGCGATTGATCTGCCAGGTGCAAACCGAGGACATGGGCAAGCAAGCCCTCGATGCCGGCGCGGAGATCCTGATCGCGCAAGGCACGGAGGCGGGCGGTCACGGCGCATCGCGGACCACCGTCGACATCGTGCCCGCGATCGTCGATCTCGCTGCGGGACGTGTGCCCGTCGTCGCGGCAGGCGGTATCGCCGATGGCCGGGGCCTCGCCGCGATGATGATGCTGGGGGCATCGGGTGTGCTGGTCGGCACGCGCTTCTATGCGAGCGTGGAAGCCAACGGCGCGGAGGAGGCCAAGCGCCGCATCCGCGACGCCGGCAGCAACGACACGGTGCGTGGCGTCGTTCCCGACTGGTCGCGAAAACTGTTCTGGCCGGCTCCGTTCACCGCACGCACGCTGGTCAACGACCATATTAAGACCTGGACGGGCCGCGAGGTGGAGCTGATGCAGCGCGCCGACGAGATCGCCAGGGACTATGCCGCGGCCAAAATGGCAGGCGATTTCGAGATCGCGGCCGTTTTCGCCGGTGAGGCGGTCGGCCTGATCCATGATATTCCACCAGCGGCCGAGATCGTCGAACGCATCGCGACCGAAGCCGAGCAACTGCTGGCGGGCCGTCGCAACTCGATTTCTTCTTTTCCTTCTCCCCTTGTGGGAGAAGGTGGCGCGGATGCAATCCGCGCCGGATGAGGGGTATGTCTCCGCGGATACAAACCCCTCACCCGTCTCGCCGCTGCGCGGCGATCCACCCTCTCCCACAAGGGGAGAGGGACAGAGCGAGAGAACAACCATGTGGCCTGACCGTCGACTGATCGACCTCTTCAAGACCGAACTCCCGATCGTGCTGGCGCCGATGGCGGGCGTGATGGATGCGGAACTGGTGATTGCCGCCGCGCAAGGCGGGGCGCTGGGCTCGCTGCCCTGCGCGATGCTATCTCCGGAGAAGATCCGGGAGCAGGTCGCAACCATCCGCAAGGGCGTGACGGCGCCTGTCAATCTGAACTTCTTCTGCCACACCCCGGTCGACCTCACGCAGGAAGCGGAGGCGCGTTGGAAGCAGCGCCTTGCGGACTATTATCAGCAATATGGCCTCGACCCCGCAGCGCCGGTCAACGCGGCCAACCGGGCACCGTTCGATGAGGCGATGTGCGCGGTGGTGGAAGAATTGAAGCCGGAGGTCGTCAGTTTCCACTTCGGCCTACCGGAGAAGGCGCTGCTCGACCGGGTCAGAGCGGCCGGTTGCCTCGTGATCGCGTCGGCCACCACGGTGAAGGAAGCCGTCTGGCTCGATCAACGCGGTGTCGATGCCGTGATCGCGCAAGGTGCGGAGGCCGGTGGCCATCGCGGCATGTTCCTGACCGACAAGATCGCCGAGCAGCCCGGCAATCTTGCACTGGTGCCGCAGATCGTCGACGCCGTGAAGGTGCCTGTGATCGCCGCCGGCGGCATTGGCGACGGACGCGGCATTGCCGCGGCCTTCGCGTTGGGGGCCTCCGGCGTGCAGATCGGAAGCGCCTACCTGCGCTGTCCGGAATCCAAGGTGACCGCGGCGGGGCGCGCCGCGCTGGCCGAAGGACGCGACGATTCCACCGTGATCACCAATGTCATGACGGGGCGGCCGGCGCGGGGCGTCCAGAATCGCCTGATGCGCGAAGCCGGCCCGATCTCGCCGGATGCGCCGCCGTTTCCCCACGCCGCGACGGCTCTGGCGCCGCTCAAGGCGGCCGCCGAGAAGCAGGGGCGCGCGGATTTCACCAATCTCTGGGCCGGTCAGGCCATCGCCCTCGGCCGCGAGGTCCCGGCGGCCGAATTGACCCGGGATCTCGCCAAATCGGCGCTGGCCCGCATGAAAACGCTGGCTGGGTAAGGGGAAAGCGCCGGTTGCGGCGCAAAACCGGCCTCTGCTATACGGCACATAGGTTTTGCCCTGAGAGGCCTTATATAATGTCCGTCGACGCCGCTACCGTCCGCCGCATCGCGCATCTGGCGCGCATTGCGGTTTCCGAGGGCGAGGTTCCGCATCTGCAGGGCGAGCTCAACGCCATGCTCGCTTTTGTCGAGCAGCTCTCTGAGGTCAATGTCGAGGGCGTGGAGGCCATGACCTCGGTTACCCCGATGCAGATGAAGAAGCGGCAGGACGTGGTCAACGACGGCGAGATCGCCGACGATATCGTTGCCAACGCGCCCGCGACCGAAGGTCACTTCTTCCTGGTGCCGAAGGTGGTTGAGTAGCTTTTAGGACCAAGTCCGATGTGCATGCTGTGCGACGATGAGAAGGCCTATCAGGCCTACATGAACTACCTCGACAAGATGGAACGGCAGGGCAAGGCTGCCGATCCCAATGTCGCCGTCAATGCCGTGCTCGACGAAATGCAGGCCGCCGCGAATGCGGCCGACAAGAAAGACGACCCGGCCAACGACAAGACCCTGTCTCCGTTCTTCTGCAGCCCGATCAATAAATGACCGATTTGACATCGCTGACGCTCGCCGAGGCCCGCAAGGGTCTCGCCGACAAGACTTTCACGTCGCTCGAGCTGACCGACGCGCATCTTTCCGCGATCGAGAAAGCGCGCGTGCTCAATGCCTTCGTGATGGAGACGCCCGACCAGGCCCGCGCCATGGCGCGCGAGGCAGATGCGACGATCGCTAGGGGCGATGCCGGTCCGCTCGCCGGCATCCCGCTCGGCATCAAGGATCTGTTCGCAACCAAGGGCGTGCGCACCACGGCGTGCTCGAAGATCCTCGGCAATTTCGTGCCGACCTATGAGTCCACCGTCACCTCGCAGCTCTGGCGCGACGGTGCGGTGATGCTCGGCAAGCTCAACAATGACGAGTTCGCGATGGGCTCGGCCAACGAAACCTCGTGCTTCGGTCCCGTCGGCAATCCCTGGCGTCGCGAGGGCAGCAACACCACGCTGGTGCCGGGCGGCTCGTCCGGCGGGTCGGCCTCGGCCGTGGCGGCGCTCCTGTGCATGGGCGCGACCGCGACCGACACCGGCGGCTCGATCCGCCAGCCGGCGGCGTTCACCGCGACCGTCGGCATCAAGCCGACCTATGGCCGTTGCTCGCGTTGGGGCATCGTCGCCTTTGCGTCCTCGCTCGACCAGGCGGGGCCGATCGCGCGCAGCGTGCGCGATAGCGCGATGCTGTTGCGCTCGATGGCCGGCCACGATCCGAAGGACACCACCTCGGTCGACATCCCCGTGCCGGATTACGAAGCCGCGATCGGCAAGTCCGTGAAGGGCATGAAGATCGGCATCCCCCGGGAATATCGCCTCGACGGCATGCCGGCCGAGATCGAGAAGCTTTGGGAAGCGGGCGCGGCGTGGCTGAAGGCGGCGGGCGCCGAGCTCGTCGAGGTCTCGCTGCCGCATACGAAATACGCGCTGCCGGCCTATTACATCGTGGCGCCGGCGGAGGCGTCCTCCAACCTCGCGCGCTATGACGGCGTCCGCTACGGCCTGCGCGAGCAGGGCAAGAACATCACCGAGCTCTACGAGAACACTCGCGCCGAAGGTTTTGGCGCGGAGGTACGCCGCCGCATCATGATCGGCACCTATGTGCTCTCGGCCGGCTATTACGACGCCTATTATTTGCGCGCGCAGAAGGTGCGCACGCTGATCAAGAAGGATTTCGAGGATTGCTTCGCTAAGGGCGTCGACGCGATCCTCACCCCGGCGACGCCGTCCGCGGCCTTCGGCATCGGCGAGAAGGGCGGTGCCGACCCTGTCGAGATGTATCTCAACGACATCTTCACGGTGACCGTGAACATGGCGGGCCTGCCAGGCATCGCCGTGCCATCAGGCAAGGACAGCCAGGGCCTGCCGCTCGGCCTGCAGCTGATCGGCCGTCCGTTCGAGGAGGAGACGCTGTTCTCGCTTGGCGAGGTGATCGAGCAGGCCGCTGGCCGCTTCACGCCCGCGAGGTGGTGGTGAATGCCCCCGATTTCATCGCCAGCCTCGACGGCGCGGCACCTGCGCCGGGCCTGAGCGCGCCGCTGAGAGGTCTCTGGTGGGCCGCCAAGGGCAACTGGGACCAGGCGCACAAGATCGTCCAGGACGACGAGGGGCGCGAGGCGGCCTGGGTGCACGCCTACCTGCACCGCGTCGAAGGCGATCTCGGCAATGCCGGCTACTGGTACCGCCAGGCCGGCCAGGTCGCCGCGAAGGATTCATTGGAAGCGGAGTGGCAGCGGATCGTTGCCACGCTGCTTGGGAGCAAGACATGAGCACGGCCACGCACAAGCTTCTCAAAGGCGCAACCGGTGACTGGGAAGTGGTCATCGGCATGGAGATCCATGCCCAGGTGACGTCGAAGTCGAAACTGTTCTCCGGCGCGTCCACCGCGTTCGGAGGCGAGCCGAACGCGCAGGTGTCGCTGGTCGATGTCGCGATGCCGGGCATGCTGCCCGTCATCAACGAGGAATGCGTCAGACAGGCTGTCCGGACCGGGCTCGGCCTCAACGCACAGATCCACCTGCGCTCGGTGTTCGACCGCAAGAACTATTTCTATCCGGACCTGGCGCAGGGCTACCAGATCAGCCAGTACAAATCTCCGATCGTCGGCGAGGGCGAGGTGATCGTCGATCTCGACGGCGGCAAGACCGCCACGATCGGGATCGAGCGGCTGCATCTGGAGCAGGATCCCGGCAAGATGCTGCACGACCGGTCGCCGTCGCTGTCCTACATCGATTTCAATCGTAGTGGCGTGGCGCTGATGGAGATTGTCTCGAAACCGGACATCCGCGACGCCGAGCAGGCCAAGGCCTATGTGACCAAGCTGCGCTCGATCATGCGCTACCTCGGCACCTGCGACGGTGACATGGAGAAGGGAAGCCTGCGCGCCGACGTCAACGTGTCCGTGCGCAAGCCGGGGGCGCCGCTCGGCACCCGCTGCGAGATCAAGAACATGAACTCGATCACCTTCATCGGCCAGGCGATCGAGTATGAAGCGCGGCGCCAGATCGAGATCCTGGAGGATGGCGGGCAGATCGAGCAGGAGACGCGCCGGTTCGACCCCAACAAGGGCGAGACACGTTCGATGCGGTCCAAGGAAGAGGCGCACGACTATCGCTACTTCCCCGATCCCGACCTGCTGCCGCTGGAATTCAGCCAGACCTTCGTCGACGAGCTGAAGGCGAAGCTGCCGGAACTGCCCGACCAGAAGAAGACGCGCTTCGTCGCCGATTTCGGCCTGTCCGCCTATGATGCGAGCGTGCTGGTCGCGGAGCGCGAGAGCGCGCTGTTCTACGAGACGGTGCTCGACAAGCTCGGCAACCGCGCGCGCGACGGCAAGATGGCGGCGAACTGGGTGATCAACGAGCTGTTCGGCCGTCTCAACAAGGAAGGCCGGGATATTACGGGCTCTCCGGTGAGCGCGGAGCAGCTCTCGGGGATCGTCGACCTGATCGGCGAGGGCACGATCTCCGGCAAGATCGCCAAGGACCTGTTCGAGATCGTCTGGCAGGAAGGCGGAGACCCCCGCGCGCTGGTCGAAAGCCGCGGCATGAAGCAGGTGACGGATCTTTCGGCGATCGAAAAGGTTGTCGACGACATCATCGCGGCCAATCCCGACAAGGCCGCGCAGGTCAAGGACAAGCCGCAGTCGCTCGGCTGGTTCGTCGGCCAGGTGATGAAGGCGTCCGGTGGCAAAGCCAATCCGCAGAGCGTCAACGACCTGCTCAAGTCCAAGCTCGGCGTCTGACGTCGCGCATTCGAACGAGGTGACGGATACGTTTCGTCACCTCGATTTCGTTCCTCGGTGCGAGCTCGCGCGCATCCTCGGCATCAAACTTCATCCCGATCAGCAGCGACGCGGCGACCGAATCGCCGTCACGCGATTCGCGCAAAACGGCGGCTTGCACACGCTCGGACGAGCGCTCGCGCTGTTAAGCATGAAAATATTTTCGTTGCCAAAAGTCGCGACTCAGAGTCCGCGAAGCGCCTCCGCGAGGCGCTCGCGCGATCGTCGATGCATATTGCCGCGATGGTCGCGCGCGATGCGCGCGCACAGGAAAATACTTGCTGCATAGTGTTTTTGTGCAATCGCATCACTCGCGAACATCATCGATGCGCGCACTCTCCGCGATCGCAGCGACACGTCATGCGGAGCACTTGCATCGCGCTCGCCAAGCGCACGCGCGTTGCGTCGTCAACACTTCTTTAAGCGAGACGCTGTTTTTTTCTCTGTGTTGGTGTATTCGGAATGAGTGTGCACTCGATCCCCGAATGCATGCAGCGATTAAAAGCCATCTCACACATCGGAGGGCAACATGGCCAAGAAAGCTAAGAAGGCGAAGAAGGTAAAGAAGGCGAAGAGCGCAGTGAAGAAGACTGCGAAGAAGACCCGCAAGGTCGCCAAGAAGAAGTAACTTCGCTTCTGAAGTTGCCGGCTCCTCGAGAGCCGGCACGTCATCAGCGCCTCCCAGAGGTTCTGGTCGACGATAGAGGGTGTCGGCGAGACATCAGGTCAACGGTCGGATCGTTCTCTTTGACGGTCCGGCAGAAGAAACAAGTTTTCTTCGTTCGGTGCGGTTCTCCTTATCGAGCTCCGCAATTTCACAAGCGGCCTTCGGGCCAACGTGGAATCTGGTCCTGACGTGTTCGCCGACGCCCTCGTTCTCTTGAGGCCGGGGTATTGCCGGCATTCCCTTTCCCGACATTGCTGATCTGACACGACGCGGTCGCGCCGACTTTGCCGCCGTCGTTTGCCGCCTTGCTGTGGTCGAGGGCCGCAGCTTGCCTTGCGCGCTGTTCGCGGCCGCTGCTCTGGTCGCGGTGTCATCGTCCGGCTCCGACCGGGCGTCCAGCCCGCCGAGACGGCATTGGTTGCGCCGATGGGCCGCAGCGCGCACGTTTTTCCGCATGCGCGGGAAATGACAGGGCCAATTGCGGCCGAGATCGCGGTCCGCTCCGACAAATCGTAGCCACACGACACGCGCCACCGCTCGCGATGGTTATCGATGTCCCAAAATTCCAGGGTAAACCGAATCTGACCAATCGCAAAAGTCCCTGCAAATCGGGGACTTTTCGAAATCCTCGCGCGTGCGGGGTGCGCTCGCGTTTACGTCTGCTTCATCGCGATACTTAAACTGCCATTCAAATTTGACCGGCATCATTCCTCCAACAAGCCGGCAAACGGCAACGGGCCAAGAGCCCAGGGGATGAGTTGAACAGTGCACGATCCGGGGAAGGGTCATGCACATCAGAGTTGGACGGGAGCCGCGCTCGGTGGACCGAGGCGGCATAAGAAAAAAGGGGATGCGTTATGTTTCAGGGTACTTTCGATCTGGAGACCGCAACGCCGATCGACGCGAGCGCGCTGTCGGACGTGCTGTTCGAGCGCGGGATCTATTGGGCGAGCGGCCGCTCCGGGCTCGTCGATCTCGTCGCCGCGCACAAATGGTTCAACCTCGCTGCACTGAAGGGCCGCAAGGACGCCGTGGCGCTGCGCCAGGAAGTCGCCGGGCAGATGTCGGAAGCCGAGATCTCGGTCGCGCAGCGCGAGGCGAGGGCGTGGGTTTCCACCCACTGAACCGAAAAGCGCATCCGCACCCGTGTTCGCACGGGTGGCCCTGGTTGCGCTGAATCAAGTTTCTTCGTCGTGCCGCCACTTAGATCCGAGCGGCATGAGCAATTCCGACACGAACGGACGATGGCTGCCGATTCAGATCGCGCCCGATGAGTGCGACCTGGAACTCGGACGGCACCACAAGACGGGGATTCTGCCCTGGTCCTTCCCGTGCCGGCGCAGGTCAGGCGTCTGGTTCAACGTCTGGGCCGACGAGGCCGTGCTGATTTCGCCCTCGCATTGGCGGATCTGGCGGTTCCACCGCTAGACGTGCACGCACGCATATAAGGGCACGCGCAAACAGGGATGTGCGAATCGGTGGAATTCACCGCGCCGATCCCAACGCCAGGCTTTCGCACCGGCCGAACGATCGCTTTCAGGTGAAAGACCTCGCAGGTCTCGACGATTGATTCTGCCGCTGGGTGGCGGAGAGGGAGGGATTCGAACCCTCGATACAGCTTGAGACCGTATGACGCTTTAGCAAAGCGTTGCCTTCAGCCACTCGGCCACCTCTCCGGTGCGAGCCTTATGCATCTAATTGCTTGGACCGGTCAATTTGGAAGCGCGTGTTTTCGTTCGAATATTCCCAGCGATTTTCGAAACAGGCCCAATTTGCATTCGGCTGCCACCTTTGGGAGCGCTCTCTATATAGAGGCGCCTCTGCCGGGGCGCGGTCCGATGGAGCAGGACCTCTTCGGAGTGTGCGCCTCCGCCGCGAGTCCCGATCTGATTCTACGATTCGAGCTCGTCAGCGCCGCGGCAGCCAGACATCCGTTCCCCCGTGCCTCAAGTGGGAAATTTCGAGGGCAAATGGAACCGGCTCGAAAATTCCTTTAAAAACAATATGTTACAGGCGTCACACGATCACATCTGCGTGTTATTTGTGCAACACCCGTTGGAAAACAAGCTTCATCGGCCCGTTTCGGAGCGTTCTGTTGTTGTGTGTGCAAGGACGTTCGGTAATTGTGACTGCGCGACGGAGGGGGGCATCCCGAGGTCGTCCCGTTCAGGTCATTCGCTTAAGTCCCTCGCGTTCATGCGGGTGTGTCCGAAGACGCGAAGGAGCCCGAAGCGGTGATTTGAAGGGGGTTGGGGAATTGGCCGTCCGGTCAGTGACCTTCCCTGAAGAGCAACTTGGAGGTTTAACATGAAGTTGGTTAAGAGCCTTTTGCTCGGCTCAGCGGCGGGTCTGATCGCCGTGGGCGGAGCTCAAGCAGCCGATCTGCCCGTGAAGGCCAAGGCGGTCGAATACGTGAAGATCTGCTCGCTGTACGGCGCGGGCTTCTACTACATCCCGGGCACCGACACCTGCATCAAGCTGGGTGGTTATCTGCGCGCTGAAGTCGCGCTGAACACCAACTCGGACTTCAGCGGCCAGCTCACGTCGAACAACGGCGCGCGCAACCGTCTGACGAACTACTACACCATGCGCGCTCGTGAAGATCTCAACATCGACACGCGCACCGCGACCGAGTACGGCGTCGTCCGTACCTTCTTCGACGGCGTGTTCTCCTGGACCACCGGCAACTACGCCGGTACGGGCAGCGCGACCGGCACCACTGCCTACAGCAGCACGCTGGCTCTGAACACCTCCGGCGCCACCCCGGCTCTCGTTGGTTCGTCGATCAACGGCACCGACGGTGCGACCTCGGGCGGTTCGCTCGGCGTGTACTACGCCTTCATCCAGTTCGCTGGCTTCACCATGGGTAAGGCCGTGTCGCAGTTCGACGCGCCCTGGACCAACTATCCCGGCAACAACTTCGACAGCCTCGTCGGTGGTTCGGGCACGGTCACTGGTGTCAACCAGTTCACCTACACCGCTGACTTCGGTCAGGGCGTGACGGCGTCGTTCTCGGCTGAAGACGCGACCAACTACTACCAGGCCGGCAACCTGAACATGTCCGGCGCTTCGGCTGCTGGCATGATCGGCGGCTCCTATGGCTCCAACGCCATCGGTGGCTCGCGTTCGCCGAACCTCGTCGGTATGGTCCGTGTCGACCAGGCTTGGGGTCTCTTCCAGGCGTCGGTCGCTGCGCATGACAACCACGTCGCCTACTACGGCGCCACCGAGCCGACCGGTCATCCGGACGACAAGTGGGGTTGGGCTGTTCAGCTCGCTCTGTCGATCAAGAACATCCCGACTGGTGCGGGTGACGTGATCAACATCCAGGGCGTCTACACCGACGGTGCTTCCCGCTACAACTTCCAGAACCTCGCGGGCGGTTCCTACTCGATGTTCGGCAACTCGGGCGTTGCCTACCAGAGCGTCGGCTTCGCCATCGCTCCGGACACCGTGTTCATCACGGGCGGTGCACAGGAGACTGTGAAGACCTGGGGCTTCCGCGGCGCCTACACCCACAACTGGGATCCCTACTGGAACACCGCGATCTACGGTGCCTACGCTCAGGCGCAGTACGGTACGCTGGCTAAGACCACGCTTTGCGGCGCTGGTGGTGCTGGCGGCGTGTTCGGCGGTCTGGCCGGCGTCACGGGTTGTAACCCTGACTTCGCCATCGCCCAGCTGGGTCTCATCACCCGCTGGACGCCCGTCAAGAACCTCACGTTCTCGGCTGACGTGAACTGGACCCACCTCGACCAGAAGTACTCGGGTACGGTTGGTTACGCTGGTGCCGGCACGACTGCCAAGCCGGCCGCTGTGTACGAGCTCAAGGATCAGGACACCATCACCCTGCTCCTCCGCGCTCAGCGCAACTGGTAAGCTCGGTCTAACGACCTGATCTAGAGAGCCCCGGCGGGAAACCGCCGGGGCTTTTCTTTTGTGCGGTCACGAGGCGAGCGATCTTCGCCAGCCTGGCCGAGAGCGGAGAGGGCGGCGGCCACTCACGATACGAAAAAGGCCGCCCCAGGGGCGGCCTTTCGCATTCCGAACCGGACTATCGTTATTTCAGGTCCAAGGCCCGGCAATAATAGGAGCTCTCGACGCTGGTCCAGCCGCGCTCCATCCTGTTGCTCTGGCACTCGAAGAAGGTCTTGAAGCCGAGGACGTTTCTGCAGTTCTGGACTGCAGCGCCGGACAGGGAGCATCCGACCCACGAACCGCTGCCTGATCCATTGCCGGCCTGGGCTGCGACTCTGATCGGGGCGGCGCTTAACGGCACGATCGACATGGAGACGAGAGCAAGAGCAGACATCGTCAACGTCTTCATAGCTTTCCTCCTTTTTCTTCTTGTCCGGGGCGGCAGAGGCCGGTCCCGAACGGAGGATAGCGAAGCGGGTGAGAGATGTCTCGCTCAATCCAGAGATGCAGGGGCGGCATCGCGCGCTCTCGCCCCGGGGGACGAAGGCGCTATTCCACGCTGCCGGCGCCCCGGCGCAAATCGGCCTCGATCTGCAAGCGCGTGCCGCCGCCGAAGCGGGCACGGTAGACCTGAAGGTTCTCCATGATCCGCTGCACGTAATTGCGTGTCTCCGAGAACGGGATCAGCTCGACCCAGTCGACCGCGTCGACCTTGGGATCGCGCGGGTCGCCATAGCGGTCGATCCATTTCTTCACGCTGCCGCGGCCGGCGTTGTAAGCCGCGAAGGTCATGATGTAGGAGCCGCGGTAGTCCTCGAGCAGTCCGCCGAGCTCGGCCGAGCCGAGCGTGGCGTTGTAGACCGAATCGTTCTTCAGCCGGCCGAGGTCGTAGGTCGCGCCGTGCCGCTTGCAGACATAGCGCGCGGCGTCCGGCGTCACCTGCATCAGCCCGTAGGCCTGGGCCGGCGAGACCACCGCAGGGTTGAACGCGCTTTCCTGCCGGGCAATCGCGTAGACGATGCTGCGCTCGACCTCGGGGCCGATCGGCGTGAACTGCGGGATGCCGTTGACGGGGTAGGCGTAGAAGTCGAAGGGCAGGCCACGGTTGAGCGCGGCCTTGCCGAGCAGCAGCATGCCGCGCGCGTCGTTGTAACGCTGGGTGAGCTCGCCGAGGCCGGTTAGCGCCTCGGGATCGCCGTTCTCGCCCATGTCCGCCAGCAGCGGGATCGCCATCTCGCGCTCGTCGAGCTCGTAGAGCAGCTGTGCGGCGCGCACGATCTCGAGCCGTTCGGCGCCGCGCCCCCGCGGCTGGCTGTTCAGCTCGATCTGGGGCAGGCCGAGCTTGGCGCGCGCGAGCTGGCCGTAATAGCTGGTCGACTGTTCGGCTGCGCGCGCATAGGCGTTGCGCGCTTCCTGCTGGCGCCCGGCCGCCTCCGCGGCGCGGCCCTGCCAATAGCCGGCACGCGCCAGCGCGGTCGGATTGACGCTGCCGACGCCGATGCGGGCGAAATGCTGGCTGGCCGCCGCGGGGTCGTTGAGGAAGCGCAGCGCGATCCACCCGGCCGTGAACTCCTGCTCGGTCTTGTAGATGTCGCGCGAAGGCAGCGCGGCGTCGCGCGCGATCAGATAGGCGCTGCGGAATTCCTCGGTGTCGATCATCTTGCGCGCCAGCAGGCGCCGCTCGATCCACCATTCGTCGAGATTGTGGAGGCGGCCCGGATCCTTCGGCGCGGACAGCATCAACTGCGCCGCTTCCGCGAACTTCTCCTCGCGGCGCAAGAGCTGGATCTTGCTGAAGATGAAACCGGGATCGCTGTGCAGCTCGCGCGGCACCGCATCGAGCAGCGCGCGCGCGTTGGGCGCCTTCTTGACGGCGGCGATGCGGGCCTTGGCCAGCGCGACATAGCCGGCGCCGAGGCGCTTTGCAGCGCGCATCGCGGCCTCGTTCTCGCTGCCGTAGAGCAGGGTGTCCATCCGCGCCTTCTGGTCGCCCGCGGTCAGCAGCGCACCGAACTGGTCGAGCGCGTTGTTCTCGGTGTCCTCCGACATCGGATCGCTGCGCCAGGCCTCGCGCACCAGCCGCTCGGCGTTGGCGCGGTCGCCGCGCGCCAGCATCGCCCTGGCAAGCGTGAAGCGGCCCTTGGCGGAGATCGGGGACTCGCTTTCGAACCACGACCACGCGACGGACTCGTCGCGCCTGTCGTCCCACATCGCAGCTTCGAGGCGCCGGCGCAGGAAGGTCTGCGACGGCCAGCTCGGATTGGCGGAGAGGAAGGCGCGGTAGCGCTCCACGGTCGCGCCATTGTCTTCGCTGCGCAGGATGATCCATTCGGCGAGCTTGCGCGCGACCGGATCGGAGATGCCGGCCACTTCACTGCTGGCATCACCGCCCTTGCGCTTGCGCACCAGCTCGATGACGCTCTCCAGGGTCTGCTTGTCGCCTTGCGACGTCGACGACGTCGCGGCGACCGCGGCCGGGACGACCGGCTTGCGCGGCGCGGCATGCTGACGCGTCGCCGGCGCCAGCACGGGGGCTGCGAGGGGTTTCGGAGCAGGAGCGGTGGGTCTGACGGTGGCCGTCACCGCCGGTGCGGGAGCCGCTTTCGGTGGCGAAGCGCTGGCGGCCGGATGCGGCTTTGGCGCGGGCGCGGCGGCAGGCTTCGGCTTGTCCTTGGCGGCGGCGGGCTTGCCAGCCTCCTTGGCCGGCTTCTTCGCGTCCTTGGCCGGCGCGGCGGCCGCGCCCTTGCTCGTTTTGGCTGCGTCCTTGGCGGTGTCCTTGCCAGGCCCTTTGCTGGTTCCCTTGGATGAAGACCCCTTCGCGGCGTCCTTGGGGACGGGCTTGGCCGTGTCCTTGGCGGCCTCTGCGGTCGTTTCGCCGGATTTGGCCAAGGCGGCGCAGCCGATCGACAGCGCTGCCGTCAGGCACACGACGAGACCGGTGGATCGCCAGGCGGCGCGAGGGAATGAGGTCACGGGTTTCGTTGCCCCGAATCAGTCAAGTGGCTCAAGATCTAGCTGTATTTGATTGAATATGCGGACAAAATACCAACAGCCGCTTACCTCGGGCCGATTTGCACCACCACCGCGGCAAAATCGCGGCCTAAACGGTGCGTCACACGGCAGCGGGTCTTTTACCGGCGGGGTAGACCCGATATGAAAGGGGCTTGCTCGAGAGATAGCCGCGTACGGAGGAAGTCCATGGCAGCCAAGACGAAATTCCGGGGATCGTTCACCGCCTTGGTCACCCCTTTCAAGAACGGCTCGCTGGACGAGGCGGCGTTCCGCTCTCTGGTCAATTGGCAGATCTCCGAAGGCACCAACGGGCTCGTCCCGGTCGGCACTACCGGCGAGAGCCCGACGCTCAGCCATGACGAGCACAAGAAGGTCGTCGAATGGTGCATCGAGGAGGCCAAGGGCCGCGTGCCTGTGGTTGCCGGCGCCGGCTCCAACTCGACCAAGGAGGCGATCGAGCTCGCCCAGCACGCCGAGAAGGCGGGCGCGAACGCCGTGCTGGTGGTGACGCCGTACTACAACAAGCCGACCCAGGAAGGCATGTACCAGCACTTCAAGGCGATCAACGATTCCATCGGGATTCCGATCATCATCTACAACATCCCGCCGCGCTCGGTGATCGACATGTCGGTCGACACCATGACGCGGCTGTGGGAGCTGAAGAACATCGCCGGCGTCAAGGACGCCACCGCCAGCATGGTGCGCGTGTCGCAGCAGCGCGCGGCGATGGGCGAGGATTTCAACCAGCTCTCGGGCGAGGACGCGACGATTCTCGGCTACATGGCCCATGGCGGTCATGGCTGCATCTCGGTGACCTCGAACGTCGCCCCGCGCCTTTGCTCGGAGTTCCAGGCGGCCTGGGCCAAGGGCGACACCAAGGCGGCGCTCGCGATCCACGACAAGCTGATGCCGCTGCACAACAACCTCTTCATCGAGAGCAATCCGGCGCCGATCAAGTATGCGATGTCGCTGCTCGGCAAGCTGGACGAGACGCTGCGCCTGCCGATGGTGCCGGTTTCCGAGCCGACCCGTGTTGCGGTCCGCAGCGCCATGGTGCACGCTGGCCTGATCAACTGACGCGTCAGTTTTTCGGGGAGGCCGTTCATGAGCGTCGACGACAAGGGCAGGAAGATGCTCACGGAGTTCCGTGAGTTCGCCATGAAGGGCAACGTCGTCGATCTCGCGGTCGGCGTCATCATCGGCGCGGCCTTCGGCGCCATCGTCACTTCGCTGGTCGGCGACGTCATCATGCCGATCATCGGCGCCGCGACCGGTGGCCTCGACTTCTCGAACTACTTCGTCGCCTTGTCAAAGACGGTCACAGCCACCAACTTAGCGGATGCGAAAAAGCAAGGCGCCGTACTTGCTTACGGTAGCTTCCTGACGCTGACGATCAACTTCATCATCGTCGCTTTCGTGCTGTTCCTGGTGATCCGCGCCATGAACACGCTGAAGCGCAAGGAGGAGGCGGCACCGGCCGCGCCGGCCAAGCCGTCGGCCGAGGTCGTGCTGCTGACCGAGATCCGCGACCTCCTCAAGAAGTGACGCGCGCGCTTCATCCGAACTGTTAGCTTACGCGCGTATCTCGACCGGATTTCTCTCCCATGGCCGATAAAAACGAACGTCCTATCAAGGTCATGGCGGAAAATCGCAAGGCCCGCTTCAACTATGCGATCGAGGATACGATCGAGGCGGGCATTGCGCTGACGGGCACCGAGGTGAAGTCGATCCGCAACGGCAAGAGCACGATTGCGGAATCCTACGCCGATTCCAAGGACGGCGAGATCTGGCTGATCAACGCTACCATTCCCGAATATCTGCAGGGCAACCGCTTCAACCACGAGCCCAAGCGGCCGCGCAAACTGCTGCTGCATCGCCGGCAGATCAACAAGCTGATGGGTGCCGTCGACCGCGAGGGCATGACGCTGATCCCGCTCAAGCTCTATTTCAACGAGCGTGGTCGCGCAAAATTGCAGCTCGCGGTTGCAAAAGGCAAGAAGCTCCACGACAAGCGCGAGACCGAGAAGAAGCGCGACTGGAGCCGGGAGAAGGGCCGCCTGATGCGGGCGAGGGGCTGACGAGATGACCCAGCGAAACCTGCTCGAGGTCGATTGGACCCGGATTCCCGCGCCCGCCGATGACGGTGGGGCCGCGCATCTCGCCGGAATGATGTTGCCGCCGGTCAGCCTGCTCGCGACCAACGACACCTCGGTGATCCTTTCGGCCCTGCGCGGCCGGACCGTGGTGTTCGCCTATCCGCGTACGGGCGAGCCCGGCAAGATCGCGCTGGTGGATGATTGGGACATGATCCCGGGCGCGCGCGGCTGCACCCCGCAGACCTGTGCGTTTCGGGATCTGTTCGCCGAGCTGAAGGCCGCCGGCGCCGCCCAGGTGTTCGGTCTATCGACCCAGAGCAACGACTACCAGACCGAGATGGCCTCACGGCTGCATCTGCCGTTCCCCGTGCTGTCGGACGAGAAGCTGGCGCTGACGCATGCGCTGAAGCTGCCGACCATGGAGGTTGCGGGCCTGACGCTGATCAAGCGCCTCGCGCTCGTCATCGACGACGGCAGGATCACGCACGTGTTCTATCCCGTGTTTCCGCCCGACCGGAACGCCGGCGACGTGCTGGACTGGCTCAAGGCCAATCCGGTTCGCGGCTAATCCAGATCCGCCTTCACCTTCGCGAACACCGAGCGGAACATGTCCGGCGTCAGCACGCCGGTGTTCGTGTTGTAGCGCGAGCAGTGATAGCTGTCGTAGAGCTTGAACGCGCCGGCCTGATGCACGGCGCCATGGCCGAACGGCGCCTGCGAGGCCTTCAGCTTCAACGGCTTGAGCACGCTGTCGTGCGCAATCCGGCCGAGCGCGATGATCGCGCGCAGCTTCGGCATGCTCTCGAGATTGGCGATCAGAAACTGCCGGCAGGTGTTGATCTCGACCGGCAGCGGCTTGTTCTGCGGGGGAACGCAATGCACGGCATTGGCAATCCGGCAGTCCACCAGCTTCAGCCCGTCATCGGGACGCGCCTGATAGGTGCCCTTGGCAAATCCGTATTCGAGCAGCGTGGCGTAGAGCAGGTCGCCGGCATAGTCGCCGGTAAACGGCCGCCCTGTGCGGTTGGCGCCCTGCATTCCCGGCGCGAGGCCGACGATCAGTAGGCGTGCCTTGGTGTCACCGAAAGGCGCGACCGGCGCATTGTGCCACGACGGCTCGCGCGCGCGGTTCGCCTCGCGAAAGGCGACCAGGCGCGGACAGAGCGGACAATCGCGGTCAGGAACGACGGTGGGAGGCTGGCGGCTGGAGCGTGCCGCCTCACTCCTCGAAGTCGTCATCGCCCCTCGGCGCCATGGTGGTTGCGCGCTGGAGGAATTGCGGGGCGTGGTGGCGTCCCTCGCCACGCTCGCCGCGGTCACGCGGAGCGGGACGTTCGGACGGATCGCGGCCGAGCTTGGACTGCAGCTCGACGAGGTCGGTGAAGACGTCGGCCTGGCGGCGCAGCTCGTCGGCGATCATCGGCGGCTGGCTGGCGATGGTGGAGATCACCGTAACCCGGACGCCGCGGCGCTGCACGGCCTCGACCAGGGAGCGGAAGTCGCCGTCACCGGAGAACAGCACCATCTGGTCGACGTGCTCGGCGAGCTCCATCGCGTCCACGGCGAGCTCGATGTCCATGTTGCCCTTGACCTTGCGGCGGCCGGAGGCGTCGATGAACTCCTTGGTCGCCTTGGTGACGACGGTGTAGCCGTTGTAGTCCAGCCAGTCGATCAGCGGGCGGATCGAGGAGTATTCCTGATCCTCGATGATCGCGGTGTAGTAGAACGCCCGGAGCAGCGTCCCGCGGCTCTGAAATTCCTTCAGCAGGCGCTTGTAATCGATGTCGAAGCCGAGAGTCTTGGCCGTCGCATAGAGATTGGCCCCATCGATGAAGAGCGCGATCTTGTTGGTCGGAGAAGGTGACATTCAGTTTGCTCGCGTAGAGTTCGTGATTGATCGTTTTATTGTTGGCGCGGCGACAGCAGGCCGCGCATTTCTAAAGTGCCCGTAAGACCCCTCGAAACTGCAAATCCGAAGAAGTCGGGGCAATCAAGGTATAGTTATGACGGACTTGCAAAGATCCGGTGCCGCCCTCGATGGCAGCCCGGGAAACCACCCATCCCAGCCCCAATGTGGGGGTAGCAGAGCCGTTTGGCGAGGCCAAATCACAATTTGGCCTTGCGAAAACGCCCCGGTCCCTATAACTAGCCCCAATCATCCACATATTTCGTCTCACCCACAACGGAGCGACAGTCCATGGCTCGCGTCACCGTAGAAGATTGTATCGACAAGGTCGACAACCGGTTTGACTTGGTCCTGCTGGCCGCCCACCGCGCCCGCATGATTTCGTCCGGTTCACAACTAACGGTTGACCGCGATAACGACAAGAACCCTGTTGTGTCTTTGCGCGAAATTGCCGACACCACCATCTCGCCGGAGGACCTCCGCGAGGAGCTGGTGCACTCGCTGCAGAAGTTCGTCGAGGTCGACGAGCCCGAGCCGGATACGGTGCCGCTGATCGGTTCCGCCGGCGCGAGCGTCGATGCCGACGACACCGAGGTCGCCGTCGAGCGGATGACCGAGGAGGAGCTGCTGAAGGGTCTCGAAGGCCTTGCCCCGCCCGAGGAGCAGCCCGAGGAAGACGAGTAAATCGTCCGTCGCGACCGTCGAATTCTCGTGATTTTGTCAAAGGCCCGAACCCTCGTTCGGGCCTTTGCTTTTGTTGACCTTTTCGTGGTTACCTGAGTGGTCGATTGGCGAGGAGTCCTGTCACCGAATTGATCGGACACCAGCGCGATCGGCGCTAAGATGTATGCAACGAGCTGCTCCAGGCTCGTTTGAAGGCAGGACGGCATGGTATATCGGCGCCGCAGATCCACGCAGATGCAGGCCGCAACCGAATCGGTTGCCGTGGCCCCGACTGCGCCGGTCGCGCGCCCGGCCAAGCCCCGCGCGCGGATGATGCGTCAATATGACCTCGTCGAGCGCGTCCGGTCCTACAATCCCAACACCAACGAAGACCTGCTGAACCGCGCCTATGTCTACGCCATGAAGGCGCATGGCTCGCAGACCCGCGCCTCGGGCGATCCGTATTTCTCGCACCCGCTCGAAGTGGCGGCGATTCTCACCGACCTGAAGCTCGACGACGCCACCATCGTGGCCGCGCTGCTGCACGACACGATCGAGGATACCGAAGCGACGCGGGCCGAGATCGACCAGATCTTCGGGCCGGAGATCGGCGCGCTGGTCGAGGGCCTGACCAAGCTGAAGCGGCTCGAGCTGGTGTCGCGGGAGGCCAAGCAGGCCGAGAATCTGCGCAAATTGTTGCTGGCCATTGCCGACGATGTCCGTGTGCTCCTGGTCAAGCTCGCCGACCGCCTGCACAACATGCGCACGCTGGACTTTGTGCCGACGGATTCGCGCCGGCGAATCGCCGAGGAGACGCTCGACATCTATGCGCCGCTCGCCGGGCGCATGGGCATGCAGGAAATGCGCGAGGAGCTGGAGGATCTGTCCTTCCGCACCCTCGATCCCGAAGCCTATTCGGTGGTGATGCAGCGTCTCGACGCGCTCGCCGAACGCAATCGCAATCTGATCGGCGAGATCGAGGACCAGCTCTCCAACAATCTGCGCCACCGCGGCCTGGGCGCGCGGGTCTACGGCCGCCGCAAGAAGCCGTTCTCGATCTGGACGAAGATGGAGCGCAAGTCGGTCGGCTTCGAGCAATTGTCCGACATCTTCGGCTTCCGTCTCGTCGTCAACGACATCGAGGCCTGCTATCGCGCGCTCGGCATCGTCCACACTACCTGGCCGGTCGTGCCGGGGCGGTTCAAGGATTACATCTCGACGCCGAAGCAGAACGATTATCGTTCGATCCACACCACGGTCATCGGCCCCGGCAACCAGCGCGTCGAGCTGCAGATCCGCACCGAGGCAATGGACCAGATCGCCGAACGCGGCATCGCCGCGCACGTCTTCTACAAGGAAGGCGTGGGCTCGCCGACCGAATTCCTCAAGCGCGAATCCAACGCGTTCGCTTGGCTGCGTCACACTATCGGCATCCTCTCCGAGAGCGCCAACCCCGAGGAATTCCTCGAGCACACCAAGCTCGAGCTGTTCCACGACCAGGTGTTCTGCTTCACCCCGAAGGGCAAGCTGATCGCGCTGCCGCGCCATGCCAACGTGATCGACTTCGCCTATGCCGTGCATACCGACGTCGGCAACAGCGCCGTGGGGTGCAAGATCAACGGCCAGTTCGCGCCGTTGTCTTCCGAGCTGCAGAACGGCGACGAGGTCGAGGTGCTGACCTCCGAAGCGCAATCGGCGCCGCCTTCGGCCTGGGAGACGCTGGCGGTCACGGGCAAGGCGCGTGCCGCCATCCGCCGCGCCACGCGGACCGCGGTGCGCGATCAATATGCCGGTCTCGGCCGCCGCATCGTCGAGCGCCTGTTCGAACGCGCCAAGATCGAATATGCCGACGACAAGCTCAAGGGCGCGCTTCCGCGGCTCGCGCGCACCTCGATCGAGGACGTGATGGCGGCTGTCGGGCGCGGCGAGATCAAGGCCTCCCACGTCGCGCGCGCGATGTATCCCGACTACAAGGAAGAGCGTATCGCGCGCTATGGCGTGAAGAAGGGGCTCGCCGCCAAGCTCAAGGAGAAATCCTCGGAGCCGCCGCGCAGCCCGGTCGCCATCCCGATCCGCGGCATCAATTCCGACCTGCCGATCAAGTTCGCGCCGAACGGCGGCGCGGTGCCGGGAGACCGCATCGTCGGCATCGTCACGCCGGGCGAGGGCATCACGATCTACCCGATCCAGGCGCCAGCGCTGAAGGATTTCGAGGAAGAGCCGGAGCGCTGGCTCGACGTTCGCTGGGACATCGAGGACTCCGCGCCGCAGCGTTTCCCGGCGCGCATCAAGGTCGAGAACGTCAACGAGCCCGGTGCGCTGGCGCAGATCGCGACCGTGATCGCCGAGCACGACGGCAACATCGACAATATCAGCATGCAGCGCCGCTCGCCCGACTTCACCGAGACGACGATCGATCTCGAGGTCTACGATCTGAAGCATCTGAGCGCGATCCTGGCCCAGCTGCGCGCCAAGGCCGTCGTCGCCAAAGTCGAGCGTGTTAATGGATGAACTCCGTCGTTGCCGGGCTTGACCCGGCAACCCATCTCTTCGAAGAGGATGGATGCGCGGGTCGAGCCCTCCGCATGACAAGTCGAGAAATGTCACCTTCGCGAGTCCTGAGAATGCCTGCTGCTCCGCTCCGCCTCGGCGTCAACATCGACCACGTCGCAACCGTGCGTAACGCGCGCGGCGGCCGCCATCCCGATCCGGTGCGCGCCGCGCTGCTGGCGATCGAGGCCGGCGCCGACGGCATCACCGCCCATTTGCGCGAGGATCGCCGGCACATCCGCGACGAGGACATGGCGCGGCTGAAGGCCGAAATTTCCAAGCCGCTCAATTTCGAAATGGCGGCGACCGACGACATGATGCGGATCTCGCTGGCCACCAGGCCGCACGCCGTCTGCCTGGTGCCCGAACGCCGCCAGGAAGTGACCACGGAAGGCGGGCTGGATGTGGTCGGCCAGCACAACGCGCTCGCGCCCTATATCGCGCGGCTGAACGATGCCGGCATCCGCGTCTCGCTGTTCATCGCGGCCGATCCCGCCCAGATCGAGATGGCGGCGCGGCTGCGCGCGCCCGTGATCGAGATCCACACCGGCGCCTGGTGCGATGCCGTCACCGACGGCCACACCGAGAAGGCCGAGGCCGAATGGCAGCGGATCGTGGCGGGGGTGAAGCTGGCCAGGACCGCCGGGCTCGAGGTCCACGCCGGCCACGGGCTGGACTATGTGACTGCGGAGACGATCGCAGCGCTGCCTGAGATCATGGAGCTGAACATCGGCTACTACATGATCGGCGAAGCGCTGTTCGTCGGTCTGGCCGAGACCGTGCGCAGCATGCGCGCGGCGATGGACCGCGGCCGGAGCCGGGCATGATCATCGGCATCGGCTCGGACCTGATCGACATCACCCGCGTCGCCAAGGTGATCGAACGCCACGGCGAGCGCTTCCTCGACCGCATCTTCACCGCGGCCGAGCGGGCCAAGGCGGAGCGCCGCGCCAAGAACGAGAAGATGGTGGTCGCGACCTACGCCAAGCGCTTCGCCGCCAAGGAGGCCTGCTCCAAGGCGCTCGGCACCGGCATCAGGCGGGGGGTGTGGTGGCGCGACATGGGCGTGGTCAATTTGCCGGGCGGGCGGCCGACCATGCAACTGACCGGCGGGGCCCTGGCCCGGCTTCAAGCCCTGACGCCTGAGGGGTTCGAGCCCCGGATCGACCTGTCGATCACCGACGACTGGCCGCTGGCCCAGGCCTTCGTCATCATTTCAGCCGTCCCCAAGGCCCAGCCCTGATCCAATCCGGGGGCTCGTTATAATTCGCGTTAAAAATCAATATCTTACGCAGTTTTGATGCGATCCTTGATTGCGTGGCCTCCGACAACCGTCTAAAAGTCCGCAGACCGCAAATCAGCTTGGGTAAATTCGGCTTTACGCCGGAATTGGCCCTCACTATCAGAATCAGGACAATCTCCTTGCGTCGCGAACCGGGGCCGTTCGCGGGAGGAGGGCGCTCTGTGATCGCCGGCCGGAATTGAGAGAGCAATGAGCGTGACTTCGGGAACGAAAACTGAGAGCGGCGTCGGCGAAACGATCCGGGTCGTGATCCACGCTCTCCTGATCGCGCTGGTGATCCGCACCTTCCTGTTCCAGCCCTTCAACATCCCATCCGGCTCGATGAAGGCGACGCTGCTGGTCGGCGACTATCTCTTCGTCTCGAAATATTCCTACGGCTATAGCCACTATTCGATTCCGTTCTCACCGCCGCTGTTCTCCGGGCGGATCTGGGGCTCGGACCCGCAACGCGGCGACATCGTGGTGTTTCGCCTGCCGAAGGATGATTCCACCGACTACATCAAGCGCGTGATCGGCCTTCCCGGCGACCGCATCCAGATGCGGGACGGGCTGCTCTACATCAACGACACGCCGGTCGAGCGGCAGCGGATGAGCGAATATGTCGGCGAGGAGCCGTGCGGCTCGGAAGGCGGCGGCATCTCCCGGGTGAAGCGCTGGAAGGAAACGCTGCCGAACGGCGTGTCCTACGAGACGCTCGATTGCGCCGACAACGGCTACGTCGACAACACCAACGTCTACACGGTGCCGGCTGGCCATTTCTTCATGATGGGCGACAACCGCGACAACTCGACCGACAGCCGCTTCCTCGGCCAGGTCGGCTACGTGCCGCAGGAGAACCTGATCGGCCGCGCCCAGATGATCTTCTTCTCCATCGCCGAAGGCGAGCATGCCTGGATGTTCTGGCGCTGGCCGTGGGCTGTGCGCTGGAATCGCTTCTTCAAAATCGTCCGATGAAAGACGAAGCCAAGGACATCGCAATTCAACCGATCGAGGCGCAAGCCGCTCCCGAGAGCGAAGCTGCACCGAAGACGGCTGCAAAGAAAAAGCGGGTCCGCAAGGCCAAGGCGACGGACGCGAATGCGGCGCTCGAGGCGCGCATCGGCCACAGCTTCGCTGACCCGAACATGCTGATGCAGGCGATCACGCATGTCTCGGCGCTGAAGTCCGGGCGCAAGCGCGGCGACAGCTACCAGCGCCTTGAATTCCTCGGCGACCACGTGCTCGGGCTCGTCGTCTCCGACATGCTCTATCACGCCTTCCCGAACGCCGATGAGGGCGAGCTCTCCAAGCGTCTTGCCGAGCTCGTGCGCAAGGAAAGCTGCGCCGACGTCGCCAAGTCGCTCGGACTGCTCGACGACATCAAGCTCGGCTCGGTCGGCTCCAGCGCCGATGCCCGCTTGCGCAAATCCATTCTCGGCGACATCTGCGAGGCCGTGATCGGCGCCGTCTTCCTCGACGGCGGCTACGCGGCGGCATCCGAGTTCGTCAAGCGCAACTGGACCGAGCGCATGCACAAGCCGCGTCGTCCCTTGCGCGATCCCAAGACGGTGCTGCAGGAATGGGCGCAAGGGAAGGGGCTGCCGACGCCGGTTTATCGCGAGGTCGAGCGCACCGGTCCGCATCATGATCCACAATTCCGCGTCGCGGTGGACCTGCCGGGGCTCGCGCCGGCCGAGGGCATCGGCGGCAGCAAGCGCGCGGCGGAGAAAGTAGCAGCTTCGGTGATGATCGAGCGTGAAGGCGTTGGCGGCGGCAATGACGGCTGAAACGAGCGGCGAGACGCCGACTGCGACGCGCTGCGGTTTCGTTGCGCTGATCGGCGCGCCCAATGTCGGCAAGTCGACGCTGGTCAATGCGCTGGTCGGGGCCAAGGTCACGATCGTCTCGCGCAAGGTGCAGACCACGCGCGCGCTGATCCGCGGCATCGTGATCGAGAACAATTCGCAGATCATCCTGGTCGACACGCCCGGCATCTTCCTGCCGAAGCGGCGGCTCGACCGCGCCATGGTCTCGACCGCGTGGAGCGGGGCGCATGACGCCGATCTCGTCTGCGTCTTGCTCGACGCCAAGACCGGCATCGACGAGGAGGCCGAGGCGATCCTGACCAAGGCCGCCAGCGTCAACCACGACAAGATCCTCGTCATCAACAAGGTCGACCTCGTCCAGCGCGAGAAGCTGCTGGCGCTGGCGCAGGCCGCCAACGAGCGGATGAAGTTCGCGCGGACCTTCATGATCGCCGCGATCTCGGGCGACGGCGTCGACGACATCCGCAAGACGCTCGCCGAGATGGTGCCGCCGGGCCCGTATCTCTATCCCGAGGACCAGATGTCGGACGCGCCGATGCGACAGCTGGCGGCCGAGATCACGCGCGAAAAGATCTATCAGAAGCTGCACCAGGAATTGCCCTACCAATCCACGGTCGAGACGGACAAGTGGGAGGAGCGCAAGGACAAGTCGGTGCGCATCGAGCAGACGATCTTCGTCGAGCGCGAAAGCCAGCGCAAGATCGTGCTCGGCAAGGGCGGCGCCACCATCAAGTCGATCGGCGCGGATTCGCGCAAGGAGCTGATGCAGATTCTGGATGTGCCGGTGCATCTGTTCCTGTTCGTCAAGGTGCGCGAGAACTGGGGCGACGATCCCGATCGCTATCGCGAGATGGGCCTGGACTTCCCCAAGGAATAACCAAGACAAGATCGGCTTCCGATGAACGTGCCCAGCAACGTCCGGCGCTTCGAAGCGCTGCTCTATGCATCGTTGATGCTGGACGCCGTGTCCGTTGCGGTCCAGGACCGCACGCCCAATGCCGAGATGACCGAGCAGGTGATCATGTCGGGCGCCTTGCTCGCCGGCGGCATGATCCTGCTGCTGGTCTATTTCGTCTGGCTTGCCGCACGTCATCGCAAGAGCTGGCCGCGCTGGGTGCTGGCGGCGGCGCTCGTGCTGTCGGTGATCTCGCTCGGCCAGATCATCGGCGAGAAGGGCATGGAGCTCGACAGCGCCATCGAGATCGTCTCCTGCGCGCTGACCACGATGGGGCTGTATTTCTCCTTCAGCGGCGACGCGCAAGGCTGGTTCAACGCGTGAGGTTTTGCGCGGTGCCGTAGGGCGGATTAGCGAAGCGTAATCCGCCATTTGATGTGCACGGGCGATCGGCGGATTACGCCTTCGGCTAATCCGCCCTACGATTGACCGTCGGAATCCGCTACACTTCACCCCATGGAATGGACCGACGAAGGCATCGTGCTGGGAGTGCGGCGGCATGGCGAATCCAGCGCCATCGTCGAGCTGCTGACGCGGGCGCATGGCCGGCATCTCGGCCTCGTGCGCGGCGGCGCCAGCTCGCGGCTGCGGCCGCTGCTGCAGCCGGGGAACAGCGTCAGCGCGGTATGGCGGGCGCGGCTCGACGAGCATCTCGGCACCTATGCGATCGAAGGCCTGAAGCTGCGCGCGGCGACGCTGCTGGGATCCTCGCACGGCGTCTACGGCATCACCCATCTCGCCTCCATCGCCCGGCTGCTGCCGGAGCGCGATCCGCATGAGGAGATATTCTCGCTGCTCGCGCATTCGCTCGACGATTTCGACGATATCGGCGGCGCGGCGGTGCACGTCATTCATTTCGAGCTGGCGATGCTCACCGAACTCGGCTTCGGGCTGGCGCTGGAGAATTGCGCGGTCACGGGCGAGACCACCGACCTGATCTACGTCTCGCCGAAATCCGGCGGCGCAGTGTCGCGCGGCGCCGGCGAGCCGTGGCGCGACCGGCTGTTGCGGCTGCCGCCGTTCCTGCGTCATGGCGAAGCCACCAACGATCTCACCGAGCAGGATCTCCAGGACGGCTTTCGGCTCACCGGCCTGTTCCTGCTGCGCCACGTGCTGGAGCCGCGCGGGCAGGCTCATTCCGACGCGCGCGCCGGCTTCATCAACGCCCTGACGAAGCAGCAAGCGAAGGCCGCGATTCCCGCGCCATGATGCCCACGCCATGAGCGAGGCGGGATTCTGCCTTGCCCCTGCACATGGGTTCCCCCGGAACGAAATCGGGCTGGTCGCGTTCGCTCCCAAGGTTCCATAGCGGGGACAGCCTAAATGTTGATCAGGGGATTTGCCTTGTCCGCGGCGCTGCTCGCATTTGCGCCTGATGCCATGGCCGGAGAGCCGCAGCCGGGCGTATTCCGGCGCGCCTCCTGTACCGTCGTGCGGTACTATGTGGCCAAATATTCCGCTGCAGCCGCAGAGACATGGGCCCGATCGAAGGGGGCGACGGAGGCTGAAATCGAAGCCGCCCGGCGTTGCCTGGCCAATGCACCGGTGCCCGCGCAGGCCAAGACCCCGACCGTGACGGCGGGTTGGGCGGGCCAGTAGCGGCCCAGCGGGAACCAATCCATCCTTGCCCGATTCCCTTCCACGGTTTAACCGGGCGGAATGGGAAAACGAATCGTTCCGCCGGAAGAACCGGCCGAAATTCATGAGGTCCGGCTGCAGGAAGCGCTGGAAGAGCGGTATCTCGCCTATGCGCTCTCCACCATCATGCACCGCGCGCTGCCGGACGCGCGCGACGGCCTGAAGCCCGTTCACCGCCGCATCCTCTATGGCATGCGCCTGCTGCGGCTCGACCCCGGCACGGCTTTCAAGAAGTCCGCCAAGATCGTCGGCGACGTGATGGGCTCGTTCCATCCGCACGGCGACCAGGCCATTTACGACGCCATGGTGCGTCTCGCGCAGGACTTCTCCTCGCGCTATCCGCTGGTCGACGGCCAGGGCAATTTCGGCAATATCGACGGCGATAACCCGGCCGCCTACCGCTACACCGAAGCGCGCATGACCGATGTCGCGCGGCTTCTGCTCGAAGGCATCGACGAGGACGGCGTCGAATTCCGCGCCAATTACGACGGCCAGTCGAAGGAGCCGGTGGTTCTTCCCGGCGGCTTCCCGAACCTGCTCGCCAACGGCGCGCAGGGCATCGCGGTCGGCATGGCCACCTCGATCCCGCCGCACAACGCCGCCGAGCTTTGCGAGGCCGCGCTGCATCTGATCGAGAAGCCCGACGCGAAGTCGAAGGCCCTGATGAAATGGGTCAAGGGCCCCGATTTTCCGACCGGCGGCATCTGCGTCGATTCCAAGCAGGCCATCGCTGAAGCCTACACGACCGGCCGCGGCTCCTTCCGCGTCCGTGCCAGGTGGGAGCAGGAAGAGGGCAACCGCGGCACCTGGGCCGTCGTCGTCACCGAGATTCCCTTCCTGGTGCAGAAGTCGCGGCTGATCGAGAAGGTCGCCGAGCTGCTCGACCAGAAGAAGCTGCCGCTGGTCGGCGACATCAGGGACGAGTCGGCCGAAGACGTCCGCATCGTGATCGAGCCGAAGTCGAAGAACGTCGATCCCGCGCTGATGATGGAATCGCTGTTCCGGCTCACCGAGCTCGAAAACAAGATTCCGCTGAACCTCAACGTGCTGATCAAGGGCCGCGTCCCCAAGGTGGTGGGGCTCGCGGAGTGCCTGCGCGAATGGCTCGACCATCTGCGCGACGTGCTGGTCCGCCGGAGCAACTACCGCAAGGCGCAGATCGAGCACCGGCTCGAAGTGCTCGGCGGCTTCCTGATCGCCTATCTGAACATCGATAAGGTGATCAAGATCATCCGCACCGAGGATGAGCCGAAGCCGGCTTTGATGAAGGAGTTCAAGCTCACCGAGGTGCAGGCCGAAGCCATCCTCAACATGCGCCTGCGCTCCCTGCGCAAGCTCGAGGAGATGGAGATCCGCACCGAGGACAAGAACCTCCGCGCCGAGCTCAAGGGCATCAACGCGGTGCTCGCCTCCGAATCCGAGCAGTGGAAGAAGGTCGGCGAGCAGGTCGGCAAGGTCCGCGACATGTTCGGGCCCAAGACGCCGCTCGGCAAGCGCCGCACCACCTTCGCCGACGCGCCCGAGCACGATCTCGCCGCGATGGAGGAAGCCCTCGTCGAGCGCGAGCCGGTGACGGTCGTGGTCTCCGACAAGGGCTGGATCCGCACCATGAAGGGCCATGTCGAGGACCTCTCGGGGCTCGCCTTCAAGCAGGACGACAAGCTCGGCTTCGCGTTCTTCGCGGAGACGACCTCCAAGCTGCTGCTGTTCGCCACCAACGGCAAGTTCTACACGCTCGATGTCGCGAAGCTGCCGGGCGGCCGCGGACATGGCGAGCCGATCCGCCTGTTCATCGACCTCGAGCAGGAGGCCGCGCCCGTTGCGCTGTTCGTCAACAAGGGCGGCCGCAAATTCCTGGTCGCCAGCCACGAGGGCCAAGGCTTCGTCGTCAACGAGGACGATTGCGTCGGCACCACCAAGAAGGGCAAGCAGGTCCTCAACGTCGACATGCCGAACGAGGCGCGCACGGTCACCGAAGTGCTCGGCGACACCGTCGCGGTCATCGGCGAGAACCGCAAGATGCTGGTCTTCCCGCTCGACCAGGTGCCGGAAATGGCGCGCGGCCGCGGCGTGCGGCTGCAGAAATACAAGGACGGTGGCCTCTCCGACATCGCCGTGTTCGAGGCCAAGGCCGGCCTGACCTGGAAGGACTCCGCGGGCCGCGAATTCTCCGCGACCATGAAGGAGCTCAGCGAGTGGCACGGCACCCGTGCCGACGCCGGTCGCCTGCCGCCGAAGGGTTTCCCGAAGTCGAACAAGTTCGGCAAGGTGATCGGGTAGGGCGGCAGGACGCGCTGCTGCCACAGCGGTGGTGTCATGCCCCGGCTTGACCGGGGCATCCAGTACGCCGCGGCCTGTCGCTTCAATCACCGCGACCTCGGAGTACTGGATCGCCCGGTCGAGCCGGGCGATGACAGCAGTGGTGCGATGCGCAGCTCTTCCACTCGTTATAGCGAGGAGCTGCGGCAGCGCCCCTCTCCAATTCGCATTCCACGGCTCGGCGTCGTCTGATACCGTCCACGACGCCGGTGGTCTGGAATGTCGAGAAATAGCGCGATGTACGATGTCATTGTTGTCGGCGGCGGCTCCGCCGGCGCCGCTGTGGCCGCAAGGCTGTCCGAGGATCCCGCGCGGCGCGTGCTGTTGCTGGAGGCGGGCCGCGACTGGCGCGCCGATGAAGCGCCCTGGGAGGTGCGGACGCCGAACCCGATCCCGATCATCCACAAGCGTGAGTACCAAGAGAAATGGCAGTGGCCGGATCTGCTGTCGCGCCGGGTGGCCGGGCAGGAGCCGCGCTTCTACTGGCGCGGCAAGGGGCTCGGCGGCTCCTCGATGATGAACGGCCAGATCGCGATCCGCGGCGTTGCCGATGCCTTCGACGAATGGGCGGCCAATGGCTGCACCGGCTGGTCGGCGAGGGACGTGATGCCGCTGTTCTCGGTGATCGAGGACGATCTCGAGTTCGGTGACGCCGGGGGCCACGGAAGCGGCGGGCCGTTGCCGGTCTATCGCGCCCCTCCGGACAAGTGGGGCCCGATCGATCGGGGCTTGCGCGATGCGGCGCTGGAATGCGGCTATCCCTGGTGCGCCGATCTCAACGGCGCCGACGGCGAGGGCGTTGCCTGCTATCCCATCAACAGCCGCGACTTGCGCCGCATCAGCACCAACGAGGCCTATCTCGAGCCGGCGCGCGGCCGCGCCAATCTGGAAATTCGCGGCGACGCGCTGGTCGATCGCGTCTTGATCAGCGACGGCCGTGCCACCGGTGTCCGCATTCATATCGAAGGGCAGGGCACTCACGAGATCAGCGCGAGGCAGATCGTGCTCTGTGCCGGCGCGATCCACAGCCCTGCGATCCTGCTGCGCTCGGGCGTCGGCCCGGCCGAGGAATTGAAGGCGATGGGAGTAAGCGTCGCGCGCGACCTGCCGGTCGGCAAGCATTACTTCGATCACCCGCTGTTTCGCACCACGGTCCAGCTCCACGAAAATCTGCGCCCCACCGATCCGGACACCCGCCACACCAATTGCTGCGTGACCTATTCCTCGGGGCTCGCCGATGGCGGCAAGCGTGACATGATCCTGATCGCGTTCAATCATCGCGGCATCGGCATGCCCGGTGCGATCGGCGCCGGCCTGTTCAACGCGTACTCCCGCGGCACCATCAAGCTGGCCTCGACCGATCCTGCGATCGACCCTGTCGTTGAGGAGAACATGCTGGCCGATCCCCGCGACATGCTGCGGATGATCGACGCGGTGAAGCGTCTCGCGGTGATCACGTCGCAGCCGGCGCTGTCCGGCATCGCCGACTGGATCCGGCTTGCCGACACCGATTTGACGCTGCCGCAGGCAGCTGCCTTGCCGGATCACGAGCTCGACGCGGTGCTGCGCCGCGAGACCGGCGACATCCAGCACGCCGCCGGCAGCTGCCGCATGACCGGCGTCGATGACGCCGATGGCGTGGTGAATCCCGATGGCACCGTGAAGGGCATCTCGGCCTTGCGCGTCGCCGACGCCTCGATCATGCCGTCCGACTGCCGCGCCAACACGCATTTCACGACGGTGGTGATCGGCGAGGCGATCGCGCGGAGGATGATGCGCTAGGGCGCGGTCGATGCGCAGGGGGCGATGATAGCAGGCGCTCGCCGCTCCCTCCGCGTCATTGCGAGCGCAGCGAAGCAATCCAGAATCCCTCCGCGGAAAGACTCTGGATTGCTTCGCTGCGCTCGCAATGACGGAGCAAAGGGCGAGGGCATCGCTCTCCAATTCGCATTTCAAATAGCGAACACGAATTCGCCTTCTCGCGGCGCGTCTCGCCCGAGTTTTGCTTCATGTGCCGCCCTCGATAAAGACAAGGGCGCAGGGAAGGCCGGGCGCCGGCGGCACCCGCAGGTCCGTGGGCGTCAAGAACGCACACGGGGTGGACCACAGGTGTGCCGGTCGCCCGGCCTTCCCTGCGCGAATGGTTTTAACGGTGTCCTTCGTGCTCTCCTCGGGGAGCGTTGCACTATTGCCCCCGTCGCCTTGCGGATGATCGATGCGCGGACCGGTCGGCCGCCGCATCACCGCATGACTTGACGCCAGAACCGCGGGCGCCGGGACCACACGACTTCTCCGTCCGCGCACGTCCTCGCTGGGACTCCGAGGGGTGGCGTGTGCTCGCCCCCGAAGCCATGCGAAGACGCTGTCAGCGCCGTGTCGTATGCACGAAAAGGCGATTGCTCACGGTCTCCCGCCCTGCAACACCCCTCGCGCCGACGCCGTCGCGTCCATCGCTACCCAGCCCGCGGTTCGTGACGATCGCGATCCGCCCCTTGTCTCGGACCGGGGTGTTTCGTTTGTGCGATAATTCCGAAATTCGGTAAAGTGGAATATTTTGCGCGAGGGGGCTTGACGGGCGAGGAGGCGGAATTGGCCGGCTGTTTTGCCCGACGGGCAATGGCTTTTCAGAAAGGACATTTTTTCGCGCGTCGAGGTCGCGGACGCACATGTCACCTTTGGCCGTTAACGGTTCCAGCAGCAGTTCCATGCCTCGCGGGTTCGATAACTCATCTAAGTGACAAAAATCACATAGTTGAAGGCTTGCCTTTCGGCACTCTGCGCCTACGCTGGATATTTATTGTTTGGGGCGACGATGGGCGTTTTTCGCTGCTGCTTTCTTTTACTCTCGTTTCTCTGGCTATCGCTCGGTTCCGCCTCTGCGGAGCGCCGGGCCGCGCTGGTCATCGGCAATTCCGCCTACAAGAGCGTGCCTCGCCTTGCCAATCCTTCGAACGATGCTGCCATCGTCGGCGGCATGTTCAAGAAGGCCGGCTTCGACATCGTCGACATCAAGCTCGATCTCAGCGTCGTCGACATGCGGAAGGCGCTGCGCGAGTTCGGCGTTAAGGCGCGCGAGGCCGATGTTGCGGTCGTCTACTATGCGGGCCACGGCATCGAGCTGGACGGCAACAATTACCTGATCCCAACCGACGCGACGCTCGAGACCGACACCGACGTGCTCGACGAAACCTTTCCGCTCGACCGGGTTCTGTTTGCCATTGAGCCCGCCAAGCAGCTGCGCCTCGTGATCCTGGACGCTTGCCGCGACAACCCGTTCGCCAAGACAATGAAGCGCACGGTTGCGGCCCGCGCCATAGGTCGCGGCCTCGCCAAGGTCGAACCGACCAGCCCGAATACCATGATCGCCTTCGCGGCCAAGGCCGGCTCGACGGCCTCTGACGGCGATGCCAGGAACAGTCCCTTTGCCGCGGCGCTTGTCGAACGCCTCCCCACGCCTGGGCTCGATCTGCGCAAGGCGTTCGGCTTCGTGCGCGACGATGTCTTGAAGAACACCGGCTACAAGCAGGAGCCTTACGTCTACGGCTCGCTCGGTGGCGATGACGTATCGCTGGTCCCAGCCAAGCCCGTCGCGGCAGGACCACAAGCGAACCCTCAGGATGCGATCCGCCGGGACTACGAGCTGGCGCTACAGGCCGGAAATCGGGATGCCTGGGAAGCCTTCCTGCAGGCCTTTCCCGACGGGTTCTACGCCGGCCTCGCCCGAGCGCAGTTGAAGAACGTCGCTGCCGAAGAGGCCCGCGCCGCAGCAGCCGACAAGGCGCGTCAGGCGGAGGAAACGAAAGCCCGTCTCGCCGCCGAGCGTGCCAACAAAGTTGAGCAGGAGAAAGCATCGGCCGCGGCCAAGGCGGCGGAGGAGAGGCGTCTTGCTGCCGAGAAGGCCAAGCAAATCGAGGAAGCCAAGGCGGCTGCAGCTGAACAGCGCAGGAAAGAGGCCGAGGCTGCCGCGGCGAAGGCCGCAGCCGACAAGCTCGCCGCATAGAAGGCACTGGCCGAAAAGATCGCAAGCGAGAAGGTCGCGGCCGATCTGGCCGCGAAGCAGGCCGCGGTCAACGCGGAGAAGATCGCAGCCGTTGCGCCAGCTTCGACCCCGTCTTCGATGACGCCGCAGGAAACGACGAAGCTGGTGCAGTCGGAGCTCCGCCGCGTCGGCTGTCTGACAGCTGCGGCCGACGGCGACTGGAATGCCGCGTCAAAGCGTTCTCTGTCGCTGTTCAACAGATACGCCGGCACCAAATTCGACGACAAGCTCGCGAGCTTCGACGCGCTCGACGCGATCAAGGCCAAGGCGGGACGAGTTTGCCCGCTGGTCTGCGACCGCGGCTTCAAGGCCGACGGCGACGCCTGCGTGAAGATCGCCTGCCGCGCCGGCTACCGGGTCAATGACGACAATGAGTGCGAGAAGCCTGCGGAGAAGAAGCCCGTCGCGACGCGCAGCGACTCCAAGATGAAGGATGTGGAGCGAAAGCAGACGGAATCAGCTCCGTCGCGTCCTCAGGCCACGGGTCAGATGGTCTGCAACAATGCAGGTTGCCGGCCGGTGAGACCTGGGTGTCGGTTGGCCTATCGCATGGCGGGAACAGTTACAGCTCAAGCCCAGGAAGAGTGCCACTGACGGAATCCGCCAAGAAGCGCTGTCGGCTGGAACATCGCTTCCCGATGACGAATCGGTGGTGGCGCCCATCGACGATAAGCCTAGATCACCCCCGCCAACCTGAACGCCACGCCTGCCGCGCAGCTTCCCGCCAACACCGTCAGCATCCCCAGCTTGAACCGGAAGATCGCGGTCGCCGCCGCGATCGCCAGCACCAGCGCCGGGAGATCGACGCTCGTCGGCACCGGCCTGTCGAAGTTCAGCGGAAACGCATGCACCGGCACCGTCTCGCGGAATAGCGTGTGCAGCGCGAACCAGATCGAGAGGTTGAGGATGACGCCGACCACGGCGGCGGTGATCGCGCTGAGCGCGCCGGCAAGGCCCTTATTGCCGCGCAGGCGTTCGATGTAGGGTGCGCCGACGAAGATCCAGAGGAAGCAGGGCGTGAAGGTGACCCAGGTCGCGAGCAGGCCGCCGAGCGTGGCCGCAAGCATAGGCGACAGTCCGCCGGGATCGCGGTAGGCCGCCATGAAGCCGACGAACTGAAGCACCATGATCAGCGGGCCGGGCGTGGTCTCGGCCATGCCGAGGCCATCCAGCATCTCGTGCGGCTTCAGCCAGTGATAATGCTCGACCGCCTGCTGGGCGACATAGGCCAGCACCGCATAGGCGCCGCCGAAGGTGACCAGCGACATTTTCGAGAAGAACAGGGCGATCTGGCTGAAGACATTGGCTTGCCCAAGCGCGAGCAACAGCACCATGACCGGCACCAGCCAGAGCGCCAGCCACATCGCGCCGACGCGGATCGCGCGCGCGGTGTTGGGTTTGACGTGGTCGGGCACGGCATCGCCGAGCATGCTGTCGATCGCGGCGGTGCCATCGCCGTGGCCGTGGCCGGCCGGGGCAAATTCGGGACGGCCGCTGCGCGCGCCGGCATAACCGATCAGACCGGCGGCGATGATGATGACCGGGAAGGGGACCGCGAAGAAGAAAATCGCGACGAAGGCTGCGGCCGCCAGCGCGATCATGATGCGGTTCTTCAGCGCGCGCTTGCCGACGCGCACCACGGCCTCGACGACGATGGCGAGCACGGCGGCCTTGAGGCCGAAGAACAGCGCCTCGACGAAGCTGACATTGCCGTAAGCCGCGTAGATGTAGCTGAGGCCCATGATGGCGATGATGCCGGGCAGGATGAACAGCCCGCCCGCCATCAGCCCGCCGGCAGTACGATGCATCAGCCAGCCAACATAGGTGGCGAGCTGCTGCGCCTCCGGTCCCGGCAGTAGCATGCAATAGTTCAGCGCATGCAGGAAACGGCCTTCGGAGATCCACTTCTTCTCCTCGACCAGGATACGGTGCATCACCGCGATCTGGCCCGCGGGCCCGCCGAAACTCAGGCAGGCGACGCGAAGCCAGACGCGGAACGCTTCCTGGAAGCTGATGCCGTGACAGGCATCAGCTCCCGCTTGAACACCACGGGTGTCCATTACGCCTTCACCTTGTTGGTCGGCCAGTTATGAGTCTCGGCCGTCGCATCGCGGCACCAGCGGTAGAAGGCATCGTAGAGCGTCATGCCGGCCTCGAGCTGTTCGAGGTCGTCGTCATACATGCGCGACAGCCCGAGCGAGGCCGCGAGCAGGCCGGGTGCCTCCGGCGCGAGGTCCGGCCGCGCGGTGTCGGCGCCGCGCACCAGCGTGGCGAGCCGGAGCAGGGCCGGGGTGGCGATGCCGAACTCCTCGATCATGACGTCGAAGGTGCAGAGCTCGCCGCGGTGGCTCCAGAACACGTTCTCGATGTCGAACGGCGCGGCGTTGAAGCGCTCGCCGACCGCGACCACCTCGGACGGTGCCACATACAGGAAAACCGCGTTGGGATCGACGAAGCGGCGGATCAGCCAGGGGCAGGCGATGCGGTCGACCTTCGGCCGCGCCCGCGTCACCCAGACGGTGCGCCCCTTGGCGTCGCGCGGCGGCAGCTTGCGGGCGTCGATCAGCGGCAGCTTTGCGTCCTTCCAGCCCTCGAAGCCGCCCTCCAGCGTCTCGGCCTGCACCCCGAGTTGCCGCAGCCAGGCCGCCGTGCCCTGCGCGAGCTTTGCACCACGCAGGCAGGCGACGATGGCGGAGCGGCCGGAAAGCTCGCCGCCCCAGTTGGAGACATTGTCGTGGCTGAGCTTGATCGAGCCGGGGATCAACCTGGGATCGGCGGCAAAATCCTCGTCCGTGCGTACGTCGATCAGAACGGGCGCGTTCGCCGTGCCGATCAGCCGGGTCAATTTATCAGATGATATGGTCGTAAACGTTGACATGATGCGTCCTCGCATAAATCAAACGGGACGCGATACTTGGGCATGTCGCCTCGTGGGGAGATCGCTCAAATCCCCATGGCGCCAATTACACCGAAACTAAGAAGCACTGTCAATCCGGGGAATGATTGGTTCTTCGAAAAGGGCGGCCCGCCGGTCTATAATGCGTCCCAACGGACATGAATCTCCTGGAGAATTCGATGCATTCTCATTCCCTCGAGCAATGGACCCGTGACCACGCCTTCCTGGGCGAGAAGCACGACGAGAACGAGCGGCGCACCTGGCTCGTCGTCGTCCTGACACTGGTCATGATGGTCGGCGAGATCGTCGCCGGCTCGCTGTTCGGCTCGATGGCGCTGCTCGCCGACGGTTGGCACATGGGCACGCACGCGGCCGCGCTCGGCATCGCCGCGTTCGCCTACCGCTTCGCGCGGCGGCATCTGGGGAATGCGCATTTCACCTTCGGCACCGGCAAGTTCGGCGATCTCGCCGCCTTCGCCAGCGCGATCATCCTCGGTCTGATCGCGGTCGAGATCGCTTATGAGAGCGTGCTGCGGCTGATCAATCCGGTGCCGATCGTCTATGGCGAGGCGATCGCGGTGGCAGCGCTCGGTCTGTGCGTCAACCTCGCCAGCGCCTGGCTGCTGCGCGACAGCCATGATCACCATCATGGACATGCGCATGGTCACGGCCATGCGCATGATGATCACGACGATGATGACCACGACCACGATCACCACGGCCATCACCACCATCATCACGACAACAATCTGCGCGCGGCCTATGTCCATGTCATGACCGATGCCGCGACCTCGGTGCTGGCGATCGCCGCGCTGGTGGTCGCGATGTCGTCGGGATGGGTCTGGGCCGATCCCGCGGTCGGCCTCATCGGCAGCGTCGTGATCGGGGCTTGGGCTTTCGGCCTCGTCAAATCATCGGGCGCGGTGCTGCTCGACGTGCGGGCCGACGAGAAGCTGGAGCGGGTGATCCGCGCGCGCATGGAGGCCGGCGATGACCGCGTCACCGATCTGCATCTGTGGCAGGTCGGCCCCGGCCATTGTGCCGTGCTGCTCTCCGTCGTGTCGGACAAGCCGAAGCCGCCGGCGGTCTACAAGCGGCGGCTCGCCGGATTGAAGGGCCTCAGCCATGTCACGGTGGAGGTCGAGACCTGTCCGCATTGAGATGACCGGAATTCTGTCGCGCGGCCGGGGTTGATCTTCGGTCGCAGCCTGCACGGCTGCAAGGGAGGACATATGATGCGCAAGGCCAAGCTCGCTCTCGCCATTGCCGCACTGGCGCTGTCAGGTGCCACGGCGTCGGCGCAATCGGACAAGAGCGGTGTCGAAAAACTCTACGTGCTCAATTGCGGGGAGGGCACCGCCGGCGACATCTCGCGCTGGACGCCGGGCCTGAACGAAGGCAAGACGATGGACTTCGTCGACACCTGCTATCTGATCAAGCACGCCAAGGGCTGGTTCCTGTGGGACACCGGGATCGCCGATTCCGTGGCCGCGATGCCGAATGGTCTCGTGCCCGCCGATCCCAAGGCCGTCACCTGGCGCCGGCCGAAGACGCTGGCCGCCCAGCTCGAGCAGCTCGGCGTCAAGCCCGACGACGTCGAGGCCATGGCGGTCTCGCACACCCATCCGGACCATACCGGCAATGTCGAGCTGTTCCCGCAGTCGATGCTCTACGTACAGAAGGCCGAATATGACTGGCCGGGCGCCAACAACACGCCACGCTTCAAGCCCTCGCACCCCGTGGAGCTGCTCACCGGCGACAAGGACGTGTTCGGCGACGGCAGCGTGACCATCCTGTCGACGCCGGGCCACACGCCCGGGCACCAGTCGCTGCTGGTGAAGCTGCCCAAGACGGGTGCTGTGGTGCTGTCGGGCGATGCCGTGCACTTCAAAGACAACTGGGACAATCGCCGCGTGCCCAGCATGAACGTCGACAAGGACCAGAGTTCGGCCTCGATGCAGAAGATCGCGGACACGCTCGCCAAGGACAAGGCGCAGCTCTGGATCAACCACGACAAGGCGCAGCGCGACAGCCAGAAGCTGGCGCCGGAGTTTTACGACTGAGCTTCACTGCTGTTGCCACAGCGGTGGCTGCAGACCTGTGCTAGCCGCCCGTGAAAGCGCCGGATCGGGAGACGACGCGTGGGGGAATGGCTCGGGGTTGCGATCGCGCTGGTCTCGAGCGGCCTCGGCGGCACCGCTGCGGCGATCACCCGCTATCTCGTCGGCGGCGCCGATCCCATCCTGCTGGCGATCCTGCGCTGGGGCATCGGCTTTCTCTGCCTGCTGCCATGCGCGCTGCTGCTTCGCGTACGCTGGCCGCAACCGCGCGACTGGCCGGCCGTGGCCGGGCTCGGCATCGCTTTCTTCGGTCTGTTCTTCATCCTCTACAATATCGCGGTGTCCTACACGACGGCGGCGCGCGCCAGTCTCGCGTTGGCGACGCTGCCGCTGCACACCATGGTGGTCGGCGCGATCCTCGGCGTCGAGCGGCTGACCGCGCGCAAGATCATCGGTGTCGGCATCGCCGTGCTCGGCGTGACCGCGGCGCTGGCCGCGGGCCTTGCGCAAAGCCCGCCGGGCGCCTGGCGCGGCGAGTTGATCATGACCGGCGCAGTGTTCTGCATGGCGTTCTACAACGTGCTGTCGCGGCCCTTGATGCAACGCTCCAGCGCACTCGGCTTTCTCACGGTCGGCATGGGCGCGGGGGCCGCGGTGCTGGTGCCGGCGGGTCTCGTGCGCGGCAGCTTCGCCGCGCTCGATCATTTCATGCCGGCGCAGTGGATCGCCGGCGTCTATCTCGGCATTGGCGGCGGTGCGCTCGCCTTCATCCTCTGGGTGATGGCGCTGGCGCGGGCAACGCCGACGCGGGTGGCCAACACGATGACGGTCAATCCGATTGCCGCCACCTTGCTCGCGGCGCTGCTGATCGGGGAGCCGATCACGCCAAACCTTCTGATCGGGCTCGTGGCGGTGTTCGCCGGCATCTGGATCGCGACCAGCGAGGCGAAGCCGGCCTAGCTTTTCGGCGCCGTGACCGGCGGCGGTGCGCCGTCGGGCGTCTTCTTCGGCTTCAGCGAGCCGGCATAGAACGACACCAGCCAGACCAGGAGGACGGCGAGCAAATAGACGCCCCAGGCCTGTGGCGGCGTGGTCGCCCAGCGCAGCAGGCCTTTGAATGTGCGGGGCGGGCGGGGCTCTTCGTTCATGGCCCGCTTGTGCGCGAAAGCGTGAGGCCGGTCAATCCGGCCGCGGCCCGGTGCGGACCAGGAACAGCGCCGCCAGCGCCGAGAGGCTGAGCGCGGAGGAGACGATCAGCACCTTCGCGCCCATCAGGTCGATCAGAAGGCCGAACGCCAGTGGCGCCACCGCCTGCGCCATGCGGGCGGGAGCGCCGATGATGCCGAGGCGGTAGCCGAAATCCTTCGGCCCGAAGATCGACAGCGGCAGCGTGCCGCGCGCGATCGTCAGGATGCCGTTGCCCGAGCCATAGAGCAGCGCAAATGCGCTCGCGGCGGGAGCGCCGAAGACGGCAAATACGGCGGCGCCGACCGGCTGGGTGATGCAGGCCAGCCGCGTCGACCACAGCGGATGGAAGCGGCTCAGAAAGCTCGCTTCGAGAATGCGCGCGGCGACTTGCGCCGGACCGATCAGCGCGCCGGCGGCGATTGCCTCGATGTGGGTGGCGCCCATCGTTTCGAGGATGCGCGGGAAATGCACGGCCATGGCGCCGGTGACGGTCCACGCGGCGGCAAAGACGAAGGCGAGCAGGATCATGGTGCGGTCGAGCGGCACATGCGGCTTCTCGGCCGCGGCTGCCGCCTGCTTCGCGCCCTTGATCGCCGGCAGCATGAAGAAATTCAGCGGCAGGCCGATCAGGATGTTGGCGGTCGCCCAGGCAAAGCAGGTCTCACGCCAGCCGATATGCGACAGGCCCCAGGCGGTGAGCGGCCAGCCGACGGTCGAGGCAAAGCCCGCCATCAGCGTGATGCCGGTGATCGGCTTGCGCGCCTCGGTGCCGTAGATGCGGCCGAGCGCGGCGAAGGCCGCGTCATAGAGCCCCATCGCCATGCCGATGCCGAGCACGAGCCAGGCGAACACCATCACCGGGATGGAGTGCGCGAAGCCAAGCAGCGCGAGGCCGGCGGCGATGGTCAGGTTCGAGGCCGACAGCACCTGCCGTCCGCCGACGAGATCGATCTGCCGCCCGATGCGGGGCCCGAGCATCGCCGAGATCACCAGCGAGGCCGAGAACGCGCCGAAGATCCAGTTGGAGGAGACGCCGAGGTCGTGCGCCATGGGGTCGGCAATCAGCGCCGGCAGATAATAGCTGGACGCCCAGGCCAGGGTCTGCGTGGTGCCGAGCGCCAGGATGATCGGAAGCGGGCGCGGGCTCATATCGCTGCGTGTCTGGTCGGCGGTGTCATCGGTTCCATTTGCCGCTTGCCGCGCGAGCGCGTCAACTGCGCCTGCGGCATATTCGACCTGCTGCGGGCGGGAGCCTTTGTTGCACCATGCGGGCGCGGCCTTCCGCTCGTCACGAATGCACGTCATAATGGCGCATGCAATTGACCTCGCGCCTCGCGCTGATGAGCTGGCTGACCGGCCAGGGGCTCACGGGCCTTCCCGAAAACGAACTGCTCCGCGGCTTCTGCGAGCGCTGCTGCGCCGAAGGGCTGGAGCTGTCGCGCGGGCTGGTCGTGATCGACACGCTGCATCCGATCTATGAGGGCCGCGGCTTCCGCTGGAGCGACCGGCCCAGCAACGAGAGCGACGCGTTCGAATACGGCTCGACCGCCGAGGGCGATGCCGCCGCGAGCTGGCGCCGCTCGGTGTTTTTCCACATGCTCGAGCACGGCCACGACGAGATGGTGATCGATCTCGCCGACGCGCCGTCGATGGATTTCTCGCAGATCGGCGAGCTCGCCGAGAAGGGCCACAAGCACTATCTGGCCTTCGTGCATCGCTTCGGCGAGACCGGCGCGCTCGGCCTGATGGACTGCCTCTATTCCTGCTGGACCACGCGGCGCGACAGCGGCTTCAGCGAAGGTGAGCTCGAAGCGCTGCGTGATCTCGTGCCGGTGCTGGGGCTTGCGATCAAGTCGGCGCAGCAGGTCGACATCGCCCGCACGCTCGGCCGCGTCTATCTCGGCCGCGACGCCTCCGAGCAGGTCTTGCGCGGGCGCATCTCACGCGGCGTCACCGAGCGCATCAAGGCCGTGCTGTGGTATTCGGATTTGCGCGGCTCGACCGCGATCAGCGAGAGCATCGGCCCTGACGAGATCATTCCGTTCCTCAACGACTATGCGCAGGCCGTGATCGACGCGATCCACGATGCCGGCGGCGACGTGCTCAAGCTGATCGGCGACGGCGTGCTCGCGATGTTCACGGCTGCGGATATGGCGGATGCGCGGCGGGCCGCGCTACGCGCCGAGCATCTGTTCCGCAAGAACGTCGCGGCGCTGAACAGGCGGCGGGAAGCCGACGGCCGTCCGACCACGTCGGCCTATATCGGCCTGCATGTCGGCGAGGTCTTCTACGGCAATATCGGCAGCGAGGACCGGCTCGATTTCACCGTGGTCGGCCCCACCGTCAACGAGGTCAGCCGCATCGCCTCGATGAGCCGCTCGGTCGACCGCGAGCTTCTGGCATCGGCGGAATTCTACAAGGGCCTGGACGCCGCCGGCCGGCGCTATCTCGTCTCCACCGGCCGTTACGCGCTGCGCGGCATCGGCCGTGCGCAGGATCTCTACACGCTCGATCCTGATGTCGACGCCAGCGAGCCGGTGACGGGAAGCTACGAGCGGTACCTGGCGGCGAACTAGGGCTGGATCGTCGTCCCCGCGAACGCGGGGACCCATACCGCGTGATCTATCGAATGCGGACGGTGCCAGTCCCGGCGGACGTGTGTAACGGCGAGCCTTCGTCAACTTCTCCCTGGGGTTATGGGTCCCCGCGTTCGCGGGGACGACATCTGGGCTAGCACCTCACGGCGGCCTCATCTCCCACCATGTCCGGTTGCCGGTCCAGCGCCACGGCCGGCGAGAGCCAGATCACCAGCGCCTGCACGCCGAACACGGCGGCTGCGAGATAAAGGCACGCTTCCGCGCTCCAGAGGCCGCCGACGATTGCGCCCAGCGCCGAGCCGAGCGGACGGGCGCCGTAGCTCATGATGTTGATGGCGGAGACGCGGCCGAGCAGGCGCGGCGGCGTCACGGACTGGCGCAGCGTCGTGGTCGAGATCACCCACAGGATCGGGCCGACGCCGAGCAGGAAGAAGCTCAAGGCCGCAAGCGCGGGCGAGGGGACCAGCACCGTCAGCGCCATCACCACCGCGGCGACGAAGCCGGTGACCGGGCCGAGGCCGACCACGGTGCCGAAGGCGATGCGCTGCATCACGCGGGTGGCGAACAGCGCGCCGATCACCATGCCGACGCCGTACATCGTCAGCACGGTGCCGACGCCGGCGGCGGTCAGGCCGAGATGGCGTACGGCATAGGGCACGAACACGGCGATCTGCAGGAACCAGCCGGTGTTGAAGATGAACTGGGTGATGAACACCGGCCGCAGAAGCGGATGGTGAAACACGAAGGCGGCGCCTTCGCGGATGTCCTGGAATGGATGCCGCCGCGGCGAGGGGCTACGTGCGGGCTCGTAGATGCCTGACAGCAGCACCACCGCGATCGCCGACAGCGCCGCGGCGAAGCCGAAGGCCGGGCTCGCGCCCCACCAGCCCACCAGCGCGCCGCCGAGCGCAGGCCCGCTGGCAAAGGCGACGGTGCGCGCAAGCTCGATGCGGGCATTCGCGGCCGGCAGCAGCTCTGCGCTGACCAGCGAGGGCACCAGCGCCGGCGCGGCCACGCTGTAGACGACGGTGCCGCACACCGCGGCGAATCCGAGCAGCGCCAGCAGCGGCAGGTTGAGCGCGCCGAGCGCCAGCAGCAGCACGATGGTGGCGAGCGCCACAGCGCGCAGGGCCTCGGCGCCCGCCATCAGCGAGCGGCGCGAGATGCGGTCGGCAAGCAGGCCGGCGGGAATGGCGAACAGCACGAAGGGCAGGGTCAGCGCCGTCTGCAGCAGGCCGGTCTGGCCTTCCGCAACCCCGAGCGTGAGCACGGCGACGATGGGCGCGGCGGCCAAAGCGATCTGCTCGGCCGACTGCGCCGCAAGGTTGGACCAGGCGAGGCGGCCAAAGGTGTCGGGGAGACGAGGCGGGTTTGACATGGCTCATTTCCTGCAAAGTCGGATTGGCGCGAGTATCCGGCGCCAGGGGCCGCCAAACCCACCCGGTTTCCGACAGGGCGGCGCATAACGCGGTCGGGACGGGAACTCATGCCACTAGATGCAGTTGCAAATGAGTTGCAATAAGCCCCGACTTCGGTATTCTCGCCCCATGGATGCCCGATCGCCCGATTTGACGCCCGACGCCGCCGGCTGGCGCGCTGATGCGCCCGCCACCAAAAGCCTCGCCGAGGTCAATGCCACGGTCGCCGTTCCGACCGCGGGCCGCTGGTGGCGCCGGCTGCTCGCCTTCGTCGGTCCGGGCTATCTCGTCTCCGTCGGCTACATGGACCCCGGCAATTGGGCGACCGATCTCGCCGGCGGATCGAAGTTCGGCTACACGCTGCTCTCCGTCATCCTGCTCTCGAATTTGATGGCGATCCTGCTGCAGTCGCTGGCGGCACGGCTCGGCATCGTCACCGACCGCGACCTCGCACAGGCCTGCCGCGCCACCTATTCGCCGGGGGTGAACTTCCTGCTGTGGCTCGCCTGCGAGGCGGCGATCATCGCCTGTGATCTGGCCGAAGTCATCGGCACCGCGATCGCGCTGAAACTGCTGTTCGGCATCCCCCTGATCGGCGGCGCGCTGCTCGCCGCGCTCGATGCGTTCCTGCTGCTGTTGTTGATGAACCGTGGCTTCCGTTTCCTCGAAGCCTTCGTCATGGCGCTGCTCGCAGTGATCGCGGTGTGCTTCGCGGTCCAGATCGCGGCGGCCGCGCCGCCGGTCGCGGAGGTCCTGCACGGCTTCATGCCGAAGACCGAGATCTTCACCAATCCGGAGATGCTCTACATCGCGATCGGCATCATCGGCGCCACCGTGATGCCGCATAATCTCTATCTGCACTCCTCGATCGTGCAGACCCGCGCCTATGAGCGCAACGACGAGGGCCGCCGCGAGGCGATCAAATGGGCGACGACGGATTCGACCATCGCCCTGATGCTGGCGCTGTTCATCAATGCCGCGATCCTCGTGGTCGCCGCTGCGACCTTCCACAAGAGCGGACATTCGGACGTGGCCGAGATCGGCCAGGCTTTCGAATTGTTGTCGCCGCTGCTCGGCCTCGGCATCGCCTCGACGCTGTTCGCGGTGGCGCTGCTCGCCTCCGGCCTCAACTCGACGGTGACCGCGACGCTCGCCGGCCAGATCGTGATGGAGGGTTTTCTCGACCTGCGCCTGCCGAGCTGGGCGCGCCGTCTGCTGACGCGCGGCATCGCCATCGTTCCGGTGATCGTCGTCACCGCGATTTATGGCGAGCGCGGCACCGCTGATCTCCTGGTGTTCAGCCAGGTCGTGCTGTCGATGCAGCTGCCCTTCGCCGTCATTCCGCTGGTCCGCTTCGTCTCCGACCGCCGCAAGATGGGAAGGTTCGCCATTCCCTCATACGTTGCTGCGATCGCGTGGATCGTCGCGGGCGCCATCGTGATCCTGAACCTGAAACTGTTGTTCGACACGTTGTTCGGCTGAGGGCAGGGCGCGACCCGCGCCGTGCGCGCGGAGCATGTTTCGACGCTCTGGCCGCGGCGCCGCCTGTCGCCTGTAACCGTTTCGCGCGAGCCCGGCCCAGCCCTTCGGAAATGCACGCCGTCCGGTGGCCGAAGGGCTTTCGGCGCGCGCCGGGCGAACTACCGCTTTTCAATTGGTGTGAAGAGGGTATACTACCTTCAATTGCTGATAGGCCACATCTGCTGACAGGCCATATTATGACGTTGCATTTTTCAGGATTGATTTTTCTCCCGGCGGGATAATCGGCGGTCCCGCGCCGGAGTAAGTGCGCCGATCGCATTTTCTCCGGATCTTCGAAGGGTTGTGCGTGAGGTCGCGCACGAAGCCAATGGTGAAGCCATTGGTGGCTGATTGATTATTGCTGCGCGGGTTCGCGTCCCGGAAAGGGACGATGATCAAGCCAGAATGCGTTGATTGCTGTGTTGAAGTCATTGATGAGCGTGTGCTGCCGTGACCAAGTGTCCAGCATGTTCAGCCCGTATTGCTCGCGAGCATCGCTTCTGCTCGCAATGTGGCGCGCGTCTCGATCGTGCCGTGGAGCAGCCGGCCCGTCCCTCCGTCGCCAGCCCGACTGATCACGACGCACGCGTCGTTCCGCTGCATGATCAGGCCGCCGTTCGGTCGCAGATGCTGACCGAAAACAAGCAGGTCAGCGTTCTCTTCGTCGACGTCTGCGACTCCACCGCGCTGCTCCAGCACTCCGACCCCGAGGAAGCCCGCAACTATCTCGGCAAGGCGCTGAACCATTTGGCCGAAGCGGTGGGGACCTATGGCGGCACGGTGAGCCAGCTGCTCGGCGACGGGCTCGTCGCCCTGTTCGGCGCGCCCGTGGCGCAGGAGGATCACGCGCTGCGCGCGTGCCTCGCCGCCCTCAAGATGCAGCGGGCCAGCATTCCCGGCCACGATGTTCAGGGCGTGGCCAGCCCGATGCTGCGCATCGGCATCAATTCGGGTGAAGTCCTGGTCGGTGTCGTCGGACAATACGGCTGGTCGCATTACGGCGCCGACGGCAAGACCATCCACCTTGCATCGCGGCTGGAAAAGTTGGCGCAGCCCGGCGGCATCCTGATCAGTGCCGCGACACAGCGCCTCGTCGCGCAGCAGATCGACACGCGGCCGATGGGGACGCGTCCGGTACGAGGGCTGGATGATCCGGTCGAGCTCCATGAGGTCGTGGTCGCCACCGAAAGTTCGGCGGCGGCGCCGCTGACGCGCAAGCCGCGCTGGGCACCGCTGGTCGGCCGCGAGGATACGTTGCGGATCCTGGCCGGGGATCTCGACATCGTCCGAACAGGTGCGATGCGAACGATCGGGCTGTGCGGCGATGCCGGAATCGGGAAGTCCCGCCTGATCGCCGACTGGGTCGCTGCCCTTGCAAGCGAGGGCATGGAGGTCTGCATTTCGCAGGCGAGGGGGTATGCGAGCGCGCGCGCCTACAGCACCGCCGCGGATCTGAGCGCAAGCCTGGCCGCATTGCCGCAATCGAGCGAGACGGACGCACAATCGGTCGGGCGGACGCTGGCTGCCGCATGGGCCAGCGAAGGCGCCGCGCATCTTGCGGCGGTCAATGATCTCCTGGGTCTGGAGGCGCCGGACCAGGCGTGGCTGGCGCTGAATCCGGCGCAGCGGCGGCGCCGGATTGGCGAGGCGTTGCTGTGGCTGGTGCGCAGACGCGCCCAGGCGGGGCCGTTCGTGCTCGTGCTCGAGGACGTTTTCCTGGCCGACCGCGACAGCCGGCGGTTGTTCGAGGCACTGCTCCCGAAGCTTCAGGGACTGCCCATCCTGGTCTGTGTCAGCTATCGACCCGATTTCGACCATCAATGGCGCCAGGCCCCGTGGTTTGCAGAACGCGTGATCGAGCCTCTGCGCGACGGCGAGATGCTCAGGCTCGCGCGCGCGCTGCTGGGGGACGACCCGTCCGTGCTCGGCGTCGTCAGTGAGCTGGTCACGCGCGCGGACGGCAATCCGTTCTACCTGGAGCAATTGGTCATCACGCTGATCGACGACGGGTCGCTGGAGGGAACGCCGGGTGCATATCGCCTGCAGCGGCCGCCCGGAGACCTGCGCGTGCCGGGCTCGATTGCCGCGGTGATCGGCGCGCGCGTCGACAGGCTGCCGGAAGCTGCAAAGTCCGCGCTCGAGGCAGCGGCGATCCTCGGCGATCCCATCACGCGCGAGCTGATCGCGGCGATGCAGGCCGCGGACATCGCGCGAGCCGAAGAATTGCTGGGCCTGTGCGTCGCATCCGGCCTGTTGACGGGACCGGATCAGGCGCGCGGTCCGCTCGATCAGCACGCCTTCGCGTTTCGCCACGCCTTGGTGCGCGATGTCGTGCTCGGCGCCCTGACGCGCGCGCGGCTCAAGGCGCTGCACCGTCAGGCCTTCCTGGCGCTGCATGCGCGCCCCGGAGCGACCGAGGCGGATGTCGCCCCGGCGCTCGCACACCATGCCTTCAAGGGGGAGGAGTGGGAGCAGGCGGCCCGCTTCACCGTCAAGTCGATGGCGCGCGCCATCTCGCGCTCGGCCAATCAGGAGGCCCTCCAGCTGTTCGAGAAAGGGCTGCAGGCGGCCGGCCGCGTCGATGACGCCTCGGTGGCGCAGAGCCTCGAGCTGGCGCTTCGACTCGAAGCGATCGGGGCGATGCTGGCGCTTGGACAGATCGACGACATCTTCAGCAACATGGAGCGCGCGGAAGCCATCGCGGTGCAACTGAACGATCAGCGCGCACGGGCGGCGGTGTCGACCGAGACGGCGGTGTTCCTGTGGATGCGCGGACGCTTCGCGCAAGGCCTGGGGTATGCCTCACGAGGTTTGGAAGCGGCCCGTCTCGCGCAGCGCCGCCACATGATGATGGCGGCGCACCAGACCCGCCTGATGCATCTCCATGCGCTCGGTCGCTATGCCGAAGCGGCGATGGAAAGCCAGGTTCTGCTCTCCGACTACGGACCGGAGCTGTCGGCGCATGTCGTGCAGGCCGGATGGGCCGCCATCCCGATCATCAACCTGCATGCGTTTCATGCCAGCACGCTCTGGCGGCTGGGAGACACGGCGAGGGCCCACGCGTTCTGCGCCAAGGCCTATGAAATCCTGTCGAACATCAGCCATCCCTATTCCCGTCTGCTGATCGACACCGTCCAGTCGCAGATCTGGATCGAGAGCGGGGAGCTCGATCGTGCCGAGACCTTGATGCGCACGGGCGTGCAGCAATGCATGACGCACAACGTCCCGACCATGCTTTCGGTCTGCACCGGCGTTCTCGGCAGCGCGCTCGCGCGCAACGGCAAGGCCGCCGAGGCGGCGGCGATGCTGGAGAAGGGCTTCGCCGATCGCATCTACGAGGCGGCCGGACCCTACGGCCGGACGTTCATGCGCGTCAGCCTCGGCGTTGCCTATCGCAAGCTCGACCGGCTCGACGATGCCATCGCGGTCGGCCGCAAGGCCGTCGAGCAGGCCGCCGAAGAATACGGCCACCAGACCGAAGCCCTGTGCGAGCTTGCGGACACCTTGCGGCAGGCCGGCGATCTGGCGGGCGCCGAGGCGCATTTCAAGCGGGCCGCCGAGGCAGCGGAGCGTCTGGGCATGCCGCACTACCAGAGACGGGTTGCCGAGGCGCTCGCAGATTGGCGGAAGGACGGGTACGCAGCATGAAACTCTCGACCTATGAACCCGACGCGATGGCGCCGGGAGTACGCCGTCTCTCCTATGGTCTGTTCTGCTGGCTCAACCGCCACATCACGGTCTTGCGCGCGGTCGGCGCAGTGCTTCGGCGCTGGCCCGCGATAGGCGGCTGGTTCGGCATGGTGGCACGCGCCAGCGCGGTCAAGGACGTGCTGACGCGCACGCCCAGCTTTGCCAACACGGCGCACGCGGCCAACATGGTGTCCGGGGATTACCTCATCGGCATGGATCCCGGCCCGACCTACACGGCCGACAGGGATCTGGTCCACGCGCGCCTCGACGCCCTGGACGTCCCGAACGCGTCCGACGAGGAAGCCAAGAAACGGATTGCGATGCTGGGATCCGGAGATCGCAGTTTCGATCTGATCGACAACTATCTGATGTGGGTCGTATTCCACGCCATGAAGCCGCTGTTCGGATCGGCGACCGACGCGGTGGTGGCGGGCTCGGCGGACCCGGCCGCCCAAGCCGCCGTCGATGAAGGCCTGCAACGGCAATACATGCTGGAGATCCGGTATGTTGCGGGTCAATTGCTGGCCGGCAACCTTGCGACGCTCGACCTTCGGCGGCGGGCGGAGACCTGCGGAGACGCGCTTCAGGCGCGCATCGATCGCGTGACCGGTCCCATCGGTACCGCGTGGGGTGTCAAAAGCGCGTCCGAAGACATCGAGCGAAACGCGGTGGGGCTGGCCTGGATCTCGCATCCGGTCACGGTTCAGTCGGGAGCGCTTGCCGTGCAGGAACTGCTCGGCCGCCCCCAGGTCTACGAGCAGCTGTTGTCCCGGGCCAAAAGTCTCAAGGACCGCGTCTGGACCGACGCCGGCTTCCGCAAGGACGTGCGCGACCATGTGCTCGAGCTCATGCGTTTCCGCCCGATCTTTCCGCTGCTGGCGCGCGACGTGCCAAGGGACACGGAGCTGCAGACCGGCGCGCGGCAGAACGCCAAATGCCCCGGTGGCGGCAAGATCGCGCTGCTGTCGATCGCCGCGCTGTTCGATCCGAGCGTGGTCTCCGACAGCAGGCGCTTCTGTCCCGAGCGTGACTGGGGCAAAGACGATCCCTTGCGCTATCTCATGTTCGGATATGGCTACCGCCAATGTCCTGCCAAGGACCATGCGGTGGACATCCTGACGAGCGCGCTGATCGGATTGCTGACGCTGCCCCGCCTGCAACTGGCGCGCGGTGAGGACAAGGCCATCACCTATGACGGGCCGCTGATGTTGTCCATGCGCATGCGTATCACCTGAGCGAGCGGAGAGACGGCTATGCTCGAGATCGTCCGGCAGCAGATGATCTGCATCGTGGCGCCCGGCTGGGCCGGCGAGGCCAAGCTTCCAACGTCGCTCCACGATGGGTTGAACGCCCTCTTGAAGGACGTCGCGGTGGTCCATTTCGCTTCGATCGGGCTGCTGCCGGCCTTGGACGGCGCGCCGAAGCCGTCGCTCGTGCTCGAGCTGGCGGTCGAGGAGGGCTTCCGCCCCTGCGACCTGCTGTATCGGCTCGTCTACCATTCCGACGGCGCGATGTGGGCGCTGTTCGGCTCCATGATCGCTCCCGGTGTCGCGGTGCCTACGGCCAAGCACAAGGAGCAATTGCTCGCGGATTTGATGAGCTGGCACAGCATCGCCGATGGCGGCTTCGTCGGTGCTCGCGACCGGTCGGTCCGGCAGATCGAGATGGAGAGGGACCTGCTCGACCAGACGCGCACCGAAGCGCGCAACCTCAAGCCGAAATACGGCAACGATCGCACCGCCTTCGCGCTGGCACTGGCGCGGTGGGCCTACGCCAATCCCCGCTTCGGATGGGCGGCGACGCCTTCGCCGCGCTCCTATTGGCGCGGGAAGGGCGCCAGCATCGGTGCGAAGCTCGCTTATCCCGTGGCGGCGATCGTGCTGTGGTTCCTTTTGCTCGGGATCGTCTGGACGCTGCCGCGCGCCTGGAACTGGTTCTTCGGCGCGCCCGGGTCCGTTGGGCAGGCCATCGAAAACGCCATCACCAAGACAACCGAATGCCTGTTCGCGATGAGCTGGCACGGGCTGCTGGCGCTTGCGATCATTGTCTTCCTGGTCTGGCTGTTCCTGGTGCCGCTGCCCGCGCAATTCGTGTCCTGGAGGCGCTGGCTGAACAGCGTGCAGCAGGAGCTCGACCGGCCGACCGAGACGCTCTCGTCGCTGGCCACCTATGTGGGCGGCTGGGTGATCGGCGTGCCGCTGCTCCTGGCCGTCGCCGCCTGCGCCATCGCCTATACGTTCGCTCCGTTGGCCTATGCGCTCGCTCCGGACTATATGCATAACGTCATCGAGCCTAAGCTGCCCAAGCTGACGGGACTGCAGATCACGGTGATCGCCGTCGTCGCGATCATCGCGGTGCTCGTCATCGGCGCGGTGTTCTACTGGCTCAATCGCTATTTCACCGAACTGAGCAAAAAGTTCTTTCATCCGCTTCAAGACGACGTTCCGCGCGCCCAGCAGATCCATCCGTCGGTCGAGCAATGCGAGGCCGATTTGGTCGGCGGCACCCAGCACATGTTCAGCCTCACGGAGCTGCGCGGCCCGCAATGGTGGAGCGCGTGGTGCATCCGCGTGTCGCTGCGCATCGTGACGTTCGCCGGACGGGTGTTCTTCACGCAAGGCTGGCTCGGCAACGCGCCGGGCATCCATTTCGGTCATTGGCACATCATCGACGGCGGTCGCCGCTTTCTGTTCTGCTCGAACTACGACGGCAATTTCGGCGGCTATCTCGACGACTTCATCAACGGCGCGGCCGTCGGCACCACGCTGGCCTGGCGCTGGACCGAGCTGCATCCACGCGACCCGGCGCTGGCGGGACAGCCCGGCGTTGCAAAGTCACGCAGCTTTCCGCCGACGCGCTTCGTCGTCTTCCGCGGCGTGAAGTGCGAGCTGCGATTCAAGTCCTATGCGCGCGACAGCATGCTGCCGCATCTCTATCGTTTCGACGCCTGCAACCGGACCGTCGACCAGATCAACCTCGCGACGGGACTGCGCGACGCCCTGTTCGGCGAGCGCAACGAGAAGAACGACGATCTGATCATGAGGGCCATCGAGACATGAAGCACGCTCCGCGTCTCTCCGAGCAAAGCCACGACATCCAGGGCATGCTGAAGAGCGGCTTCGGCTGGCTCACCACGAGTCGCTTCAGGCTGCTGACGATCCGCGACGAGAAGCTGGCGAAGGCATGGCTGGCGGAACTGCTCGGGACCGGCCTGATCGTCAGTGCGGAACAGGTCGGCAAGGCCAAGAAGAAGCAGAAGGAGAGCGGGCCCCTCGATGCCGTCGTCGCGATCGGCTTCACCTATTCGGGGCTGGTGAAGCTGGGTTGCCAGGAAACCGGCGACCATCCGTTTCCAACCCCGTTCCGCAGCGGCATGGGCAGCGAATTGCGCGCCAAGCTGTTGCGTGACGAATACCGGAAGTGGTGCTGGACCGATCACGAAGGCCCCGGCGGCGGCGAGGTCGTGCATATCCTGCTTGCCGAATGGAAGAAGCGCGGCGCCGCGTCGCGGCTGCCTGCGATCAACCCGAGTGCTTTCTCCGTCATCGAGGCCGGCGACGATTCCGATTTCTTCGACGCGAACGGCAAGCTGCGCGAGCCGTTCGGATTCCGCGATGGCCTCGCCCAGCCAGTGATCCGCGGCCTCAGGGATCAGGATGGCGGGAGCCTGGCGCAGGCGCGGGCGGAGGCCGGGGATCTCTACGACGACCGACTGGTGGAGCCGGGCGAATTCATCCTGGGCTATCGCAACGAATACGACGAGCTGACCTTTTGCCCGGACGTGCAGGGATGGGCGAGCGCAAGCGGACGGTTCACCCTGAACGGAAGCTATCTCGCCGTACGACAGTTCGAGCAGAAAGTGGACGCGTTCAAGGCGTTCGAGGCGTCGCATTCGGATTTCGAGAGGGCGAACGGAGTTTCGGCCGGCGAGAAACTGATGGGGCGCAGGAAGGACGGGCTGCCGTTGTCGTGGAAAGGCAACACGAACGTGCCCGTGTCGGATTCGGCGGCCGATGCGTTCCGCTATCGCGTCGAGGACGCCGACGGTTTCATGTGCCCCAAGGGGGCCCATGTGCGCCGTTCCAATCCGCGGGACTCGCTCGGCATCGACGTGCAATCGAGCATCAAGTCATCCAAGCTGCATCGGCTGCTGCGGCGCGGGCGGCCCTATGCCGAGGCCTCGGGCCGGCAGGGCATCTTCTTCATCGCCTGCAATGCGGATCTCGAGCGGCAGTTCGAGTTCATCCACCAGCGTTGGCTGCAAAACCGGAGATTTGGAACGCTCGAGAGCCAGGATGATCCGATCGTGGGCTCGCAGTCGTGTCCGAAGGCTTTCACAATCCCGGGCGAGGCCAGCGGCGGTGAACTTTCGCTGCAGCACTTCACGGAGACGCTCGGGGGTGGTTACTTCTTCCTGCCGGGGATCGCGGCGCTGAAATTCATCGCCCGGGTTTGATCGCGTTCAGGGTTGTTGTTTGCGGCTGACCTTTCCGGAAGGGCGCTGCGCGCCTTTTGCGGATCGCGTCTCAGTCTTGCGGCTCGGAGGCGGCATCGCCCTGCGCGTCGATACGCAGCCAGCCCGAGGGCGCGAGGCGCTGCTGCGGCAGGAAGCGGGCCTTGTAGTCCATCTTCTTGGAGCCCTCGATCCAGTAGCCGAGATAGACGTAAGGCAGTCCCTGGCGGCGGGCGCGGGCGATGTGGTCGAGGATCATGAAGGTGCCCATCGAGCGGCTGACCTGGCCAGGCTCGAAGAACGAATAGACCATCGACAGGCCGTCGCTGAGCACATCGGTCAGCGCCACCGCGATCAGCTCCTCGCCGCGTCCGGTGATGCCGCTGTCGGGGCCGCGCTTGCGGTATTCGATGATGCGCGTCTCGACATGGCTGTCCTCGACCATCATGGCGTAGTCGAGCACCGTCATGTCGGCCATGCCGCCGTGGCGGTGGCGGGCGTCGAGATAGGCCCGGAACACCGAATATTGCTCGGAAGTGGGAACCGCGCTGCGCTGCTCGCCGATGATGTCGGAGTTGCGCGCCATCACCTTGCGGAAGTTGCGGGACGGCCGGAACTCGTTGGCGACGACCCGCACCGAGACGCAGGCGCGGCACTGGTCGCAGGCCGGCCGGTAGGCGATCGACTGGCTGCGGCGAAAGCCGCCGTGAGTCAGGAGGTCGTTGAGGTCGCCGGCGCGCTCGCCGACCAGATGCGTGAACACCTTGCGCTCATGCCGGCCCGGCAAATAGGGGCAGGGAGAGGGCGCCGTCAGGTAAAATTGAGGGGTGTCGCGCGAGTGCTGGGTCAAGGGACGTCGTGGGCCTCCGAAGTGGGTCTCAGCATCGCGCTACGGAAGCCCCTGGTCAATTGGTCTGCTCGGCGGGTCAGGTCAGACAGCTTAGCGGGTCCTGGTTGACAGGTCCTTGCTCACCAGCTTCGGGCGCCGTGGGTGGCTCCTTGGGCGACGGGTGCGCGGACCGAGTTGTTGATCACGACCGTTCCCAGCACGAGATCGTGCAGCAGGCGACGGCGGCCGTTGAACAGGCCGACCAGCACCACGAAGGGCGACAGGAACGAGAACGTCACCCAGAACAGCACGGCATGGGTGGCGCCGAGCACGAAATAGCCGGGGGCGCCGTACCAGGTGCGCAGCTCCAGATCCATGATCCGCATGCCGATGGTCGCCGACGAGGGGCCGCCGATGCAGGCGCCGTAATAGACGATGGCCCAGATCACGGAGGCCGGCCAGGCCAGCCAGAACAACGCCCAGCCGAGGCCGAGCGTGACCACGCCGAACAAGGCGATGAAGATGTAGCCGAGGATCACCGGGACCGAGATCACGACCATGTCGATCAGGAAGGCGAACACCCGCCGCGTCGCAACACCGCGGAACAGTTCGGGCTGCAGATACGGGTCGAAGGCGTGCGGCTGCGCCCCGCCGTCATTGCGCCAGGCGCCCGAATTGCCCGAGTCGTACGACATGATCCGTCCTCCCAAGGGGGAAACAGAGGGAAAAACCCTCGAGGCAGGACATGGGAACAGGCCGTCCCCCTGCCAAGGGCGCTGGGGCATTAACAAGCCGAAATATTCCGGCGATTCGGGGGCGGGGGGAGGGCTGTCGGTTGAGCATCACCAATGCCGCTACACCCTCGGTGGTCATCCCCGCGAAGGCGGGGATCCATAACCACAGGGAGCAGTTTGGCGAAGACTTGCCGCTTATCCTTTGTCGGTATGACGACAGCGCATCATCGATAGATCACGCGGTATGGATCCCCGCTTTCGCGGGGATGACACCGAAGATGACGCGGCAGCCTACGGCACCTTATCCCTGGCTGCGCAACTTCTCCGCCGCCTTCGGCGCAAAGTAGCTGAGCACGCCGTCGGCGCCGGCGCGCTTGAACGCGAGCAGGCTCTCCATCATGGCGCGCTCGCCGTCGAGCCAGCCGTTGTTCGCGGCGGCAGCGATCATCGCGTATTCGCCCGACACCTGATAGGCGAAGGTCGGCATCGCGAAGGTGTCCTTCACGCGGCGCACCACGTCGAGATAGGGCATGCCGGGCTTGACCATCACCATGTCGGCGCCTTCGGCGATGTCGAGTTCGACCTCGCGCAGCGCTTCATCGGTGTTGGCGCTGTCCATCTGATAGGTGCGCTTGTCGCCGGTCAGCGTCTTGGCCGAGCCGATGGCGTCGCGGAACGGGCCGTAGAACGCGGAGGCGTATTTGGCCGCATAGGCCATGATCTGCACGTCGGACTGACCGGCGCGATCCAGCCCCTCGCGGATCGCGGCAACGCGGCCGTCCATCATGTCGGAGGGCGCGATGATGTCGCAGCCGGCTTCGGCCTGCACTAGCGCCTGGCGCACCAGCACGGCGACCGTCTCGTCGTTCAGGATCCTGCCGTCCGAGATCAGGCCGTCATGGCCGTGGCTGGTGAAGGGATCGAGCGCGACGTCGCAGAGCAGGCCGATGTCCGGAAACTCCTTCTTGATCGCGCGCACCGCCTGGCAGACCAGATTGTTCGGATTGGTCGCTTCCGAGCCGTCCTCGTCGCGCAGGGACGGGTCGGTGTAGGGAAACAACGCGATGCAGGGGATGGTGAGCTTCACGGCGCGCTCGGCCTCACGCACGGCCTGGTCGACGCTGAGGCGCTCGACGCCGGGCATCGAGGCAATCTGCTCGCGCTTGTTGTTGCCGTCGATCAGGAACAGCGGCCAGATCAGGTCGTCGGTGGTGAGCACGTTCTCCCGCACCATGCGGCGGGCCCATTCGGCCTTGCGGTTGCGGCGCGGGCGGACGGTCAGATCGAGGGCATGGGGCACGGCCGTGCCCTCGTGGCGCGAGACCTCGCGCAATTCGATCGGACGTCCGTATTTGATCGCCATCACTCTTCCTCCGGCTGGAATTATTCTTATACCAGCTCGCATGGTTCCCGTCACCGCGGCTTGACCTGCCGCAAGGGATAGCAGCCGATTGATTTTGCAGGGCGAAGCAGCCAAAAGGGGCCCATGTCCGAGATCTCAACCCGCGATGCGGCCCGCGACAACGCCAGGGACGCTGCCAGGGACACCGCCAGAGAGACCGCGCGGGAGAGCGCCATGTCGGTCGCCGCGATCTCGTCGGAGCGGGCCGAGTCCGACGACAATGTCTGGACGCGCCGCCTCGTGCTGTTTCTGCGGGTGATGGCGCTGCTCTCGATCCTGAAGGGTCTCTATCACTGGGCGCAGGTCACCGGCTTCGTCGGCGGCGAGGACGAGGCGTTCGAGAACCAGTCGATGGCCTGGCAGGCGTCGACCGTCTACTTCGCGGTGATCGAGCTCGTCGCCGCGGTCGGGCTGTGGCTGGCGACGCCGTGGGGCGCGGTGGTGTGGCTGACGACCGTGGTGTCGATGGCGGTGATAGAGCTGATGTTCCCGGGGATTTACGGTGGCAGCCTGATCGTCGTCGGCGTCGAGGCCTTCATGCTCGCCGCCTATCTCGCGCTCGCCTGGATGGCCGCGCGCGAACGGCCGCCATAGCGCAAGCGTCGCGATCAACAATGCTCTCGTGCCCCGGACGCAGCGCAGCGCTACTTCAGCGGTGCGCTGCTGAGCCGGGGCCCATCTCTCCAAATTCTCGCTTGCGGCTTTCTGGGTCCCGGATCTTCGCTTCGCTCGTCCGGGACACGGGAGCGGAGTTGTGCCCGGTTGGTTGACCGTTAGTTGCGTAAAATTTGCCGTTACTTTTCGCTAACCAGCCGGTTCCGCCACAGGCCTTACGCGCCCGTTTCGAAACGGAGCGGGGCTGTTCTGGAATGCGACAGTTGCGGCGGACGGAGGGTGAACAGGACCTTGCGAAGGTCAACAGAGGCTTTCGAAAAGTGCTTGTGGCACAGGCTTAATCCGCAATTCACTCTCTTAAATTCATGATCTCTTTATTCTCTTATTTAAGCCGATCTTCAAACGCGCCCCTTAAGTTGCACCTATCAGGCGGGACACAAGTTTCGTCGAATAAGTGTCGATAAAAACGACAACAGGGGAAGTGTCATGATGAAAGCCGTCGCAACTGCGGCAGATACCGCAGAGCGCGTCTCCGGCCAGCAGGGTTCGGTGCAGTCGCTCTATCTGGAAGCTTTGACTCTGGTGGAGCGGCTGCATCGCCGGCTCCTCGACGTGATCAAGGACGAATTCGATCGCCGCGGCCGTGCGGACATCAACTCGGTGCAGGCGCTCTTGCTCTACAACATCGGCGACAAGGAGCTGACCGCTGGCGAGCTGCGCACGCGCGGTTACTATCTCGGCTCCAACGTCTCCTACAATCTGAAGAAGCTCGTCGAGCTCGGCTTCCTCGATCATCAGCGCTCGCGCGTTGATCGCCGCTCGGTGCGCATTCGCCTGACGCCGCAGGGCCAGGAAGTCCGCCGCATCGTCGATACGCTCTACCAGAAGCACGTCAAGACGGTCGAGCAGGTCGGCGGCATCTCGGGCGAGGAGTTCTCGACCCTGAACAAGTCGCTGCATCGCCTCGAGCGGTTCTGGACCGACCAGATCCTGTATCGCCTCTGAGACTTCCAACGAACAAGGCCAAGCCGGCCCACAACAAGACCGGCAAGCCTGCCAAACGTGCCTGACTTCCCCAAGCGCGCCGGCCCGGAGTTGCCCCCGGGCCGGTGCGTTTACGTTTTTGCACCTGCGAAAAAAGTCGCTGAAGCGGGGAACCAGTTCCGGGTCCGGCGCTTATCTCCTTCGGATCGATGGCGATCGGAGAACTTGGCGATGCTGGTCGAGCGCGGGCTTCAGGCGATGAACGTGGAACTCGTGAGCGAGGCCTACGCCATCGCCGCGAATTACCTTCGCCGGTCCGGGGCCATCCCCGATACGCTCGTCACCAACGAAGGCCTGCTCGAAGTCATCATCAAGCTGCTCCAGCACGGCGAATTCAACAAGATCAGGCTCGCCAACAAGGCGATCTCGAGGTTCGAGGCGCAGGCCCGGCCCCGCGCGGTTGCCTGATCAACGCCCAAGACATCGACATCAAGTCAAAAGACATCGACCAACCAGAGGATGCCATGGAAGCCGCCATCGACCGCATCATGCAGACCTATGACCTGCTCGCCAACCGCACCGCCGCGGCCAGCGAGGAGGCGAGGGCCAAGGTCACGAACTACCTCAATACCCTGATGGAAGCCGGCGAGAAGGACCCTCACAGGCTGACGGTCTGCGGGCTGACCTATTTGCGCCAGCTCGACGGCAGCGTGGACCCCGTGAAGGCGGGGTATACCGGGCTGTAGGAGAAAGCCGACCCCGCTCGGGCGGGAGAGGGCGGCTGGTTAAGGGTCCGAAACGGACCCTTCGGAGGCGTCGGGGCGGGCCAGTTCGAAAGAACTGCCTGCCGGCCATATCCCCCAATCCCCCACCACATCTTGCACAAATATCCGCCCCGACCCGCAACTACTTGGCCAGTTGCGGGCGATGTGGTAGATCGCGCTCGCCGCTTCCGATCGCCACACCAGACCGCCCGTAGCCCGCCAAAAGGCTGCGGCGGTGGAGATATTCGCAAGATGACTGCACCCAAGACCGCCTCCGCCCCCGATTCGTTTTTCAGCGCCTCGCTCGACCAGGCCGACCCGGAAATCGCAGCCGCCATCAAGGGCGAGCTCGGCCGGCAGCGCCATGAAGTCGAGCTGATCGCCTCCGAGAACATCGTCAGCCGGGCCGTGCTGGAAGCGCAGGGTTCGGTCATGACCAACAAGTACGCAGAGGGTTATCCGGGCGCGCGCTACTACGGCGGTTGTGAGTGGGTCGACGTCGCCGAGAACCTCGCGATCGATCGCGCCAAGAAGCTGTTCGGCGCGGGCTTCGCCAACGTGCAGCCGAACTCCGGCAGCCAGATGAACCAGGCGGTGTTCCTGGCGCTGCTGCAGCCCGGCGATACCTTCATGGGTCTCGATCTCGCGGCCGGCGGCCATCTCACCCACGGCTCGCCCGTCAACATGAGCGGCAAATGGTTCAAGGCCGCGCACTACACCGTGCGCCGCGAGGACCAGATCATCGACATGGATGCGGTCGCCAAGCAGGCCCAAGAGGTCAAGCCGAAGCTGATCGTCGCCGGCGGCTCGGCCTATTCGCGCGCCTGGGATTTCAAGCGCTTCCGCGAGATCGCCGACAGCGTCGGCGCCTACCTCCTGGTGGACATGGCGCACTTCGCCGGCCTCGTCGCCGGTGGCGTGCATGCCTCGCCCGTGCCGCATGCCCACATCACCACGACGACGACCCACAAGTCGCTGCGCGGCCCGCGCGGTGGCCTGATGCTGTGGAATGACGAGGCGCTGACCAAGAAGTTCAATTCGGCGATCTTCCCGGGGCTGCAGGGCGGCCCGCTGATGCACGTGATCGCGGCGAAGGCGGTTGCCTTCGGCGAGGCGCTGCGTCCGGACTTCAAGGTCTACGCGAAGAACGTCGTCGAGAACGCCAAGGCGCTGGCGGAAGCCATGAAGAGCCATGGCTTCGACATCGTCTCCGGCGGCACCGACAACCATCTGATGCTGGTCGACCTCCGCCCGAAGGGCCTGAAGGGCAACGCCTCGGAGAAGGCGCTGGTTCGCGCCGCCATCACCTGCAACAAGAACGGCATTCCCTTCGACCCGGAGTCGCCGTTCGTCACCTCCGGTATCCGTCTGGGTACGCCGGCGGCGACCACGCGCGGCTTCGGCGTCGCCGAATTCCAGCAGGTCGGCGGCATGATCGCCGAGGTCCTCAACGCGATCGCGCAGTCATCGGACGGCAAGGCGCCGCTGGTGGAAGCTGCGATCAAGGAACGGGTCAAGGCGCTGACCGATCGATTCCCGATCTATCAGTAAGACCAAGAAAAACCGGTTAAGGTCCAACGGATGCGCTGCCCGAACTGCAACAGTCTCGATACGCAGGTAAAGGACTCGCGTCCGACCGAGGATTCTTCCGTCATCCGCAGGCGGCGCGTGTGCGTCGCCTGCAATTTCCGCTTCACCACCTTCGAGCGCGTGCAGCTGCGCGAGCTTACGGTGATCAAGCGCAACGGCCGCCGCGTGCCGTTCGATCGCGACAAGCTGATGCGCTCGGTTTCGATCTCCTTGCGCAAGCGGCAGGTCGAGCCGGAGCGGGTCGAGAAGATGGTCTCCACCATCGTGCGCGAGCTCGAGACCGGCGGCGAGGCCGAGATCTCCTCGGAGGTGATCGGCGAGACCGTGATGGAGCATCTGCGCACGCTCGACGACGTCGCCTATGTGCGCTTCGCCTCGGTCTATCGCAATTTTCGCGAGGCCAAGGATTTCGCCGACGTGCTCGGCGAGCTCTCCGGTGAGGAGGAAGCGCGGCTCGCCGCGATCCGCAAATGATCTTCCGTATCCTGGAAGACCAGTTCGCGCAGAAGGCCCGCGAGGCCAAGGACGCCGATTTTCGTTTCATGCAGCTGGCGCTGACGCTGGGTCGGCGCGGGCAGGGACGCACCTGGCCCAATCCGGCGGTCGGCGCCGTCATCGTCAAGGACGGCATCATCGTCGGCCGCGGCTGGACGCAGCCGGGCGGGCGGCCGCATGGCGAGCCCGAGGCTTTGCGGCGGGCCGGCGAGGCCGCACGCGGCGCCACGCTTTACGTCACGCTCGAGCCATGTTCGCATTTCGGCAAGTCGCCGCCTTGCGCCGATGCGGTGATCGCTGCCGGCATCAAGCGGGTGGTCGCGGCGGTCGAAGATCCCAATCCGGAGGTCGCAGGGCAGGGCCATGCACGCCTGCGCGCGGCCGGCATCACGGTAGATGTGGGCCTGTGCGCGGCGGAGGCTGCGTTCGACCATGCCGGGCATTTCCGCCGCATCAGGGATCACCGTCCGCATGTGATCCTCAAGCTCGCGGTCTCGCCCGACGGCAAGATCGGCGCCGCCGGCGGCAAGCCGGTCGCGATCACCGGGGAGGCGGTGCGCGATCGCGTGCATCTCCTGCGCGCGCAGAGCGATGCCATCCTGGTCGGCATCGGCACGGTGCTGGCGGACGATCCGCAGCTCAATTGTCGCCTGCCGGGCATGGAAGGGCGTTCTCCGGTGCGCGTCGTTCTCGACCAGAGCCTGCGTATTGCAGCCTCCAGCCAGCTTGTTCGTTCCGCGCGCGAGACGCCGCTCTGGGTGATCGGCTCGGAGCTTGCGGAAGCAGCTGCCGCAACCCGCCTTGGCGCGGCCGGTGCGCAAATCATGCGCATGCCTCCGAATGGTGCGTCCGGCCTCGACCTTCCGGCCGTGCTGCGTGCGCTCGCCGAGAAAGGCATCACCCGCCTGATGGTCGAGGGCGGCAGCCGCGTGGCGGCATCGTTCGTCACGGCTGACCTCGTCGACGAGATCTGGCTGTTCCGCGGCGTGGAAGCGGTGGGCCCTGACGGCGTCGATGCGCTCGATGCATTGCCCCTGTCGAAAATCACGCAGTCGCAGGCCTACAAGGTTCATGCTAGCGAGACATTCGACCAGGATACTTCAAGAGATACTCTCACCATCTACGAGCGCGCGTAATGTTCACCGGCATTGTCACCGACATCGGGGAGATCGTCAGCTTCACGCCCGTGGCGCAGGGCCAGCTGCACCGGCTGCGCATCGCCTGCAGCTATGATCAGACCACGATCGCCGACGGCGCCTCGATCGCCAGCAACGGCGTCTGCCTGACTGTGGTCGCCTCCGGCGTCGCGGGCGGCAAAACCTGGTATGAGGTCGATGCCGCCGCGGAGACGCTGGCGCTGACGACGGCGAAGCACTGGAAGCTGGGCACGAAGCTCAACCTCGAGCGCGCGCTGAAGATCGGCGACGAGCTCGGCGGCCATATCGTGGCCGGCCATGCCGACGGCATCGCGACCATCGTCAGCCGCGAGGACCTGCCCGACATGGCGCGGTTCGAGCTGTCGACCACGCGGGAGCTGGCGCGGTTCATCGCCACCAAGGGCTCGATCACGCTCGACGGCGTCTCGCTGACGGTCAACACGGTCAAGGACACGACCTTTTCGGTGCTGATCATCCCGCACACGCTCGAGGTCACCACGATTGGTGGCTGGAAGGCCGGCAGCGAGGTGAATATCGAGGTCGATCTGATGGCCCGCTATGCGGCGCGGCTGACGGAAATGACGTGACGGCCGAGCCGTCATTCCGGGGCGATGCGAAGCATCGAACCCGGAATCTCGAGATTCCGGGTTCGCTTCGCGCCCCGGAATGACAGTTTCTAACTTGGCTTATGTGCTTGCGGCGACTACATAACGCGCCGACCCCCTAGAACGGATCTTAACGATGGCTGACGCACGGCGTGCCCCCCTGAAGGACCAGACCGACATTTCCGGCGCACGCGCGCTGATTGTCGAGGCGCGGTTCTATGACGATCTCCAGGATGCGCTTCTGGAAGGCGTGATCGCCGAGCTGAAGTCGGCGGGCGTGACCCATGACGTCATCACGGTTCCGGGCGCGCTGGAAATCCCGGCGGCGGTGGCGATCGCCATCGACGCCGCCGCGGCGAACGGCAAGCCTTACGACGCCGCGATCGCGCTCGGCTGCGTCATCCGCGGCGACACCATCCATTTCGAGATCGTCTCGCAGGAATCCTCGCGCGCGCTGATGGATCTCGCGGTGTCGCGAAAACTGCCGCTGGGCAACGGCATCCTCACCGTCAACAATGAGGACCAGGCCTGGGCGCGAGCGCGCGCCAGCGAGCTCGACAAGGGCGGCGATGCCGCGCGCGCGGCACTTGCGATGCTGCGCATCAAGCGCCGTCTGGCGCGGGCCTAGAGCCATGGCTGACGCGAAAAAGCCGACGGGGCCCACGGAGAAGAAAGCGAACCGTCGCGGTGCGGCGCGGCTCGCGGCCGTGCAGGCGCTCTACCAGATGGACATCGCCGGCGCCGGCATCAACGAAATCTTCGCCGAGTTCGAGAGCCACTGGCTCGGCAACGAGGTCGAGGGCGACACCTATTTGCCGGCGGAAGCTGCCTTCTTCCGCGACGTCGTCTCCGGCGTCGTGCGCGACCAGAAGAAGCTCGATCCCTTGATCGACGAGGCGCTGTCGAAGGGCTGGCCGCTCAAGCGGATCGAGGCGATCCTGCGCGCGGTGCTGCGGGCAGGGGCCTATGAGCTGGAGCACCGCAAGGACGTCCCGGGCCGGGTCGTCATCTCCGAATATGTCGACGTGGCCAACGCCTTCGTCGACCGCGAGGAGACCGGCATGGTCAACGCCGTGCTCGACCAGATCGGCCGCCAGTTCCGCGGCGACGAGTTCGGGCGGGGGTAGCCCCGCACATCCCGCTGTCATGCCCCGCGAAGGCGGGGCATCCAGTACGCCGCGGCAGCGGTTGTTGAAAGCGGCGTCTCGGCGGACTGGATCGCCCGGTCGAGCCGGGCGATGGCAGCGGAGTGTAGGGCCGACATCGATGACGACGCCGCAAAACCCCTCCGCCGAAGACAGCCTCATCGCGCGCTATTTCAAGCCGCTGGCGACCGATCCCGGTGCATTCGGGCTGGTCGATGACGCCGCGGTGCTGTCCGCGTCCGGCGAGGACATCGTCGTCACCACCGACGCCGTGGTCGAAGGCGTGCACTTTCTTGCCACCGACCCGCCCGGCACCATCGCGCGAAAAGCGCTACGGGTGAACCTGTCGGATCTCGCCGCCAAGGGCGCGGTGCCGGCCGGCTTCGTGCTGACGCTGGCGCTGCGCAGCAAGGAGGATGGCTGGCTACGGCCCTTTGCGGACGCGCTCGGCGAGGACGCCAGGGAATTCGCCTGTCCGCTGCTCGGCGGCGACACCGTCTCGACGCCGGGTCCGCAGATGATCTCGATCACTGCCTTCGGCCGGGTGCCGAAGGGGCGGATGGTGGGCCGGACCGGCGCGAGGCCGGGCGACCGCATTCTGGTGACGGGCACGATCGGCGATGCCGCGCTCGGCCTCGACGTGCTCACCGGCGGCCCGGTCGCGGCGGCACTTGCGGCCGATCCCGCCGCCGCGGAGGCGTTGGCCTCGCGCTACCGTGTGCCGCAGCCGCGCAACGTGCTGGCGCCGGCCGTGCGCGATCATGCGACCGCGGCGATGGACGTGTCCGACGGCCTCGCCGGCGATCTGGTGAAGCTCTGTGCGGCCTCCGCCGTCTCGGCCACGGTCGACGTGACGAGCCTGCCGCTCTCGGCCGCGGCCGCAAGCCTCGTCGCCCGCAAAGCGGTTTGCGTCGAGACGCTGCTGGCGGGGGGCGACGATTACGAGGTGCTGTGCACCGCTCCGCCGGCGCAAGCCGATGCGCTGATCGCGGCGGGGCGGGCGGCCGGCCTTGCCGTCACGGCGATCGGCACGATCGTCGCAGGGCAACAGGGGGTGCGCTTCCTGGACGGGCAGGGCCAGGAACTGGTTCTGAAGCGGCTGTCCTACAGCCACTTCTAGGAATCGCTCCAAACCGGCATCTTAGTTCTCAGCACCTGATCCTAAATACCTGCCGAGATCGGCGTTTTCGCCCCTATCCGGCGTTGCACCCTCAATTTGATTTTGGCAAGCTTGTGCACGACTGAGGCCGCCCCTTTTGGGCAAGGGGCGGCTTTGTTCGAAATCAAGGCGCCGCACCGCACGACGGACAACAAAGGCGCCGGGGGTACATCAAGGATCTGAGGCAAACATCACATGACAGCATTATGGTTGATTGTGCTCTGCGGAGTGCTTTCCGTCGTCTACGCGATTTGGGCGACGTCTTCGGTGTTGAGCGCGGATGCGGGGTCGCCGCGCATGCAGGAGATCGCGGGAGCGGTCGCTGAGGGGGCACAGGCGTATCTGCGGCGCCAGTACACGACGATCGGCATCGTCGGCGTGGTCATCTTCGTCTTGCTCGTCTATTTCCTCGGGATCTACGTCGCCATCGGTTTTCTGATCGGCGCCGTCCTGTCGGGGGCGGCCGGCTTCATCGGCATGAACGTCTCGGTCCGCGCCAATGTGCGCACCGCGCAAGCGGCGACGACGTCGCTCGCCGGCGGCCTCGAGCTGGCCTTCAAGGCAGGCGCCATCACCGGTATGCTGGTGGCAGGTCTCGCGCTGCTCGGCGTGACGCTCTATTTCGGCTTCCTGGTGCATTCGCTGAAGCTTGCGCCTGACAGCCGAACCGTCATCGACGCCATGGTGGCGCTCGGCTTCGGCGCCTCGCTGATCTCGATCTTCGCCCGTCTCGGCGGCGGCATCTTCACCAAGGGTGCGGACGTCGGCGGCGATCTCGTCGGCAAGGTCGAGGCCGGCATTCCCGAGGACGATCCGCGTAACCCCGCGACCATCGCCGACAACGTCGGCGACAACGTGGGCGACTGCGCCGGCATGGCCGCGGACCTGTTCGAGACCTATGCGGTGACCGCGGTCGCCACCATGGTGCTCGCCGCGATCTTCTTCGCCAAGACGCCGATCCTCGCCAACATGATGACGCTGCCGCTCGCGATCGGCGGCATCTGCATCATCACCTCGATCATCGGCACTTTCTTCGTCAAGCTCGGGGCGAGCCAGTCGATCATGGGCGCGCTCTACAAGGGCCTGATCGCAACCGGCGTCCTGTCGCTGATCGGCATCGCCGGCGTGATCTACAGCCTGATCGGCTTCGGCAAGCTCGATGGCGTCGACTTCACCGGCATGGCGCTGTTCGAATGCGGCGTGGTCGGTCTCGTCGTCACCGCGCTGATCATCTGGATCACCGAATACTACACCGGCACGGACTATCGTCCGGTGAAGTCGATCGCCCAGGCCTCGGTGACCGGTCACGGCACCAACGTGATCCAGGGTCTCGCCGTCTCGATGGAAGCGACCGCGCTGCCCGCGATCGTCATCATCGCCGGCATCCTGGTCACCTACAGCCTTGCCGGCCTGTTCGGCATCGCGATCGCGACCGCCACCATGCTGGCGCTGGCCGGCATGGTCGTGGCGCTCGACGCCTTCGGCCCGGTGACGGACAACGCCGGCGGCATCGCCGAGATGGCGGGCCTGCCGAAGGAGGTGCGCAAGTCCACCGACGCGCTCGATGCGGTCGGCAACACCACCAAGGCGGTGACGAAGGGTTACGCGATCGGCTCCGCCGGTCTCGGGGCCCTCGTGCTGTTCGCGGCCTACAACCAGGACCTCAAGTTCTTCGTTGCAGACAGCGCGCATCATCCCTACTTCGCCGGCGTCAACCCGGACTTCTCGCTGAACAACCCTTACGTCGTGGTGGGCCTGCTGTTCGGCGGCCTGCTGCCGTATCTGTTCGGCGCGATGGGCATGACCGCGGTGGGTCGCGCGGCGAGCGCGATCGTCGAGGAGGTCCGGCGCCAGTTCCGCGAGAAGCCGGGCATCATGCAGGGCACCGACAAGCCTGACTATGGCAGGGCGGTCGACCTGCTGACCAAGGCGGCGATCAAGGAGATGATCATCCCCTCGCTGCTTCCGGTGTTGTCGCCGATCGTGGTCTACTTCCTGATCTACGCGATCGCGGGCGGCGGGGTGGCCGGCAAGTCGGCGGCGTTCTCGGCCGTCGGCGCCATGCTGCTCGGCGTGATCGTGACGGGCCTGTTCGTCGCGATCTCCATGACCTCGGGCGGCGGCGCCTGGGACAACGCCAAGAAGTACATCGAGGACGGTCATTTCGGCGGTAAGGGCTCTGATGCCCACAAGTCGGCGGTGACCGGCGACACCGTCGGCGATCCCTACAAGGATACGGCGGGCCCCGCGGTGAACCCGATGATCAAGATCACCAACATCGTGGCTCTGCTGCTGCTGGCGATCCTCGCGCACTGAGCTACGCAACAAGGTAAGAGAAAACCCCGCGGTGCGAGCCGCGGGGTTTTTGCTTGGTAAGAACCTCGTTCGCGCCCTACGAACAAACACGGAGATCAATCCATGTCGCTCTCATCCGCCCGGAATTATGCACTCCGCGCCGCCAAGTCGCAGGACCAGAAGGAGGCCGCCGAATTGTTGTCCAAGGCCATCCTGGAGCTCGCGCTGGCGATCGAGGCCACCGATGCCAAGGTCAAGAAGATCAACAAGTCATCCTAAAGCGCGAGGTGGCCGCACGACTCCAGCACCGGTTCACGCCTTGGCTTCCGATCCTTGCTCAGTCCTCCGCGCGAACACCTCCTTCGCTGCAAACAGACCGTTGAGCGCGGCCGGGAAGCCGGCATAGACGGCCATCTGCATGAGGATCTCGACAATCTCCTCACGGCGGAGCCCGACATTCAGGCCTGCCTCGATATGCACCTTGAGCTGGGGAGCGGCGTTCCCCATCGCCGCGAGCGCTGCGATCGTCGCGATCTCGCGCGAACGGACGTCGAGCCCGGGCCGTGAGTAGATGTCGCCGAATGGAAATTCGAGAATATAGGTGGCGAAGTCCGGGGCGATGTCGCCGAGCGCCGCCACGACCTTATGGCCGGCCTCTCCGTCGATTTCAGCGAGTGCGCGCCGACCGCGCTCCAACCGGCTTTCGCCGGCGTTGGGGAAGTGTTGCATCATAATCCTTCATCCTCTGTTCCGTTTCGGCATAACCGCCGATCTTGGTGTCGAGGACGAGAAGACAGGCATTCAGCTCGTCGACGCGGGCCCGTACGCTTTCGCGGTGCCGCTCCAGCAGCGCGCGCCGCTCGGCCTCGGTGCCGCTGCCGCGATCCCGGAGCTCCGCGTAAAGCAGCATGTCCCGGATCGGCATGCCCGTCGTCTTCAGGCGGCCGAGAAACTCGATCCAGACCAGGATCGAGGGATCGTAGTCACGTCGGCTGGATCGGTCCCGATCGGCGTAGGGCAACAACCCGATCCGCTCGTAGTAGCGGATCGTATGGGCCGTCAGTCCTGAACGCTTTGCGAGTTCGCCGATCTTCATGTCTGTCTCTCATCACGACGCACGGAAACTACGAGTTTGAGTGCGCTCTAAGTCAAGAGACAATTGGGGTGATGTGGATTTCGCGTCGTAGGGCGGATTAGCGCAGCGTAATCCGCCATCTTGTTTGCCGATGCAATCGGCGGATTACGCCCCGCGACAGCGCTTCGCGCAGTCGCAAGGCTAATCCGCCCTACGGCTCCAATGCGCCGCTACTGCACGTCCATCTGCAGGCCTTCCTTCTGGATGATGCCGGCGAACTTCTTCGTCTCGGCGTCCACGAAGGCGGAGAACTGCTCGGGCGTGCCGTAGTCGGCGCGGGCGCCCATGGCGAGGATCTGCTTCTTGATGTCGTCGCGCTCCACCATCGCCTTGACCTGCAGATTGAGCGCGTTCAGCACTTCGGGCGAGACGCCCTTCGGCAGGAACACCGAGAACCAGGACGAGACGTCGAAATTCGAAAGCTCCGGCGCGCTCTCGCGCATGGTCGGCAGGTCCTTGGCAAGGTCGCTGCGCTCGGTGGTGGTGACGCAGAGACCGTTGAGCGTGCCGTTCTGCACCTGCGGCAGGCTGGGATAGAGATTGTCGAACAGGATCTGGATGTCGCCGGCGAGCGCGGCCTGCAGCGCGGGGCCGGCGCCGCGGAACGGGATGTGCGTCATCTTCAGCCCGGTGAGCTGCAGGAACCAGGCGCCGGTGAGGTGAGGGCTCTGGCCGACGCCGGAGGAGGCGTAGCTGAGCTTGTCCGGATTGGCCTTCAAATAGGCGATCAATTCGGGGATCGACTTGATGCCGGTCTTCGGATGCGCCGACACGATGTTCGGGATCCGGATCATGTTGGAGACCGGCTGAAGCTGGTCCGGCTTGTAGGTGAGATTCTTGAAGATGCTGTAGGCGATCGCGTTCGGACCGGGATTGCCGATCAGGATGGTGTGGCCGTCAGGCTTGGAGCGGACCACCTCGGCGGTGCCGATGGTGCCGCCGCCGCCGGAGCGGTTCTCCACGACGGCCGACTGGCCCCAGGCGGTTTGCAGATGCGCGGCCAGGAGCCGGCCCATCACGTCGGTCGAGCCGCCGGCTGCGGCCGGCACCACGAGACGAACGTTTTCGGTGGGCTTCCAGTCCGCAAGGCTCGATCGCGGCAAAATCGCTGCGGCTGAAAGACCGGCGGCGCCGGCGAGCACGTGACGACGGGACAAAGTTCTGGGCACGAATCCACTCCCTGCTTCTTTCTTTGCAGCGAGCCTAGGAAACCGCAGGTGCGACGGCAAGTCGCGCGCGGCCGTGAGTGCCGCGCGAAGGGCGGCACGACGCCGCAGGCGAGGGGGCATATGCCTTCCCGCGGAATTGGAAGGCGCATCCAGATGCTTGGCCTGAAGCGTTGTCCGGCTGCGACGCCGACAACGCCTGCGCAGGCTCAGTTGAAGCTGATCAGCTTGAAGATCGGTGCGAGGTAGCTCATCTCCTGACCCGATGTCGCCGTGGTGCGGCTGATGAAGTCGAAGATCTTGCCGTCCTGCAGGCCGTAATTCGCAAGCCGCCGGACGCGCCGGGTCTTGTCGAAATAGATCGCGATCACGCGCTGATCGACCACCTTCTGGTTCATGAAGGCAACCATGCGCTCCGAACGCTGGGAGATGTAATAGAACACTTCACCGTCGAGGGTGGCGACCGTGGAGGGCGTGCCCATCACGATCAGCACCTGGTCCTGGCTGGCGCCGATCGGAATCTGCTCCAGCGCGCCCGGCGGCAGGATGTAGCCCTTCTGGAATTGCTCGCCGGAGCAGCCGGCGAGGGCGGCGCCGACCAGGGTCACGGCCGCGAGCATGCGGAAGGCCCGCCAGCGTGCATGAAGGCCGCGCCGCTTGTCTGCGCGCGGGCTGGTCTGGTTCGTTATCGTCATAGCGGAACTGATTCCGTCCCCTTGCGTCGCGCGAGGCGCTGAAGTACCGGGCTGAGGCTCCGAATGCAACACGCGCGCGCCCGCTTGCGGAAACCACAATGCTTTGGCCGTTCAATCACTTCAGGAAACCCCGGCTAACCCCGCCGGGCACCATTGAAGCCATCTATGGCATGATCGTGACGCAGGCGCGAGAACCCATATTTTACCGCGACTTGAGCGTCCCCGATACGGTTAACGGTCGTTTCGACCTGTTGCTGCTGCATCTCTGGCTGCTGCTGCGCCGCCTGCGAACGGTTCAGGGCGCCAACGAACTGTCGCAGGCGCTGTTCGACCGCTTCTGCGAGGACATGGACGACAATCTGCGCGAGATGGGCGTGGGCGACCAGACCGTGCCGAAGCGGATGCGGGCCTTCGGCGAGGCCTTTTACGGCCGCGTCCAGGCCTACGACCAGGCCGTGGCCGCCGGCGGCGAGGCCCTGGCAGAGGCCATCTGCAAGAATATCTTGAACGGGACCGGCCTGGACCAGGCCCGGCGGCTCGCTGCCTATGCCAGGGCGAGTGAAGCCGCGCTCGGCCAGACCGGCGAGGCTGCGCTGCTGCAGGCCTCCTTCAGGTTTCCTCCAGCGCTTTCCGAGGACGTCACGCCATGAGCCGACCAAAGACCGGATCCGAGCCCGATCCCTGGAGGGTGCCCGTCATCGTGGCGCAGATCCCCGATACCGGCCTGCATCGCGAGTTGGTGGCGTCCGCCGCGGAGCGGCAGGCGATTGCGGAGGTTGCCGGCCTGCGCGAGGTGCTGTCCGTCCGGGCCGAATTCGATGTGGTGCCCAAGAGCGGCAGCCGCCTTCAGGTGACCGGCAGCGTCCGGGCCCGAATCGGCCAGACCTGCGTGGTCACTCTCGATCCGATCGAGAGCGAGATCGATGAGGAGGTGGACCTGGTGTTCGCCCCCGAGGCCGAGGCGCGGCGCCTGGCCGACCTGATCGAGGAGGGCCGGGACGGCGAGGAGCCGCCGGCGGTCGCCGACCCGCCGGAGGCGATCATGGGTGGCATCATCGACCTCGGCCGGCTCGCCACCGACGCCCTGTTCCTGGCGATCGACCCCTATCCGCGCAAGGAGGGCGCCGTGTTCGAGGCGGAGGTCACCGCCCCCGATCCGGAGGACCATCCGTTCGCAGCGTTGAAGGCGTTGCAGGACAACAAGAAGGACCAATAGCCGGCTTTCCCGTGTAATCGTCCTGCAAGGGCGCGCGAGGCATCTGCCCGGATGGTTTCAAAGATTTATATATCTGCCTGATTTCAATATGTTTCTTGCCAATTCCGGGGTTGGCGGCCGGATCGCCCTGAAAGCAAAAGGCTGGGGGCAAGAGGTTGTTTCGGGGTAACAAAACGCTATTGTCGCGCCCCGGTTCGGGTGCGGCGTGGCGCTCGGTCGGTCGCCATGTCCGTGGCGAACCCATTCTGCGGCCCCGCTCGTTCAAGACCGCACCAGATCAGGTTTTCCAGGACTTTTATGCCAAGCAAGGTTCGCATTGCGCTTGACGCCATGGGAGGCGACGCCGGCGCCGCCATGGTCATTCCGGGCGCGGCCATCTCGCTTGGCAGGCATCGCGACACCGAATTCCTGCTGGTCGGGGATCGCGCCAAGATCGAGCCCGAGCTCGACCGGCACCCGGAGCTGAAGGCGGCCTCGAAGATCGTCCACACGGACATTGCCGTCAGTGGTTCGGACAAGCCGAGCCAGGCGCTGCGACGGGGCCGCAGGACGTCCTCGATGTGGATGGCCATCGACGCGGTGAAGCAGGGCGAGGCGGATGTCGCGGTTTCCGCGGGCAATACCGGCGCGCTGATGGCGATGTCGCGCTTCCATCTGCGCACGCTCAAGGGAATAGATCGCCCGGCGATCACGGGGGTATGGCCGACCAGGCGTGGCGAATCCGTCGTGCTCGATCTCGGCGCCACCATCGGCGGTGATGCGCACCATCTGGTGTCCCTCGCCATTATGGGCGCCGCGATGGCGAGCGTGCTGTTCAACAAGCCGCGCCCCACGCTCGGCCTGCTCAATATCGGGACCGAGGAAATCAAGGGGCACGAGGAGATTCGCGAGGCCGGCGAAATCCTGCGCATCAGGAACCTGCCGGAGCTCGATTATATCGGCTTCGTCGAGGGGGACGGCATCGGCAAGGGCGTCGCAGACGTGATCGTGACCGAGGGTTATGCCGGCAATATCGCGCTCAAGGCCGCCGAGGGAACCGCACGGCAGATGGCCGAATTACTCCGCAACGAGATGAAACGGAGCTGGCTGTCCAAGCTCGGCTATCTCTTTGCCCGCGGCGCCTTCCAGGCCCTGCGCGACAAGATGGACCCGAACAAGTCCAATGGCGGCGTTTTCCTGGGCTTGAACGGGATCGTGGTCAAGAGCCATGGCGGAACCGGCGCCGAAGGCTTTGCCTCTGCGATCGATGTTGGCTATGAGATGGCTCACTACGATCTCCTGAACAAGATCAATCAGATGCTCAACCGCGAGGGTGGTGCACTTAATTCCGTGCAGGCCGCGCAGGAGGCTGTTTCGTGACTCAAATTCGTTCGGTCGTGCTGGGCTGCGGCTCCTATTTGCCGGAGCAGGTGGTGACCAACGCCCAATTGGCGGCGCGTATCGACACCTCCGACGAGTGGATCGTGCAGCGCACCGGGATTCGCGAGCGGCACATCGCGGCCGAGGGCGAGTTCACCTCGCACCTCGCCGTCAGGGCGGCGCAGGCCGCGCTCAGCGATGCGGGCCTCGACGCGCAGTCGATCGACCTGATCGTGCTGGCGACCTCGACGCCGGACAACACCTTCCCCGCGACCGCCGTCGCCGTGCAGAACGCGCTCGGCATCAACCACGGCGCGGCCTTCGACCTTCAGGCGGTGTGCTCGGGCTTCGTGTTCGCGCTCGCCACCGCCGACAATTTCCTGCGCACCGGCGCCTTCAAGCGCGCGCTGGTGATTGGCGCGGAGACCTTCTCGCGCATCCTCGACTGGAACGACCGCGGCACCTGCGTGCTGTTCGGCGACGGGGCCGGCGCGGTCGTGCTCGAGGCGCAGGCGCAGCCGGGCAATGCGGCGACCGATCGCGGCATCGTCACCACTCACTTACGCTCCGACGGCCGCCACAAGGCCAAGCTGTTCGTCGACGGCGGACCGTCCTCGACCCAGACCGTCGGGCATCTGCGCATGGAGGGCCGCGAGGTCTTCAAGCATGCGGTCGGCATGATCACCGACGTGATCGTCGATGCCTTCCAGGCGACCGGGCTCAGTGCCGAGACCATCGACTGGTTCGTGCCGCACCAGGCCAACAAGCGAATCATCGACGCCTCCGCGCACAAGCTGCACATCGCGCCCGAGAAGGTGGTGCTGACGGTGGACCGTCACGGCAACACCTCGGCGGCCTCGATTCCGCTGGCGCTGGCGGTGGCGCGCAAGGACGGCCGCATCAAGAAGGGCGATATGGTGCTGCTGGAAGCCATGGGCGGCGGATTCACCTGGGGCTCCGCGCTCGTGCGCTGGTAGAGCCACAGTCGATAAAATTTTGCCGGAATCAGCGTCGATTATCGATGCGTCTGCATTGATGAGCGCTGTTGACCGCCGTAACGTAAGCTCATAATTTCAGACAACAATTGTTCGCCGTGATGTGGGGCAGGGCGATGACCGATCAAAGTAAAACCGTAACGCGTGTCGATCTCTGCGAAGCCGTCTACCAGAAGGTGGGCCTGTCGCGGACGGAATCGTCCGCCTTCGTGGAACTCGTGCTGAAGGAGATCACCGACTGCCTGGAGAAGGGCGAGACGGTGAAGCTGTCCTCGTTCGGGTCCTTCATGGTGCGCAAGAAGGGCCAGCGCATCGGCCGCAACCCGAAGACGGGCACCGAGGTGCCGATCTCGCCGCGGCGCGTCATGGTGTTCAAGCCGTCGGCGATCCTCAAGCAGCGGATCAACGCCCAGCACCGCACCAACGGGGACGCCAGCAAGGCGCAACCCGAGGCGTAACCGCCTTTCGAAAAGGATTGGCATTTGGACAAGGCGCCGGATGCGTTCCGAACCATCAGCGAAGTAGCGCAGGAGCTCGATATCCCGCAGCACGTGCTGCGGTTCTGGGAGACCCGCTTCTCCCAGATCAAGCCGATGAAGCGCAGCGGCGGCCGCCGCTATTACCGCCCTGATGACGTCGACCTGCTCAAGGGCATCCGCCGGCTGCTGTACGGCGAGGGCTACACCATCCGCGGCGTGCAGCGGATCCTCAAGGAGCACGGCGTCAAATCGGTGCAGGGCCTTGCCGACAGCGCCGCCGCGGTCTCGTTCGGCGCCATCGAGGATGCCATCGGGGCGAGCCTGATGGAGCCCGACGACGAGGAGGCGCCGATCAAGGGCGTCGCCGACAGCGACGATGACGACTACCAGGGCGACGAAGAGGAAGGCATCGACTTCCGCTTCACCGAGGTCGACGACGAGGAAATCCTCACCACCTTCCGCAAGGGCGGCACTCCCGCCGCACCCGCCGGCCCAAGCGCGCTGGACCGCGAACGGCTGGGCCGGGCGCTCGCCGACCTCGTCGCAGCCAGGGAAATGCTGGATCAGGCCCTGAACGAGGTGTAGGGGCGGTCTTCGGACCGCCTGCGGCCAGTTCCCCGGCGCTTTGGCCTCCGAGCCGATCGAGGAGAGGCGCCAAAATGGCGTCGCTCGCCTTGCGCATCGCGCCGATCCTAGCTAATGGAACGACGTTCGGAGCGTGGCGCAGCCCGGTTAGCGCACTAGTCTGGGAGACTAGGGGTCGGAGGTTCAAATCCTCTCGCTCCGACCATTTTTTCAAGGCAGCTGTTGGTGGATTGAACGTCGGCGTGGAGCCTGCTCCCGCCCGTGGCGGAGGCGCGACTAGGATTGCCGGCAGCCGTTCTGGGGGCGGCAAACCAAAATCTCGAAAACAACCCCATGCACAGTAAGGAAGTCGTGGGCAGAATGATGTTTTTCCGAAGAGATTTGTCGCGTCGGGCGGACAGGGTATGGTGTCATTGTGCCGGCCTGTGGGGTGACCTGTAGCGTAGTGCTTGCTCAGCGCGTTCGCGTTGGCTCCGAGCCTCCCTTAGATTGCCCGAAAGAACTCTTTCGTCAGTGACCCGAGCAAGTCGTGTGCGGTCGATCTCATAGCTCAGTGCTTGGGGACGACGGGCTCCGCGAAGAGAGGTTGGGCTGAAAGCGCGACACTCAGGATCATTCCGCGGGTGAGATATTGGCCGATATCAAGCAGTCCGACCAACTGGCCGTTCCGGGAGAATATCGGACTACCAATCATTCCTGATGCGACAGGGATATCGAGATCAAAGCGCACCGCATCGTCGTCGCCTTCGCCAACGGACGTCCAGGATGGGAGTTCTCGCGCGCGAAAAACGAACCGGTCGTTGTTGTCGACGCCGATCTTTCGTGTCTCTGATCGATCGCGGAATAAGCCGTCGGAGCGTTCGAGATAGCCGACTACGAAAAGAGGATCGCTTTTCCAGGGCGTTTCATCGTCGGTCGGAAATGCAGGTGCAGGTGTTTTGACCTTTGCGCCGGGGACCACGAGCCGGAGATAAGGAGATTTTCCTGCCGGCGAGACAGGCGCAACGGATTCCATCTTGTGAGTCTCCACAATCTTGCCGCAGCTGACAACTTGAACTTCTGTGCCTGCAGGGAGCATTTGGAGTTGTCGCTTATACGAACCAACGGTTACGACCGTATCATCCGCGATAATGATTCCCGTCCTGACGAGCAATTGCTTGTCCTGACCGGAGATGATCCGTACCACGTTGTCATACTGGTGCTTGACCTTGTCCGGGACATTGCGTTGTCGGTCTGAGGAATCCGTAGTTTCGCAATCTGTGCTGATCTGATCAGCGAAGTATGCGCGATCAATAGCTTTTCGCTCCGTAACCTCGGGCGGAAGGTGTTTGATCCAATCCGTGTATCGCGATGTTGGCCGCATGGCGAAGAAACTGATGAGGTCGACGAGCGAACCGATGGTGGCGGTTGTCGTCGCCGACAGCGTGACTTTCTCGTCGCCGACGTATCGTTCGAGGCCTCTGAGCGAAGAGTAAATCAGATCGTATTCGGGTTGAGCAAGGGCGGCGGCTTGAAACATCTCGCGAAGAAAGTCGACGTCGTCCTTGTACTTTTGCCTTTGAAATTCGTACGAGGGCAGGGCGTCGAACGTGCTGCGGATGTAAAGTAGCCGTGCAACGCGGCAAAATTCGCTGAAGTTGACGCCGAAAACGCTATCCGACTTGGCGCCATCCCATTGAGACCAGAGCATGTAACATGCAATTCGGAATGCGGTTGCGGTATCGCTTTCAACTGAACCTGAGAGCAGTGCCGGCACTGGACGTGTCTCTTTGCCCTTCCCGACCGACGGCGCGGTGACAAACACACGGCGCGAATTGTTGCCGCTAAAAATGGACGCCTTTAGCTCTCGTGGACTCGGTGTGACCAAGCCCCCAAGAGCCGAAAACAGATTTCTGATGTTGACGCCCTGAACGGTGATTTCTAGTTGCTGCAGCTCGCTGCTTTTGCTGCTTAGCTCGGCCAGTTGCTCGTTCCGGATGGGTGGCAACCGGCCCGACCTGTCTTCCTCTCCCTTGTTCGGTTCGCCACTCTCAAACTTCGTGCGTCCAGCCTCATTTTGAATCAAGCGGACGATAAGGTTGTAGAATTCAAACGTCTCGGCGCGCATCTGCTCGCCAAAATCTGCCTTCTTGGCGCCGTCCGAGTAATAGTTGAAATCGCCAACGGTGATCTTGCCGGATTGCCAAGTCGAGATGAGGCTTCTTACAAGCACAGCAATGACCAAGATGATAAAAACGGAGTAGCCGACACGCGAAAGGGTGACATGTTCGATGAGTTGAGAAACCGTCTTGGTAACCCAATCGAAGGCCTGCATGACAACACCCGCGATGTTTCGGTTTTCGAGGCGCAGCTTTATACGTTCGATCTTGCGCATGCCTCAATCTCGTTCAGTCAATTCCGCGATTGAATGACCTTATTGCCCAGGAGAAAAGCTTTATCGAGGGCCGGGCTGAAAGCTGTCGCCGTCATCGCCATCTGCAAAGGCCGACGGAGCGCGACCGCTAGGCAAATCCAAAATGACATGATCAAACTTCAGTTGTAAAAAGTAATGCTGCACATAGTCTCAGCCGTGCGGATTGGCGAACTTGCTGACCCGAGAAAGGAATAGAGAAAATCCACCTGCGCAAATCGCAATCATGCACCAAATTTAGATTCGCGCAATACGTGTGGTGAACTGACCGCGCGCCCGGGACGACTATCCTTTTTGGCTGGCCAATGACGAGCCGTTGGTTGGAGACGCTGCGGGACGGCTCGCGGCGGCAGAGCATCAGGCCAACTGCATGAAGGTGCAAATACAGGCTGCTCACCGGAAGGCCTATGCTCACGGGCGAGATGGCCTCACCGAAAAGATGAGCCCCGGGCGCTCGCTCGAAAACATTCCAGCCGCTCAGCGCAAATACCCCACCACCAGCCTCGTCGTTTCCTCCACCAGCACCTTCACCATCTTCTCCGACAGCATCTCCGCCCCGTTCAGCACGGTGTTGTGCGCCACCGACTCGATCGCGCTGACGCAGATGAAAGTTGCGACATCCAGGTCGACCTTGCGCATCTCCTTGCGGCGGCTTTCGAGATAGGTGCGCACGAGGGTGTGGACTTCGCGGTTGAAGGCTTCGACGTCCTTGAGCTGGCCGGTGCGCGGGATCTGCTCGGCGAGCACCCGATGCAGTTTCGGGTTGATGCGGTGGGCCTCGATCGCGACGGTGACGAGGTTGCGCACCGCCTTGTCGATCGGCTGGTCAGCGACCTCGATCAGCGCGGTGCGGACGAGGCCCATGATCTCCTCGTTGTGCCGGTCGATCACGGCGGCGACGAGGGCTTCCTTGGTCGGAAAATACTGGTAGAGCGAGCCGACGCTGACGCCGGCGACTTCCGCGATGCGGTTGGTGCTGGTCTTCTCGAAACCGTCGCGCACCAGAATGCGAGCGGTCGCCTCGACCAGCGCATCGACGGTGGCGCGTGATCGCGCCTGCGGGGGCGTTTTTCCGGGGCTTTGTCGGCGGCGTGCGCGCCATGGCGTTGCGATCCGAATGCGAGTATGAAAAGCGAGCGAATGCTCGCATTATATTGGCCCATGGCGGCCTTCCGGCAAGCGTCTTCGTCGCCATATGGATGCGAAATCCAGGCGGAGAGGGACCATGAGCGTCGCAAGACTTGTGTCGGCCTTGCAGTTTTGTCCTGTGATGTGCGCGCCGCGACACCGTGATCCCGCGCCGAGCCTGCAGAGCCGCCTGTTGAACGCGGTGCTGGCGCAGCTTCCCTACAAGCAACAGCTCGCGTCCGCCGAAGCCGTGCAGGCGCATGTGCAGAAGCTCGCCTTGCGGCCGGCCTCGTTCGAGCCGGTGGGGCTCGGCTATGGTGTCGAGGCGACGCTGACCAAGATGGGCGGCTGGCCGGTCTATTACACCGCGCCGTCGTCGGGTCATGAAGGCTGCAACTTCGTCATGTTCCTGCATGGCGGCGGCTACATCAACGAGATCGTGCCGGCGCATTGGCGCTTCGTCGGACAGATGACGCGCAAGGCGAACGTCGTGTGCGTCGTGCCGATCTATCCGCTGGCGCCGCGCGCGACCGCGGAGCATGTGGTGCCGGCGACGGGCGAACTCCTGCGCATGCTGCTGGAAGACGCCGGGCCTGCAAAGGTCACTGTGGTCGGCAACTCCGCCGGTGCGGGGCTTGCGCTCGCGGCGTGCCAATGGCTGCGCGATCGCGGCCATCGGCAGCCGGACCAGATGATGCTGATCTCGCCCGCGGCCGATGCCTCGGTCGGCCGCCCCGAGCAGATCGAGATCGCAAGGCGCGATCCGCTCCAGGACATTCCGGGAATCGTCGAGGCCGGGCATCTCTATGCCGGCGCGCTCGATATCGGCCATCCCTTCGTCAGCCCGCTCAACGGCGCCTTCCGCGCGCTGGCGCCGATGACGATCTTCTCAGGCACGCGCGATCTGCTCTACCCCGACAGCGTCGATCTCGCCGCGCGGGCGCGGGCCGTGGGCGTGCCGGTGGAGCTGCATCTGATGCGTGACCAGCCGCACAATTATGCGCTGATGCCGACGCCGGAGGGGCGGCGCGCGCGGGCGGTCATCTTGCGGGCGGTGGCGTGACGGAAGAATTGCGTGAGCGATGTCACGAAGCGCGCCGTCTCTTCGCGACTGGCGCGGTGCGGCCCGTCGGAGGCGGCCTCCGGGGCGTTTCCTCTTAATCCGTGGTTCACGGATCAGTAGTTTTGCGGGGCCTTAGGCGTGGCCCTTGATCTCGTAATGACCCGGCACGCATTTGTAGCGATCGAGGCGCCAATTGGCGTGATAGATCGGATGCTCGCCCATCCATTTCGCAAGCGGTGCCTGTGCGCCGACCGCACATTGCATCATAGAAATCTCGGGCGTCATGTTGCTGTCGGTCACGATTTCCTCGACGCAACTGCCTGAGCTAGCTGCGCTAAGCCGGCAGAGCACGGCTACGACGGTCACGAACATTCCTGTCACCTCATCGGTAGTTAAGGACCACGAAGAGGATGCAAGCGGAGTGCCAGAGCCTGTGACACGCAAACAACACGCTGGCCTGGCCGACTCGACCCAGCGTCCGGAGTCCATTTGACGATTCGGATTGTAAAAAATTTACCCATAAACCGAAGCCGGGCAAATACGGGAACCGGGAGACTACGGCCCCGCGCTGGGCGCCGCGCCTAGCAACGGCGCTCCTCGCGACGACGGAGCAAGCGCCTCGTCCTTCGAGACGACCGCCTTCAGCGGTCTCCTCAGGATGAGGCTGATCGGCGTCGGTGCTCTCTGAAACCAGCGCAACGGACTCCGACCTCATCCTGAGGGCCCGCCGACGGCGGGCGTCTCGAAGGATGCGCCGCGGGTGGAGCTTTCTCACATGTGCGGACCGCGTGGTGACTGCATCGGAGCTGCCAATAGTCCGCGCACCGAAATAACGCTGAGCGATGGCATCGCCAATCTGCTTTCATTTGCGCATGCAGCGCTGCTACATTTTGCGCGCGCGCCGAGCGGCGCTGTAATGAAGAAACATACCGACAAGGGGAGGGGCCGAAAGTCCCATGAAGGATTTCGCTGGAAAGATCGCGGTCATCACCGGGGGCGGCACGGGAATGGGGCGCGAGCTCGCGCGGCAACTCGTGGCCGAGGGCTGCAACGTCGCGATGTGCGACGTCTCGGAGGCCGCGATGGCGGAGACCAAGCGGCTGTGCGAGGTCGAGAAGCTGCCGCAGGGCCTGCGCGTCACGACGCATGTCGCCGACGTCGCGATCGAGGATCACCTGAAGCGGTTTCGCGACGAGCTCGCCGAGCAGCAAAAGACCGACAGGATCCATCTGTTGTTCAACAATGCCGGCATCGGCGGCGGCGGCAGCCTGTTCACCAACACGCGCGAGCAGTGGGAGCGCACCTTCAACATCTGCTGGGGCGGCGTCTACTTGGGCGTGCGCACCTTCCTGCCGATGCTGGTCGCCGCCGACGAGGCGCACATCGTCAACACCGCCAGCGTCAACGGCTTCTGGGCCTCCATCGGCATGGGGCAGGCGCACACCGCCTACAGCTCCGCCAAGTTCGCCGTGAAGGGATTCACCGAAGCGCTGATCAACGATCTGCGCCTGCACGCGCCGCACGTCAAATGCTCGGTGGTGATGCCCGGCCATATCGGCACCTCGATCGTCTCCAACTCGCGCAAGGTGCAGAGCACCGACGGCTCGGAACGGCTCAATGCCGACGAGGTCGCGCTGACGCGCAAGCGCATGGTCGCGGCCGGCGTGCCCGATGCCGACAGGATGTCGGACGAGGACATCCAGGCGGCGTTCGCCGAACGCGCCCGCAGCTTCCTGGAGGATGCGCCGACCACGGCCGCGCAGGCCGCGAAGATCATTCTCGACGGCGTCAAGGCGGAGCGCTGGCGCATCCTCGTCGGCGATGACGCAAGGCGCCTGGACGAGCGCGTGCGTGCGACGCCCGAGCAGGCCTATGACCGCGCCTTCTACGAAAGCTTCACGCAGGAGGTCGGCTGGCGGCTCGGTTGAGTCGCCGGGCCGGCGCGGACGCCGGGCGCGCCCATGTAGGTATGATAGTCATCATGACAAGAGGTGCGCCGCTGATATTGCGTGCCACCTCTTGCCAATCTTTCTTGCCGATGTTCAGGCCTGCATGCCGAATTGGAATGTCATGCATGCGTCATGAACCAGCGTTCAAGCGATGGTGATCTTGAACGGCCCTCATTCGGCGCGCGGCTGCTTGGTCGGCGAACTGAAATGGTTTAGTCAATCAGGAGTAACGCGAGATAGAGCGTAGCTCCCAATGATACCCGCCTGCCTCTCCGACGACTGGACCCTTTGCCCGGAGCGAGAGGACATCTCCGCTGAATTCACCCGGCTCCTGACCGCGGCCCAGGAGGGCGGCGCCACCATCGCCGAATGCCTGATGATCGCGCGGCATCTCAAGCGCGGCGACGACCGATCCTGGCATCGCGAATGGAAGCGGCTGGCGCAAGCCAACCGGCAGCGTGCTGAAGCTGCCTTCGCCGAAGGCCACATGGCGAGCGCCCAGCGCAACTGGCTGCGCGCCATGAATTACTATGGTGCCGCGGCGATGCCGCTCGACCAGGCCGACGAGCGCCGCTGGGTCGCCGTGCTCGCGATGCAGGAATGCGCACGCCGCTACCTTTCGGCGCGCAGCCCGGCCGGCGAGGTCGTGACGATTCCCTGGCTCGACGGGCACGCGCTGCAGGGCTACTTCCTGCCGGCGCCGTCGGGCGGCGCGCGGGCTCCGACCGTGATCTGCATCGGCGAGCCCGGCCATCGCAAGGAGGAGTTCCTGTACAAGCTCGTGCCGCATGCGCGCGAGCGGGGCTTCTCGATGCTGGCGCTCGACCTGTTCGGCGACCAGCGCGACGATTACATCGACGTGCTGCTCCGGCGCGGCGATCTCGAAAGCGCGATTCCTTGCGTGATGGACCATCTGGAGGCGCGCAGCGACGTCGATTTCGCGCGGGTCGGGATCATCGCGGATGGCTGGGGCTCGTCCTTCGTGGCGCGCGCCGTGCTGCAGGAGCCGCGGCTGGCCGCGGCCGTCTGCGACGGCGGCCTGTGGGACCTGCACGAGCGCGCGTTCTTTGCCAGCCGATTCGCGCTGAGCGACGTCGGCATCGTGCCGGTGCCGCATGCGCCGTTAATGGCCTCCAGTGCCGACTGTCCGGTGCTGATCACGCTCGGCGAGGACGGCTGGCTCAAGGCCGACCGGGCGCGCCAGATCGTCCAGAGCTCGCGGCACGGCGCTTCGGAAGTGATGCTGAAGGTGTTCACCGCAGCCGAGACCGGCGCGGCGCAGGCCCATGCGGACAATCCGAGCCTTGCCAACGAATACATCTTCGACTGGCTCGAATCGCGGCTCGGTGCCGCCGCCCGGCGGATCTGAGCGCCGCCTGGGCTTATTGTGTGGGCATGATCTTATCGGAAAACCGCTGCGCACTTTTCCGGATCATGCTCTAGAAGTCGAGCGAGATCCGGACGCAGGCCTTCTCGAGGCGGTTCTTCAGCGTCGCCAGCTTTGTGGTGAATTCCGTCAGCTCGTCCTCGTCGAATTCCTGGAAGACGAATTCGCGAATCGTCTTGTACTGCTCGTTGAGGCTCGCGATGTGCTTCTGCGTCTTGTCGGTCAGCGACAGCCGCACCACGCGGGCGTCGGTCGGCGAGGGGCGACGGCGCAACAGGCTCTTCTTCTCCAGCAGCTTGGACTGCGTGGTGATGAAGGACGGATCGACGTGGAGCAGCTTGGAGACGACGTTGACGGGGATGCCGTCGTCCTTGTCGAGGTCGGAAATGGCCATCAGAATCAGCCATTGCGGGCCGCTGATGCCGAGCGTCTTGGCCCAGAACTGACGCAACTCCTCCAGATGCATGTTGATCGACGATATCTCCCAGGTGAAACGCCTGATGATATCCAGGTTGCCGATCGAGCGCATTCGCGCTCCTTCTTTCCTCGTCGCGGACACAGCGTCACTCCAGGGAACGATAGTTCAGGCCGGTGTTCGTGGAGGGCCATAGTCCACGCAAGCCTGCTCTGACGCAAGTGCAGAGCAGGGTAATTTCGTCACTAAAATTACAAAGATGATCAGCTCAAGGATTGGCTCCGGGGACATACGGTGTGGCGCGCGGAGCACAGCTCGGGTGAAACCACAAAGCTGATCTAATAAACTATTTTGATTAGCGAACGACGCACTGCATATTGTTCCACGACGGTGGGGGGTACTCGATCGTCCCGTTGCAGGTGGCTCGCTCACGTTCCTCGCTTCAAAGCCGAGGTGTCCGAGAGCCGCCGGGCGGATTTGAGAGATGGGGATCTTGGGGGGCCTCACGGTCCGGTCTCCGCAACTTGGAGGTTTTTATATGAAAGTGGTGAAGAGCCTTTTGCTCGGCACTGCGGCGGGTCTGATCGCCGTCGGTGGAGCCCAGGCGGCCGATCTTCCGGTCAAGGCCAAGGCAGTCGAGTACGTCAAGATCTGCTCGCTGTACGGCGCGGGCTACTACTACATCCCGGGCACCGACACCTGCATCAAGCTGGGTGGCTACGTGCGTGCGGAAGTCGCGCTCAACGCCGGCGGCAACTACAGCGCCCAGTACAACGGCGTGTTCGCGGCCAACAACCGCCTGAACAACTACTACTCGATGCGCGCTCGTGAAGATCTCAACATCGATACGCGCACCTCGACCGAATACGGCGTCGTTCGCACCTATTTCGACGCGGTCTTCACCTGGACGACCGGTAACTACGGCGGCACGGGTTCGGCCACCGGCGCGACTGCGTACAGCGGCACCGTCGGCCTCAACGCGGCCGGCACCGGCCTCACCGGTTCGGGTGGCGGCGCCATCAACGGCACCGACGGCGCCCTCTCGGGCGGCGCGCTCGGCGTCTACTACGCCTTCATCCAGTTCGCCGGCTTCACCATGGGTAAGGCCGTGTCGCAGTTCGACGCGCCCTGGATCAACTATCCCGGCAACAACTTCGACCAGCTCGTCGGCGGCAGCGGCTCCACCAACGGTGTCGCGCAGTTCACCTACACGGCCGATTTCGGCCAGGGCATCACGGCGGCGTTCTCGGCGCAGGACCAGACGCAGGTCTATCAGACCAGCCTCTGGAACACGGCCGGCATGTCCACCACCGGCGTGCTCGGCGGTGCCTACGGCTCGAACGACATCGGCGGCAGCCGCTCGCCCGACCTCGTCGCGATGGTTCGCGTCGATCAGGCCTGGGGTCTGTTCCAGGCGTCGTTCGCAGCTCACGACAACCATGTCGCCTACTACGGTGCTTCCGAAGCCACCGGTCATCCCGAAGACAAGTGGGGCTGGGCCGTTCAGCTCGCCTTGGGCATCAAGAACATCCCGACCGGTGCCGGCGACGTGATCAACATCTCGGGCGTCTACACCGAGGGCGCGAGCCGCTACAACTTCCAGGAGCTGGCCGCGACCAGCTACTCGATGTTCGGCAGCTCCAACGCCGCTTATCAGAGCATCGGCTTCGCCGGCGTGTCTGACGCGGTGTTCGCTCCGGGCGGCCAGCTCGAGCTGACCAAGACCTACGGCGTCCGTGGTGCCTACACCCACAACTGGAGCCCGAACTGGAACACGGCGCTTTACGGCGCGTGGGCTGCGGTCAACTACAGCGGTACCGCCAAGGGCCTGATCTGCGGCAGCGCCGCGTTCGCCACCCTGACCGGCGCCTGCAACCCGGACTTCAACATCGGCCAGATCGGTGTCATCACCCGCTGGACGCCGGTGAAGAACCTGACCTTCTCGGCTGACTTCACCTACAGCCACCTCGACCAGAAGTACTCGGGCGCGATCACGACCGGTGCTCTGACGGGCGTCGCCAAGCCGGCGGCCACCTACGAGCTGAAGGACCAGGACACCTACAGCATGCTGCTGCGCGCCCAGCGCAACTGGTAAGCTCGACGTCCTTCAATGCGACAAGGCCCCGGCGGGAAACCGCCGGGGCTTTTTGCTTGCGCAGGATCTTCGCAACCCGATCCTTCGTGCGGCGGACGAAGACGAGCTATGCGATTCAATCGCCTCAAATTAATTTACTTACCTGAGTTACTAAGCTATATAGCTCCAGGCCAAATACGAAAGTTGCGGCTCTTAGCTTCACGCTAAGCCTCCAGAGACCTCCGGTGATGCCCCACCGGAGGTTTTTCGTTGTCGGGTTGCTGCAGAGCGCTTCAGGCAGGGAGGCTAGCCGCGCATCACGCGGGCGCGCCCATTCGGCCGGTAGGCGAGGCGGCTGTGGCCGGCGCAATAGGACTGGCCGTCGGGCGCGGAATTGCCGCAGAAGCAGAAATCCTCGGCACCCGGCGACGAGATCGGCCAGCGGCAGCGGTTCTCGGAAAGCTCCAGCAGCGAGCAGCGATTGGCCTCGTCGATCGGCCCTGTAACCATCGGGACGTCGGTATCGCCATAGATCGTGGCGAGCATCTCGAATTGCAGCCGCGGCACCGCCTTCGGCCGCGCAAAACTCCTGTCCTGACCCTTGCGGTCGTCGCCGGTGCGGCCGCGCGTCAGATTGAGGCGGGACAGCTTGCCGATCACGGCGTTGCGGCTGACGCCGATATCGGCGGCGATCTCGCGGCAGGAGAGGCCGGCCTCGAAGTGCTGCTTCAGAAGTTCAATTCGCTCGTCGGTCCAGGTGGGTGAGAGAACAGGCATGTGTAACGGTCCCAGGTTGCAGATGTCGGCCATCCGCATCGAGATCCGTCCGCATCACGCACCGCGCGCGTTCACGTCCTGCCATTGTCGCGGATCGACAAAAGCCCGTCCTTGATGGCGAGACGGATGCCTTCCTCGATCAGGGTGCGTGCAACGCCGGGAACGCTGGTGCCGTGGGTGCCCTGTCTCACCAACTTCTCCAGGTAGGTGATGGTCGAGAGCGCCAAGGTTACGGGAATGCGGTCAGTCTCGGCTTTTTCGGTGGCCATGGTCCGAACGCTAGCCTCATACTCAGGTACATAAAAGTAACGATTAAGACTCTATTTAGGTTCGGGGCCGGAAGTCAAATGCAGCCTGCGCCTGGCGCTCAGCACGTTGGAATCGCACGGGAAAATAGCCACGACTCAGGGCACTGCGCGGAAGACCGCGCGGCGTGGAGGCATCGACAGGGCGGGAGGAGCGGCCCGGGTCAGCCGTGCACGATGGCCTTTTCGATCATGCAATGGATGCCCTTGGAGCCGTTGACGGTCTGGGTCACCCTGAGGTCGGCGGCCAGGCTGCACAGCGTGTAGGCATCCTCGCGCGACAGGTTTCGCCGCTCGCCGAGCAGGGCGATCATGTCGCGCAGCGCGCGCACCACGCACTGGTCGAGGTCGGGGTCCATCGCCATGGTCATGTAGTGGGTGGCGGTCTCGGCGCGGGGATAGTCGAACTTCAGGTCCTTGCGCAGTGTCAGGCGAAAGCGGCCTTGCAAAGCGGTCTCGATCGCGGTGACGCAGACTTCGCCGTCGCCCTGCACGCCGTGGCCGTCGCCGCAGGAGAACATCGCGCCCGGCACGAACACCGGCAGATAGAGCGTCGCGCCGGCGCCCAGCTCCTTGTTGTCGAGATTGCCGCCCATCGCGCGCGGGATCAGCGAGGAGATACGGCCCCAGCCGGGCGGCGGCGAGACGCCCATCACGCCGAAAAAGGGTTTGAGCGGCAGATCGAGGCCCCACGGCATGCGGCCGGTCATCCGCGTCCGGTCGAGCGGGATGTTCAGGATCCGCGTCTCGTGGAAATCGTCGGGCAGGGTGCCGGACAGCGGCTTGATCATGTTCCAGCCCCAATCCTGGCGGAGCTGAACGTCGAGGATCTCGACCGCGAGCACGTCGCCGGGCTCGGCGCCTTCGACCGCGATCGGTCCGGTGAGGATATGGCCGGGCAGCATGCGCTCGTTGTTGGCGTGAACCTCGAACATCTCGGGGGGAATGTGAAACTTGTTGCGGTCGGGCAGCATGTCCGGCCCGCCGCTAATGGTGTCGACGGTGACCTCGTCGCCGCTGGCAATGGTGAGGACCGGCTTGAGCGCGGCTTCGAAGAAGCCCCAATGGCAGGTCTTGGGGCTGGAATGCAGGTGGTGATGGGTCATGTGCCTCGTCCGGTCGCTTTCATCAGGCCGGGCTTGACCCGGCGATCGATCCTCTTTCAAGAAGATTTCTGAAGATCGCCGGGCAGGTCAAGCCCCGCGCAGACTGGCACGATCATTCCAGCGAGGCTCCCCTGTTTTTCGTTCTGTCCAAGACCCTCGGCACCGCGCTCTTGCCGATCAACCTTCTGGTCGAGCTCGGCATCGTCTCGCTGCTGCTGATGGCGACGCGCTTTGCCGCGCTCGGCCGCAAGCTTGCCGTGACCACGCTGGTGCTGCTGGCGCTGGCGGCGTTCTCGCCGCTCGGCAATCTGCTGATCTATCCGCTTGAATCGCGCTTTCCGGCGTGGGACGCCGCGCGCGGCGCGCCCGACGGCATCATCGTGCTCGGCGGCTCCGTGGACACCGATCTGTCTGCGGCGCATCGCACCCCTGTCGTCGCGCACGCCGCCGACCGTCTGTTCGCGCCGGCCGAGCTCGCGCGTCGCTATCCGAATGCGCGCATCGTCTTTACCGGAGGGACTGCGAACCTGGTCGCGACCGATGCCAGGGAAGCCGATTACTCCGCGCCGATCCTGGAAAATCTGGGCATCCCGAAAGAGCGCCTCGTTCTGGAGCGCAGCTCCCGCAACACCTGGGAGAATGCGATCTTCACCAAAGAGCTGGTGAAGCCGAAGCCGGGCGAACGCTGGCTTTTGGTGACGTCGGCCTTTCACATGCCGCGCTCGATGGGAATCTTCCGCAAGGCCGGATTCGACGTCGAGGCTTATCCGGTGGACTGGCGGATGGGCGGACGTGACGATCTGTTCTCCTTCACCAACATGGGCGCGGACGGCCTTGGCCGAACTGAAGTCGCCGTGCGCGAGTGGATCGGCCTCGTCGCCTACCGTCTGATGGGCAGGACCGGCGAGTTGCTTCCGGGACCCGCGAAGGACTAGAACCAAGACCGCAAAACAAGAACATGCGGCGGAACGCGCCGCTCCGGAGGAAGCCATGCAACAGCAGAGCGCAGACAGCATCGATCTTGCCGGCCTCGTCGCCGATCTCAACAGCCTGCTCCGGCTGAAGACGAATGTGATCGGCATGAAGCTGTTCGCGCGCGCCGCGGACATGGAGGCGATCTCGAAAGTCCGGCGGCCGAATGCGGTCCACACCACCGACCAGATCGTCAGCATGGCCTCGCGCCTGGGCTGGACCGTCGGCATCACCGCCGACGATCTCGTCGGCGCGCAATGCCGTGCGGTGATCGGGCTCAGCCCCCAGGACGACAAATGGCTCGCCGGCGAAAATTATGTCGGGGTCTGGCACGGCACCGCCGAGGACGCGCGCAAGCGCCAGGAGGCGCTGGACGTGGTTCCGTTCGGACAATATCAGGCGCTCGCCGTCAGCCCGCTCGCGAGCGGCCGGCTCGATCCGCCCGACATCTGCCTCGTCTATGCGACGCCCGGGCAGATGATCATCCTGATCAACGGGCTGCAATATACCGGCTACAAGAAGTTCGAATGGGGCGTGGTCGGCGAGACCGCGTGCGCGGATTCCTGGGGGCGGGCGCTCAAGACCGGGGAGCCGAGCCTGTCCTTGCCATGCTATGCCGAACGGCGCTATGGCGGCGTGCCGGACGAGGAGATGCTGATGGCCTTGAAGCCGTCGCATCTCGCCAAGGCAATCGAGGGTATGAAGGCGCTGGCGAAGAACGGCCTGCGCTATCCGATCCCGCCTTATGGCATTCAAAGCGACGTCCGTGCCGGCATGGGCGTGAGTTACGCGAAAAAGTAAGGGACGACCATGAGCTCTGCGAAATTCGACATCGTCGTCTATGGTGCGACCGGTTTCACCGGCCAGCTCGTCGCCGAATATCTGACGAGGCAATACAAAACCGACAATTCGCTCAAATGGGCGATGGCAGGCCGTAGCCTCGGCAAGCTCAAATCGGTCCGCGATGCGGTCGGCGCGCCCGGGAATACGCCGCTGATTGTTGCGGATGCGTCGGACGCAGCCTCGCTGAAGGCGATGGCGGAGCAGACGATGTCGGTGATCACGACGGTTGGTCCCTATCAGCTCTACGGCGAGGAATTGTTGGCGGCCTGCGTCGCCACCGGCACGGATTATTTCGATCTCTGCGGTGAGCCGATCTGGATGCGGCAGATGATCGACAAGTACGAGGCAGCTGCGAAAGAGAGCGGCGCGCGCATCGTGTTCTCCTGCGGCTTCGATTCCGTGCCGTTCGAGCTCGGCACCTTCTTCGTGCAGGAAGAGGCCAAGCGCGTGTTCGGCGCCCCCGCCGCGCGCGTGAAGGGCCGCGTGCGCGACATGCGCGGCACGCTGTCGGGCGGCACCGCGGCGAGCGCGAAGGCGACCTTCGACGCCGTGGCCAAGGATATCAGCCTCGTCGCGATCCTGAACGACCCGTTTGCGTTGACGCCGGGCTTCACCGGTCCGAAGCAGCCGAGGGGCAACAAGCCGCTGATCGAGGAAGACCTGAATTCCTGGGCCGCGCCGTTCATGATGGCGCTGATCAACACCCGCAATGTCCATCGCTCCAACATGCTGATGGGCTTTCCGTACGGCCAGGACTTCGTCTACGACGAGATGGTTCTGACCGGTCCGGGCGAGAAGGGTGAGGCCAACGCCAAGCGCGTGATGGCCGCGAACGCCGAGAAGACCGGTCCCAGCGCGCCGAAGCCGGGCGAGGGGCCCTCGAAGGAAGAGCGCGAGAACGGGCTGTTCAATCTGCTCTACGTCGCGACCGCGCCCGACGGCCGCATGGTCCGCGCCGGCGTCACCGGCGACCGCGATCCCGGCTACGGCTCGACCTCGAAGATGATCTCCGAATGCGCGATCTGCATGCTGCGTGACACCACCGACGTCGCCGCCGGTTTCTGGACGCCGGGCGCAGCGATGCAACATAAGCTCATCAAGCGGCTGCGGGACAATGCGGGGCTGACGTTCAACGTGGAAGCCTGAGGTCGGTGTCCGCGAAGTTCGACATCGTCGTCTACGGCGCGACGGGGTACACCGGCCAGCTCGTGGCCGAATATCTCGCTGCGAACTACGTCGGTGACGGCGCGCCAAGCTGGGCGATGGCGGGGCGGAGCGGAGACAAGCTCGCCTCGGTTCGCGACGCGATCGGTGCGCCCAGGGATACGCCGCTCATCGTTGCGGACGCATCCGATCCGGCGTCGCTGCAGGCGATGGTCGATCAGGCGAAGCTGGTCGTCACCACCGTCGGTCCTTACCAGCTTTACGGATCCGACCTGCTGGCCGCCTGCGTCGCATCGGGCACCGACTACATGGATCTCTGCGGCGAGCCGATCTGGCTGAAGCAGATGATCGACAAGCACGAGGTGGCCGCCAAAGCGAGCGGCGCGCGCATCCTTTTCTCCTGCGGTTTCGATTCCATCCCGTTCGAACTCGGCGCATTCTTCGTGCAGGAGGAAGCCAGGCGCGTGTTCGGCGCGCCGGCGCCGCGCGTCAAGGGGCGCGTGCGCGACCTCAGCTGGAAGTTCTCCGGCGGTACCTCGGCGAGCGCGAGGGTTACCTTCGAAGCGGTCGCGCAGGATCTCAGCCTGGTGTCGATCCTCAAGGACCCCTTCGCATTCACGCCGGGATTTGAAGGACCAAAGCAGCCGCGCGGCAACAAGCCTGTCTTCGAGGACGACCTGCAATCCTGGTCCGCGCCGTTCGCGATGGCGATATTGAACACGCGCAACGTCCATCGCTCCAACATGCTGATGGGTTTCCCGTATGGCCGCGACTTCGTCTACGACGAGATGGTGCTGACGGGGGCGGGCGAGGAAGGGCAGGCCAACGCGAAGCTGGTGATGGCCGCCAACGGCGAAAAGACCGGCCCAAAGGCGCTCAAGCCCGGTGAGGGCCCGTCGAAGGAAGAGCGCGACAACGGTCGTTACGACCTGCTCTATGTCGCAATCGCGCCCGACGGCCGTCAGGTGCGTGCTGCGGTGAAGGGCGATCTCGATCCCGGCTACGCGTCGACCGCGAAGATGATCTCCGAATGCGCGATCTGCCTGCTGCGCGACACGCCGGATGTTCTGGCCGGTCTGTGGACCCCGGGCGCGGCGATGCAGCACAAGCTGATCAAGCGGCTGGTCGATCATGCCGGACTGAAGTTCGAGGTGGAGAGCTAGGTCGCTTTCTTCGCCTCGCCCCGCCTGCGGGGAGAGGCCGACACGCGAAGCGTGGCGGGTGAGGGGGACTCTCCGCGAGTCCAGCTCTCACCGTCTTCGCGGACGCAGCCCCTCACCCCAACCCTCTCCCCGTAAGAACGGGGAGAGGGAGAACAAGAAGCTACACCGCCCGCGCGTCATACGCGTACATGAAGTCCATGCTCTTCGCGCCGAGCGGCAGCAGCCATTTCATCATCTGATTTCTGACCCACGCGCCGGTGGCGCTGAATTCGCGCTTGTTGTTGCCGTTGCGTCGCGCCAGCGCGACGATCTTCTCGGTGCGCGGGCGGCGCTCGGCTTCGAATGCCTGGAAGGTGGCGCCGAGCTCCTGGCCTTCCTGCATCAGGCGGGCGAGGCGCATCGCATCCTCGAGCGCGAGCGAGGCGCCCTGGCCCGCGTGGGGACTGGTCGCGTGCGCGGCGTCCCCGATCAGCAGCGAACGCTCGCGTGACCAGGCCGGCAGGGTCGCGACGTCGAGCGTGTCGGTGACCACGATGTTCTCGGCGGCCTCGATGATGTCAGGGATCGGATCGTGCCAGCCATGATGGAAGCCGCGCAGATGCTGCTTCAGCGTCGCAGGATCGAGCGCGCGAAACATCGCCGCATCCATTCCGTGCGCAGACTGCGTGCTCCACCACATCACGCCATCATTCGGATCCGGGCTGCAATAGCCGTAGCCGAAGAAGCCGCTCTGGCCGAACGTGGTCTCGACATGCCGGCCGATCGACCGGCCGTCGAGGACGGCATGCGGCACGAAGCCGCCGAAGCCGATCAGGCCGGTGTCGAAGGGTTGCGGCCCGTCCGGCACGACCTGGCGGCGCGTGACGGAATGAACGCCGTCGGCACCGATCAGGAAGTCGCCTTCGGCGGTGGTGCCGTCGGCGAAATAAGCGACGATCGGCTGGTCGCCGCGATCCTCGACCTTGATCAGGCGCTTCTCGAAATAGAGCGAGGCGCAGGCGCACCAGGCCTTGTCGATCAGCATCTCGTTCAGAGCGGCGCGGCACACGTTCACCGCGGGCTGGCCGAAGCGCTGTGCCATGTTGCGGTTGATCGAGCCGAGCTTTGCGCCGCCTTGCGAGTAGAAGTCGAAGGACTCCGCGACCGAGCCGCGGTTGACCAGCTCGTTCGCAAGCCCGATCTCGTCCATCACGTGCATGCCGTTCGGCGCGATCTGGAGGCCGCCGCCGATGCCCTTGGAATAGGGCCAGGCCTCGTAGATCGCGGATTCGATGCCGGCGCGGCGCAGCAGGATCGCGGCCACGGGGCCGGCGATGCCGGCGCCGATGATCAGGGCCTTGCGGGGACGATAGGACATGGCTTGCTCCCGACGTTTCCGTGGTGCTAGGAGAAATTACGGTCGCTAAATCTCTTAGTGACTAAGATATATATCGCCTAAGATATGAGGCCGACCTTGTCAAGGACGAAGGCGCGCACGGCGCTGTTGCAGGAGCTCGAGGAGGCGATGCGCAGGTCTTCCGCGCAGGGCGTGCTTTACGGGCAAACGGTTGCCAACGTTGCCGGAATTGCCAATTCCGACCTTGAATGCATGGACATCCTGTATCTCGAGGGCCGCGTCACCGCAGGCAGGCTCGCCGAGGTCACGGGCCTCACGACCGGCGCCATCACCGGCGTGGTCGACCGGCTCGAAAAGGCCGGCCTCGTCCGCCGCGAGCGCGACGATACCGATCGCCGCAAGGTCTTCATCGCCGTCGTGCCGGAAGCGATCGCGAAGATCAGCCAGTTCTATGTGCCCATGCAGCAGGCGATGGAGAAGGTCTATACCGGCTATACCGACGAGGAACTGCGCCTGCTGCTGCGCTTCGCGAACGAGGGCTACAGGGGTGTGGTCGCGGCAACCGAAGCGCTGAAGGGACTGCTCGACACGCCGCCGGAGAAACGTCCGGCGCTCAAGCTGAAGACGCGTCCGCGTCAGCCCTGATCCTGTAGATCTGCGCGGCCGCGATCATGCCCCACATCGCGCCCAGCATCATCCAGAAGTGCCGCCAGTGGTCGGTGTCGATCACGAAGCTTTCGCCGACGGTGCCGATGAAGGCGGCGAACACGGCGAGATAAGCGCGCTGCCAGGGCACGCGGACGAAGACGTGGCGGAAGCCTGTGATCACGGTGGTGAAGACCAGCGCGGGATAGCACACGCCGGACAGCCAGCCGCCGGACATGAAGGCGTTGAGATAGGAGTTGTGGGTGTCCTCGGGGAAGAAGCGGTGGAATTGCAGGGGGCCGATGCCGAACGGCAGGTCGAGCGCCATCTCCGCGCCGAGGATGTGCCGGCCGAACCGGCCGAAGCGGCCTTCGTCGTAGCTCTGGTCGAAGCTCGCGCGCTGCTTGAACATCTCGGCGGTGGCGTCGAACGACAGCAGCGCCGCGATCAAGGCGAGGCCCAGAACCGCCGCCACGATCGCCATGATGATGATGCGCGAGCGCTGCGCGTTGGTGCGGCTGGTCAGCACCATCAGCGCCAGCATGAAGGCGGAGGTCAGCACCAGGCCGCCCCAGGCGGCGCGCGAGAAGGCGAGCAGGATCGCGAGCGACATGATGCCGAAGGCGAAGACGTTGCGGAACGCCTTGCCGAACTTGTCCGAAACCACGCTCTGGAGCGAGAACAGCGCGGGCAGGATCAGGAAGGCGCCGAGCACGTTCGGGTCCTTGAACGTGCCGCGCGCGCGTCCATAGAGCGTGAGGAGGTCGTTGCCGCCGGGCACGAGGTGAAAATAGCCGGCGACCGCCAGCACCGAGGCGATCATGGCGCCGACCACGAGGCCGCGGCGGAGCATGTCGAGCCGGGCCAGCGTATCCTCGGACATGACCATGGCGAAGAACACGACGGTGACCGCCATGTACCAGGAGGTCGCGATCCAGCTCACCACCTCGGACTGCTCGTAGAGCGGGATCGCGCTGATCGTGTAGCCGACATTGAGCAGGACCAACAGGCCGACCAGCGGCATCAGCGCGAGTCGCAGGCGAAGGCCGGTGGCGAAGAACGTGACGGCCGCGAGCAGCGTCATGATCTCGTAGGGGCTCGGCTCGATGAACACGACCGCGCCGGAGGCGCCGACCAGCCACACCAATGCGCGCTGCAGCGCCAGCACGCCGGGCGCAGCCGGTGCGGCTATGTTCATTCCATCGGCTGTCGCCGCATACGCCATCAGATGCTCATACGCTCACGCAACTCGTACGCCACAATGTCCGCTGTCATCGCCCGGCTTGACCGGGCGATCCAGTACTCCGTGGCGGTCATTGGAAAACACGACCGGCGCCGCGGCGTACTGGATGCCCCGCCTTCGCGGGGCATGACGGAAACTCAACTCAATACGCGTTCTCGTTCTTGGTCAGCAGCGAGATCGGCGTCTTCAGGAGAATGTAGAGGTCGAACAGCACCGACCAGTTCTCGATGTAATAGAGGTCGAACTCGACGCGCTTCTGGATCTTTTCCTGGTTGTCGATCTCGCCGCGCCAGCCGTTGATCTGGGCCCAGCCGGTGATGCCCGGCTTGACGCGGTGGCGGGCGAAATAGCCGTCGACGGCCTCGTCGAACAGCCGGCTCTGCAGCTTGCCCTGCACCGCATGCGGGCGCGGGCCGACCAGAGAGAGGTTGCCGGAGAACACCACGTTGAACAGCTGCGGCAGCTCGTCGAGGCTGGTCTTGCGGATGAAGCGGCCGACGCGGGTGACGCGCGGATCGTTCTTGGTCACGACCTTGGAGGCGGTCGGATCGGCCTGGTGGTGGTACATCGAGCGGAATTTGTAGACGTCGATGCGCTCGTTGTTGAAGCCGAACCGCTTCTGGCGGAACAGCACCGGGCCCGGGCTGTCGAGCCTCACCGCGAGCGCGACGAGGCCCATCACCGGAAGCGCCGCGAGCAGCGCGAGGCTGCCGACGACGCGGTCGAACAGCCATTTCATCACCAGATCCCAATCGGTGATCGGCGCCTCGAACACGTCGAGCGTCGGCACCTCGCCGAGATAGGAATAGGAGCGGGGGCGGAAGCGCAGCTTGTTGGTGTGCGCGGAGAGGCGGATGTCGACCGGCAGCACCCAGAGCTTCTTCAGCATCTCCAGGATGCGCGTCTCCGCGGAGATCGGCAGCGCGAACAGCACGAGATCGACGCGGGTGCGGCGGGCGAATTCAACGATGTCGTCGACCTTGCCGAGCTTGCGCGCGCCGGCGCAAGTATCGAGCGCGCGGCTGTCGTTGCGATCGTCGAACACGCCGAGCACGTGGATGTCGGAATCCTCCTGCGCCTTCAGCGCCTCGACCAGTTGCTCGCCGTTGCTGTCGGAACCGACGATGATGGTGCGGCGGTCGAGCCGCCCCTGGCGCGCCCAGCCGCGCACCAGCGAGCGCAGCACCAGCCGCTCGGCGATCAGCGCGGCGAGCCCGAGGAAATAGAAGGCGGCCAGCCACAGCCGCGAGATCTCGCTGCCGTATTTGGCGAAGAAGGAGATGCCGATGAACAGCAGGAAGACGAACGACCAGGACGAGATCATCCGCGTCATCTGCCGGAGCTGTCCGCGGAACAGCTGCACCTGGTAGATGTCGGCGGCCTGGAAGCAGATTACGGCGGCGGCCGCCACCGCGACGACTTCCGCGGGATAGATCCAGTTGAAGCCCGAGAGCGGCATCACATAGCCGGCATAGAGCGCGATGCCGACGATGCTCAGCAGCGCGAAATCGGCGAGGCGCACGAAGCCGGTGATCACGATCGGCGAATAGGCGCGGGCGACCTTCTGGTTGACGACGTCGAGCGCCGCGGGCGTCAGCCGGCGGCGGCGCTCGACGAAAGGTTGGTCAGCGGGCTTCGCCGCAGCGCTGGTCGCGGCGTCGAGCATCGAGCGTGCGTTGAGCGGTTCCACGGGCGTCCACGTCCATTCAAAAGCCCGCGGCACGGCCTTGAGCGCCCGGGCGAGCATCCCCTGGACCTTCGATTATCGAACAAATCGGAAGATTCTCTAAAGCGGGCTTAAGGATGGTTAATGATTGGCAAACGCTTCGCGATAGCCGGCGATCACGCCGTCGACCATCGCGGACTGCGAGAAATGCGCCGAGATGCGTTCGCGCAAGGTGACCGCGCGTTGCGCCGTGGTCTGGGGATCGTCGATCGCGGCGGCGATCGCCTCGGCCATCGCCTCGGGATTGCTCGGCGCGAACAGAGCGGGGCTGTCGCTGCCGAATATCTCGGGGATGCCGCCGATCCTCGACGCGATCATCGGGATGCCGGCCGCGCCGGCCTCGATCACCACATAGGGCATCGAATCGCCGCGGGAGGGGACGATGAGCAGCCGGCCCTTGGAGAAGCCGTAGCGCGCCTTGACGTGGCCGATGAAGCGGATGGCCTCGGTGAGGCCGAGCCGCGCGACCTGCGCCTTCAGCGCCGCCGTTTCCTCGCCGTCGCCGCCGAGCGTCAGCGTGACCTTCTTGCCGCCCTCGTGCAGGCGCGCCACGGCATCGACCAGCAGATCCGCGCCCTTGATGTGCCTGAACTCGCCGACATAGCAGAGATCGGTGGCATCGTCGGCGATCACGACGGGCTCGAACTCCTCGGGGGTGACACCGTTGAACACGCAATGCACCACGCCCTTGGGCGTGCCGACGATGCGTTGATAGGTGTCGCGGGCGAATGCGCTCTCGAACAGAAACAGGTCCGTCGAGCCCATCAGCGATCGCTCGAGCCGCGCGTAGAACTCGCCCTTGAGGGTGTTGAGCGGATAATGCAGCGAGCCGCCATGCGGCGTGTAGATGCGGATGGTGTCGTCGGAGCGCCTGCGCATGCGGATGAAAGCGCCAGCCTTGGCGCCGTGGCCGTGCATCACGTCGGGCTTCAGCGTGGCAATCAGGCGCTGCATGCGAAACCACACCAGGACGTCGTCGGGCGAGGGCTCGCGGCGGATCGCGAGCCGGTGCACGCCGAGCGTCAGGCGCGGTGCGAGCTCGGCGAGCGCCTGGTCGGCGCGCGCGCCGCCGGTGAGGCTGTCGGCGAGGATGCCGACATGATGGCCGCGATCGACCTGGCCGTTGGCGACGTCGAGGATGTGGCGGAAGATGCCGCCGACTGGAGCGCGCACGGCGTGGAGGATGCGAAGCGGCCGGTCGGGAGAGGGGGGCATGAATGAAGAACCAGCGCTCGACGGCGGATGCCGAACAATTCGAAAGGAAAATATCGAGACGGATTAAGGGGCCTCGTGGTTAACAAACGGTGACGAGCGCGCGTGCAATGAGCGCGGGATCCCGCGATTAACCCAGCGGCAACCTTAATGGAGTGTAATCGCCGCGGTTGAGGTAGCTTAGTGGCGTTGCCCCTGCGGGAGTGTTCGATGCGTTTAGCGTTCTGGCGTGCCGGCAAGGACAAGGCTGTGGTTGCGCGCGCCGTTGCGAAGCCCAAAGCCGAAGTCGCGCCCAAAGCTGAAGCCAAATCTGATGCCGTGTCTGAGGCGAGGGCTGCACTCGAAGTCGAGAACAGGCGCGAGCCCCGGATCGACGTTAGGCCTGCGCCCGTCGTCACCAAGCCGACGCAAGGCGAGTCCGGCGATATCGACCTGCATGCGCTCGGCGGGGCACTGGCGCGCAAGCGCGGCTGGATCATCGTGCCGACCGTGCTCGCGCTAGTCGGCTCCATCGCGATCGTCAATCTCGTTACGCCGCGCTACAAGTCCGAGACCCGCATCCTGATCGACGGCCGCGAGAACGTCTTCCTCCGTCCGAACAGCGATCGCACAGAGGAGCGCCAGGCACTCGATGCCGAGGCCGTCACTAGTCAGGTGCAGCTCGTGCTGTCGCGCGATCTGGCTCGCGAGATCATCAAGAAGAACAAGCTTGCCGAGCGTCCAGAATTCGATCCGGTGCTGCAAGGCGTTTCGCCGCTTAAGTCGCTGGCCGCGATGATCGGCATCGGCCGCGATCCGTTCTCGATGACGCCGGAAGAGCGCGTGCTCGACGCCTATTACGACCGCCTGCAGGCCTATGCCGTGGACAAGTCGCGCGTGATCGTCGTCGAATTTCAGTCCGCCGACCCCGAGCTTGCCGTGCGTGTCGCCAACTCGATCGCCGACGGCTATCTCGTGCTGCAGCAGGGGGCCCGCCAGGAGCAGGCCAAGAACGCCAGCCAGTGGCTCGCCGGCGAGATCGAGAGCCTGCGCAAGAAGGTCTCCGACGCCGAGGCCCGGGTCGAGGACTTCCGCTCCAAGTCGAGCCTGTTCGTCGGCACCAACAACACCACGCTGTCGAACCAGCAGATGGGCGAGGTCAACACCCAGCTCAACAATGCGCGCTCGATGAAGGCCGACGCAGAGTCCAAGGCACGGCTGATCAAGGAGATGCTCCAGAGCGGCAAGCCGATCGAGGCATCGGAAGTCGTGAACTCGGAGTTGATGCGGCGGCTGTCGGAGCAACGCGTCACGCTGCGTGCGCAGCTTGCCGAACAATCGTCCACGCTGCTCGGCAATCACCCGCGGATCAAGGAGCTGAAGGCGCAGCTGGGCGACCTCGACAATCAGATCCGCGACGAAGCGGCCAAGATCTCGCGCTCGCTCGAAAGCGACTCGCGGATCGCCAGCGGCCGGGTCGATGGCTTGATCACGAGCCTCGAGCAGTTGAAGAAGCAGGCGACCTCGACCAACGGCCAGGATGTTCAGCTCCGCGCGCTGGAGCGCGAAGCCAAGGCACAGCGCGATCTGCTCGAGACCTATCTTGCCAAGTACCGCGAGGCCAATACCCGCGAAACCATCGACACAGCGCCGACGGACGGCCGCGTCATCTCGCGCGCCTTGGTCTCCAACACGCCGGCCTATCCGAAGAAGCTGCCGATCGTGCTGATCGCGACGATCGCGACGCTGCTGCTCTCGTCCGGTGTCGTCGTCACCGGCGAGCTGCTGCGTCAGACCGCGCCGCGCGCAGTGGCTGCGGTGCTCCCGGCACGGGCGCCGCTGCGCCAGGAGGCACCGCTCCAGCCGGTCGTGGAGCGGGTCGCCGATCCCCGCATCGAGCTCCCTCCTGCAGAGCCTGCGCCGCTGCAGCCGGACATGACGGCCGATGCCGACGCCACCGAATTCAGCGAGATCGAGCAACTGGCCGACAGATTGCGGGCCGCGGGCGCTGCGGCGAAAAAGGTCACGGTGCTCGGCACCGCCTCGGGCGAAGCCATCACGCTGTCGACGCTGACGCTTGCGCGGCACCTGGCGCGCGAGGCGCGTGTCGTCGTGGTCGATCTTGCCGCGTCCTCGCCGACGATCGCCGCTGTGTCCGTCGATGCTTCGGCGCCCGGGCTTGCCGAACTGATGCAGGGCGAGGCCACGTTCGCGCAAGTCATCACCCGGGACAGGCTGTCGCGGCTGCACCTCGTCATGGCCGGCCGTCCCGGCTTCGACCGCAGCCTGCTGCAATCGCCGCGGGTGACGCTCGCGATCGACGCGCTGCTGCGCGCCTATGATCACGTGTTGATCGACGCCGGAAGTGCCTCCGACCTTCCGGCCGAGCTGCTGACGGCGCATGCCCGCGCCGTCGTGGTGCCCGATGCCGCGATGGCACAGGACGCACGCACGCTGATGTGCGAGCAGCTCAGCGCGGTCGGCTTCAGCGACGTGACCATGCTGAGCAAGCCGGTGCAGGCGTCGAACGCCGCGGAAGCCCCGCGCGTCGTGGCGGCGTAGGCTTCTGTTTTCCCTCTCCCCTTGTGGGAGAGGGTGGCTTCGCGAAGCGAAGACGGGTGAGGGGTTCTCTCCTCACGAGCAGTCTGGCAAGCGGAGGAAACCCCCTCATCCGGCGCTTCGCGCCACCTTCTCCCACAAGGGGAGAAGGAGTGCAGCAGTGCAAGCAGCGAGGTCTTACCCGAACGCTTGTCGCAGCCGCCGGGCCAGGTCGAACAGCATCTGGTTCTGCTTCACCAGCCGCTTGCCGTAGCTGAGCGAGGACATCGCCATCGCCGCGAGCCGTCCGCGGGAGGTCAGCGGGACGAAGCTGTCGAAGATCTCTTCGTCGTCCTTGCAGAACATCCGCTTGTAGTCGTCCGAGCCGATGCCGAGGTCGAGCGAGCGGTAGCCGCGCTCGCCGTAGCGATCGATGATGTAGCGCATCAGGATAAGCCCGGGGCTGTAACGGGCGTGCTCGGACATCGTGTAGGTGTTGAACATCATCGAGAAGCGCTGGCCGTCGGCGACGCCGGCATAGATCGCGATGACCTCCTCGTCGCATTCGAGCGCATGGATGTCGATGACCCGGCCTTCGCCCCGCGGCGCAAGGCAGGCGCTGCGGATGAACTGCTCGACCCCGGGCTCGGCGAAGACGTTGGGCAGCTTCTGTTCCGCCATCCGCGCCGGCTTGACGCGGAAGAACCAGTCGAGCAGGCGGGTGACGTCGGCATCGGACGTCGCCAGATGATAGCGATAGCCGGCGAGGGACTGGAGCTTCTTTTCCTTGCTTTTGAGGCGGCGGCGGAAGGAATTGCTGATGCGCGATGGCGGCGGGCCGCCGGGCTCCATCACGAGCTGCGGGCAGCCGTTGATCGCGCTCTGTCGCGGCAGCAATGCAAACGGGTTCTGCTGGTCGCGCCAGCGCAGCGGCTGCTGCGTCAGCGCGAGCACGTCGGCATGCTCGCGGAGCGGCGCCAGCAGCGCGTCGAGATCGGCGGCACCGGTCTGCGCGGCGCACGCGGCGTCCCAGAGGCCCATGTTGAAGGTCGTATGCTTGCCGCCCATGAAGGCGGCCGTGCGCACGCCGTGGCTCTGGCGCAGCGAGAGCGGCAGCAGCAGCACCGGCTTGTGATCGCCATCGCGGCCGATGACCACGAGTGGGCGGGCGCCTTCGCACGCGCCGACCAGGCGCTGCCAGGGGCTCAGCAGATCGAACCGCTGATAGGGCGTGAAGAGATGGCCGGGCTCCTCGAAAGCGCGCCAGAGCGCCTCAATGGCGTCGAGGTCGGTGACGATATCGACATGCGCGATACCGCTCGCTTTCGACCGCGCTGGCGCTTCTGCCGTCCGGCTTTGCATCGCCGCAGCCATGGTCATCCGCGAAACCTGTCGAGAAATCAGAAAGTGGCGTCAATCGGCCGATGGCCGACCTTTGCAAAGAAATGTCAACAAAGGGTAAGGACAATAAGAGCGGGGATCGGGCGCCTTCGGGGCGTGAGGGGTGGAATCTTGGAATCCGACGACAGATGGCTGGAACGGCTGCGCCTCGAGATCGCCTGGTTCACCGGCCGGGCCGCGCTGGGCAGCCGCGGTGCCGGCGCCATCCTGCGCTTCGAGCGTGTGCGCCCGCAACGGCGCGGCGGGTTTCAGCCGCTGCGCGCGCACGAGATCACGCCGCAATTCCTCGATCGCGCCATTCGCGCGCTGAAGCGCTGGCAATACGATTTTATCGGCATGGACGAAGTGTGCCGGCGCGCGGTGACGCTGCCAGAGCCGCGGCGCTTCGTGGCGCTGACCTTCGACGGTGCCGGCAAGGATCTGATCGAGAGTGCCTATCCGGTGCTGGCGCATCACGCCGTGCCCTTCACGATCTATTTGCCCACCGCGTTTCCCGATGGCGTCGGCGAGGCCTGGTGGCTCGGGCTCGAACAGGTGATCGCGCGCGAGAGCCGCATCAGCCTGATGATGGGCGAAAAGGAGCAGCGCTTCGTCGTCACCGATCCCTCCGAAAAGCAGGCGCTGTTTTCGCATCTCGAAGGCTGGCTGCGCTCGCTGTCGCCGGCGGAGCTGTCGGCGGCGATCGCTGATCTCTGCACGCGTTATCGCATCGATCTTGCCGCGCTCTCGCGCGAGGCGTCGATGAACTGGGAGGATCTGGCGAAGCTCGCCGCCGATCCGCTCGTCACAATCGGCAGCGCCACCGTGAACTATCCCGTGCTCGCCAACATGAAGGACGGTGCGGCGCTGCGCGAGATGACGATGGGCAAGGCGGTTGCCGAATCCGCCGTCCGCCGCAACATCGCGCATTTCGCCTTTCCGTTCGGCGACCGCACCTCGTTCCGGCGCAGCCACGTCGTGATGGCGGAGGAGGCGGGATTTACCAGCGCGGTGTCGGCGATATCTGGTGTCGTGGACGCGGAGGGGCGCACCAATCTGCGCGCGCTGCCGCGGATCTCCTGGGACGGTCGCATCCGCTCGCTGCGCATGCTGCGCGTGCTGGTGTCGGGCGTGGCCTTTGCGCCGGTGAAGCCGACCGGCAGCGCTACCGGCCAGACTTGACGCGATCGGGACGCTGCATCCAGCTCACGATCGGCATCGCCGGCAGCACCCAGCCCATGCCGACCACGACGTAATAGATCGCCTGCCGCCAGCCGGATTCGGCGATCCACGGCATCTGTGCCGCGGCCATGCCGAGCAGGGCCCAGACGGTGGCCAGCACCAGGAGCAGGATGGCGCCGAGGAACTTGCGGGTGCGGATATTCATGGCGGACTAGGAGCGGCTTTCGCGTAACTTGCGCTGCGGAAGCGGGGGACTATAAGGGGCACGCAGTTCGGTTCAAGTCTGGTTTTTGCCCCTGATGACGACGAAATCCGCCCCGTTCGAGCCGCATCGCGCCGTGCGCTGGTGGCTGATCTCCGTCGCCGCGCTGATCGCGCTGATGGTGCTGGTCGGCGGCGCGACGCGGCTGACGGAATCGGGCCTGTCGATCGTCGAATGGAAGCCGGTCACGGGCAGCGTTCCGCCGCTGTCGGAGGCGCAGTGGACCGAGGCGTTCGAGGCCTACAAGAAGATCCCGCAATATCGCGAACTCAATGCCGGCATGAGCCTGGCCGAGTTCAAGGAGATCTTCTGGTGGGAGTGGAGCCACCGGCTGCTCGGCCGTTTCATCGGCGTCGCCTATCTCTTACCGTTCCTGTTCTTCCTGTGGCGCGGCGGTCTCTCCGGTGAATTGAAGCGGCGGCTATGGCTGCTGTTCGCGCTTGGCGGCCTCCAGGGCGCGGTCGGCTGGTGGATGGTCGCCTCTGGCCTCACCGGGCGCGTCGAGGTCTCGCAATATCGGCTGGCGACGCATCTCATCCTCGCGCTGCTGATCTTCGCCGGCATCGTCTGGACGGTGCGGCGGCTCAAGGAGCGGCCGCAGATCGCTGGCCCGGCGCGGCTGCGATTCACCAGCGCGCTGCTGCTCGTCGTGACCTTTGTGCAGATCTATTTCGGCGCGCTCGTCGCGGGCCTGCGCGCCGGGCGCGTCTACAACACCTGGCCGCAGATCGACGGCGCGTTCATTCCCTCGGCCGAGCGGCTGTGGTTCGAGACGCCGTGGTGGCGCAACATGTTTGACAATGTCCTGACGGTGCAGTTCGAGCACCGGATGACCGCTTATGCGCTGCTGGTGCTGGCGCTGTTGCACGCGATCGACGCGGTGCGCTCGCGCGCAGGTGCGGCCGCGAGCGGGGCGCTATGGCTGCTCGCGGCGGTGAGCGTGCAGGCGGTGCTCGGCATCCTCACGCTGCTGAACCAGGTGCCGATCGATCTTGCGCTGTCGCACCAGGCGGTCGCGATCGCAGTGCTTACGCTCGCGGTGATGCAGGTGGAGCGGCTGGCGTCGCGGCAGTCCGCGGAGACGCAGCCGCGCGCTGTTCCGGCCGGGCAGCCCGGCTGATCAGCAATAGCCGTAGATGCCGCACGAATAGGGCAGGCGCCAGAAATAATCGACCTGCTTCCCGCCGTAATACGAGCCTTGATAGTCGTAATCCCAGGGGCGGCCGTAATAGCCCGGCAGCGTGTGCGAGCCCGGCAGCAGGGGCGTGCCCGGCAGGTTCCGGATGTAGCTGCCGATGCCGTGGGCCGGCGAGATCAGCGCGTCGGGATCTGTGTCCACCCAAACCTTGGGCGGCTCCTGCTGCGCGGCGGCGGCCCGCCGTTTCGGCGTGGCCGGCAAGTCGGCAGCCAGCGCGCTCGAGACCGTCAGCATCGCGGCAAGGGCAGGCACCATCCAGCGCAGCATCGTCGGCTCCGAATCAAAGGGTCGATCCAAAGACGATGTATGCGGCAGATATGGTTAATGATCGTTAACCGACGGACGCCAAAGCGCCCGTCATTCCGCGGCGAGCGTGAGCAACGGAATCCCGTAGCCCGGATTGCGCTTCGCTCCATCCGGGCTACGAGAGGAACTTACGCCACTAGCGCCTGTTCCAGATCCGCGATCAGGTCTTCCTTGTCCTCGATGCCGACCGAGAGGCGCACCACGTCGGGGCCGGCGCCGGACTTCACCTTGGCGGCATCGTCGAGCTGGCTGTGCGTGGTCGAGGCGGGGTGAATGACGAGCGAGCGGGTGTCGCCGACATTGGCGAGGTGCGAGAACAGCTGCAGTTTCGACACCAGATTGACGCCGGCGTCATAGCCACCCTTCAGGCTGAAGGTGAACACGGCGCCGGCGCCCTTCGGCGCGTATTTGCGCGCAAGCTGGTGGTACTTGTCGCTCGGCAGGCCGGCATAATTGACCGAGGCCACCGCCGGGTGGCCGGCGAGGAATTCGGCGACCGCTTTCGCATTGTCGCAGTGCTTCTGCATGCGCAGCGGCAGCGTCTCGATGCCGGTCAGGATCATGAAGGCGTTGAACGGCGACAGCGCCGGGCCGAGGTCACGCAAGCCCAGCACGCGGCAGGCGATCGCGAAGGCGAAATTGCCGAAGGTCTCCTGCAGGCGGATGCCGTGATATTCGGGCCGCGGCTCCGACAGCATCGGGTACTTGCCGCCCGTGGACCAGTCGAAGGTGCCGGCATCGACGATGATGCCGCCGAGCGAATTGCCGTGGCCGCCCAGAAACTTCGTCAGCGAGTGCACGACGATGTCGGCGCCGTGGTCGATCGGGCGAATGAGGTACGGCGAGGCCAGCGTGTTGTCGACGATCAGCGGCACGCCCGCCTTGCGCGCCACCGTCGAGATCGCCTCGATGTCGGTGACGCTGCCGGCGGGATTGGCGATGGATTCGATGAAGATGGCTTTCGTGCGCGGCGTCACCGCGTGCTCGAAGCTTGCGATGTCATCGGGGTCGGCCCACACCACGTTCCAGCCGAAGCTCTTGAACGCGTGCGTGAACTGGTTGATCGAGCCGCCATAGAGCTTTCGCGCGGCGATGAACTCGTCGCCGGGCTGGAGCAGCTGCTGCAGGATCACGACCTGTGCGGCGTGGCCCGAGGCCACTGCGAGCGCGGCGGTGCCGCCTTCGAGTGCGGCGACGCGCTCTTCGAGCACGGCATTGGTGGGGTTGCCGATGCGGGTATAGATGTTGCCGAACGCTTGCAGGCCGAACAGCGAGGCCGCGTGGTCGGCATCGTTGAAGACGAAGGACGTCGTCTGATAGATCGGAGTTGCGCGGGCGCCGGTGGTCGGATCGGGCTGTGCACCGGCATGCACGGCGAGGGTCGAAAATCCCGGAAGGCGATCGCTCATTGGGGCGTCCTATTTCTCGTGGTCTGAAATCGCGCGGCATGCTGATGGGCGCGGCGTCCGTCGTCAAGCCGCCGCTTCACATCAGGATGATTTGGGAATGATCCTGCTACGCATTGTCGCGTTCGCGAAATGAACGCTTCGCAATTGCGTCAGCTTTGCTCGGTCTTGTTTTTCGCGGCGCGATCGGATGCGGCGGTGTCGCCGCCGCTGACGCTCATCCGATTGAGGGACAGCCGCATGCCCTGTGTCGGTGCCGGGGCGCGCTTGGAACTGAGCGTGCGCGAATTCACCCCCATCCAGGAGATTTCGGACGACAGGCGGCCATATTCGATCTTCGGGCAGCGGTTCATCACCACCTTGATACCGACCGCTTCGGCCTTCGCCGCAGCCGCATCGTCGCGCGCCCCGAGCTGCATCCAGATCACTTTCGGCAGCGGATCGAGCGTGAGCGCCTCTTCGACAACGGGCAGGATGTGGCTGGAATTGCGGAAGATGTCGATCATGTCGACGGGGCGGCCGATGGCCGACAGGGACGCGACGAAGGGCTTGCCGAGCAGCTCCTTGCCGACATGACCGGGGTTGACCGGGATCATGTCGTAGCCGCGCTGCGCCAGATATTTGAACGCGAAATAGCTCGGCCGCACGTTGACCGGCGAAGCGCCGACCATCGCGATCGACTTCACGGAGTTGAGGATGCCGCGGATGTAATTGTCGGGATAGGCGTCGTGGTTCATTTGTCGTTCTTTTTCCTTGTCATTGCGAGAAGCGAAGCGACGAAGCAATCCAGTCTGTTTCCGCGGAGGGATTTCTGGATTGCTTCGCTGCGCTCGCAATGACGATTCTACTCATCCCGCCATGTCGGCGTGCGCTTCTCGATGAAGGCGCCGATGCCTTCTTCGGCGTCGCGCGCCATCATGTTCTCGGTCATCACCTCTGCCGCATAGCGATAGGCGTCCGCAAGGCTCATCTCGGCCTGGCGGTAGAACGCCTCCTTGCCGAGCTTGACCGTGTAGGCGGATTTCAGCGCGACCTTCTCGGCGAGCGCGATCGCAGCCTCGCGTTCGGTGCCGGCGGCGACCACGCGGTTGACGAGCCCGATCTCGCGAGCGCGCGCCGCCGTGATCGGCTCGCCCGTCAGCAGCATTTCCATGGCCTGCTTGCGCGGCACGTTGCGCGACAGCGCCACCATCGGCGTCGAGCAGAACAGGCCGATGTCGACGCCCGGGGTGGCGAAGCTTGCCGCTTCCGAAGCAATCGCAAGGTCGCAGCTCGCCACGAGCTGGCAGCCGGCCGCGGTCGCGATGCCCTGGACGGACGCGACCACGGGCTTCGGCAAATGCACGATCGCCTGCATCATCGCGCTGCAGTCCGTCATCATCTCGGCGAAGAAGGCGCGGCCGCGATCGGGATCCGTGCGGCGCGCGGTCAGTTCCTTCATGTCGTGGCCGGCGGAGAAGGCGGGACCGTTGGCCGCGATCACGACGCCGCGGACGGCCTTGTCGTCGCGGATCGCGTCGAGCTCGGCGTGCAGGCTGGCGATCATCGCCGCCGACAGGCTGTTGCGCGCGGCCGGGCGGTTCAGCGTCAGGATCGCGATGGGCCCTGCGGTCTCGCGCAGCAGGATCGGCGGTTGCGGGGAGGGGGCGCGGGCGGCCGTGACGGACATTGACGCGATTTCCGCTAGATGATTGCAATTGGATGACGCAGATAACTTAATGTAACAGGTCAAGTGAAGCGAGGGTGGGGAACAGCATGGCGTTAGCGAAAATGAGCGTGGCAGAGGTCGAGCAGTTCCTCCGTCACGAGTTTCCCCAGGCTTTCAGCGGCGACGACATCACGATCGAGAGCGCCGACGGCCAGACCTGCCTGTTGCGGCAGCGGTACAGCGAAAGGATGCTGCGGCCGGGCGGGACCGTGTCCGGCCCGACGCTGATGACGCTGGCCGATTTCGCGATGTACGTGGTGCTGTTGTCCGCGATCGGGCCGGTCGGGCTCGCCGTGACCACCAATCTCAACATCAATTTCCTGCGCAAGGGCCAGCCGGGCCAGGACGTGCTGGCCGAGGCGCGGCTGCTCAAGCTCGGCAAGCGTCTGGCGGTCGGGGAAGTGAAGCTGCTGTCCGGTTCCTCGCCCGATCCGGTCGCCCATGTCACCTCGACCTATTCCATTCCAAATGTTTGATGTTTTCGCAGGTAATATAGCACCATATTTTCAAGCCATTGATATTGCATAGGTAAATTATGTCGTGAGACATTGACCGGAGCGCGTCTGTTCTCTAGAAACCCGCGCAGCCGGTGCGGTGTTCGCGCCGATATCTCCCGTCCACGGAAACTCCGACATGAAAACCTTTTCGGCAAAGCCGGCTGAGGTGACGAAGAAGTGGGTGCTGATCGACGCCAAGGGTCTGGTCGTCGGTCGTCTCGCCACCATCGTCGCCATGCGCCTGCGCGGCAAGCACCTCCCGACCTACACCCCGCACGTTGATTGCGGCGACAACGTCATCATCATCAATGCGCAGCATGCAGTCCTCACCGGCCGCAAGCGCGAGCAGAAGACCTATTACAAGCACACCGGCTATGTCGGCCACGTCAAGGAGCGCACCGCGCGCCAGATCCTCGAGGGCAAGCATCCCGAGCGTGTGCTCGAGAAGGCCGTCGAGCGCATGATCCCGCGTGGTCCGCTCGGTCGCGTGCAGATGGGCAACCTCCGTGTCTACGGCGGCGCCGATCATCCGCACGAGGCGCAGCAGCCCGAGAAGGTCGATATCGCCAAGTTGAACCGCAAGAACACGAGGGCCGCATAACATGGCCGAATCCATCCAGTCGCTCGACCAGCTCTCGCAGCTCAAGACGGCGGCGCCCGACGCGCCCAAGCACGAGAAGAAGGTCGACAAGTTCAATCGCGCCTATGCCACCGGCAAGCGCAAGGACGCGGTCGCCCGCGTGTGGATCAAGCCGGGCGCCGGCAAGGTCACCGTCAATTCGCGCGAGGTCGAGGTCTATTTCGCCCGTCCCGTGCTGCGCATGATGATCGAGCAGCCGTTCTCGGTGGCTGCGCGTTCCGGCCAGTACGACGTGATCTGCACGGTTGCCGGCGGCGGTCTCTCCGGCCAGGCCGGCGCGGTCCGTCACGGCATCTCCAAGGCGCTCACCTATTTCGAGCCGGAGCTGCGCTCCGTGCTGAAGAAGGGCGGCTTCCTGACCCGCGACTCGCGCGTGGTCGAGCGCAAGAAGTACGGCAAGGCCAAGGCCCGCCGGTCCTTCCAGTTCTCGAAGCGTTAATCGCTTCGGTCACATTCGCCGCGAAAGCGGCTTCAATGAGATGCAAAAGGGCGCTGATTTCAGCGCCCTTTTTGCTGTTCGTTTGTACGCAAATTGATGGCGTGTTTCCGGAAAACTTGGGGGCGCGCGAAAACCTGAATGGAACCCGCCGGACCTAGCGTCGCCTTCGGAAGGGCGCGCAAATCGGATGTACCGATCGCGTAACTGCTATGTTCTAGAGGGGGCCGACATGATGTCGCTCGATAGCATCACGCTCTATTTGGTCGCCACCATGGTCGCCGCACTGCTCGGCGCCATGATGGTGTTTTTCGGCAGGCAGGAGGACAGCCCTGCACTGAAATGGTGGGGCACCGCCTATCTGCTCGGTGCCGCCTCCGTCGCGCTATGGACCGCGGCCGGCGACAAGCTCGGACCGCAGCTCTATCTCGCGCTGAATGCCGTCGGCTTCGTCGCCTGCGGCATGGTGTGGAATGCGGCGCGCGTTTTCCACGGTCGCAAGCCGAACTGGCCCGGCCTCGTGCTCGGCGCGCTCGCCTGGGTCGCCGCCGTCTCGCTGCTCGATCCCACCGCGTCCATGCTGCGCATGATCATCGGCGCCGGAATCGTCTCGGTCTACGCGGCGCTGACCGCGAGCGAGCTCTGGACCGAACGGCGCAAGAGCCTGCAGCGGAGCTGGCCGGCCTTCGTCGTGCCGGTCATGCACGGCTGCGTCCTGATGCTGCCGATCGTGCTCGGCAGCTTCCTGCGCCCGCACGATGCCGGCTTCTCCCAGAGCATCTGGGTCACGGTGTTCGCGGTCGAGCTCATTCTCTACGCCGTTGGTACCGTGTTCGTGATCTTCATGCTGGTGTCCGAGCGCACCGTCACCGCACACCGGACCGCGGCGTCCACCGATCCGCTCACCGGCATGCTGAACCGCCGCGGCTTCTCGGAAGCCTGCGCCCGCGTGATCGAGCGCGAGGCCAAGGGGGGACGTCCCGTCACCGTGATGATCTTCGACATCGACCACTTCAAGTCGATCAACGACCGCTTCGGCCATCCCGCCGGCGACGAGATGCTGAGGCTGTTCTCGACCGTCGTCGTCAACAACTTGCGCATCACCGACCTGTCGGGCCGCATCGGCGGCGAGGAATTCGCAGCGCTGCTGCCGTGTTCGCTCGAGGAGGGCGTGCTGGTCGCCGAGCGCGTGCGCGAGGCGTTCGAGACCTCCGGCGTCGTGGTCGACGAGGGCCCGGTCGACACCACCGTCAGCATCGGCGTCGCCGGCGGCCCGGCCGGCACCGAGCTCGAGGTGCTGCTGGCCTCGGCTGACACCGCGCTCTACCAGGCCAAGCGCGGCGGCCGTAACCGCGTCGAGGCGGCGGAGGAGCTGCCGCTGTCGCTGGAGAACTGGCGCCGACAGAGCGCCGCGCGGGTCGGTGTGCCGCAGGCGCGGCCGGCCACCGCCTGAGACGCGAGGTGCTTGCGGTAAGGCTCTGTTTACCATTCGGTCCCTACCATTGCGGTCATGGAATCGATCCGTCGACAGAACCCGCAAGTCACCCTGATGTCGCTCGAAGCCGCTGCGGCCTCGGCCCGCAGCGGTTTCGCCTGCCTGTTCTCGACCGCGGATGAATACGAGAGCGCGCTGATCAACGAGCGCCGCGCGCAGGGGCGCTACACGCAAAGCCGCAGCTACTGGCCGCTGGCGCTGTTCATCGGCTGCTCCCTCATCGTGGCGGGCACGGTCCTGCTGCTGGTCTGAGAGATCCCGCATTTTCGAGCTGCCAGGGCGCCGTTTCGGCGCCTTTTTCTTTGCCTGCGGCTGCGGTAGACAAACCGATCGAACAAAAAGGGTGGAAACCGATGATTACCGAGATCGCGCAAATCGACGTCAAGCCGGGCAGCGAGAAGGATTTCGAGGCCGCGGTCGCCAAGGCCAAGGCCGCCTTCGGCCGCGCCAAGGGCTTTCATGGCTTCGAGCTGCACAAGTCGATCGAGAAGCCGCAGCGCTACCGGTTGATGGTGCAGTGGGCGACGCTGGAAAACCACACCGTCGATTTCCGCGGCTCGGAGAATTTCACCGAATGGCGCGGCCTGGTCGGCCAGTATTTTGCCGCGCCTCCGGAGGTCGAGCACACCGAGACCGTGCTGACGACCTGAGGATCACGCCGCCTCCGGATCATGCTGCCTGAGGCGGCGCCTCATACGTCTTGAAATGGTCAATCATGACCTTGCCGATGGCGACCAGCGGCAGCGCCAGCGCCAGGCCCCAGATTCCGAACACGACGCCGAGCACGATCTGGAACGCGAACAGCGTGGCCGGCGGGATGTCGAGCGCCTGCCGCTGCAGGATCGGCGTCAGCACATAGCTCTCCATCGCGTGCACGCCCATGAAGAGCAGGAACGCCGATAGCGCCGGGATCCAGCCTGAGGCGAGGCTCGCCAGCACCACGATCACGCCCGCGATGATGGCCCCGACCGTCGGGATGAAGGCGAGCAGGCCGGCCTGGATTCCCAGGATGAACGAGCCGGGGATGCCGATCAGGAGAAGCCCGATCCAGGTCACCACGCCGACCGCGAGCATCACGATGATCTGCGCGATCAGCCAGCGCTCCAGCGTCTCGCTGATGCGGTCGATGACGAGGGTGACGCGGGTGCGGTGCCTGGCCGGCGCCAGGTAGAGCAGGCCGTCGTGATAGACGGCGGGCTGAGCGGCGAAGGCGAAGCCCAGGAACAGCACGATGAAGATGTTGCCGACACCGTGGATGGTGCCGAGCAACAGCTTGAAGGTCTGGCTCACGATCGCGCCGCCGCTCGAGGCCAGGGCGCCCGCGCTGGGCAAGGCGCCGCGCGAAGGCGCTGCGGGCGACGTCGTCGCCTCCGACGTCGCGTTGCCAGTGGCTTCGGCCGCGCCGTTGCCGAGATCGAAGAAGCTGGTGTCGATGCCGTGGCTGTCCAGGAAGGACCTGACATTGGCAAGCTGCGACTTGAGGGTCTTGCTCAGCAGCGAGGCCTGCTCGGCAATGGTGGCGCCGCCGAGATAGGCGATGCCGGCGAGCATCAAGGCGAGCGCGATGCAGACGATCGCAAGCCGCACCGCATGCGGCAGGGGCACGCGGCGGCCGAGCGCGATCGTCAGGGCATTGAGGCCGAGACCAAGCAGCATGCCGGTGAAGATCAGAAGCACGGTGGCGGCGAAATACCAGGTGAAGGCGAGCAGGGCGGTGAACAGCACCACGCCGATTCCCCCGACCGAGATCGCCCAGGCCTGATCCCAAGACCGATTGGAAGCCTGATTCGAAGCCTGATCTGCGGCGAGGTCGCCGCGGGTCCGGGAGCGTTCATCTTTGGGCAGGGTCACTTCGGGTCCTTTCGGCGCGATGCGCGCCGCACTCTCTCGATAAACGTGCCTCCGATCAAGACCGCGTCAACGCGCTGGTTTGACGCCGGCGCGCCGACGGTGCAGAGCGATGAGAACAGAACAACGGGGGCGGCTTGAGCTTCATCAGCAAATGGGCGGGTCTGCTCGGGCTTCTTGCCCTGATCGTGATCGGCGACCAGATCCGGATCAACCGGCCCGGCCACAAATTTCGTCTCACGGTCGAGGTCACGACGCCCGACGGCATCAGGGCCGCGTCCGGCATTGTGGCCGTCGTACCCGACCGCAACTACAACCGCAGCGGCCGCACCATCATGCGCGGGGAGGCGGTGTATGTCGACCTTGGCCAGAACGGGGCCAAGGGCGGGAATCTGGTGGCGTTGCTGGCGCACCGGCAGGACGCCAAGCTGGACTTCGACGACATCAACTATGTCGCGCTCCGCGCCTATGGCGCCGCGCGCGGAAGCCGCGTCTCGTTCAACGATATCAACCGCCAGACCGGCGCCGTCCCGGTGCAGGGCGACCTCGTTCCGGTGCTCGTGAGCTTTGGCGATCCCGGGGATCCCGCCACCGCGCGGCTCGTCGCCGCCGACCACGCCGAGGCGGTCCTGGGCGCGGGCTATGCGATCCGGGCCATCACGGCCGAGGTCGTGCCCAACGGGCTTTGGCCGATCGATTTCGGCGGGGCGCTCGGGGAGCCCGTGACGCGCGGCATCGCGGCGAAGCTGCCCTGGCTGTCCGGGCCCGGCGACCCCGCCGCAACCGCCCTGCAGGCCGCCGGCCTGCCCTCCGGGGGCGAGGCCAGGGAGGCATTTGCGCGAAAATAGCATTGCCGTCCCGCGATCCCTTCTGTTGAATTTGTTCCATCGGACGGGCATGTTTGGGGAATCTTGTTTCGCAGAGGCACGGAACGGCAGATGAGAAAGCCGGTCGTCGGCGTGATCGGGAATTCCCACCGCGTCGAAAATCGATTTCAGGTCCAGATGGTGGGCGAGCGCAATTTGCGCGCCGTGGCGGAGGTTTCCGGCGGCTTGCCGGTGATGTTCGCGGGCTCGCCTGACATCACCGATATCGCTGCACTGCTCGACACCGTGGACGGCGTCGTGCTCACCGGCGCCAGGGCCAACGTCCATCCGACACGGTTCAACGTCGATCCCTGCGAGCGCCACGAGCCCTACGACATCCACCGCGACGAGGTCGCGCTGGCTCTGTCGGTGGCCTGCGTTGCCCGCGGCGTCCCCTTGTTCGGCATCTGCCGCGGCCTGCAGGAGATGAACGTCGCCTTCGGCGGCTCGCTGCATCCCGAGATCCGCGAAATTCCCGGCCGCATGAACCATCGCATGCCCCGGCTCGAGAACGGCGAGATCCATCCCGATCCGACCGTCGTGTTCGCCGACCGTCACGACGTCGACCTGACGCCCGGCGGAGCCTTCGCAGGACTGCTCGGCTGCGACAGGATCAGGGTCAATTCGCTGCACGGCCAGGGCATTCTCGAGCCCGGCAAGCGCGTGCTGATCGAGGGCGTCGCCGAGGACGGCACCATCGAGGCGATCCGGATCGCGGAAGCCCCGACCTTTGCGCTCGGCGTGCAATGGCACGCCGAATACGATCCCCAGCACAACCCGATCAACCGCAAGCTGTTCGAGGCCTTCGGCGAGGCGCTGGTCGCGCGGCAGAGGGCGGCGGCGTAGGGCGCGGCGCTGCGGTTCGGGTCACGAGAGTAGGCTGAGGCGCTCTCTCCACCGTCATTGCGAGCGTAGCGAAGCAATCCAGAGTCTTTCCGCGGAGGCAGTCTGGATTGCTTCGCTGCGCTCGCAATGACGGCGGATGAAGCGATAGCTGGCTCCTCCAAATGACGGTGTCATTCCCGCGAAGGCGGGGAATCCAGTACGCCGCGGCTTCTCGGTTTGATCATTGCCGTCTCTGGAATACTGGATCGCCCGCCCCCGTGCGCAATAGCGCACAAGGCGGGCGATGACAGCGAGTGTGTGGCAGCAGACATGCGTCCTCATTCCCGCGGCGCGTTCGCCCGAGCTTTGCGGATCGTTTCGCGCTCTCTGGGGACCAAAGGGCGCAGGGAAGGCCGGGTGCCGGCGGCACCCGCAAGTCCGTGCGCAGTAAGAGGTGCACACGGGGTGGACCACAGGTGATGCCGGCTCCCGGCCTTCCCTGCGCGGCTGGTTTTAACGGTGTCCTTCGTGCTCTCCTCGGGGAGCGATGCACTATTGCCCCCGTCGCCTTCGCGGGATGATCGATGCGCGCACCGGTTGGCCGCCGCATCACCGCCAAGACTTGACGCCAGAACCGCGGGCGTCGGGACCACACGACTTCTCCGTCCGCGGACGGTCCCGCCGATTACCCGAGGGCTTGCGTGTGCTCGCCCCCGGGCATCGATGAGACCGCTGTGACCGCGCCGGGTCGTATCGCGTCGCCCGGGGACTCACGGTTGCCCGCCCTGTCCTGAGCTGATCCGCGCCGGCGCTACCGCGTCCACCGCAAGCCCGGCCCGCATCTCGTGACGATCGCGAAGCGCCCCTTTGGCAGGGGCCGGGATGCGCCAGTGTATGCCATAAATCCGAAATTCGGGAAAGTGGAATGTTTTTGCGACGAGGGGTTGACGGGTTTGGGGTGTTTTGCCCGACGCTTCGCAGCCGGCAAAAGGTTGTCGCCGAGCGCGGCTGCTTTTGTCATTTGAGTCCGCGTCAGGTGTGCCGAATCCATCTATTGCTGCATCGGGCTCGATGAGCGCCACTTCACAAAACCAGGGGTGCCCGATGGACGGGGCAGCGATCGAGACCGCCATGCAACGCCATGTCGACGCCGGCGAGCTTGCCGGCGCGGCCATGCTCGTCTGGCGAGGCGGCACGGCCCGCACCATTTGCGTTGGCTGGCGCGATATCGAGGCGCGGCGGCTCGTCGAGAGGGACACCATCTTCCGCATCGCCTCCATGTCCAAGCCCGTCACGTCCCTGTTGACGCTGATGTTGTTCGAAGAAGGCTCGCTCGCGCTCGATGATCCGATCATCCGCTGGGTCCCGGAGTTCTCCAGGATGCGGGTGCTGCGCTCGCCACAGGGGCTTCTGAGCGAGACGGAGCAGGCCGAGCGGCCGATCACGGTCGCGGATCTGCTGACCCACCGCTCGGGGCTGACATATGGCGATTTTCATCGGGGGCCGATTGCGGCCGCTTACGGCACGCTCGGTGGCGATATCGACAGCGAGTTGTCGCCGGACGACTGGATCGCACGCCTGGCTGAGTTGCCGTTGATCGATCAGCCCGGGCGTCAATTCCACTACGGCAAATCCACCGACCTGCTCGGGCTGATTATCGCGCGTATCGCGGATGCGCCGCTGGCGGACGTGTTGAAACGCCGTATCCTCGATCCGCTCGGAATGAAGGATACCGGCTTTATTGTGCCGAGGACGAATGAGCGGCGGCGTGCCGGGCTGCACGGTTTCGACGCCGAGGGTCGTCTCACGACGCTGCAATCGGCTCCGGGCGGACACGCATTGGCCGAGCGCCCCGAAAGCATGACGTTCGTGTCCGGCGGCCAGGGTCTATGGTCGACGCTCGACGACTATCTCGCCTTCGCGCGCGTCTTCGTCGGGGGAGGGGCGGTCGATGGCGTCCGGCTGTTGCAGCCGCAAACGCTGGCGATGATGGCGACAAACCACTTGACTGATCTCCAGCGTTCTCAGGCCCGTCTGTTGGGCATGCCGATCTTTGCGCAAGGGCACGGCTTTGGAATGGGCGTCGCGGTGGTGATGGAGCCGGACAAGGCCGATCCCGTCAGATGCGGCGGAGGACCGGGCTCGCTCGGCTGGCCGGGCGCCTATGGGGGGTGGTGGCAGGCCGATCCGAATGACGGCTCGGTGATGATCTTCCTCGCCCACAGCATGGTGGAACTGGAGCAGCTCGCCCGGGGCATCGGATTGGGCGTGTGGAGCGCGATCAGCGAATTCCAGTCGCTTGGCTCCCGCCTGCAGTAGCTGTCAGCGGTCAACCGCGCATCGCGCCGAGATCGATCTCCATGTCGGCAAAGCCGCCGTGGGCGACGGTGTCTGAGTTGCGTTATCCCAATGCCAGCGGCCGCCTGATCCGACAGACTGGTGCGATCGGTTCGGCAGATACCATCTATAGCTGCGTCTCACGACGAAGGATTAGCCCCATGAGCAGACCTGTGAAGACGGAAAGCGAGCTCATCGCCATGGCGAAAGCCGAGCTGAAGGTTCACGCCGACTGTCCCGATGGAATGATCATTTCCGTCCTTCGCGACGGCCGTTCCTGGGAGTTTCGGGCCAGCGCGGATCGGGCAACCTCGGATCGGCCGGGCTACCCCGAATGCGTCGCCATGCTTGTGCAGATCGGCGATCACCTCTGCAAGCAGTACGACGTCGAGGGCTAGACATCGCGACCTGCGACCATGCTGTGGATGTTGCTGCGGAAGATCGCGCATTTTCCTGTTGACCCGGAATTGGCCGACAGTAATGGTTCCCGTGCTTCACGCGGCGGGCGAGACCTGAACATGTCTCGCCAAAAGCCGGCAACAAGACCGGGCGGAAGCATCTGGAGGGTGGACTAGCTCCCGCGCAGGAACGGAAGGCTGCCGATATGGCGCCTGCTCCTGCCCGTCTGGGGTCAGCACTCAGCGAGCGGGGGAAACGGCATCGATGCGCCCATTGTTGGCGGTGAGTACGGCTATCGACTGGCTGAACGAAAAGGTCGGAAACGTCTGCAACATTCTGGTTCTCGCGGCCTGCCTGGTCAGCGCCGTGAATGCGATGATCCGCTACGCGTTCAGCTACAGCTCCAACAGCTGGCTCGAGACGCAGTGGTACATGTTCGCCGTCGTCGTGATGTTCGGCTCGTCCTACACCTTCAAGCGCAACGAGCACGTGCGGGTCGAAATCCTCTACCTCATGCTGTCCGAACGCGGCCAGCTGTGGCTCGACCTGATCGGGACATTGGTCTTCCTCGTCCCGGCCTGCCTGCTCCTCAGCTACCTGTCGTGGTCGATGTTCTACAACTCATTCATCATCGGGGAGATGTCCAACAACGCCGGCGGCCTGATGCGGTGGCCGATCAAGTTCGTCCTGCCGGCGGGATTTTTCATGGTGGCTTTGCAAGGCGTGTCGGAGGCGATCAAGCGCATGGCGGCCTTGCGCGGTGAAGTCACCATCGACGCGAAATACGAGCGGCCAACCCAATGATCACGATTGAGATGATGCCGCCGCTGATGTTCGGCGGCCTGGTCCTTGCCATGCTGATCGGGTACCCGGTCGCCTTCACGCTTGCCGCGCTCGGCCTGTCGTTCGGATTTCTCGCGATCCACGAAGGGTTTTTCGGGTTCAGCTTCCTGCAGGCGATCCCGGAGCGCATCTACGGCAGCGTTCTGGCGAACGAACTGCTGCTGGCCATTCCGTTCTTCACGTTCATGGGCTCGATCCTCGAGAGATGCGGCCTCGCCGAGGACATGCTGGACTCCATGGGGCAGTTGTTCGGCCCCATTCGCGGCGGTCTCGGCTATTCCGTGATCATCGTCGGCTTCATCCTCGGGGCCATCACGGGCACCGTGGCGGCACAGGTGATCGCGATGGCGCTGATCTCGATGCCGGTGATGATCCGCTACGGCTACAACATGCGTTACATCACCGGCGTGCTCGCGGCGTCCGGCACCATCACCCAGCTGGTGCCGCCCTCGCTGGTCCTGATCGTGCTCGCGGACCAGCTCGGGAAGTCGGTCGGCGATATGTATCTGGGCGCCTGGGGACCTTCGATCCTGCAGATCGCGCTGTTCGCCGGCTACACGTTCGTCCTGAGCGTGATCAAGCCGGGCCACGTTCCGGCGGTGCCGAAGGACGCAAGGACGCTCACGGGCTGGGCGCTCTGGCGCAAGTGCCTTCTGGGCATCATTCCGTCCGCGGTGCTGATCTTCGTGGTGCTCGGCACCATGATGCTCGGCCTTGCCACCCCGACCGAAGCAGGCGCGATGGGCGCGGTCGGTGCCATCGTCCTCGCCGTGATCCATCACAAGGATTTCAGCTCGGCCGGGCACAAGGTTCTGCTGGTCGGCGTCGCGGCAGCGGGTGTCGGCACCATCATCGGCATCTACTTCACGCCCAACCTGGCGTTCAAGATCGCCTTCGCGATCGCCTATCTCGCGGTCGCCTGGGTCTGCCTCGAGGCGGTCAGGATTCCGGACCTGCGCGACCTGGTCAAGCAGGGCTACCAGACCACCATGCGCATCACCTGCATGGTGACGTTCATCCTGATCGGATCGACCTGCTTCTCGATCGTCTTCCTCGGCTGCAACGGTGGTGTCTGGCTGGAGCACATGCTGACATCGCTGCCGGGGGGCGTCTGGGGCTTCCTGATCTTCATGAACCTCTTCATCTTCTTCATCGCGTTCTTCCTCGACTTCTTCGAGATCGCCTTCATCATCATCCCGATGATCGCGCCGATCGCGCAGAAGCTGCTCGCGCCCGTCGTCGGCGCGGACGCCGCGCTGATCTGGTTCGGCGTCATGCTCTGCGTCAACATGCAGACCTCCTTCCTGCATCCTCCCTTCGGCTTCGCCCTGTTCTACCTGCGGGGCGTGGCGCCGAAGGAGGTCAAGAGCTCGGACATCTATTGGGGCGCGATGCCCTGGATCGGCCTGCAGGCGATCATGGTCGCGGTCGTCATCGCATTCCCGATCACCGTGACCGCGTTGCTGGACGCCCCCAGAAATGTGGACCTGGACAAGATCAAGATTGAAATTCCCGATGTCGAGCTGCCGCCGCCATTTCTGGATTTCGGCCAGCCGAAGAATTGACGGGATCGCTCTGACCGGGGATTGATCCTGCGGGTTGCTCGCAGTGACGGAAAGGCCCGCGTCCCGCTCGCAGCCCGCATCGCGGATCGACTTTCGCAATCTCGTCGATGCTTTCGAGTTGGCCGGATGATCCGCGCGCGCTACTTTCCGGCCCGTTCTTGAAATGGGATTGCCTCGCGATGATCCGCAGTGTCACCGTCCTAACGCTTCTCCTGCTGTCGTCCTCCGCATTCGCCCAGAGCCCCCCGCCGCAGGAGGGGTCGATCACCTGTGCTGCGCCGGTTGCGCCTGACGATACCGAGCGGAGCCTGAAGCAGCGCTACGGCAAGGACGCCGTGGTGCAAAATCTGCCGGGCGCCGAAGGCGAGACCTACAAGGGCATCGTGCTGTTTCCGAAGGCGAGGGACCGCCGCGTCGAAATCGCTTTCACCGATGACAAGGCCGGGCGCGCCTCCGGCTTGACCTTGCGCGACGCCGGCAAGACCAGCCTCTGGAATGTCGCCGGCGTCTCGATCGGATCCAGTCTCGCCGACGTGCAGAAGGCCAACGGCAAGCCGTTCCTCGTCAGCGGATTCGAGTGGGACTATGGCGGCTTCGTCACCGACTGGAAGGGCGGCACGCTGGGCCGGCCGTTGCAAGGCGGCTGTCGGGTCACGATCCGCTTCAGCGGCAAGACCGGCGCGCCGAAATCATTGTCCGGCGACGGCGTGAAAGTGGCCTCCGACAACGCGGCGCTGGTGAAGTTCGCGCCTGTTGTGACGGAGATCGGGGTGAATTTTCCGGACAAGTAGGATGTGAGTGCGTAGGGCGGATTAGCCGCAGGCGTAATCCGCCATCTTGACCTGATCGGGCAGCCTGCCTGTTCCCTGAGGGTTGGCGGAAGTTCGCCGCACCGACGGTCACTTTGGCGAACGTGCGTGAGCGTTGTGAGCAGCCGGCGGATTACGCCTTCGGCTAATCCGCCCTACGGACTGGTGCGACGCGTAGGGCGGATTAGCCGCAGGCGTAATCCGCCATCTTGACTTGATCGGGCAGCCTGCCTGTTCCCTGAGGGCTGGCGGAAGTTCGCCGCACCGACGGTCACTTTGGCGAACGTGCGTGAGCGTTGTGAGCAGCCGGCGGATTACGCCTGCGGCTAATCCGCCCTACGGGACTGCGCCATGTGTCTGGAGTAAACCAATCGGTAGGAATTGGTTCGATGCGATTTTCGCGTCTCTGATTTGTTCTTTGAGAACGAAGTGGAGTTAGATGCAGAACGAAAGTTGGCTTCTCTGCGGCGCGACGCGGACCTTACGCCGTCCGCTCCATCCGCCGTGCGCGATAGGCCTGCGGTGACATCAAGGTGAGCTTGCGGAACGCCTTGCGAAAGCTGCTCTCGTCCTCATAGCCGGCCGTGCGCGCGATCGTCTTGACCGGCTGCGTCGTCGTCTCCAGCAGCGTGCGGGCGTGCTCGACGCGGCGGCGCATGATGAAGGCCTGCGGCGGCTCGTGCGTGAGCTCCTGAAACTTGCGGTTCAGCGTGCGCTCGCTGAGGCCGAGCGCGCCGGCGAGGCGCTTGACCGTCATCGGGGCCTTGCCGGTGCGGCGAACCAGCAGGTCGGCCCTGGTTAGCAGCGGATCCTGCGACAGCAGATAGCCGACCGGCATGAAGATCGACTGGGTGCGCTGCGCGGTGTCGATGACGACGTAGTCCGCGCATAGTTTCGCGATCTCCTTGCCTTCGACCAGTTCGATCAATCTGAGCAGGAGATCGACCCACGACATCGGGCCGGCCGCGCAGACGATGCGGTCCGCAACCGTGACGACGGCGTCGGCGGCGAGGTCGATGCTGGGATGGCGCTGCCGCAATTCGCCTTGCAGCCACCAGGTGATGGTGGCGCGGCGATGGTCGAGCAGGCCGGCGCCGGCCAGCAGGAACACGCCGCTGCAGAATGCGCCGATCAGCCGGCCGCCCGCGTGCTGCTGCCGCAGCCAGGCGCCGGCGCGGGCATATTGCGGCTGCAGGCGCGCGGCGGTGACGTGATCCACGAGGTTGCCGGGGACGAGGATCGCATCGAAGCGCCCGCGCTGGCCGATCGCGCCATCGACGGCAACCATCTGGCCGCCGCCGGCGCGCACGAACCTGCCGTCGAGTGAAAGCGTCTGGCAGCTGAAGCGGGGCTTTGCGCCGCTCTGCTGCATGACGTGATTGGCGAGCGCCAGGATATCGACGACGCCGGCGATCGCCGAATGCATGCAGCCTTCGACGGCCAGAATAGCGAGCTTCATGGGACCTCCGCACCGGACGCGGCGATCCTATCCGATCGATGCGCGGACCGCGTGGCGGAAATTGCCCGATCTCTGTCTTATCCGCCACTGCCGATTTCGGCGCGTTCGGTGCAATTTCCAGCCGTCGACACACGACATGATTGGAGAGAAGACATGCCTTACGTCACGATTTCCACCGTCCGCGGCATCCTGGATACCGCACAGAAGAAGCAACTGCTCGAGCGCGTCACCGATGTGCTGGTCGAGGTCGAAGGGCAGGGCAATGCGGATTTCCGACGCAACGTCTGGGTTCGGATCGAGGAGCAGGACCCCTCGCACTGGTCGCTCGGCGGCATGCAGCCGACGCCCGAGATCATCGCCGGCACGTTCGGCGCGATCGGCGCGGACGGGATGCGGATCGCGAAATCGAACGCGGCGTAGCGGGGATAGGATGGGGTGAGCGAAGCGAAACCCATCGCTCTCGCAGCGGGTGGAACGATGGGTTTCGCAAGGGCTCACCCATCCTGCGAGACCATCGCTCCAAACGAAAAGGCGCTCCGCGAGGAGCGCCTTTTGCCTGTTGCATTCAGTTCGGGCCGTTTAGCCCGAATAGTACATCTCGAACTCGACCGGATGCGGGGTCATCTCGAAGCGGGCGACTTCGGTCATCTTCAGCTCGATGTAAGCGTCGATGAAGTCGTCGTCGAACACGCCGCCGTTCTTGAGGAAGCCGCGGTCCTTGTCGAGGTTTTCCAGCGCCTCGCGGAGCGAGCCGCAGACGGTCGGGATCTGCTTCAGCTCTTCCTTCGGCAGGTCGTAGAGGTCCTTGTCCATCGCCGGACCCGGATCGATCTTGTTCTTGATGCCGTCGAGACCGGCCATCAGCATCGCGGCGAAGCCGAGATAGGGGTTCGCCATCGGATCGGGGAAGCGCACCTCGACGCGCTTGGCCTTCGGCGAAGCGGTGTAGGGGATGCGGCAGGAGGCCGAACGGTTGCGCGCGGAATAGGCGAGCAGCACGGGGGCCTCGTAGCCCGGGACCAGACGCTTGTAGGAGTTGGTCGAGGGGTTGGTGAAGGCGTTGATCGCCTTGGCGTGCTTGATGATGCCGCCGATGTAGTGCAGGCAGGTCTCCGACAGGTCGGCATATTTGTTGCCGGCGAACACCGGCTTGCCGTCCTTCCAGATCGACTGGTGCACGTGCATGCCCGAGCCATTGTCGCCGAAGATCGGCTTCGGCATGAAGGTGGCGGTCTTGCCGTAGATGTGCGCGACCTGGTGGATGCAGTACTTGTAGATCTGCATGTGGTCGGCCATCAGCGTCAGCGTGTCGAACTTCATGCCGAGCTCGTGCTGGGCGGAAGCGACCTCGTGGTGATGCTTCTCGACCTTGACGCCCATCTTGGCCATGGCGCCGAGCATTTCCGAGCGCATGTCCTGCACCGAGTCCTGCGGCGGGACGGGGAAGTAGCCGCCCTTGGTGCGGATGCGGTGGCCGAGATTGCCGCCTTCATATTCGGTGTCGGAGTTGGTCGGCAGCTCCGAGGAGTCGAGGCGGAAGCCGGTTTTGTAGGGCTCGGCCGAAAAGCGCACGTCGTCGAACACGAAGAACTCGGCTTCGGGGCCAACGAACACAGTGTCGCCCACGCCCATCGACTTCACCATGGCTTCCGCCTTCTTGGCGATGCCGCGGGGGTCGCGGTTGTAGGGCTCGCCCGTGGTGGGCTCGAGCACGTCGCAGGTGATGACCATGGTGGTCTCGGCGAAGAACGGGTCGATCGTCGCGGTGACCGGATCGGGCATCAGGCACATGTCGGACTCGTTGATCGCCTTCCAGCCGGCGATCGAGGAGCCGTCGAACATCGTTCCTTCGGCGAAGATGTCTTCATCGATCATGCTGATGTCGAACGTCACATGCTGCCACTTGCCGCGCGGATCGGTGAAGCGCAGGTCGACGTACTTGACGTCGTTGTCCTTGATCGATTTCAGGACGTCTTTGGCGGTCTTCATGCATACCCCTTTTGGCTCTGCGGGTCGGTTTCCAGATGAGCAAAATTATTCTCGCTCGGGCGAGTTTTGCGCGATCGCACAAACGAAATCAGGCCGCCGAAGCAGCCTTCATTCTAGTCGGAGTGTCGCAAAATTCGGGATAGCACCCGGCTCAGATAGCGTCCAGCCCGGATTCGCCGGTTCGGATGCGGATCGCCTCTTCGATATTGGAGACGAAGATCTTACCGTCGCCGATGCGCCCGGTTTGCGCGGCGCGGCGGATGGCGTCGATGGCGCGCTCGACGAGGTCGTCGCCGATCACGATCTCGATCTTCACCTTGGGCAGGAAGTCGACGATGTATTCTGCGCCGCGGTAGAGTTCGGCGTGGCCCTTCTGCCGGCCAAAACCCTTGGCTTCGGTGACGGTGATGCCCTGAAGGCCGACTTCCTGAAGCGCTTCCTTCACCTCGTCGAGCTTGAATGGCTTGATGATGGCTTCGATTTTCTTCACTGCGCGCCTCCCGGCCTTTTCGATCAATAGCAACGTCTTCGTCAGGATGCGCTTTTGTAACGCACGATCTTGTCTTCGCTATGCCGGGAGTCCTGAACCTGTCCGGCAACCACGGCCGGCGACACCCTGATAAATGCCAGTGAGCACGACGAACCGAAGCGGCTTCCTCGAAAGCAGGGTCTATGCCAAGTTGCAAATGCCCTGATTATTGGAGCGTTATCAGCCTTTTAACGAGCATCCCGGCGTGGTGGCGCCAACCTGCACAAAATACCCAAGACTACGAAATAGGCAAACGGTTCAATATGTGTGCAGATCGTTGTTCCCCGGCTCGGTTTGGCGCGGAAGATGCCTGTTGAAAAGGCGATTGTACTAGGGAAGTGGCATGGAAGTTCTGACCAACGCCGAAATGCAGCGGGCGGACCAGCTCACCATCGCGGCAGGCACGCCCGGCTTCAAGCTGATGCTGAGTGCGGGCCAGGCGGTCGCCGAGGCCGCGCAGGCGCTGGTCGAGGAGGGCCCGATCCTGATCGTGGCCGGACCCGGCAACAATGGCGGTGACGGTTTTGTCGCAGCCGCCGAGCTCGCCGCCCAGGGGCGCGAGGTCTCGGTGATCCCGATGTGCGAGCGCGAGCAGCTGCAGGGCGACGCGGCCTCCGCCGCCCGCGGCTGGAAGCATCCCTTGCTGCCGTTCAATCCCCAGGCGATCGGACGTCCCGCGCTGATCATCGATGCGCTGTTCGGCGCCGGCCTCAGCCGCCCCGTCGACGGCGAGGTGCGCGCGATGATCGAGGCGATCAACGCCAACGGCGCTCCCGTGCTCGCCGTCGACCTGCCGAGCGGCATCAACGGCACCAGCGCGGCGGTGATGGGCGCGGCGGTGAACGCCACCGAGACCGTCACCTTCTTCCGCAAGAAGCCGGCGCATCTGCTGCTGCCAGGGCGGATGCATTGCGGCCTGGTGCGCGTTGCCGACATCGGCATCGACGCAGCTGTGCTGAACGAGATCGGCCCGCAGATTTTCGAGAACGACCCTGATGCCTGGGGCGCTGCCTTCCCGGTGCCGCGCATCGACGGCCACAAATACGCGCGAGGGCACGTGCTGGCGGTCTCGGGCGATGCGGCCGCGACCGGCGCTGCGCGGCTCGCCGCGCGCGGTGCGCTGCGGGCAGGGGCGGGCCTCGTGACGCTGGCGAGTCCGCGCGATGCGCTCGCGATCAACGCGGCCGCGCTGACGGCGGTGATGGTTCGCCCCGTCGACACCGTGGTCGAGTTCGGCGAGCTGCTCGGCGACAAGCGCTACAACACCTGCATCATCGGCCCCGGCGCGGGCGTCGGAGAGCGCACCTGCGACCTCGTCCACACCGCGCTTAACGCGCAGCGGCATCTGGTGCTGGATGCGGACGCGCTGACCAGCTTTGCCGCGAAGCCCGAGCGCCTGTTGGAATCCATCAAATCGTCGGAGCACAATGCGGTGGTGCTGACACCGCACGAGGGCGAGTTTCCGCGCCTGTTCTCCGACCTCGGCAACAAGCATCCGGGCCGCTCCAAGCTCGAGCGCGTGCGCGCCGCCGCCGAGCGTTCCGGCGCCGTCGTGCTGCTGAAGGGGCCGGACACCACCATCGCCGCCCCCGACGGCCGCGTCACCATCGCCGCCAACGCGCCGCCCTGGCTCGCCACCGCCGGTGCCGGCGATGTCCTGGCCGGGATCATCGCAGGCCTGCTCGCACAGGGCGTGCCGGCCTTCGAGGCCGCCAGCATCGGCGTCTGGATGCATGGCGAGGCGGCACGCGAAGCGGGCCCCGGCCTGATCGCGGAAGATCTCACCGAGACGCTGCCGGCGGTGCACCGGCGGATCTATGACGCGCTGGGGGTGGAGTACTGATGCTCAGACGGCTCGTGCTCGCCGACATGGACGCGGCAGCGCGGGTCCATCGGATCGCGTTCGACGCGGCGATGCCCTGGCTCGCCGGCCTGCACACGCCGGACGAGGATCGCTGGTTCTACCGCGAGCGGATCTTTCCGGCGTGTCAGGTCTGGGGATGGTTCGCCGACGACGGTCTGGGCGGGGTCATCGCCTTCCGCGATGGCTGGGTTGAACAGCTCTACGTTCGTCCCGCGGCGCAGGGCCGGGGCGCCGGCACCCAGCTTCTAGATGTCGCCAAGCACGCTTCTGATCGGTTGGAGCTCTGGACCTTCCAGCGCAACGCGCCCGCGCGCCGCTTCTACGAAGCCCGCGGCTTCGCGCCGGTCGAGCAGACCGACGGGGCGCGGAACGAGGAGAAGGAGCCCGATGTCCGCTATCTCTGGGCACGGATGCCACTTGATTGAGGGGTGATTGTAGTCTAAAAACTACAGGTGGCCGAGCTCAAACAGACAGAGACGTTTCGGAAGTGGTGATCGCGTCTTCTGGATGAGCGTGCCAGAGCCCTGATTGCATCGCGGTTGGATCGGTTAGCTCAAGGCCATGCGGGCGACGTTGAGCCAGTCGGCGATGGAGTGAGCGAGCTACGTATCCACTACGGCCCCGGCTATCGCATCTATTTTCACAAGCGGGGCAACACGATCATCGTTTTGCTGTGCGGTGGCGACAAGAGCACGCAAGCGAAAGACATAAAGGCGGCGAAGAGCCTTGCCGCCACGTGGAGCGAATGAGATGGGCGAGAAGCTGACGACTTATGATCCGGCCGAGGACCTCCGGTCCGACGAAGCCATTGCCGTCTTCATGGAAGAGGCGTTCAAGACGGAAGATGCAGCCTATATCGCGCATGCGCTTGGCGTCGTCGCACGCGCCAAAGGAATGACGCAGATTGCCAAAGATACTGGCCTGTCTCGCGAGCAGCTCTATCGCTCGTTCAGCACCAACGGCAATCCGACGCTCAAGACGACGATCGCGGTCATGAAGGCGCTTGGAATCGAACTTACCGCCAAGCCGCACGCTTAGCCGCGCGCCTCACTCCACCCCATACCAGCGCACCAGCCGCGGCGCGGCCCAGTCGGTGGCGACAGATTCGATCAGCCAGCGTCCAGGCGCGGTCGCCGCGAAGGCGATGCGCTGGGTCTGGCCGGGTTCGACCGCGAGCGTGTCGAGCCAATAGGGCTTCCAGCCGTCGTCGAGCCTGTCGAGCAGGCGGAAGGGATGGCCGTGAAGGTGGAACACGGTCGCGATGGAGCCCGGGTTCTTCAGGGCCAGCACGACCGTGCGGCCTGGCTTGGCGCGGAAGGCCGGCGCGGAATTCACGGAGAAGCTGGCGGGCCGCGCCCAGCCAGCGTCGGGTGCACCAAGCGCGACATCGAACCGCAGGGCGCCCTTGAGGTCGAGCGTCTCGGGCAGGCCGTTCTGGGGCAGTGGCTGCGGCGGCGACAGCGGCCGGCGCTCCAGTCTGCCCGAGATCGTGAGGCTGCCGACCTGGCGCGCCTCCTTGCCGTCATGGAGCAGGAATCGTCCCGATGCGGCCGCATCCACCAGGGCATCCGCGCGGGCGCCGGGGGCCAGCACCAGGGCGCCATTGCGCGCCTGGAACGGCTCGGCCGGCTGGCCGTCCATGGCCATGATCTGGACCTCGTGGTTCTCCAATTTGATCGCCAGAACAGAGCGTTGCGAGCCATTGATGAAGCGCAGCCGCAGCCGCTCTCCGGCCTGAGCTGAGAGTTCGAATGAAGTCCCGCCGTTGACCGTGTAGAGCGCGGCCGTGTCCTTGGGATCCCGGCCCGGGGGAAGGGCGGTGCTGTCCGGCCGCAGGCGCCATTCCTCGATCAGAACGACCACGTCCCGGTCGACGGCAACCGGGCTGGACTCGGCGACGACGATCGGAAGCGGACGGGCGGGCTGCTTCTGACCGTCCTCGAACAGCCGGAAGTCGGCCAGCAGGGTCCCCGCGTTGGGCATTGAAATATTTGACGTTTCCGTGGCATCCGGCGCCACCGGTCCGCGCCCCCGGAACTGATCGGCCACCGCCGGGGCATTCAGGCCGTACCAGACTGGTGCAAGCGGCACAGTCAGGTTGTTCCGGAACACCACCTGGCAGCTATCGAAGCGCTTGAGGCGGACGTCGCCGAGGTGGCTGACAGCGGCCAGCTCCCAGACGGGTGTCGCGGGCTGACCCGGCCTGAGGGCGAGGGTTGCCGCCCTGGCCTGGAGGGCGAGCTGGGCGGTCACCAGCGGGCCTGCGCCACCCGCGATCAGGCCGGCCGCCGAGGCTCGAAGGGAGGCTCCGATCCCGGCCAAAACCTCACGCCTGTTCGGGTCAAGGATCCGCGGTTTCATGCCACGATCCGGACCACGCCGCGCTGGATAAGTCCAGCCATCGTGCCTACTTGAAGCCTGCCTCCATCAGGCCATTTTTTTGCTGCGAACAGTCAGGCGCATGCTATAAGCCCGGCCGCCCGCGGCATCGCGGCCGGTCTTGATGCAACTTCACGCGGGCGTGGCGGAACTGGTAGACGCGCTGGATTTAGGTTCCAGTGACGAAAGTTGTGGGGGTTCGAGTCCCTCCGCCCGCACCAAGCGCTCTTCGCGTTTGCACGGATTACGAGACCTGCGTCCGCGCGGATGTTTTGTCCGCCTGGAGTTGGTCCGATGAGCACCGGCGTTGAGGCAACCGCCTCGCGCCGGATCGATTAATGACAGCGTCCCGACGCATGCGCGACGGGACCGAACGAGAAGAAGATTGGACGCCATGCAGGTCACAGAAACCCTCGCGGAAGGTTTGAAGCACGAGTTCAAGATCAGCGTTCCCGCAGCTGATCTCGACGCCAAGGCCGGTGCCAAGCTCGTTGACCTCAAGGACAAGGTCCGCATCAACGGCTTCCGTCCCGGCAAGGTGCCGGTCGCTCACCTGAAGAAGGTCTATGGCCGCTCGGTGATGGCCGAGACCATCGACCAGACCATCCGCGACACCAACACCCAGCTGTTCTCCGAGCGCGGCTTCCGCCTTGCGACCGAGCCGAAGATCACCATGCCGAGCGAGCAGGCCGAGGTCGAGGAGCTCTTGAGCGGCAAGACCGATCTGACCTACACGGTCGCGATCGAGGTGGTGCCGGCGATCGCGCTCGCCGACTTCAAGACCTTCCAGGTCGAGAAGCCCGTCGCCGACGTCACCGACGGCGATGTCGACGAAGCCATCAAGCGCATCGCGGACACCAACCGCGGCTACGCCGCGAAGCCCGACGGCGCCAAGGCCGAATCCGGCGACCGCGTCACCATCAACTTCAAGGGCAGCATCAACGGCGAAGTCTTCGAAGGCGGCACCGGTGAAGGCATCCAGGTCGTGATCGGCTCCAACACCTTCATCCCCGGCTTCGAGGAGCAGCTGATCGGCATCGGCGCCGGCGAGACCCGCACGCTGAAGGTGTCGTTCCCGCAGAACTACATGAACGACAAGCTCGCCGGCCAGCCAGCCGAGTTCGAGACCACTGCGACCTCGATCGAGGCGCCGCAGGACGTTGCGATCGACGACGAGTTCGCCAAGACGCTCGGCCTCGAATCGCTCGACAAGCTGAAGGAAGCCGCGCGCGAGCGTCTGGTTGCCGAGTTCGCCACCGCGACGCGTCAGCGCGTCAAGCGCGCGTTGCTCGATCGCCTGGACGAAGCGCACCGCTTCGATGCGCCGCCCTCGCTGGTCGATGAAGAGTTCAATCTGATGTGGAACTCGGTCAAGGCCGAGATGGCCTCTGCCGGCAAGACCTTCGCCGACGAGGACACCACCGAGGACAAGGCCCAGGAAGAGTATCGCAAGATCGCCGACCGCCGCGTTCGGCTCGGCCTCGTGCTCTCCGAGATCGGCGAGAAGAACAAGATCACCGTGACCGACGACGAGGTCGGCCGCGCCGTGATCGAGCGTGCGCGCTCGATGCCCGGCCGCGAGAAGGAGGTCTGGGATTATTACCGCAGCAACGCCCAGGCGTTGGCCCAGCTTCGTGCACCGATCTACGAGGACAAGGTCGTCGACTTCATCCTCGAGCTCGCCAACGTGACCGAGAAGAAGGTTTCGCGCGAGGATCTCTACAAGGACGACGAGGCGGAAAAGACCGCAGCCTGAAGGGTTTGAGGCAGTCATCTATTAAGGATGATCAACGAAGAGGCCCAGCTAGCCAGATGGCCGGCTGGGCCTCTTTGCGCGAATCAGCTTCAACTGCCCGATGGATTAAGCCTTAATGCGCTCCGCACTTGTCAGAAGCGAATTGGGCTATATCTGTCGGTACGCCCTGTACCCGAGTTCTCTACACCAACAAGTCCTGCATCACGGGACGTTCACCGCCTTCCGGCAAATCCAGCCCAACTGGCAGCCCCGACAGGCGATGTCCGCCTCCTAAAAAACCCTAGGTGACTCATGCGCGATCCGGTTGAAACCTACATGAACCTCGTGCCCATGGTGGTCGAGCAGACCAACCGTGGCGAGCGCGCCTACGACATCTTCTCGCGCCTGCTGAAGGAGCGCATCATCTTCCTGACCGGCCCGGTCGAGGACGGCATGTCGACGCTGGTCGTCGCGCAGCTGTTGTTCCTCGAGGCGGAAAATCCGAAGAAGGAAATCTCGATGTACATCAACTCGCCGGGCGGCGTGGTGACGTCGGGCCTTGCGATCTACGACACCATGCAGTTCATCCGCCCGCCGGTCTCGACGCTGTGCACGGGGCAGGCCGCCTCGATGGGCTCGCTGCTGCTGTGCGCCGGCGAGAAGGACATGCGCTTCTCGCTGCCGAACGCGCGCATCATGGTGCATCAGCCCTCCGGCGGCTTCCAGGGCCAGGCCACCGACATCATGCTGCACGCGCAGGAAATCCTGAACCTGAAGAAGCGGCTCAACGAGATCTACGTGAAGCACACCGGCCAGACCTACAAGGCGATCGAGGACGCGCTGGAGCGCGACAAGTTCCTGACCGCGAACGACGCCAAGGAGTTCGGCCTGGTCGACAGGGTCATCGACAAGCGCGCTGAGGAAGCCGCGGGTGCGAAGACCCCGTAACACTACTGGCGTGTGACGGTGATCCCGCTTCAGACCCTGGGGATTGCCTGTCACCGCATCGGGGAAGCGTTCACGCTATGGTCGCGTGCGCGCGTTGCAAAACGCGATTTTGCGCCCTGCGACAGGCAGAAAGTTCCGCTTTCGTGCTTGTTTTTCGTGGCAATCCAGCAACGCCGGGGTGATTTCGGTCACTTCGCCCGTGCCAAGGCCGGAAATCACGGTATTGTCACGGGTAGCCGGCGACCCCCGATTAGCGAATTCTTGATAGTCGGGTGACAGCATGGTTGGCTACGAATGATCGGCTATGATCGCGGAGAATCGAGCGGCCGTGATTCGCACGGGATGTAATGCGTAGGGTCTTTTTTGGTACGGAATTTGCTCTACTTAAGCTTCATGCTGGCCATCGTGCCGGAATGGAGCGATCGAGCGGAACGGCATCGAACCGCGGACGGAGACATGAATGAGTAAGGTCGGCACGAGCGACTCCAAGAACACGCTATATTGCTCGTTCTGCGGCAAGAGCCAGCACGAAGTCCGCAAACTGATCGCGGGTCCCACGGTCTTCATCTGCGACGAGTGCGTCGAGCTCTGCATGGACATCATCCGCGAGGAGAACAAGTCCTCGCTGGTCAAGTCGCGCGACGGCATTCCGACGCCGAAGGAAATCTGCAAGGTCCTGGACGATTACGTGATCGGCCAGAGCCATGCCAAGAAGGTCCTCTCGGTCGCGGTGCACAACCACTACAAGCGCCTCAACCACCAGACCAAGCACAACGACGTCGAGCTCGCGAAGTCGAACATCCTGCTGATCGGTCCGACCGGCTCGGGCAAGACGCTGCTCGCGCAGACGCTCGCCCGCATCCTGGACGTGCCGTTCACCATGGCGGACGCGACCACGCTGACTGAGGCCGGCTATGTCGGTGAGGACGTCGAGAACATCATCCTGAAGCTGCTCCAGGCCGCCGACTACAATGTCGAGCGCGCCCAGCGCGGCATCGTCTACATCGATGAAATCGACAAGATCAGCCGCAAGTCCGACAATCCCTCGATCACGCGCGACGTGTCGGGCGAGGGCGTGCAGCAGGCGCTGCTGAAGATCATGGAAGGCACGGTGGCCTCGGTCCCGCCGCAGGGCGGCCGCAAGCATCCGCAGCAGGAATTCCTGCAGGTGGACACCACCAACATCCTGTTCATCTGCGGCGGTGCGTTCGCCGGCCTCGAGAAGATCATCTCCGCGCGCGGTCGGTCGACCTCGATCGGTTTCGCCGCCCAGGTGATGGCGCCCGAAGACCGCCGGACCGGCGAGATCTTCCGTCACGTCGAGCCCGAGGACCTTCTGAAGTACGGCCTCATCCCGGAATTCGTCGGCCGTCTGCCAGTCGTGGCGACGCTCGAGGATCTCGACGAGGCCTCGCTCAAGAAGATTCTGACCGAGCCGAAGAACGCGCTGGTGAAGCAGTACCAGCGGCTGTTCGAGATGGAGAACATCGAGCTGACCTTCGCCGACGAGGCGCTTGGCGCGGTCGCCCGCAAGGCGATCGAGCGCAAGACCGGTGCTCGCGGCCTGCGTTCGATCCTCGAGGCGATCCTGCTCGAGACCATGTTCGACCTGCCGGGCCTGGAAGGTGTGGAAGAAGTCGTGATTTCCCGCGAAGTCGTGGAAGGCACGGCCCGTCCGCTCTACATCTACGCCGATCGGACCGATCGCGCGGTCGAGAACGCCAGCGCCTGACCTGACGGCGCTGGAACGCTCCAATCGTACCTTTGAGTCGGGCTGCGGAAATGTTGTTCCGCAGCCCGTGTTGTGTCGCTTATCGCGTTGCGTAAGCGCCTGATGGCGCGCGTTTTTCAATGACTTGACACCCCCCTGGTGGATAGCCACCTAATGTCGGCGGCGAGCAAAAATTCTCTTCAAGATTCGCCTCAGTTCCGATCCGGCAAGGCCGGTCCAACCTTCGACTGGTAGGCCGGTTTCTCGGATCACCTCGGCACCTTGTGGCGGTTGCGCATGACGACGGCGGACTGCGTGCAGGGGGGCAAAGCAAAAGGAAAAGGCCATGACTAATCCAAAACCGCGGCCAACCATCGTCCATGGCGAAACGCACGCCTATCCCGTGCTGCCGCTGCGCGACATCGTCGTCTTCCCGCACATGATCGTTCCGCTCTTCGTCGGCCGCGAGAAATCCATCCGCGCGCTCGAAGAGGTGATGAAGAACGACGCGCTGATCATGCTCGCGACGCAGAAGAACGCGTCCGACGATGATCCGGCGCCTGATTCCATTTACGAGACTGGTACGCTCGCCAGCGTGCTGCAGCTCTTGAAGCTTCCCGACGGCACCGTGAAGGTGCTGGTCGAGGGGCTCGAGCGTGCGCGCGTGCAGAAATACACCGATCGCGCCGACTATTACGAAGCGACCGCAATTGCGCTCGCCGACACCGATGCCAAGTCGGTCGAGGCGGAAGCGATGGCGCGCTCGGTCGTGTCCGACTTCGAGAGCTATGTGAAGCTCAACAAGAAGATCTCCGCCGAGGTCGTCGGCGTCGTGCAGGCGATCACCGATTTCGCCAAGCTCGCCGACACCGTCGCCTCGCATCTCGCGGTCAAGATCGCCGATCGCCAGGGCATCCTGGAGACGCTGTCCGTCACCACGCGCCTCGAGAAGGTGCTGGGCCTGATGGAGAGCGAAATCTCGGTGCTGCAGGTCGAGAAGCGGATTCGTTCTCGGGTCAAACGGCAAATGGAGAAGACCCAGCGCGAGTATTATCTCAACGAGCAGATGAAGGCGATCCAGAAGGAACTCGGCGACGACGATGGTCGCGACGAGCTCGCCGATCTCGAAGAGAAGATCTCCAAGACCAAGCTCTCCAAGGAAGCGCGCGAGAAGGCGCAGCACGAATTGAAGAAGCTGCGTCAGATGTCGCCGATGTCCGCGGAAGCGACCGTTGTGCGCAACTATCTGGATTGGCTGCTGTCGATTCCGTGGAACAAGAAGTCCAAGGTGAAGAAGGACCTGGAGCAGGCGCAAGCCATCCTGGACTCCGATCACTACGGTCTCGAGAAGGTCAAGGAACGTATCGTCGAGTATCTCGCGGTGCAGTCGCGCGCCAACAAGCTGACAGGCCCGATCCTGTGCCTCGTCGGACCTCCCGGCGTCGGCAAGACCTCGCTCGGCAAGTCGATCGCGAAGGCGACGGGGCGCGAGTTCGTGCGCGTCTCGCTCGGCGGCGTGCGCGACGAAGCCGAGATCCGCGGTCACCGCCGTACCTATATCGGTTCGATGCCCGGCAAGATCATCCAGTCGATGCGGAAGGCGAAGTCGTCCAATCCGCTGTTCCTGCTGGACGAGATCGACAAGATGGGCGCCGACTTCCGCGGCGATCCGTCCTCCGCCTTGCTCGAGGTCCTCGACCCCGAGCAGAACGGGACCTTCAACGACCACTATCTCGAGGTCGACTACGATCTGTCCAACGTGATGTTCATCACGACCGCGAATACGCTCAATATTCCGGGCCCGCTGATGGACCGCATGGAGATCATCCGGATCGCGGGCTACACCGAGAACGAGAAGGTCGAGATCGCGCGCAAGCATCTGATCCCGAACGCGGTGTCCAAGCACGGTCTGGACTCCAAGGAGTTCTCAATCGACGACGACGCGCTGTTGCTTCTGATCCGCCGCTACACCCGCGAAGCGGGCGTGCGCAACCTGGAGCGTGAGCTTTCGACACTCGCCCGCAAGGCGGTGAAGGAGCTGATGATCTCCAAGAAGAAGTCGGTCAAGGTCACCGAGAAGACTCTGGAAGAGCTGCTCGGCGTTCCGAAGTACCGCTTCGGCGAAATCGAGAGCGAGCCGCAGGTCGGCATCGTCACCGGCCTTGCCTGGACCGATGTCGGCGGCGAACTGCTGACGATCGAAGGCGTCATGATGCCCGGCAAGGGCAAGATGACGGTCACGGGCAATCTGCGTGACGTGATGAAGGAGTCGATCTCCGCGGCGGCGTCCTATGTCCGCTCGCGCGCGATCAACTACGGCATCGAGCCGCCGATGTTCGACCGCCGCGACATCCACGTGCACGTGCCGGAAGGCGCGACGCCGAAGGATGGTCCGTCGGCGGGCGTCGCCATGGCCACCGCGATCATCTCGGTCATGACCGGCATTCCGGTCCGCCATGATGTCGCGATGACCGGCGAGATCACGCTGCGCGGCCGCGTGCTGCCGATCGGCGGTCTGAAGGAGAAGCTGCTGGCTGCGGCCCGCGGCGGCATCAAGACGGTGCTGATCCCCGAGGACAACGCCAAGGATCTCACGGAGATTTCCGATGCGATCAAGGGCGGCATGGAGATCATCCCGGTCTCCCGCCTCGACGACGTCGTCGCCAAGGCGCTGGTGAAGAAGCCTGTGCCGATCGTCTGGGAAGAGGACACCAAGGTGACGGTGAAGCCGGACGGGGACGAAGCCGCCGGCGGCCTGACCGCTCACTAAGCCATCGCAAAAGATGATAGAACGGCGCCTTCGGGCGCCGTTTTTGTTTTGGGGGGAGCGATGCGGATCGACGGGGCGTGCCATTGCGGAAAGATCACCTATGAGGCCGAGGTCGATCCTCAGGCGGTCTCGGTCTGCCACTGCACCGATTGCCAGACGCTGACCGGCTCACCGTTCCGGGTGACCGCGATCTGCAGGGCTGCGGACGTCAAGCTCACCGCCGGCACGCCAAAGGTCTACGGCAAGCGCGGCGACAATGGCCGGATGCGCTTCCAACATTTCTGCGCCGACTGCGGTTCCCCGCTGTTCACCAGCGGCGAGGGCGACCAGGCCGACGATTGGGGCATCCGCTGGGGCTCGGTCCGCCAGCGCGACAAATTGCGCCCGGTCCGGCAGATCTGGTGCCAGTCGGCGGCGGTCTGGATCGACGCCGTACCGCTGCTGCCGGGGCGTCCGCAGGACTGAGGTCGGGCTTGCCGACCGAGGGCGGGTAGGGATAAAGAGGCGGCGAGGGGCGGTTAGCTCAGCTGGTTAGAGCATCTCGTTTACACCGAGAGGGTCCGCGGTTCGAATCCGTGACCGCCCACCAGCCTTCGCTCGCGGTGCGAGCTGCGGCTCGGCAAGCCGGCACATCCAAGGCGTTAGCGCGGAGCGAGGGTAGGCGGGCGTTTGGTCGGCAAGCCTCTCGCTGGCGGATCGCGGTAGAGCTGAACGCTGATGGCATGGGCTAGAGCGATGTTTGTCATCGAGGACGAGTTGCACGCCGAGCCCCAGGGCCGATTTCAGACACGCCAAGAGGCTCTCGCGGAATTGCAGCGGCGCGCCGCGATCCCGTGGGACGTAGCGCCCAATCGTCCGCCCTGCGGTGCGCGCAATTGTGGTCGCCGTTACGAGCTGATCGAGTACGATGACAGCGCCACGCCCTGGGCGGAGCTGTCTCGAACGGTTCTGCTTGAGATCTCTGCCGCGGGCGTGCAGTGGATTACGGACGCAGACTAGCAGCAATCAAGAGGCTCCCGATGCAACAGCCCAGCGGACACGCAGAGAACGCCGACCAGATCGCCTATTGGAACGGCCCCAGCGGGCAGCGCTGGGCCGATCGGCACGCGGCGCAGGAGAGCCTGCTCGGGCCCATCGCCGAGGTGCTGATCGACCGCGCCGGCGTGAAGCCGGGCGAGCGCGTTATCGATGTCGGTTGCGGCTCCGGTGCGACGACCTTCGCGTTCGCAAAGGCAGTGGCGCCGAACGGATTTGCGCTCGGCCTCGACGTCTCCGAGCCGATGCTGGCGCAGGCGCGCGCGTTCGCGCCGAAGGGGCTGCCGCTCGATTTCGTGCTGGCGGATGCCACCGTCCATCCATTCGAGCCCGCGAGCTTCGATCTGCTGGCGTCGCGCTTCGGCGTGATGTTCTTCGCCGATCCCGTTGCGTCCTTCACCAATCTCCGCCGTGCGCTGAAGCCGAGCGGGCGGCTCGCCTTCGCTTGCTGGCGTGAGCCGAAGGAAAATCCCTGGATGATGGCGCCGCTGATGGCGGTCTACAAGCACGTGCCCAAGATGCCGCCGGTCGGACCGGAGGAGCCGGGCCCGTTCGCCTTCGCCTCGGAAGAGCGCGTGATGCGCATCCTCAAAGGCGCGGGCTTCGCGGACGTCGCCATGGAGCCGCACAATCTTCCCATGGATATCGCGATCGGCGGCGGCCTCGACGCGGCGGTGGACGGCGCGCTCCAGATCGGCCCCGCCAGTCGCGCGCTGCAGGGCCACCCGCCGGAGACCCATGCCGCCGCAAGGGCCTCGATCCGCGAGATGCTCGCGCCGTTCCAGAAGGGGCAGAGCGTCGCGTTGCAGGGCGCGATCTGGATCGTGACCGCGAAGGCGACGTAGTCGCCCCGAACTCACGGTTGCGAGCATTGCAGATGAATCCAGCATTGAACCAGCGCACGGGTCTTTGGTCCGCCTTGCCAAGGTGGGCAGGCTCTATCGCGTGGTTCTGGATCTGGGTCGGCGCCATTGGGCTTGCCCTGATGGTTCACCTCGCTTTCCTGGTCAACTGGCCCGATCACTTCATTCACGAAGACAGCGCGGCCTATATCATCCAGGCCGAAGCCATCCTGAAAGGACACTATCTCGAGGATACGATGAAGCGGCCGTACGGCGTGGCCGCGTTCCTGGTGCTGCTGTCAAAACTGTTCGGCCCGCACATCCTGGTCTTCGTCATCGTGCAGCACCTGATCAGCATCGGCACCGCACTGTTCGTCGCGGGGATCGTGCGTTTCGCCGGCGCGCCGCGCGTCTTCGCGTTGCTGGCTTTCTGTCTTGCGGCGCTGCATGGCCGCATCGTCCACTACGACAATACGATCGGTGCGGAGACGATCTCCAACTTCCTGGTCAGTCTTGCGGCCTTCATCGCCGTCGGCGCCGTCTTCCGGAAATGGCCGGTGTGGCCGGCTGCGGCGGCCGTGGGCTTGACGCTCGGCGCCGTGATGACCTGCCGGTCGGCGACCCTTGGACAGGCCGCAATCATCCTGTTGTGGCTGGCGGTGGTTCTGGACTGAGGCCTCCTGCGCCGGATTGGCGTGCTTGCGCTGGCGGGCGTTCTCGCAACAGCTGTCTATCTGACGCCGGTGGCGATCAATGCCGTGATCGGCAAGCGCCCCGCCGGCAACGAGATTCTGGCCGTGATGGCCTTCGTGGTCGGCTATTCCGGCGATTTCGAGCACGGCGTTCATCTCGATCGCAAGGCGCAGGCGCGGCCGTTCGTCGAGCAGATGCGGGCTGCGGACACGCCTCAGGGGTGGCCCGACGTCGAGATCTATCAGTGGCCGTTCGGTGCGATGCACCGTCTGGCGAAGGCCGGCGACAGCGAAGGGGATCTCGAGCGGGTGACGCGCGACATCTTCGTGGAAACGTTGACGACGCCGTCGACGCTCTATCGACACCTCACCAGGCATTTTCTCCGTGAGATGTACTTCCTGCTGTTCGACGCCAACCCGGCGGCGCGGCGGACGCCCAATCCGCAGGGCTACGAGTACTTCATGGACCGCGACCGGTTTCCGTTCTTCGGCAGCCCGACGGGGCTCAAGCCCGGACAGTTGATCCGCGACGATTACAAACCCTGGTGGCCGCTGTCGCGGCTGCTGTCCGCGGATCGGCTTCAGCTCACCCTCAACCGGGTGTTTGCGCGCGGCTATGCGCCGAACTCGGAACTCGTCTCGCTGTGCTGCGGGCTGCTGGTTTCGACCGAATATGACGATATCCCGGGAATGATCCGGTGGTTGTCCTCGGCGACGCTCTGCCTTGCGCTCGTGCTTCTGATCGGCGTCCCCGCAAGCCGTGCAGGGCTTGTCCGGCGGCCCTCCGGCGGCCTCGTCACCGGCGGCGCCTTGATGATCATGCTCGCGCTGATCAGCGCCGCGTTTCCGACCTTCCTGGTCTATGGGCTCAATCGCTACGCCTATTACGCCATTCCTTTCCTCGCCGGCGCGAGCGCGATGCTGGGCGGCGTGCTGTTCGACTGGCTCCGGGCCAAGATCGGCCGGGTCGGCGGCGAGGCCTAGGCGCGGCTACACCACGTCGTCCGGCGCCAGCGCGCAGCCATTGTCCGGATGCGTCTCGATCTGCAGCGTGGAGTGGCCGATGCGGAAGGAGGCCTTGAGCATCTGCGCGGTCTCCATCAGGAACGCATCGTCGCTACCTACGGGCATCACGAGATGACAGGTCAGCGCGGTCTCGGTGGTCGAGATCGGCCAGACATGGAGATCGTGGATGCCTGAGACGCCGGGCCGCTTCAGCAGGAAGAGCTTGATCGCACCGATGTCGGTGCCTTTCGGGGCCGCCGCCATCGACATGTCGATCGAGCCGCGCAGGAGGCTGGTCGTGCTCCAGAGGATGGTGGCGCAGATCGCGAGGCTGGTGACGGGGTCGAGCCAGAGCCAGCCGGTCCAGATGATCAGGGCCGCGGAGACCACGACGCCGAGCGAGACCGCGGCGTCGGCGGCCATGTGCAGATAGGCACCCTCGATGTTGATGTCGTCCTTGCGCCCGCTCGCGAACAGCATGGCGGTAAAGCCGTTGATGAGGATGCCGATGCCGGCCACCACCATCACGGTGAGGCCCGCGACCGGCTCCGGCTCGCGCAGGCGCAGGATCGCCTCCCAGCCGATGGCACCGGTGGCGACCAGCAGGAACACCGCATTGGCCAGAGCGGCCAGGATGGTGGACGCGCGAAAACCGTAGGTGAAGCGGCCGCTCGGCGCGCGCCGCGCCGCGATCGAGGCGCCCCAGGCCACGACCAGGCCGAGCACGTCGGACAAATTATGGCCGGCGTCCGCGAGCAGGGCGGTGGAGTTGCCGAGATAGCCGTAAATTGCCTCGGCCACGACGAGCGCGGTGTTGAGCGCAATGCCGATCGCGAACGCCTTGCCGAAATTGGCGGGGGCGTGGACATGTGCATGGCCGTGGTCATGACCATGATCGTGGCCATGATCATGCGAATGGTCGGCATGATCATGGTGATGATGACCGTGATGGTCGTGGCTGCCCAATTCTAGCGCTCCCCGGAAGCCGCCAAATCAGCCGCCATTGTAGGCGTTTCGCTTCGCGCGTCACGCCGGAACAGCACGTAGAGCGCCGGCAGGACCAGCAAGGTCAGTACCGTCGAGGAGATGATGCCGCCGATCACCACGGTCGCGAGCGGCCGCTGCACCTCGGCGCCGGCGCCGGTGGCGAGTGCCATCGGCACGAAGCCGAGCGAGGCGACCAGCGCAGTCATCAGCACCGGACGCAGCCGCGTCAGGGCGCCTTCGCGCACGGCCTCCACGAGCGGTCGCCCCTCGCTGCGCAGCCGTTCGATGAAGGCGATGATGACGAGGCCGTTGAGCACGGCGACGCCCGACAGCGCGATGAAGCCGACGCCCGCGCTGATGGAGAGCGGAATGCCGCGCAGCAGCAGCGCCGCGACGCCGCCGGTCAGCGCCAGCGGCACGCCGGAGAACACCAGCGCCGCATCGGCCGCCGATCCCATGCCCATGAACAGCAGCAGGAACACCAGCAGCAGCGCCACGGGGACCACGATGGTCAGCCGCTTGGTGGCGGACACCAGTTGCTCGAACTGGCCGCCCCAGCCGATGAAGTAGCCGGGCGGCAGCTTCACCTTCTCGGCCACCGCCGCCTCGGCCTCGGTGACGAAGGAGCCGAGATCGCGCGCGCGGACATTGGCGGTGACGACGATACGCCGCTTGCCGTTCTCGCGGCTGATTTGGTTCGGGCCGGGCGTCGCATCGACGGTCGCGACCGAGGACAGCGGAACATAGCGCATCTGGGCGAGGGGGGAGGCCGGTAGGGCCGTTCGGATCGGCGCGCCGGAGGCGGTTTCCTCGCCAGGCGGCAGCGGGATCGGGATGGCCCGGATCGCCTCGAGATTGCCGCGCAGATGCTCCGGCAGACGTACGACGATGTCGAAACGGCGGTCGCCCTCGAACAGCTTGCCGGCCGACTTGCCGCCGACCGCGATCTCGACGATGCCCTGCACCTCGGCGACGCTGAGGCCGTAGCGGGCGAGGGCCTGGCGATCGAGGCGGACTGTCAGGATGGGCAGGCCAGAGACCTGCTCGATCTTGACGTCGCTCGCGCCGCGGATGCCGCGGATCGCGGCCTCGACCTGCTTCGCGGCGCCTTGCAGGATGTCGAGGTCGTCGCCGAAGATCTTGACGCCGACGTCGCTGCGCACGCCCGAAATCAGCTCGTTGACGCGGAACTGGATCGGTTGGGAGAGTTCGTAGGCGCTGCCGGGAATGTCGTCGGCGGCACGGTCGATGGCCTCGATCACCTCCGATTTCGGCTTGTCCGGGTCGGGCCATTCGATGCGCGGCTTGAGCATGATGTAGCCGTCGGTTTGCGCCGGCGACATCGGGTCGGTTGCGATCTCCGCGGTGCCGATACGGGTGAAGAACTCCTTCACTTCAGGAATCTGCATGACGCGCTTTTCCAGCGCCTTCTGCAGGTCCAGCGACTGGGTGAGGCTGGTGCCGGGAATCCGGATCGAGGCCAGCGCGACGTCGCCTTCGTCCAGGCTCGGAATGAACTCGCCGCCCATCCGCGAGGCCGCGACGCCGCTCGCGATGACGATCAACACAGCCAGGATGGCGACCGTGCCGCGGTTGTCGATGGCAAGGCGGAGCAGGGGAAGATAGGCGCGCTTCGCTCCCCGCATGAACAGGTTTTCGTGCTCGGATACCTTGCCGGAGACGAAAATGGCAACGGCGGCCGGCACGAAAGTGACGGAGAACAGGGCGGCAGCACCGAGCGCCATCAGCACCGTCAGCGCCATCGGCGTGAACATCTTGCCCTCGACCCCGGTCAGCGTCAGCACGGGCAGATAGACCACCGCGATGATCAACGTTCCGAACAGGCTCGGCTTGATGACCTCGCTCGACCCGTCCAGGATGGTGCGCAATCGTTCGGACGTGGTGAGGAGCCTGCCTTTCTCGCGCTGGGCCTCGGCCAGCATGCGCAGGCAGTTCTCGACGATGATCACCGCGCCGTCCACGATGATGCCGAAGTCGATGGCGCCCAGGCTCATCAAATTGGCGCTGACCTTGGTCTCGACCATGCCGGTGATGGTCATGGCCATCGACAGCGGAATGACGCAGGCCGTCACGAGCGCGGCGCGGATGTTGCCGAGGATCAGGAACAGCACGGCGACCACGAGCGCCGCGCCTTCCAGCAGGTTGTTCCGGACGGTGCGCACGGTGGCTTCGACCAGATAGGTGCGGTCGTAGACGGTGCGCGTCACGACGCCGTCGGGCAGGGACTTGGCGATCTCCTCGAGACGGGCAGCGACGCGGCGCGCCACGGTGCGGCTGTTCTCGCCGATCAGCAGCATAGCGGTGCCGAGCACGCTTTCCTCGCCGTTGCGGGTCGCGGCCCCGGTGCGAAGATCGCGTCCCTCGGTGACGGTCGCGACATCCCTGATCCTGACGGGATTGCTGCCGCGCGAGCCGATCACGATGTCCTGGATCTCGCCGATATTGCCGACCTGGCCCGGCGAGCGAACCAGATATTGCTCGCCGTTGCGCTCGATATAGCCGGCGCCGACATTGGCATTGTTGGCGGCGAGCGCCGTCATGACGTCGCGGAAGCCGAGCTTGTAGGCCATCAGCTTGCCGGGATCCGGCAGCACGTGGAATTGCCGCTCGAAGCCGCCAATGGTGTTGACCTCGATCACCCCCGGCACGTTGCGAAGCTGCGGCCGGATGATCCAGTCCTGCACGGTGCGCAAATCGGTCAGCGAATAGTCGTGGCCGCCTTGTGCCTTCGCGCCCGCTTTGGCCTCGACGGTATACATGAAGATCTCGCCGAGCCCGGTCGAGAGCGGTCCCATCGCGACGTCGACGCCGGCTGGAAGCTGGTCCTTCACCTGCTGGATGCGCTCCCCGACAAGCTGGCGGGCGAAAAAGATGTCGGTGCCGTCCTTGAAGACGACCGTCACCTGGCTGAGGCCGTAGCGCGACAGCGAGCGGGTGTAGTCGAGCTTGGGCAGGCCGCCCATCGCTGTTTCGACCGGGAAGGTGATGCGCTGCTCGGTTTCCAGCGGCGAATAGCCGGGCGCGCGGGCGTTGATCTGGACCTGGACGTTGGTGATGTCAGGCACGGCGTCGATCGGCAGTTGCTGGAAATTCCAGGCCCCGAACGCGATCGCACCGAGCGCGATCAGCAGCACCAGCCAGCGTTGCTGCAGCGAGACGGCGATGAGGCGCTCAATCATGCTCGGCCTCGCCCTTGCCCATCTCGGCCTTCACGACGAAGCTGTTCTCCGCGACGTAGTGCTCGCCGGCGGACAGGCCCGCCTTGATCTCGACGTGGCGCGGGTCGGAATCGCCGAGCTCCACGGGCCGCGCCTCGATCTTGTCGCCGTCCTCGCGGACGAACACGATCGTCCTGTTCTCCAGAGTCTGGATCGCGCTCCGGCGCACGGCGACCGCGACGTTGCGCGCGGCGAGGATCAGCCGCGCGGTGACGAACAGGCCGGGCCGCAGCCTCCCGTCGGGATTTTGCAGCACCACGCGGGCCAGCGCCGTTTGCGTTTCGCTCGAGCCGATCGGCGCCATATAGGAGATGGTGCCCTTGATCTCGCCGCGGCCGTCGTCGGGATCGATCAGCACCTCGTCGTTGAGGTGCACGCGCCTGAGGTCCTGCCGATAGATCGACAGATCGACCCAGATGGTGGAGAGATCGGCGACCACGAAAGCCGGCTTCTGCTCGGAGGCATATTCGCCGAGCGAGATCTGCCGCTCGATGATGGTGCCGGCGATGGGCGCCTTCAGCTCGTAGACGGTGAGGCTCTGGTTGCTCTCGATCGCGGCGAGCAAATCGTCCTTGCCGACCTTGTCGCCGATACGCTTCTGGATCGATTTGGCGAGGCCCGGAAAGCGCGGCGTCACTTGCACCACGGCTTCCTGGTTGGCGCGCAGGATGCCGTTGAAAGAGAGCGTATCGGTCAGCGTCGCGCCCGCAGCCTCCGCGAGCACGACGCCGGCGGCGGCCAGCTTGACGTCGGAGATGCGGATGCGGTCGGCGCCGTGCTCGTCCTGCTCGACATGGTCGTTCGGTTTCTTCGGCTCGGAATGCTCGGCGTGCCCGGCAGGCTCGACCTTGGCCGGAGCGAGCAGGGAGTAACCGTAAGCGCCGAGCGCGGCGGCGATGACGGCGACGAGGATGGTCGAGGACGTCTTCATCGCGCGCTCTCCCGTGCCAGCGTGAAGGGATTGCCGACGAGGCCCTCGATGGTCGCAACGCCGGCATGGAAGTTCTGCAGCGCCTCCTGCTCGCGCAGCCGGGCCTGGGTGACGCTGGCCTGGGCGTCGAGCACCTCGAGCAGGGTAAAGCGGCCCTGGCCGTAGCCTTGCGAGATCGCTTCGGACGCTTCGACCGCCTTGGGAATGGCGGTCTCGCGCAGCACCGCGAGCTCGCGCAGCGAGCCTTGCAGCGAGTCGTAGGCGCGGCCGGCAATCACGATCAGCGTGTTGCGGTTGGCCTCGCGCTCGGCCTTGGTCTTGGCGAGGCTTTCCTGCGCCGAGAGGATATTGCCCTGGTTCTGGTCGAACACGGGGATCGGCACCGACAAGGACAGGCGCACCGCATCGTCATTGGTCTCGTTGAAATGGCGCCAGCCGGCGGCGATGCGCACGTCCGGATAGGGCTTGAGCCGCGCGAGCAGCAGCTCGGCGTTGCGCTGGGCATAGACCGCGGTCCAGCGCACCAGCTGCGGATTGGCGTCGATGGCGGCAACCACCGATTGGAACGTCGGCGGCCGCCCCATGGTGTCGAGCCGGCCGGAGACCTCGCCGTATTTGGCGTTGGGATCTCCCATCAGCACCGCAAGCTCGCGCCGGGCGCTCGCCAGCGTCGCCTTGAAGCGCTCGCGGTCGGCCTTCACCAGGGCGGAGGCGACTTCGGCGCGACCGGTCTCGGCCGGCGAGGAGGCGCCGGCCTCGACGCGGCGGCGGAGCAGCGGCGTCAGGCGGTCGATGGCGGCGATCTGCTCGTCGAGGATACTGATCCGCCGCTGCGCACCGAGCACGCCGAGGAAGGCGATCGCGGTCTCGGACAGCACCTCGAGCCTGACGGCCTTGCGCTGGATCGCGGCGACCTCGATACCGGCAGCGCCGGCTGCGATCCGCGCGTCGCGCTTGCCGAACAGCTCGAAGGCCTGGCTGATCTGGAGCGTGGTCTCGGCCGATCGGGTCCCGCGATATTTGCCGGAGCCGAAGGAGTCGTCCTGCTCGTAGGACAGCTCCGGATTGAGCAGGGCGCCGGCCTGGATGCGCTGGCCCGTGGCGATACCGACGTCGCGCTCCGCCGCCGTCAGGCGCGGGCTCGCGGCCAGCGCGCGCGACAACGCGCTACGCATCGTCAAAGTCTGGGCGTGCGAGGGCGCAAGCGCCGATCCTGCAATCAGACACGCCACCGCGCACGCCAGGCGCGCGGCCATTCTCCTGCGAAACATAAAACCGACCCGTGAAGGATGAACCTAATGGGCGCGAAACGCCCGACCAATCCGTTCAGGCAATATGTTTGGGAGGGGGAGAGTCGGTGTCGGGGATGATGCCGGCGAGCTGGGGCGCATGTTGCGGGCTCGTTGCCGAGACAGGCGCGGGCGATGCGGTCGACGGCGCCGGCTGCGTCACCGCCAGCGAGAAGCAGCCATGGCAATGATGTCCGCCGATGGCCTTGTGGTCGCCATGGCCCGTCGGGCCATCGAGGACCGCGGCGATCTCCGAACCGCCACCGGGCGTGGTGACGTCGATGTCGTGCGCGCCGTGAAGCGCGCCCGCGAGCAGATAGACAACCGCGATCAGCACGGAAAGCAGCCCGCGCCAGTTGCGCGGACGGCAGGTTCCTAGGGGCTGAAGGTTCGCGAGCACGACGTTACTCTGGTTGCGGTCTGCGCCCGGCCTAGCACGGGGCCGGGAATAGTGTCGACCCGCAACATTGTTACGTCCTAGGAACAATTGCCGCAGCAGCACACGCGCTGCGAGAGCTTCTCATTGGCGGACGATGATCGGGCGTGAGGAGGCCAATGTTTCGACGGCCGCCGCGCGAGCCGGCTGGGGAACCTCCCGGCTTCCGCTGTCGCTCCGGACAGGTCCGGTGATTGCAGGACGGGCCCCAGCCGGCGCTGACCGGCTGAGGCCCTGTGCTCAAAATCTTCATTCCTCGAGACTCCCGCAGACCATCCGCGTCTCGCCCGGTTGTTCCCGCCGCTCCGTCCAGTTTGGAACGTTCCGCAGACGTCGCGATTAGCGACCATAAGAAACTGGAGGACGGACAATGGACGGACTGATTTATCTGATCGGCTTGATCGTCGTCATCATGGCGATCCTGTCGTTCTTCGGCCTGCGTTGAGAGCGCCGCGATGACGATCGAAACGATCATGCGGGAAGAAATCATCGAGGGCGGCCTCGAGGGCGAAGCTCCCCGAAGCATTCAGTGGAGCTCGGTATTCGCAGGCGCTCTCGCCGCCGGCGCGATGTCGTTCATCCTCGTCGGCTTTGGCGTCGCCGTCGGTCTCGGTGTCAGCTCGGCCTCGCCGACATGGCGCGATGCCTCGGCGGCACTGGCGCTGCTCTCCGGGTTTTACCTGATCATTCAGGCGATCATCAGCTTCGGCTTCGGCGGCTACATCGCGGGCCGCACCACGCGCCCGGCGCCGACGCTGGCGACGATCGAAGACGATGGCGAGCGGCGGGACGGCCTGCACGGGCTGACGGCCTGGGCCCTGGCCGTGCTGGCCGGCGCGGCACTGCTGGCACTGCTTGGCGCCGCCGCGATCGAGCGTTCGCCACTGCGCAGCTCGGCCGGCAGCAGTTCCGCAGCCGAGCCGATGCTCAGCTATGAGCTGGACAAGCTGTTCCGCGCCCCGCGCCGGGCGCCCAACATCGACCTGAGAGAAGCGCGGGCTGAAGCCGGACGCATTTTGATGACGTCGTCCAGCCACAGCGGTGTCAGCAGCGATGACCGGGCCTATCTCGTGCAGCAGGTCGCCGGCCTCACGGGGCTGCAGGCCCCCGACGCCGAACGGCGCGTCGATGCATTGATTGCGGACGCAAAGACGGCCATCAGCCGCGCGCGGCGCAACTCGATCATCGTGGCGTTCTCGATCGCGGCCGCGACCCTGATCGGGGCCGCGGTGGCCTGGGCTGCGGCGGTGGCCGGCGGACGCCATCGTGACGGCGAACCCTTGCCGAACTGGATGGCGAGCTCAAACCGCTTCCATCGCAGTCCGCGCGCGATGCCCGTGCCGTAGTCATCGCATGATCGGCCGGGCGCAAGCCCGGCCGCCTGATGTTCGCTTCAGGCCTTCTCTTCCCAGATCATCGCCAGATGCACGATGGTCTGGACGGCCTTTTCCATGTCCTGCCGGCTCACCCATTCGAGCCGCGAGTGGAAGGCGTGCTCGCCGGCGAAGATGTTGGGGCAGGGCAGGCCCATGAAGGACAGGCGCGAGCCGTCGGTGCCGCCGCGGATCGCGGTACGCATCGGGCGCAGGCCGGCGCGGCGGATCGCCTCGATGGCGTATTCCAGCACGTGCGGGTGACGGTCGATCACCTGCTTCATGTTGCGGTACTGCTCGCGCACTTCGAATTTGTAGGTCGAGCGCGGATAGTCCTTCATGACGTCCTTGACGATGCCCTCGAGCAGGACCTCCTTCTCCTTCAGCCCTTCCTCGGTGAAGTCGCGCACGATGAAGGAGAGCGTCGCCTGCTCCAGCGCGCCCTCGATGCCGATCGGATGCAAAAAGCCCTGCTTGCCCGAGGTCGTCTCCGGCGAGCAGCCTTCCTTCGGAAGCCTCTCGACGATGGCCGCCGCGATCTTGATCGCGTGCTCCATCTTGCCCTTGGCGTAGCCTGGATGGGCGCTGACGCCTGTGATGGTGATGGTGGCGCCGTCGGCGGAGAAGGTCTCGTCCTCGACGCAGCCGGCGCTCTCGCCGTCCATCGTGTAGCCGAAATCGGCGCCCAGCTTCTTGATGTCGACATTGTCGACGCCGCGGCCGATCTCCTCGTCCGGCGTGAACAGGATCTTGATGGTGCCGTGCTTCACATCGGGATTGCTGATGAAGAAATGCGCGGCATCCATGATCTCGGCGACGCCGGCCTTGTTGTCGGCCCCGAGCAGCGTCGTGCCGTCGGTGGTGATGATGTCGTTGCCGATCTGGTTCTTCAGCGCCGGATGCTCATTGAAGCGGATCACCTGGCTGGTGTCGCCGGGCAGCGTGATGTCGCCGCCGCGATAGTTCTGCCAGGTCTGCGGCTTGACGTCCTTGCCGGTCACGTCGGGCGAGGTGTCCATGTGCGAGCAGAAGCAGATCACCGGCACCTTCTTGTCGGTGTTGCCCGGGATGGTGCCGTAGACATAGCCGTATTCGTCGAGATGCGCGTCCGCGACGCCCATGGCCTTCAGCTCGGCGGCGAGCACGCGGCCGAGATCCTTCTGCTTCTCGGTCGAGGGCGAGCGAGGCGAATCCGGATCGGACTGGGTGTCGATGGTGACGTAGCGCAGGAAGCGCTCGGTTACGGTGTGCGAAAAGGTGAGGGAGGACATTTCTGGTCAAACCGCCGGGTCAGGGGAAGACAGGCGGTATACCAGAAAGCGGGCCGCGTTGCGGCCGGATCGAGGGGGGATCAGCCTTAACGAAACCTTGGCTCAGATCGCCTCTTTCAGTTCCTTCACGGGGCGGAAGGTGACCTTCTTGCTGGCCTTGATGTGGATCGGCTCGCCGGTGGCGGGGTTGCGGCCGGTACGGGCGGCGCGCTTGCGTACCTGGAGGATGCCGAGGCCCACGATGCGGACGCGATCGCCCTTCTTCAGGTGCTTGGCGATCAGGTCGACCATGTCCGTCAGGACGGCTTCTGCGTGCTTTTTCGAGAGGTCCTGGCTCTCGGCGATATCGGCGGCGAGGTGCTTGAGCGTGACGGTGGCGGGAGCGGCTGCCTTCTTCGCCGGGTCCTTCTTGGCCGAATCCTTTTTAGCCATGACTGGCCTCCTCAATTTTCCAATGACGGGGAATCCCTGGAAAAGCCGAGAATGCGTGGGGACCCCGCTAAGTCCTTTCAGGCGTAGACGATTCGGGCGCGGGCGGACACCGCCGCGAGTCCAGCCGGCCGATCGCGACCGAAGCTGCGACAGGTATCCAGGAGTTCAGGCTAAGACTATGAAGGGATTGCCAAAATGGCGCGAGAGACGGGGCTCGAACCCGCGACCTCCGGCGTGACAGGCCGGCGCTCTAACCAACTGAGCTACTCCCGCGTGGTTCGCTCAAAGCGCGCGGAACGAGGGGGGACTTAAAGGCGGGGCTGAGTGAAGTCAAGGACGTTGCGCTCGCCATGATTAAACAAGCGCTCCCATGGGGATATCCTTGATTTTCGTGCCCTCAATCTGGCGCCTCTACTTTGCCGCGGGAGGCGGCGATGCGGCTGGCTTCGGCTCTGGCGGCTTTTTCGGCGCAGGCTGATTCTTCGTGGCGCTGGGCGGAGGAGCAGGCGCGACCGGCGCGGCGTTCGCGACGTTCACCGAAATCCCGTACAGCCGCCATTGGCCGTCCACCGGTGCGAACAGGAGCTCGAAATTCACCTGCGAAGGCACGGACGGAAAGAAGCCGGCCATCCGCATCATGCCGTTCGGCGCGATCTCGGGAAGCACGCTGAGCTGGGGATCGATCACGGCGACGCCCGACAGGTCGAGCTTGTCATTTCGCTGCGTGGCGAAGATCTCTCCCAGCCGCGCCGCCGTGTTCACGGCCGAAAAGCCGGGCGCGGCGAGGTCGCGCAGCACGGTGTAGTTGCCGGTCTTGTTGGCCTGGTCGAGCGCGAGTAGCGACGAGCGGATCAGCATCAGCACGCCGTTGCGGTCGATATTGGCGGGCTTTGCGTTCGGAGTTGGCTGCGGCTGTCCCTGTGCCAAAGCGAGACCGCAGCTCACGAACAGCACGAAGAGCGCGGCGCCGATGCGCCGCGCGATACCTGCGAGAACCACACTTACCATTGCAGCGAAACGGCTCCGCGGCCACCGGCGACGCTGCGCTCGAGGCCTACGCCGCCGCCGACATTGCCGACGATCGCGTAGTTCTTGCTGTCGTAGAGCAGCGCGGTCGCGCCGATCGCAAACGCGTTGGCACCCTGGAAATTGCCGTAGCCGGCGGACAGAGCGAATTTGCGGCCGGGCAGCAGGGCGGGCATGGAGCCGGCGGCGAGCGCGACGGCGGTGCCGGTGCGGGCCTCGATGCGGTTGTCCAGGATCTGCGACGACAGCGAGTTGATCTGGTTCTGGAAATTGGCGGGGCTGAAGCTCGTCGCGGCGAGATTGCCGGCGGCATCGGTGGTCACGAACGAGGTCGTGCCGGTCTGCGCGGCGGTGCTCGCCGCCGAGGTCAGGCCGGCCATCTTGTAGGTGTTCGTGGCCGTTCCAACCGCAACCTGGTTGACGGCCGTGGCCGTTGCTCCGTTGCCGATCGCCGCCGAGTTTGCGAACGCCGCTTGCGCGCCGGCGCCGACCGCCGTGCTGTTGGCGCCGCTTGCATTGCTGCTGCCGCCGATCGCCACGCTCAGGGCTCCGGACGACTTCGCCGCGATTGCGCCGACGCCGTCGCCGCCGCCGATCGCGACGCTGTAGGCGCCGGTCGACTGGACATTGTTGCCGGTGTTGGGATCGGCGCCGGCGCCGATGGCGGTGCTGTAAACGCCGGCGGGAGCGCCGATCGCGTTGGCATTGGCGCCGATGCTGGTCACGCCCGCGGCCGGACTGGCTGCGCCGGAGAAGCTGCCCACTGAGGTGGTGTTCGCACCGAGAGCGAAAGCGCCAAAGCCGTAGGCCGATGCACCGCCCGACGTACCGACCGCCGCACCCTGGGCCACGGAGGAGATGCCGCAGGCCACGTCATGCTGGTTGGCCGAAGAGGAGCCCGAGCCGGAGACCGGGATCGAGCCGGTCGCGCTGCCGGCGCAGACGAACTGCGCCATGGCCGGGCCGGGCGGGAGTGACGTCCAGAGTCCCCCCATCAGGGCCGCGACCCCGGCGATCTTCCCCAAATGAACCCGCTTCAGAAAAAATTGTGCGCCGCTCATGGTTCTCCCCAGAGTTGGCCTGAAATCAATTGATCGTCATCATCCACAGTTCGACATATTTGGAAATGGTTGGGAATTCCGGGGAAGTAATCAGTTATTAATAGTGACCCGGGCGCTACACCACTTTTTCCCGATGGCGCACGAAACGCGGTTTGGCGCGCCAGACGTGAAACCCGGCATGAAAAAAGCCGCCCGTAGGCGGCCATTTCGTCGGAGTTTGGTGCCAAGGTTTCCCGGTCTAGCGAATCTCCGAGGTGCCCGCGCTGGTCACGACCACCGGCTTGCCGGCCTTTATGACGTGATTCGACTGGGCGGTCTGGCTGTAATCGGCATTGGTGCGGGCTGCGATCCCGAAACCGGCCACCATGATGCCGGCCACCAGCGCCACCACCACGATCTTCAAATGGGTCGCACGATCAGCAGAATGAATGGAGTGGTTCATATGAGCCTCCCGACGGGCTTTGCCGCCGTCTATGGGCTCATTTTTTAAGGACCATCTGTTTCCGGATGGTTTCGCGGGTTCCTCAAAATGGTTTCATGAATACGCTTCGTGGGTTTCGCCGGGCTGGCGGCCCGGGTGGCGTCAGGCCGCCCGGTCGATATCGGCCCGGATCGAGCGCGCCGCCCAGATGAAGAGCAGGGCGCCGAGGGTGGTCGTGACCGCCGCCGAGAGCAGGGAATAGCGCACGGCCTCGGCGCCGTAAGTGCCCTTCAGCGCGTCATTGACCATGCCGACCGCGAGCGGGCCGACGCCCTGGCCGAAGCAGGTGGCGGTGAGCGCGATCAGCGCGGAGGCGAGCGCCCGCATGCTGGGCTTGGCCACCGTCTGCGCGATCGCGAAGATCGGGCCGAGATGGAAGCCGACCAGGAACGAGGTCAGCGCCAGCATGGCAACCATCATCCTGAAGTCCTGCGTCAGCATGCACAATGCGAACACCGGGCCGGCGAGGCCTGAGGTGATCGCGGGCGCCCACAGCTTCCAGCGGTCGTCGCGGCGGCTCACCTGCGCCACCACGAAGCCGCCGAGCAGGGTGCCGGCCATGCCGGCGAGGCCCTTGAAGGTGCCGGCATAGGTGCCGATCTCGACGCTGGAGAGATGATGCACGCGGGCGAGGAACGGCGGGATCCAGGCCGCGGTCGCGTAGTTCGTGTAGGTAGTGAGGCAGAAGCCGATCAGGACGATGAGGAAGCTCTTCTGCGAGCCGAGGAAGCGCAGCGTCGGCCCGAGCGGCTCGGGCACGAAACTCTCCTGCATCGCGCCGCGCTTCGGCTCGGAGATCGTCAGCCACAGCACGAGTGCGAGCAGGATGCCGGGCAGGCCGGCGACATAGAAGGCCATGCGCCAGCCATAGTGCTGGTTGATATAGCCGCCGACGAAATAGCCGAGGAAGACGCCGAGATAGGTGCCGATGGCATAGATGCCGAGCGCGCGCGGACGCTCGTTCTTGGCGAAGAGATCGGCGACGATCGACTGCGAGGCCGGGGAGCCCGCGGATTCGCCGATGCCGACGCCGATTCTGGCAAGTGCCAAAGAGGTCAGGCTGGTGGCGGCGCCGCACAGCGCCGTCATCGCGCTCCAGAACGCGAAGGCCAATGCGACGATGTTGCGCCGGTTGAGGCGGTCGGCGACGCGCGCGATGGGAATGCCGAGGAGGGAGTAGAACAGCGCGAAGCCGAAGCCTGCGAGCAGGCCCATCATGGTGTCGCTGAGCGCGAACTCCTTCTTGATCGGCTCGATCAGGACGTTGAAGATCGTGCGGTCGAGGAAGTTTAGCGCGTAGATGATGGTGAGCAGGCCCAGCACGTAATAGCGCCGCGGCGACGGCTTGGCCGCGGCAGCCGTCTGCACCGACATCTGTGACGTCATATCGACCATCGCTTCCCCCAATTTGTCTTTGTTATCGTTGTCGGTCCAGCCTGATCGGCTGCAACTCAGCCTTCGCGGATGTAATTCCCCGCTTCGAATTCGACCGGCGGCGCGCTCGCGTCGAACGAGACGCCGATCGGATCGCGGCCCGCGGCGAGTGCGTCGAGCTGGTCGCTGAGCATGCGCCGGATCAGGAGGATGCCGCGGTCGCTCTGGCCGAAATGCTCCTCGGAATGAACGGTCACTTCGCCCTGGCCGACCTGGGCCTCGTAATCGCCGGGGAATTGCTGGTGCTCTGCCTCCGTCATGTCCCACCAGAACTTGCCGTTGAATTTCGAGCGCATGCGGCTGATGTCGCCGGAGTTCTTGACGCGGCCGGCGACAAAGATGCGGAACGAGCCGTCGTCGATCGGAAGCACCCAGCCGATCGACTCGACACGGGCGAACTGCGCGACGCGCGGGTTCGGCACCACGCGCAATGTCGGCAGCGCGGCCTCGCTGACGCGATAGAACACCTTGCCGTCGTCCTGCTTGCGCTCCGAGCGGACGAGCACGCCGCGCGGCGATTTCTCGAACTTCACCTCGGGGATCGAGGCCATCATGTCGGTGAATTGCGGCCCCGAGAACGAGCCGTGCAGCACCGGCACGTGATAGGGATCGACCACGTTCTCGAAATGCTGCAGCCAGTTGCAGGGGATGATGGCGGGGCCGCCGCCGCCGATCGAGGAATCGTCGGCCTCGACGAACTCGCCGTCGTCCATGTTGTCCAGGCACTCGTAAGCCGGCAACACCGGGCGTTTCTCGGCCGGGCCCATATAGGCGAAGATCAGGCCGTAGCGCTCCTCGACCGGATACCAGGGCTGGCGCACCTTGTCCTTGAACGGAGCGCCGTCGGGCTCGCAGGGCTGCTCCAGGCAATGGCCTTCGGTGTCGAATTTCCAGCCGTGATAGCAGCAGCGGATGCCGTCCTCCTCGACCTTGCCGTAGTAGAGCGTCGTGCCGCGGTGGCAGCAGCGGGCGTGCAACAGGCCGGTGCGGCCGTTTCGGTCGCGGAACAGCACCAGATCCTCGCCCAGGGCGCGCACCTTTTTCGGCGTGTCGGTGGCGTCGCCGACGAGCCCGACCGGATGCCAGTAGCGGCGCAGCAGCTCGCCCATCGGCGTGCCGCGCACGACGGAGGTCAGCTCGGTGCGCGTGTGCGCCGGCTTCATCGCATAGGCCGTGCCGAGATCGCGATCCCGCTGGGTGATGATCATGCTGGTCCTCCCGCTGTCGGCCCCTTCGCCGGGCCTCGTTCTTGCGTCTTGGTTGTAGTGAAAAATAATTCGATGACATTGTCAACGATCTTCCAAATGCCTCTAAGACGCATTTGATGGGACGGCCGGCGCGGGTGGGTTCTGCAGGCTCGGCAGGCTTGGACTTGGCAGGCCTGGAGTTGGCGGGCTTGGACTTGGCAGGCCCGGGCTTTCTTGGCAGAGGTGGATGATGAGCCAGATCGAGAGCAGGGGCGGGGCGAAATCCCCCGCCGCAGACGAGAGCGACCCGTCGGCCCCGATCACCGTGATGCTGTCGTCGCGACTGATGGTGCTCGCCAATCTGCTCAAGCGCGGTGCGATCCTGCGCTACAAGCGCCTCACCGGATTGTCTTCGGTCGAGTTCGGTCTCGTCGCCTCGCTCGGTCGCCGGCCGCCGATGAGCGTGGCGCGGCTCGCCGAGGCGGTCGGTCAGGACAAGGGGCAGATCAGCCGCGCGCTGGCCAATCTCTTGACGCGCAAGCTGATCGCGAAATCGGCTAACCCGAAAGACAGTCGCGAGGTGCTGATCTCGCTGACCACGGCGGGCCTCGCCGCGCATGATGCGATCGTCGACGGTGCGCAGGAGCGCAACCGGCGTCTGCTGGAAGATCTGAGCGAAGCCGAATTTCACACGCTGCTGGGACAAGTCGATCGTCTCACGGCGATCGCAGCCGAGATGCTCGAGAGCGAGAAGAACGCGCGCTGACTTCGCAGATAATCTCTCGACATGTTGGATCGTTTCTAAGACTCCTTCTAAGACCTTTTCAATTAGGGATTCTTCGCACCCTCCCATAAGCGTCGCCCGTGAGCGCAGGCCGCCCGGGGACAGGCGGCATGACGCTTTGGACATGCAGCTTTGGGGTGGCGCGTTGAACAGTCTTGGAATGCTGCGGTCGGCCGTATTGGCCACCGCGTCCGCTTTGGTCCTGGTCCCGCAGGCATCGTTTGCACAATCCTCTGCGCAGGGGGGCGCAACCAACCTGCCGTCGGTCACCGTCACCGCGCCGGAAGCGCGTCGTCGCGCCGCGACGACCCCTCAACGCCGCGCGCCGCGGGCGTCGGATCAGACGGTTGCCAGCCGCAAGCCGCAGCCACGGCGCGATGTCGGCTTCGTGGAGACGCCGCGCGGGCCCGTGCATGGCTACGTCGCGGGGCGCAGCTCGTCCGGCACCAAGACCAACACGCCGATCATGGAGACGCCGCAATCGGTGTCCGTCGTCGGCGCCGAGCAGATCCGCGACCAGAAGCCGAACAAGCTCGACGAGGTGCTGCGCTATACGGCGGGCGTGCGGGCAGGGACCTTCGGCGCCGACACGCGCAACGATTGGTGGCTGATCCGCGGCTTCAAGTCCGACGATATCGGACTGTTCCTCGACGGCACGCAGCTGTTCTACACCTCCTATGCCAGCTGGCGGCTGCCGCCGTCCAACATGGAGCGCGTCGAGGTGCTGCGCGGCCCGTCTGCCGTGCTCTATGGCGGATCGAGCCCGAGCGGCATCGTCAACGTCATCAGCAAGATGCCGCCCACCGAGCCGATCCGCTACATCGAAACCGGGGTCAACAATTTCGGCAATGCCTATGTCGGCTTCGACGTCGGCGGGCCGGTCGCGACGCAGCCCCAGGACGGGAAGCTGTTCTATCGTGTCGTCGGTGAGATCAGGAACGGCGGCACGCAGGTCGACTTCACGCCTGACAACAACTACTTCATCGCGCCGTCGTTCACGTGGAAGCCGGACGCCGACACGTCCTTCACGGTTCTCGCATCGGCCTCGAAGACCGACACGAGAGGCATCAACTTCCTGCCTTACCAGGGCACGGTAACCAACGCGCCGTTCGGCAAGATCCCGACCAGCTTCTTCGTCGGCGATCCCAATGCCGACAAGTTCACGCGCGAGCAGGAAATGCTCGGCTACCAGTTCGAGCGCAATCTCACCGATGACCTCACGTTCCGGCAAAATGCGCGGTTCGCGCATATCGACCTGACCTATCGCGGTTACATCGGCAACGGCTGGGACAACATCAACACCGCCACGATGGGGCGATATAACTGGTACGCCAAGAACACCGCCAACCAGGCCAATCTGGACAACCAGCTGGAGTATCGCTTCAACACCGGGCCGGTGCGGCACACGATGCTGTTCGGCGTTGATCTGAAGGGCTACCAGATCGACGACTACCAGAACTTCAATTTCGGTACCGTTCCTTCGATCAACGTGTTCAGTCCCGTCTACGGTCTCAACATTCCGCTGACGGGCGTGCCGTTCCGCAACTTCCAGATCACGCAGAAGCAGGCCGGCACCTATCTCCAGGACCAGATGAAGCTCGGCAACTTCACGCTGGTGCTGAGCGGCCGCAACGATTGGGTGGAAACGACGCAGGACGCGCGCGACACCGGGGCCACCGTCGCCAGCCGTGACGACAGCAAGTTCAGCGGGCGGGCCGGGCTGATCTACAATTTCGACAACGGCATCGCGCCCTATGTCTCCTACGCGACGAGCTACAATCCCGTCATCGGCCTCAACGCCAGTAACCAGCTCTTCCTCCCCGAGACCGGGCAGCAGACCGAGATCGGCGTGAAGGTGGCGCCGAAGGGGTTCGACGGTTATTTCACGGCCTCGGTGTTCGACCTGAAGCGCCAGAACGTCGCGACGACCGCGGGCACGCCGATCCTGCTGAACCAGACCGGCGAGGTGACCTCGCGCGGCATCGAGCTCGAAGCGGTGGCCAATGCCACCAGGGAACTCAAGCTGATCGGCGCCTTCACCGCCTATCATCTCTTCAACAGCCGCGATCTCGATCCGTCGCTGGTCGGCAAGACGCCGACCAACACGCCTCAGCTCCTGGTCTCGGGCTGGGCCGACTACACCTTCAAGGACGGGCCGCTCGAAGGCTTCGGTTTCGGCGGCGGCGTGCGCTATGTCGGCTCATCCTGGGCCGATCCCGCCAACACACTCGAGGTTCCCGCGGTGGTGCTCGGCGATCTCGCGCTCCATTACGAATGGCAGAACTGGCGGACGGCGCTCAACGTCGTCAACCTGACCGACAAGATCTATGTCGCGAGCTGCTCGTTCCCGACGTCCTGCTTCTACGGCGACCGCCGGCGCGTGACCGCCAGCGTCTCCTACAAATGGTGAGAAGGGGCGAGGGCGGCGGGATCCTGTGCCGCTGATCGTCCCCACGAGATCGATGAGCTCCCGGCCATGCCCCCCCGGCCTGAAGCTCGTCCGAGCGCGGCGGGCGGGACGGCTTTGGACGTTGCCGCCGCCGCGCTCGCGATTGGTTGGACTGCAATATATCGCAGGATGACGCCGCCCTCGCAGGCGGCGGGCCGGTCCCGCCGCGATGCATGGCTCGTCTGATCGCTTGCACCTGTGGATAGGTGTCTTTGCAGCAACTCTTCCCGCCTCGCCATCGCGGCCATCATCGGCCGTCCGGCGCGCCGAAGGGGGTGACCTTCGGCAATATGGCGCCGGGATGACAGCCCGGCGTTCCCGACGGGCGCCACGGCTCCGTTTGGGTGCGCCGCCGCACCCGAAAATCATGCGTTTTTCTCGGGCGAAGCACGGCCTGATGCGGCCCGGCCTGTGCGCCGCAATCGCCGAACGGCTGTCCTGCAAAACCGGTGGCCGCCCTTGCTGGGTCCAGCGATCTGCTCCATACCAGCGCGGGGTGATTCCGGGATTTTCACCGCTCTCGGAGCGGTAAAAGGGCGTAAAACGAGCGTGTCTTGCGCCCATTGGTGCACTGCGCTAAGGCTCAGAACAATTCCAAATCGGACGAATCCGTGGCTGTCCCGAGGCTGCGGGAAAAAGGGCTCGCCAATGAGCGGCATTCTGCAGAACTATCTTCCACTCGTCGTCTTCATAGCGGTCGCGGGCCTGATCGGCCTGGTGCTGCTGATCGCGCCCTTCATCGTGGCGTTCCAGCAGCCGGATCCGGAAAAGCTGTCGGCGTATGAATGCGGTTTCAACGCCTTCGACGATGCCCGCATGAAGTTCGACGTCCGCTTCTACCTGGTCGCCATCCTCTTCATCATCTTCGACCTTGAGGTGGCGTTCCTGTTTCCCTGGGCGGTGGCGTTCGGCAAGCTTGGCGCGACCGGCTTCTGGTCCATGGTGGTGTTCCTCGGCGTGCTCACGGTCGGGTTCGCCTATGAATGGAAGAAAGGGGCACTGGAATGGGATTGAACCCTTCACCGTCCGCAGGTCCGGTTGTAGCGCCGGCCGCCAAGGGCATCCTGGATCCCTCCACCGGCAGGCCGGTCGGGGCCAATGACCCGTTCTTCCTCGAGGTCAATTCGGAGCTGTCCGACAAGGGCTTCTTCGTGGCCGCGACCGACGACCTCATCACCTGGGCCCGTACCGGCTCGTTGATGTGGATGACCTTCGGTCTCGCCTGCTGCGCGGTCGAGATGATGCAGGTTTCGATGCCGCGCTACGACGTCGAGCGCTTCGGCTTCGCGCCGCGTGCCTCGCCGCGCCAGTCCGACGTGATGATCGTCGCGGGAACGCTGACCAACAAGATGGCGCCCGCGCTGCGCAAGGTCTACGACCAGATGCCCGAGCCGCGCTACGTCATCTCGATGGGCTCCTGCGCCAATGGCGGCGGCTATTACCATTATTCCTACTCGGTCGTGCGCGGCTGCGACCGCATCGTGCCCATCGACATCTACGTGCCGGGCTGCCCGCCCACGGCGGAAGCACTGCTGTACGGCGTGCTGCTGCTGCAGAAGAAGATCCGGCGCACCGGCACCATCGAACGCTAAGGTTTTACGTCATGGACGACGCCAAGCTCGACGCCCTGGGGCAGACGATCGTTAGCGCGCTTCCGGGCGCCGCCACCGGTCATTCGGTGGCCTTCAACCAGCTGACGGTTGATGTCGAGGCCAGCAAGATCGTCGAGGTGGTCAAGTACCTCCGCGACGATCCGAACTGCCGCTTCATCAACTTCACCGACATCACGGCCGCGGACTATCCGTCGCGCGAGAAGCGCTTCGACGTGATCTATCACTTCCTGTCACCGACCCTGAACGTGCGCATCCGCCTCAAGGCCCAGGCCGACGAGACCACGCAGGTGCCGTCGCTGATCGAGGTGTTCCCCGGCGCCGACTGGTTCGAGCGCGAGGCCTACGACCTGTACGGCGTGTTCTTCGTTGGCCATCCCGACATGCGCCGCATCCTCACCGACTACGGTTTCGAGGGCCATCCGCTGCGCAAGGATTTTCCGACCACCGGTTTCGTCGAGGTCCGCTACGACGACCAGGAGAAGCGGGTGGTGTACGAGCCGGTCCGGCTCAACCAGGAATTCCGCAAGTTCGACTTTTTGTCGCCGTGGGAAGGGGCGGACTATCCGGTCCTTCCTGGCGATGAAAAAGCAGGGCCGAAGGTCTGATCATGAACGAGCAACCCGAACAGCTTCGCAACTTCACCATCAATTTCGGCCCGCAGCATCCGGCCGCGCACGGCGTTCTGCGTCTCGTGCTCGAATTGGATGGTGAAGTCGTTGCCCGCGTCGATCCTCATATCGGCCTGCTTCATCGCGGCACCGAGAAGCTGATCGAGCAGAAGACGTATTTGCAGGCGATTCCTTACTTCGACCGGCTCGACTACGTCGCGCCGATGAACCAGGAGCACGCCTTCTGCTTAGCTGCCGAAAAGCTGCTCGGCATCGAGGTGCCGCGCCGCGGCCAGCTGATCCGCGTGCTCTATTGCGAGATCGGCCGCATCCTGTCGCATCTTCTCAACGTCACCACGCAGGCGATGGACGTCGGCGCGCTGACCCCGCCGCTGTGGGGCTTCGAAGAGCGCGAAAAGCTGATGGTGTTCTACGAGCGCGCCTCCGGCAGCCGCATGCACGCAGCCTTCTTCCGCGTCGGCGGCGTGCATCAGGACCTGCCGCAGAAGCTGGTCGACGACATCGAAGCCTGGTGCGATCCGTTCCTGAAAGTCGTGGACGACCTCGACCGCCTCCTCACCGCCAACCGCATCTTCAAGCAGCGCAACGTCGATATCGGCGTGGTGCCGCTGAAGGAAGCCTGGGAGTGGGGCTTTTCCGGCGTGATGGTGCGCGGCTCGGGTGCGGCCTGGGACCTGCGCAAGTCGCAGCCCTATGAGTGCTACGCCGAGATGGATTTCGACATTCCGATCGGCAAGAACGGCGATTGCTACGACCGCTACCTGATCCGCATGGAAGAGATGCGCCAGTCCGTGCGCATCATGAAGCAGTGCATCCAGAAGATGAATGCGCCCGAGGGGAAGGGCGCCGTCGTCGTCGAAGATAACAAGGTCGCGCCGCCGCGTCGTGGCGAGATGAAGCGCTCGATGGAAGCGCTCATCCACCACTTCAAGCTCTACACCGAAGGCGTTCACGTTCCGGCCGGCGAAGTCTACGCCGCGGTCGAGGCGCCCAAGGGCGAGTTCGGCGTCTATCTGATCTCCGACGGCACCAACAAGCCCTACAAGTGCAAGATCCGCGCGCCGGGCTTTGCGCATCTGCAGGCCATGGACCACATCTGCCGCGGCCATCTGCTCGCCGACGTCTCGGCGATCCTGGGCTCGCTCGACATCGTGTTCGGAGAGGTCGATCGCTGATGGGGCAGCAGGCGCCAATCCAGTTCGACCGCGCCTCGGGGGCCCTGGAAGGGGCCAACCTGTGGGAGCGGACGGCTGCCTTGGCGCTGGTGACGGGATCGAAGATCTCCTCGCACTTCTCGCACATGGGCTACATCGCCTGCGCCAATCTGCTGCGCAAGACGCTGCCCGAGCGCAACATCGCGATCCGGCTCAATCCCGACGCCGTGTTCGAATTCCCCTATGGCGACGGCTATTGGAGCAAGCTGCTCAACCGCTCGTACAATTACGAGGACGAGCTCGAGGTTCTGTTCGCCGATTCCATCGACGTCGACTACACGCTGCTCGATTGCGGCGCCAATTACGGCTACTGGTCGGTGCTGGTGTCGAGCAAGCCGTTCGGCTCGCACAAGGCGATCGCGATCGAGCCGTCGGGGCAGAACTACCCGAAGCTCGCCAACAATGCGCGCGTCAACGGTGGTCGCTTCGACACGATGAAGTGCGCGATCGGCGCCACCCGCGGCACCGCGCGGCTCTCCGGGACCAAGCACGAAGCCTTCAGCATCGCCGGCAATCCCGCAGCGGGCGGTGAGGAGGTGCCGGTCATCTCGCTCGACAATCTCATCGACGACGGCAAGGTTTCGGCCAGCGGCAAGTACCTGATCAAGCTCGACGTCGAGGGCGTCGAGATCGAGGCGATCAAGGGCGGTGCCCGGCTGCTCCAGGCCGACAGCGTCATCATGTGCGAGGAGCACGGCAGCGACCGCAACCACTCCGTGTCGCGCTACATCCTCGAGCAGACCCCGCTGAAGCTGATCGTGTTCGATCCGCGCAGCAACCGGATGGAGACCGTGACCGAGCTGTCGATCCTCGACCGCATCAAGGTCTCGACCCATGTCGGCTACAACGTTTTCGGCACCGCAAGCGCATTCTGGCAGGACAGGATCGAAGCCCTGAATGCGAAAACCGCGCGCCGCATGCAGTGAGAGATAACAGATGTCCGTTCGCCGATTAGCACCGAAGGAAGTCCAGCCCGCGAGCTTTGCGTTCACGGACGAGAACCTCGCGTTCGCCAAGCAGCAGATCGCGAAATATCCGGCGGGACGTCAAGCCTCGGCGGTCATCGCCATTCTCTGGCGCGCGCAGGAGCAGCACGACGGCTGGGTCTCGGAAGCCGCGATCCGCGTCATCGCCGACATGCTCGAGATGCCCTATATCCGCGTGCTGGAAGTCGCGACCTTCTACACGATGTTCCAGCTCGCCCCCGTCGGCAAGAAGGCCCACGTCCAGGTCTGCGGCACCACGCCGTGCCGGCTACGCGGCGCCGAGGATCTGATCCACGTCTGCGAGCACCGCATCCATCACGAGCCCTTCCATCTCTCCAAGGACGGCAATTTCAGCTGGGAAGAGGTCGAGTGCCTCGGTGCCTGCGTGAACGCGCCGATGGTGCTGATCGGCAAGGACACCTATGAGGATTTGACCAAGGAAAGCTTCGGCAAGGTGCTCGACGGCTTCGCCTCGGGCAATCCGCCCAAGCCCGGCCCGCAGAACGGCCGCCAGTTCTCGGCGCCGAATGGTGGGCCGACCACGCTGAAGGAGATCACCTGATGCGTGATCTCTCGCAGCCTTCCGTGCAGGGGAGCGGTGCCATGAAGAAGTGGGGCGTCATTGCGTTGCATGCCGCCGTGGCGGCGACCTTCATTTTCCTGCTGCAGCGCTTCAGCCTGAACGCTTCGCTGGAATCCAGCCTGCTCTGGGCGCTGACCTTCGCCGTCTGCGCCGCCGGACTTGCCTACAAGCAGACCATTCGTTGATCGGAAAGCACTGATATGCTCGAGGACAAGGACCGCATCTTCAAGAACCTCTACGGCCTCCACGATTGGGGGCTCGAGGGTGCGCGGCGTCGCGGCGCCTGGGATGGCACCAAGAACATCATCGACAAGGGTCGCGACTGGATCATCAACGAGATGAAGGCGTCGGGCCTGCGCGGTCGCGGCGGCGCCGGCTTCCCGACCGGGCTGAAGTGGTCCTTCATGCCGAAGGAATCCACCGACGGGCGGCCGAGCTATCTCGTCGTCAACGCCGACGAATCCGAGCCCGGCACCTGCAAGGATCGCGAGATCATGCGGCACGATCCGCATCTCTTGATCGAGGGCTGCCTGATCGCGAGTTGCGCGATGAACGCGCATGCCTGCTACATCTATGTCCGCGGCGAGTTCATCCGGGAGCGCGAGCATCTGCAGGCCGCGATCGACCAGGCCTATGAGGCCAAGCTGGTCGGCAAGGACAACGTCAACGGCTGGCCGTTCGACATCTACGTCGCGCACGGCGCCGGCGCCTACATCTGCGGTGAGGAAACCGCGCTGCTCGAAAGCCTCGAGGGCAAGAAGGGCCAGCCGCGCCTGAAGCCGCCGTTCCCGGCCAACGTTGGCCTTTATGGCTGCCCGACCACCGTCAACAACGTCGAGTCGATCGCGGTTGCCCCCGACATCCTGCGCCGCGGCGCCGCCTGGTTCGCCGGCATCGGCCGTCCGAACAATGTCGGCACCAAGCTGTTCTGCATCTCCGGTCACGTCGAGCGCCCCTGCAACGTCGAAGAGGCCATGGGCATTCCGTTCCGTGAGCTGATCGACAAGCATTGCGGCGGCATCCGCGGCGGCTGGGACAACCTCAAGGCCGTGATCCCCGGCGGCTCGTCGGTGCGCATGGTGCCGGCCGAGCAGATCATCGACACGCCCATGGATTTCGATTCCTTGAGCAAGCTTCGCTCGGGCCTCGGCACCGCGGCCGTGATCGTGATGGACAAGTCGACCGACCTGATCCGCGCCATCGCCCGCATCTCCTATTTCTACAAGCATGAGAGCTGCGGCCAGTGCACGCCGTGCCGCGAGGGCACCGGCTGGATGTGGCGCGTGCTCACCCGCATGGCCGACGGTCGCGCCCACAAGCGCGAGATCGACATGCTGCTCGAGGTGACCAAGCAGGTCGAAGGCCACACCATCTGCGCGCTCGGCGACGCGGCGGCCTGGCCGATCCAGGGCCTGATCGCGCATTTCCGTCACGAGATCGAAGCGCGTATCGACGAGTATTCGCACAAGGCCGACATCGACGATGCCGGCGTCCGCGATCCCGTGAACATGGTCGCGGCGGAGTAAGAGACATGACCAAGCTCATCATCGACGGCAAAGAGATCGATGTCCCCGCCGAATACACGCTGCTTCAGGCGTGCGAGGCGGCCGGCGCCGAGATTCCGCGCTTCTGTTATCACGAGCGCCTGTCGATCGCCGGCAATTGCCGGATGTGCCTCGTCGAGGTGAAGGGCGGCCCGAAGCCGGTCGCGAGCTGCGCCTGGGGCGTGCGCGACTGCCGTCCGGGCCCGAAGGGCGAGCCGCCGGAAATCTCCACGCGGTCGCCGATGGTGAAGAAGGCACGCGAAGGCGTGATGGAATTCCTTCTGATCAACCATCCGTTGGACTGCCCGATCTGCGACCAGGGCGGCGAGTGCGACCTGCAGGACCAGGCGATGGGCTATGGTGTCGACACCAGCCGCTTTGCCGAAAACAAGCGCGCGGTCGAGGACAAGTACCTCGGCGCGCTGGTCAAGACCTCGATGAACCGCTGCATCCAGTGCACGCGCTGCGTCCGCTTCTCGGCGGAAGTCGCCGGCGCGCCCGAGATGGGCGCAACGGGCCGCGGCGAGGACATGGAGATCACGACCTATCTCCAGCACGCCCTGACCTCGGAATTGCAGGGCAATCTCGTCGACATCTGCCCGGTCGGCGCGCTGACCTCGAAGCCCTATGCTTTCGCGGCGCGTCCGTGGGAACTCGGCAAGACCCAGTCGATCGACGTCATGGACGGCATCGGCTCGGCGATCCGCGTCGACACCCGCGGCCGCGAGGTGATGCGCGTGCTGCCGCGTATCAACGAGGCCGTGAACGAGGAGTGGATCTCCGACAAGACCCGTCACGTCGTCGACGGCCTGCGCACCCAGCGCCTCGACCGGCCCTATATCCGCGAGGCCGGCAAGCTGCGTGCGGCGAGCTGGCAGGAAGCTTTCGCCGCGATCGCTGCGAAAGCGGCGCGCACCGACGGCAAGCGCATCGGCGCGATCGCCGGCGATCTCGCCGGTGTCGAGGAGATGTTCGCGCTGAAGGATCTGCTCGCCAAGTTCGGCTCGGGCAATCTGGCGGTGCAGGGCGGCGATGCCTTCGATCCCGCGCTCGGCCGCGGCTCCTACATCTTCAATCCGACGCTCGCCGGCGTCGAGCAGGCCGACGCGCTGCTGATCATCGGCGCCAATCCGCGCAAGGAGGCGGCCGTGTTCAACGCCCGCATCCGCAAGCGCTGGCGCGCCGGCGGTTTCAAGGTCGGCGTGATCGGCGCCAAGGCCGATCTGACCTATGATTACGACCATCTCGGCGCGGGCACCGAGACGCTCGGTGAGCTGGCGGCCGGCAAGCACTCCTTCATGGACGTGCTGAAGAACGCCAAGAACCCGATCATCCTGGTCGGCGCGGGCGCGGCCTCCCGTCACGACGGTGCCGCCATCCTCGCGGCCGCCGCCAAGCTCGCGCTCGACGTCGGCGCGCTCAAGGACGGCTGGGCCGGCTTTGGCGTGCTGCACGAGAGCGCCTCGCGCGTCGGTGCGCTCGACATCGGCTTCTCCGCGACCGGCGGCGGCCTGAATGCCGCGCAGATGACGACGTTCGGTACGCTGGACCTGTTGTTCCTGCTCGGTGCCGACGAGATCAACGCGCCGGACGGCACCTTCGTCGTCTATATCGGCACCCATGGCGATCGCGGCGCGCACCGCGCCGACGTGATCCTGCCGGCGGCGGCCTACACCGAGAAGTCCGCGATCTACGTCAACACCGAAGGCCGCGTGCAGATGACGGGCCGCGCTGCGTTCCCGCCGGGCGAAGCCCGCGAGGATTGGGCGATCGTCCGCGCATTGTCCGAAGCGCTCGGCAAGAAGCTCGGCTACGACTCGCTGGCGTCGCTGCGCCAGGCGATCTTCAAGGCCGTGCCGCATCTGATCCGTCTCGACCAGATCGAGGCCGGCTCCGCCGACCAGATCAAGAAGCTGGCGGGGAAGGGCGGCTCGCCCGAGAAGGCGCCGTTCAAGCCGCTGGTCGAGGACTTCTATTTGACCAACCCAATCGCGCGTGCGTCCGCCGTGATGGCGGAGTGTTCGCGGCTTGCCTCCGGGCAGATGCTGACCGCAGCGGAGTGAGCTGATGGAATTTTTCGAAAGCGCATTCTGGACCGGTTTCCTCTGGCCGCTGATCATCATGATCGCGGAGAGCGTGCTGGTGCTCGTCGTCCTGCTGGTGGCGATCGCCTACATCCTGCTCGCCGACCGCAAGATCTGGGCGGCGGTGCAGATCCGTCGCGGTCCGAACGTGGTCGGGCCGTGGGGCCTGTTCCAGTCCTTCGCGGACCTGCTCAAGTTCGTGCTGAAGGAGCCGATCATCCCGGCCGGCGCCAACAAGGGCGTGTTCCTGCTGGCCCCGCTGGTGTCGTGCGTGCTCGCACTCGCGGCCTGGGCGGTGATCCCGACCAATCTCGGCTGGGTGATCGCCGACATCAATGTCGGCATCCTCTTCATCTTCGCGATCTCGTCGCTGTCGATCTACGGCATCATCATGGCCGGCTGGTCGTCGAACTCCAAATATCCGTTCCTGGCGGCGCTGCGCTCCGCGGCGCAGATGGTGTCCTATGAAGTCTCGATCGGCTTCGTCATCATCACGGTGCTGCTCTGCGCCGGCACGCTGAACCTCTCCGGCGTGGTCGAGGCCCAGCACGTGCGCGGTCTCGCCAGCCTGATCGGGCTGCCGCAGCTCACCATCCTGAACTGGTACGTCTGGCCGCTGTTCCCGATGTTCGTGGTGTTCTACGTCTCGGCGCTGGCTGAAACCAACCGTCCGCCCTTCGACCTCGTCGAAGCGGAATCCGAGCTCGTGGCCGGCTTCATGGTCGAGTACGGCTCGACCCCGTATCTGCTGTTCATGCTCGGCGAGTACGTCGCGATCGTCACGATGTGCGCGATGGCGACCATCCTCTTCCTCGGGGGCTGGCTGCCGCCGGTGGACCTGCCGCCCTTCAACTGGGTGCCGGGGATCATCTGGTTTTCGCTGAAGCTGTTCTTCATGTTCTTCCTGTTCGCGATGGCAAAGGCGATCGTGCCGCGCTACCGCTACGACCAACTGATGCGCCTCGGCTGGAAGGTGTTCCTGCCGCTGTCGCTGGCGATGGTGATCGTGGTGGCCGGCGTGCTGCAGTTCGCCGGCATCGCGCCGAAGTGAGGGCCGTCATGGGTATCAACATCAACGCCACTGCACGCTCGCTCCTGCTGTCGGAATTCGTCTCGGCGTTCTTCCTCGCCATGCGCTATTTCTTCCAGCCGAAGCCGACGCTGAACTATCCGTTCGAGAAGGGCCCGATCTCGCCGCGCTTCCGCGGCGAGCACGCGCTGCGCCGCTATCCGAACGGCGAAGAGCGCTGCATCGCCTGCAAGCTCTGCGAGGCGGTCTGCCCGGCCCAGGCCATCACCATCGAGGCCGGCCCGCGCCGCAACGACGGCACCCGCCGCACCGTGCGCTACGACATCGACATGGTGAAGTGCATCTATTGCGGCCTCTGCCAGGAAGCATGCCCGGTCGACGCCATCGTCGAAGGTCCGAACTTCGAGTTCGCGACCGAGACCCGCGAGGAACTGTTCTATGACAAGGCCAAGCTGCTCGCCAACGGCGACCGCTGGGAACGCGAGATCGCCAAGGCGATCGAGCTCGACGCGCCATACCGGTGAGATGAGAGCATGATCCTTCCCGCGCTGTTCTTCTATCTCTTCGCCGGCGTCTGCGTCGCCTCGGCGGTGATGGTGATTGTCTCGCGCAATCCCGTGCACTCCGTGCTGTACCTGATCCTGGCCTTCGTCAACGCCTCCGGCCTGTTCGTGCTGATGGGCGCCGAATTCCTCGGTATGATGCTGATCGTCGTCTATGTCGGCGCGGTCGCGGTGCTGTTCCTGTTCGTGATCATGATGCTCGACGTCGACTTCGTCGAGCTGCGCGAGGGCTTCATCCAGTACCTGCCGGTCGGCGTCGTGATCGGCGGCATCTTCCTGTTCGAGCTGCTCCTGACCGTCGGCGCCTGGGTCATCAATCCCACCGTGAGCAAGAACATCACGGCGGCGATCCCGGCCAACGTCTCCAACACCGAGGCGCTCGGGCTCGTGCTCTATACGAAGTATGTCCACTACTTCCAGCTCTCGGGCATGGTGCTGCTGGTCGCCATGATCGGCGCCATCGTGCTGACGCTGCGCCACAAGGCGAGCGTGAAGCGGCAGGACATCAACGTTCAGAACGCTCGCACGCCCGACATGGCGATGGCGATGCGCAAGGTGGCGCCGGGGCAGGGGCTCTCGGACGCGGATGCGGCGGAGTGGGTGAAATGACGATCGGGCTCGGACATTACCTGGCGGTCGGCGCGATCCTGTTCACGCTCGGGATCCTCGGCATCTTCCTGAACCGCAAGAACATCATCGTCATCCTGATGTCGATCGAGCTGATCCTGCTCTCGGTCAACATCAACCTCGTCGCGTTCTCGACCTTCCTCGGCGACATCGTCGGCCAGGTCTTCGCGCTCTTGGTGCTGACGGTCGCGGCTGCGGAAGCCGCGATCGGTCTCGCCATCCTGGTGGTCTATTTCCGCAACCGCGGCTCGATCGCGGTTGAGGACGTCAATCTGATGAAGGGCTGAGCTCTCAAATGGTTCAGGCAATCGTTTTCCTGCCTCTGCTGGGCGCCATTCTGGCGGGGCTCATCGCCCTCGCCGGCGCGCATGCCCGCAACCCCTCGGGCGACGAGCTCGATCATCACGGCGACCACGGCCATGGCGACGCGCACGCGTCGGCAGCCCACGACGCGCATGGTCACGACGACCACGGCCACGACGATCACGGTCATGGCCCGGCCGAGCCGCCCGCGGCCGGTTCGCGCGCGGCTGAGCTGATCACGACGGCGCTGCTGTTCGTCTCGGCGGGCCTGTCCTGGATGACGCTGGTCGATGTCGGCTTCATGCATCACGACATCCGCATCCAGCTATTGCCCTGGATTTTCTCCGGCGACCTGCAGGTCTGGTGGACGCTGCGCGTCGACACGCTCACCGCCGTCATGCTGGTGGTGGTGACGACCGTGTCCTCGCTCGTGCACCTCTATTCCATCGGCTACATGGACGAGGACCCGAACCGACCGCGGTTCTTCGGTTATCTGTCGCTGTTCACCTTCGCCATGCTGATGCTGGTGACCGCGGACAACCTCGTGCAGCTGTTCTTCGGCTGGGAAGGCGTGGGTCTCGCCAGCTACCTCTTGATCGGCTTCTGGTACCAGAAGCCGTCGGCGAACGCCGCCGCCATCAAGGCCTTCGTGGTCAACCGTGTCGGCGACTTCGGCTTCGCGCTCGGCATCTTCGCGATCTTCCTGCTGACCAGCTCGACCGATTTCGAGACGATCTTCCATGCCGCGCCGAGCCTGACCGGCAAGACCATCGACTTCCTCGGCTGGCATGCCGATGCGCTGACCCTGACCTGCCTGCTGCTGTTTATGGGCGCGATGGGCAAGTCGGCGCAGTTCCTGCTGCACACCTGGTTGCCGGACGCGATGGAAGGCCCGACCCCGGTGTCGGCGCTGATCCACGCCGCGACCATGGTCACCGCGGGCGTCTTCATGGTGGCGCGCCTGTCGCCGCTGTTCGAGTTGGCGCCGAACGCGCAGGCCGTCGTGATGTTCTTCGGCGCGACCACCGCGTTCTTCGCGGCCACGATCGGCCTCGTCCAGAACGACATCAAGCGCATCGTCGCCTACTCGACCTGTTCGCAGCTCGGCTACATGTTCGTGGCGATGGGAGCGGGGGCCTATTCGGTCGGCATGTTCCATCTGTTCACGCACGCCTTCTTCAAGGCGCTGCTGTTCTTGGGCTCCGGCTCGGTGATCTACGCGATGCACCACGAGCAGGACATCCGCAACATGGGCGGCCTCTGGAAGAAGATCCCCTACACCTACGCGGTGATGGTGGTCGGCACGCTGGCCCTGACCGGATTCCCGCTCACCGCAGGTTACTTCTCCAAGGACGCGATCATCGAAGCGGCCTACGCCTCGCACAATCCGTTCGCGGTGTACGGCTTCCTGATGACGATCGTCGCCGCGGGCCTGACCTCGTTCTACTCCTGGCGCCTGATCTTCAAGACCTTCCACGGCGAGCCGCATGACGAGCATCATTACGAGGCCGCGCACGAGGCTCCGCTCTGGATCCTGATCCCGATCGGCGTGCTTGCGGTCGGCTCGTTCGTCGCGGGTCTGCCGTTCAAGGAGCTGTTCGCCGGTCACGGCGTCGAGGAGTTCTTCCGCGAGTCCGTGAAGATGAACCCGCACATCATCGAGGAGATGCACCACATCCCCGAGCACATCGCCTTCCTGCCGACGGTGATGATGGTGCTGGGCTTCCTCGTCTCGTACCTGTTCTACATCCGCCGGCCCTATCTGCCGGTCGAGCTCGCGAACACGCAGCCGATGCTGTACCAGTTCCTGCTCAACAAATGGTACTTCGACGAGCTCTACGACGTCATCTTCGTCCGTCCGGCGAAGTGGATCGGCTATCAGCTCTGGAAGAAGGGCGACGGCTTCATCATCGACGGCTTCGGCCCTGACGGCGTCTCCGCCCGCGTTCTGGACGTCACCCGCAATGTCGTGAAGATCCAGACCGGCTATCTCTACCACTATGCATTCGCCATGCTGATCGGAGCCGCCGGCCTGATCACCTGGTTCATGTTCGGCTTTGGAGGCCAGTAAATGACTACCTGGCCCATTCTTTCGGTCACGACGTTCCTGCCGCTGGTCGGCGCGCTGATCGTCTATCTCAGCCGCGGCGACGACGAGGCGGCCAAGCGCAACTCGCGCTGGATCGCGCTCTGGACCACGCTGATCACCTTCGCGGTGTCGGTGCTCCTGGTCATGCGGTTCGATCCGACCAATCCCGACTTCCAGTTCGTCGAGAAGGCGAACTGGCTCGCCACCGGCATCACCTACCACATGGGCGTCGACGGCATCTCGCTGCCGCTGGTGATCCTGACCACCGCCGTGATGCCGTTCTGCATCATCGCGAGCTGGAAGGCGATCACCAACCGCGTCCGTGAATACATGATGGCGTTCCTGATCCTGGAAACGCTGATGATCGGCACCTTCTCAGCGCTCGATCTGGTGCTGTTCTATCTGTTCTTCGAGGGCGGCCTGATCCCGATGTTCCTGATCATCGGCGTCTGGGGCGGTCCGCGCCGGGTCTACGCGTCGTTCAAGTTCTTCCTCTACACGCTGCTCGGCTCGGTGCTGATGCTGCTCGCCATCATGGCGCTGTACTGGAACGCCGGCACCACCGACATCCCGACCCTGATGCACACCGCCGTGCCGCGGTCCTTGCAGACCTGGGCGTGGCTGGCCTTCTTCGCCTCGTTCGCGGTGAAGATGCCGATGTGGCCGGTGCACACCTGGCTGCCCGATGCGCACGTCGAGGCGCCGACGGCGGGCTCCGTGGTTCTCGCGGCGATCCTCCTGAAGATGGGCGGCTACGGCTTCCTGCGCTTCTCGCTGCCGATGTTCCCGCTGGCCTCGCACGACTTCGCGCCGTTCGTGTTCACGCTCTCGGCCATCGCCATCATCTACACCTCGCTGGTGGCGTTGATGCAGGAGGACATGAAGAAGCTGATCGCGTACTCCTCGGTCGCGCATATGGGCTTCGTCACCATGGGCATCTTCGCCGGCACCATGCAGGGCGTCGCCGGCGGCGTGTTCCAGATGATCTCGCACGGCATCGTCTCCGGCGCGCTGTTCCTCTGCGTCGGCATCGTCTACGACCGCCTGCACACCCGCGAGATCGCGGCCTATGGCGGCCTCGTCAACCGGATGCCGCTCTACGCCTTGACCTTCATGGTCTTCACCATGGCCAATGTCGGTCTGCCCGGCACGAGCGGCTTCGTCGGCGAGTTCATGACGCTGCTCGGCACCTTCAAGGTCTCGATCCCGACCGCGTTCTTCGCCACCTTCGGCGTGATCCTGTCGGCGTGCTATGCGCTCTGGCTCTACCGCAAGGTCGTGTTCGGGGCGCTGGTCAAGCCGTCGCTGGCGAGCATGAAGGATCTCACCTTCCGGGAGTGCCTGACTCTGTTCCCGATGATCGCGCTGACGATCCTGTTCGGCGTCTGGCCCAAGCCGGTGCTCGACATGTCGGCCGCCTCGGTCCAGCAACTCGTCAACAATTACAACACCGCTGTGACGGCCGTGAAGGCCGCCGCACTGCTCCAGTGACCGGGCAGGTCAGGATATCGCCATGAGCTTTGAGACTGCAGGTTATCAACTGGCGCCGGTGCTGCCCGAGATCGTGCTCGCGATCGGCGCCATGGCTCTGCTGATGCTGGGCGCCTATCGCGGGCAGGGGACGACCGGTGCGGTCACCTCGCTGGCGGTGGTGCTGCTGGTCGTGGTCGGCGTGCTCGAATACATGCTGCCCGCGGGCAAGCATGTGACCTTCGGCGGCAGCTTCATCGTCGACGATTTCGCGCGCTTCATGAAGATCCTGGCCCTGATCGGATCGGCGGTGACGCTGATCCTGTCCACCGAGTTCCTGTCCGATCCGTCGCGCCGCATCTTCGAATACGCGATCCTGGTGCTGCTCTCGACGCTCGGCATGATGGTGCTGATCTCGGCCGGCGATCTGATCTCCCTCTATCTCGGCCTCGAACTGATGTCGCTGGCGCTCTACGTCGTGGCGGCCTCGAACCGCGACAACGCCAAGTCGACCGAAGCCGGCCTGAAGTACTTCGTGCTCGGCGCGCTGTCCTCGGGCATGCTGCTGTATGGGTCTTCGCTGGTCTATGGCTTCACCGGCACCGTCAGCTTCACCGGCATCGCCGCGGCCGCGACCATCTCGAATGTCGGCCTCGTCTTTGGCCTCGTCTTCCTGCTCGTCGGCCTCTGCTTCAAGGTTTCGGCCGTGCCGTTCCACATGTGGACGCCTGACGTCTACGAGGGCGCGCCGACGCCGGTCACCGCCTTCTTCGCCTCAGCGCCGAAGGTGGCCGCGCTCGCCGTCTTCACCCGCGTCACGCTGACCGCCTTCCCGGGCATCGTCTCGCAGTGGCAGCAGATCCTGGTGTTCGTGTCGATCGCCTCGATGGCGCTGGGTTCGTTCGCCGCGATCGGCCAGACCAACATCAAGCGCCTGATGGCCTATTCCTCGATCGGCCACATGGGCTTTGCGCTGGTCGGCCTTGCCTCCGGCACGGTCGAGGGCGCTCAGGGCGTCCTGATGTATGTCGTGATCTATGTCGCGATGACGCTCGGCTCGTTCTCGGTCATCCTCGCCATGAAGCGCAACGGCCAGGCCGTGGAGAAGATCAGCGATTTCGCCGGTCTGTCGCGCACCAACCCGCTGCTCGCCTTCATGTTCGCGATGCTGCTGTTCTCGCTCGCCGGCATTCCGCCGCTCGCCGGCTTCTTCGCCAAATGGTACGTGTTCGTCGCGGCCATCAAGGCGAATATGTTCACGCTCGCCGTCGTCGGCGTGCTCTCCAGCGTGGTGGGAGCCTACTATTATCTCGCCATCGTCAAGACGATGTATTTCGACGAGCCGGCCGGTCAGGTCGATCCGATGCGCATCGAGGTGAAGACGGTGCTGGCGGTTTCGGGCCTGTTCACCATCCTGTTCGCGCTGTTCGCAGGTCCCGTGGTGAGCGTCGCCTCCGCCGCGGCAAAGTCGCTGTTCTAGGATGGCTTTCGCGCTCGGTCCTCGCGCATCGTCCGCGGGCTACAAGCTCGCAGCATTCGAGCGGACCGGCTCGACCAATACCGAGGCGATCGAGCGGGCCAGGGCCGGAGAGCGCGGCCCGATGTGGTTCGTCACCTCCGAGCAGACCGCCGGCCGCGGCCGCCGTCAGCGCGCCTGGATCGCGCCGAAGGGCAACCTCGCGGCCAGCGTCCTCGAAGTCCTCGACGTCGCGCCCGCGATTGCCGCCACCATCGGGTTCGCCGCGGGCCTCGCCGAAGAGGCTGCGCTTGAAAAGGTCAGCCTCGAAGCCGCCCTGCGCCTCGGCGAGGGCCGCCCCCGCTACGCCCTGAAATGGCCCAACGACGTCCTCGCCAACGGCAAGAAGCTCGTCGGCATCGGCCTCGAGGCGGAGGCCGTCGGCGACCGTCTCGCCATCGTCGTCGGCATCGGCACCAATGTCGTCGGTGCCCCCGAGGGAACACCGACGCCCGCCGTCTCGCTGGCCGCACTCGGCGTCCAGATTAGTGCCGAGGAGCTGTTCTCGGCGCTCTCGGACGCCTGGGTCGAGTTCCGCGGCCTTTGGGACAATGGCCGTGGCTTTGCCGATATCCGAAAACTCTGGCTGGAGCGGGCCGCCGGCCTCGGCGAGCCGGTCGCGATCCACACGGGAGCCACGACGCTGGAAGGCATTTTTGACACCATCGACGACACCGGCTGCCTGATCGTCCGCACCGCGGACGGCCGCCGCGTGCCGGTCGCTGCGGGCGAGGTGTTCTTCGGCCCCGTCCGATCCGTGGGAGCTGCGTGATGGCCAAGCCCGAAGAACTGGTGTTTGCGCCGCTCGGCGGCGTCGGCGAGATCGGCATGAATTTGTCGATCTACGGTCTCGGCAGCCGCCAGCAGCGCGCCTGGATGGCGGTCGATCTCGGCGTCTCCTTCGGCGACGAGGAGCATCTGCCGGGCATCGATTTGATCATGCCCGACATCAGCTTCCTGGAAAAGGAACGCAAGAACCTGATGGGCCTGGTGCTGACGCACGCCCATGAGGACCATTTCGGCGCCATCATCGATCTCTGGCCGAAGCTGAAATGCCCGATCTACGCGACGCAGTTCAGCGCGGCGCTGTTCGAGGCCAAATGCGCCGCCGAGCGCAACGCGCCGAAGATCCCGGTGACGGTGGTGCCGTCGGGCGGCCGCATCGATGTCGGCCCGTTCAATGTCGAGTTCATCCCCGTCGCCCATTCCATTCCCGAGGCGCACGCGTTGGCGATCCACACCTCCGCCGGCACGGTGCTGCACACCGGCGACTGGAAGATCGACCCGACCCCGACCTTGGGGCGGCCGACCGACGAGAAGCGGCTGCGTGAGCTCGGCGAGGAGGGCCTGCTCGCCCTGATCGGCGATTCCACCAACGCGGTGCGCGACGGCCGCTCGCCCTCGGAAGCCGAGGTCGCCCGGACCATCATCGACCTCGTGAAATCGGCCAAGGGCCGCGTCGCCGTCACGACCTTTGCCTCCAACGTCGCGCGCATCAAAGCCGTCGCCGAGGCGGCCAAGGCCGCCGACCGCGAGGTCGTGGTGGTCGGCCGTGCCATGGAGCGCGTGGTGCAGGTCGCGCGCGAATGCGGCTTTCTCGACGGCGTGCAGAATTTCCGCTCGCCGGAGGTCTACGGCCATCTGCCGCAGGACAAGGTGCTGGCGCTGTGCACCGGCAGCCAGGGCGAGCCGCGCGCCGCGCTGGCGCGCATCGCCAATGATGACCACCCTGAAATCACGCTCAACCGCGGCGACAGCGTGATCTTCTCCTCGCGCACCATTCCCGGCAACGAGAAGGCGGTCGGCTCGATCATCAACAATCTGGTGCTGCAGGGCGTCGAGATCATCACCGACCGCGACGCTCTCGTTCACGTCTCCGGCCATCCTCGCCGCGACGAATTGCGCGACTTGATCGCCTGGACGAAGCCGCAGCTCCTGATCCCCGTCCATGGCGAGGCACTGCATCTGCACGAGCATGCCAAGCTGGCGCGCGCCGCCGGCGTGCCGCGCGTGCTGGTCTGCCGCAACGGCGACCTCGTCAAGCTCGGCCCCGGCGATCCCGGCATCGTCGGCGAGGTGCCCTCGGGCCGTCTCTACAAGGACGGCATGATCCTGGAGGATTCCAAGTCCCGTGCCGTGGTCGAGCGCCGCCGCATGGCGTTCTCCGGCTGTGCCTTCGTCGCCATTGCCATGACCGAGCAGGGCGAGCTTGCCGACGATCCCGAGGTCGATCTGGTCGGCATCCCCGAGAAGAACCGGGCGGGCGAGCCGTTCGACGACATCGTGTTCGACGCCGTGGTCTCCACCGTCGAGGGCCTGCCGAAGGTACGCCGCCGCGACGCCGACGCCTTGGGCGAGTCGGTGCGACGTGCTGTCCGGGCCGTCATCAACGAACATTGGGGCAAGAAGCCCCCCTGTCTGGTACATGTCCTGACGGTGTAACTGCGTCGGCATGATCTTTCAGGTCATGCGCTGAGGGAGAAGAAACATGCTGGGTCGCCTCAACCATGTCGCGATCGCGACCAAGGATGCCGTCAAGGCCGCGAAGATCTACGGCACGGCGTTCGGCGCCCAGATCTCGGAAGCCGTTCCGCTGCCCGAGCACGGCGTCATCACCGTGTTCGCAACCCTGCCCAACACCAAGATCGAGTTCATCGAGCCGCTCGGCGAGGCGTCTCCGATCGCCAAATTCGTCGAGCGCAATCCTGATGGAGGCATCCACCACGTCTGCTACGAGGTCGTCGACATCATCGCCTCGCGCGATACGCTGGTGAAGGAGGGCGCACGGGTTCTCGGCGACGGCGTGCCGAAGATCGGGGCCCATGGCAAGCCGGTGCTGTTCCTGCACCCGAAGGATTTTTCCGGCGCCCTCGTCGAGATCGAGCAGGCATAGGCCGCCCCATGGCCATCCAGATATCAACCGCGATCGCGATTTACTTCGTCATCTGGTGGATCGCGCTGTTCCTGACACTGCCGTTCGGCGTGCGCAGCCAGCATGAGGACGGCGTCGGTGCGCCCGGCACCGATCCCGGCGCGCCAATCCTGACGCGGATGAGGACCAAGCTGATCTGGACCACGATCATCTCGGCAATCATCTACGGCCTCGGCATGGTCGCCTTCAACGCCGGCTATCTCTCGATCGAGCGCCTGTCGAAATTGATGGGCATGCCGTTCTGAGGGCGCCTTCCGGTCGCGCCGAAAGGCGATAGACTGGCGCGCGCTCGGCCAAGATCGTCATTGCGAGCGCAGCGAAGCAACCCAGTATCCCTCCGCGGAAAGACTCTGGATTGCTTCGCTGCGCTCGCAATGACGCCGGATATAGTTTGCTCATTGAACAAAATTGGGGGAACGAATGACTTTTCAGAGGATCGTCATCGCGCTTCTGGTGCTGATCGTCGCGGGGATCGGCGCCATCGGCTATGTCGAATGGAAGATGGCGGCGCAGGTGCGAACGCTGAAGGCGTTCGTCGAGGGCTATGTCTTCAACGAGGCCGTCGTGGCCTGCGAGCAGGCCAAGAGCTCGACCCCGTTCAAATGGAACGGCGGCAAGAGCACCTCGGTGATCGGCCTGAACTCCGTCAAGCTGGACAAATACAACGTCAGCGCCAGCTACACGCTGGTGGCGGATCTCGTTTATTGTGATTACGATCCGATCAAAAGAAAGGCCGAGATCGGCTCGAGCTTCCTGGAGCGGGAGTAACGATCCGGCCCTAATCGAAACGGGATGGGATCGGTATGGCGCAGGGGCAGGGTGATTACCGGATTCTGCAAGAGGCGGCGTTGCGGGACTATCTCGCGGGCCTGCCGGAGCTGACGGCGCTCCTCGGCGGCGATCCGTCCGCCTGGGTGATCACCGAGGTCGGTGACGGCAATCTGAACCTCGTGTTCATCGTCAAGGGCACGCGCGGCGGCGTCGCCGTCAAGCAGGCGCTGCCTTATGTCCGCCTCGTCGGCGAAAGCTGGCCGCTGCCGCTGTCGCGGGCTCATTACGAATTCCTGGCCCTGTCCCGGCAGGCCGAGCTCGCGCCCGGCCTCGTGCCAGCCTTGCTGCATCACAACGAGACGCTGGCACTGACGGTGATGGAGCTGCTCGAGCCCCACATCATCATGCGCAAGGGGCTGGTCGCGGGAACGCGCTATCCGGGCTTCGTGGGGGATATCACCACCTTCATGGCGCGGACGCTGTTCTTCACCTCGGACCTTGCGCTGTCGGCCGCGGAGAAGAAGGAGGGCATTGCTGCTTTCGCCGGCAACCACGCTCTCTGCAAGATTACCGAGGATTTGATCTTCACGGATCCCTATCGCATCGCCGAGCAGAACCGCTGGACCGCGCCCCATCTCGATGCGCTGGCCGCCGGCCTGCGTGACGACATGGAGCTGCACGTCGCGATCTCCCGCCTGAAGCTGAAATTCATGGCGAGCCCCGAGGCGCTGCTGCATGGCGACCTCCACACCGGATCGATCATGGTGACGGGCAGCCAGACGCGGGTGATCGATCCCGAATTCGCGTTCTATGGTCCGATGGGCTTCGACGTCGGCGCCGTGCTTGCCAATCTCCTGATGGCCTATTTTGCATCGAGCGGCCATGAGCGCGCTCCGGGCGAGCGGGCTGCGTTCGAGGGCTGGGTGCTGGAGACGGTCGAGCAGGTCTGGAGCGAGTTCGCCCGGAAATTCCTCGACCTCTGGCGGGCCGGAGGCACCGGCGATGCCTATCCGGTCTCACTCTTCGCCGGCCCGCAGGGTGCCGCGCGGCTGGAGGCCGAACGCCAGGCGTATATGCAGCGCCTGTTCGCCGACACCGTCGGCTTCGCCGGCGCAAAGACCATCCGCCGCATCTTCGGTCTCGCCCACAACATCGACTTCGAGTTGATCGAGGATGCGAAGACGCGCGCGATCAGCGAGGCGCGCGCGGTGCGGCTGGCGCGGGCGATGATGATGGAGACGGGGACGTTCCGCACGATCGGCGATGTCACGGCCGCCGCGCGAAAATTGCGGGACTGGATGCCGGAATTGTCGGGCTGAGGGCTTGCGGAAGGCCGTGCCACACACTCCGTCATTGCGAGCGTAGCGACTTGTCCGCCGAAGCCTTGGCGAAGGCGGAAGCAATCCAGACTGCCTCCGCGGACACAGCTCTGGATTGCTTCGCTGCGCTCGCAATGACGTGGGGAGAGCTTCGCTCACAACGACGAGAGAAAGAGAGAAGCGCGCCCCTCAATACATCCGCACCGGCAGCGGGGCGCCTTCGGGGCCGACCAGCAGGCCCCAGGTCTCGTTGGCTGCGACCTCGAACTCGCGCTGCCGGGCCGCGCTGCCCTTGAGCTTGAGGGTGACCTTGTACTTGCCCGGCGGCAGGTCAATTTTCTGACTGTCAGGCAATTTGTCCGTGGCGGAGTCGAAATCGATCAGCTCTTCTCCGGCGTGCGCCGCCAGTCGGACGGTTCGCTCGTTGACGGCGATATCGGCCGCTTCATCCGTCTTGTTGCCGAGGAATAGCTTCGCTTGTCCCGGCGCCGGCTGGATGCGGGCCGTGGCGGCCAGCGTCTTGCGCAGCGCGAGGTCGGCGATCGTGGTGTTGTCCTGACGGACCAGCCGGAGCAGCGCCGGCCCGTCCGAGGTCGTGAAGGCGACGACGGCCCTGTCGGGCTCGACGAGCGCACCGTCGTTCTCGGTCCAGCCGCGCTTGTCGAGTGCATCGCGATAGAAGCCGAGCACGGCCTCGAGACCGAGCGGCGTCTCGACGTGAGCCGACCTGATGAAGGGTGAATTCTTCGCGGTCATCAGCCCCCAGTGGTCAACGAGCGGCAGGCCCACGTCGTCGGCCATTTTGGCCTCGAACGTCCGGCTCGCGGCTCCTGCAAGACGCCCCATGGTGTCGCAGAGCAGACGCTCGCCAAGGTACTCCGGGGCGCAACTGGTCCTGAGAGCCCACCATGTATCGTCGACGAACCCGTTGGACCGTTTGGTGTGGGACCAGTTGATCTGAACGTTCTTCGTCGTGCCGTCGTAGGCGGGGCCCGGGGTGACGGGGATCGCCATCGCCGCCGTTGCAGCAACCAGACTGCCGGCGAAGAGCACACCTAGCGTTCGGCGGGCCATTTTTGCGCGATCCCAGTGTTTCGCGATCCCTGGGGTTCAGAGAACGATCCGGAGCTTGGTCGCGTCGATCGCGAAAAATGTTCACTGTCGTTGGGCTGTCCGATGACGCACCGCGTCAATGCCGCTTGCAGCGCCGGGCGCATGCAACCCGTCCCCGGAATCGTCGTCGCGGCGCTGCCTCCCGGAACTGGCATTGGTCTCCACTGAAATCGAAGCTTGCATTCGACGGGCTGCGAATGATCAAATCTCTGATCGGTATGCACCGGCGTTGTTGGGGGACACATGATGTTCAGGATGATTGCGATCGTCGCGGGGGTCGGGCTGGCGCTCGCCGGCGCGGCGGAGGCCCAGACCCCGCGCAAGGGCGGAACCATCCGCATGACCGCGCCCTACGGCTCGAGCTTCACGAGCCTCGACATCCACACCACGCAGCGTGCCCAGGACGAGATCTACGCCAAGGCGCTGCATCGCTCGCTCTACATCTGGAATTCCGCGGAAGGCAAACCGGTCCTGGAGCTGGCAAAGGAGGATGTGGTCTCGGGCGGCGGCCTCGTCCACACCTTCAAGCTGCGCGACGACGCCTATTTCCACAATGGCCGCAAGATGACCGCCGATGACGTCATCTGGTCCTACAACCGCATCATGGACGGCACCAAGGCCTTTCCCGGAGCGCGCTTTGTCCGCGTCATCGAGGGTGCGGCCGCGGTCGAGAAGGGCCAGGCCAAGGAGATCTCCGGCCTGAAAAAGATCGACGATTTCACCATCGAGATGAAGCTGACCGAGAAGGTCGATCCGGGCTTCTACTTCTTCACGGCGCTGACCTCGATCTATCCGGCCGACGAGGGCGCCAAGGAGAGCTTCATCCAGAAGCCGATCGGCCTCGGGCCCTTCAAATTCGTCGAGCACGTGCCGGGATCGCGCATCGTGCTGGAGCGGTGGGACCGGTTCTACAAGCCCGGCAAGCCCTATGCCGACAAGATCGTCGTGGCGGTCATGGGCGAGGCCGCGGCGCGCGACGTCGCCTTCCGCAACAAGGAGATCGACACCTCTGTGCTGGGGCCTGCGCAATATGTCGCCTATCAGTCCGACGCCGCGCTCAAGGGCACCATCGTCGAGGTGGCCGAGGTCTTCACGCGCTACATGGGCATGAATCCCTCGTTCAAGCCCTTCGCCGACAAGCGCGTGAGGCAGGCGATCAATTACGCGATCGACACCGATCTGATCATCAACAAGCTGGTCAAGGGCAAGGCCTACCGCGCCACGAGCTGGCTGCCGCTGACCTCGCCCGCCTACGACAAGGCGATGAAGCCTTATCCTTACGACCCCGCCAAGGCCAAGCAGCTGCTCGCCGAGGCCGGTTACCCCTCCGGCTTCGAGTTCGAATGGACCACCAGCCAGAACGAGAGCTGGGGCTTGCCGATCGTCTCGGCCGTGATCCCGATGCTGGACAAGGTCGGCATCAAGGCCAAGGTCAAGCAAGTCGAGACGGCGGTGCTGGCGGAGGTGGTGCGCAGCGGCGACTACCAGGCGTTCATCTATTCGCAGGCCAGCGGCCCGGATCCGCTGGCGGCCCTCAAATGCTTCCACTCGGCGACACCGCAACCGGCCTGCAACTACATGCTCTACAAGAACGCCGATTTCGACAAGATCGTCGACGCGGCAGGGCAGGCCGACGACCCCGCCAAGCGCACCGAATTGCTGCAGAAGGCCAATGCGCTGCTCTATGAGGAGGCACCGGTCTGGTTCTTCAACTACAACAAGGCGGTCATGGCGGTGCAGCCGTGGCTCAAGGGGATCCAGCTCAATGCGACGGAGCTGACCCACCAGAACGTCGAGGACCTCTGGGTCGACGAGACCTCGCCCGCGAAGTGACATGCGCTCGCGCGCTCCCTCCATCGCATCAAACGGTGGAGGGAGAGAGGGAAAGTGCCGATGCTCTCGTTTCTGTTCCGTCGCCTGCTGCAAACCATCCCGACCGTGCTCGCGGTCGTTCTGCTGGTCTTCGTGTTGTTCAGCGTCGTTCCCGGCAGCATCGTCTCCTCCATGAGCGACGACAGCGACCCCCAGGTCGAGGAGCGCATGAAGAAGCAGCTCGGCCTCGACGACCCGGTCTATGTGCGCTTCGGCAAGTACATCGCAAAGCTCGCAACCGGTGATTTCGGGACGTCGTTCCGCACGCGCGAGCCCGTGACGAGCATGATCGCCAAGCGGGCCTGGCCGACGCTGCAACTCGTCTTCGCCGCCATGGCCTTTGCCGTCGTCATCGGTGTTCCGCTCGGGTTCATCGCGGCGCTGAAACCCGGCGGCATCGTCGATACGCTGGCCATGGTGGTGGCGGTGTCGGGCCTGTCCATCGCCAAATTCTGGCTCGGGCTCGTCCTGATGTATCTGTTCGCGTTGAAGCTCGGCTGGCTGCCGAGTTTCGGCTATGGCGACGGCGGCCTGAAATATCTGCTGCTGCCGGCCATGACCCTCGGAGTGTCGCCGATGGCGCTGTTTGCCCGTACCACCCGCGCCGCGGTCCTCGAGATCATGACGGCCGATTTCGTCCGCACCGCGCGCTCCAAGGGCATGAGCGAGACGAGGGTGGTGAAGTGGCATGTCATGCGCAATGCGCTCGTCATCATCCTCACGACCGTCGGCCTGCAATTCGGCGCGTTGATGGGGCAGGCGGTCGTGGTCGAGAAGCTGTTCTCCTGGCCGGGCATCGGCTCGCTGCTGGTGGACAGCGTCCTGCAGCGCGACATCCCGGCCGTCCAGGGCTCCATTCTCGTGGTGGTGCTCGCCTTCCTCGCGATCAATCTCTTGATCGACGTGCTCTACGGCGTGATCGATCCCAGGATCAGGTACGCATGAAGCTCCGCGCCAATCTCGTCATCGGTGGCTCGCTGTTCGCGCTGGCGATCCTGGTCGGCGTGCTCGCGCCCTGGATCGCGCACACCGATCCCGTCATGGATGCCAATCTCATGAACGCGGAGGAGCCGCCGAGCTGGACCTGGTGGTTCGGCACGGACGACCAGGGCCGCGACATCTATTCCCGCGTCGTGTACGGCGCGCAGGTCTCGCTGACGGTCGGCATTATCTCGCAGCTCATCAACAGCGTGATCGGCGTGGCCCTCGGCCTCAGCGCCGGCTATTTCGGCGGCTGGTGGGACGATGTCGTCAACGCCCTGACCAACCTCATGCTCGCGATCCCTTCGCTGATCTTCGCGCTCGCGATCATGGCAGTGCTCGGTCCCGGCCTGACCAGCCTGTTGATCGCGCTCGGGCTGACCAACTGGTCCTTCACCTGCCGGATCGCGCGGGCCTCGGCGCTGTCGCTGCGCAGCCAGGGCTATGTGCAGGCGGCGACCGTGCTCGGCTACGGCGATCTGCGCATCATGGTCACGCAGCTGCTGCCGAACATGCTGGGGCCGCTCATCGTCATCGGTACGCTCGGCATGGGCAGCGCGGTGTTGTCGGAAGCCGCCTTGTCGTTCCTCGGCCTCGGCGTCCGCCCGCCCTTTCCAAGCTGGGGCAGCATGCTGTCGGAAGCGCGCGAGCAGATCACGACGGCGCCGTGGCTGTCCGTCTTCCCGGGCCTTGCCATCTTCCTGACGGTGCTCGGCCTCAATCTGCTCGGCGACGGCCTGCGCGACATTCTCGATCCCCAATCACGGAGCCGGCGGACATGACCGGCACGCCGCTGCTCGAGGTCGAGGATCTCAGGATCGATCTCAACGCCGGGGCGGGCACGATGCCGGCCGCGGAGGGCGTGTCGTTCCGGATCGATCGCGGCGAAACCTTCGGCCTTGTCGGCGAATCCGGCTGCGGCAAGAGCATCACGGCGCTCGCCTTGATCGGCCTGCTGCGCCACCCCCTGTCGATCGGCAGCGGAGTCATCCGTTTCGACGGGAAGGAGATCCAGCATCTGTCCGCCGCCGGGCAGCGGGAGCTGCGCGGCAACCGGATCGCCATGATCTTCCAGGAGCCGATGACGGCGCTGAATCCGGTCTCGCCGGTCGGCCGGCAGATCGCCGAGATGTTCGTGCTGCACAAGGGCAAGAGCTGGCGGGAGGCCAACCGGCTCGCGGTCGAGGCGCTGGCGAATGTGCGCGTGCCTGCGCCCGAGCGGCGCGTGAAGGACTATCCGCATCAGCTCTCGGGCGGCATGCGCCAGCGCGTGATGATCGCCATCGCGCTCGCCTGCGGTCCGGATCTCTTGATCGCGGACGAGCCGACCACCGCGCTAGACGTCACCGTGCAGGCCGAGATCATCGAGCTGATGCGGAATTTGTGCGCCGAGCGGGGCACGGCGATCCTGATGATCAGCCACGATCTCGGTCTCGTCGCCAATGTCTGCCGCCGCGTCGCCGTGATGTATGCCGGCAGGATCGTCGAGGAGCGCGGCTCGGCCGACATCTTCCGCGCGCCCTCGCATCCCTATACGCAAGGCCTGGTCGCTTCGCTGCCGCGGCTCGGCAGCCGCGCCGCGCTGGGGCGAACGAGGCTCCAGGAGATCGCCGGCGTCGTTCCGGCGATCTCGAATTTCCCTGAAGGCTGCCGATTCAATCCGCGCTGCGCGCGCGCGACCGAGATTTGCCGGACAGTCGTGCCCGGGACAGATCTGCTGGGCGCGGGTGGGTTGGTGAGGTGCCATCACCATGCATGAGCCGCACAGCATGCCGGGCGGGGGAGGGCCGGACGACGATCTCATCCTGAGCGTCGAGGATCTCGCGGTTCACTTTCCGCTTGGCGGCGGCTTGCTGGGCGGCGGCAAGCGGGTGCTCCGGGCCGTGGACGGCGTCGATCTCAAGCTGAGGCGCGGCGAATGCCTCGGTCTCGTCGGCGAGTCCGGTTCGGGCAAGTCGACGGTCGCCCTGTCGATCCTCGGCCTGCTGGCGCCGACGCGCGGCCGCATCATGGTGGACGGGCAGGTCGTGACGAGCCGCCGGTCCGGCGATCGCAAGGCACTGGCCCGCACCGTGCAGATCGTGTTCCAGGATCCCTATGCCTCGCTCAATCCCCGCCAGACCGTTCGCCGCACGCTGGAGGATCCGCTGCGCGTGCATGGCATCACCGCGAAAAGCGAGATCGCGGATCGCGTCGCGACGATGCTGCGGCATGTAGGCCTGCGGCCCGAGCAGGCCGACCGTTACCCGCACGAATTCTCCGGCGGCCAGCGCCAGCGCATCGGCATCGCCCGCGCGCTGATCCTCAATCCCAGGATCGTCATCTGCGACGAGCCGGTGTCGGCGCTTGACGTCTCGATCCGTGCCCAGATCATCAACCTGCTGCTGGAGCTGAAGGACACGCTCGGCCTGTCCTACATCATGATCAGCCACGATCTCGGCGTCGTCGAGCACATGAGCGATCGCGTCGCCGTGATGTATCTCGGCCGCATCGTCGAGAACGGCCACTGGCGCGAGATCTTCGAGCGGCCCGCGCATCCCTATACGCGCGCCCTGATTGCCGCGATCCCCGATCCGCTGCACCACGCCCCGCTGGCGACCACAGGCGGCGACCTTCCCAACCCGCTCAATCCCCCAAGCGGCTGTGCCTTCAGCCCGCGCTGCCGCTACGCCGAAGCGGTGTGCCGGCACGAGCCGGGACCGCTGCTGGAGACGCGGCCCGACGGGCACGCGGTGCGGTGCTGGCGGAGTGAGGAGATCGCGGGGCGACCTATGGCGGTGGCGACTTGAGGCAAGCGTTCCAAATGTGAGGGCGCCGTCTTGGCGTGCTCCCTCCACATCGTCATTGCGAGGAGCTCTTGCGACGAAGCAATCCAGAAGTCCCTCCGCGGAGACACTCTGGATTGCTTCGCTGCGCTCGCAATGACGTGTGAAGGCGCCGTGCGCCACCCCATCCACGTCACCCTGAGGCGGCCGCTTCTTCAGCGGCCCTCGAAGGGCGATGGCCCTCACTTCAACCCGGCCAACACCACGTCCCTGATCACCCGCACCGGCGGAATCCATTGCTTCTCGTCGGCGTAGTTTCCGCAGGTGATGGCGACCACGATTCCGAGGTCGGGCATCACGAACAGCCGCTGGCCGCCATAGCCGAAGCAGCCGACCCAATGTGTGATCGGACGGTTCGGCGGCTGGCCATACTGCAGATCGCCGCTGTACCAGAAATAGCCGTATCGGCGCTGCTCGTCGCAGGCGACGTAGGGCTGGAATGATTTCGCGAGCCAGTCTGGCGAGACGATCTGCCGCCCGTCCCATTGCCCGCGGTTGAGGATCAATTGCCCGACGCGCGCGAGATCGCGCGGCGTCATGCGCAGGCCGGATGCCGGCGCGGGCTGCCCGTTGAACCCTTTGGTCCATTCGGTCGGCCCGATCCCGAGGGGATCGAACAGGTGCGCGTGCGCAAACTCCGGCAGCGATTGGCCGACGCCCTTGACCAGCAGATGTCCGATCAGCTCTGTGCCGGCCGCGCCATAGATCCAGCGGGTGCCGGGATCGGAGATGAAGGGGCGGCTGAAGATGTAGCGCAGCCGATCGGGCGCGCCCTCCATCTGGATTTCGCTGTTGTGCGGGTCCTGGTAAGGAATGTCCTCGTTCCAGTCGAAGCCCAGGGTCATGGTGAGCGCGTGGGCGACGGTCAGGCGCTGGACGCGGGGATCGGTTGCGGCGTCCACGTATTCGGGGAATTGCGCGATCAGATTCTGATCGGGCGCGGGCACCTTGCCGAGATCGAGCGCGATCCCGTAGAGCAGGCCGAGAACGCTCTTGGTGACCGAGCGCAAATCGTGCAGCGTATCGGGGCCGAAGGCGACGGGGCCGCGCGGCGTGCCCCAGACTTCGTCCTCGCCGGTGAAATAGCGTTCGAGCACGATCTTGCCCTTGCGCGTGACGACGACACCATGCAGGCCCCAGGCGCGCTTGTCGGCAATCGCCTTGTCGAGCCGCTCATCGAGGTCGGGCGCAAAGCCTGCATCGGACGCGGCGACCGAGCCCCATGTGAACGGCGCGGAGGCAAGCGGGCTCGTCGTCATGAGGAGCGCTCCTGCTCCCATCAGGGCGGTGCGACGATCGATGGCAGCCATTCGAGCTCTCGCTCCCCGAGGGCACGCATTCGGTGCCGCGATGGAGTTGTGCGCCTGTTCTGCCCGACGAGTCAAACGTCGCCGGGGCTCGCAGAAACCCACAAACAGGGTTTGATAAGCGCCTGACATCCCTCACAGTTTCTACTGTGCATGGGGTTGTTTTCGCAGTTTTTGTTTGGGCGTCTGAAAGAGATTGTCATGCCCGGGCTTGTCCCGGGCATCCACGTTCCCATGTGACGTAAAGCAGAGCGTGGATGGCCGGGACAAGCCCGGCCATGACGGTGTACCGGGTCTACTCCGCCGTTTTTTCCCGCAGCCGCTGCGCATAGACGTTGATGACCAGCGCCGCCAGCAGGATCAGGCCGCGGATCAGGATCTTCAGGAAGCTGTCGATGTTGACGTGGTCGAGGCCGTTGTTGAGGACGCCGAGAACGAACAATCCGACGATGGTGTTGCCGATGCCGCCGCGGCCGCCGAAAAGACTGGTGCCGCCGACCACGACGGCGGCGATGGAGTCGAGCAAATAGGTGTCGAACTCGTTCTGCTGCGCGCTGCCGAAATGGGCGACGCCCAGCATGCCGCCGATGCCGGAGCACACCGCCGAGATCACCATCACCGCGCCCAGGATGAGCTTGACGTTGAGGCCGGCATATTCGGCCGCCTCGCGATTTCCCCCGACCATGTAAACGTAGCGGCCGAAGCGCGTGTAGGTCAGCACCAGATGGCCGCCGAGCAGCATGATCGCGGCGACGATGACGATCCAGGGGATGCCGCCGATCGAGCCGGAGCCCAGCGTCGTGATCAGGCTCGGCACCTTGTAGGCGATCTGGCCGCGCACCAGCAGCGCGGAGACGCCGGCCGCGATCTGCATCATCGCCAGGGTCATGATGAAGGAGGGGATGCCGATCACGGTCAGCCCCAGCGCGTTGACGAGGCCGAGCAGGGCGCAGAGCGCGATGGCGAGCAGGATCGCGGCGGCGCCGGGCATCGGCAGGTTGGCGATGTTGACGTAGGATTCCTGCAAGGTGAAGTAGGCGACCGCGATGCCGGTGACGTTGGCGATGCTGGCGATCGAGAGGTCGATCTCGGCGCACAGGATCACGAAGGTGAGCCCGACCGCGATGATGCCCGTCACCGACACCTGGGTCAGGATGTTGCCGAGATTGTCCAGCGTTGCGAAGGAGGGGCTGGCGAAGGCGAAGAAGGCCGACAGGAAGATCAGGGTGAGGAACGGGGCGATGTTGCGCATCTGCGAGCGCAGGAACGGTCTAAGGCCCCGTGCCCGCCGCTCCCCCGCCAAAGCCGTCTCGCTGCTCATGTGCTTCTCCGTCACGCCGCTTCCAGCAGGCGGTCCTTGCTGACCGGCTCGTTCCTGAATTCCCGCACCAATGCGCCGCGCTTGAGCACGAGGATGCGATCGGCCAGCGACAGCACCGTTTCCGGCTCGGTCGACAGCACGATGATCGCGAGCCCCTTGGCGCGGAGATCGCGGACGATGTTGATGACGTCGTTCTTGGCGCCGACATCCATGCCGCGGGTCGGCTCGCACAGCACGAGCAGCTTGGGCGGATAGGTCAGCCATTTCGCCAGCGCCACCTTCTGCTGGTTGCCGCCGGAGAGCATGCCGAGATCGAGCCCGACCACGGGCGGCCTGATCTGGAGCTGCTCGACCTGGCGCTGGGCGATCTCGCGCTCCTGCGCCGGCTTGAGCAGCAGCGCGGAGATGCGATCGAGAATGCTGATCGAGATGTTCTTGTAGACCGGCTCCTGGTGGAACAGCATGTCGCGCCGGCTCTCCGGCACCAGCGCCACGCCGGCGCGTCGCGCCGCTGCCGTGCTGGCGAAGGTCTTTGGTGTGCCCTCGACGAGAAGCGTGCCGCTGTCCGGCTTCAGCTTGCCGAACAGGATGCGCGACAGTTCCTGCTGGCCGCAGCCCATGAAGCCGTAGATGCCGAGCACCTCGCCGGCGCGGGCCTCGAAGGAGATGTCCTTCAGGCTACGGGACAGCGAGAGCTGATCGACCTGGAGAACGACCTGGCTGGCGCTCGGCTGCGGCAGCATCAGATCGTCGGTATAGCTGTGCTCGAGCGCCTCGCCACCGCGGCCGATCATGGCCTCGATCAGCGCGCCCTTCGTCGTCGCGGATGAAGCGGTCTCGGCGACCTTCCGCCCGTTGCGGAACACGGTCACCGTGTCGGACACGCGCAGGATGTCCTCGATGAAATGCGAGATGAAGACGATGCTTTTGCCTTCCTCGCGCAGGCGACGGAGGGTGGCGAACAGCCGCTCGACCTCGGGCGGGGAGAGGGCGGAGGTCGGCTCGTCCAGAATGATGATGCGGGCGCCGGAGAACAGCACGCGCGCGATCTCGATCAGCTGCTGCAGCCCGATCGGCAGGTCGCCTAGCCGCGACATCGGGTCGACGTCGATGCCGAAGCGGGCGAGCTGCTCGCCGGCCTCGCGCGCCATCCGCCGCCATTGCACGAGGCCGAGGGCGTTGGTCGGCTGGTTGCCGAGGAAGACGTTCTCGGCGACCGTGAGGTCGGGAGCGACCGAGAGCTCCTGGTGCACCATGGCGATGCCGGCCGCGTGCGCATCGCGCGCCGAGCGGAAATGCGTCTCCGCGCCGTCGATCAGGAAGCGGCCGGAGAATTCGGTGTGCACGCCGGCGATGATCTTCATCAGCGTGCTTTTGCCGGCGCCGTTCTCGCCGACGAGACCGTGGATCTCGCCGGGGTGAAGCGCGAAATCGACACCACGAAGCGCTTCGACGCCGCCGAAGCTCTTCGTGATGCCCTGCAGTTCAAGGATGGGCGAACGTCCCTCGGGCATGAAAGCTCAGATCAGGAAGTGATCCTGCATCCACTGCATCCCCGCGGCATTGGCCTTGGTCACGACGGGCCCGTCGGTGACGACGTTCTTGGGAATGCCCTGACCGCTCTTCTCGCCGCCGACCACGGCGGAGACGCCTGCGATGATCGCGCCGCCATGGATGCGGCAGGAGGGATTGCGGACGGTCGCGAACATGCGCCCCTCGCTCACCGCCTGGATCGCCGGCGGCATGGCATCGACGCCGCCGATCAGGATGTTGGTGCGGCCGCGCGCCTTCATGATGTTGGCCGCCGCGAGCGCCATGTCGTCATTGTGGAAGAACGCCGCGTCGATCTGCGGATACTTCGTCAGGTAGGTTTCCCAGAGGCGGGCGGTCTTCGACACGTCCCAGTCGGCCGGCTGGGTGTCGAGCACCTCGATCCCCGGGAATTGCTTCACCGTGTTGGTGAAGCCCTTGGCCCGTCCTTGCGCGCCGGTGTGGCCGAGCGCGCCCTGCGTCATGATGATCTTGCCCTTGCCGCCCATCGCGTTGCACAGCGCCTGGGTCACAGAGGCCCCCATGAACTCGTTGTCGGGGGCGAGGAAGGAGTGCACGTTGATTTGATCAAGAGGAGCAATGAGCGTGTCCATGTCGATCACGGGCGTGCCGGCGTCGATCATCTTCTGCACGGGCTGGGTGAGGGTGCCGATGCCGAAGGCCTGGATCGCGACGAAGTCCCATTTCTGCGAGGCCATGTTGTCGATCGCCGCGCGCTGCTTCACGGCGTCGAGCTGGCCGTCGAACCAGGTGACCTCGACGTTGAACAGTTTGCCCCAGAACTCGGCGGCCTGTTTGCCTTGCGCGCACCAGGTGGCCTGCAGGCCTGCGTTGGAGAACGCCGCCTTCAGCGGCTTTTCGCTGCGTCCGACCTCGGCTGCCAGTGCGGGGTTTATGCCCATGCTGCCGAGGAGGGCAGCTCCGGCGCCGGCGGTCGCAACCGCCTGAAGAAGATCGCGCCTCGTCGTCGAGAAATCTTTCGTCCCGGACATCGCTCGCTCCCATATATTTTGTCGTCGGCGCGTCATTGATTGCGCGACCGATGTCCGAAAGTGTCTCACAAGAGTTGGCGCCACTCAATCTGCAATCACTCATTGCAGCGAGCCGTGTTGGTGCAGCGCAAAGCGTCAGGCCGTCGCACCGGCGAGAGCGTCGATGTCGACGAGCAGCTGATCCCAGGCGCGCGCGATCTCGATCGACCATTCATCGGCAAGCAGGTCGCGGAGCGTGTCCCTGATCACGGCGAAGAACGTGATAAACAGCTCGCGCGGCGTGCCATAACCATCGTGCGAGACGACTTCGCAAGCGATCAGCCGGAAATGTCCGCGGCGGTCGCCGGCAAGATCGAGGATGGCCTCGATCGCCAGCGCGAGCATCGATCCCTTCACGAGGTCACGGCCATCGGTGCGGAACATCGCCTTCGTCTCGGGATGCTCGTCGAACAGGCGCCGATAGACCAGAGGCGTGAGATCGGCGCAGTGTGAGGCGGCGGGTTCGAAGCTGATTTCGATCGGATTGGACGAAGCATTCATGGGCGCTTCAGCCCCTTGCCAATAAAACTTGCGGACAAAAAAAGAGCGGGGCCCTGGCCCCGCTCAAAAATTGTGTCGACCCTATTATCCCCGATCTTAAGATTTGATCTTGATTGACGGGGCGACGCTGCATTTTGCGCGCCAGGGGCTCCTCCCGAGACTTGGACCACCAGGCTTCGACCTCGCGGTCAGCGCCTGAGCAAGAGGGATGCTAGATCAACTTTTCTCACTTGTCATCATTTTCGGCAACGAATGTTCAAAATTCGATCAATAGACGAAATGATCGAGCGGCCGCACTCGCAAGTATATGACAAATATAAGAAATTTGTGGACCGCGAGGCGTTTGATCTGCCTCAAAAGGCTCATCGCCGTGCCGTGCTGGGATACCTTGGCACGGTTTCCGCCAAATTTGCGCTGGGCCAAGAAGGCGGCGGAACTGACCTCGACTTCGGGCGGGGCACGGTGTTTAGTTGATTGACGAACAAATGGTTCGGCGGATGCGCGCACGGCTACAAAAATTCCTGCCTCTGGTCCTGCTCGCTTTGGCGATGCAGGTGCTGGCGCCGATTGCCGCCTGTTGGGCGACGGGAATCGCCGTTGCCGATCCATTGTCTGCCGGCGTCATCTGCCACAGTGCGAGCGAGCCGGGCGGCCTGAGCGATCAGACCGGCGGGCCGACCGCGCATGCCGGTGCGTGCGCGCTGTGTTGCCTGGCCCAGGCCAACGCCTCGCTCGATTCGCCGCCGCACGCTTCTCTCCCGATTCCTGTCCGCCATGCCGAGCGCGTGGTGTGGCATCCGGCCGAAGCATTGGCCATCGCCGCGCCCGTGGGCTCGAGCGCCCAGGCGCGCGCCCCGCCTCAACTTTCCTGACCTAGCGACGAACCGAACCATTGGCGCCATTGCGGTGCCGATGGCGTGCTCAATGACCGGCCTGCGTGCCGGATGTCAGGAATTCAAGAGATGTTACGTATTCGTGCGATCGGAAGCGCGGGCTTGCCCGTGCTCCTCGGACTGGTGTCCCCGATCGGATCAGACGCGCTGGCCCAATCTGCTTCGGAATCGATCCCCGCGGTGACGGTCGAGGCGCCCAAGATGTCCCGTCCCAAACCCGTCAACCGGCCCGCGCGCCTGCGCTCCGCGTCGACGGCCAACGCAAGCCGGCCGGTCGCACCGAACCCGGCCGACGGCGCCGGCGGACGAAACGACACGAGGAGCGCCGGCGAGGCGAGGGCCGGCCTCAACCAGTCGCCGGCCGGACAGACCGCAACCACCATCGATCGCGGCCAGTTCGACAATCGTCCGTCGTTTTCGGTCAGCGACGTGTTGCGGGACAGTCCGGGCATCTCGATCAAGCAGGGCAACGGTCCCCGGGACTTCGGCATCTCGATTCGCGGCTCCAACGCCCGGAACGGTTTCGGCATCCGCAATCTCGTGATCTTCGAGGACGGCTTTCCGGTGACGCAGCCGGACGGCCTGTCACGCAGCGACCTGATCGATCCCCACGCCTATGGCGCGATCGACGTGGTCCGCGGTCCGTCGTCGGCGCTCTACGGCAATTATGCGACCGGCGGCGCGCTCAATTTTCGCACGCGACCGGGCGGCACGATCGACGGCGTCGAATATGGCGTGGACGGCGGCAGTTACGGCTACCTCAATAATTACCTGGCGGCTGGCAAGAAGGTCGGGAATTTCGAGGGCTCGCTGTTCGTCAGCGACACCAGGGGCGACGGCTATATCGGCAACAGCTGGTTCAACACCCAGACCCTCAACTTCCTCGGCACGCTCAAGGCGACGCCGGACGATCGCTTCACGGTCAAGATCATCAACAACGACCTCAGTGCGCGGTTGCCGCTGCGCTCCACGCTGAGCCAGTACTATCAAAACCCATTCCAGCAGGGCTGCGCGACCGGCGCCTCGGCCGCTGCCGGGTGCGGTACTGTCAAGCTGTTCAACAATGGCTTCAATGCAACCGCCGGCACCGACACCGAGACAGCCGTGCAGGCTGGGCTCGGTCGCAATGATCGTCGGACTATCGTTGGCGGCCGCTGGGAGCATGATTTCGACAATGCCACGACCTGGCGCAACCAGTTCGTGTTCGATGACAGGAACATCAGTCAGCCCACCGGCACGACCAGTGCGATCGGTGATTTTCCCTCGTACAATTTCATGAGCGACGTCACCAAGCGCGGAGAGATTCTCGGTCTAGAATCTACCGCGTTCTTCGGCGCGTTTTACAACACCCTGACGGCGTCGAGCGACACGCGAAACGTGATGCCAGGGGGTAACGCGACGCTCGGCAGGCTATCGAGCAACCTTTACAGCGAAACGACCAATTACGGGGTTCGTGCCAGGGAGGAGCTCAAGCTCACTTCAGCAATGACGGCCGTCGCCGGCATCGGATGGGAGACGACGCTCCTGAAGGGCATCAATACGGCGTATGCCTATGCTGGCCCCACCGGCGTCACCACCACGACGCTGACGACCGGGGACCGGCAGTTTCAAAATGCCGCCCCGGAGCTGGCGCTGCTGTACAATCTCAACAACGAATGGCTGTTCCGCGGACGAGTCGCCACGGGATATGGCACTCCGCAGGTTTCGAATCTCTTCGTCCTTCCGACGGGGCTGTCTGGCAACAACACCCAACTTCAGGCTCAGAAGAATCTAGGCTACGATCTCGGTTTCGACTGGACTCCGAACAACACGCTCAAGCTGAGCGCGACCGGCTTTTACGAGTTTTTCCGTAACGAGATTGTCAACCAGGCAACGCCTGTCGCGGGCGTAAATTATTCGTTCAACGCGCCGCGATCGGAGCATCGCGGTATCGAGCTTGCTGCGGACTGGAAGTTCTATCCGGGGTGGCGACTCATGGTCGCGTACACCTATCTCGACGAGGTCTATACCGAATATGTCGAGAACATCACAAAGGGGACCGTGTTCAGCTTCAACCGGGCCGGCAACAAGATCCCGGGCATCTCGCCCAACGAGCTGACGGCCAGGATTGGCTACGACGAGTTTTCTGGACCGCTGGCGGGCCTGGGAGGCTTCGTCGAGGTCCAGTGGAAAGATTCCTTCTACATGGACAATGCGAACCTGCTGAAGGCGCCAGGCTATGAGCTGGTCAATGTCAACGTCCACTACAAGACGGACCTCGTGTCCGACACCTTCAGATCCCTGAACCTGTTCCTCGAGGTCAAAAATGTGTTCGACCGCACCTACATCGCGTCGGCAAACAATATCGCCAATACGGTTTCGGTGGCTGGCGTTCCAGATGTAGGGAGTACGCTCGCAAGCACGGCGCCAGGATCGATCTATGCGGGCTCGCCGCGCTTGTTCGTTGCAGGTATGAAGGTGGCATTCAAATGATCCGGGCTCTCGAAGGGAGGCGGGCCATGATCCGAACCGGCCTGCTCGCGATCGCCGCTCTTGCGTGTCTGCAAGGAACGGCGCTTGCGCAGATGCGTGCCCCGCCTGCGTCAGAAGCGGCGTGCGAGGAGCCGACCTTGCGCTGTGCGACCAAGGCGACGCCCGCCTTCGGCCCGGACGGGACGCTGTGGCTGGTCTGGATGGCGGGAGGGCAGGTCTCGGTCGCGAGTTCTGGGGATGAGGGCCGCAGTTTTTCGGCTCCCAAACAGGTCACGACGACGCGGCTGAACCTCGACTGGGGCCCGGATGCGCGGCCGAAGATCGTGGTCGATCGCAAGGGCGGCATAGCGCTTGCGTTCTCTATCTTCAGGGACGAGGCCTTCAACGGCCAGGTGCTCACCACGCGCTCGGCCGACGGCGGAAAGAGCTTCGCCGAATTGAAGCCGATCACCGCCAGCAACGAGAGCCAGCGTTTCGAAGCGCTGGCGCTCGATCAGGATGGAACGGTCTTCGCGGCATGGCTGGACAAGCGCAATCGCATTTTCGCAAAGGAAGCGGGACAGAAGTACGAGGGAGCCGGGCTGTTCTTCACCTCGTCCAGCGACGGCGGCACCACCTACGTGGAAGCGAAGCTTGCGCGCGAGGGCACCTGCGAATGCTGCCGGTTGGGGCTGGCATTCGCCGCGCCCGGGCGGCCGGTCGTGATCTTCAGGAACATTTTCGAGGGCGGCGTGCGCGACCACGCGGTGATGACCTTCGCCGACGTCTCGACACCAGGCGAAGTCCGCCGGGTCAGCCATGACGACTGGCAGATCAATGCCTGCCCGCACCATGGGCCGAGCCTCACCGTTGCGCCGAACGGGACTTATCACGTTGCCTGGTACACGAACGGCAAGGAGCGAAAGGGATTGTTCTACGCGCACTCGCGCGACGAGGGCCGCACCTTCTCCGCGCCGATGGCGCTGGGGCAGCCCGGCCGTAATCCCACGCGGCCTTACGTGCTTGCCGGGCCCGCGGGAACGGTGATGGTTTGGAAGGAATTCGACGGCGAGAAAACTTCGGTCCAGATGACGATCTCCCGCGACGACGGCGAGACTTGGTCGCCGCCGAAGACGATATCGAGCACGAACGACACCTCCGATCACCCCTTGCTGATCTCCAACGGCAAGAAGACCTATTTGTCGTGGATGACGAAGGCGGACGGCTATCGGTTGACAGCTATCGAGGACCAGCCATGAGATTCCGATTTTTAGGCATCGTCGGTCTGTGTGTCCTGACCGCATCGGCCGCGGCGCTCGGCGCATCTTCGGCCCTGAAGCCGTTCGAACGCGGCACCTGGCAGGGCGTTCTCAAGGGCCATGCCGGCCGCCCGACACTCGTGCATTTCTGGGGCGTGACCTGCGGGCCCTGCAAGGTCGAACTGCCGGAGCTCGGGAAGTTCGCCAAGGATCATCCTGACGTCGACGTCGTCACCGTCAGCGCCGATCTCGTGCCGAACCTGCCGGGAGCAACGCAATCGATGCTCGACAAGGCGGGGTTGTCGTCGACCGAAAACTTCATCTTCAACGACGGATTCGTCGAGCGCCTGCGGTTCGAGATCGACCCGGCCTGGCAGGGCGATATTCCGAGGACCCTGCTCATCTCCCGGGAAGGGACCATCACGACGATCGAAGGCTCGGCCGAAATGGCCGATCTCGAAAAATGGTCGGCGCAACAACTCGCCAAACACTGACCTACAAGTCTGCGAAGGGAATACCGATATGAAGATCATCTCGAAGAATATGCTGCTCGCCGCGTTTGCTGTTGCGATCTCCGCAGCACCAGCGGCCGCCGACGACGTCAAGGCCGGCGATCTCGTCATCTCGCAGGCGTGGAGCCGTGCGACACCCGGCGGTGCAAAGGTGGCCGGCGGCTATCTCGTCATCGAGAACAAGGGGACAGCGCCGGACAGGTTGGTCAGCGTGTCCGCCGATATCGCCGGCAAGTCCGAGATCCACGAGATGGCGATGGATAACGGCGTGATGAAGATGCGGCCGCTCGACAAGGGGCTCGCCATCGATCCCGGCAAGACGGTGAAGTTCGCGCCCGGCGGCTATCATCTCATGCTGCAGGAGCTGAAGGGCCCGTTCAAGCAGGGCGACAAGGTGCCGGTGACGCTGCAATTCGAGAAGGCCGGCAAGGTCGCGGTCTCCCTCGACGTCCAGGGCGTCGGCGCGCAGGCCCCCGGTGACGCCGGGCATTCCGGCCACATGGACGTGAAGAAGATGCCGGATCATTCGGGAATGAAAATGAAATGAGACTGATACAGACTCTCGAAAGGCTGATCATGTCGAAGCGCTCCTGCCTGCTCCTGGTTGCAGCGTTCGCCGCCTCGCCGGCGGCGGCGCACGTCTCGCTCGAGACCAAGCAAGCCGCGGTGGGCACGTCCTATAAGGCCGTGTTCGTGGTTCCCCACGGTTGCGCGGGCTCGCCGACGGTGAAGATCCGCGTGCAGGTCCCGGAAGGGGTGATCGCGGTGAAGCCGATGCCGAAAGCGGGCTGGACCGTCGATGTCGTCGAGGGCAAATATGCCGCTGAGTACGACTATCACGGCAACAAGCTCTCCTCCGGCGTCAAGGAGGTGGCGTGGTCCGGCGGCAAGCTGCCGGACAAGCACTACGACGAGTTCGTCATGCAGACGGTCCTGACCGACAAGCTCAAGCCGAACACGACCCTGTACTTCCCCGTCGTCCAGGAATGCGAGACCGGCGTCAGCCGCTGGATCGAGATCCCGGCCGAGGGGGCAGGTCATTCGCATGACAGCAAGTCCGAGGGCAAGTCGACGGCGCCGGGCGTGAAGCTGCTGCCGAAACCCTGATGCGCGTCTTCGCCGCGCTCGCGACCATGCTCTTTGCTGCCGGTTTTGCGAGCGCGGCGTTTGCGCATGCGGCGCTGATCGCGGTCGACCCGCCGAGCGGGAGCATGCTTGCGGCCGCGCCGAAGGCGGTGGAGTTGCGCTTCAACGAGCCGGTCACGCCGGGCGCGATCCGGCTGATCGACGGCGCGGGCAGGGCGCGGGACGATACGCGCGTCAGCGCATCCGGCGAGACGATCTCGGTCGCGATGCCGGCTGACCTGCCCGAGGGGACCGCGGTCGTCAGCTATCGCGTGATCTCGCAGGACGGCCATCCCGTCACCGGCTCGGTGATCTTCTCGATCGGCATGCCGACCGCGACGAAGCCGCCTGCGAACGTGGACGGCGGGTTGAACGCGCTGATCTGGCTGGCGCGGGTCGGGCTCTATCTCGGGCTGTTCGTCGGCGTCGGCGGCGTGTTCTTTGCGCGCTGGGTGGCGTGGTCGACGGCCGGCATGGCCGTGCCGCGGGTGGCGCTCGCCATCGGCATCCCCGCTGCCGCAGCGTCTCTGGGCGCATTGGGTCTCGATCTTCTCGGCCTGCCGCTGCCTGCGCTCACGACCGCCGCTCCCTGGAAGGTCGCGCTCGCGACCAGCGCCGGCCCTGCGCTGCTGGTTGCCCTGCTTGCGATGCTGTTCGCGGCGCTGGCGCTGCGCAGCGCCTGGTACGCGCGCGCCCTTGCGATCATGGCGCTGATCGGCGTCGGCCTGTCGCTCGCCATGACCGGGCACGCCGCAACGGCACCGCCGGAGGCACTGACGCGCCCGGCGATTTTCCTCCACGGCCTTGGCGTCGCCATCTGGATCGGTGCTCTCGCGCCGCTGGTTGCGCTGGTGTCGCGGCCGACGATTGCGACCCTTCCGATCGTGAACCGCTTTTCCCGTATTGCTGCGCTTGCTGTCGGCGTGCTGGCCTTGACTGGTCTCGCACTCGCGATCGTGCAGCTCGAAAGGCCGGGAGCTCTGGTCGAGACCCGCTACGGGCTGATCCTGTCGACCAAGCTCGTGCTGGTCACGGGATTGCTGGCGCTGGCTGCGCTCAACCGGTTCCGCCTGACGCCGGCCCTGTCCCGGCCCGAGACGGGGGCGCCCGCGCTCAAGCGCTCGATCCTGCTCGAATGCGGCATCGCGCTGGCCGTCCTCGCCGTGGTTGCCGGCTGGCGCTTCGCGCCGCCACCGCGGACCATCGTTCCCGAGACGCCGCTGGCGATCCACATCCACAGCGACAAGGCGATGTTCCAGGTCCTGGTATCGCCCGGCCGACCCGGCGTCGACGATTTCGTGCTCCAGCTCATGACCGGCGAGGGCACCCCGCTGGCGGCCAAGGAGACGACCTTGACGCTGAGCCTGCCCGAGCGCGGCATCGAGCCGATGGAGCGGAAGGCGTCGCTGGGGCCGGACGGCTACTGGCATGTGCGCAAGGTCGAACTTCCCTTCGCGGGCCGCTGGCATGTACGGATCGACGCGCTGGTGAGCGACTTCGAGCAGATCACGCTCGAGGATGAACTCGACGTCACACCACCGTAATGCGCGGTTCGCGCTGAACTTGAAGTCCGACGGAAAAATGACAGGAATTCCGTTGCCTTAGCGGCTTTTCCTCATTCCCGGTCTTGTGTTTTCGCTCTTAATCCGGTTTCACTGCAGGCCACCACTGATTCCACGAGTATTGCCATGCGGTTGTCGCGCTTCTTTCTGCCCATCCTGAAGGAAAATCCGAAAGAGGCGGAGATCGTCTCGCATCGACTGATGCTGCGCGCCGGCATGATCCGGCAGGAGGCCGCCGGCATCTATGCCTGGCTGCCGCTCGGCTTCCGCGTGCTCAAGAAGATCGAGCAGATCGTGCGCGAGGAACAGGACCGCGCCGGGGCATTGGAACTCTTGATGCCAACGCTGCAGCTCGCCGATCTCTGGCGCGAGAGCGGCCGTTACGACGCCTATGGTCCGGAGATGCTGCGCATCGCCGACCGCCACAAGCGCGAGCTTCTCTATGGGCCGACCAACGAGGAAATGATCACCGAGATCTTCCGCGCCTATGTGAAGTCCTACAAGAACCTGCCGCTGAATCTCTATCATATCCAATGGAAATTCCGCGACGAGCAGCGTCCGCGTTTCGGCGTGATGCGCGGCCGCGAGTTCCTGATGAAAGATGCCTATTCGTTCGACCTCAACGAGGCCGCGGCGCGCGTCGCCTACAACAAGATGTTCGTGGCCTATTTGCGCACCTTCGCGCGGATGGGGCTGAAGGCGATCCCGATGCGCGCCGAGACCGGCCCGATCGGCGGCGATCTCAGCCACGAATTCATCGTGCTGGCCGAGACCGGCGAATCCGGCGTGTTCATCAATCGCGACGTGCTGGACCTGCCGGTGCCGGGCGAGGACGTGAACTACGACAGCGACCTGACGCCGATCATCAAGCAGTGGACCTCGGTCTACGCCGCCACCGAGGACGTCCACGACGCCGCGCGGTTCGAGCAGGAAGTGCCTGAAGAGAAGCGGGTGAACACCCGCGGCATCGAGGTCGGCCAGATCTTCTATTTCGGCACCAAGTACTCCGACGCGATGAAGGCCCTCGTGGCCGGCCCGGACGGCGTCGACGTGCCGATCCATGGCGGTTCCTATGGCGTCGGTGTCTCGCGCCTCCTGGGCGCCATCATCGAGGCCTGCCACGACGATGCCGGCATCAAATGGCCGGAAGCCGTGGCCCCGTTCCGTGTGTCGATCCTCAACCTCAAGCAGGGCGATGCGGCGGTCGATGCGGCCTGCGAGAAGCTCTATGCCGAACTCACCGCCAAGGGCGTGGACGTGCTCTACGACGACACCGACCAGCGCGCCGGCGCCAAGTTCGCCGCCGCCGACCTGATCGGTATCCCCTGGCAGATCATGATCGGGCCGAAGGGCCTCGCCGACGGCAAGGTCGAGATCAAGCGGCGCAGTGACGGCTCCCGCGAGACCATGTCGCCTGCGGACGCGGTCGCAAGACTTGTGGGCTGATAAGGCTGTCCCGCTGAATATTGTTCATCGCCCGATATCGCGGCCGCCAATCCGGCCACATTTGCCCCCGAATCATGGGATTATCGAGCGATGGATGAAACCATGACAGAGACCAAGCCTACCGCGCCTTTCGCGCCCTTCGAGTGGATGTTGTCGGCGCGCTACTTGCGGGCACGCCGCAAGGAGGGATTCATCTCGGTGATCGCCGGCTTCTCCTTCCTCGGCATCATGCTGGGCGTGGCGACGCTGATTATCGTCATGGCCGTGATGAACGGCTTCCGCAAAGAGCTGCTCGACAAGATATTGGGGCTGAACGGCCACATCCTGGTGCAGCCGCTGGAATCGCCGCTGACCGACTGGAAGGACGTCGCCGACCGCCTCAGCCAGGTGAAGGGCATCCGTCTCGCCGCGCCGGTGGTGGACGGGCAGGCGCTGGCGTCCTCGCCCTGGAACGCCTCGGGCGTGCTGGTGCGCGGCATCCGCTCCGACGATCTCAACAACCTCACCTCGATTGCCAAGAACATCAAGCAGGGCTCGCTCGAGGGCTTTGACGAAGGGCAGGGCGTCGCGATCGGCCGGCGTCTGGCCGACCAGCTGTCGCTGCACGCCGGCGACAGCATCACGCTGGTGGCGCCGAAGGGCGCGGTGACGCCGATGGGCACGACGCCGCGCATCAAGCCTTACAAGATCGTCGCGGTGTTCGAGATCGGCATGTCCGAATACGATCTCGGCTTCGTGTTCATGCCGCTGGCGGAGGCGCAGGCCTATTTCAACCGCAGCAACGACGTCACCTCGATCGAGGTGTTCACCACCAATCCCGACCAGATCGTCGCCTTCCGCCAGGCGGTGACGGAGGCCGCGGGCCGGCCTGTGTTCCTGGTCGACTGGCGGCAGCGCAACTCGACCTTCTTCAACGCGCTCCAGGTCGAGCGCAACGTGATGTTCCTGATCCTGACCATGATCGTGCTGGTCGCGGCGCTGAACATCGTGTCCGGCCTGATCATGCTTGTGAAGGACAAGGGCAGCGACATCGCGATCCTGCGCACCATGGGGGCCTCGCAAGGATCGATCATGCGCATCTTCCTGATCACGGGCGCCTCGATCGGCGTGGTCGGCACGCTGGTCGGCTTCGCCGTCGGCCTGGTGATCTGCCTCAACATCGAGTCCATCCGGCAATTCCTGTCCTGGCTGACCTCGACCGAGCTGTTCTCGCCGGAACTGTATTTCCTGTCGAAGCTGCCCGCCGAGATCGACATCGGCGAAACCACCGCGGTCGTCATCATGGCGCTGACGCTGTCGTTCCTGGCGACGCTGTATCCGTCGTGGCGCGCCGCGCGCCTCGATCCCGTCGAAGCGCTCCGGTATGAATGAGGGGCTGATGGAGCAGCAACACGGGGCTGAGGATGTACCGGTCATTTATCTCCACGAGATAAAGCGGCAGTACTTGCAGGGCGAGGTGCCGCTGACGATCCTCGACGGCGCCAAGCTGGCGCTGTGGGCCGGCCAGTCGGTTGCGCTGGTCGCGCCGTCGGGCTCGGGAAAGTCGACGCTGCTGCACATTGCGGGCCTGCTCGAGGCCCCCGATTCCGGCGAGGTCTATGTCAACGGCGCGCCGACCTCGCAACTGCCCGACATCGAGCGTACCCAGCTCCGCCGCACCGATATCGGCTTCGTCTACCAGTCGCACCGCCTCTTGCCCGAGTTCTCGGCGCTGGAGAACGTGATGATGCCGCAGATGATCCGCGGCCTGAAGAAGTCCGAGAGCGTCAAGCGCGCGAAAGAGATTCTGGGCTATCTCGGCCTTGGCGACCGCATCACCCATCGCCCCGCCGAGCTGTCGGGTGGCGAGCAGCAGCGCGTGGCGATCGCGCGCGCGGTGGCCAATGCACCGCGCGTGCTGTTTGCGGACGAGCCGACCGGTAATCTCGATCCGCACACCGCCGATCACGTGTTCCAGGCGCTGATGCAGCTCGTGAAGGCGACCAAGGTTTCGATGCTGATCGCGACCCACAACATGGAGCTCGCCGGCCGCATGGACCGGCGCGTGTCGCTGTCGAACGGCCAGGTGGTCGAGCTCGAGTAAAAAATCGCGAAAACAACCCCATGCACAGTAGCCAAGTACTTGGGCCGACTGACGAAAAAATCGGCGGCGACGGGCACGCCGCGCCGCTGGAACTCAAGGCCTGATCACCGTCAATTTGAACGGCCCGCCATTGGCCGCGGCATGCGCCACGGCCTCGTTGGCGTGGTCGAGGTCGAAGGCCGTCGTCTCGTACTCCTCCAGCCTCAATAGTCCGGCGCGCACCAGCGCAATCAGACGGCTCGCGGCATCCGGCGGATACATCCAGACCCCGTGAATGCTGATGCAGTTCCGCATGATCCAGGGGTAGGGCAGCTCGAGGCCCGCGCCGCCGGCCATGCCGACGCCACCCATCAGCGCGACGCGACCGTAGGCGCGCACTGTCATGATCGCCGCACGCACGACATTCGGGCTCACCGAGGGCGGCATGATGTCGAGCACGCAATCGATCGGCGCGGGCGCCGCGCGCTTCATCGCCTCGCGGTCGTCGTCCTCGTTGCCGGTGATCCTGACCGGCTTTACCCGTGAGCCGAAGCGGCGGACGAGATCGGACAAGATCGCCTCGTTGCGGCCCGGCGTGACCACGCAGGCCGCGCCCATCGCGAGCGCCACCGAGACGGCCGCGCTGCCGAAATTGCCGGTGGCGCCGCTGACCAGCACGGTCTCGCCGGGCTGAAGATTTGCGGCGAGGAAGCCGCCATAGGGCACCAGCGCCGTTCCCAGCGCGCACCATCGCGACGCCTCTTCGGACGTGATCTGGCCGAGCCGCTTCACGTTCTCGGTGGGCACGCGCATCTGCTCGGCAAAGGAGCCGTGGCGGAAATGTTGTTGCAGGCGCATGCCGCCGGGGCCGGCGGCGGTGAGCCCCTGGAGGGCGATGTCGGGCGCCACGACATCGTCGCGCGAGCGCACCGTGGGGTCGCAGAACACCCAATCGCCGACGCTGAGCTTGGTGGCATCCGGGCCGATCGCGCGGACCCGGCCGATGCCGCCGGGACCCGGGATGATCGGCAGCTCGAGCGCGTAATTGCGCGTCCCGTCGAAAACCTCGTTCATGTAGGAGAGGACGCGCGTGGCGACGACGTCAACGATCACTTCGCCGGTGCCGAGGGTCGGCTCCGGCACCTCCTCGATGGCCAGCGGCGATCCCAGGGATTTGAGTACGGCAGCTTTCATGTGTTCACCTCAAAGTCGGGTGATGCCGATATGAGCCGCCTTGGAGGGGCCAGGAAGGCCTGGTATTATCCTAGTATTCACACGGCCCTCCATGCGGGAGCGACATCATGGCTGATCCACGCCGCGTCGAATTCGGCGACTTCCTGCGGTCCCGCCGCGAAAAGCTGTCGCCGAAGGCCGTCGGGCTTCCGATCGGCAGCCGCCGGCGCACCGCGGGGCTGCGCCGCGAGGAGGTCGCCCAGCTCGCCGGCATCGGCGTCGACTGGTACATCCGCCTCGAGCAGGGCCGCACCGTCAGCCCCTCCGTCACCACCATCGACGCGCTGGCCCGCGCGCTTCGCCTCGGCAAAACCGAGCATGCGCATCTGAAGGCCCTGGCGCGCGACAGCGTCAGGGGCACGTTCACGCGCGAGATCGTGCCGGCGCCGATCCGGCGGATGATCGAGAGCCTGCAGCAGCCGGCCTATGTCACCGGGCGGCGCTGGGACGTGCTGGCCTGGAACGAGGCCGCCGAAGACATCTTCGCCTTCGGGCGATTGCCGGAGGAGGATCGCAACACGCTGCTGCTGGTGATGACCAACAAGCAGACGCGGAAATTCTACGGCACCAGCTGGACGGATGTCGCCAGGAGCATGGTCGCGATGTTTCGCGCCACCCATGACGTCTGGGCCGGCGATCCCGCCTTCGCCGAGCTGCTGACGCGGCTGCGCCAGGGCAGCCCGGAATTCGTCAAATGGTGGGAAGCCCACGACATCCGCAGCACGATGTCCGGCCTCAAGACCATGAACCATCCGACCCGGGGTCTGCTCCGGTTCGAGCACACCAGCTTCCAGGCCAACGACGATCCCGCCTTGAAGCTCGTGATCTATACGCCGGTTTAGGCAAGCCGGGTTCGACGCCTATTTGATCAACGCGACCGCTCGCCGGAATTCCGCGTGGTCCGACGTCTGCAGCCATTCGAACACCACCATCTCCGTGGTGACGATTTCCGCGCCGTGGCGTTCCATGCGGCGGACTGCGGTCTCCTTGTCCTGCGGATGCCGCGAGCCGAGCGCGTCGCGCACTACGAAGGTCTTCCGAGACGAGGACAGCAGGCCCAGCACCGTCTGCTGAACGCAGACGTGAGCCTCGCATCCGGCAACGACGATTTGTGCGTCGTGAGGAACGCGGTCGAGAAAGCCGTCCTCCCGGCACGCATCGAAGAACTGCTTGTGGACGAGACGGTCCGTCTCGACGGGCACCTCGTCCACGGTCGCCCCGAGCCCTTTGGCGTTTTGCTCGGTGAACAAGCGGGGGACACCGATCAGCTTGGCAGCCTCGATCAGACGGTTTGCGTTTCTGACGGCGGTCGATCCTTCGTGGATCGCAGGCATCAGGCGCGACTGGAAGTCCACGATGAGCAGAAGCGATCGCCTGGGGTCGATGGTGAGCATGGGTCTCACGCCTCCGTCAGGTGGGCGATGCGGTCTTTGACATAGGCTTCCATCAAATCCGACGCGGACGCACCGAACATCCGGATACGGCCGGTGTGAAGCAGCAACAGCAATCCGGTCGCGTGCGCAAAGCAGTCGACCATAAGGAGATTGGCCTTTTGCCGCGACGCGCCGAGTTCGCTCGCCGCTTCGGAGATCGGGCGCAGCGCGGATTCCAACGCCGCGTTCAGCACCTCGTCGCGTTCATGTCCGAGACCGGCGGGCTTCATGCCTCCGCGGAACAGGTAGAAGCCGAGGTCGAGATCCCGCGGGTTATCGGCATAGAAGCGGAAGAACGCCATTGCCGCGGCCTTCAGGCGCTGCGCTGACGTTCGGGCCTGGGCGACGGCCTGATCCACGGCGGCTCCGAGCGAGGCGAGCGAGGCTTTCAGGACCTCGGCGTAGATCGCCTCCTTGGAGTCGAAGTGGAAATAGAGGGCTGCGGGCGTGTAGCCGGCGTGCACCGCGATCGCCCGCAGGCTGGCGCCCTCCAGACCTTCGGCTGCGAAGACCTGCTTCGCCGCGTCGAGAATGAGCTCGCGCTTGTGCCCGCTGACGGCGGCGCGCCGGCTCTGTCGCTTTTCCACCATCAATTTCCCCGCAGCCTGCTTGACATCATTCTAACATTGTTAAAAATTCTAACAGTGTTCGATTATTCATACAAGAGGGAGCGTGGTCATGCTGATGTCGGGTGCCGACTACCGGGAATCCCTTCGTGCCTACAGACCGCGGGTGTTTGTGAACGGCAGTGCCGTAGCAAGCGTCGCCGACGAGCCGCTGCTGGCGCCCGGCATCGCCGGTGTCGGCGTCACCTACGATTTCGCCCGCAAGCAGGAACATGTGCCGATCATGACGGCGCGGCAGGGTACGTCCGGCAAGGTCGTCAACCGGATGCTCCACATCAACGAGACGTCGCAGGACCTGCTCTCGAAGCTCGAGGCGGTCCGCCTCGTCTGCAAGACCGTCGGCTGCGCGCAGCGTTACCTGACCCACGACGCGCTTAACGGCATCTACCAGGCGACGAGGCTGACGGATGAACGTCACGGCAGCGACTATGGTCAGCGCTTTCTGGCGTATCTCCACGACGTTCAGGACCGGGATCTCACGCTCGGCGTGGCGATGACCGATGCGAAAGGCGATCGTTCGAAGCGCCCCGGCGCGCAGGCCAATCCCGACGTCTATGTCCATATCAGGGAGCGTCGTCCCGACGGCATCGTCATCCGCGGCACCAAGGCGATCGTCACCGGCGCGCCCTACATGCACGAATTTCTGGTCATGCCCTGCCGCACACACAATCCGGAGGACAGGGATTTCGCCGTATGCTGCGCGGTGCCGTGCGACGCGCCCGGCGTCACCATCATTGCCCGGCCGGCCGGGCGTCCGGGCGAGGCATCCGCCAAGTTCTCGGCCAAGTACGGCCAGTCGGTTGGTGTCGTGATGTTCGACGACGTTTTCGTTCCGCATGACCGGGTCTTCCTGGCCGGCGAGACCGAGGAGGGCGGCTTGCTCACGACGAACTACGCGACTCACCACCGGCACTCCTGTATCGGCGCCCGGGCCGGATTCGGCGATCTTCTGATCGGCGCCGGCGCCTTGATGATCGAGGCCAACGGCCTCGACGTCGAGCGGCACGCGCACATCCGCGAGGCCATGGTCGAGCTCATCACCATCACCGAGAGCTTTTATGCCTGCGGCGTGGCCGCGTCGGTCTACTGCTCCAAAGATCCGGCCGGGTCGGTCATGCCCGACGCGGTGTTCTCCAACATCGGCAAGCTGCTGCTGGCCACGAAGATCTACGACATGCATCGGGTGGCGCATTACGTCTCGGGTGGCCTGATCGTCGCGCTGCCGGGGCCGGAGGAGGATCACAATCCGGAAACCGCGGCGTCGCTTGCCGCCGTGATGGGCGGCCGGCCGGACATCCCGGCCGACAAGCGCGCCGAGGTCGCACGCTTTATCGAGGACCTGACGGTCTCGCACGAAGCAGGCTGGTACTCGGTGATCTCGCTGCACGGAGGCGGCTCGCCTGAGGCCATGAAGCGCGAGATCTGGCGCAACTATCCCGTGGTCGAGAAGATGGAGCTGGTCGAAGGCCTGCTCGACCGCGGCCTCGTCGATGAGGGGCGCCGCGTCTCGAAGCAGCCGGGCCGCTGCTGCGCGACCGGCTGCCAGGTGCCCGAGCCTGCGACGCAAGTCGCCGTGCCGGCGCTGGAGGGCTCAGCCGAATAGCACCCGAGCCCGTCAGGGTTCTTCATCGACGTGGAGCGATGCCGGCCTGCTTCAGTTGGTCGAGTGGCAGGAATGCGCGCCGCGCTACGGCGCGGGCGTGGCGGCAGGCGTTGCCTTGACATTCGGCAGGGTGCCACTTGCCTTCCAGGGACTGTCCGTCCAGGGCGTCGGCTGCAGGGAATTCGCCGGCCAGGATTTTGCCGGATCTGCCGCCGCCGCCGTGCACGACGTCCCGAGCTGGGTCCACACCGACGTCAGACCGGTCGTGTCGATGTTGAAGCTCGTGGTGTCAGCCTTTCCTTCCGGCTCCGGCGTGGTCTCCCGGACCTGCAGGGAGTGCGAGGCCAGCACCGCTTTGACCATGTCGGGTTCGACGGCGCCGCTCCAGACCTCGAACTTTCCGAACCGCACCGCAGGCCCACCGGCTTGCTTGCTCAGGTCGGCGCTGGCGGCCATCAGGATTGATTTCTTGACCGTCGCGGCCGCGTCGATCTCGCCCGCGATCATCAGCGGCACGCGCTTCTTGTTCTCGCAATACAGGCGCCATTCCATGGTCCTGAACGAGGCGTCGCTGTCCTTCTTCACCGCGGCGATCTTGCTGATGAACGGCCGTGCTCCCTTTTCCAGCCGCCACATCGTCTCGGCCAGCGGCCGCGTGTCAATGCCGAACCGGTAGAGCTCGGGCCGCGTCAGCACGTGCAGGTTCTCGAATTTCACGGTGCGGATCAGCGCGTCGAGCTCGCGGCTGACTCCCATCGCGACAATGAACGCGGCGCGGTCGCGGTCGGCGCCGGCGATCCGGCGTCGGCGCGCTTCGGCGACCACCTCCGGAGGCGGATTGCCGCTAAACTTCAGGATCAGCCTGGAATTATGCACCGCCAGCGCGGCATCGGGGGCGACCTCGCGAGAGGTCGCGCCGAGAAACAGGTAGCCGCAGGCCGAGTTGCACATCGCATGATAGGTGGTGAGTTCGGCCTCGACCTCGCCGGCCCCGCTCTTGATCTTCTGGCACGCGGCGTCCACCTGGGTGCCCGCCGCGCACGCCGTCACGATCGTCCGCCCAACCCGGGCGATGGCCTTGCGGCTGCGGAGCAAGCGCGCGATGTCGTAGGATTGCTCCACGTTCCCGCCGGGCGAGTGAAGGTAGATCGGGCGCTGCAAATCCTTGACGCCGGCGAGGAAGCGGCGAATGCGCGGAGCAGCGTCCCGATCAATCTCGCCCTCGATCGCGATCCAGCGGTCGCAACCCGGCCCGCACGCATCGGGTGCGCCCTTGGCGAGATAGATCGTCAGTCTGGAGGTAAATCCGGCTTTCTCGGCCGGCGTCCCTTCGGCACGCAATGCACCGGGAAGCGACAGCAGGACCAGGAGAAGCAGGAGGCGGGCGAGCATCAAGTGCGAGACCAAGGAGTGGAATATCGACACCGACGCTACATGACGATTGCCGCGTTCACAACTTGCGGTGGCGCATCGGTTCACGTTTATTTTGTAGCCGTCAGGACCAGTATCTTCACTTCCCCGCGGCGGCAGGGAGCGGAGCCGCGATCCCGCGCCTGCGCCGGAACCTTAATGGCTTCATGAAGTTATCAGGGCGCGCGGATGCCAATCTCTCGCTGTCATCGTCGTTGGATCGAAGCCAATGCCGCAGGATTGCGTTGAACGATATTCGGTGGGACGAGCAAACTGTCGGGGGAAGTCAGATGACATCGACGGCCGGGGAGGACTCGACCGATCGCAATGCCGTCCTGGCCGCTCTCGGCGACTATATCCGGGAAATCGCCAATCCTGACGATCTCGCCTATGCCGCGGCAGAGCTGCTCGGCCGTAGTCTGAAGGTCAGCCGCGCCGGCTACGGCACCGTCGATACATCGGCCGAGACCATCACCATCGTCCGTGACTGGAATGCGCCGGGCATCTTCAGCCTGGCGGGTGTGCTGCACTTCCGCGACTATGGCGACTACATCGAAGATTTGAAGCGCGGCGAGACCGTCATCTGTGCCGATGCGGAGAAGGATCCTCGCGTCGGCGACCGCGCAGCCGCGCTCGAGGCGATATCCGCCCGCGCTCTCGTCAACATGCCGATCTCCGAGCCCGACGGCGTCGTCGCGCTGCTGTATCTCAACAACGCGACACCGCGCGCCTGGAGCACCCAGGAGCTCGAGCTCATCCACGACGTCGCCGAACGCACGCGAACGGCCGTCGAACGGCGGCGTGCCGAGGCGGCGGTGCGGGAAAATGAGAGCCGTCTGCTTTTCCTGGATGCGCTCAACAAGGAGACCGCCACCACCCGCGATGCCGACGGCGTGATGGCGGTGACGACGAGAATGGTCGGTGAGCATCTCGGGGTCTCCAACTGCGCCTATGCCGACATGGATCCCGATCAGGACGGCTTCAACGTCCGCGGCGATTGGGCGGCGCCGGGTGCGATGCATATTCTCGGCCATTACAGCCTGGCTGACTTTGGTGAGAAGGCGGTGCGAGAGCTCGGCGCCGGCAGGCCTCTCGTCATCAACGACAATCTGAAGGAGATCGCGCCGGAGGAAGCGGCCACCTTTCAGAGCATCGGAATAGGGGCGACGATTTGCATGCCCCTGGTCAAGGAAGGCCAGCTCACGGCCTTGATGGCCATTCATCACCGCGGACCGCACCGGTGGACGCCGCGCGAGCTGGCGTTGCTCACGGAGGTCACGGAGAGGTCGTGGGCCCATATCGAGCGCGTTCGATCGGAGCAGGCCGCACGCAACGCCGCCGAACGCCTGGGCCTTGCGAACAAGGCAGCAGGCATCGGCACCTGGGATTACGACCCGGTCAACAACGTTCTTGGATGGGACAATCGTTGCAAGGAGGTGTTCGGTTTGTCGCCGGAGGCCGAGGTGAGCTACGAAGGCTCGTTCCTGAAGGGCATCCATCCGGACGACAGGCAGCGCGCCCATGAGGCGGTGTCCGCGGCCCTGACGCCGGAATCTCCACAAAGCTACAACATCGAATATCGAACCATCGGCATCGAGGATGGTATCGAGCGCTGGATCGCGGCGACCGGCGAGGCGATCTTTTCCGATGGGCAGGCCGTCCGCTTCATCGGGACGGTGCTGGATATTTCGGCGCAGAAGAAGACCGAGCGGCAGCTTAGAATATTGAACGATACCGGCGCCTCGGTCGCTCGCGAGCGCGACCTCGAGAAGATCGTGCAGATCGTGACGGATGCCGGCGTCGAGCTGACGGGCGCCCAGTTCGGAGCGTTCTTCTACAACGTCCTGGCGGCCGACGGCGGCAGCTACATGCTTTATTCGCTGTCGGGCGTGCCGCGATCCGCCTTCGAGAATTTCCCCATGCCTCGCAACACCGCGGTGTTCGAGCCGACGTTCAAGGGCACCGGCGTGGTGAGGTCCGACGACATCCTGCAGGACCCGCGCTATGGCAAGAACACGCCGCGCAAGGGCATGCCCGAGGGACACCTTCCGGTCCGCTCCTACCTCGCGGTCCCCGTCACCTCGCGAACCGGCGAAGTTCTCGGCGGGCTCTTCTTCGGCCATGCAGAGACGGCTAAATTCCAGGCCGAGCACGAGACCGCGTTGGTCGGGATCGCAGGCCACGCCGCCACCTCCATCGACAACGCCCGGCTCCTGACCCGGCTGGAGGCGCTCAATGCCCAGCTGGAGCAACGTGTCGCCGACGAAATCGCCGAACGCATGAAGGCCGAAGAGCAGTTGCGGCAATCCCAGAAGATGGAAGCCGTGGGTCAGTTGACCGGAGGGATCGCCCACGACTTCAACAATATGCTGGCCGTGATCCTCGGCAGCCTGAATCTCGCCAAGCGCCGGCTCGGCAAGGGAGAGGTCAACGTCGACCGCTTCATCGAGGGGGCCATCGATGGTGCAAATCGCGCGGCGACCTTGACGCAAAGGCTGCTCGCATTCTCGCGCCAGCAGCCTCTGGCGCCCGAGGTCGTGGACATCAACAAGATGGTCAGGGGGATGAGCGAGCTGCTGGAGCGGTCGCTCGGTGAGCTGGTTCGCCTCGAGACGGTTCTGGCGGCGGGCCTCTGGCGCGTCAAGGCAGACCCGGCCCAGCTCGAAAGCGCCGTCATCAACCTTGCGGTCAATGCGCGCGATGCCATGCCGAAGGGCGGCCGGCTGACGATCGAAACCAGCAACGCCTCGATCGACCAGAAATATGCGCGCGAATATGCGCTGTCGCCCGGGCAATATGTTCTCGTTGCCGTGACGGACAACGGCACCGGGATTCCGGCCGACGTGCTCGGAAAGGTGTTCGATCCGTTCTTCACGACCAAGGTCGTGGGCAAGGGCACCGGTCTCGGCCTCAGCCAAGTCTACGGCTTCGTGCGGCAGTCGGGCGGCCACGTCAAGATCTACTCGGAAGTCGACGTCGGCACGACGGTGAAGATCTATCTTCCACGTTTCGCGGGCAAGGACGCGGTGTCGACCTCGTCGCAAGGCGTGACGCATCCCGGAGCGAGCCTGCAGAGCGAGACCATCCTGGTCGTCGAGGACGACGAGCGCGTCCGCAGCATCTCCTCCGAAAGCCTGCGCGAGCTCGGTTATAAGGTCATCGAGGCGGCGAGCGCCAGGGAAGCGATCAGGACGATCGAAAACGGTCTCGTCCCGGATCTGCTGTTCACCGATGTCGTCATGCCCGACATGACAGGCGCCGAGCTTGCGGCCGAACTGTCGCGACGATACCCGGACCTGAAGGTGCTGTTCACCACCGGCTACACGCGCAACGCCATCGTTCACAACGGCATGCTCGATGCCGGCAAGCATCTGCTGTCCAAGCCCTTTGCGATAGAGGACCTTGCAGCCAAGGTTCGCAATCTGCTCGACGAGGGTTGAAGGCAGATCGCGCCAGCCCGTCTTTTCCGGTTTGCAAGCCGATCCCACAGGCGCTATGCCCCGGCTTTCGGGAGAGCCCCTGACATGACGATCTCTGATGACAACGACCTGGCGCGCCTGCAGGAGATCGGGCGCATCGTCGCCAACACGCTGGAGGCGATGGGGAAGGCGCTCGAGCCGGGCATGACCACCTCTGAACTCGATCAGATCGGCCGAAAGCTCCTGGAGGCGGCCGGGGCGCGTTCGGCCCCGGAGCTGGCTTACGAATTTCCCGGTGCGACCTGCATCAGCGTGAACGAGGAGATCGCTCACGGCATTCCCGGCGAGCGGCGGATCGCGCCCGGCGACCTCGTCAACATCGACGTGTCCGCGGAGAAGAACGGCTTCTTCGCCGATACGGGCGCCTCGTTTGCCGTTCCGCCCACAATCCGAAGGATCGAACGTCTCTGCCGCGACGGAAGGCGGGCGATGTGGACCGGCCTGCAGCAGGTCGGCGCCGGCAAGCCCATTGCCGGGATCGGCCAGGCGATCGGGACCTTTGCGCGAAAGAACGGCTACAGCCTCGTCAGGAATCTCGCCAGCCACGGCGTCGGCCTGTCGCTCCATGAAGAGCCGACCGAGATCGCAACCTGGCCTGACCGCTCCGAGCGCCGCATCATGACCGACGGCCTTGTGTTCACCGTCGAGCCGTTCCTCTCCATGGGCGCGGAATGGGCCGAGAACGGCGATGATCCTTGGACGCTCTACAGCAGCCCGGAGGCGCCGACCGTGCAGTACGAGCACACCGTGGTCGCCACAAAGCAGGGGCCGTTGATCGTGACGATGGCCGGTTGAGGCTGCCGGCAGCTCACGTCGACCGGTGGACGATCTACGCCACCGGATCCCTGGCGGAATCCGCGCGCCTCCAATGATCCGGCGCCAGCGGCGGCGCGTTCGTCAGCGATGCAGCGTCGCCGGGCGAGGCGATCACGGGCGCTGCGGGCCTGCTGTCGCGCCAGGCCACGATCCAGATCAGGAAGCCCAGCAGCGCCAGCGCAGCGCCGACGGGACCGGTGGAGGTCCAGCCCAGCCCCTCGCGGATCGCGAGGCCGCCGAGGAAGGGGCCGAGCGCATTGGCGGTGTTGAACGCCGAATGGTTCAGCGCGGCGGCAAGTGCCTGCGCGTCTCCCGCAACGTCCATCAGCCGCGTCTGCAGGATGGCGCCGAGCGAGACGCTGGCGCCGATGGCGAAGATATCGGCTGCAAGCAGCCATGGATTGCCGGCGGCAAGCGGGAACAGCAGGAGTGCGACCGCCGCGAACAGCAGGATGACACCCGCCGTCGGCATCAAGGCGCGGTCGGCAAAGCGCGGCACGAACAGATTGCCGAGGGTCGCACCGACGCCGAACACGGCGAGGAAGAACGGGATGATTGCGGGGCTCACCTTGGTGACCTCGATCAGCGTCGTCGCAAGATACGTGTAGACCGCGAACATGCCGCCGAAGCCGATGGCGCCGATCGCGAGCGTGATCCAGACGCGGCCGCTCCTGAGCGCACCGAGCTCGCGCAAGGGATCGGATCGGCCGGCCTGGTCGCGCGGCGCGAACAGGGCGCAGAGCAAGACGGTGAGCAACGCCAGCACCGAGACGAGGCCGAAGCTCGCGCGCCAGCCCACCGCCTGTCCGATCAGGTTGGCGAGCGGCACGCCGATGATGGTGGCCGAAGTCAGCCCGAGCATCACCTGGCCGACCGCCTGGGAGCGGCGATGTTGGGGAACCAGCGAGGCCGCCACGAGCGCGGCAATGCCGAAATAGGCGCCGTGGGGCAATCCGGAGAGAAAACGGGCCGCGATCATCGCGCCATAGCCGGGCGCGAGCGCCGTGAGCGCATTGCCGAGCGCGAACACCGACATCAGCGCGAGCAGCTGCGTTCGTCGGGCGAAGCGAGCGCCAAGCACGGCGATCAGCGGCGCGCCCAGCACGACGCCGAGCGCGTAGGCGCTGATCGCGTGTCCCGCGGTCGGCTCGTCGATGCCGAGATCGGCCGCGAAGAACGGCAGCAGGCTCATCGATGCGAATTCGGTGGTTCCGATCGCAAAGCCGCCCATGGCGAGCGAGAGCAGGACGATGGCGAGGCGAGGGGGCGCGGAAGCCGATGTTGGGCGGCGCGAGGTCGCGGAGTGCGAAGTCGTCATGTGTCCTGCATTGGTGGCGTCAACGGGAACCAGCCCAGCGAACGTCGCCACCCCTGCAAGATTTCTCCGTCGTACTTAAACTGCGATCAGCCCGCGTCAACACTGCAGCACCGGCGAAGCGGCGACTGCATATCAGCGTCCCGCCAGTGCCGGCACTTGGCGGGTATGTCTCGATCGGCGAACCTCAGCGCGGCAGGTAGTAGCCCGGCGAGTAACCCGGGATCTGCGGGCGCGGACGGTTTTGATAGGCGTAGGGGTCGTCGCTCTGCCCGGCGAAATAGGGATTCGCGATGCAGGTCAGCGCGCGCCCCGACGCGCTGGCCTGACACTGCGCGTAGGTGTCGAACCTGCAATTGCTCAGACCCGGCCATTCATCGCCGGTGAGGCAGAATGCGTGATGCGTGCCGAACGCGCGCGCGGGAGTCGTCGCGGTTGATGCGAGCGCGATTGTGATGAATGCAAGCGAAAGTGTGGCGACAATGGGGTGGCTACAACGACCGCGCATTTCGAATCTCCAATCACGTGAATGTGCGCGCGACGTCATTACGCGCGTATGAACTTTATGACCTGTAGTCGACATTGGAACTGCTGAAAATACTTGTTTCAAAGGGTTTCCGCGCATGCGCGGATAAACATTCGTTAATGAGCGAGGTCCTTTGGAGCGAACTGTTGCGGCGTGGCTACAGCAATTCCGGGGATCGCTGATATCACCACTCAGCGGCCCGGGGGCCTACTGAAGAAAACTGGAACGGGATTCAAATGAAGAAGAATGTGTTGCTTGCTGCCGTGAGCCTTGTCGCGCTGAGCGCGGCTGCGCCGGCACTGGCTGCTGACCTCGCAGCACGGCCTTACACCAAGGCGCCGGCGATGGTCGCCGCGATCTACGACTGGAGCGGCTTCTACATCGGCCTCAACGGCGGCGGTGGTTCGGCGAACGCGAAGTGGGACCTGGTCGGTTTCGGCCGTGATGGTTCGCACGACGCGACCGGAGGCACGGTCGGTGGTCAGGTCGGTTATCGCTGGCAGTCCGGCCAGTGGGTGTTCGGTGTCGAAGGCCAGGGCAACTGGGCCGACTTCTCCGGCAGCCATGTCGGCGCGATCTCCGGCTTCACCAACAACACCAAGATCGATTCGTTCGGTCTGATCACCGGTCAGGTCGGCTACGCCTGGAACAACGTCCTGCTCTACGTCAAGGGCGGTGCGGCTGTGGTCAGCACCAAGTACGACGCCTCGTTCGCCGGCGTGTCGCTGGCTTCGGGCAACGACACCCGTTGGGGCGGCACCGTCGGTGCGGGCCTCGAGTTCGGCTTCGCTCCGAACTGGTCGGTCGGCGTCGAGTACGACCACATCTTCCTGGGTGGCAGCGACAAGAACCTGACCGGCCCGTTCGGTGTTCTGCCGGTCAACGTCAAGCAGGACGTCGACATGGGTCTCGTCCGCCTGAACTACAAGTTCGGCGGCCCGATGCTCGGCCGTTACTGATCCCGATCGCTCCTTGCGAGCGGTCGTCGAAAAGCCCCGGCCTTGGCCGGGGCTTTTTTGTTGCGTGAATTCAGCGAGTTAACCATTTGATTTTCGAGTGGTCCAAGACTGCTTGACTCCCGAGAACGAAATGAGAACAATGTTCTTCATACGTTCTAGTGATGGAGCAAGCCATGTTCAGGATTTTCGTGGAAGAAGCCGCCGCACTCGCGTCAATCGCACTGTTCGTCGGGATGGTCGCGATCTGGGCCCAGGTGATTCCGCAACTTTGATTCCCCAGCTCTAGGCCGCGACCCCTGACGTTCCCCTCGGCCGCCTGTTCGTTGCCACCTTGGGGAAAAGCAGGACGACGCCGCCAATCGGCGGGTCCGGCGTGGACTCTGCAGCGGTGAGACCCCACCATTGCAATGCGAGTCGGCCGGACGGATGGGGGATGCTCATCATCCTCACAGTGCTGGCGACCGCTTCATCTCATCAAGAGGCCGTCACGCGATCATGCCGAGCGCCGGATTTGTCCACCTTCACGTTCACTCGGCCTATTCGCTGCTCAAGGGCTCGATCAAGATCGCCAAGCTCGCCGAATTGGCGAAGAAGGACCATCAGCCGGCGCTGGCGCTGACCGACACCGACAACATGTTCGGGGCGCTGGAATTCTCCGACAAGATGGCGGGCTCCGGCATCCAGCCGATCGTCGGTTGCGAGCTCGCGATCGATTTCGGCGACCAGGATCCCAACGCGCGCAACGCGCTGCCGCCCTCGCGCGTGGTGCTGTTGGCGGCGCAGGAGCGCGGCTATCGCAGCCTGATGCGGCTGAACTCGCGCGCGTTCCTGGAGACGCCCGACACCCACGCCTGCCACATCAAGTTCGACTGGCTCGAGGGCGAGACCGACGGCCTGATCGCGCTGACGGGCGGCCCCGATGGACCGATCTCGCTGGCGCTGGCTTCGGGGCAGGCGGACATCGCGGCGCTGCGCTGCGAGCGCCTGGCCGGCCTGTTCGGCGACCGCCTCTACATCGAATTGCAGCGCCACAACATCGACAGGGAGCGGCGCGTCGAAAGCGGCCTGATCGACATCGCCTACGCCAAGGGACTGCCGCTGGTCGCGACCAACGAGCCGTATTTCGCCTCGACCGACGATTACGAGGCGCATGACGCGTTGCTCTGCATCGCCGGCGGCCGGCTGATCGCCGAGACCGATCGGGTGCAGCTGACGCCGGATCATCGCTTCAAGACCCGCGCCGAGATGGCGGTGCTGTTTGCCGACATTCCGGAGGCGTTGGCCTCGACGGTGGAGATCGCCGAGCGCTGCTCGTTCCGCCCGATGACGCGCAAGCCGATCCTGCCGTTCTTCACCGTCGGCGCCGCGCAGAGCTCGGACGCCGCCTCGGTCGAGGCCGCCGAGCTGAAGCGTCAGGCGGAGGAGGGGCTCGCCAACCGCCTGCGCGTCCACGGCCTGTCGCAGGGCACGACGCAAGAAGACTACGACAAGCGCCTGGCGTTCGAGCTCGACGTCATCATGCGCATGAAATACGCGGGCTACTTCCTGATCGTGTCCGACTTCATCAAATGGGCGAAGGGCCAGGGCATCCCGGTCGGGCCGGGCCGCGGCTCCGGCGCAGGCTCGCTGGTCGCCTGGGCGCTGACCATCACCGATCTCGATCCGATCAAGTTCGGCCTGCTGTTCGAGCGCTTCCTCAATCCCGAGCGCGTCTCGATGCCGGACTTCGACATCGACTTCTGCCAGGACCGCCGCGGCGAGGTGATCAAATACGTCCAGGAGCGCTACGGTCGCGAGCAGGTCGCGCAGATCATCACCTTCGGTACGCTGCAGGCGCGCGGCGTGCTGCGCGACGTCGGACGCGTGCTGCAGATGCCCTATGGCCAGGTCGACAAGCTGACCAAGCTGGTGCCGCAGAATCCGGCCGCGCCCGTGACGCTGGCGGCGGCGATCGAGAGCGAGCCGAAGCTGCAGGCGTTCCGCGACGAGGATCCGGTGGTGGCGCGCGCCTTCGACATCGCCCAGCGCCTCGAAGGATTGACCCGCCACGCCTCGACGCACGCCGCCGGCATCGTGATCGGCGATCGCCCGTTGAGCGAGCTCGTGCCGATGTACCGCGATCCGAAATCGGACATGCCGGTGACCCAGTTCAACATGAAATGGGTCGAGCCCGCGGGCCTCGTCAAGTTCGACTTCCTCGGCCTGAAGACGCTGACCGTGCTCGACGTCGCCTGCAAGCTGCTCAAGCCGCGCGACATCCATGTCGATCTCGCCACGCTGCCGATCGACGATGCCGACAGCTACCAGATGCTGGCGCGCGGCGAGGTGGTCGGAGTGTTCCAGGTGGAAAGCGCAGGGATGCGGCGCGCGCTGGTCGACATGCGGCCCGACCGGTTCGAGGACATCATCGCGCTGGTGGCGCTGTATCGCCCGGGCCCGATGGCGAACATCCCGACCTATTGCTCGCGCAAGCACGGCGAGGAGGAGCCGGAATATCTACATCCCGTGCTGGAGCCGATCCTGAAGGAGACCTTCGGCGTCATCATCTACCAGGAACAGGTGATGCAGATCGCGCAGGTGATGTCGGGCTATTCGCTCGGCGACGCTGACCTCTTGCGCCGCGCCATGGGCAAGAAGATCCGCGCCGAGATGGACAAGCAGCGCGACATCTTCGTCGCGGGTGCGGTGAAGAATGGGGTCCCGAAGGCGCAGGCCGAGACCATCTTCGAGCTGCTGGCGAAGTTCGCCGACTACGGCTTCAACAAGAGCCATGCGGCGGCCTATGCGCTGGTGTCCTACCACACCGCCTACATGAAGGCGCATTATCCGGTGGAGTTCATCGCGGCGTCGATGACGCTCGATCTGAACAACACCGACAAGCTCTCCGAATTCCGCTCCGAGGCGCAGCGCCTCGGCATCAAGGTCGAGCCGCCGAACATCAACCGCTCCGGCGCGACCTTCGAGGTCGGCGACAAGGTCATCTACTACGCGCTCGCGGCGCTCAAGGGCGTCGGCATCCAGGCGATCGAGCAGATCATCGAGGAGCGCACCAAGCGCGGGCTGTTCACCTCGCTCGCCGACTTCGCCGCGCGGGTCAATCCGCGCGCGATCAACAAGCGCATCATCGAAAGCCTTGCGGCCGCCGGCGCCTTCGACACGCTGGAGCCGAACCGCGCCCGCGTTTTCGCCGGCGCGGATTCGATCCTCGCCGCCTGCCAGCGCGCACATCAGGCAGAGACCATCGGCCAGAACGACATGTTCGGCATGTCGGCGGATGCGCCGACCATCATGCTGCCGCAGATCGAGCCGTGGCTGCCGGCGGAAAAGCTCCGCCGCGAATACGACGCCGTCGGCTTCTTCCTGTCGGGTCATCCGCTCGACGACTACGCCACCGTGCTGAAGCGCCTACGGGTGCAGAGCTGGGCGGAATTCTCGCGCGCGGTGAAGACCGGCGCCACCGCCGGCAAGGTCGCAGCGACCGTGGTCTCGCGCATGGAGCGGCGCACCAAGACCGGCAACAAGATGGGCATCATGGGATTGTCCGATCCCACCGGCCATTTCGAGGCGGTGCTGTTCTCCGAAGGCCTCGCGCAATATCGCGACGTGCTGGAGCCGGGCGCCGCCGTGCTGCTGCAGCTCGGCGCGGAGCTCCAGGGCGAGGACGTCCGCGCGCGCGTGCTGCATGCCGAGCCGCTCGATGACGCCGCCGCCAAGACGCAGAAGGGTCTGCGCATCTTCCTGCGCGATACCAAGCCGCTGGAGTCGATCGCCAAGCGTCTGGCCGGTCCCGACATGGCCGCCTCGAACGGCGCCGCGCCGAAGGTCGGCAGCCCCGGCATCGCGCCGCGCGGAAGCGGCGACGGCGAGGTCTCGCTGGTGATGATGCTCGACCTCGAGACCGAGGTGGAGATGAAGCTGCCCGGCCGCTTCAAGGTCTCGCCGCAGATCGCCGGCGCGATCAAGGCGGTCGCGGGCGTGGTGGACGTGCAGCAGATCTGACGCTTGCGCGCATCGCCGCAAACGAAGGCTTAACTAACAAGATTATGCATGGTTTCGAAGTCTACCGGGTACAGCTATCAGTTGTCGCCCGGCGCGCAACGAAGGAAGAACAACCATGTGTGACAAATGCTCTGAAAATCTGCATCGATCGCCTGCCCCCTCCCGCCGCTCGATGATGCTGTTCGCCGCCTCCGCGCTCGGAGCGGCGGCGTTTGGCGGGACGGCTTCGGCGAAGAATGCCAAGGCACCGCCGAAACCCCAGAACGTGTTGTCGGCCGATGCCGCGCTCAAGCGGCTGATGGAAGGCAATTCACGCTACGTGTCGGGCGTGTCGCGCCGCCACGATTTCACGCACGAGCGCGAGGCGCTGGTCGGCGGCCAGAATCCCTACGCGGCCGTGCTGAGCTGCGCCGATTCGCGCATCGCACCCGAATATGCCTTCGACAGCGGACGCGGCGACCTGTTCGTGTGCCGTGTCGCCGGAAACTTTGCCGGTGACGAGACGGTCGCGAGCATGGAGTACACCGTCGCCGTGCTCGGCACGCCCCTGATCCTGGTGCTCGGCCACGACAATTGCGGTGCGGTCGATGCCACGATCAAGTCGCTGAAGGACGACAAGCCGCTGCCGGGACACATCCCGACGCTGGTCTCGGCGATCGCGCCGTCGGTGAAGGCGTCGGCCGGGCAGGGCGGCAACGCGCTCGACAACGCCATTCGTCAGAACGTCATCGACAACGTCGCCAAGCTGAAATCGGCTGCGCCGATCCTCAATGCAGCGGTCGAGCAGGGCAAGCTCAAGGTGGTCGGCGGCATCTATCGGCTGAGCACAGGAACCGTCGAGTTGATTGCCCAGGGCTGAGCCCACCTTCCGAAAGTACGCTAAGCTTAGGCGGTCGCACCTCTGCCCGTTGAAGGGCGGCCGCCAGGCGGGGACTTGAACGAGCCTCACGCAGTTTCTAGGCTGCGCTGAGGCTGACTTGAGGCTGACGCAAGGGTGGCCTAGAGCTGACCCTGGCAGCGGCGTGGCCACGCCACCGCCTCAATCGAAGCCTTTCGTTCAACCGCCGTTCAGCCGGCTGCGCGCCTGATGCGTGGTGGCATCCAACCGACAATAACGGGCAAGCAAGCCATGCGTGGGACGTTCAGAGTCTTCATTTGCCTCCTCCTGCCGATCTTGGTCATCGCCGCCGGCACACCGGGCGCGGTGCGCGCGCAGCAGCAGGAGAAGCGCATCGCGCTCGTCGTCGGCAACGGCGCCTATGCCAAGTCGCCGCTGGCAACCACCGCGAACGATGCCGGACTGATCGCGCAGACGCTGCAGGCCGCCGGCTTCGACGTCGTCGGCGCGCGTGATCTCGACGGCGACACGCTGCGCAAGAGCTTTCGCGATTTCATCCAGAAGGCCCAGGCCTCGGGCCCCGGCACGATCGCGATGATCTATCTTGCCGGCTATGGCGTGCAGCTTGCCGGCGAGAACTATTTCATCCCGGTCGATTCCAACGTCACCCGCGACACCGACATTCCGACCGAGGCCCTGCGCATCAGCGACTATGCGCGCCAGCTCGCGTCCATTCCGCTCAAGGCCAACATCGTCGTGCTCGACGCGGCCCGCGCGCAGCCCTTCATCGAGGGCGGCCAGCCGATCGCGAGCGGCCTCTCGCTGGTCGAGCCGGAGCCGAACATGCTGATCGCCTTCAACGCTGCGCCCGGCACGGTCGCGCCGGAGGAGCCGGGGCCTTACGGAATCTACGCGCAGTCGCTGGCGGAGATGATCCGCACCGGCGGCCTGCCGTTGCCCGAGGTGTTCGACCGCGTCCGCCTGCGCGTCAACGAGGCCAGCAAGGGCGCGCAGGTGCCCTGGAACGAGCAGAAGATCTCGGCGCCGTTCTCGTTCTTCGAGCGCGGACCCGACGCGCCGCCGCCGGAGGCCGCGCCCGACCAGGTCGCAGCGATCCGCAACAAGCCGATCCGCGATCTCGGCGTGCAGGACGCCTATGCCTCCGCGCTCGAGCGCGACACGCTGCCGGCCTATGAGGAGTTTCTCGCCGCCTATCCCGGTGACCCCCTCGCAAAGCGCGTGATGGCGATCGTGGCGGCGCGCCGCGAAGCCATCACCTGGCGGCGGACCTACCGCACCGACACGCCGGAAGCCTATTGGTCGTATCTGCGCCGCTATCCGCGCGGGCCGCACGCCGGCGATGCGCGCCGGCGTCTTGCGATCCTCACCGCGCCGCCGGAGCCGCCGCCGAGCTTTGCGATGATCGACTATGACGTGCCGCCGCCGCCGCCGGAGGAGGTGGTCTATGTCGATCGTCCGGTGCTGTATTTCAGCGATCCCGATTTCGGCTTCGCGCCGCCACCGCCGCCGCCGGTCTATTACCTGCCGCCGCCGCCGCCGGATTTCGTCGTGCTGCCGCCGCCGATGCCCGTGGTCGGCCTGTTCGTGCTGCCGCAGCCGGTGTTCGTGCCGATCCCTGTGTTCGTCAGGCCGCCGGTTTATGTCGCGCCGCCGCCGAACAACATCATCTACCAGAACATCCACAATACGACGGTCATCAACACGGTGATCAATCGGCCGCCGGCGCCGGCGCCTGCGCCGGCCGCGGGGCCGGGACCAGGTCCCGCCAATCTGGCGCCGGCGGTTGCCGGCCGTGCCAATCCGGCAGGCCCGGCGGTGCCGCAGGCGGTCGCGCAGCGTGCCGCGCTGATCCAGCAAGGCAAGGCGCCGATGCCGCCCAGCGCGACGATCCAGCCGACGGCAAAACCAAATGCGCTCCCGGGGGCGATCCAGCCGATGGCGAAGCCCGGTACGCCTCCGGTGACGCCTCCAGTAACGCCTGCGGCTGTCGCGCCGACCGCAGCGCCGCCGGTCGCACCACAGGCCAAGCTTCCGCAGGCCAACACCTTGCCGGTGCCCGGTGCCCATGGCGGGCCGCCAGCGCCACCGCCGGGAGCAGGGACCCTGCCGGGCGGCAAGCCCGCGCCCGGGGTGACCGCTCCGACGGCAACCGCTCCGCCGACCGCGCCGCCCCATCCGGGAGCACCGGTGACTGCAACGCCGGGTGCTCCACCGCCGGCTCATCCCAATGCGCCAACGGCCACGGCGCCGGCGACCGCTGCGCCGACTGCAACGAACCCTGCCGCCGTGCCCGGTCAGGCGCCGAAGCCGCCGGTTGCGCAGACGCCGCCCAACGCGGCCCCCGGTGTTGCGGGACGTCCGGTCCCGCCGCCCTCGGCTGCGCGCGAACCGGTCAGGCCGCAGCATCTGCCGCCGCCTGCGCCGGCGCAGGCGGCCCGTCCGTCCGCGCCACCGGCGCGTCCGCAAGCCGTGGCGAGGCCGACACCGCCGCCGCCTGCGGCCGTCGCACGTCCCGCACCGCCGCCTCCGCCGCGAGTCGCAGCACCTCCGCCGGCACGGGTGGCTCCGCCCGTGGCGGTTGCGCGTCCGGCGCCTCCGCCGCCCGTGGCGCGGCCGGCACCGCCGCCACCGGTCGCCCGTCCGGCACCCCCGCCACCGCCGCCGCGGATGGCGGTCGCGCCGCCGCCACGCCCGGCAGCACCTCCGCCGCGGCCCGCGGCTCCCCCGCCGGCGGCAAAGAAGTGCCCGCCCAACCAGCCCAAATGCTAGCGGGGTAGTGAGGTAGGGCCGGGCCTTGCAGGGTCCTTGCGGAATGGGGGTCTTTCGGCGGGCGAAATCCGCCCCGGAAAGGCCCTTATTTCCTTGCTTCTGGCCGAAATCGCGCTATACAGCGCGCCATCTCACACGGAAGCATGGCTCGCAAGGCCGTCCGGTGGCAACCGGGGCGACAACGCTCTGTTTTGCTCACACGCTTCCGGAGGAACCAACCGGAGAATTAGAACGATGGCACTACCCGATTTCACTATGCGTCAGCTCCTCGAAGCCGGCGTGCACTTTGGTCACCAGTCTCACCGCTGGAATCCCAAAATGGCTCCGTTCATTTTCGGCGCCCGCAACAACATCCACATCGTCGACCTCGCCCAGACCGTGCCGATGCTGCACACGGCGCTTCAGGCCGTCAGCGACACCGTCGCCAAGGGCGGCCGTATCCTGTTCGTCGGCACCAAGCGCCAGGCGCAGGACGGCGTTGCTGACGCGGCCAAGCGCTGCGCGCAGTACTTCGTCAATTCGCGCTGGCTCGGCGGCACGCTGACCAACTGGAAGACGATCTCGGCCTCGATCAAGCGCCTGCGTCACCTCGACGACGTGCTGGCGGGCGGCGATGCCAGCTCCTACACCAAGAAGGAGCGCCTGACGCTTCAGCGCGAGCGCGACAAGCTCGACCGGTCGCTCGGCGGCATCAAGGATATGGGCGGTCTGCCCGACCTGATCTTCGTGATCGACACCAACAAGGAAGACATCGCGATCCAGGAGGCCCAGCGCCTCAACATTCCGGTCGCCGCGATCGTCGATACCAATTCGGACCCGAAGGGCATCACCTATGTGGTCCCCGGCAATGACGACGCCGGCCGCGCCATCGCGCTGTATTGCGACCTGATCGCACGCGCCGCGATCGACGGCATCTCGCGCGCCCAGGGCGATTCGGGCGTCGACATCGGCGCCTCGACCCGTCCGATGGCCGAAGAGCTGCCGGCGGCCTCGTCGAGCGGCTTCCAGGGCCTTGCGGGTCCCCGCGGCACTGCCGACGACCTCAAGAAGCTCCCGGGCGTCTCGGGTGCGATCGAGAAGAAGTTCAACGACCTCGGCATCTTCCACTTCTGGCAGCTCGCCGAGCTCGACCACGACACCGCGCACACGATCAGCGAAGAAGTTGGTCTGCCGAGCCGCGCGGATGCCTGGGTGGCCAAGGCCAAGGCGCTGACCGCGGAAGCGGAATAGTCAAGACGAGCGATGGGTTGGCCGGACGCGATCCGGCCACCATTTCATTCAGTTGACGCGAATTCCTGAGATGGACCGCGGCGGGGCGATTGGAGCCACGCCGCGGCAAACCGGCAGGCACAAAGGATTTTCAACGATGGCAACGATCACAGCTGCGATGGTCAAGGACCTGCGCGAGTCGACCGGCGCGGGCATGATGGACTGCAAGGCCGCGCTGACCGAAAACGACGGCAACATGGAAGCGGCGCAGGATTGGCTGCGCAAGAAGGGCCTGTCCAAGGCCGCCAAGAAGTCCGGCCGCGTCGCGGCCGAGGGCCTGATCGGCGCGCTCACCAAGGGCAACAAGGGCGTCGTGGTCGAGGTCAACTCCGAGACCGACTTCGTCGCGCGCAACGGTCAGTTCCAGGGCCTGGTCAAGATGATCGCCCAGGTCGCGTTCGATGTCGGAGCCGACGTCGAGAAGATCAAGACCGCCAAGATCGGTGACGTCACGGTCGAAGCCGCGATCAATGATGCGATCGCCACCATCGGCGAGAACATGACGCTGCGCCGCGCCGCTGCGCTCGAAGTGAGCCAGGGCGTTGTTGCGCATTACGTCCACGGCGCGGTCGTCGACGGCGCCGGCAAGATGGGCGTGATCGTGGCGCTGGAATCGCCCGGCAAGGCCGACGATCTCGCCGCGCTCGGCCGCCAGATCGCGATGCATGTTGCGGCCGCCAACCCGCTGGCGCTCGATCCGTCCGGTCTCGATCCGGCGGTCGTCAAGCGCGAGAAGGACGTGCTGGCCGACAAGTATCGCCAGCAGGGCAAGCCGGAGAACGTGATCGAGAAGATCGTCGAGTCCGGTCTGAAGACCTACTACAAGGAAGTCTGCCTGCTCGAACAAGCCTTCATCCACGACACCGGCAAGTCGGTGGCGCAGGCGGTGAAGGAGGCCGAGGGCAAGGTCGGCGGCGCTGTGAAGATCGCCGGCTTTGTGCGCTATGCTCTCGGCGAGGGAATCGAGAAGCAGGAAAGCGACTTCGCGGCCGAGGTCGCCGCGGCCAGCGGCAAGAAGTAAGCGCCGGAACACCTCCTTCCGGCGTGCCGCCGGAAGCGGCACCCGGAGAAGGAAAGTGCCCATGTCTGATCCGGTCTATCGTCGCGTCGTGATCAAGCTGTCCGGCGAATATCTCGCGGGACAGCAAGGCTTTGGCATCGATCAGCCGACCGTCGACCGGGTTGCGGACGATCTGATCGCCGCCCGCAAGCTCGGCACCGAGGTTTCGGTGGTGATCGGCGGCGGCAATATCGTGCGCGGCGTGGAAGTCTCCGCCCGCGGCGTGTCGCGCCCGACCGGCGACACCATGGGCATGCTCGCCACCATGATGAACTGCCTCGCGCTGGAAGCGGCGATCGAGCGCAAGGGCATGCCGGCGCGCACGCTGTCGGCCTTCGTCATGCCTGAGATTTCCGAGCTTTTCACCCGCACTGCGGCGCACAAATACCTCGCCGAGGGCCGGATCGTGCTGCTTGGCGGCGGCACCGGCAATCCGTTCTTCACGACCGATACGACCGCGGTGCTGCGCGCCGCCGAGATCGGCGCCCAGGCGGTGCTGAAGGCGACCAATGTCGACGGCGTCTACTCGGCCGATCCGAAGAAGGATCCGTCCGCCACGCGGTTCGACCGGCTGACCCATTCGCAGGCGATCGAGGGCGGCTACAAGGTGATGGATGCGACTGCCTTCGCGCTTGCCCGCGAGACGTCACTGCCTATCATCGTATTCTCGATCGCGGAGCCGGGGTCGATCGGCGCGATTCTGCGTGGCGTCGGCCACGGAACCATTGTCGCCGGCTGACGGCTGATCTGGCGCGCCCGAAAGGGAAGGGCGCGGAGCGGTCGCCGGGATTTTGAAGGAGAAACGTGATGTCCACGGGTAATTTCGACCTCAACGAAGTGAAGCGCCGCATGCAGGGCGCAGTTGCCTCGCTCAAGCACGAGCTTGGCGGCCTGCGCACGGGCCGCGCTTCGGCCTCGATGCTCGACCCGGTCCAGGTCGAAGCTTACGGCAGCCATATGCCGCTCAACCAGCTCGCCACCGTCAGCGTGCCGGAGCCGCGCCTGATCTCGGTGCAGGTCTGGGACAAGTCGATGGTCAAGCCGGTCGAGAAGGCGATCGTCGATTCCAACCTCGGCCTGTCGCCCGCGACCGAAGGCCAGGTGCTGCGTCTGCGCATCCCCGAGCTGAACGAGGAGCGCCGCAAGGAGCTGGTGAAGGTCGCGCATAAATACGCGGAAGCCGCCAAGGTCGCCGCGCGTCACGTTCGCCGCGACGGTCTCGACGTCCTCAAGAAGCTCGAGAAGAATCACGAGATGTCGGAGGACGACCAGAAGCGTCACGCCGACGAGGTGCAGAAGGCGACCGACGGAACCATCGCCGAGATCGATCAGTTGCTGGCTGCCAAGGAAAAAGAAATTCTCACCGTTTAAGGCCACCTTCAATGTCCAACGCCGCCGCGCCTGCAACGGAAGGACCCGATCGGTCCGAGGCGCCCGCGCATGTCGCCATCATCATGGATGGCAACGGGCGTTGGGCGGCCGCGCGCGGTTTGCCGCGTGCGGAGGGGCATCGCCGCGGCGTCGAGGCTCTGCGCCGCGTGGTGCGGGCCTCGCACGAGCTCGGCATCCGCTATCTCACCATCTTCTCCTTCTCGTCGGAGAACTGGTCGCGCCCGGCGAGCGAGATCGGCGATCTGTTCGGGCTGCTCCGCCGCTTCATTCGCAACGATCTGGCGAGCCTGCATCGCGACGGCGTCAAGGTCCGCATCATCGGCGAGCGCGAGGGGCTGGAAGGCGACATCTGCGCGCTGCTGAACGAAGCCGAGGAGCTGACACGCGACAACACGCGGCTGACGCTGGTCGTCGCGTTCAACTACGGCTCGCGGCAGGAGATCGCGAAAGCGGCGCAGAAGCTCGCGCGCGAGGTCGCAGATGGCACGCGCGATCCCGCGACGATCGACGCCGAGACGCTCGGGGCGCATCTCGATGCGCCCGACATTCCCGACCCCGATCTCATCATCCGCACCAGCGGCGAGCAGCGCCTGTCCAACTTCCTGATGTGGCAGGCCGCCTATAGCGAGCTGGTGTTCGTGCCGATCCACTGGCCCGATTTCGACAAGGCGGCGCTGGAGGGCGCGATCGCCGAATTCGCCAGGCGCGAGCGCCGTTTCGGCGGCCTGGTCGCGAAAACCGCCTCGTGAGCGAGCCCGATTCCGCACCGGCGGGCGCAAAGCCCGCCCCGAGCAATCTGGTGATGCGGGTCCTCGCAGCGCTGGTGCTGGCGCCGCTCACCATTGCGATCGCCTATGCCGGTGGCTGGCTGTGGGTGCTGCTGGTCACGCTGGTGTCGATCGGGCTGTTCGCGGAATGGCTGACGGTGGTCGGTGCAGGCACCGCCGCGCTGACCGGGGCAGGGACTATCGTCATCGCCATGATGGGAGCCGCCGTCGCCTTTGGCGGGCTCAAGACCTCCCTCGTCGTCGGCCTCGTCGGCGGCGCGATCGTGACGTTGATCGCGCGAGGCAAGTTCATCTGGGCGGCGACCGGATTCGCTTATGCGTCGGCGGCGCTGCTGGCCTCGATCCTGGTCCGGAAGGATCTCGTCAACGGTTTCTCCGCGCTGATGTTCGTGCTGCTCGTGGTGTGGGCGACGGATATCGGCGGCTATTTCGCAGGGCGCAGCATCGGCGGGCCGAAGCTCTGGCCGCGCGTCAGCCCGAAGAAGACATGGTCAGGCGCGCTCGGCGGCTTTGTCGCGAGCCTTGCGGTGGCCGGAGGTTTTGCCGCCTGCGGGATCGGGAAGGCGGTTCCGCTGCTGTTGGTCAGCGCCGTCCTGTCGGTGGTCTCGCAAGCGGGCGATCTGTTCGAATCCGCGGTGAAGCGGCGCTTCGGTGTCAAGGATTCCAGTCACTTAATTCCCGGGCATGGCGGGCTTATGGACCGCCTGGACGGTTTTGTCGCCGCCATCCTGGCGGCGTGGATTATCGGCTTTCTCCGCCATGGTGTGCATAGCGCCGGAAGCGGTCTTATGGTTTGGTGAGGATATGAGCGCGGTCCCATTGCGTAACAACAAGGCTGCGGCGTCGTCCGTCCGCAGCGTCACGGTTCTCGGCGCCACCGGCTCGATCGGCGACAGCACGATGGATCTGCTGCGCGCCTCGCCCGAGCGCTATCGCGTCGAGGCGCTGACGGCGAACAGCAATGTCGCGGCGCTGGCGAAGCTGGCGAAGGAATTTTCCGCGCGTTACGTTGCGGTCGCCGACACCTCCAAGCTCGCCGAGCTCAAGGCCGCGCTCGCGGGAACGAGCACCGAATGCGGCGCCGGCGAAAGCGCGGTGATCGAGGCTGGCGCGCGTCCGGCCGACTGGGTGATGGCCGCCGTGAGCGGCGCTGCCGGATTGAAGCCGGCGCTGGCCGCGGTCGATCGCGGCGCGCATGTCGCGCTGGCCAACAAGGAATGCCTGGTTTGCGCCGGTGATTTCTTCATGCAGCGCGCGGCGAAAGCGGGCGCCTGCATCCTTCCGGCCGATTCCGAGCACAACGCGCTGTTTCAGGCGCTCGCTTCAGGCAATCGCGACGAGCTGGTCCGTGTCATCATCACGGCGTCGGGCGGCCCGTTCCGCACCTGGAAGCCCGCCGACATCGAGCAGGCCACGCTCGAGCAGGCCCTGAAGCATCCGAACTGGAGCATGGGCCAGAAGATCACGATCGATTCCGCCTCGATGATGAACAAGGGCCTCGAGGTGATCGAGGCGTCCTATCTGTTCGCGCTCTCGCCCGACGAGATCGACGTCCTCGTGCATCCGCAGTCGATCATCCACGGCATGGTCGAGTTCTCCGACCGTTCGGTGATGGCCCAGCTCGGTGCCCCCGACATGCGCACGCCGATCGCGCATTGCCTCGGCTGGCCCGACCGGATCAAGGGGCCGGCGGCCAAGCTTGATCTCGCCAAGATCGGCCAGCTGACGTTCGAAACCCCGGATTTCGAGCGCTTCCCCGGGCTGCGCCTCGCTTTCGATTCGCTCCGGACCGGGAAGGGGGCGACCACCGTCTACAACGCGGCCAACGAGGTCGCGGTCGCCGCCTTCATCGCCGGCAAGATCCGGTTCGGCGCGATCGCCCGACTGGTCGAGGCCACGCTTGACGACTGGATCCGAACCGGGAACCAGGCGCCCATGACCTCAGCCGATGATGCAATCTCTGTTGACCATGTTGCGCGAAATAAAGCTGCCGCCCTATTGCCTCAAATTGCCTTAAAGGCATCCTAGATGGTTCGGGGCCAGGGCCTAGCGGCGCTGGATGAGGGAATTCGATGATCGACTTTTTTACCCATAGTTTCAATGCGTTGAGCCATGGGGTCCTGGGCTATGCGGTTCCCTTCCTGTTCGTCCTGACGATCGTCGTGTTCTTCCATGAGCTCGGCCATTTTCTGGTCGCGCGCTGGGCGGGCGTTCGTGTCCTGACGTTTTCGCTCGGTTTCGGACCTGAGCTGGTCGGTTTCAACGACCGCCACGGCACCCGCTGGAAGATCTCGGCGATCCCACTCGGCGGCTACGTCAAGTTCTTCGGTGACGAGAGCGAGGCTTCGACCCCGTCGGCCCAGACGCTCGCGTCCATGACGGCCGAGGAGCGCGCCGGCAGCTTCCACCACAAGAAGGTCGGCCCGCGCGCCGCCATCGTCGCCGCCGGCCCCATCGCCAATTTCATCCTGGGTGCGCTGATCTTCGCCGGAATGGCGCTGTACTACGGCAAGCCCAGCACGATCGCCCGCGTCGACGGCGTCGTTGCCGACGGCGCGGCTGCGGCCGCCGGCTTCAAGGTCGGGGACGTCGTCGTCCAGATCGACGGCAAGCCGATCGAGAGCTTTGCCGACATGCAGCGAATCGTTGCGATGAACGCCGGTTCGGCGCTTGCCTTCCAGGTGAAGCGGGACGGCGCCGTCGTCGCCCTGACCGCAACCCCGGCGCTGCTCGAGCGCAAGGATCCGTTCGGCAACAGCCATCGTCTCGGCGTGCTCGGCGTCGAGCACAAGGCGCAGGCCGGCGAGGCCTCGACCGCGCCGGTCGGCATCGGCGAGGCCCTCAAGATCGGGGTCGAGCAGGTATGGTTCATCATCACCAGCACCTTCAAGTTCCTGGGCTCTCTGTTCATCGGGCAGGGGAATCCCAACGAAGTCAGCGGCGTCCTGGGAATCGCGAAGATGTCGGGGCAGGCCGCCAGCGCCGGGTTCCAGTTCGTGATCAATTTGTGCGCGGTGCTCTCGGTGTCGATCGGGCTGTTGAACCTGTTCCCGATCCCGCTGCTCGATGGCGGCCACCTGATGTTCTACGCGGCCGAAGTGGTCCGTGGCCGGCCCTTGTCCGAACGGACCCAGGAGATGGGGTTCCGAATCGGGCTCGGTTTGGTGCTGATGCTGATGGTGTTTGCGACCTACAACGACATCCTGCGGATGGCCGCTTCCTAATTGGGCTTTTTTGTGGCGTTGCTGTTGAGCAACGTCTTGGAATGAAATGAAATTACGGCGCTTTCGGCCGTTTGCGGCGTCGGTGAAATTGGCTACAAGCGGCCTGAACTTGGGGAATCTTCCAGACCCGGCGTTGGGGTTGAGTCTGGCTCGGAATGATAAGGGCGCGTTGCGCATGAAGTTTGGACTGCGACTCCGGGGGGGCTTGCTCGCAACCCTGATCATGTTCGGCGCGGCGGTGGTTGCCCCGGTCGGGGCTGTTTTCGTGTCTTCGTCTGCGCTCGCTCAGACGGTGCAGTCGATTTCCGTCGAAGGGAATCGCCGCGTCGAGGTGGAGACGATCCGCTCCTATTTCAAGCCCGGTCCGGGCGGTCGCCTCGATCAAGGCGCGATCGATGACGGCCTCAAGGCTCTGATCGAGACCGGCCTGTTCCAGGACGTCAGGATCAACCGCGGCTCCGGCGGCCAGATTATCGTTTCCGTGGTCGAAAACCCGGTGATCGGCCGTGTCGCCTTCGAGGGCAACAAGAAGATCAAGGACGAGCAGCTCACCACTGAAGTCCAGTCGAAGGCGCGCGGCACCTTCTCGCGCGCCATGGTGCAGTCCGACACGCTGCGAATCGCCGAGATCTATCGCCGGTCGGGCCGCTATGACGTCCGCGTCACCCCTGAGATCATCGAGCAGCCGAACAACCGGGTCGACCTCATCTTCACGGTTGAGGAGGGCGCCAAGACCGGCGTCAAGTCGATCGAGTTCGTCGGTAACAATGCGTTCTCATCCTACCGCCTCAGGGACGTCATCAAGACCCGCGAATCGAACCTGCTGAGCTTCCTCGCCAGCGGTGACATCTACGATCCCGACCGCGTCGAAGCCGACCGCGACCTGATCCGCCGCTTCTATCTCAAGAACGGTTACGCCGACGTCCAGGTGGTCGCCGCGCTCACCGAATACGATCCGGAGAAGAAGGGCTTCAACGTCACCTTCAAGATCGAGGAAGGATCGCAGTACCGCGTCGGCGCGCTCGACTTCCGCTCCAGCATTCCGAACTTCGATCCCTCGTCGCTGCGCGCCTATTCGCGCGTCAATGTCGGCTCGCTCTACAACGTCGAATCGGTCGAGAAGTCGGTCGAGGAGATGCAGATCGAGGCCTCGCGCCGCGGCTATGCCTTTGCCGTGGTCCGTCCCGGCGGCGACCGCAATTTCGAGGCGCACACCGTCTCCGTCGTGTTCAACATCGACGAAGGCCCGCGCACCTATATCGAGCGCATCAACCTGCGCGGCAACACCCGTACGCGCGACTACGTGATCCGGCGCGAGTTCGACATCTCCGAGGGCGACGCCTACAACCGCGCGCTGGTTGACCGTGCCGAGCGGCGCCTGAAGAACCTCGACTACTTCAAGAGCGTGAAGATCACGACCGAGCCCGGCTCGTCGAGCGACCGCGTCATCCTGATCGTCGACATGGAAGAGAAATCGACCGGCGACTTCTCGGTCTCGGGCGGTTACTCCACCACGGACGGCGCGCTGGCCGAAGTCTCGATCTCCGAGCGCAATCTGCTCGGCCGGGGCCTGTTCGCCAAGGCGTCGGTAACCTACGGCCAGTATGCCCGCGGCTACTCGCTGTCGTTCGTCGAGCCTTATCTGCTCGACTACCGCGTCGCGCTCGGCCTCGACCTCTATCAGCGCCAGCAGCTGTCCAACAGCTACATCTCCTACGGCACCAAGACGCTCGGCTTCTCGCCGCGCCTCGGCTTCTCCTTGCGTGAAGACCTGTCGCTGCAGCTGCGCTACTCGGTCTACCAGCAGGAAATCACCCTGCCGTACTATCTGGCGAACTGTAACAACGTTGCCGGTTCTGCGTTCAACCCGAGCCCTGCCTTCGTGAATGCCAACGGCGGCGTTCCGGATCTCAGCTCGACCAACGGCCTCGGTTGCTACAGCGACGGCGAAGCCTCGCTGCCCGTGCGTAAGGAGCTTGCCAACGGCAAGACCCTGACCTCGGCGCTCGGCTACACGCTCACCTACAACACGCTGGACAACAACAAGAACCCGAGCGACGGTCTGCTCGTCGATTTCCGTCAGGATTTCGCTGGCGTCGGCGGCGACGTGTCCTACCTGAAGTCCGTCGTCGATGCGAAGTACTACACGCCGCTGGTGTCTGATATCGTCGGCCTCATCCGCGTGCAGAGCGGCATGTTGAACAAGATCGGAAGCGATCTGCGCATGCTCGATCACTTCCAGATGGGCCCGAACCTCGTCCGCGGCTTTGCCCCGAACGGCATCGGCCCGCGCGACTTGAACCCCTTCGGTTCTCGGGACGCTCTGGGCGGCACCAAGTACTGGGGCGCTTCGCTCGAATTGCAGATGCCGTTCTGGTTCCTGCCGAAGGAAGTGGGTTTGAAGGGCGCGGTCTATGCCGATGCCGGCGGTCTCTACGACTATAAGGGACCGACGAGCTGGGCGACGACCGGCGAAGTCAATCTGCCCGGCTGTGTTCCGTCGAGCGTCAATCCGGTGAGCGCGGGAACTTGTACCGGCCTCGTCTATGACGACAGCAAGGTCATCCGTTCGTCGGTCGGTGTCGGCCTGATCTGGCAGTCCCCGTTCGGTCCGCTGCGCTTCGACTACGCCGTGCCGCTCAGCAAGGGCAAGTACGACCGTACGCAGGAATTCCGGTTCGGCGGCGGCACCACGTTCTAATTCGATCAGCAGGGCATGAGCCGGCCCCCCATCGGGGCCGGCGTTCAAAAAGATCGTGCTCAGTCCATGAGATAAGGCATGATGCGGCTTGACCGCTTCATGCCGAAGCCGGACCGCGACGGGGTGGAATGGCGCAGCCGACCTTCTTCAAAAAGCCGCCGGCCTCGACGCTGGCCGAGATTGCCGCGCAGACCAAGGCGCAGCTGGTCGACCCCGCAAGGGGCGATCGCGTCGTCACGGGCCTTGCTTCGCTCGACGAAGCCGGCCCGATGCATTTGGCGTTTTTCGACAACCTCAAATATGCCCATGAGCTCAAGGCGACCCGGGCCGGGGCGTGCCTCGTGAGCCCGCGCTTCGAGGCCCAGGTGCCTGCCCATGTGGCCGTGCTGCGGGTGGCCCAGCCGTTCCGCGCCTTTGTCGGGATCGCCCGGGAATGGCACGGCGATGCGCTGCGCCCGCAATCCTGGTTCGGGATCGAGGGCATCGCGCCGTCGGCCATCATCGACCCCTCGGCCCGGATCGAGGACGACGTCATCGTCGAGCCGCTGACGGTCATCGGCCCGGATGTCGAGATCGGCAGCGGCAGCGTGATCGGCGCCGGCGCGGTCATCGGCCCCGGCGTCAAGATCGGCCGGGACTGCAATGTCGGCGCCCGCACGGCCATCCAGTGCGCCCTGATCGGCAACAACGTGCTGATCCATCCCGGCTGCTCGATCGGCCAGGATGGCTACGGGTTCATCTTCTTCGGCCCCGAGGGCCATCTGAAGGTGCCCCAGACCGGCCGCGTGCTGATCCAGAACAACGTGGAAGTCGGTGCCGGAACCACCATCGACCGCGGCTCGCTGCGCGACACCGTGATCGGCGAGGGCACCAAAATCGACAATCAGGTCCAGATCGGCCACAATGTGACGATCGGCCGGAATTGCCTGCTGGCGGCCCAGATCGGCCTCGCGGGCAGCCTGACGATCGGCGACAACGTGGCGCTGGGAGCAAAGGTTGGCATCAACAATCACGTCAAGATCGGCGATGGCGCCCAGGTCACCGCGATGAGCGGGGTCAAGGACGACATCCCGCCGGGCGGTCGCTGGGGGGGCTTCTTTGCCAAGCCGACCAAGCAATGGTTCAAGGAAATTATCGCGGTGGAGCGCCTGGTACGCGACAGCAAGGCCGATCCGAAGGACGAGGGACGGGAATGACGTCGGAATCACCTGTTAAGTTCGAGCTGGTGGACATCAACGCCATCCTCCAGACCCTGCCGCACCGTTTCCCGATGCTGCTGATCGACCGCGTGATCAACATCCGCGCCGACTACAGCGGCATCGGCATCAAGAACGTCACGTTCAACGAGCCGGCCTTCCAGGGGCATTTCCCGGAGCGCCCGGTCTATCCCGGCGTCATGATGATCGAGGCGATGGCCCAGACCGCGGGCGTGATCGGCATCAAGTCGGTTGAAGGCACCGAGAAGCCGCGGGCGGTCTATTTCCTCACCATCGACAAGTGCAAGTTCCGCAAGCCGGTGCTGCCCGGTGACACCATCGAGTATCACATGCGCTCGGTCGGCCGCCGCAAGGCGATGTGGTGGTTTCACGGCGACGCCAAGGTCAACGGCCAAGTGGTCGCGGAAGCCGACGTCGGCGCCATGCTGACGGACTGAGCGGTCCAGGCTGCCGAAATGGGCTTACGCGCGGCAGCCGTAGCGGCTGCCGGCAGTTTCTCGCCTGATATTCTGGTTGAAGAACCGTCCCATGGACGGCGCGCCGAGCAGGCTGTCGACCGTCTCGGCCGCGACACCGCAATAGCGGTCATACCTGCCGTCGACCGCCACGATGAGATCCTGCTGCGCGCGGTCGTAACAGACGCGTTGAAGCACCGTGCTCCGGGTGATGTCGCGGCATTCGAAAGTCTCGAGATCGACGAGGCGGCGTTCGCCGGTCTCGACCGTCTCGGACACGATCGGTGCCGTCACGAGCTGCGCGAGCAGAAGTGCCAGGGCCCTGACCACGATACCTGAGGCTCCACATGAACTTGTTGGCGAACGGGAATGGCCGCTTCATCCGATACTTGAAACACGGCGAGATGATACGTCACTGGACAGATCGGGCATAGTCGCGCTAACCACCGGAAAACTGAACGACTTCAACACATAATCAGAACTTCCTGACGAGTAAGATTGCTTGATGAGCAAGATTGATCCCACCGCACGGATCGCGGACGGCGCCGTGATCGGCGAGGGCACCGAGATCGGCCCCTATTGCATCATCGGCCCGAACGTCGTGATCGGCGCGAACTGCAAGCTGATCGGGCATGTGCACATCACCGCGCAGACGACCATCGGTGACGATTGCACCCTCTATCCCTTTGCCTCTCTGGGTACGCCGCCGCAGTCGCTCAGCTACCGGGGCGAGCTGACGAAGCTCCAGATCGGCTCCGGCTGCACCATCCGGGAATCCGTCACCATGAACGCCGGCACCGTCGCCGGCGGCGGCATCACCACGGTCGGCGATCGCGGCTACTTCATGAATTGCAGCCATGTCGGCCATGACTGCCATGTCGGCAATGACGTGATCTTCGCGACGTCGGCGACGCTCGGCGGTCATTGCGAGATCGGCGACTTCGTCTTCATTGGCGGCCTGTCCGCCGTGCACCAGTTCACCCGCATCGGCCCGCAGGTCATGGTCGGCGGCGTCTGCGGCGTCCGCGACGACATCATTCCGTTCGGCCTGGTCAACGGCCAGTACGCGGCGCTGGAAGGCCTCAACCTGATCGGCATGAAGCGGCGCAAGTTCACCAAGCAGCGGCTGGCGACCGTGCGCGCGTTCTACCAGAAACTCTTCCATGGCCCCGGCACCTTCGCCGAGCGGCTGGAGGCATCCAGGGCGCTTGCGGGCGAAGATCCCGCGATCGCCGAGATCCTCGACTTCATCGGCAAGGGCAAGCGCCCGCTCTGCCTTCCCGCCATCACGAAGTGATCTCGAAAATGGCCGCGGGCATGACATCGGCGGCTGCGGAGATCTCATCGCCGGTCGGCATCGTCGCCGGCGGCGGCGCGATGCCGTTCGCGGTCGCCGACTCGCTTGCCGCCCGCGGCATCACGCCGGTGCTGTTCCCGCTGCGCGGGGCCTGTGATCCGGCGCGGCTGGAGAAATTCCGCCACCGCTGGATCTCGGTCGGCCAGCTCGGCCGTGCGATGCGGCTGTTTCGCGAGGAGGGCTGCCGCGACCTGATCTTCATCGGCACATTGGTGCGGCCCTCGCTCGCGGAGATCCGGTTCGACGTCAAGACGCTGCGCCTGCTCGGCAACGTCATTCGCGCCTTTCGCGGCGGCGACGATCATCTTTTGTCCGGCGTCGGCCGCATCCTCGAGCAGGACGGTTTTCGCATGGTCGGCATCAAGGACGTCGCGCCTGATCTGCTGATGCCCGAGGGCTGCATCACGCGCGCCTGGCCCAGCGACACCGGCAAGACCGACATCGCGCGCGGCCGTGCCGTGCTGACCGCGCTCAGCCCGTTCGACATCGGTCAGGCCGCCGTGGTGATCGACGGCCATGTGGTGGCGGTCGAGGACATCGAGGGCACCGACGCGCTGCTGGCGCGCGTCGCCCGGCTGCGCGAGGAGGGGCGCATTCGCGCGGCCACGGGCCGCGGCGTGCTGGTGAAGGCGCCGAAGAGCAGCCAGGACCTGCGCTTCGACCTGCCGACGATTGGCCCGCGCACGCTCGAAGGTGTTGCGAAGGCCGGCCTTGCCGGCATCGCCGTCATTGCCGGCAACACCATCGCGGCCGAGCCTCAGGCGATGATTGCGTTCGCCGACGCCAAATACCTCTTCGTCATCGGTCTGCCGGCGTGATGCAGTCGCGCAACCCCGAGCGCAAGATCTTCCTGATCGCCACCGAGGAATCCGGCGACCGGCTCGGCAGTGCCTTGATGAAAGTGCTGCGCCAGCGCCTCGGCGACGGCGTCGAATTCGCAGGCGTCGGCGGCCGCACGATGGCGCGCGAGGGGCTTGAATCGCTGTTTCCGATCGAGGAGCTGTCGATCGTCGGCTTCGCGGCGGTGGTGCAGCAATTGCCGAAGATCCTGGGCTTGATCCGCAAGACCGTGGACGCCGTGACGGATGCCGCGCCCGATGCGCTCGTCATCATCGACAGCCCGGATTTCACCCACCGCGTCGCCCGCCGCGTGCGCGCGCGAAATCCTGATATCCGCGTCGTCAATTACGTCTCGCCGCAGCTTTGGGCGTGGCGGCCGGGGCGGGCGCGGACCATGCTCGGCTATGTCGACCATGTGCTCGGCCTGCTGCCGTTCGAGCCCGAGGAATACCGCAAGCTCGGCGGACCGCCATGCAGCTATGTCGGCCATCCCCTGATTGAGCAATTGTCCGCGCTGCGGCCGAACGCCGAAGAGCAGGCGCGCCGCAACGCTGAACCGCCGGTGCTGCTGGTGCTGCCCGGCAGCCGTCGCAGCGAGGTCAGGCACCATCTCGACGTGTTCGGCGCAACGATCGGACGCTTGCAGGCCGAGGGGCGTACGTTCGAGCTGATCCTGCCGACCATGCCGCATCTCGAAGCCACCATCCGCGAGGGCAGCGCGAACTGGCTGGTCAAGCCAAGAATCGTGACCGGCGAGAACGAGAAGCGCGCCGCGTTCCGCATCGCGCGCGCGGCGCTGGCCAAGTCAGGCACGGTGACGCTGGAGCTCGCGCTGTCGGGCATTCCGATGGTGACCGCCTATCGCGTCGGTGCGATCGAGGCCTTCATCCTGCGCCGCGCGATCCGCGTCTCCTCGGTGATCCTTGCCAATCTCGTGATCGGCAAGGACGTCATTCCGGAATATCTCCAGGAGGACTGCACCCCGGAGAAGCTGGCGCCGGCGCTTCATGACGTGCTGACGGATTCCCCGCTGCGGCGGCAGCAGATCGAGGCCTTTGCCCAGCTCGATCAGATCATGTCGACCGGCAACAAATCGCCGAGCGTACTGGCGGCCGATGTCGTGCTGGCCACGATGCGCAAGGGTGGGCGACCAAGCTAGGCGGGCCCCGCAAGCGTCGGCTGGCAGCGGCCGAGCGGAAGTCACTTGGTTTGAGCGCAATTGGCGGCTTTTGACCCGAAGCGGACTTTTCGCCAACCGCCTCGATCGCGATTGTCACGATGGAGGCTATCGCGCTTACGATCCTCGATTATCTGGAGGGCCGCGTTGACAACGGCGGCATCGGTGTGGCTGCAAAAAAAACGCGTTGCCGCGCTTTACCGTGCTTGTTCTTGGGCGGTCTCCGACACCTTCAGAACGAAGTCGTTTTCCCCGCCGTCCTGGCCCTCGATCGCTCGACGACGAGCGACTGATCGAACAGGAACGCCGTCTTGGTGAACGGCTTCTTCGCCATTCGCAGCACCTTCAACCTGCTCCTCTCAGCCGCTTAGCTAGGCGGGGCATTTTGCTTTGATGGTGCAGTTACGGACGGAAAACACCTGCGTTCAAAATCAGCGCGCCGATTGAGCGCCGACCCGCGGAACCGCAGCGCCAGGAGGATTACCGGGGCCAGCTTTACCCTTGATGTCTGAAGTTCCAGGGCCAGCTTTTCCGTTCAGCGCAACGCCAGGCGGGTTCCCCGGCCCAGCTTTTCCTTTTAGATCAACATTGTTTCTGCTTACGACAGGCTTGCCGGTTTGAATGAAAATTTTGCCCCCCGACGTCGCAGCCGGCAGCCGCTGTTCGGCCGGACGGCGTTGCGCCGCTGTTTCCGCCTGCGCATTGCTGACCAACGAGCCAACGAAAGATAGAAAAGCAACTAAAGCAACCGAAGCAAAGCGATTAATCATCGAAGCCTCCCGAGCGCATGAAATCATCATTACGGTGAGCAGCTTTATCGTTGTCATTCCCCGACCTTCGTCATTGCTCGACAATTACAGGCGCAAGACTGGGTCGCCACCGGCAAATGCCGGGGGCGGTGAGGTGTTTTCCGGAGGCGACACGATCCCGGTATTCACACCGGTCAAGCTGAGTGAGCTCGTTCCCGCGCCCGGGGCGCTTTTTGGACTGTTCGACCTTACGCGGGCCGACACAAGCCTGGCGATCAACGTAGCCTCTGGCCAGCCTGTCAAGGCGGCGGCGGATGCGATCGGCATCAAGTTCACGACCGCGCGCTCGTGCCTTGAGCAGATTTTCCGCAAAACGGGTACTATCCAGCAAAGTCAGCTCGTTGCGTTGCTGAAGAGTGCAAGCGCGATTCGTTGACCCAGCTGTGTACGCTATTGGCCCAAGGACGACCTGCGTCAACGTATGCTTCGCGTCTGCTTCCGAGAATAAAGTGGACCCAAGACAAAATGGGTGCACACCTTAGGCGAGCCCCGCGTCGACGCGAAAACACTGGCTGGTGATGCGCTGGCTTTCGTCGGAGGCGAGGAACAGCGCCATATTGGCGATGTCCTCGGGCGTGACGGCATCCGGAACGGCCTGGCGCGCGCGCATCTCGGTGATGACCGTCTCGTCCGGATACCACAGCCGTCGCTGCCGTTCGGTGATCACCATGCCGGGCGCAATCGCGTTGACGCGGATACGGTCGGGGCCGACCAGGCGCGCCAGCGAGTTGGTGAAACCAACGATCGCCGCCTTGGCGCCTGCATAGACCGGCAGCGCCGGCGCACCGCGCATCCAGGCGATCGACGACATGTTGATGATCGAGCCGCCGCCGCGCGCCTTCATCTGGGGCACCACCGCTTGCGCGGCAAAAAAGACGTGCCTGAAATTGACGCCGGTCATCCAGTCGAACTCGGCGGGCGTCACGTCGGCCAGCACCTGACGGTGATCGTTGGCCGCATTGTTGACGAGCACCGCGGCATTGCCGAGCTTTCGCTGAACCTCCGCCATGGCGGCGCGCAAGGCCTCGATGTCCAGGAGGTCGCTGGGCACGAACAGCGGCGCCGTATCGCATGCCGCCCCGACCTCCGCGGCCAGCGCCGCACCGGCCGCCTGGTCGATATCGAGGAAGGCGACGCGGGCGCGCTGGGCGGCGAAGGCGCGCACGAAGGCGGCACCAATGCCGCTGGCGCCGCCGGTGATCAGCACCACGCGGTCCGCGAGGCTCGAATAGCTCGTCTTGGTCATGCGATCAGTCGCTCCGTCTCGGGGTCGAACAGGCAAATGCGGCGGGTGTCGAGCGCGAAGGAGGCGGACGTGCCGGGCGTGGGACGGATGTCGGGCGAGATCCGCGCCATCGCGGGCTCGCCGCCGAGCCGCAGCGACACCATGGTCTCGGCACCGGTCGGCTCGACCATGTCCACGGGAGCCTCGACGAGGACGGGCGCTTCCTCTGAGAACGCGCGGTTGCCTTCGGCGATACATTCCGGCCTGATGCCGACCACCACCTCGCGCCCGACAAAGGATGCCGCGCCGTCATATTGTCCGAGGCGCAGGCGGACCTCGTCCGGCCGGCCGGCGCCGATCACGGCCACCAGCCCGTCACTGTCGCTCTCGAGCCGGGCCGCCATGGTGTTCATCGGGGGCGAGCCCATGAAGCGCGCGACGAACAGGTTGGCGGGGTAGCGATACACCGTATCGGGATCGGCGAATTGCTGCACGCGGCCCTGATGCATCACGGCGATCCGCGTCGCCATCGTCATGGCCTCGATCTGGTCGTGGGTGACATAGACGATGGTGGCGCCGATGCGCTGGTGCAGCCGCTTGATCTCCATCCGCATCTCCACGCGCAGCTTGGCGTCGAGATTGGAGAGCGGCTCGTCGAACAGAAAGAGCAGGGGATCCCGTACCAATGCGCGCCCCATCGCGACGCGCTGGCGCTGGCCGCCGGAGAGCTGCGACGGCTTGCGGCCGAGCAGCGGCTCGATCTGCAGCAGCTTTGCGACGTTCGCGACCGCGGCGTCCTGCGCGGCCTTGGGCACGTGACGGCACTCCATGCCGAAGGTGATGTTCTGGCGCACCGTCATCGACGGATAGAGCGCGTAGGACTGGAACACCATGGCGATGTCGCGGTCTTTCGGGGCAACATCGTTGACCACGCGCCCGCCGATCTCGATCGTTCCGGCGCTCGGACGGTCAAGCCCGGCGACGATGTTGAGCAGGGTGGACTTGCCGCAGCCGGACGGTCCGACCAGCACGGTGAACTCGCCGCTCTCGATGTCGAGCGCGATGTCCTTCAGCACCTCCAGATTGGCGTAGCGCTTGGACAGGTCGCGAATGCTCAGGGCTGCCATGATCGCTCCATCATTTCACGGCCCCGGCAGTCAGGCCGCGGACGAAATATTTGCCGCCGAGGAGATAGATCAACAGCGTGGGGAGCGCGGCGATGATCACCGCTGCGCTCTGCACGCCATGCTGCGGGATATCGGCGACTGCTGCGGACAGCGCGATGAGCGCCGCCGTGACCGGCTGCTGCTGGCCGTTCGTGAACGTCACGCCATAGAGAAACTCGTTCCAGATATGCGTGAACTGCCAGATCACGGTGACGATCAGGATCGGTCCCGAGAGCGGCAGGATGATGCGCCAGAAGATACGGAAGAACCCGGCGCCGTCGATACGCGCAGCCCTGATCAATTCATGGGGAATGGCGACGTAATAGTTGCGGCAGAACAGCGTGGTGAACGACAGCCCCTGGATGGTGTGGATCAAGACGAGGCCGGTCAGTGTGTTGATGAGACCGATGTCCCTGAGCACGATGGTCCAGGGCAGGAGGCGCATCTGCTGCGGCAGGAAAAGGCCAAGCGTCACGATCCCGTAGATCCAGTTGTCGCCGCGAAAGCGCCAGAGCGACACGGCGTAGCCGGCGATCGCACCGAGCAGGGTCGAGAAGATCGTCGCGGGGATAGTGACCAGCGCCGAGTTCAGCATGTAGGGCCGGATGCCGGAGCAGGTCTCGGCGACGCAAAATCCGCTCCAGGCCGCGGCGTAATTGCTCCAGGCCAGATGCTGCGGCCAGCCGATCATCGAGCCCTGCGCGATCTCCTCATTGGTGCGGAGCGAGTTCAGGACGACGACGGCGAGCGGCGCGAGCCAGGCTGCGGCGATCAGCGAAACGGCGAGGTAGATCAGGATCCGGCTCGGGGTGAAGCTGCGTTCACGCATGACCGGCCCGCCGCCGCTGGAGATACCGCCATGCTGCATAGGGCACCAGCACCGCCAGAAGAATGAGCAGCATCAGCACGGCCGCCGCGGCGCCCCGGCCGAGCAGGCTGCGCTGGAACATCAAATCGTAGACGACGAGAGCGGGCAGCTGGGTCGCAATTCCCGGCCCGCCATTGGTGAGCGCGCGAACGAGGTCGAACGCCGAAATCGCGAACTGCAGCTGGATCACGACGACGGTGATGGTGATCGGCCAAAGCGACGGCAGGATGATGCGCCGGTAGATGCGGACCGGCCCGGCGCCGTCGATCTGCGCGGCCTTGATGATGTCGGCGTCGACGGAGCGCAGGCCGGCGAGGAAGAGGGCCATGGCAAAGCCCGAGGATTGCCAGATCGCCGCGATGACGATGGTCCAGATCGCCATGTCGCGGTCGATCAGCCAGTCGAATTTGAACGAGGTCCAGCCGAGGTCGTGGACCAGCTTCTGGATGCCGAGGCCGGGATTGAGCAGCCAGCTCCAGACCGTGCCGGTGACTACGAACGACACCGCGAGGGGATAGAGGAAGATCGATCGCAGCACGTTCTCGCCGCGAATGCGCTGATCGAGCAGGATCGCGAGGATGAGGCCGGTCGCCGCGCTCAACACCACGAAGGCGCAGCCGAACAGCAGCAGATTGTCGAGGGCGATCTGCCAGTTCCGCGACGCCGCGACCGCTGAATAGTTGCGCAAGCCCACCCAGCCCGAGACCGGAATCAGCGTGGACGGCGTGAACGAGATCCAGATCGTCCACAGCGAGAACGACACGAGGTGCGCGGCGGACAATAGCAGCGGCACCCAGATCATCAGATATTCGGGCAGCCGGCGCACCCATTCGGGGAGCGCCGGCCGACCCGGTCTAATCGCGGCGGCATTGCTCAACGCGCGCCCTCGACCGCCTCTGCGAGGCGCGTGGCCGCCTGATCGGGCTTGATCGACTTGTTCTTCACGTACTCCGTGATCACGTCGATCATCGCGGCCGTCATGCCGTTTTCCTGCGCCATGTTGTGCGCCATGCTCAGCACGGCCTGATTGCTGGCGATGGCGTCCTTCAGGGCCTTTGCGGTCGTCCGTTGACCCTCCGACCAGCCTTCGCCCGACAGGTCGACGTCGGTGCGCACGGGGATCGACCCCGTGATCTGCGAGTACATGGTCTGGATCGCGGGATCCATCACGAGCTGGGCCATCAGCGTCTGGCCAGCCTGCAGGTCGGCCTCCTTGCGCTGCCAGAAGATGAAGGCGTCGGCGTTCAGCAGGAAGACAGGCTTGCCATTGTCGCTGGGACCCGGCGCAATGGTGAAGTCCTCGAACTTGAAGCCGGCATTGCGCAGCACGCCCTGCGCCCAGCCGCCCATGATCATCATGCCCATGTCGCCGTCGACGAAGCGCTTCAGATTGGTCGAGAAGTGCTGGGCGCCGACATTGGGGTCCATCCAGTCGGCGATCTTGCGCACCTGCGCGAACGCCGCCTTGATCTCGGGACCCTCGAGGGCCTTCTTCTCGAGATTCATCATGGCGGCGCGATAGGCGAGCGGACTGATGCCGGCGAGGGCCGCCTCGAATTTCTGCCCGTCGTCCGGACGCGTGCCGCCGTTGGCGACGGGGAAGGGGACGCCGCCCGCTTTCATCTTTTCGGCGAGGTCGTTGAACTCCGCCCATGTGACCGGGATCTTGTCGGCCTTGGCCTTGTCCATGGCGCGCTTGGACAGGAACAGCATGTTGGTACTGTAGATCTGCAGCGGCAGCGCGATCCATTTGCCGCCGGGCTTGTGCAGCTTCGCAAGGTCGGGCGCGACGACCTTCTCGTAGCCCGCGGCGGCGACGACGGCGTCGAGATCGAGGGTCGGGGCAATCTTCGACCAGGCTGCGATCTCGGGGCCCTTGAGCTGCGAGCAGGCGGGCGGATCGCCGGCCATGATCTGGGCACGCAGCTTATTCATCATCTCGGTGGTGAAACCGGGGACGGGCGAATGCTGCCAGACGCCTCCCTTCTCCTCGAACTTCTTGCCGAGTGCGGTGATGGCTGCGCCATCGCTGCCCGCGGACCATTGCGAGATTGCGGTCAAGCGCGGCTTGACGGCCCCTTGCGCGCGGGCAAATGCCGGCAGTGCGAGTGTGGCAACGGATCCAGCGAGCAGACGACGCCTGGTTGTTGTGATCGGCATGGCAGTTCCTCCCGGTGTGAAGTCTTGGCGCGTGTGAGAAGTGCAAGGCTCAGCGCATGTCAGGCCGCCTCCGTCGATGAAGCGGGCATGCCGCCCCGGCTGGCGAGACAAAAGGCGGCGAAGGCGAGCGCGGCCTGCGGGTCGTTGCCGGTCGAGGGCGGCACGAAGGCGAGGGACACTTGCGCCAGCTTGCGCCCGCCGAGGAGACACGCGTCGATGCCTTCGACCACGGCGTTGCGATCGTCGTCGGCGAGCAGCGACGGCCAGCCGCTGATCGCGATGCCGCGACACGGCTTGACGTTCAGCGTGTTGCCGATGGCGAGACCGAGCCTGAACAGCCGCTGGCGCAATTCCTGGCGGACCCGCGACGTAAGCGGGATCGTCGTCACCCACTCACTCCCGAGCTGGAGCAGTTCCGCTTCGCCGACCCGCAGCAGCTCGGCCAGTGCCGGCAGCGACGTATAGGCTTCGACGCAGCCGTGATGGCCGCAGCGGCAACGCGGACCCTCGGTTCCGAAGACCATGTGGCCGAGCTCGACCGGCTGCAGCGTATCCTCCTCGAACGGATCGCCCATCCACGTCCCCGCAACGCCCTGGCCGACAAACACGAACAGGTGCGCATCGCTGAACGGGTAGTCTTCCCTCCGGCAGCGGTGAAAGGTGGCATGTGCGACCACCGAATTGGTGAAGGCGACGGGAACGTCCGCAAACAGATCGGCGACCATGTCGCCGATCTGCTCGACGTTGCAGGGGATGATCGGGTTGCCGAATTCGCTCAACCGGCCGAGGCCGGGAATGGTGATGCCGATCTGCGCAAGCGCGATGCGGCGCCGGCGCGTCCAGTCGTGCAGCAGGCCCAGCGCTTCGCGGAACAGGCGGCCGACAGTCTCCATGGCTGGCTTCTTCGGCAGCGGCAAACGCTCGGTGTAATGCATTTCGCCCGACAGGCTGCCGACGCCGAGGGTCAACCACTGACTGTTCAACTCGAGGGCTGCGAGGGCCACCGAGCCATCGAGCGACACCAGCGCAGTCGGGCCGCCGACGTAAGGGGCGGGGCGCCGCACTTCCTCGATCAGGCCTTCGGCCTTGAGGTCGAACAGGATGCGCGACAGGCTCGCTTCCGACAGGCGCACGGCCTTGGCCAGCGGCGGGCGGAACGAGCCGCCCGACTGAAGCAGATGGGTCAAAATGGCAGCGCGCGTCTGCCGCCGACTTCGCGGCTGCTCCGGCATTTCCATTCCCTGTCGTCATTCTTACTTAGTGTAAGAATGCGCGCGGAGCGTTTCCGCTGTCAAGCGATCGCCGGTGCAATGCGCCGACTTGTTGTTGTGCGCGGCAGCAAGCGCAGCCCCATTCGCGCAGGTTCGTAGGGTGGGCAAAGCGAAGCGTGCCCACATCTTGTTCTGGTCGAGAGAGATGGTGGGCACGGCGCTTCGCGCCTTTGCCCATCCTACAACACCGCCTCAAACGAAAACGGCGCCATCTTGCGATGGCGCCGTTCCAAGAGCCGTATCGGCTGGATTTACTTGCGATCCTTCATCGCGACGTAGTCGCGCTTGGTGACGCCGGTATAGAGCTGGCGCGGACGGCCGATCTTCTGCTGCGGATCCTCGATCATCTCGCTCCACTGGCTGATCCAGCCGACGGTGCGGGCGACCGCGAACAGCACGGTGAACATCGAGACCGGGAAGCCCATCGCCTTCAGCGTGATGCCCGAATAGAAGTCGACGTTCGGGTACAGCTTGCGGTCGATGAAGTACTGGTCGCTGAGCGCGATCTTCTCGAGCTCGAGCGCCACCTTCAGCATCGGATCGTCGCCGTGGCCGGTCTCCTTGAGCACGGCGTGACACATCTTCTGCATGATCTTGGCGCGCGGATCGTAGTTCTTGTAGACGCGGTGGCCGAAGCCCATCAGGCGGACTTCGGAGTTCTTGTCCTTCACCTTGGCGATGAACTCGGGGATCTTGTCCACGGTGCCGATCTCGGCGAGCATCGCGAGCGCGGCTTCGTTGGCGCCGCCATGCGCCGGGCCCCAGAGGCAGGCGATGCCGGCGGCGATGCAGGCGAACGGGTTGGCGCCCGAGGAGCCGGCGATACGCACCGTCGAGGTCGAGGCGTTCTGCTCGTGGTCGGCATGCAGGATGAAGATCTTGTCCAGCGCGTCAGCCAGCACCGGGTTGATCTTGTAGTCCTCGCACGGGACGGCGAAGCACATGTTGAGGAAGTTCTCGGCGAAGGAGAGCGAGTTCTTCGGATACACGAAGGGCTGGCCGACGGTGTACTTGTAGGCCATCGCCGCCAAGGTCGGGATCTTCGCGATCATGCGCATGGAAGCGATCATGCGCTGCTTGGGATCGTTGATGTCGGTGCTGTCGTGGTAGAACGCGGCGAGCGCGCCGACCGAAGCCACCATCACTGCCATCGGATGGGCGTCGCGGCGGAAGCCCTGGAAGAAGCGGGCCATCTGCTCGTGCACCATCGTGTGATGGATCACGCGGTCGTCGAAATCCTTCTTCTGCGCGGCGGTCGGCAGATTCCCGTAGAGCAGCAGATAGCAGGTCTCGAGGAAGTCGCCGTTTTCGGCCAGCTGCTCGATCGGGTAACCGCGGTATTCCAGCACGCCCGCGTCACCGTCGATATAGGTGATCTTGGACTGGCAGCTCGCGGTGGAGGTGAAGCCGGGATCGTAGGTAAACAGGCCGGACTGGCCGTAGAGCTTGCCGATATCGATGACATCAGGTCCGACGCTGCCGCTGTGGATCGGAAGATCGTAATTCTTGTTTCCGACCGTCAGCGTGGCGGTCTTGTTGCTTGGTTTTGCGTCCATCGTAGGTCCCCGATGTGTGGTGAAACGGGCCGGAGCCGGAGGCCCCTCGCGAGATCATGGGGGCAGGCCGGAAGTTCCAGAATGTACGGGGAGATGGGTATATTATTGCTGTGTGCGCTGCAAGATCGCCGCACGCATGATCGACTTACGTCGTAGACTGATCCTTAAGGCGGCCAAGGCTCTCCTGGCGTCCAAGGACGTCCAAAACCTCAAATATACCAGGCGACGTCGTCCGTCCCGTCAGCGCGGCCCGCAAGGGCTGGGCGACCGCGCCGAGCTTGAGACTATTTTCCTCGGCAAAAGCGCGCAGCGCGGCTTCGGTGTTGGCGCCGCTCCACGTCTCGACTTTCTCCAGCGCGGAATGAAGCTGGCCGATCAGCTTGCGGTTTTCGGGCGTCAGCAGCGCCTGCGCCTTGGCGTCGAGCTCCAGCGGCCGGTCGGCGAAGATGAAATAGGCGCCGTCGATCAGCTCGATCAGCGTCTTGGCGCGCTCCTTCAGGGCCGGCATGGCCTTCACGAGCTGCGCGCGCGTGGTGTCGTTTAACTTGGCCTTAAGCTCGCTCCGCCCCGGCACGTGGTCGAGCACGTCCTCGAACATCTTCACGAGCGATTGATCGTCGGCGTGGCGGATGTAGTGGCCGTTGAGGTTCTCCAACTTGGCGAAATCGAAGCGGGCGGCGGCACGGCCGACGCTGGCGAGGTCGAATGCTGCGATCATCTCCTCGGTCGAGAAGATCTCCTGGTCGCCATGGCTCCAGCCGAGCCGGACGAGGTAATTGCGCAGCGCCGCCGGGAGGTATCCCATGGCGCGGTAGGCGTCGACGCCGAGCGCGCCGTGGCGCTTGGAGAGCTTCGAACCATCCGGACCGTGGATCAGCGGGATGTGGGACATGCTGGGCAGGGTCCAGCCCATCGCATCGTAGATCTGCTTCTGGCGGGCCGCGTTGATCAGGTGGTCGTCGCCGCGGATCACATGGGTGACGCCCATGTCGTGGTCGTCGACCACCACAGCGAGCATGTAGGTCGGGTTGCCATCACCGCGCAGCAGGACGAGGTCGTCGAGGTTCTCGTTCTGCCAGACCACGCGGCCCTGAACCTGGTCCTCGATCACGGTCTCGCCGGTCTGCGGCGCGCGCAGGCGGATGGTCGGCTTGACGTCGGACGGGGCGGTCGCGGGATCGCGGTCGCGCCATAGGCCGTCATAGAGGCGGGTGCGGCCCTCGGCGCGCGCCTTCTCGCGCATCGCGGTGAGCTCCTCGGCGGTGGCGTAGCAGCGATAGGCCTTGCCGTCGGCGAGCAGCTGCTCGGCGACCTCGCGGTGGCGCGCGGCGCGGGCGAATTGGTAGATGACCTCGCCGTCCCAGCCGAGCTCGAGCCATTTCAGCCCGTCGAGGATGGCTCCGATCGCCGCTTCCGTGGACCGCTCCCGGTCGGTGTCCTCGATCCGCAGCAGCATCTTGCCGCCATGCTTCTTCGCATAGAGCCAGTTGAACAGCGCGGTGCGGGCGCCCCCGATATGGAGGAAGCCGGTCGGCGAGGGGGCAAAGCGGGTGACGACGGGGGAGGTCATTCTTGGCAGGGCCTATGCATTGGAAGCGGTGGTATATAACAGGACCGCGGCATAACTAAAGCCCGGTGGCGGACCGCCGGATCTCGCTTAAGCCCGTGCTTAAGCTCTTGGCTCAGCCGAGCGAATTTGGCAGAAGGACCGCTGATTTCCCGACAGGATTTTCGTAATGACAGAACCGGTGGCAGCTGAGGTTGGGCGCGATTTCATTCGTGACATCATCCAGGCCGACCTCGACCAGGGCAAGTACAGGGAAATCGTGACCCGGTTCCCGCCGGAGCCGAACGGCTACCTGCATATTGGCCATGCCAAGTCGATCGCACTGAATTTCGGCATCGCCCAGGAGTTTCCCGGCCGCTGCCATCTGCGCTTTGACGACACCAATCCGGTCAAGGAAGAGCAGGAATATATCGATTCCATCCAGGCCGACGTGCGCTGGCTCGGCTTCGACTGGGGCAAGAACCTGTTCTTCGCTTCCGACTATTTCGACCGCCTGTACGAATGGGCGGAGAAGCTGATCGGCGACGGGCTCGCCTATGTCGACGACCAGACCCAGGAGGAGATCCGCCTCTCGCGCGGCACGCTGACCGAACCGGGCAAGAACTCGCCGTTCCGCGACCGCAGCGTGGACGAGAACCTCGACCTGTTCCGCCGCATGAAGGCCGGCGAATTCCCGAACGGCGCGCGCGTGCTGCGCGCCAAGATCGACATGTCCGCGGGCAACATCAACCTGCGCGACCCCGTGCTGTACCGCATCCTGCACGCGCACCATCCGCGTACCGGCACCAAGTGGCACATCTATCCGAGCTACGACTATGCGCACGGCCAGTCCGACGCGATCGAGGGCATCACGCATTCGATCTGCACGCTGGAGTTCGAGGACCACCGGCCGCTCTACGACTGGTTCATCGAAAAGCTGCCGGTGCCGTCGCAGCCGCATCAGTATGAATTCGCGCGGCTGAACCTGACCTACACGCTGCTGTCCAAGCGCGTGCTGACCCAGCTCGTCCGCGACGGCCATGTCGCGGGCTGGGACGATCCGCGCATGCCGACCATGGCGGGCATGCGCCGCCGCGGCGTGCCGCCGGCCGCTCTTCGCGAGTTCGTCAAGCGCATCGGCGTTGCCAAGGCCAACAGCGTGGTCGATGTCGGCATGTTGGAGTTCTGCATCCGCGAGGAACTGAACCGCACCGCGCAGCGCCGCATGGGCGTGCTGAAGCCGCTCAAGGTCGTGATCGAGAATTATCCGGAAGGGCAGACCGAGGAGCTGGAAGCGATCAATCATCCGGACGATCCGAGCGCCGGCACTCGCAAAATCACGTTTGGTCGCGAGCTCTATATCGAGCAGGACGACTTCATGGAGAACCCGCCGAAGAAGTTCTTCCGCCTGTCGCCGGGCAACGAGGTGCGGCTGCGCTACGCCTATTTCGTCAAATGCACCGGCGTAATCAAGAACGACAAGGGCGAGGTGGTCGAGCTGCGCTGCACCTACGATCCCGCGACCAAGGGCGGCAACGCGCCCGACGGCCGCAAGGTCAAGGCGACCATGCACTGGCTGCCGGCGGCGACGTCCGTGCCCGCAGAGATCCGCATCTACAACCAGCTGTTCGCCAATCCGAGCCCGGACGCCTCGAACTTCGCGGCGGATCTCAATCCGAATTCGCTGGAGATCCTCGCCGACGCCCGCATCGAGGCGTCGGTGGCCGAGAGCAATGCGACCGAGCCGATGCAGTTCGAGCGCCAGGGCTATTTCGTGCGCGACAAGGACTCGACTCCCGGCAAGCCGGTGTTTTCGCGCACTATCGGCCTGCGCGATACCTTCGCGAAGGAAGTGGCGAAGGGCTGAGGCAAAGGACTGAAAACGACATGAGCAACGAAGCCGACGCCATCGTTTCTGCCATCATCGCGAAATGGTGCGCCGGCTTCGCGACGCTCGACGCGGCTGCGCTGTCCGCGCTCTATGCGAAGAACGCGTTCTTCTTCGGCTCCAACCCAAAACTCTATCGGGGCAGGGACGGCGTTGCCGATTACTTCAACGGCCTGCCGCGCTGGCGCAAGCCGAGCGCGACTTTCTCCGAGGTCAATGCTGCGCAGGCCGGCCCTGATCTCATCAACATGGGTGCGACCATCACCTTCGACCTCGCCGGCGAACGCCCCGATCTCGTCGTCAAGATGAGCTGGGTGATCATCCCTGAGGATGGCGACTGGAAGATCGTCAATCACCACGCTTCGGCGAAGGCGCCGCTGATCTAGCAGGCTGTCCGGTAGAGGGGGCGGCGTTGTTTCCGGATGTACCCGGATTCGGTGTCATATAGCGCGTTATGGCCTTTGGAAAAGTAACGTGCAGGCGTTCCGCGAGGTTGGTCCTGGCCTCGTTACTCAAGGGCTCCACTTTGGTCCGGGCGTTAAATGTGCGCCTTCCAAAGAGTGGTGTCGGGACGAAGTTATAGTCGATGAAGAAGGACCCGATATTGACGATCTCGTTGCTTCCAATCCGAAATCGGGCAAAATCCCCCTTGAGTTCGATACCGGCGCTTGGCTGTGTGCAACCCACTTTTTGCAAGGTGTATGTCCCGGGGGGCAGCACAGCTACCGCTCCATATGACGCGCCGCTAAGAATACGACCGAACAGCCTCGGCGTTGTCTCGACCTCGAACGTATTACTTTCGCCCTTGTCGGAAACCACGGTGACCCAGATGTCCTGACACATCGGCACGCGTGAACTCTCTTCGATCAGGCGTGCGTGCATGAAGACGAGAGAAGTGCCTGGAGTTCGCTCTCGAGCCCTCTTCAGTCTATCCGAGATTCTCTCTTCGGTCTGTGTGTCAGCACGCGCGATCGTAACACTCACAAATGAAAGAATGAGACTGAGGAAAATGTAACGCTTCGTCATATGGTCATGAGGATCAAGAAGGAGGGGAAACGCGCGGACTTTTGTTGCAATTTTTAGTTGCGCATGAAGTGCATCCTGCGTCAAGCATGCAACTGGAAATAGGGCGAGCTGCCGCTTATGAACGAAAGATCGTCTCCCGCGTTGTGGAAGCTCCATTGAAGGAGTTCACCATGCAGAACATCGCAGAGCATATGGAAGTCATCGGCGCCGATGGCGTTCACATCGGCACCGTCGACAAGGTCGAAGGCAATCGCATCAAGCTGACCAAGAAGGACAGCGGCGAGGGCAGCCATAAGGGCCATCATCACTTCATCGACAAGGGCCTCGTTGCCGGGGTCGAAGGCAACAAGGTGCGGCTGTCGGCCAAGGCGGACGTTGCCGTGACCATGGAAGAGGAAAAGTAGGGGGCGCCATCTCGCGTTCCCGATCTGTACCGCTATTCGCGCGGGAATGTTATACTTTGCGTACCCAATCGCCCGGTGCTACTGTGAGTAGCGCCGGGGATTCGTTCGCCCCCGGAGCGCTATGGAGCCTCTGGGACATGTTGACCAAATCTGCGCATGAATTCATCGCCCTGGGGGAGCGAATAGCGCAGGCGCGTTTCGTCTTCCATCTCATGGCCGAAGCCGATCATGGCAGTCCACAACAGCAGTTGCTCCCCGAGGAAAGGGCACAGTTGGGACATGCCTTCCAAGATATCTATCGTCTTTGTGAAGACCTTGATTTGCCAACTTCGAAGGAACTTTTCCGTAAGGCGACTTCGGATCTCCCAGAAACTCTTAGAGAGTTTGAAATCTATCTCTCCGCGGTAAGTTCAGAAATGCAGAGCAAGACATTTGTGTTTTTGCCCGAGCACCGCCGTAAATTCTTCATTCCTATGAAGTTCATATCCACGGGGATTGAAGAGGCGTTCCCTCTAGCAAGACAAGAACTAGTGGAAGCAGGGAAAAGCTTTGCGTTTGACCGATATACTGCGTGCGTTTTCCATTGCATGCGCGCTGTCGAAATAGGCCTGCGCACCATGGCTACCGCTCTTGAAGTCAAGTTCGACCACCCGCTTGAATTAGCGGACCAAGAGAAGGTAATCCGGGCAATTGAGGCTAAAATTCAAGGGATGAAGGACAGGAAAAAGTCGTTTGAGAAGGACGATGATCTAAACTTCTATTCCGAGACTGCGATGCAGTTTCGTTATTTCAAGGATGGCTGGCGGGTGCGAGCCGCTCATACACGAGCTACTTATGATGAAGGCCAAGCTCTCACCGTGATAGAGCACTCAACCGCCTTCATTTCCGATCTTTCGAAGCGCCTGAAGGAGCCATCGATTTTCGATTAGCGATCTTATCGAAAGCACGGTCAAATTCTTCACCGCTTTCGTCAACGCCAAGCTCCCGAGCGGTTTCAATGAAACGTTCGGACTGCTCTTTGTCGCTCAGTTTCTGTTTTGGCCTGTTCTTAGCTGCCGCCTTAGGCGTGGTCTTTGAAGAGATCATCGGTTCGATACTCGTTCGGTAGGCAGTTGGTCTGAGAAGGTCGGATCACTGACAGTCCTAGCTTTTGAAGCTTAGGTATCGAAGTCACTACCTTCGATTTCTCTATCTTTCTTTCGAGGGTTAGAAACTCTGAGCATCCGTCCAAGAGAGCCGTTGCCATGTGTATGCTGTCGGCACCACCAAGACGAACATCATCTTTCCAGCGCAAATCGCGCGCCCGCTCCATCACGAATATGTCGGCTTCAACCAAGCTCACCACACTCCCGGAACTTAGGAAGTCCAAAATTAAAGCTCTCGTCTCATCGGTTGGCGTGGGCTCTTCGTTGATGTGAACGCACTCGGCAATCGACAGCATCGAAGTCACTAACGAAATTGCGCCGTCCCTTGACGCATCGCATACTCGTCTAAAGAACCAACGATCTGCCTCACGAGTAACTGCGCTCTCGGCCGGAATGGGGATTCCTCTTTCCAACTTCACCATTTCTATAAAACAGCAAGCGTCGGCGTAAATTCGCGGCGGCTTAGTGTTCATAATCGAGATTCCAGTCGGTAAATTCCTCCGAACTCATCTCGCCAGTATAGTTTTGATCTGATCCAAAGAACGCGCGGTAACGCTCATCAGATAGTGTCGGAGCAGTTCTCAGTTTCTCGGCTTTGATAAGCGAAATATGCCGGTCTACGCGCCTAACCGTAATAAGACCGTGCACAAAGATGCGCGAACGTCGCTGTTCACACGCTTCAATCACCTCGTTGTACAGCGCTTCCTTGAATTCACACTTGATCAATTCCTTGGAGCGCGACGACCGAAGTTGAAAGTTCAATTCGGCTACACCTAGGCTGTGGATTTGGCCTTGGATCGAGCCCCGATAGGTTATTTCCTGAGAAAGGAAACTAGCCAGGTTAACGGCTTCTCTCTTGGTGAGAGGGGCAAACTTATAGGGCTTGCTCTCGTCTGGATCATCCGGCCGATATAGGCCGAAAGCTAGTTTTTCGTGCGGCCCAAGCGATTCCGCCACCTTGGCATATTGAACCAACGTGCGGTGGCGAACTTCGCCAGTGGACTGACCGGCATTCGCTTTGATCGCATCGACAACTTCAAAAAGACGGTTGAACTCTTTGACGGAATCGATCGGTTGATACGATTCCTTCTCGATATCAAAGCGGACAGACTCGTTCACGAAATTTCGCGCGAGCCATTCACCTCGCTGAATCGTAAGGCCAGCGTCTTGCGCCAGATAACGGAGGAACTTTTCAGCTTCCTCCGCTATGTCGGTAAGCTGTGAAAGCGGCACACCTTCGCCGCCCTCATTCAAAATTAGCTTAACCCGAAGGCGCGCCATTTGGGCTGATCCAGTTTCCGAAGCCCCTTTCAAGGGATTCTAGATTGTTACCGATGGCCAGTAAAGAAGCCGTTTAGCGTCTTTTGGGGCGGCGGCTTCTTCCGTATGGCGCAGCAGAGTTAATGAGATGTTTTATACTTGAGGCGCTTCCCGCTGACGCCCTTCAAGGCGCGATCAGCACGGGAAACATCATCAACGCCAAGGGCAATTCGGTTGCTGTAGCGAAAATCGAACTCGCAAAGATAGCGGTGCAGGTGCTTCTCAGCACAGTGCTGATAGGTACCCTTCATGCCGCGCTTGAACACGGAATAGTAGCCCTCGACAGTGTTGGTCGAGATCATCTTGTCGCCTTCTCGACGAACATATTCGTCCTTGCTGTGAACAACGGTGTCATGGTTGAGGCCATCGACTTCCGCGATGTATTTGTAGGAGTTGGCTTCGTCGGTCATCATCTGAGCGTCGCGGCTCATGTTGGCGCGAATGATCGGCTGGATATCGGCAACGCGCACGCCGTCAACGTGGAAGCTGCGGGCGGAGCCGCCGCGCTCAACGAGGGTAACGACCACGTTCTTGTTGGCCCAAGCGCTGCGGCCCTTCTTGGGAGCGCCCTCAACGCGACCGTAGAAGGTCTCATCGACTTCCACAGTGCCGCCGTTGCTCCCCATGGGGCTGGTATCGGTCGAGCGCATAGCCTCGCGGAGACGGTGCGACAGAAACCACGCGGTCTTGAGGGTGCAGCCGAGGGTACGGTGCAGTTGGTTGCTGCTGATGCCCTTCTTGCTGGAGGCCATCAGGAAGATCGCCTGAAGCCAATGGCGCATAGGGATGTGGCTGGACTCAAAGATGGTCCCGACCTTCACGGTGAAGGGCTTGCGGCACTGGTAGCACTTGTAAGCGCCAATGCGGGTGGACTTGCCGCCCATCTTGGAAATGCGCTCCACGCCGCCGCAATGCGGGCAGACAGGCCCGTTCGGCCACAAGCGAGCTTCAACGAAGGCGTAAGCGGCCTCTTCGTTGTGGAAGTGCTTGGCGGACAAAACGGACTTCATGACGATTCCCCTTGTTGATCCAAACCTATAGGATCACTTTGGGTACGTCAAGTATAATATGCCCATTCGCGCAGTCGCACGTTCCGGTAGCCTCGACGCCAGTCACGTCGCGTTAGGTGCAGGGATATGGCGGAGCCGGGCCGGCCAGTGCGGTCCCAGGGAGTTGCCGGGACGTGGCCGGTCGGCCGCGCTGCGCCAGCCGGCGGCTTTGTCCCGGCGGGCTTTGGCATCTGGCCCGCGATCGTCGAAACGCTGCGCGCATGGGTCCGCGCCGAAGCGGGCCCGGGGCGGCTGCTACCGTGGGTGCCGGTTGCCTTTGGCGGCGGCATCGCGCTGTATTTTGCCGCCGATCACGAGCCGGTGCTGTGGGTTGTGGCGACGACGGGGATCGCGCTGCTGCTCGGTGCGATCCTGTTGCGGCGGAGCCGGCTGTTCGCGCCTGCGATCATGATCGCGGCGGTCGCTTCCGGCTTTGCGATGGCGACCTGGAAGACCGCGCGCATGGCCCACACCGTTCTGGCAAAACCGCTCTATTCGGTGTCGCTGTCGGGCTTCGTCGAGACGCGCGACATCCGTGAGCGCACCGATCGCTTCGTGCTGCGCGTCACCGCCATGGAGGCGCAGCGCAGTGACGTCAAGCTCGAGCGCGTGCGCCTGTCGGTGCGCAAGGGGACTGCACCCGAGGTCGGCAGCTTCGTGCAACTCAAGGCGCGGCTGATGCCGCCGCTCTCGCCGGTGCGCCCGGGCAGCTACGATTTTTCGCGCGACATGTTCTTCCAGGGCATCGGGGCCTCCGGCTTCGTGATGGGCGGGATCACGGCTTCCGTGCCGCCGGACGCCGGCGGTCTAAGGCTGCGCTATGCCGCCTTCATGCAGGGGCTGCGCGATGCGATCGATGCCCGCATCCGCGCCACGCTCGAAGGCGACAACCGCGCGATCGCGACGGCGCTGCTCACCGGGCGGCGCGATGCGATCACCGCGCCCGTCAACGACGCCATGTTCATCTCGGGGCTCGGACACGTTCTGTCGATCTCCGGCTATCACATGGCGGTGGTCGCAGGCGTCGTCTTCTTCGCGGTGCGCGCGCTGCTGGCGCTGATCCCGGGCTTTGCTGTCGGCTTCGCCATCAAGAAATGGTCGGCGGCCGCAGCGCTGGTTGCGGCCGCGTTCTATTTGCTGCTCTCGGGCGCGGAGGTGGCAACGCAGAGATCGTTCTTCATGACGGCCGTGGTGCTGATCGCCGTGATGGTCGATCGCCGCGCCATCACCTTCCGCACGCTGGCCGTGGCGGCATTGATCGTGCTTGCGGTTGCGCCGGAGGCGCTGGTGCATCCGAGCTTCCAGATGTCGTTCGCGGCAACGCTGGGTCTGGTCGCGCTGGTCCAGATCGGCATGCCGAACCTGTTCGCCTCGCCGGATCACTCCACGACGGCTCGGATCGCGATGTGGGGCGGCCGCGAGATTGCGATGCTGTTCCTGGCGTCGCTGATCGCGGGACTTGCGACCACGCCCTATGCCGCCTTCCACTTCCATCGTGTCACGCCCTATGGCGTGCTCGCCAATCTCGGCGCGATGCCGGTGGTCTCGGCGCTGGTGATGCCGGCGGGGCTGTTGGGCCTGCTCGCGGCGCCTTTCGGGCTCGATGGTGTGTTCTGGTGGCTGATGGGGATCGGTATCGACTGGATGGTTGCGGTGTCGCGTTGGGTGGCGGCGCTGCCGGGCGCGGTCGGCCGCATTCCCGCTTTCGGCATCGCGCCGCTGATCGCGGCGAGCCTCGGCCTCATCCTGATGGGCCTGTTGCGCACGCCCTTGCGCTGGTGCGGTGCCGCCGTGCTGCTGGCTTCCATCGCCTGGGGCCTGTCGGTGCGGCAGCCCGACATCCTGGTTGCCCGGGACGGCGCCAGCGTCGCGGTGCGAGGCGGGGACGGGCGTCTGCATCTGATCAGGACGGGCAAGGACAATTTCCTGCTGAAGGAATGGCTCGCGGCCGATGCCGATTCCCGCGATGCCGGCAGCGCCTCGCTGACTGAGGGCATATCGTGCGACGAGGCGGGCTGCGTCACGCCGCTCGCCGACGGACGGCTGGTCGCGCTGGCCTCGCGCATCGACGCGCTCGCGGACGATTGCAGCCGCGCAGCGCTGGTGGTGACGTCGCGGCCGGCGCCGCCGGACTGCGCGGCGATGGTGGTGGACCGGCCAAGGCTGCTGCGACAGGGTACGCTGGCGCTGACCCGGCGTGGCGACGGCTTTTCGGTTCAGGCGGTGAGGGCGAGAGGCACGAACCGCCCCTGGTCGCCGGCGGCCGCCGGCGAGGGAGATTTCGAAACGGCCCTGATGCCGAGGGCGGCGGCTCCGCGCGCCAAGGATGCGACCCCGTCGGAGGCCGATCTTCAGGCGGAGGACTGACGTCTCTGTCAGCCGATCGGCATCGGCGTGATCGGGGACCGGCTGTCGGCGGTGGTCTCAGGCTTGTGCTCGCGTTCGCCGAGCGGCTGCGTCACCGGCAGTTGCAGCACGGTTGCGCGCTGGCCTTCGACAAGCTGCGTCACCAGTACGTACTTGCCATCAGGAAATTCGATCGCGTCATGGTGACGATCGGGAACGTGCGGATCGATCTTGCCGAACTTGCCGACGCGGGAGTTGACGGTGCGCGTCCAGATCCAGCGGTTGTCGTAACGGACGTTGTCGGCGAAGGCGAGCTCCGTTCCCGGCAGCAGGCAGACCGCAACGGTGAGATCGGCCTCGGAGGCGAAGCCGCGCGTCGAGGTGCCGCGGAACGTTGTCGTGACGATCGTCTCGCCCACTTCAGCGGGGCGCGTCGCGACGGCATGCAGGCTGTAGTCACACATCGGGTTGCTCCTCATTCGAAGATGACGACCCGCACCTGCCTTGGAGGCACAGGCCTCGGAGTGGAAGCACGCAACGCTCTGCTTGGTTGTAGGCAAATCTACGGCTGGGATCCACGTGCCGCGATCACTTTATCTTTTCGAATCCGACAGGAACAAAGTCTGCCTGCGTGCATTCGGGCAGGCGGTTGTCGACGACCGCGGAAATCGAATGGCTTGAGATCGTCAAAGAGAATCGCGGCTCGCGATTGCAATGCGCATTGCCCGGTCATCACCCATGACACATGGGCAACGCGCGACGCTGATGCGGGGATCAGCGCCGTCGCGCACCACTCAAAATAAATTGGCACAGAACGAACTGGCACATGGCGGTCTCGAAAGAACTGCGATGCGCTCTGGCTTCGCGCGGCTTGCCGAGACTCTCGCCGTGAAAGAAGGGCCGGACAATCTGTGCAATACCAGAAGGACCATCCAGCCGGAGCGGACCATCATCCGCTCCAATCTCTGATCGGCGCTGCCGATCGACGGCGCGCAACAGGCGCCAGGTGATTTCAGTATCGAGCCCGTTTCGGGCTCAGTACTTGCGGTAAAGCCCGATCAGCTTGCCCTGAATCTTCACGCGGTTCGGCGGCAGGATGCGCACCTCGTAAGCGGCATTGGCCGGCTCGAGCGCGATCGAGGCACCGCGGCGGCGGAAGCGCTTGAGGGTCGCTTCCTCATCGTCGATCAGCGCCACCACGATGTCGCCGGTATCGGCGCTCTCGTTGCGCTGGATCAGAGCCATGTCGCCGTCGAGGATACCGGCCTCGACCATGGAATCGCCGCGCACTTCAAGGGCGTAGTGCTCGCCGGAGCCGAGCATGTCGGGCGGTACGCTGATCGTGTGGCTGCGGGTCTGCAGGGCCTCGATCGGCGTACCGGCGGCGATGCGGCCCATCACCGGCACCGCCACGGGGCGCTCGCCCTCGTCCGCGGACGGGATGGAGCTCGCGCGGACCTTGCCGAGATTGCCCTCGATGACGCTCGGCGTGAAGCCGCGTCGGTTGCTGGCAGCAGCCTGGAGCTCCGGCAGCTTGATCACTTCGATGGCGCGGGCGCGGTTGGGCAGGCGGCGGATGAAGCCGCGCTCTTCGAGCGCGGTGATCAGGCGGTGAATGCCCGACTTCGAGCGCAGGTCGAGCGCATCCTTCATCTCGTCGAAGGAGGGCGGTACGCCGCTTTCCTTCAGACGTTCGCTGATGAACCGCAGAAGCTCGTATTGTTTGCGCGTTAACATCTCGACCAAAGTCCCCCGGTTGATGTCGTTCGATTCCGAGACGATGAATTCAGCGATAAGCCGCTACATCCTCGAAACAAATCATGAACGGACACTATATGTTCGATACATGTTCCGCAACTGCTTAATTTACCGTGAACGAAACGAAACTCGCGGAATGCGTGTAATCGCGCAAATCAGGCGGGGAGCCGCAGCACCTCGCAGGGGCTGCCGGCCTCGGCCTTCGGTGCGAACGGCGGGCGCACGAGAAGTACCTGTGCCGCAGCGAGATTCGCAAGCAGAGAGGAGTCCTGATGATTGACGGGCAGGGCGATCTGCGTGCCGTCGTCGCGCAGCTCCAGGCGCGCGCGCAGATAATCCTCGCGCTGGTCGTTGGCGCCGAGATCTTTTCCGAGCACGGCGCGCTCGCGACGATGATGAATCACTGAACGGCCCGACAGCGCGCGAATCAGCGGCACCATGAACAGGAAGGCGCACACATAGGACGACACGGGATTGCCGGGCAGGCCGACCGCACGCATCGCGCCGAGCCGGCCGTGCATCATCGGCTTGCCGGGCCGCATCGCGATCTTCCAGAACGACATCGCCGTGCCTTCGTCCTTCAGTGCCTGCTGCACCAGATCGTGGTCGCCGACCGACGCGCCGCCGGTGGTGATCAGGATGTCGGCACCGCTCTCGCGGGCGCGCCGGATGCCGGCGGCTGTGGCTGCAAGCGTATCGGCGGCCACGCCAAGGTCGATGGTCTCGGCGCCCTCGCTGCGGGCGAGCGCGTGCAGGGCATAGCCGTTCGAATAGACGATCTGGCCGTGCCCCGGCGTGGTGCCTGGCATCACAAGCTCGTCGCCGGTGGCGAGGATTGCGACCTTCGGGCGGCGGCAGACCGCGAGGTGCGGGTAATTCATCGCCGCCGCGAGCGAGAGATCGCGTTCCGTCAGGCGGTTTCCCTTGCGCAGGAGCACCTCGCCCTCGCGGAAATCGACGCCGGCCGGGCGGATATGCCGTCCGACGATCGCAGCCTCCCTGATCGTGACGCTGTTACCGTCGGCGACGGTGTCCTCCTGGATCACCACGGCGTCCGCCCCCTCGGGGACGACGCCGCCGGTGAAGATTCGCACGGCTTCGCCGGCGCCGACCGCTTGAGCAAAGGGCCGGCCCGCTGCGACTTCGCCGATTACCGTCAGTTTGGCATCGATCCTGGCCGCATCGGCCGCGCGCACCGCATAGCCGTCCATCGCCGACATGGCCTGGGGCGGCTGCGTGCGCCGCGCCGCGACGTCATGAGCGAGCACGCGGTGATGGGCTTCGTCGAGCGAAACCATCTGCTCAGGCAGCGGCTCTGCACCCGCCAGCACCGCAGCAAGGGCGTCGGAAACCGGCATCAGGGCCACGGCGAAACTCCAGCTCGGCAGGGTCGGACGAATGTTCCGACAGTCTTCTAACCGAGCGTGGGAACAGAGGCAAAGATGGCGATGGCGCGGGCGATGGATTTCGCTGCTTTCACCTTCGGATGGAAAGCAAGCTCAAGCGCGACGCGGCATGATCCAGAGAATGAGACCGATCGGCAGCAGCGTGGCCATGGCGAGGACGAGAATGACCAGCGCCACGGCCAGCATCGATCAACTCCCGGTCGGCCTGTCCGGGCTGATATCCGATGCGACGTCGGGAGCTTTGGGGCCCTGATCTTTGTCGGGCAGCGGATCGGCCTGCGATTTCAAGTCGGCAGCCTTGCTGATCAACTTGGCGGACAGGTCGGAATCCGAGGTGGTTCTTGCGAATTCAAGCAGGAGAGAGGCTTGTTTTGTAAGGTAGGTTTTGCCCAGCACTTGGTTCAGTCCGGTGTAGAAGTCCCAACGGAGTCATGAGTCCGAAGGGTGGTATTCCGTTCCCGGAACTTTGTACAAAAATGCACAAAGTGATCAGGTTCCATACGTGTGCAAAAATTAGCAGCGCGGAATGTGTGCGCTGCCGGCCGCTGACGACGACAGCGTAACCTCAGATGCCCAGCGGCTTCAAGGCGTTCCCGACATCGCGCGGCGACGTCACATGCACGGCCCTCAATCCACGCGCCCGCGCGCCTTCAACATTCTCGTCAAGATCGTCGAAGAACACGATTCGCTCCGCGGGCACGCCGATCTCGGCGATGACATGGTCGAAAGCTTCCGCATCGGGTTTGCGCAAGCCGATGCTGGACGACAGATACAGCGTTCGGAAATGGCCGAGCAGATCGGCATATTCCCTCGAGAAATAATCGACATGCGGCCGGTTGGTGTTGGAGAAGGCGTAGAGCGGCATCTGTCTTGCTGCACGCGGCAGAAGCTCGGCGATGTCGGGCATCTCGCCCGCAAAAATCGCGTTCCAGCCCTCCAGGAACTGCGCGTCCGAAATGCCGATCCCGAGTGAGCTGCGGAGCGAGGCGAAATACTCCTCGTCGCTGATCTTGCCGACTTCGTGCATCCGATAGGCTTCGTCGCGCACATAGCGCGCGACGATCGACTCAGGGGCGCAGCCGGCATGTCCCGCCCAGCAGGCGATCGCCTTGGAGAAGTCGATGTCGAGCACCACGCGCCCGAGATCGAACAGAAGCGCATCGGCGCTGCCGGGAGAGAGCGATGTCACCTGCGTCCTTTTCACTTGGGATATGCCGATCAGTACCGGCCGATCAGTACCGGTAAGGGTCGTGGTCGAACAGCGGGAACGCGCTGAACACGCTCGGCGCATTGGTTGCGGTCGCCGGATGCAGGCAGGATTTGTCGACCTCGGCAAACGACGTGGCCCCCAAGAGGCCGAGGCAGCGCAGCACCTCGTCCTCCAGGAGCTCGAGCATCCGCGCGATGCCGGCTTCGCCGGCGGCTGCGAGCGCCCAGCATTGCAGCCGGCCGATGCCGACGAGGTCCGCACCGGCCGCGATGGCCTTGACGATGTCGGTGCCGCGACAGATGCCGCCGTCGACCATGATCTTGGCGCGGCCCTTCACGGCCTCGACGATCTCCGGCAGCACATGCATGGCACCGCGGCCATGGTCGAGCTGGCGGCCGCCGTGGTTGGAGACGTAAATCCACTCGACCCCGTGATCGACCGCGATCAGGGCGTCCTCGGCGGTGGCGATGCCCTTGAGGATCAGCGGGATCTTGAACTTGTCCTTGATCATCTTCACGGTCCGCCACTCCAGGCCCTTCTGGTAGTCGCCACCGGTGGCGCGCAGGCGGCTCTCGCGAACGTAACGCTTGGCGATGTCGCGCTCACGACGGCTGTAATGGGCGGTGTCCACGGTCAGGCAGAACCCGGCATAGCCGTTCTTCTCGGAGCGGCTGACGACATCGGCAACGAAGGCGTCGTCGCCGCGGACGTAGAGCTGGTAGAGCCGGAGCGCATCGGGCGCGGCCTCGGCGGTCTTCTCCAGGCCCGGCTCGGACACCGAGCTCAGCATGTGCGCCGCACCGAAAGCGCCGGCACCGCGCGCGACGCTTGCCGCGCCGTCCGGATCGAAGATCTCGAGCGCGCCGACGGGGGCGATGACCACGGGCAGGCGCATCTTGCGGCCGAACTGCTGGACCGAGCCGTCCACCTTGCGAACGTCGCGCAGCACCCGCGGGCGAAAGGCGATCTCGTCGAGCGCCATGCGGTTGCGGCGCATCGTGGTTTCGGTCTCGGCGGCGCCGACGATGTAGTCCCAGGCGTTCTGGTTGAGATTGGCCCGCGCTTTCCGGATGAATTCGTGCAGGTTCTGGAACGGCTCAGTGCTGGCGCCGAGTTCGACGTTCCGTTCCGGCCGGATGCGGGGTGCTTCGTTCATTTGTTTTATCCTCCCGAGAATTTGAAGCCTTATGTCATCGCCTAACCCGTCCAGCCCTCCAAAACCATCCTAAAATGGCATAGCTGCGAGGCATGGACCGGCCCACCTGGTCCCCTTGCGGGCGGACCAGTCCGGCAACGTTGCCAAAAGTTTAGGTCCGGACGAAGCGATTTCTGCGGAGGACACGCCGGCATGGCATCCCGGCCTTGAAGAAACCAGAATGGTATTGTGAGAAGCAGGCTGGATCGCCAATTGCATGGGCGACTTCCAAGTCTGGAAAGACGTCTCGAAAGACAACCGAACCGCCAAGCAAAAAGGCCAGCCCCTCCATGCGGAAATCCCTGCTGTTCCCACTGGGCGCGCTCACCGGAGCGTGCCTGACCCTTTTGGTAGCCAGCCCGCACGGTGGTGTCTGGGCGGCCCGGGCGGCGACCAGCGCGGATGACGCCTATTCCCAGCTCAATTTGTTCGGCACGGTGTTCGAGCGCGTCAAGGCGAGCTATGTCGAGAAGCCCGACAATGCCAAGCTGATCGAAGGCGCGATCACCGGCATGGTGACCTCGCTCGATCCCCACTCGCGCTACATGAACGCGAAGGCCTGGACCGAGATGCAGGAGACCACCTCCGGCGAGTTCGGCGGCCTCGGCATCGAGGTCACGATGGAGGAGGGGCTCGTCAAGGTCGTCTCGCCGATCGACGACACGCCCGCCTCGAAGGCCGGCCTGATGTCCGGCGACCTCATCAGCAAGATCGACGGCGAGGTCGTGCAGGGCATGACCCTCGAGCAGGCCGTCAACAAGATGAAGGGCCCGGTCGATACCCAGACCAAGCTCACCATCGTGCGCAAGGGCGCCGACGCCCCGCTCGACGTCGCGCTCAAGCGCGAGATCATCCATGTGCGTCCCGTGCGCTTCCATGTCGAAGGCGGCGATATCGGCTATGTCCGCATCACCTCGTTCAACGAGCAGACCACCGACGGTCTGAAGAAGGCGATCGCCTCGATCACCAAGGACATTCCGCAGGAGAAGCTCGCCGGCTACGTGGTCGATCTGCGCAACAATCCGGGCGGACTGCTCGACCAGGCCGTGTCGGTGTCGAGCGCCTTCCTGCAGCGCGGCGAGGTCGTCTCGACGCGCGGCCGCAATCCGGAAGAGACCCAGCGCTTCACCGCGCACGGCGGCGATCTCACCAAGGGCAAGCCGCTGGTGGTGCTGGTCAATGGCGGCTCGGCCTCGGCCTCCGAGATCGTGGCGGGCGCGCTGCACGACCACAAGCGCGCGACCATCATCGGCACGCGTTCGTTCGGCAAGGGCTCGGTACAGACGATCATTCCGCTCGGCGCCGGCAACGGCGCGCTGGCGCTGACCACGGCACGCTACTACACGCCGTCGGGCCGCTCGATCCAGGCCCAGGGCGTCGCGCCCGACATCGAGATCCTGCAGGACGTGCCGCCGGAGCTGAAGGGCCGGATGGACACCATGGCGGAATCGCAGATGCGCGGCCATCTGTCGGCCGGCGAGGGTGGCGAGCAGACCGGATCGCAATCCTACGTTCCGCCGAAGGAGGAGGACGACAAGGCCCTGCATGCGGCCTTCGACTTCCTGCACGGCGTCACCGCAAACGCGGTCGCGGCCAAGCCCGCCTCGAAGGCCGCGGTGCCGAACTAAGCGTTCGCGACGTCCAGACAATCGCTCGGGAGTGGATCACCGCTCCCGGGCGATTTTGTTTGAGTGCGGCTCAGCCCGGGTTCATGGCCGCGAAGGTCACCTCGTAGCGGCCGTCGCGCTCGGCCCAGCGCCGGGCGCGGTCACGCTCCACCAGCACCTCGCCGTTGGGGTGGACCCCCAGCTCCAGCAATTGCATGACCTCCGCGACGTAGGCCGCCAGCGGCATGGCGCGCGCGTCGCTGGCCTGCTGCGCGCCGGTCAGCTCGGTCTGGACATAGGGCGGTGCGAGCTCCAGCACCGCGACGGGGCGCTTGCGAAGCTGGTGGCGCAGCGACTGCAGCCAGGAATGCAGGAACGCCTTGCTGGCGCAGTAGGTCGGAAAGTCCGCGCGCGGCACGAAGGCGAGGTTCGAGCTGGTTGCGATGATCGTGGCGCCCGGTTGCCGCTTCAGGATCGGCAACAGCGCCGCTGTCGTGCGCAGCACGCCCAGGATGTTGGTGTTGACGATCGCTTCCGCATCCGAGGCGTCCCACGCGTCGGCCGTCATGTCTTCGGGCCGCGATATGCCGGCATTGGCGATCAGCACGTTGAGCTCGGGGAATTCCTCGCGGATCCGGCCCGACAGGCGTTGCAAGCTTGCGGGATCGTCAATGTCGAGCGGCAGGCCGATCAGGCCGGGCCGTTCGGCCATGATCTGATCGAGCAGGGCCTGCCGTCGTCCCGTTACGATGACGCGATTGTCGCGGCTGTGGAACGCCTCGGCCAGCGCGCGGCCGATGCCGCTGGTGCCGCCGGTGACGAGGATCGTGTTGCCAATCATCTTCATGGTGGTGCCTTTCGATTGAGAAAGGCCACGGCGATGTTCCAGACCTCACGACGCGCGATCCGGCAAGACGGCCGTCAGCGCGGCGCGTGCGTGCCGGCTTGGTCGTCTTGAACGGGTGAGCATCCGCTGAGAGGAGTGATGGCATGACCGTGGCGTCTCGTGAATCGAGAACTCCCTGCTGGGATCCTCTCGACAAAGGACGCGTTGGATGACGGTAACGCCTACGGCAGCGCCATTTCGGCCGCTGCAGAATGAGGAATAGGTTGGGCGGCCGTGCTCGTCAAGCCTGACGGCGGTCGGCCGAAATCCTAGCCGGCCTCGCGGCGGCGGCCTTCCTTGCCATCCCGCTGGGCGAGCCGGCTACGATGCAGCGCGAACAGCTCCAGCACCTTGTCGGCGGGCTTGGCTGCGCTGAACAGGTAGCCCTGCATCTCCGAGCAGCCGAGCGCGCGCAGCAGGCGCTGCTGCTCCTCGGTCTCGACGCCCTCGGCCGTGGTGGTCATGCGTCGCGCAGCGGCCAGGTTGACGACGGCCTGCACGATGCTGGCCGAGCCGTCGGGTCCGGCGATGTCGTCGACGAAGCAGCGGTCGATCTTGATCTTGTCGAACGGGAAGCGGTGCAGGTAGCTCAGCGACGAGTAGCCGGTGCCGAAATCGTCGAGCGCGATGCGCACGCCGATGGCCCGGAGCTGGTGCAGGATGGTGAGCGCGGCATCGTCGTCGCGGATCAGCACCGCCTCGGTGATCTCGAGCTCCAGCCGGCTCGCCGGCAGGTTCGATGCGGCGAGCGCCGCCATGATCTTCAGGGCCAGCGTCCCACTCTTGAACTGCACCGGCGAGACGTTGACGGCGAGACGGATGTCGTCCGGCCAATTTGCGGCGTCCCGGCAAGCGGTCGCCAGCACCCATTCGCCGATCTCGTTGATCAGGCCGGTGTCTTCCGCGATCGGGATGAACTCCGCCGGCGAGACCATGCCGCGCACCGGATGGCGCCAGCGCACCAGCGCCTCACAGCCAGTGATGCGGTCGTCCTTCAGGCTGAGGCAGGGCTGGTAATAGACCTCGAGACCGCCATGGTTGCCCCCTCGGGCGATGGCGTGGCGCAGGTCGCTCTCGAGCTGCCGCCGCTCGCGCACCTTGGCGTCCATCTCCGGCTCGAAGAAGCGATAGGTGCGGCGTCCGGCTGACTTGGCGGCGTACATCGCCATGTCCGCGTTCTTGAGGATCTGGTCGAGCACCATGCCGTGCTCGGGTGCGAGCGCGATGCCGACGCTGGCGTCGGCGGTGAGATGATGGCCCATGCAGTCGAACGGGGCGCGGATGGCCTCGAAGACCCGGGCGACGAGCTCGTCGACCTGGTCGCGCGAGGTCACCTCGCTCTGGACGATGGCAAATTCGTCGCCACCGAGGCGCGCCACGAAATCCGCCGGGCCCGCGCAGCGTCGTAGGCTCGCGGCCACCGACTTCAACAGCTCGTCGCCGACGAGGTGGCCGAGTGCGTCGTTGACGCCCTTGAACTCGTCGATGTCGATGTAGTGCACCGCGATCTCTTCGCCGTTGCCGACGGCGGCCAGCTCCGTGCGCAGATGTTCGTGGAACATGGCGCGGTTCGGCAGGTCGGTCAGCGCGTCGTAATGGGCGAGGTGGGTGATGCGCTCCTCGATGCGGCGGCGTTCGGTGATGTCCTCGTGGGTCGCGACCCAGCCGCCGTCGGCGAGCGGCTCGTTCAGGATGTGGATCGAGCGGCCGTCTGCGGTGTCGACGACCATGGAATTGCGGACGTGGATGTCCTTCAGGACCAACGCGACGTAGGCATCGACATTCCCGGTGAACGAGCCGGTCTCCTTGCGATGGGCGATGATGTCGTGGAAGCTGCAGCCGGGCTTCACGACCTCGGGCGACAGTCCGTACATCTCGATATAGCGCTGGTTGCAGACCACCATCCGCTGCTCGGCGTCGAACAGCAAAAGGCCTTGCGTCATGTTGTTGACGGCGCGGTCGAGCCGCTGCTTCTCCAGCGTCAGCCGCTCGCGCGAGGCGCGGTGCTGCTCCAGCAGCTTGCGTACGACCGCGATCAGCACGCCCGCGATGGCGAGCGCCGAAGCGCCGGCGACCGAGATCAGCATGCCGATCTGCTCGCGCCAGTCGGTCAGGGCCGCCGCGCGCGTCGTGGTGGCCATCATCAGGATCGGGAAATGGGGCAGGGCGCGCGAGGAGATCAGCCGGTCTTCTCCGTCGACCGGGCTCGTGAAGCGCCCGGCGAAATGATCGAGGCCGAAGACCCTCTGTTGCGCGAACGATCCGGTCTTGAAATTCCGCCCCATCAATTCGCCGGCATGAGGGTAGCGGGCGAGCAGCGTACCGTCCCGATGCAGCATCGAGATCGTCGCGCCTTCGCCGAGCACGACGGAGGCGAAGAATTTCTCGAAATTGGCGGGCTCGATGCCGCGTCCGACCACGCCCAGGAACTCGCCGTTCGGGCCGACGAGCTTACGGGCCACCAGGATGGTCCACGCGCCCGAGATCCGGCTGTGCAGCGGCTCGATCAGGACATCCGGCGCGTTGGGATCGTATTTGAAGGTGCGGAAATAGGCGCGGTCGGCCATGTTGGCCTTGGGGACCGGCCATGCCGTCGATGAATTGATCAGATTGCCTTCGGCGTCGATGATGTTGACGCCGCCGATATAAGGCAGAGCCTCGATCTTCGATCGCAGCATCTGGTGGACGCTCTGGTCGGAAAGGCGTTTGCGGAAATCCTCGACGCTGGTGATGCCAATCGCACGCACGTGATCGACGAAGTCGCGCTGGATGACCGCGAAGTCCTGCAATTGCTGATCGAAATGATGGGCGAGCATCAGCACGGTGTTCTCCAGCTCACGGCCGGAGTTGCGCAGCGCTCGCTCGCGGAAATTCTGCGCCATCAGGACGGAGCCGATGGCGATGGCCGCGATAAGCAGCGTGCCGCCCACCACCAGCCAGCGGATCGGTCCGCTGCGCACGAAGGCCTGGTCAAAGAGGCGACTGCCGAATCTCGTCATCATGCTGGATCATTGCCTGCGCACACCAGGGTCAATTCTTGGCCCCGATAGCATCCGTCGGTTTACGGGAACGGTGTGGAGGCGAAGTTAGGAAGCGCGGTTAACGCGATGTGAACCGCCGAGCACGAATGCAATCGATATGCGGGACGCAAAACATCCATGACGATACATGCAGAAATTGCCGGAAGCGCTGGCGTTGCCGGTCAATTCCTGCCGGTCAGGTCGCGATCAAGGAAGGCTTAACCATCTAAGGTGTTGGCGAGGCTTGCGCGGGCATTGGCACGTGATTTGCGAGCACGTTGCCGGGACATCGAGAGGACAACGATGAAAAACACTTTGAAGAACTTCCTCGCCGACGAGCGTGGCGCGACGGCAATCGAATATGGTCTGATCGCCGCGGGCATCGCGCTTGCCATCATCACCGTGATCAACGGTCTGGGCACCAGGCTGAACACGAAATTCACATCGATCAGCTCGGCGCTGAAATAGCGCCGGTCAGGCGCGATAATGGCCGGACTTGCCGCCGAGCTTCTCGATTAGTTGGATGCCCTCGATACGCACCCCGCGTTCGACCGCCTTGATCATGTCGTAGATGGTGAGGCAGGCCACCGATACCGCGGTGAGGGCCTCCATCTCGACGCCGGTCGGTCCCGTCACCTTGACGCTGGCACGCACCACGCAGCCCGGCAGCCTGGCGTCGGGCTCGATGTCGACAGTCACCTTCGACAGCGCGAGCGGATGACAGAGCGGGATCAGCTCGGAGGTGCGCTTGGCGGCCATGATGCCGGCGATGCGGGCCGTGCCGAGCACGTCGCCCTTCTTGGCGTTGCCCGACACGATCAGATCGAGCGTTGCCCTGGTCATGATGACGCGGCCTTCCGCGACCGCGAGACGCTCGGTGGCCGGCTTGTCCGAGACGTCGACCATGCGCGCCTCGCCGGAGGCCCCGATATGGGTGAGGGCGGCGCCGGCCTTGGTCTTCACGGGGCTGGTCTTCACGGGGCCGGTCTTCGAAGCTTTACGCGCCATGTCAGCGCGTACCAGTCGCACGCGCGTCGGTCTCGCGCGCGAGCAGCGTGCGCGTGGCCGCGGTGACGTCGGCCTGCCGCATCAGGCTCTCGCCGACCAGGAAGGTCGACATGCCGACGCGCTCGAGCCGGGCGAGATCGGCGGGCGTGAAGATGCCGCTCTCGCCGACCATCAGACGCTCCCGCGGGATCAGCGGTGCCAACGCTTCGCTGGTTGCGAGCGTGGTCTCGAAGGTGCGCAGATTGCGGTTGTTGACGCCGATCATCGGCGAGCGGAGCTTCAGCGCCCGGTCGAGCTCGGCGCGATCGTGGATCTCGATCAGCACGTCCATGCCGTAGGCAATCGCGGCGTCCTCGAGGTCTATCGCCGTGGCATCGTCCAGCGCCGCCATGATGATCAGGATGCAGTCGGCGCCATGTGCGCGGGCCTCCGCCACCTGATAGGTGTCGAACATGAAATCCTTACGCAGCACGGGGAGCGCCGTCGCCGCGCGCGCGGCCACCATGAAATCGAGATGGCCTTGGAACGAGGGCGTGTCGGTCAGAACCGACAGACAGGCCGCGCCACCCGCCTCATAGGCTTTCGCGAGCGCGGGCGGGTCGAAATCGGCGCGGATCAACCCTTTCGACGGCGAGGCCTTCTTCACCTCTGCGATCAGCGCGAAGTCGCCATTGGCGTGCTTGGCCTTGATTGCCCGCACGAAGCCGCGCGGAGCGGCTTGCGCCTTGGCTTTCGCCTCGACCGCCGACAGCGGCTGCGCGCGCTTGGCGGCGGCGATCTCTTCGCGCTTGTAGGCTTCGATCTTGGTCAGGATGTCCGACATGTCAGGCTCAGCCGTTCGAGACCGCGATCAGATGCTTCAGTTTGGCGTTGGCCGCGCCGCCGTCGATCGACCTGGTGCCGAGCGCGACGCCTTCCTTGAGGTCCTTGGCGCGGCCGGCCACCACCAGCGCGGCGGCGGCGTTCATCAGAGCGACGTCGCGATAGGCGCTGGGCTTGCCGTCGAGCACGCTCTGCAGCGCGATCGCATTGGCGTCGGCGTCACCGCCCTTGAGGGCAGCGGCCTCGCAGCACGGCAGGCCGGCGTCCTCGGGCGTCACCTCGAAATTCCGGATCTCGCCATTGTGGAGCGCGGAGACGAAGGTCGGGCCGGTGAGGGTGATCTCGTCGAGACCGTCGGAGCCGTGCACCACCCAGGCGGATTCGGAGCCGAGGTTCTTCAGCACCTGCGCCAGCGGCTGCACCCATTGCCGCGAGAACACGCCGACCATCTGCCGCTTCACGCCGGCCGGGTTGGAGAGGGGACCGAGCAGGTTGAAGATCGTGCGCGTCGCGAGCTCGACCCGGGTCGGGCCGACGTTCTTCATGGCGGGATGGTGGGCGGGCGCGAACATGAAGCCGATGCCGCATTCGCGCACGCAGCGGCCGACCTGGTCGGGCCGGAGGTCGATCTTCACGCCGAGCGAAGCCAGCACGTCGGCGGCACCCGAGCGCGACGACAGCGCGCGGTTGCCGTGCTTGGCCACCGGCACGCCGGCGCCCGAGACGATGAAGGAGGCACAGGTCGAGACGTTGACCGAGCCCGAGCCGTCGCCGCCGGTGCCGACGATGTCGACGGCATCAGGCGGGGCCGTCACGCTCAGCATCTTCGAGCGCATCGCCGCAACCGCGCCGGTGATCTCGTCCACGGTCTCGCCGCGCACGCGCAGCGCCATCAACAGGCCGCCCATCTGCGAGGGCGTGGCCTCGCCTGACATCATGGCGTTGAAGGCGGAAGCCGCTTCCTCACGCGACAGGCTGGCGCCGGTCGCCACTTTTCCAATGATCGATTTCAGGTCGTCCATCGCGTGCTTTCAACTCACTGGTTCGCGCCGGTCACCTGCGCGAAGGCGGCCTGATTAATGGTGGTCCCGATGTCGGTTTCAAGCTTGTTGACGTAGGACGCAACCTGCTCCTCCGTCTGGGCACGGTCGATGCTTTCCTTCAGCTTCTTGACCGCTTCGGACGCGGCATCGACGGCGGGATCGACGATGTCGGTGAGGCGGAACACGATCACCTCGGTGCCGCCGGTCACCGGCGTCTGGCCGACGCCGTCCTTGGCGACGCGGAAGGCGGCGGACACGACCGCAGCGGGCACGCTCGCCGGCGTGTCGTCGCGCTTGAAGCCGTTCGCCGTTTCGACCTTGGCGCCGATCGCCGTGGCTTCGTCGGCGAGCTTGCCGCCACCTTCGAGCTTCTGCACGATCTCGGTCGCCTTGGCCTTCAGCTTGGTGGCGATCTGGTCCTGGCGCCAGCGCGCCTCGACCTGGTCGCGGACCTCGTCGAGATTGCGGTCGCGCGAAGGCGTGATGGCCAGCACGTCGTACCAGGCATAGCCGCCCTTGAACGAGATCGAGTCGTTGTCGACGCCGACATCTGTGTTGAAGGCCTGCGACACCACATCGAGTCCCACCGGGATATTGGCGACCGGCTGGCCGTTCGGAGCGCGGCCGGAGCGGTCGACGGACTCGATGGTCACGGCGGTGAGGCCGAGCTTCTGCGCCGCGTCGATCACGCTGGCGCCGCCACCGCGCTCGTCTTCCATCTTGTCGCGGAGGTCGTTGACCTTGACCCGCGCGCGCTCAGTAGCGATCTCGCGCTTGATGTCGCCGGCAAGCTTCGCATAGTCGGCCGGGGCGCCCGGCTCGATCTTGTCGACCTTCACGATGGAGGTGCCGAGCGCGCCCTGAATCGGCTGGCTGAGTTCGCCGGCGGGAAGCGCAAAGGCGGCTTCGCCGACCGTGGCATCGAGCGAGGACTTGGTCACGAGGCCGAGGTCCACATCCGAGGCGCTCAGCCCGCGCTCCTTGCCGAGGTCCTCGAACGAGGTCCCGGCGGCAAGGCGTTCGCGCGCGGTCTGCGCCTCGGCAGCATTCGGGAATACGATCTGTTGGATCTGGCGCTTCTCGGGCGTGCCGAGACGATCCTTGCGCTGCTCGAACAGCTTCTTGGCGTCCTCGTCCGACACCTCGCTCCATTTGCCGATTTCTTCCGGCGAGACCACGACGAAGGAGATCTTGCGATATTCGGGCGCGCGGAACTGGACCTTGTGATCCTCGAAATAGGCGGCAAGCGCTTCGGGCGAGGGCGGGTCGATGGTGCCGGCCTGGGCCGCGTCCAGCCTGACGAATTCGATGCTGCGCTGCTCGTTCTGGAAGCGCGTCAGCACGTCGAGCATCGCCTTCGGCGGCTCGAGGCCGGCGCCGATCGTGCCGGTGATCTGACGGCGCAGCGAGACCTTGCGCTGCTCGGCGACGTAGCGCTGCTCGGTATAGCCGAAATTCCGGATCATCCCCTGGAAGCGGTTCGCATCGAAATTGCCGCCGACGCCCTTGAAGTTGGGGTCGTTCATGATGACCTGGCGGATCTGGTCGTCGGACTGGCCGAGCCCGAGCCGGCGCGCTTCCTCGTCGAGGGCGGCTTCCGCGATCGTCTGCTGCAGCACCTGGCGGTCGAGGCCGAAGGCGCGGGCCTGGTCGGGGGTCAGCGGACGGCCGAACTGGCGGCTGATCTGCTGCAGGCGGTCGGTGTAGATCTGGCGGAACTCATTCAGCGAAATCTCGGTGCCGCCGATCTTGGCCACCGTGGACTGCCCGAAGCCCTTGAAGATGTCGGCAATGCCCCAAATGCCGAAACTGATGATCAGCACGCCCATTACGATGGCCATAATGGTCTTGCCGACCCAGTTTGATGAGGCCTTGCGCATTCCTCGAAGCATTTGGTCCAACTTGTTTGAGCAGGAGGGGAACGGGAGCGCGTCTTAATGCAGATTCCGCAGAAGCGCGTCACCAAATTGAAAGATCATCATAAAGTGGCGGCTTTCCCCCCGCAACCTCGGCTCCTGCGTCCGCTTGCGGCTGCGGTTAAAGGCCCCGGCGCGTTTTCGCGCGGATCGGACCCCGGTTCGCGGCGGGAAAGCGCGTCAAAACAAGAATCTGGAACTGCGGCAGGTCCTCTGCTAGCGCATCCGCCAACCTCATTTTGCTGGGAATTGACATGACCGACATCCGTCCCCTGATCGCCGGCAACTGGAAAATGAACGGCCTGAAGGCCCAGGCTGCCGAGTTCGACGCCATGCTCGGCGGCGCGGCAGATGTGGCCGCCAAGGCCGACCTGCTGGTGTGCCCGCCCGCGACCCTGATTGCGGCCTTTGCCGAGAAGGCGCGGGGCAAAAAGGTCGCGGTCGGAGCCCAGGATTGCCATCCCAAGGCCTCCGGCGCCCATACCGGCGATATATCGGCGGAAATGCTGGTGGATGGCGGGGCGGCGGCCATCATCGTCGGCCATTCCGAGCGCCGCGCCGACCATGGCGAGGGCGATGTTCTGATCCGCCAGAAGGCTGAAGCGGCCTGGCGCGCCGGCGCCACCGCCATCGTCTGCATCGGGGAAACCCAGGCCCAGCGCGACGCCGGCCAGACCCTGGACATTCTGCGCGGCCAGCTCGCGGGCTCGCTGCCCGACGCCTCGACGGCCGGGAATCTCGTCGTAGCCTATGAGCCGGTCTGGGCGATTGGCACCGGCTTGACCCCCACGGCCAAGGATGTCGAGCAGATTCATGGGTTTATCCGGGAGCTCCTGACCTCCCGGTTCAAGGCCGATGGGGCTAGGATGCGGATCCTCTATGGCGGCTCGGTCAAGCCCTCGAACGCGGCCGAGCTGATGGCCGTGAAGAACGTCAACGGCGCGCTGGTCGGCGGTGCCAGCCTGAAGGCGGCCGATTTCCTTGCGATCGCCAAGGGCTGCCCCTAGCTAGGGCACTGGCGTTCGCCAGGTCCAAACCGCGGGGACCGGGCCCGATCGGGGGTGGCATTGCCCCCTCCGATCGTGTAACACCGCGCAACTTCAGGAAAACCCGCGAAGCGCGATCGGCCGCCGTCAGGCGCCGCCCGCTTGTGACGGAAGGACACCATGCAGACCGTTGTCATCGTCATCCACCTCATGATCGTCGCCGTCATGATCGGCGCCGTCCTGCTTCAGAAGTCGGAAGGCGGCGGCCTCGGCATGGGCGGAGGCGCCGGCTTCATGTCGAGCCGCGGCACCGCGAATCTGCTGACGCGAACCACCGCGGTGCTCGCGGCGGGCTTCTTCCTGACCAGCCTGTTCCTGTCATGGCATGCCGGCTACAGCCGTGCGCCGTCGTCGATCATCGGCACCCCGGCATCCCAGGGTCAGCCGGCCGGCGGATCGCCGCTCGCGCCGCCGACCTCCGGCGGCATCCTGGATTCGCTTAAGAAGGCCGACGAGCAGCAGCAAGCGCCGGCTCCGAGCGGCCCGCAGGTGCCGCGCTCGCAATAAAGCAGGGGGGCCATGCAGGCCGGTGGCTACCGTCCTGCATCAACAATCCCCATCAAGGCACTGTCACCACTCTTAGTTTTGGCTCACCCACAGGCCCGCAGAATCTTTGGGGCGGAATACGAATCGCTTTGGCGAATCGAATTCGAGGGATTAGAGGTTAGGTCCCATGGCGCGGTACATATTCATCACCGGCGGCGTGGTTTCTTCGCTCGGCAAGGGTCTGGCTTCAGCAGCACTCGGTGCGCTGTTGCAAGCCCGGGGCTACAAGGTCCGCCTCCGCAAGCTCGACCCCTATCTCAACCTCGATCCCGGAACGATGTCGCCGTATCAGCACGGCGAAGTGTTCGTGACCGATGACGGCGCGGAGACCGATCTCGATCTCGGTCACTACGAGCGCTTCACCGGCCGGCCTGCGACCAAGCAGGACAACATCACCACGGGGCGCATCTACCAGGACATCATCTCCAAGGAACGCCGCGGCGATTATCTCGGCGCGACCATCCAGGTGGTTCCGCACGTCACGAACGCCATCAAGGAGTTCGTGCTGTCAGGCAATGACGACTACGACTTCGTGCTGGTCGAGATCGGCGGCACTGTCGGCGACATCGAGGGCCTGCCGTTCTTCGAGGCGATCCGCCAGCTCAAGAACGAGCTGCCGCGCGACCACGCCATCTACATCCACTTGACGCTGCTGCCCTACATCCCGAGCGCCGGCGAATTGAAGACCAAGCCGACGCAGCATTCCGTGAAGGAGCTGCGCTCGATCGGCATCCAGCCGGACATCCTGTTGTGCCGCACCGACCGCGAGATTCCGAAGGAAGAGCGCCGCAAGCTCGGCCTGTTCTGTAACGTGCGCGAGAGCGCCGTGATCGAGGCACGCGACGCCGACAGCATCTATGCCGTGCCCGAGGCCTATCACAATGCGGGTCTCGACGACGAAGTGCTCGCCGCCTTCGGCATCGAATCGCGCATCCCGCCGGTGCTCAAGAGCTGGAACCAGATCAACGAGCGCATCCGCAATCCCGAAGGCAACGTCACCATCGCCATCGTCGGCAAATATACCGGCATGAAGGATGCGTATAAGTCGCTGATCGAGGCGCTTTCGCATGGCGGCATCGCCAACAAGGTGAAGGTCAATCTCGACTGGATCGAGAGCGAGATCTTCGAGAAGGAAGATCCGGCGCCGTTCCTCGAACACGTCAACGGCATCCTGGTGCCCGGCGGCTTCGGCCAGCGCGGCGCCGAAGGCAAGATCAGGGCGGCGCAGTTCGCGCGCGAACGCGACGTGCCGTATTTCGGCATCTGCTTCGGCATGCAGATGGCGGTGATCGAGGCCGCGCGAAATCTCGTCGGCATCGAGGACGCCAACTCCACCGAGTTCGGCCCGACCAAGGAGCCCCTGGTCGGCCTGATGACGGAATGGCTGCGCGGCAACGAGCTCGAGAAGCGCTCGCAGGCAGGCGACCTCGGCGGCACGATGCGCCTCGGCGCCTATCCCGCCGCGCTCAATCGCGGCAGCCGCGTCTCGCAGGTCTATGGCGGCGCCACGGAGATTTCCGAGCGCCACCGCCACCGCTACGAGGTCAACACCGCCTACAAGGATCGCCTCGAGCAGCACGGTTTGAAATTCTCGGGCCTCTCGCCCGACGGCGTGCTGCCGGAGATCGTCGAGTACGAGGATCACCCCTGGTTCATCGGCGTCCAGTTCCACCCCGAGCTGAAGTCGCGGCCGTTCGAGCCGCATCCGCTGTTCGCCTCGTTCATCCAGGCGGCGATGGTGCAGAGCCGGCTGGTGTAATGGTTCAGCGCGCGGCCGAGTAGTCGCGCGCGTGATGCACCGGCTCCGGCGCCACCCGCGCTGATGATTCAGGCGCGAGCGATCCCGTGATCAGCTTCATCTGTGGCCGCCGCGTCAGCCGGTAGACGGCGGCGGGCGGTACGTTCAGCAGGGCGCGATCCACGAGCTTGGCGCGCAGGCCGAGCCGGTCGAGCACGGGCCGCGGCACCGGGCAGCTCATCCCATAGGTGAACTGGTAGAAGGCGCCACCGGGGCGGAGATAGCTGAAAGCGCCGCTGAGGATCGAGATGACCTTGCGCCTGCTCATGTTGAGCAGCGGCAGGCCGCTCACGACCGCGCCGACCGGTGCGCCGTCATAGAGGCGCTCTGTCGTGAGCCGCCCTGCGTCCATCCACAGCACGCGCGCACCGGGAAAGCGCATCTGCAGCAACTTCATGAAGTCGGAGCCGTATTCGATCAGCGTGAGATCCTGGGGCCGCACGCCGCGCTTGAGCAGCTTGTAGGTGAACGCGCCGGTGCCGGGACCGAGCTCGAGGATCGGACCCGTCGATGCGCTGATCTCGCGCGTGATGAGGTCGGCCAGCGCCGCACCCGATGGCGCGACGGCGCCGACCCGACGTGGTGACGACATCCAGGACAGGAAGAACGAAAGAAAATCGTTGGGCATGCGCACTCCGGCATCTTGGTTTGCACCTCCTGAGATCAGAGGTGAGACGGATGCAGTGTTGCGAAGGCGCATTGCGACAGCATTGCGCTACCCAAAGCGGATGCGGATTGAATCAAACCTGTCGGACCGGCGGCAGCGTCATCCGGAAGCAGGCGCCGCCCTCCGGTCCATCCGCCACCGAGACGTGGCCGCCATGCAGTTGCACGATCTCGCGCACCATGTTGAGGCCGAGGCCGGCCCCGCGATCGAGCGGCGTCAGCCGGTAGAACGGCTCGAACACCTGCTCGCGCTGATCGGCGGGGATGCCGGCGCCTTCATCCGTGACCTCGATGCTTGCGGGACTGAAGACGCGAATTCCGATTGTGCCGCGGCGCGGACCGTGCTGGATCGCGTTCTGCACGAGATTGGTCAGCGCGCGCTCCAGCGCCGCCGCATCGCCGATCGTCTCGATCGGTGTTGCCGGCGCATCGAGGGCCAGCTCGTAGCCGGCCGCGATCGCCAGCGGCGCGAGGTCGGCGGCGACGCTTTGCGCAACCGCCACGAGATTGAGGCGCGTGAAGGGATGGCCGCAGCGGTCGAGCCGCTGGATGTCGAGCAATTGCTCGGCAAGCGTCGCAAGCCGCGCGGCATCCTCGAGCAGGCGGGTCTTGTCCGGGCCGGGCCCGAGCGACTCCAGCCGGGTGTTCAGGATCGCGATCGGTGTGCGCAGCTCGTGTGCGGCGTCGGCGACAAAGCGCTTGTGGCGGGCATAGCCCTGGTCGAGCCGTGCCAGCGCGTCGTTGATCGCGGTCACCAGCGGCACGACTTCCAGAGGAATGCGCTCCACCGGAAGCCGCGCGCCGCGCTGGTGGATATCGATGCGACGGGCTTCGTCCGCCGCGGTATCGAGCCCCCTGAACGCGCGCCGCACGATCATCGGTGTCGCGATGAAGGTCGCCGTTCCCATCAGCAACAGGCCGGGCAGGGCGATGCCGAGGAACGCAAGGGAGGTCATGAACAGCGCCTTGGCGCCGGTCAGCCGTCCTTGCGTCGCGGTGATGACCTGCACATTGCCGGCATCGGTATCGACCCGCTTCAGCCGCGCCGCCGGCTTGCGCGGATCGTCCTCGAACATCTGCCAGCCGAGCCGCGCCTGGCTGATCTGGTCGAGGCCGTTGCCGATCGCGGCGAACTCGGCCGGCACGGTGCCTTCGCTGAGCGAGCGGCCCTGCCGGTCGCGCACCACGAACCAGAGGTCCGGCGTCTCGTTGCGCAACTGCTGCAGCTCGGTGGTCGGGCGCAAAGCCAGTCCGCCTTGTGCCTCGCGCGTGAGCGCACGCTGGACGACATCGATGACGCGGTCCTCATCGCGCTCGGCGAGCACGAAGCCGGAGGCGCAAAGCCCGGCGAGGACGACGGCGAGCAGCGCGACCAGGATCGTGGCCTGGAGCGAGAGCAGGCGCCAGCTCAGCCGCGAGCGCAGGCAATAGGGATCGTCGTGTTTGCTCATGTCAGCTTCTTCAGGCCGGCAGCTTCTTGAGGAGATATCCGACGCCGCGAATGCCGTGGATCTCGATCCCTGCGTCGGCGTCCGCGAGCTTTCGCCGCAGCCGCGAGATATGCGTGTCGAGCGCGTTCGACTGGATCTCGTCGTCGAAATTGTAGACCGCTTCTTCCAGCGCCGAGCGCAGCACGGTCCGGCCCATGCGGCGGATCAGGGCTTCGAGCACCAGGAGCTCGCGGCGCGGCAGCTCGAACGGTGTGCCGTCGATGCTGGCCTCGCGATGACCGAGGTCGAAGGCAAGGCGGCCGGCGCGGATGACATCGGGGGACAGGCCCGCCGGACGCCGCAGCACCGCCCGCAGCCGCGCCAGCAGTTCCTCGACCGCGAACGGTTTCGCCAGATAGTCGTCGGCGCCGCCGTCGAGCCCGGCGATGCGGTCGGCGAGCTCGCCGCGCGCAGTCAGGACGATGATCGGCACGCCGTCAGCGCGCGCCCGGAGCTTCGGGATCAAGGCAAGGCCATCGCCGTCGGGAAGCTGGCGGTCGAGCAGGACCGCGGCGTGGACGTCGGCGCAGATGGCTTCCTCCGCCTCGGCGAGCGTGGGGGCATGGTCCACCACCATGTCATAGCGCTTCAGCGCCGAGGCCAGCGCGTCGGCCATTTCCGCTTCATCCTCGACCAGCAAAATCCGCATGTGACGGGCACCTCGACTGCAGCTCGGCCTTTGTAGCGGCCCGATCATTGCGGCAGCATTGCGGGAGTCCGGCGCAGCGCAGGAAGCACAAGCCATGCGCGGAGCGCCGCAGGGGAGGCCGGGCGGCGCTCAAGACACCGTCGGGGACAGCCGCTATAACCGGCGCGCAAGAAACTTGGAGGAACGAATGATCTACGAAATGCGCGTCTATCGCTGCGTGCCCGGCCGGCTGCCGGCGCTCTTGAAGCGGTTTGAGACAGCCACGCTGAAGATCTGGGAGAAGCACGGCATCAAGCAGGCCGGATTCTTCACCACGATGATCGGTGAATCCAACCAGGAGCTGACCTATTTCCTGGCCTGGGAGTCGCTGGCCGAGCGCGAGACGAAGTGGGGCAAGTTCATGACCGATCCGGACTGGATGAAAGCGCGCGCCGAAAGCGAGGCGGACGGCCAGATCGTAGGCAATATCGTCAGCCAGCTCCTGACGCCGACGGCCTTCTCGGCGGTGAAATAGGCGCCTGCCGACGCACGGGTGGCGCCGGGAGCCCCGGCGCAACCCTGATATTCGACCCGTCCGGGCCGAATAGGGTTGATCCGACCCTCGCGGAGGCTATGGTCGCGCCGAAACGAGGGATTTGCCTTGAGCTCTTCGACGTCAGCGGCGCCGGTCGTCACCATCGGCAACGTCAAATTCGGCAACGATCTGCCGATCTCGATCATTGCCGGACCCTGCCAGCTCGAAAGCCGCCAGCATGCGCTGGAGGTGGCCTCCGCGCTGAAGGAGATCGCGGCGCGGCTGAACATCGGCCTCGTCTACAAGACCTCGTTCGACAAGGCCAACCGCACAAGCGCGGCGGCGCAGCGCGGCCTCGGCCTTGCGCAGTCGCTGCCGATCTTCGCCGAGATCCGCGCCTCGCTCGGCCTGCCTGTCCTGACCGACGTGCACGAGGCCACGCAATGCGCCGACGTTGCGCAGGCCGTGGACATCCTGCAGATTCCCGCCTTCCTGTGCCGTCAGACCGATCTGCTTCTCGCCGCGGCCGCGACAGGCAAGGTCGTCAACGTCAAGAAGGGGCAGTTCCTGGCGCCCTGGGACATGACCAATGTGGTGACCAAGATCACCACCGCCGGCAATCCCAACGTGCTCGTCACGGAGCGCGGCGCCTCCTTCGGCTACAACACGCTGGTCTCCGACATGCGCGCGCTGCCGATCATGGCGCGCACCACCGGCGCGCCGGTGATCTTCGACGCCACCCATTCGGTGCAGCAGCCGGGCGGGAAGGGGGCCTCCTCGGGCGGCGAGCGCGAATTCGTGCCGGTGCTGGCGCGCGCGGCCGTCGCCGTAGGCGTTGCCGGCGTCTTCATCGAGACCCATCCCGATCCCGACAGCGCGCCGTCGGACGGCCCCAACATGGTGCCGCTGCGAGAGTTCGAGGGCCTGATTGCAAGGCTGATGGCGTTCGACGCGCTGGCAAAGAACCCGCGCTGATGCAGGAAGGCGAGGCGCGGCCGCCCGATCACGGCTTGCCGACAGCGCTCTACGTCATATCGGGCGCAAGCTTTGCCGCAGCCTTGTCGGCGCGTGCGCTCGATCCGGTGCTGCCGCATGTCGCCGAGGACTTTGGCGTCAGCATCGCGACCGCCGCGGGCTTTGCCGCGGTGTTCGCCTTCACCTTCTCGATCATCCAGCCGATCGTCGGCGCCGCCGCCGACCTGTTCGGCAAGACGCGGCTCATGATCGGCTGCCTCGCGCTGCTGGGTCTTGCCAACATTCTCGGCGCCTTCTCGACCTCGTTCTCGGTTCTGTTCGCGACCCGCATCCTAGCCGGCATCGGCTCGGGCGGCGTGTTTCCGGTGGCGCTCAGCCTGACCAGCGATCTCGTCGGCCCCGAGAAGCGCCAGGTCGCGATCAGCCGGACCCTTGCCGGCGCGATGACCGGCAATCTGCTCGGCGCCTCGGCCTCCGGCCTGATTGGCGACTTCCTCGGCTGGCGCGGCGTGCTGGCGGTGCTCGGCGCGCTCGTCATCGCCGCCTCGATCGCGGTCGCCGCCGGCTTTCACGGCGCCAAGGTCCAGCATCCGCCGAAGACGAGCCTGTCGGCGCTGAAGGCCGGCTATCGCACCATCTTCACCAATCCGAACGCCTATGTCTGCTATTCGGCGGTGTTCATCGAAGGCTGCTGCGTGCTCGGCCTGTTTCCCTACATCGCCTCGTTCCTGTTCGAACTCGGGCAGACCTCGCTGTCGATCGCCGGCATCGTCATCGCAGGCTTTGCGGTCGGCGGCCTGTTCTACACGCTGACGGTTTCGCGGCTGCTGCCCTGGCTCGGCGTCAAGGGCATGATGATCTCCGGCATGGCGCTGGTCGCCTCGCAGCTCGTCTCCGTCGCCTTCGGTCCGCGCTGGGAAGTGCAGGCGCTAAGCCTCATCGTGATGGGCTGGGGCTTCTACATCGCCCATGGCTGCCTGCAGGTCTTCGCCAGCGAGCTCTCGGTCGAGGCGCGCGCTACAGCGCTGTCGCTGCATTCGTTCTTCTTCTTCATGGGACAGACCGTGGGGCCGCTCGCCTACGGCTTCGGCCTCCAGCATGCCGGCAAGATGCCGACCCTGTTCGCAAGCGCAGGGATCATGGTGGTGCTGGGCTTCGTCTGTGCCCGGCTGCTCAAGCAGCGAGCGCCGGCGGATGCGCGCGGCTGAGCCGCGCTGATCGGTCTCAAGTCATGGGACCTCGCGTAGTCTCACTGGAGGCCTCCATCAGTTGGCGGAATCCTCGAAGTTGAGAGACGCTAGCCCCGTCCGCGATAGGGCGCGACGCCTTGCTCGGGCACCCACATTCCCTTCGGCACCCGTCCGGTCTGCCAGAACACGTCGATCGGGATGCCGCCGCGCGGATACCAGTAGCCGCCGATGCGCAGCCATTTCGGCTTGATCTCGCTCGCGATGCGCTTGCCGATCATCACGGTGCAGTCCTCGTGGAAGGCGCCGTGATTGCGGAAGCTCGCGATGTAGAGCTTCAGCGATTTCGACTCCAGCAGCCACGGTCCCGGCGCATAGTCGATCATCAGATGCGCGAAATCCGGCTGGCCCGTGACCGGGCAGAGCGAGGTGAATTCCGGCACTGTGAAACGCACCAGATAGTCCGTGCCTTTTTGCGGATTGGGCACGCGGTCGAGCTGGGCCTTTTCGGGCGCATCCGGCCATTCCACGGCATGGCCGAGCTGCAGGGCAGCCGGGTCCAGGCTTGAGTTCTTCGATTTGCTGGGTTTTTTCGACATGAGGCCGCCTCCGGAGCGGCCCTCTTAGCCAATCATCCGCCGGCCGTCACCCGGCCTTTTCCACTTCGATGCATTGCGGTAGAAGCACCGCCAACTGCCCCCCTTTGTTTCTCGAAATGAGGCTCTCATGACCGCCATCATCGACATCATCGGCCGCGAAATCCTGGATAGCCGGGGCAATCCCACCGTCGAGGTCGATGTCGTGCTGGAAGATGGTGCGCTCGGCCGCGCCGCGGTGCCGTCGGGCGCCTCCACCGGCGCCCACGAGGCGGTGGAACTGCGCGACAATGACAAGGCCCGCTATCTCGGCAAGGGCGTCTCCAAGGCGGTCGGCGCTGTCAACGGCGAGATCTTCGAGGCCCTGAGCGGCCTTGATGCCGAGCAGCAGGCCCAGATCGACCAGATCATGATCGACCTTGACGGCACGCCGAACAAGAGCCGGCTTGGCGCCAATGCCATCCTCGGCGTCTCGCTGGCCTGCGCCAAGGCGGCCGCCAATTCGCTCGACATGCCGCTCTACCGCTATGTCGGCGGCACCTCGGCCCGCCTGCTGCCGGTACCGATGATGAACATCATCAATGGCGGCGTGCATGCCGACAATCCGATCGACTTCCAGGAGTTCATGATCCTGCCGGTCGGCGCATCGTCCTTCGCCGAGGGCCTGCGTTACGGCGCCGAGGTCTTCCACACGCTGAAGTCGGAATTGAAGAAGGCCGGCCACAACACCAATGTCGGCGACGAGGGCGGCTTCGCGCCGAACCTGCCGTCGGCCGACGCTGCGCTGGAATTCGTCATGAACGCGATCGGCAAGGCCGGCTTCAAGGCGGGAAGCGACATCGTGCTCGGCCTCGATTGCGCCTCGACCGAATTCTTCAAGGACGGCAAATACGTCTATGAGGGCGAGGGCAAGACCCGCTCGATCTCCGAGCAGGCCAAGTACCTCGGCGATCTCGTCTCGCGCTATCCGATCGTCACCATCGAGGACGGCATGTCGGAAGACGACATGGATGGCTGGAAGGAGCTCACCGACCTCATCGGCAAGAAGTGCCAGCTCGTCGGCGACGACCTCTTCGTCACCAACGTCAAGCGCCTTGCCGACGGCATCAAGACCGGCCGCGCCAACTCGATCCTGATCAAGGTCAACCAGATCGGCACGCTGACCGAGACGCTCGCCGCCGTCGAGATGGCGCACAAGGCCGGCTACACCTCGGTGATGTCGCACCGCTCGGGCGAGACCGAGGATTCCACCATCGCCGACCTCGCGGTCGCCACCAATTGCGGTCAGATCAAGACCGGCTCCCTTGCGCGGTCCGATCGCACCGCCAAATACAATCAACTCCTGCGCATCGAGCAGCAGCTCGGCAAGCAGGCGCTGTACGGCGGCAAGGCGGCACTGAAGGCGCTGGCATAAGCCAGCGCTTCCACACGCGACAAGACGACAGGGGAGGATCGACATGAGCGACGGCACATCCGGACTGCAACTGCATTCGCTGCTCAAGAAGAGCGGCGAGCTGGAATTGTCTCTCGTCAATGTCCCGACGCCGGAGCCGGCCGACGACGAGGTCGTCGTTCGCGTCGAGGCGACGCCGATCAACCCCTCCGACCTCGGCCTCCTGATCGGGCCGGCCGACATGTCGGCCGCCAAGGCCTCGGGCACGAAGGAGATGCCGGTCATCACCGCGACGATGCCGGAGGCCGCGATGCGGCTGATGGGAGCCCGGCTCGACCAGTCGCTGCCGGTCGGCAACGAGGGCGCCGGCACGGTGATCCGGACCGGATCGTCGGACGCGGCGAAGGCGTTGATGGGCAAGACCGTCTCGATGATCGGCGGCGCCATGTACACGCAATATCGCGTGCTCAAGGTCCGCGACGTCATGGAGCTTCCGGCGGGCACCACGGCCGCGGACGGCGCGTCCTGGTTCGTCAATCCGCTGACCGCGCTCGGCATGACCGAGACGATGCGGCGGGAGAACCACAAGGCGCTCGTGCATACGGCCGCTGCGTCCAATCTCGGCCAGATGCTCAACAAGATCTGCATCAAGGACGGCATCGGCCTCGTCAACATCGTCAGGAGCAAGGAGCAGGCCGACATCCTGCGCAAGATCGGCGCCAAGCACATTGTCGATTCCAGCGCGCCGAGCTTTACGGATGATCTCACCAATGCGCTGGTCGAGACCGGCGCCACGATCGCCTTCGACGCCATCGGCGGCGGCAAGCTGGCCAGCCAGATTCTGACCGCGATGGAAGTCGCGGCCAACAAGACCGCGAAGGAATACAGCCGCTACGGCTCCAACGTGTACAAGCAGATCTACATCTACGGCAGCCTGGACAACCGTCCGACCGAATTGAGCCGGTCGTTCGGTTTGACCTGGGGCGTCGGCGGCTGGCTGCTGACGCCGTTCCTGCAGAAGATCGGTCCGGCCGAGATCGGCCGGCTGCGTCAGCGCGTCGCGTCCGAGCTCAAGACCACCTTCGCCAGCCACTACACCAAGGTGGTGTCGCTGACCGAGGTGCTCGATCCCGCCAATATCGCCGTCTACGCCAAACGCGCCACCGGCGAAAAATTCCTCATCAACCCAAATAAATAATCGTGACGCGCGGCGGCGCGTCACCGAAAGAAGGTCTTGCCTTCTGAGCCCAGCGGCGGATTATTCCGCCGCCATTTGAATGCGGAAAACCGCAAGGGCTCAGAAGGGGACATCTCCATGACCGATCTCAATCGCCGTCATCTGCTCGCTGGCGCCGCCGCCCTCGGTGCGGCCGCCGCGACCGGGCTTGGACCTATCACCGCCAAGGCCGCAGTGCAGCAAGCCGGGACCCAGGCGCCGGGCTTCTATCGCTACAAGGTCGGCAGCTATGAGTGCACCTCGATCAATGACGGTGCGCGCACATTCCCGATGCCGGACAAGTTCGTCGCCAATCTGTCGAAGGACGAAGCGTTGGCGGCCGGCGAGGCGGCCTACATGCCGAAGGGCATGGTCACGGTGCCGTTCAACCCGCAACTCATCAACACCGGCTCCAAGCTGGTCCTGATCGACACCGGCAACGGCATTGCGAATTTCGAGGCGAGCAAGGGCGCCGTGGGGCGTACCCTGCAGAACCTCCAGGCCGCCGGCGTCGATCCCAAGAACATCGACGTCGTGCTGCTGTCGCATCTGCACCCCGATCACACCAACGGCATTCGCCTTGCGGACGGCGGGCTCGCATTCCCCAATGCCGAGATCATGGTGCCGGGCAAGGACTGGGAGTTCTGGACCAGCGCGGACAACGCCGCCAAGGCCGAGTCCAATCCGATGATGAAGAACTATTTCGCCAACGTGAAGAAGACCTTTGCCGGCCTCGAGTCCAAGGTCACCAAGTTCGAGTGGGGCAAGGAGGTCGCGCCGGGCATCACCTCGATCGCAACCCCGGGCCATACGCCGGGCCACACCTCGTTCGCGGTCGCCTCGGGCGATGCCAAGGTGCTGATCCAGTCCGATGTCACCAACATTCCGGAATTCTTCCTTCGCAATCCGGACTGGCACGTGATGTTTGACGCCGACCCCGCGCTGGCGCAGGAGACGCGTCACAAGTTCTACGACATGGCGGTGGCGGAGAAGGCGACAGTGATCGGCTTCCACTTCACCTTCCCGTCGGTCGGCCATGTCGAGAAGGACGGCGCCAAATATCGCCTGATCCCGTCGGCGTGGAATCCGACGATCTGATCGGAACCAGGATTTGCACGAAAAATCAGGCCGCCCTTCGGGCGGCCTGATTTGTTTTGGAGCTAAGCCAAGAGCCCCGATTTGTAGCCCGGATGGAGCGCAGCTTAATCCGGGGTCTTGCCAAGCCGCGCCGGTCCCGGATTGCGCTACGCTCCATCCGGGCTACGCTGACTGGCCGGACCATCTGCTTTCGCGAAACACAGCGTTTCCAAATCGCGCCGGTTCATGCACTTGCATCCACTGCATCAGGTCGCTTAAGTGCCGCCCGGCACTTTCCTCAAGGTTTCAAGGACACCTCATGGCCTACAATATCGTCGTTATCGCCGGCAGCCTGCGCAAGGAGAGCTTCTCGCTGAAGATCGCCAACGCCCTGGCCAAGCTCGCGCCTGATACCCTCAAGCTTGAGGTCATCACGCCGGCGGGCATCTCGTTCTTCAACCAGGACCTCGAGGGTGCGCCGCCCGCCGACTGGCTGGCCTTCCGCGACAAGCTCCAGAAGTCGGATGGTGTCCTGTTCGTCACGCCCGAATACAATCGCGCCATCCCGGGCGTGCTGAAGAATGCCATCGACGTGGCCTCGCGCCCCTACGGCAAGAGCTCGTTCAACGGCAAGCCGGTCGGCATCGTCTCCAACTCGCCGGGACCGCTCGGCGGCGTCAGCGCCGCCAAGACGCTGCAGAACATCCTGCCGGGCATCGCCGGCCCCATCATGCAGCAGCCAGAGATCTATCTGAACGCGGTCGGCGACGCTTTTGATGCCGGCGGGAATCTGACCAAGGAGTCGCTCAAGCCCGTGCTCCAGGCCTATATCGACGCCTTCGCGGCGCACGTCGCGAAGCACCACGGCTGAGGCATGTGGTGTCATTCCGGGGCGGCTCGAAGAGCCGAACCCGGAATCTCGAGATTCCGGGTTCGATGCTGCGCATCGTCCCGGAATGACGGCTTGCTCCAGGTTAGCACTCCCTTAACCAACCTGTCCCATCTTCGCAGGATGGTCTCCCGCGCGCGCCTGAAATCGATCCTGACCGGCCTTGCCCTCTACGCGATGGCGGCCGCCATCGTCGGCTATTTCGGCGTCAACGCCTACACCGGCAAATACGGCCTCAACGCCCGCCAGGAACTCGACCAGGAGATCATCGCCCTGACCAGCGAGCTGGCCCAGCTCAAGCGTGAGCGCACCAGGAGCGAGCAGCGGGTGTCGCTGCTGCGGTCCGAGCGGATCGACCCCGACATGCTGGACGAGCGGGCGCGCTTCCAGCTCGACTACGTCAATCCGCGCGATCTCGTTCGGATGATCCCGGCGAAGTAGCGTTTTCCGCAAAGCTCGAAAACGACACGAAAGCCGCTGCCGAAATCCGGTCGATGGGGCCCTTGCTCCTGCGAAGGTCGTAAGTCTGGAACCCGCCGGCTGTCTTGACGGCCGCGCCGTGGCGGGCTCATGGCTTGTGGCGGCGCTCTTCTGAAGTTGACGCAGATCAAGCGGGCAGCGCCGGCACGTTCTAGTCTGTCATCCGGAGGAAACTGTGATGAATGGGTCAATGCCCCGGCATCACGCGGCCCGTGTCGAGGCCGCTATCGCGTCAGGCCAGGCGGCAAGATCCGCGCTTGTGGCCTCGTGGCGCCGTTCGTCCAGATTACATCACCTCGATCCCGGCGGCCGCACGTCGCCGTTGCGGCTGACCGAAGCTGAGCTGCACCTGGTCCGCGACCGTGTCGCGCCGCTGCTGGCCGCCGCGCAAGGCGCGATGGACAGGCTCTACCAGGCCGTCGGCGCGAGCGGCTGCTGCGTGCTGCTCGCCGACGGGGAGGGCGTGCCGGTCGACCGTCGCGGCACGCCGGCAGACGACGCGACGTTTCAGTCCTGGGGCCTGTGGACCGGTGCGATCTGGAGCGAGGAGCACGAGGGCACCAACGGCATCGGCACCTGTCTGGTCGAGCAGCGTCCGCTGACGATCGACCGCGACCAGCATTTCTTCACCCGCAACACGCTTTTGAGCTGCACCGCCGTTCCGATCTACGATCATGAGGCGGCACTCGCGGGCGTGCTCGACGTCTCCTCATGCCGGGCCGACCGGACAGATGCGTTTTCCAACCTGATCGCGCTCGCGGCAGGCGAGGCGGCCAAGCGTATCGAAGCCGACCTGTTTCGCAGGGCGTTCGCCCATGCCCGCATCGTGCTGACGCAAGCCGCCGACGGCCAATGCGGAGGTCTCGTCGCGGTCGATGCGGACGATCTCGTGATCGGCGCGACCCGCTCCGCGCGGGCGGCGCTTGGAATTGCTCCCGGCCGGCCGCTGCAGCCCGTGCCGGCAGCCGACCTGCTCGGCGGCGACAGCGCGCACGATCATCTTGCCGGCGGTCAGCGCGCGGTGGTGCAACGGGCTCTGCTCCGCGCCGGCGGCAACGTCTCGGCGGCCGCCAAGGCCCTCGGCGTCAGCCGCGCCACGCTGCACAGAAAGCTCAAGCGGTTCGACCTGAACCACTGAGCCGGGCTGTCTCCCCAATCGTCATTGCGAGCGCAGCGAAGCAATCCAGATTTTTTTCCGCGGATAGACTCTGGATCGCTTCGCTGCGCTCGCAATGACGCTGTGGATGCTCCGAGCACTCAATCTCGCACGGCCTCGCCCTACGACTGTCGCAGAACTGCGACAGGTCCGCTCCGCCATCGCTTTCCTCCGGGCTGACAAAAAACACCTCCCGCATCATCGTCCGCGCAAGTCGCGATCACGCGACGAATTGCGCAAACAGCAATCAACGGGAGTGATCAATGAACAAGGTTGAATTCCTCAACGTCACCAAAATTCCCTTTGCCGAACGCTATGACAACTTCATCGGCGGCAAATTCGTCGCGCCGAAGTCCGGCAAATATTTCGACAACACCTCGCCGGTGAACGGCCAGGTGGTCTGCAAGATCGCGCGCTCCGACGCGCAGGACATCGAGGCCGCGCTCGATGCGGCGCATGCGGCCAAGGGCGCCTGGGGACGGACCAGCGTCGTGGAACGCGCGATCATGCTCAACAGGATCGCCGATCGCATGGAAGAGAACCTCGAGCGTCTCGCCATCGCCGAGACCTGGGACAACGGCAAGCCGATCCGTGAGACCCGCGCCGCCGACATCCCGCTCGCCATTGATCACTTCCGCTATTTCGCCGGCGTCGTCCGCGCCCAGGAAGGCTCCATCGGCGAGATCGACCACGACACCATCGCCTATCATTTCCACGAGCCGCTCGGCGTGGTCGGCCAGATCATTCCCTGGAACTTCCCGCTGCTGATGGCCTGCTGGAAGCTCGCGCCCGCGATCGCCGCCGGCAATTGCGTGGTGCTCAAGCCCGCCGAGCAGACTCCGGCCTCGATCATGGTCTGGGCCGAGATCATCGCCGACATCCTGCCGCCCGGCGTGCTGAACATCGTCAACGGCTTCGGCCTCGAGGCCGGCAAGCCGCTGGCCTCCAGCCCGCGCATCGCCAAGATCGCCTTCACCGGCGAGACCTCGACGGGCCGGCTGATCATGCAATATGCCAGCCAGAACCTCATTCCGGTGACGCTGGAGCTGGGCGGCAAGTCGCCGAACATCTTCTTCAACGACGTCACCGCCGAGGACGACGATTACTTCGACAAGGCGATCGAAGGCTTCGTCATGTTCGCGCTCAACCAGGGCGAGGTCTGCACCTGTCCGAGCCGGGCGCTGGTGCATGCCGACATCTACGACCGCTTCATGGAGCGGGCCTTGAAGCGCGTCGCCGCGATCAAGCAGGGCGACCCGCGCGATGCTGCCACCATGATCGGTGCGCAGGCCTCCGGCGAGCAGCTGGCGAAGATCCTGTCCTACATCGACATCGGCAAGCAGGAGGGCGCCAAGGTGCTGGCGGGCGGCGGACGTGCCGAGCTCGGCGGCGATCTCGCCGGCGGCTTCTACGTCAAGCCGACCGTGTTCGAGGGCCACAACAAGATGCGGATCTTCCAGGAGGAGATCTTTGGCCCGGTGGTCTCGGTCACCACCTTCAAGAACGACGAGGAGGCGCTCGAGATCGCCAACGACACCCTGTACGGCCTCGGGGCCGGCGTCTGGAGCCGCGATGCCAACCGCTGCTACCGTTTCGGCCGGGCGATCCAGGCCGGCCGTGTCTGGACCAACTGCTACCACGCCTATCCCGCCCATGCGGCGTTCGGCGGCTACAAGCAGTCGGGTGTCGGTCGCGAGACCCACAAGATGATGCTCGATCATTATCAGCAGACCAAGAACCTCCTGGTCAGCTACAGCCCGAAGAAGCTCGGCTTCTTCTGATCGGCGGGTCGGAGAGGGCGGCGCCATTTCGGCGCCGCCGCTTCGACGGCCGGGATCGGCAGTCGCTCGATCCGGTCACGAATCTGCAAGCGCGCGGGCCGCGTAGATTTGTTGCCCGATCGGCGCCAAAGATTTTCCAATATTTCGACCACGTTGCAGTGCGGCATAATGAAAGTGGTGTCATGCCGCCGCGGTGCTTTCGCATGCGGTTGAGTTGGGTTAGAGAGGTCGAAAGTTTTCTCTGACCCGGAATTCCTATGGCCGCACCCAAGAAAGCCGCCGCAAGCACGCCACACGACAAGACCGACGGCGGTTCGCCCCCGGAGTTCACCAGGGAGCAGGAGCTCAAGGCGCTCCGCGACATGCTCCTGATCCGGCGGTTCGAGGAAAAGGCCGGCCAACTCTACGGCATGGGCGCGATCGGCGGCTTCTGCCATCTCTATATCGGCCAGGAGGCCGTGGTGGTCGGCATGCAGATGGCCCTGAAACAGGGCGATCAGGTCATCACCGGCTATCGCGATCACGGCCACATGCTCGCCACCGGCATGGAGGCCAACGGTGTCATGGCCGAGCTCACGGGCCGCCGCGGCGGTTATTCCAAGGGCAAGGGCGGCTCCATGCACATGTTCAGCAAGGAGAAGCACTTCTACGGCGGTCACGGCATCGTCGGCGCCCAGGTCTCGCTCGGCACGGGTCTGGCCTTCGCCAACACCTATCGCGGCAACGACAATGTCAGCGTCACCTATTTCGGCGACGGCGCGGCCAACCAGGGCCAGGTCTATGAGAGCTTCAACATGGCGGAGCTCTGGAAGCTGCCGGTGATCTACGTCATCGAGAACAACCGCTACGCCATGGGCACCGCGGTCTCGCGCGCCTCGGCGCAGCAGGATTTTTCCAAGCGCGGCGTGTCCTTCAACATTCCCGGCAAGCAGGTCGACGGCATGGACGTCCGCGCCGTCAAGGCCGCCGGTGACGAGGCCGCCGCCTGGTGCCGCGCCGGCAAGGGGCCCTTCATCCTGGAGATGCAGACCTACCGTTATCGCGGCCACTCGATGTCCGATCCTGCAAAATATCGCACACGCGAGGAGGTCGAGAAGGTCCGCCACGACCAGGATCCGATCGAGCAGGTGCGCAACCGCCTCCTGGCCGCCAAGGTCAGCGAGGCCGATCTCAAGGCGATCGACGCCGAGGTGCGCGACATCGTCAACGCGTCCGCCGATTTCGCCCAGCATGATCCCGAGCCGGATGCCGCCGAGCTCTGGACCGACATTTACCGCTGAACGCGCGCAAGCTTTCTTTTGGAGTCGATATGCCAATTCAAGTGCTGATGCCCGCGTTGTCGCCCACGATGGAGAAGGGCAACCTCGCCAAATGGCTTAAGAAAGAGGGCGAGACGATCAAGTCGGGTGACGTGATCGCCGAGATCGAGACCGACAAGGCGACCATGGAGGTCGAGGCGACCGACGAGGGGACGCTCGGCAAGATCCTGATCCCCGAGGGGACCGCCGATGTCGCCGTGAACACGCCGATCGCGACCATCCTCGCCGACGGCGAGAGCGCCGCCGATCTTGCGAAGGCGCCTGCGCCGGCCGCGAAGGCGGCCGAGTCCGCGCCGCCGGCTGCTGCAAAGGCCGAGGCCCCCGCGCCGAAGGCTGCACCTGCGCCGCAGGCCGTCGCCGAGCCGGATCCGGAAGTGCCCGCCGGCACCGAGATGATCACGCAGACCATCCGCGAAGCCTTGCGCGACGCGATGGCCGAAGAGATGCGCCGCGATGCCGACGTCTTCGTGATGGGCGAAGAGGTCGCCGAATATCAGGGCGCCTACAAGGTGACGCAGGGCCTGCTGCAGGAGTTCGGCGCCAGGCGCGTCATCGACACCCCGATCACCGAGCACGGCTTTGCCGGCGTGGGCGTTGGCGCCGCCATGACGGGTCTCAAGCCGATCGTCGAGTTCATGACCTTCAACTTCGCCATGCAGGCGATCGACCAGATCATCAACTCCGCGGCCAAGACGCTCTATATGTCCGGCGGCCAGATGGGCTGCTCGATCGTGTTCCGCGGGCCCAACGGTGCGGCTGCCCGCGTCGCCGCCCAGCACAGCCAGGATTATTCGGCCTGGTACTCGAACGTTCCGGGCCTCAAGGTCGTCGCGCCGTTCTCGGCCGCCGACTACAAGGGCCTGCTCAAGGCCGCGATCCGCGATCCCAATCCGGTGATCTTCCTCGAGAACGAGGTGCTCTACGGCCACACCGGCGAGGTGCCGAAGCTCGACGACTTCATCATCCCGATCGGCAAGGCGCGCATCGTGCGTTCCGGCAGCCACGTCACGATCATCTCGTGGTCGAACGGCATGACCTACGCGCTCAAGGCCGCCGACGAGCTCGCCAAGGACGGCATCGAGGCCGAGGTGATCGACCTGCGCACGCTGCGCCCGATGGACACCGAGACCATCATCAACTCGGTGAAGAAGACCGGTCGTGCCGTGACGGTGGAAGAGGGCTGGGCCCAGAGCGGCGTCGGCGCCGAGATCGCCGCGCGCATCATGGAGAACGCCTTCGACTATCTGGACGCGCCGGTCGCGCGCGTGTCCGGCAAGGACGTGCCGATGCCCTACGCCGCCAATCTGGAGAAGCTCGCGCTGCCCTCGGCGGCTGAGGTCGTCGAGGCCGCAAAAGCCGTCTGCTACAGGTAGACCATGGCGGGCCCGAAGGAGCAGCCACTGCCGCCCGACGTTCTTGCCCGCGACGACGCGGTCGAGATCCTGCGCGTGTTCGTGCTGGACGGCGGGCTGTCGATGGCGTTCCAGCGGGCCTTCGAGGAGCCCGACATGTGGGGCTTGCTGCTGGTCGATCTCGCCCGTCACGCCGCGCGCGCCTATGCGCGCGAGAGCGAATACACCGAAGAGGATGCGCTCAACCGGATCCTGGAGATGTTCCAGGCCGAGATCGAGCGTCCGACCGACACCGGCACCACGACGCCGCGCGGCAAGGGACACTGACCGTGGCCATCGAAGCGCACCATTTCGATTTCATGCTGGAAGCGATCCGCGAGGCGGAGGCCTCGATCGCGCAAGGCGGCTTGCCGATCGGTGCGGTGCTGACGCGCGACAACAAGATCATCGCCCGCGGCCACAACAACCGCGTGCAGGAGAACAACCCGATCCTGCACGGCGAGATGAGCTGCCTGCGCGAGGCCGGTGCGATCTCGTTCCACGACACCGTCATGTACACGACATTGTCGCCATGCTCGATGTGCGCGGGCGCGCTGGGGCTGTTCAAGGTGAAGCTCGTGGTGATCGGAGAGTCCGTCACCTTCGAGGGATCCAAGGACATCCTCGACAAGTTCGGCATCCCCTGGATCGATCTTGCCGACGACCGCTCCATCAGCATGATGAAGAATTGGCGTTCCGTTCCTGCCAATGAGCGCCTCTGGCAAGGCGACATCGGCAACTAAACCTGGTCTGTTCGTCTTCGCTGTCGAAGCCGAATTTTTGCAAAGTTTGTCTTGAGGTCAGCATGCCCATCAACATCCTGATGCCCGCTCTCTCGCCGACGATGGAGAAGGGCAACCTCGCCAAGTGGCTGAAGAAGGAAGGCGACAAGGTCAAGTCCGGCGACGTCATCGCCGAGATCGAGACCGACAAGGCGACCATGGAGGTCGAGGCCATCGACGAGGGCACGATCGCCAAGATCCTGGTGCCCGAGGGCACGCAGGACGTCCCGGTCAACGACGTGATCGCGGTGCTCGCCGGCGAAGGCGAGGACGTCAAGGCTGCCGGCAGCGCCAAGCCCAGCGCTTCGGCCGCGCCGCCCAAGGCCGACAAGCCCGCTGAAGCTCCCGCAGCCGCACCGGCTCCGGCGCCTGCCGCGCCCAAGGCCGCTCCGCCGCCCGCCGCAGCACCTGCGCCGCAGGCTGCAGCGCCGGCCGCGCAGAGCAACGGCCATGCCGGCCGCGTGTTCTCCTCGCCGCTGGCGCGGCGTCTCGCCAAGGAAGCCGGCATCGATGTCGGCATGGTCACCGGCAGCGGTCCGCACGGCCGCGTCGTCGCGCGCGACGTCGAGCAGGCCAAGTCTGGCAAGGGCCTCAAGGCCCCCGCGGCCGCGCCGTCCGGTGGCGCGCCCTCGATCGCGCCCGCCATGTCGGACAAGCAGATCCTGTCGCTGTTCGAGCCCGGCTCCTACGACATCGTCCCGCATGACGGCATGCGCCGCACCATCGCGCAGCGCCTGACAGCGTCGATCCAGAACGTCCCGCACTTCTTCCTGACCATCGACTGCGACATCGGCAAGCTGATGGCCGCGCGCGAGGAGATCAACGCCGCCGCGCCGAAGGACAAGGAGAAGAAGCCGCTCTACAAGATCTCGGTCAACGACTTCGTCATCAAGGCGATGGCGGTGGCGCTGCAGAAGATCCCGAACTGCAACGTCAGCTGGACCGAGAGCGGCATGGTCAAGCACCACCATTCCGACGTCGGCGTTGCGGTCGCCATGCCCGGTGGCCTGATCACTCCGATCATCCGCAAGGCCGAGACCAAGACGCTCTCGACCATCTCCAACGAGATGAAGGATTTTGCGACGCGCGCCCGGTCCCGCAAGCTGAAGCCCGAGGAATACCAGGGCGGCACCACCGCCGTCTCCAACCTCGGCATGTACGGCATCAGCCACTTCACCGCCGTGATCAACCCGCCGCATGCGACGATCCTTGCGGTTGGCACCAGCGAGGAGCGACCGGTCGTGCGGAACGGCAAGATCGAGATCGCGCACATGATGAGCGTGACCCTGTCCTGCGATCACCGCGCCATCGATGGCGCGCTCGGCGCCGAGCTGATCGGTGCCTTCAAGCAGCTGATCGAAAATCCCGTCATGATGATGGTGTGAGAATTCGCGTCGTCATTGCGAGCGAAGCGAAGCAATCCAGGGCGTCACCGGCAGACTGGATTGCTTCGTCGCAAGAGCTCCTCGCAATGACGGTCTCGAAATTTGAGGCCGGTTGAAACGAGAACGAGCGCAAGGCCATGGCCGACACATCCTTCGACGTCATCATCATCGGCTCCGGTCCCGGCGGCTATGTCACCGCGATCCGCGCCGCGCAGCTCGGCTTCAAGGTCGCGATCGTCGAAAAATCCTATCTCGGCGGCATCTGCCTGAACTGGGGTTGCATCCCGACCAAGGCGCTGCTGCGCTCGGCCGAGATCTACCATTACATGCAGCACGCCAAGGACTATGGCCTGTCGGCGGAGAAGGTCTCGTTCGATCCGAAGGCCGTGGTGCAGCGCTCGCGCGGGGTCTCCAAGCGCCTCAACGACGGCGTCGGCTTCCTGATGAAGAAGAACAAGGTCAGCGTGATCTGGGGCGCCGCCTCGATCGACGCGCCCGGCAAGGTCACCGTGAAGAAGTCCGACGTCGAGGCGCCGAAGGGCACGCTGGGCGAGGGGACGTATCAGGCCAAGCACATCATCGTCGCAACCGGCGCGCGGCCGCGCGTGCTGCCCGGGCTCGAGCCCGACAAGAAGCTGGTCTGGACCTATTTCGAGGCGATGGTGCCGGAGCGCATGCCGAAGTCGCTGCTGGTGGTCGGCTCGGGCGCGATCGGCATCGAGTTCGCCTCGTTCTTCCACACCATGGGAAGCGAAGTCACCGTGGTCGAGGTGCTGCCGCAGATCCTGCCCGTCGAGGACGCCGAGATCGCTGGTCTCGCCCGCAAGCGGCTGGAGAAGCAGGGCATCAAAATCATGTCCTCGACCAAGGTGACGAAGCTGGAGAAGAAGGCCGACAGCGTCGTCGCCACCATCGACGACGGCAAGGGCAAGCCGGTCACGACCGAATTCGAGCGCGTGATCTCGGCGGTCGGCGTCGTCGGTAACATCGAGAATCTCGGCCTCGAAAAGCTCGGGGTGAAGACCGACCGCGGCTGCATCGTGATCGACGGTTACGGCAAGACCAACGTTCCCGGCATCTACGCCATCGGTGACGTCGCCGGTCCCCCGATGCTCGCGCACAAGGCCGAGCATGAGGGCGTGATCTGCGTCGAGGCGATCAAGGGCCTGCATCCGCATCCCATGGACAAGAACATGATCCCGGGCTGCACCTATTGCCATCCGCAGGTCGCCTCCGTCGGCCTCACCGAAGCCAAGGCGAAAGAAGGTGGCCGCGAGATCCGCGTCGGCCGCTTCCCCTTTGTCGGCAACGGCAAGGCCATTGCGCTCGGCGAGGACCAGGGCCTGGTCAAGGTCATCTTCGACAAGAAGACGGGCCAGCTGTTAGGGGCCCACATGGTCGGCGCCGAAGTCACCGAGCTGATCCAGGGCTACGTCGTTGCCATGAACCTGGAGACGACGGAAGAAGAGCTGATGCACACGGTGTTCCCGCATCCGACCCTGTCGGAGATGATGAAGGAAGCCGTGCTGGATGCTTATGGGCGGGTGTTGAATATTTGATAGCCGGACCCGTCATCCTGAGGTGCGAGCGCAGCGAGCCTCGAAGGATGCACGGCCGAGATTTAGCAGCCGGGCTCGTCGCCCTTCGAGGCCTCCGCTTCGCTCCGGCACCTCAGGGTGACGGATTGGACAGGGAACAAACAGAACAAGAAGAGGACTTTTCCCATGCACGACAACGATAACCTCACCATCGAGCGCCCGACCTTCGTCACCCATCTCGAATGCGCGATGGAGGGCGACCATTACGCCGCCGACCAGGTCCACAACCTCTCCAAGGCTGGCAAGCCGCTCCTGGTGCGCTACGACCTCGCGGGCGTGAAGAAGGCGCTGACCAAGGACGCGCTCGCCCAACGTCCCGCCGACATGTGGCGCTATCGCGAGCTGCTGCCGGTGCGCAAATGCCAGGACATCGTCTCGCTCGGCGAGGTCACGACGCCGCTGATCCGGCTGCCGAAGCTTGGCAAGAAGCTTGGCGGCGGCGAGATCATCGTGAAAGACGAGGGCCGCTTGCCGACCGGCTCGTTCAAGGCGCGCGGCCTCGTGATGGCGGTGTCGATGGGCAAGGCGCTCGGCATCAAGCACATGGCGATGCCGACCAACGGCAATGCTGGTGCTGCGCTCGCGGCCTACGCCACGTCCTGCGGCATCAAGACCACGATCTTCTGCCCGGCCGATACGCCCGAGGTGAACGTCAGCGAGATCGAGCTGCAGGGCGCGACCGTCTATCGCGTCAACGGCTATATCGACGATTGCGGCAAGATCGTCGGTGAAGGAAAAGCAAAAGTCGGCTGGTTCGACACCTCGACCTTGAAGGAGCCGTACCGCATCGAAGGCAAGAAGACGATGGGCCTCGAGCTCGCCGAGCAGCTCAATTGGGACATGCCCGACGTGATCTTCTATCCGACCGGCGGCGGCACCGGCCTGATCGGCATGTGGAAGGCGTTCGACGAGCTCGAGAAGATCGGCTTCATCGGTTCCAAGCGCCCGCGCATGGTCGCGGTGCAGGCCTCGGGCTGCGCGCCGATGGTGCGGGCCTATGACGCCGGCACCGAGCACGCAACGCGCTGGGAGGACGCTCACACCATCGCCTCGGGCATCCGCGTGCCGCAGGCGATCGGCGATTTCCTCATCCTGCGCGCGGTGCGGCAGAGCAAGGGCTTTGCCATTGCGGTGGACGACGACAAGATCTCGGCGGCGCTCAACGAGGTCGCGCGCGAGGAGGGGTTGCTGCTCTGCCCCGAAGGCGCCGCGACCTACGCCGCCTACAAGGAGAGCCTTGCCGATGGCCGCGTCTCGAAGAATGACCGCGTGATGCTGTTCAACTGCGCGACCGGCCTGAAGTACCCGCTGCCGCCGGTGACCCGCACGCTCGATCGCCACAAGCCGATCGACTACACGCAGTTCTGAGGAAGGCCAGACCGCCGGAGCGCGACCAGCGCGCTCCGCCGCGTCATTTCGCCCCTTCACGATCAGTCCCTCTTCCCGTACGCGGGAAGAGATAAAAACAACAATGACATCGCTGGGGAGAAGACATGACGAAAGCCGTCTGGGCTGCGCTGATTGCTGTTCTCGCTGTGACCGGCGCCGCGCGCGCCGATGACTATCCCACCCACCCCATCACCATCATCGTGCCGTTCGCGGCCGGCGGACCGTCGGACGCGATGGCGCGCGTGCTCGCCGAGCGGATGCGCACCTCGCTCGGCCAGCCCCTCGTGGTCGAGAACGTCACCGGCGCCGGTGGCTCGATCGGCGTTGGCCGCGCCGTGCAATCGCCGCCGGACGGCTACACCATCTCCTTCGGCCATCTCGGCACCCATGTCGCCAACGGCGCCGTCTACAAGCTCAAATACGACCTCGTCGCCGATCTCGAGCCGGTGGTGCTGCTGCCGAGCAACCCGATGATCGTCGTCAGCAAGAACGCGGTGCCCGCGACCTCTCTGAAAGAGCTGATCGAATGGTTGAAGTCGCGCACCTCGCCGCCGACGGCGGGCACCGCCGGCGCCGGCTCCGGCAGCCACATCGCCGGCGTCTATTTCGAAAGCGTCTCCGGCATCAAGCTGCAGTACGTGCCCTATCGCGGCACCGCGCCCGCGCTGAACGATCTGATCGCCGGCCAGATCGACGTCATCATCGACCAGACCTCCAACTCGATTAACCAGGTCCGCGCCGGCACCATCCGCGCCTACGCCATCACCGACGACAAGCGCCTCGCGTCAGCGCCCGACATCCCGACCGCGGACGAGGCCGGGCTCAAGGGCTTCAACATGACGTTGTGGTCGGGCCTGTGGGTGCCGAAGGGCACGCCGAAGGAGATCGTCACCAAGCTCAATGCGGCCGCCGTCGAGGCACTGAACGATCCCGCCGTGAAGAAGCAGCTCGAAAGCCAGGGCCTGGAGATGACGCCGAAGGATCAGCTGACCCCGGAAGCGCTCGGCGCGCGGCAAAAAGCCGAGATCGCAAAATGGTGGCCGATCATCAAGGCCGCGAACATCAAGGTGGATTGAGGCGGGCGGTTCGTAGGGCGGATGAGCCGAAGGCGTAATCCGCCGACGCCTCGTTCCGCGGAGACAGACGAGGCGGATTACGCTGCGCTAATCCGCCCTACGAAGCCGGATCGCTCACTCCGGTCCGACAAATCCCACCGGCGTCGCCTTGGCGCTGGCGTCCTTCGTCACCACGCGCTCGTCGGTCTTGCCGGCGAGCATGCTGCTGCCCTCGAAGCGTGCGCGATAGACCAGCACGTTTTCGATCACGCGCTGGACGTAGTTGCGCGTCTCCGACAGCGGGATGCGCTCGACCCAGTCGACCGGATCGACATTGGGATCCCGGGGGTCGCCGCGCGCCTGCACCCATTCGCGCACTCGGCCACGGCCGGCATTGTAGCCGGCGAAGGTCATGATCTGGTTGCCGCGATATTCCGACAGCAGCGCGCTGAGCTCGGCCGCGCCCATCTGGGTGTTGTAGACGGGATCGGAGACCATCTTGTCCCAGTCATAGCTCAGGCCGAAGCGTTTCGCGGTGTCGCGTCCGGCTTCCGGCGTCACCTGCATCAGGCCGACCGCATTGGCGGGTGACTTGTCGCGCTGGTCGAACGAGCTCTCGGTGCGCGCCACCGAGTAGATCACGCTGGTCTCGATCGCGGGCGCAACCTGCTTGTGCTCGGGGATGCCGATGGTCGGGAAGGCGTAATGGTCGAGCGCGAGCCCGCGCGCCAGCGCCGACTTGCCGACCTCCAACATCACGCGGGCATCGTTGCGCCGCCCGGCGAGCTCGCCGAGCGCTTCGAGCGCTGCGACGTCGGTGCTCTCCCTGGCGAAATCCTCGGCGTAATAGAACACCATGTCGCGCTCGCCGATGCCGTAGAGCATGTCGGCCGCGCGTACGCGCTCGTCCGCCGGCGCCGTGTCGGCGGCGGCCAGCACCGGCGAGGGCGGCCGCAGCTCGATGCGGTCGAGGCCGAGCTTTGCGCGCGCAAGCTGGCCGTAATAGGCGGTCGGGTAGCGCGAGGCCGCGCGGTAGCTCATGCGCGCATCGGCCACGGCTCCCATGGCCTCGGCGGCACGGCCGCGCCAGTAATGGGCGCGCGACAGCGCGATCGGATTGGCCGAGCCTTCGTCGATGGCGGCGAAGTGCACCATCGCCGCGTTGGGATCGTTCAGGAAGCGCAACGCGATCCAGCCGCACATGAAGTGATAGTCGATGCGGTAGACTTCCTTCTCGGGCACCGCAGCCGTGCGCACCACGTCATACGCCGTTCTAGCCTTGCCCTGGTCGAGCAGCTTGCGGGCGAGCAGGCGGCGCTCGCGCCACCAGGCATCGGTGTCCTGGGCGGCCATGGTGTCGGGCGCGGCGGCCAGGATCACCTCGGCCGCGTCGTCGATGCGGTCCTTCTGCAGGTGCCATTGGGCGCGGCACAGCACATAGCCGAGATCGCGGCGCGCCTCGGCCGGCACGTCGTCGAGATAATCCCCGGCCTTGTTGGCCTTGCCGGTCACGGCGGCGCACGCCTTGACGATCCCTAGCTCGTTCTCGCCGAGCCGTTTCGCGGCGCGCCGTGCGGCCCCGTAGTCCTTGGCGCCGAGCCGCTTGTCCATGCGGGCGCGATGGTCGTCGGCGGTCAGCAGATCGCGGAACGCCTCGTAGGAATCCTCTTCGCTGCGCTCGGACAATTCGTCCGTGCGCCAGGCCTCGCGCACGAGGCGGGCGGCCCTGTCGGCGTCGCCTTCAGCGAGCAGCACGCGGGCGAGCGCGAACTTGCCCTTGGCGCTGATCGGCCGATCCATGGTGAATTTGTGCACTGTGGCGGCGTCGCTCTTCTCCTGCCACAGCCGCGCCTCGGCGCGGCGACGGAGCAGGGCGCGGCTCGGCCAGTCGGCATTGACCGTGAGGAAGGTGGCGTAGCGCTTGAAGTTCGCCGTGCTTTCGGAATGGCGCAGCATGAACCAGTCGGCGAGCTTCTGTCCGGCGGGATCGGCAATGCGGTCGCGTGCCGCGCTTGCGTCGTCGTTCTTGCCCTTGCGCGCGAGGTCGATCGCATCCTTCAGCGCGGCAAGGTCGCCCGTGAGCGCCGGCGCTGCCGGCTTGTCCGCGGGCGCCTCGTCGACCTTCTTCGATTTTCGCTTGGCTTCGGCATGCTTGCCATTTGCTTGCTTGACATGGCGCGCCTTGCCGGCCGCGGCATGACGCTGCTTGCCGGTTTTCGCCTCATGCGACTTCTTCGGCGCAACCGATTTGTGACTGCTCTTCGCTGCCAGCTCGGTGGGAACGAGGGCCAATACGGCCACGGCAACGACACACGCGAGCGAGCGTAGGCACTGGTTCATTCCATGGTCCCCCTGCGAAACCACTACAAACCAAGGTCCGCGACGACATGCGGCTTGAGAATCAAAGACATCGACGACGATGCCACGGCATCGTTTCGCATTCCTCACGCTGTCGCAACATTGCGGCAAAATACGGATGCGACGGTCGAACCTGTGGCCGCCAGCAAAGGGGCAGTTCCTTTAACCTTTGTTAACGATCCGGGCCTGCGCGACGGCCGGCCTTGGCTCATGGCGCCAGGCGGAACCAGATTGCGCGTGTTCCCGCCGGCGGATCGGTGTATGAGTTCCCTCACTCCGTCCTTCCAGCCTTTGCCCCGCACCCATGCCGATTTTCAACCAGTCGATCCGGCGCAAGATCGTCGGCATCGCCCTCGGATTGATCGTCCTGATGCTGGTCACCTCGATCCTGTCGATGGTGATGTCCAGCCAGGTCGGCGTCCTGCTCGACGAGCTGACCACCCGCTATATCCCGGCCTATAGCCATCTGGCCCGCGCCAATATCCGCTCGCTGGAGCGGGCGCTGGCGCTGCGCCGGATGGTCATGACCAGGATGAGCGTGCCGTCGGACGAGGAGGCCTATGCCGCGCGGCTCCGCGATTTCGAGGCCCTGGACCGCAAGTTCGAGGAGGAGGCCGAGACCGCGCGCAAGCTCATCAACGCGATCATCGACGATCCCAGGACATATTCCGACAATGCCGCGCTGGCACGGCTCGATGTTCGGATCGAGAGCGCCGTCACCGAGCTGCGGCGGGATCTGGACGAGGGCAACGCGAGACTCGTCAAGCAGGTCGAGGCCAAGGACATGGTCGCTGCCCGTGGCACGCTGGAAAATCTCGACGGCTTGCGCGATGCGTTCAACCGCAAGGTCGATACGATCCGCGCCGACATGCTGACGCAGGTCTTCTTCTCGACGTCGCAGGTGATCGGCCGCCAGCATCAGGCGATCGTCGTTTCGGGAGCAGTGACGCTGCTTGCCGCGATCGTCGGCTTTGCCTTTGCGCTCCTGGTGTCCAGCGGCATCACGCGCCCGGTGCGGCTGCTGCTCGCCGGCACGCGCGAGGTCGAGGCCGGCCGTTTCGACAAGACCATCACCGTCTCGACGCAGGACGAGATCGGCGAGCTCGCCGCGGCGTTCAACCGCATGACCGAGCAGCTCAGGCACAACGAGCGCGTCCGCGAGACCTTTGGCCGCTACATCGATCCCAAGGTGGTGCAGGGGCTGATCGACCGGCCGGAGGTCGCGATCGACGGCGAGCGCCGGGTCATGACCATCATGTTCTCAGACATGAGCGGCTTCACCGCGATGAGCGAAGGCATGACGCCGCGCGGCCTCGTCAGGGTGATGAACCACTATTTCACGGTCATGTCCGCGCCGATCAGGAACAATCGCGGCATCATCGACAAGTATATAGGCGATGCCATCATGTCCTATTGGGGCCCGCCCTTCATCGAGGACGACGAGCAGGCGCTCCTGGCCGGCATCGCGGCAACCGAGATGGCCGACCAGGTGCCCGCGCTGCAGCGCCAGCTGCCCGACCTGCTCGGCATCCGCGCCATGCCCGCGCCGTGCGACCTGCGGATCGGGATCGCCACCGGCGAGGTGCTGACCGGCAGCATCGGCTCCGAGCTGATGATGAGCTTCACCGTGATGGGCGATGCCGTGAACCTCGCCTCGCGGCTGGAGGCGGTCAACAAGGTCTACGGCACCCGCATCCTGATCTCGCAGGCTACCGCCGAGGCGATCGGATCGCGGCTCGAGCTGCGCGAGATCGATTGTCTGGCGGTCGCAGGCCAGAGCGCGCCGCAGGCGATCTTCGAGGTCATGGCAAGGGCGGGCGGGCTCACCGACGCACAGGATGCCCTGCGCAGGCGCTACGCCGAGGCGCTTGCCGCCTATCGTGCCCGGCGCTTCGACGCGGCGCGCGCCGCCTTCGGCGCGGCCCTCGAGGCCGTGCCCGGCGATGGCCCCTCGCGCACCATGCTCGGCCGCATCGCGCAGTTCGAGGCGAGCCCGCCGGACGAGGGTTGGGACGGCGCCTGGCGGTTCGACAGCAAATAGGCCGCCGCGCGGGAATAATTGATTCTACGGGATAACGATGTTCGCCGTGACCTATTTCCCGGGCTTAGGTTGGATGTCCTTGAGGCGTTTGATGGGGACACGCCGATGCCAGAACTTCAGGACAGGCTGGAACGGTTCGAGACGCTCACCGCCGAATGCGAGCTGATCGCCAAGCTCGCCACCGACAGCACCAAGCGCGAGTTCTATCTGAAGCTTTCGGAGCAGTACCGCCAGTTGGCGATGGACATGCGGCAGGCGATCGCGACCAGGGCGGCGGCCTGACGTCGGCTGCAATCCGTTCTTAAGATTTGGCGCGCATCCTTCCGGGATGCGAGCGTCGCGCATCCACGATTGCTCGCAGTGGGAATGCCGGAGCTTGCTGCAATGCAGCGGGCGCGGTGAACGTCATCGTTGTGCCTGACAGAGCAATCCCATGCGTCTCGTTGCCGTGATCATATTCGCGCTCATGACGGCCGCCTGCGACCAGGAGCAGGACATCACCGGCTCGACGCCGCCGGTCTGCCCGATGCGGAACTACAGCTACAACCCCCGCGACATGAACCAGTGCGTCAGCGCCTGCAAATCGTGCGATCACGGCACCACGGTCACCTGCACGACCTCCTGCACCCTCAAGGGCGCGCGTTGAGGACCCCAGCGTCTGCCTTGCAGGGATCGCAACCGCACCATCCCCGGCCGCCATCGTCCCCGCCGCCTGGACCTGATAAGGGTCGGCGGAAACAGGGGGCCATCCGGTGAAATTCGCAAGCTTTGAGATCGATCGCGTCGCGTCGTGGGGATTGGTGGAGGGCGACACCGTGGCCGATCTCGGCGCGGTGCTGCGCGACCGCTATCCCGACCTGAAATCGGCGATTGCCGCAGGCGGCCTCGCCGAAGCGGCCGGCCTTGCCGGCAAGGCCCAACGCCACGCGCTGGCGAAGATCGCCTTCCTCCCCGTGATCCCGAACCCCGACAAGATCCTCTGCATCGGCTTGAACTACGAGAACCACCGCAAGGAGACCGGCCGCTCCGAAGTCGAGAACCCCACCGTGTTCGGCCGCTTCGCCAACAGCCAGACCGGGCATCTTACCGACATCATCCGCCCGAAGGTCTCGACCCAGCTCGATTTCGAGGGCGAGCTCGCCGTCGTGATCGGTCAGGCCGGCCGCTACATTCCCCGCGCCGAGGCGTTCGGTCATATCGCCGGCTATGCCTGCTACAACGAGGGCAGCGTGCGCGACTACCAGCGCCATACCCACCAGTTCACGCCCGGCAAGAATTTTCCCGCCACCGGCGCCTTCGGCCCGTTCCTGGTGACGCCCGACGAGGTCGGCGAGATCGGGCCGCTGCGGCTGCAGACCCGGCTCAACGGCGAGGTGGTGCAGGACACCACCATCGACCAGATGATCTTCGATATCCCCCGCCAGATCGAGTACTGCTCGCAGTTCACCCGGCTCGAGCCCGGCGACGTCATCGCCACCGGCACGCCGGGCGGCGTCGGCTCGCGGCGGACCCCGCCGATCTGGATGAAGGCGGGCGACGTCGTCGAGGTCGAGATCGACAGGGTCGGTCTGCTTCGCAACGGCATCGCCGACGAGGCCTGATCGGTCGCAGCCCGGGATGCAATCGGCGGTGCTTGGGCACCGGAACGATTCACTTGGGTTCGTCATTGAAAGAAGCGGCAGGACGCGGAGTCCGAACGAACATGGGTATGCTCGATCCCGGTCGATTTCTGGTGTCGTGCTCGCATTGCGACGCCTGGCCGATGGCCGCCAACGTCAAGCGGTCGAGCTGGTCGGCGTCCCCGCACGAGGTCCGCTTCGTCTGCACCCGTTGCCGCCGCGAGGAGACCGCGATCGTCTCGGCGTCGGGCGAACTGACCCCGATCAAGCGCGTCGACGTCCCGCCGAGTGACGTCGCGCTTGCCTGGGCCCAGGCGCAACGGGTCCGCGGCCGGACCTGACCGCCGTCGTCTTTCGCCTTTTCCGGAGGGAACCCGAGCGCACCGTCGAACGTTTGTGCCCCGATATTCACGTGAAGGGGCCGGACCCATGATCGGCGAGCATTTCGACACGCGGACGCGGATCAACATGAAGCTGGCGCTCGATCGGATCTGCCGCGATCGGCCAGCAGGCGAGGATCACGGTTTCCGCCGCTCCGTTGCGGAGGGCATCATCCGCTGCGCGCTGACGGGCCGCACCGGGATCGGCCAGCTCGTCGATGCCGGCGAGCGGGCGGTGATCTGGACCAGACCGGAAAGGCATCCCGCCCAGTGACGATTGCGTGCGCGCCTCGCGTGCGTCGGAGCCTGATGTGAACAGCGCTGTCGAGCTAAACACGGCGAGGGCTCCTGCGGATTTCCTGTCGGGCGGTGGAGAGATGGGCGCACGTATGCGCGCCCATGACTGGCGCAGCACGCCGCTCGGCGAGCCGCACACCTGGCCGCGCAGCCTCAAGACGGCCGTCCGCATCATGCTGACCTCGCGCCAGCCGATCTGGATCGGGTGGGGGCGGGCGCTGATCTATCTCTACAACGACGCCTACAAGTCGATCATCGGCGGCAAGCATCCCTGGGCGCTGGGCCGGCCGACCGCGGAGGTCTGGCGCGAGATCTGGCCCGACATCGGCCCGATGCTCGCGACCGCGATGGGAGGCGACGAGGGCACCTATGTCGAGGAGCAGCTCCTGATCATGGAGCGCAGCGGCTATCCCGAGGAGACTTATTACACCTTCTCCTACAGCCCGATCCCCGACGACGAGGGCCTCGCCGGCGGCATCATCTGCGCCAACACCGACGACACGCGCCGCGTCATCGGCGACCGGCAGCTTGCACTGCTGCGCGAGCTTGCGGCCACGACCGCCGAGACGCGAACCCTCGGAGATGCCTGCCGTCGCGCCAGCCATGCGCTCGCGACCGACGCTCGCGACCTGCCGTTTGCGCTGATCTATCTGGTCGAGCCCGACGGGCGCGACATCGCCCTCGTCGGCACCTGCGGCTTTGACGGCGACCATCCCGCCGCGCCATCGTCGCTTCCGCTGGAGGGGCCCGCGCTCTGGCCGCTCGCCGAGGTCATTCGCGAACAGAAGCCGCAGGTGGTCTCGCATCTGGTGGCCCGTTTCGGTGCCGAATGCCCGCGCGGCGCCTGGGATGTGGGGCCGCGCCAGGCGGCGGTGATCCCGATCCCGGCCCGCGGCGAGACGGCGCGCAAGGGCGTGCTGGTCGCCGGTCTCAACCCGTTCCGGCTGTTCGACGACGACTACCGCAATTTTCTCGAGCTCGCGGCCGGCGAGATCGGCGCTTGCCTCGCCAATGCGCAGGCCTACGAGGAGGAGCGCCGCCGCGCCGAGGCGCTTGCCGAGATCGACCGCGCCAAAACGACGTTCTTCTCCAACATCAGCCACGAGTTCCGCACGCCGCTGACGCTGATGCTGGGGCCGATCGAAGACGCGCTCAACGATGTCTCGCTGGCGGCGCTGCCCGAGGTGCAGCGTGAGCGGCTCGACATCGCGCATCGCAATTCGCTCCGCCTGTTGCGGCTGGTGAACAGCCTGCTGGATTTCTCCCGCATCGAGGCGGGCCGGGTGCGGGCGAGCTTCGTTCCGACCGATCTTGCCGCCTTCACCGCCGAGCTCGCCTCGAACTTCCGCTCGGCGACCGACCGGGCCGGATTGCGATTGAGCATCGCCTGTTCGGCACTGCCGCACGACGTCCACGTCGATCGCGAGATGTGGGAGAAGATCGTCCTCAACCTGATCTCCAACGCCTTCAAGTTCACCTTCGAGGGCGAGATCGCGGTCGAGATGGGCCCGAGCGCCGACGGCAAGTCCGCCGAGCTGCGCGTGCGCGACACCGGCACCGGCATTGCCGCGGACGAGCTGCCGCATGTGTTCGAACGCTTTCATCGCATCGAGGGAGCCAAGGGGCGCACGTTCGAGGGCAGCGGTATCGGGCTTGCGCTGGTGCACGAGCTGATCAAGCAGCATGGTGGCGCCATCACCGTCGAAAGCGAGCTCGGCCGCGGCAGCGTCTTCACCGTCACGATCCCGTTCGGACTGTCGCATCTGCCGGTGGAGCGGGTTGCCGACAGTGTTTCGACGGAGAAGCCGGTCGGAAGCGGCGTCGAAGCCTATGTCCAGGAGGCGCTGCGCTGGTTGCCGCAGCAGGCGGGCGTCACCGATCTTCGCGACGAGGTCGCGCTCGAAGGGGCGAGCGAGACGCCGGACGCCTCGACGCGCGGCGGCGGCGAGCGCATCGTCCTCGCCGACGACAACACCGACCTGCGCGACTACGTCAAGCGGCTGCTCGAAGCCCAGGGCTACAGGGTCGAAGCCTTTGCCGACGGGCAGGATGCGTTGGAGGCAGTCAGGCGCCATCAGCCCGACCTCGTTCTGTCCGACGTCATGATGCCGCGCCTCGACGGCATCGGGCTGCTCCGCGCGCTGCGCAGCGACGAGAGCTTGCGCGGATCGCCGGTCATCCTGCTGTCGGCGCGCGCCGGCGAGGAAGCGCGCGTCGAGGGGCTGGAGGCCGGCGCCGACGACTACGTTAACAAGCCGTTCTCGGCGCGCGAATTGCTGGCGCGGGTGCGCGCCAATCTGCAGCTGGCGCGCATTCGCCGGGATGCCGAGGAGATCCAGCGCCGCCAGGCCGCGCGGCTGGAGGCCGTCGTCGGCACCGTGCCGACCGCGGTCTGGTTCACCTATGATCGCGAGGCGAAGCGCGTTTTCGGCAACGCCTATGGCGCGCGGCTGTTGCGGGTCAGGGCGGACAGCAACATGTCGCTGTCCGGGCCCGAGGGCGAGCGTCCCGCCTGCCGCGTGTTTCGCGATCGCCACGAAGTCGACGTGGCCGAGCTGCCGCTCCATCGCGCCGCGCGGGGAGAGCAGGTCGCTGCGGAGGAGCTCGAACTCTGCTTCGACGACGGTGCTTCGGTCACCGCGATATTCGAGGCTTCTCCGATCGTCGATGCTGCCGGTGTATTCCAGGGCGCGGTCTGCGCCGCCATCGACATCACCGAGCGCAAGCGGCAGGAGCGCCATCGCGAGCTCCTGGTCAACGAGCTCAATCACCGCGTCAAGAACACGCTGACCACCGTGCAGTCCTTTGCGCTGCAGACCCTGCGCAACGCAGCGAGCCTCACCGACGGCCGCAAGGCGTTCGACGCACGCCTGATCGCCCTGTCGAAGGCGCACGACGTGCTGGTCCGGGAAAACTGGGAATCGGCGGAGCTGAGAGAGGTCGTGTCCGAGGCTCTCGCCGCGCATGCCGAGCCGGAGAGCGGGAGGCTCACGATCGGCGGGCCGGACTTGCGCATGCGGCCGTCGGCGGCGCTCGCCATCTCGATGGCGTTGCACGAGCTTGCGACCAACGCCGTCAAGCATGGCGCGCTGTCGAACGGCGCAGGGGCCGTCGATCTCGCCTGGAAGGTCGACGATTTGTTCGAGCTGTGCTGGACCGAGCGGGGCGGTCCCGCCGTGCTCGCGCCGTCGCGCCGCGGTTTCGGCACGCGCCTGATTCAGCAAGGCCTGCCCCATGAGTTCGGCGGCGCCTACGTCGATCTGCGCTTCGCGCCGGAAGGCGTCGTTTGCGTCATTCGCGCACCGCTCCATGAAATCCGCGCCAGCCAGGGCGGATTCGATCTTGCAACCGTTGATGCCGGGAGAAGCACATGAAACCTGAAAACGATCTGGCGGGTCAGCGGGTCTTCGTCGTCGAAGACGAGGCGCTGGTGATGATGCTGCTCGAGGATTCCCTTCTCGATGCCGGCTGCGAGGTCGCGGGCATGGCCTCGCGCGTCGACGAGGCGCTCGAGAAGGCGGCGGCGCTCGCGTATGACGTCGCGGTTCTCGACGTCAATCTCAACGGGCGGCAGACCTTCGAGGTCGCGCGCTGCATCGCCGAGCGCGGTATTCCTTACGTGTTCGCCACCGGCTACGGCCCTGCCAGCCTGCTTGCGGACTTCCGCCACGTTCCGATCCTGCAGAAACCGTTTCAGCAACAGGATCTCGAGACGGCGCTGCGCCAGGCTCTGTCGGCCCAGGCGGAGCGGAACCAAAGTGCATCCCTCGGCGGGCTTCCGTCCGACCAGAGCTGTTCGCTGGCCTGATCGTTCGATTGACTCGCCGTTGCGTTGGCCCCTAAATGGCCAGTGACGGTTCTCCTCACGGAGATCAAAAGGGAATGTGGTGCGGGATGTCCTGGCTTCGGGACTGTCCCAACGCCACGGCTGCCCCCGCAACTGTAAGCGGTGAATCTTTCGTCTCATGCCACTGGGAAACTCGGTCCTGGGAAGGCGACGTAGAGGTCACGACCCGCGAGCCAGGAGACCTGCCGTCAGCCGTGGTCACACGCGAAGATGTCGGTCGGGGAGTACAGACATTGGTATTACCGGAGCAATCCATCGCTCCCCGGTGAAACCTCGTTCGCTGTGACGTGCCACTGACGTCATGCCGAGGTTACAACCGTGTCCCGTTCCATCTCTGTCGCCAGGCGCCTTGCCGCCGGCCTCTTCGCATCCGCTTCCGTCCATTCGCTCGACCTGTCCGCCGCCTTCGCCCAGCGGGCTCCCGCCGAGCAATTGCCGCCGATCGAGGTGACCCAGCCCGAGGATCAGAGCCGCACGCGGGCCCGGGCAGCCGGTGAGGGCGATGCCGGGCGGCTGCGGGCGACCGCGAATGTCGCGCCGGCAGGCCAGGGCACAGGCTCGTCCGGCGCGGAGGCCGTCGCCGGCAATGGCGGCATCGTCGGTGCTGCCACGACCGTGATCACGGCCGCCGATATCGCGCATTCGCCGGCGCAGAATTTGGCCGAGATCATCGCGGCGCAGACCCCGGGCGCACAGATCACGACGTTCTATGGCGGCCAGATCGGCGCCAAGACCAGCGTGGACCTGCGCGGCTTCGGCGCCTTTGCCACCGCCAACACGCTGGTGCTCGTCAACGGCCGGCGGCTGAACGACGTCGACATGGCGCAGGTGGACCTCTCCACCATCCCGCTCAACTCCATCGAGCGGATCGAGATCATGCGCGGCAATTCCGGCGCGGTGCTCTACGGCGACAACGCGGTCGGCGGCGTGATCAACATCGTCACCAAAAATGGCGTCGGCGGCCCGCCCGTGACCGCGCGCATCGAGGCCGGCTTCGGCTCGTTCAACACCAGGCTCGGTAACGTCTCGACCTCGCTCAATTCCGGCCCGTGGTCGACCTCGTTCTACGGCAATACGGTCAGGACCGACGGCTATCGCGACAACAATCGCTATTCGCAGCAGAATGCCATCGGCAATCTCAATTACACCACGTCGGGCCTGACCGGGTTTCTCACCATCACCGGCGATAGTCAGGAGCTGCGGCTGCCAGGCGGCCGCACCGTCGATCCCTCCATCGGCCTCGACGAGCTCAGGGCTAACAGGCGCGGCACCAGCACGCCGTTCAACTACGCCAACCAGCAAGGTTTCAGCGCAACAGCCGGCTTCACCAAGACGCTGGTCAACGGCGTCGATCTCATCGTCGACGGCGGCATGCGCGACAAGAAGCAGCAGAGCGCGTTCTTCTCCAGCCCGTTGCCCGTTCCGGCCTTCTTCACCTCGACCTATGTCGAGTCTCATCTGACGAATTGGTCGATCACGCCGCGGCTCAGCGTGAAGAGCCTCGCGTTCGGCATGCCGTCGCAGCTGCTGACCGGCATCGACTATTACGATGCGAGCTTTCGGCAGGATCGCGGCGCCGGGCAGGGGCTCACGCCCTGGCACAATTACGACCTCAGGCAGCAGACGGTCGCGGGCTATTTTCAGCACACATTGGGCGTAGCCCCCACGACCGACGTCTCATGGGGCGCACGGGTGCAGAACGCCAGTCTGGTCGCACGCGACAATTTCAATCCGGCCGCGCCGTTCAACGCCGACATCGGCGCGTTGCCGCTGACCAGCAGCGAGACCCAATATGCGCTGCATCTCGGCGCCGAGCATCGTCTCAATGAAATGGTCTCGCTGTTCGGTCGCGCCGCGCGCGCGTTCCGCACGCCCGATGTCGACGAGCGCCTGTCGTCGGGACCTTCTTTCGATCCCTTGACCTTCGCGGCGATCCCGCAAACGTTCCAGCTCAAGACCCAGACATCGCAGGACATCGAGGGCGGTCTGCGTCTCAAGGGCGGCGGGCTGGCGATGCAGAGCAGTGTCTACCTGATGGATCTCACCAACGAGATCCATTTCAACCCGGTGCTGTTTTACAACACCAATCTCGATCCGACCCGCCGCTACGGTTCGGAGACGAGCCTGTCCTATCGCGTCAACGACGCCCTGCTGCTGCGCTCCGGCGTGGCCTACACCCGCGCGGTCTTCCGCGAGGGCATCTGGGCCGGCAATGACGTGCCGCTGGTGTCGCGCTACACGGCGAGCGCGGGTGTCACCTGGAACATCTGGCAGAACTATCTGGTGCTCGATGCCACCGCGCGCTTCTGGAGCGAGCGGCGCATGGACAACGACCAGGCGGGCACGCAGAAGCCGATCCCGGCAAACGGCACCATCGACCTCAAGCTCAGCGGCCAGGTCGAGCGCTACTTCTGGTCTCTCAGCGTCAACAATGTGCTGAACGCGCTCTATTACGACTACGCCATCGCAAGCACCTTCACGGACGGCCGCTTCAGCGCCTATCCGCTGCCGGGCCGCACCTATCTGCTCAAGGCCGGCGCGACGTTCTGATCCGGCTTTCACTTTGCGAGGGGCTGCCGCACGCCCGCCAAATGAACTAGACTTCGACAACAAGGAGATCATCCATGGCTCTCGACATCCTGCCGTCCCACGGCGAGCGCTTCCCCCTTCACCCGGTCGCCTCGCGCCTTGCGCCGATGTTCTGCTTTGCGCTGCTGACGGCCTCATGCGCGCTGGCAAGCTTCGCGTTCGCCTGCGCAACGCCGTTCGCGGCCTTCGCCGTCGTTGCCGCGGCGATGCTGCCGCTGCGCCCGGCATTGCTCGTCGTCACCGGCGCCTGGCTGGTGAACCAGACCATCGGTTTCGGCGCGCTGCATTATCCCGTCGACGCCAGCACCGTCACCTGGGGCTTCGTCATCGGCGCGGCCGCATTGCTCGCAACCGCGGCGGCGTCGCTGGTGCTCGGCAGGCTGCCGCAGGGCCGCACGCCACTGATGCTGGCGATCGAGCTCGTCGTCGCCTACGGCGTTTACGAGCTCGCGCTGCTCGCCGCGACGCCGTTTCTCGGCGGCGAGGGCGCCTTCACGCTCGCGATCGTGACGCGCATCGCCCTGACCAGCGCCGCCTGGCTCGCCGGCCTCGTCGCCGTCTGCGAGATCGTCCGTCTCGCCAACCCGCTTGGGCGCAAGGGTGCGATGTCAGCCTGAGCGCAGACCGTAGCCCGGATGAGCGCAGCGACATCCGGGACACCACCCGCAAAGATCCCGGATGTCGCTGCGCTCATCCGGGCTACAAGACCTGCGTGCTGTCACGACCGCGCCACGGCTTTCGCCCACCGCCGCAGCGCGACCGCCGTCCAGACCGTCTCGACGAGTCCGAACGGCCAGGCGCCCTGGAGAAAGCCGTAGTCCCGCTGAGCGCGCACGCCGCCGCGAAGGCCAGCACGTAATGCGGCCCGCGCGGCTCGAGCGCGTAGAACAGCAGCATGGCGCTGACCGACAGCAGCCCGAAGATGGTGAGCGTGTCCATCAGCTCGCGGGCAGCTTCGGCTTCTTGGCAACGCCGAGCATGTGGAAGACCGCGGGCTCCATGACCGGCCAAAGCGCGGCCGTCGCGGTGAGCACGGTTGCCGCACACATTGCCGCCAGCACCGTGGCGCGGATCTTCAAGCCGGTCGTCCGCGACCGCCACACGATCCAGCCCCAGGCGCCGAGCACCACGACGACCGACAGCTTCGTCATCAGCCCGTGGGCGTGGTCGAGCACGGCGATCAGGCTGCCCGCTCCGGCCAGCACGACGGCGGGCAGGGTGAAAGGCAGCACGCAGCATGCGGTGCAGGCTGCCGCGACAAGTGCGGTTGCGACCGCCGTGCTTGCCGCCTTGCCGCCGCCCGGCTCGGGTTTCGTCGTGCAGCCGCAACCGGGCGATGTCTCGGAGGGCAAATTGCAGGATGGTCCAATAACGCTCATGTGATTCTCCTCAAGCTTGTGCGTCATGGACGGGATCGCTACGCCCTCAAGCCACTTGAGGTTCAAGCGAAAAGTGAGAGCTTCCATGAGAATTGGCGTCCTCGCCAAGGCGGCCGGCGTCTCCGTCCCGACCATCCGCTATTACGAGAGCATCGGCCTGCTGACGCCGCCGGCGCGGCAAGGCGGTCAGCGCATCTATGGCGAGGAAGCTCTCAGGGCGCTCAACCTCGTCAGGCACTGCCGCGATCTGGATTTCTCGATCGACGAGACGCGCGACATCCTCGCGTCGGTTCAGCGGCGGCTCCCTTGCAGCGTCACGAAGAGTTTTGCCGAGAAGCATCTCGGCACGATCAGAAAGAAGATCGCGGAGCTGCGTGCGCTGGAGGCCACGGTCGCCTCGCTGGTCAGTGGTTGCGAGACGACCTGCTGCGGCAGCGTGGCACCGGACTGCGTGATCCTGCAGCCCGGAGGGCGCGCGTGAGCCAAGGCGGAGGTCGGAGCCGGTAGCCCCGGTCTCGTAGCCCGGATCAGCGAAGCGACATCCGGGGCCTTTGTGTCTGTCGCACCAAATCCCGGGTATCGCTCCGCTCACCCGGGCTAAGGACGTGCCTGTGGTCGCGCTCTGTCAATTCGCCCCGCCAAAAATATTCCACTTTACCGAAATTCGGTTTCGGCGTATCTGTTGTCCATCCCGGCTCACCAGGAGGGGCGATTTCGTCGTCGTCTTGATCGCGAGCCGGGCTTGCGGTGGACGCGGCAGCGTCGGCATGAGAGGCGCGGGCAGGGCGGGGTGTCCCTGTGAGCCCGAGGCTTCGTGCGGACGACGGCGCTGCTAGGCTTCGTCTCGCCTGTAAGTTTCCAGCTTCGTCGACGGGGCTGGGAAAACTGCGGCGAAATGGCGATCCGCGCGTACGGCAAAACCGTGTGGTCCTGGCCGTCGTTGCTACGGTCAAGCCGTTCGAAGATGCGCACGAGCCCAACCGGGCGGACGGCATCGTCAATTCGAACGGTGAGGGAGGCCAAAGGAAAGTTCGGCTCCCGGGAGATCACGGCATAAGCCGTCCGACCATCGCGCAGGGAAGGCCGAGTGATCGGCGCCACCTGTATGCTGCTGTGCGGTTCTTCCTGCGTGTGCATTTCGCGCAGCGGACCGCGGGTGCGAGCCGGCACCCGGCCTTCCCTGCGCCCTCCTGGATTTGAGGGCGATGCGACCAAGCAAAGCTCGGGCGAAACAAGCCGCGAGAACGCGAACGCATGTCTGCTACACACGCGCGCCGCCACACACTCGGTGTCATCGCCCGCGCAGGCGGGCGATCCAGTACTCCGAGACCGCAGTGATAGAACCGAGAAGCCACAGCGTACTGGATTCCCCGCCTTCGCGGGGAATGACAGTGTCACTTGGGGAAGCAGCCTGCCACCTCATCCACCGTCATTGCGAGGAGCGAAGCGACGAAGCAATCCAGAATCCCTCCGCGGAAAGACTCTGGATTGCTTCGCTACGCTCGCAATGACGGCGTTGAGAGATTGCGCGCGTCACGCTCCGCTCTCGTGTCCCGGCTCTGCGCTGCGTCACCGAGTATCGCGGCGCGTCGGGAGCGGAGATACCGACTCACCTGGACGCCCTTGCCGCCGCCGACCCGAAGCCCGCGCGCACCTCTCATCCCGCAAAATCAGAGGTTGTTTCCTGTCTTCTTGTGAAGGTATCGAAGTACGCATCCCCGTGTCTTCCCGGTAACGATTGTGCTGTCTGCGCAACACTCATTTTGGATTTAACCTTCATCACCGGTGGTTCGCATCACCGCCGCTTTTTAGCCACACCCGAACATGAATAAAATCGCTCTAATGTTTTAGGGCAGCGGCGGTCCTCCGGAGGCGCCGGAAAATCCCCAAGGTCGATTCAAATCTTGGCTCTGATTTTTCGGGTCTGAAAGGGTTGACCGGGGAAACTGGTTTGCGATGGACGCGAAGACCAACATCAAGCAGAGGCTGCCGAGCCGTCACGTGACGGAAGGCCCCGCGCGCGCGCCCCACCGGTCCTATTTCTACGCAATGGGTCTGACCACCGATCAGATCCATCAGCCCTTCGTCGGCGTCGCCTCGTGCTGGAATGAAGCCGCGCCCTGCAACATCGCCCTGATGCGCCAGGCGCAGGCGGTGAAGAAGGGCGTCGCCTCCGCCGGCGGCACGCCGCGCGAATTCTGCACCATCACCGTGACCGACGGCATCGCCATGGGCCATGACGGCATGCGCTCCTCGCTGCCGTCGCGCGAATGCATCGCCGATTCCGTCGAGCTGACCGTTCGCGGCCATGCCTATGACGCCCTCGTCGGGCTCGCCGGCTGTGACAAGTCGCTGCCGGGCATGATGATGGCGATGGTCCGTCTCAACGTGCCCTCGATCTTCATCTATGGCGGCTCGATCCTGCCCGGCACGTTCCGCGGCCAGCAGGTCACCGTGCAGGACATGTTCGAGGCCGTCGGCAAGCACTCGGTCGGCGCCATGTCGGACGAGGACCTCGACGAAATCGAGCGCGTGGCGTGCCCCTCGGCGGGCGCCTGCGGCGCCCAGTTCACCGCCAACACCATGGCGACCGTGTCCGAGGCGATCGGCCTCGCGCTGCCTTACTCGGCCGGTGCGCCGGCACCGTATGAAATCCGCGACGCCTTCTGCATGACCGCGGGCGAGAAGGTCATGGACCTGATCGCCCAGAACATCCGGCCGCGCGACATCGTCACGCTCAAGGCGCTGGAGAACGCGGCCGCCGTGGTCGCCGCGTCGGGCGGCTCGACCAATGCTGCGCTGCACCTACCGGCGATCGCGCATGAGTGCGGTATCAAGTTCGACTTATTCGACGTCGCCGAAATCTTCAAAAAGACACCATATGTCGCGGATTTGAAGCCGGGTGGCCGTTATGTCGCCAAAGACATGTTTGAAGTAGGTGGCATACCGCTTCTGATGAAGACGCTGCTCGACAACGGCTTCCTGCACGGTGATTGCCTTACCGTCACGGGCCGCACGATCGCTGAAAACCTCAAGAGCGTGAAGTGGAATCCGCACCAGGACGTGGTGCACCCGGCAGACAAGCCCATCACCGTCACTGGCGGTGTGGTCGGTCTGAAGGGCAATCTGGCGCCAGAAGGTGCGATCGTGAAAGTCGCGGGAATGTCCAACCTCAAATTTACCGGTCCGGCCAGGTGCTTCGACCGTGAGGAGGATGCTTTCGAGGCGGTCCAGAATCGCACCTACCGCGAAGGCGAAGTCATCGTGATCCGCTACGAGGGGCCGAAGGGCGGCCCCGGCATGCGGGAAATGCTCCAGACCACCGCGGCGCTGACCGGCCAGGGCATGGGCGGCAAGATCGCGCTCATCACCGACGGCCGCTTCTCCGGCGCCACCCGCGGCTTCTGCATCGGCCATGTCGGGCCTGAGGCGGCGGTCGGCGGCCCGATCGGGCTGCTCGAGGATGGCGACATCATCGAGATCGATGCCGACGTCGGTACCCTTAACGTAAAATTGAGTGACGCTGAGCTCGCTCAGCGCAAGACCAAATGGGCCGCTCGCGCGACTAACCACACGACGGGTGCGCTCTGGAAATATGCTCAGCAGGTTGGACCAGCGGTCGGAGGGGCAGTGACCCATCCGGGCGGCGCGCACGAGAAACAGTGCTATGCGGACATCTAGGCGTGCCATTGTTGCGTTTGTGTTGGGGGTCAGTGCGCTGGCCGCGCCCGCGCTCGCCTTCGACGGCGCGCCGGTCAACAAGGACGCGACCATCCCGGTGGTGACCGCCTTGCCGGGAACCGCGGCGACCGTGCGCGGCAAGGCCGCTCCGGGCGTTGTGCCCCAGGAGACCTCGCTCAGTGCGCTGCAATATGCCGCCGAGGGCGGTCATCCCATCGCGCAGTGGAAGCTCGGCCGCATGTACGCCAATGGCGACGGCGTTGCCCAGGATGACGTGCGCGCCTTCGAATATTTCAGCCGGATCGCCAACGCGCATGCCGAGGACAGCCCCTCGGCGCCGCAGGCGCAGGTCGTGGCCAACGCCTTCGTCGCGCTCGGCCGCTATTATCTCAGCGGTATCCCGAACTCCAAGGTCAAGGCCGATCCTGATCGGGCGCGGGAGATGTTCTCCTACGCGGCGTCCTATTTCGGCAATGCCGACGCCCAGTACGATCTCGCCCGGCTGTACCTGAAGACGCCGGACGCCTCGCGCGAGGATTTCCGCTATGGCGCGCGCTGGCTCGGCCTTGCCGCTCAGAAGGGCCAGCACGAGGCGCAGGCGCTGCTCGGCCAGATGCTGTTCAACGGCGACCGCCTGCCGCGGCAGGCCGCCCGCGGCCTGATGTGGCTGACGCTGGCGCGTGACAGCGCCGGCACCGAAGAGGTCTGGATCAAGGAAAACTACAACCGCGCCTTCGCCAAGGCCTCCGACGACGACCGCGCCATGGCCTTGCAGATGATCGAGCAGTGGGTGCAGGGCCGCCGGGATTAGGGCAGCGCGCTCGTCGCCGTAGGACCGATTAGCCGCAGGCGTAATCCGCCACCCCAGCGCCCCGGCTTACGCCGCCTCCAGATCCAGATCCGCCCACACCGGCACGTGGTCCGACGGCTTCTCCCAGCCGCGCACATAGCTGTCGATCCCGACATTGGCGAGCTTGTCGCTGGCCTGGGGCGACAGCAGCAGATGGTCGATCCGCAGGCCCTGATTCTTCTGCCAGGCGCCGGCCTGGTAGTCCCAGAAGGTGTAGAGGTTGGGCTCGTCGGTGACGGCCCGCAGGGCATCTGTCAGGCCGAGGCCGAGCAGGGACTGGAAGCTCTCCCGCGTCTCGGGCTTGAACAGGGCGTCCTCGGTCCAGGCGGCGGGGTTATGCACGTCGCGGGCATGCGGAATGACGTTGAAGTCGCCTGCGAGGATCAGCGGCTCCTCGGTCTTAAGACGCTGCTTCGAATACTCAAGAAGCCGGGACATCCATTTGAGCTTGTAGGGATATTTCTCGGTCCCGACCGGATTGCCGTTGGGCAGATAGAGACAGGCGATGCGCATGACGCCGGACTTGAGCGTCACCACGCCCTCGAGGAAGCGGGCATGGGCGTCCTCGTCGTCGCCGGCCAGGCCCGACTTGGTCTCGTCGAACCGCAGCTTGGAGAGCAGGGCGACGCCGTTGAACGTCTTCTGCCCGTGGGTGACCACGTTGTAACCCAGCGCCTCGATCTCCAGCCGCGGGAAGGCCTCGTCGACGCATTTGATCTCCTGCAGGCACACGATGTCCGGCTGGCATTCCCTCAGCCAGGTCAGCAGCAGGTCGATCCGCTGCCGGACGGAGTTGACGTTCCAGGTGGCAACTCTGATGGGCATGGGGGCGGGCTCCGGGCAGGGGCCATGGTTAGAACAAACTGCAAACGCGCCCGTCAAGGACGCCGCGAAATCTCCCACAAAATTAACCCGGCTTAAGCCGGCCGCAGGCCATTGGTACGGAAAAGGTTCCTTGGAATGGGATGGCCGGACAAATCGATGAAGCGAACGGAGCCGCGTGACGGCCTGATCGGCGCGTTCCTGTACTGGCTCGGCGGCTTCGAGATCGAGGACAGCCTGACCGCCGGTCTCAGCGAGCGCGAGATCCGCCGCATCCGCGCCAAGCAGATCGACGCCGTGACGCGGTTGATCCCGGTGACGATGGCGGTGACGATGCTCAACGTCGCCATCGTGCTGATCCTGTTCTGGGGCCGCGGCTGGAACGACTTCCTCGCCATCTGGGGCCTGACGCTCGCCGCCACCGCCTCGCTCGCGGTGCGCTCGTGGCGGAAGTCGCATCGCAATCCGCCGCAGGAGGCTTCCCCGCGTGCCGCGCGGCAGATGCTGCGGCAGGCGTTTTTCCTCGCCGCCATATGGGGCACGCTGCCGCTCGCTCTGTTCAGCCGCATCGAGCCGACCAGCCAGCTGATCCTCGCCTGCCTGATGGTCGGCATGATGTCGGGCGGCGCCTTCACGCTGTCGACGTTCCCCCGCGCCGGCCTCGTCTACCTCGCCACCATGACGGTCGCCTGCGCCGGCTCGCTGCTGCTGTGCGGCACCGGGCCTTATCTCGTGACCTCGGTATTCCTGCTGCTGTTCGCGTTTTTCATGGCGCGCAACATCGTCTCGCAAGGCAATCTGTTCCTCGGCAATCTCAAGGCCCAGCTCGAGCTCGAGCGGCAGACCGAGATCATCTCGCTGCTGCTGAAGGACTTCCAGGAGAACGCCAGCGACTGGCTGTGGCAGACCGACGCCGAAGGGCATCTGGTCGACGTGCCGCAACGCTTCGCCGACGTCGCGCAGGTACCGCTGCCGCTGCTGAAGGGCTCGCTGTTCGCCGACGTGCTCGACATGCTCTGCCCCGAGGACAAGTCCGCGGCCTACAACATCGTCGGCCTGATGGAACACGCCGAGCCGCTGCACGAGATGAACCTCAAGGTCGTCGCCGGCGGCGAGGCACGGCTGTGGTCGCTGACGGCGAAGCCCGCCTATGATCGCGAGGGTCACTTCCTCGGCTATCGCGGCTTCGGGCGCGACGTGACCGAGCGCTGGCGCGCCGAGAAGGCCGAGGCCGAGAGCCGCGCCAAGTCGGACTTCCTCGCGGTGATGAGCCACGAGATCCGCACGCCCATGAACGGCGTGCTCGGGCTTGCCAGCATGCTGCTCGAGACCAGGCTCGATCCGGAGCAGCGCGAGGCCGTCACCACGATCCGCGAATCCGGCGACAACCTCCAGCGCATCCTCAACGACATCCTCGACCTTTCCAAGCTCGAGGCCGGGCGCTTCACCTTCGAGGCGATCGACTTCGCGCCGCAGGCGCTGGTCGAGGCGGTCGCGACCGTGGTGCGCGCGAGCGCCAAGAGCAAGGGCTTGACGGTCAAGCTGGAGCTCGATCCGAACCTGCCGCCGACGCTGCGCGGCGACGTCGCGCGCATCCGCCAGGTGCTGCTCAACCTCGCCTCCAATGCGGTTAAGTTCACCGACGACGGCGAGGTGACGATCTCGGCGACCTGCCAGACGCGCCGCGACCTGCTGGCGACCGTCGAGTGGGCTGTCACCGACAGCGGCATCGGTATCGCTCCCGAAAAGCTCGGCCAGCTCTTCAGCGACTTCGCGCAGGCCGATGCCTCGATCAGCCGCCGCTTCGGCGGCACCGGCCTCGGCCTTGCGATCTCCAGGCGCATCATCGAGCAGATGGGCGGCACGATCGGCGTCACCTCGACGCCAGGGCAGGGCTCGACCTTCCGCTTCACGCTGGTGCTGCCCTGGAGCCAGGCGCAGATTTCCGAGCAGGTGTCGGAACGCGATGAGGCTGACCAGCTCAAGACCCGCATCGCCGGCCTCGATCGGCCGCTGAAAGTGCTGGTCGCGGAGGACGATGCCGTCAACCGCATGGTCGTCAGCAAGATGCTGGGGGCCTTCGAGGTCGAGCTGCGTGTCGTCACCGACGGCACCGAAGCCGTCGCGGCGGCCTCCGAGGGCGATTACGATGTCGTGCTGATGGACGTGCGCATGCCCGACATGGACGGGCTTGCCGCCACCCGCGCGATCCGCGTGCGAGGCGGACGCTTCGCGGCCTTGCCCATCGTCGCGCTGACGGCCAATGCCTTTCCCGAGGACGTCAAGATCTGCCGCGAGGCAGGCATGTCGGACTTCCTCGCCAAGCCGTTGCGCAAGCCGGCGCTGGTCGCAGCCTTACTGCGCGCGCTCGACGGATACACCATGGCGGAGGACGCGCCGCCGCTGCAGCCGGAGCTGATGCCGGTCGAGATGGAGTGGACGGACGAGGAAAGGCAGATCACCGGCGCGTAGACGCTAACCACGTGCCTGAATATGCGTTTCACGCCGGTCGGCCGGGCGCTGGCAATTCGGATGCGCGGTGTTACCTTGCACCACCATGCGCATTGTTGTCCTGCTTCTCGTCCTGTTCACGGCCTCCGCCCGCGCCGGCGACGGGCCGCTGATGAGCGCGCACATGATGTTGCCTGTCGTGATCTCCGGCAACAAAGTGTTGCTCGAAAGCTTCGTCATTCGTCCTGATCGTCCCGGCAAATTTCCTCTCGTCGTGATCAATCACGGAATGCCTGGCGGCGGCGAGGAATTCTTCGCTGAACTCCTCAACCGTTCTCCGGTCGGTTACAGCAAGGCGGCCGTCGCCTTCGCGCAGCGCGGATATGCAGTGGCCACGATCATGCGTCGTGGCTACGGCCGATCCCGGGGAGGGTTCTCCGAGTCTGCGCGGCAGACCTGCGACTATCTTCCGGCCACGCGCGCTGCCAGCGACGATGTCATTGCGGCGGTCGCTTCACTGAGTCATGAGCCCTGGGTCGACGCCGAGCACGTCGTCTTGCTCGGTCATTCCGTTGGGGGGCTCGCGGTGATGGCCGTCGCCGCACAGAACATATCGGGAGTCGTTGGCGCCGTGAATTTTGATGGCGGTCGGCATAGCTCCTCCGCACCCAACCAACCTTGCTCGCCTGATAATCTGGTCGATGCATCGGCCGCATTTGGGCGCACGGCCCGCGTCCCCATGCTTTGGCTCTATGCCGAGAACGATCAATTCTACGGTCCGGATTTGGCACGGCGCATGTTCGCGGCCTACAGCGCCGGCGGTGCGCCTGCGCAACTGCATGTGCTACCTCCGTTCGAACCGAACGGTCACAACGCTGTCATGCTCGCGCCGGCGGACACCTGGTTTCCGTCCGTCGAACCCTTCCTCGAAAAGCTGGGTCTGCCAACCAAGACCGTCATCGAGGCGCCGCTGTTCGCTGAGCTGCCAATCCCGCCGGGGGGTGTCGCCGCCTGCCAGCAGGCGTTCGCGGACTACCTCGCCAATCCCGATGATGCCAAGGCCTTCGCGGTGAGCACGCGCGGCCATTGCGGGACTGGATTTGGCCGCACAGCTGTCGAGGCGCGCGAGCCTGCCTTGATGAAATGCAAGATCAATTCGCGCGGCGAGGATTGCAGGCTTTACGCGGTCGGACAGAAGCTCGCAGGGGATTGAACCGCAGTGCGCGCGATGGCGGCAAGCCCAGCGCAATTCGCCGGAATGATTCAGCCACGACCCGTCAAAAGTCGGGCTAGACCGAGAAGCTGGTCCCGCAGCCGCAGGAGGCCGTCGCGTTCGGATTGTTGACGCGGAACGAGGCGCCGATCAGGTCATCGACGAAATCGACCTGCGAGCCCGCCAGGAACGGCTGCGAGGCGGAATCGACCAGCACCACCGCATTGTCCTGCTCGATGACGAGATCATCGTCGGTCCGTGCACGGTCGATGTCGAACTTGTACTGGAAGCCCGAGCAGCCGCCGCCCTCGACAGAAATGCGCAGCATCGCGCCTGTGCCTTCGCCCTTGAGGATCTCCCCAATCCGGCGTGCGGCGCGGTCACTGATGGTCACATCGGTCGTCATGGCTCGTCTCCGATAGTCCCGCGGTCATGCCCAATTCATTTGGTATCCCGCGTCCGGCATAGTTAAGTGCAAGGATACGCAGAATCAAATGGATAGGGACTAAATTCGTCGTGTCCGTCGGAATGGCAGCCCCCCGCGCGCCCTATGCCTGCGACCCCGAACGCAGCCGCGGCCGGCTGGTCGCGGAGCCCCCGAGCCGGACCCGCAGCCCGTTCCGGCGGGATTGCGACCGGGTGATCCATTCCACAGCGTTCCGCCGCCTGAAGTACAAGACCCAGGTGTTCGTGTTCCACGAGGGCGATCACTACCGCACGCGGCTGACCCATTCGCTGGAGGTGGCGCAGATCGCCCGCGCGCTCGCCCGGCAACTCGGGCTGGACGAGGACCTCACGGAGACGCTGGCGCTCGCCCACGATCTCGGCCATCCCCCGTTCGGTCATGCCGGCGAGCGGGCGCTCGACGCCTGCCTGAAGAATTTCGGCGGCTTCGACCACAATGCCCAGACGCTCCGCGTCGTTGCCTCGCTGGAGCACCGCTATCCTGACTTCGACGGGCTCAACCTGACCTGGGAGGCGCTCGAGGGCATCGTCAAGCACAACGGTCCGTTGACCGACCGCAGCGGCGCGCCTGTTGGCCGCTATCGCGAGCATGGCATCCCCGTCGGCATCGCCGACTACATCAAGACCTACGACCTCGAATTGTGGAGCTTCGCCTCGCTGGAGGCACAGGTCGCCGCGCTCGCCGACGACATCGCCTACGACGCCCACGACATCGACGACGGCCTGCGCGCCGGCCTGTTCCATCTGGACGACCTCAAGGTCATGCCGCTCACGGCCGAGATCATTGCCGAGACCTCGTCGCATTACCCCGGCCTTGAGGACCTCAGGCGCGGGGCCGAATTGGTGCGCGAGCTGATCTCGCACCTGATCGGCGCGGTGTTCGGGGAGACCCGGATGAACCTCGCCGCGGTGAAGCCGCAATCGGCCCAGGACGTGCGCCAGCAGAGCCGGGCCCTGGTGGCGTTCCCGGCCGAGGTTGCCGAGGAGGAGGCCGCGATCAAGCGCTTCCTGTACCAGCACATGTACCGCCACAAGCGGGTGATGCGGGTGATGGGGGAGGCGGAGCAGATCCTGTTCGACCTGTTCGCCAAGTATCTGAAATCGCCGGGCGAGCTGCCGCCGGAATGGCTGGTGGGGGCGGAGGCCGACGACGAGGGTGACCGGGCCCGGCGGATCGGCAATTTCATTGCCGGAATGACCGACCGTTTCGCCCTGACCGAGCATCAGCGGCTCTTTGACTCGACCCCGGATTTGCGTTAGGCGGCGCCCATGCCCCAGACCTCCTCATCCCTGCATTTGTTCGCCGATGTGCTCGCACGCGTGCACGCCGCCTGCCGTACGCTTGCCGCGGAAGCCAACTGGCCCGAGGGCATCGATTTCTCGCGCGTGGTGGTCGAGCCGCCGCGCGATGCCACCCATGGCGACATGGCGACCAACGCCGCGATGGTGCTGGCGAAAGAGGCAAAGGCCAAGCCGCGCGACCTCGCCGAGCAGATCGCTGAAAAGCTCCGCGCCGACGCGCTGATCGCCAAGGTCGACGTCGCCGGCCCCGGCTTCATCAATCTGACCTTGAAGCCGGCCGCCTGGGCCGAGGCGCTGCGCACCGTGCTGCGGGAGGCCGCCGATTACGGCCGCGTCCGCGGTGGGTCCAAGGTCAATGTCGAATACGTCTCGGCCAACCCGACCGGGCCGATGCATGTCGGCCATTGCCGCGGCGCCGTGTTCGGCGATGCGCTGGCGAGCCTGCTGCAGTTCGGCGGCCACGACGTCACGCGCGAGTATTATATCAACGACGCCGGCGCCCAGGTCGACGTGCTCGCGCGCTCCGCGTTCCTCCGCTACCGCGAGGCGCTCGGCGAGGACATCGGCGCGATCCCGGAAGGCCTCTATCCCGGCGACTATCTGAAGCCGGTCGGCGCGGCGCTGGCGAAGGAACACGGCGACAAGCTGCTCGCGATGAGCGAGGGGCAGTGGCTGCCGACGGTGCGCGCCAAGGCGATCGCAATGATGATGGACGAGATCAAGGACGATCTCGCTGCCCTCAACATCCGCCACGACGTGTTCTTCTCGGAGCGGTCGCTGATCGAGACCGGCAACAACCGGGTTGCCGAGACCATCGATTTCCTCAAGGCCAAGGGCGACATCTACGAAGGCCGCCTGCCGCCGCCGAAGGGCGCGCCGGTCGAGGACTGGGAAGACCGCGAGCAGTTGCTGTTCAAGGCGACCGCCTATGGCGACGACGTCGATCGTCCGCTGATCAAGTCGGACAATTCCTACACCTACTTCGCCTCCGACATCGCCTACCACAAGAACAAGTTCGACCGTGGTTTTGCGGAGATGATCGACGTCTGGGGCGCCGACCATGGCGGCTACATCAAGCGCATGCAGGCGGCGGTGAAGGCGACGACGTCGGGCAAGGGCGCGCTCGACGTCAAGATCGTCCAGCTCGTGAAGTTGCTGCGCAACGGCGAGCCCGTGAAAATGTCGAAGCGGAGCGGGGACTTCGTCACCTTGCGTGAGGTGGTGGATGAAGTCGGCCAGGACGCCGTCCGCTTCATGATGCTGTACCGCAAGAACGACGCGGTGCTCGACTTCGACCTCGCCAAGGTCATGGAACAGTCGCGCGACAACCCGGTGTTCTACGTCCAGTACGGCCACGCGCGCGGCCACTCGATCTTCCGCAACGCCCGGGCCGAGGTATTCCCGGACCTGCCGGAGGATACCGGCGCCCGGATCGCGTGGCTCAGTGAGTCGGCGGTGGAGCGGCTGTCGGACCCGGTCGAGCTTGAACTTCTCAAGCGGCTCGCAATATATCCTCGCATGCTCGAAGCCGCCGCCGCGGCCCACGAGCCGCACCGTATTGCCTTTTATCTCTATGACTTAGCGAGCGAATTTCACGCACTTTGGACGAAGGGGCGCGATTTGCCCTATTTACGCTTCATTATCAATAATGATGCAGATCTTACAAAGGCGCGATTGGCAATGGTCCAGGGCGTCGTCTCGGTTCTGGCATCGGGCCTCGCCATCCTCGGCGTCCATGCACCGAACGAGATGCGGTAGTTTGGGGCGAACTACTTAAGGGGATTGTTGGGGGTACCGGCAGAAGCCGGATCGCTTAGACTTGGTTGAAAGCCTTGTGGGTCGAAGGCCGTGCCTTGGTCGAGGGGGCGCGCGGCTTTCCCGAAGGGACGCATCATCACGATGGCCGAACGATATCAGGACAGACCGTTTCCTTCCGATGACTATGGTCGCGGTGGCGATCAGCATGGGAAGGTGGACAGCGATCCCCTGGCTGAGCTTGCCCGCCTGATCGGACAGACCGATCCGTTCGCCGCGCAGTCGCGGCCCAGCGCGCATTCGCCGACGCCGCCTCCGCCCTCGCAGGGTTATCAGGACGACTATCGGCAGAACGAATATCAGCAAGACGAATATCAGCAGGACTATGCCGAGCCAGCCCCGGCGCAGCCCGGTCCGCCCTCATGGATGCGGCGCGCCAATGTGCAGCCGGCGCCGGCCCCGGAGCCTGACTATCCGGTCTCCGTGAGCCCTGTTCATCCGTTGCATCGCTATTCGGCCCAGCCCGCCGCCCCGGAGCCCGAGCCTCGCCAGCCGCAGGCCTATCCCGATCACGCCTATCCCGAGCAGGCCTACCAGCAGCAGGACCAGGCCTATCAGCAGCAAGCCTATCCGGAGCCGCATCAGCAGCCCGATCCGGCGCGCTACGACGACGCGCTCTACGGCCGGCTCGAGGCAGGCGAGCAGGACTATCAGCGCGATCCCGCCTATCCGGACGATCCCTACGCCTATCAGAGCGACTATCCCGATGCGGAGGTCGACGAGCCCAAGAAGCGCGGCGGCATGATGACGGTCGCGGCGATCCTGGCGCTGGCCGTGGTCGGCACCGGCGCGGCTTTCGCCTACAAGACCTATGTCGGTTCGCCCCGCAGCGGCGAGCCGCCGATCATCAAGGCCGACAACACGCCGACCAAGATCGTGCCCGCACCGACGGATTCTTCGGCCAAGGTGCCGGATCGCATGGTGACCGGCGACGGCACCGAAAAGATCGTGCCGCGCGAAGAGGCGCCGGTGGACGTCGCCACCAAGGCGGGCGGTCCTCGCGTGGTGTTCCCGCCGTTGAACCAGAATGCGAACCCGCCGTCGGTTGCGAGCGTGTCGCCGTCCGCGGTGCCGCCGCCGGGCGCGAGCAACGGCACGCTGCCGAACAATTCGCCGCGCCCGATCAGGACGGTTGCCGTGAAGGGCGATCAGACCGACAGCGCCGCGCCGCAATCGGCTGCTGCCGCCAAGCCGGCTGCTGCGCCGAAGCCGGTTGCCGCTCCCGCGGCTCCACCGGCCCCGCGCAATCCGCCGACCTCGGCCAATGCCAGCGCCAATCAGCCGATGTCGCTGGCGCCGCAAGCGGCTCCGGCCGCCGAGCCGCCGCAGCGGATGGCTGCGACCGCGCCGACCCAGATTGCGCCCGCCGCCAGCAGCGGCGGTGGCGGCTACATCGTGCAGGTCTCCTCGCAGCAGAGCGAGGATAGCGCCGCGGCGTCCTACCGCGTGCTTCAGGGCAAGTATGGCAGCGTGCTTGGCTCCCGGTCGCCGGTGATCAAGCGCGTCGATCTCTCCGACAAGGGCAAGGGGGTCGTCTACCGCGCCTTCGCCGGTCCCTATGCTTCGGCCGAGGAGGCGACGCACGCCTGCAACAGCCTGAAGTCCGCAGGCCTGTCCGCCTGCTTCGTCCAGAGGAATTAACGGCCGTTTCCTTGACCCCCTCGCGGGTCAGGGTTAATCGGCCGTTATGAGCACGCGGGCCTTCATTACCGGTGTATCCGGAACCGAACTGACCGCCGACGAGCGGGCGTTTATCCGCGCCGAACGTCCATGGGGCTTCATCCTCTTCAAGCGCAACGTCGCAACGCCAGCGCAAGTCGCTGCATTGGTTGCGGAATTGCGGACCGCGGCAGGCGCGCCCGATGCGCCGGTCCTGATCGATCAGGAAGGCGGACGGGTTCAGCGCCTGGGTCCGCCGCACTGGCCGGTCTATCCGCCGGGGGCCGTTTTCTCGACCTTGTACGACACTGATTCGGCGCTTGGGCTCACCGCAGCGCGCCTGTCGGCCCGTCTGATCGCGGCTGATCTGGCCGATCTCGGCATCACCGTGGACTGCCTGCCGCTGGCCGATGTGCCGGTGCCGGGCGCCGATGCCGTGATCGGGAACCGGGCCTACGGCACGGAGCCGGCCAAGGTCGCGGCGATCGCGCGCGCGGTCACCGAGGGGCTGGAGCAGGGCGGCGTGCTGCCGGTGCTCAAGCACATTCCCGGCCATGGCCGCGCCACCGCGGACACCCATTTCAAGCTGCCGATGGTCGATACGCCGAAGGATGAGCTGGAACGGACCGATTTCGCCGCGTTCAAGCCGCTGTCGGACCTGCCGATGGCCATGACTGCACATGTTGTGTTTAGCGCGGTCGACCCCGCCCATCCGGCGACGACATCTGCGACAATGATTGCTGACGTGATTCGCGGCGCAATCGGGTTCCAGGGTTTGTTGATGAGTGATGACGTGTCGATGAACGCGCTGTCGGGAAATATCGCCGAACGGACTCGCGCCATCTTTGCGGCCGGCTGCGACATGGCCCTGCATTGCAACGGCAATATCGAGGAAATGCGCGCGGTTGCCGGCCAGACGCCCGAGCTGTCGGGCCGGGCGCTGGAGCGGGCGAACGCCGCGCTCGCCGCCCGCAAGGCACCGCAGCCGCTCGACCGCGTCGCCGCACGCACTGAGCTGGACGCATTGATCGCACGGGCAAACACGGCATCCGCATGACCGCAGAAATTCTATCCTTCGAAACCGGGCGGCCCGCAGAGCTTGCCGAGGGGGAGCCGGCGTTGGTGGTGGACGTCGAGGGCTATGAAGGCCCGCTCGACCTGCTGCTCGCGCTGGCGCGGCAGCAGAAGGTCGATCTCGCCAAGATCTCGATCCTGGCGCTCGCCGACCAATATCTCCACTTCATCGAAGCCGCGCGAAAAATCCGGCTCGAGCTTGCCGCCGACTATCTCGTGATGGCGGCGTGGCTCGCCTTCCTGAAGTCGCGCCTGTTGCTGCCCGAGCCGCCGAGCGCGGAAGGCCCGAGCGCCGAGCAGATGGCCACCGCGCTCGCCAATCGCCTGCGCCGGCTGGAGGCCATTCGCGAGGCCGCCAATCGCCTGTTGAACAGGCCGCAATTGCAGCGTGACATCTTCGCGCGCGGCGAGCCCGAGCAGATCGCCGAGATCCGGCATCCGAAATACACCGCGACGCTGTACGACCTGCTCACCGCCTATGCCTCGCAGCGCCAGTCGCGCGTGCTCGCGAGCGTGCATCTGGCCAAGCGCACGGTGTGGTCGCTCGCGGAAGCGCGCGCGACGCTGGAGCGGCTGGTCGGCAGCATCACCGAGCAGGACGATTGGGGCGTGCTCGACGACTTCCTGATCCGGCACGTCGCCGATCCCACGCAGCGCGCAACGGTGTTCGCCTCTAGCTTTGCCGCCGCGCTGGAACTCGTTCGCGAGGGGCAGCTCGAGCTGAATCAGAAAGAAGCGTTCGCCCCCATCTACTTCCGGAAGGGGCGCCCGAAACCGGTCCCGGACGCAGTTCCTGCGCCCGATGCGCCGGTCGGTTAAGTGCAAGAAGGAGAGTCTGCCATGGCAAGCCTGGCTGAAGTGCGGGTAGAAGAGGCCGAGCCGATGGAGAATGAAGCCCAGGCGCGGCCCGAGGAATTGCGGCTGCTGGAAGCGCTGCTGTTCGCCTCGAGTGAACCGCTTGATACCGCGACGCTGGCCAAGCGCATGCCCGAGGGGGTCGACGTCAAGGCCGCGCTCGAACAGCTTCAGGCCGACTATTCCTTGCGCGGGGTGAATCTCGTTCGCGTTGCCAACAAATGGACTTTCCGCACCGCCGGCGATCTCGCCTGGCTGATGACGCGGGAAAGCACCGAGACCCGCCGCCTGTCGCGCGCGGCGATCGAGGTGCTGGCGATCATCGCCTATCACCAGCCCGTGACGCGCGCCGAAATCGAAGAGATCCGCGGCGTCGTCACCTCGAAGGGCACGCTCGACGTGCTGCTGGAGACGGGCTGGATCAAGCCGCGCGGCCGTCGCAAGACGCCGGGCCGTCCGCTCACCTTCGGAACCACGGAGGACTTCCTGTCGCAGTTCACCCTGGAACAGCTCGGCGATCTGCCGGGCCTGGAGGAGCTGAAGGGCACGGGCCTCTTGGATTCGCGCCTGCCGACCGGCTTCAGCGTGCCGACGCCATCTGACGATCCGGCCTTGCGCGAGGACGAGGATCCTCTGGAACCGGGCGAGGACCTCGACCTGGCGCTGGCGCCTGCAGTCGAGCCCGAGCCCCAGCAAGATGCGCCGGAAGCCAGCCATGAGGGCGGCGAGGGTGGCAGCGACGGCAGCCGCGAGGACTGACGTACCGTCAGCTTCCGGATCCCTGCGACAGTTAACACTAGCAAGATTACGTAGCGCTCACAGAGAATTGGCGCTGCCTTGGTCCTTGTTTTTGAGACCTGCCAAGCCTAGGTTTCGGTGAAGATCGGCCGGTCCCCGGCCATGTGCGTTTGGAGGGTTGCAGGATGGGTTCACTCAGCATTTGGCACTGGATCCTGGTGATCGCAGTGGTCCTGCTGCTGTTCGGTCGCGGCAAGATTTCGGACCTGATGGGTGACGTGGCCCAGGGCATCAAGGCGTTCAAGAAGGGCATGCAGGACGACGACAAGCCCGCCGAGAAGCCGGAGCCGGCCAAGTCCATCGAGCACAACAATGCGCCGACCGCGGCGCGGTCCGACGTCGGCAGCAAGGCCGTCTGAGCCGAAAGAAGCACGCGAGAGGCGGGTAGCCGCCCCGATCCTGCGCGCAAGGGATTGGGCCGGTTGCGGCTTGGCGTGAACGGAAGACCTCATGTTCGACATCGGGTGGAGTGAACTGGTCCTCATCGGGGTCGTGGCCCTGATCGCCATCGGCCCGAAAGAGCTGCCGGGCGTGCTGCGCATGGTCGGACAGTGGATGGCCAAGGCGCGCAAGATGGCCGCCGAATTCCAGGGCCAGTTCCAGGAAGCGATGCGCGAGGCCGAGATGGCCGACCTCAAGAAGAGCTTTGACGAGGTCAAGGAAGCCGCGACCGGATTCAATCCGCTGACCTCGCTCCAAAAGGACGTCAGCGACGCGCTTCGCGTCGATGCCCTGGACAAGCCCACGGAGACGTCCACGACGACTGTCGTCGAACCTCCGGCAACGCCCACCACGCCGGAAGCCCCGACACCCGCTACTTTCATGGAAGCCGAGGCGCATGCGGCCGCGAGCGAGCCGCTCGCGATCACCCGTGAGGTCGAACAGGCGCAGGTTGCGCAGGACACCGCGCCATCCGAAGCGATCAAGGACGCCAAAGCGTCATGAGCGACGCCGATATCGAGGCCAGCAAAGCCCCGCTGATGGACCACCTGATCGAGCTGCGCTCGCGGCTGATCAAGGCGCTGCTCGGCTTTGGCATAGCCTTCATCTTCTGCTTCTTCTTCGCCAAGCAGATCTTCAACGTGTTGGTATGGCCATATGTCCTGGCCGTCGGCGATCCCGCGAACGCCAAGCTGATCTACACCGCGTTCCTGGAATATTTCATCACCCAGCTGAAGCTGGCGATGTTTGGCGCGGCCTTCATCTCGTTCCCGATCGTGGCGGGGCAGATCTACATGTTCGTGGCGCCGGGGCTCTACAAGCACGAGAAGCAGGCCTTCCTGCCGTATCTGGTCGCGACGCCATTCTTTTTCGTGCTGGGGGCGGCGCTGGTCTATTTCGTCGTGTTCCCGATGCTGGCGAAATTCTCGCTCGGCATGCAGCAGCTCGGCAGCGACGAGACCGCGAAGATCGAGCTGTTGCCGAAGGTCGGCGAATATCTGTCGCTGATGATGTCGCTGATCTTCGCCTTCGGCATCGCCTTCCAGCTTCCGGTCATCCTGACGCTGCTCGGGCGGATCGGCATCGTCACCTCGAAGATGCTGCGCGAGAAGCGGCGCTATTTCATCGTCATCGCCTTCGTCATCGCGGCCGTGCTGACGCCGCCCGACGTGATCAGCCAATGCTCGCTCGCGATCCCGCTGATGGCGCTCTATGAGGGCTCGATCATCGCGGTGGCCATGGTGGAGAAGAAGGCGGCCGCCGCGCAGGCCGCCACCGGTACCGACGTGTCGGCGCCGACCAATCCGGCGGAGTAGGGCGGCGCTACTCGCACCACTGTCATTCCCCGCGAAGGCGGGGAATCCAGTACGCCGCGCCCCCCCGGAGAATCACTGCCGTCTCTGGAATACTGGATCGCCCGCCTTCGCGGGCGATGACAGCTGTGCTAGGGGATGCCAGTCATTGCTGACTTACGACGTTGATGCTGACTTGCAACGTTGGCGTTGAAAGTTTGCAACAAGCCCTTGGGACCACAGCCATGCACGACATCAAATCGATCCGCGACAATCCGCAAGCCTTCGACGCTGGCCTCGCCCGGCGGGGACTGAAGCCGCTCTCGGCTTCGCTGCTCGCGATCGACGAGACGCGGCGCTCCGCGATCCTGGCGTCCGAGCAGGCGCAGGCGCGGCGCAATGCGGCCTCCAAGGAGATCGGCGATGCCAAGAAGGCCAAGGACGAGGCGCGCGCGGCCAAGCTGATGGCGGAAGTCGCCGAGCTCAAGACCACGATGCCGCAGCTCGAAGCCGCGGCGAAAGCCGCTGATGAAGAGCTTGCCAAGGAGCTGTCCGCGATCCCGAACATTCCGTTCGACGAGGTGCCCGATGGCGTCGACGAGCACGGCAACGTGCAGCACCACGTGTTCGGCAACAAGCGCAATTACAATTTCGCGCCGAAGCTGCATGACGATCTCGGCACGGCGCTCGGCGATATGGATTTCGAGGCGGCGGCAAAGCTCTCCGGCGCGCGCTTCGTCGTGCTGAAGAGGGGACTGGCGCGGCTCGAGCGTGCGCTCGGCCAGTTCATGCTCAATCTGCATGTCGACGAGCACGGCTATACCGAGATCAATCCGCCGCTGCTGGTGCGCAACGAGGTGATGTTCGGCACCGGACAGCTGCCGAAATTCGAGGACGACCAGTTCTGGGCGATCAAGGGCGAGCTGCTCGCATCCGCCGACCAGGAGCGGCTGAGGACGGAGCGCCTCGGCCTCATCCCGACCGCGGAAGTCTCGCTCACCAACCTCGCGCGCGAATCCATCCTCGACGAGAAGCAATTGCCGATGCGGCTGACCGCGTTGACGCCGTGCTTCCGCGCCGAGGCCGGGGCCGCCGGGCGCGATACCCGCGGCATGATCCGCCAGCACCAGTTCACCAAGGTCGAACTGGTGTCGATCACGACGCCGGAAGTGAGCAAGGACGAGCTGGAGCGGATGCTGTCCTGTGCCGAGCAGGTGCTGCAGCGGCTCGGGCTGCATTACCGCGTGATGACGCTCTGCGCAGGGGATATGGGTTTCTCGTCGCAAAAAACCTATGACATCGAGGTCTGGATGCCGGGCCAGGGCGAGGGCGGGGCGTTCCGCGAGATCTCGAGCTGCTCGGTGTGCGGCGACTTCCAGGCGCGCCGCATGGATGCGCGCTCGCGCGGTCCGGACGGCAAGCCGCGCTTCGTGCACACGCTGAACGGCTCGGGCACTGCGCTCGGCCGTGCGCTGATCGCGGTGATGGAGACCTATCAGCAGGAGGACGGCTCGATCGCAGTCCCTGACGTGCTGCGGCCTTATATGGGTGGTCTGAAAGTAATCGGGCGCGAGTAGGGTTGCGCGGAGCGGGCGGCCGGCTATCCTGCCGGCTCCCGCAACGCGAACCCACCCGTTCATGGCCTTGCACCGCGACATCTTCTGGGTCGGCAGACAATGGGCGGTGACGGGGGCCGGCATTCAGGCCGTCGACCAGCGCCTGCGCGGCGTGCTCGACATCGACATCGCGCGGCTCTGGGACGAGGCGCTGGTGCAGAGCCGGCGGGCCAAGCCCGGCGTGAACGCTGCAGACTTCGACAAGGCGCTGACGATGGCGCGCGAACGCTTTCCGCAGGCACCGGAGTCCAACCCGCTCGTCGCGCAATTGGAGGCGCTCGGTGTGATCGAGGCGCCGATCGTCAGTCCGGCGGTGCCGGCGATGGAGCTGCGTGCGGAGGGCCGGCTGGCGCGCTTCCTGCCGCAATGGCGCGTCCGCCGCTAGCGACGCCTGCGCCGGGAACCCTGATCGGCCGGTTTGCCTGATCGGCCTGAGCCGGATAAGACGGCCCGGACCCCACTTATTGGAATCGACCCCTCGCATGCGCATCCTCTGCACCAATGACGACGGCATCCACGCTCCCGGCCTCAAGGTCGTGGAGGAGATTGCGCGCGCGCTGTCCGACGACGTCTGGGTGGTGGCGCCCGAGCTCGACCAGTCCGGCGTCTCGCATTCGCTGTCGCTGAACGATCCGTTGCGCTTGCGCGAAGTCGGGCCGCGGCACTTTGCCGTGCGCGGCACGCCGACCGACTGCGTCATCATGGGCGCGCGTCATATCCTCGGGGCCAAGCTGCCGGACATCGTGCTGTCCGGGGTCAACAAGGGCCGCAACGTCGCCGAGGACGTGGTCTATTCCGGCACCATCGCCGGCGCGCTGGAGGGCACCATTCTGGGGCTGCCGTCGTTCGCGCTGTCGCAGGAGTTCAGCGTCGAGACCCGCGATCGGCCGCAATGGGACACCGCGCGCAAGTTCGGCCCCGACATCCTGCGCAAGGTGATCGCCGCCGGCATCCCCAAGGACACCGTCATCAACGTCAACTTCCCGTCCTGCGCGCCCGAGGACGTGCTCGGCATCCGCGTCACGCGCCAGGGCAAGCGCAATCTCGGCTTCCTGAAGATCGACGAGCGCAGGGATGGCCGCGGCAATCCCTATTTCTGGATTGGCTTCGAGCGCGCCGCGATGATGGACACGCCGGCGGACGGCACCGATCTCGCAGCCCTTCGCGAGCGCTACGTCTCGGTCACGCCGCTCAGGCTCGACCGCACCAATGAGGCGTTTTCGGAAGAGCTCAGCGCGACGCTGAAGTAACGCGAGCTGCCGTAGCCCGGATGGAGCGAAGCGAAATCCGGGGCCATCGCTCGTGGCGAGATTCCCGGATTGCGCTGCGCTCCATCCGGGCTACGGGGCCGGCGGTTGTGGCTACCCGCCGCGGAGCGCGGCTTCGATGGTCTTGCCGAGCGCGTCGAGCTGGAACGGCTTCTGCAGCGCCGGCCGGTCGCGGTACTGCTCGGGCAGGCCGGAGGAGCCATAGCCGGTGGCGAAGATGAAGGGGCAGCCCTTGGCCTTGATGACGTCGGCGACCGGCGAGATGACCTTGCCGTTGACGTTGACGTCGAGAATGGCGATGTCGAACTCGGTCGCCTGGGCAAGGCGCATGGCCTCGTTGATGTCGCCTGCCTCGGCTGCGACCTTGTAGCCGAGCTCCTCGAGCATGTCCGCGACCATCATCCTGATCATCACCTCGTCTTCGACGAGGAATACAGAGCGGCCGGAAAGCCCTGCGGTCATTGTTGAGTCCTTGCCCATTGCCGAAAACGTTCGCAGATAACACGAATCGACGCAATGCGCGCTTCGACGAACGGATGCCTGAAAATGGTCATCGCGGCTTGCCCGTGGCAAGCCATTTTGTGGTCAAATGCACCGCGGCAAGGTTATCATGGGTTCCTGAGCAGGAACAAGATTCCGCGTCCCGGTTTGACGCCGATCGGGGCCGGCAAGACAGCGTCAGCAGGCAATGACCTCTCAACAGCATCCGCCGGAAAAGATGATGTTTCAGCTTTCGCTGAGGCGTCGGGGCATCAGCGATCAGGCGGTGCTGCGAACCATGGAGGAGGTGCCGCGCGAGCGATTCGTCGATGAGGCCGACCGCGAGGGCGCCTATCGGGACAGCGCGCTGCCGATCGCCTGCGGGCAGACCATCAGCCAGCCCTTCGTCGTGGCCTACATGACCGAGCAGCTTCAGTTGCAGAAGAAGCATCGCGTGCTCGAGATCGGGGCTGGTTCTGGCTATCAGGCAGCCGTGCTGTCCCGGCTCGCCGGCCAGGTCCTGACGGTCGAGCGCTATCGCAAGCTCGCAGATGCCGCGCGCGCCAGGCTGGAAAAGCTGGGCTGTCACAATGTCGAGGTGATGCTCGGCGACGGGCTCAACCTGCCGCCCAACATCGGCCCGTTCGATCGCATCATCGTCACCGCCGCGATGGAGCAGATCCCCGAGAACCTGGTCGAGCGGCTGGAGGTCGGGGGTATTCTGATCGCGCCGGTCGGCCCGCATCAGGGCGTGCAGACGCTGGTCCGCCTGACCCGCACCGAAGGGGGGATCGAGCGCAAGGAACTCGTCGAAGTCCGCTTCGTGCCGGCGCTGCCGGGGGTGGCGCGGGAGCTGTAGAATTCCGGATTGGCTGTGCCGCCAACGTCTTATTGAGAGGGTTAAGCCGTTATTTACTCGGCGCGTGTTTACTTAAAACACCAGTTCTGTTGCGTACGAGTGAGTAACCATGTCCGCTGTCGCCGAGTTGCTTTACTCGCGCCGCGTGCCGCAGGTCGCGGTGCTGGCGCTGATCTCCTTCAGCTTCGCAGGGTGCAGCGCCGACATGTCGTCGCGACTGTCCCAGTCGAACTTCTCCAATCCCTTCTCGTCCGAGGCGACCGGTTCGGTGCAGCAGGCACCGCCGCAGCAGCCCCGTGAGCTGCCGCAATATTCGCGGCCGCAGACGCAGCCCGGTTATTACCAGTCGCAGCCCTTGCCGCCGCCGGCGGTGTCGGCGCCGCAATCCTATCCCGTTGCGGGCGGTGGCGGCGTGTCCGGAGGCGGGCGCGGCGTCAGCTCCTACGCGCCCCCGGCGCAGCCGCATCTGGAGACCACGGCCACCGTGCCGCCGCGCTCCGTTGCGGCGGCGCAGCCGGCCGGCGGAACCAAGATCATCGTCGGCACCAGCGATACGCTCGACCTGCTCGCCAAGCGCTACCGCGTCACGCCGCAGGCGATCCTTGCCGCCAACGGCTACAAGGGCCCGCGCGCGCTCTCGCCCGGCCAGCAGCTGATCATCCCGCATCCGGCCACGGCCGCTGCACCCGCAGCAGCGCCTGCGCTGGCTCCGGTCGCGGCAGCTCCCGTTGCGAAGCCGGTTGCGGCCATGGCTGCGCCGCCGAGCACGCACTTCGTCAATCACGGCGACACGCTCGCCAGCATCGCCCGCAAGAACCACATCTCGTCGGCTGATCTGGCCCGTGCCAACGGCCTCGATCCCTCGGCCAAGCTGAAGCTCGGCACCAGGCTGACCGTGCCCGGTGCCAAGACCGCTGCCCTCGCAGCGCCGGTTGCCGCGGCTCCCGTCGGGGCTGCTCCGGTTGCGGGGACGCTCCAGCCCGTCGCGGCTGCGCCTGCGCCCGCCATGAAGGTGGCCTCCGCTGCCGCGCCCGTGCAGAGCGCGCGCCTCGCTCAAGCCACCGCAAATGTCGAAGAGAAGCCCGCCGCTGAAGCTCCCGCGAAGGCCGCGGAGACCACCAGCGCGCTTCCGACCTTCCGCTGGCCGGTCCGCGGCAAGGTGGTCACCAGCTACGGCGCCAAGACCAACGGCAAGTCCAACGACGGCATCAATCTCGCGGTGCCCGAGGGTACGCCGGTCAAGGCGGCTGAAGACGGCGTCGTCGCTTACTCCGGCAACGAGCTGAAAGGTTACGGCAATCTGGTCCTGGTTCGGCACTCCAACGGCTACGTCACCGCATATGCCCATGCGAGTGAGCTGATGGTGAAGCGCGGCGATACGATCAAGCGCGGTCAGGTCATTGCCAAGTCGGGTCAATCCGGGGAGGTGGCGTCGCCGCAGCTCCACTTCGAGATCCGCAAGGGATCGAGCCCGGTTGACCCGCTTCAATTCCTGAACGGGGCGTGAGACCTACGCAGAGTAGGGCGCGCAATCACAACAAGCACACTGTCATCGCCCGGCTTCGACCGGGCGATCCAGTATTCCAGAGACAGTTGTTATTGAGCCGATAAGCCGCGGCGTACTGGATCGCCCGCCTTCGCGGGCGATGACAGTTGTGGGAGCGGCGATAGCTTCGGCTTCCGCTACTTCGACGTCAGCTTGACGCCCAGACGGCCCGCCAGCTCCTGCACGAACTGCCAGGCGACGCGGCCCGAGCGGGAGCCGCGGGTGGTCGACCATTCCAGGGCCTCGCGCTCCAGCGCCTCGTCGTCGATCTCGATGCCGAAATGGCTGCAATAGCCGCGCACCATGGCGAGGTATTCGTCCTGGCTGCAACGGTGGAAGCCGAGCCACAGGCCGAAGCGATCCGACAGCGAGACCTTCTCCTCGACGGCTTCGCCGGGATTGATCGCGGTCGAACGCTCGTTCTCGATCATGTCGCGCGCCAGCAGATGACGGCGGTTCGACGTGGCGTAGAGGATGACGTTCTCGGGCCGGCCCTCGATGCCGCCTTCGAGCACGGCCTTGAGCGACTTGTAGGACGCGTCGTTGCCGTCGAAGGAGAGGTCGTCGATGAACACGATGAAGCGGAAGTCGGAGTGGCGCAGCTTCTCCATCAGCATCGGCAGCGTTTCGATGTCCTCGCGGTGGATCTCGATCAGCTTCAACTTGTCGACGGGCTTGCGGTCCGCGTTGATGCTGGCATGCGCCGCCTTCACCAGCGACGACTTGCCCATGCCGCGCGCGCCCCAGAGCAGGGCGTTGTTGGCGGGCAGGCCGCCCGCGAAGCGCTCGGTGTTCTCCATCAGGATGTCGCGCATCCGGTCGACGCCCCTCAGCAGGAACAGCTCGACGCGGCTGACCCGCGGCACGGCCGAGAGGCGGCCGTCGGGGTGCCAGACATAGGCGTCCGCCCGTTCGAACGACTCAATCTCGACGGTCGGCTTGCCCTGGGCGGCGAGGTGCGCCGCAATGGTCTCCAGCGCGCGGACGATGCGCTCCTGGGAGAGGTCCGGAGCCGCCTTCAGAGGGGCCTTGGCGGTCCTCTGTACGGTTCTCTTGGACGCCCCCTTGGGGCGATTTGCCGCGACGCGGGCGGGCTTTCTGGCAGGGGTACGGGGGCCTTTGCCGGCCGGGCTTTTGCTAAGGTTTTTGGGCATGTCCGAAGTTCCTGAGAACGCAGCCTTATCGGGCCTGAGCAGCCGCCGCAAGGTGGCTAAAAGGGCGGTCTGGCAGCGTTGCAATTGGGGCAATGGCCGCTATAGTCCGCGCGAATTTGCCGAGCCGGTCGCCTTTGAGGGCCTGACCGGCTTTCCCCCGTTCTCACGAGGATCGTCCGAATGCTGATTACCCCTGCGTATGCCCAGGCCGCGGGCGCCGGCGACACCAACAGCATGTTGATGTCGCTGCTGCCGTTCGCCCTGATCTTCGTGATCATGTACTTCCTGATTCTGCGTCCGCAGCAGAAGAAGGTCCGCGACCACGCCGACCTCGTGAAGAACATCCGCCGCGGCGACACCGTGGTGACCTCGGGCGGCCTCGTCGGCAAGGTCACCAAGGTCGTCGACGACGACCAGATCGAGTTCGAGATTGCCGACGGCGTGCGCGTGCGGCAGATGCGCTCGATGGTCTCGGGTGTGCGCGCCAAGGGCGAGCCGGCCAAGGAATCCAAGGAAAGCGCGAAGGAAAGCGCCAAGGACGACGCCGCGTCGAAGTGAGCGCTTCCGCGAGCATCTCAAGTCTCCTGATCTGACAGGTCCAGTCGATGTTGTATTTCACGCGGTGGAAGGCGCTGGGGGTTATCCTGACGGCGCTGATCGTGTGCCTCTGCGCGGTCCCGAACTTCTTCCCTGAGGCGCAGGTCAAGACCTGGCCGGCCTGGGCGCAGCGTCGCCTTGTGCTCGGTCTCGACTTGCAGGGCGGCTCCTCTCTGCAGCTCGAGGTCGATTCCAATTACGTGAAGAAGGAAAAGCTCGACCAGGTTCGCGATGACGTCCGTCGCGTGCTGCGCGAGGCCAAGATCGGCTTCACTGGCGGCGTCACCGTGCGCAACGACGCGGTCGAGGTTCGCATCACCAAGGACACCGACCTTCAGCCGGCGCTCGCCAAATTGCGCGAGCTTCCGCAGCCGATCGGCGGCCTGATGGGGTCCAGCGGTCAGCGCGACCTTGAAGTCACCGATGCCGGTGGCGGCTTGATCCGCCTCGGCATTCCCGAGGCTGCGATGATCGAGCGCTTGCGCAAGACCATCGAGCAGTCGATCCAGATCGTCGAGAAGCGCGTCAACGAGCTCGGCACCGTCGAGCCCATCATCCAGCGTCAGGGTAACGACCGCATCCTGGTGCAGGTCCCGGGCCTTCAGGATCCGACGCGCCTGAAGGAGTTGCTCGGCAAGACCGCGAAGATGGAATTCCGCATGGTCGATCCCTCGGTGCCGCCGGATCAGGCGCAAGCGGGCAGGTTGCCTCCGGAATCCGAGCTCCTGATGAGCGCATCGCCCCCGCCGACGCCCTATGTGGTCAAGAAGCAGGTGCTGGTTGCGGGCGGCGATCTGACCGACGCCCAGGCGACCTTCGACCAGCGCACCAATGAGCCGGTGGTCAGCTTCAAGTTCAATACGTCGGGCGCGCGAAAGTTCTCGCAGGCCACGCAGGAGAATGTCGGGCTGCCCTTCGCGATCATCCTCGACGGCAAGGTGATCTCGGCGCCAGTCATTCGCGAGCCGATCACCGGCGGCCAGGGCCAGATCTCAGGCAGCTTCACCGTGCAGTCGGCCAACGATCTCGCGATCCTGCTGCGCGCCGGCGCGCTGCCCGCACCCCTGACCGTGGTCGAGGAGCGCACCGTCGGTCCTGGCCTCGGCCAGGATTCGATCGACAAGGGTGAGCTGGCGGCCTATGTCGGCTCGATTCTCGTCATCGTCTTCATGCTCGTGACCTACCGGCTGTTCGGCGTGTTCGCCAACATCGCGGTGGCCATCAACGTCGCCATGATCTTCGGCCTGCTGTCGCTGCTCAGCGCCACTCTGACGCTGCCCGGCATCGCCGGCATCGTGCTCACCGTCGGTATCGCGGTCGATTCCAACGTGCTGATCTACGAGCGCATCCGCGAGGAGCTGCGGGGCGGGAGAAGCCCGATCTCGGCGATCGATGCAGGCTTCAAGCGGGCGCTTGCGACCATTCTCGACTCCAACATCACCACCTTCATCGCCGCTGCCGTGCTGTTCATGATCGGCACCGGACCGGTTCGCGGCTTCGCCGTAACGCTCGGCATCGGCATCATCACCACCGTGTTCACCGCCTTCACCATGACCCGCCTGATCGTGGCGTGGTGGGTGCAGTGGAAGCGGCCGAAGACTGTGCCGATTTGACCATTCGAGGCCGGCTGTGACCACCACTCAACTCGTTCTCATTTCTCTCGGCGTCCTGATTGCCGTGCTGACCGTGGTCAGCGTGCTCGGTCTCCTGCCGTCGCTGCGCATCGTGCCAGACGATACGCATTTCGACTTCACCCAGTTCCGCCGCATCTCGTTTCCGATCTCGGCGACGCTCTCGATCATCGCCATCGTGCTGTTCTTCACGCATGGCCTGAACTTCGGCATCGACTTCAAGGGCGGTACCTTGATGGAGGTGCGCGCCAAGTCGGGCACCGCCGATCTTGCGCAGATGCGCACGAGCCTTGGCGCCCTCGGCCTCGGCGAAGTCCAGCTGCAGCAATTCGGCGGTCCAGCCGACGTGCTGCTTCGTGTTGCCGAGCAGCCGGGCGGCGACAAGGCGCAGCAGGCCGCCGTGGACAAGGTGCGCGGCGCCCTCGGCGACTCCGTGGACTATCGCCGCGTCGAGGTGGTGGGCCCGCGTGTCTCCGGCGAGCTGCTGGGCTGGGGCATGGCCGGCCTGATGCTCGCGATCGGTGCGATCCTGATCTATCTCTGGTTCCGCTTTGAATGGCAGTTCGCGCTCGGCGCCATGATCGCCAACGTGCACGACATCGTGCTGACGATCGGCTTCATGTCGATCAGCCAGGTCGATTTCGACCTGACCAGCATCGCCGCGCTGCTGACCATTCTCGGCTATTCGCTCAACGATACCGTCGTCATCTACGATCGTATCCGTGAAATGCTGCGGCGCTACAAGAAGATGCCGATGCCGCAGCTGCTCAACGAGTCCATCAACTCGACGCTGTCGCGCTCGATCATCACCCACGTCACGGTGACGCTGGCGCTGCTCGCCCTGCTGCTGTTCGGCGGTCACGCCATCCACAGCTTCACCGCGGTGATGATGTTCGGCGTGGTGCTGGTCGGCACCTATACGTCGATCTTCATCGCGGCGCCGATCCTGATCTATCTCGGCGTCGGCGAGCATCGCGAGGATGCGAAAGACGAGGCCCCGCCGGCGAAGAAAAGCAAGGCATGATCCGAACCGCATGCCCCCGCAGGCGTTTGCGAGGGCAATAGGCTCATTCGGACGAAGCACATGGCCGGCGATCCCAACGCACCGCATTTTCCGCGCTCGGCGCCGATCGAGGCCTATGGCAAGGGCGGCTTCGCCTTTGCCGGCATGTCGCATCGGGGATCGCTGCTGTGCCTGCCCGAGGCGATCTGGGCCTGGGATGTGACGGACCCTGCCAAGATCGACCGCTATTCGCTGGACCGGGTGTTCGCAGCCGCCAACGGCATCGACACGCTCCTGGTCGGCACCGGAACCGGATTGTGGTTGCCGCCGCCGGAGCTTCGTCAGGCCTTGAAAACGGTGAGGGTGGTGCTGGACACGATGCAGACCGGCCCCGCGGTGCGCACCTACAACATCATGATCGGCGAACGGCGGCGCGTTGCGGCCGCGCTGATCGCTGTGCCATGAGTGCAGCCGCAACGCCGCCCGACAACGTCTCTTTCTGCGCCGATCTCGTCCGCAGCCACGACTTTCCGCGCTATGCCGCGACCCTGTTCGTGCCCGCTGCCGAGCGCCGCGCGTTGCTGGCGCTCTATGCCTTCAATGTCGAGATCGTCCGCGTCCGCGACCAGGTCAGCCAGCCGCTGCCCGGCGAGATCCGTTTTCAATGGTGGACCGATCTGTTCTCGGGCCTCGTGCACGGCAGCGCCGAGGGCAATCCGGTCGCGGCCGAGCTGCTGCGTGCGATCCGCGATTTCGAGCTGCCGGTCGAGCCGTTGTCGCTGCTCGTCGACGAGCATCAGTTCGACCTCTACAACGATCCGATGCCCACCATGGCCGCGCTGGAGGGCTATCTGGCCGCGACCTCATCGGCACTGTTCGATCTCGCGGCCCGGATCATGGCGCCGCCGTCGGAGGCGGCCGAGCATCTCGCCCGTCATGCCGGGCTGGCGCAGGGCATCGTGCAGGTCATGACGAACCTGCCGCGCGATGCATCACGCCGGCAGCTGTTCCTGCCGCAGGAGGTGCTGGCGAGCCATGGCTGCCAGATGGAGGACGTGTTTGCCGGTAAGGACACGACGGCCTTGCGGGCCGTGCTGGAGCAGCTTGCGGGCGAGGCGCAGCAGCATTGCGCCACGGCGCTGGCGCTGCTGGCGGACGTGCCGCCGGCGGTGCGTCCGGCGTTCCTGCCGCTGAGCCAGGTCAGGGCCGATCTCAAGCGCCTGTCGCAGCCTGGCCGCAATCCGTTCGTGCCGCAGCCGACGTCGCGCCTGCGCACGCTCTGGACGCTGTGGCGGGCGTCACGTTCCCGGGAATTTACCAAATAGCGGTTGGCTTATCGCCCCGAACCGTTGGATGCTCTATGCTGTCCCATGGCTGAGTTGTCCCACATCACATCGCCCGACCTCAGCGGCTTTCCGGTCGCGCCCGATGACATTCATGCTGCCGCCGACACCATTCGCGGCGCCGTCGTCGAGACGCCCTGCAGCTACAGCCGCACGCTGAGCAACATCTGCGGCTGCGAGATCTGGCTCAAATTCGAGAACCTTCAATTCACCTCGTCCTTCAAGGAGCGTGGCGCGCTCAACCGCCTCACCGCGTTGACCGCGGAGGAGCGTGGGCGCGGCGTCATCGCGATGTCGGCGGGCAACCACGCACAGGGCGTTGCCTATCACGCCAAGCGGCTCGGCATTCCCGCCACCATCGTCATGCCCGTCGGCACGCCGATGGTGAAGGTCGAGAACACGAGGCATCACGGCGCCGAAGTGGTCGTCACCGGCGCGACGCTGGAGGAGGCGGCGACGTTCGCGCGCAGCCACGGCGAGGCCCGAGGCATGATCTTCGTCCACCCCTATGACGATCCGCTGGTGATCGCGGGCCAGGGCACCGTCGGGCTGGAGATGATGAGAGCGGTGCCGGAGCTCGACACGCTGGTCGTCCCGATCGGCGGCGGCGGCCTGGTCAGCGGCATCGCCATCGCCGCGAAATCGATCAAGCCGTCACTGCGCATCCTCGGCGTCGAGGCCTGGCTCTATCCCTCGATGTACAACGCCATCCATGACGGCAATCTGCCGGCGCGGGGCGATACGCTCGCCGAAGGCATCGCGGTGAAATCGCCCGGCAAGATCACCACCGAGATCGTCCGCCGCCTCGTCGACGACATTGCGCTCGTCAACGAAGCCGAGCTCGAGCGCGCCGTCGCGACCCTCATCTCGATCGAGAAGACCGTGGTCGAGGGCGCCGGCGCCGCGGGTCTTGCCGCACTGATGTCCGATCCGAGCCGCTTTGCCGGCCAGAAGGTCGGGCTCGTCTTGAGCGGCGGCAATATCGACACGCGGCTGATCGCATCGGTCCTCACGCGCGAGCTCGCCCGTGAGGGCCGGCTGACCCAGCTCTCGCTCGACATTCCCGACCGGCCCGGACAACTGGCCGCGGTAGCTGCGCTGCTGGCGGAGGCCGGCGCCAACATCATCGAGGTCTCGCATCAGCGGACCTTCTCCGACCTGCCGGCCAAGGCGACGCTGCTGCAGCTCGTCATCGAGACCCGCGACGCCGCGCATCTCGACGAGGTGATGGCAAGGCTCAGCGCATCCGGATTGAGCGCGCGCTGCAGCTGACCTATCGCCGTGCCAATCCCGCGAGATGGCCGATCAACCGGTCGACCTCGGCTTCCGTGTTGTAGTAATGCGGCGAGGCCCGCACGACGTTCGGCAGCGAACGCGTTTCGGCGTCGATGCGCGTGCTCGCAGGATCTGACGCCCCGATCGTGATGCCGGCCGCGCCGGCGCTGCGGACGATATCCTCCGCCTCGTGGCCGTCCAGTGTGAAGCTGACGATCGCGCCCGGGTTGCGTCCGAGGTCGCGAATGGTGATGCCGGGAAGGGCGGCAAGGCCGCTGCGAAGGCGGCCGGAGAGCATTCGGCAGCGCTGCGCGATCGGAGCGATTCCGATTGCGAGGGCGTAGTCGACAGCCGTGCCCAGACCGAGCCGGCCCGCGTAGTTGTTCTCCCAGTTCTCGAAGCGGCGGGCGTCGTCGCGCAATTGATATGTGCCACGCGAGACCCAGGGTGCCGCAAAATGGTCGATCATCGGCGGCTCGAGCTGTTGCAGCAGCGCCCGGCGGACGTAGAGGAATCCCGTGCCGCGCGGGCCGCGCAGGAATTTGCGGCCCGTGGCCGACAGCATGTCGCAGCCGATCGCTTCGACATCCACCTCCATCTGTCCGACCGCCTGACAGGCGTCGAGCAGATAGGGGATGCCGTGCGTCCGCGCGATCTTGCCGATCGCCGCCGCCGGATTGACCAACCCGCCATTGGTCGGAACCCAGGTGACCGCGATCAGCTTGACGCGCTCGTCGATCATGCGCTCGAGCGCGCCGACGTCGAGCTCGCCAGTGGCGTCGCTCGGCACCACATCGATGACCGCGCCGGTGCGTTTGGCGACCTGAAGAAAGGCGACGTAATTGGCCGCGTATTCCGCTTCGGCGGTCAGGATCCGGTCGCCTTTGCGGAACGGCAGCGAATAGAACGCCATCTGCCAGGCGACCGTCGCATTCTCCACCAGGGCGATCTCGTCGGGCGCAGCATTGAGCAGACGCGCCACCGAGCCGTAGACTGAATCGAGCCGTTGCGCCTCGCGGTCGGCGGCCGCATAGCCGCCGATCTCGCTCTCGAGATCGATGTGCTCCTTCAACGCCGCGACGACCGGCGCCGGCATCAGGGCCGCACCGGCGTTGTGGAGATAGGTGAGGCGGGAGGTGGCCGGCGTGTCGGCGCGAATTCGGTCGATGTCGATCACTCATGCCCTCCGCTGCTTGCGAGCTCGTGCCTGGATTAGGCGCGTTGCCGGGCGCGAGCAAGATGGCCCGGCCGCCTCAGATGCAGAGGCTGAGCAGCTTGATGTGGCAATTGCTGGATTTGGGCTTGGACTCGGATTTCGGCTTGCTCGCAGGCGCGGCCTCGCGCTTCACGGCAACGAGGGGTTCCCCGTCCTTTTTGCCCTTGCCCTTGTCCTTGCCCTTCGGCTCGTAGTCGCCGGCAATGACCATGGCCCAATAGGTGCGCTTGCCGCTGGCGTTCTTGGCGCTGGCGATGCCGACGCGCGAGGCGTTGCGCAGCAACAGGTTCTTGCGGTGCCCGGACGAGTCGATCCACTGGCCGAGCGTCTTCTCGAAATTGTCGTAGCCGTAGGCGATGTTCTCGGCGGCGCGGCCCGCGCCGGCCGGCGCGACGCGGCGGTTGAAGGGGCCGAGCGCATCGTGGCTGAGGTCGTCCTTCGCCGCCATCGCCTTGGCCTGGTCCATGGCGATGCGGTCGAGCGTCGAATCGCGGACCACGCGAACCTCGCCGTGCTTGAGGCGGAAGCTGGAGATCTGCTCGGCCGGAGAATCCGCCATCGCGGGCGCAGCCATGAGCAGCAGGAAACCTGCGACCAGACCGCCAACGCCACGACGCATCATCGTCCCCCGAATGCCCATGAATCTCGCCACGCCCGAATGATCCGCCCGCTTCTCTATCGCCAATGTGGACGCTTCAAGGCGCAGCCATCCGTCAGTTCGCCGGCAAATCCGCCTCGAAGTTGAAGCGGTCGCGCAGGTTCTTCCGCTGCTCCAGGATGTCCTTGAGGAAGGCGCGGTCCTGGTCGTTCTTCATCATGGGCTCGATCAGGTCGAGCTGGTTCATGGCGACGAGCTGCAGGATCTCGGTGCGCGGCTTGCCGCTGGCGTCGCGCGGCAGCGCGTGCACGATCTGGATGTGTTCCGGCGGCTTCGGGCCCTTGGCGGCGGCGAGCTCGTTCCGCAGCTCGCCCTCGAGCGCGGCCTGATCGGCTTCGACGAAGGCGTAGAGCCCGACGCCGGATCGGCGATCGGCGAACGCGACGATGGCGGTGTCGCGCACGGCCGGATTCTTGCGGATCAACGCGCTCAGCACCGGTGCGTCATTGACGAGCCTGCGGCCGCCGCCTTCGCGATCGGTGAAGTTGAACAGGCCGCGCGTGATGGCGCGATAGACCTTCTTGCCGGTGGCGAGCCACAGGCTGGCCGCGAACGACTTCTTGGCGAGGATCTTTCTCTCGCGCGGCGTTAGCGCTTCCGGCGCGTAGGAGCGCTTGTGCTTGAGCAGATGGCGGAGGTCTTCGTAGGCGAGGATGCGATAGAGCCGGCCGCGGCGATTGAAGCACGCTGCAAGCTGGAAGTCGGTCACATAGGCGCGGCCGTCGCGGCCGAACAGCCAGTTCTGCTCCTTGGCGAGATCGTTGTGGCAGATGCCGGCGCGGCGCAGCCGGCGCAAGGCGGCCTTGGCCGAACGGAAATAGGCGAGGTCGCCATGGGGCTTCGCAAGATGCAACGCGACGCCGTCCACGAAGCCGCGCACCAGCGCGCGGCGGCCGGCCCAGAGCAGCTCGGGGCCGACGTCGAGGCCCTTGGCGAGCTGCAGGGCATGCTTCTCGCGCGCGAACAGATGGCGTGCCAGCACGAATGACCACCACGGCACCTCGTCGAGGCGGCGCAGCACGGCGTCGACTTCGCCGCTGTCGCCGCGGAAGCGCCCGCGCTCGACGGTCGAAAACACGTCGCGCTTGAGCAGTACGCCCTCGGTCCAGCGCGCCGAGAGTGCCGCGGCGTCGTCTTTGGGGAGGCTCATTGCAAACTCACGCGGCTGCGGCGATGCGCAAATGATCGGCGATCCAGCGATCGAGATCGGCGAGCGCCAGCGCGCTCATCGCCTGCTTCTTGGCCACCGTCTTCTCGTTGCCGCGCAGCCGCGTACCGTCGGGCTTCTTGGTCGGCACGGTCGCAAGCGGCGGGAACAGGCCGAAATTGATGTTCATCGGCTGGAACGAGCGCGTGCCCGGCTCGATGGTCTCGATATGGCCGCCGGTGATGTGGCCCAGCAGCGATCCCAGCGCGGTCGTGCCCGGCGGGCTCGCCAGCGTCTCGCCGCGCGCGTCGGCCGCGGCATAGAGGCCGGCGATCAGGCCGACGCTGGCGGATTCCACGTAGCCCTCGCAGCCCGTCATCTGTCCGGCGAAGCGCAGCCGCGGCTGCGCACGCAGGCGGAGCTGGCCGTCGAGCAACTTGGGCGAATTGAGGAAGGTGTTGCGATGCAGGCCGCCGAGGCGGGCGAATTCGGCCTTCTCGAGTCCTGGAATGCTGCGGAAGATGCGCTGCTGCTCGCCATATTTCAGCTTCGTCTGGAAGCCGACGATGTTGTAGAGCGTGCCGAGCTTGTTGTCCTGGCGCAGCTGCACGATCGCGTAAGCCTTGGTGGTGGGATCGTGCGGGTTGGTGAGACCGACCGGCTTCATCGGGCCGTGGCGCAAAGTTTCGGGGCCACGCTCCGCCATCACCTCGATCGGCAGGCAGCCGTCGAAGTAGGGCGTGTTGGTCTCCCACTCCTTGAATTCGGTCTTCTCGCCGGAGATCAGCGCGGCGACGAAGCCGTCATACTGCTCCTTGGTCATGGGGCAGTTGATGTAGTCGGCGCCAGTGCCGCCTGGACCGACCTTGTCGTAGCGCGACTGGAACCAGGCCACCGACATGTCGATGGACTCGCGGTGCACGATCGGCGCGATCGCGTCGAAGAAAGCGAGCGCGTTCTCGTCGGTCAGCTCGCGGATGGCGTCAGCCAGCGGCGCAGAGGTGAGGGGGCCGGTGGCAACGATGACGTTGCTCCACTCGGCCGGCGGCAGGCCCTGGATCTCGCCACGCGCGATCTCGATGAGGGGATGGTCGTTGAGGGCCTTGGTGACGGCGGCCGAGAAGCCGTCGCGATCGACGGCCAGCGCGCCGCCGGCGGGCACCTGGTTGGCGTCGGCCGCCCGCATGATCAGCGAGTCGAGCCGGCGCATCTCCGCATGCAACAGGCCGACTGCGTTGTTGGCGGCGTCGTCCGAGCGGAACGAATTGGAGCAGACGAGCTCGGCGAGCCCGTCGGTGCGGTGGGCCTCGGTCATACGGTCCGGCCGCATCTCGTGCAGCACCACGGGAACGCCTGATTTGGCGATCTGCCAGGCGGCCTCGGAGCCGGCAAGGCCCGCGCCGATCACGTGCACGGTGTTGGATAAGGGTCCTGTCATGGGGCGGACAGGTAGCGCTTTTCGGCGAAGAGTGGAATCGCCGAGATCGAGTTTTCTGCCGCTGAAAACGACAGCGCCCGCGCGAGGCGGGCGTTATCGGTTCGTCCAGTGATGGGCTGAACGATATCAGCCCTGGTACTGACCGGCGGCGACGCGCGGGATGTCCGAGCGATCGAGGCCGATGTCGGCCAGTTCGCGATCGCTGAGCTGGGACAGCTCGGCAACATTGCGCTGATAGTCACGGAAAGCCTGAACCATACGGATGAGCGAGAGCAGCATTGGTAGTCTCCTGTAGTTCGATTCAGCCCTTGCCCGGGCCTCATCGTTGGAATGAATATAGATGGGAGTGGTGCACTGCGAAAGTTCCGATGTTGCGATGCAGCTAAGCGCTGGAAGCATAACACTCGTAACGGACGATTAACCTGAGAGCGCTCCCGCCCAGGGCGAGGGCAGTGTGGGCGCCGGTTCGCCGTAAACGCCCGTGAATTCACGTGGTTACGGGATTCTACGTAGGTCCATCTGGCGACGAAATAAGCTGCATGTCGCCAAGAGACAAGCCACCGGATCAGCTTCTGAACCCAAGTCTTGCATGCGCGAATCGCATGGGAGCGGATTCGATAAAATGAATAGATATTCAATTCATGGTCGTGTCGCGGCCCCCGAACAAGGCGGCGATTCGCTTCGCTAGGGGGAACAGAATGGACGAGACAATCTTTCCCTTGCGTTCGGCGTCTCGCGCCTGTCGAGACATCCCGCCTCGCTGCAGTGCACACGTTGAACGTGCAGCGTTCATTACGTGGGTGTAATGAAAATCAGAAATTTCGCATGCGCCTCTGCGCTCCGCGCAACATCACGCACATCTCGCGAGGAGTTTACTGCGACAAGTTGCCACGTCCGCAGAGAGTGTCCCCGCAGAGTCTCGCAATGTCGCTGGATCTGCTCAAGAACAAGAGAAGGGAAGTAACATCATGACGAAGTTACTCGGGGTTATCGCCATTGCCGCCGTCGCGTTCGCCGTTGCACCGGCCCAGGCCGCCAAGCACGCCATGGGCGGCTGCAGCTCGGCCAATCTGGAGAAGACGGAAACTGCGATCGAGGCCATGCCCGACGGCGACAGCAAACTGGTTGCCCAGAAGGAGATCGCCTCCGCGCAGGATTCGATGCTCAACGGCAAGATGGGCGCGTGCGGCATGCACCTGAACAAGGCGATGCACGCCACCATGGGCAAATAGAATCGTCGAGATGTAAACGCACAAGGAGAGGGCCGGTCGCCGGGCGATCGGCCCTACGCGTTTGTTGAGGGATCTCTAGGGCGCGCGGGCGAGCTGGGCCGCGAAATAGGCGACGGTCTTGGAATAGACCTCGCTCTTGTTCCACTGCTGCAGCACCGCAAAATTCGGGCTGCCCGGTTGCCAATCCTTGCCCTTCTGCCAGCCATAGCCGGCGAGATAGTTGGCGGTCGAGGCGAGCACGTCGGGCGCGTTGTGCAGGAGGTCGCGCTTGCCATTGCCGTCGAAATCGACGGCGTATTTCATCCAGGACGACGGCATGAACTGGGTCTGGCCGAGCTCGCCCGCCCAGGCGCCCTTCATCTCGGCCGGCGCCAGATCGCCGCGCTGGACGATGCGCAGCGCGTCCATCAGCTCGGCGCGAAACTGCTCGGCGCGCCGGCAGTCATAGGCCAGCGTTGCCAGCGAGCGGATCGTGGCGAACTTGCCGGTGTTGACGCCGAAATCGGTCTCCAGGCCCCAGATCGCGATCAGGACCTCGCCGGGAACGCCATAAGCCTGCTCGATGCGCGACAGCACCGAGCCGTATTGCTTCATCCTGTTGGAGCCGCGTTCCAGGCGTGGCGGCACCATGCGGCCGGAAAACTCCTCGAAGGTCTGGCTGAAGACCTTCTGCGAGCGGTCGCGGTTGAGCACGCTCTGGTCCAGCGTCACGCCGGTGAGCCCTGCGGCGATGGCCTGTTGCGAGATGCCTTTGGCGGCGGCCTCGGTTTTGAATTCAGCGAGCCAGGCATCGAAATTGCCCGAACCGCAGGCGACAGCGGCGAGCGCTGGCTGGGCGGACAAGAGGGATGCGGAGAGGGCGAAGGCTGCGAGAGCGAGACGAGAAATCGTCGAGGTCATTCGAGGTAATGAATTCCGTGAAGCGATCGGACCGGCGCGCGCAATCTCGGTCGGAACCGCGGCCAAAGCAAGGCGTGCGACAGGGCGCGATCCTGCCCGAGCCGGGGCAGGATCGCATGTCACGATAACGTCAGGCGTCGGTCCGGTTGCGCCAAGGGAAGAGGTTGGCCGGGAAGTCGGCGGCCGGCTTGCGCGGACGGTGCGGCGGGGGCGGCACCGGACGTGCGCCGGGCTCCGAGACGATCACCTTGCGGTAGAGATGCCAGGTGGCATGGCCGAGCAGGGGGATCACGACGGCAAGGCCGAGGAACGCCGGGATCGTGCCGAGCGCGAGCAGCGCCGCCACGATCAGGCCCCAAATCGCCATCGGCACCGGGTTTTTCGCGACAACGCGCAGCGAGGTGCTCATCGCCTCGAACGCGCCGGCATGGCGGTCCAGCATCAGCGGGAACGACACGGCGCTGATGCAGAGCGCGGCAAGCGCGAACAGGAAGCCGGTACCGCAGCCGACCACGATCAGCCACCAGCCTTGCTGCGTCGTCAGCACGCGCCGCATGAAGTCCGGGATGCCGGTCACGCCCTCATAGCCGAACGCCGCGATATAGATCGCCTGCGCGGTCGCAACCCAGGTCACGAACAGGGCGAGCAGCAGCGTACCGAGACCGAGCATCGCGCCGAACGAGGGCGAGCGCAGCACCTCCATGGCGTCCCAGGCGCTGGCTTCCTCATAACGTTCGCGCCGGCTGGAGAGCTCGTAGAGGCCGAGCGCGGCGAAGGGGCCGATCAAGGCGAAGCCCGCGGCCAGCGGAAACAGAAGCGGAATGACCGAATAGCCCATCGCCACGCGGGCGATCACGAGGCCGAGCACCGGATAGATCACGCAGAGGATGATGGCGTGGCTCGGCACCGCCTTGAAATCGTCCCAGCCGCGCCTGAGCGCATCGTGCAAGTCGGAGAGTTGGATGGTTCGGATCAACGGTCCGGCCGCGTCCGCGGTTTGACCGATCGTGGGGACATTGCCCTGGTAGAGTGTGGCCATGGTCGCTAGCTCCCTTGCCGAGCGGCCGAATCCGGCGCCGGCAAACGGCGCGAGCGGCCGCCATTCTTGAGTTTCGCGAGTCCGACCAGACGCGAATTCCGGAAGGCATCGCGAGCTGAACGCAAAGCGTACGCCTATTTCCGAGTCCTGTCCCTCACGCTTGGGTGAAATTCGATGCCGCAGCGCACCTTCAACGACGTCATTCGGTCGTCATTTCGCCGTAGATAAGCTGATGCTGCGCTATGGTTCGCAGAACTTCGCGGGCGCAACGACGTAACTTCGTCTATAAGTGCCACTCAAGGCCCTTCCAACGGATCCTTTTCGGGGAGCAGACATGAGCATTTTCGGGAAAATCATGAGCGCGATCTTCGGCAGCTCGCCGGCTTCCGCCGCGCCCGCCGGTGGCGCAGCGCCGGGCAGTGCGCCTGCAGGGGCCGCGCCGGGAGCATCGGCGCCGGCTTCCGCGCCGATGGCGGCCGTCGACGTGGCGGAGATCGTCGACAAGGCGGTGGCCGCGCACAAGGGTGAGAAGCTCGAATGGCGCACCTCGATCGTCGACCTGATGAAGGCGCTCGACATCGATTCCAGCCTCGCTGCGCGCAAAGATCTCGCCAAGGAGCTCGGCTACACCGGCGACATGAACGACTCGGCCAGCATGAATGTCTGGCTGCACAAGCAGGTGATGTCCAAGCTCGCCGCCAATGGCGGCAAGCTTCCGCCGGAGATCAAGCACTGACCGAACACCGGTCGTGCCGGAAGGGCCCGCGATCTCGCGGGCCCTTTTGCTTTCAGGCGACCAGATCGGCATCCTCCGGATGCCGGTCGAGATAGTCGACGACGAAGCCGCAGCCGGCGATCACCTTCCTGCCGTCGCGCCGGATCAGATCCAGCGCGCCCTTGACCAGCTCGGAGCCGATGCCGCGCCCGCGCAGCGCGCGCGGCGTCTCGGTATGGGTGATGATGACCGCCGTCGGCGTCAGCCGGTAATTGGCGAACGCGATCTCGCTGCCGACGTCGAGCTCGAAGCGGCTCCTGTCCTTGTTGTCCCGTACCGATGCCGCCATGCAAGATCCTTCCGACGTGCTGTTTGCTCTGATCTAGGCGCCTGAACCGGCCCTTGCCAAGGTGCGACCAAGGAGGATCGCTGCAGGGGAGATATCCGCAAAATGCGTGTCCGGTTCAGTCTCATGGTGTTGCTCGCCGCGCTGACCTCGACGGCGCCGGCCGCGGCCGAGGGAGGTCCGGACTGGGAGGCGTGCGTCGGGCTGACCAGCACGCCGGACCAGCGGGTCAAGACCTGCTCCACTGTGATCGAGACCAAGAGCGAGAGCGGTAAGCGGCTCGCCGGCGCCTATTGCAATCGTGGCCATGGTCTCACCGAGAAGAGAGAGCTCGAGGCCGCGCTGACCGATCTCGACGAAGCGCTCAGGCTCGACCCCTCCTATGCCTGTGCCTACAACAATCGCGGCCGGGTCTATTCGTTCAAGCGCGATTATGATCGCGCCATTGCCGATTACGACCAGGCCATCAAGCTCGATCCGTCGCTGGCGCTGGCCTACAACAATCGCGGCGAGTCCCGCTTCAACAAGGGCGACCTCGACGGCGCCCTGACCGATTTCGATGCGGCGATCAAGCGCAACCCGAATTCCGCCATGGCCTATGGCAATCGCGGTCTCGTCTATTACCGCAAGCACGACGTCGCGCATGCGCTCGCCGACTATACGACGCGGATCAAGCTCGCGCCCGATCTGCTCGCCTATATCGATCGCGGCAACGTCTACCGGGACAGCGAGCAACTCGACCGCGCGGCCGCAGACTACGGCGAGGCGATCCGCGTCGCGCCGACAGACGCGCGCGGCTGGCGCAATCGCGGCATGATCCGCCTCTTCCAGGGCGACAACAAGGGCGGTATTTCCGACTACGACAAGGCGTTGCAATACGATCCCTCCGACGCCTATTCCTGGAACAATCGCGGGCAGGCCCGCCTGCGGCTCGGCGACAAGCAGGGCGCGATCGCCGATTTCCGGAAAGCGCTGGAATTGAAGCCGGGCCTGGCGTCCGCGCAGGACTCGTTGCGCAAGCTCGGAGCGCCGTAGCCACGGTGTGGTTGCTCATCACCGCCCAGCGTTCGCGGCCATCGAAATAATCCTCAAGCCCGCTCTTGCGCAGCCGCCGGCGGTTCCCACGTCCTTTGCAGGACATACGTCCGAATGCGGCCGGCAGGGTCGCCGAGACATTCGTCGCAAGACATTCGGAAGTCGTGCTCGCCAGCCGCCGACGTGTGCCTCTGTCACAGGAGGGTGCGATGTCGGACCTTGGATTCTTGCAGACTCATCGAACATGGGAGGACTGGTGCGGGATGCTGCTCGGCGCAGTGATCGTGGCCTCGCCATGGTTTCCCGTTCAGGATGCGACGATCACCGGTGACCAGACGGTGATCCTGAATGCGATCGCAATCGGTCTCGTCGTCTTCGGCATCAGCCAGCTCGAGTATGTCGCCTTGCAGCGCTGGCAGGAGGTGACGACGATCCTCGTCGGGCTCTGGCTCATCGGCTCGCCCTACATGGTCGGCTATTCCGGTGAGGGTTTTCTGCGCATCTATCACACGGGCCTCGGCGCCGTGCTCGTGCTGCTCGGCATGCTGCAGCTGTGGCAGGACTGGGATATGACCGACCAGGACATGCTCAGGCATGGGCAATAAGGCCGCAAAGCATCGGCTGGCCCGTCGGCTGCGGGCGGCGGGCCCGTATTCCTATCGTGCCAAGAGATCGGCATAGTCCGGATGCTTGTCGATCCACGCCTTCACGAACGAGCATTGCGGGACCAGCTTCAACCCGGCGCTGCGGACCTGATCGAGCGCGCCTTGCACCAGCTTCGAGCCGACGCCCTTGCCGCCGAGCTCCTTCGGCACGTCGGTGTGCTCGAAGGTGATGACGTCGCCGTCGAGCCTGTAATGCTCGGTCGCAAGGTGGCCCTCGATCTCGAGCTCGAAGCGGTGATGGGCCCTGTTGTCGATGATTTCGCTCATGTCGTCTCCGCTCAGCTCTTGAGCGAGTCCATCAGCATCTTGCGGATCGACCAGGCTTCGCCGCCGGAGGAGCCCTTGATGTCGTCGATCTTCCAGCTGTTGGCCTCGCGCACGAAGTCGTAACGCACGATCAGGTCGGCAGGTTTCCGGTCGTTGCGATGACCGGTGATGGTCACCGCGATCGTGGCCTTGTCGGCCTCCATCTTCTCCGCGTCAACCTTGAACGATTTCACGTCCGGTTCCTGCGAATTGGTGACCGGGTCGAAATCGACCGGCCCGACATCGCCCTTGGGTGTATGCGCATCGGCCTTGGCCCATAGCGCAACCAGGGCCTTGGAGAGGTATTTTGCCTTGGCGGCCTTGTTCTCGATGATGAAGGCGCCGCCGCCTTCGCCCTTTCCCTTCGCCGCGCGGGTATAGATCGCCGTCAGGATCGCGACGGGATCGCTCGCGGCGGGAGTTTCGGCCAGAGCAGGGGCAGTGCCGGCGAGCAGAGCGGCGGCGACGAAGGTCCGGCGAGTGAGCATGGATGATCCTGGGAATGCTGTCTTTGCGAAGAGGGCGAGCACGACCGACCGGTGCGGCCGGCGTCTAACCCTGTTGACTGACGTGAACGCCGTTCGGTTCAATCAGCGGCTTTGGCGAGCCTGGAATCTTCCGGTTGCTGCTGGGGACGCAGGCATCCCTGACAGATGACGAGGGAGCGGTTCAGCCGGGCATCCTGCGCGGCCTCGCTGGCGTCCTGCGCCTGCCACCATTCCTTCGACTGGGGCTGAGGTCCGGCCTGCGATGTGTTGCGCTCGGACTGCGCCAGATTGCGGGTCGGCCGTGAGGTCGCGCGCGGCCGATTGGGATCCTCACCGGCGCCGTCCCAGGCATAACGGCCGGGCTTGAAGGCGGGATCGGATGCCAGATGCGCCTGAGGGCCTACGGCACATCCGGCGAGCGCCAGCGACAACAGGAGGAAGGCGGGCGCTTTGACCATGATGCGATACTCTGCAGGCGAGAATTGCGCGAGGTTGCGCCGATCATGTTTAAAATTCCCTGAACGGTTGCCGCCGCCGCGGCGACCAACGCCCATGCGCCATCTGATGCTTCTGCTCGCCCTGACCGCCTCCGCCGCGCGCGCCGAGGATGCCAAGCTCTTCAATCCGTCCGACTATCCACCTGGCGTGCAGACGGCGCTGCGCTATGCCAATGAGGAATGCACCAGCCGGGATGGCGGCGAGGTGATCTTCGCCTCCGATACGGTCCGCAGGATCGACCTCACCGGTGACGGCCGGGACGATTACATCGTCGATTTCAGCGCGACCAGATGCGGCGACCGCGAGACCACCTATTGCGGAACCGGCGGCTGCGTCATGAAGATCGTGGTGACATTGCCAGACGGCAATTCGCGCGAGGTGTTCGACGGCTATGTCCGTGGCTACAAGATCATGCCGCCGTCTGTGAAGCGCGGCGCCGCGCGCAGCATCCGCTTCGATCTGCATGGCAGCTTCTGCGGCGGCTTTGGTGCGCAGGCCTGCGTCAAGCAGAAGGCGATTACGGCAACGCCGTTCGCATTCAAGCAGCCGTAGGGCAGGTGTGCGGCCCGCGGCCTTGCAGGGGTGCGGGCGATGGCGATAAATGGGCCGCAATGAGCGGGGGGCCGGAGCGCCGTCCGCACTTGAAGAGGAAGCCCGATGCAGCCCCTGCGCATGTCCCGCCGCGTCATGAATCTCGCTCACATGCTGACCCAGAATGCGCGGCGGCACGGAGCGTGTCCCGGCTTCGTCTGGGGTGACAAATCCTGGACCTGGCGGCAGATCGATGCGCAGGTCTCGGCGCTGGCGGCAGCGCTCGCGGCACGCGGCATCGCCAAGGGCGACCGCATCCTGGTCCATTCCAAGAATGGCGACGAGATGTTTGTCTCGATGTTCGCCGCATTCCGGCTCGGCGCGGTCTGGGTGCCCACCAATTTCCGCCTGATGCCGGACGAGGTGACGTATCTCGCGGAAGCCTCCGGCGCCAAGGCGTTCCTGTGTCATGTCGATTTCCCTGAACATGCCGCGGCGGTGAAGGGCGGGGCGCTCGCCTTCACCTGGAGCATCGACGGCAAGGCCGCGTTCGGCGAGACGTCGGTTGCGGAGGCCATCGCCTCGCGCGCCGGCGAGGCGATCGAGAACGTCGCCGTCGAGCACGATGATCCCTGCTGGTTCTTCTTCACCTCCGGGACCACCGGCCGTTCCAAGGCCGCGGTGCTGACGCACGGCCAGATGGGTTTCGTCGTCACCAACCATCTCGCTGACCTGACGCCTGGCGTCACGGAGAACGACGCCTCGCTGGTGGTGGCGCCGCTGTCGCATGGCGCCGGCGTGCATCAGCTGGTGCAGACCGCGCGCGGTGTCTGCACTGTTTTGCTGCCGAGCGAGAAGTTCGACATCAACGAGGCGTTCCGCCTGATCGAGCAGCATCGGGTCGCCAATCTCTTCACGGTGCCGACGATCCTGAAGATGATGGTCGAGCACCCAGCCGTCGACACATACGATCACTCCTCGCTGCGCCACGTGATCTATGCGGGCGCGCCGATGTATCGCGAGGATCAGAAGACCGCGCTAAGGAAGCTCGGCAAGGTCATCGTGCAGTATTTCGGTCTCGGCGAGGTCACCGGCAACATCACCGTGCTGCCGGCGGCGCTGCACGATCCCGAGGACGGCCCGCACGCGAAGATCGGCACCTGCGGCTTCGAGCGCACCGGGATGCAGGTCTCGATTCAGGACGACGAGGGCCGCGAGCTCGCCCCCAATCAGAGCGGCGAGATTTGCGTGATCGGGCCGGCCGTGCTGGCCGGCTACTACGACAACCCGGAAGCCAATGCGAAGGCGTTCCGCAACGGCTGGTTCCGCACCGGCGACCTCGGCCACATGGACGAGGAGGGCTTCGTCTACATCACCGGCCGCGCCTCCGACATGTACATCTCCGGCGGCTCCAACATCTATCCGCGCGAGATCGAGGAGAAGATCCTGACGCATCCCGCGGTCGGCGAGGTCGCCGTGCTCGGCGTGCCCGATGCGACCTGGGGCGAGGTCGGAGTCGCCGTCTGCGTCGCGCGTGAAGGCGAGAAGCCGGTGAGTGAAGCGGAGATGGCGGCGTTCCTCGGTCCGAAGGTGCCGCGCTACAAGATGCCGAAGCGGTTCTTCTTCTGGGAGGCCTTGCCGAAATCGGGCTACGGCAAGATCCCAAAACGCATGGTGCGCGACGAGCTCGAGGCGCGCGGGCTGCTCGATCTCGACAAGACGAAGGCGGGCTGAGCGGAGGCGATGCGAAGTATCAAGCAGCCGGGCGCACCGCTCGCCGAACGCATCCAATGGGTGGAGGCGAGGGGCCGCGCCTTCTCATTCACGCTTCAGGCCGGCCTGCCGCTGCTGGAGGCCGCGCGGCGCGGCTTTGCCGCCGAAGGCTTTGCGGGCGGCGTGCTGAACTTCGGACACGGCGCGCTCGGGCCGTTTGCCTATGTCATGCCGGCATTGTCGAAGACTGGCGAGAACGCCGCGTTCTACAGCGACACTTACCGGCCCGGCGGCCTGACGCGCACGAAGCTCGGCAGCATGACGTTCGGCATCCGCGATGATGCGCCGTTCTTTCACTGCCATGGGCTGTGGACGGAGGCGGACGGCAAGGCGAGCGGGGGCCACATGTTGCCGGACGAGACGGTCGTCGCCGAACCGTTCGAGGTCGAGGCTTTTGGCCTCGATGGCGCGACGTTCACCGCCGAGCTGGATTCCGAGACCAATTTCAAGCTGTTCGGACCGGTGGCCGCCGCGCGCACCGGCGCGCGTACCACGGCCAGCGCCTTCGCGCTGCGGCTGCGGCCCAATCAGGACTTTGCCGGCTGCCTCGAAGAGTTCTGCCGCGCGCGTGGCATCAGGCGTGCGAAGGTCCATGGCGGCGTCGGCTCGACCATTGGCGCGCGCTTCACCCATGGCGGGGTGACCGAGCCGTTCGCGACCGAGCTGGCGATCACGGCCGGGCTGATCGCGCCCGGGCCCTCCGGCGTGCTCGAAGCTGCGCTCGACGTTGCGCTGATCGACTACACCGGCGGCGTCGCGGAAGGACGCCTGGTCCGCGGCGACAATCCGGTGCTGATGACCATGGAGCTGGTGCTGGAGGTGTTGGGTTAGTATCGGCAAGCGGTCATCAGTGAGCACGCAATTTGGCGATCGCCATGTACGTGGATTCGCTCATGCTCGGCAGGCCTGAGCTCGATCCCTGAAAGAGGTTGAGCAAGGGCGACTGAGCCTGCCCGGTGCTCCCATTGTTCTTCACGTCATACATGGCCGAGAAGCGATTCAACAGTTTGGCGACCTTCGCGGGATCGGACAGATCCTTGATCTTCATAAATCTGTCCACGTACTTGGCCTGCTGGTCGATCGGCATCGCGGCCATCTGATCGGGCAAATTGAACGTGGTCCTGAACACCTCCGACAGAGCCTTGTCGGCGAGGATGTCGTATGCCGACGTGATGTCGCCCGCCTTTCGCTGGAAGTATAGCGCCAGGCGTACGCCGGGATTGGTTTCGCCTTGCTGCTGCTCGAGGCTTTGCTGGACGTAATTTGCCTGCGTATCCCGCAATTGATCCCGCCTCTGGGGACCCATCATCGGCAGGCGCGCGACGTTGCCCTTGCTGTCGAAATTGAACGACGCCACGATGTCGGCAAAGCGGGAATCGCTCTGCGTGTTCGCGAAGCTCTTGGGATTGTTCAGATCGGAGGCGAAGATCTTCTTGAGAAAATCGTCGCTGACCTTGCTGGGGTTCAGACCCTTGGCGAGGAGAACGAGATCGACCATCGGCCGGTTCGCAAGGAGATCGGAAACGCTGTCGATGCCTGCGATCGCCTCCTGATAAGCCGTCGCGTCCTTGGCTGCCTGTGCCCGAACCGCGGCCTGCTGCTTGGTGGTCAACGTGCTTGCGCTCTTCACCGCCTGAATGACGTAGTCCCTTGCAATCTGGAGGATCTCGGCAGAGTCCTGCGCCACCAGGGGGGTCGTCATATTGCCCTTCGCATCGAAATTGAAGGCGTGCGCGAGCTGAACGTATCGGCTGTCCTTGAGGGTGTGTACATAGCTCTTGGGATCGCCGAGGTCGCTTTCGAGGACAGCCTTGATGGTTGCCAGCGAGACCTTCTTGGGATCGAGGCCGACGGCGCCGAGTGCGAAGTCATACACGCTTGCCGTCGACAGAAACTTGTCGAGCGAGTTGACGGTGAGGATGGCCGTCCTGAATTGCCTGATCGCAAAGGCTTCGTTCAGCGGGGTTGCCGCCGAATAGACCGCGGCCTTGCTGGCGTCGAACCGTTGTTTCGTGAGCGTCACGTTTGCCGCGGTCTGCGCCGACACACCTGGCGGAAGTGATCCGTCGGGCGAGAACTCGAACGCGCCGGCGAGGTCTACAAATCCGTTGATCGTCGCGATCTCTCCACCGAGGCTGGAGACGGAGGCCGCAAATGACTCCAGATGGTGTTTCTCGACCAGGATCTGTATTTTCAATTGGGTCACGTCCGCGCCCGGCTGCGACATTTGAGCCGTGTAGTCCGCAATCTTCGCATTTGTGGCGCCGACATCGGATTGGGCCTGGGCAAGCTGGGCCTTGAGGCCGGTCAACTGGGACGCGAAGGTGGTGTTGACGTAGCTGCTCGGGTCGGATGGATCGCTGCGCAGGACCTGGCTGATCGTGTCTCGTGGCCACTTGCTCTGATCGATCCCGTAGGCCGAATAGACATAGTTGCGAAGGCGGTCGTTGTTCAGGAGATCGTCTGCGCTGCCGATCTTGCCGATTTGGGCGCTGTAGTAGTTCGTCTCGCCCGCGAGCGCATCGACCTGGCTCTTCTTGGTCGCCGTGTACAGGCCGATCATTTCGTCGGTCTGATTGTCCGATTGCGCGATCGGCTTTGCAGTGCCGGTGAAGGAGAATGCCGCAGCAAACTCCTGGTAGCGCTTGTCGACCAGCTTGTTGACGAAGCTCTTGGAGTCGTTGAGGTCGCTCTCCAGCACCTTCTTCATGAAGGCCTTGGCGTAGGCCATGTCTTCGAGCCCGTAGGCCTTCATCGCGTAATGGAACAGGCGATAATCCTTCATGAAATCGTCAACGGTCTTCACCTTGCCGATGTTGGCCTTGTAATAGGCGGCCTCCTGCGCCACGCCCGGCTGCTGCTCGACCCGCGTCAGCGACTGCTTGAGATTGCGCGTGATGTAGCTGTAACCAAAATACGTTGATACCATCGCGCATTCCTCGCGGCTTCTTAACGTCCCGGACGCCCGTCAGTCATTGCGGAGTCGCGAGCTGGAAAGCCGGCCTCATGCCGGCAGACTGTCTTTTGGGTTGCGTTCGCTCTGGGCGATTTTGGCCTACAATCTGACGTTTTAATTTATCGTCCGGTGACGCAACCCGAGTTTGTTTCGAATTGTTTCCATATGTTTCCCGAATGCAGCTTTCGTGGAGGTTGCGTTCCTGTTATGTTCTGGTAAAATTCGGCGGAGCTGGGGGCGGGATGAGCCGAAGAAGCGGTCGAACAATCAACCTGCCGGCGCCGTATCTGAAGCGGGTCTGGCTGGACCCGTCGCGGGTGGGTGATCGCGAGGCCTATCCGTTTTGCCTTCCCATCTTCCCCGACGATTTCGAGCTTAACTTCGACACCGCCATCACAATCATCGTTGGGGAGAACGGCACCGGGAAGTCGACCATCCTCGAGGGCATTGCATCGCTCGCCGGCTACGACGATGCCGGAGGCGGCAAGGGCTACATGCCGGTCGACCATTCCGAGGCGCGCGAGAAGATGGGTGGTCAGCTCGCCAGGGCGCTGCGCGCGAGCTGGCTGCCGAAGATCACCAATGGCTGGTTCTTTCGGGCCGAAAGCTTCTTCTCGGTCGCACGCTATCTCGACCAGGCCGCGCGCGATGCCGGCCAGGCCGGTCCCGATTTCCTGTCGCACTCCCACGGGGAGGGCTTCCTGCGGTTCTTCGAGGAACGCTGTCAGCGCCAGGGCATCTTCATCTTCGACGAACCGGAATCGGCGTTGTCGCCGGCGCGGCAGATCGAGTTCCTGAAGCTGCTGCGGCGCATGGAGGACTCTCGGATCTGCCAGGTCATCATGGCGACGCACGCGCCGATGCTGATGGCTTACCCGAATGCGCGACTGCTGCGGCTCGGGAAATACGGTCTGGAGCCCATGACGGTGGAGGAGACGGACCATTACCGCTTGATGCGCGAATTCTGCGACGATCCGCACGGCTTCGTCGCGGCGGCGCTGGGGGAGTAAACGAGTGTCTGACGGCGGCTCTCTCCGCCGCAACGGTGCCACGAACCTGTCTCCCCTCGGCCCCAAAATGCGCTAGGATGACCGCAGCGCGCACTCCAAGTCGCGCATGATCAACGGGACGTATGAGGAAACGAGAATGAGGGTGACGATTGGACGGCGCACGGCTGTGGCTGCGGCGCTGGCTGTGATTGGGGCGGCAGGCTTGACGGCGACCTTTGGCCCGGCGTGGGCGCATGGGCCGACCCGGCAGAAGGTGCGGGAATCCATCGAGATCAGCGCGCCGCCGGCCAAGGTCTGGGCTGCAATCTCCAATTTTCAGGATATGAGCTGGCTTCCGCCCGTCACCAAGACCGCGGGCGAAAAGGGCAACGAGGTCGGCGCGACGAGGACGCTCACTCTGCAGGGCGGGGCGACGGTCGAGGAGGAGCTCTACAAATACGAGCCCGACATGCAGAGCTATTCTTACCGCATCACCAAGGTCGACGTGAAGGTGCTGCCGGTGACCAATTATTCCTCGACCTTGACGGTGTCGCCGGCGCCCGACGGCAAGGCGAAGCTGGAATGGGCCGGAGCGTTCTACCGCGGCTTTCCCAACAACGATCCGCCGCCGGAGCTGAGCGACGAGGCGGCGGTGAAGGCGGTGAGCGGGCTCTACAAGACCGGGCTCGAGGCGCTGAAGAAGAAGATCGAGAGCGGTAGCTGACCGTGCGCATGCTGGTTCTGGCGGCGCTCGCCGCCAGCCTTTGCCATGCCGGCCTCGGCAGCGCCGCTGCCGAGGAGGCGTTCGTCACCGACCAGCTCAGCGACGATCTGATGGTGGTGGACCTCGCGACGTCGCGCGCCGTGGCCACGATCCCGATCGGCGGCAAGCCCGCCGGGGTCGCCGTCAGCGCCGACGGGCGCTTTGCCTATGTCACGAGCCCCGACGCCAAGGCGGTGACGGTGGTGGATGCGGCCGCGCGCCGGGTCGCCGGCCGCATCGAGGTCGGCGGCGGGCCGCTCGGCATCGCGGTCGCGCCCGACGGCAAGACGGTCTATGTCGCCGACTGGTATGCCGCGGCGGTGCGGGTGATCGACGCGGCCTCGCGCAGCGTTGTGGCCAGCATCGCAGTCGGCGCCTCGCCATCGGGTCTTGCGGTGACGCCGGACGGCAAGCTGCTGCTCTCGGCCGACCGCGACGACGACAGCGTCTCGGTCGTGGACATTGCGACGCGCCAGCGCAAGGCGACGATCAAGGTCGGCACCCGCCCGTTCGGCGTCACCGTCGACGCCGAGGGCAAGCACGCCTACACCGCCAATGTCGGCTCCGACGACGTCTCCGTGATCGATCTTGTGGAGGGCAAGGAGGTCGGCCGCGTGAAGGTCGGCATGCGACCCTATGCGGTAGCGCTGACGCAAGGGCGTGGCTTCGTCACCGACCAATATGGCGGCACCGTCAGCGTGTTCGATGTTGCGAGCTTGAAGCCGATCAAGCGCATCAATGTCGGCGACTACCCCGAGGGTATTGCCGCGACTGCCGACGGCAAGAGCGTTATCGTCGCCTGCTGGGAGAGCAACACGCTAAGCATCATCGACGCGGCCGAGCTGAAGGTCGTCGGCGAGATCAAGACCGGCGACGGGCCGCGGGCGTTCGGCGCGTTCTTGCGCAGGACGGAGTAGGGCCGCGTAGGGCGGATTAGCGCAGCGTAATCCGCCATCCTGCGTCGATCATCGATCGGCGAATTACGCTGCGCTAATCCGCCCTACGATGACGGCATAACACATCCGCAATCTCATCCATACGCTCGAACACATGATCAGGCCCCAGCGCCCGCAGCGCCGCCGGCGCCGCATAACCCCAGCACACCGCGCCGCAGGCGATGCCCACGGTCCGCGCCGCCTCGATGTCGCGGACCTCGTCGCCGATCGCGATGACCTTCTCGGGCGCGACACCGGCGCGGCGAATGACCCGGCGGAATTTCGCGGGCTTGCCGAAGATCGACGCCGCGCAGTCGAAATACTGGAATAGCGCCGCGGCATCCCCGAGCTTCTCGCGCGCATTGGCCTCGCTGTCGGACGTCACCAGCGCCAGCTGCACGCCGTTTTCAGTCAGTGTCCGCAGCATCGCCTCCACACCCGTAAACAGCGAAATCTCCGCCGCCGCCTCGCCCTTCAACCGCCGCGCGTGCCGCGCGATCGCCGGGAGCTTCCACAAGGGCACTTCGAGGCGGGCGAGGATCTCGCGCGTCGAGGCATGCCGCAGGCTCTCGATGTCCTCATCGGCGACCCGGCGAAAATTGAAGCGATCGGCGATGTCGTTGATGGTGCGCAGGAACCACGGGAAGCTGTCGGCCAGCGTGCCGTCGAGATCGAAGATGGCGAGGTAGTAGGGCATGGAAGCGGGTTTCGAGTTCGCTGACAAGCGCGGCCTGATATGCTATCGTTTGGCAAAATTCGAGGACAGCCATGCGGCACGAACGCATCGAAATCAACCCGGGGATCATGGATGGAAAGCCCGTAATCCGTGGAACGCGCGTGCCGGTCGAGTTGGTGTTGCGTGAGCTCGGTGCGGGCATGACCACTGAAGGCATCATCGCGGAGCATCCGCGGTTGACAGCTGACGATGTCAGGGCGGCCCAGGCTTTTGCGGCAGACTACCTGGCCGACGAAGACATTATCTACCGCTGAACCGTGCGCTGGCTTGCGGACGAATGCGTTGCGGTCTCGCTGGTTCGAGAGCTGCGAGGCGCCGGTCACGATGTGCTTTAAGTCTCCGAATTTGCCGCCAGTCTGGGCGACGTGGAGGTCATTTCATTGGCCTTGCGGGAAGGGCGCCTTCTTCTCACGGCTGATAAGGATTTCGGCGAGCTTGTCTTTCGTCGCGGCCAGACCGTTCCTGGCCTTATCTTGCTGCGGATCGATCCGGGACGAGGGGTATTGATGCGGACGCGACTTCTGGAGGCGGTCGACCAGTTTGGTCAGGGGCTCTTTGGGCGTTACGTCGTGATCGACGAGGTCCGCTTCCGATCCCGCCCATTGTAAGCCCACTCTTTACCGGGCGGCCTACCGCAATTTGCGCACGTGAACATTGATGTCGAGATCGATGGTCTTGACGCAGGTCTGTGTCGTCCGATGCGAGCCGCCCTCATGCCAGCGGCCGTCGTGCGCCTGGGCACCGCTGACGTTGGCCAGCTTGAGGCATCGCCATTGCGGTAGCGGTCCGCTGCTCTCGCCTGCAAACTGCCAGGCCAGTACGGCCTCCTCGCCGGTCTTGTCGGTGCCAATGACGTGCGGGCAGAGCTCGCGGTAACGGCCCTCGTAGACACAGGTCACCTGCTGTTCGGCGCGGATGGCTTGACGAAAGAGCGCATAGGTCCGGCTCGGCATGGCGATCGGTCCAAGGTGCGAGATCTCGTTCGCTCGAGATGACGGAAATTACTCCGCCGCCTGGCTCGTGCTCCTCCGCTTCGGCTTGCCCGCCTTCTTCAGCACCGGCGCCAAGAATTTCCCCGTATAGCTCCGCGGCGCCTTCGCGATGTCCTCCGGCGGGCCCCACGCCACGATCTCGCCGCCGCCGTCGCCGCCTTCGGGGCCGAGGTCGATGACCCAGTCGGCGGTCTTGATGACTTCGAGATTGTGCTCGATGACGACGACCGTGTTGCCCTGCGCCACCAGCTCGTGCAGCACCTCCAAGAGCTTCTTGACGTCGTGGAAATGAAGACCGGTGGTCGGCTCGTCCAGGATGTAGAGCGTGCGGCCGGTGGCGCGCTTTGACAATTCCTTCGCGAGCTTGACGCGCTGGGCTTCGCCGCCCGAGAGCGTCGTCGCCTGCTGGCCGACATGGATGTAGTCGAGGCCGACGCGGTGCAGGGTTTGGAACGTCTCGCGCACGCGCGGCACCGCCTTGAAGAACTCGGCGGCCTCCTCGACAGTCATGTCGAGCACGTCGGCGATGCTCTTGCCCTTGAACAGCACCTCCAGCGTTTCGCGGTTGTAGCGCTTGCCCTTGCAGACGTCGCAGGTGACGTAGACGTCGGGCAGGAAGTGCATCTCGATCTTGATGACGCCGTCGCCCTGGCACGCCTCGCAGCGGCCGCCCTTGACGTTGAAGGAGAAGCGGCCGGGCTCGTAGCCGCGCGCCTTGGCTTCGGGCAGGCCGGCGAACCATTCGCGGATCGGCGTGAAGGCGCCGGTATAGGTCGCCGGATTCGAGCGCGGGGTGCGGCCGATCGGCGACTGGTCAATGTCGATGATCTTGTCGATGTGCTCGAGGCCCTCGATGCGGTCGTGCGGGGCTGCGCCCTCGCTGGCATTGTTCAGCTTGCGGGCGATCGCCTTGTAGAGCGTGTCGATCAAGAGCGTCGACTTGCCGCCGCCGGAGACGCCGGTGACGGCCGTGAACAGGCCGAGCGGAATCTCCGCCGTGACGTTCTTGAGATTGTTGCCGCGCGCGTTGACCACCTTGATGGTGCGGCGATGGTTCGGCGGGCGCCGCTCCGGCACCTCGACCTCGAGCTCGCCGGTCAGGTACTTGCCGGTCAGCGATTTCGGATTGCGCATGATCTCGGCGGGCGTGCCTTCGGCGATGATGTTGCCGCCATGCATGCCGGCGCCGGGGCCGATGTCGAGAACGTGGTCGGCCAGCAGGATGGCGTCCTCGTCATGCTCGACCACGATCACGGTATTGCCCAGGTCGCGAAGCCGCTTAAGCGTGTCGAGCAGGCGCGCGTTGTCGCGCTGATGCAAGCCGATCGAGGGCTCGTCGAGGACGTAGAGCACGCCCGTGAGCCCTGAGCCGATCTGTGACGCCAGGCGGATGCGCTGGCTCTCGCCGCCGGACAGCGTGCCGGAGGAGCGTGACAGCGTGAGATAGTTGAGGCCGACGTCGAGCAGGAAGGTGAGACGCTCGCGGATCTCCTTGAGGATGCGGCCCGCGATCTCGTTCTGCTGTGCGTTCAGCGCGTCGGGCACGGTCTCGAACCATTCGCCGGCCTTCCTGACCGACAGCTCCGAGATCTCGCCGATATGCCTGGTCCCGATCTTGACGCAGAGCGCCTCGGGCTTCAGCCGGAAGCCCTTGCAGCCCTCGCAGGGCACGTCGTGAAAATACTTCGCCAGCTCCTCGCGCGCCCACTCGCTCTCGGTCTCGCGGTAGCGGCGGTTGATGTTGGTGATGACGCCCTCGAACGGCTTCTTGGTGTCGTAGGAGCGCACCCCGTCCTCGTAGGAGAACTTGATCTCGTCTTCGCCGGAGCCGTGGAGGATCGCGTTCTGCGTCTTCTTGGCGAGGTCCTTCCACTTGGTGGTCAGCGTGAACTTGTAGTGCTTGCCGAGCGCTGTCAGCGTCTGCACGTAATAGGGCGAGGACGACTTGGCCCAGGGCGCGATCGCGCCCTTGCCGATGGGGAGCTCCTTGTCGGGAATGACGAGGTCCTCGTCGACATGCTGCTCGACGCCGAGGCCGCCGCAGGCCGGGCAGGCGCCATAGGGATTGTTGAAGGAGAACAGGCGCGGCTCGACCTCGGGAATGGTGAAGCCGGAGACGGGACAAGCGAACTTTTCCGAGAACAGCATGCGCTCGGGTCCGCTCTTGTCGTGGATTTTCGCGGTCTTCTTCTTTTCTTTCTCTTCGGCGGGCGCTGCCGCCGGCGCGTCGGCGAATTCGACGACGGCAAGGCCCTCGGCGAGCTTCAGCGCGGTCTCGAAGCTTTCGGCGAGGCGCTGGCCGATATCGGCGCGCACCACGATGCGATCGACGACGACGTCGATGTCGTGCGGGAATTTCTTGTCCAGCGTCGGCGCTTCGGCAAGCTCATGGAAGGTGCCGTCGATCTTGACGCGCTGAAAGCCCTTCTTGAGCCATTCGGCGAGCTCCTTGCGGTACTCGCCCTTGCGGCCGCGCACGACCGGCGCGAGCAGATAGAGGCGGGTGCCTTCGGGCAACGCCAGCACACGGTCGACCATCTGCGAGACGGTCTGGCTCTCGATCGGCAGGCCCGTGGCCGGCGAATAGGGCACGCCGACGCGCGCCCAGAGCAGGCGCATGTAGTCGTAGATCTCGGTGACGGTGCCGACGGTGGAGCGCGGGTTCTTCGAGGTGGTCTTCTGCTCGATCGAGATCGCCGGCGACAGGCCGTCGATCTGGTCGACGTCAGGCTTCTGCATCATCTCCAGGAACTGACGCGCATAGGCCGACAGCGATTCGACGTAGCGGCGCTGGCCCTCGGCATAGATCGTGTCGAAGGCGAGCGAGGATTTGCCGGAGCCGGAGAGGCCGGTGAACACCACCAGTTTGTCGCGGGGAATCTCGACGTCGATGTTCTTGAGATTGTGCTCGCGTGCACCGCGGATCGTGATTGCGTGCCGGCTCGAGCCCGCGTTGCTAGTCTGGCGCTTCGCCTTGATCACTTCATCCATCCGAGTTGCCCCTCAAGGAAGCCCATGGGTGCGCGACCGCGCCAGCAAGAGAGGCGCGCTTCGCCCGGAACCGGGATCGGCACCGATGGGTATGGCAGCGAACGTAGGAAGAACGGGGACGGATTTCCAGAGGCAGTTGCGAATCGTCAACGGAATGTTGCTGCGCTGGCGGCATCTGGCAGCAGCGGGGCTGGGAACTGTCTGGAACGAGGGCCAAGCAAAAGGCCGGCGCGAGGCCGGCCTTTTGTAGCGAGGGGAGCGCCGGAGACGGAGCTCAGTACCGAACTCAGTACCTGGCAACCACCGGGCCGCCGAAGGTGTAGTTCAGGCGGACGGTGCCCATGTCGACGTCCTGCTTGATCCGGTCGATGCGGTCGTTGACGACGCCGAGAATCGTGAAGGAGTTGTTGCGCTTGCCCATGAACAGATGGTCGTACTCGATCGCCACGGACCAGTTCGGCGCGAAGCCGAACTCGATGCCGGTGCCGACCGCGCCACCCCAGCGAGTCTCGCTGGCGCTGTCGAGGACCACGCCGCCCACCAGACCGTTGTACTTGGCGTGCGTAGCGGCCGCGCCGCCCTTCACGTACCAGAGCACGTTGTTCCAGGCGTAGCCGACCTGACCGGTGAACAGGCCGATCGCATCGATCTTGGTCTGGTTGACCAGCGCCGGCGGCCCAAGAAACAGGCTCGTGTTCGAACCCTTCAAATTGGCCCAGTCGCCCTGGGCTTCAAGACCGAACACCCAGTTGGTCGACTGCCAGCGATGGCCGAGCTGACCACCGACGACGCCGCCGGTTGCATTGTGGCAACCCTCGGCCGTGTCCGGCCCGGGAACGCCGAAGATGTTGTTCACGTCCCAGCAGTTGCGGCTCGAGGCGCCACCGCCGTTGATACCGATGTAGAAACCGCTCCAATTGTACATCGCGATCGGCGCGACCGGAGCCTTGGTGTAGGGGCGGGCGGCCAGATCGGCCGCCGAGGCCGGTGAAAACGCACTCAGTGCAAACAAACTGGCCGAAGCCAGCAAAAGCTTCTTCATATCCATTCCCCAGTTCAGTTTCTTTTTCTGGCCTTCCGGAAGCGGAAGAGCAGCGGACCCCAATGACCCAACTGATGTCCCTGCTTACACCATTAAAGCCTTGGGTTGTGTGACCGGTCGACCACATCCGTTCGAAAACGCAGCGCGGGCGCAAAGGTCGCGGAAAACAAAAGGGCCGGCGCGAGGCCGGCCCTTCGTCACGCGATGTCGCGCTCGATTCAGTATTTGGCGATGATCGGACCGCCGAACCGATAGCTGACGCGGGCGGTCACGATGTCGATGTCCTGGCTGATGCGATCGGTGCGGGAGAAGGCCCCGGTGTTGAATGTGAAGCTGTTGTTACGCGATCCCATGAAGCCGTGCACATAGTCGACGCCGACCACGACGTTGGGTGCGACGCCGAAGTCGAGGCCGGCCCCGATCGCTCCACCCCAACGCGTTTCACTGGCCCGGTCGAATACGAAACCGGTCGCGGTGGTGAAGCCCTCGTACTTGTCGCTGACGACGATGGCGCCGCCCTTCGCGTAGACCAGCACGCTGCTCCAGGCGTAGCCGACCCGGCCCGTCACCAGACCGAGGCCATTGATCTTCGAGCGGTCGGAGCCAACGCCGCCCGCAGCCAGGCTCGGGCCATTGGAGCCGCTGAGACGAGCCCAGTCGCCCTGGCCTTCGAGGCCGAAGACCCATGCGGATGACTGCCAGCGAAATCCGACCTGACCGCCCCCGACGCCGCCGGTCGCGGTGTGGCATCCCTCGGAAGCGGGGGGCACGACCGGTGCGCCGAGAATGTTGGTCACGATGTCCTAGCATTTGTGGCTCCAGCCGCCGCCGCCGTTGAGGCCGACGTAAAAGCCGCTCCAGTCGTACATCGCGGCAATCGGCGCAGCCGCCTTGGTGTAGGGGCGCGCGGCCAGATCGGCCGCCGAAACTGATGTCGTCGCCGCAAGCATGGCGATTGCGGCAAGCGTGAACTTGTTCAAAGGCGGGCCCCCAAGCCGAAGTTTATCCGCCTTTTTGATACAACCCTTGAGGTGCGACAGTCTGTCACTCGTGCGCCACAGATGTCGGAATAATGGAACTTGTGCGCAGCGGCGGCGATCCGGCCAAGCGAGAGCCGGACAAACAAAAAGGCCGGCGCAAGGCCGGCCTTTCGTAACGCTGATGCGTTGGAGCAAAGCTCAGTGCTTGGCTCAGTACTTGGCGACCACCGGGCCCCCGAAGTGATAGTTCACGCCGACCTGCACGGTGTGGAAGTTGAGCGTGCCGGTGGGGACGGTGCCCGCGAAGTAGCTCTCGCCGCCGAGGCTGCGATAGAGGTACTCGCCCTTGACCGACCACTGCGGAGCGAAGAACGCCTCGACGCCGGCGCCGACGGTCCAACCCGAGTGGAACTTGCTATCGGAAACCGACAGGCCGCCCAGGGTCGCGGTGATCTTGTTGTCGATCCAGGCGTAACCACCGGTGCCGTACAGCAGCACGTTGTTGACGGCCCAGCCGATGCGGCCACGCACGGTGCCCATCGCGTCAGTCTTGGAGCTCACCGAGGCGGGGATGCCACCGACGCCCGGGACGAAGACCACGCCAGCGGCCGAGGCGCTGACGTCAGCCCACGCACCATCAGCCTCGACGCCGAACACGACGTTGCCGGTCTGCCAGTTGTAGCCGGCGGTGCCGCCGACGAAGCCACCCTTCATCTTCGGGTCGCCGGAAGCGTTTTCCCAAGCGCCGCCACCGACGATACCGAGATAGAAGCCGGTCCAGTTGTAGACCGAAGCCATCGGAGCGATCGGAGCCTTGGTGTAGGGGCGAGCCGCGAGGTCAGCAGCCGAAGCGGGGGCCGCCAGAGCGAACAAACAGGCCGAAGCCAACAAAACTTTCTTCATTTTCAACCTAATCCCAGTCCCAGTTTCTGTTGTTGCCTTCCCCGGAAGGAAGGGCAGCGGACTCAACGGCCCAACTGACGGAGTGCTTACACCACTGAAGCCGCAAGTTGTGTCTCCGAAAGGCCACAGTGGTCGAAAAGGTGATGGTTACTGACTTATTGTTCCCCAGAACACCCGCACCAAACGACAAAGGCCCGCGCAAGGCCGGCCTTCAATCTTCGAGCGATATCAGATGGATGTCAGTATCGCGCGACCAGCGGACCGCCCCAGCGATAGTTCACGCGGATCATGCCGATATCGACGTCCTGGCTGATGCGCTCGGAGCGTGTGGCAGCACCCAACGGGGCCGCCAGAAAGTTCCCAGAAGCGGTGAAGGTCACGGTGCGGTTGCCGAGGAAAATGTGGTCGTACTCGAAGCCCACCGTCCAGTTCGGCGCAAACCCGAACTCGATGCCGGCGCCCACCGTGCCGCCCCAGCGGGTCTCGTTGGCCCGGTCGAACTCCAGGCCTGTGACGACATCGTAGCTGCGGTAGCGGTCACTGACCGCGGCACCGCCGCCCTTCACATAGAGCAGCACGTTATTCCAGACGTAGCCGACCTGGCCGGTGATCAGGCCGAACGCGTTGATCTTCGAGCGATCGCGCAGGCCCGTGCCGACGAACACCGCGCTGATGTTGTCGCCCGAGAAGTCGGCCCAGTTGCCCTGGCCTTCCAGGCCGAACACCCAATTGGCCGATTGCCAGCGATAGCCGATCTGGCCGCCGACCGTGCCGCCGGTCGCGTTGTGGCAGCCCTCGCCGACGAGAACGCCCGTCACCGGGGTGACGAAGTCCCAGCATTTGTGACTGGTGCCGCCGCCGCCGTTGATGCCGATGTAGAAGCCACTCCAATCGTAGATCGCGGCGACCATCGGCGCCGGAGCCTTGGTGTAGGGACGCGCTGCCAGATCCGCTGCGCTGGCGGGAGCCGACAGGCTCAAAGTCATTGCACCGATTGCACCAAACAGAATTTTCTTCATTGCAGTCTCCCCAGTTTCGCCGCTTCTCGAAGTCCCCGAAGCGGCTGATCAGGCGCGCCGCCCATATGAATTCCAATTCCGCGGCCAGCGTAGTCCCGCGGGAGGGCCGAGTCCGTCTCCCAAAGGCCACAGTTGGAGGCCGCCTGACGAGGCGCAACTTGCTGAATGTTAATCGGTTTTTCTTCTCTCCATGGAACCGGAGCAGGTTCCGTTCCGCCGGAACATTCCGCTACCACGCGCTCACGCCTCGACAAGAACAAATCTGGAACGTGGCGGGCGTCGGTGCTATATGTGGGGATAACCTCGGGGGTGACGGGCTGAGTTGCGCCTGCAAGCGTATAGGGTCGCCTCGACAGGGCGCAGAGGAACGCGGGCAGCGCGCTCGGCCTTTAGAAATTCAGTGATATTCGGAGTGGAGAGCGGCGATGGCGGGAAGCGTCAACAAGGTCATTCTGGTTGGAAATCTCGGCAAGGATCCTGAAATCCGCCGGACCCAGGACGGGCGGCCGATTGCGAATCTGAGCATCGCGACCTCGGAGACGTGGCGCGACAAGAACAGCGGCGAGCGCAAGGAAAAGACCGAGTGGCATCGCGTCGTGATCTTCTCTGAGCCGCTTTGCAAGATCGTTGAACAATATCTGAAGAAGGGCGCCAAGGTTTATATCGAAGGTGCGCTACAGACCCGCAAATATACCGACCAGAGCGGCGTCGAGAAGTATTCGACCGAAGTCGTGCTGCAGGGCTTCAACTCGACGCTGACGATGCTCGATGGCCGCAGCGGCGGTGGCGGCGGCGGCAGCTTCGGTGACGAACCCGGCGGCGATTTCGGCTCGTCCGGCCCCGTCAGCAGTGCGCCGCGCCGTCCGGTTGCCGCCGGCGGTGGTGGCCGCAACAACGACATGGACGACGACATCCCGTTCTGAGAACGGCCGGGGACGATGAGGGCGCTGCCAGGGTTGGGGGAGCGCGCCTGTATCATCGTGTCAGCAAACCTTACTAATCGACGGAGCGGGCTCGGATTTCCGGGCCCGCTTCATGTTTGGCTTGAACATGGGATGGCGTCCGGCCGTGGCGCCATGGGACCGCTCGCCTACGTGTTTCGACGGGGCGGCGGAAGTGATTTCGGGAGGCCGGTTCCAGGCTCATCCAAGACACCCGCTATGGGGCCGTAAGCTATTGGAAAAATAAGCGGAAAAAGCACTTCCCAGCACCCGTGCAAGGGTGGTTATCAAGCGCTCGATGCGCTATATGATTCCCAGACAAAAACTCACCGGATTCCCCCTTGGCTGACGACGACAACAAGCCCGGCGACCAGCCGGCGCACCCCTCGGACATTCGCCCCGTTTCGATCTACGAGGAGATGAAAAAGTCCTACCTCGATTACGCCATGAGCGTGATTGTGGCGCGGGCGCTGCCTGATGCTCGCGACGGTCTGAAGCCGGTGCACCGCCGCATCCTGTTCTCGATGCACGAGCAGGGGCACACGCCGGACAAGAAATACGTCAAATCCGCCCGCGTGGTCGGCGACGTCATCGGTAAGTATCACCCGCACGGCGACCAGTCGATCTACGACGCCATGGTCCGCATGGCGCAGGACTTCTCGATGCGCGTGCCGCTGATCGACGGCCAGGGCAATTTCGGCTCGGTCGACGGCGATCCCCCGGCTGCCTATCGTTATACCGAAGCGCGCCTGACCAAGTCTGCGCTGGCTCTGCTGGCCGACATCGACAAGGACACCGTCGACTTCCAGCCGAACTACGACAACAACGAGACCGAGCCGTCGGTCCTGCCGGCCAAGTTCCCGAACCTTCTCGTCAACGGCGCCGGCGGCATCGCGGTCGGCATGGCGACCAATATCCCGCCGCACAATCTCGGCGAGGTCATCGACGCCTGCGTCGCGCTGATCGACAATCCCGCGCTCACCATCGATGAGCTCATCAACATCGTGCCCGGTCCGGATTTCCCGACCGGCGGCGTCATTCTCGGGCGGCAGGGCATCCGTTCGGCCTATCACCTCGGCCGCGGCTCGATCGTCATGCGCGGCAAGGTCGCGATCGAGACCATCCGCAAGGAGCGCGAGGCGATCATCATCACCGAGATTCCCTACCAGGTGAACAAGGCGACGATGGTCGAGCGCATCGCCGAGCTGGTGAAGGAAAAGAAGATCGAGGGCATTGGCGACCTGCGCGACGAATCCGATCGCGAAGGCTACCGCGTCGTCATCGAATTGAAGCGCGACGCCGTGCCGGACGTGGTGCTGAACCAGCTCTACAGATTCACCCCGCTGCAGACCAGCTTCGGCGTCAACATGGTGGCGCTCGACAGCGGCCGTCCGCGGATCATGCATCTGAAGGACCTGCTGGCCATCTTCGTCGACTTCCGCGAGCGTGTGGTCACGCGGCGCACCAAGTACCTGCTCGCCAAGGCGCGCGACCGCGCCCACATCTTGGTCGGTCTCGCGATCGCGGTGGCCAATATCGACGAGATGATCCGCGTCATCAGGACCTCGCCCGACCCGACCACCGCCCGCGACACCCTGATGTCGCGCGACTGGCCGGCCCGGGACGTCGAGGACATGCTGACGCTGATCGACGATCCGCGCCACCGCATCAGCGCGGACGGCACGATCCGGCTGTCGATGGAGCAGGCGAGGGCCATTCTCGACCTGCGCCTGCAGCGCCTCACCGCACTCGGCCGCGACGAAATTCGCGAAGAACTCGACAAGCTCGCCGGCGAGATCGCTGACTATCTCGATATCCTGCGCTCGCGCGAGCGCGTGCTGACCATCATCAAGACCGAGCTCGCCGAGGTGAAGGCCGAGTTCGCCACCCCGCGCCGCACCGTCATCGTCGAGCAGGAAGGCGAGGTCGAGGACGAGGACCTGATCCAGCGCGAGGACATGGTCGTCACGGTGTCCCACGCCGGCTACGTCAAGCGCGTGCCGCTGTCGGCCTACCGGGCGCAGCGCCGTGGCGGCAAGGGCCGCGCCGGCATGCAGACCCGCGACGAGGATTTCGTCTCGCGCCTGTTCGTGGCGTCCACGCACACGCCGGTGCTGTTCTTCTCCTCGCGCGGCCAGGTCTACAAGGAGAAGGTCTGGCGCCTGCCGATGGCCGCGCCGAACGCGCGCGGCAAGGCGCTGATCAACATCCTGCCACTGGAGCAGGGCGAGCGCATCACCACCATCATGCCGCTGCCCGAGGATGAATCGACCTGGGGCGAGCTCGACGTGATGTTCGCCACGACCGGCGGCAATGTCCGGCGCAACAAGCTCTCGGACTTCGTCGACGTTCGCCGCTCCGGCATCATCGCCATGAAGCTCGACGACAATGAAGCGATCGTCGACGTGCAGATCTGCACCGAGCGCGACGACGTGCTGCTCACCGCCGCCGGCGGCCAGTGCATCCGCTTCCCCGTTCCCGACGTGCGCGTGTTCACCGGACGCACCTCGATGGGCGTGCGCGGCATCGCGCTCGGCGAGGGCGACAAGGTGATCTCCCTGGCGATTCTGCGCCATGTCGAGACCACCTCGGACGAGCGCTCGGCCTATTTGAAGATGCGCCGCGCGGTCGCAGGTGAAGCCGCCGCGGAAGAGGCGCCGGTGGATGCCGAGACCGAGGAGACCTCCGGCAGCTTCCAGCTCGCCCAGGAGCGCTATATCGAGATGTCGGCGGCCGAGCAGGTCGTGCTGACCGTCTCCGTCAACGGCTATGGCAAGCGGACCTCGTCCTACGAGTACCGCACCACCGGCCGCGGCGGCAAAGGCATCGTCGCCATGAGCGTCAACAACCGCAACGGCAACCTTGTCGCGTCCTTCCCTGTGGAGGACGCCGATCAGATCATGCTGGTGACCGACAAGGGCCAGTTGATCCGCTGCCCGGTCGAAGGAATCCGCATCGCCGGCCGCTCGACGCAAGGCGTGATCGTGTTCGACACAGCCGAGGACGAGCACGTCGTCTCGGTCGAGCACATCACCGAAGAGGCCGAGAGCGGCAACGGAGCAAACGGCGAATAGCCGGTGGCGAACAGGGCTCATTGCCCTGTTCGCAGCCTTGTGAGCTGGACGCGGGCTGCCTTTGGTAAGACAGTATGAGCCCTGCCGTGGGAGTGCTCATGCCGCGATATCTTGCTTGTCTGTTTGCAATCCTGTTCACGCTTGCGTCTGCGCCGGGCGCAATCGCCGCTGACGTCAAGGTGATGATCTCGGCCGGCTTCTTCTCCGTGTATCAGGAACTCGGTCCCGCCTTCGAGAAAGCGACGGGACACAAGCTCATCACCACGCGCGGGCCTTCCGTCGGCGATTCACCGGAGGCCATTCCGGCGCGTCTGTCGCGCGGCGAAGACGCCGACGTGGTGATCATGGATGGCGTCGGCGTCGATCTGCTGGACCAGCGCGGGCTGAGCAAGCCCGGCAGCCGGATGCCGCTCGCGGAATCCTTCATCGGTGTCGTGGTGCGGGCAGGGCAACCCAGGCCCGACATCAGTATGACCGATGCGCTGCGCAAGACGCTGCTCGCGGCCAAGTCGATCGCCTATTCGGACAGTTCCAGCGGCACTTACCTTTCGACCGTCGGATTCAGGAAGCTCGGCATCGCCGACGACATCTCCGGCAAGACGCGCAAGGTGCGCGGCCCGCCCTCGGGCGAGCCCGTTGCCGCCGTCGTCGCCCGCGGAGAGGCCGAGATCGGCTTCCAGCAGGTGCCGGAGCTGATCCATGTGCCGGGGATCGACTTCGTCGGCACGGTGCCGGCCGAGATCCAGCCGCCGACGCTTTTCGTCGGGGCCTTGCCCAAGAACTCGCAGCAGCCCGAGGCCGCGATCGCGCTGCTGCGCTTCCTGTCCTCGGCCGATGCTGCGGCCGTCATCACGAAATCCGGGATGAAGCCGCTGCCGCCGGGTTGAAGTTCGGGCTACGAAGCTCGCTAAATCTCCAGCTCCGTGCCGAACTCCACCACCTGCTTGGTCGGCACGCCGAAGAACGCGGCGGAGCGTTCGGCGTTGCGTTGCAGGAAGGCGAACACGCCTTCGCGCCAGACCCACATGCCCGGGACGTCCTCGCGCGGGATGATGGTCTCGCGGCCGACATAATAGGTGATGTCGGAGAGATCGATGCCGGGCAGCTTGGCCTGGCGGCAGACCAGATTCAGTCCTTCGTAGATCGTCGGGTTCTGCATGAAGCCGTAATGCAGGACAACGCGGGTGATGCCGGGAATGATCTCGATCACCTCGGCGCGTTCCTCGTCGGCGATGTGCGGGGATTCCTCGATCAGCACGGTGACCAGCAGCACGCGTTCGTGCAGCACGCGGTTGTGCTTGACGAACTGGGTGAGCGCGAGCGGCACGCCGCGCGGCGCCGAGGCCAGGAACACGGCCGTCCCGGGCAATCGCGCCTGGCATTTGTTGACGGCGGTCTCGATCAGATCCTCCTCGGGCTGGCGCAGCTTTGCGCGCGCGGCCTCGACCAGCTTCACGCCGGAGCGCCAGGTCAGCATCAGGAAGGCGACGAGGCCGGCGAGCAGCAGCGGAAACCAGCCGCCCTCGAACAGCTTGATCGAGTTGGCTGAGAAGAAGATCAAATCGATCACGAAGAAGGCCCCGTTCACGGCCACCACCAGCCAGGGCGAATAGCCCCACTGGATCGCGACCAGCGCGGCCAGCAGCGTCGTGATCGCCATCAGCAACGAGACCGCGATGCCATAGGCGCCGGCGAGCGCGTCCGAGGTTCCGAAATTCAGGACGGCGCCCAGCGTTCCCGCCGCCAGCAGCCAGTTCACCAGCGGCACGTAGATCTGGCCGATCGCATCGCTCGTGGTGTGGCGGATCTGCATGCGCGGCAGGAAGCCGAGCTGGATCGATTGCTGCGTCAGCGAGAACACCCCGGAGATGATCGCCTGCGAGGCGATCACGGTCGCGACCGCCGAGAAGGCGACGAGCAGATAGTGCAGCGCGTCGGGGCAGAGCTGGAAGAACGGATTCTCGATCATCGTGGGATCGGTGATCAAGAGCGCGGCTTGGCCGAAATAGTTCAGGACCAGCGCGGGCAGGCAGATCGCGAACCAGGCGAGGCGGATCGGCAGCCGGCCGAAATGACCCATGTCGGCATACATGGCCTCGCCGCCGGTGACCGCGAGGAAGGCCGCCCCGAGGATTCCGAACGAGACGTGGAAATCTTGGTGGATCAGGAAATTGAACGCGTAGAACGGGCTGAGCGCTGCCAGCACCGCCGGCGCCTTGACGATGCCGTGGATGCCGAGCGCGGCGAGCACGACGAACCAGGCCAGCATCACCGGGCCGAAGATGCGGCCGATGAAGCCGGTGCCCTGCTTCTGCATCATGAACAGGCCGATCAGGATGGCGACGGTCACGGGCACCACCACGGGCGCGAGCGAGGGGGCGTCGACCTTGAGGCCTTCGATGGCCGAGAGCACCGAGATGGCCGGCGTGATCGCGCCGTCGCCGTAAAGCAGGGCGGCGCCGATGAGGCCAACCACGAGGAGATGAGCGCGCCACGTTCCTGGCTCGGCGTGGCGGGCATGGAGCAGGGCCAGCAGCGCCACGATGCCGCCTTCGCCGCGGTTGTCCGCCCGCAGGATCAACAGCGCATATTTCAGCGAGATGATCAGCAGCAGCGCCCAGAGGATCAGCGAGGCGATTCCGAGGACGGCGTCGTGTTGGAGCGTGCCGCCGTGAGCGGCCGCCTTGGCGGCTTCCTTCAGGGCGTAGAGAGGGCTGGTGCCGATATCGCCATAGACCACCCCGAGGGCGCCCATGGTCATGGCGAGGGGAAGGGGATCAGGATGATGGCCGGATGCGGTGGCTTGTGTGCTGGACAACGGCGCCCCCAATGGCATCGCGCCCGACGGGCCATTCCGACGGGCGCGATCGACACACAGTCTGCGACGAGACGTCGCAAATATCCATGGGGTCGGGATTGGAATCAGGAGTGAGGATTCAGCCTGGGGAAGCTGACGCCGACCTGACAGACCGATCCGGCTACGGGGTGCGGTTCGCCGTCACGAGGCGGGCCTCGCGGACATCGGCCTTGGTGCCGGCCTTGCGCAGGCACGAGGCCTCGAAGTTCGGCCAGGCCTGCTGCGAGCAGTCCTTGCCGATGGAGCGGATGTCGAGCCGGTCGCTCTTCGCGAGCGGCTGCGGAACGCTTGCCTCGACGGACGGGGCAAAGCCGGGCAGCAGGGTAAGGGCTGCGGCAACACATGCAGAGAGTGCGATCGCTGAAAGAGCCTTGATCATTGACAGTCCCCTGTGATGCGGCCGCCTACGCCCAGTGTGCGGCCCGTCATTCGTTGGCCGGATTAGTAACCATGGCCAGTTTCCGGACGTCTTCGCCGATACGGGAAATGGTTTCGTGTCGGCGCCCCATTGTTTCGTGGGCACCCTCAGGACGAAACAAACCGGCCTGCGCCGACGGGCTAACGGGATATTTTGCCGGCTGCCGCCGGGGAACCGGCCCGGCTTGCCGGGCCGCGTCGGGCGCGGTAGGAGGGGGCCATGCCGCGTATCGCCTTTTATCCCGGTTCCTTCGATCCCATCACCAACGGCCATCTGGACGTGGTCCGGCATAGCGTTCCGCTGTGCGACAGGCTGGTGGTCGCCATCGGGGTCCACCCCGGCAAGAAGCCGCTGTTCTCGACCGAGGAGCGGCTCAAGATGCTCCACGACGTCTGCGACCCGGTCGCGGCACAGGCCGGCTGCGTCCTGGAAGCGGTGACCTTCGACGATCTCGCGGTCACCGCGGCGCGCAAGCACGGCGCCACGATCATGATTCGAGGCCTGCGCGACGGCACCGATCTCGATTACGAGATGCAGCTCGCCGGCATGAACGGGACCATGGCCCCCGAGGTGCACACTGTTTTCCTGCCGGCCTCTCCCGCTGTCCGCCCGATCACCGCCACTTTGGTGCGCCAGATCGCGGGCATGGGCGGGGACGTCTCGGCCTTCGTCCCGCCGCTCGTCGCCAGCCAGCTCAAGGCAAAATTCGCCGGATAACGGCGCACGCTTTCTCTCATCTGACCGGAGTTGTCATGATCCGAATTTTCGCAGTCCTTGCCGCGCTTCTGTTCGCGGTGCCGGCCGTGGCGCAGCAATTGCCCGCCAACCTCGACAAGGCCAACGCCATCGTCATCGACAGCACCAAGGGCCGCATCGTCATCAAGCTGCGGACCGACATCGCGCCCCAGCATGCCGAGCGCATCAAGCAGCTCGCGCGCGAGGGCTACTACAACAACGTGCCGTTCCATCGGGTCATGGACGGCTTCATGGCCCAGACCGGCGACGGCCAGAATTTCAACGGCACCGGCGGATCGAAATATCCGAACCTGAAGCAGGAATTCTCCAAGGTGCATTTTGCGCGCGGCATCGTCGGCATGGCCCGGCGCGGCGACAGCGTCGACAGCGCCAACTCGCAGTTCTTCATCATGTTCGCCGACGGCGGCAGCCTCGACAACCAGTACACCGTGGTCGGCGAGGTCGTGCAGGGCATGGACGTCGTCGACAAGCTGAAGAAGGCTCCGGCTGGCTCTCCCGGCGGCGCGGTGACCGATCCCGACAAGATGGTGAAGGTGCAGGTCGCCTCCGACATCAAATAGGATGGGTCCATGGCGCGCTGCGGTGACAAGCTCCTGCTGGTTGCCGCACTGCTGCTGCTGCTCGGTGCCTCGGGCGCGGTTGCCGAGGACGGGCAGGTCAACACCATCCAGGACGTGTTCCGGCACCTGCGCACCTGCTGGAAACCGCCGCCGCCTGCCAAGGCCCGCCCACTCGACATCACCGTCGTCGTGAGCTTTAACCGCTCCGGCGACATTCTGGGCCATCCGAGGATCTCCTATGAATCCCCCGAGGCCTCCGACAATGACCGGCTGCAATACCGGATCGCGGTGATGGAGGCGTTGCAACGCTGCACGCCAATGCCATTTACCGATGCAATGGCGGGCGCTGCCGCGGGACGTCCCTTCGCGATCCAGTTCCGTAATCGCAGAACTTCACCTGATAAGACTTCACCTCCAACGCAAGAGAGACGAGCATGAGCGCCACCGAAAACACCCTGATCCTCGAGACCACCCAGGGCCCCGTCACCATCGAGATGCGCCCCGACCTCGCGCCCGGCCATGTGGCGCGCATCAAGGAACTGGTCCGCGAGGGCTTCTACGACGGCATCGTGTTCCATCGCGTGATCGAGGGCTTCATGGCTCAGACCGGCTGCCCGCAGGGCACCGGCACCGGCGGCTCGGGCAAGAAGCTGAAGGCCGAGTTCAACAAGGAGCCGCATGTGCGCGGCACGACCTCGATGGCACGCGCCGCCAGCCCGGATTCCGGCGACAGCCAGTTCTTCATCTGCTTCGACGACGCCCGCTTCCTCGACAACCAGTACACGGTGTGGGGCAAGGTCACCGAGGGCATGGAGAACGTCGACAAGATCAAGCGCGGCGAGCCGGTGCAGAACCCAGACAAGATCGTCAAGGCGCGGATGGCCGCGGACGCGGAATAAGCGGCTTTGCCGGTGTCATGCCCCGCGCAGGCGGGGCATCCAGTAATCACCGGCGGTGGTTACAACCAAGATCGTGAGTACAGGATCGCCCGCCCCAGTGCGCAATTGCGCACAAGGCGGGCGATGACAAGTTCTGGGTATGCGCACCGATCTCTTCGATTTCGATCTACCCGCCGAGCGCATTGCGTTGCGCCCGGCGAACCCGCGCGATTCCGCGAAGATGCTGGTCGTGGAGAACGGTGCGCTGCGCGATCAGACCATCGCCGATCTGCCGCAATGGCTGAAGGCGGGCGACCAGCTCGTCGTCAACGACACCAAGGTGATCGCGGCGCAGCTCAAGGGCCGCCGCATTGGCCGCGAGACCGAGCCGAAGATCGAGGCGACGCTGATCAAGCGGCTCGACGGCTCGCGCTGGCAGGCGCTGGTGAAGCCGGCGAAGAAGCTCGTCGCCGGCGACCGCATCCGCTTCGGCAATGAAGGCAAGGTCTGCCTGCTCGGCCATCTCGATGCCGAGGTTGAAGCTAAGGGCCTCGAGGGCGAGGTGACGCTGTCGTTCTCGTTCCACGGCCCGGCGCTGGATCAGGCCATCGCCGATCTCGGTAGCCCGCCGCTGCCGCCCTACATCGCCTCCAAGCGCACGCCCGACGACCAGGACCTCGCCGACTACCAGACCATGTTTGCGGCCAACGAAGGCGCGGTCGCCGCGCCCACCGCGGGACTGCATTTCACGCCGGCCCTGGAGCAGGCGCTGCGCGTGCGCGGCGTCGGCATCGTCAGGGTCACGCTGCATGTCGGGGCAGGGACGTTCCTGCCGGTGAAGGTGGACGACACCGACGGCCACAAGATGCACGCCGAGTGGGGCACGATCTCGGCCGAGACGGCGGAGCGTCTCAACAGTGCGCGAAACAACGGCGGCCGCATCATCGCCGTCGGCACCACGTCATTGCGCCTGCTCGAGAGCGCCGCGCGCGAGGACGGCACGATCCAGCCCTTCGCGGCCGAGACCTCGATCTTCATCACGCCCGGCTACCGCTTCCGCGCGGTCGATATTCTGATGACGAATTTCCATCTGCCGAAGTCGACGCTGTTCATGCTGGTGTCGGCCTTCTCGGGGCTGGAGACGATGCAGGCCGCCTACGCGCACGCGATCGCGAGCGGATACCGGTTCTATTCGTATGGCGATGCGTGTTTGCTGTTCAGGACGCGGGAGTGACCTCCGGGCAGCTTCCTGCTACAATGCCGCGTCATTTGCGTAGATCGAGTGGCCGATGAACATCCGTTCCACGAAAGTTGATGAACTTGCCCAGCGCCTCGCCCGCCTGACGGGGGAAGATATCGAGACGGCGCTGGAGCGTGCCATCGAGGAGCGCTTGTCGCGCGTCCTCCCGCCGGTGGAAGATAGAAAAGCCGCTCTGACGACGTTCTTCGAACGAACCGCTGCCTTGCCTGTTCTAGATTCCCGCCCTGCCGACGAAATCGTTGGCTACGACCGTTTCGGGCTGCCGTCCTGATGGTGCTGGATACGTCTGCGATCGTTGCGACCGTAACCAACGAGCCGGACGGGCAACGCTATCGGACCGCCATGCTGGAGGCCGACAGCTTGTCGATGTCGGCAGTCGCCGTGCTTGAAACCAAGATCGTTCTTGCTTCTCGTTTCGGCGCGTCGGCAGTCGAATTCTTTGGCGAGTTGCTGGCGACGGCCGGCATCGCTGTCGTGCCGTTCGACGCAGACATGGCGAAAGACGCGTTCGAGGCATTTCGGCGCTTCGGCAAGGGCGGGGGCCATCCTGCGCAGTTGAATATCGTCGATTGCGCGGTCTACGCCTTGGCGAAGGCGCGCTCAGAGCCGCTTCTTTTCAAGGGAGCTGATTTTGCCAAGACGGATGTTATGCAGGCGTTGACCTGACTGCGGTCAGCCGTCGTAGGGTGGGTGGGTAAAGCGAAGCGTGCCCACGCCTTTCTTGAATGCGGAGAAGAATGGTGGGCACGGCGCTTGCGCGCCTTTGCCCACCCTACGCACTACGCACCTTCCGCTACGCCATCACCCGCTGCGGCAGGAGCTCGGCGATCTGCACCGCGTTCAGCGCTGCGCCCTTGAGCAGCTGATCGGCCGCCACGAACATCGAGATCGAATGCCCGCTGGCGTCGCTGAGGTCCTTGCGGATGCGGCCGACGAGGACGTCGTCCTGGCCCGAGGCGTCGATCGGCATCGGGAAGTAGTTCTTGGCGCGATCGTCGACGACCTTCACGCCGGGCGCCTGGGCCATGATGGCACGGACCTGGTCCTCATTGATCGGCTTCTCGCATTCGAAGGTGATGGCTTCGCAGTGCGCGCGCAGCACCGGCACGCGGACGCAAGTGACGCCGATCGCGATCTGCTCGTCCTCGAAGATCTTGCGGGTCTCCTTGATGACCTTGGTCTCTTCGTCGTTGTAGCCGGTCTCGGGATCGATAGCGGTGTTGTGGTTGAAGAGGTTGAAGGCGTAGGGGTGCGGCATCACCTTGGGCGTATAGACCTGCCCGTTGAGATTGGCGCGGGTGGATTCGACCAGCTCCTCCATCGCCGCGGCGCCGGCGCCCGAGGCCGCCTGATAGGTCGAGATGATGACGCGCTTGATGCGGTTCTTCTGGTGGATCGGCCACAGCGGCACCAGCGCGGTGATCGCGGCGCAGTTCGGATTGGCGATGATGCCCTTGTGATCCCGGATGCGGTTGGCGTTGATCTCGGGGATCACCAGCGGCACGTTCGGATCCATGCGGAAGGCCGAGGAATTGTCGACGACGACGGCGCCCGACTTGACCGCGATCGGCGCGAACTTCTTCGAAATGCTGCCGCCGGCGGAGAACAGGGCGATGTCGACGCCCTCGAAGGAGCGCTCGGTCAGCTCCTCGATCACGACATCCTTGCCGCGGAACGAGACCGTCTTGCCGGCGGAGCGGGCGCTGGCGAGCGCCTTGAGCTTGCCGACGCGGAAGCCGCGCTTGTCCATGGTGGCGATGAATTCGGCGCCCACCGCACCGGTGACGCCGACAATCGCGACGACGGGATCGTTACTCACTTTGTCCTCCATTGAGTTTGCGATTTAGACAACAAAAAAGCCCCGGACCATCGAGGGCGGGGCTTCGGTAGAGATGATGCGTTTAAGTCGACGACCTACGCGCGCACGCCTCCCCGGGCCCCTGGGGCCGTGGTGGTTTTGGTCGTGCGTTTGGTGGTCGTGAACATGGCGGCGACTTATGCGGGAGAGTCTGGAAGTCGTCAATGGGGTTTCGGCTCCGGCCAATGCCGGAGGCGAAGCCTGCCGCTATTTCGTTTTGGCGCCCGGCGGCTCCAGGATGACTTCCTTGAGGTCGTCTCCGCTGATGACGACGATCGCAAAATTGAGCCGGCCGCGGTCGCGCACCAGGCCGCCGCTGATCGCCTTGCCCGAGGCTGCGCGTTCGGCAACGCGGACGGCGTCGGCGAGGCGGTGCCTGATCGCACCGAGCGCTGCGAGGTTGTCGCGGTCCTCGTGGTCGAGTTCGGCGAGGGGCAGGGCCGCTTCGCCGCCGACGATCTCGCCTGTCGCCGCGTTGATGGTGTGGCGCCAGATCCGGTCGTTGTGCAGGGTCTTCACCCGGTACACCGGCACCCCCGCGGCGCCGTCGAAACTCACATCCGCCGTGGTGGCGCCGGCGTGCCGGCCTTCGGCAATCGCCATGGCCTGGCTGATCGAGATCGACGAGCTGCGGAAGCGCTCGATTTCGCGGCTGACGGTCTGGCGATCGACCGCCGCATCACCATCTGTTTCGCCGTGCAGGGCGGTCGGCGTGCTGTCCGTGGTCACGATCGCACGCGCGGGCGCAGCAAGGAGCAGCGCGGGCAGGGCTAGCGCCAGCAGTCCTGAGGTCCATCGTTTGGCTGTCGTCATGCTCGAAACCCTCGGCCAGCGAGTGTGCCGGATGATCGTAAAGAATTCGCGGCCGGCCTTGGGCATCGGCCGGCCGCGGAGCGCCGCACCGGACTGTACCCGGCAACGGCGATCTCAGCGATACGGTCCACTTTGGGGCTGGTGAAAAAGCAGCCCGTATCGCTTATAACTAAACCATACCGTATCGTTTTATTTCGGTCAATGCGGCCGACTGCGTTCCCGGCCGGCCTCACAAAATTGTCAGCGGGACGGACGGCGGCGTTGCGTGGCCCTGGTGTCCTGGACGCGGTCGGCCGGTCCGAGCGCGCCGGCCAGAAACAGCTTGATGGCGGCGCGCATGCGCTTTTCCGCGGCCTTCATCTCTAGCGCCGTTCCGAACGTCGCCAGGCGGTGGGTGTGGCCGACGACGACGTCGAGAAATACCTCCGCGGCGATCGTGGTGTCGTCGAGATCGAGGGCTCCCTGCGCCACCAGATGGTCGAAGAAGCGCGCCGTGGTGGCGACGGCTTTTAACCAGCCTTCCTCCTTGCCGAGCTTGGCGATGTCGGGGAAGTTGATGGCCTGCGACGTCATCATGCGGCTGAAGGCGACGGCATCCGGTCCGCAGGTGAAGGTCAGCATCTCGCGCCCGATCTCGATCAGCCGCTGCTCGACCGAGATGTCGGAGGCGCTGCTCAGCTGCGTCTCGGCGGCAGCCGACAGCGGGGCAAGCCAGCGCTCGATCTCGCGCCTGAGCACGGCGGCAAACAGGCCGCGCTTGTCGCCATAGCGGGAATAGACGGTGGGCTTGCTGACCCGCGCCGCTTCCGCAACCGCGTCGAGGGAGGTGGCATCGAAGCCGCGATCCAGGAACAGGCGGGTGGCGACCTCGATGAGCCGCTGGTCACGCTCGAGCGCAGCAGTCTTCGTCGGCCGGCCGCCGCGCGATTTCTGCACCTCGCGCCGTGGCGCTGCCGATTTTGTCTTGGTCGCAGTCAATCCCATGCCCAACGAGCCCTGCGCGTTTCTGACAGTCGTCATTCGCTCTATATCGCGCAGGAGCCGGTGCGTCATCGCGAATCTGGCCGAACTGGCCTTATCGTCAACGGTTTCGGCAGGGCCACGTTCCTCTGCCAGGCCTCACGGCACCGTCGTGCTCCAGGCCTGTCCGGACGCGGCCTTGTCGAACCCGTACTGATAGAGCGCGCGCATATAGGTGGTGTCGAACCCTTCCGACGGGGGCGCCGGATAGTCGCGCGCGATGTAGGAGAGATGAAAGCCGAGCCGGTTTCGCTTGGCGAAATCGTAGGTCGAGTAAATGATCGACCGCGTCTGCGATTGCGTGATCGCCGACAGGCTGCGCGAGGCGACGTCGATGGTGCCGTTGGAGACGAGCTCGAAATTGCGCTCGATCTTCTTGTTGACGAGAATGTAGATGTCCATCTTCGCGCTGCCCGGCAGCCGGCTGCCCTGGAACAGCAGGGCTTCCGGCAGCGTCAGCACCGGCGCGGTCACGCCGCCGTCGACATGCATCTCCTGAAACTTGCGGCCCTCGCCCTCGGCGTCGATCATGATCGGCGGAAACACCAGGGGAATGCTGGCGGACGCCGCCATCACGTCGCGAAACAGCTTGAGTGCCTCGGGCGTGCCGACGGCGGCGATCTTGCCCATGTCCCAGATCGCGGTGCGCTGGGTGTCGAGATCGGTCGTGACGATCAGCAGCTTTCGTCCCTTGGCGTTCTCGCGCGCGACCTGTGCCATGATCTCGGGCCCGACATAGCGGGCGACGAGCTCGCGCAGCCGCGTGTTGCCGAACAGGCCGGATCCGAACAGCACGCGCATGATGCTGGGATCGTTGAGCAGGCTTTCCGCGATGCCGCTGGTGTAGACCTCCTTCAACGTGTCGTCATATTGCGGGCCGAGAAACGCGAACGGCGCGATCAGGCCGCCGGTGCTGACGCCCGAGACGACGGAGAAGGCGGGGCGGGTTCTCGCCGCGGTCCAGCCGTTGAGGACGCCGACGCCGTAGGCGCCATCGGCGCCGCCGCCGGACAGCGCCAGATAGGATTTGGTCGCGGTGCTGGTGTCCTTCTCGAAGGTGAATTTGGTGACGGGGTCGTCCGCGTAGCGCCGAAGGCCATCGATCGCGAGGACGCGCGATGTGCGGGCCTCGGCGGCGGTGTAGGGCGTGCGGGGCAGGGACGTGCAGGCGCCGAGCGCCAGGCTGCAGGTCAGGACCAGAATTCCGCTCAGCCGGCGTGCTGGTCTGATCCAGCGCAGCAAACGGCCGAAGACGTCAGTCGAACTCGAAGGCAGGGGCATTGTCGGTGGCTGGCGATCACGCGTTTACCGCCGCCGGCAAACCTCGCCGCGGCATCTCGTCCAGCCCCCGGGATAAAACTACACGGTATCGTTTTGTTTAACAAGGCCGGTGGCGCGAATATCCGCCGCGATTGTGTCCCAGTCTGAGGCACACGCCGGCTTGCGGCAGGGAGAGAGCGGGTTGATCGGCCTCTTCCAACACGCAATAAGCACCGCCATGAATCCCGACAATGACCTTCCCAATCACTTTGAGTTGCTCGCCACCGATGGCGCCGCGCGCACGGGCCGCCTGACCACGCCGCATGGCGTGGTGCGGACGCCGGCCTTCATGCCGGTCGGCACGGCGGGCGCGATGAAAGGCATGCATTGGCGCGAGGTGCGCGATGCCGGGGCCGACATCGTGCTCGGCAACACCTATCATTTGATGCTGCGCCCGACCGCCGAACGGATCGCAGCGCTCGGCGGCCTGCAGAAATTCACCGGCTGGAACGGACCGATGCTGACGGATTCCGGCGGCTTCCAGGTGATGTCGCTGTCGGACCTGCGCAAGGTCACCGAGAACGCCGTCACCTTTCGCTCGCATATCGACGGCGCCAAGGTCGAGCTGTCGCCGGAGCGCTCGATCGAGGTGCAGCGCCTGCTCGGCTCCGACATCGCGATGCAGATGGATGAGTGCGTGCGGCTGCCGGCCGAGCGGGCCGATATCGAGCGCGCGATGCAATTGTCGCTGCGCTGGGCCGAGCGCTCGAAGCGCGCCTTCGAGAGCGCGCCCGCGGGCTACATGCTGTTCGGCATCGTGCAGGGCGGCGACGTTCCGCAGCTTCGTCATGCGAGCGCGCAGGGTCTGGTCACGACCGGTTTCCATGGCTACGCCATCGGCGGCCTTGCCGTCGGCGAGCCGCAAGCGGTGATGCTGGCGATGATCGACGAGACCGCGCCGCTGCTGCCGAAAGAGCGGCCGCGCTATCTGATGGGCGTCGGCACGCCCGACGACATCCTGGAAGCCGTGAAGCGCGGCATCGACATGTTCGATTGCGTGATGCCGACCCGCAATGGCCGCCATGGCGTCGCCTTCACGCGCTTCGGCCAGGTGAACCTGCGCAACGCACGTCACGCCGACGATCCCCGTCCGCTGGATGAGGAGAGCGCATGGCCGTCGACGCGCAATTGCGCGCGCGCCTACCTGCATCATCTCGTCAAGGCAGGCGAGACGCTGGGAGCCATGCTGCTGTCCGAAATCAATATCGCTTACTACCAGTTCCTGATGCAGGGCATCAGGGACGCGATCGCATGCGGAACGTTCGAGGAATTCTATCAGCGCACGCGCGAGGACTGGGCGAGGGGCGATATCGCCCCGCGCTGAAGCGATGAGGCTAGTTGCACACGAAGTGCTGCTTCACGGCGTGCTTGGTGACGAACCCATAGCCGCAATTGTCGCAGGTCCAGAGGTAGCTGATCACGTGGTCCGAGACGTAGGCGGAAGCTTCGGCGGCGACCATGGAGTCGGCGCAGACGGGACAGGTGGGCAACTCGCTGCAACGCGGATCGCGGTTCGGCGCGACGGATGACAACACTTCAGCAACTGCTGACATCGTGGTGACCTCCCTGCTTTGAGACATAAGTCTAACATAAGCAGAAGCTGTTGACGAGGTCGCAACACAAATGCGTTGGTTTTCTGATGTTTGCCGCTCACGCGATTTTGCGATGCAGCGTATTTAACATGTGCCGCATTGTCGCTTGCGTGTCGCCGCAAGCTGTCTGTAACTGCACAATGTCGCGATAGAAGTGCAGATTGTCGCCACAGGGAGTTCATCATGGACGCATCGTCCACCACGGGTGCAGCGCACCAAGCCGGCCGCGGCCGTATCTATGACTCGATCGTCGAGGCCTTCGGCAACACGCCGATCGTGCGCTTGCGCCGGCTGCCCGGCATGCACGGCGTGAACGCGACGATTTTGGCAAAACTTGAATATTTCAATCCTGCCGCCAGCGTGAAGGATCGTATCGGCGCGGCGATGATCGTCGCGATGGAGAAGGCCGGCATCGTCAAGCCCGACACCGTGCTGATCGAGCCGACCTCCGGTAATACCGGCATCGCGCTCGCTTTCGTGGCGGCCTCGCGCGGTTACCGGCTCAAGCTGGTGATGCCGGAATCGATGTCGATCGAGCGGCGCAAGATGCTGGCCTTTCTCGGCGCCGAGCTGGTGCTGACGCCCGCGGCGCAAGGCATGAAGGGCGCGATCGCCGCCGCCGAGGAGCTGTTGAAGACGACGCCGAACTCGGTGATGCCGCAGCAGTTCAAGAACCTCGCCAATCCCGAGGTGCACCGCCGCACCACCGCGGAGGAGATCTGGAACGACACCGGCGGCAACATCGACTTCTTCGTCGCCGGCGTCGGCACCGGCGGCACGATCACCGGCGTTGGCCAAGTGCTGAAGCCGCGCAAACCATCCCTGCGCGTGGTCGCGATCGAGCCGGAGGAGAGCCCGGTGCTGTCCGGCGGCCAGCATACGCCGCACAAGATCCAGGGCATCGGCGCCGGCTTCGTGCCCGACATTCTCGACCGCTCGGTGATCGACGAGATCGTCAAGATCAACTCGACGACGGCGATCGAGACCTCGCGCGCGCTGGCGCGGCACGAAGGTATTCCGGGCGGCATCTCCTCGGGCGCGGCGATCGCGGCCGCGCTCGAGATCGGCAAACGGCCGGAAGCTGCCGGCAAGACCATCCTGGCGATCGTGCCGTCCTTCTCCGAGCGGTATCTTTCGACAGCCCTGTTTGAGGGAATCTAGGACATGGCTGATCAACCGAGGCGGCCGCGCACGCTCGGCGATGCCAGGACCGAAGCCGAGGCGGCGTTCAAGAAGGTGACGGCCAAGGTCGCCGCCGCGCCGGTCAAGCAAAACGTGGCGCCTGGTATCAAGGAGCAGGTCACGCTCCGCATTGACCAGGATGTGCTGGAGTTCTTCCAGGAGGGCGGCCCCGGCTGGCAGGACCGCATCAACGAGGCGCTGCGGAAAGCGGCGGGTAAGTAGGCTCCGACCTTGCGCGTCGGATCCGCTGTGTCTCTCCTCGGACTGTGACACCCGCGTGGCACACGTCTCTATCCGCGTCATTGCGAGGAGCTCTTGCGACGAAGCAATCCAGAATCCCGCCGCGGAGGGATTCCGGATTGCTTCGCTGCGCTCGCAATGACGGAGTATGAGGCGGCGACGCTGCAAAATAAAAAAAGCCCGGCGCGAGCCGGGCTTTTGTGTTGTCAGTCTCGCTCGGCTCAGCGGCGGAACATGCCGCCCATCATGCCGCCGACGACGCCGCCCACGAAGGCCGCACCGGCAGCATCGCCGGGGTTGCTGCGATGTTGCGGAGCCGGCGCGGGCGCGCTGCCCTGGGGAGCGCTGGCGGAACGGCGGGCCGCCTTCTGGCTGGTATCGCTCGCCGTCGCCGGGGCAGCGACGACTTCCGAGATCAGGGCCTTGTGCTGGAACTTGTTGAGGTAGCCCGATGAGGGATAGCCGCGCGCAGCCTGCCAGCGCTTGATCACCACACGGGTGTCGTCGCTGAACACGCCGGTCTGCTTGGTGTCGAAGCCGAGGCCGGTGAGGCGACGCTGCACATCGCGGCGCTGGGTCTTGTCGAGGCCGATCTGGTCCTCGGTGACCTGGGTGGCCTCGTCGGTGAAGGTCGCGGGGTCGACGCCGGCGTTGAGCGTGCGGGTCGCGGTCGAGGGGCCGCTCTTGATCGCCGCAAGTCGTGCCAGCGCCAGCGCCTTGAACTGACCGCTCGGATAGGCGGTGAGGTAGGCGTTGAGTTCTTCCGGCTTGTTGGATTCTTTCACCGAGCGCCAATATTCGAGCTCGACGCCGTCAGAGCTGCCGGCCGCCGCCGGCACGATGCCGGACGCGGTCGGGGCGGCGTTGGCGACCTGGGTGGTCGGAGCCTGGTTGAGATAGACCGAGCCGGTGAGGTTGGTGTGGCCCCAGGGCAGCTGTCCCTTGCGGGTCTCTTCGTTGACCTGGGCGCGCACCGACGTCATCGCCTGCTGGATCTCGATGCCGGGCTTGGTGATGTTGTCGATCAGCGCGCGGGTGAACGGGCTGTTGTTGCCCTCCTGGCCGTCGAGCGCGGTCTGGCCGGGGCCGGTGGCGAACGCGATCAGCGTACCTTCGCCGGACTTCATCTCGGCAAGACCGCTCTGCACGTTGACGCTGCGGGTCGCCGAGTTCGACTTGATCTTGGCGGCGAACGGATTGTCGCGGCAGGCGTCGAGGAAGACGAGCTTGACCTTGGCATCGCCCATGGTCTGGTCGAGCGTCAGGTCGATGTTGATGGCCGCGCCCAGCTTGACGTCCATCTCCGACTTGATGTCGGCGTCGACGGGCAGCAGGTAATTGGTGCCGCCGACGGCGATGCCGTGGCCGGCATAATAGAACAGCGCGATGTCGGAGCCCTGTGCCTTGCGGCCGAAGTCGAGCAGTTTCTCCGTCATCTGGTCGCGGCTGAGATTGGATCCTTCGATCACCTCGAAGCCGACATTGCGCAGCGTGGACGCCATCGCCTTGGCGTCGATCGGCGGGTTCGGCAGTTGCGCGACGTTCTTGTAGGAGCCGTTGCCGACGACGAAGGCGACGCGGCGATCAGCTTTCGCGGCATTGACCGACAGCGCCATGCACATCAGCGATGCGAGGAGGGTGAGATAGCGCATTCTGAAATCCCCAGAATCGAATTGCAGGCAGCAACGAACTGGCAACGAACCTACACGAAGTGCCCGACGTCGTGCCACCGAAACGGCAGTCCGTAGCGTTCAACCCGCTGCTGTGTGGCCGAATGTGCACGGTGGACTCATCTTCCAACGTGATCCAAATCACACGGCCACTTCGTTTTGTCGCGCAAGGCGGGGGAAGGTTCACCGCGCGCGGGCGGGAACCGTCGAGGCCGGCTTCAAATTCAGGAGATTGCCGCACAGGATCAGCACCGCGCCCAGCACGGTCCAGGTGTCGAGCCGCTCGGAATAGAGCAGCCAGCCGGCGGTCGCGGTCAGGGGAACCCGCAGGAAGTCCATGGGAACCACGATCGTCGCGTCGGCGTAGCGAAGCGCGCTGGCAAGGCAATAGTGCGAGAAAGTGCCGCAGACCCCGATCACGAACAACCATCCCCAGAGATAGGTCGACGGCCAGGTCCAGACCACCAGCGTCGGCAGCAGGCCCACGACCATCTGCACCACGATCATCCAGAACAGGATCGACAGCGCGCTCTCGGTCCGGGTCAGCGACTTCGCAAGGATCATGGAGATGCTGAAGCCGATCGCGGCCCCGAGCGCGATCAACTGGCCTGGATTGATCTCGCTGGTGGCGGGCCGCACGATCATGACGACGCCAAAGACGCCGAGCACGACGGCGGCGATCTTCCAGATCGTCATGCGCTCCGACAGGAACGTTGCAGCCAGCAGCGCCGTCCAGATCGGCATGGTGAACTCGATCGCGACGACCTGACCGATCCCGATCAGCGTCAGTGCGTAGAACCAGCCGAGCTGTGCGAAGTAATGCACGCCGTTGCGTGCGAGATGCTGGGGCAGGCGCTTGGTCGCAACCGCCGCGAAACCGCCGGCACGGTAGATGAGCGGCAACAGCAGCGTGAAGCCGATCACCGAGCGCACTTCCATGATCTGGAAAACGTTGAGCTCGCGTGTGGTCTCGCGCCCGGCAACCGCCATCACCAGCATCAGCGCCAGCCAGCCGGCCATCCACAATGCAGCCATCGTTTTGGACGGTGTCGCGCTCATCGGGCAGGGTGCATATGCTGGGGACGGAAAGCGGAAAAGGACGGCCGGTATCGGCGACATCACCGCCATTTGCAACGGCCAAATCTGCGGATGCAGCGATGCAGGAGGGCGTGCTAGCTTCGCTGAACAACAAGAACAGGGAGATCTTCGCTCATGCAAATCCTGCAGCCGGCCGAATGGAAGAAACCGCGCGGCTTTTCCCACGGCGTCGTGGTGGACGGACCCGGGCGCTGGGTGGTGCTGGCCGGCCAGACCGGCGGCGATGAGGCTGGCAATTACGCGCCCGACATGGCAGCGCAGGTCGCGACCGCCCTGAAGCGGATCATCAAGCTTCTCGGAGAGGCCGGCGCCGGTCCCGAGCACATCGTTCGCTTGACCTGGTACCTGACCAGCCGCAGCGAGTATGAAGCCGCAGGTGCCGGCATTGGCGCTGCCTGGAAGGAAACGCTTGGGCGCAACTTCCCGCCGTCGACGCTGCTCTACATCGGCGGCCTGGTGGACGAGCGCGCCAAGGTCGAGATCGAGGTCACCGCGTTCGTGCCGGGCGCATAAAAAAAATCGATCCGGCGAGGCCGCCGGATCGATTCTCGGATCGTCTGCCGTCTTACTTCGACAGCGAGATATTGGCGCCGCGGAACTGGCTGTCCGCGCGCATGGTGACGGTCTGCTTGTTGCCTGACGTCTTCAGCGAGATGTTGGCGTTGAAGCCGGCGGTGGAGGCCACCAGCTCGTAACTGCCGCCACCGCCGCGGCCCTGGAGCGAGCCGGAGATGTTGCGGCTGGCCTCGGACCAGCTGCCGGCAATGGCGCTGCCCTCGGACTTGACGCTGGCGGCGAGGTTGAACTTGTAGGCGTCGCTGGCACAGGTCAGCGACATCTCCATGGTCGGCCCGATCGGGGCGTACTTGGCCCGGCAGCGGATCCGCTCGGTCGAACCGTCGTCCAGCATGACGGTGCCGCCGCCGCTCCAGCTGCCCGCGAGCGGGGCGAATGGGCCCGACTGGGCCTTGCTGTCGGTGTTGGCAATCCCTGCCGCAAACAAAACGGCGGCCGCAATCAGCAGCCGCCGGTTCCGGGCGCGAGCCTCAAATGCTTTATTGGCGCGATGCTTCCCACCGCCCGCTGCACGGTATGCCTGCAGATGCTCCATTCCACTTCCCCGATCCGGCGTTGCCGCTGAGTTGACCGTTAGCATATGCACCATTGATCGAAACTTTCACAAGTCCCCCGCTACCGATGGTGCCGGAAACGTTGGCGCCGGGCGCAGTGATCTTGCCGTCGGCAACCGTCAGAAGGGAGCTCGCGGTCGGTTCGCAGGAGCCGCTCTTGGTCACGATGGTGACCTGCCAATTGCCGTCATAAGGCGTCTGGGCGAAGGCGGAGGCGGCGAGGGTGCCGGTGAAAACTGAGGCGGCACAGAACACCGCGATGCGAGCAAAACGCATAAATCCGTCCTTGAATGTGTCTGATATGCTGTCGCTTATCTGGACCAAATGTGACGGAAATTTGTTGCGATGCCAAATCGAAAATTGTTCCAGTCGAAACAATGGTTTATTTGCATTTCCGGCGGCAATTTTCGATGCGGAATCAATGCCCCCTCGCGTTAAGGGTAAACGTCAGGAGAGACTCGGGGCAGCCGTCGCGAATTGCTCGTCCTGAGTCTTGGCCGGCAGCGCCTTGTGGACGTTGGCGTAGTCGATCACGTCGGCGAGCAGCTTGAGGCCGAGAGGGGCCAGCGCCCGCTCCCAGAGCTCACGTGCCGTCTCGCCTTTCCTGACGAAGCACCAATCCTGCGCGGCGATGGCGCCGGCGTCCATGCGGTCGGCGAGGTGGTAGATCGTGCCACCGGCGATTGGATCGCCTTCCTTGATGGTCCACTCCACGGCGGCCTTGCCGCGATGGCGCGGCAGCAGCGAGGGGTGATAGCCGATGCCGCCGAGCTTGGCGGCGGCGATCGCATCCTTGCCGATCCGGGCGTGACTGTGCGCCGTGATGATCAGGTCGGTATCGGGCGCGATCTCGGAGGCCACCACGAGCTTCGGATTGGCCTGGACCACGACCTCGATGCCGGCGGCCTTGGCCGTCGCGGCGAGGCGATCTTCGGCGTCGGCCACCACGACCCTGACGATCGAGACGCCGTGCTCCCGGAGCATGTTCAGGGTGGTCACGCCGAAATGGCGGGAGCCGACGAGGGTAATGCGCATGGGTGTCCGATCCGGTCTCGCAACTGCGTCATCCCCCGATAACACGTCCGGACGCCCTGTCACCACCCGCCCGGCGTTTACAGGGGTTATCAACAATGCGCGGCGGCACTGGCGGAAGGTGAACGCCGCGATTGCGCAGGCGGCCGTTCCGGTGCTTCCATGGCAGGCCTGTTGCACCTGTTCGGGAGCGAGCTCATGCGTGGCGCATGGTTTTTCCTTCTCGCGGCATTGCTCTTGGCTGTTCCCGCTCATGCGGGCGGGCCATATCCCGCGGTGCCGCCCGAGACCGGGATCGCGCCATTCGTGGGGCCGACCTGGGACAGCTACCGCTGCGCGCGCGGGCCGGTGCTCAATTTCTATCATCGCGCCTATTACGGCGAGGAGCCGCCGGCGCTCTATCGTGGCTACGCCTACCGGCCGTATTACCGCTACAGCGCCTATCGCAGATTGCCGCGCACTTACTTCTGCGTCACCGATTAGCGTTGCCGCGCGGCCACGGTGAGGTGGCAAGCGGCCGATAAGTCGGTTCCTATGTTTCGTTTTTAACAGAGATGGACTGGAGCGGCTGATAAGAACGCGCCTACCGGGGCTGGCGACATTTCAATCCGCATCCGTTTTTAACCCGGCTTGGGCCGCTGGCGTCGTCGTCAGCGGCCTTTTCAATGCCCGCACATCGAGAAATCATCGAATGGTAACGCGATCTCAACCCGCCCGGCGTATCGACGAATCTGTCGCGGATTTGTATTGCGTACCGCGACACCGAAAATATCCCGCCGGCGTGGGTGCGCCGTGCGGGTCTTTTCGTCGGGACAATTTTCATGCCGCGCGCCATTGAGCAGATCGTCGACAGCTATGTGCGGCTGAAGAACCGGCGCGGCCTCGACGAGCTGATGATGCACAGGCAGCGCCTCGCGGTCGATCTGAAGAGCAAGTCCGGCTACGATTTCAGCCTCCCGATCGGCCAGATCGACGAGGAGATCGCGATCATCGAGGCGGGCCTCAACCGCCTCAAGACGGAGAATTCCACGCCGATCTAGGGGCTTCGCGCATCGGGTACGACGCATCGTCGCAGTCCGGGGGCCGGTTCATGCATGGTTCAGGCCCGCGATGTCTCAATCTCAGCATCGTTTCGTGGGACATGAATCCTGCTAGGTTTTGTCCCCGTGATTTGGAGAATACGTCATGATCGCTCTTGCGCTGGCTGGCCTGCTCGCGTTCGCTACCGTGCCCGCGGCATCGCCGGAGCCCATGGTAGAACAGGTTCAGTTCAGGGCTGCTCCCGGCGGACGCTGCCCGGACGGCTATGATTTCAACCACTCGAACGGCCGCTGCTATCCCAACGACTATCATGCGCCGGGTGTCTACACGCGCGATCCCGGCCCGCACGAGTACTACGGACGACGCGGCGGCCTGTGCCCGCACGGTTACGACTACAATTACGCGAACGGCAGCTGCTATCCGAACGGGGCGCACGCGCCCGGCGCCTACGGACAGCCCGAATATTCCGGACGACGCGGCGGCCTCTGCCCGGACGGCTTCGCGTACAATTACGCAGACGGTCAGTGCTACCGCAACGGCAGGCAGCCTCCCGGCTTGTACGGCCGTTAATTGAGCGTGACGCCAAGGCGGGGCGCGCTCAGTCGCGCCGGCCGCCGTCGATCACCGTGAACAGCGGTCGCGCCGGGGTCGGCTCGACCAGCAGTTCCTCCACCAGCGCGGTGGCTGCATCGACATATTTGCGTGTGGGCTTGTCGAGTTCGCGTCTGGCCTCGTCGTCGAGCGCGACCTTTGCGGCCTCGACCAGCTTGCGCATCCGCACGGCATGGTCGTCGCCCGCGGTCAGCGTCGCGCGCGCCAGCGAGCGCAGCACGAACATCTCGCCTTCGAGGCGGAGCAGGCGGTCATTAAGCCTGGTGAGGACGGCGTTGAGGTCGGCCATGTCTGCTGTTCGGCGCCAAGGATCCATCCTGATCTAGCGGCGATCGGTGAACGGAATGCAAACGGCATCGATGCAATTGGGGCGATCCCCGTCATGCCGCGGTCCGCGCCAGATAGTCGCGCGCGAAGGCAAGATACCAGTCGAGGCAGGCGGGGTTGGCCATTGCCTCCTTGTTGATGACCTTCTCGACGGGCTGGCCGAGCAGGAGCTTCTTGACCGGCAGCTCCTGCTTCTTGCCGGACAGCGTGCGAGGGATCTCGGCGACCGCGAAGATCTCGTTCGGCAGGAAGCGGCGTGATAGGCCGGCCTCGATCGCCTTGTTGATCTTCGCTTGCATCGCAGCGTCGAGCGCGATGCCGTCACGCAGCACCACGAACAGCGGCATGTAGCTGTCGCGGCCGAGATATTCGAGATCGACCACGAGGCTGTCGAGTACCTCCGGCAGCGCCTCGATCGCGGAATAGAGTTCGCTCGTGCCCATGCGCAGGCCGTGACGGTTGATGGTGGCGTCGCTGCGGCCATAGATGATGCAGGATCCGTCCGGGTTGACCTTGAGCCAGTCGCCGTGCCGCCACACCGGGCCGCGGCCGCTGCCGTCGAAATTGTCGGGATAGGTCTCGAAATAGCTGGCGCGATAGCGCGCGCCGTCCTTGTCGTTCCAGAAATACAGCGGCATCGACGGCATCGGCTCGGTGCAGACGAGCTCGCCGACCTCGTCCGTGACGGCGCGGCCCTGTTCGTTGTAGGCCTCCACGGCAGCACCGAGCGAGCGGCATTGCATCGCGCCCGGCGTCTGCGGCAGCTCGCGATTGCCGCCGATGAAGGCGCCGGCGAAATCGGTGCCGCCGGAGATGTTGGCCCACCAGACGTCCGCCTGTGCCTTGCTGCCGTTGGTCTTCGACAGCGCCGCGAAGCGCGCGTTGAACCAGCCTTGCGTGTCGGCGCTGAGCGGGGAGCCAGTCGAGCCAAGACAGCGCAGCAGCGACAGATCGCCGGCGGCCGCAAGATCGATCTCGGCCTTGGCGCAATTGGCGAAGAATGCCGCGCCCGCGCCGAAGAAGGTCGCCTTCGACCGCGCGACGAAGCGCCATAGCGTGGTCCAGTCCGGCTTGTCCCTGGTGCCGCCGGGGCTGCCGTCGAAGATGCAGCAGGTGGTGCCGTTGAGCAGGCCGCCGACCTGGCTGTTCCACATGATCCAGCCGGTCGACGAGTACCAGTGATAGCGCTCGCCGAACGAGTTCTCGTGATAGGAGCAGCCGATGTCGTTGTGCAGCCCGAGCAGAGCCAGCACCACGATGACGATGCCGCCATGGCCGTGCACGATCGGCTTCGGCAGCCCGGTGGTGCCGCTGGAATAGACGATCCAGAGCGGATGATCGAACGGCAGCCACATCGGCTCGAACGCGTCGATCGCAGCACCAGTCCTGGCCGTGATCTCCGAGAGCAGGGCATCGGGCGCGGCGGCCGCGCCGGCCTCGCTGTGCAGGATGACATGCTCGACGCTCGGCAGCGATCGCCGCAGCTCGGCAAGGACGTCCTTGCGATCGTGCCGCCGGCCGGCATAGGTGACGGCATCGCAGGCGATCAGCACTTTCGGTTCGATCTGCTTGAAGCGGTCGATCACGGCGGGCGCGGCCATGTCGGGTGCGCAGACGCTCCAGACCGCGCCGATGCTGACGCTTGCGAGAAACGCGACGATGGTCTCGGGGATGTTGGGCAGGTACGCCGCGACGCGGTCGCCGGGCCTGATGCCTTTTTCCTTCAGATGCAACGCCAGCGCGGCGGCCTTGCGCCGCAGCTCCGGCCAGCTCGTCTCCGTGATGCTGCCATCCTCGCCGCCAGAGACGATCGCGGGCAGGCCGGCAGCATCGGCCGCTTCGACATGCCGGAACACCTGCCGGGCATAGTTGACCTGCGCGCCCGGAAACCAGACCGCGCCGGGCATCTTGCGCTCGGTGAGCACGGCCTCGAACGGCGTCGGCGATTGCAGATCGTAATAGTCCCAGATGCTGCGCCAGAAACCGTCGAGATCGCGCACCGACCATTGCCGCATCGCCTCGTAGTCGGCAAAGGACAGCCCGCGCTGCTCGGCGAGCCAGTTGCGGTACAGGGCGATCTGGGGAACGAAGGGCGCGGTCATTTGCTATCGGCTTCAGTTGCGGGGCCCGGAAATCTAGCCGGTGCCGCAGCGAAGCAGAAGCCGCAGTTGACGCAGGCCGCAATGACGAAAGGCGCCCTTGTTCCGGCCTACCAGCCGGCGCCGGCCCAGCGCCGTCCGAACACCGGCGGCTTGGTCTTCACCGCCTGCCAGCCGAAGAAGTGGTGCTTGCCGGACCAGGCGTGCACGACGCCGCTGCAGATGGTGCATTTGAAGGAGCCGGCATGCGCTTCGCTGTGCTCCTCCCTGGTCGCGGTGTAATTCATGCTGCAGCCGGTGCAGGTGAATTCTTCGATTGTCCAGATGCTGTTGGCCATTACACGCAATGTTTGTTGGGACCTCGCTTCAGGGTAGGGGCGGGCCTTTGCAGCGGCGTAAACCGATCGGCCGAAATCCGGTTAATCGCCGTTAGTCAAAAAGGGCCGAACGCCCCGGATATTGCAGGATTTTCCCGGTCCGCGCAGCGCCGGTCAGTCCAAACCGTGCCGCCGGCAGGTCCAAGCGCGCACTTGATGAGGCAGCTAGATTTTACGCCGGTCGCCTCGGTCGGGAGGCGCGTCAAAGGGGGATGAGACCATGGGGATGAAGCTCGTCGTGACGGCTGCGCTGCTGTCGCTGGCAGCGCCGGCATTCGCCGCCGATATCATCGCGCCTGCGCCGGTGAAGGCGGGTGTGCCGGCGCCGGTCTTCACCTGGACCGGTTTCTATATCGGTGCGCATGGCGGCGGCGCCTGGAGCAAATGGACCGGCATCGATCCGACCGATCCGACCTCGACCTGGAGCTCGGTCACGGCCAGCGGCGGGGTGGTCGGTGGCCAGATCGGCGGCAACTACCAGATCAGCAATTTCGTGATCGGCCTCGAGGGCACCGGCGCCTGGTCGAGCGTCACGCTGAACGCCGGAGGACCGTTCGGCGGCGGCGCCGGCTTCAACCTGTCGCTCAAGAACGACTACATTGCCACGGTCGCCGGACGCTTCGGTGTCGCATTCGACCGCGTGCTGCTTTACGCCAAGGGCGGCGCGGCCTTCACCCGTGACAAATACAGCGCCAACAACGGCCTTGCCGGCGCGCTTGCCGGCTCCGCCTCGGGCGCCTTCAATCGCACAGGCTGGCTCGCCGGCGGCGGCGTCGAATGGATGTTCATGCCGAACTGGTCGGCGAGGGCCGAGTACAATTACACGGGCTTTGGCGCGATCACCGAACAGCCGGTGACGACCGGCAATCTGGCCGTGACGCCGGCCAACGTGAAGCTGAACATCCAGACGGGAACGATCGGCGTGAATTATCACTTCTAGCCGCGGGCCCCGCTAGCGAGGCTGTTCACCAGATCAGTTCTCGCGCCCGGGGACGCGCATGTCACGGTCGATGCGCATCTGCACGCGCCGGATGGCGAGCAGCGGGAGCCTGCCTTGCACCCGCCCGGCGCGAACCCTGTCGCCGATGGCATAGGCATAGCGCCAATAGCCGGGCGCGGCGTTGTGCTTCAGCGAATAGTGGACGCCGCGGTGAACTCCGGCGTGCGTGTCAGGCTCTTTGGAGCGGCGTCCCATCGTCTCGGAATGCCAAAGGGGGCCGAAGCGTTCCTAACGGCGGGCAGGGAGCTGGCCCTCTCGTCTTGACGGCCGATGCGGGGCTGGCAATAACCTCGGGGTGCCAGCGCCGGAACCCGCGTTCATGCCGCAAGGAAAGCAGTGCCCGTGAAAAGTCTCCGTCAGCTCCTGACGGGAGAGGACATCATCCAGCTCGTGGTCCGGCTCGGCCTGCTCGCCCTGCTGATCATCTGGACCTTCCTGATCATCCGCCCGTTCGTGCCGATCCTGGCCTGGAGCGGCGTGCTCGCGGTTGCGTTCTATCCGACGTTCAGCTGGGTCGCCAAAGTCCTTGGCGGAAGGCCCAGGACCGCAGCGATCATCCTGACGCTGATCACGCTCGGCATCGTCATCGGCCCGGCGACCTGGCTCGGTATCAGCGCCGTGGACGGCGTGCGTGAGCTGGCCCAGCAGCTCGGCACCGGCGATCTGGCGCTGCAATCCGCGCCCGAGCAGCTCAAATCGTGGCCGCTGGTCGGCCCCTGGCTCTACGAGCTCTGGGACCAGGCCTACACCAATATCCGCGCGGTGGTGCGCGAGGTGGCGCCGTATCTTCAGCCGCTGGCGGGGCCGTTGCTTTCGCTCGCGGGCGATGCCGGCGTCGGCACACTGCAATTCCTGGTCTCGGTTTTCGTGGCCGGCTTCCTGTTTCCGCATGGGCCGAGGTTCGTCGCGGCCGGCCGCGGCTTCCTGTTTCGCATCGTGCCCGAGCAGAGCGAGCATTTCCTGTCGCTCGCGGGAGCAACCATCCGCGCCGTGGCGCAGGGCGTGATCGGCGTTGCGATCGTGCAGGCGTTGCTCGCCGGCATCGGCTTCAAGCTCGCCGCCGTGCCAAGCGCAGGCCTGCTCGCCTTCATCGTGCTGCTGCTCTCGATCGTGCAGATCGGCGCCTTCCTCGTGTTGCTGCCGGTGATCATCTGGATCTGGACCGCCAAGGACGTCACCGTCGCGCTGCTCCTCACCGTGTTTCTCGTCGTCGTCGGTTTCATCGACACGATGCTGAAGCCGCTGGTCATGGGACGCGGCCTGACCACGCCGACCATCGTGATCTTCGTCGGCGTGATCGGCGGCACGCTCGCCCACGGCATCGTCGGCCTGTTCATCGGGCCCATCATCCTGTCGGTGGCCTGGGAGATCATGATGGCCTGGATCAGGACCGAGGACCGGGCAGGGGCGACCAAGGGCTGACGCCCTTCCGCGATCCCCGCCGCGGCCGCCAGAGCCGACGGCGCGCAGCCTGTGATCAAGGCGCGCCGCGAACTTGTCTGTTCGACTAGACAAGTTACGATTGGGACGATTCTGTTTCAATGACGGCAGCGATGGCGAAGTCTTCCAAGCTGGTTGCCGCAAAGCGCGGCAAGGTATTGTTGGTCAGGCGTCGGTCGGACGGGCTTTGGATGTTCCCGGGCGGCCGCAAGCGTGCGCGCGAATCCGATAAGGACTGCCTGCGGCGGGAGATCAGGGAGGAACTGCCCAAGCTGAAGCTCGGCAGGATCAGCCTCTGGAAAGAAGTGAAGGCACGGAACAAGCGCTCCGGCCGCAAGATGAGCGACGCGATCTTCATCGCCAAGATGGCCAAGGGCAAGCTGGCGATCGGCGACAAGAAGGAGATCGATCGCGCCGCCTGGCAGAAGCCACGCGGCATCCGCCTGACGCCGACCTCGCGCTACATCCGCGACCGGCTGTTTCCGAGGAAGCAGCCGCGAGGCTGAGCTAGTCCTCGCGTTCCGCCGCTCGCGTCCGCCCCGCAAACCTGCGCGACTGGGCCTGTGCTTCGGGCGCCGCACGCTTCGCGGCCTCGAGCTCGCGCATCTGCTTGCGGACCGTGCGCGCACTGCGCATCGCGCGCTTGATGAACGGATGCTGGGAGTCCTCGGCGAAGAACAGCACCACTTCGCAACTCGGACACTGCCTGGAATAGCCGTCCTGCAGGCGCCCCGCGCGATCGCGGAACACGCCCTTGCACCGGGTGCATTGAACCTGAACCGAACTCATGCGCGGACAACAATGACTTTGAAAATGGATCCGCAGCTCATCCCAAATGTCTGAAGAAAGCTTGAAGGCCCGGGCGGCCGGATGTCGCACGAGGTGCGCGGCCAAGCGTCATCGGCCGGCCGTGCCGGGCGGTGGAACACCCCGTTGCAGACGGCCGCTATTGCTTGGCGGCCATCGCGTCCAGGCACTGGTTGAGGAACGCGGTGCGATCCCTCGGCAGCACCTTCTCGAGATCTGCTTTCAGCGCGCATTCGCGCTGGCGCAATTGCTCGGCCCGGCGCTTCTCGGCGGCCTCGCGGTATTCGGGAGCAACCTTGTTCGGATCGACCAGCGGCTGTGAGCGGGCGGGCGCCGTCGCCAGCAGGGCGATGGCGGCGATGAAAATGAATGGTTTCAAATGAGCCTCCGTAAAAACGCCATCGTAGCGCGCGCCACGTGCGGGCTCAAAGGCGGAATGCGGTATCCCACTCCAGTCTGCCGGCCCCCGCGGGTCGCCCGAGCGCTATCGGTCGAAACGGTTTGGAACGACTTTGCTCGGCTGGCGTCGAATCCCGGCTCCCGGCCCGTCCCAAGCCCCAAAGCCCCCGGGCCGCGAGAAAACCTTCCCCACAAAGGTTGGCGACCTCGGTAAGCCCGAGGTCGTTTGCTTTCAAGGCATGTGAACCAGTTCACAAGCGCGCGGTGAAATCGCTGCTATGAAGACGTCATTGCTTAACCAATTCATTTTGAACGAAACGCCCCAGCGTGGCTCCAAGCGCTGGGGTTTTTCGTGTCTTCTGGCGCGCCGTGTGTTCACGACCGCGCCAGGCGCCGCATCGACAGGCGCAGGGGCCGCGCCGCCTTAGTTCCGGTCCATGGGTCGATCAAAACGCCCCCGGTAGCGGGATCGCAGCGCTGTGCCGAACGTTGCCAGCAGGCGTGCGTTCACAGACCAAATCCCATATGCATGGCGCGAAGTCGCCGAATCGGAATGAGGGCGGCTGGCGTTCGGTTGACGACGGTTTACGACCAGAAACGGATTCACGTGAGGCAGACCAAGAAGGCGCGGGTGGCCAAGGCCCTTCCGAAGAAGAAGCTCCCGAAGAAGGCGCCCCCGAAGAAAACGCCGCCGAAGAAGGCGTTGCCAAAAGAGACGTCGACCAGGACGAGCAAAGGGGCACAGCGCGGCGCGATCTCCTCGTCCTCGCCGCTCGGTGTGCTGGCTCTGCATCTGCTTGCGCAATGGAAAGAGTCCGGGCGCAGCGGCCTGGTTTTTCTGGCCGAGAACGAGAACAGGGCGGAGCGGCTGGGCAGCGTCATCCACGCGCTCGACGCGTCCTGCGAGGTCCTGGTGTTTCCGCGCTTGAACACCTTGCCGTTCGATCAGCTCGAGCCCTCGCACGAGCTGGCGGGGCGCCGGGCCTCCGTGCTGAGGCGCCTTGCAAAATCCAAGAAGCCCGTCTTCCTCGTCTCGACCGCGGAAGCCGTGATGGAGCGCCTGCCGCCGCCGGCCAGCCTGTCGCGGCTGAGCCTGAGCTTGAAGGTGGGCGGCGCATTCTCCGAGCGCGAGCTCGAGACGCGCCTCGAGGCCCTCGGATACGATCTCGACGACGAGCCGGACTATCCCGGCGGCGCGCTGTTTCATGGCCAGACCTTCGAGATATTTCCCGCGGGCGCGCTGGGGCCGTTCCGGATCGAACATTCGGAGCGCGCGATCGAGCGCATCGTGGCGTTCGATCCGAACGAACACAACATCATCTTCGAGACCAAGGAGCTTCTCGTCGATCCCATGTCGGAGCGGCTTGGCCTCGCCGCCAAGCGCGGCAAGCGCGCGACGCTCTTCGACTATTGCGGGCGCGCCAAATGGGTCGCCGATGCGGGGGTCCGTGTGCACGCCGACGTTTGGCTCGACACGATCGAGGAAGCCGCGCCGCGCGGGGAGCGTGAGCGCGAATATCTCGGACGGCGTGACTGGAAGCAGCTCTCCAAAGGCATGAAGGTGCTGCCGCGCGCCTCGTCCTTCCAGACCATTCCGGAGTTTTCCAAGCTGACGTCCGCCCGGAAAGCGCTGCGGGCCTTCGTCGAGGAAACGCGCCGTGCCGGATCGCGGCTGGTTCTCGTCGCCGCGCAGGAGGAAGATCTGCGCGTGATGGAACGCATGAGCGGCGTCAAGGCGCAGCGCTGCGAGGACTGGGACGAAGCGGCGCGGGGACGCGGCGGCGAGGCGGCGCTGCTGGCCGATTTCGACGCAGGCTTCGTCGTGCCGGGCAAGAAGCCGCTCGTCGTCGTCACGGCGTCCGATGTGCTCGGCAGCCGCGCGCACCATCCGCAGCCGATGGCGCGCGCCTGGAGCGCGGCCTTCGACCATGCCGACGTGCCCGAGCAGGGCACGGTGGTGATCCATCTCCAGCGCGGCCTCGGCGTGCTCGACGGCTTGCAGAGCGTGAACACCGGCAGCGGCCTGCGGGAGTTGATCCGCCTGAAATTCGCCGGCGACAATGCGGTGCTGGTGCCGCCCTCCGATCTCGCCATGATGTGGCCTTACGCGGCCGAGCTCGGCAAGCTTTCGCTCGACAAGGCGGACGGCAGCACATGGTGGGCGCGCCGGACCGAAGCCGAGCGCGAGATCCAGATCGCCGGCAAGGCGCTGGCCAAGCACATCAGCCAGCGCCGCAAGCGACGCGGCGAAAAGCTGGTGCCGCCGGGATCGGCCTACGAGAAGTTCGTCGCGCGTTTCCCGTACTTCACGACGATCGACCAGGCCAAGGCGATCCGCGACGTGCTGGACGATCTCGCCTCCGGCCATCCCATGGACCGGGTGATCTGCGGCGACGTCGGCTTCGGCAAGACCGAGGTGGCGCTGCGGGCGGCGGCCGCCGTGGTGCTGTCGGGCAAGCAGGTGGCGATCGCGGTGCCGACGACGGTGCTGGCCAGGCAGCATGTCGCGACTTTCCAGAAGCGCTTTGCGCCATTCGGCATCGAGGTCGGCAATTTGTCGCGCGCGACCTCCGGCGCAGCGCTGCGGGAGACCAAGGAGGGACTGCGCAGCGGCCGGATCAAGGTCGTGGTCGGCACGCAGGCGCTCACGGCCAAGGACGTGAAGTTCGACGATCTCGGCCTCGTCATCATCGACGAGGAGCAGCATTTCGGCGCGGCCGAGAAGGCCAAGCTCGCGGGCCTCGCCAAGAACGTCCACGTGCTGATGATGAGCGCGACGCCGATCCCGCGCACGCTCGCCGCCGGCCTTGCCGGCTTCCGCGACCTCAGCGTGATCGCCTCGCCCCCGGTACACCGGCTGCCGGTCGCGACGCGCATTGCGCCGTTGTCGGATGCGGCCATCGCCTCGGCGCTGCTGCGCGAGCAGCGCCGCCACGGCCAGAGTTTTCTGATCTGCCCGCGCATCCAGGATCTCGATCCGATGCTGGCGCGGGTGCAGGCGGTGGCCGGCGACCTGCGTATCGTCTGCCTGCACGGCAGATTGGCGGCCGACGAGATCGACGACCGCATGATGAGCTTCGTCGAGGGCAGGGCGGACGTGCTGCTCGCGACCAACATCGTCGAGAGCGGCCTCGACATCCCCCGCGCCAACACCATCGTGGTGTGCTGGCCGGAGAAGTTCGGACTCGCCCAGCTGCATCAGCTGCGCGGCCGCGTCGGCCGTGGCGGCATCCGTGCCTTCGCCCATCTGTTGACCGAGACGGCGTCCGGACAATCCGAGAAGCGGCTCGCCGTGCTCGAGGAGTTCAGCAAGCCCGGCGCCGGCTTTGCCATCAGCGAGCGCGACCTCGATCTCAGAGGCGCAGGCGACCTGTTCTCCGAGGAGCAATCCGGCCACGTCCATGTGTTCGGGCCCGTGCTCTACAGCCATCTGCTGAAGATGGCCTCGGAGAAGCTCGACGAGGGGCAGGCGGTGTGGGTGCCCGACCTGAACCTGCCGGTCGCGGACATGCTGCCCGAGACCTATGTGCAGTCCGAGCCGGTGCGCCTCGAGCTCTATGCGCGCGCAGCGCGCTGCACGGACGAGGACGACCTCGAAGACCTCGAGGAGGAAACCTCCCGTCGCTTCGGCCCGCTGCCGAAGGTCGCGCGCGACTTCTTCGCCGCGGCCAGGCTCAGGCTCGAATGCAAGCGAAGAGGGATCATTCGCCTCGACGTCGGCCCCGAGGCGGCCGCCGCGACGTTCCTGCCCGGACGCTTGCGGAAATCGCGGGGACGGTCATTGCAGCGCGACGGCGATCGCATCGTCTATCACGCCAAGATGCAGGACGCGCCGTTCGCGCGCGTCGAGGAACTGTTGGAGCTGCTGGACGAAGGCTAGGGCCTAAGGCAAAACTTGCGAAAACAACCCCATGCACAGTAGCTAAGTGCCGCTGGCGTCAGGTGTTTTGAATCCGGCGAAAACGCGAATTTGCGCCGTCGGGCAAAACAGCGGCATGATGCGATCTTCGAAAAGCCGCTGTCGAGGGCGCTAACCCAGGAAGGGCCGCCCTAGGGTGGGCAAAGGCGCGAAGCGCGGTGCCCACGATCTTTCCGATCCGGCGAAAGACACGTGGGCACGCTTTGCTTTGCCCACCCTGCAGCAGCCCCCGTGTGCGCCTCTGCTCTTCGCTCCGCCCCCCCGTAATCGGCCCGGGGGCGACGGGCGCGGGCGCTAACGTGGAATTAATCCAAAATGCTCACAATTTTAGGCAGTTGTGTAAGGGTGCTGCGTACAAGGACTCGTCGCGAGGACGTTCCAGGGGCGGCTGCCTGTTGCTCGCTCATTGGGGTTCATGCACGTGACCACGACATTGGAAACGGCAAACTTCGCCGAAGAACTCGACGCAGTCGCACTGGCCGACGCCGCGTCAGCGCATGAATCCGACACGCTCGAGGCTCCGGAGCCGGTCAAGCGGTCCAGCCGCAAATCGATCCTGGCCTTTTCGGTTTGTGCTCTCGCCATTAACGGCGCGGCGGCCATCTATACGTCGCCAACCGATTTTTCGTCGCTGAACGTTAGCCGATTGGCCGAGATGCTTCCGCGTCTGGAGGCGTCCGAGCCAAAGCCGGATCCCGTCGTCGCTGCGTTGAAGGACATTCAGGCAGCCCAGCAGCAACACACCGCGATGCTGCAGCAGAACAATCAGGCGTCGGATCAGAACTCGGTCTTGCTGCAGCAGGATTCAATGCTGCTGCTGTCGCTGCGGCAGAGCATCACCGACGAGCGGGTCGACGTGAAGAAGATCTCATCGCAACTGTCGACGCTGATGGCCAAGATCGATGCGCTGCAAAGCACGATGACGATGTCGGATGTCACGTCCTCAGTTCGAAAAGCGCATGCGCGCTACGGGCTATCCGTCGCGATGCGCAAGCGAATGGTCCGGGAGTCCAAACCTCTGGGACCGGTGGGACCGCTGGGGCCTGTTTCGGTCGGCGGCGCTCCGCTGAGCGTGCCGGCTGCGACGTCCGCTCCTGAGAGCTGAGGCGTGAGCCCGACTGCCTCTCGACAGTGAGGCAGGTCATCACATTTGAACGTCACCTGAGATCGTGATGTTCGGGCTCGTCCCGCTCGCGCGGCCGAAGCCGCTTCGGCGCGGCGAAGGCCCGGGCATTCACGTTGCCTGTGCCGCATGCACGCGCATCTTCGTCAGCGACGAACGGCTTAATCGCACGCTGCGATGACCTGCGATCAATCCATTCGCGATCGCCAATCGGCGTCGGATCGTGTGACCTCCGCGGGTCCCCGCGGCTGCGGACTGCGCCGCTTTTTGTACATCAATCGCCGTTGATCGTTGCCGGCGATGTCCCTGTATTGCGGCAAATAGGAATGGCGTAAGGGAACTGGCGAAGGATCTCGCTCAGTCTCCAGAGGCATGGCCGCGATCGGACACGATCTGCCGCATGGTTCTGCCTGTACGAGCCCTTCACGTTTAGCACGTTGCACGCGCATTCACGCGCTGCGACGGGCGCCATCTATTGCCGGTCGCCAGGCAGGAGGGGTCCCCCCACTCCTGCCTGGTAACCCCCGGGATATTTTCGATCACGCAGTGATGGAACGTTGAACAGTGCCTCGCCAAATTAGGAATGACTTTCGATGGTGAAGAAGATTAGCCGGCACGATGCCCCGCGCTGGCGCACCGCATTGCCCGCCGCCGCATTGACGCTTTTCCCCGCCGTGGCGACGACGCCCGCCGCCGCGCAATCGGCGGCGTCATTTCAGACGCCGGAATATTTCGCCTCGGGTGCTCTCAGCCAGATCAACGCGGCTGCGGCCTATGCCGCGGGCTTTACCGGCAAGGGCGTGACGGTGGGGGTCGTCGATTCCGGCATCGATCTCCGGAACGCCGAATTTACGACGGCGGGTAAGTTCGCGGGCGGCGTGCGCTTCACCACCGCATTCAATCCGTCCGCGACCGACGCGAGTGCATATACGATGATGCCAGCGGGCCAGAACAGCGATTCCGACACGACCGGCAGCCACGGCAGCATCGTTTCCAGCCTGATCGCCGGCGCGCGCAACGGCTCCGGCATGCATGGCTCGGCCTTCGACGCGAGCCTCTATGTCGCGGCGATCAACACCAACGGCGGCCCTCCCGGCACCTTCGATGAGCAGCTCGGCATAGCGGTGACCGGTCTCGTCGACGAGGGCGTCAAGATCATCAATCTCAGCCTCGGCAACAACAATTGCGCGACGGGCACCAACTCGGCGCAGAACGGCGGCGCCAAGTGCAACGTCGACGACTACACGCCGGCGGCTGCCGTGGCCGAGCTTCCGAAGTTTGCAGCCGCGGCACAAACGGCTGTGGCCAACGGCGCGCTCCTGATTTTCGCCACGGGCAATGAAAAGCAGCCGTCGCCGGATATCCTCGCCGGCATGCCGAAAGTCGTCAGCGGGATCCAGAACGGCTGGCTCGCCGTCGGCGCGGTCGATGCCAACAACGTCACGACGTCGTACAGCAACAATTGCGGATCGGCGGCGGCCTGGTGTCTCGTTGCTCCCGGCGATCTCACCGGCGCGACGACGGTCGGCACCGGCAATCTCGCCGGAAGCACGCTCGCCAGCGCCAATGGCGCGAACTACAGCTCGGGTTCCGGCACGTCCTATGCCGCACCGACGGTTGCCGGCGTTGCCGCGCTGGTCAAGCAGGCCTATTCCTGGTTCACCAATTACGACCTGCAGCAAACACTGCTGACGACGGCGACGCCGCTCGGCACCCGCACCGCCGGCAGCATCACGCCGGACACGACCTATGGCTGGGGTCTCGTCAACGCGGGCGCGGCGGTGAAGGGCTACGGCGCCTTCGTCACCACCGCGACGCTCGATACGCGCGGCTACAGCTCGACCTTTGGCAACGACATCTTCGGGCCGGGCGGTCTCACCAAGACCGGCGCCGGCACGCTGACCCTGTCGGGCAACAGTACCTACACCGGTGCGACGACGGTTCTGGGCGGTGCGCTTGCCGTCACCGGCTCGATCGTCTCCCAGGTCACGGTGGAGCAGGGCGGCATCTTCGGCGGTTCGGGCCAGGTCGGCACGACGATCGTCAACGGCAGGCTCGGTCTCGGCACGCCGCAGACGCTGACCATCAACGGCGATCTCACCTTCGGCGCCACCGGCATGTACCTTGCCAGCGTTCATGGCGCGACCTCGGATCTCGTCAGGGTCACCGGCACGGCCGATCTCGCCGGTACGTTGAAGGCGCAGACGCTCGGCGGCTCCTATTCGTTCAGCACGCCCTATACGCTGCTGTCCGCGACCGGCGGCGTCAACGGCACCTTCGGCACCTTCGACCGCGCGCTGGTCGGTGCGGGCCTCGTGACCACCGTCACCTATACGGGCTCGCAAGTGCAGATGACGCTGACGCCGGGCCGGCTCGCCACGCTGTCGGAGAATCCGACCAAGGCGGTGACGCCAACCTCAACCACGACGACGTCGGGCGGCACGACGACGGTGACGACGGCCGTCACCACGACGACACCGGCCAACTCGGTGGCACGGACCGACAGGGACAAGGTGGCGGTGGCGATCGACAACGCAGCCGCCGCGGGCGCCAACATGAATCCGCTGTTCGCGCTCTATAACTCGACCGACGAGATGCTGGATTCCGAGCTCAACCAGCTGACCGGCGAAGTGCATTCGTCCGTCCAGAGGATGGGCGTTCAGGTCTCCGGCCAGTTCCTCGGCGCGATGACGGACATTCACGGCGAGGGACGCGATCCCTCCGCCAATCCGCAGCTCGCCTATGCCTCGATGTCGCGGCCGGCCGGCGTCGGCGCCATCGACAAGGCGATGGGTCCGGCGCGCGGCTTTGGCCCGACCTACAGCGTCTGGGGCGGCCCGGTCACCTCCTACCGGACGACCAGCGGCGATGCCGAAGTCGGCTCGGCCCGCTCCTCGACGCGCGCCACGCAATTCGTCAGCGGTGTCGACATCCGCTTCAGCCCGGCGACGATGATCGGCATTGCCGCGGCCGGCGGTTCGGCTTCGACCTCGCTCGGCAGCGGTCTCGGCTCGTCTTCCGCTAACGTGGCGCAGTTCGGCACCTATGGCACGACGCGGAGCGGCGCCCTGACGCTGACGGCGGCGACCGCCTTCTCCTGGATGGACGTGACGACGCATCGCGCGATCCCCGTTCTCGGGCTCACCGACGTGACCGGCCGCTACCGGCCGACGGTGTGGAGCGGACGCATCGAGGCGGCCTTCGAGGTGGCCCGTCTGGCCCGCGTCGCCTTCTCGCCCTATGCCGCCTTCGACGCGCACAGCATGCGCACGCCAGGCTTCAGTGAACAGGACGCCATCGCTGGCGGTGCTGCGGTCGGGGGCCTCACGGTCCAGGGCCAGACCGGCACGACCACGCGCTCGACCCTCGGCCTCGACGCCCGCGGCACCACGGAGTTCGGCGGGCTCGCTATGCAGGGTTTCGCGAGAGCGGGCTGGGCGCATTACTACACGCAGGCGACCCAGACCACGGCCTTCCTGACCGGCATCCCCGGTTCGGACTTCACCACCACGGGCGCCAAGTCCAAGCCCAACGCGGCCGCCGTCTCGCTCGGCCTCACGACCTGGTTCACTCCGAGCCTGACCTTGACGACGACCTTCGACGGCGAGTTCGCCGCAAACAGCCAGGCCTATACCGGCGCGGCGCGGGTGAAGCTGACGTTCTGACCGCAACCGTCACAGCGGCGCAGGATCGCGCCCGGGCCGCCTCTGCGGGGCTGTCCGGGCGTTGCCGCGTTGAGCAGGTTGGCTGAAGGGTGGCGGAGCTAGGCCGCTTGCTCCTCGAACGAGGTGTAGACGCGGCCTGCGGGGTCCACGACCTGCACGTCCCAGCAGCCGTCCTCGACCAGTTCCCTGGCCTTCTTGAGGGCTGCCGCCAGTGAAGGCCGCTTGAGGCTGACGACGCCAGCCGTGTCGAAACCGTTGATTTCAAACATGCCGCTCCTCCGATTTGGGGGAATCCTACACGTTTCAGGCGGGTTGTCAGCCGGGATTTTGGGGTGGGGCGGGGCGAGGGGGCTAGCCAGAACGCCTCGCTTATCGACAGGTACGCCCCGGCAGGTGCGATGGAATTAACCGGCCGCCGCGCGACGGAGGTGCGGGGGAACGGGGATCGGACGATCATCTTCCTCGGCCGCTTCGATCCAACATGCGATTGCATCCTGCACATTCTGCACCGCTTCGAACTCGGTCGCTCCGTCGGACATGCAGCCGGGAAGGTCGGGCACGGTCGCAACGAAGCCGCCGCCGTCTTCCTCCGACAACGGTTCGATGATGATCTTGTAGTGCGGACGCTCGCCCATACGGTCTCAATCTCGCAGGAAGGCTACCAGCTTCTTGATATATATCGGCTTAATCGGCCGTTTAAAAGGCACGGTCAGGATTTCAACCTTTCCGGGCTTCGAAATCTTGTAGTGCGAGCCTCCACCGCGTGGCGGGACGCATTTGGCGCCGTGAAGGGCGCAGATCGTCTCCACATCTTGGATGCGCCATCCAGACGGGTTGCGCTCCATATCGTCTAGAGTGGTACGGCCCACCGCATACCTCAGACCTTGAAAGAAGCGAGGCGGCCTGACTGCCCTTTCGCGAGTGAGGATCATCGCCGAGCTTTGCCGGGGTAGCAAGGCCGACGCTTGATCCCAGCTCACATCGCAGGCTGTGTGAGGGCGCTCCGACGATCAAGCGATTGAGCGCGCGATCACGGCCGATCCAGCCTCACCCCAGCGGGATGGTGTCCACCCGCAGACAGGGACGGCACTGGTAGGCATGCGCGCCGGGCAGCGTGAAGATGGCCGGCAGCGTGGCCAGGAAAGTCATCGGTCGTCTGCACGCGGTGCAGATCAAAACGGGCGGACTGTCCTTCGATACGCAAACCATCGCCAAAATGCCCAGGAGAGGTCAGGCACAATAGGAGCGCGCTGCGGGGAGTTCATCTCGGGGCGACTACTGGAGTCTATCGGAATCTGGCGGGCTCACTTGCGAGGAAGGGGCCGTTGCATGCGCGTTGACGAAGTCGGCGTCGCATGAACGGCACTTCGGATTTATTGAGCTCTAAATCCATGGCGCGCAAACGCACCGCCGAATAATACCAAGTCTGCGTAACGCGATTTGTTAGCGCTGCCCGGAAAAGCCGTTCAAGTCCTCAGCCGACGGCGGCTTGGAGTGAGCTTCCAGCTCCGGGAACGGCTCATGGAAGCGCATCCAGCATTGGCTGGACTAGACGCCTGCCATCTCGGGGAAGACCGCCTCGATCTTGGTTTTCAGCGTGGCGGCGTTGAACGGCTTGACGATATAGTTGTTCACGCCCGCCTTCTTGGCGGCAATGACGTTCTCGGTCTTCGATTCCGCCGTGATCATGATGAACGGCGTGGTGGCGAGATTGGTGTCGGCGCGGACCTCCCGCAGCAGGTCATAGCCGGTCATCGGCTCCATGTTCCAGTCCGAGATGACGAGGCCGTATTTCTTGGCGCGCATCTTGTTGAGTGCGGCCGATCCATCGCTGGCGTCGTCGACATTCTCGAAACCGAGCTGCTTGAGGAGATTTCGGATGATTCGGATCATGGTGCTGTAGTCGTCTACCACCAAGACAGGCATCGACAGATCAACTGCCATCTTGCTCTCCTACGCAACGAAAACGCACATTCGGGACAGATTGTTCAGGCCCCGGTCAGGCCGCTCCGAGGACTAGCATCGGCCCTTAAACAGGGCGTTAACTGCTGTATCGGGTCGCAATGCCAAGGGGTTAGGGCGCACCAGGCGCGCGGCGCTCCGCCGTGACCGTTTTGCCGCGATCGACAACGGTCTCGATTTCCAGCTCGCTCCTGGCCCCTCGTGCTCGAAAGGCGCATTGATCCGGAAACGGCTCTCTTTCGCAGAGGGGGGCGGCTTTACCGCTTATTTAACGCTCGCTTGCTTTGGTGGTCCACGAAAGTTGAACGCGCGAAAATGCGTCCACTCATTCGAAGCTTCCTTTCGAAGCCGCCATAGATTGCTGTGGCACACGAAGGGCAAGTCGCCACCGCCGGGGGATTTCTGATGATTACGTCGCAAGAAGAGACGGTGCTGAAAACGCATTTGGTCGAGATGTTCGGCCACATCAGCAGCATGCGGCGGGAATTCGCCGCTCTTCAAGGCAACAGCAAAGGCAGTTTCGCGACGATGGCAGACACCCTCGACGCGATCGTCGAGAATACGGAGGCAGCCGGGAACGCGATCCTCGAAAGCATGGAGGCGATCAGCGCCAGCGTGGCGAAGTTGCAGGGCGTCGACGAGCCGACTGTCGCAGCGGTATGCGGCGAGATCGTCGATAGCACGAACAACGTGTTCGAGGCCTGCGCGTTTCAGGATCTCACAGGTCAGCGGATCACGCGAGTCGTCAAGTCGCTGCAGTTCATTGAAGAGCACATCAACAGGCTGGTCCGGATGTGGGGAAAAGAGGAGCTGGCGCGGATGGCCGCGGAGCTTGCTGTTCCGAGCGCACCGAACTTGATGGAGGGTCCGAAGCGGCCGGGCGTGGCGATTTCCCAGGACGACATCGACAAGCTGTTCGCGTGAGCTGCAGCATCCTTCGAGCTGCGGCACTTTAACCCGGGCTACGCGAGCTCGTACGTCCTTTTTGTTCGTCTTCGCTCTTCGTACGGAAGCTCAACCCCGAAGATACTGTCAGTATTTGGTGAGCGCGCTGGGGCTCGAACCCAGGACCCCGTGATTAAAAGTCACGTGCTCTACCGGCTGAGCTACGCGCTCCCATGGCCGCTGATGGCTTCGAAGAGATCGCCATCGTGTTCGGACATTCGAGAAGCATGTCTTGCCGCTGCGCTTAGACTTGCGTCGCGGGGAAAACCGGCTGTTTCCGGATCATGCTTTCGGCTCGGGCTGTGTAGGGGGATGGGGCGCTGAGGTCAATAGCGGGCATAGCTGCCGAAAGTCGTGGCACGGGCGGGGATTTGCTCGCGTAATCCGCGGCTTAAACCGGGATTTTCAATTCGATTGGCGGGACGTCATCCACCTCGAAGACCGCGTGACTTCTGGTCACGAGGTCCGCAAGGTTCGATTACTTCGTCTCGCGCCGCACCTCGTTCGGCACGGGCTGCGGTGCGCCCACCGGCGGCAGGGCCACCGGGCGCAGGCCGATCAGCTCGGCGGTGCGGATCGCGCTGTCGTGCCAGAACTGGAACGAGTTGATCCGGCTCAGCTCGAGGATGGCGATCGCGACGGCAGCGAGGAACGGCAGGCTCTGCAGCACCAGCACGCCGGCGAAGATGTAGATCTCGGTGATCTGGCGGAAGCTGTTGGAGGCGATCAGGACGCCGGCGCCGACCAGGAGGAGGGTGCCGATCACGGCCTCCCAGAACGCCTGGAACTCGATCGACATGCGGCTGAGGCCGCCCTTGGAGGTACGGGCGAAGGCGATGTGCTCGGTGATGAGACCCTGCGCCACCGCGCGCGATACCGTCCACTGCACGCTCATCGCCGCGATCATGGCGCCCAGCATCTGGCCGGGCTTGATGGCGACACGGGCACGGTACATCGACAGGAAGTGCGCGAGCGAGACGACGAAGGCGCCGATGATCGGCAGCGTCAGGATCTTGTCGGGAATGGCGATGTCGGCGAAGGCGACGATCGGCACCCAGACGAGGTTGAGCAGCGCCACCACCACGCCGAGGCTTTCGGCACCCAGCCAGTTCAGCCAGCCGAGACCATATTCGCGCTTCTGGTCGGAGGTCAGCCGGCTCGCGCCGGGCAGGAAGCGGCGCCAGTGCTTCTTGACGATCTGCAGGCCGCCATAGGCCCAGCGGTGCCGCTGCTTCTTGAAGGCCTCGTAGGTGTCGGGCAGCAGGCCCGCGCCGTAGCGGGTGTTGGTGTAGTGGGTGGTCCAGCCGAGCTCCTGGATCGCGAGGCCGAGATCGGAATCCTCGCAAATCGTGTCGCTTGACCAGCCGCCGGCCATGTCCATCGCCGCGCGGCGGATCAGGCACATCGTGCCGTGCACGATGACGGCGTTGAGCTCGTTGCGCTGGACCATGCCGATGTCGAAGAAGCCGGCATATTCGCCGTTCATGATGTAGTGCATGATCGACAGATCGCCGTCGCGGTGCTCCTGCGGCGCCTGCACGAGGCCGACACGCGGATCGGCGAAAGCGGGCACGAGGTCCTTCAGCCAGTCGGGCTCGACGACATAGTCGGCATCGAGGATGCCGATGATCTCGGCATCGACAGCGGTGCGGTCCATCGCGATGCGCAGCGCGCCGGCCTTGAAGCCCTGCACCTTCTCGGCGTTGATGAACTTGAAGCGTTCACCGAGCGCGCGGCAATGGTCCTGGATCGGCTGCCAGAATGCGGGATCCGGCGTGTTGTTGATGATGACCACGCATTCGTAGTTCGGATAGTTCAGCCGCGACAGCGCATCCAGCGTCTGCTTGAGCATGTCGACCGGCTCGAAATAAGCGGGGATGTGGATCGATACCTTGGGGCAGTAAGCCTCGGGCACGTTCTCGACCGGCTTGTCCTTGGTGATCAGCCGCTGCGGCGGCCGGCCGAAGGCAACCGCCGCGATCTCGTCGATGCGCGCCATCGCGATGAGCACGAGGGGAACGAGCAGGATCATGCCGAGCGTCAACGCAAAGGCCGAGCCGAATATGAAATAGTGGCTGTTCCAGAACGCGAACACGGTCGCGGCCCAGGCGCCGACGCCGTTGGCGGTCGCCGACAACAGGAACGCCTGCTTCGCGGTGGCCTTTTCAATCCGCAGGATCGGCAACGACAGCAGCACGCCGACCAGGAGCGCGATGGCCATCAGCTTCCAATATTCGGGATTCTCGACCGGACCGGTCCAGGCGAATTTCGGCTCGCGGCTGGCGTTGAGGATGCCCCAATATGGACCGACGCCGCCTTCGAAGAACTTCCAGGGCTGATCGATGGCTTCGACGATGTTGTATTCCATGCCGATGGCTTCGGCGCGGCTGACGAAGTTGCGCAGGATCAGCGCCTGCTGGAACGGGCCCGGATCGGCGTTCCGCAAATTGTAGCCCTGGCTCGGCCAGCCGAACTCGGCGATCACGATGCGCTTGCCGGGGAACAGGTTGCGCAAGAGGTTGTAGCGGTCCACGGCCTGGTCCACGGCCTGGTCCGAGCGGAAGTTTTCCCAATAGGGCAGCACGTGGGCGGCGATGAAATCGACGCTGGAGCCGAGGTCGGGATTGTCGCGCCAGATGTTCCAGATCTCGCCGGTCGTGACGGGCACGCGGACGGAGCCCTTCACCTTCTTGATCATGTCGATGAGGTCTTCGACCTTCTGCTCGCCGCGGTAGATCACCTCGTTGCCGACGACGACGCCGACGACGTTGCTGTTCTTGCGGGCCAGCTCGATGGCGGCCTTGATCTCGCGCTCGTTGCGATCCTTGTCCTTGTCGATCCAGGCGCCGACCGTGACCTTGAGGCCGAACTCGGCTGCGATCGGCGGCACCAGTTCCACACCGCCCGTTGACGAATAGAGGCGGATGGCGCGCGTCATGGTCGACAGCGTCTTCAGGTCGGCGCGGATTTTCTCGACCGTGGGGATGTTGTCGATGTCGGGGTGAGCCGAGCCCTCGAACGGCGCGTAGGAAACGCTGGGCAGCAGACCTTTGAAGTCGGGCGCGGGTTCCTTGTCGCGCAAGACTCCCCACAGTCCTGCGTGGAGCGCGGACACGAGCAACAGAACGGCGGCGACAACGCGCATCGCGGCTAAACCAAAAGGGGCTGAGGTGGCAGGGAAGCGGATCCGACCCCGAGATCCGACCAAGTCCGCGGCAAAGGGAGCATATCTCTGCCGCGCGGTTTCTCAACTGTCATGGCCTCATGTCCTTATCAGGGCATGGGCCTTTTCTGCAGGACGCGCGGCAGTGCCAACCGCGTCTATGGCCGATCGTTCCTGAACGACAGCTGAAACGATCTGGGCTGTTCGACCCCGCCTATTTCTGGGGGGCCGGCGTCGGGCTGGCCGCCGGCGAGGGGCTGGCGGCGGGCTGCGGCTGGCCATTGTTGGCCGCCGGGGCGGCGGGCTGAGACGCCGCGGCGGCCGCCTGCTGCGGCTGTGCGGCCGGGTTGATCCAGCAGGCGTGCACGCGGCTGTCCAGGGTCTCGGCGACCTTGGGGTCGATCTGGCCGCCGAACCGGGTCAGGCAGCGGAACGCCGCCTGGATATGGCCGCCGGGGCAACCGAAGCGGTCATAGAGGTCGAGATGGCGGAACGCGGTATCGAGGTCATCCCGCCACATCAGCCGGACCACGCGCCGGCCGAGCCAGACGCATTCCGGGTTGCCGGCCGGGCCGTTGATGACCTGGGCGGCTTCGGCGAACTCGTCGGTGCGGCGCTGGTTCTGGGCGGCGTCCTTGGCGGCATCGGCGGGCTGGGCGGCGGCCTTGCCCTGGTCCGGGGCCGGCGTGCCGCTCTGGGCGGAGGCGCCACTGAAGCCGGCGAAAACGAGAAGGCAGGAAACCGCCAAGGTGGCGGCGAACTGCCGCAGGACCGCATTTCGTGACTCGAACACCCGTTGCCGCATGAATTCCCCAATGTATCCGCTGCCCGTCCGCGTCAGGATCCCGCGGACGCGCCGGTGATGGCGTCCAAATGGGTCTCCATTGCGGCGGAAAAGTCTTTCGGAGTCCATGGCCTGTATTTGGAATTTTGTCCAGCAAAGTCACGATGCTACGTCCCGGTCGAACCGCCGCAGCCCGATTCCTTTGGGGGAGGAGCGTCTCCTCACCAGAGCACCCCCTTGGCAGATGGCGTGCAAGCAGGTAATCGACGGACCCTTCGCGGAGGACGGAACCGATTTCTCTTCGTACGCCACTGGCGCTCTTGCTCGTTTCACTGGGTGCGATTGCTGCCGTGTGGTGGTGGTTGGCGACGCCGATCACGCTCGCGCGCGCCCCGATCGATCCCGCCGACAAGGTCCAATGCGTCTCCTACGCGCCGTTCCGCGGCGAGCAGACGCCGCTGGAGGCGTGGACCCATATCGAGGCCGAGCAGATCGAGCAGGACCTGCGCCAGCTCAAGGAGATCACCGACTGCGTCCGGACCTATTCGATGGAGAACGGGCTCGACCAAGTGCCGGCGATCGCCGCCAAGGTCGGCGGGCTGAAGGTGCTGCAGGGCATCTGGCTCTCCAGCAACCGCACCAAGAACTACGAGCAGGCCGGGCTTGCCATCCGCCTCGCCAAGCAATTTCCCGGAATCATCACCACGCTCATCGTCGGCAACGAGGTGCTGCTGCGCGGCGAGATGACGACGGCGGACCTCGTCTCCATCATCCGCCTGGTGAAGACCCAGGTCAGCGTGCCCGTCACCTATGCCGATGTCTGGGAGTACTGGCTCAAGAACCGCGAGGTCGCCGACGCCGTCGACTTCGTCACCATCCACATCCTGCCCTATTGGGAGGATTTTCCGGTCAAGGCGAAATTCGCGTCCTCTCATGTCGAGACGATCCGCGAGCGCATGGTGGTGGCGTTTCCCGGCAAGGAAATCCTGATCGGCGAGACCGGCTGGCCGAGCGAGGGGCGGATGCGCGACGGCGCGCTGCCGTCACGCACCAACCAGGCGCGGGTGGTCTCGGAAATCCTGGGCCTCGCCAAGTCGCAGAAGTTCCGCGTCAATCTGATCGAGTCCTACGACCAGCCCTGGAAGCGCAAGCTGGAGGGCACCGTCGGCGGCTATTGGGGCCTCTATGACTCGGTGCGCCGGAGCCTGAAATATCCGCCCGGCGAGCCGATCAGCAATTTTCCGTACTGGAAATGGTACATGGGCGCCGGCATGGCCCTGTCCGTGCTGGTGTTCGCGGTTGCCATCATCACGCTGCGCCGCCGGCCGTGGACGCCGCGCTTCTCGGCCTGGCTCGGTGTCGGAATCTCGGCGACGACGGCGGGGAGCCTGCTCGGGATCGGCGCCGACAAGATGTATTACGAGAGCTACGGCGTCGCCGGCTGGCTGCTCTGGGGCGCGCTGCTCCTGGCCGGCATCCTGTCGCCGATCTTCTGCGCGCAGGCCATGGTGATCGGCCGCAGCCTTCCGACCTTCCTCGATCTGCTCGGCCCGCGCGAGGGCCGCAAATGGTCGAAGCTCACCGCCGTGCTCGGCCTGACGCTGGCGGTGGCGGCGGTGATCGCGGCCGCGACCGCGCTCGGCTTCGTGTTCGACCCGCGCTACAAGGATTTCCCCTACGCCTCGCTGACGATGGCGGTGGTGCCGTTCGCAGCTCTGATGCTGAACCGGCCGCAGATCGGCCAGCGTCCGATCGCCGAATCCGTGTTCGCGGGCGTGCTGGCCCTGTCGGCGGTCTTTGTGCTGTTCAACGAAGGCCGCGACAATTGGCAGTCGCTGTGGACCTGCACGATCTATCTCTTGTTCGCGCTCACGCTGTGGCGGGCGCGGGCCGAGCAAACCCAAGAATGAACAGGCCGATCGCAAGGCCCGACAGCACGACGTTGTAGAGCACGATGCCGAGACCGGCGGCGACGATGCCGACGGTGAGCAGCACGATCGACGGCCGCATCAGGTTCAGCGTCGCCACCACGAGCGCGACGATCCCGAACACCGAATTCTTGAACAGCACGGTCGAGACCGCGCGGCCCTTGCAGAGCAGCGTCTGAAGCCCGGCGTCGCAGGCGAGCGCGGTCTGCGACAACTCGATCGCGAGGTAGCGCAGATAGAGCGCATATCCGACGGATGCGAAGCCGACGACGATCAGGAACTGCACCTGGTAGGGCGAGAGGCGGAAGGGCTTTTTTGTCATGGCGGCAATATGGTCGGGATGGCGGAACGGGGCAACAGGCGCGGGGCAAGTTTTTGTGCGGCCCGTGAGCGATTAACCCCGGGGGTGTGATGGCGCCTGCCGGTTCTGTTCTGCCAGCCGGCGCTCGTATCGTTCGGCGAGGCCCAGCAGCCGCTTCCTGATATGGGGATCCGCCTGGTCTGCCAATTCGCGGATCAACGCGAGTTGCTCCCGCAGAAAATTCGCGTCCGTCATCGCCGCTCCGAATCAAATCCGTCGCGGATACTGCCTGCTCGAGCGGACCTCTTCCGTATCATTTGGTACGGCAGGCGGACACGCCTAAGGCCGGCGCGGCTATTTCAATCCCAGACGACGTTCGACCCAGCCGAGAACGAACAGCACGAGCAGGGTGACGGCGATCGCAGCGCCGACGAGCAGCCAGGCGCCGAGCGCACACGCAATTCCAAGGCCCGCCGCGATCCAGACGGTCGCTGCCGTCGTGAGGCCATGCACCGTCTTCGCCTTGCTGTCATGCAGGATCACGCCGGCGCCGATGAAGCCGACGCCCGTCAGCACGCCGGCCACGACGCCCTGGATGACCCGCGAGATCGCATCCGGATGATCGCGCAGATTCTGGAACTCGATCACGGAGATCGACACCAACGCGGAGCCGAGCGCGACCAGGGCGAGGGTCCGCATGCCCACCGGCTTGTTGTTCATGTCGCGATCGATACCGATCAGCAGGCCTGTGCCCGCCGCGACGAGCAGCCTCAAGACATCATCAAGTTCGTGCATCGGATTCCGCGGGGTTCGGAGAGGCGCGCTGCCTGGAGCGCGCCGTCTGAGAACGCAGACCCGCTGCAAAAGTGCAGCGCAGGTCGCAGCGTCCGATCGCCGCATGCAAGCGGCTTTCGTCGGGGATGGCGGCGTCCTATCGCCTGAAGAAGGACGTCAGGGTCGATGCCGCCGAGGCGGTCTCCGGCTTGGCGGGTGCCGGCTGTGCCGCGGGCGCCGGCGCAGGCTCCTCGCGCCTCGACGAGCGCTTCGAGGAATAACCGCGGCGGCGCTTGTCCGGCTTCTCGGGCTTTGCGACGGGCGCGGTCTCGGCTTGCGGAGCCGCCTCCTGGTTCTTCTCGGAGTTCTTGTCCTGAATTCGGTCTTGGGACTTCTCCTGTCCCTTTTCCTGCCCGCTGCGCATCGACAGGCGCTGGCCGTCGAACACCGTGGTCTCGCAGTGACGATCGTTCTCGGCGAGGGTCGCGCAGAATTTTGCGGCAGCGGCGGCATTGACCAGCGGGCCGGCGCCGAGGCGAAGCTGCATGCCGAGCCCGGTGGTGCCTTCCTTGATCATGATGATCGGTCGCAGCGCCGCGACTTCCGGATTGGATTTGGTGACGCCGCGCCAGAGCGCGCGCAGGCCGTCGACCGAATTGGCGCCGCCGAGGTCGATCGCAAAGCGCGTCTGCTGAACCGCGATCGCAGGGGTTTCACTCTCGGTTGCTTCCGCCGGCTTGGTGGCTGCCATGACGGCTTCGGCCGGAGCGGGCGCAGGCTCCGCCTTCTTGTCGGCGGCCTTCTCGTTCGCCTCGGGCTGTACCAATTTCGATGCGGCCGGATCGGGCGGCGCCATGATCGACTTGGACGGCACCAGCGGAATGGTCGGCAACGACGAATTCATCGCCGTCGACTGTTGCACGAGGGAGGCGGCGGCAGCGGTCTGCGACGGCTGGCTCGCCGGCTCCTTCGCGGCTTCCTTCGGCACGTCCCTGGATGCTTCCTTTGACGTATCCTTGGACGTTTCTTTGGACGTTTCCTTTGACGCTTCCTTGGGCGCGTCCTTCGCAGCCTCGGTGCGCGGCTTGTCGGCGGTGGGCGTCGAGGCGACCGGCGCAACGGTGGGGACTGCGGGCGCGGCGTCCTGCGGCTTGCCGGCCTGCGGCGGCGAGGCGGTCTGCTTGGCGATGGTGCCGGTGACGGAATCGAGCCCTTGCTCCAGCACTGTGACGCGCGAATAGAGCCGGTCGCGATCGCCGTTCAGCGTCTCGATGGCGGCGGCGAGCCGGCGTGCCTCGTTCTGGCTGTCCTTGGTCAGCAGTTGAAGACGGTCTGCCTGGCGCGCGAGATCGGCGGAGGCGACCTGGTCACGCCGCCAGCCGAGCTGGGCCTGGTTGGCCATTACCGCGATCGTCACGGCGCCGACGGCCGCCACGCCCCACGAGCCCAGCCGCCACATCAAGCGGCGGTCGAGCGCGCTTTCCTCGGCCAAAAGTCCGGAGAACAGCCCGCCGGTCTCCTTGGTGCCGAAGGCATCCGCCAGTGGGTCGGAATCCTTTGCCATGAACGTTTAGTGCCCAGCCCCGAAGCTTCCCCGAATCAATCAAGGAACATTAACAGGAAAACCCCGTCGCACTTGAATTCCGGGCGTTTGCGGGGGTAGCAAGGCGAGAGCTTTTGAGGGCGGCCCGCCGCCTGCTGCGCCATTTGATTCGGCCGTATCTGACAGGATTTCGATGACCGCCCGTTCCAGCCTCACCATCGTGCTCGCCGCCGGCGAAGGCACGCGCATGCGATCGAGCCTGCCGAAAGTGCTGCACCCGGTGGCTCAGCAGACGCTGCTCGCCCATGTGCTCGCCGCGGCCCCAAAGGGAACCGGCACCTCGCTCGCGGTGGTGGTCGGTCCCGACCATCAGGCGGTCGCGGACGAGGCCAGGCGCATCCGCCCCGATGCTCTCACCTTCGTGCAGGCCGAGCGGCTCGGTACCGCACATGCGGTGCTGGCGGCGCGCGAGGCGATCGCGCGGGGCGTCGATGATCTTCTCGTCGCCTTCGGCGACACGCCGTTGATCTCGGCTGAGACCTTTGCACGGCTGCGCGCGCCGCTAGCAAAAGGCGCCGCCATCGCCGCGCTCGGTTTTCGCGCCGCCGATCCCACCGGCTATGGCCGCTTCATCGTCGAGGGCGAACGCCTGGTCGCGATCCGCGAGCAGGCCGATGCCAGCCCGGAAGAGCGCAAGATCGACCTCTGCAATGCCGGCGTGATGGCGATCGACGGGCACCGGGCGCTCGAAATCCTCGGGCAGATCGGCAATGGCAATTCCAAGCACGAATATTATCTGACGGACGCGGTCGAGATCGTCCGCAAGCAGGGATGGGAGTCCGTGGTGATCGAGACCAGCGAGGACGAGGTGCGCGGCATCAACACCAAGGCGCAGCTCGCTGAAGCCGAGGCCGTGATGCAGGCGCGCCTGCGCAAGGCGGCGATGGAAGCCGGCGTCACGCTGATCGCGCCCGAGACCGTTTTTCTGTCCGCCGACACCGTGTTCGGCAAGGACGTCACCATCGAGCCGTTTGTGGTAATCGGCCCGGGCGTGTCGATCGCCGACGGCGCCGTGATCCATTCCTTCTCGCATATCGTCGAGACCACGCTTGGCAAGAAGGTGTCGATCGGCCCCTATGCGCGGCTTCGGCCCGGCACCTCGCTCGGCGATGGTGCGCGCATCGGCAATTTCGTGGAGACCAAGGCCGCGACGCTGGAGGCCGGCGTCAAGGTCAATCATCTCTCCTACATCGGCGATGCCACGGTCGGCGCCAATTCCAACATCGGCGCCGGCACCATCACCTGCAACTACGACGGCTTCAAGAAGCACAAGACGGTGATCGGGCAGGGCGCCTTCGTCGGCACCAATTCCTCGCTGGTCGCCCCGGTGAAGATCGGCAATGGGGCCTATATCGGCTCGGGCTCGGTGATCACGCGTGACGTGCCCGATGATGCCATGGCGCTGGAGCGCAACCAGCAGACCATTCGGGAAGGCGGCGCGGCGCGCTATCGCGAGATGAAGACGGGCGGCAAGAATCTGGAAAAGAAGCCGGGGAAGTAAGCGGCTGTTCGCCGCTCCCTGATCGATGTTGCTGGGGCGTCGCGCGGATGGACGACGATATCGACGATGCGATCTCGTTCCTCGTCAAGCGCGTCGTCATGCCGCCGGGACGATGGGTGCTGGAACAGGTCGGTGACCCCCGCCCAAGCGAAATCGCCTCGCTGGTCACCGGACTTGCGTTCTGGGCGTTTGTCGTTTTCCTCGCGTTCGCGCTGGTTCTGGGGTGGTAGGGCTCAGCTATTCGTCGTCGGCGAATTCGGAGAAGATCGCGCGGGTCAGACGCCAGCCGCGCGGCTTGGCGCGCTTGACCGGCTCGCCTTCCGGATGCTTGACGAAGACCGGCTTGTTTTCCTTGCCGCGCTGGGGCGGCGGCCAATGCGCAAGGTGCGTGCCCGAGGTCTCGTTGGCGCGCACGTACATGGATGACAGACCTTTGCGGTCGGACGAGCCTTTCATGGCTTTGCTCTCCTGTAGGGGAATCGTTGGCCAAACATATTGACAACGAGTTAACGCGCGCGGTCTAAGGCCGGCCAATTCGACGCAGGGCAGATCTGGTGCGACGGGCGCTGTCTCAATCAGCAATAATTATTGAGTTTCTGGTTCCTTAGTAACTTCGCTAAAAACCGGGCGCGTCGTTTAGGCGATTTTTCGACGATTTGGGGGATAGTGATCCGCATGTGCGGGATTGTCGGCATTCTCGGGCGCGAACCGGTTGCAGAGCAGCTGGTGGATTCGCTCAAACGTCTTGAATATCGCGGTTACGACTCGGCGGGCGTCGCCACGCTCGAAGGCAAGCATCTCGAGCGCCGCCGCGCCGAGGGCAAGCTGAAGAACCTGGAAAGGCGGCTGGAAGCCGAGCCGCTGAAGGGCACGACCGGCATCGGTCACACCCGCTGGGCCACGCACGGCAAGCCGACCGTCAACAACGCCCATCCGCACGCCACCGAACGCGTCGCCGTGGTCCACAACGGCATCATCGAAAATTTCCGCGAGCTGCGCGAGGAGCTCGAGAAGAAGGGCACGGTGTTCCACACCGAGACCGACACCGAGATCGTGCTGCACCTCGTCGACGATCTCCTGACGCGCGGCAACAAGCCGGTCGAAGCCGTCAAGCTGGCGCTGACGCGCCTGCGCGGCGCTTTCGCGCTCGGCTTCATCTTCGCCGGCGAAGACGATCTCATGATCGGCGCCCGCAACGGCCCGCCGCTGGCGATCGGCTATGGCGACGGCGAGATGTATCTCGGCTCCGACGCCATTGCGCTCGGCCCGTTCACCGACACGATCAGCTATCTCGAGGACGGCGACTGGGTCGTGCTGACCCGCAAGAGCGCGGACATCTTCGACAAGGACGGCAACGCCGTCCATCGCGACAAGGTCAAGCACGCCGCCTCGACCTCCCTAGTCGACAAGGCGAACTATCGCCACTTCATGGCGAAGGAGATCCACGAGCAGCCGGAAGTGGTCGGCCACACCCTGGCGCGCTATGTCGACATGGCGACCGAGCGGGTCTCGTTGCCGGTCAAGCTTCCGTTCGATTTCAAGACCATCCAGCGCATCAACATCACGGCCTGCGGTACCGCGAGCTACGCGGGCTTCGTCGCCAAATACTGGTTCGAGCGCTTTGCGCGTCTGCCGGTCGAGGTCGATGTCGCCTCCGAATTCCGTTATCGGGAAGCGCCGCTGCGCAAGGGCGATCTCGCCATCTTCATCTCGCAGTCGGGCGAGACCGCCGATACTTTGGCGGCGCTGCGCTATGCCAAGGCCGAGGGCGTCCACACGGTCGCCGTCGTCAACGTGCCGACCTCGACCATCGCGCGCGAGAGCGAGACCGTCTTGCAGACGCTCGCCGGACCCGAGATCGGCGTCGCCTCGACCAAGGCCTTCACCTGCCAGCTCATGGTGCTGGCCAACCTTGCGATTGCGGCCGGCAAGGCACGCGGCGTACTGTCCGACGAGGACGAGACCAAGCTGGTCCACGGCCTAGTCGAGGTGCCGCGCCTGATGGCGGATGCCCTCACCACCGAGTTGCAGATCGAGAAGCTCGCGCACCGCATCGCCAAGTCGAGCGACGTGCTCTATCTCGGCCGCGGCACCAGCTTTCCGCTCGCGCTCGAAGGCGCGCTGAAGCTGAAGGAAATCTCCTACATCCACGCCGAGGGCTATGCCGCCGGTGAGCTCAAGCATGGGCCGATCGCGCTGATCGACGAGACCATGCCGGTCGTCGTGATCGCGCCTTACGACCGCGTGTTCGAGAAGACCGTCTCGAACATGCAGGAGGTCGCCGCGCGCGGCGGCAACATCATCCTGATGACCGACGCCAAGGGCGCGGCGGAGGCGACGGTGGATTCGCTCGTCACCATCGTCATGCCCGACATGGCCGCGGCCTTCACACCGATGGTCTACGCCGTTCCGGTGCAACTGCTCGCCTATCACACGGCGGTGGTGATGGGCACCGACGTCGACCAGCCGCGCAATCTCGCGAAATCGGTGACCGTGGAATAGGCAAGAGGGATATCGGTCGGTCGCGGTCTTCCAAAACCTGCTAGAAGACCCTAGCTTGTGTGCTGCGACCGACTTGGAACCCGAATGACCCCCCGCGACGACGCGCCTCTGCCTCTCGATCCCGTCCCGGAACCGCATACCGGCGTGATGGGCCGCTTCCGCAATTATTTCCTGACCGGCCTCGTTGTCACGGGGCCGATCGCAATCACGCTGTATCTGGTCTGGTGGTTCGTCACCTGGGTCGACGGCGTGGTGCGCCCGTTCGTGCCGCTGGCCTACCGGCCGGAAACCTACCTGCCGTACGTCATTCCCGGCTGGGGACTGGTGGTCGCGTTCTTCACGCTGACGCTGGTCGGCTTCCTCGCGGCCAACCTGATCGGTCGCACGCTGGTCGATGTCGGCGAGACCTTCCTCGGCCGGATCCCGGCGGTGCGCGCCATTTATCGCGGCCTCAAGCAGGTGTTCGAGACGTTGTTCTCGGGCAAGGGCTCGAGCTTTCGCAAAGTCGGCCTGGTCGAGTTTCCCTCGCCCGGCATGTGGTCGATCGTGCTGATCTCGCAATCGCCGAACGAGGACATCTCGCGCAGCCTGCCGGGACAGGAGGAGCACGTGTCGGTGTTTCTGCCGTGCTCGCCGAACCCGACCACCGGCTTCTTCTTTTATGTCCCGAAGAGCAAGATCATCGAGGTCGATCTCACGGCCGAGGATGCGGCGACGCTGATCATGTCGGCCGGCGTCGTGCAGCCCGGCTCGGCGCCCGATCCGAAGAAGGCCGCGGCGCTCGCGGGAATGGCGAATGCCGCGCGCATCGCCAATGCCTCGACGCTTCAGCCTGAGCCTGCGAAGGTGGAGTAGGGCCATTCCCTCGCGGGATGGCGCTGGTGGCGCGCGCGCCTGCATCCTCTGCTAGTCTCCGGTGATCCGAGCCTCTTGCTGGGATTTCGACCTGGAGTGCACGATGTCCAAGACCATTGCGATCCTCGCGCCCGGCGCCATGGGCAGCGCCGTCGCCCGCCGCCTCAGCGAACACGGCGCGCGCGTGCTGACGTCCCTGACGGGGCGGAGCGAAGCAACGCGCAAGCGCGCCGCGGACGCCGGCATGATCGGCGCCGACGACGATGCGATCGCAGCCGCCGACATCATCCTTTCGATCGTGCCGCCGGGCGAGGCCGTCGCACTGGCCGAACGGCTGGCCGCGCTGATCGTCAGGCGCGAGAAGAAGCCGATCGTGGTCGATTGCAACGCCGTCAATGTCGATACGGTGCAGAGAATCGAGGAGATCATCGGCTCGGCGCAGGCCCCGTTCGTCGATGGCGGCATCATCGGCTTCCCGCCGCAGCCGGGAGCCAAGAGCCCGGCCTTCTACATGTCGGGCGAGCACGCCAGGGATCTCGTGGTGCTGAAAGAGTTCGGTCTCGACGTGCGCATCGTCGAAGGTCCGGTCGGCGCGGCCTCCGCTCTGAAGATGTCCTACGCCGGCATCGTCAAGGGTCTCGCCGGCATCGGTTCGGCCATGGTGATTGCGGCGACGAAAGCGGGCGCGGCGGATGCGCTGCGCGACGAGCTCGCGCTGAGCCAGCCCGCGGTGCTGGCGCGGCTCGAGGTCGCACTGCCGGACATGATCCCGAAGGCCTATCGCTGGGTCGCGGAGATGCGGGAGATTTCCGGATTCCTCGGCTCCGATCATCCCGCCAGCCAGATCTACGAGGGCTTTGCCCGCTGGTTCGAGCATCTCGCCGAGGATGCGAACGGCGAGGCGGTGGACGCCGACCTTATGAAGGCCTTCGCCGCGGGGATCGCGCGGACCAAATCCTGATCGCCTGGCCTCACTCGCCGTTCACCGAAACCTGCTCCAGAAAGCCCTGAATGTCCCGGTCACGTCGCAGCCGCACGACCGGGACATCGGGGCCGTATTGAAAGCGCTCTGCCTCGATGACGGGCACGCGCTCGGTGTCGTAGCGCCAGGCTTCCTTCATCAGTTTCCAGTCGAACTGTTCCGGACATCCCTCGGGCAGATCGGGCCGGCGCGTGTCGCGATCGAAGGCCGAGCGCCAGAGGATGCGCCACTGGCAGACCCAGCGCGGACGATCGATGACGACGAGGATGTCGGCGCGCGCGATCGTGAGATCGAAGGCGAGCCCCGAGAAGCTGCCGTCGACGACCCATGCCTCGCCCGCGATCGCCTCAGCGACGCGCGCGCGAAAGCTGGGCTTATCGGACGGCGTCCAGCCCGGCCGCCAATAGAGCACGTCGAGGTGCACCACCGGCAGACCGAGCTTCTGCCCGAGATTGAGGGCGAGGCTCGTCTTTCCGCTTCCCTGGGAGCCAACGACGATGATCCGGCGCATGGCGGGAAGGTTTCACGAAAGCGGCCGCGGCGGAAGGGGCCGTTGCTGCAACTGCTCCATCTACGTCATTGCGAGCGTAGCGAAGCAATCCAGACTGCCGCTGTGGAAAGATTCTGGATTGCTTCGCTGCGCTCGCAATGACGGGGAGGAGACCTCGCGGAGCTCGTCTGCTATTGTCTGAGCGAAAGCAGTTCGTCTGCAACGGGAGTTCGAATGAGAGTGCTGGTGATCGGCGCGGGCGCGCTTGGCGGCTATTACGGAGCTTGCCTGGTCCGAGCGGGCCGAGACGTGACCTTTCTGGTGCGCGAGAAGCGGGCGGAGCAATTGCGTCGAAACGGACTGCAGGTCGTCAGTCCGCATGGCGATTTTGCGGTGCAGCCCAGGCTGCTTGCCGCCGGTGATCTCAGAGAGCCGTTCGACGTTGTGCTCGTCGGCGTCAAGGCCTACTCGCTCGATGACGCGATGAACCAGTTTGCGCCCGCTGTCGGCTCCGGCACGATGGTGCTTCCCATCCTGAACGGGCTGAAGCATGTCGACGCCCTGACCGCAAAATTTGGCGCGAGCCGTATCCTCGGCGGCCTCGCCAATGTCAGTGCCGGGCTCGACGCGGAGGGTCGGGTCGCCCACTTCATGGCCAACCAGACCATCGTGTTCGGCGAGATCGAGGGCGCGCTCAGCGAACGTGTGCTCGCACTGGAGGCGCTGCTTCAGGTCCCCGGGATCGACGTGCGTGCCAGCGAAGCGATCATGCAGGACATGTGGGAGAAGTTCGTCCAGCTCTCGACGCTCGCAGGCATCACCTGCCTGATGCGCGCGAGCATCGGCGACATCCTGGCCGTGCCCAACGGCGAGCAATCGATCTTCCGCCTGTTCGCCGAATGCTGCGCTGTGGCGACGGCATCAGGCTTCGAGCCGCGCGCGCCGTTCATCGAGTTCGACCGAAAGCTGTTCACTACGCTGGACTCGCCGCTCAAGGCCTCGATGCTGCGCGACATCGAGCGCGGCTCGATCACCGAGGCCGAGCATATTCTGGGCGACATGGCCAACCGCGCCCGTGCGCTCGGCATCGAGACGCCGCTGCTGGATCTCGCCCGCGCGCATGTGGCGGCCTATGAGGTTGGGCGACGGCGGGCAGGGGGCTGAGTCCGCCCATCGGCGGGGCATGACGATGTGTTGCTGGACACAGCCTAGCTTGCTTCCATCAGCGTCACATCGCCGTCGACCTGGTCACGTGACCAGAACTGCATCACGCAGCGAAGCCCGCCGGGATTGAAGTCCAAATTGACGGACCAGCCGGCCTCGCCGGCAAACATGCCGGTGATCATCTTGGTTCCGAAGCCGCGGCGCGTCGGCTTGTGGACCAGCGGACCGTCGCGTTCTGTCCAGGACAAGCGAATGAGGCCGGTCTCGTCCACCGTCCAGGAAATCTGCAATTTGCCCGACGGGACCGAAAACGCGCCGTATTTGGCGGCGTTGGTGCTGAGCTCCTGCAGCGCGGCGGAGATCGCCAGCGTGAGCTTGGGCGGCAGCAGGAGGTCGGGGCCCTCGATGTCGAAACGTTCGGGACCGGCGTAGGGCGCCAGTGTCTGCCGGACGATGGATGCCAGGCTGACCCCGACCCAATTGTTTTCGGTAAGGAGATTGTAGGCCTGCGACAGCGCCAGCAACCGGCCCTCGAAGGCGGATGCATACTGGTTCAGGTCACTCGAACTCGCGCGCGACAGGCGCGCGATCGACTGCACGGTGCCGAGCGTGTTCTTGACCCGGTGATTGATCTCGTCGAGCAGCGCTTTCTGTTGCTTCAGCGCGCCCGCGAGCTCGCTTCCGACCTGATAGAGCACCTTCTTCATCCGGTTGACTTCGCTGATCGCGCCGAGCTTCGGCTCGATCGCGCCGGATCGGAGGCCCGCGACATATCGTTCGAGATCCGAGAATTCGGCCAGGAAGCGCCGGGAGATCAGGCGGGCCAGCGCCAATCCGAGCACGAGCGTGAAAGCCGTCAGGGCAACGATCCATTCGACCGTCCGGTGCAGCGGACCGTCGATGACCTCACGGGGAACGGCAAGGTTGATCGACCAGCTGCTCTGGTTGGATCGCAGCAGCGAGGTGTAGGTGGGAACGCCTGTCCGCGACACCGCCTCGATCCACCACGCGGATGACTGCCCGAGATGAGCCCTGACCGCGGGAATGGTCGGCTGTCCCACCAGATCGTCGCCATCGAGCAGCGGGCGTCTTGCCAGAAGCAGTCCGTTCGGATCGACGATGCTGCCCACCATTCCGGCGGAGACGTATTCGTCCATCATCGATGACAGGTACCGGGTCGACAGTCCGATGTTGAGCGCGTAACGGATTTCGCCGCGGATGCGCACCGGCACGGCGATCGTGACGATCGGCTGACCGTCGACAACGGCGTGCTGCAGGCCCGACACCTGCGGGCGGCCGGTCTCGATCGCCCGGCGCTCGACGTCGAATTCGGTGCGCTTGGGCAAGGGGGCATCGAGCTCGAGGCGTGTGTTCGCGATCTGCTGACCATCAGGGGCATAGAGCACGATCGCCACGCCGCCGATCAGCTTGACCGCCTGCAACGCGTGCTCCCTGAATTCCGCGAACCGTTCCTGCGACAACGAGGGCGAGAGCGCGAGAACCTGCAGATCGTCGATGATATTTGCAACGCGCAGATCGGCCGCATTGCGCATGAGGCGCAAACGGTCTTCGTACTCCGCCCGGGTGAGCTGCGAGGATTCCGCCACGAAATGATAGGCGAGGAAGGCCGCGCACGCGGTGACCGGAACGGCGGTGGCAAGTGCGAGCAGCAGCAGATAAGCGGACACCGGCCAGGTCCGTAGCGACGGCCTGAACCAAACGCCCCATCGACGTCCCGGAGCACGCACCTCTAATCCACCCCCTCGGCGACACTCATCCCGCAATGCCGATTCCTGCAAGGTATCGGTCCCGCCGGGGCGAGCAACATCCAACTTGCGGGAACCGGCTCAGGAAACTTTTGTTCCAAAGTTATCGGGTTAGCCCGCGCCGATCAGCGGGATCGCCTCGTCCCGTTCGTAGAGATACAGCAGGCACCGCAGCGCCTCGCCGCGCTCACCTTTCAGCTTGGGATCCTCCTTGAGGATGCGCAGCGCTTGGTCTCTGGCTTGGGTGATGAGCTGGCCGTGCACCTCCGAGCGCGCGATACGGTAGCCGGGCAGGCCGCTCTGGCGCACGCCCAGCACGTCGCCTTCGCCGCGCAGCTTCAGATCCTCCTCTGCAATGCGAAAACCGTCGGTGGTCTCGCGGATCACCTTCAGCCGCGCCTTCGACATTTCGCCGAGCGGCTCCGAGTAGAGCAGGATGCAGGTCGAGGCTTCCGAGCCGCGCCCGATGCGGCCGCGCAGCTGGTGCAGCTGGGCAAGGCCGAAGCGTTCGGCATTCTCGATCACCATGATGGTGGCGGCCGGCACGTCGACGCCGACCTCGACCACGGTGGTCGCGACCAGAAGGCCGATCTCGTGCGCGGCGAACTGGCCCATCACGCGGTCCTTCTCCGTGCCCTTCATCTGGCCGTGGACCAGGCCGACGCGCTCGCCGAAGCGCTTCTGCAGGCTTTCGAAACGCTTGGTCGCGTTGGTGAGATGCTCGGTGCCCTCGGCTTCGGATTCCTCGACCAGCGGGCAGATCCAGTAAACCAGCTTGCCGGCGTCGAGCGCGCGGCCGACGCCGTCCATGACCTCACTGAGCCGGCTCATGGCGACGGCGCGGGTGTCGATCGGCTGGCGGCCGGCCGGCTTCTCGCGCAGCTCGGAGATGTCCATGTCGCCGAAATAGGTCAGCACCAGCGTGCGCGGAATTGGCGTGGCGCTGAGCACCAGCACGTCCACGGCCTCGCCCTTCGACGTCAGCGCCAGCCGCTCCCGCACGCCGAAGCGGTGCTGCTCGTCGACGATGGCGAGCGCGAGGTCGTGGAAGATCACATCGTCCTGGATCAGTGCGTGGGTGCCGACGAGCAGGTCAATCTCGCCCGCGGCGAGCTGCGTGATGATCTCGCGGCGCTCCTTGCCCTTTTCACGGCCGGTGAGGATCGCGACGCGCAGGCCGGCGCGCTCGGCGAGCGGCGCGATGGTCTTGATGTGCTGGCGCGCCAGGATTTCGGTCGGGGCCATCAGGGCAGCCTGCTTGCCGACTTCGGCGACGGCAGCGGCCGCAAGCAAGGCGACCACGGTCTTGCCGGAGCCGACGTCGCCCTGGAGCAGGCGGAGCATGCGGACCGGCTGTTGCAGGTCATTCGCGATCGCTGCGGTCGCGTCGCGCTGGGACACCGTCAACGCATAGGGCAGGGCGTCGATGATCTTGCTGCGCAGATGACCGTCGCCGGCATTGCGCACGCCGGCGGGGCGACGAAGCTGGGCCCGGATCAGGCCGAGCGCGAGCTGCCCGGCCAGAAGCTCGTCGAAGGCGAGGCGGGACCAGAATGGCCGGTCGGGCAGAATGTCCGTTAGCTCGACCGGCTGGTGCACGCGGGTGAGCGCTTCGGCGATCGGCGGAAAATTGCAGCGGCGCATCACCTCGGGGCTGATCCATTCCGGCAGCGCCGGCAGCTTCTGCAGCGCCTGCGCGATGGCACGGCGGAGCGAGCCGAGCGCGAGGCCTTCGGTGAGCGGATAGACCGGGTCGATGCCGGAGAGTTTCGAGATCGCCTCCTCGTCGAGGACGCGGTCGGGATGCACGATCTGCGGGATGCCGTCATACATCTGCAGCGTGCCGGAGACGAAACGCTTCTCGCCGACCGGCAAGAGCTTTTCGACATAGCCGGGCTTGGCGCGGAAGAAGGTCAGCACGACGTCGCCGGTGTCGTCGCTGGCGTAGACGAGGTACGGCGCGCGGGCGTTGCGCGGCGGGGGCGGGCGGTGGCGGTCGACGGTGACCTCCAGCGTCACCATGGTTCCCTGGGCCGCGTCGCGAATCTTCGGCCGGGCCCGGCGGTCGATGACCTGGCTCGGCAGATGCAGCAGCAGGTCGACCAAGCGCGGTGTCTCGTTCCGGCTGAGCAGATATTGCAGCAGCTTGTCCTGCTTCGGACCGACGCCGGGCAGGCTGGTGACGGGAGCAAACAACGGGTTGAGCAGGCTGGGGCGCATCTATGGAATCTAAGATTGTTTCTCGCCGTCATGCCCGGCTTTGTGCCGGGCATCCACGTCTTTCTTCACCGCGCTCCGTCATGGCCGGGACGGGCCCGGCCATGACGGATCAGAGGGACGACCAGCCGTAACAAAGGGCTGACATCGCCGGTCCCAATGGCTATATCACGGCGGCCCGGCACGTCCGGGCTTTCTGCGTTTGACTGGATTTGAGACATGACGGGAACGACACGATCGAGCGAGGGGCTGGACACGCGCCGCAAGCGGCTTTTGTTCCGGTGCTGGCACCGCGGCACCCGCGAGATGGATCTGATCCTCGGGCGCTTCGCGGACGCCGAGATCGGCAATTTGTCGGACGACGAGCTGACTGAGCTCGAGACGCTGCTCGAGGTCAACGATCCCGATCTCTATGCCGCCATTACCGGCGACAGGGTGCTGCCGGCCGAGGTCGCCGGCGCGCTCTTCGCGCGCATCAAGGCATTCCCGATTACGGACGGCGATCTATGAAACCGGGTTTGAAGTCGCCGGCCGAGCTGCTTACGCCCGGCCGCGCGGTGACGCTTGCCAATGTCGCGGAAGGCGCCGAGGGCCTCGTCGTCTCGGATCTGGCGCGCGCCATCGCGGCGCGGCCGAAGAAGCCGGCCGTCAGCCTCGCCGTGGTCTGCCGCGACGGCGCGCGGATGCAGCAGCTCGAACGCGCGCTGCAGTTCTTTGCGCCCGATCTGCCGGTGCTGACGTTCCCGGCCTGGGACTGCCAGCCCTATGACCGCGTCTCGCCGCATGGCGGCATCCTGGCGCAGCGGCTGACCACGCTGGCGCGGCTGGCGTCCCTGACCGGCAGCGACAAGCCGCTGATCGTGCTGACCACGGTGAATGCCGTCGTGCAGCGCGTGCCCGCGCGCGAGCTCGTCGCGGCGCAGGCGCTCTCGGTTGCGCCCGGCAACGTCGTGCCGATGGACAGTGTCGTCGCCTGGCTCGAGCACAATGGCTACAACCGCTCCTCGACCGTGCGCGAGCCCGGCGAATATGCCGTGCGCGGCGGCATCCTCGATCTGTTTCCGGCGGGCCTCGACCAGCCGGTCCGCTTCGACTTCTTCGGCGACAGCCTGGAATCGATCCGCACCTTCGATGCCGAGACCCAGCGCACGCTGCTCGACATGCGCGCGCTCAACCTTGTGCCGGTGTCCGAATTCCAGCTCGTCACCGACACCATCCGTCGTTTCCGCATGGGCTATGTCGCCGAGTTCGGCGCGCCCGAGCGCGACGATGCGCTGTACGAGGCCGTCAGCGAGGGCCGACGCCATCCCGGCATGGAGCACTGGCTGCCGCTGTTCCAGGACCGGATGGATACGCTGTTCGACTATCTGCAAGGCGCCCCGATCGCGATCGAGCCGCAGGGCGAGGATGCGATTGGCGAGCGCTTCAAGCAGATCCAGGACTATTACGAGGCCCGCCGCGAGGCGATGGAGCATCCCGGCGGCGGCGCGATCTACAAGCCGCTGCCGCCTGACCGGCTCTATTTGACCAGCGAGGAATGGAGCAAGCGCGAGAGCGGCATGCCGCTGGTGCGGTTGACGCAATTCTCGGTGCCGGCCGACGGCACCAGCGTCGTGGACGCCGGCGCGCGCAAGGGGCGCGACTTCGCACCGGAGCGTAACGACAGCACGGTCAACGTGTTCGAATCCGTGGTCAGCCACGTCATGGCGCTGCACGCTCAGCGCAAGAAGGTCGTCATCGCGCTCTGGAGCGAAGGCTCGCGCGACCGCATGACTTCGATGCTGCGGGACCACAAGCTGGCCCACACCACCAGCGTCAATTCCTGGCGGACCGTGCAGGCGACCCCGCGCAACGAGACCATGCTTGCGGTGCTCGGCCTCGAGAGCGGGTTCGAGACCGACGAGATCGCGCTCATCAGCGAGCAGGACATCCTCGGCGACCGCCTGGTGCGGCCGCGCAAGGCCAGCCGCAAGCTCGACAATTTCATTTCGGAGGTGACGAGCCTCACCGCCGGCGACATCGTTGTCCACGCCGACCACGGCATCGGCCGCTTCGTCGGCTTGCAGACGCTGGACGTCGCCGGCGCGCCGCATGACTGCCTCGAGCTGCATTATGCCGCGGATGCAAAACTCTTCCTCCCGGTCGAGAACATCGAGCTTCTGTCCCGCTACGGCGCCGACCAGACCACGGTCGAGCTGGACAAGCTCGGCGGCTCGGGCTGGCAGACCCGCAAGGCCAAGCTGAAGAACCGTATTCGCGAGATCGCGGGCGAGTTGATCAAGATCGCCGCCGCGCGCCATCTGCACGAGGCGCCCAAATTGCCGGTGCAGCAGGGCGTCTATGACGAGTTCTGCGCACGCTTCCCCTATGACGAGACCGAGGACCAATTAGGGGCCATCGAATCCACGCTGAAGGACCTCGAGCTCGGTCGCCCCATGGACCGGCTGATCTGCGGCGACGTCGGCTTCGGCAAGACCGAGGTGGCGTTGCGCGCGGCGTTTGCCGTGGCGCTCGAGGGCAAGCAGGTCGCGGTCGTGGTGCCGACCACGCTGCTCGCGCGCCAGCACGCGAAAACCTTCACCGAACGCTTCAAGGGCTTTCCGGTGAACGTGGCCCAGGCCTCACGCCTGATCGCGACCAAGGAGCTGAACCTGGTCAAGAAGGGCATCGCCGACGGTTCGGTCGACATCGTCGTCGGCACCCATGCGCTGCTCGGCAAGGCCATCAAGTTCCGCGACCTCGGCCTCGTCATCGTCGACGAGGAGCAGCATTTCGGCGTCACCCACAAGGAACGGCTGAAGGCGCTGCGGGCCGAGGTGCACGTGCTGACGCTGTCGGCGACGCCGATCCCGCGGACGCTGCAACTCGCACTCACCGGCGTTCGCGAACTCTCGATCATCGCATCGCCCCCGGTCGACCGCCTCGCGGTGCGCACCTTCGTCGCCCCGCACGATCCCTTGATGATCCGCGAGGCGCTCTTGCGCGAGCGCTACCGCGGGGGCCAGGCCTTCTACGTGGTGCCGCGCATCGACGACCTTGCCGAGGTCAAGGACTTCCTCGACAAGAACGTGCCGGAGATGAAGGTCGCGGTCGCGCACGGCCAGATGCCGCCCGCCGTGATCGAGGACATAATGACCGCGTTCTACGACGGCAAGTTCGACATCCTGCTGTCGACCACCATCGTCGAATCCGGCCTCGACATTCCCAACGCCAACACGCTGATCGTGCACCGCGCCGACATGTTCGGCCTGGCCCAGCTCTACCAGCTCCGCGGCCGCGTCGGCCGGTCCAAGCTGCGCGCCTATGCGCTGTTCACGCTGCCGGCGCAACAGAAGATCACCGCACAGGCCGAGCGCCGGCTGACCGTGCTGCAATCGCTGGAGACGCTGGGCGCCGGCTTCCAGCTCGCCTCGCACGACCTCGACATCCGCGGCGCCGGCAATCTGCTCGGCGAGGAGCAGTCGGGCCACATCAAGGAGGTCGGCTTCGAGCTGTACCAATCGATGCTGGAGGAGGCGATCGTCAACCTCAAGGCCGGCGTGTCCGAGCCCGCCGCCGACCGCTGGTCGCCCCAGATCACCATCGGCATGCCCGTGCTCATTCCGGAGGATTATGTCGGCGATCTCTCGGTGCGGCTGTCGCTGTACCGGCGTCTCGCCGATCTCGACACCGAGGAGGAGATCGAAAACTTCGGCGCCGAGATGCGCGATCGCTTCGGCGTGCTGCCGGACGAGGTGCGCTATCTGTTCAAGGTCGCCGCGATCAAGGCGTTCTGCCGCAGGGCCAATGTCGGGAAGATCGATGCCGGCCCGAAGGGCGCGGTCATCGTCTTCCGCGACAATTCCTTCGCCCATCCCGATCGCCTGGTCACCTTCATCCGCAGCTACGGCCAGGCCGCCAAGGTGCGGCCCGACATGAAGGTGGTGTTCCTGCAGGATTGGGAGACGCCGGAGGAGCGCCTCGCCGGCACCACGGAGATCATGCGCCAGCTGGCACAACTCGCGGAGAGCAAGAAGGCGGCGTAGGGATTATCGTGTCCCGGACAAGCGCAGCGAAGCGGAGCGCAGAGCCGGGACCCAGTTCTTTCTTGGACTAGCCGCGAGGATGGGCCCCGGTTCTGCAGCGCACCGCGAAGGGCGCTGCGCCGCGCCCGGGGCACAAGACCTCAAGACGCCGCGCGCGTCCCGTCCGACGACAGCCGGGCCAGCAGCGACCTTGCCGTATCCGATGGCGACAGCGAGTCCACGCTGACCACGGGCTCGCTGCGCATCTCGTGCTTGCCGTTGGAGGTGTGGCGCATCACCGCCGAGAGGCGGCGGGCGATCATGTGGGCGGTGCGGAAGTCGGTCTCCGCGAACACGATGATGACCGAGCCGTCCTTTTGCGCCGCGCCAAAATCCATCTGCCGCATCAGGCGGCTGAGGATGCGGGCGGCATCGAGCTGGGCGCGGAAATTGCCGGGCTCGAAGGCGAAGCGCGCGACCGACAGACCGCCACCGCGGGTCAGTGCGTGCTCCACCGCCTTGGCAAAATCGCGGGCGAATGCTTCGACCGTGAGCAGGCCGCTGCGCGGATCGAGCCAGCCGCCGGCATCGATCGAACGCAGCGTGCGGCTCATTTGAGCCTCCATCGCATGCTGGCGGATCAGCGGTAGCGCGTTGGCCGCTACTCTGGCCGGCTCGCCCGGGATCAGCTCGAGATTGGGCAGGTCGTAGGTCTGTGTCAGCTGATGCGCGGCGACGACGACCGGCAGGCTGCGGAAGCGGGCGTCCTCGGCCAGCACCGTGAGAAAGGCGTCGGTGACGCGCGCGGTAAAACCTTCGGCGAGCACGACGCCGTCGAGGTCGCGGGTGTTGAGATGCTTCGCGGCGGCCTCGATCGAAAGCGCCCCGACCACGCCGACCCGTTCGCCGAGCGCGACGGAGAGCGCGGGATAGGCCGCGCCGCGGCCGATCAGGAGCACGGTGGCATCGCGGGCGGGATCGCCCTGCGGCAGAGCGACCTGCACTTCAGGCAGCCGGCGCAGCACGGTGGCATGGAGCGTCCGCACGCGCAGCGCGGCGCGAAGCCGCGCGATCAGGCGGTCGGGATTGCCGCCGCGCGACGAGAAGGGCAGGGCATTGTGTGGCAGCGTGCCGGCCGCATCCACGGCCACGAAGGGAAGGTACGGCGATTGGTCGGCGATCTTCTTTGCGAGCGGCGCCACGTGCGGCTCGTGCCCGCCATGCATCACCGCGAGGATTGCGGCTGGCTGCACCTCTTCGACCGCGCGTGCTGCGCCGGCCCAGTCGATATCGACCACGGGAAACAGCCGGGCCTCGTCCAGCGCCGCAACGAAGGGCGGCCGCTCGACGTTGGACACAAACAGGATCGGGCCCGCCTGGGACATTCGGCAACTCTGATCACGCAACAGGTAGCGCAATCTAGGTGGGCCGCCTTAATGCAGCGTCAACGGAGGTGGCAAAACTGCGCCTAGACCGGGCCGGAGCGGTCGCGAAAAGCTTCGACCATCAGGGGGTTAAGCCCGAGCTCGCTGAGCGCCTCGCGGGCGCGGGCGTTGTCCTGGGCCCGGCCTGCCAGCCTGTGGCCGGACAGCCGATCGGGCAGTGCCGTGAGCAGGGCGCCCTGGCCGAGCCGGCGGGCCCATTCCTGGAGGTCGTTGGAGAGGAAGCGATAGCCGCCGACGGCCATGATGCCGGAGGGCGGCGCGGTGATGCAGATGGCGCCGCTCGGGCGGTCGAGCCGTGCGGCATAGCCGGTGTCGACATAGTCGCGCGGCGGCTGGGCCGTCAGGGTGTCGCCGACCGGTTGCGGCGGGGCATAGGCCGCGATCGGCACCATCGCGCCGCGCAGGCCGAGCGTGCCCTTCGGCGTCAGCAGGATCTCGCCGGCGATGGACGATCCGGCCTGCTCGCGGGGAGCGCCGTGCGGCCCGGGCATGACAGGCACCGGCATGCCGTCCTCGCCGCGGCGGGCACCGAACAGGCCGGCCTCGCCGAACAGGTAGACGTCGGTCAGCGGCGCATGCGGCGCATCCCAGGCATCACTCGCCGCCACCTGCTCGGGCGCGCGCCACAGGCCGACGACATTGCGCAAGGACGGCATCCGCGCCGCCAGGTCGGAAGCGCCGAGCCGCAGGGCCAGCTGCGCCGGCGCGATCAGCACCTCGCATTCATGCTCGTTGATCTGCCGCTCCAGCACCTCGTTCTCGAACGGATGATGCAGCGCCAGCGCGCCGCCGGAGAGCAGCCATACGGCCAGCGAGGAGGCAAGGCCGGCGAACGACATCGGCGCAAGCGCCGCCATCACGGTCGCGCCCTGCCTGATGTCGGCTTCCAGCGACATCGCAAGGCCGCCGGCGATCAGGCTGAAATGCGGCCGCGGCACCGGCCGGAAGCCTTCCGCCGTGACGTCGAACGAGATCATCCCCGCCTTGCGGCCGTCCTGGATCACGGCGCGCGTGGTGCCCGGCGGGCGGGCCAGCACCTCGTCGAGCGAGGCCATGCCTTCGGGCAGATTGTCGCCGAAGCCGCAGACGTGACGGATCGAGAAGGCTTCGGCCGCCGCATGCATCGCGAGGTCGGCATAGCTGACGCCGTCGACCGTGCTCATGGTGACGATGGCGCGCGCCGCGGTGCGATTGAGCGCGGCCGTCAGCTCCGCATGCCGCCACAGCAGCGGCAGCACGGCGACGACGAGGCCGGCGCGATGGGCGGCGAGCACGGTGAGCACGAACTCGACCGTGGCCGGCAATTGGATGGCGATGACGGAATTGGTCGGCAGGCCGGATTCGACGAAATAGGCCGATAGCGCCTCGATGGCCGTGTCGGCCTCCGCATAGGTCATCCGGCGCGGCTGATGCCCGGTCACGCGGGCCTTGTTGAGCGGGTCGAGCAGGGCGGTCGCGTGCGGCTGCCGCATCAGCGTGCGCTGAAACAACGTGTCGAGCGTCGGCGATACGGCTGGCTGGTTCACGGCGTCACTTCGCTTGATGAGCTGTCGGCTGCCCCTTGGACCACCAGGTCTCCGGCAAATAGCCCGAGAGCGAGGTGGCCTTGGGCCGTTCTATCCGATTCCAGCGCGCGATCCATTGCTCCGATACGTTAAACAGGGGGATTGTGTAGAAGCCCGCGATCAAAGCGCGGTCGAGCGCCCGCACCGACGAGACGAAATCCGTATGTTCACGGGCTTCGAGCAGTGCTGCGATCATGGCATCGACCGCCGGATCCCTGGCGCCCATGTAGTTGCGGGTTCCGGGATTATCCGCGGCGGCGCTGCCCCAATAGAAAGACTGCTCGTTGCCGGGCGACAGCGACTGGTCCCAGCGGTTCTGGATCATGTCGAATTCGAACGCGAGCCGGCGCTGGTCGAACTGCACGGGATCGACCGACCGCACGCTCGGCTCGATGCCGGCGCGCTTGAGGTCGCGCTGGAACGCCAGCGCGATGCGCTCCTGGTCGCGGGTCGTGACCAGGATCTCGAACGCGAAGGGCGCCTTGGTCGCGCGGTTGCGCAGCACGGTGCCGTCCAGATCGTAGCCGGCCTCGGACAGCAGCTTCAGCGCCGCGCGCAGCGTGGTGCGGTCACGCCCCGATCCGTCGGTCACGGGCAGGCGGTAGCTGCCGTCCATGACGTCTGCCGGAATCCGGGCTGAGAACGGTTTCAGGAGCTCGCGTTCGCGCGCGTCCGCAGGCTGGCCATAGGCCGACAGGTCGGAGCCGGCGAAATAGCCGGCGACGCGCGAATAGAGCCCGAAAAAGTAGTTGCGGTTGACCAGCTCGAAATCGAACAGCAGCGTCAGCGCCTGGCGCACGCGGATGTCCGCGAAGATCGGTCGGCGCGTGTTGAACACCAGGAATTCGGACGGCTGCGGCACGCCGGGCTTGACGGTGTCGCGGATCACCTCGCCGCTTTTCGCGGCCGGGAAATCATAGCCGTCGTGCCAGCGCAGCGGCTCGTGCTCGATCCGGAAATCGTAGAGGCCGCGCTTGAAGGCCTCGAACTGGCCGTTGGCCTCGCGAAAATAGTCGAGACGGATCTCGTCGAAATTGTAGAGCCCGCGGTTGATGGCGAGGTCGCGGCCCCAATAATCGGGATTGCGGGTCAGGGTGACGCTGGCGCCGGCCTTCACCGCCGTGACGCGATAGGGGCCCGAGCCGACCGGGCTCGTCAGTGTCGTTTCCTCGAAGGTCGCGACGTCGACGGCGTGCTTCGGCAGGATCGGCATCAGGCCGAGGATCAGCGGCAGCTCGCGGTCGTTGGCGCCGGCAAGATCGAAGCGGACGGTGAGGGGATCCTGTGCCTCGGCCTTGGCGACCTTGGCGTAGTATTGCCGGTGGTTCGGGCGGCCTTGGTCGCGCAGCAGCTCCCAGGAGAACAGCACGTCCTCGGCGAGCACCGGCTTGCCGTCGGAGAAACGAGCGCGCGGATCGAGACGGAACGTGACGAAGCTCCGCTCGTCGTCGGTCTCGACGCTCCTGGCGAGCAGGCCATAGAGCGTGAACGGCTCGTCATTGCCGCGCGCCAGCAGGCTCTCGACCACGTAGCCGCGCATCTGCTGCACGGCCAGTCCCCTGACGATGAAGGGGTTGAGGCTGTCGAAGGTGCCGAGCACGCCCCAGGTCAGGCGGCCGCCCTTGGGGGCGTCGGGGTTGGCGTAGGGCATGTGGGTGAAATCGGCCGGCAGCGCCGGCTTGCCATGCATGGCGATGGCATGAGCCTCCTCGGCCCGCGCGGCCCCTGGCGACAGGCCGCAGTCAAAGCCCAGGACAAGGACCGAAGCCAGCACGAGGGCCACAAGGCAAAGGCGGACGCATAGGCGGACACCGGGGCCCTCGAAGTGGCGTTGGAACATGAACATCAGCACACTTTGATTCGAAGGCCGCCTCAGCTTGAATCCTATCACAGGGAATTCACTGGGCTGAGCGGCAGGCGCGCCCAAAGGCGCTTGTCGGCATTGATCTTTTCGTCGGCCACGTTAAGAAGGCACCCAATCGCGCAAGAGCGTCGAGCCCGTCACTTATCCGCCTCAATTGACGGGGAGAGAGCCGCGCCCAACGCGGCCAGGTTCGACGCATCGGAGCGGTTCGGGCACTTCCCGTTCAGAAAGGGTTTTCCGCAATGAATTTCCGTTATTTGGCCGCGTCCGTCCGGCCGCGCGGGCGACTTCTCGCCTTGTTGACGGCGACGGCATTGGCCGTTCCGTTTGCTGCCGAGGCCCAGACCCCGGCACCGGCCCCCGGCGCTCCGAAGGCGGCTCCGGCCCCGAAGGCGGCTCCCAAGGCCGCCCCGAAGGCTCCGGCGCCGGCCGCTCAGGCCCCCGCCCAGCAGCCCCCCGCTGCCGGCGCTCCGGCGCAGCAGGGCGCGGCCCAGCCGGCCGATCAGCAGATCCAGCTGATCTACGCCCCCTGGACCAAGTTCTGCCTCAAGGGCCAGGACGCCAACGCCAAGCAGGTCTGCTTCACCGGCAAGGACGGCCGCATCGAATCGGGCCAGCCGGTCATCGCCGCCGTCATCATCGAGCCGGAAGGCGAGCCCAAGAAGATCCTGCGCGTGACGCTGCCGCTCGGCATGCAGCTCGTGCACGGCACCCGCATCATCGTCGACAGCAACGCACCGCTGCAGCAGCCCTATGTGATCTGCTTCCAGAACGGCTGCATGTCGGACTACGAGGCGACGCCCGAGCTCATCAACAGCATGAAGAAGGGCCAGAACCTCGTTGTGCAGGCGATCAATGCCAACGGTGCGCCGCTGACCCTGCCGCTGCCGCTCGCCGGCGAATTCCAGAAGGCCTATGACGGTCCGCCGACCGACCCGAAGGTGTTCGAGGAAACCCAGAAGAAGCTGCAGGAAGAACTGCAGAAGAAGGCCGACGAGCAGCGCAAGAAGCTCGAGCAGAGCGGTGCGGCTCCGGGCGCGGCTCCAGCCGCCCAGAAGTAATCGGGACCCGATCCCGGACATGAAAAAGGCGCTCGTTTCGAGCGCCTTTTTTGCTGGCTGCGTCCGGGCCGGAAAATTCAGTTGAGCGAGGGATTGCGCGGGCGGTAGCCGCCATCCTTGTTCTTGATGAAGATCTCGGCGACCTGGGAATGCCGGACCGGCTCACCGGACTCGTCCGGCAGCAGGTTCTGCTCGGAGACGTAAGCGACGTATTCGGATTCCGCGTTTTCCGCGAGCAGGTGGTAGAACGGCTGGTCCTTGTGGGGCCGCACCTCTTCGGGGATCGACAGCCACCACTCCTCGGTGTTGTTGAATTCCGGATCGATGTCGAAGATCACGCCCCGGAACGAGAAGATCCGGTGGCGCACGACCTGTCCGATCTGGAATTTGGCGGTCCGCGCTTTAATCATCCCCCGTCGATAGACCAGGATTGTGGCCGATGCTAGTGCCCTGATTTGGAATTAAACTCCGCCTCCGGGGCGGATAGCCCCCGAGTCTTCAGAAGACACTTCATCAATGGTCGATATCCTCAATCTGGCGCTACCTTATTTCGGCTTGATCTTCGTCGGATTCGCGTGCGGCAAGGTCAAATCCCTGCCGGAATCAGGCCTCGCCTGGATGAACTTCTTCCTGCTCTACGTGTCGCTGCCGGCGCTGCTGTTTGCGATCATGTCCAAGACGCCGTTCTCGGAATTGAACAACCCGCCGTTCCTGATCGCGACGACCCTTTCCACCGTCGCCGCGTTCACCCTGGCACTGGTCGTCGGCAAGGTGTTCGGCCGCCTGACCTTGCGCGAGGCGACGCTGGCGGGGCTCTCCGGCGGCTACGGCAATATCGGCTATATGGGCCCGGGGCTGGCGCTCGCCGTGCTCGGCAGCAAGGCGGCGGCGCCGACCGCGCTGATCTTCTGCTGCGACAGCATCTTCCTGTTCACCATCGTGCCGCTCCTGATCGAGCTCTCCGACCGCGACCATCCCTCGATCGTGCACGCCTTCGGCGTCGTGCTGAAGCAGATCGTGCTCAATCCGCTGATCATGTCGGCTTGCTTTGGCGCGGCCTTCGCATCGCTGCATATCGAGATGCCCGTCGCACTCGATCGCACCATCACCTTCCTGCAGAACGCGGCGGCTCCAACTGCGCTGTTCGTGCTCGGCGTGACCGTGGCGCTGCGGCCGTTCGACCGCGTGCCCTGGGAGGTGCCCGGAGTAATCGCGGTGAAGCTGCTGTTCCATCCGCTCGCGGCATTCGGCCTGATGCTGGCGTTCGGACCGTTCGCGCAGCCCTGGGCCGCGACCGCCGTGCTGATGGCCTCGCTGCCTCCGGCGCTGAACGTGTTCGTCATCGCGCGGCAGAACGATGCCTGGATCGAATCCGCTTCCGTCGCGGTGCTGCTCGGGACCTTCGCGTCCGTGGTCACGCTGACCACCGTGATGTGGCTGCTCCAGACCGGACGGCTGGCGTTTCCTTGACCGGGTTTACCGGCGCCAGGTCGGAGTCAGGCCCTCGCGCATGGCAAGACGCCGGAGTGGGCCGATGGCGCCGAGCAGGTGCATGCCGACGGCACGGACCGGCTGCAGCGGCAGGAAATCGTTCAGCAGTGAGCGGTTGGCCATGTCGATCGCGAAGGTCCGGGTCAGGATGTCCGGGCGCCGGGCGCGGTCGTAGCGCTTGAGCACGGCATCCGCGCCGGGATCCTCGCCGGCGGCGACGGCTTCGCCCGCGAGGCGGGCGATATCGGCGGCATCGCGCAGGCCGAGGTTGAGACCCTGGGCGCCGATAGGGGGAACCACATGGGCGGCTTCGCCGACCAGCGCGATGCGGTCACGGCCGAAGGATTTGGGCCGTTCGATCGCCAGCGGGAACAGGTTACGTCCCGGCTCCACACTCATGCGCCCCAGGATCGAATGCGACTGCTTCTCGATCGCCGCGGACAGCTCCGCATCATCGAGGCTCCGCAACCGCTCGGCCTCGGCCGGGGCCGACACCCAGACGACGCTGGAACGGTTGCCGGGCAGGGGCACGAACACGCAAGGCCCGTGCGGCGTGTGGAACTCGGTCGAGACGTTGCGATGCGGCCTGGTGTGAGCGACGTTGAAGGTCAGCGCCGTCTGCGTCAGCTCGCGCCGCGTCACCTCGATGCCGGCGGCTTCCCGGGATAGCGAATGCCGGCCGTCGGCGCCGACCACGAGACGGGCGATGAGAAACTGCGCGGAAGCCGTGCGGATCGCGACGTCGCCGGCTTCGATGACGACGCTTTCGGCCTCGTCGTCGCAACGGACGAGATTGGGCAGCTCGGCCGCGCGCTCTTCCAGCGCCTGCATCAGCGAGCGGTTGTCGATGTTGTAGCCGAACGCGTCGAGCGCGATTTCGTGACAGGAGAAGCGGACCTCCGGTGCACGGAAGAGCCGGCCGGTGTCGTCCACAAGGCGCATCACCTCGAGCGCGGCCGCCTTGTCCCTGCAGCGGGACCAGACGTCGAGCGTCTCCAGCAGGTCGACCGAGGATCCCAGCAAGGCGGTGGTGCGATTGTCGGCATAGGGAGCGCGCCGCGCCACCAGCGCGGTCCGCGCGCCCGCCTGCGCCAGCGCGATCGCTGCAGCAAGTCCCGCCGGTCCGCCGCCGATCACGGCAGTGTCATAAAGTGTCGATGCGTCTGTCATGGAACGACAAATGACACGCCCCGCGGCAAATTCAAGCCTGCTGATCGCGCCTCAAATCACGGCCGGTCGTGCGACGGCGCGCCGCAATGGCGAATGTGCAAACCGGCCCCATTCTGATAGCAGAAGCCATGGATAGCCAAGAGGATTCCCTCAAGCCCACGCCCGTGATCCGCGCTGCGGCATTCTCGGTGCACATCTTCACCGCGTTCGGCGCGGCGATCGCGCTTCTGGCGATGCTGGAGGCCGTGCGCGAGCACTGGTCCGCGATGTTTCAATGGCTGGGCGTCGCGCTGATCATCGACGCGATCGACGGGCCGATCGCACGCCGGCTCAACGTCAAGGACGTGCAGCCGAACTGGTCGGGCGACGTGCTCGATCTCGTGGTCGACTTCGTCACCTATGTGTTCGTGCCGGCCTACGCGATCGTCGCCAGCGGCTTGCTGCTTCCGGTGGCGGCGCCCTTGCTCGGCGTCGCCATCATCGTCACCAGCGCATTATACTTCGCGGACCTGCGCATGAAGGCGGACGACAATCACTTCCGCGGCTTCCCGGCGCTGTGGAATGCGGCGGCGTTCTACCTGTTCCTGCTGCACTGGCCGCCGCTGTGGTCGACGCTGCTGGTGGCGACGCTCGTCGTGCTGACCTTCGTGCCGTTCCACGTGCTGCATCCCGTCCGCGTCGTGCGGCTGCGCTGGCTGACGATGTCGCTGATCGCGATCTGGGCCGTGCTCGGCCTCTACGTGCTGGAGATGGATTTCCGCGTCGGCACCGCTGTCACCATCGTGCTCTGCGCCATCGCGCTCTGGATCAGTTTCAGCGACGCCTTGATCCGCCTGGCGAGATCCCTGGCAAGATCCCTGGCATGATGCATCTCGTCACCAGCCCCGAGGCCTGGGCGGCGCTGCTGACATTGACCGCGCTCGAGATCGTGCTCGGCATCGACAACGTCATCTTCCTGTCGGTGATCGTCTCGCGCATTCCGGAGCCGCAGGCGCACCGCGCCCGGCAGATCGGCCTCGCGCTTGCGCTGATCTTTCGCATCATCCTGCTCAGCCTGCTGGTCTGGCTGATCGGCCTGACCGCGCCGGTGTTCTCGTTGGCCGGCTACGACTTCTCCTGGCGCGATCTGATCCTGATCGGGGGCGGCCTGTTCCTGATCGCGAAGGCGACGCACGAAATCCACGCCGAGGTCGAAGCCGACGATGGCGAGGGGAAGCAGGGCTCGGCACGCAACGCGTTCTTCTGGGTGATCGTCCAGATCATCGTCATCGACATCGTGTTCTCGCTTGACTCGATCATCACGGCGATCGGCATGGCTCAGGACCTCGAGATCATGGTCGCGGCCGTCGTGATCGCCTGCCTGATCATGTACATTTCGTCCGGACCGGTGTCGCGATTCGTCGCGGAACACCCGACCACGAAAATGCTGGCGCTGGCTTTCCTGGTGCTGATCGGCGTCGCGCTGGTCGCGGACGGATTCAAATTCCACATTCCGCGCGGCTACATCTATTTCGCAATTGCGTTCTCGGCGGCGGTGGAGTTTTTCAACGTGCTGGCCAAGCGCAATCGCAGGAAGTCCGGCAAGTCGTCGGTCTAGGGTTTCAGTCGCCGTCGAGTTGACAAGGCGGGCGCGATGTCTTTCGCTCAGCCTTGGAGAAGAGGAGGTCAGGTGATGACCAAAGCGGTCCGTGTGCACAAGGTCGGAGGCCCCGAGGCCCTGGTCTATGAGAGCGTCGATGTTCCGGCGCCCGGCCCCGGCGAGGTGCGCATCCGTCAGCATGCGGTCGGCCTGAACTTCATCGACGTCTATTACCGCACCGGCCTCTACAAGGCGCCCGGGCTGCCCTTCATCGCCGGCAACGAGGCCTCGGGCGAGGTCGTTGCCGTCGGGCCCGGCGTGACGCATTTCCATCCCGGTGATCGCGTTGCCTATTACCACAATCTCGGCGCGTATACCGGCGAGCGCAACATCCCCTGGGAGAAGCTGGTCAAGCTGCCCGACCACATCACGCACGAGCAGGGCGCGGTGCTGATGCTGAAGGGGCTGACCGTCTGGTACCTGCTGCACAAGACCTTCAAGGTCGAGCCGCATCACCGCGTGCTGATCCACGCCGCTGCCGGCGGCATCGGCCTCTTGGCTTGCCAATGGGCGAGGGCGCTCGGGGCGCACGTCATCGGCACGGTCGGCTCGCGCGAGAAGGCCGAGCTGGCCGAAGCCAACGGCTGCGACCACGTCATCCTCTACAACGAGGAGGACTTCGTCGCGCGCGTGAAGCAGATCAGCCGCAACGAAGGCTGCGACGTCGTCTATGACGGCGTCGGCAAGGCGACCTTTCCAGGCTCGCTGTCCTGCCTGAAGCCGCGCGGCATGTTCGTCTCGTTCGGCAACGCCTCGGGCCCCGTGCCGCCGTTCTCGATCGCAGAGCTCAACAATCACGGCTCGCTGTTCGCGACGCGCCCGAAGCTCAACGACTATGTCGGCACGCGCAAGGAGCTCCTGGAAGGCGCCGACACGCTGTTCGCCGCCGTCATCAACGGCAAGCTGCACGTGCCGATCAACCACGCCTACGCCCTAAAGGACGCAGCGAAGGCCCATATAGATCTCGAAAGCCGCAAGACCACGGGCGCGTCGATCTTGAAGCCGTAGTTCCGTCGTCATCCACTCTCGTGTCCCGGACGCGCTGCAGCGTTCTTACGCTGCTGCGCAGAGCCGGGACCCAGAAGGTGGCAACCGACCCTGCGGAGAGATGGGCCCCGGCTCTGCAGCGCACCGCCGAAGAGGCGCTGCGTCCGGGGCACGAGACCGGCTCTACGCGACGCGTCTTGCCGCGCCGGCCTTGGTCAGAATCCCGTCGAGACAATCGATCATCTCGGCGATCTCGGCCCGCGCGACGTTCAGTGCGGGCATGAAGCGCAGCGTGTCGAGCTGCGGGGCGTTTAGCAGCACGCCGGCCTCGAACGCCTGCGCGACGATGCCGGGCGCGATCGGCAGCTTGAGGTCGAGCGCGAGCAGCAAGCCACACCCCCGCACGCCGCCGAGCCCGTGCCGCGCCGAGACCTTCTGCAACTCGCTTTCGAGCAACAGGCCGGTCTCGGCGACCTGTTTCAGGAAGTCCGGCTTGCTGACCTCCTCGAGCACCGCAAGTCCCGCCGCGCACATGATCGGGTTGCCGTTGAACGTGCCGCCCTGGTCGCCATGCTCGAAGCAGGAGGCGCGTTCGGTTGCGAGCAGGGCTGCGAGCGGGACGCCGCCGCCGATGCCCTTGCCGAGCGTCATGATGTCGGGCGCGATCCCCGTGTGCTCATAGTGGAAGAGCTTCCCGGTCCGGCCCATGCCAGTCTGGATCTCGTCGAAGATGAGCAGCAGGCCGTGCGCCTCGGTGAGGGCGCGCAATTGCTGCAGGAACGCATCGGTCGCGGGCCACACGCCGGACTCGCCCTGGATCGGCTCGAGCATCACAGCGACGGTGTTGTCGTTGATCAGCGCTTCGACCGAGGCGATGTCGTTGAGCTTCGCCTTCTTGAAACCCGCGACCTTCGGCTCGAACAGCGGCTCGAACGCCTTCTTGCCCGAGGCCGACATCGTCGCCAGCGTCCGTCCGTGGAAGCCGCCTTCGAAGCTGATGATCTCGAACGCGCCGCCCTTGTGAAGGCTGCCATATTTGCGCGCGAGCTTGATCGCGCCCTCATTGGCCTCCGCGCCGGAGTTGGCGAAAAACACTTGGTCGAACGCGCTTGCGTCGACCAGCGCTTGCGCCAGCTTCAGGCTCGGCTCGTTGTAGAAGGCCGGGCTCGGCGTCAGCAGCCGCCTGGCCTGCGCGCTCAGCGCGTCGGCCACCACCGCCGGGGAATGGCCGAGACAATTGACGGCCCAACCTTGCACAAAGTCGAGATAACGCTTGCGGCCGTCGTCCCAGAGGTAGGAGCCCGCGCCGCGGACGAACACGGCCTTCGGCCGTGCGGTGATGTCCATCAGCGCGTCGTACGGATGCGTCGTCATGTCGAACTCCTCTGGAGGCGGGTGGAAAAAGGGGCGCAAAAAGCAGAAAGGCCGCACCTTACGGGTGCGGCCTTCTCGAAAACCTCGGCTGAATTTTAATGGTTCAGCGGCGTCCTCGGACATGGCGCACCCTCTCGTCGTCGCGGGAGCGACGGCGGAGCATTTCGGTGCGCTGGTTGGTCCGGGCGTTGATCATGGGGCGCGTCCGTACAGCCGAATGGCGGGGTTTGTCAAGCGGCCATTTTGCAGGACACAGCCCTGGCGTGCACCGCTCAGGTCGGGTGCGGCGCTTCCTCGGCGTCGTCGTGGCCCCAATCGGCGCCCGCGATCGCCGTGTCGATCAGCTCGCCGCGCATCAGCTTGAATGGCGATTTCCAGTACAGCGCGATGTTGTGGAAGGGGTCGGTCAGCACCTTGAACACCCAGACGAGGCCAGTGGTGACGTCGCGCGTAGCGAACAGCTGCAGCATGCGGGCAAGACCGGCGGCGATGCCAATCGCAAGCCAGAGCGCACAGACATGGCGAATGAAGCCGATGCGGTCGCCGGCAGCATCGAACAGGCCGAGCAGCGTCGGATCGACGTACAGCGCGATCGGCGCGCTGCCCCACACCAGGAGCAGGATGATCTTGCGGGTCTGGTTATAGCCGACCTTGACGGTTTCCTTGTAATCGTTGCTGACGTCGTTGACGACGTCATAGCCGTTCGGCTCGAAGAAGAAATGACCGGTCTGTCGTGTCAGCATCGCGAGCCAGCCGACCAGGCCGGCGAGGGCGGGGTCGCTGAACAGCAATGCGTAGCAGCCGAGGAAGATGACGGCGCTGACGAGATGCAGCGTCTGATTGATCGTGCTCTGGTGATAGAAGCGGTAATCGTCGAAGCGCTGCGTGCGCAGCATGTTCGAGAGGCGGCTCATCCTCATCCCTCGCTCGCGTTGAAAACGTGTGGGAGAGTTAGGTCGAGTCCGTGACCCCTGCGTGAATGCACTATAGTGTCAAATGGTGTACGCAGTCCGTCCCGATACCGGCCCGGTTTAGTCCCTTTTCATCGCTCGCCCCGCAGAACCATCGTGCGGCTGGCGCGTTTGTGATCGAGGTACGCGAATTGGTTCGAACCGGACGCAACTCCGCTCAGACTAAGATGGGCGGGACCAACCAGATTGTCTTCAACCTTGTCCGATACGTCTTACCCGATCGACCTCGACAGCATTCGCGGCGCATTCCCGCCGGGTATCGAAGCGCCACCGCTGCTGGTCGACTTTGCCGCCTGGCTCGACGGGCGCCCCTGGGGCAGCGTCGGCTGCTTTTCGCTGCAGGGCCAGTTCTCTGATTCAGCGCCCATCGTCGACGGCAGCCCTCTGCGCGACCGGTTCTCGCTGTTCATGCGGTTGCCTGATGGCTCGGCGGTGGGCGGCTGGTATGGCGCGGGTCTTGACCGCGACAATCCGCCGATCGTCGGATTGGGCTCGGAAGGCGATTACGAGCTGCTGGCGCCGAGCCTCGATGCCATGCTGGCCAGGCTGACGTCGCAAGCCTTCGACCGCGCCTGGAGCGATCTGTGCCCGCGCGAGGATGTCGAGGCCCAGACGGTCGAGCTTGCGAAATGGCTGGCCGGACAGCCCGCCGGCGACAAGGCTGCGTGCGACGACAGCGCATCCGATCTGCCTGACTTCCGCGGCTTCGTCGAGAAGTGGAGCCGGGACCGCGAAGACTTTTGGGCCAATCATCGCCTCATGGCCGAGCTCGGCTGGCGGCTTGCCGCCCATCTGCCGAAGGGCAAGAACCCCTGGGACAAGACCCATTTCGAAGTCGCGATCGTCGGCAAGCAGTATCAGGCGCGCGTGCTGTCACGCGGCCCGCAGCCATTCGAGGAATCCGGTTCGATCGAATCCCTGTTGCGCGATCTGCGCGAGGAGATGCGTCGCGCCCAGCCTGAGCTGGGGCTGTGGTACGCGATGAAGTTCGGCCTCTATGCCGACGGCCGCGTCATGCCGAGCTTCGAATACGATGTTCGCCCGACCATCGACGGCGAGCCGGCAAAGCTGTCCGAGGCGAACGCAGATCTCGCGCGCGCCCCGCGCCCGGAGCGCTGGGTGCCGAAATGGCTGGCGGAAGGGTGAGCGTCAGAACCCAGCGACGCTGCCGTGCAGATCGTATTGGTCCGCGCGCTCGATCTTGGCAGTGACGATCTCGCCGACGCGCAAGGGGCGGCGGCTCGTCAGGTACACCGCGCCGTCGATCTCCGGCGCATCGGCCTTTGAGCGGCCCTTGGCCACGGTCGGGCCGACCTCGTCGATGATGACCGGCTGGCGGGTGCCGACCTTGCGCTTCAGCCTGCGCGCCGAGATCTTCTGCTGGCGGGCCATCAGCGCGTTGTAGCGCTCCTGCTTGATCTCTTCCGGCACCGGGTTCTCGATCGCGTTGGACGTCGCGCCGGCAACCGGTTCGTATTTGAAGCAGCCTAGCCGATCGATCTCGGCCTCATCGAGCCAGTCGAGCAGATAGGCGAAGTCGGCATCGGTCTCGCCGGGGAAGCCGACGATGAAGGTCGAGCGCAGCGCCAGATCGGGACATTCCTCGCGCCAGCGCTTGATGCGCGCCAGCGTCTTGTCCTGGGCCGCGGGGCGCTTCATCGCCTTCAGCACCTCGGGGCTCGCATGCTGGAACGGGATGTCGAGATAGGGCAGCACCTTGCCCTCGTTCATCAGCGCGATGACTTCGTCGACATGCGGGTAGGGGTAGACATATTGCAGCCGGACCCAGGCTCCGAGTTCGCCCAGCTCGCGCGCGAGGTCCAAAAATTTGGCGCGGACCTGGCGATCCTTCCACGGGCTCTCGGCATATTTCAGATCGACGCCATAGGCCGAGGTGTCCTGCGAAATCACCAGCAGCTCTTTCACGCCTGCGCCGACGAGCTTTTCAGCCTCGCGCAAGACGTCGTTGGCCGGACGCGAGACGAGGTCGCCGCGCAGCTTCGGAATGATGCAGAAGGTGCAGCGGTTGTTGCAACCCTCGGAGATCTTCAAATAGGCGTAGTGGCGCGGCGTCAGCTTGATGCCCTGCGGCGGCACCAGGTCGACATGCGGATTGTGGGCGGGCGGCAGCGCACGATGCACGGCGTCGAGCACACTCTCATATTGCTGCGGGCCGGTGATGGAGAGGACGCCGGGATAGGCCTGCTCGATCTGTTCGGGTTCGGCGCCCATGCAGCCGGTCACGATCACCTTGCCGTTCTCGGCCATGGCCTCGCCGATCGCCGAAAGCGACTCCTGCTTGGCGCTGTCGAGGAAGCCGCAGGTGTTGACGATGACGATGTCGGCCCCGTCATGCTTGCGGGCGAGCTCATAGCCCTCCGCGCGCAGGCGCGTAATGATACGCTCGGAATCCACCAATGCCTTGGGACACCCGAGCGACACGAAGCTGACCTTGGGCGCAGCCGTCTGATCCATATCCAAATCTGCCTGATTGACAGGCCTCAGCTAGTCCCAATTGCCCACAATTACAACCCTTTGCAGAGCGTTCCGGCGTGCTATGGATGAATCACCTGCCGTGAGTGAGCCATGAGCGCCGAACAGTCACCCAAAATCGTGATCGTCGACGAAAGCCCGATCCGGGCTGCGATCCTGGAGGAGGGATTGCGCGAGGCCGGATTCACGCAGGTCGTCCATATCAGCGAGATGCAGAGCCTGCTTGCCCGTATTTATGCGGTGGACCCCGACATCATCGTGATCGATCTGGAGAACCCCAGCCGCGACGTGCTGGAGGCGATGTTTCAGGTCAGCCGCGCCGTGAAGCGACCGATCGCGATGTTCGTCGACCAGAGCGACTCCGCGTCGATCCAGGCCTCGGTGGAGGCGGGGGTATCCGCCTACATCGTCGACGGGCTGAAGAAGGAGCGCATCAAGCCGATCCTCGACCTCTGCGTGTCCCGCTTCAACGCCTTCGCCAAGCTTCAGGAAGAGCTCGAGCGCACCAAGTCGCAGCTCGAGGACCGCAAGATCATCGAGCGCGCCAAGGGCATCCTGATGAAGGTGAAGGGCCTCACCGAGGACGAGGCCTACGTGCTGCTGCGCTCGACCGCCATGCGCGAGAAGAAGAAAATCGGCGAGATCGCCCAGTCGATCATCACCGCGTCGGAGATGCTGAAATGACCGCCCCATTGCGCATCGGGTTCATTCCGCTGGTCGATGCCGCCGCGCTGATCGTCGCCGTCGACAAGGGCTTTGCCGCCGCCGAAGGTCTCGACGTCGAGCTGGTGCGCGAGGTGTCCTGGTCCAACGTTCGCGACAAGCTCAATATCGGCCTGTTCGACGCCGCTCATCTGCTTGCGCCGGTGGCGATCGCGTCCTCGCTCGGGCTCGGCCACGTCAAGGTGCCGATCGCCGCGCCCTTCAATCTCGGCATCAACGGCAACGCCATCACGGTCTCGCCCGCGCTCCACGCCGCGCTGATGGAAGAGCTCGACGGCGATCGCTTCGATCCGATGGCGACGGCGAAGGCGTTGGCGAAGGTGGTGGCCAAGCGGCGCAAGGCGGGGGCCGAGCCGCTGACCTTCGGCATGACCTTCCCGTTCTCGACCCACAATTACCAGCTGCGGTTCTGGATGGCCGCGGCCGGCGTCGATCCGGACGAGGACGTGCGGCTCGTCGTGCTGCCGCCGCCCTACATGGTCGACAGCCTCGCCAATGGCCATGTCGATGCGTTCTGCGTCGGCGCGCCCTGGAATTCGGTCGCGGTCGATCTCGGCATCGGTCACATCCTGCACTTCGTCTCCGACATCCTGGTCCGCGCCGCCGAAAAGGTGCTGGCTGTCCGCCAGGTCTGGGCGGACAAGAATCCGGACGTCGTCGCCAGCCTGGTGCGCGCGGCGCTGAAGGGAGCCGAGTTCATCGAGCAGCCCGCGAACCTCATCGAGGCGGCGCGGATTCTGGCGCAGCCGGAGCGGATCGGCGTCGATGCCGAAGTCATCCAGCGCACCCTGACCGGGCGCCTGAAGATTTCGCCTGATGGCACTTTCCGCGAAAGCGGCCGCTACCTCCTTGTGGGACGGGAAGAGGCAGGGCGCCCGGATCCGGTCCAGGCCGCCTGGCTCTACGCGCAGATGGTGCGGTGGGGACAGACCAAGCTCAGCCCGGAGGGCGTCAAGACGGCGATGGCCGTGTTCAGGCCGGATCTCTATGACGCGGCCCTCGGAAAGGAGGCGCCTGCCAAAGCGCCCGGGGCATTCGGTGCGTTCGCCGGCCCCACCTTTGATCCCGGCAACATCCAGGGACATCTCGAGGCCTTCGAGGTCGGGCGCTGGAAGGTATGATTCGGATTGCCTAATTTTTGATCATTTGTTTGCATCGGCTATATTTTGAGCTTCGTGCTCGAATTTCGTGAGCCGGGCCAGCCCCGCAATCGTCCGGGCTCGCGCCTAATCGACTGAAATCACTGTAATTCCTGTTTGGCAAAAGCTGGCACGCAACTTGAATGTTGCAGTGCGGCCAGCTTGTCACAGACGCCAGCTGAGCCGAGTCCCGCAGCAACGAAGCTGATCGGACCGTCGGGTGGCGAAGCCGGCTCAAGGAGCCAGCCAGTCCCCGCGGGTCGCGCCAATGTCCGTCGATGCCACTTCCGGTGGCCGCAGGAGCTTCGTTACCGACCATGAAAATCGATACGCTCGCAGTCGACTTCACCGACGAGCAGAAACGTTACCTCGAAGGTTTTACGACCGGTCTGCAGATCAGCCGGGTCGGTCGCGGTCTTGGCGGCGGCGGCGCCGGCAAGGCGAATGCCGAGCCTGTCGGGCCCGATGCCGTGCACATCAAGGCGCAGGACAAGGTGATCGCGTCGGGCAAGAAGCTCAACGACCAGGAGAAGATCAAGCGCGACGAGCATCCCTTCGATGCCTATCCGCGGCTGCGCCAGCAGGCAGCCGACAACACCCCGCCGAGCCCGGCGGATAATTTCCGCTGGCGCTATTACGGCATCTTCTACGTCGCGCCGACGCAGGACTCCTATATGAGCCGCCTGCGCATTCCCAACGGCATCATGAAGCATTGGCAACTGTCGGGCCTCGCCGATCTCGCCGACGAACTGTGCGGTCCCTACAGCCACGTCACCACGCGCGCCAACCTGCAGCTGCGCGAGATCCCGCCGAAGCACGCGATCAAGCTGCTCGAAGGCGTTCAGGAACTCGGCCTGTGCTCGCGCGGCTCCGGCGCCGACAACATCCGCAACGTCACGGGCACGCCGACCGCAGGCATCGACCCGCAGGAAATCCTCGACACGCGGCCCTATGCGCGCGAGTGGCACTACCACATTCTCAACGACCGCTCGCTCTACAGTCTGCCGCGCAAGTTCAACGTCGCCTTCGACGGCGCCGGCAGGATCGCCGTGCTGGAAGAGACCAACGACATCGCCTTCACCGCCTATGAGGTGAAGGATGGCTTTGGCGTCGAGCCCGGTGTCTGGTTCCGCCTCGGTCTCGGCGGCATCACCGGCCACAAGGACTTTGCAAAATACGCAGACATCATCGTCAAGCCGGAGCAGGCGACTGCCGTTGCCGACGCCATCGTGCGCGTCTTCATCGACCATGGCGACCGCACCAACCGCAACAAGGCGCGGCTGAAATACGTGCTCGATGCGATGGGCCATGACGGCTTCCTCAAATTGGTCGAGGAGCGGCTGAAGACGCCATTCACGCGCGTGCCGGAAGAAGCGTTCGCGCCGCGGCCTGCCGCGGACCGCATGGCGCATGTCGGTGTGCACAAGCAAAAGCAAGACGGCCTCAACTGGATCGGCGTGTCGCTGACGCTCGGCAAGCTCAGCTGCGACCAGATGCGCGGCCTCGCCAAGCTCTCGCGCGATCTCGGCGACGGCGAGATCCGGCTGACCGTCTGGCAGAACTTGCTGATCTCAGGGGTGCGCGACGAGAATGTCGAGCTTGCCATTGCCGCGATCAAGCAGATCGGGCTCGCCGTCGAGGCGTCGCACATCCGCGCCGGCCTGATCGCCTGCACCGGCAATGCCGGCTGTCGCTTCGCCGCCGCCAACACCAAGCGCAATGCCGAGGAGATTGGCGACTGGTGCGAGCCGCGCGTCGCCATGGACAAGCCGGTCAACATCCACGTCACCGGCTGCCACCATTCCTGTGCGCAGCACTACATCAGCGACATCGGCCTGATCGGCGCGCGCGTGCCCGTGAACGAGGAGGACACGGTGGAGGGCTATCACCTCTTCACCGGCGGCGGCTTCGGCCCTGACGCCGATGTCGGGCAGGAGGTCTATCACGACCTAAAAGCCGAGGACGCGCCGAAGACGGTCGAGGGGCTGCTCAAGGCCTATCTCGCCCATCGCGCGTCCGCCGACGAAACCTTCCTTGCCTTTGCGCGCCGCCATGACGGCGAGACGTTGCGCAAGCTTGCCGATGCACAGGTGTCCGCATGAACCAGATCACTCCTCCGCCCAGGCTCGATATCATTCCCGCCAGCGCACCGTTCTCGGATGCGCAGCGTTCCTGGCTGAACGGCTTCTTCGCCGGGCTGCTCTCGCCCGATGCTGCCGCGCCACTTTCGGCCGAGCAGGGCGCCGCCGTCATGCAAGGTGCGGCCGGTGACGGCGACGACGGCGAAGCGCCCTGGCACGACCAGACCATGCCGATTGCCGATCGCATGAAGCTCGCGGAGGGCCGTCCCGTCCGTCGCAAGATGATGGCGGCGATGGCGCAGCAGGACTGCGGCCAGTGCGGCTACAATTGCCACGATTATTCCGAGGCGATCGCGAGCCGCAGCGAGGCGCGGCTCAATCTCTGCGTCCCCGGCGGCAAGGAAACCGCGCGGATGCTGAAGTCGCTCCATGAGGAGCTCGACAAGTCTCCCGCGGGGAAGGCACCCGAGAAGGCGGATTCGGTGGCCGCGCCCGCCGTCACCGTGGTGATCGCCGAGCCCGGCCGCTCGCGCGACAATCCGACCGAGGCGACCTTTCTGTCGCGCCGTCTGCTCAACAAGGGCAAATCGGAGAAGGAGACCTATCACGTCGAGTTCGACCTCGCGGAGAGCCGCCTCGACTACGTCGTCGGCGACAGCTTCGGCGTGTTCGCGCGCAACGATGTCGGCCTCGTCGACCAGATCATCGCACTGCTCGGCGCCTCCCACACCACCAAGGTGAACGGCAAGACGCTGCGCGAGGTTCTGATCGACGACGTCTCATTGTCGCCGGCACCGGACTCGCTGTTCGAGCTGATTTCGTTCATCACCGGCGGCGCCCAGCGCGAGAAGGCGCGGGCGCTGGCGCAGGGCGAGGATCCCGATGGCGATTCCGCAACGCTCGACGTGATGGCGGCACTGCAGAAATTCTCCGGCACGCGGCCGCATCCGGAGGCCTTTGTCGAAGCGCTCGAGCCGCTGCAGCCGCGGCTCTATTCGATCTCCTCGTCGCACAATGCAACGCCCGGAAAGCTGTCGCTGACCGTCGATTCCGTGCGCTATTTGATCGGCAAGCGCAAGCGTGTCGGCGTCGCCTCGACCTTCCTCGGCGAGCGCATCAACGAGGGCGACAAGCTCAAGGTCTATGTGCAGAAGGCGCACGGCTTCGGCCTGCCGCAGGACCCGAAGACGCCCGTGATCATGATCGGTCCCGGCACCGGCATCGCGCCGTTCCGTGCCTTCCTGCTCGACCGCAAGGCCACCGGCGCGCCCGGCAAGAACTGGCTGTTCTTCGGCCATCAGCGCAGCGACTGCGACTTCTTCTACCAGGAGGAGCTCAATGCGATGAAGACCTCGGGGCTTCTCACGCGCATGTCGCTGGCCTGGTCGCGCGACGGCGAGAAGAAGTTCTACGTGCAGGACCGCATGCGCGAGGTCGGCCGCGAGGTGTGGACGTGGCTCGCCGAGGGCGCCCATCTCTACATCTGCGGCGATGCCAAGCGCATGGCGAAGGACGTCGAGCGCGCGCTGGTCGACATCGTCGCGCAGTTCGGCGCCCGCTCGACGGATGAAGCGGTCAGCTTCGTCGCCGAGCTCAAGAAGACCGGTCGCTTCCAGGCGGACGTGTACTGAGGCTGTCACTCCAGCGTCATCCGGGCCGGTTCCAACTGGCTCGGATTTGAACGAATAAGATTCTCGGAACCTGCGCCTGGAGAGAATTTGCCTCTGCGCGACAGCCTCTTCAGAGAAGGCGCATCGCTATTTCCGGCGACGTCTTGCCTCCCGCCCTGGTTGATCCTTCATACTCCCGCAAATGGGGCGTTGGAGATCGACCATGCGCGAACTATCGGCGGAAGCCAGACTGCATCTTTACGCGCGTTCGCTCTCGCAGCGGACCCGGGCGAACGTCCATCATTTCGCGCTCTATAGCGCGTTTGCGGTGATCGCCGCGATCGTGTTCGGCACGCTGTCGGTGCATCCGTTTTAAACCGTCGTTCCGGGGCGGCGAAGCCGAACCCCGGTGCGCAATTGCGCACCTGAGAACCTCGAGATTCCGGGTCTGATGCTTCGCATCATCCCGGAATGACTGCGAAACTCACGCCCCGCGCTTGAACGGCGCGACCTCGATCCCCGCGCTCTTCAACGCCTGACGCAAGCTCCGCGCGATCTCGACGGCGCCGTGAGTGTCGCCGTGGATGCATACCGTATCCGTGCGCATCTTGATGACCTTGCCCGTGACCGACACCACCGCGCCGTCCTGCACCATGCGCACCACGCGGTCGGCGATCGCCTTGGCGTCGTGCAGCACCGCGCCGGGCTTCTTGCGCGAGACGAGGTTGCCGTCGTCCTCATAGGCGCGGTCGGCGAACACCTCGTGCACCATCGGCAGGTTGGCGTCCTCGCCGGCCTTCACCAGCTTCGAATTGGCGAGCACGACGAAGATCAGGCTGGGGTCGACCGCCTTGATGCCGGCGGCGATGGCCTTCGCCGTCATGTCGTCTTCGCAGGCGACGTTGGAGAGCGCGCCATGCGCCTTCACATGCGTGACTTTGTGGCCGGCGGCGGTCGCGATCGCCTGCAGCGCGCCGATCTGGTAGGCGACGAGGTTCTCGATCTCGGAGGCCTTCAGGCCCGCGATCGGATGCCGGCCGAAGCCGTGCAGGTCGCGGTAGCCGGGGTGGGCGCCGACCGAGACGCCGCGCGCCTTCGCGAGCTCCACCGTCCGGCGCATGATGTCGGGATCGCCGGCATGGAAGCCGCAGGCGACGTTGACCGAGCTGGCGAGCTCGATCATCGCGGCGTCGTTGCCCATCTCCCACGCGCCAAAACCTTCGCCGAGGTCGCAATTCAGATCGATCGTCTTCATGGCTGCTCTCCGCCTCTGGTCTTCTTGTCGTGTTACGGCTCTGCCGTGACCTGCCACGTTCCGGCGTCGACCGCGCTCACCGCATAGCCGGCGACGTTGGCATCACTGAGCGCTTCGATGTTGAGTTCGACGGTGTCGGAGGCGCGCAGGCGATCGGACAGGGTCCTGATCGTTTGCGCGAACTTGCGTGCCTCGTCCTGTGCTTCGGCCATGCCGACGGCCTTGAAGCGGAACGCCGTTCCCGCCGAGGTCTGCGCGAGGCGGCCGACATCGGCGGTGATGATGGTTGCGATCTTCGGATAGCCGCCGGAGGTGCCGCGGTCCATCATCAGCGCGATCGGCGCGCCGTTGCCGGGCACCTGGATGCTGCCGTTGACCGTGCCGTCGGAGACGATGTTGTGGCCGTGCAGGTGCTTGATCGCGGGTCCTTCGAGCCGGTAGCCCATGCGGTCGGAGGTCGCCGAGATCTTCCACTCGCTCTCCAGGAACAGCGCCTTGTTGGCGTCGTCGAACTCGTCGTCCTGCGGCCCCAGTACCACACGGATCGGACCGCTGACGGGTTTCGGCAGTTCGATGCGCAGCTCAGGCGCGCCGCTCGCGGCATCGACCGTGAATTCGTCCCCGGTCTGGAGCGGGCGCGGGTAGGGACTGCCCAGACCGGCGCGGGCATTCACGGCGAGGCTGCCGAACACCATCTCGCCCTTGATGGCGCCCTCGATGGCGAGATAGGTGAACGCACCGCCGCGGGCAAAGCCCAGCGTCAGCGTCTCGCCGTCCTTGAGCGTGACCGACGTATCCATGGCCACCGGCTTGCCCGCGACGTCGGCGTTGCGCGGTGCGCCCGCGACGGCAACACGCACAGCGCCATCCTTCGCGGTGAAGGCAGCGCCGAACGGGCCGATCTCGACGACGGCCGCGAACGGCTCGTTGCCGACCAGCGTGTTCGCGGCGGCCAGCGACAGGCGGTCCATGGCGCCGCCGACCGTCAGGCCGTAGCGCTGTGCACCGTGGCGTCCGCCGTCCTGAACGGAGCTTGCCGGTCCGATGCTGGCGACGACGAGCCGGCTCATGCGTCCACCTGCTCGGCGACGATCTCGCCGGCTTCCGCGGCGCGGTCCAGCTCCTCGAATGTCTTGTGATCGATGGCGAAGAACGTCACGCGATCACCGGGCTCGGTGAGGAAGGTCGGGTTGCGGTGGAGCTGATAGGTTCGGACCGGCGTCCGCCCGAGCAGATGCCAGCCGCTGGGGGCGGCCAGACACTGGATCCCGGCCTGGACACCGCCGATCGAGATCGTGCCGGCGGGCGTCAGCAGCCGCGGCGATTGCCGGCGCGACATGTGCAGCGATTTGTCGAGGCCGCTGAGATAGGACCAACCCGGCGTGAAGCCGATCATGGCAACCTTGTAGTCGCCGCCCGCGTGCCGGGCGACGATGTCGTCCGGCGTGGTGCTCAGCGCCTTGGCGACATCCTCGAGGTCGATGCCGTGCTCGCCGCCATAGGCGACGGGAATCCGCCAGCGGCGCGCCCGGGTGACCGGCGGCGGCGGCTGGATCGCGATCGGAAGCAGCTTCTCGCCGAGCGCATCGAAGCCGATCTTGCCGGGATCGTAGTGCACCAGCAGCGAGCGATAGGTCGGCACGGTCTCGGTGATGCCGTCGATCGGGCTTGCAGCCAATGCCTTGTCCAGCGCCAGCACGCGCTGGTTGGCGTCATCGTCGATGGTGCGGCTGAACTCGACCGTGACGGCACTGTCGCCACTGGGCAGAAGGCGGGGCGGAGGAAGCGTCGCGGTCATTGAGCTGTCGAAGAGCTGTTCTAATCGGGCTTCGGAAGAGATGCGGGCTCGACCTTGAGTTCCGCGTTACCCCTGCTTCGCGTAAATGCGCCCGCAAGTCCAATAAATTAATGCAGGGGGAGACGATAAAGCCTTGTTATCGCGTCGCATAACGGCCCGGCGGCTCTGCATTTCTGCAGGTCTTTTGGCCCTTGACGCAAAGCCCGCGGCTCGCAAGATGCGCGCGTTCTTTCCCGCACCCCGGAGCTCGTTCTCGTCCATGTCGCTGTCCCCCGAAGCCCGCAAGATCCTCGCCGGCATCACCACTGCCACCATCACCACGGTCCTGCTGAAGAAGGGCCTGCGCAATGTGTGGATGCGGGGGGCGCGGCCGCTGCGTCCGGGCTTGCCGCGCCTGGTGGGACCGGCCTTCACGCTCCGCTTCGTGCCGGCACGCGAGGATCTGGCGACGCCGGAATCCTGGTCGTCGCCGATCTCGACCCGCACCGCGATCGAGGCGATGCCGGAGGGCTGCATTGCCGTGGTCGACGCCATGGGCATCACCGATGCCGGCATCTTCGGCGACATCCTCTGCGCGCGCATGATGAAGCGCGGCGTCACCGCGCTGGTCACCGATGGCGTCGTGCGCGACGTCGAAGGCGTGCTCGGCACCAATCTGCCGGTGTGGTGCGACGGCTATGCCGCGCCGCCGTCGGTCGCGGGCCTGACCTTCGTCGGCTGGGGCGAGCCGATCGGCTGCGGCGGCGTTGCCGTTTTCCCGAATGACATTGTGGTCGCCGACCAGGACGGCTGCGTGCTGATCCCGCAGGCGATGCTCGAGCACGTGCTCAACGAGGGCGTCGAGCAGGAGCGGATGGAAGCCTGGATCGTCAACGAGGTGAACAACGGCGCAGCGTTGCCCGGCCTCTATCCCATGAACGCCGAAACCAAGGCGCGCTACGCCGCCAGCAAGAAGTAACAGGCAAGGAAAGAGGACCCCATGGACATCACGCTCGCAGGCAAGCGGCCGACCCGCCGCGCGCCGAAGGAAAATTTCACCGGCACCGTGCTGCAGGATCCCATCAACATGGCCCCCGCGCCGGCGCGGCTGAACGTCTCACGCGTCGCGTTCGAGCCGGGCGCCCGCACCAACTGGCACCATCATCCGCTCGGCCAGACACTCTACGTGATTTCAGGCGTCGGCCGCGTCCAGACCAAGGGCGGCCCGGTGCAGGAAATCCGTCCCGGCGACACCGTCTGGATTCCGCCAGGCGAAGTGCACTGGCACGGCGCCTCGCCTGAAAACAGCATGTGCCATATCGCCATGCAGGAAGCGCTCGACGGCGTCTATTCGACCTGGCTGGAGCCGGTGACGGACGCGGATTATTCGGCGCCGCTGGGCTGAGGCTGCGTGTCCCCGGACAAGACGCATCGCCTTCAGGCGATGCGTCGCCGATCCGGGACCCAGAGCTGCCTTGCATGAAGAATGCTGGGTCCCGGCTCTGCGCGGCAGCGTTGCACGCTGCAGCGCGTCCGGGACACGGCTCCTACATCTTCTCCGCCGTCCACGTGCCCGTGCACAGTGCGCCGCGCCACGTGCCGGAGCCGGACGAGCCGCTGAGCCGGCCGAAGCCGACGGCGCGCTTGATGCCGGTGCTCAGGGTGACGTTGATGCTGCCGGCGTCCGCCACGCGGCCCGATGCCGACACGGCCGAGCTGCTCGAGGCGATCTGTCCATTGTTGATGCCGATCGCGACGGTCGCGCCGTTGCCGCAGGTCTCGCTCGACGAGGAGATGCGGACATTCCATGCGCCATCGAAACTGCTCGTCGCAGCATCAGCCTGCGCGAGCGGGATTGCGATGGCGGCGAGAGTGGCGAAGAAAGCTTTGCGACAACCGTTCATGACACGCCCCTTTGGGTGACCGTGCGGGGAACGTGCCACGGGTCCGGGACCGGCGATGTGAGGGAACTCACGCGAGCCGGTAGCTCTGTGAGGCCGCGCACGTCGCAGCGGATCGCGGGGCAAAAGCAAAGGGGCCCGGATCGCGGGCCCCTTTCAACGGAAGTCGGTGTCGAAGCTCAGTTCACCCGTGTCCAGGTCTGGCCGCCGCAGAACATGCCGCCGAAGGCGCAGCCCTGCACGCGCAGGCGATCCGTCCCCTTCATCGCGATGGTCGAATCGTAGGTCGAGCCGGAGTTGGGGTCGAGGATGCGGCCGGACCATTTCTGGTCCTTGCTGGGCTTCATGTTGATCAGAACCTGCTCGCCGTTCTGGTTCGACTTGCTGTCGACCGAATAGCCGCAGAGATTGCTGCCGCATTGCTCGATCCGGACCTTGCCTTCCTTCTCCTCGGTGAGCCAGACGCCGAGCGGTGAATTGAGATCGCGTGTCGCCCCTGTCGCCGGGGCAGGCGGCGCGACGGCGGCTGCCTGGACCGGGGCGGGCGCCGGGGCCGGAGCGGGCGGCGGAGGCGGTGCCGGAGGGGCCGCGGCCACGGTGGGGGCCGGCGGCGGTGCCACGGCGGGAGCGGCCTGCTGTTCGGCTGGAGCGGGCGCAGGAGGAGGCGGGGGCGGCAGCACCGCGGTCTCGGCCGGCGCATTGCTGGCGGTCGCCGCCGGGGGCGGAGCAGGCGGAGGCGCGACGGCCGCGGGGGCAGGCGCCTGCGCGGCCGCTGGCGGCGGGGCGGCCGGCGCTGGTGCGGGAGCAGCGGGAGCCTGCGGCTCGACGGTGGCCTGCTGCGGCGGCTGGCCCGGCGCCGTTTCGTTCTTCTTGGCCTTCTTGGCCTTGGGCTGGCCGGTGTTGTCGTAGACGCCGGGAATCTGCACCGTGCCGCGGTCGGGATCGATCCGGATGGTGCGCCCGCCATACTCGAAAGTGTACTGCGCCTCGGCAGCTGTGCTCGCCAACAAAAGCAATGCGGCCGTAGCCAACAGCTTCCTCATGTCGCATCTCCTGAACAGATGGTCCCCGCACCGACGCATACGCATCGGATCGATCCCCAAAAGTGATCTAGATCACTGTTGTCCGTATGAGTCGTGCTTCGGTAGCTCCGGGTTCAATACGCCCGGAACCGGTCCACAATTTGGCGTGTCAATGGGACACTCGAAGTCCGATCACGCGTGGATCGGCGGCTTACCACGCGTAGCGTATCACGCCCTTGCCGGCGTATGAGCGCGTGAGATTTGAGAACTCGCCCTCAAAGATTCCCGCTGCCGACCAGCCGTTCAGCCATCTTTTCTCAACGGCTGCGGTCACGAGCGCGGAGTCGGACGCCATCGCTGCGCCGTTCACGACAAAGCTCGCGCCGGGTAACGACTGGAAGGTTGCGCCGATGGCGCGGCCCGGATTGAAATCATGTGCCCAGGCCACCCGGCCGCGCAGCGTCACGATTCCATCAGTCTGGGCGAAGGCCTTGTCGGTGCGCAGGCCGAGCTCGGAACGGCTCTCGGTGATGCTCCTGGCGCCATAGGCCAGCGCAAACTGGTTACTGCCCGCGACCACCTGCTCGGCGTAGGCGGGCAGGTCGAATGTCGTGAACTGCGCGGCAGCGTAGGGCGTCCAGCCAAAGCCTTGCGTGACCAAACGATAGCCGCCCTCGAGCCGGCCAGAATAGGCGTTGGCATTGAACTCGGCGCGCAGCCGGTCGCTGCCGGCGACCGTCACGGTGCGATCGGTGACGATGTCCTGCCAGCCATAGGCTAGGGCGCCCGTGATGTAGGCGGGGCCGGCATTGTGCCGGAAGAACGCGCCGGCCTGGAACAGGTCCGAGCGGCCGCCGCCGAGCGCATTCGCCACCGTGAAATTGGTGCCGCCGCCCGCGAGCGCAAAACCAACCAGCGTGTCGCGCGAGATTCGATAATCGGCACCGACGGCGGTGCTGTAGAGATTGCTGGTCGTATTGCTGGAGCCGATGACGCGATTGCCGTCGGTCTGCTGCGCGCCGCCGAAGCCGGCCGCCCAGACGCTCCAGCGCTGCACGAAAGCCGGCTGGGCCGGCGGCGCCTTGGTGTAGAGCGCAGCATAGGAATCGCGCGCGCCGATTGATCGGCCCGCATCCTTGGCGGCGAAGGCCAGGCTCTCATCCGCGAACGCGTTCGGCACGCCGCCTGCGCTGATGGGATCGCCGCGCCCGGAGATGAAGGGATCGGTCATCAGGCCCAGAAACTGGTTCATCGCGTTGAACGTGGCCTGCTGCGGTGCGCTTCCGACCTCGCCGGAGAGCTGCGTCAGACCCGCCGGGGTCAGCGCGCCGAACACCAGCGGAATGCCGCCGGTGCCGTTGAAGAAATTGACCAGCGTGTTGGCGACGTTCTGCTGGTTGACGGACAGTCCGCTGCCGCTCGGCGCCAGGAAGGACAGCGACAGGTCGAGATAAGCGTGGGTGGCGTCATAGCTCAGGCCTGTCTTGAAGTTCGACGGCAAATTGGTGCTCGCCACCGCCGGGTCGAAGGTGCCGCTGATGCTGCCCGCGGTGAGGATAGTGTACTTCTTCTCGACATAGCTGCCGCTGGCGAATGTCGCGCCGACGGTCGCCCCACCGAGCGTTGCGTTGCCCGTCACATTGGCAAAGCTCGACGTCGCCGGATTGATCTGCACCTGGTATCGCGCACCCGCTTGCAACGTCAGGCTCGCCAGCGTCATCGTGGTCCCTGGCGTGCCGTCGCCGGGCGCAATCGCGCCGCCTGCGTCGATTTGCGTGGCACCGACCGTGCCGGTGCCCGTCAGCACGCCGCCGTTGTTCACGGTCAGCGCCGACGAATTGATCGAGCCCAGCACCTCTAGCGTGCCGCTCACAATGGTCGCGCCGCTGTAGGTCTCGTTGCCGGCGAGAATGACCCTGCTGGCCGAGGCCTGCGTGATCAGCAGCGAGCCGCCGGCGCCTGAAATGTTGCCATCCAGCCGCAGGTTGCCGCCACCGCCGACGCCGGAGCTGAGCGTCAACTGGTTCGCACCGAGATCGACTGCGTTGGCGATCGTTACGCTGGTTCCGCCGGTGTTGGAGAGCGTCGCGTTGCCTGTCACGGCCACGGAGCCGCTTCCGAGCGCGGTGTTGTTGCCGACTGCAATGGTGCCGGCCGCGAGCGTCGTGCCGCCGGTATAGGTGCTCGCGTCCGTGAGCGTCACCGTTCCGGCCGTGGTCTTGCTGACTGCGCCAGCGCCGGTAAGGGTGGCGCTCACCGTTCCGCTCTGGAGGTCAAAGGTTCCGGACGACGCCAACGTGCCGTTCTGGATCGTGCCGCTTTGGAGCTGGAGGCCGCCATTCTGGGTGACTGTAAGGCCGCCGAGATCGAGCACGCCGCCGGCCACCGTGACAGTGTTCGAGCTGCTGCCGAGCGCGGCGGCATTGCCGAGCGTGAGCTGGCCGGCGGTGACCGACGTGCCGCCGGAATAGCTGTTGGCTCCATTCAGCGTAACGGCACCACTGGTCGTGAGCGCGCCAGCCCCCACAAGAGTGTCGCTGACGGTCACGCCGCTCAGGTTGAACGCCGTCGCCGCCGATATCGTCACGCCTGTTGCCGTGCCGCCAGTCATCGTGAAGGTATCGACGTTGAGCAAGCCGGATCCTGTCAGTGTGCCGGCCGATTGCTGGAAAAGCCCCGTTTGCCCGCCGCCCGTCGCGACGTTGAGCGTGCCGCCTGCCTGAATGGTGAGCGTATTGGCACCGGTCATGCTGACAGCGCCGACGCTCAGATTCTCGCCGCCAAGAACGGTCGGCTGATTGGCGCCGCCCGCACCCGTCAAGCTCGCGCGGTCACCCGTGAGCGGTGCTGTGGGGGTGGTGTCCCAGTTTGCGCCTGCGCTCCAGGACGTGCCAGCAGTGCCCGTCCACGTGGCGTCGATAGCATAAGCCGGCCCGGACGCGGCCAGCGCGACCAGCGCAGTGCTGCCGAGCAACAGGCCGATGCGGCGCTTGCCCAACCCGCGGCTCACCATCGTCGAGCGTTTGAACGTTGCCTCGGCGCGCCGCAGTGCGCCCACCGTCTTTGCCATCAGCGATCCAGTCCCATTGCGCGCCGATCGCCCGCGTCACGCAGTTCGCGGACGAACATGCGCTGGGCGTGCGAAAGGCCATCGGGAAGGGTAGCGAGCGGTATCCGGCTGCGCCTCAACCATACGGTTGAAGACAGCACGTTCGGTCAAAAAGTGTGTCTGGGCGGACACATGTCGCGTATGGGCGTCCCGTCTCAGTGCCTGTCGGTTTCGCCGGGCCGCCTGCTAATCGAACCAGGCGGCGTAGATCTTCCTGTAGCTGCCGTCTTCCATGGCGATGTGCAGCCACTGGTCGACGAAAGCCTTCAGGGCCATGTCGCGCTGGAGCCAATAGGCCTTCTCGGAGAAGTCGAACGGCTTTTCGGGATGCACCGCGCAGAGCACGCCCTGATGCTGTTTCTGCTGGTAGCGCGTCTCCGAGGCGTCGGTCATCATCAGGTCGGCGTTGCCCTTGGCGATCTCGTCGAAGATCACGGTGTTGTCGGGGAAGACGTTGATCTCGGCGTCCTTGATGTTGGCGCGCGCGAAGCGCTCGTTGGTGCCGCCGGGATTGACGATCACGCGGGTGCCCTTCTTGTCGATGTCGGCGATGCTCTGGTACTTGCCGACGTCGGCGCAGCGGGCGATCGGCGTCTTGCCCTCGCGCATGATCGGCGTGGAGAAGAAGCCCTTCCTCTGCCGGTCGAGCGTGACCGAGACGCCGCCCATGGCGATGTCGAACTGGTCGGCCTCGAAATCCTTCATCAGCTTCGGCCAGGCCGTGGGCACGAACTCGACCTTGACCCCGAGGGCCTTGCCGAGCGCTTCGGCCATGTCGACGTCGAAGCCGGTGAATTTCTGCGTCGTCTTGTCCAGATAGGTGAAGGGCTTGTAATCGCCGGTCATGCCGACCCGCAAGGTGCCGCGCTTGACGATCTCGTCCAGGCGCGAGGCCGCCTGCTGGGCATGGGCCGAAATGCTAGCCGACAACGCCACGGCCAAGGCTAACGCGATTCGCGAGATCATCTCTTCTCCACCCCTGCGCAAGCTGTCATTGTGCAGCTCTATACGGCGTGGATTTAGACCAGATGCGCGCGTCTGGCGAGGCGGAATTGGAGGGAATTGCGACGTGACGATCTCGATGCACGAGGCCTCGGTCGGCCTCTTCGTACCGTATTTGCGTAACCTGTCGGTCCTGCTCGACAAGGGCGTCGCCTATGCGGAAGCCCGCAAGTTCAACCCGACGGTGCTGCTCGGCATGCGCCTTTCCCCGAACATGTACGATCTGGCGCAGCAGGTCGGCGAGGCCTGCCGCCATGCCGTGGTCGCGCCTGCCTTGCTGGCCGACTGCGAGCCGGCGGCGCTGCCCCCGCTCGAGCACGACATGGCCGGGCTCCAGGCGCGCATCGCGACGTCGATCGAGTTCATCGAAAGCCTGCCGCGCGCCGAAATCGACGCGGCGGCGGAGCGACATGTCTTCTTCAAGCTGAAGAACGGGACCGAGCTGCCCTTCACCGGGCGGACGCTGCTGCTGACGTTCAGCGTCCCGCAATTCTTCTTTCATGTCACGACCGCCTACGACCTGTTGCGGCACGCAGGCGTCGAGCTGGTGAAGCGGGACTTTTTGGGAAGGAAGTAGTTGGCGGGGCTCGATGCTCACCTCTCCCCGACGGGGAGAGGTGTAAAGCAATCCGACTTGATTACGCTTCGCCCTTGCGCTCGTAATCGGCCAGCGAGCTGCGGCCGGCAATCTCGCTGCGCAGCAGCTCGAAGCGCCTTTGCGCCTCGCCCTGCTGGGTGTCGACGAAATGCACCGCGGCCTCGCTCGTCATGGGGCCGCTGACCACGGGGGCGGATTGCTCGCCGATGGTCTCGTGGACGTAGAACTGGCCGTCGTCGCCGCGATGGACCGTCCATTTGAGGCGGATCGCAACCATGGGGCCGGGCCCGACCTTGCTGTATCCGTCGGCATCGGTGTGCTCCGGGACCAGCGGCTGCTCCTCGACGACAGGATGCTCTTCCAGAGCCGGATGCTCTTCGAGCGCCGGATATTCGTCCACGACCTGATGCTCGTCGGCGTCAACGTGATCGCGCTCTCCAGCCACCACGATCTCGGTTTCGGTCTTGCGAATGACCAGAACGGGCTCGGGGCGCTCCAGAATGCTGGCGATGGTCGCCAGCGCGTGGTCGGTCGGGTCGATCTCTGACAAGGTCCATCCTCCAGCTCGACGCGGCTCGCTAGTTTGTCCCACTGCCGCCCCGCCAGGGAACATTAGGCGCGTTCGATTAAGGCTGAGTTGGGGCTCGATCTGCACCAAAATGGGACGTATTCTGGCCTTCCGAAGGCGGGCGGATTGCCCGCCCGCCTCGGGTCGCGTCAGGCCAGCACATCCTGATTGATGACGTTCTGCGTGATGGGATCGCCGTCCAGCACACTCAGGATGTTGCGCGCGGTCTGCTCGCTCATGCGCTGGACCGCCTCGACCGTGACGCCGGCGACGTGCGGGGCGATGATGACGTTGGGCAGTGCGAACAGTGCGTTGCTGACCGGCGGCGGCTCCACCTCGAACACGTCGATGCCGGCGCCGGCAAGCCTGCCGGAAGTGAGCGCGTCATGCAGCGCGGCTTCCTTCACGATGCCACCGCGCGCGGTGTTGATGAGATAGGATTTCGGCTTCATCCGACCGATCCGCGCGGCGTCGAACAGGCCGACGGTTTCCGGCGTCTTCGGGCAGTGGATGGTGACGAAATCGGCATGGGGCAGCGCCGCGTCGAGGTCGGTGACGGGCTCGCAACCGGCAGCCTTGATGTCGGCGGCAGGTTTGTAGGGATCGTAGACCTGCACCTTCATTTCCATGGCGAGGCACCGCTTGGCGGTGCGGCTGCCGATGCGGCCGAAGCCGATGATCAGCACGGTCTTGCCGTAGAGATCGAACGGCAGCATGCCGAGCCGGTCGGCCCATTTGCCGTCCTTGACGCAGGCGTGCAGCTCCTGCGCGCGCTTGGCCAGCGTCAGCATCATGAACAGGGCCTGCTCGGCGACCGAGGGCGAGTTGGCGCTGCCGGCGACCATCAGCGGCACCTTGCGGCGGGAGAGGGCGGGCACGTCGACGGCGTCGTAGCCGACGCCGATGCGCGTCACCACCTTCATGTCCTTGGCGGCTTCGAGCTCGGTCTCGCCGAAGGCGGTCGCGCCGAGCGCGACGCCATGGACCGGCGCATGGCTCTTCAGCAAGGCCTCGAAGTCTTTCGCCGAGATCAGGTTCGCGAACTCGACGAGCTCGATATCGTCGCGCTGGGTGAGGAGGGCGCGTGCCCCTTGCGACAAAGTTTGCGTAACGAAAATCTTCTTCTTGTTGGTCGCCATCGTCCCCTGCCTGCGCGAGTTTCTTGAGCCGGCGTCATAACACGACGCCGGTCGCCTCGTTTAGCAGGTGCATGTTGTTGAGGTCCATCGCCAAACGCATGGGAGCCCCGTCCGTAGCGCCGGCATTGGGATCGACGCGGCCGCAGACCGGCGTGCCCTCGAGCCCGAAATAGACCAGGGTCTCCATGCCCATCGGCTCGGTGACGTCGAGCACGGTGTCGAAGGATTCGACGCCAGGTCCGAGATGCGCATGCGACTCGGTGAGATGCTCGGGGCGGATACCGAGCAGCAGCTTCTCCGTGCGCGGCAGCGCGTTGTAGCGCGCGGCGCGGGCCGGCGGCAGCGCAAACGCGATGCGGTCGGCGAGGCGGATCTGCAGCGCGCCGCCGACGTCCTCGAGCCGGCACGGGATGAAGTTCATCGCGGGCGAGCCGATGAAGCCGGCGACGAAGCGCGTCGCAGGCTTGTGGTAGAGTTCGTTGGGCGTGCCGATCTGCTCGATGCGGCCCTTGTTCATCACCACGACGCGGTCGGCCAGCGTCATCGCCTCGACCTGGTCGTGGGTGACGTAGACGGTCGTGGTGCGCACCTTCTGGTGCACCTTCTTGATCTCGATGCGCATCTGCACGCGGAGTTTCGCGTCGAGATTGGACAGCGGCTCGTCGAACAGGAAGACCTTCGGGTTGCGCACGATGGCGCGGCCCATCGCGACGCGCTGGCGCTGGCCGCCTGAGAGTTGCTTCGGCTTGCGGTCGATCAGGTCGGTGATGTCGAGGAGGCGGGCGGCTTCCGTCACCCGCGCCTTGATCTCCGCCTTGGGATAGTGCTTCAGGCGCAGCCCGAACGACATGTTCTCCGCAACCGTCATGTGCGGGTAGAGCGCGTAGTTCTGGAACACCATCGCGATGTCGCGATCCTTCGGCGGCACGTCGTTGACGACGTCGCCGCCGATCATGATGTCGCCGTCGCTGATGTCCTCGAGGCCCGCGATCATGCGCAGCGTCGTGGACTTGCCGCAGCCGGAGGGGCCGACCAGCACGATGAACTCATGGTCGGCAATGTCGAGGTCGATGCCGCGCACGGCCTCGACGTCGTCGTAACGCTTGACTACCTTCCGCAAAGCAACGTCAGCCATCGAACTTCAGCTCCTCGCCATCAACCCTTTGTCGCGCCGGCGGTCAGGCCGGCAATGTAGTAGTCCATCAGGAAGGCGTAGATGATCAGCGGCGGCGCCGCGCCGAGCAGGGCGCCGGTCATGATCTGTCCCCAGTTGAAGACGTCGCCCTTGATCAGCGTGGTGGTGATGCCGACCGGCAGCACCAGCTGGTCGACCGATGTCGTGAACACCAGCGGATACAGGAACTGGGCCCAGGATACCGTGAAGGCGAAGATGGTCGCGGCGATCAGCCCGGGCAGCGCGACCGGAATGAAGATCCGCGTCAGCGTCTGCAGCCAGGAGGCGCCGTCGATCAGGGCGGCCTCATCCAGCTCCTTGGGGATCGAGGCGAAATAGCCGATCATGATCCAGGTGCAGAACGGCACCGTCAGCGTCGGATAGATGAACAGCAGCACGTACCAGCGATTGAGCAGCGTGATGCCGGTGATGTCCTGAAAGACCGCGAGCATCTTGAACAGCGGAATGAACAGCAGGCTGTCCGGGATGAGGTAGGTGAGGAACACTCCGGTCGCGAGCGTGGTTGAGCCCCAGAATTTCATCCGCGCCAGCGCGAACGCCGCGGGAATGCTGATCAGCATCGTGATCGTCACCACCACGATGGAGACGATCGCGGAGTTCCAGAAGAAGCGCAGAAACTGGTTCGAGGTCAGAAGCTCGACATAGTTCGCCAGGGTGGGATGAAACACCCACCAGGGATTGGTCGCCGCCGAAATCTCCGCGCTGCTCTTGAGCGATGTGATCAGCATGTAGATCGGCGGTGTCAGCGAGAAGATCGCAAACAGCACCAGGAAGAAGTAGGACCAGCGCAGCGCCCAGGCGCGATCCCGGCTCATGCTCCGGTATTTGACCTTGCGCGTGGGGCCGCCCTTGTCGATTGCCAGCGTGCTCATCAGGCTTCGTTCCCACGTTTGTTGACATCGCGCAGAATGAAGATCGCCGCGACTGCGAGGATCGGCACCATGAACAGCGAGACGCAGGCGCCGAGCGGAATATCGCTGCTCTGGATGCCCACCTGGAACGCCCAGGTCGCGAACAGATGCGTCGAATCCAGCGGGCCGCCGGAGGTCAGGATGCGCACGATGTCGAAATTGGCGAAGGTCACAATCAGCGAGAACAGCGTGGTGATGGCGATGATGTTGCGCATCATCGGCAAGGTGATGTGCCAGATCTTCTGCCACCAATTGGCGCCGTCGATCGACGCGGCCTCGTAGAGCTGGTCAGGCACCGATTTCAGCGCGGCGAGGTACATGATCATGAAAAACGGCGCGCCGTACCAGACGTTGACGAGGATGACGGAGAAGCGCGCCCAGAATGTGTCGCCGAGCCAGGGAATGGGCCCGATGCCGAAGAAGGACAGGGTGTAGTTGAAGGCGCTGTAAGAGGGGTCGAACAGCCACAGCCAGGCCAGCGTGCTCATCGCCGGCGGGATCACCCAGGGCACCAGCAGCATGCCGCGCCATTTGCGCTGGCCCTTGGCCGGAAGGTTGTGGACGAAATGGGCGACGATGAAGCCCATCAGCGCCTTGAAGAACACGGCGGTGAGGGCAAAAATGCAGGATTGGCGGACCACCATCCAGAACGTGTCGCGTTTGAACAGGAACGTGAAGTTGCCGAGGCCGACGAACTTCTGCATCGACTTGTTCAAGGTCGCCAGATGCATGGAGTAGAAGGCGGGATAAAGCACGAGCAGCGCGATCAGGAGGATCAGCGGCAGCGTCAGGAAGAACGCCATCGTCGACTTCCGCCTGAGCGCATTGCGGAGGCTTGTGCGCTTGCGCGGGGCAGCAACCCGGATGGAGCGACCTTGCTCAACGACGACATCGGCCATGGTCAAACTTTCTGACGGAATGTTCAACGGAAGCCGGCCGCACGGGTCGGCTTCGTCGGAGCGGACGGAACGGGGAATCCCCGGCGGCTCACGCGCGAACGCGTGAACCGCCATGGCATTGACCCGGCATCAGCTCCGCATGAAGCCTTCGCACTCGCCCTCGGCCCAGGAGAGCGCCTGCTCCATGGTCTCGCCACGGGCGTAGCGCAGCGCCAGTTTGGTCAGCGTCGCCTGGTTGTAGATCTGCTGCGCGATCTTGGGCGGCGCCGGCGAGGCCGCGATCGACATGGTCTGGCGGCCGTGCGGGTCGGGATAGCTATAGAGCGTGCCCTTCGGCGGCCCTTCCTCGGCCCAAGTCTTCAGCTTCGTCATGTTGGCGAAGGCCGGGAGATCGTAGCCACCGCTCGCCGCGACGAACTTTTCGATCGACGAGGGTTGCGACAGATGGGTCAGCAGGCTCTTGGCGGCTTCCTTGTTCTTGCCGAAGGCCCATACGCCCCAGAAATAGGGCAGGAACGGTGCGAAGCGGCCCTTTGGACCCGCCGGCATGCCGTGAGTCCAGCATTGCTCGGCGACCTGGGGGGCGTCGCGCTTGGCAACGGCCCACGAGCTCGGCGGATTCAGGATCAGTGCACCGCGACCCGAGATGAGCCATTTGTTGTTGGACGCGTCATCCCAGGAGGGCGCGTCCGCCGGAAGCACCGCGATCAGCTTCTTGTAGAATTCGAGGGCCTGACGCACGTTATCACTCTTCACGGTGATGTCGCCCTTGGAATTCACGAGCTCGGCGCCGAAGGACTGGAAGATCGCGCCGGCGGTATCGACGCTGTCGGTGGTCTCGCCGAGGCCGATCCCGAACGGGAAGCCGGCCTTGTTGCAGGCTTCCGCAGCCTTGAGAAAGACGTCCATCGTCCAGTTCTCGTCCTTGGGCGTGCTGCCCGCCGGATACATTTCCTGGACGTCGATGCCAGCATGCTTCTTCATCAGGTCGATGCGCGAGCAGGGGCCCTTGATCTGGCTGCCGACGGTGGCGGGAACGGCAAGCCATTTGCCGCCGGACTGGCCGAGATATTTGGTCGTGCCGTTCACCTCGCCGTTCTGCTTGACGATCGCCTCCATGATGTCGCTGACCGGCTCGAGCTGGTCCGCATAGGCGTGCGGCCACCAGGTCGGCATCTGGAGAATGTCGTGGCCGGATTTCGCTTGCGCTTCGGCGGCGACCGTCAGTTCGAGCTTCTTGTTGTTGCTGGTGATGTAGTCGATCGAGACTTCGACCTTCTCTTTCGCAGCCCATTCGTTGACGAGGTCGGTCGAGGCCTTGTTGGCGCCGGGGACCCAATGGTCCCAGAAACCGATCGAGAGCTTGCCGGCGGCGTAGGCGCCCCGGACGTAGGGCGCCGTGATCAGCGCCGCGGAGGACATTGCAGTGGCAGCTACAAATTGACGTCGCGTCAGTGCCTTGCGTGACATCTCGTTTCCTCGCTTGGGTGTTTGTTGTTGGAGTTTCCTCTAAGACTTCTTTTCCGAGTTCTTGTTGTTCGATTTTCTTCTTGATGCCGTCGGCCCGATGGCAATTCATCGAGGCCGCAGCAAATTGGTAGCGCGATCAGATCATGATTGATCGCGTCTGTCGAGAAAACCAAAGGGCTCGCGCATAGAACTAACGTTGCGTGCAGGAACGCGGCAGTGCTGCGTTCCTCGTCTGCTGCGATCGCTTGTTTTTTGCGACGCACACTTGGGCAAGGCCGGCCTGAACGTTCCGTGCGCAATTACGCCGCAGTTTCGATTAAGCCTGCATAACCGCTTCGCGCGAAAGACTTTTCGGACGTGGACAGCACCCCGCTGCGTCTGGACCGCCGCGCGGCGGAGACGATAGAGTTGCAACTGGCGGAGGCTCCCGCCCCAACAGGCCAGTCCGATCGACAATGGAGACGAGAATGAACAACCCGGCGCCGTCTGCGCGGCTTCACAAGCGACGATGGTTCGCGCTGGGGTCAGTGCTCGCGCTGCTGCTCGGCGCCGGCGCAGTGGCCAATGCCCAGGGCTTGGTCAAAGGCGTGCAGGACGGCGCTGCGGCCGGAAACAAGGCGGCGGGGCCGGTCGGTGGCGTGCTCGGCGGCGCGATCGGCGGTGTGGTCGGCGTCTTCACCGGCGTGCTTGGCGTCGGCAACAACAACGGCAATCAGGGCGCGCCCGCCAGGGATACTGCAAAGGACGCTGGCAAGGACGCCTCCAAGGACGCGGGCAAGGATGCCAAGCAGGGCGCCAAAGATAAGGATGCCAAGGATAAGGACGCCAAGAGCGCCAAGGGAAGCAAGGGCGCCAAGGCGAGCAAGGAGGCGAAGAACGCGCCGCAGGGTAAGGACAACAAGGATGTCACGGTCCTCACCCAGTCCGGCGCGCCGCAGCAGACCGCCGAACAGATCGTTGCCAACAGCGATTCCTATATCGAGCGGATCAAGACCGAGCTGAACCTCACCCCCGATCAGGAGAAGCACTGGTACGGCTTCTCGAGCGCGATGCACTACCTGGGACATAATGGTGCAGAGCGGCTCAACTTGCGGGTTGCCCGCGCCAAGCGGGATCCGCCCGACGATATCGTCGAGCAGATGCGCAACGAAGCGCAGTTCCTGATCGATCGCGCTGCCGACCAGCGCAATGTCGCCGACGCCGCCGAGCCGCTCTATTCCAGCTTGGATGACAAGCAGAAGCAGGTCTTCATCCAGGAGATGGTGCGTCTGAGCCACGAGCGCGGACTGGATTGATCAAGTTGAATCGGATCGGGCGCCAGCGAATTAACGGCGCCCGCCACGAATTCGTGAATCCTCCCCGCAATTGAGGTATGATTATCTTCGCAAGCTGACTGCGGGGTTGATATGGCGGACGGACTCTCCGTTTTCCTGGTCGAAGACGAGGCGCTGATCCGGATGATGATCGCGGACATGGTGGTGGAACTCGGCCACCACGTTGTCGCGGAAGCGGACAACGTCCGAGATGCCAGCGCATTCGCGATGACCGCGCAATACGATATGGCCATCCTCGACATCAATCTCATGGGCGTCTACGTCGATCCGGTCGCCGACCTGATCGAACGTCGGGGAAAGCCGTTCATGTTCGCAACCGGCTACGGGCCAGAGCTGCTGCCGTCCTTGCTCCGGCGCAGGCCGATCCTGCGCAAGCCGATCGCAATGGATCAGCTCAAGGCGATGATTGATTCGATGTTTCCGGGAGCCCCGGCCCAAACGCCGCACTGAGCGGCGCGGACGCGCCAAATTGACGACGCCTTCAACGAAAATGGCCGCCCGTCGGGGGCGGCCATTCGGCAACAGAATTCGTCGCGATCTTAGATCAGGCCAGCGCTGAGGTCGATGCCACGCGCCATCAGGCCGAACGAGGCGACAAGGCCCGTGCAGCAGAACGCCAGGATGGTCTTGAAGGTCAGATCGGCGAAACGCGTTTCGACGGCGGCCGGCACAGCGGTAAGCGAAATCATGCTCATGTTCATTCCCCCCTTTGTTGATCCTGAATTGCATCAGGTGAGGGAACTTCTAGCGCAAAAAGTTTGACACGAGATTGCCAGGCGTCCTTAACGGAATCGCAATCGGATCGCCCGTTCGCAGTGGCGGCGGGGGAGTTGCAAGCCTTAGTTGCGGCCGTTCTTCAGCACGGTGGCGATGGTTTGGGCCGTCATGGCCGCGCGGTCCGACGCGCGCTGGGCGGCCAGCCGCTCCCGCGCCTTTTCCTCGATCAGGAGGTCGATCAGCGCCATCCGCTTGTCTTCGTCATCCGCCTCGCAAAGCAGGCGATGATAGCGGTGATAGTCGAAACCGAAATCTTGCTTACGCATGTCACGCCCCCGCAACTACGCCACACATACACACGGCAGGATTGTTTCCGATCTGAAACAGGGGCGCAAGCAAGATCGCGTCCGAAGCCGCGCATGCGCCGCAATCAGCTGTGCATGACGGGAACCCGCAAGCTGCCGGGGCAGCCGGGCCTCAACCAGCTTGGGAATCGGCAAACATCTTCAGGCCGACGAAGCTCGCATCGGGCTTGATCACGAGCCGGGTCGGGATGTTGCGCAGATAGTCCTGGAAGCGTCCCTTGGCTTCGAAGCGAGCCCTGAACGCGGAGGCCAGCAGGAACTCGGGAAAGCGCGGCACGATTCCGCCGGCGACATAGACGCCGCCGCGCGCGCCGAACGTCACCGCGAGATTGCCCGCGACCGAGCCGAGGATGGCGCAAAACATGTCCAGCGTCGCGCGGCTGATGGGACAGCTGCCTTCGAGCGCGGCCTTGGTGATGGCGGCAGCGTCGCGATGCGGCACCTGGGCGCCGTCAACCTCGGCCGTGGCTTCGTAGAGGTTTTGCAGTCCGAAACCCGAGAGCGCGCCACGCTCGATGGAGACGTGGCCGAGACGCCGGCGCAGGCACGCGATCACGCGTTCCTCGCGCTCGTTCTCCGCCGGCAGGGTCGCGTGTCCGGCCTCGGTGACGACGGCAAGGCGCGCGCCATGGCGCTCGACCAGGCAGGAGACCCCAAAGCCGGTTCCAGGTCCGACCACCAGCAGCGGCTCTCCGGCCAAGCCGTCCTGTCCGCCGAGCGGAATCAGATCGGCAGGCTGCAAGGCGGGCAGGGACCAGGCCACCACCTCGAAGTCATTGAGCACGTGAACGCTGTCGAAGCCGAGCGCCGGTTGCAGCTCGTTGCCGTCGATGACCCAGGGACTGTTGGTCATGACGCAGCGGTTATTGGTGACGGGACCGGCCACGGCCAGCACGGCTCTCCGGGGCTGCCGGCCGCCGGCCCGGCGCGCCAGGACGTCCGCGATGGCTTCGCGGACGGTCGGAAAGTCGGCGACCTTTACATAGTCGATGGGGCCGGGCTGATCGCGTTGACCGGAATCAGGATCGCTCTGGCTCAGCGCGAAGCGCGCATTGGTACCGCCGATATCGGCGAGAAGAATCTGTCCTGTCTTGCCGATATCCATACCGATATTCATGACCTCATGGTGCTGCCGCCCGCCGGCCGCGGCACCCGCGCTTCGACCCGATCCGTCTGTCGAGAATCCGCCCACGGATGCGCCTAGTCAACACGGACGAGGCCAAACCGTTGCATGCTGGCGGCCGTCCCGTGACCAATTCGCGCTGCACGGCGCCGGTGGTTGCGAAGCAGCGCGGGAAGACCGACACTATGGGGGCTGGTCCGACGCCGACGCGTCTGGCCGATCGAATGAGACCGGTGATGAAGATTTCCGACCGCGACGTGCTGCTAGTGATCGACGTGCAGAACGACTTCTGCACCGGCGGAGCGCTGGCCGTTCCCGGCGGCGAGAAGGTCATCCCCGCCATCAACCGCATCGCCCAAAGATTCGGCAATATGGTGCTGACCCAGGACTGGCATCCGGGCGACCACGTCTCGTTCGCGTCGAACCATACGGGCAAGCAACCGTTCCAGACCATAGAACTTGACTACGGCACCCAGGTGCTCTGGCCGCCGCATTGCGTGCAGGGCAGCTCAGGCGCCGAATTCCATCGCGACCTCGATGTCACCCGCGCGAGCCTCGTGGTGCGCAAGGGCTTTCGCCGCGGCATCGATTCTTATTCGGCATTGGTCGAGAACGATAAGAGGACGCCGACGGGCCTGCTTGGCTATTTGCGCGAGCGCGAGTTGAAGACCGTCTTTGTCGCCGGGCTCGCGCTCGACTTCTGCGTCCGCTTCTCGGCGGAGGACGCCCGCAAGGCCGGGTTCGAGGTTGTCGTTATCGAGGAGGCCTGCCGCGGCATCGATCTCGACGGCTCGGTGGCCGCGGCCCATCGGAGCTTTCGTGACCTCGGCATCTCCATCGTTGGCGCCGAGGCGTTTCTTTAGGGGACCGTGAGAACGTCATGGTGCACAAGATCGGCAAACAGCCGGGCGGACCGGACCATTCTTCCGACGAGCCGCTGCTGTGGCCGCTGACGGCGGCCCGGCTCGCCATGGATGCGTGTTTCTGGTGGGTCGAGCGCGGCCAGGCGGAGCGGGACGAGGCCGATCTGCCGTGGACGACGTCCAACAATGTCACGCTGGAGCTCGCCGCGATGCGCCTGCGCGATTGCTCGCGAGGCGGCTCCGGCCAGCCGGCACTGGTCTGCGCGCCCTACGCACTGCATCGGGCCCTGATTGCCGACTTCGCGCCCGGCCACAGCGTGGTGGCGTCCTTGCGAGATAACGGCATCGAGCGGATCTATCTCACCGATTGGCGCTCGGCCACACCAGACATGCGCTATCTCTCGATCGACAGCTATCTCAGCGATCTCAACGTCGCCATCGACGAGATCGGCGCGCCGATCGATCTGGTCGGCCTGTGCCAGGGTGGCTGGCTGTCGCTGCTCTATGCGGCGCGCTTTCCGGCCAAGGTGCGGCGGCTGGTGCTGGTCGGCGCTCCCGTGGATCTGTCGATCGATTCCGCGTTGTCCCGGCTCACCCGCAACGCGCCCGAGATGGTCTACGACCAGCTCGTCGCGCGCGGCGGCGGCAATGTCAGCGGCGGGGAGATGCTCCGCCTGTGGTCCAAGGCGCCCAGCCGCGACGACATCGTCGCAGCTCTGCAGCGAGACCTGTCGGACGAGGAGGGCGCGGCTCTGCTCGCGCGCTTCGACCGCTGGAACGCGGAGACGCTCGATCTGCCTGGCAAATACTACCTGGAGATCGTCAACCGCATCTTCCGGGAGAACCAGATCGCCGGCGGCCGTTTCGTCGCGCTTGGCCGCACGATCGATCTGAAGCACGTCAAGGCGCCGGTGTTTCTGCTGGCCGGGCTCGACGACGAGGTCGTGCCGGCCGAGCAGGCGCTTGCCACCGCGGGGCTGCTCGGCACCCCGCCGGCCTTGATCGCCGCGGCCTCCGAGCCGAGCAATCACCTCGGCCTGTTCATGGGCGCGCGCACCCATGCGCATGCCTGGCCGCGGATCGCCGAATGGCTGCGCGGCGAACTCTCCGGCGTGCTGGCCCGCAGCGCCTGAACTCGCGCGGGCGTTGGGTCAGCGGCCCTGCAAATCCGTTATGCATGACGGCGGATGGCCTGCACGGAGGGCGGTCGATGGGCTACATAGGGTCTGGAGCCGACGACTTTCGGCACGAAGAGATTTGGGGTACTGCGCGCGATGAATTTTCACTCGATCTACGCTCACGGATTTGCGCGCGTCGCGGCCTGCGTCACCACCTCCCATGTCGCCGATCCCTCGGCCAACGCAAAGGCCGTGCTGGCGGCAGCCGCGGCCTGTCACGAGCAGTCGGTGGCGGTCGCCGTGTTTCCCGAGCTGTGCCTGTCCGGCTATGCGATCGAGGATTTGGTCAAGCAGGATCCGCTGCTCGATGCGGTCGAGCGCGGCCTTGCAGGCATTGTCGAGGCGTCGGCGGGGCTGATGCCGGTCCTGATCGTCGGCGCGCCGCTGCGCTTCGGTCATCGCATCTACAATTGCGCCGTCGTCATTCATCGCGGCAACGTTCTCGGCGTGGTGCCGAAGTCCTATCTGCCGACCTATCGCGAGTTCTACGAAGGCCGGCATTTCGCCTCCGGCGCCGGCATGGCCGGAGAGACGATCGCGTTCGGCGGGCTGCATGCGCCGTTCGGCGTCGACCTTCTGTTTGCGGCCGAGGACGTTCCGGGCCTCACCATCGGTGTCGAGATCTGCGAGGACATGTGGATCCCGGTCACGCCGGCCTCGGAGCTCGCGCTCGCGGGCGCGAGCGTGCTGATCAATCTCTCGGGCAGCCCGATCACGATCGGCCGGGCGCGCTCGCGCGCGCTGTTGTGCCAGTCGACGTCGGCGCGCTGCCTTGCGGCTTACGTTTACGCGGCCGCCGGCGCCGGAGAGTCTACGACGGATCTGTCCTGGGACGGCCAGACCTCGATCTATGAGAACGGCGCGCTGCTGGCCGAGGGCGAGCGGTTCCGCCAGGGCGGCCAGGTCACAACTGCCGACGTCGATCTCGATCTGCTCCGGCAGGAACGCGCGCTGATGGGCACGTTCGACGACAACCGCAGGCAGCGCGAGGCGTTCTATCGCAAGGTGACGTTCGCGCTGAAGCCGCCTGCGGGCGACGTCGGCTTCCTGCGCAAGATCGAGCGCTTTCCGTTCGTGCCGAGCGACGAGAGCCTGCTCGAGCAGGATTGCTACGAGGCCTACAACATCCAGGTCGCCGGCCTCGTGCAACGCATGCGCGCCACCGGCACCAAGCGCGTCGTGATCGGCGTCTCCGGCGGGCTCGATTCCACCCACGCCTTGATCGTCGCCGCCAAGGCGGTCGATCTGCTCGGCCTGCCGCGGGAGAACATCCTCGCCTACACCATGCCGGGCTTTGCCACCGGCAGCGAGAGCAAGACCCATGCGCTGGCGCTGATGCAGGCGTTGCACACGAACTGGCAGGAACTCGACATCCGCACCACCGCGACGCAGATGCTGAAGGACATCGGTCATCCCTTCGGCCGGGGCGAGAAGATCTACGACGTCACCTTTGAGAACGTGCAGGCGGGGCTGCGCACGGATTATCTGTTCCGGCTCGCCAACCATCACGGCGGCATCGTGATCGGAACCGGTGACCTCTCCGAGCTTGCGCTCGGCTGGTGCACCTATGGCGTCGGCGACCAGATGGCGCATTACAACGTCAATTCCGGCGTGCCGAAGACGCTGATCCAGCACCTGATCCGCTGGGTGATCTCGTCGAAGCAGTTCGGCGACGACGTCAACCGCACGCTCGGCTCGATCCTGGTCGCCGAGATCTCGCCCGAGCTGGTGCCGGTGGAGCCCGGCCAGAAGCCGCAGAGCACGGAAGCCTCGGTCGGGCCGTACGAGCTGCAGGATTTCAACCTGTTCTATACGCTGCGTTTCGGCATGCGGCCGTCCAAGATCGCCTTCATGGCGCAGCACGCCTGGAAGGACGTCGCCAGGGGTGAATGGCCGCCGGCGTTCCCGGGCGATCGGCGCAGGGCTTACGATCTTCCGGAGATCCGGCGCTGGCTCGAGGTGTTCCTGCGCCGCTTCTTCGCCTTCAGCCAGTTCAAGCGCTCGGCCATGCCGAACGGCCCGAAGGTCTCGTCGGGCGGCTCGCTGTCGCCCCGCGGCGACTGGCGCGCGCCGTCGGATTCGAGTGCGGCGGCATGGCTCGAGGATCTCGAGCGGAACGTGCCGAACTGATCGGAGCGGCTGGATCGGTGGGGAGATGATCGGATGTCGGCGGGGGATCGGGCGGAAGCGGAGGAGGCCGGCGTCGTCAACGGCCTTTACATCTTCGACATCGAGATGCGCGACGGCAAGCGCGGTCAGGCGAGGGGCGTCGTCGTGCTCCACGACGGGCGCATCATGGGCGGCGACAGCTATTTCTACTACACCGGCAGCTACACCTTCCGGAACGGCAAGTGGCGTGGCGATATGATCGTCAACCAGCACACCGAAGCGGTCGGCAGAACGCTCGCCTTCGGCGGGCGGGAGGTCTCTTGCGGTTTTTCGGGCGACTATTCCGCCGGCGGCGCCGAGGTCGAAGGCATGGCCCTGGTCGGCAAGACCACCGTGACCTTTACAGCCCGTCTCACGCTCCAGGATCCCATGTGAGTCCCGGCGTATTCCGCTTCACGGGATCGCGCTCACGCCAGAGACTGTCTCGACCGGGGCCGCAGACGCGCTGACCGAAAAGCGAACGCTGAAACGACAACGCGCCGCCCGGATGCCCCATCCGGACGGCGCGAAGTTGCGTTCAATCTAAGAAAGCTTCGAGGTCCGGAGTGCCTAGGAGTCCGGACCTCGTCACTTTGCCCCAGCCTTCAATCCCCCGCCCCATGTGGTCCCCCAACCCCATGTAGCGCGATCAGAGGGTGATGCCCGTGGAAGTGGCCGCCGATCGATGTCCCGCGATGTACGCGAAGTATGGTTAGGATTCCATTCCGGATCACTACGGGCACAGATGCGGCTTGCCATGTGCTCGTTTTGCAACGCGCGCGTTCGGTATCGGCGCTGCGATCGCTGTTGTGCGGATCCCGACTGAACGATCGGCAGATGTCCACAGTTCGTCCGCACTGCGGAACCCGTGCTTCACGGGCCTGTCATTGAACTGGTCTAGCGCTGCTCTCCGTCATCGCTGACGGTCAAGGAGCAAGCCATGTCGAAGCCGGTGCTGGGCGCCGCATTGTCCATCAAATCGATTCCCGCGCATCGCGACTGGCTTCTGGACCGGCAGCGCGACCTCGAGATCCAGGACTTCTTCCGCGCCGATCTGCTCGACAGCGACTGGCGCAGCACGGCGGGCGAGATCAAGCAGATGCTCGCGGGCCATACCGGCCGACTCGGCATCCACGGCCCGTTCTGGGGCTTCAAGATCGACAGCCACGATCCCATGATCCGCCAGGCCGTGACCAAGCGCCTGCTGCAGGGCCTCGATGCCGCGGAATTCCTCGGGGCGACGCAGATGGTGATCCATTCGCCTTTCACGACCTGGGACCACAACAATCTCGATCTCTATCCCGACAACCGCGCCAACATCGTCGAGCGCGTCAAGGCGACGCTCGCCGAGGTGATCGCGCGCGCCGAGACCATCGGCTGCGAGATCGTCATCGAGAACATCGAGGACAAGGACCCGCGTGATCGCGTCCGTCTCGCCAAGGCGCTGGAAAGCGCCAAGGTCCGCGTCTCGCTCGACACCGGGCATGCCAACTACGCGCACATCTCCACCGGCGCGCCGCCGGTCGACTACTATGTCGAGACCGCCGGCGACATGCTGACGCATGTGCATCTGCAGGACACCGACGGCTTTGCCGATCGGCACTGGGCGCCGGGCGAGGGCAACATCCCCTGGGTCGCCGTGTTCCGCGCACTGGCACGGCTGAATTCCAACCCGCGGCTGATCCTCGAGCTTCGTAATCACGACAACGTCCGCGCCGGCGCAGCCCATCTGGCCGCGCTCGGTCTCGCCGAATAACCAGCATCATCCAGGGCAGGGGCTACCGCCATGAGCAAATTTACCCGTCGCACCATCCTGAAATCCGGCGGCGCTGCCGCAGGCACTCTGCTGCTGCCGCGCTTTGCGATCGGGCAGGCCGACAACCGGCCCTCCGTGACGATCGCGGTGCAGAAGGTCACCAATTCGAACGTGCTCGACGTGCTGCGCGAGCAGTCCAATGTCGGTGAGCGCGTGTTCTTCTCCTCGATCTGGGAAGGCCTGATCTCCAAGAACTGGCGCGGCAATCTGGAAGCCGTGCCGGGTCTCGCCACCGAATGGCGCCGCATCGACGACCAGACCGTCGAGGTGAAGCTGCGCCAGGGCGTCAAGTTCCACAATGGCGACGAGCTGACTGCAGAGGACGTCGTCTTCACCTTCAGCCGCGAGCGCATGTTCGGTGAGACCGAGGCCAAGAGCCGCTCGACCATCCAGGCCTTCGAGAAGATCCCGACGCCGCGTCCCGGCAAGGAACTGCCGCCGGACGTGCCTGCGGTTGCCCGCCGCATCTGGCCGGACCTCGTCCGCGTCGATGCCGTCGACAAGTACACGGTGCGCTTCTACAACGCGACGCCCGACGTCACCATCGAGGGCCGGCTGTCGCGCTACGGCTCGGACATCGCCAATCGCCGTGCCTGGGCGGAATCCGCAAGCTATCTCGACTGGGCCCGCAAGCCGATCACGACCGGCCCCTACAAGGTCGTGGAACTCAAGCCTGATGTGTCGCTGACGCTGGAAGCTCACGACGAATATTGGGGCGGCCGTCCGCCGCTCAAGCGCATCCGCTTCCTCGAAGTGCCTGAAGTCGCGAGCCGCATCAACGGCCTCCTGTCGGGCGAATACCAGTTCGCCTGCGACATCCCGCCGGACCAGATTGCCGGCATCGAGAAGAACACGGCATTCGAAGTGCAGGGCGGCACCATCCTCAATCACCGCCTGACCGTGTTCGACAAGAACCACGCCGTGCTCGCCAATCCGCTGGTGCGTCGCGCCTTCACTCATTCGATCGATCGCCAGGCCATCGTGGACAGCCTGTGGGCCGGCCGCACCCGCGTGCCGAAGGGCCTGCAATGGGAATTCTACGGCGACATGTTCAACGCCGACTGGAGCGTGCCGGCCTACGATCCCAAGCTGGCGCAGGATCTCCTCAAGCAGGCCAATTACAAGGGCGATCCGATTCCGTACCGCCTGCTCAATAATTACTACACCAACCAGGTCGCGACCGCGCAGGTGCTGGTCGAGATGTGGAAATCGGTCGGGCTCAACGTCCAGATCGAGACCAAGGAGAACTGGTCGCAGATCATGGAGCGTGCGCCGAGCCGCGCCGTGCGCGACTGGTCGAATTCGGCCGCCTTCAACGATCCGGTGTCCTCGCTGGTCGCCCAGCACGGCCCGAATGGTCAGCAGCAGCAGATCGGTGAGTGGACCAATGTCGAGCTGAACAAGCTCTCGGAGTTCCTGGAGACCTCGACCGACCGCGCCGCGCGCAAGAAGGCGTTCCTCCGCATGCTGGAGATCGCCGAGCGCGAGGATCCCGCCTACACGGTGCTGCACCAGAACGCGACCTTCACGGCCAAGCCGAAATCGATCAAGTGGAAGGCCTCGCCCGCCTTCGCGATGGATTTCCGCGCCGGCAATTTCGAGGCCTGAGGTGTCGTCGCTGGTCAGCATCCGGGACCTGCGCGTCGCTTTCAGCGGCGTGCCGGTCCTGCGCGGGGTCGATCTCACCATGCGGAAGGGCGAGGCCGTCGGCCTCGTCGGCGAATCCGGATCGGGCAAGTCGGTGACCTGGCTTGCCGCGCTTGGGCTCCTGCCGCGACATGCGAAAGTGTCGGGCTCGGTTCGGCTCGACGGCCGCGAGCTTCTCGGCGCGCCCGTATCGGAGCTCGACCAGGTCAGGGGCGGGCGCATCGCCATGATCTTCCAGGATCCGGCGAGTTCGCTCAATCCGGTGCTGACCATTCGCAGGCAACTCTCCGAAGCTCTGGTGCTGCATCGTGATCTCCAGGGCAATTCCGTGAAGGCGGAAGCGCGGCGGCTGCTCGATCTCGTCGGGATCCCCGACGCGGGCCGGCGGCTGGAGGCCTATCCGCACGAATTTTCGGGCGGCCAGGTCCAGCGCATCATGATCGCGATGGCGCTCGCCGGGAATCCGGACCTGTTGATCGCGGACGAGCCGACCACCGCGCTCGATGCCACGATCCAGGCGCAAATCCTGGAGCTGCTCTCCACCATCCGCCGCGAGATGAGCATGGCGATGGTGCTGATCAGTCACGATCTCGGCGTCGTCGCCGAGAACTGCGACCGCGTCGCGGTGATGTATGCCGGCCGTATCGTCGAGCAGGCCCCCAGTAACCAGCTCTTTGCCGATCCCGTCCATCCCTATGCCCAAGGTCTGATCGGCGCGCTGCCGCCGCTCGACGGCCCGCGCCGCCGCCTCACGGCCATTCCCGGCACTGTGCCCGATCCCGCGCACATGCCGGGTGGTTGCGCCTTCGCGCCGCGTTGTGCGCTGGCATCCGATCCCTGCGGGCTCGCCGCACCCACTTTGGCGCCGATCGCGAACGACCGCAGCGTTGCCTGCATCCGCGCCGAGGCCTCGCGCCGCGCGCTGCTCGGGATCGCCGCCGAATGAGCCCGCCGCTCGTCGAGGTGTCCGCGATCTCGCGCAGCTATGCGATGCGTTCTGGCATGTTCGGCCGAGCGACGGCCGTCCATGCCGTCGATGGCGTGTCGCTGACCATTCCAAAGGGCGAGACGCTCGGCCTCGTCGGCGAGTCCGGCTCGGGCAAATCCACCACCGGCCGCATCGTGCTCGGCCTCGAGCCGCCCGATCGCGGCGAGGTGAAGTTCGACGGCAAGCCGATGGCTGCGCCGGGCACGCCGGCATGGCGTGCGCAGCGCGCGCGCATGCAGATGATCTTCCAGGATCCGCTGGGTGCGCTGGACCGGCGTTTGCCGGTCGCAACGCAAATCCGCGAACCTCTGGACATCCACAATCTCGGCACGCCCGCCGAGCGCGAGGACCGCGTTCGCGAATTGCTGCGCGCGGTCGAACTGACACCGGCGCATGGCGCGCGCTATCCAGGCGCGCTGTCCGGCGGCCAGCGCCAGCGCATCGTGCTGGCGCGAGCGCTGGCGACGAAGCCCGACTTCCTCGTTTGCGACGAGCCGGTCAGCGCGCTGGACGTCTCGATCCAGGCGCAGGTGGTCAACCTGCTCTGCGATCTCCAGGCGCAGCTTGGATTGACTCTGCTGTTCATCAGCCACGATTTGCGCGTCGTCAGGCAGATCAGCAATATCGTCGCGGTGATGTATCTCGGCCGCATCGTCGAGATCGGCAGTGCCGACGATCTGTTCGCACGTCCCGAGCATCCCTATACGCAGGCGCTGGTCTCGGCATCTCCCGCGCCGGGCCGCCGCAGTGCCGGCCGGATTGTGCTGGCGGGCGATCCGCCGAACCCGGCAGCGCGCCCCACAGGCTGCGCTTTCCATCCGCGCTGCCCGCGGGCCATCGCGCGCTGTGCGAGCGAGGTGCCGGCGCTCTCGGCGGTCGGCGGCGGCAGGCAGGTGGCCTGCCATCTCGTCACGGGTGCCGAGACGCGGGACGCCGCCTGATGGGACGCTATCTCGCCATCCGCATCGGTCGGGCCGCGCTCACCATCGTGCTCGTCGTCACCTTCGCTTTCGTCGTGCTGCGGCTGTCGGGCGATCCCGCGCTGATGATTTTGGGACCCGAGGCTCCGCCCGAGGTGCTCGCGGCGTTCCGCAAGGCCTGGGGCCTCGACGATCCCATCTGGTTCCAATATCTCGACTACTTCCATGCCATCGCCAAGGGCGAGCTCGGCCGCTCCATGCGCGACGGGCGCCCCGCGATCGAGCTGGTGCTGGAGCGCATTCCCGCGACGCTGGCGCTGACCTTGCCGGCGTTTGTCTTCAAGGTCGTGCTCGGGATCCCCGCCGGGATCTACGCCGCGCTGCATCGCGGCTCCGCCATCGATCGCGCCGTGATGATGACGGCGGTCGCCGGTTTCACCGTGCCGAGCTTCGTGCTGGCGCTGATCCTGGTTCTCGTGTTTGCCGTGCAGCTCGGTTGGCTGCCCTCGGGCGGGCAGGACAGCTGGCGCCACGCCATCCTGCCGATCGCAACGCTGAGCCTCGGCGGCGCCGCCGTGCTGGCGCGCTTCACCCGCAGCGCCATGCTGGAGGTGCTGGGCCAGCCTTATATTCGCACCGCATCCGCCAAGGGCGTACCCTGGCGCAAGGTGGTGACGTCGCACGCGCTGCCGAACGCGGCGATCCCGACCGTCACGATTCTCGGCTTCATGGTGGGCACGCTGATCGCCGGCGCGGTCGTGGTCGAGAGCGTATTCTCCTGGCCGGGAGTAGGGCGCCTGCTCGTCGTCGCCGTCGCCAACCGCGACCTCGCCGTCGTGCAGTGCATCCTCTTGCTGGTCGCCATGACCATGGTCACGTCGAATCTGGTCGTCGATTTCCTCTACGGATTCCTCGATCCCAGGCTGCGTGCCAAAGGAGCGCACGCATGACGGATGCCACGCTGAAGGACACGTCCATCCGTCGCCGCATCAGCCTTCCTGCGGTCCCGGTCCCGGTCTCGGTCGTGCTCGCGATCAGCTGGATCGTCGCGATGCTGGTGATCGCGGCTTTCGCCGAGAAGATCGCGCCCTACGGCTACACCCAGCTCGACCTGCGCAATCGTCTGGCGGCGCCCGGCAACGTGGCGCACTGGCTCGGCACCGACGAGCTCGGCCGCGACGTGCTGTCGCGTCTTCTGGTCTCGATCCGCATCTCGCTGCTGATCGCTTTCGGCGCCACCGCGATCTCGGCCGTCGTCGGCACCACGCTCGGTTTCCTCGCCGCGCATTTTCGCGGGGTCGTCGAGCAGCTCGTGCTGATGCTGACCGACTTCCAGGCCAGCATGCCGTTCCTGATCATGGCGCTCGCCGTGCTCGCCTTCTTCGGCAATTCGTTGCCGCTTCTGATCGGCCTGATGGGCCTGTTCGGCTGGGAGCGCTATGCCCGCATCTCCCGGGGCCTCGCCATCTCTGCCAATGCGCAAGGCTACGCCGCCGCGGTGCGTCAACTCGGCGCCACGCCGTCGCGGATTTACCTGCGGCATATCCTGCCCAACATCGCCTCGACCCTGATCGTCTCGACCACGCTGGTCTTCCCTGAAGTGATCTTGATGGAGTCCGGCCTGTCCTTCCTCGGCCTCGGCGTCCAGCCGCCGATGACCAGCCTCGGCAACATGGTCGGCTATGGCCGCGAGTACCTGACCCGGGCCCCCTGGATCATGCTGGCGCCGGCGGCCACCATCGTCGTGACCACGCTGGCGGTATCCGTGATCGGCGACTGGCTGCGGGATCGGCTGGATCCGACGCTGCAGTAGTCCGCAGGCCCCGTGTCCCGGACGCGGTGCGGCGCGCAGTGCCGCTCCGCAGAGCCGGGACCCATCTCTCCGCATGTTCTGGGCCCCGGTTCTGCAGCGCACCGCTGAAGAAGCGCTGCGCTGCGTCCGGGGCACGGGAGAGCCCGCGCCGGGAGCAGGGGAGCCCTGTCCGCCCCAAGTTCCCGTTGCGCGCGTTCCCCGCGTGCGCTATCCGGCCACAAAGGCCTGAGGCGGCACCACATTTTCCCGCCCGGCCCAAACCCGAGGACGGAAACCGCCATGCCAGCCTATCGCTCCCGTACCACCACCCACGGCCGCAACATGGCGGGCGCTCGCGGCCTCTGGCGCGCGACGGGCATGAAGGACGGCGATTTCGGCAAGCCGATCATCGCGGTCGTCAACTCCTTCACCCAGTTCGTGCCCGGTCACGTCCACCTCAAGGACCTCGGACAGCTCGTGGCCCGCGAGATCGAGCAGGCCGGCGGCGTCGCCAAGGAATTCAACACCATCGCGGTCGACGACGGTATCGCCATGGGGCATGACGGCATGCTCTACAGCCTGCCGTCGCGCGAGCTGATCGCCGACAGCGTCGAGTACATGGTCAACGCGCATTGTGCCGACGGCATGGTCTGCATCTCCAACTGCGACAAGATCACGCCCGGCATGCTGATGGCCGCACTGCGCCTCAACATCCCCGCCGTGTTCGTCTCGGGCGGTCCGATGGAAGCCGGCAAGGTCACGCTGGCCGGCAAGACCAAGGCTGTCGACTTGATCGACGCCATGGTCGCCGCTGCCGACTCCAAGGTCAGCGACGAGGACGTCAAGGTGATCGAGCGCTCGGCATGTCCGACCTGCGGCTCCTGCTCGGGCATGTTCACCGCCAACTCCATGAACTGCCTGACCGAGGCGCTCGGCCTCGCGCTGCCCGGCAACGGCACGGTGGTTGCCACCCATGCCGACCGCAAACGCCTGTTCGTCGAGGCGGGCCACACCATTGTCGATATCGTCCGCCGCTATTACGAGCAGGACGATGCGAGCGTGCTGCCACGCAAAGTCGCGAACTTCAAGGCGTTCGAGAACGCGATGACGCTCGACATTGCGATGGGCGGCTCGACCAACACCGTGCTGCATCTTCTCGCCGCCGCCCACGAAGGCGAGGTCAAGTTCACCATGCAGGACATTGACCGGCTGTCGCGCCGCGTCCCCGTGCTGTGCAAGGTCGCGCCGTCGGTCGCCGACGTTCACGTCGAGGACGTGCATCGCGCCGGCGGCATCATGGGCATTCTCGGCGAGCTCGACCGCGCCGGGCTGATCGATACCTCGGTCTCGACCGTGCATGCGCCGACCATGAAGGATGCGCTGGAGCGCTGGGACATCACGTGCTCCAAGAGCGAGACGGTCCGCACTTTCTATCGCGCCTCGCCCGGCGGCATCCCGACGCAAGTCGCCTTCAGCCAGGAACGCCGCTACGACGAACTCGACGCCGATCGCGAGAAGGGCGTCGTGCGTAATCTCGAGCATGCCTTCAGCAAGGACGGCGGCCTCGCCGTGCTCTACGGCAACCTCGCGCAGGACGGCTGTATCGTGAAGACCGCCGGTGTCGACGCCTCGATCCTGAAATTCTCCGGCCCCGCGCGCGTGTTCGAGAGCCAGGACGCGGCTGTCGAGGGCATTCTCGGCGGCAAGGTCGTCGCCGGCGAGGTCGTGGTCATCATCTATGAAGGCCCGCGCGGCGGCCCCGGCATGCAGGAGATGCTCTATCCCACGAGCTATCTGAAATCGATGGGCCTGGGTAAGGCCTGCGCGCTCGTCACCGACGGACGCTTCTCCGGCGGCTCGTCCGGCCTGTCGATCGGCCATCTGTCGCCGGAAGCGGCGGAGGGCGGCAACATCGGTCTGGTGCGCACCGGCGACATCATCGCCATCGACATCCCGAACCGCGGCATCACGCTGGAGGTCTCCGACGAGGAACTCGCCAAGCGCCGCGCCGCGGAGGAGGCGAAGGGGGACGCCGCCTGGCAGGCCGTGGGCCGCAAGCGCAACGTCTCGACCGCGCTGCAGGCCTACGCCGCACTCACCACCAGCGCCGCGCGCGGCGCGGTGCGCGAGGTGAAGCGCCGCGGGAAGTAAGCTTTGCATCGTCCGCGCGAGGCGCGGATGGTCAACGAGTCCTGAACGGCCGGCGAAAGCCGGCCGTTCGCATTAAGGATGCCCTGATGAACTTCAGCAGCCCTGGATTTTGCGGCGTATAATGTGGCCACCTTCGCAAATCCATTTCGGGCAATTGGGGCACCACATAATGTCGCGTACTCTTGCTGTTGTTTTCTCGACCGCCGTCGCCGCGATTTCCATGACGGGCGCAGCTTCGGCCGGCTGCTACAATTGCTACGCGCCGCCGCCGTGCCAGACCTGCTACCAGCAGCAATACGTGCAGCCGCAGTACCGCACCGTCGATGAGACCGTGATGGTGTCGCCGGGCGCCGTCGTCGCGCACCGCACGCCCGCGCAATATCGCACCGTGATGGTGCCGCAGACCGTGATGGTCGCGCCGCCGAGCGTCCAGTACCAGCGCATCGCGCCGCAATACGCCACGCGCCAGCGCGTCGAGATGGTGTCGCCCGGCTATTCCTATTACGCCCCGGTGCAGATGGGCTGCGCGTCCTGCGGCTACTGAGCCTGACGCAACAACGAACGGATCTGGCGCGGCGCTCGCAACGGGCGCCGCGTTTTCTTTTTCCCTGAAGTCCTTGAGGCGGTCTGGATGGACTAGGGGAGGGCGACCAACCAGTTTCGCCAACTTCGCGTTGCCTTGCGCGGCCGACTGCGTTAAGCGACAGCCGTTCCGGACTTGGAAGGGTGGCCGAGTGGTTTAAGGCACCGGTCTTGAAAACCGGCGTGCCCGCAAGGGTACCGTGGGTTCGAATCCCACCCCTTCCGCCAGTTCTCCTCTCATGCAGCTGATATTACAGCTAAACTGTCGTCATCTGCCCCCCGAAACCAGCCTTCAGGGCAGGGGCCATGTAATTTTACTGGCGACGTCATGCTGCGGCACCCGCTGAGCGGAGCTTTTCGGCCAGCAGTGGGATCAGATCGAGCACATCCATCCCCACAGTTCGGGTTCGGCGGCTCAGAAGCCGACAAGAAACGGTCAGCAACGGATGGCGCTGAAGGCTTCATGGGCTTATGCGGGCAGCCGCGGTCACGTCTTGACCCCGTTACCCCTGCAATCTTAATTGGCATCTGATGTGGACAATAAGTCCTCGGCAGGATGATGCGATGTTCAACCGTTTTTTGGCTACGAATGCGGTGATCTTGCTCGCAGTCGTAGGTGGCACGACCACAGCATTTGCCGCGCCAGCTTCGGCACAACATGTCGCGACTGCGACGGGACAGGTGCTTTGCGACGCGAGAGGATGTCGTCCGGTAAAAAGTGGATGCCGGCTGGAATATCGGACCGGCATCGCTGGAGGTGCAGTACCCACGGGCGGAAACGTTGAGATTTGCCCTCGCCAGTCGGCTCGATAGACAGGCGCGCGCTGCTTCAGGCTGACGGGCCTGTAGCAAGATGCGTCAACCTGCTTCTTCGACCGAAAACGATCGTGTCCTTGGGCCAAAAAACTATTGGGGCTCGGCTGGCTTATCGCGCTCATGGCTTTCGGCTTCAGCGGCCGCGCACGCATCCATGCCATGGCACCTGCTTAGATAGTACCGAGCGCCCGCCACGATCGAGCCAACAGCGAGCACGCTAACCAGCAGGATGATCGTCCACCGTCTCTTCGACATTCCATGTCCTTCTGTAATGACAGCCTTCTACCAACCGCAGTCTGATATCCCGATCGTGAAGGCAAGGAGGAGGTGTGGTGGCCTTCCGTCAGTCTATCCGACCACGATCCATTGGCCATGCTTCCCAGACAGGTAATCCGTGAACCCGACCTCCACTCCCGCCTCCCTCGACAAGCTCAGGCTCCGCATCCAGGCGTTGCGCGCCAAGACGATCGCCAATGGCTGTACCGAGGACGAGGCGCTGTCTGCGGCCGCCAAGGTCGCCGAACTGCTGGATCGCCACGATTTGTCGCTCTCCGACGTCGAGCTGCGCGCCTCGCCGTGCGAACGGAGGGCCTTCGAGACCCATCGCAAGAAGCGAATTCCCCTGGACGACTGCGTCGGCGCGATCGCTCATTTCTGCGATTGCCGGGTCTGGCGCGAGAAGAGCGCGGCCGGCGAGAGCATCTATGTGTTCTTCGGTCTCGGTGCGGATGTCGAGGTCGCGCATTATCTGGCCGAATTGATCGACGGCGCCGTGCGCAGCGAACTTGGCCGCTTCAAGACCTCGGTCGACTATGGCCGGTTCCGGCACCAGGAGCGGCATCTGGCCAATGCCTCCTTCGCGCTCGGAATGGTGGCCTCGATCGCGGACAGGCTGGTGGCGATCAAGGCCAGCCGCGATCAGGTCAACGAAAGCACCGGCCGCGGGCTGGTCGTGCTCAAGACCTCGGTGGTCGATGCGGAATTCGACAAGCTCGACCTCAAGCTCCGGACCCAGCGCAGCGCCGGTCGGACGGTCTCGATGACCGCCTATGAAGCCGGCGGCGCCGCCGGCGCGTCGCTGGCGATCAATCCCGGCCTTGGCGGGGCGCAGCCAGGGACGACTCCCAAGGGTGGCTGAATGCATGGGCGAGGGAGGGCGCCTATGGTGACCGTGCACTGGCCACGCCGACGCGTCCGGTTCCGACCGACGAGCAGAAACGGCGTTTCAGGCTCAATAAAAAGACATTGTGTCTGAAAGACTTAGCTACTGTGCATGGGGTTGTTTTTCGATCTTTTGTGCCGGCTACCTCCAGGGGAGGAACAGACGGTCAAATTGCCGGTTGGAGGCTCAGGTTCTCCCAGGCGGTAAGGTCCTGAACCAACGAACGTTTCGCCGGGCTCCGGTCACTCGGGGGCTCAAAGTGTGGAACTCTTTCCTCACGGCGGCGTTATCTCGGCATGACTGAAGACCTTTCATACCGACGCAAACCCCTGACCCCTGAGCAGCGCCAGGCGCGCGATGCGACACGCCGAGTCGAGGCCGAAAAGGCCATGCGCGACCATGAAGAGGCGCAGAAGGCGTTTTACGCCAACAAGGAGCGGCTAAAGGCCGAACGGCTCGCGCGCGAAGCCGCGGAGACCAAGGCCTGACCCCAACGGCAAGGCAAGCGAAGGCGCGGCGGCGGGTCATCGTCGCCGCGTCGCCTTTAATGCCGGTTGGACATTCGCGTTGTGCTCAAGGCCAGTACCAGCGATTGGATGGCGATGACGAAGGGCCGCCGGGGCAATTGTGCCTCGATGGCTTCGGCTGCGACCCGACAATCGTCGGCGACCTTGAGCAGCCCGCTTCGCGTCAGGTCCATGGTGGAGAGGGCGGCTTGTTCCAGGCAGACCCGCTCCAGCCGTCGAAACTCCCGCAGCTCTTTGTTCATGCGTCAGCTCTCGATGTGCCCGAACCCATGCGGCGCTGAGTCTGCTTAATGAATAGTTAACAATAGCAGTCTGATCGAGCTGGCTGGCTCGGGGCTTGTGCGCGGCCACAGCCAGGCCCGGTCACACCGGCAGGCTTGACGACGTCCGGCTTCCGCCGGAAGCTTCAAATGAACCTAAACTGACATGAACCCGCGGAGACGTTTGCCCAGCCAGTCCGACCCCTATCAGCGATAAGCGCAATGGAGCTGACCATGACCACGTTCGACAAACGCGAGCAGGGCTTCGAGGCCAAGTTTGCCCACGACGAGGAGCTCATCTTCAGGGCCACGGCCCGATCCAACAAGCTGCTCGGGCTCTGGGCTGCCAGCCAGCTCGGGTTGAGCGGCGATGCCGCCGCGAGCTACGCGACGTCGCTGGTCACGGATCATCTGCAGAGCCAGGCGATGGACGAGGTGGTGGACAAGGTGTCGGGCGATCTCGCCGGAAAAGGCGTCGAGCGCGCGCAGGTCGCGCAGAAGCTCCAGGAGTGCCTGCATCAGGCGCTCGCTCAGCTCGAAGCAGACAAGCAATAGACGGCGATCTGCTGCGCCTCACTCCGCGTGCTTGCGCGCGCCGGCATCGCCGAGCCTGTCGACATAGGCAATGCCGATCGCCGAGACCACGAAGGTGAGGTGGATCAGCACCTGCCACATCACGCCGTTCTCGGTGTAGCCCGCGCGGTTCGAGCCGAGATTGCCGGCCTCGATGAAGGTGCGCAGCAGCGCGATCGAGGAGATGCCGATGATGGCCATGGCGAGCTTAATCTTGAGCACGCTAGCATTGACGTGGCCGAGCCATTCCGGCTCGTCGGGATGGCCCTGCAGGTCGAGCCTCGAGACGAAGGTCTCGTAGCCGCCGACGATCACCATCACGAGCAGATTGGAGATCATCACGACGTCGATCAGCGCCAGCACGCTCATCATGATCTGCTGCTCGGTGAGATCGAGCGCGTGCCAGGAGAGGTGCCAGAGCTCTTTCAGGAACAGCGCGATGTAGACGCATTGCGCCACGATCAGTCCGAGATAGAGCGGCAGCTGCAGCCAGCGCGAGCCGAAGATGATCATCGGCAGCAGGCCCAGGCGTGGCACGGGCAGGCTTGGCACAGGCTGGCGTGGCTCGGTGCGAGGGGCCGATTGGGGTCCAGGCTCAACCGACATTCAGGCCGCATCCTCGCAATCGAAACGTCTCGCTCTCCTCTAGCCCGACAAGACGGCCGGCGGAAGACGCCGCGCGTCTCGCCGTCGGTGGACGCGCCAATTCGTGCTAGAGCGTGCTAGAGCGTGCTGGGCGGGCGTCGCGAGACGGTCCGGATCGGGGGAGGCAGGTCGTGACGGGGCGTGGTTTCGGCAGATGGTCCGGCGGGATCTTGCTCGCTGGCGCGATCATGATGGGCGCCAGCATCGCGGAGGTCTCGGCGACACCCCTGACGCCGTTTCGCTACGAGGCGCAGGCGCAGCGTCATTGCCCGAACGACAAGGTGGTCTGGCTCGATTTCCGCAAGGGCCTCTACTACCGCAAGGGTCAGAAGCGGTACGGCCAGGGCTTCGAAGGCAGCTTCGTCTGCCAGACCGAGGCCCGCGATGGCCGCTATCGCCGCTCGCTGATGGGCCTGCGCTGAACCGCGGGCGATGCGCGCGAGGACCGATCGGCTAGGTCGGGCGCGGCACCTTCACCGGGACGTGCGGAGAGGTGCTGATGACCCGGGGGCTGCCGTCAGGATAGGTGCGGTCGCCGCGGATCAGTGATTCCAGAACCAGGAAGAATTTCTCGGCAAGCATGTGCGTCACCCCTGTCGGTGATGGGCCTCTTGAAATTAAGTCGAGGCGCCCAACGCGAAAATTCAATCAACTGAACGAGAGCGGCAGCGTTGCCTGCTGCGCCGCATCTGGAAGATCGCAAGAAGAGGAAGGGGGCTCAGGCGAAGGCCAGTGCCATGAGGCTCGAGCAGAGCAGAACCAAGCCGCCCGCGGTCAATGCCAGGAAACCGTCAGATACCAGGTCATGGTTGCGCATGGGACACCTGCCGCTCTCGTCTTCGATGCTCGTTCGGATTGATTAAAATTGTCCGAACGTGCCGCCGTGAAGGAGGTGATGCTTGCCGTGTGCGCGAGTGCCCTCAGGCCCTCGTGCGGTAGCCTTCAAACGCATGGGCCAGGAAGATCCCCGCGCTTACCAAACCCATCAGTGCCGAAACCGTCTCGATCATCGTTAAATTCCAAATCCCGCCCTTGCACGCGAGAGAACGCGGGCGGCCTTGCACAGTCAAAAGAATTCCAAGGAGACCAATGACAATGGGGGTGGAGTGAGGATTCGGCGCAACAGAATCCCGGGGATGCCCCGTAGAACAACGGAAAAATGCGAACGTCCTGTTTACCATCCCGGCGGCATCGCTGCGGGCTCCCCATTTCCGCCGCGTTCGGGTTGCGTTATCCTTAGTGCATCCGAGGCGGTGGTGGGCCGGTTCGGATCACAGTTGCGGACAGGCTGCCCGTCGCGAAGCGGATTGGGCAGACATCCCGCGGAATGGTATTTGGGGCGAATGGGGATCCGACGGTCAGATTCGGTTTTGCGAGCCGCGCGCGGTGTTGCTGCGGTCGCGACCTGCGTTGTGCTTGCCAATTGCGCCTCCTCCAACAAATTCGCCAGCCGCGTCGATCCTAAATACGGCGTGTCGTCGAGCCCCCGGGTTGTGGCTCTCGGCGATCCGGTCCCCAAGGGCGGCGGCACCTACCGTATCGGCAAGCCCTATGTCGTGGCGGGCAAGACCTACGTGCCGGAAGAGGACGTCAACTACCGTGCCGAGGGCATGGCGTCCTGGTACGGCGATGACTTCCACGGCCGCCTGACCGCCAATGGCGAGGTGTTCGACATGACCTCGCTGACCGCGGCGCATCCGACCCTGCCGATGCCGTCCTACGCCCGGGTCACCAACGTCTCGAACGGCAAGTCGCTGATCGTCCGCGTCAATGACCGTGGGCCCTATCACGGCAACCGCCTCATCGATGTCTCGAACAAGGCCGCCGAACTCCTTGAATTCAAAGGAAATGGCGTCGCCAAGGTCCGTGTCGAATACGTCGGCCGGGCGCCGCTGGAAGGCTCTGACGACCGCCAGCTCCTGGCGACCCTGCGCACCGGCGTTCCAGCGCCGTCGCCCTCGATGGTCCGGGTCGCCTCGGCCAAGCCCTTCGTGCCGGAATTGCCGGGATCGAGCCGCGGAACCATCCGCGGCGACGTGCCGATGCCGGAGGGGCGGCCCTATAATCTCGGCAACACCTCCGCCGACATGGCCTCGCTCAATGCGACCTCGGAAATGTCGGCCTCGAGCCGCAGCCGGGGCCGGGCGCTCCAGAATGCCCGCGCGGTGTCCTACGACGAGGACGGCCGCTATGCCGCCGACAACGCGCCTTCGTCGGCCGACGGCGCCGCCGAGGCCCGCAGCATCCTGAGCGGCCGCGGCCTCTACTGAGCCGCGCTCTCCTTCAAGAACCTCACCAGCGCCGCATTCACCTCGTCGGGCCGCTCCTGCTGCACCCAATGGCCGGCGCCCTCGAGGATGAGCTTGCGCGTCAGATTGGGCAGCACGCGCTCGAGCTCGTTGACGCGCTTGGCCCCGATCAACCCGGTGATGACCGCATCCCTGGAGCCGGCAATGAACAGCGAGGGCTGACGGATCTGCGCGTCCTGCCAGGGCGCCGTCAGCTCCCAATTGCGGTCGAGGTTGCGATACCAGTTCAGCCCGCCGCGAAAGCCGGACTTGCGGAAGCTCTCGGTGAAATAGGCGAGGTCAGCCTCGCCGAGCCAGGCCGGCAGCGGCTCCTCGACGGTCGCGTGGCCGAGAAAGCCCTTGCCCTCCTGCACGAACATTGCGGCTGAGGGATCGGCAAGTCCTCGGCCCCCGAGCACGACGCGCATGGTGAGGGCGACGTCGCGCTCGAACTCGGCCTCGGCGACGCCCGGGGTCTGGAAATACTGCCAGTAGAAATTGGTGATGCCGCCCTGACGCAGCAGGTCGAGCGGCTTGCCGCGGCCGCGGAACGGCGGCGGCACGCTGAGGCCCGCGACCGCCTTGAAGATGTCGGGCCGGAACAGCGCCGCATGCCAGGCCACCGGCGCCCCCCAATCGTGCCCGACCACCATCGCCTTGGTTTCGCCGAGGGCCTGCACCAGGCCGACAATGTCGCCGACGGTGTCGAAGATCGAATAAGCGTTCACGTCAGCCGGCGCCGCGCTCTGGCCATAGCCGCGCATGTCGGGGGCGACGACGTGAAACCCGGCGTCCGCCAGGGCCGGGATCTGATGGCGCCAGGAGTAGGACAGCTCCGGCCAGCCATGGCACAGCACCACCAGCGGACCCTGGCCGGCTTCGCGGACGAAGAGATCGATGCCGTTGGCCTTGATCACGCGGGTGGAGGACATCGCTTTTCCGCCTTGTTTCAGGGGTTTGGTCGAGAAACATGAGGTGCCACGATAGGGGCGCGGCGAGAATCGTGCAATCTCTGCGCAGGCGCCCAACCTCGCGTTGTTCGCGCCAATTCCAGCTGTTAGAACGCTGCTCTCAGGGCTTGGCCATGGCATGTCGTCTTCCTTCGCACCGTCCCACCCGGTTCACCGCCGGAGCGTTGGCGCGCGGCCTGATCGCGATGGTTCTGGTGGCAAGCGTCGGCTGGAGCGGGGCGCTTCTGGCCGCCAACCAGAGCGTCCAGGGCGCCAAGAAGACGGAGGAGTCCGGGTTCGACGGTGACGCCCCGACCGCGATCCTGATCGAAGCCTCCTCGGGCAGCGTGCTGTTCGAGAAGAACGCCGACGAGCTGCGCGCCCCCTCCAGCATGATGAAGCTGATGACCGCGGAGGTCGTCTTCAACGCCATCAAGAAGGGCGACATCAAGCTCACGGACGAATACCGGATCAGCGAGAACGCCTGGCGCCGGGGCGGCGCCCCCTCGGGCGGCTCGACCATGTTCGCCGCCATCAACAGCAAGGTCTCGGTCGACGATCTCCTGCATGGCGCCATCATCCAGAGCGGCAACGACGCCTGCATCGCGCTTGCCGAGGCCATGGCGGGGAACGAGAAGATCTTCGCGGCCGATTTCATGACCAAGCGCGCCCGCGAACTCGGCATGACCAAATCGACCTTCGGCAATTCCAACGGGCTGCCCGATCCCGCCAACAAGATGACCGTGCGCGAGCTCGGCGTCCTCGCCCGCCACATCATCCTGGACTTTCCGGAGTTCTACAAACTGTTCGGCGAGAAGGAGTACACCTGGAACAAGATCCGCCAGCCCAACCGCAATCCGCTGCTCAATTCGATGGAAGGCGCTGACGGATTGAAGACCGGCTACACCAAGGAGGGCGGCTACGGCATGGTCGGCTCGGCCGTGCAGAACGGCACGCGCTTGATCGTCGTCGTCAACGGGCTGGAAGACCCCGAGGATCGCGCCACGGAAGCCAAGAAGATGCTGGAATGGGGCTTCCGCAATTTCGAGACCCGCACGCTGATCGCGGCCGACCAGCAGGTCGGCTACGCCAAGGTGTTCGGCGGCGAGAGCCGTTCGGTCAAGCTCGTCGCAAAGACCCCGGTGAAGGTGATGGTGCACAAGAACGGCAGCGACAAGCTGATCGCGCGCGTCGTCTATAGCGGGCCGGTGCGGGCGCCGGTCGAGGCCGGCCAGAAGGTCGGCGTCGTCAAGGTCTGGCGCAGCGGCAACATCGCGGTGGAGACGCCGGTCTATGCGGCCGAAGCCGTCGGCACCGGCTCGACCGTGCGACGCGCGATCGACGGCGCCAGCGAGCTCGTGATCGGCATGTTCCGCGCAGGCGCCGAGAAGCTCTGACGATGAGTGAGAGCGCGGCACAACGGCCGTCCGGACGCGGACGCTTCATTACCTTTGAAGGCGGTGAGGGCACCGGCAAGTCGACCCAGATCAAGAAGCTCGCCGATCGGCTCAAGGCGGCCAAGCTGCGTATCCGCGTCACCCGCGAGCCGGGCGGCTCGCCGGGCGCCGAGATCATGCGTCATCTGGTGCTGTCGGGGATGGGCAGGCTGCTCGGCCCCGAGGCGGAGACGCTGCTGTTCGCCGCCGCGCGCGACGACCATGTCCGCACCGTGATCCTGCCCGCGCTCAACCAGGGCACCTGGGTGCTGTGCGACCGCTTCGCCGATTCCACGCGGGCCTATCAGGGCAGCCTCGGCCGCGTGCCTGAAGGCTTGATCAACGCGATGCAGCGGGTCACGATCGGCGATCTCAAGCCCGATCTCACCATCATCCTCGATCTACCGGTCGAGATCGGCCTGCAGCGCGCCGCCGTACGCCGCGGCAGTGGCACGCCCGACCGCTTCGAAAGCGAGCAGCTCAGCTTCCACCAGGGCCTGCGCGAGGCCTATCGCCGGATCGCCGCGGAGGATCCGGCGCGCTGCGTGCTGATCGACGCCAATTCCGACCCCGAGACGGTCGCGGGCCGCGTCTGGACAGCGCTACGGGATCGTCTGCTTCCGACGCCCGCTTCGGTGGTGTCCGCATGAAGGCGCGTCAATCCGAGCGCGAATCCGCGATTCCGCATCCGCGCGAGACCAGCCATCTGTTCGGCCATCGCGAGGCGGAGGCGGCGCTGCTGACGGCCTATCGCAGCGGGCGGATTCCGCATGCCTGGCTGATCGGCGGGCCACAAGGCATCGGCAAGGCAACGCTGGCCTATCGCATGGCGCGCTTCGTGCTGGCCCACGGCCAGCCGCTGGCGGAAGCCGTTCAGCGCGCCGAGGATCTCGCGATCGATCCCGATCATCCCGTGGCGCGGCAGGTTGCGGCGAACTCGCATGGCGGTCTGCTGACGCTGGAGCGAACCGCCAACGACCGCGGCGTGATGCGCACCGTGATCACCGTGGACGAGACGCGCGAGACGATCAGCTTCTTCGGCTCGACCGCGGCGGCGGAAGGCTGGCGTGTCTGCATCGTCGACACCGTGGACGAGCTCAACCCCAATGCGGCCAACGCGCTTCTGAAGATCCTGGAGGAACCGCCGCAGCAATCGCTGTTCCTGCTGGTGAGCCACGCGCCCGCGCGCGTGCTCGCCACCATCCAGTCGCGCTGCCGCAAGCTGCGCCTGCGGGCGCTCGCAACGGATGACGTGATCGCGGCGGCGGCGACGGCCGCTGATCTCGACCAGGGCGACCCTGCGCTGCGCGAGGCGGCGGAGGCTTCCGAAGGCAGCGTCGCACGGGCGCTCAAACTGCTCGGCGGCGACGCGCTGAAGCTTCAGCAGCGCACGGCGGCGCTGCTTGCGCGCCTGCCGCAGGTCGATCCGCGCGAACTGCACACGCTCGGCGATTCGCTTCCCACCAACGACCGCGTCGCGCTCGCCGCCTTCGTTGACGGCATCGATCGCTGGATCGCGGAACGGCTGCATGCGGACGAGGCCAATGCCAACCAGAACCTGCCGCGCCTTGCGCGACTAGCTGAGGTATGGGAAAAGATCGTCCGCGCCGCGCGCGACACCGAAACCTACAATCTGGAGCGAAAGCCCTTGGTTTTCTCGGTGTTCGGCTGGCTGGCGGACGCAACGCGCTAGAGCATGATCCGGAAGAGCGCGGCGCGATTTTCCGAAAAGGATCATGCCCAGATCAATAATCGAACCCAGGTTCGTTTCCAGATTTCGAAAAGCCGGTAAAGGAATTCGTCGTGGCCACGCGAGCTAAGAAAACCGCCAAGGGCAAGAGCAGCAAGAAGGCTGCGAAGAAGGCCGTCAAGACAGCCGCGAAGAAGGCCACCAAGGCGCCCGGGCGCAAGACCGCCAAGAAGGCAACGAAGGCTGCTGCCAAGAGGGGCGTGAAGAAGGGTGTGAAGAAGAGCGCCGCGAAGACGGTCAAGAAAGCCGTCAAGAAGGCCGTCAAGAAGCAGGCTGTTGCCAAGAAGGCGGTGAAGAAGCCCGCCAAGGCTCCGGCGAAGACCAAGGCTCCGGCAAAGAAGTCAGCCAAGAAGGCGAGGGTGATTGCACCTGCGGCGACCGTCGCGTCGCCGAAGGTCGCAACGCCCAAGGCGACCGCGACCAAGGTTGCCGTGACCAAGGCCGTAACGCCCAAGGCTGCCGCGCCTAAGGTGTCCAAGCCTAAGGTGACCAAGCCTGAGGCTGCGCCCGCGCCGAAGCCGGCCGCGGCTGCGCGATCCGCAACGCCGGTCGCTATACCGAAGCCTGCGGCGCCCGTCGCCGCTGTCGCGCGCGACAATGTCTTCTACATCACGACTGCCATCGCCTATCCGAATGGCGTTCCGCATATCGGCCACGCCTATGAGGCGATCGCGACCGACGTTCTGGCGCGGTTTGCGCGGCTCGACGGCAAGGACGTGTTCTTCCTGACCGGCACCGACGAGCATGGCCTGAAGATGGTCCAGACCGCGCAGAGCGAGGGCATGACGCCGGCCGCACTTGCGACCCGCAATGCCGGCCGTTTCAAGGAGATGGACGAGCGGTTGAACGTGTCGTTCGATCGTTTCATCCGCACAACCGAGGAACAGCATCATCGCTCCACCCAGGAGATCTGGCGGCGCATGGAGGCGAACGGCGACATCTATGCCGACACCTATTCCGGCTGGTACTCGGTGCGCGATGAAGCTTATTACGCCGAGGACGAGACGCGCCTGAACGACGACGGCGTGCGCCTTGGACCGCAGGGCACGCCGGTCAATTGGGTCGACGAGAAAAGCTATTTCTTCCGCCTCTCGTCCTATCAGGACAAGCTGCTGAAGCTCTACACCGACAACCCCGATTTCATCGGCCCGGACTCGCGTCGTAACGAGGTGGTCAGCTTCGTCAAGGGCGGCCTGCGCGACCTCTCGATCTCGCGCACCACGTTCGACTGGGGCGTCAAGGTGCCCGGCGACGAAGAGCACGTGATGTATGTCTGGGTCGACGCGCTGACCAATTACATCACCGGCGTCGGCTTCCCCGACGAGAGCGACAAGAACTGGCGCTACTGGCCTGCCGACGTGCACATCATCGGCAAGGACATCATTCGCTTTCACGCCGTGTACTGGCCGGCGTTCCTGATGTCGGCGGGCATTCCCGTGCAGAAGCGGGTCTATGCCCACGGCTTCCTGTTCAACAGGGGCGAGAAGATGTCGAAGTCGGTCGGCAACGTTGTCGATCCCTTTAACCTCGCCGACCAGTATGGCGTCGACCAGATGCGCTATTTCTTCCTGCGCGAGGTGCCGTTCGGACAGGACGGCAACTACAACCACGAGGCCATCGTCGCGCGCATCAACGCCGATCTCGCCAACGATCTCGGCAATCTCGCACAGCGCTCGCTGTCGATGATCGCCAAGCAGCTTGGCGGCGTGCTGCCCGAGCCCGGCGAGTTCAGCGACAACGACAAGGCGATCCTGGCGATGGCCGATGGCATGCTGGCCGCCTCGCGCGAGGCCATGGCAACGCAGCAGATCCACCAATGGCTCAACGCCGTCTGGGCCGTGGTCGCGGAGGCAAACCGCTATTTCGCGGGCGAGGCGCCGTGGGCGCTCGCCAAGACCGATCCGGCCAGGCAGAAGACGGTGCTCTACGTCACCGCCGAAGTCGTGCGCCAGATTGCGATCCTGGCCCAGCCGGCGATGCCGACCGCGTCCGGCAAGCTGCTCGACAGCCTCGGCGTCCCCGAAGGCGAGCGCGATTTCGCGATGCTCGGCGGCGGCAAGCGGATCGCGCCCGGCTCGACGTTGCCGGCGCCGACGCCGGCGTTCCCGCGCTACATCGAGCCGGCGGCTTAAGGCGGCTGGATAGATGCTGGTCGACAGTCACTGCCATCTGGATTTTCCGGACTTTGCGGACGATCTCGACGGGATCGTGTCGCGGGCCCGGGCTGCCGGCATCGGGCGCATGGTCACGATCTCGACGCGGGTGAAGAAGCTCAATCAGCTTCTCGCCATCGCCGAGCGGTTCGACGACGTCTACTGCTCGGTCGGCACCCATCCGCACCATGCGGACGAGGAAGACGGGATCGCGCCGGACGAGTTGATCGCGCTGACGCAGCATCCCAAGGTGGTCGCACTCGGCGAGGCCGGGCTCGACTATTTCTACGACAACGGCTCGCCGGAGGCGCAGGCGAGGGGCTTTCGCGCCCACATCGCCGCCGCGCGCACCACCGGCCTGCCGCTCGTGATCCACACCCGCGAAGCCGACGAGGACTGCGCCCGTATCCTGGAAGACGAGGTGGCCAAGGGATCGTTTCGCGCGGTGCTGCATTGCTATACGGGCGGGCGCGAGCTGGCGCTGAAGGCGGTGTCGCTCGGGCTCTATGTCGGTTTCACGGGCATCCTGACCTTCAAGAAGTCGGAAGCCTTGCGGGCGCTCGCGGCCGAGCTGCCGTCCGATCGCATCCTGGTCGAAACGGACTCGCCCTATCTCGCGCCGGGCAAGTTCCGGGGCAAGCGCAACGAACCGGCCTATGTGGTCGAGGTCGCAAAAGTGCTGGCCGAGACGCGCGGCGTGTCGCTCGACGAGATCTCGCGCCAGACCAGCGAAAACTTCTTCCGCCTGTTCTCGAAGGTGACAGCTTGAAACCGGGAGCCGCATGACGCTGACGCTGACGATCCTGGGCTGCGGCTCTTCCGCCGGCGTGCCGCGCCCCGCGCTCGGCTGGGGCGCCTGCGATCCCGGCAATCCGAAGAATCGCCGGCGCCGCTGCTCGCTGCTGGTCGAACGGGCCTCCGAGCATGGCACCACGCGTATCGTGATCGACACCTCGCCGGACCTGCGCGAGCAATTACTCGCGACCAATGTCGACCACATCGACGCGGTGTTCCTGACTCACGAGCACGCCGACCAGACCCACGGCATGGACGATTTGCGCTCGGTCGTGATGAAGATGCGCCGCCGTATCCCGACCTATTTGAACCAGTCGACGGCCAAGGACATCCTGTCGCGGTTCTCCTACTGCTTCATCTCGCCGGAGGGCAGCGATTATCCGCCGATCCTGACGCGGCATTCGATCGAGGCGGGCGAGAGCCAGACAATCCTGGGGAAGGGCGGCGCGGTGACGATGACGGCTTTCCTGGTGCAACATGGCGCCATTCCTGCGCTCGGCTACCGTATCGGGGACGCCGCCTACACGCCCGACCTCAACGACATCCCGCGCGAGAGCTGGGGCGCGCTGGAAAATCTCGACCTCTGGATCGTCGACGGCCTGCGCTACACCAACCATGTCAGCCATTTCAGCATCAACGACGCGCTGTCCTGGATCGAGCGGTTCAAGCCGAAGCGCGCCGTCATCACCAACATGACGGCCGACGTCGATTACGAGGTTCTCCGGCAATCGCTGCCCGCGGGCGTCGTGCCCGCCTATGACGGGCTGCGTCTGGAGACGCATTGAACCTGCAGTAGAAATTCCGCCGCGGGGCGGGCTTACTCCTTGCTTGCATCGGCTGCATCGTGTTGATCTAACGTCTGAAAGACAGGCGGTTGGCCAGGGGCGATAGTGGGGCAGGACCGGCGGCGAGCGATCTGTGATCGCCGGGTCGGCTTCAATCGCCTCGTGTGACGATGGGGTTGGTGTGGCAGGGGACGACGTAACGACTGCGGGACCGGTGCGCCGCGCGCTGGATCTCCTTTATCTCGGGGCAGGCTACGCCGCTGGCGTCTTCATGGTTGCGATCTTTGCGATCATGATGGTCATGTCGGTCGGGCGCCAGTTTGCGGTCAACATTCCTGCCGGTGACGATTTCGCGTCCTGGTGCATGGCCGCGATGGCGTTCCTCGGCCTCGCGCACACTTTCAAGCGTGGAGAGATGATCCGCGTCGGCCTGCTGCTGGAGCGCCTGCACGGGCGGACCAAGCAGATCGCCGAGATCGTGGCGCTCGGGATCGCGACCGCCTTCATTCTCTATTTCACCCGGCATGCCGTGCAGATGACCTACGATTCCTGGCGCTTCAACGATGTGGCGCAGGGCGTGGTCGCGCTTCCGCTCTGGATTCCGCAACTCGGGTTTGCCGGCGGTCTTGCGATCCTTTCGATCGCGCTCATCGACGAGATGGTCAATGTCATCGGCGGCCACCGGCCGAGCTACGAGAGGGGTTCGCCGGACGAGACTCCGGAGGAGTTCGTCGAACGCATCTCGCAGGGCGGAGGCGGTTGACCATGGCCAATCTCGGCATGATCGAGCTCTCCTTCATCCTCCTCGGGGTCATGATCCTTCTGCTCGGCAGCGGGATCTGGATCGCGGTCTCGCTCGGCCTCGTCGGCTTCGTGGCGATGGCGCTGACGACGAGCCTGCCGCTCGGCTCGGTGCTTGCCACCACCACCTGGAGCGCAAGCTCGTCCTGGACGCTGGCCGCATTGCCGCTGTTCATCTGGATGGGCGAAATCCTCTTTCGCACCAAATTGTCGGAAGAGATGTTCCGGGGATTGTCGCCCTGGGGTCAGTGGCTGCCGGGACGGCTGACGCATGTCAACGTGATCGGTTGCGGCATCTTCGCGGCCGTGTCGGGCTCGTCGGCGGCGACCTGCGCCACGATCGGCAAGATCGCGCTGCCCGAACTCGACAAGCGTGGGTATGACAAGGGCTTGAGCCTGGGCTCGCTCGCGGGCTCGGGCACCCTCGGCCTGCTGATCCCGCCCTCGATCCCGATGGTGGTCTACGCGGTCACGGCGAATGTGTCCGTGCTGCAGGTGTTCCTCGGCGGCTTCCTGCCGGGCGTGCTCGTGATGGTGCTCTACTCCGGCTACATCATCATCTGGTCGCTGCTGAACCCCGGCAAAGTGCCTCCGCGCGATCCGCCGATGTCGTTTCGCCGAAAGCTGCAAGAGTCCGCCAAGCTCGTACCCTGCTTGCTGCTGATCTTCGCGGTCTTCCTCTCGCTGGTGCTCGGCTTTGCGACCGCAACCGAATGCGCGGCCTGGGGGGTCTCCGGGGCACTGCTGCTGGCGTGGTGGAGCGGCACGCTCACGCGCAAGAATTTCCTCGAAAGCATCATGAGCGCGACGCGCCTGACCTGCATGATCATGCTGATCCTGGCAGGCGCGGCCTACACCACGGCGGCGATGGCCTATACCGGAATCCCCGCGGCGCTCGCGACCTGGGTGCAGGGGCAGGAGCTCACGCCCGGCATGCTCGCGCTGTATCTGAGCATCATGTACATCATTCTCGGATGCCTGATCGACGGCATCTCGATGATCGTGCTGACCGCCGTCATCGTGCTGCCGATGGTCAAGCAGGCCGGGCTCGATCTGGTCTGGTTCGGCGTCTATCTCATCATCCACGTCGAGATGGCGCAGATCACGCCGCCGGTCGGCTTCAACCTGTTCGTGCTTCAGAACATGAGCGGGCGCGATACGTTCACCGTCGCGCGGGCGGCGTTTCCGTTCTTCGTTCTGCTGCTCGCCTCCGTGTTCATCATCACGGAGTATCCGCAGATCGTGATGTTCCTGCCCAAGCTCGCTTTCCCAGATTGAGCGTATTCAAATTGACAGTGAGGAGAAGTCCGATGATCTCTCGTTTATTCCGCGCATCGCTGATCGCGGGTATCATGGCGGCTGCGACCCCCGCTTTGGCTCAAACCAAGTGGAATCTGCCGGCCGGATATCCTGCGGATAACCCGCACTCCGAAAACCTGGTCGCCTTCGCCAAGGACGTCGAAGCCGCGACATCAGGAAAACTCCAGATCACGGTCCACCCCGGCGCCTCGCTGTTCAAGGCACCCGACATCAAGCGCGCGGTGATGACCGGGCAGGCGCAGATGGGCGAGGTGCTGCTCTCGATCCATGAGAACGAGGATCCGCTGTACGGCATCGACGTCGTGCCGTTCCTGGCGACCAGTTTTCCGGACGCGATGAAGCTGTACCAGGCCTCCAAGCCCGCGATCGCCAAGAAGCTCGATGCACAAGGGCTCAAGCTGCTGTTCGTCGTGCCGTGGGCGCCGCAGGGCGTCTATGTCAACAAGCCGCTCGCCTCGATCGAGGACATGAAGGGCCTGAAGTGGCGGGCCTATAACGTCGGAACCGCGCGCATCGGCGAACTGGTCGGCGCCCAGTCGGTCACCATCCAGGCGGCCGAGCTGCCGCAGGCGCTCGCGACCGGCGTCGTCAATTCCTTCATGTCGTCGGGCGGCACCGGCTACGATGCGAAGGCTTGGGAGTCGCTGAAATATTTCTATGACGTGCAGGCCTGGATTCCCAAGGACTACACCTTCGTCAACAAGGCCGCGTTCGACGCGCTCGACAAGCCGACCCAGGAGGCCATCCTCAAGGCCGCCGCGACGGCGGAAACCCGCGGCTGGAAGGCCTGGCAGGACAAGAGCACCTGGTACATCGACCAGCTCAAGGCGAAGGGCATGACCGTCGAGGCGCCGAGCCCGACGCTGAAGTCCGGCTTCCAGAAGATCGGCGAACAGCTCACGGCCGACTGGCTCAAGAAGGCAGGGGCCGATGGTCAGGCGGTGATCGACGCCTACAAGAAGATGTAAGGATGGGTAGCTTCTCGCCCGGCGTCCTCCGGCGCCGGCGGAAGCCGCTTTCCCGATGCCGGGGCAGGGTCACCACGCGTAACGCAACGTGGCCCTGCCGGTATACGAGCGCACCAGCTCCGACACTTCGCTGTCGAAATTTGCGGTGGCGGACCAGCCGTTGAGGTCGCGCAGCTCGACCGCAACGCCTGCCAGCGCCGCATTCGGCGCCAATGCCGCGCTCCCTGCGACAAGTCCCTGACCCGGCAAGGATTGGAATGCCGCCGGAATGGATTGCCCCGCGCTGAAATCATGAGCCCAGGCGAGCCGTCCGCGCAGGTTCAGCACGCTGCCGAACAACGCAAGCGGGGTGCTCGTGCGCAGGCCGAGCTCGGTACGGCTGTCGGTGAAGCTGCTGCTGCCGGGGGCCGCCGCGAACCTGTCTGCTCCTGAGGAGGCGGCCTGCGCGGCAGTGGAGGGCAGGTGGAAGGTCGTGACCTGCGCGGCCGCATAGGGCGTGATGCCGAGCCAGCGCACGGCGATGCGATAACCACCTTCGAGGCGGCCCGAATAGGCGTTGGCGTTGACCGCCGCGTTGAGCGGGTCCGTGCCGGCCGGCGTGACCTGATAATCGCCAGTGATGGCCTGCCAGCCATAGGCGAGGGCGGTGGTGACATAGGCCGATCCGAACGCGTGCCTGACGAAGCCGCCGGCCTGAAACAGGTCGGAGCGGCCGCTCGAGAAATTGTTGGCGAAGCCAGTGCCGCCGCCGGCGAGGGCAAAGCCCATACGCGTCTGTGGCGAGAGAGAATAATCGGCGCCGGCCACCGTGCCGAAACTGCGGCTGGCCGATCCGCTGCCGCCGGTCGACATTTGCGAGCCGCCAAAGCCGGCCGCCCAGACGCGCCACTGCGGCGCCGCGAGCGAGGGCTTGCCGTAGATCACCCCATAGGCCTCGCGCCCGATGCCGCCATGCGTGGGATCGTTGCCGACATCGGCGTAGGCCGTGAGTTCTGCATCGACGCCGGCGGGCCCGACGCCGCGGCCGTCGATGGCGGGATCGAGCAGGGTCTGCGTGAACTGCGTCATGGCCAGAAATGTCGCCTGGGCGGTCTCGGGCTACGAGGTCCGGTCGGCGCCGCCAAAAGCCTGCTGCTGGCCGAAGCGTGCCGCGCCGGCAATGCCGGGCGGCTCGGCATTCCAGCCATGGACCTGCATGCCGCCGCCGCCATTGCCGAACGATGCTCCCGGCGCCATCGGGGGCGGGCCGCCATAGGGTCCTGCGAGATTGTTGAAGCCTTGGGCGTTCGGACCTGCAGGCCCAAATCCTTGGGCACCGGCAAACGCACCGAACTCGCGCGTGCTCTGCGCCGCCGCCGCGCCGGGCAGCAGCAGTCCGGCCGCCAATAGCAGCAGCGCCAGACGCACACGCACGTCCGTGCTCACGACAGCAACCGCATGAAGCGCCCCAACCGCGCCGGTCGCCGGCCGCGCAGCCCGCGCGGCGAATCATTTGGAATCAGCGAATCCGGTGAAGTGGAATCGTAAATGCGTCTCTAACGTTTTCCAATCTTTTCCTGCCGTGTCCCGATATCGCGGAAGGCGCGCAAACGATTTCGGGCGACGCTCCTTTGCCGCGAACACGCGGCTTTTGTTTCCGGATATTTCTGCGGCCGGACTTGCGCTCAGGCCGAGATCGCTTTCGCGGATCCGACCTCGTTGCGCAGCAGGAATTTCTGGATCTTGCCCGTGGACGTCTTCGGGATTGGTCCGAACACGATCGCCTTCGGTGTCTTGAAGCCGCTCATATGCGAACGGCAGAACGCGATGATGTCGGCTTCGGTTGCGCTCGCGCCGTCCTTCAGCTCGACGAAAGCGCAGGGCACCTCGCCCCATTTCGGATCGGGCTTTGCAACCACGGCGGCGAACAGCACAGCGGGATGCTTGTAGAGGATGTCCTCGACCTCGACGGAAGAGATGTTCTCACCGCCGGAGATGATGATGTCCTTGGAGCGGTCCTTGATGGTGACGTAGCCGTGCTCGTCGAGCACGCCGAGATCGCCGGTGTGAAACCAGCCGCCGGCGAACGCTTCCTTCGTCGCCTTCTCGTTCTTGAGATAGCCCTTCATCACGATGTTGCCGCGGAACATGACCTCGCCGATGGTCTCGCCGTCGCGCGGCACTTGCCTCATGGTCTGCGGATCGATGACGGTGACGCCTTCCTCGAGCGGGTAGGGCACGCCCTGCCGCCGCTTCATGCGCGCGCGCTCCGCGGGCGGAAGCTCGTCCCAGCCGGGTTGCTCGGCGCAGACGGAGGCGGGGCCGTAGACCTCGGTCAGGCCGTAGACATGCGTCAGCTTGATGCCGATGCTCTCGGCGCCTTCGAGCACCGCGACCGGCGGCGCAGCGCCGGCGATCAGGCCGACGACGCGGCGCGCGGTGCTGCCTTTGGGCGCATCGGGGGCGTTGATCAGCACATTATACACGATCGGCGCGCCGCACATGTGGGTGACGCCGTGGGTCTCGATCAGCTCGAAGATCTTGGTCGGCTCGACCTTGCGCAGACAGACATTGATGCCGGCGGATGCCGCAATCGTCCACGGGAAGCACCAGCCGTTGCAATGAAACATCGGCAGCGTCCAGAGATACACCGGATGCTGGCCGAGATTGCCGGCGAGGATGTTGCTAACGGCGTTGAGATACGCGCCGCGATGATGGGTGACGACGCCCTTGGGATTGCCCGTCGTGCCCGAGGTATAGCTCAGCGCGATCGCATCCCACTCATCGCCTGGCGTGATCGCCGCGAAGTTCGGATCGCCTTGCGCGACGGCGGTCTCATACTCGATCTCGCCGATGCGACTGCCGCCCTTGAACGAGGCATCGTCGACATCGACCACCAGCGGCTTCGGGCCCGTCATCTGCACCAGCGCTTCGGTGATCACGCCGGAGAACTCGGGATCGACCAGGATGATCTTGGCGCCGCCGTGGTCGAGCTGAAACGCGATCGAGGGCGCATCGAGGCGGATGTTCAGAGCGTTGAGCACCGCGCCGGTCATGGGCACGGCGAAATGCGCCTCGTTCATCGCCGGAATGTTCGGCAGCATCGCCGCGACAGTGTCGCCGATGCCGATGCCCTTGCCGGCGAGCCAGGACGCAAAGCGCCTGCAACGCTCATAGGTCTGCGCCCAGGTGAAGCTGCGGCCTTCATAGACCGTGCTGACGTGGTCGGGATAGACGGCGGCGCTGCGCGCGAGGAAGCTGAGGGGGCTCAGCGGCACGTAATTGGCGGGGGTCTTGTCGAGGCCGATATCGTACTGGTTCTGCCGCTCGCTCATCGACACCCTCCGTCAAACGCCTCAAAGGAATCCAATCGAGATCCACGGGAAGATCGCGACGATGATCAACCCCACCAGCAGCGCCAGCAGATAGCCCCAGATCGGCCGGATGCCCTCGGCAGGATCGACGCGCCCGATGGCGCAGGCGGCATAATAGCCGACGCCGAACGGCGGCGCGAATAGCCCGATACCCATGGCGAGGATGATCACCATGGCATAGTGCACCTCGTGCACGCCGACGGCACGGGCAATCGGAAACAGCAGCGGCCCGAACAGCACGATCGCCGGAATGCCTTCGAGCACGCTGCCGAGAATGGTGAAGGCCAGGATGGACACGGCGATGAAGGTCGCAGCGCCCCCCGGCAGTCCGGTCATGGCCGCGGCCAGCGAGCGCGAGAAGCCGGATTGCGTCAGGCCCCAGGCCATGCCGGTCGCCGTGCCGATGATCAGCAGGATCGCGCCGGACAGCGCCGCGGTTTCGACCAGCATCGGAAACAGCCGCCGCCAGTCGAAGCGGCGATAGATCAAGAGGCCAACGATCGCGCCATAGACGATGCCGATGGTGGAGACCTCGGTCGCCGTCGCAACGCCCTCGACCACGGCGTAACGGATCACGAAAGGCAGCGCGAGCGCGGGCAGGGCGACGATGAAGGTCTTGCCGATCTCGCTGCCGGTTGCGCGGCGGACGTGGCTCATGTCCTCGTGGCGGTAGCGCCACCACACCAGCATGCAGAGCGTGATCGCGAGCACGACGCCGGGCAGCAGGCCGCCGGTGAAGAGGGCGGCGATCGACACGCCGGTGACCGAGCCGATCGTGATCAGCACGAGGCTTGGCGGAATGGTCTCCGTCTGGGCGCCGGTCGCCGCCAGCAGCGCGACGAGATCGCCGGGCTTGGCGCCGCGCTGCTTCATCTCCGGAAACAGCACCGGCGCGACGGCCGCCATGTCGGCGGCCTTGGCGCCCGATATGCCGGAAACCAGATACATCGCGCCGACCAGCACGTAATGCAGGCCGCCGCGGACATGGCCGAGCAGGCTCGCCAGGAACGCCACCATGGCCCGCGCCATGCCGGTCATTTCGATCAGCAGCCCCAGGAATACGAACAACGGCACCGAGAGCAGGATGAGGTGGCTCATGCCCTCGTCCATCCGCCCGACCAGCACCATCACGGGCGTGCGCGTGGTCAGCGCGAGATAGCCGAAGATCGCAAGGCCGAAGCCAAATGCAATGGGAACGCCGGCGAAGACACAGAAGCCGGCAACGCCGACGAAGAAGATGACGAGGTTGAGATTGCCGAGCGGCCGCAGCGAGGGCTCCGCCAGCCAGAACAGGCCGATGATGATGGCAACGCTGACGACCGCGGCGCCGACCATCCGCCAATCGGCCGCGCGCAGCAGCCGCAGCAAGGCGAAGACCGCCATCATGCCGATGCCGGCCGGCAGCGCCGCGGCGCGCCACATGTTGGAGATCTGCAGCGCCGGCGTCGTGATGTAGCTTTCCTCATAGGCGTAGTCGCAGGCCGGCCAGACGATCAGGACCAGAAACGCGAGGGCCGCCGAGGTTGCGACCAGATCGAGATAAGCCCGCATGGCCGGCCGCGCGCTGGCGACGATCGCGGTCATGCGCATGTGCTCGGAGCGGCGGAATGCGACCGCCGCGCCCAGCATGGCGAGCCACAGGAACAGGATCGAGGCGAGCTCGTCCGACCAGATCAGCGGCCGGTGCAGGCCGTAGCGCGCGACCACGCCGGCAAACAGGATCACGATCTCGGCGACGACCAGGATCGCCGCCGGGATTTCGACGGCGAGACCGATCACGCGCTCGAGCGAAGCCAGCAGCGAAGGTCGGCGAGGGGACTGATGCGCCACCTCGCCCACCACTTCTGTCACCTCGATCCCGACGTGAGCCATCTCAATACTGACCTCGACGGCCCCAACGCGTTACGACAGCTTGCCGACGGCCTTCTCCAGGAGGTCCCAGGCCTGATCGCCATATTTGCCCTTCCACTCGGCATAGAAGCCGGCGGTGCGGAGCTTGTCGCGGAACGGCGCCACGGCGGGCTGGTTGAAGGTCAGGCCTTTGCCCGCGAGCTCCTGCTGCAGGCTGGCGTTGAGCTTGGCGGTATCGGCGCGCTCGTTGATCGCAGCGGCGTTGATGTGCTTGGCAACAACCGTGCGCACGTCCTGCGGCAGCTTTTCCCAGGCCCTGCGGTTGGCCAGGAACCAGAAGCCGTCCCACATGTGGTTGGTCAGCGAGCAGTATTTCTGGACCTCGTAGAGCTTGGCGGTCGAGATGATCGCCAGCGGGTTCTCCTGGCCCTCGACGATCTTGGTCTGCAGCGCCGAATAGACCTCGCTGAAATTGATCGAGGCGGGCGCCGCGTCGAACGCCTTGAACATCGAGGTCCACAGCGGCGACACCGGCACGCGGATCTTGAAGCCCTTGAGGTCGTCGGGACCGGTGATCGGCTTGCTCGACGACGTCGTCTGGCGGAAGCCGTTGTCCCAGATCTTGTCCATGACCTCGAGGCCGGCCTTCTTGATCTCGCCGCGAACATGGGCGCCGAGATCGCCGTCCATGGCCTTCCAGACCGTGTCGTAGTCCGGGAACGCGAAGCCGATGCCGTTGATGGACGCCGCCGGCACCAGGGTCGACAGGATCAGGCCGGACAGCGTGAAGAACTCGACGCCGCCGGAGCGGATCTGGCTCAGCATGTCGGTGTCGGACCCGAGCTGGTTGTTCGGGAAGATCTGGAGGTCGAACTTGCCGCCTGTCTCGCTCTTGATCGCCGCGGCCATCTCCTTGGCGCGGACGTTCAGCGGATGGGTGTCGGGCAGGTTATTGGCATACTTGTATGTGAACTCGGCGCTCTGGGCGCGGGCCACATGGGGCGCACCGATGCCGCCCAGGACCGCGGTCGCGGCGGAGGCCTTGAGAAGCGTGCGTCGGGAAAAGCGCGTCGAAAAGACCATGGGTCTGCTTCCTCGGAAAGTTTGTTGTTGTTCTGAGACGCAAACCTATACGGACGGAAGGCCTGAAGGTCATCTGCGATCTCGCGGAAGCTTCGCTTATTGCAGCCGGACAAGGTCACGGCAATATCGGCTTTCGGAGACATCGGCAGGATTCAAAATCTGCAAAACAGCCCCATGCACCGTAGCAAGCCGACGACCGGGGTGAGCGCCGATGGCCTGAGCCAAAACAGCCGGAAGCGAAGGCGTGATGGCAGGAGTTTCGCCTAAATATTTGATCTGATTGTATATAAATATATTCCATAATATACCTTATGCGAATTACGGATATGGCCGTAGCCAAGCGCGGCCGGTCGTTCGGACGGCACTCGAATAGCGCTGGTTGCGCTCATTCCTGCTGCTGCATTGCTGTCCAAGGACCCGGCGCCACTGCCCCCGGCGGAGTTGCCCTGCGCCTGACGGTGGACAGCGATTTGACTTGAGGCCGGCACGTCTCCGAGACGGCCGGCAGCGCGTCAAGCCGCCGCGAGCGAGCGCAGCCAGGCCAGACGCGAAATCGCGCGCTCGGCGAGGTGCTGCAGGCTTTCGAGCTGGGCGGCGTCGTTCGAGCGCTCGGCGCCGTCGAGGTAGCCGTCGACGAGTGCTTCGGCGATCTCCAATGGTCCCTTGTCCTCCATGGACGCTGGAAAGCTCCCGAGGCCCACAGCGGCGTCCGCCATTTGGAGGGTTTGCTGGCGAATGTCGTGGGTCCGGACCGCCGCTGGTCCGCTCAGGCGTTGCTCCATGTCGCCGATCTGCGCACCCAGGCGCAGCTCGAGCCGCTGCGCATCGACGGGCGGTGACCTTGGCGCTGACGACGCGGCGGCGCTGGTCCGGTCGTGCTCTTGATGATAGGCGCGGCGCCTCTCCTTTCGCAGCGTGGCAACGTGGCCCAGCTCTTCCCTGGCCATTGCCTCCGCCGCCTTCTTGATGTCGGCGTCACGGGAATAGGCGGCCAGATAGGACCAGAAGGCGAAAGCGCGCTCCTCGTTGCGGACGGCCATGGCGAGCGCACGGTACGGCGTCATCAACCGTGATGTCTTTGCCTCGGCAGCAGCGTCCGGGGTAAACGTTTCCGGCGCCTCCCAACGGATCAAAGCGGGGTCCGGACTCTTGCCGCGGCGCGATTGCGACCACTTCGTGACACTATCGACGTGCTCGCGCTCGGCGGCCGCGAGTCGCGTGAACACCTCGGCGAGGTCAGCCTTGCCCTGCCCGCGCATCTCTTCGGCAAGGGAATCGTACTTTTGGGCCGCTTCCTGCTCCATTGCATGACCTAGCGCAAAGAGCTCGTCGAGCGACTCCAATACACCTGCGGGCTCAGCACTGAGCAATGACGTGCGTAGGAATGGCATATGAAGGACTCCAGGTGCAGAATTGTGATTCAATTCCGTGCGGCCATTAATCTCAGCAATGGGATTGACAGATTCAGTCGTACGCGATGAGCTTTGCACGTCAGCGGCGACAAATCATCGACGAAGATTCTCGAGGCATGCGCGGCCCGGTTGGTCGCGCAGATCGCATTTGAGTCGATATGTTGAAGCAATGGAATAACGATACAGCCTTTGCAAGGCGTGCAGCGCTCGCGCTCGCAAGCTTGCTGCTGATGTGTCTGACTTATATTTCGCCTGCATCGGCCGCCGGTGATCTATCGACATACCTGGCGAAGATCGGGCCTGCGCATTTCTTCCCGGGTGCGGATCGTTTCGGCCCGCCACAAGGCGATCCGCCTGTGGTGCCGGTATACCGCGGCGACCAGCTCCAGGGATTCGTCTTCCTCAATTCCGACTTCGCCAATTCCGTCGGCTACTCCGGTAAACCGATTCATCTCCTGGCCGGAATCGACCCGAAAGGCGTCGTCACGGGCATCAAGCTGGTCGATCACAAGGAGCCGATCGTCCTGGTCGGCATTCCCGAAGCGCGCATCGTCGCGGCCGTGAACGTCCTCATCGGAAAGGACATGAAGCCTGTCGCATCTGGCGCGGAGAAGCCGCCGCAGGTCGACATCGTGAGCGGTGCGACCGTCACCGTGCTGGTGATGGGCGACAGTATCGTTCGCGCCGCGTCCAAGCTGATCCGAAGCGGTCGCGTCGGAGGCGGCGACGGCGCGGCGGTTTCGGCAGCCCTGCCCCCCGTCATCAAGACGCTCGATCTCGACCACGGCGACGTCCGCGACTGGGAAACTCTGGTCGGCGACGGTTCGGTCCGACGGCTTCATCTCGGCATCGGCGACATCAACGAGGCCTTTGCAAAATCCGGCAACGCGGCGGCGACGCAATACCCCGAACCGGGTGAACCTGACGAGACCTTCATCGACCTCTACGCCGCGCTCGTGAGCGCGCCGACGATTGGCCGCAGCCTGCTCGGCGAGGACGGCTACCGGCGGCTGAAGGACAGCCTGAAGCCCGGGCAGCAGGCGATCATCGTGGCCGGCAACGGCGCCTACTCCTTCAAAGGGTCGGCTTACGTGCGCGGCGGCATCTTCGATCGCATCGAGATCCTGCAGGAAGGCAACAGCACCCGCTTCCGCGACCGTAACCACACCCGCCTCGGCGCGCTGGAGGCGGCCGGTTCACCGGATTTCAGGGAAATCGGCCTGTTCGTCACGCCTCCCGAATTCACGTTGGATCCGACCCAGCCCTGGCAGATTCAGCTGCTGGTGCAGCGGAGCCTCGGCGGCCGCGACAAGGCGTTCCTGACCTTCGACCTCAGCTACACCCTCCCCGACAGCTACATACGCCGCGAGCAGCGGGCCGTAACAGTGCCGGAAAGCGCGGCGCCTCCGCCCTCGCAGGCTAAGGCTGCGGCCGCACCGGCTGCACCGGCAGCGGCCGAGGATGCCGATGAGCCGCTTTGGATGCGGATCTGGCGCTCGAGCACCGTCTCGATCGGCATCACCGCTTTCATGCTCGCCGCCCTCACCGGCATCTTCTTCTTCCAGAACCTGCTGGTGCGCCGTCCGGTGTTCTACACCTGGGTCCGGCGGGGATATCTCGCCATCGTTCTGGTCTGGCTTGGCTGGTACGCCAACGCGCAGCTGTCCGTCGTCAATGTCGTGACCTTCACCAACGCGCTGGTGACGGGCTTCCGCTGGGAATTCTTCCTCGCCGCGCCCCTGATCTTCATCCTGTGGGCCGCAACGGCCGGCGGGCTTCTGTTCTGGGGCCGCGGCCCGTTCTGCGGCTGGCTGTGTCCCTTCGGCGCGCTGCAGGAGCTCACCAACACTGTCGCGAAATGGCTGAAGGTGCCGCAGATAACGGTGCCTTGGGGACTGCATGAACGGCTGTGGCCGATCAAGTACATCATCTTCCTCGGACTGTTCGGCCTTTCACTCTATTCGGTCGACATGGCCGAGCGGTTCGCCGAGGTCGAACCGTTCAAGACCGCGATCATCCTGAAGTTTTCACGAAGCTGGCCGTTCGTGGCTTACGCCGTCGGCCTGCTCGTCATCGGTCTCTTCATCGAACGCTTCTTCTGCCGCTATCTGTGCCCGCTCGGCGCCGCGCTCGCGATCCCGGGCCGCATCCGGACCTTCGAATGGCTGCGCCGCTGGGAAGAATGTGGCTCGCCCTGCCAGCGTTGTTCGAAGGAATGCCCGGTGCAGTCGATCCATCCCGAGGGTCACATCAACGTCAATGAGTGCATCTACTGCATGCATTGTCAGGAACTCTATTACGACGATCACCGCTGCCCGCACATGATCCAGGTGCGGCTCAAGCGCGAGAAATTCGCCGCGATGTCCTCACCGGCGATGCGTTCGAGTGGCAAGGGACCCGCGACCGTCATCACCGCCGGCGGCAAACCCGTCAGCGCGCCACCCACCACCTCTCCACCACCTAACTGAACCGAAAGCCGAGGAGGCAATCATGAGCGAGAACGAACAGGCAAAGGGCGTCAGCCGACGAGCAGTGCTCGGAACGACGGCGGCCGCGGCGGGCGTGGGCCTTGCCGGCGGAGTGGCGCTGAAGGACGGCGGCTTCGTCGCGTCCGCGGATGCGCAGACCAAGAATGCTGCTCCGAAAGCGCCGGCGGCTCGTCCAGCCGTGCAGAAGACCGAGGTCGCGCCGGGCGAGCTCGACGAATATTACGTGTTCTTCTCGAGCGGTCAGTCCGGCGAGATGCGCATCATCGGCCTTCCCTCGATGCGCGAATTGATGCGCGTGCCGGTCTTCAACCGCTGCAGCGCCACCGGCTGGGGCCAGACCAACGAGAGCATCAAGGTTCTGACCGAAGGCATGCAGCCCGCGACCCGCGAATTCCTCAAGAACCGCGGCGGTACGTTCCTGAACGGCGACCTCCACCACCCCCACATTTCGTTCACGGACGGCACCTATGACGGTCGCTACGCCTTCATGAACGACAAGGCCAACAGCCGCGTCGCGCGGGTGCGGCTCGACATCATGAAGTGCGACAAGATCATCGAACTGCCGAACCAGCACACGGTCCACGGCCTGCGCGTGCAGAAATATCCGCGCACGGGCTATGTGTTCGCCAACGGCGAGGATGGCGTGCCGCTGCCCAACGACGGCAAGGTGCTCGACGATCCCAAGCAGTATCGCTCCATCTTCAGCGCGATCGACGGCGACACGATGAAGGTGGCCTGGCAGATCATCGTCAGCGGCAACCTCGACAACGTCGATGCCGACTACCAGGGCAAGTATTGCTTCGCGACCTGCTACAACGGCGAGGAAGGCGTCACCCTAGCGGAAATGACCGCCAGCGAGCAGGACTGGGTCGTCATCTTCAACATCAAGCGGATCGAAGAAGCCGTGAAGAAGGGCGACTTCAAGGAGATGAACGGCGTGCCCGTCATCGACGGCCGCAAGGGCTCGGCCTACACCCGCTACGTGCCGGTCTCGAACAATCCGCACGGCATGAACACCGCGCCCGACGGCATCCACATCGTGGCGGCTGGAAAGCTCTCCCCCACCGTGACCGTGATGGACGTCCGCAAATTCGACGATCTGTTCGACGACAAGATCAAGCCGCGCGACGTCGTCGTCGCGGAACCCGAACTCGGCCTTGGCCCGTTGCACACCGCCTATGACGGCAAGGGCAACGGCTACACCACGCTGTTCCTCGACAGTCAGGTCGTCAAGTGGAACATCGACCTCGCCAAGCGGGCCTTCAAGGGTGAGAAGGTCAATCCCATCATCCAGAAGATCGACGTGCACTATCAGCCGGGTCACAACCATTCCTCGATGGGCCAGACCAAGGAGGCCGATGGAAAGTGGCTGATCTCGCTGAACAAGTTCTCGAAGGACCGCTTCCTGAACGTCGGCCCGCTCAAGCCCGAGAACGATCAGCTGATCGACATCTCGGGCGACCAGATGAAGCTGGTGCATGACGGCCCGAGCTTCGCCGAGCCGCATGACGCGACCATCGTCCACCGCTCCAAGATCAACCCGATCTCGATCTACGATCGCGCTGATCCGATGTTTGCGGATGCGGTCAAGCAGGCCAAGGCCGACGGCATCAACCTGGAGGCGGATTCGAAGATCATTCGCGACGGCAACAAGGTGCGCGTCTACATGACGTCGACCGCCCCCGCCTATGGCCTCGATCAGTTCCAGGTCAAGCAGGGTGACGAAGTGACCGTCTTCGTAACCAACATCGACGCCGTGGAAGACCTGACGCACGGCTTCTGCATCGTGAACTACGGCATCCAGATGGAAATCGGCCCCATGGCGACGGCGTCCGTGACGTTCACGGCCGACAAGGCGGGTGTCTACTGGTACTACTGCTCCTGGTTCTGCCACGCCATGCACATGGAGATGAAGGGCCGGATGTTCGTCGAACCCAAGTCGGTTTGAAACCGGTCTGATCGGAGCGACCTCGTGGGTCTTCTCTTACGCATGTTTCCGGCGGCGCTCGTCGCCGCCGGATTGTCCGGCTTCGCCAGTGCGGAGACGTTGACGGCTGTGCCCGGACAACCGCTGCAAGCGGTGCTGGACGGCGCACGCGCCGGCGACGTCGTCACGCTTGCGCCTGGCGAATATCACGGTTCGATCCGGATCGACCGTCCCCTGCAACTGGTTGGGAGCCGCGACGCGGTGCTCGATGGCGGCGGCGACGGCAACGTCGTCACCGTCAGCGCGCCCGACGTCACGATCCGCGGTCTGACCGTCCGCGCTTCCGGCCGCGATCTGCAGGCCATGAACTCCGGGATCTTCCTGCAAAAGACCGCCGAGCGCGCCACGGTCGAAGACAACCGGCTGGTGGGAAACCTGTTCGGCGTCTACGTGCATGGCGCGAAGGGCTCGCGGGTTGTCCGCAACGAGATCGAGGGCCTGCGCGGCGGACGCATGAGCGAGGCCGGCAACGGCGTCTCGCTGTGGAATGCGCCTGAAGTCACCGTCGCCAACAACATTTTCCGTTACGGCCGCGACGGTATCTTCTCGATCTCCAGCAGCAAGGACCGCTTCGTCGACAATCGCTTCGAGCAGGTCCGCTTCGCCGTCCACTACATGTACACCAACGACAGCGAGATCAGCGGCAACGTTTCGATCGGCAACCATGTCGGTTACGCCATCATGTATTCGAACCGGCTCGTGATCCGCGGCAACACCTCCGATCGCGATCGTGACTACGGGATGCTGTTCAACTACGCGAACCAGGCTCAGATCGAGGGTAACCGGGTGACCGGCGGCCCGCTGAACACCACGATGGACGGGGCCGATGACGGTCCAGCCGACGAGCGCGGCATGCTTCCGCAAGGCAAACGGGAGAGCACGCTCAAGAGCGGCCCGGAGAAATGCGTGTTCATCTACAACACCAATCACAACAAGTTCCGGAACAACTGGTTCGAACGCTGCGCCATCGGCGTGCACTTCACCGCCGGCTCCGAAGGCAACGAAATCACCGGCAACGCCTTCGTCGGCAACGCCAACCAGGTGAAATATGTCGGCACGAAACACCTCGACTGGTCGACCGGCGGACGCGGCAATTACTGGAGCGATAATCCGGCCTTCGACCTCAATGGCGACGGCGTCGCCGACACGGCGTACCGGCCCAACGACCTCATCGATCGCGTGCTGTGGACGGCACCCGCCGCGAAGGTGTTGATCAACAGCCCGGCCGTCCAGGTGATCCGCTGGGCCCAGGCGCAGTTTCCGGCGCTGCTGCCCGGCGGCGTGGTCGACAGCCATCCTCTGGTGTCGCCGCCGCGCAGCACGGCGCCGAAGGAGACGCGATGACGAGCACGGTACGCGTCAGCGACGTCACCAAGACCTACGGCCGCGTCGAGGCCGTGCGCGGCGCGTCGTTCGCGCTTGGCCAGGGTGAACTCGTCGCCTTGATCGGCCACAACGGCGCCGGCAAGACCACGCTCATGAAGCTCATGCTCGGGCTGATCCGGCCGACCAGCGGCGCGATCGAGGTGCTCGGAGACAACCCCGCCGCCGGCGAATTCGCGGGGCGGCGCCAGCTCGGCTACCTCCCGGAGAACGTCTCCTTCGACCCTGCCCTCACCGGCCGTGAGACGCAGGCGTTCTACGCCCGGCTGAAGCGGGAGCCAGTCGCCAAGGCCCTCGAGTTGCTCGACGCCGTCGGGCTCGGCGCTGCCAGCCGCCGCAGGGTCAGCACCTATTCGAAAGGCATGCGCCAGCGCCTCGGCCTCGCGCAGGCGCTGCTTGGCACCCCGCGGGTGCTGCTGCTGGACGAGCCGACCACCGGCCTCGATCCGGAGCTGCGCCAGACCTTCTACGACATCATCGCCCGGCTTGCCGCAGGCGGCGCGACGGTGCTGCTGTCGTCGCATGCGCTGACCGAGCTCGAGGAACGCGCCGGCCGGGTCATCATCATGAACCGCGGCATCAAGGTTGCGGACGGATCGATCGACGAGCTGCGTCGTCTCGCCCAGCTGCCCACCCGGATCCGCCTCAAGGTGGCGGGTCTTGCTCCGAGCGAGATGCCGGGCTGGGCTCCGCAGGACGCCACCTGCCGCCGCCTCAACGGCCACATCGTCGAGATCGATGCCGCGCCGGAACGGAAGATCGAGCTGCTGCACCGCGCGACTGCCGCCGGCAACGCCGTCGAGGACGTCGACGTGGTCCCGCCGACCCTCGACGAGCTCTACGCTCACTTTCTCCGGCAATCGGAGCAGGCGCCATGAACATCCTGATCATCGCCGCCAAGGAAGTCCACCAGGCCATCCGCAATCGCTGGGTGCTGGCCGCAACGCTGCTGCTCGCCGGGCTCGCCTTGTCGCTGACTTTCCTCGGCAGCGCGCCCACCGGCAATGTCGGCGTCCGCGCGCTGGACGTGGTCGTCGTCAGCCTGTCGAGCCTGACGATCTTTCTGGTGCCGCTCATCGCGCTTCTGATCTCGCACGACGCGATTGTCGGCGAGATGGAGCGCGGGACCATGCTGTTGCTGCTGAGCTATCCGGTCGCGCGATGGCAGGTGCTGCTCGGCAAATTCCTGGGCCACCTCGCCGTGCTCGCCTTCGCGACCTGCCTCGGCTACGGCGCGGCGGTCGGCGCGCTGGCGGCAACCGGCAGCGAGATCGACAGCGATAGTTTCCAGGCCTTCGCGGCGATGGTGGGCTCCTCGGTGCTGCTCGGCGGCGCTTTCGTCGCCATCGGATATCTGGTCAGCGCGCTGGTGCGCGACCGCGGAACGGCCGCCGGCATCTGCATCGGATTGTGGCTGCTGCTGGTGCTGATCTACGACATGGCGCTGCTGGGCGTGCTCGCGCTCGATCAGGGACGCAGCATCTCGGCCAGCGTGCTCAACGCCATGCTGCTGGCGAACCCGACCGACGCCTACCGGCTGATCAACTTGACCGGCTTTGCCAATGTCAGCACCTTCGCCGGCATGGCCGGCCTTGCCCAGACCACGTCCTTGACGATCCCGGTCCTGCTGACCGCCCTGCTCTGCTGGATGCTGCTGCCGCTGGGGCTGGCCGCGCTCGCCTTCTCGCGGAGGGAGCTATGAGGCGCCGAACGATCCTGTTTGCCCTGCTCGTGCCGCTCGCGCTCGCGGGCTGCAACGAAAAGCAGGCCGCGAAGATCCCGTCCCCACATCGCATGACCGCGGAGGACATCGGTCATTACTGCGGCATGAACGTGCTCGAGCATCCCGGCCCGAAGGGCCATATCTTCGCCGCGAGCCTGATCGAGCCGGTGTGGTTCTCGTCGGTGCGCGACACCATTGCCTTCACCATGCTGCCGGACGAGCCCAAGGACATTCAGGCGATCTACGTGTCCGACATGGGCAAGGCGCCCGATTGGGACAAGCCCGGCGCCGACAACTGGATCGAGGCGCGCAAGGCGCTGTTCGTGATCGAGAGCCGGATCAAGAGCGGCATGGGCGGCGACGAGGCCGTCCCGTTCTCGGAGCGGGTCGCTGCGGAAAAGTTCGTCACCGAGAACGGCGGCCGGATCGTCGGATTCGACGCGGTGCCTCGGGACTATGTCCTGGCGTCGGCAAACGCCGCCGCGGCTGCGGCGGCGGACGAGGCGTTGGAAGGCCCACCGGGCGAACGACCGAGGAGGACGCCATGACCCTCACCATGACGCGCACCCTGACGCGCCGACGCTTCATCCGGATCAGCGCGGCGGCAGCGGGCCTTGCTGCATTGTCACCAGGTCATGCCGCTCGTGCGGAGGTCGCGCCGGCGACCTGGCGCGGCACGATGCTGGGCGCGGTTGCGACGTTGGAAATCCACGACGAGGACCGCAGCCGCGCGGAGCGACTGATCTCGCTGGCCTGCGCCGAGGCGCGGCGGCTCGAGCGGCTGTTCAGTCTTTACCTCGACGATTCCGCCCTGGTCGCGCTGAACCGGACCGGGGTCCTGATCGAGCCCGCCGCGGAGATGGTCGATCTGCTCTCGGCCGCGCAGCATTATTCCACGCTGACGGGCGGCCTGTTCGACGTCACCGTGCAGCCGCTGTGGGAGCTCTATGCCGGCCATTTCGCGCGAGCCGATGCCGATCCGGCCGGCCCTCCGCCAGCCGCGATCGCCGCCGCGCTGGCGCGTGTCGGCAGCAGCCGGATGTCGATCAGCCGCGACCGGATCGTGCTGCCCAAGGGCATGACCGTCACGCTGAACGGGATCGCGCAAGGCTACGTCACCGACAAGGTGGTCGAGCTGCTGCAGGCGCATGGCATCTCTCACAGCCTGGTCGACATGGGCGAAGCCCGCGCGATCGGCTCCCGTCCGGACGGAAAGCCCTGGGAGGTCGGTATCGCCGATCCGGAATTGGTGGGGCAGACGAAGACGGTGCTGCCGATCATCGACCGCGCCGTGTCCACCTCGGGCGGTTACGGCTGCCAGTTCGATGCCGGCGCGCGCTTCAACCACCTGTTCGATCCCCGATCGGGCGGCTGCGCGCAGCGCTATCGCAGCGTGACGACCGTGTCGCGCAGCGCGACCGCGGCGGACGCCTTGTCGACGGCGTTCAGCCTGATGCCGCAGGAGCAAATCCGCACTCTGCTGCCACGCGCCGACATCGACCGCGTGCACCTGATCGACGCGGCCGGCAACTCGGCCGAATTGTCCGCGTCGTAGAGACGGGAGCGCCGGGACGCGCTATTGCAGGGGCAGCAGGTCCAGCTGGCTCTGCGCCTTCTTCACGGCGGCCGCATACCAGCTCTGGCCCGGCGCTTCCTTGGCAAAGCATTTGGTGTAGGCGTCCATCGCCTGGTCTTCCCTGGCCATGTCGCCGCCCGGATCCTTCTTGTTGACCGGCTTTGCCATCATCTGCTTCCAGACGCGCTCGCAGGCCGGAATCTCTGCCGTCTTCACGGCGTCCGACACGGCGAGGAAGTAGACCTTGTCGCCCTTGATCGCGACGACATCGATTTCCCGCGGCGCGCCCTTCAGGTCGCCATTGCCGCGCAAGCCGAGCACGGCAACCGCGGCGCTCGCCGATGCAGGCTTTGTGATCGGCAGCTCGGCATATTTGGCGAAGGCGGAGTCCTGGATCGCCTGGTAATAGAAGCGGTCGGACTTGAGCGCGGCGCCGCTCTCCTGCGGCATGCCGTCCTCGCGATGCTCGCGCAGCCAGTGCGTGAGCAGCGTGGTCGTGGTGACGACGGCCTGCATCTTATCGCCGTCGGAGGCGAATCCGAGTCCGTCGAGATGGCCGAAGCCGCTTTCACCCTGGTACAGCGTGTCGACGTTCGACTTGCCGTCGGCGGGAAGTCCCTTGATCGTGACCGGTCCCACCAGGCCGCGCAACACGCCCGTCAGCTCCTTCAGAGCCGCTTCATGTTGCTTGTAGAGCTCGTCGCTCTCCTTGGCCTTCGAGAATTTTGCGATGTAGCGGTCGCGCAGGTCGAGATAGCGCTGCTCGGGCGTCGCCGCGTGGACGGGGCTCGCCAGGACGAGCAGGCAGAGCAAGGCAAGCGATTTCATGAGATATCCGGACTCGGGAGCGACCTCCCTCTTGGTGCCCTTACCTCGACGCGAGGTTCATCTGCAAGGGGCGGTGCGCGCCCCTACTCCGCCGGTGTCAGCTGCCGGCTCAGGCGCACCGCCGCGGTCTCGCGCGCGCGCAGCCGGGCGCGGCGCTTGCGCCACCAGATTACGACACCGGTGACCGAGAGCGCGGCCACCACGAGCCCCATGATCGAGATCAGGATGCGCCCGAACAGGCCGACGATGCGGCCCGAATGCAGCGGGAATTGCGCCTGGACGAAGATGTCGGCGGCGGTGCCGACCCAGGGCAGCCGCTCGCCGATCGGGCGTCCGTCCTCGCTATCGTAATAGAGCTGCGCCGGACCGACGCCGCCGGCACCGTGATCGTCGCCGGGGTGGAAGAACGCGGCGGCGTAGACGCCATGGGCCGGGCCGTAATTGATCGAGCCGACCGGAATCGTCCAGCCGCGCGCCTTACCGTCGGCGGCGGCGCGCGCGGCGATTTCGGCAAAGGTCATTTTGGGTTCGATGGGATCGTCGAGACCGCGATAGGGTCGCTGCTCATAGGGCGTCGGTGTGTAGTTCGACACCATTTTCATCAGCGGCGAGAACACCTCGAAATAGAGGTTCAGCGAGAACGCCGTGAAGGCGATGATGAACAGCACACCCCAGGTCCACAGGCTGAAGGCGCGGTGGATGTCGAAATTGATCCGGTAGGCGCTGCCCGAGGTCTTGATGGTCCAGGCCGGCGCCCAGCGCGCCCAGAAGCCGCGCTCGAGCTGGCGCGTCACGACAGGTGCCCGCGCCGCCTTCGCGCGCCTGCGCGACGGCAGCGTCAGGTAGAAGCCGACGAAGCAATCGATGGTCCAGATGATGGCGATCACGCCGAGCACGCGCATGCCCCAGCGATCGCTGCCCCAGAATTCCGGGATGTGCATGGTGTAGTGCAGCTTGTAGAGAAACGAGACGAAGTTCTCCCGCGTCACCGGCCAGACCGCGCCCCAATAGCGCCGGCCGAGCTCGGCGCCCGTGTTGGGATCGAGGAAGACCTGGTTGTAGTCGAGCGGATAGCGCTTGCCGGTCGCAGGATCGATCCGCGGCATCACGAAGAACCACAGCGAGTGGCCCTCCTCCGGCGTCATGAAGAGATAGACGACGCGCGCGTGGGGATCCCGCTGCTCGATCATCCTGGCGAGCTCGATCGAGGGGATCGCCGGACCTTTGCTGGTGACGTCGAACAGATGGCCGTTCAGGACATCGTCGAGCTCGTGGTCCCAGGAGATGATCGCGCCGGTGATGCCGGAGAAGAACAGGAACCCGGCCGTGAGCAATCCCGCCCAGCGATGCAGCTTGCCGAAGATCGCTCTCATGGTCGTCGACTCTCTTCAAGCGGTCCGGCGCGCATGTGCAATCACCAGCGGTAGGTCAGCTTGCCGATGGCCTTGCGGCCCTCGGCGTAGAAGCAACCTGAAGCCGCGCCGTAGCAGGCGGCGACATAGCGCAGGTCGGTCAGATTCGTGACGTTCAGCGACAGCCGCCAATTGTCCCGGCTATAGGCGAGCAGCGCATCCAGCACGGTCGCGGACGGCACCTTGAAGGTGTTGGCGTCGTCGCCCCAGGTCGCGCCGACATAGCGGATGCCGCCGCCGAACTGAAGTCTGGCGAGCTGGCCGGTCTGCAACGTGTAGTCGCTCCACAGCGAAGCGCGGTTGAGCGGCACCGTCGTCGGCGCCTTGCCGAGATTGACCGGATCCCGCGACAGCTCGGCATCGACATAGGCGTAGGCGGCGCGCAGGTTCCAGCCGTCGGCGAGCGACATGGTGCCTTCGAGCTCGATGCCGCGCGATTTGACCTGGCCGAGCTGCGAAGCCGTATAGGTCGGCGGCGCATAGACGACGACGTTGTCGCGCGTCAGGTCGAAGGCCGCGAAGGTGAACAGCGCGTTCCAGCCGAGCGGCTGGTACTTGACGCCGACCTCGTACTGGACGCCGGTTTCGGGATTGAGCAGCTGGCCGCCGGCCGTCGCGAGCACCGGCAGGAAGGATTCCGAATAGCTCACGTAAGGCGCGACGCCGTTGTCGAAATTGTACACCACGGCCGCGCGCCCGGTGAAGGCCGAGGCGTCCTTCGAGGTCGAGGTGTTGGCGATGCCGTTATCGACCTGCGTCGTCACGAAGTCCTGGCGGCCGCCGAGCTGGAAGGACAGCCGGCCGAGCTTGATCTGATCCTGCAGGTAAAGGCCGGTCTGGGATTGCTTGACGCCGGTCTTGTCGCCCGGCGTGGTGTCCACGGCGTAGTCGTAGCTGTACACGGGGTTGAAGACGTTGACAGTGGGGGACGAGGTCGTCACGCCGAAGGCGGTGTCGCGGAAGCTGGTGTTGCGATAGTCGACTCCGGCCAGCACGGTGTGCTGCAGGAAGCCGGTCGCGAACTTGCCCTGGAGCTGATTGTCCACCGCGAAGGAGTTGATGTACGAGTTGCTGTAGCTGCCGACGCGGGCATAGTCGCCCGCGGCTTCGTTGGTGTAGCCGGCACCGTAGAAGACCTTCTCCTCGTTGTGCTGGTAGGCGTAGCGCATGTTCTGCCGGAACGTGATGTTGTCGGTGAAATTATGCGAGAGCTGGTAGCCGGCGGTTGCGATCTCCGTGTTGAACGCATCGAAGCTCGGCACGCCCGCGAAGAACGAGACCGGGATGGTGCGGCCATTGTTCGGCCAGACCGTTCCTGACGCCGGCAGGAACTGGAGGCCCCACCCTGCCCGGTCGCGCTGATAATTGGCGAGGATCGTGAGCGTGGTGTCCTCGTTCGGCTTGAAGGTGACGGCGGGCGCGATGAAGACGCGATTGTCCTTGGTGAAATCGACCTGGGTCTCGCCATCGCGGACGACGCCGGTCAGGCGCCACAACACGGTGCCTTCCTTGTTGGCGGGGCCGCCCATGTCGAACTGGCCCTGGTAGCGGTTGAAGCTGCCGCCGGAGATCGAGACTTCGCCGAACTGCTGCGCGGTCGGCAGCTTCGTCACGTAGTTGAGCAGGCCGCCGGTGCCGCTGCCGCCATACATGGCCGATGACGGCCCCTTGAGCACCTCGATGCGCTCGGCGCCGTAGGGATCGAGGCCGTTGAAATGCACGTAATTGCTGGAGGGGATCCGCAGGCCGTCGACGTAGAGGCCCGGCATGGTCATGTCGAAGCCGCGGATCTGGAGGCCGCCGAAGCGGGTATCCGAACCGCCATTGACGTCGCCGCTGACGCCCGCGGTGTAGCGCAGCGCCTCGCCGATCGAGGCCGCACCCTGGTTCCTGACCTGGTCGGTCGTGATCACCGAGATCGACTGCGGCGTTTCAATCAGCGGCGTATCGGTCTTGGTCGCGGTACCGCTTCGGGTCGCGACGAAGCCGCGGACCGGACCATTGGCGCGCTCACCGGTCGCGCCGTTCGACGATGCCGACTGCGTTGGCGCGGCCTGCTGCGCGGGCGCGCGGCGATTGGCGCGCGAGGTCCGCGTCGTCGCCCGACGCGACGAAGCAATCGCCGCAGGACGGGCGCGCTGGGCCGGCGCATCGACGGTGACGGCGGGAATTTGCGTTTGCGCTTGTGTGGCAGCGAGGGGAACAACGAGCGCAAATGTGCTGACGGCACCGAAGAAGAGCACACGCAAGTGTCGAAGACGCGTATCGGAACGCGAAGAAAATCTGGAGTTGGTCACGTCTATTGAGCCCCACGCACTGCCGGCTTCGCCGGTATCGTTCTTGATGTTCCGCCCTAACGCAGGCGGTTGGGGAGCGCGATAGGAACAGCGTTAGAATTTCTCCAGACATGTGAGCAGCACGTGCGACCAATGCGCTCACGCACTTCGCGACGTTGCTTGTTTAGAATTGGAATATTTCCAGATTGGGAATCGACGGTCCGTCGAACGCAGCCGCGCGATGGCGCGCATCGCGCAAGCCGCGTTGCGATCAGAGCCGAAATGCGCGAGCCGTTGAAGCTTTACGATCGGTCCGCGTGACAACAGGTGGCGGCGGCGCTCGTCTCTCCCGCCAGCACGCTGCGGCTGTTGCGGTCCGGCGGGATGTCGCCGGCGGCATTGGCCGCGAAGAAGCCGGTCGGCTTCAGTACGAAGCCGGCATATTCGACCGGCATGATCGGAAAATCTTCGGGCTTGCAGACATGGGTGTGGCCGAACGAGTGCCACACCACGATATCCGCATTCTCGATGTTGCGATTTTGCGCTGCATAGCGCGGCAAACCGTCGCCGCCGGCATGGACGTTGGGATAATCGCCGCTGGCGTATTTCTCGGCGGCGTCGAACGCGGTCACCCAGACATGCTTGGTGGCAAAGCCGCCGCGCTTGCGCACATAGCTGCCCTCCTGCGCCAGCATCAGCGGGCTCGGATTGACGACGAGCTTGTAGGCCGGCGCGCCGCCGACCGAATTGGTCTCGTTGGGATTGCTGATCTTCCAGAACCGGCCGGTCTCGCCATTGGCGACCGCGGCCGCATCGCGCTCGCGCGACAACACGCGCGTGGTGGTGTCGAATACGTTGCCGTGCGGATTGTCCGCCCCCCAGGGCCGCGGCACGAACTCGTGCTCCGTCACCGTGTTGCCGCCGCCGTCGAGGTCCATGTGCAGGCGCACGTTGAAGAAGTGCTGGTGCGTGGGACCGCCGAGATTGTCGTCGACCATGCCGCCCCATTTGTACTTCTCACCCGGCTGCACGGCTGTGGTCTGGATGATGCCGGTGAGCTTGGTCTCGAGCTGGATCGTGCCGTCCTGGTAGAGATACCAGTAGAAGCCGTAATCGTAATTGCCGACGGTTGCGAAGAACGAGATCACCAGCCGCCGCGACCTGCGGACCTCGAACAGGCCGTTACGGAATTCGTAGTGCTTCCAGGCAATTCCGTAATCTTCTTCATGCATGCAGATGGCGTTCTGCATGACGAAGGGCTCACCCTTGTTGTCGGCGGCGGGCACGTCGAAATAATGGATATTGCCGAGGCAGTCGCAGCCGAGCTCCAGTGCATTGGCGAGCATGCCGAGGCCATATTCGCCGGCATCGAACGCCGACTTCCAGAAATGGTTCGCGGTCGGATCGGCGTAAGGCACCACCATCTCGGTGACGCTGGCGCGATGGATCAGCGAGCGCTTGCGCGCGCCGTCCTGATAGCTCAGTTGATGCAGCACCAGCCCCTCGCGCGGGGTGAAGCCGACGCGAAAACTCCATTTCTGCCAGTCGACCTTCCAGCCATCGACCTTGAAGCTGGCCCCTTCCGGCTGCTCGATATGCAGCGGCTTGATGTCGGTGCGCGGATTGGTCACCTCATGCGCGCCGTAGTTCCGCTTCTTGCGCGGAATCGGCACGATCGGATCCTCATCCGTGAGGTCGATGACCTTGCCGCCGATCAGGTCAACGACGGCAACGACGCCCTCGATGGGGTGCGCATAGCCGTTGTCCTGCGGATGCTCGCGGAAATAGCTTACGGCGCGCACGATGCGGGCGCCACGCTCGAACGCCTTGTCGAAGAATCCCGACGAGAACGGGTCGACCTGGACCAGTTCGATATCCTTGTCGGTCAGCCCGCGCCGGATCATCGCCGCGCGCCAGCCGGGATCGGCCTTCACCACGGCCTCGCACTTGAAGAACTCCTCCAGCATCACCGGCGGCTGCCCGTAGGGCGCCTCGCGGTTCGGAATGATCTTTCGCGCGATGATCTCATTACTAGCGAGATCGACGATGTGCTCGATCGCCTCGCCGGTGGCAATGTCCAGCGTCAGCGCGAAGGCGCGGCGTCCTGCGCCCCCTGATGCCAGCTCCTGCTTGGTCGGCTCCTCCAGCCGCACCGTCGGGAAGCGGCAGCTCTCCGGCGAGGCCGCAGCAGCGCGTACCAGGGCGCAGGCTGCGGCGATCTCTTCGGCCGTCAGCGGATCGAGCGGATGGGGCGTCGCGGTCTGCGACGGCGATGGGGGTTTGACGGTGTCGAGCATGGCGATGTCCCGGGATCAAGCGAGATGCGCGGTGATGGCGCTGAAGGCGGCAAACCAGCGCTGGTCGATCGGCACGTCCATCGCCTTGGGCTGCGTGGCGAGCTTGACGATGACGGTATCGGAGTCGAGGTCGACATAGAGATGCTGGCCGTGAATGCCGATTCCAGTGATGGCGTTGCGCGACGGATCGATAGTGAACCATTTGCTTCGGTAGCGCGCGCCCGGGAAGAACTCGGCGAGGTCGCCGTCGGCCCAGGCCTGGGGATCGCCGTTCTCGCGGATGTCGTCGATCCACCAGCCCGGCACCACCTGCCGCCCCTCCACCACGCCGCGGCAGCGGATCATCTCGCCGAAACGGACGAGGTCGCGCGCGGTCACGGAAATGCCGCCGGCGATGCGACCCATGCCGTGGCTGTCGAGTGTCAGCGAGCCATCCTCCTCCGCGCCCAGCGGCTGCCAGAGATAGTCGGAGAGGATGCGATGGTAGGGCATGCCGCAGGCACGCTCATAGACCCAGCCGAGCACCTCGGTATTGGGCGAGACATAGTGGAACACCTTGCCGTGCGGCTTACCGGTGCCGCGCAGGGTTGTGAGATAGGCGCGCTGGTGACCCGGCTCGACGCCGGCAGGCGGCACGTCCCAGCCGGAGGAGAAGCGGTAGCGCGCGACGTCGCCGGCGGGGTCCTCGTAATCCTCCTCGAACTTGATGGCGACGGCCATGTCGAGCAGGTTGCGGACGGTGCAGCCGGCATAGACCGAGCTCTCCAGCTCCGGCACGTAGCGCAGCACTCTCGCCTCGGGATCCACCAGGCCCCGCGCGGCCAAGATGCCGCCGAGCGTGCCGGCGATCGCCTTGCTGATGGAGCAGATCAGATGCGGCGTGGTCACGCTCATGCCGTCGCCGTACCATTCGTGGATCAGCGTGCCCCGGTGCATGACGAGCAGCGTATCGGTAAAGGTCTCGCGCAGCGTTGCTTCGATCGTGGTCTCCTGGCCGTCGGGTGCGGTGAAGCCGAGCTTCGCCAGCTCGCACGGCGCGCTTCGCATTGGCGTCGGCTGGGCCGAGCGGCGGATCTCGGCGGTCGGCAGCACCTCGCGGGTGTGGGTGAAGCCCCAGCGGATCGCGGGAAAGCTGCGCCAATTGGCGCGCGTCACCTGGGCCTCTGATACGGGCGGGCTGCCGCGCATGATCTCGGTCGGTCGCATCTCGATCCCTCCGCAAAGTGCCGCCCCGGCTGCGATGCCGGAACGGCAGGACGGAAGCCTGCACCGCGACGCCGCCGGGCGTTATCGAGATCCGGCAATATTTTGCTGGACAGCGCCTGTGGCCGTGCCAGTCTGGCGCGGATCTTGCTCGTGCCTGGCTTGGAGATTTTCCCGTATCGTCATGGCCTTAAGCGCAACTCTTCCGATTCAGGACTCGGCTGCCAGCCTTTTCCAGGCCAGCAGCTCGGACGTTGACGAGCACTGCGCCAGCCTCGGCCGCTGGCGGTTGAGCTACGACCAGATCAGCGCCGGCGCGTTTCGAGGCAGCTTCACCCAACTCGCCCTGCCCCGTGTCGACGTGTTTCGCGAGATCACCAGCCAGCAGGTCCGCCAATACGGACAGCTAGGGGCGGACAGTTTTGGGATCGGCTTGCCCTGGGACGGCGATGGCGAGCTCAACTGCAACGGGACCAGTGCCAACGGCGCCCACGTGCTCGCCAGCATCGACGCCGAGATCGACATGTGCACGCCGAAGGCCTTCGAGCTGCGCGGCGTCGTTGCCAGCACGGTGTTGATTGCAGAGCTGGCGGGCCGGCTCGACATCGAGCTGCCACGCACCGCCTGGCATCGGTTGCAGGTGATCGAAATGGCGGAAGCGCCGGTCGCGCGGCTGCGGGCGCATCTCGCCGCCATTGAGGCGACCATCACGACAGCTCCGGAGACGTTCGACGATCCGGCGGCGCGGCAGGCCCTCGAAGACGCCCTCCTCGTGGAGATCATGGACATGCTGCCGACGGCACGCCCGAGCGATCCCGGCCGCAGCGCCGCGGCACGGAAACGGACCGTGGATCGTGCGCGCGAGCTGATGCATGGCAGCGGCGATCGCTCGCTCTCGCTGCTGGAGGTCTGCAAGGCGGTCGGCGCCAGCCCGCGCAAGCTCGGCTATTGCTTCCAGGACGTCTTGGGCACGAGCCCGATGCATTATTGGCGAGCGATGCGGCTGAACCGCGTACGCCGTGACCTCAAGCGCGCCGGCGACATCGAGACCTCGGTCTACGACGTCGCCGTGCAGCACGGCTTCTGGCACTTCAGCCAATTCTCGCTCGACTACAAGCGCCACTTCTCCGAGTTGCCCTCGGAGACGCTGCGGCGCGCCAGGCTGGCCGCCTGACGCGCGTGCTCTGCTACCAGGTCGGCAGATAGGTGCCCTTGAAGCGCGTCTCCAGGAACGCCTTCACGGGCTCGGAGTGATAGGCCTCGATCAGCTGCTTCACCCAGGGCTTGTCCTTGTCCTCTTCGCGGACGGCGAGGATGTTGACCCAGGGGCCGTCGGCGTTCTCCTGCGCGACCGCATCCTTGGCCGGATTGAGGCCGGCCTGGACTGCGTAATTGTTGTTGATCGCGACGAGGTCGACGTCCTGCAGCGCGCGTGGAAGCTGGGCGGCATCAAGCTCGACGAAGCGGAGCTTCTTCGGGTTGTCGGTGATATCTGCGATGGTCGAAGCGACGTTATTGTTGTCCTTGAGCTTGATCAAACCGTGCAACGCCAAAATCATCAGGCCGCGGGCGCCGTTGGAGGGATCATTGGCGATGGCGACCCGGGCGCCCTCGGGCAGATCGGCGAGCTTCTTGTATTTCTGCGAATAGACGCCTTGCGGCGAGCCGATGGTGTTGGCGACCTTGACAATCTTCCAGCCGGTCTTGGAGATCTGGTTCTTGAGGTAAGGCTCGTGCTGGAACGAATTGGCCTCGAGATCCTTCAGGGCCAGCGCCTGGTTCGGGATCACGTAGTCGGTGAACTCGACCACCTTGAGGTCGAGGCCGCGCTCGGCGGCGACCTTCTTCACGACGTCGATGATCTCGGCATGGGGACCGGCGGTGACGCCGACGCGGATGGTTTCGGCGTGAGCTGAGGTCGCAAGCAAGGCTGCAGCCGCAAGGGTTGCGAGAAAACGCATTGAAGTCTCCAGTTTGGGGATAGTTGGTTCAGCGATGCCGCAAGCGGCGGTTGACCCGCCGTGCCAGATAATCGCCCGCGCTCTGCACGAGCTGCACCAGCGCGATCAGCACGACGACGACGGCGAGCATCATCTCCGGCATGAAGCGCTGGTAGCCGTAGCGGATGCCGAGATCGCCGAGGCCGCCGCCGCCGACCGCACCGACCATCGCGGAGTAGCCGAGCAGGCTGACCACGGCGAGCGTCAGCGCCAGCAGCAGGCCGGGCAGCGCCTCCGGGATCAGCACCTTGAGCACGATCTGCATGGGCGATGCGCCGAACGAGGACGCGGTCTCGATCAGGCCGCCGTCGACCTCGCGAATGGCCGCTTCGACCAGACGGGCGATGAACGGCGCCGACGCAATCGTCAGCGGCACGATCGCGGCGGTCGAGCCGATCGAGGTGCCCGCGACCAGACGGGTGAACGGGATGATGGCGACGACCAGGATGATGAAGGGCGTCGAGCGCGTCGCATTGACGATGGCGCCGAGCACGCGGTTGACGAGGGGCGCCGCAAACAGCTCGCCCTTGCGGCTGGTCGCGAGAAACACGCCGAGCGGCAGGCCGAAGGCGGTGCCGAGAGCTGCCGCGATGCCGACCATATACAGGCTCTCGAAGGTCGCCTGGATGATCAGATTGATGAGTTCAGGCGACATAGCCGAGATGCTCCGCCGGGAATTGGTGTTGAGAGAGCCAGGCAAGGACTCGCGCCTGCGCGTCATCGCGGCCGGGAATGCCCAGAACGAGCGAGCCGACATGCTGGCCGCCGATCTCGTCGATGCGGGCCGACAGCAGCGCGACGTCGAGGCCGAGCTCACGGGCGAGCCGCGCCACCACGGTGTCGCCGGCCCCTGCCCCACGCACCTGGACGCGGATCACGGCCTGCCCGCCGGCAGGCGCCTCCGACACGATCCGGCTCGCCAGCGAGACCGGCAGGCTGTCGCCGATCGCTTCGGCGAGGAAGGATTGCGTGATCGGATGCCTGGGATGGGTGAAGATGTCGGCGACATGGCCGCTCTCGACGACGCGGCCGGCATCGAGCACGACGACTTCCTTGGCGAGCTGGCGCACCACGGACATTTCGTGGGTGATCAGCACGATGGTGACGCCGAGCTCGCGGTTGATGTTGGCGAGCAGGTCGAGAATGGCGCGCGTGGTCTGCGGATCGAGCGCCGAGGTCGCCTCGTCCGACAGGAGCACGCTCGGCCGCGTCGCCAGCGCACGGGCAATGCCGACGCGCTGCTTCTGGCCGCCGGAGAGCTCGGAGGGATAACGGTCGTGCTTGTCGGCAATGCCGACGAGCGCGAGCAGTTCTGCGACACGGGTCTTGATGTCGGCCTTGGTCCAGCCGGCGATCTCGAGCGGCAGCGCGATGTTGTCGGCCGCGGTGCGTGAGGACAGCAGGTTGAAGTGCTGGAAGATCATGCCGATCGAACGCTGCGCCAGCCTGAGCTCGCGGCCCGCCAGCGCCGAGATATCGCGGCCGTCAACGATGACGCGGCCCGTGGTCGGCTTCTCCAGTCCGTTGATCAGCCGCACCAGGCTCGACTTGCCGGCGCCGGAACGGCCGATCACGCCGGTGATGGAGCCGCGGGGAATCGCGAAGTCGACGTCTTGCAGCGCGTTGACGCCGGGCTTGCCGCGATAGGCGGGATAGGTCTTCGAGATGCCGGCGAAACGGACCATCGCGTCCGGTTCCGGCGCGGCCCGAGATATCGCTTCAGGCGGCGCAATCGGCTGTCCGACGGCAAGCGATTGGTGAGCGTTCATGGAGACGGCCTTCATGCATAATAATTCTCTCGCTCACCCCAAAAGGCAAACGAAAGCCGGGTCGCACCAGCGACTGGAGATGGAACAGCAGCAAACGCCTCAAAGGGGGCACGCGCTGCACCGCAGCACGCACCATCGCCCTTTCCAGTCTTTCTTGCAATGTCAGATATTTGCGAGGAGATGGACGAAGTTTTCCCAATCCCTCCCCGGCGAAGAATATTCCTTCGCCCGGGGGTATCAGCCTCCCGCCCGGATCATTTCATCTGCAGCCAGGGCAGCACGATCAGCAGCAGCCCGGCAAAATACAGCAGCCCGAAGATCAGGCCAAAGCCCCAGAACTGGCCCTTCCCGATATAGCCGCTGCCGAAATACATCGGCGCCGGACCCGTCGCGTAAGGCGAGATCACGCCCATCAGCCCGAGCGAGTACATGCAGAGCATCGCAAGCGTCGTCACCGGCAGGTTTGGGATGCCCGATCCGACCGCGAGCACGACCGGCAGCACGGCGGCGGCATGCGAGGTGATGCTCGAGAAGAAATAGTGGATCCAGAAGAACAGCGCGACCAGCAGCAGCATCGCGGTCGATGGCGCCAGCCCCGCGAGCGGCTTTGCGTATTCGGTCGCGAACCATTTGATGAAGCCGATCTCGTTCAGGCCTGAGGCCAGCGTCAGCAGCGAGGTGAAATAGAAGAACACCTCCCAGGCGCTCTTCTCGCTGACGATGTCGGCGAACTCGATCACGCCGGTGACAAGCATCAGGGAGATCACGATGAACACGACGGTGGTGGCGTTGACGAAATTCGAGCCGAGCACGGGCACGTGGATGTCCGGACTGGAGCCTGCGATCCACAGGAACATCGCAAGCACGATCAGCGCCAGCATGATCCACTCGTTGCGCGACATCGGGCCCATCTCGGCGAGCTCTTTCGCCGCCCATTCGGAGATCTCGGGGCTGCGCTTCACCTCGGGCCGGCAGACCAGATAGCTGAGCAGCGGCACCACGATCATCAGCAGGAGGCCGAGCGGGGCAAAGCCCATGAACCACTGGCTCCAGCTGACCTCGACGCCGACGGTCTTCTTGGCGATCGCCAACGCCGCCGCATTGGGCGCGAGCGCGGTGAAGAACAGCGAGCTCGTGATCGCGGTCGCGGCGAACGCGGTCCACATCACATAGGTGCCGATCCTGCCGGCAGTCGGTCCGGGCTCCGAGCCGTAGATGCGCGGGATGTTGGAGATGATGGGATAGACGATGCCGCCGCTGCGCGCGGTGTTCGAGGGTGTCGCCGGCGCAAGCAGGAAGTCCGACATCGCCACGGCATAGCCGAGGCCGAGCGTGTTGCGGCCGAGCCGCCGCACCAGCACCAGCGCGATGCGCCGGCCGAGCTGGCTCTTGCGATAGCCGATCGAGAACACGAAGGCGCCGACGATCAACCAGACCGTGCTCTCGGCGAAGCCTGCCAGCATCCAGCGCAGCGACTTGCCGGGATCGGGATCGATATAGCCGGCAACGCCCGCGACCGTGAGGCCGATGAAGCCGACCGCGCCGACCGGCATCGATTCCAGGATGAGCCCGGTGATGACGGCCGCGAACACCGCGAAATAGTGCCACTGATTGACGTTGAGCCCGGACGGCGCCGGCCACAGATAGATCGCCAGCCACACCGCGAGCGGTGCGACCAGTTTCCAGCGAAATCCCTTTGCCTCAGGCGCCTGCGAACTAGCGGTCATGAGCCCTCCCCTCTGATGTCGTCGCCTCGTGCGGCTCGTTGACCGAGCCTGCCCTTGTCCCAATGCGGCGTATACGGATTGTCGGGGATGCGATCAATGGCCTGACGTCAGTCTACCGCCCCTTGAAGCGCGGCTTGCGGCGGCCCAGGAACGCTTCGACGCCCTCCTTGTGGTCTTCGCTGAAGCTGGCGAGCGCGAACTGGTCGACGTCCATGTGGCTGGCAAGATCGTCCAGCGCATGCGTGAGCCGGTTGACGGTGAGTTTCGTCATCGCAACCGAGAGCGGCGGCTGCGCGGCGATCTTGCGCGCGAGATCCATGGCCGCATCGAAGGCATGGCCGGGGTCGGTGACCTGTTCCACCAGGCCCCATTCATAGGCCTCGTCCGCGCTGATGCGCTGGTCGGCGAGGATCACCGCCTGCTTGGTGCGGGCAGGTCCCATCAGATGCAACATGCGCGGGATGCTCTGCCAGCTCATGTTCATGCCGAGCCCGATCTCGGGCACGCGTAAGTGGGCGTCGTGCCCCATCACGCGGAAGTCGAGCGCCACCGCGAGCGCGACGCCGCCGCCGACGCAAAAGCCCTCGATCGCACCGATCGTGATCTGCTCCATCTCCTGCCAGGCATGGGTCAGGCGCGGCCCGAGCTTGAGGTGCCGGCGCAGCGTGCCGAGATCCATCTCCTTGCGCGAGCGGCCCTCCGCGTCCTTCAGGTCGAAGCCGGCGCTGAAGGCGCTGGTGCTGCCGGTCAGAACCACGACGGAGGTGGTCGCGTCATCCTCGAAACTGCGCGCCGCCGCGGTGAGCTGGCGCAGCGCCTCGGGCGACAGCGCGTTGATGCCGTCGCCCCGATCGAACCGCACGATCGCGATGCGTCCCTCCGGCCCATGTCCCTTCTCGATCGTCACGTAGTCGCTCAACCGTCGTCTCCCCTGGTCTTGTTGCTCTTGGTTACAGATGCCCAGTACGCCGGTGCTCCGGCTCACTGCCTTGGACCGGAAACCGGATCGTGGTCCCGATGGTGATCCAGTTGGCATTCTCGCCGGTGATGTTGCGGCCCAAGATTACGTCTACGGAGAATATCTCGTTGGGCCGGTAGCGTAGGCCGGTCTGCAGCCGCGGCTGCACGACGCTTGCGACCTCGGACGCGCCGGCCTGGCCGTAGGCCTCGATCGTCCATTGCAGGGTGTCGGTGAACTTCCAGTCGAAGCCGATGCCATAGGTCAGGTAATGGCGATCCACGGTGCGATCCCACAGCCAGCCGCCATTGACGTTGATGCGCATGGTCTCCGACAGGCGGAACGTCGCGGGGATGACCGCGAAAATCGACAGTGCCTCGCCGGTCGCCGCGTCGAACGATCCGCCGCCATAGGCCGACAGTCCCCACCGTCCGATTCCGGTCGGGATGAAGTTCGTCTTGGCTTTCGGAGCGATTGTCGTGCTCCAGTCGCCGTCGCTTCTGGCCCGGATGGTCTGCAGGCTCAGCTCGACCGGCCTGAAGGGATCGACGACGCAGGAGGGATTTGCAACCGCCTGCATATCCGTGTTGGACGCCGCCGACAGCCAGCTCTCGACCTTGCAGGAGCCAACTTCCGATATGTCTGCGGCATCGACCGCATAGGCGCCATTCGCGGCGCGCGCATCATGCGCCGCCGATGCGACAAGTGCCGCGATTGCGGCGGAAATTGTGATTTGTACAGCCCTGCCCATGGGGTGATGTTAGCAGAGTCTTCGCCTCGACAAGGCCCGGATTCTGGGACTATCTTCGCATCATGAGCGAGCATCATCACGACCACGATCACGACCATTCCGAACTGTCGGAGACCGAGCTGCGCGTGCGCGCGCTCGAGACGATCCTGACCGAAAAAGGCTATGTCGAGCCGGCCGCGCTCGATGCCATCATCCAGGCCTATGAGACCAAGATCGGCCCGCACAACGGCGCCCGCGTCGTCGCCAAGGCCTGGACCGATCCGGCGTTCAAGCAGGCGCTTCTGGAGGACGGCTCCAAGGCGATCGGCACGCTCGGCCATGTCAGCCGCGTCGGCGACCATCTCGTCGTGGTCGAGAACACGCCCGAACGCCACAACATGGTCGTGTGCACGCTGTGCTCCTGCTACCCCTGGGAAATGCTGGGGCTGCCGCCGGTCTGGTACAAGGCCTCGCCTTACCGGTCGCGCGCGGTGAAGGATCCGCGCGGCGTGCTCGCCGATTTCGACGTGACGCTGCCCAAGGACATGGAAATCCGGGTCTGGGATTCCACCGCCGAGACGCGCTTCCTGGTGCTGCCGATGCGGCCCGCGGGCACCGAGGGGTGGAGCGAGGAGCAGCTCGCCGAGCTCGTCACGCGCGATTCCATGATCGGCACCGGCTTTCCCAGGACGCCCGGAGCGCCCTCATGAACGGCGTGCACGACATGGGCGGCATGGACGGCTTCGGCAAGGTCGAGCCCGAGCTGAACGAGCCGATGTTTCACGAAGATTGGGAGTCGCGCGTGCTGGCCATGGTGCGCGCGATGGGCGCGGCCGGCGCCTTCAACATCGACACCTCGCGCTTCTACCGCGAGACCCTTCCGCCGGACGTGTACCTGTCGAGCTCCTATTACAAGAAATGGTTTCTCGGTCTCGAGGAAATGCTGATCGAGAAGGGCTATCTCACCCGCGAGGAGGTCGCCGCCGGCCACGCGATGCAGCCCGGCAAGGCGCTCAAGCACGGCAAGTTCGATCTCAGCCAGGTCGAGCGCATCATGGTGCGCGGCAAGTTCGGCCGTACGGCGCCCGCACCTGCCAAATTCAACATCGGTGACCGCGTGCGCGCGAAAAACATTCACCCCACCACGCATACGCGGCTGCCGCGTTACGTGCGCGGCCATGTCGGCGTCGTCGAGCTCAACCATGGCTGCCACGTGTTTCCGGACACGGCGGCGATGGAGCGCGGCGAACATCCGCAATGGCTCTACACCGTCGTGTTCGAGGGGCGCGATCTCTGGGGCGAGGACGGCGATCCGACCTTGAAGGTCTCGATCGACGCCTTCGAGCCCTATCTGGATCCGGCGTGATGAGCAGCGCAGCTGCCGCCGCCGCGACGGCGGCCGTCCCGAGCATTCCGCGCGACGACGACGGTCCGGTATTCCGCGCGCCCTGGGAAGCGCATGCATTCGCGATGGCGCTGAGCCTGCACGAGCGCGGCGTGTTCACCTGGCCGGAATGGGCAGCAAGCCTCGCCGCCGAGATCAAGCGCGCGCAGGCCGCCGGCGATCCTGACACGGGCGAGACCTACTATCTGCACTGGCTCGCCACGCTGGAGGGCCTCGTCGCCAGCAAAGGCGTCGCCTCGATGGACACGCTGCACCGCTACCGCGACGCCTGGGACCACGCGGCGGATCGCACGCCGCACGGCAAGCCGATCGAGCTGCGGGACGAGGATTTTAGGTAGCTCGCGCTGCGCTCGTGTCCCGGACGCGCTGCAGCGTGCAACGCTGCTGCGCAGAGCCGGGACCCAGAAAGCCACACAGCACTATATAGAGGCATGGGCCCCGGCTCTGCAGCGCACCGCTGAAGGAGCGCTGCGCTGCGTCCGGGGCACGAGTGCCGAATGCGAGGCAGCTACCTTCCCGCCGCGAACTCCCGCCACCCCTTCGCCCGCAGGCTGCACGCCGGGCACTCGCCGCAGCCATAGCCCCAGTCATGCTGCGCGCCTCGCGTCCCGAGATAACAGGTGTGGGAGTGCTCGCGGATCAGATCGACCAGGCCCTCGCCGCCGAGATCCTGCGCCAGCTTCCACGTCGCGGCCTTGTCGATCCACATCAACGGCGTGTGCAGCTCGAACGGTCTGGCCATGCCGAGCGAGAGCGCGGCCTGCATGGCGCGGATGGTCTCGTCGCGGCAATCGGGATAGCCGGAATAGTCGGTCTCGCACATGCCGCCGACGATGTGGGTGATGCCGCGCCGGTAGGCCAGCGCTGCAGCGAAGGTCAGGAACACGAGGTTACGGCCGGGCACGAACGTATTCGGCAGCCCGTCGGCGCCCATCGCGATCGCGACATCGCGCGTCAGCGCGGTCTCGGACACCGCCGCCAGCGTCGGGATCGCCAGCGTATGGCTCTCGCCGAGCTTGGCCGCCCAATCCGCGCGCAGCGCCTTGACGTCGGCAAACAGGTGGTCGCGGCAATCGAGCTCGATGGCGTGGCGCTGGCCGTAGTCGAACCCCAGCGTCTCCACGCGCGCAAAGCGGCTCAGCGCCCAGGCGAGGCAGGTGGTAGAATCCTGGCCGCCGGAGAACAGCACCAGCGCGGTATGTGATGAAAATGCGTCGCTCATGGGCCTCAGGTAGTCCACTTCGCCGGCGCCATCAATGCAAGATCACTCGACCGCATCCATGTCTGTGCGCTGGATCATTTACCGTCACATACCCGCTCTGGTAGCGTAGCCACATTCATGCGTGATGGCTCGGAGGAATGCGACATGGGTTACTTTGAAGGGCTGACCAGCGGCAGTTTCAAGACCACCGAGGACGGGCGCCGGCTGTTCTTTCCATGGGGCGTTCTCGGCCGCGGCTACCTGGTTGGCTCAGAGGACGATTATGGGCGGCTCCGAAAGCAAGTGAAGGCCTATATGGTGGTTTCACTCCTGCTGATCATCGTCGCACCAAACCTCTTTCGAGGATACAATGTCGGCGTCTCCGTGGCTCTGACCGGCGCCTGCCTGGTGTTTTACCTTGCTTGGATGGGCATTCTGCTCCCTCGGCTGAACGCCGCGGACGAAGGGCTTTCCTTGAAGGAGAGCATGACGTCCCAGGCACGCGCGCACGGCCCGATCGTGCTCTGGCTCCTGACAATCGTGTCTTTGGTGCTCGTCGCCGGCGGACTCCTGATGTTCGTCGCCGAGCCGGGCAGCAGATTGGTTGCGCTCGCGCCGATCCTCTTTTTTGGATTTTGCGCGGCGATGTTCATCCGCATGCTGCTGCTTCGGCGGAGTTCGGTCTAGTCCCGCTCCAGCCGTTCGGTGGAAATCAGTCCGATTTCGACTTGTTCCGCTGGGATCAATGCCGGGCTTTTGGCATAAAGCCGGAAACGCGAACTCCGGTGCCCAATGACCCCTTCCCGCGACATTTCCCGCCTGATCGAAATCATGGCGGCGCTGCGCACGCCGGTGACCGGCTGCCCCTGGGACCTCGAGCAGGATTTTGCGACGATCGCGCCCTACACGATCGAGGAGGCCTATGAGGTCGTCGATGCGATCGACCGCGGCGACCTCGATGATCTCCGCGAGGAGCTTGGCGATCTGCTGCTTCAGGTCGTGTTCCACGCCCAGATGGCGTCGGAGCAGAATGCCTTCGCGTTCGGCGACGTCGTCGAGGCCATCACCCGAAAGATGATCCGGCGCCACCCCCACGTCTTCGCCGACAAGGACGGCAACCTCGCCTCCTCTCACGTCAAGGAAGTCTGGGACCGCATCAAGGCCGAGGAGAAGGCCGAGCGCGCCGCGCGCCGTCCGCCGGAGCAAGTGCCGGCGCACAAATCATTGCTGTCAGGCGTGAAAGCCGGCCAGCCCGCGCTGACGCGGGCGATGGAGTTGCAGCGCAAGGCCTCCACCGTCGGCTTCGACTGGAACGACCCGCGCGCGGTGTTGGCAAAGATCCGCGAGGAAGCCGACGAGATCGAAGCCGCGCTCGATCGTGGCGACAAGCGGGAGATCGCGGAGGAGACCGGCGATTTGATGTTCGCCCTCGTCAACCTCGCCCGCCACGTCGATGCCGATCCGGAAAGCGCGTTGCGCGCGACCAACGCGAAATTCGAGCGGCGCTTTGCCTATATCGAACGCGCGCTGGAGGCGCAGGGTCGCACGCTGGAGCAGGCTTCGCTCGCGGAGATGGATGCGCTGTGGAATGCGGCGAAGGGCGAAGGGAAACCAGCGTCAGAAGAACGCAAGAAAGCCGGCCGCTAACTCCGCTGTCATCCCTGCGAACGCAGGGACCCATAGCCACAGGCGGCAATTTGGCGAAGGCTCGAAGTCAAGGACGCGTCGGTACGTAGACCGCCATACGAAGATGGATCACGCGGTATGGGTCCCTGCGTTCGCAGGGACGACAGCCGTTATGTGATCGACAGACGCGGCACGGCGTCGAACCTGTTGACCACGATATCCCGCTTGGTCTCGTCCACCCGCACCGTCATGTCGAAGCGGCCGTCGTGCAGCTCTTTCGACAGCACCTCGGCATTGCGATGCAGCCAGGAGATGCCGGCGCCGTCGGCGGCGTCGATCGAGAGATCGAGCGTGGTGCGTTTTGCCGCCAGCCGTTCCTCGATCGCCGCAAGAAGTGCGTCGAGGCCCTCACCTGATACGGCCGAGACCAGCATCGCGGGATGATCCTCGGGCCTGCGCGCGGCGATGTTCAGGAGCTCTTCGCGCTGCTCGGAATCGTAGCGGTCGATCTTGTTCCAGACCTCGATGATGCGGCCTGAATCATCGGGGTTGATGCCGAGCTGGCGCAGCACGGCATCAACGTCGCCCTGCTGCGCCTCGGCGTCCTCATGCGAGATGTCGCGGACGTGCAGGATGACATCGGCTTCCAGCACCTCTTCCAGCGTGGCGCGGAAGGCCGCGACGAGCTGGGTCGGCAAATTGGAGATGAAGCCGACCGTGTCCGACAGCATCGCCTTGCCGCCATGCGGCAGGTTGAGGGCGCGCAAGGTCGGATCGAGTGTCGCGAAAAGCATATCCGCCGCCTGCACGTCGGCGCGGGTCAGGCGGTTGAACAGTGTCGACTTGCCGGCATTGGTGTAGCCAACCAGCGCCACGACGCGATACGGCACGCGCTGGCGGCCGGCCCGATGCAGCCGCCGCGTCGCCTGGACCTTCTTCAACTCGCTCTCGAGCTTGGTGATGCGCTCCTGGATCAGGCGGCGGTCGGCCTCGATCTGCGTCTCGCCGGGTCCGCCCATGAAGCCGAAGCCGCCGCGCTGGCGCTCCAGATGGGTCCACGATCGCACCAGGCGCGAACGCTGGTAGTTGAGATGGGCGAGCTCGACCTGGAGCGAGCCTTCCTTGGTCTTGGCGCGGCGGCCGAAGATTTCGAGGATGAGGCCTGTGCGATCGAGCACCTTCGCGTGCAATTCCTTCTCGAGATTGCGCTGCTGGATCGGGGCCAGCGCGCAATCCATCACCACGAGCTCGACGTCGAGACTCTTGGCGAGCGCGGCGATCTCCTCGACCTTGCCCTTGCCGATGTATGTCGCTGGCCTGATCTGGCTGATCGGCGCGATGATGGCGTCGGCGATGACGAGATCGATCGCGCGTGCGAGGCCCGCGGCTTCGTCCAGGCGGGCCTCGGCGTCGCGCTGAACATGGTTGGGAAGGGCATGGCTTTCCGGCTGCGCGTCAGCACCGCCGGCGCGCACGCGCAAATAGGGGCCGATGACAAGCACCCGCCCCGTCTGCTTAGCCCCAGCCGACCGCGGACGGTCGGCCTCCCCGTCGAAATTCCGGGGTTCCAATCAGATCACTCTCAAGCCGGCTGATCCTCGCCGCCTTCGAACAACTGGATCGGAGCACCAGGCATGATGGTCGAGATCGCATGCTTGTAGACAAGCTGCGAATGACCGTCGCGCCGAAGCAGCAAACAGAAATTGTCGAACCAGGTCACGATGCCCTGGAGCTTCACTCCGTTGACCAGAAAGATCGTCAGTGGCGTCTTGGTTTTGCGAACGTGATTAAGGAAGGTGTCCTGTAGGTTTTGTGCGCGGTCTGCCGCCATTGTTTTTTTCTCGCTTTGAGTTTCTTTTTATTGCGCCGGTTGCGGCCCTCTTTCTGAGGTTCGGGGCCTCTCCCGGTTGCCGTCCCTCATGAGATCCCCCTCGGAAGGAACAGCTGTGCGATTAGAAGACAGGTGGGCCTATTAGGCAAGCCGCTTCACGTCCCAGAGCGTGCCGCGACGGCCCGAAAAACTACGGAATTCGATGATTTTCCGCACCCGTCCCTCGAGACGGCGCCGCAACGTCACGGTGTTAGAGTCTTGTTTTGACGTCTCTTTCTCTGTGCCGACCAATCTTCGCGTCGCTCGAAGGTGGGCTAGCCGACGCCGAGCGCCTTCAGCTTTCGATGCAGCGCCGACCGTTCCATGCCAACGAACTCGGCTGTGCGAGAAATATTTCCTGAAAAACGGCTGATCTGTGCAATCAAATAGTCGCGCTCGAAAACTTCGCGGGCCTCGCGCAGCGGCAGGCCCATGATGTGCTCACCATTGTTGCTGGTCGGCATCGCCGGCACCATGGAACCAACGTCCTGCGGCAACATGTCGGCCGTGATGATGACCTCCGGACCGCCCGCGGCGAGAATCATGACCCTCTCAACGTTGTTGCGGAGCTGGCGCACATTGCCGGGCCAGACGTGCGATTGCAGCACCGCCATCGCGTCCTGCCCGATCTGCCGCTTCGGCAGGCCGCTACCGGCCGAGATCTGCTCCATGAAATAGTCGATCAATTCCGGAATGTCCTCGCGCCGTTCAGACAGCGCGGGCACGCGGATCGGCACCACCGAGAGCCGATGATAGAGGTCCTCGCGGAAATGTCCGGCCGCGATCTCCTCTTCGAGATTGCGCGCGGTGGACGAGATGATGCGGACGTCGACCTGCACTTTCGAGGTGCCGCCGACGCGCTGGAACGACTGCTCGACCAGCACGCGCAGGATCTTGTTCTGGGTCTCGCGCGGCATGTCCGCGATCTCGTCGATGAACAGCGTGCCGCCATGGGCTTCCTCGAGCGCGCCGGGCTTGCGCGCCTGCTCGCCGTTGGATTGCTCGATGCCGAACAGCTCGTGCTCCATGCGCTCGGGCGTGATCGCCGCGGCGTTGATGACGACGAACGGGCCGTCGGCGCGGCCCGAGGCCGTGTGCAGCGTGCGCGCGGTCAGCTCCTTGCCCGCGCCGGCGGGGCCGACGATCAGGATGCGGCTGTTGGCCTTGGCCGCACGCTCGATGGTCTGGCGCAGCTGGTTCATGCTGGGCGAGCGGCCGACGAGCTGGCTGGCGCTCGGCGCGAGCTGCTTCAGCTCCTTGACCTCGCGCTTGAGCCGCGAGTTCTCCAGCGCCCTGGTCGCGACCAGGATCAGGCGATCGGCCTTGAACGGCTTCTCGATGAAGTCGTAGGCGCCGCGCTTGATCGCGGCGACCGCGGTCTCGATGTTGCCGTGGCCGGAGATCATCACCACCGGCAGGTCGGCGTTGTCCTTCTTGACCTGCTCCAAGAGCTGCAAGCCGTCGAGCTTGGAGCCCTGCAGCCAGATGTCGAGGAACACCAGATGCGGCCGCCGGTTGGCGATTTCAGCCAGCGCGGAGTCGCTGTCGCGCGCGGTGCGCGTGACAAAACCCTCGTCCTCGAGAATGCCTGCGACGAGATCGCGAATATCGGCCTCGTCGTCGACAATCAGAATTTCACTTGCCATGGGTCGCGCCTGTCTTGTCAGCTGCTTGTTGAGGCTTCGATTTTCGTTGAATCATTGGTCTTTTCAGCGGCCTCTTTGGTTTCGGCCGCCGGCTCTTTTGTTTCCTGCGCCGCGTCTTTCGCCGGCTCCGCCGCAGGCTCCCTGGCGCCGTCCTTCGCCGCGGGTGCCGGCTCAGCGCCTTCGGACTTGGCGGGTTGTCCGGAGACGGCAAAGCGCATGCGCATCCAGGCACCGCGCTGGCCCTCGCGGAAGTCGGAAGCATCCTTCAGCTCGATACGGCCGCCATGGTCTTCGAGAACGCGGCCGACGATCGCAAGGCCAAGGCCCGTGCCCTTGGCCCGCGTCGTCACATAGGGTTCGAGCAGCCGCGAGCGCGCGACCTTGGGCAGGCCGATGCCGTTGTCGATCACGTCGATCAGGACGTCCTCGCCCTCGCACGACACGACCACGTCGATGCGCCCCTTGCCGCCGTTCTTGCCGAGCTCCTCCGGCGGTACCTGCTCGATCGCCTCGGTGGCGTTCTTGACGATGTTGGTGACTGCCTGGGAGATCAGCCGCCGGTCGAACTGGGCGCGGAGCGGATCCTGCTTGAACTCGGCCTCGATATCGATCTCGGGATGGGCGACCTTCATCAGGAACACCGCCTGCCGCACCGTGTCGACGACGTCCTCGCCTTCCATCACGGGCTTGGGCATCCGGGCAAAGCGCGAGAACTCGTCGACCATGCGCCTGATGTCGTCGACCTGGCGCACGATGGTGTCGGTGCACTGCTCGAAGATCTGCTTGTCCTTGGGCTCGGTGATGTCCTTGCCGAACTTGCGGCGGATGCGTTCGGCCGAGAGCTGGATCGGCGTCAGCGGGTTCTTGATCTCATGGGCGATGCGGCGCGCGACGTCGCCCCAGGCCGAGGTGCGCTGCGCCGAGACAAGCTCGGTGATGTCGTCGAGCGTGATGATGTAGCTGTCATGCGGCTGGTTCTTTTCGGCGCTGACTCGGACCGAAAGATTGCGCTCGGTGCCGTCGCGGGTGATCGTGATCTGGCCCTGCACCAGCCGCTGGGTCCCTTCCCGCGCCGCCTTCATCATCTCGTCGAGCTCGGGCAGCACGTCGGAGAGCGGATGGCCGAGCGTCTCGGATTCGGCATGCCCGATCAGCTTCTCGGCGGAGCGGTTCAGGATGCCGACGCTGCCGGAGGTATCGACGCCGATGATGCCGGCGCTCGCGCTGGACAGCACGGCCTCGATGAAGCGGCGGCGGCTGTCGATCAGGTCGCTGGCGTTGACGAGCTCGTCGCGCTGGCTGCGCAATTCCTGCGTCATCTTGTTGAAGGTCTCGCCTAACTGGGCGAGATCGCCCTCCGACTGGTGCACGGGCACCTGGACATGGAGGTCGCCGGTCGAGACCGTGTGGGCCGCGTTCATCAGCCGCCGGATCGGCGAGACCAACGAGTTGGCGAAGTTGAGGCCGAGCAGCACCGAGGCCATCAGGATGGTCAGCGCGATCACCGCGAACATCAGCGCGAAGGCGACCTGGATGCCGAGCCGGCGCGACTCGATCTGGGCGTATTCGGCGACGCTGACCTCGGTCTGCTTGAGCTGGTTGACGACGTTGGGATCAAGCGGCCGGGCGACATAGAGGAAGGTGTCGTTGAAGGCGCGCAGGCGGATCACCGCGGCGACGAAAGCCGCGTCCGGCAGCACCGCGATCTCGGGCTCGTTCTCGTTGACGTTGCTGAGGAAGTCGGGCGCCGGCGGCGAATAAGCGAGCCGCATGCCGGTGTCGGCGGATTCCAGGATGTTGGTGTTCTTGTCGATGATCATCGCGCCCGGCAAATTGCGCGAGCCGGCGCTGGCGGTCAGCACCTCGCGGAACGAGCGGCGGTCCTGGTCGTAGAGCGGCCGGGCGTGGGCGATGTCGTTGGCCATGCCGAGAATGTCGCCGCGGATCAGCTGCGCATGGTCCTGCATGTAGGCCCGCGCGATCGTCAGCGAGTTCTGGATCACTTCCTTGGTCGGCCCGGAGAACAACCGGTCGAGGCCGCGCTCGATGGTGACGTTGGCGACGACGGCGACCAGCACCGCCGGCAGCACCGCCACGATCGAGAACAGGCTGACGATCTGGACATGGAGGCGCGCCGCCGCCCTGCCCCGCCGCCGCGCCAGGATCAGCTGCCAGAGCTCGCGGATGATGATGCCGACCAGCAGCAGGATCGTCGCCGCGTTGATCAGGTAGAACGAGCGGACCACCTGGGGCGTCGGCTCGATGTTGGTGAGGCCGGTCAGGACCAGGAAGGTCAGGAGGGCCGAGAGCAGCGCCAATGCCACGGCAAAGGGCGCCAGCCAGCGCCGTGCCGACCAACGCCGGGGCTCTTCTGCTGGGGCCGTGTCAAAGTGTGCGGCCGAGGTGTCTGCGCTGGTCATTCCGGCAATGGTGGATGCTGAAAACGGGTCCGCGATGGGCGGATACTGATGTATTCGTACCACATTGTTGCCGAATTGCGACAATTCCGCGGCGTCCTCGACGTGGCGGAGCAGCGCATCCACAGGGCAATGGCTCGCTCATCAGCGGGAACGGAATCAGGCCATTCCGGCTTGACCCGGCATGGACAGGATATTTCTCGCGATAATGGCTTCCGCCGTGCTGCTGCTGATCGTGGCCTCTGACCTCCTGGTCAACGGCCCGGGTCTCTTGGTCAACGGCCCGGGTCTGCAGGAGCGAGCTGAGCTGGCCATGTTGCCGACGCAGGCTCGCCTGGTCAGATAGGCGCGGCACTGAGTCCTGCGGCGAAATGCCGAAATCGTCCCCCTTCAGCGGAACATTTGGTCGAATCCGGACTTCTGCTCACCGCGTCAGCCACACAGGCCAGCGCGATCCGGACAGGCTCAGCTCCGCTTGGTAGGGGGAGCTGAGCCACTCCGTGCAAAGGCGTTTGGCGTAGGTCGCGCGCGAAGCTAGCCCCCGCTCCGATACACCTGGATGTCGAGATCCCGGATCTTCTTCCGCAGCGTGTTGCGGTTGAGGCCGAGCAGGTCCGCGGCGCGGATCTGGTTGCCGCGGGTGGCGGCGAGCGCGGCCGTGAGCAGCGGAACTTCGATCTCCTTGAGGATGCGGTGATAGAGGCCCGGCGGCGGCACGCCGTTCGGGAAGCCCTGGAAGTGCGAGGACAGATACGCCTCCACCGCCCCGCCGAGATTGTCGACGCCCTGCTGGACCGCGGCGCCCGGACTGACCGTCGGCGGCGCCAGCTCGCCGTCGATGACGGAGCCGGTGATCACATCCTGCGGATAGAGCGCGGCAAGACGACGTGCGAGGTTTTCGAGCTCGCGCACGTTGCCGGGCCAGCGGTGCTGCTTCATCCGTTCCAGCGCCAGCGTGTCGAGCTTCTTCGGCGGCAGGCCGTCCTTCTCCGCCAGCGTGAAGAAATGCCGCACCAGATCCGGCAGGTCCTCGATGCGCTCGCGCAAGGGCGGCAGGCGCAGCGGCACGACGTTGAGGCGGAAGAACAGATCTTCGCGGAACAGGCCCTGCTGGATCAGGACGCGCAGATCCTTGTTGGAGGCCGCAACGATGCGCACGTCGGTCTTGATCGGCGTGCGGCCGCCGACGGTGGTGTATTCGCCCTGCTGCAGCACGCGCAGCAGGCGGGTCTGTGCCTCCATCGGCATGTCGCCGATTTCGTCGAGGAACAGCGTGCCGCCTTCGGCCTGCTCGAACCGGCCGGAGGCGCGGGTGTTGGCGCCGGTGAAGGCGCCGCGCTCGTGGCCGAACAGCTCGGACTCGATGAGGTCGCGCGGGATCGCCGCCATGTTGACCGCGACGAACGGGCCGTTGCGGCGCTTGCCGTAATCGTGCAGCGCGCGCGCCACCAGCTCCTTGCCGGTGCCGGACTCGCCCGTGATCATCACGGTGAGGTCGGTCTGCATCAGGCGCGCCAGCACGCGGTAGATTTCCTGCATCGCCGGCGAGCGGCCGACCAGCGGGATCGCCTCCATCTCGGCGTCCTCGTCCGGCGTCGAGACCCGCTCCTTGGGCTCGGCCAGCGCGCGGCCGACGATGGCGATCAGCTCCTTCAGGTCGAAGGGCTTTGGCAGATATTCATAGGCGCCGCGCTCGGAGGCGCGGATCGCCGTCATGAAGGTGTTCTGCGCGCTCATGACGATGACGGGCAGATTGGGCCGCATCTTCTTGATCCGCGGCAAAAGGTCGAAGGCGTTCTCGTCCGGCATCACCACGTCGGTGATGACGAGATCGCCCTCGCCTTGGCTGACCCAGCGCCATAGCGTTGCGGCATTACCGGTCAGCCGCACTTCGTAGCCGGCGCGGGACAGTGCCTGGTTGAGAACAGTGCGGATGGCGGTATCGTCATCGGCTACGAGAATGCTACCTGCGGGCATCGTAAATCCTCATTTCGCCCCCTGTGACGCAGGCGACGGCTTCCCGGCAGAGTCGGCGCGACTGCTTTGATCGGCATGTTTCGCCGATGTGGAATACATCGGCATCAGCACGCGAAAGGTGGTTTTGCGCGGCTGAGATTCGCATTCGATGATGCCCCCGTGATCGCCGACGATCTTGGCGACCAATGCAAGACCCAGGCCCGAGCCGGTTTGCTTGGTGGTCACGAAGGGATCGAACAGGTTGGGCAGAAGATCGTCCGGCACGCCTGGTCCGTTGTCTTTCACGCAGAACTCGAGCGGCAACGATACCCGGGATTTTTGACCGGGGACTGACAGTCGCACGCCGGGGCGGAACGCGGTGGTGAGCTGGATCTCGGCGTCGGGGACGTCGATCAGGGCTTCGGCGGCGTTCTTCACGAGGTTGAGGAACACCTGGATCAGCTGGTCCTGGTTCGCCAGCACCGGCGGCAGCGAGGGATCGTAATCCTCGACGAAGCGGATGTTGCGGGCAAAGCCCGACTGCGCCAGCCGCTTCACGTGGTCGAGCACGGAATGGATGTTGACGGGGCCGCGCACCACGGGGCGCTCGTCGCCGAACACCTCCATGCGGTCGACCAGCGTCACGATGCGGTCGGCCTCGTCGCAGATCAGGCGCGTCAGCATGCGGTCTTCGGACGAGGCCTGCTGCTCCAGAAGCTGCGCCGCGCCGCGGATGCCGGAGAGCGGGTTCTTGATCTCGTGCGCCAGCATCGCGGCCAGCGCGATCACCGAGCGCGCCGCGCTGCGATGGGTAAGCTGGCGGTCCATCTTGTCGGCGATGGAGCGCTCCTGCAGCATCACGACGATATGGCCGGGCCGCTCGGTGAGCGGGGCGACGTGCAAATCCACCTGGCGGTCGCCGCCCATGCGCGGCGTGCCGAGATCGACCTTGTATTCGTTGACCGGCGAGTTCGACGAGCGCACCTGGTCGATCAGCGCCAGCAGCGGGCTGCCGAACGGCACCAGCTCTTTCAGCGATTGCCGCTTGAGGAACTGGGTCGAGATGTCGAAGAAGGCTTCGGTTGCGATGTTGGCGGCGACGATCTTGCCGTCCGGCCCGATCATCAGCACGGGATTGGGCAAGGCATCCAGGATGGCATCGCTGTCGGCGGGCTGGCGATGGTCTGCGGCTGAGCTCATGCAGCAGCACTCCATGCGAAGTCGTCGAAGGCATCCTGCAGCGACTGGCGGACGAGGCGCGGATCTTCCGAGGTGAGGATCTTCTGGCGCCACCCCTTCAGCGTCTCGACCGAAGCGCCGCTCGTTTCTGCCGCGACGTCGAGCGCCCAGCCGAGATGCTTGCGGGCATGCTTGAGGCCGACGCGCAGACCATAGAGATCGCAGACGCCTTCATAGAGCGTCTGGACGTAATGCAGCTGGGTCTGAAGCGAGGGCCTCGCCTCCTCGGCCCCGCCGGCCAGACGGCGACCGATCTGGCCGGGCAGCCAGGGCTGGCCGTTCGCGCCGCGGCCGATCATCACGGCATCGGCGCCGGAGGCCTCGAGCGCCGCGACCGCCTTCTCGAAGGACGTGATATCGCCGTTGACGACGAGCGGAAGCGAGATCGCCTCGCGCACGGCGCGGATCGCATCCCAATCGGCCTCGCCCTTGTAGAACTGGCTGCGGGTGCGGCCGTGGACCGTGACCAGCTTGACGCCGGCGGCTTCCGCCCGCTGCGCCAGCTCCGGCGCGTTCCGCGTGCGATCGTCCCAGCCGAGCCGCATCTTCAAGGTCACGGGAACCTTCACCGCCGCGATGGTCGCGTCGATCAGGCTGACGGCATGGTCGAGGTCGCGCATCAAGGCGGAGCCGGACTGGCCGCCGGTGACGTGGCGGGCCGGACAGCCCATGTTGATGTCGATGATATCGGCGCCCTCGCCCTCGGCGATCCGGGCGCCTTCGGCCATCCAATGGGCCTCGCAGCCGGCGAGCTGGACCACGTGGGGGCCGACGCCCGTGGCTTCGCAGCGCAACCGGGACATCCGATGGCCGTTGGCGAGCTCATCGCTGGCGGTCATTTCGGAGACGACCAGACCCGCCCCAAGCTCCGCGGCCAGCCTGCGGACAGGCGAGTCCGTCACCCCCGACATCGGTGCCAGGAAGACCGGATTGGCGACATCAATATCGCCTATTTTCAACGGCTTAGAGCCGGATACTGCCGAGCCGGTCACAGGGGTCTCGTTGACTGCGCAGGGCCTCATCGCGCCTGCCATGACCTATCTTGCGCACAATTCTTGTGCAGTCAAGCGCCATGCCTACAGTTTAGACAAGTCTGCAAATCTTTCAAGTGCAGTGCAGCAAAATGCTGTTTCCAACAATCCGGGGAAACCCCCTTTTTTTGCGGGCCTGCCGTGCTAGAGGCATGCGGCAATTACCCCATTCCCCCGACTCTCCATCACCAACTGAGTATTTGAGTCCTATGGCGAAATCACAGCGCACCGCGGTCGTCCTCGTCGCAGCCGGTCGGGGCTTGCGCGCCGGCGCCGGCGGGCCGAAGCAATATCGCGAGATCGGCGGCGTGCCCGTGATCTACCGCGCCATGGAAGCCTTCAGCCGTCACGCCGAGGTGTTTGCGGTGCAGCCCGTCGTGAACCCCGATGACAGCGCCATGTTCACGGCGGCGGTCGCGGGATTGAAGCACGAGCCGCCGACCAATGGCGGCGCCACCCGTCAGGCATCCGTGCTCGCCGGGCTTGAAGCGCTGGCTAGGCACAAGCCCGACATCGTGCTGATCCACGACGCCGCCCGGCCCTTCGTCTCCGCCGGGGTGATCTCGCGCGCGATCGAGGCGGCGAGCCGCACCGGCGCCGCCCTCCCCGTCGTTCCCGTCACCGACACCATCAAGGTCACCGGCGCGAGCGGCGATGTCGAGGACACGCCGGACCGGGCGCGGTTGCGAATCGCGCAAACGCCGCAATCGTTTCGTTTCGACGTCATCCTCGAGGCGCATCGTCGCGCGGCGAAGGACGGGCGCTCTGATTTCACCGACGATGCCGCGATTGCCGAATGGGCGGGATTGACGGTCGCAACCTTTGAAGGCGATGTTGCCAACATGAAGCTCACCACTCCCGAGGATTTCGTGCGCGAGGAAGCGCGCCTGGCCGCCCAGCTTGGCGACATCAGGACAGGCACCGGCTACGACGTTCACGCGTTCGGCCCGGGCGACCACGTCATGCTGTGCGGCGTGCGCGTGCCGCACACCAAGGGCTTCCTCGCCCATTCCGACGGCGATGTCGGCCTGCATGCGCTGGTCGACGCCATCCTCGGCGCGCTCGCCGACGGCGACATCGGCTCGCACTTCCCGCCGAGCGACGCGAAGTGGAAGGGCGCCTCCTCCGACCAGTTCCTGAGATACGCCATCGAGCGCGTCACGGCGCGCGGCGGGCGCATCGCCAATCTCGAGGTCACCATGATCTGCGAGCGGCCGAAGATCGGCCCGTTGCGCGACACCATGCGTGCGAGCATCGCCGAGATATCCGGCGTCGACATCTCGCGCATCGCGGTGAAGGCGACCACCAGCGAGCGGCTCGGCTTCACCGGCCGCGAGGAAGGCATCGCGGCCACCGCGAGCGCCACCATCCGTCTGCCCTGGAGCGTGTAAGCCATGGGCGGCAGCGACGCACGCGCCCTCTCCCGCTCGCTGCTCGATTTGTGCCGGATGCGCAAGCTGACGATCGCGACGGCTGAGTCCTGCACCGGCGGCCTCGTCGCCGGCGCATTGACCGACATCCCCGGCTCCTCCGACGTGATCGACCGCGGCTTCGTCACCTATTCCAACGACGCCAAGCGCGCGATGCTCGGCGTCGAGGCCGGCACGCTCGCCAATTTCGGCGCGGTCAGCAAGGAAACCGCAATCGCCATGGCGGTCGGCGCGCTGGAGCGGGCCGGCGTCGATCTTGCGGTTGCCATCACCGGCATCGCCGGCCCCGGCGGGGCGACGCCCGGCAAGCCGGTCGGTCTCGTGCACTTCGCCGCCGCGGCGCGCGATGGCCGCATCATCCACCGCGAGCACCGCTTCGGCGCGATCGGCCGCACCGCTGTGCGCCAGCGCTCCGTGGTCGAGGCGCTGCGCATGCTGATGGATCTGGCCCGCGGTCCGCAGGCCCAGGCCAAGCCGCGGCGCGCCGCCGCGGCCACCCGCCTGCGTCCCCGCGTCACGCGCTCGCCGCGCCGGCATGTGGCCAAGCGCCGGACGCCGCGGTCGCCGCGCGGCTGATCACCCGCCTACGGCTTGCGCGCAACTACGCGGATCGCCGCCAGATTGGCGCGATGCTGCTCGAACACCCGGCGCATCCCCAGCACCCGCCGCCGCGCTGCCCGGTCGAGCAGCAGATTCCTGGCGAGCCGCAAGGCGCCGATCAGGCCCTCGTCCTGCACGAGGCGCCGCGGCCGCAGCAGATGCATCGGCGCGAATTCAACCGCCTCGATCTCGAAGCCGACACTCTCCAGCAGTCCCCTCCAGCCTTCGCCGGACAACGGGCGCGCGCCGACATGGATCGCTCCGGAGAGCGCGCGATCGATCTCCTGCCTTTGGCCGAACGGCATGTTGTCGGGTGTGACGGCGAGCTCGTGGATGCCGTAACGCCCGCCCGGGCGAAGCAGCCGGAACGCCTCGGCCGCGATGCGGCGCTTCTGCTCCTGGGTCTGCATGCTCAGCATCGCCTCGCCGATCACGACCGACGCAAAGCCTGCCGGCAGGGTCGTCTGATCGGCCGTCCCGACGACGACCGCGATATGCCCCTTTGCAGGGAGCTGCCGGCTCGTCCACGCCGCGGCCTGCGCATCGCGCTCGACGCCGACATAGCGCCGCGGGCCTCGCTCCAGGATCATGCGTGCGGTGACGCCGAGCCCGGGTGCGAACTCGACGACATCATCTTCCGCTCCGATCACCAGCCCATGCAGCAGCGCGCGCGTCAGCCCAAGTCCGCCGGGACGGAGCACGCGCTTGCCGAGCCGGGCCAGCAGCCAGTGGCCCGGCATCTTCGCAACGTCGAGATCGCAGCCCGGCAGCTCGGCCGGCGGCATCGTGTGGTCCGCAATCATGGCAGTCTCCTTTTTGCAAGTTAGAACCGCGCGCGGATGCCGCCGTAATAGCCGCGTCCGTCGCCGGGGATGAATGCGGCCTGGTCGGGCCGCGCCTGATCGACGATCAGGGTTGATGCGGCATAGGTCGCGTTGAACAGGTTGGTGATCTCGCCGAACACCGAGAAGCGATCGCTGATCCGGTATTCGGTGCGCAAATCGGCGACGACGAAGGGATCGGCGAACAGCGTGTTCATGTTGTCGACTGGCATGTGGCCCGGGCTCCAGCGCACCACGCCTTCGAGCTTCCAGGCATCGGTCGCCTGATATTGCAGGACCGCGTTGACGAGATGAGGCGGCGCGCCGGCGAGATGGTTGTTGCCGCGCAGCGGATCATTATCGAAGCGGAAGTCCTGATAGGTATAGGCGATGCGGCCGGTCAGCCGCTCCGTCAGCCTGACGCCGACACCAAGCTCGACGCCGAAATGCGTGGTGCGGTCGGCATTGAACGCCGCCATCAACGCGCCGGTGGAGTCGCGCAGGCTCAACAGCTCGTTGTCGACCCAGGAATAATAGCTGACCGCGTCCCACGATAGGATACCGGCACGGCCGCGCCAGCCGCCTTCGACCGTGGTGGCGGTCTGGGCCTTCAGATCGGGCGTTGCGAACACCGCGGCGACGAGCGCCGGATTGCCCGGCGTCGGCCGGCCGGCGCTGCTGTTCGGCGTGCCGTTGACGGTCGCGAGCAGATCGTCATGCGACGGCGGCTCGAAGCTGCGGCTGACCGCGGCAAAGATGGTCTGTCCGGTCACGGGCCGGAAGGTCACGCCGAGGCTCGGGCTCCACGCCGAATAGCTGCGCGCATAGCTTGAGCTCTGCGTCGGCACGGCGCCGTTCGGCAGCAGCGCGGTCGGGTTGGCCGGATTGTAGGCGATCGTCGGCCGCGTCGCGTTCCGATAGAGGTCGTCATTGTCGCGCGTGGCATAGCCATAGGCGATCGACGGCGACACGGTGATCCGGTCCCAGACCGGCAGATTGACGCCGGTATGCAGCGCGAGCGTGGTCGCATCGAGCCGGCTCTCGCCGAACTTGGCCCCGGTCTGCCCAGCCTGGTTGATGAAGTTCTCCCGATCCGCCGATCCCACCGAATATTGCGCCGTGGTTTCCACCAGCGGCAACGCGGCCGCGCTGTCGGGCTTGTAGGCGTAGCGGAACACGCCGGTCGCATCGTCGCCCCGTGTGGCACGGATGCCCGAGGAGATCGGGAAGCGGAACATGTCGTCGGTGTGGGTGTAGCCGAGCGCGACGTCGAACAGATGCGCGTCGAACGTCGCCGTTGTCCGCGAGCCCGCCACGAACTGGTCGGCCTCCCTGCGCGGCCTGTCGCGCACGACGTTCGGGCCCGGATTGATCGAGGTGGACGGCGGGATGAAGGTCGGGCCGGCGAACACCTGCCGCGGATTGGCCTCCATCGCGCTCTTGGTCAGCGGTCCCGCGACGTCGAAGCCGAGATCGGTGTAGCCGATGAAGAAACGCGTGCTGACATTCTCGGACAGCACGGCGCCGATATTGGCGTTGAAGCTGCTGCGCTCGGAGCTGTTGTAGTCGCGAAAGCCGTCGCGGCGGCTGAAATCGGCCTGCACCAGCGCGTCGACATTGTCCTTCCTGCCGCCGGTCTGCGCGCTCGCATTGATCTGGCCGAAGCTGCCGCCGCTCACTGCGACTTGCGTGCCCGGTGAAGACGATCCCGTCGGCGACACGAAATTCAGCGCGCCGCCGAGCACGGTGGCGCCGAGGCGGTTTGCCATGTAGCCGCGATAGACCTCGATCGCCTCCGCCTGCTGCGGATTGGCGAAGCCGACGATGTAGGAGCCGTCGGCACGGTTGATCGGCAAACCGTTCTGCAGCACCAGCAGCCCGCGCTCGACCGGATTTTGCTGCAGGCCGGAGCCGCGGATCTGGATGCGCGGCTGGTCGTTGCCGCCGAAGAAATTCTGCACCACCACCCCGGGCACGCCGCTGAGCGCGCGCGACACGGTCGGGTTGCCGGTGGGCGCGAGATCCTCGCGCCTGACCAGCGCGACGCCACCCGCAAGCGCCTCGAAGCGCTCCTGCACCGACGCAGCCGGGGCAACAGGCACTGCCGTCGCTTCGCCGGAACTCTCACCGCTGCGGCCCAGCGGCTTGGAGGCCCGGCGCCGTGCCGCAACCCGCTCGCGCGACACCGTGACGGGCTTTGCCGCGCTTTTTGGCGCATCGACCACCACGGGATCGAGCTGGACCGCGGCGCCCGGGCTTGCCGACTGCGCGAGACAGGCTTCGCCCGCGAGCGCCGGCAGCAACAGCACCGACGCCGTCAACGACAGTCGCCTGGTGCCCTGAATTTTGTTTCGTAACCGCCCTCGCCCCGCTGGAAGGTTCTTGTTCTGATATCCCACTGCAGCCCCATTCTTCTTGCGGCCCTTACGCCTCTGGAGCGTGGGCCGATGTCCGCGCGACGGTGCATGCCGTCGCGATCGGCCGCGAAGCTCGCCGCTAGAACCTTGAATCTGATTGCGCTGGCGCAAATAGCGCGCGGCTTGGAATTAGTTTCGTTCCAAGCTGGGGGCCGATCGATGTTGCCGGCCGGCCTTACGCCGCAGCGAGCAGCGCGCTCGCATGGTCGAGCACTCGCTGCTTGACGGCGTCGGCATCGGACGGCTTCACCTTGGCGCTGACAGTCAATTCCACCAGCGGCGCGGCGGGGTCGGCCGCGATCACCTTGGACACATTGACCGATGGCGCAGCGCGCTCGTCGATGCGAGGATCCTCGCGGAGCTGCTTCAGGATCTGGTCGGCGAGCGCATTGGCCGACCCGGCCCGGACCGGAAACGCAACCTTGATCTCACCCGTGCCGGGATAGGCGCTGTGATTGATGATGGCCGCGCCCCACACCTGCCCGTTGGGCAGAAGAATCTGCGTGTTGTCGGCCGCGACCAGCTCGGTCATGAACAGCGACAGCGACTTCACCTTGCCGGCTTTGCCGGCGATCTCGACGTCGTTGCCGATGTGAAAGGGCCGGAACAACAGCAGCATGACGCCGGCGGCGAGATTGGACAGCGTGCCCTGGAGCGCAAGACCAATCGCGAGCGATGTCGCGCCGAGCACTGCGACGAGGCTCGCGGTCTGGATCCCGAACAGCTGAAGCACGGCGATGCCGACCACGGCCAGCACGCCGTAGCGCGCGAGACTGCCCACGAACAGCGTGACGAGCGGATCGACGCGGTGCGTGACGCTGAGCAGCCGCGTCACGAAACGCTGCATGGCGCCGGACAGATACCAGCCAACCGCGAGCAGCAGGACGGCGTAGATCGCATTCAGGCCATACAGGACTAGCGAGGCTTTCAGCGTGTCGAAATTGAAGGTCATGCAGTCTCCAGCGCGGAACAGTCGGGTAAAAACGCACTGCGATACGAAATGATCCCGCTGGAACAAGCTCCCGTAGGGCGGATTAGCGAAGCGTAGTCCGCCTCTTTCGCCTTTGAGGTCAAGACGGCGGATTACGCCTTCGGCTAATTCGCCCTACGACCCCACAATCCCTTGCGTTGCCCGGCGGGCAAAACACCCCATCGGCCGGTCAACCGCCTCGCCGAAAAAGATTCGCCTTTACAGAATTTCGGCTTTGGCGCATTCTGCCGCCAACTCACCCCGGGCAGAGGGGCGTATCGCGATCGTCACGAACGTGGGGTGGGCTGCGGTGGGCGCTCGTCACATCGGCGCGACAGGCTTTGCAGGGCGGCAAAACCGTGAGCAACAGCCTTCGCGCACACGACCGGTGTGACGTGCGTACGGCAAAACCGTGTCGTCCTGGCGCCCGAGGTCTGGCGTCAAGTCTTGTGGTGATGTAGCGGCCCGACCGGGCCGTTGCGTCAATCGACTGCAAGGCGACGGGGGCAATAGTGCATCGCTCCCCGGGGAGAGCTCGGCATAAGCCGTCAAACCACTGCGCAGGGAAGGCCGTATGTTGGGCTTCACCTGTATGCCGCTGTGCAGCTTCTTGTCACGCAGGATTAGCACAGTGGACCGCGGGTGCCAGCCGGCATCCGGCCTTCCCTGCGCCCTCTGTCATCGAAGGCGCATCATGACCATGCAAAACTCGGACAGGAACTGTCGCGAGGCTGCAGCGTTATGTCCAGTTTTTCAAAATGCACGCAAGTTTTGTCGAATCCGATCGGATTGCGAGTTCAGTTGGCGCGACCAAACGTCATCATGTGCGTCCGTGCTTGCACACGACAATATTGGCGCAATAATGCCGCCCTACGTTGTGATCCGGAATCAACCGGAACAGTCTCATGGAGGGCGACGAAAGTGTTCGCTCGCACCGCGGCGTCAGTCGCTGTGATCATCACCTTGGCCGCCATGGATGGTGCGGCCGCACAAACGGCCACTCAGCCACCGGATACGATGGCGGCGCGGGTCGAGGCGTGCACGCCCTGCCATGGCAACAAGGGCGAAGGCACCAGCGACGTCTATTTTCCGCGCCTTGCGGGCAAGCCGGCCGGCTATCTCTACAACCAGCTCCTCGCCTTCCGCAGCGGCCGGCGCAAATATCCGCCCATGAACTACCTGCTGGAGTTTCTGCCCGATCCCTATCTCGAGGCGATGGCGGAATATTTCGCCGGCGAGCATCCGCCGCTGCCGCAGCCGGCGACGAGCGACGTCAGCAAGGAGGTGCTTGCGCAGGGCGAGTTGCTCGCCACGAGCGGCGATGCCGGCCGCAACATTCCTGCCTGCGTGAGCTGTCACGGCCCGGCGCTGGCCGGCATGCAGCCCGGCATTCCCGGCCTGCTCGGCCTGCGGGCGCCCTATATCAGCGCCCAGCTCGGCGCCTGGCGCTACGGCACCCGCACCGCGAAGTCGCCCGACTGCATGCAGCAAGTCGCCGGCCATCTGACCGAGGCGGACGTCACCGCGGTCGCGGCCTGGCTCGCGACGCGGCCCGCACCCGCCAACCCTGCTCCCGTTCCGAAAGGCACCTACGCGCTGCCCTTCGGCTGCGGCAGCCAGCCCAACTGACGAGGCGGATGATGGGCTCCAAACTGTCGATCACATTCCTTGCCCTGGTTGCGCTGACGACGGCCGCGCAGGCGCAGGACAAGAGCAGCGAGATCATCGCACGCGGCGAGTATCTCGCCCGTGCCGGCGATTGCACGGCGTGTCACACCGCGCCCGAGGGACGCCTGTTCGCCGGCGGCCGCGCCATGCCGACGCCGTTCGGCACCCTCTACACCTCCAACATCACGCCGGATCCCGACACGGGGATCGGCAAATGGAGCGCGGACGATTTCTACAAGACCATGCACAGCGGCCGTTTCCCGGACGGCGGGCTGATCTATCCGGCGATGCCGTTCGCGTCCTACACCAAGGTGACGCGCGCCGACAGCGACGCGATCTATGCCTATTTGCGCTCGGTCGCGCCGGTGAGCCAGAAGAACAAGCCGCACGAGCTGCGCTTTCCCTACGACAACCGCCAGCTCATCCTGGGATGGCGCACGCTGTTCTTCAGCGAGGGCGAGTTCAAGCCGGATCCGAAGAAATCGGCGGAATGGAATCGCGGCGCCTATCTGGTCGAGGGCCTCGGCCATTGCGGCATGTGCCATTCGCCGATCAACGCGCTCGGCGGCACCTCGCAATCGGACGCCTTCAAGGGCGGCCTGATCCCGATGCAGAACTGGTACGCGCCGTCCCTCACCTCCAACCGCGAAGCCGGCCTCGGCGACTGGAGCATCAAGGACATCACGGATTTGCTCCAGACCGGCGTCTCCATGCGCGGCGTGGTCTACGGCCCGATGGCCGAGGTCGTGCACAACAGCCTGCAATATCTCAGTGACGAGGACACCAGGGCTATGGCGGTGTACCTCAAGGGCATCGCGGAGCCCTCGCCGCCGCCGCCGGCGAGCTCGACGCTGCCGACGACCGAGAGCAGCCTGCTGGTCAGCCTCGGCAAGACCGTCTACGACAAGCAGTGCGCGAGCTGTCACGGCACGCAAGGGGAAGGCAAGCCGCCGCACTGGCCGCCGCTTGCCAACAACCAGTCGATCGAGATGCAGTCCGCGGTCAACCCGATCCGCATGGTGCTCAATGGCGGCTACCCGCCGGGCACCAAAGGCAACCCGATGCCCTACGGCATGCCGCCGTTTGCGGGGCTGTTGTCCGACAACGAGATCGCCGCCGTCGTCTCCTACATCCGCACCGCCTGGGGCAATCGCGGCACGCCGGTCTCGGCGCGCGAAGCCAACGAGCTGCGCTCGGCGCCGCTGAACTGAGGCACCACATGTTCAATTCAGACCCGCCGACCAGCCCAGCCGCCGCCGACCAGGCCGTCGAGGAGGTCGTGGCGCAAGGCCCGTCCGGCGCCATCGTACTTGCCGGCATCGCCACGGCCTGCGTGGTCGCGATGTGGTTTGCGTTCTATCTGTTCGTGTTCCTGCCGCGCGGGCCGCTGCAATGAGCGCGCAGGACACCCATGGCAGCGCCAGCGCCGAGGTCGCGGCCCGCGTCGAGCGGCGCTGGGCCACCATTGCCGTCATCATCATCGTGGTGATGGCACTGCTCGCGGCCTTCGCCGGCATCCATCGTGCGACCATGCCGCAGCCGCGCGTCGAGACCACCGATCCGTCGCGGATCCATCTCTCCGGCGAGTTCGTCGAGAGCAATCTCGGCAGCGTGCTCGAGGCTGGCGGTGCAGTCACTGTGCGCGCCATCGGCCAGCAATATTCCTTCACGCCGGCTTGCATCCTGGTGCCCGCGGATACGCCGATCACGCTGCGCGCCACCAGTGCCGACGTGGTGCACGGCATCCTGATCCAGGGCACCAACGTCAACACCATGCTGGTGCCGGGCTACATCTCCGAGCAGCTGATGCGCTTTACGAAGACCGGCGACTATCTGATGCCCTGCCAGGAGTTCTGCTCCTTCGGCCATGAGGGCATGTGGGGCAAGGTCAAGGTGATCGACAAGGCCGAATTCGCGAACCGCGCGAAGGGTGGCGGGAGGCTGAGCTGTGTTGGTCAATAGGAAGCTCATCCTCGCGCATTTCTGGCTGGCCTTCGCGGTGTTCGGCATCGCGCTGACGCTCGGCGCCTGGCAGATGTTCATCCGCAGCCCGATCGGGACCTGGCTGTCCAACCCCGAGCTCTATTACCGCTCGCTGACCGCGCATGGCACGGTGATGGGCTATGTGTTCCCGACGCTCGTCGCGATGGGGTTTGGCTATGCCATCAGCGAGTCCGCGCTGCAGCAGCGCCTGGTCGGCGTGCGCTGGGCCTGGACAGGATTCTGGCTGATCGTCGCGGGCAGCATCATGGCGGTGATCCCGATCGCGCTCGGCCGCGCCTCCGTGCTCTACACGTTCTATCCGCCGCTGATCGGCAACGTCTTCTACTATCTCGGCGTCGTGCTGGTCGTGGTCGGCTCGTGGATCTGGGTCGCGCTGATGTCGGTCAACCTGCGCATCTGGCGCAAGGCCAATCCCGGCGCGCCCGTGCCGCTCGCGATGTTCGCCAATGTCGCGGGTTCATATCTGTGGGCCTGGACCGCGGTCGGCGCCGCGCTCGAGCTGCTGCTCCAGATCATTCCGGTCGCGGCGGGACTGAAGAACACGATCGATGCCGGCCTCGCCCGCATCTTCTTCTCGTGGACGCTGCACGCCATCGTCTATTTCTGGCTGATGCCGACCTACATCGCCTATTACACCATCGTGCCGCGCGCGATCGGCGGCCGGGTCTATTCCGACAGCATGGCGCGTATCTCCTTCATCCTGTTCCTGGTGGTGGCGATGCCGATCGGCATGCACCACACCTTTGCCGATCCGCAAGTCGGCGCCGGGTTCAAGTTCATCCATTCGGCGTTCACGGCGCTGGTCGCGCTGCCGACGCTGCTGACCGTGTTCACGATTTGCGCCTCGGTCGAGATCGCGGCGCGCCTGCGCGGCGGGCGCGGGATGTTCGGCTGGATCAGGGCCCTGCCCTGGGACAATCCGATGATGCTGGCGCTGGCGTTCTCGTTCGTCATGCTGGGCTTCGGCGGCGCCGGCGGCCTCATCAACATGAGCTACCAGCTCGATGCCTCCATTCACAACACGCAGTGGATCACCGGCCATTTCCACCTGATCTTCGGCGGCGCCATCGTGATCATGTATTTCGCGATCGCCTATGATCTGTGGCCGCATCTGACGGGGCGCGAACTGATCGACATCCGCCTGATCCGCACCCAGCTCTGGCTGTGGTTCATCGGCATGATCGTGACGACCTTCCCGTGGCACTGGGTCGGCATCCTGGGCATGCCGCGCCGCATGGCCTATTTCGATTTCGGCGACCCTGCGATCGCGCCTCAGGCGCTCTCGGTCACGCTGTCGGCGATCGGCGGCTTCATCCTGCTGGCCTCGGGCATCATGTTCATCGTCATCCTCGCGCGCGGCATGCGAGCGCCCCAGGCCGATGCGGGTCCCTATCGCTTCGCGCTGGCCGTGCACGAACCGAGGACGGTACCTGTCGCGCTCAATACCCATGCATTGTGGGTAGCGCTGATGATCGGCCTCACGCTGACCAATTACGGCTATCCGATCCTGAACCTCGCGCTGAGTTCGGGCACGTCGGTGCCGGCCGTCTATGTGGGAGCGCAGTGATGAGCACCCGCGATCTCTTCACCCTCCGCAACGGCCATTTCAGGCTCGGCGTCGGTCTCACCGCGGCGATCCTGATCGTGACGGCGATTGCCGGCTTCATCGTGCTGCCCTTCGCGCAGCCCTGGGTGCAGTTCGCCAATGTCTGGGATGCGATCTGCAGCGCCGCCGGCGTGCCGCAGCGCGCGCCTGATGTCACGGCGCCCGAGCAGACCAAGCGCCTGTCCGAGGTCGTGCTTACGTCGCACACGCTGTCGCGCCCCAGCCAGGAGGCGATCGGCCGCGGCGCGACGCTGGCGCAGCGCTGCGCGATCTGCCACGGGCCGACCGGCGTCAGCCGCGCGGACTCGCCCAACCTCGCCGGCCAGTATGCGGCCGTGATCTACAAAGAGCTGCTCGACTTCCGTTCGGGCGCGCGCACCAACGCGGTGATGTCGCCGTTCGCGGTCAATCTGACCGACCAGGAGATCGCCGACCTCTCGAACTATTACGCCTATCTGCCGCGGCTGCCGGCCTATCACCCGACGCCGCAGCTGCCCAAGCCCAACATCGTCATCTACGGCGCGCCGATGCGCGGCATCGCACCCTGCGGCTCCTGCCATGGCAGCCTCGACAACAAGACCGGCAGCCCGTGGCTGGAGGGACAGTCCGAAGCCTACATGAAGGCGCAGCTGCAAGCCTTTGCCTCCGGCGAGCGCCGCAACGACATCAGCCAGCAGATGCGCAACATCGCCCGTGCGATGACCCCGCAGGAGATCGAGCAGGCTGCGGCGTACTACGCCTCGCAGCCGCCGGATGTGGTGAAGGCGGTGGATTGAGCTCCGCCGTCATTGCGAGCGAAGCGAAGCAATCCAGAGTCTTTCCGCGGAGGGATTCTGGATTGCTTCGTCGCTTCGCTCCTCGCAATGACGGTGGAGCGAATACGTTACGTCGGCGCCAGCTTCGGCCGGCCGTAGATTGCATCCGCGCGCTTTTCGAACGCGGTGGAGAACCGCGCAAACGCCGCGTCGAACATCGAGCCCATCAGCATCGCCAGCATGCGGCTCCTGAACTCGTAAGACAGGAAGAAGCCGACGTCGCAGGCGCCCTCACCTTTGGGCTCGAACGTCCAGCGGTTTTCCAGATTGCTGAAGGGACCCTGGAGATATTCGACCAGGATTTTCAGATTGGCGCGATCGAGCGTGACGCGGCTGGTGAAGGATTCCTTGACCAGCTTGAACGACACCGTCATGTCGGCCACCAGCACCTCGCTGCCATCGGGCTTGGCCATGCGCTGGCGCACCTTCAGCGCGCTGCAGAGCGGCACGAATTCCGGGTAGCGCTCGACATCGGCGACCAGATCGAACATTTGTGAGGCGCTGTGCTCGACACGGCGCTTGCTCGAAAATTTGGGCATGGTGGCTCAGCGGGCTGTTGCGGCCCGCGCGGCCTTCAGTCTCGCAAAGTCCTCGCCGGCATGATGCGACGAGCGGGTCAGCGGGCTCGCGGACACCATCAGGAAGCCCTTGGTGTAGGCGACCTTTTCGTACGAGGCGAACTCGTCCGGCGGCACGTAGCGCATCACGGCGTGGTGCTTGCGGGTCGGCTGCAGATATTGCCCGATGGTGAGGAAATCGACTTCGGCCGAGCGCAGATCGTCCATCACCTGCTGCACTTCGTGGCGCTCCTCGCCGAGGCCGACCATGATGCCGGACTTGGTGAAGATGGTGGGATCGAGCTCCTTGACCCGCTGCAGCAGCCGGATCGAATGGAAATAGCGCGCGCCCGGCCGCACCGTGAGATAGCGCGACGGCACGGTCTCGAGATTGTGGTTGAAGACGTCGGGCTTGGCGGCGACGACAATTTCGAGCGCCCCCTCCTTGCGCAGGAAGTCCGGCGTCAGGATCTCGATCGTGGTCGAGGGGCACGCGGCGCGGATCGCGCGGATGGTCTTGGCAAAATGCTCGGCACCGCCGTCGGTGAGATCGTCGCGGTCGACCGAGGTGATGACGACGTGGGCGAGCCCCAGCTTGGCGGTTGCCTCGGCAACGTTTTGAGGCTCGGCCGCATCCAGCGCGTTCGGCATGCCCGTCTTGACGTTGCAGAAGGCGCAGGCACGGGTGCAGGTGTCACCCATGATCATGAAGGTCGCGTGCTTTTTGTCCCAGCACTCGCCGATGTTCGGGCAGCCCGCTTCCTCGCACACCGTGTGCAGGCCGTTCGACCGCACGATGTTGCGGGTGTCGGCATAGCCGCGGGTGTTGGGCGCGCGGACGCGGATCCAGTCCGGCTTCGGCGGCGAAGCGGAGTCGGGACGATTCACCTTTTCAGGGTGGCGCGGGCGCAGCGGGTTCGTGATGGTATCGACAATAACGACCATGGTCTGTCCGGTCTGTTCAGGTCCTACCTAGTCGGTCTGCCCTCTGGCTGCAACCCGGCTCGCGCCGCTTCAGGGAACATGGCAGATATGGGCATTATCTTGCTCTGTTCTCAGGCGATTCTCACCTCGAATGGCTCCAATCTCGAAGGCTCCATCCCCCCGGCTCGGCAAACGGCTCAAGCGGAGCTTTTTCGACCGCGATGTCCGCGAGGTCGCACACGATTTGATCGGCGCGACCATGCTGCTGGACGGCGTCGGCGGCGTCATCGTCGAGGTCGAGGCCTATCATCATACCGAGCCGGCGGCGCATTCCTACAACGGACCGACGCCGCGGAACCAGATCATGTTCGGCCCGCCCGGCTACGCCTATGTCTACCGCTCCTACGGCATCCACTGGTGCGTCAATTTCGTCTGCGAGGAGGAAGGCTCGGCCAGCGCCGTCCTGATCCGCGCGCTGGAGCCGACCCATGGCCTGGCTGCGATGCGCCGCCGCCGTCATCTGCAGGAGGTGCACGCGCTGTGCTCGGGCCCCGGCAAGCTGAACGAGGCGCTCGGCATCACCATCGCGCACAACACCCTGCCGCTGGACCGCGCGCCGATCGCGCTGCATGCGCGGACGGAGGATGTGGAAGTCGCGACCGGCATCCGGATCGGCATCACCAAGGCCGTCGAGCTGCCCTGGCGCTACGGCGTCAGGGGCTCGAAGTTTCTGAGCAAGCCGTTTCCGAAGTGATGGTCATTCCGGGATGGTCCGAAGGACCAGACCTCAGGTGCGCAATTGCGCACCGGGGAATCTCGAGATTCCGGGTTCGGCTCTTCGAGCCGCCCCGGAATGACGGTGTTAGACTTACGACGCCAGCTTCAACCGCTCGAGCGCCTCGAGCAGCTTGGCCTTGCGAGCGAGCGCAGCCTCGCGCTTTTCGCGCTCCTCCTCGACGACCTCTTCGGCCGCGTTGGCAACGAATTTCTCGTTCGCCAGCTTGGACTCGGCGCGCTTGATGTCGGCGTCGGCCTTGCCGATCTCCTTGTCGAGACGCGTGCGCTCGGCGGCGACGTCGATCACGCCCTTCAGCGGCAGCGCGGCCACCTCGCCGCGCACGAGCAGCTGGACCGCGCCGTCAGGCGCGCGGTCGGCGAAGGAGATGTCCGACAGGCGCGCCATGCGCTTGACGACGTCGGTCCAGCGCGGCGCGCGCTCCTTGGTTTCAGTCGAGGCGCCCACGAGCACCAGCGCCGTCAGCGTTGCCGGCGGGATGTTCATCTCGGCACGCACCGAACGGATCTGCGTGACGAGGTCGATCACCCAGCCGATCTCGGCCTCGGCCGCAGGGTCCGTGAAGTCGGCGTGGTCGAAGATCGGCAAGGCCAGCATCGGCGACACCAGCGGATCGGTCGGCCCGGCGGCCGCGGCGAGCATCGCCAGCTGCTCCGGCGTCGGCTCGGCCGGCTTCAGCGGCCACTCGGCCAGTGCGAGCAGGCCCTCGCGCTTGGCCGTGACCTCCCACAGCTCTTCGGTGATGAAGGGCATGAAGGGGTGCAGCAGCTTCAGGATTTCGTCGCGCGCCCAGGCGACCATGGCGCGGGTCTCGTCCTTGGCCGGGCTGTCGGGGCCCAGCAGCACGGGCTTGGCGAGCTCGACATACCAGTCGCAATAGACGTTCCAGACGAAGCGATAGATGCTGCCTGCCGCATCGTTGAAGCGATAGGCTTCGATGGCCTCGGTCACCTCGCGCGCGGTGTGTGCGCTCTCATGCGCGATCCAGCGGTTGAGCGTCTCCTTCACCTTTGCCGGCTCGAACCCCTCGGGCACCGCGCAATTGTTCATCTCGGCGAAGCGCGAGGCGTTCCAGAGCTTGGTCGCGAAATTGCGGTAGCCCTCGACGCGGCTCGTGGCGAGCTTGATGTCGCGGCCCTGCGCGGCCATCGCGGCCAACGTGAAGCGCAGCGCGTCCGCGCCGTATTCGTCGATCAGGTTGAGCGGATCGATGACGTTGCCCTTCGACTTCGACATCTTGGCGCCCTTCTCGTCGCGGACGAGGGCGTGGATGTAGATGGTCGAGAACGGCACCTCCTTCATGAAGTGCAGGCCCATCATCATCATGCGGGCGACCCAGAAGAAGATGATGTCGAAGCCGGTCACCAGCGCGTTGGTCGGGTAGTAGCGCCGCACTTCGGGGGCGTCCTCGGGCCAGCCGAGCGTCGAGAACGGCCACAGCGCCGAGGAGAACCAGGTGTCGAGCACGTCCTCGTCGCGGGTGATGAATCCTTCGCGCTTGTTGCGGTCGAGCGCCATCTCGCGGCCCTGCTCGACCGTGATGACCTCCTGCTCGACGTAGTAGCCGAGCGCGTGGCTGATCGCCTCTTCCTCGGTCTCGGCGACGAACACCTTGCCGTCCGGGCCGTACCAGGCCGGGATCTGATGGCCCCACCAGAGCTGGCGCGAGATGCACCAGGGCTGGATGTTCTCCATCCACTCGAAATAGGTCTTTTCCCAGTTTTTCGGCACGAAGGTCGTTTCGCCCGAACGCACCGCCGCGATCGCGGGTTTCGCGAGTGTCTTGGCGTCGACATACCACTGGTCGGTCAGATACGGCTCGATCACGCTGTTCGAGCGATCGCCATGCGGCACCATGTGAGTGTGCGGCTCGATCCGCTCGACGAAGCCGAACGATTCCAGCCGCTCGACGATGCGCTTGCGCGCAGCGAAGCGGTCGACCTTGTGGAACTCCTCGGCAAATTGCGAGGCACCTTCCGGCAGCTCGCGTAAGTAGTCCTCGTTGTCGACGAGATCGAGACAACCTTCCCTATCGATCACGCTGATGCGGCGAAGGCCGTGGCGATTGCCGACCTCGAAGTCGTTGAAATCGTGCGCCGGCGTGATCTTGACCGCGCCCGAGCCCTTCTCCGGATCGGAATAATCGTCGGCGACGATTTTGATCTTGCGGCCCACCAGCGGCAGGATCACGTTCCTGCCGACCAGCTTCAGATAGCGCTCATCCTCGGGATGCACGGCAACGCCGGTGTCGCCGAGCATGGTCTCGGGCCGCGTCGTCGCGACGACGATGAAGCTCGAGGGATCCTCGGGGCCGAACGTCTTGCCCTCGATCGGATATCGCAGATACCAGAGGTGACCCTTCACCTCGGTCTGCTGCACCTCGAGATCGGAGATCGCGGTCAGCAGCTTGGTGTCCCAGTTCACCAGCCGCTTGTCCTTGTAGATCAAGCCGTCGCGGTGCAACTCGACGAACACCTTGACGACGGCCTTCGACAGGCCCTCGTCCATGGTGAAGCGCTCGCGCGACCAGTCGCAGGACGCACCGAGCCGCTTGAGCTGGTTGATGATGGTGTCGCCGCTTTCGGCTTTCCACTGCCAGACCCGCTCGAGAAACTTCTCGCGGCCCATCTCGCGGCGGCCGGGCTGCTGGCGCTCCATCAACTGCCGCTCGACCACCATCTGGGTGGCGATGCCGGCATGGTCGGTGCCGGGCTGCCACAGCACGTCGCGGCCGCGCATGCGCTCGAACCGGCACAATATGTCCTGGAGCGTGTTATTGAGGGCGTGGCCCATGTGCAGCGAGCCCGTCACGTTCGGCGGCGGGATCACGATGGTAAAGGGCACGGCGTCGCGGCGGTCGGGGCGGCCGGCCTTGAAGGCAAGGCTGTCCTCCCACACCACGGACATGCGGGCTTCGATATCGGCGGGCTGGTAATTTTTCTCGATCATGGGGCTAGAAAGCTGCGTGCGCGGGTCAAGTCAACGGGAAGCTCAGCGGCAAAGGCTTTCCAGCCCGGTCCGCAGGCCGAATATGCCACAGAAGCAGGGCTTTATCGGGGCCGCAGGGCCGTATCAACGGCCGCCGCGCGAGACCCGCTCGATTTCGGCCTTCACGATGCGTTCCACCATGCCCGGCAGATTGTCGTCGAGCCAGGACTTCAGCATCGGACGCAGCATCTCCTTGACCAGATCCTCCAGCGTCCGCGCGTTGCTGCTGAGCACCGTATGGGCCAACGAGTTGAAGGCGGATTCGACTGCCGAGACCGTCGTTTGCGCCAGCATGGGCTGCTGCGGCGGCAGCGGCGGAGCATCGAAGTCGACCGGCGCATAAGACGGCGGCGGTGTCGGACGTGGGGGCGGCGCTTCGGCGAATTCGAGATCGTCGCGCGGCTCGACCTTCCGGAAGCTCGGAGGCGGCGGAGGTGGCGTGGGATCCATCGCCATCTCATCGGTCAATTCGAGCACGTCGGGTTCAGGCTCCGGCTCCGGCTCGGGCGCGCGAACCTCCGGCGCAGACGTGGCCGCATCGAGCCCCGCCAGCAGCGCATCGATGTCGTCCTGGTTATTGGACGCATCCGCCGCAGGTGCGGCGGGCGGCGGGGGCGGCGCCGGCTTTGCGGCGGGCGGCGGTGCCGGCTTCTCGGCAGCAGGCTTGGCAGGGGCCACCTTGGAGGGCGGAATGTCGGTCATCGCCTGTGGCTTGGGTGCGGGCGCCGCGGCAGCTGGCGCGGGCTTGGCAGTCTCGGCCGGCGGCGGCTTGGCCTCGTCGTCGGCAATGATGCGCCGGATCGAGGCCAGAATCTCCTCCATCGAGGGTTCTGTGACCTTTGCAGGCTGCGTCATCTCCGACTCCACATCATCAACGCCCTCGCATGCGTTGTTTTACACCAAGCACGACCGGATTGGCCGGTTCCGGACGGATGGCCCGACATTTTCGTCGCGGCAGCCCGACTTGTCCCCAGTTCACGGCTCAACGTGCAGCGGTGCGCCCCTGCCCCCGGGTACTCAAGCTTTACGCACACGGCATCAATGCGAGGCGAATCGACCCGCATTGTCTTGGAAGGCTATGTCAGGGATTTTGACGATTGCAAGCAAAGCGCCGGTCGGCTTCGGCTATTCGCGAGGCCGACCGGACGACTACGGGACTTCAGCGCCCGTCAGGCGTGCGCACACCGGCCCAGCTGTCGCGGACCTGATGGTAGTGAACGCTGGGATCGTAAACCGTGGTCGCAAGGCCGAGAACCTGCGGCGTCAGACGGCCGACGGCCGACAGAACCTGATAGGATGCGACAACGCGGTCATGCTGCGCGGTCACCAGCGCGACGCGCGCATTGACCAGCGCCTGCTGCGCGTTGAGCACGTCGAGCGTGGTGCGCTGCCCCGCCTTGGCTTCCTCGCGCACGCCGTTCAGCGCGATCTCGGAGGCCGTGACTTGCGCCTGCGCGGACTGCACCTGCGCCTTGCCGGCCTGCAGCGAGCCCCACCACTGCACGATGGTCGCGCGCACCTGGTCTCTCGTCTTTTCGACGTTGAGGCGCTGCTGAGCCAGATTCTCCTTGGACTGGCGGATCAGCGAATATTTGTTGCCGCCGTCATAGAGCTGCCAGTTAGCGGACGCGATCGCAGAGGCGCTGGTGGCCCTGTATTGAATCAGGGACTGCTCGTTGCCCTGCTGGGCGTTGACCTGCACAGCGACCGTCGGCAGCAGCGCGCCTTCGGCGATCTTGACCTGGAGGAAATTGACGTCGATGCCGAACATTGCGGCGGTGACATCCGGATGCTCGACGAGGCCAAGGTCGACGGCCGCGGGAAGCGTCGGGGGCAGATACCGGTCGACGGGCGAGCCCGGCGCGAGATTCGATGGCTCGTTGCCGATGAAGCGGCGGAAGGCTGCACGCGTCGTGTTGAGATTCGCTTCGGCAGTGAGTGCCTGCGTCCTGCCGGCCGCCAGTTGCGCTTCAGACTGTGCGACGTCAGTGCGCGTCACTTCGCCGACGTTGAAGCGATCACGCGTCTGCTTCAGCGTTTGCTCGAGCACGCGCACGTTGCTGCGCTGGACTTCGAGAGTCGCGGAATCGCGCAGATAGTCCATGTAGGTCGTGGCAGCCTGAAGCAGCACACTCTGATCGAGGCTGCGCAGCGCCTCGCGTGAGCCGGACACTTGGCTCTCCGCCGCCCGCGTCTTGTTGGCGGTGATGTTGCCGTTGTAGAGCGTCTGCGCAACGGTCACGCCAACGCTGCGGGGCGCGGTTGCTCCGTAGAACGGCGCGCTCGACACAGAGCTCTGCTGGTCCTGATATTGATAGCCGCCGCTCGCCGTCACCGTGACGGTGGGGCGATAGCCCGACAGAGCCTGAGGCACGTTCTCGTCAGTCGAGCGCACCTGGGCACGTTGTGCGTTGAGCTGCGGATTGTTCTGATAGGCGCGCACCAGCGCGGACTCGATCGTGTCCGCCAAGACAGGCGTCGGCCCGGCCAGTGTCAGCAGCAGGACCGAAACCGCAGCTCCGGTGAAGAGCTTCACCCCATGCATCCCTGAAATTCCGTTCATTCTAACGCCCGGCTCGTGCCCGCGAGCTGGGTTACCGTCTACCGAGTGGAGTCGTTGCCCCGCCGCAACATAGGATGCGGATTGGCGCGACGGAACTACCTGAGCGTAGTTCTCGGTGGAAACTCTTCACGTGCAGCATCCCGGCCACACTTCTGATTCAGAACGGGATTTTAACGGGCTTTGGGCCGTCAGAAGACGAAGGCGGCCGTCCGTTCGAGCCCGGGAAGCACCGGGGCTGCGGCATCGAACAGGGGGCGATGGCCGAATTCGCCGTGGGTCCGGGTCACGATCATCGCCCGCGGCGGCCGGGATTCGGCGGAGACACCCACCAGACGCCCGCCCTCCTTCAGCTGCCCGAGCAGCGCCTCCGGCGTCACCTCGGTGGCGCCATTGAGGATGATCACGTCATAGGGAGCGGCGGCAGGGTCGCCCTCGGTGCAGGCCGCGGCCTTGCAGGTGACGTTGGCAAGTCCGAGGGATGCCAAGGCATCCTTGGCCTTTGCGGCCAGGGCCGAATCGCACTCCGTTGCGGTGACCTGGCCGGCCAGTCTGGCGGCCAGTGCCGCGAGGTAACCCGTGGCGCAGCCGACCACCAGCACGCTGTCGCCCTCGCCGATCTCGGCGGCCTGCAGCAGCTTGCCGGTCAGTTGCGCCTTGATCAGGAAACGCTTGGCGGGGCCCTCGCTCACGTCGAGGTCGATATCCAGATAGGCCAGCGCCTGCCGGCTCGCCGGCACGAAGGCCTCGCGCGGAACCGTGAGCATGGCGTCGATAACACGACGGTCGGTGACGTCACTGGTGCGCACCTGGCCATCGACCATTTTGAGGCGCGCGGTCGAGAAACCGGACATTTGCGGACCCTGCAATGCGGACGATGCCGCTGGATGAATTGGCGGCATCTTTGGAACATGCACAGCCAAAACGCAACACGGCCGTTAGCCTACGCGGCTAAGGCTTCCGCATCGTACCGCCTCGACGGTTGAACGCGCTATTCGATGGCGACCGCGAGGCGTCCGATCAGAGCCGCCACCTCATCCAGCCGCGCCGAATCGGGCGTCTCGACGGCACGCGCCAGACAGGCGAGGCATTCGTCGTCGCTGAGTTCGGGAACGTCGGCCGGCAGAATCGAGGGGGCCATGTGCGAACGGTCGACCTGGATGTCTGGCATGGGAATCAGCTCCGTAAAGATCCGGCAATCCCAAGGCTCGATTTCAATTGAGTCGATTTGGCGCCGCCCAGGTGGCGCGACGACGCCCATGCACACATCTGCTTGAGGCGATTCCCGGCGGCGATCGTCGATATGCAGCTCGCAAAGCAATGCAACGAGATCGCGCGCCACATGAGGGCGCGGCCACAACTCGTTGATTTCGCGGTAAGATTTGGCTCCCCGGGCTGGATTCGAACCAGCGACCATCCGATTAACAGTCGGATGCTCTACCGCTGAGCTACCGAGGAAAAGGCGAACCAGTCGTTCGCGCGGGGCTGCGTATAACAAAGCCGCTTGCGCTTGCAAAGGACGAATTCGTCATCATCCGAACGCAACTGAGGAAGCGCCTCCACGGCCCCTCCTCCGGGCCACGTTCAAGCAATGTCAGCCGGCCGTCATTCCGCGAGGAAGGACGTGGTCTTGGTGCCGGGATCGTAGCGCAGCCGAAGCGCGGTCATCTTGCAGAGGTTGACGTTCTTCCACAGCACGGCCTCGTCGTAGTTCTGCCAGTCGACGCGGATGTTCCAGACGCAGCCCTCGTCGTCCTCGTCGAACTCTACATAAGTGCTGGCCTGGTTCTGCAGCACCTTCTCGAGTTCGTTGTCCCATTCGTCCAGGCCGTCGTCCGGCGCGTTGAAGCCGAGGAATTTGATGGCATAGCCGGTCTCGTTGACGATGGTGACGTTGCGGGCGTCAGCCGCGAAAGAGGGCATGGCGGCGATCGAAAGACCGATCGCAATCAATCCGGATAGAAAATACTTCATGTGAAAAATCCTCCGATCGAAAACAGGCTTCGGCGCCCGGCGTCGATCGGCGCAGGCGCCGCGGCAATCAAAACGTTGCCTCGAGATTCGTCCGGAGCGCGATCGAAAGGTTCAGAACGCGATCGATCTGCACTCCGGAACGTTTGCGCGACGCGAGACGCGCTCAGCCTGTTTATCGTTTCGAATTCTCCGCAGCAATGAACGGGCATTCATAGATCGGCGGAGTTTGTTTTCTCCGGTGCCGGCGCCGGCATCGCGGCACCGTTGCCCTTGCCGGTGACGGCGCCGACCAGCGCCTTGACCGGATCATCGCCCGGCGCAAAGCCGCTTTGGCGCAGGATCTCGTCGATCATCGGACGCAAGGCGTGCACCTTGAGCAGCTCGCCGGCGAGACCTTCGCCGAAGCCGACATTGCCCCCACCGGCGCCGTTGCCGCCGAACGCGCCGCCGGTATGCAGGATCCGGACGTCCTTGAGGTTGCCGATCGGCTTGACCATCTCGGCCAAGGCCGACGGCATGATCTCGATCCGTTTCTTGGCGATCTCGAAGTCGATGACGTTGGCACCGAGCTTGTTCTGGGCCTCGTTCTTCATGGTGATGACGGCAGCCTCGGCCTCACCGATGTTGCGAACGCCGACCGCCTTGATCTTGTTGGACTCGGCCTCCGCCGTGGCCAGCGTCTTGACGGCCTCGGCGCGATCGAGCGAGGCTTTCTTCTCGGCTTCGGCCGCGACGATCAGCTCGGTCGATTTGCGCTCGGCCTCGGTACGGGCCGCGAGCACCTGGGTGAGACGGGCGCGGTCGGCGACCTCGACGGCGCGGGCCGTGACGACCTTTTCTTCGGCGGACACGGCGAGCGCTTCCGCCGTCTTGGCTTCGGCCACCGCTTCCGACGTCGTCTTGCTCTTGGCCGCGATCTGGATCTCGTTCTCCTGCGTCGCGATCTGGATCTCGCGCTGGGCGTCGGTCTTGCGCTTGTTGATGGCGAGGTCAGACTCGATGACCGCCGTTTCCTTGACCTGCTTGGCGCCGGCCTCCTTCTCCGCGACGGCCCGGTCGGTGTCGATGCGGGCGTTCTCCTCGGTCAGGCGCGCGGTCTGGGTCGCGGTCGCCACTTCAGCGCGGGTGCTGGCCGTCTTGTTGGCGATGTCGCGCTCCTGCGACAGCTCGGCCTCTTTCTTGGTCCGCTCGATCCCCAGCGTCTGCTGCCGCGCCTCGAGGTCCTTTTGCGCGATCGCCACCTCGTTGTCGCGCACGATGGCGTTGCGGTCGCGGCGGCGGGTCTCGGTGACGGTCTTCAATTGGGTGAGGCCCTCGGCGTCGAAGAAGTTCTCCGGATTGAAGAACTTGACGTCGGTCTGGTCCAGCTTGGTCAGCGACACCGATTCAAGCTCGAGCCCGTTCGATTTCACGTCGGACTCGACCGTGGCCTGCACGTGCTTGACGAAGTCGGAGCGCTTCTCCTGAAGTTCGAGGATGCTCATGGTCGCCGCCACCGAGCGCAGGCCGTCGACGAATTTTGCCTCGACCTGGTTGCGCAGCGCTTCGGCGTCGTTGGTCAGGGCGCCCAGCGTCTGGCTCGCCAGCGCAATGCTCTCGTCGTCGGGGCGGACGCGGACGTAGAACTCGGCGACGATATCGACGCGCAGGCGGTCCTTGGTGATCAGGGATTCCCGCTCCTTGCGTTCCACGGTGAGCCGCAGCGTCTTCAGATTGACGCTGGCGTAGGAGTGGAAGATCGGCAGGATCATGGCGCCGCCATCGAGCACGACTTTCTTGCCGCCGAGGCCGGTGCGCACGAAGGCCTCGTCGCGCGTAGCGCGCTTGTAGAGGATGGTGAAGACGATCCCGAGAACAACGATCAGCGCTACGCCGATCATGGCCGGGACTGCGATGTCGAACATGACTTTCTCCAATGAATTGACTTTAGCTGCTGCTTAGAGAGGACTTCGACGGCTTAAGTTCATCGTCGGCCTTCACCGCGACGAAGCGGGTGCCGTCGCGGTCGACCAGCAGGACCATGGTTCCCTGCGGCAGGGGCGATGACGACGGGGCGGCGACCGCCCAGACGAAGTGGCGGTTGCCGTGGATGTCGGCGACGCTGACCTTGCCGGGCGGCCCCTGGTCGAGCGGCCCGATGACGACCTCGCCGATGCGGCCGACGAGATCACCGAGGCCGACGGCGTAGCTTTCATCCTTGGGGATGACCCGCGCGATGGCACGACTGGTGGCGCGGACCAACGGGATCGACACTGCGACCGCTCCGACCGAGGCGAGCGTTGCCGGTAGCGGACCGGCCACCATCCGCGCGACGTCCTGTATCAGGAAGCCGGTGATGGAGAAGGCGCCGAGCAACAGCAGCAGGAAGATCAGGAGCGGCACGCCGCCGACATTGATCCAGGAGATGGCGTTGATGACGCCATTATCGCTGGGATGAGCGAAATCGATGTTGGTGCCGAGCATCTCGCTCAAGGAGGCCCCGACCAGCATCGAGATCACCTCGATCGAGCCGACGATGACGATCATGGCCGCCGCGATCGCGAACGGCCTGACCTCCGGCATCATGACGTGTTCGAGCAACGCGCTCATGACACGGCACTCAGGAGCGAGACTTCAGCCGCGCCAGCCTCGCTGCAATTTCCTTGTCGCGATGGAGCGTGCTGAGCTCGTCGATGTCGCTCGAATACGGGATGCCCGGCGGCACGCCGGTGGCCCGCGCCACCGCCCGGCCCGCGCGCAGCGCCTTTGCCGCCGCAGACGCGCCGCCCGGCTTGCGGGACGATGTCGAGGCCTGATGGCTTGCGGCCGCCTCGCTCTTTTCGAGATCGACGCGGCGCTGCTCGGCATCCTGCAGCGCCGACAGCACCGCACGCAGCGAGGTGACGCATTGCTCGATCTTCTCGTTGTTCTCGTCGATGGCGCGGGAGAGCACCTCGAACTGCGCCTCCAGATCCATCTGCCGCGCGATGCCGGCACGGGCGAGGTCGTCGCGGTTATCCGTGATCGCTCCTTCGATCTTGGGCGTGAGATCGGCCATCTCGCGCTCGATCTCGGTGCGGCGCGCATTGAGGCGGTATTCCTCGGCCCGCGCTGAGGCGAGCGCGTCGCGCGCTTCGCTCTCGGCGCGCTCGATCTCGCGGATGGCCTGGCCGACCACTTTCAGCTTGTTCTTGCCTTCCGCCTGCTCGATCGCGTCATAGGCGATCCCGGCGATGAGACGTCCGACCCGGGACAGGAAATTGTCGGGGGCGGCAGCGATGGTATCCATAGCGTTCTCCTCCTCTGGCAGAATGTTCGGCGTGACGCCGTAGTGAACTTCGAAGCCGTCGTCGGTGCGAACGAGGCGCGCGGGCACGCTCTGCCCCCAACCCTCGGCATAGCCGGCATAGTCGAAGGGCACGCTGAAGCGCCCCTCCACGGTCGCGATCGAAATGGTGGCCGGGCCCTTGATCTTGGCGAGCTTGTCATCAAGCGGCAGGCGGCGGCCCTGCGCAGCGCGATACTCAGTGCGATCGCGCAGGCCGAGCGTCACCAGTCGCGACGGCAGCGCGGTGGCTTTGCGGATCGGCTCATAGGCGTGGGCGTGCAGCAGCACGACGTTGGAGCCGATGTTGTGGCTCCGCGCGACCTCATCGAGAATTTCCATCATGCGGTCATAGGCCCCGAACGTCGCCTCCAGGGCGGCCTTGGCGGCCGGGTCAGGGGCAAGCCTGTAACGCAGCGCAGACGGCGCGTTTCGTGGCGACTGGCTCATGAAAAGCACTAAAGCACCATTTTGGTGCTTTAGGAAGTGGAAGCTTGATCACGTTTCCCTGATCCTCATGGACGCTATGGATTAGTCGTCGGGGCCTGGAGCGGCGTTCAAGGGCCTGCCCTCACCCCTAGATCACAGCCGATCAAGACTTCTTGCACGCGCGGGTTGCAATTTGAGACGAAATGACGGGAGCGAGGCGGCGGCACGATGCGCTACGCCATGGGCCCCGGCTCTGCAGCGCGTCACTTCGTGCCGCGCAGCGTCCGGGGCACGAGACCTGAGTTGAATGGCACTCTCTTCTCCGCCGTCATTGCGAGGAGCCCTTGCGACGAAGCAATCCAGAATCCCTCCGCGGAAACATTTTTGGATTGCTTCGCGGAGCCTGTCGTCGGACTTGCGTGAGCGGCGGTGATCCACAGCCTGTGCGCAGCATATCCACAGCGCCGCTAGCGCGGATTCGTCAGCCGGTCGCGCGGCTTGCTGCGCACAAATCCACAGGACGCTCAGCCGCCGGCCTGGTCGAAGACGCTACGGCAGGCCTCGCTCAGGCTGGCGCGGTTGCGACGCAGGCAGGCCGTGATGGCGCGGACATTGGGAATCTCGCCCGCGCAGAGGCGGTAGACATCGGGCGTGCAGGCCCGGCGCTGCTCCGCTGTGCCTTGCGCGTGCGCGGCCGAGGCAAACAGCGTCAGGAACAGCCCGACCGTGGAGGCGCGATGCGCCCGGCTTCTCACACCCGCAAACCGCAAGAACCTCGCCTTCATGACCAGTCTCCTGTCTGCCCTGCCCGCTCCCGGCCTTGGCTGGCCGGTGTCATGCGAAGGGGTAGGAGAAATAAATCGGCGAGGATGTGATCTCTTTCACACTGGGCCTGCTCGGCCGGAACGTAGGTTCCCGAGGGGATCTATTTTTACAAATTGCTAACCAATCGAGGCCCGATCGCCGGATCGTTAAAATGCGAACGATCGGTTCAATCGGGTAACAAACCGGCTTTGCGACATTGCGCCTACTGCGTTTTGCGAGGGTGCGATGAGAAGCGAAGCCGAATTCAACTTGCTGCTGGATGCCGTCCGGGACGCCATGGTCATCGAAGATTTCGCTATCGCTCCGGAAGAGGAGTTCGCGCCGCGCTCGTGGAGTCTCGAGGCGCTGGCGTGGAAAGCTCCGATGGCCGCCAATGACAATGAGGGCGCCTGGCCTCTCCTGCCGTTTCCCGACGGCTGGTACGCGGCCTGCTGAGGGCCCCTTTCACGGACGACCGAACCGCCCGCGTCGCGGGCGTTTTGCTGTGCGGCCTCCGCTGCAAATGCAGCCCGGCAACGATCAGGTCTTGACGCGCTCCTCGCCATCCTGCGGTGCCCGGTCGGGCGCGGCCGATGGAAAGATGCTGTCGTAGATCGCGCGGGCTTCGCGAATGAGGCGCGCCCGCTCCAGTTCGGATTTCGGGACAAATCGGACGATGTCGCCCATTTGCGGCTCCAGTGCTCGGGTGACGAGTTTCATCACTTCGCAGATGCGAACTCTATGCCAGGGAGCCTGAATCGGAGGTTTCCAGCAGGCTCCGGGCAAACCCGGTGATCGCGCCGCCGCGCAGTGTGCGAAGCGCCGGCGCACGGCATCGACGACACCGGCGCGAAATCGAATTGTCTTGGGAAATCAGAGGATTGCGATGGAGGCCACGTCGGGACTCGAACCCGAGTAAACGGTTTTGCAGACCGGCGCGTAACCACTCCGCCACGTGGCCCCGTAAGGGCGGACCAATATAGGGGATCAATGGCTTAGGCAACTGCCTTCGTCCGACTTTGGCCGAAAGCCGCCCCAGCGGGGTCGTCACGGACCGCTACGCCTTCTTCGCGCCGGACCCCGCCAGATATTGCGCGAGAATCGCATCGGTCGCGCCGGCGGCGACGATCCTGCCCTGCTCCAGCAGGATCGCCCGGTTGCAGGTGCTCTGGATCAGCTCGATGTCGTGCGAGGCGAGCACCAGGATGCCGGCGCGGGCGACGATCTCGTCCAGCCGTTGCCGCGCCTTCTTGCGGAATTGCTGATCGCCGACGCCGATCCATTCGTCGAGCAGCACGATCTCGCCTTCGACCGCGGTTGCAACCGCGAAGATCAGGCGCAGCATCATGCCGCTCGAATAGGTGCGCAGCGGCAGGTCGAGCCGGTCGCCGAGCTCGGTGAATTCGGCGATCTCGGCGCGCCGCGCATCGATCTCGGCACGCCGCGCGCCAATCACGAGGCCGCGCCGCATGATGTTCTCGTAGCCGGTCGCTTCCTCGTCGAACCCGGCGGACAGATCGAACAGCGACAGGCAGCGGCCGAGCACGTCGATGCTCCCTGCCGTCGGATGGTAGATGCCGGCGAGAACCCGCAGCAGCGTAGTCTTGCCGGCGCCGTTGGCGCCGATGATCGCCACGCGGTCGCCGGCGCGGATGTCGAGATTGATCCCGTTCAACGCCGTGACGATGTGCGAGACCGCAGGCTTCCGGCGCAGCGTCACGGCACTGACGAACCGGCTGCGCAGCGAACGGTCGCGGAACGTCAGCACCGGGAATGTCACCGAGACGTCGCGAAGCACGATGTGGGCCGTGGCGGTCATGCGCGCATCACAGCCAATACGCCAGGCGATGGCGGTACTTCGCGTAACAGCCGAGGCCGATGGCGGCCAATGCGATCGCGTAGACCATCCCGAGCAGCCATTGCTGCGGATCGGTCGGCTGCGACAATAGCGGACGGCGCACGAGATCGAGCAGCGTCGCGAACGGATTGACCGATGTCAGCCAGTGAAACGAGGTGCCGCGCACGCTGTCCTCGGTCCAGATGATCGGGGTGAGAAAGAAGACGAATTGCAGGCCGCTGACGATTGCCGAGCCGATGTCGCGAAAACGCGCGCACAGCATGCCGAGCGCGACCGCGCCACCGAGCAGCACGAGGAACAAGATCGCAAAGCCGGGCACCACGAGCAGCATGCTCCAGTGCAGCGGCCACGGCATCACGACGTAGAGCAGCGCGACGATCACCAGATGATGCGCGAAGATGATGACGTTGCGCGTGATCATCTGGAGGACGTGAACAATCAATGGTGCCGGCACCGCCTTGATGAGATGACTGGACGCCAGGAAGATGTTGGACCCCTCCTGCAGCGTCGTGGCGATCAGGGTCCAGACGATCAGGCCGACTGCGAAGGACGGCAGGAAGGCCGCGATGTCCTGCTTGAACAGCGCAGCATAGACCGTGCCGACGCTTGCGATCGTCGCGGCGAGCGTCAGAGTGATCCAGAGCGGGCCGATCACGGTCCGCCGGTAGCGCAGCGAAATGTCCATCAACGCAAGCGTGCCCCAACGATCGGGCCGCGCCGCCTGCGTCAGAATTTCCTTCACTGCGAGCTGAATTCGACTGCCCCTTCGGTTACCACGCGCCGATGCCGCACCAGGACAGCAGATCGGACCCGTACCGGCCGATGGTCTCTAGACGCCCGCGCCGTGCTGCGCAATCGACCGTACAGACGAGTTGGGCCGAAGTCAGGCTCGTTTGCGCCGCCGGAAGTCGCGCCGGCCCTTTGGGGCAGGCTTGGGCGCCAGTTCCGGCATCTCGGCTTGGACCTCGCGGTAGCGTGTTAACAGCCGTTCAAAACTCGCATGCAGTGTCTCGGCGATGTCAGGACGCCGCTCGAGCCCGGCCAGAATCGTCGCTGCGGCCTCGATGGTCGAAAGCCCGTCCTTGCGCGGCTCCTTGCGCAGACGCCCATAGCGCGAAGGGTGTGCCGGGTTGAGGATCACGCGCTGGCACTTGAGCATCCAGGGGTTGCGCCACCACAGCGCCTTGGCCTGGCTCCAGGTGCCGTCGAGCAGCACCACGCCTTCGAGCTTGCCGAGAAGCGCGCGCTGGTTCTCCGCGATCTCGCCCTTGCGGTTGAGCGCGACGATCTCGGCTTCCGCGTCGAGATCGGAGGCACGCGCCGAGCCGAGATAGAGCACGGCCCAGTGCGTGGCATTCTCGACCGGGCGTCCCAGCGCCTTGGACAGGCTCGGCCAGGACAGGCCGACCCGCACGGTGGCGTCGGCGAAATGCCGGGCGAGCAGGCGCGCGGTGCCGAGCGCCCTGTCCTGCTCCTGCGGATGCTGGAGGATCAGCAGCGAAAGCCGGTTTTCGATCGGCGTGACGCTGTCGCAGATGCACAGCGGCATCGGCTTCTGGCAGTGCGGGCACTCCGGGATCGGTTCGGCGGCGGCGATATCGGGCGAGTTCGACATGGGCGCCGCTATACGCTTCAAGCGGCGCTTCAACAACCTATTCCGCCGGCGCAGGCAGCGGACGCGGCGCGGGCCGCCGCCGCAGGCGGTCGATCAGGAGGTAGATGACCGGCGTGGTGTAGAGGGTCAGGATCTGCGAGACGAACAGGCCGCCGATGATGGTGATGCCGAGCGGACGGCGCAGCTCCGTGCCGGGGCCGGTCGCCACGACGAGCGGAATGCCGGCGAACAGCGCCGCCATGGTCGTCATCAGGATCGGGCGGAAGCGGGCCTGGCAGGCCTCGAAGATCGCCTCCGCCGAGGACAGGCCGCGCTGGCGTTCGGCCTCGAGCGCGAAATCCACCATCATGATGCCGTTCTTCTTGACGATGCCGATCAGGAGGATGATGCCGACGAAGGCGATCACCGTCAGCGGCGTGTTGGTGAGCTGCAAGGCGAGCAGCGCGCCCAAGCCCGCCGAGGGCAGCGTCGAAATGATCGTGAGCGGATGGGCGAGGCTCTCGTAGAGCACGCCGAGCACGATATACATCGCCACCAGCGCGCCGAGGATCAGCAGCGGCTGGCGGCCGCTGGTCTTGGCGAAGTCGCCGGCATTGCCGTCGAAGCTGCCGCGGATACCTTCGGGCATGTGCAGTTCCTCGACCGCCCGCTGGATGTTCTGGGTCGCCGCCTGCAGCTGCACGTTCGGCATGAGGTTGAACGACACCGTGGTCGAGGGGAACGACTGCGAATGATAGACCGCGAGCGCGGCGAGCCCGCGCGTCGCATGCACCACGGCCGACAGCGGCACCTGCGCGTCGCCCGCGCCCGCGACATAGATACGGTCGAGGTTTGAGGGGTCGACCTGGAATTTCGGATCGATCTCAAGCACGGTCATGTACTGGTTGCGCTGGGTGTAGATGATCGAGATCTGCCTCTGCGAGAAGGCGTTGTTCAGCGCGTTGTCGATGTCCTGAACCCTGACGCCGAGCGCCGAGGCCTTCTGGCGATCGATCGACAAGGTCAGCTGGAGCCCGCCGGGATCGCGGTCGCTGGAAATGTCGGTGATGCCCTCGACGCTCTCCATGCGCTTGGCGACGATCGGCGCCCATTTCTGCAGCAGACTGAGGTCGGTGCTGGTCAGCGTGTACTGATAGTCGGAATCGCTCTGCCGCCCGCCGGCACGGACGTCCTGGGCGGCGAACATGAAAAGGCGGATGCCGGCCACCGGATAGAGCGCGCGTCTCAGACGATCGATCACGACCTCCGTCGAGACGTGGTCACGCTCCTCCGGCGGCTTCAGGCTGATATACATGATGCCGCGGTTCGAGGTCGCTCCCCCCGGCCCGCCTCCGGCGCCGACGGTCGAGCCGATGCCGGCCACGGCCGGGTCCTTCATCACGATGTCGGCGAGCCGCTGCTGCAGACCGAGCATCGACTGGAACGAGATGTCGGCCGAGGCGCGCGTCGCCCCGATCACGAAGCCGGAATCGTCGGTCGGGAAATAGCCCTTGGGGACCTTGATGTAGAGCGTCACGGTGAGGCCGATGGTGGCGAAGAACACCAGCAGCGTCGCTAGCGGGTAGTCCAGCACGGTGCGCAGGGTTCTCGCGTAGAAGGTCACGATGCGCGACAGCGAGCCCTCGATGACGCGGTCGAACAGCGTCGCCGTGCCTGATGTCGCCTGCTTGATGTAATGGGCGCAGATCATCGGCGTGACCGTGAGCGACACCAGCGTCGAGACCAGGATGGCAAAGGTCAGCGTCAGCGAGAATTCGCGCAACAGGCGGCCGACGATGCCGTCCATGAAGATCAGCGGCGTGAAGGCCGCGATCAACGACAGGCTGATCGAGACCACGGTGAAGCCGATCTGCTTGGCGCCCTCCAGCGCCGCCTGGAGCGGCCGCATGCCATGCTCAAGATTGCGGTACATGTTCTCGATCATGACGATGGCATCGTCGACCACGAAGCCGACCGAGATCGCCAGCGCCATCAGCGACAGATTGTCGATCGAGAAGCCCGCGACCCACATGCCGGCGCAGGTGCCGGCCAGCGCCAGCGGCACCGAGATGCCGGCCGCGATCGTCGGCGTCAGCCGGCGCAGGAACACGAACACCACGACCATCACCAGGACCGCGGTCGCCAGCAACGTCCATTGCATGTCGAGCACGCTGGCGCGGATCGTGCCGGTGCGGTCGACCAGGGTCGAGATCTCGACGCCGGCCGGGATCCATTGCTTCAGCTCGGGGATCAGCGCCTTCACACGGTCGACGACGTCGATGACGTTGGCATCGCCCTGCTTGGTGATCTGGATCAGCACGGCGGGCTGCTTGTTGAACCAGGCGATCGAACGGGCGTTGCGGACGGAATCCTCGATTTCGGCGACGTCGGATAGCCGCACGAAATTGCCGTTCGCGCTCTTGATGACGATGTCGCGGAACTCTTTCGCGGTCCGCATCTGCTTGTTCAGCGACAGCGTCTCGCTCTGGCGTTCGCCGTTGAAGATGCCGACCGGGCCGAGCGGATTGGCGTTGATGATGGCGGTGCGGACGTCGTCGGTGGCGATGCCGGCATTGGACAGCGCGACCGGGTTGAGCTGGACCCGCACGGCCGGCTGGTCGGCGCCGGAGATCGCCACATTGCCGACCCCCGGCACCTGCGAGATGCGTTGCGCCAGCACACTGTCGGCGACGTCATAGATCGCGGCCGACGAGATCGTCTTCGAGGTTAGCGCCAGCACGTAGATCGGCGCGCCGGCCGTATTGGCCTTGCGGAAGCGCGGCAGCGTCGGCAGGTCGCTCGGCAGGTCGACCATCGCGGCGTTGATCGCCGCCTGCACGTCGCGCGCGGCCTTATCGATGTTGCGGCCGATGTCGAACTGGAGCTGGATGCTGGTGTTGCCGAGCGTCGAGGTCGAGGTGATCTGGTTGATGCCCGATATCTCGCCGAGACGTCGCTCCAGGGGCGACGCCACCGTCGCCGCCATCACCGAAGGGTCGGCGCCGGGCCGGCTGGCCGAGACGAAGATGGCGGGGAAGTCGACGTTCGGGACCGAGGCGACGGGCAGGAACTCGTAGGCGACCACACCCAGCAGGAACAATCCGATCGACAGCAGCGTGGTGGCGACCGGGCGGCGGATGAAGGGCTCCGAGATCGATGCCATCACTGCATCCCCTCGGTCGCACCGGCCACCGGCGGGCCCCCGGACTCGGCCGGCGGCAGCGCCTGCTCGAAGCGGCGGTTGATGCGGTCGAGCGCGAGATAGATGACGGGCGTGGTGTAGAGCGTCAGCAGCTGGCTCAGCAGCAGGCCGCCGATGATGGAGATGCCGAGCGGAAAGCGCAGCTCGGCGCCGGTGCCGCTCTCGATCGCCAGCGGCAGCGCGCCGAACAGCGCCGCCAGCGTCGTCATCATGATCGGGCGGAAGCGCAACAGGCAGGCCTGCACGATCGCTTCGTTGGGCGACATGCCCTGCCCGCGCTCGGCCTCAAGCGCGAAGTCGATCATCATGATCGCGTTCTTCTTGACGATGCCCATGAGCAGGATGATGCCGATCAGGCCGATGACCGAGAGGTCCTGTCCGCACAGCACCAGCGCCAGGATCGCGCCGACGCCGGCCGAGGGCAGCGTGGACAGGATGGTGATCGGATGGATGTAGCTCTCATAGAGCACCCCGAGCACGATGTAGATCGTGATCACGGCGGCGAGCAGCAGCCAGGGCTGGCCGGCCAGCGCCTTGGCGAATTCGGCGGCATCGCCGGCGTAAACGCCGACGATGCTGTTGGGCATGCCGATACGTGTCTCGATCGTCTTCACCGCGTCGACGGCATCGCCGAGCGCGGCGCCCGGCGCGAGATTGAAACTGAGCGACACCGACGGAAACTGCGCCTGGTGCGAGATCGCGAGCGGCGCCGTGGTGCGCTTCAGCGTCGCCACGGCCGACAGCGGCACCTGGGCATTGGGCGCACCGCTGGTGGCGCTCGCGGCACCCGGCAGATAGAGCTTCGACAGGATCGAGGGATCGCGCTGGTACATCGGCAGCGCTTCCAGCACCACGCGGTACTGATTGGCTTGACCGTAGATGGTCGAGATCTGGCGCTGCGCAAAGGCATCGTTGAGCGTGTCGGTGATGCCCTGCAGGCTCACGCCGAGCTGGCCCGCGCGGGTGCGATCGACGTCGAGCTGGGCGCGCAAGCCGCCCTCCTGCGCCTCCGAGGAGACGTCGCGGAACAGGGGATCGCGCCGCATCTCCGCGACCAGCTTGCGCGACCATTCAGACACCAGCGCCGCGTCGGTTCCGGTCAGCGTGTACTGGTATTGCGAGCGGCTCGACTGGGTCGAGATCTGCACGTCCTGCACCGGCTGGAAATAGACGGTCATGCCGGGAATGCCCGAGACCCGTTCCTTCAGCCTGACAATGACGGCCGCCACGTCGTCGCGCCGCTCGCCGCGCGGCTTCAGGGTCATGACGAGCCGGCCGACATTGGTGGTCGGGTTGACCGAGCCGGCACCGATCACCGAGACCACGCCGACCACGTCTGGGTCGGCCTTGATGGCGTCGGACGCTTCGGCCTGCCGTTTCTGCATCTCCGCAAACGACACGTCAGGCCCCGCCTCTGTCACCGCCGTGATCGACGCGGTGTCCTGCAACGGCAGGAATCCCTTGGGCGCGACGACGTAGAGAACGAGGGTTGCGACCAGCGTTGCGAAAGTCACGGCCAGCGTGGTGCGCTGGTGCCGTAAGACCACCAGCAGCGTGCGGTGATAGGCCTCGACGGTCCGGTCGATGAAGCGGCTGATCGCGGCCAATCCCGGCACCGCCAGCTCTTCATGGGCATGCTTGAGCAGGCGCGAGCACATCATCGGCGTCAGCGTCAGCGACACCACGGCCGAGGTCACGACCGCAATCGTGAGCGTCAGCGCGAACTCGCGGAACATGCGTCCGACGAGCCCGGACATGAACAGCAGCGGGATGAAGACCGCGATCAGCGACACCGTCAGCGAGATCACGGTGAAGCCGATTTCGCTGGCGCCCTTCAGCGAAGCCTCCATCGGGCCGTCGCCGTTCTCCATGTGACGGACGATGTTCTCGATCATGACGATGGCGTCGTCGACGACGAAGCCGGTGCCGATCGTCAGCGCCATCAGCGACAGATTGTCGAGGCTGAAGCCGGCGAAATACATGATGCCGAAGCTGGTGATCAGCGACAGCGGCAGCGCGACGCCCGCGATGATGGTGGCGCGCAGCGAACGCAGGAACAGCAGCACCACCAGGGTGACCAGCACGACGGCCAGCACCAGCGTGAACTGGACGTCGTGGACCGAGGCGCGGATCGTCACGGTGCGGTCGGACACGATGGTGAGGTTCACGCCCGCCGGGATCGCGCGCTGCAATTTGGGAATTTCGGCCCGGATCTGGCTGACGACGTCGATCACGTTGGCGCCGGGCTGGCGCTGGATGTCGATGATGACCGCCGGCGTGCCCTGGTACCAGCCGCCGGTGCGGTCGTTCTCCAGGCCATCGACGATCTGCGCGACGTCGGCGATGGTGACCGGCGAGCCGTTGCGATAGGCGATGATGACGGGCCTGTAGGCGTCGGCCGCGGCGATCTGGTCGTTGGCCGCGATGATGTAGGATTGCTGCGCGCCGTCGAGCGAGCCCTTCGGGCCCGAGACGTTGGCGTTGGCGATCGCGGTGCGCAAATCCTCCATGGCGATGCCGTAGGCGGCGAGCCGCGCCAGATCTGCCTGGATGCGCACCGCCGGTTTCAGGCCGCCGAGCACCGCGACGCGTCCCACGCCGGAAATCTGGCTGAGACGCTGCGCCAAAATGGTGTCGGCGATGTCGCTCATCACCCGCAGCGAGATGGTGTCGGAGCGCAGCGCCAGCGTCATGACCGGCGCGTCGGCCGGGTTCACCTTGGCGTAGGTCGGCGGATAAGGCAGCGTTTTGGGCAGCACGCCCGCCGCCGCGTTGATCGCGGCCTGCACGTCCTGGGTCGCGCCGTCGATGTCGCGGTTGAGATCGAATTGCAGCGAGATCTGGCTGACGCCGAACGAGCTCGTCGAGTTCATCGCCGACAAGGACGGGATCTGGCCGAGCTGCCGCTCCAGCGGCGCGGTGATCAGCGAGGCGATCACGTCGGGGCTCGCGCCCGGCAGTTGCGTCGTCACCTGCACGGTCGGAAAATCGACCTGCGGCAGCGCCGAGACCGGCAGCGCGAAATAGCCGAGCAGCCCGCCGATCAGCAGCGCAATGCCGAGCAGCGAGGTCGCGATGGGACGGCGGATGAAGGGTTCGGAGACACCCATGGGATCTGCCTGCCGCGTCAAGCGGCCGTTGTCGGGATCATGGCTGCTTGGCTCCGCTGCCGGGCGCAGGTGCAGCTTCCGGAGAAGGTGTCGGGGACGGCGCGGCAGCCGGTCCCGGAGCCGGTCCAGTCTGCCCCTTCTGGTCGCCTTCGGCACCATTTCGCTTGGCGCGGAATTCGCCGGACTTGCCCTGCCCGTCCTTCTGGCTTTCCTTCTGGCCTTCCTTGGCGCCATCCTTCTTCTGCGCGTCAGGCCCGCGCGAGCGCTTGCGCGGGGCGAGATCGGCCGACGGGGTCTGGTCGTCGCGGCCGATAGTCACCTTGGAGCCGTCGGAGAGATTGGCGAAGCCGGTGGTGACCACCCTGTCGCTCGCCGACAGGCCGCTGGCGATCACGGCATCATGCTCGTTCTGCTGCGTCACCGTCACGGGCTTGGCCGAGACGGTATTGTCCTCGCCGATGACATAGCTGAAGGTCCCGATCGGGCCGCGCTGCACGGCAGAGGTCGGCACCACCAAAGCCTGCATCAAGGTCTCGACCTTGAGGCGGACATTGACGAACTGGCCCGGCCAGAGCTGGTAATTGGCGTTGGGGAATTCGGCCTTGAGCTTGAGCGTGCCGGTGGTCTGGTCGACCTGGTTGTCGATGCCGGTGAGCTTGCCGGTGTCGATCACGGTGACGCCGTCATTGCCGAACACGTCGACCACCAGCGCGCCCTTCGCCGCGGCCGCATTGACGCGCATGATCTGCTGTTGCGGCAGGCTGAACCACACTGCGATCGGCTGCAATTGCGTGATCACCACGAGACCCGTGGTGTCGGAGGCATGGATGATGTTGCCCTGGTCGACCTGACGTAGACCGGCGCGGCCCGAGAGCGGCGCCACGATCTTGGTGTAGCTCAGCGTCGCCGCCGCATTGTCGATCGCGGCCTGGTCGGCCTTGACCAGCGCCTCGGTCTGCGCGACCAGCGCGCGCTGGGTGTCAGCCTGCTGCTTGGAGCCGGCATTGGAGGCAGCCAGCTGCTCGTAGCGCGTCAGGTCGATGCGCTGGTTGGCGAGCTGGGCCTGGTCCTGCGCCTTCTTGGCGACGGCCTGGTCGTAGGTGGCCTGATAGAGCGCGGGGTCGATCTCGCCGAGCACGTCGCCCTTCTTGACGTCCTGGCCTTCCGTGAAATTCACCGCGATCAGCTTGCCGTCGACCTGCGAGCGCACGGTCACCGTGTTCAGCGCCCGGATCGCGCCGACGCCGTCGAGATAGACCGGAACGTCCTGCACCCGCGGGCTCGCCGCCAGCACAGGCACCGGCAGATCGAGCCGCTGGTTGTTGCGGTTGTTGGCCTGCTGCTGATGCGTGGCGGTCCAGCCCAGATAGAACAGGCCGCCGAGGATCGCGAGCGTGATCAAGGTCATGACGAAGCCGCGGCCGCGCGATTTTTTCGCCGTCCCCTCCGCCACGCCTTGCTTGCCATCCGGCTTAAAGAGCATTGACCGGTTTCTCCATGCGCGGCTCCCAGCCGCCGCCGAGCGCCTGGTACAGGCTCACGATGGCGAGAAGCCGTGCGAGTTGGGCCTGGGACAGCGCGTCTTCCGCGGTGAACAGGGTCAGCTGGGTGTTGAGCACGGTCACGATGTCGGCGGTGCCGGCCCGCAATTGCTGCTCGGACAGATCGAAGGCGCGCCTGGAGGCGTTGAGCACCTCGCGCTGCAATTGCAGCTTGATCGTGGTCTGCCTGATCGAGAACAGCGCGTTGTCGACATCGGTGAACGCCTGGACGATAGTCTTGCGGTAGGTCTGCAGCAGCTCGTCCTGACGTGCCTTGGCGTATTCGAAATTGCCGAGGATCTTGCCGCCGTCGAAGATCGGCTGCGTCGCACTGCCGACGAGCTGGAAGAAGGCCGCGTGCGGCTGGAACAGCGACACCAGCGCGGAGCTCTGGTAGCCGCCATTGCCGGTGAGCTGAATGGTCGGAAAGAACTGTGCGCGGGCATTGCCGATGTTCGCGGTCGCGGAGGCGAGCTGCGCTTCCTGCCTGCGGATGTCCGGCCGCTGCGTCAGGATCTCCGACGGCAGACCGGGCGTGACGCGCGGGACCGCGACATAGTTCAGCGAGCCGCCGTCGATGCGCACGCTTTCCGGCGGCCGCGACACCAGCACGGCGAGCGCATTCCGGTTCTGGTCGAGCGTCTGGCGCAGCGGCGGCACCAAGGCCTTCTGGTTGGCAAGCACGCTTTCCTGCTGGGCCACGTCGAGATCGGTACCGGTGCCAGCCTTGCGCCGTTCCCTCACGGCATCGAGGATACGCTGCGCGCTCGCGATGTTGCGCTGTGACGTCCGGATGCGGTCCTGCGAGGCCAGCACCTGGAAATAGGCGTTGGCGACGCTTGCCAGCGTCGTCAGCGCGACAGTGTCGCGATCGAAGCGGTTGGCGTTCGCCGTCTCTTCCGCCGTCTGCAGTGCATCGCGATTCTGGCCCCAGAAGTCGAGCTGGTAGCTCGCGCTCAACGAGGCCTGGTAGTTGACGACCTCACGGCCGCCATTGGTGAGGCCTGAAGAGGACGAGCCGGAAGTGCGCGAATAGGTCTCCTGCCCGGTGCCCGACAAGCTCGGCAGCAGTGCTGCGCCGGCCTGCCGCGCCTGCGCGTCGGCCTGGACGATGCGCGCAACAGCGGCGGCAATGTCGAGGTTGACGGTCTGGGCCTCTTCCATGAGCTGGGTCAGCTCCCTGGAGCGGAAGCCGCGCCACCAATCCAGCGTCGGCGGCGCGTCGCCCTTGCCGGCGTATTTGTACTTCGTGGGAACGTCGAGGGCGGGATCGGGAAGATCCTGGGTCAGCACGCAAGCGCCCGACCCCGCGGCCAGGCACAACACCGCAATCCAGCGCGCCGCACGCAGCGTCCGGGATGCCAGAGCTTCAGACCGCCGCATGGCGATCGCAGCCACATCTTGTGTCACATCCACCCCCCGCCGGGCAGATCGCGCCGCCGCGCAACCGGCTTAACCGATTCGCTGCGGGACCATCGCGGGGCTTTGGACGACTCGTTCACAGGGGTGATGCTTTCTGCGGAACCTGGACATTGATACTAGCCGGGCGCTGAGCAGCGGGACAGTCCCGCAGCCGCGAGATGACTGCGCCAGCGCGCCGGAAACTGATCGACGAAATTGCAACAAATGCCTGCGCTGCAGGCACTTTTGTCATTCCCGAAACGTTGAGAAACGTAAGCAAGCTTACCAAGATTTCATGTGATATTGCTGCCACACCGTCAGATAGGCTGTTCCCTCCAGCGGCGTCGCACCCCACGGCGTCGCTTTTGCCGCGCTCTCCAGCCAAAGCGCCGGCCCAAGACCGTTCAGCACCGTTCAGCACCGAAACGGAAGCGATCCTCATGCAGATGTGATATCCGCCGTCCAGATGCCACCCACGGTCCCCTGATATCGGCTCGTCGCGCCCAGGGAAGAACCTGCTCGTGAAGTGGCGAACGGCGACTGTCATCTTCCGTCCTCTGGCGACGTTCAGCCAATTCCTCCTACCGCTATCGCAGCCTGCGGCCCGGCCCATCATCGGCGGCCGTTCGATTCAGGAATATCGCTGTTCGGACAGGCGTTTCGGCCATTTTCGCCGCAACGCAAAAGCCTTCCCCTTTGGCCTCCCAAGCACTAGGTTCTGACCAATTAGATCAACCCTCTTGGTAAGCGATTTCCCTGACATGACCATTCGCAACGACGTCGTCGAAGCCATCGGCAATACCCCGCTGATCAAGCTGAAACGCGCCTCGGAACTGACCGGCTGCACCATTCTCGGCAAGGCCGAGTTCATGAACCCCGGCCAGTCGGTCAAGGACCGCGCCGGCAAATGGATGATCCTGGAGGCCGAGAAGCGCGGCGAGCTCAAGCCCGGCGGTCTCGTGGTGGAGGCGACAGCCGGCAATACCGGCATTGGCCTCGCCGTCGTCGCCAGCGCGCGCGGCTATCGCACCCTGATCGTGATCCCGGAGACTCAGAGCCAGGAAAAGAAGGACTTCCTGAAGCTGTGCGGCGCCGAGCTGATCGAGGTCCCCGCCCTGCCTTACGCCAATCCCAACAACTACCAGCATGTCGGTCGCCGCCTTGCCGACGAGCTGCGCAAGACCGAGCCGAACGGCGTGCTGTTCGCCGATCAGTGGAACAACCTCGACAATGCCAAGGCGCATTACGAATCCACGGGGCCGGAGATCTGGGAGCAGACCGACGGCAAGGTCGACGGCTTCGTCTGCTCGGTCGGCAGTGGCGGCACGCTCGCCGGCACCAGCCGCTACTTGAAAGAGAAGAACAAGAACGTGCGGATCGCCTGTGCCGACCCGCACGGCGCCGGCATGTACGAATATTTCAGGACGGGCGATGCGAAAGCGACGCCCGGCGGCTCGATCACCGAGGGCATCGGTCTCAACCGGGCGACTGCGATCGTCGAGACCGCAAAGGTCGATGAGGCCTATCTCATTCCCGACGCCGAGGCCGTCAGCGTGATCTACGAGCTGCTCCAGCATGAAGGCCTGTGCCTCGGCGGCTCGACCGGCGTCAACATCGTGGGCGCGATGCGCCTCGCCAAGCAGCTCGGGCCCGGCAAGACCGTCGTCACCGTGCTGTGCGATTCCGGCAGCCGCTACCAGTCGAAGCTTTTCAACGCGGACTTCATGCGCGCCAAGAACCTGCCGGTGCCGGAATGGCTGGAGAAGCGCAGCAACATCAAGCCGCCCTTCGTGTGATCGTCCCTCGCCCCTCGACGAGGACCCGCGTTGGCTAAGCAAGCACGGCCGACGTCACGCGCTGCGTTCCGGGGCCGTGGCACAATAGTCGCGCCAGAACTGGCGATACCCCTCCTCGACCCTGCGCGTGAAAGTCTCGACATTGCCGGCGGGCGCGGCCGCGATCAGGGCTGGCAAGTCCGCGCGCAATTTCGCGAGGTGCTCGGGCTGCGAGGCAAACTTGCGGGCGATCTCGACATAGCTGTCGTCATCCTCGGCGACCCAGTCGCCGAGACCGACGGCTGCGACGATGGAGCCGCCGGCACGTGAGGAAGCTCCGTGGCCGAGCTTGGCCACGACCGGAACGCCCGCATAGAGCGATTCCCAGGTACTGATGCCGCCGTTTTGCGGGAACGTATCGAGCGAGATATCGATCCCGGCGAAGGCGCGCAGATGCTCGAGGCGCGGGGTCGAGCCTAGGCAGGTGACGGTCTCTTCCGCGATGCCCTGCGCCACGAAGCGCGCGATCAAACCATCGCGCAGCAGCGGATCGTCGAGCAGGGTATGCTTGACGACGATCCTGGACCCCGGCAATTCGCGCATGATGCGCGCCCACGCCCGGATCGCTTCGTCCGAGATCTTGTAGATGCGGTTGAACACGCCGAAGGTGACGTAGCCGTTGCGCAGCATCGGCAGCTCCGATGGCGGGACGTCCCGGATCGGATCGATCGTGATCAGGCAAGGCAGATCGTGGACCTTTTCGGCAAACAGATGCCGGGCCGATTGCGGGATGAAGACCGGATCCGCGAGCAAATGGTCCATGGTCCCGAGGCCCGTGCCGGTCGCGTGTCCGAAACCCGAGACTTGAATGGGGGCCGGCTTGCGCGCGAAGACATGGAGCCTGTTGCCGGTCGTGTGGCCGGAAACGTCGATCAGGATATCGACCTTGTCCGCCTCGATACGATCGGCCAACTGGTCGTCCGTGAGCCGCCCGGCCTCGACCCAGACATCCGCCAGGGATTCGAATTTGGCGGTCATCTCGTCCCGGACCGGTGAGCATGAATAGCAGACGATCCGGAATTTGTCGTGATCGTGATGGGCGAGCACCGGTAACAGCGTGAAGCCCGCCGAGTGGTACCAGAACTCGGCCGCGACATAGCCGATCACGATCTGCCGGTCGGGATCGAGCTGCCGCGGCGCGAGCTTTCTTTGCTGCAATTTGGCGCCGATTGCGTCCCACCACTGCTTTCGCGCGGCCTGCTGAACCGCGAAATCGGCGTCGGAGAGATAATCCAGGAAGAATATCTTTCGTCCGATCAAGCTGGCATCGGGCACGATAGCCAACGCAGCGTCGAGCAGCTCGATGGCCGACGCGATCTCTCCCTGGTTCGCAAAACAAGCGCTCATCAGCGCCATCGCGACCGCGGAGCGCGGATTTACCTCCAGCAAAGTGGTGCAGGCCAGGATCGCCTGCGCCGTGTTTCCCATGGCGAGCGAGACTTGCGCCTTCCCCTCCAATGCCACCTCGAGCCGGGGCGAAATCGCAAGCGCCGCGTCAAAATCCGCCATCGCCTGTTCCAGCCTCGACGTCTCAAAATTGAGCCGTCCGCGGTTCGCCAGAATCTTCGCCGAACCAGGCCTCAACGCGAGCGCGGCCTCGAGCGCGCCCGTCGCCTCGTCGAAGTTCTTAAGCTCGATGTTGACCAAACCCTTGCCGACGAGCGCCTCCACGTTTCGCGGCTGGAACAACAGCGCGCGCTCGAAACTTTGCCTGGCGCGATCAAGTTGGCGCAACCCAAGCTCGGCCAGGCCACGATTGCAGAGCGCATCGGCATGGTCGGGCTTCAGGGCGATGGCGCGATCGTACTGCTCGATCGCCTGTTCGGGCAGGTTCATCTGGAGCAAGGTATTGCCAAGCCCGGCAAGAGCCGGCGCAAAATTTGGCTTCAGCGCGATGGCCTTTTCCAGATGGACGCGGGCGGCGTCGAATTTCTGAAGGGCCAGATGCACGCCTGCGAGATTGTTGTGGGCCTCGTGTGAACGGGGCTCGATGGCGATGGCGCGCTCGAGCAATTGCTGCGCCTCATCGAGGCGCCCGAGCTGTTGCACGCTGAGGCCGAGGAAATGCGTGGCGTCGAAGTGATCGGGAATGCCTTGCACGATCTGGCGACAGAGCGCCTCGCTCTCGGCGTACCGGCCCTGGCCATAGGCGCTCGCCGCGGCGGAGATGATGGCGTCGGCCTGCTTCTTCAGTTTCTTCTGCAATCGCGCATTCTGGAATGCGCGCGCGCCGGCGCTGCTCTGCAAGGTGTGTCTCCGGAAGATGGCCCGCGGCGAGTCTAGCTGATTCGCGCGAGCGGCCGGCGCGGTGGCAGATCCTCCCGGGCTATCCCGGGGGCCCGCTCGGGAACCGCGAGGTGCGTCCGCCCCGCGGACAGCAGCCTTGCCGCCTCACGAGGCCGTGCTGCAGTAGTCGCGCCAGAACTGGCGGTACCCCGTTTCGAGCGCGCGCGTGTAGCCTTCGACATTGCCGGCGGGCGAGGCTGCGATCCGGGCCGGTAGCCCTGTGCGCAACGCCGCCAGATGCTCTGGCTGCGCGGCAAACCGGCGGGCGATCTCGACATAGCCATCGTCATTCCCGGCGACCCAGTCACCGAGGCCGACGGCGGTCACGATGGATGCGCCGGCGCGCGATGACGCGCCGATGCCGAGCTTGGCGACGACGGGAACGCCGGCATAGAAAGATTCCCAGGTGCTGATGCCGCCATTCTGCGGGAACGGATCGAGGGAGATGTCGACATTCGCGAAGGCCCGCAAATGCTCACTACGCTCGGACGAACCGAGACAGGTGATGTTCTCCTCGGCGATGCCCTGCGCCACCAGGCGCGCAAGAAGGCCGTCGCGCACCAGCGGATCGTCGAGCAAGGTATGCTTGACGATGATCTTCGCGCCGGTCACCTCGTGCATCAGCTTGGCCCACACACGGATGGCATCGTCCGAGATCTTGTTGACGCGGTTGAACACGCCGAACGTCAAATGGCCGTTGCGAAGCATGGGAAGCTCCGAAGGCGGCACATCCGCGATCGGGTCAATCGTGTTCAGGCACGGAAGGTCGAAGACCTTTTCGGCCAACAGATGTCGTGCCGATTGCGGAATGAAGACGGGATCCGCGAGCACATAGTCCATGGTCTGAAGGCCCGTGCCCGTGGCGTGTCCGAAGCCGGTAGCCTGGATCGGGGCCGGCTTGCGGGCGAAGACGGGCAACCTGTTGCCGGTCGTGTGCCCGGACACGTCGATCAGGATGTCGATCTGGTCGGCCTCGATGCGATCGGCCAGCTCGTCGTCCGAAAGCTGCCAGGCATCGACCCAGACGTCCGCCAGAGACTTGAATTTGGCAGTCAATTCGTCTCGTGCCGGCGAGCACGAATAGCAGACGATCTTGAACCCGGCGCGATCATGATGACGCAGAACCGGCAGCAAGGTGAGCGCAGCCGAGTGTTGCCGGAATTCGGCGCCGACATAGCCGACGACAATCTGCCTTTCCGGATCGTGCGATCGCTCCTGCAACCGCCGCCGCGCAATCCTGGAGCCGATGAAGTCCCACCAATCCCGCCGGACCGCCTGCTGGACCGCGAAATCGGCCTCGGCGCGGAAGTCCTGCAGGAAGATCTTTCCCCGGATCGCATCCGCATAGTCCGGCCGGATCGCCAACGCGCGATCGAGATAGCTAATGGCGGCGTCCATCTCGCCCTGGTTCGAATGGGCAAAGCCCATCAGCGCCAATCCGACCTCTGATGACGGATTTCGCTCGATCAACGCCGCGGCGGCCGCCATGGCCTGCGCGGTCTTCCCCATCACGAGGCAAGCCTGTGCCTTGCCCCGAAGCGCCAGCTCGAGCTTGGGCGAGATCGCAAGCGCAGCCTCGAAATCCGCAAGCGCCGGTTCCAGGCGCTCCAACTCGTAATTGAGCCGCCCATGCTGCGCCAGGATCTTCGCCGAGCTGGGCTTGAGCGCCAGCGCCGCCGCAAGCGCGGCTTCCGCCTCATCGAAATGTTTGAGCTCGATGCAGGCCACACCCTTGCCGACGAGCGCCTCGGCATGGCGCGGCTGAAACAGCAGCGCGCGCTCCAGGCTTTGCAAGCCGCGCTCAAACTGACCCAGCGCCAGCTCGGCCAGGCCGCGATTACAGAGCGCATCGGCGTGGTCGGGCTTCAAGGCGATGGCGCGATCGTATTGCTCGATGGCCTGTTCGGGCAGGTTCATCTGGAGCAGCGTGTTGCCGAGGCCGACCAGGGCCGGCACGAAATTCGGCTTGAGCGCGATGGCCTTCTCCCGACAGGCACGGGCGGCCTCAAATCTCTGAAGAGCCAGGTGCACAGCCGCGAGATTGTTATGCGCCTCGTGCGAACGTGGATCGAGGACGATCGCGCGTTCCAGAAGCTGTTCCGCCTCGTCCAGGCGCCCGCCCTGCTGCGCGCACCGGCCGAGCACATGCGTAGCGTCGAAATGATCCGGAATGGCTTGAAGGATCTGGCGACAGAGCGTCTCGCTCTCGGCGTATCTGCCCTGGCCGAAGGCAGTCGCCGCGGCGGAGATGATGGCGTCGACCTGCTTCTTCAACTTCTTCTGCAATCGCGCATTCTGGAATGCGCGCGCGCCGGCGCTGCTCTGCAAGATGTCTCTCCGGACAATGGCGTGGCGAGTCTAACTGATTCGAGCTTCGGGCCGGCCGGCCGGCGGGACCGGATCCCTCCGGCAGTTCCCGAGGCTTCGCCGCGGGATCCGACCGAGGTGCGGCTGGTGTGCCTGATCCGCCTTAAGCAGGGTCGCTGCCGGCCGAGGCCGCGGCACAATAGTCGCGCCAGAACTTGCGGTACCCCGCTTCGAGCTCGCGCGTGTAGATCTCGACATTGCCGGCCGGAGAAGCTGCGATCTGGGCCGGCAGCCCTGCCCGCAACTTCGCCAGATGCTCGGGCTGCGAGGCAAATCGGCGGGCGATCTCGACATAGCCATCGTCATCCTCGGCGACCCAGTCGCCGAGGCCGACAGCCGCAACGATGGAGGCGCCGGCACGCGAGGACGCGCCGATGCCGAGCTTGGCAACGACCGGAACACCCTTGTAGAGGGATTCCCAGGTGCTGATGCCGCCATTTTGCGGGAACGTGTCGAGGGAAATGTCGATCCTGTCGAAGGCCATCAAATGGTCGTCGCGCGAGGTGGTACCGAGGCAGGTGATGTCCTCCTCCGCAATGCCTTGTGCGATGAAGCGCGCGACAAGACTATCGCGCAGCAGGGCATCGTCGAGCAGACCATGCTTGAGGATGATCTTCGACCCCTTCACCTCCCGCATGATGCGCGACCACACACGGATCGCGTCATCCGAGATCTTGTAGATGCGGTTGAACACGCCGAACGTGACGTAGCCGTTGCGGAGCATCGGCAGCTCGGACGGCTGCAGATTGGTGACGGGTTCCATCGTGATCAGGCACGGCAGATCGTAGATCTTCTCGGGAAACAGGTGACGGGCCGACGGCGGAATGAAGACGGGATCCGCGAGCACATAATCCATCGTCGGCATGCCCGTGCCCGTCGCATGGCCGAAGCCCGTGGCCTGGATCGGTGCGGGCTTCCGCGCGAAGCATTGCAGCCGGTTGCCGGTCGTATGGCCCGACACGTCGATCAGGATGTCGACATTGTCGGCCTGAATGCGATCGGCGAGCTCGTCGTCCGAAAGCCCCCACGCATCGACCCAGACATCCGCCAGCGACTTGAAGACGGCGGTGTACTCATCCGCTCCCGGCCAGGAGTAATAGCAGATGATCTTGAACTTGGCGTGATCGTGATGGCGCAGCACCGGCAGCAGGGTCAGTCCCGCCGAATGCTGGCGGAATTCGGCCGCGACATAGCCGACCACAATCTGCTTGTCCGGATCGAGCGGCCGCTTGGGCAGTTCCCTTCGCGGTACCTTGGAGCCGATCTGATCCCACCAGGATTTTCTCACCGCCTGCTGGACCACGAAGTCGGCCTCGGCGCGGTAGTCCTCCAGGAAGATCTTTCCCCTGATCGCGTCCCCATAGTCCGGTCGGAGCGCCAGCGCGCGATCGAGATATTCGATCGCGGTATCCATGTCGCCCTGGTTCGAATAGGCGAAGCCCATCAGCGCCATTCCCATCTCGGAGCGCGGATTTCGCTCGATCAAGGTCGTCGCGGCCGCCATCGCCTGCGCGGTCTTTCCCATGACGAGGCAGGTCTGTGCCTTGCCCCGGAGCGCCAGCTCGAGCTTGGGCGAGATCGCGAGCGCCGCCTCGAAATCGGCAAGCGCGGGCTCCAGACGCTGCAGCTCGTAGCTGAGCCGTCCGCGCTGGGCCATGATCCGCGGCGCGCCGGGCTTGATCGCCAGCGCCGTGGCAAACTTGGTGGCCGCCTCGTCGTAGTGCCGGAGTTCCATGCTGACCATGCCGCTGCCGACGATGGCCTCCGCGTGGCGCGGCTGAAACAGCAGAGCGCGATCGAAACTCTCCTTGGCGCGCATGATCTGCGCGAGCACGAGCTCGACCATGCCGCGGTTGCAGAGCGCATCCGCATAATCCGGCTTCAGCTTGATGGCGCGCTCGTGCATCTCCAGCGCCTGCTCATACTGTCCCATATGCATCAGCGTGTTGCCGAGATTGGTCAGCGCGACCGCGAAATTCGGCTTCAGTGCGATCGCCCGCTCCTGGCAGCGGCGCGCCTCCTCGTAATTGCCGAGGTCGAAATGCACCGTCGCGAGGTTGTTGTGGGCATCATGCAGGCGCGGATCGAGCGCGATCACACGCTCTAGTAGCTCTTTCGCCTCCTCGAGGCGCCGGCCGTCATGGGCGCACATGCCGAGCAGGTGGATGGCATCGACATGATCCGGAAGCGCTTTCAGGATCTCGCGGCACAGCGCCTCGGTCTCGGCGTACCGGCCCTCGCCATAGGCATTCGCCGCTGCTGCGATGACCGCATCGGCCTGCTTCATCAATTTCTTCTGCAGTCGCGCGTTCTGGAATGCGCGCGCGCCGCCGCCGCTCTTCTGCAAGGTGTCTCTCCGGAAGGATGCCCGAGGCAGAGTCTAGCTGATTCGCGGTCCCGGCCGGCCGGTCACCGGTCCCGCGTCGCCCCCGGGATTTCCCGGGGCCCGGCGCATGGTCCGGCTACGCGGCCTCGCCGCGGTCCGCGGCGCCGGCGCAATGATCCCGCCAGAACCGGCGATAGGCCGCTTCGACCTCGCGGGTGTAGATCTCGACATTGCCGGCGGGCGAGGCTTCGATCCGGGCCGGCAGCTCGGTGCGCAACGTCGCCAGGAGCGCGGGCTGCGCCGCATATTTGCACGCGATCGCGGCATAGCCATCGTCGTCGCCTGCGACCCAGTCGTCGAGGCCGACGGCCGTCACGATGGAGCCGCCGGCCCGCGCCGAGGAACCGTTGCCGAGCTTGGCGACGACGGGAACGCCCGCATAGAGGGACTCCCAGGTGCTGATGCCGCCATTTTGCGGAAACGTGTCGAGGGAGATGTCGACTTTCGCAAAGGCCAGCAGGTGCTCGTGGCGCGAGGTCGAGCCGAGGCAGGTGATGTTCTCTTCGGCAATGCCGTGCGCCACGAACCGCGCGATCAGGCCGTCGCGCAGCAGGGGATCGTCGAGCAAGCCGTGCTTGATGATGATCTTCGAACCGGCCACCTCGTGCATGATCTTCGACCACACCCGGATGGCTTCATCCGAGATCTTGTAGATGCGGTTGAACACACCGAAAGTCACATGGCCGTTGCTGAGCATCGGCAGCTCCGAGGGCGGCACATCCCGGATCGGATCGATCGTGATCAGGCACGGCAGATCATGGACCTTCTCGGCCAGCAAGGGCCGCGCCGCTTCCGGAATGAAGACGGGATCGGCGAGCACATAGTCCATGGTCTGAAGGCCAGTGCCGGTCGCGTGCCCGAAGCCCGTGACCTGGATCGGAGCCGGCTTGCGGGCGAATACGCCAAGCCTGTTGCCGGCGGTATGCCCGGACACATCGATCAGGATATCGATCCTGTCCGCCTGGATGCGATCAGCCAGCTCGTCGTCCGAAAGCTGCGCGGCGTCGACCCAGACATCCGCGAGAGGCTTGAACTTCTCGGTAATCTCGTCCTGCAACGGCCAGCAGGAATAGCAGACGATCTCGAATGCGGCGTGGTCGTGATGGCGCAGCACCGGCAACAGCGCGAACGCTGCCGAGTGGTTCCTGAATTCCGAGGCGACATAGCCGACGACGACCCGCCGGTCCGGATTGAGGTCACCGGGCGACAACGTCCGTTGCGGCATCTTGGCGCCGATCGCATCCCACCAGGATTTTCGAACGGCCTGCTGGACCGCGAAATCGGCCTCCGGCAGATAGTCCAGGATGAAGATCTTGCGGGCGATGGCATCCGCATAGTCCGGCGAGATCTCGAGCGCCGCATCGAGATACTCGAGCGCCGTCGCGACATCCCCCTGGTTCGCATAGCAGGCGCCGAGAAGCACGGTTGCGTAGTCGGACCGCGGATTGTCCTCGAGCAGCGTCTTGACGGCCGCGATCGCCTGCGTGGTGTTTCCCAGGAGAAGATTGACTTGTGCCTTGCCGCGCAGCGCGAGCTCGAGCCGCGGCGATTGCAGCAGGGCCGCGTCGAAGTCCGCCGCCGCCTGCTCCAGCCGGGACAGATCGAAATTGAGCCGTCCGCGCTGCGCCAGGATCCGCGGCGACCCGGGCTTGATCGCAAGCCCGGCTGCGAGAGCGGCTTCCGCCTCCTCGTAGTGCCTGAGCTCGATGCACACCATGCCCTTGCCGGCGAGCGCCTCGGCGTGCCGCGGCTGAAACGAGAGAGTGCGCTCGAAACTTTCCTTGGCACGTTCGAGCCGGCCGATCGTCAATTCCGCCATGCCGCGGTTGCAAAATGCATCGGCATAGTCCGGCCGCAACCTGATCGCGCGCTCGTGCAGATCGACTGCCTGCTCGCCGAGGCCGACGTTGAGCAAGGTGTTGCCGAGATTGGTCAGGGTGATCGGACAATTCGGCTTCAGCGCGATGGCCTTCTCCTGGCTTGCGCGGGCATCCTGGAATTTCTGCAGATCGAAATACACGGCCCCGAGATTGCCGTGCGCATCGGGCGAGCGCGGATCGATCTCGACCGCGCGCGCGAGCAGTTGCTGCGCCTCTTCCAACCGCCCGCTGTCAAATGCGCGCAGGCCGAGCAGATGCGTGGCGTGGAAATGATCCGGAACTTCCTTCAGGATCTCGTGGCAGAGGGCCTCGGCCTCAGCGAACCTGCCCTGCCCAAGCGCCTCGACAGCGAAGGTCAGGACGGCGTCCGCCTGCTTCCTCAACTTCTTCTGCAATCGCGCATTCTGATAAGCGCGTGCGCCGACACTGCTCTGCAAGGTCTCTCTCCGGGGAATGGCCCGAAAAGGAGCGAGAGCTGATTCGCATGGTGCCAAGCTTGTGGCCCAGCGGGTCCGCGAAGCGCCCGGATGTCAGGCCATCACCGCAGAATCTGGCTCAGAAACAGCTTCGTGCGGGCGTGCTGGGGCGCGGCAAAGAACTCGTTCGGGGTGTTGGCCTCGATGATCTGGCCGGCATCCATGAACACCACGCGGTTGGCGACCTCGCGGGCAAAGCCCATCTCGTGGGTGACGACCAGCATGGTCATGCCCTCCCCGGCAAGATCCACCATGGTGTCCAGCACCTCCTTGACCATCTCGGGGTCGAGCGCCGAGGTCGGCTCGTCGAACAGCATAACCTTGGGATTCATCGTCAGCGCGCGGGCGATGGCGACGCGCTGCTGCTGGCCGCCGGACATCTGGCCCGGAAACTTGTTGGCCTGATGCGGGATCTTGACCCGCTCCAGGAACTTCATCGCGGTCGCCTCGGCGTCCCTCTTCGGGATGTTGCGGACCCAGATCGGGGCCAGCGTGCAATTGTCCAGCACGGTCAGATGCGGGAACAGGTTGAAGCTCTGGAACACCATGCCGACCTCGCGGCGCACCGCGTCGACGTGCTTGAGGTTGGGCCCGAGTTCGATGCCGTCGACGACGATCTCGCCCTCCTGGAATTCCTCGAGCGCGTTGATGCAGCGGATCAAGGTCGACTTGCCGGAGCCGGAGGGCCCGCAAATAACGATGCGCTCGCCCTTCCTCACTTCGAGGTCGATGTCGCGCAGTACGTGAAAGTCGCCGTACCATTTGTTGAGGCCGGAAATCTTGACGATGGGGTCTGTCATGGTGACCTCGATCAGTTGCGACGATGGGCGTTGAGGCGATGCTCGACGAACAGCGAGTAGCGCGACATTCCAAAGCAGAAGAGGAAGTAGATGATCCCGGCGAACGCAAAGCCGGTGAACGCGGTCGAGGGCGTCGACCATTTCGGATCCGAGAACGAGGCGCGAAGCGAGCCCAGAAGGTCGAACAGCGCGACGATCGAGACCAGCGAGGTGTCCTTGAACAGCGAGATGAAGCTGTTGACGAGGTTCGGGATGACGTGGCGCAACGCCTGCGGCAGCACGATCAGCGACGTCGTCTTCCACCACGACAGCCCGAGGGCGGCCGCCGCCTCGCCCTGCCCGCGCGGAATCGCGGCCAGGCCGCCACGGACGTTCTCGGCCTGGTAGGCACCCGTGAACAGTGCGATGCCGATCAGTGCGCGGACGAGCCCGTCGACGGTGAAATTGCCGGGCAGGAACAGCGGCAGCATGTAGGTGGCGAAAAACAAAACGGTGATCAGCGGCACGCCGCGCCAGAACTCGATGAAGGCGATCGAGAAGATCCGGATCAAGGGAATGGTGGAGCGGCGACCAAGCGCGAGCGCAATGCCGATTGGCAGCGAGGTGACGATGCCGGTGACGGAGACCACCAGTGTCACCAGCAGGCCGCCCCACAAATTCGTCGCCACGACCGGCAAGCCGCCACTGTCGAGCCCCATCAGCTTGATCACCGCGGCGATGGCGACGAAAGCAACGATGCTCGACGCCAGAGCGCGCCAGCCGGTCCGCAAGCCGCCGCCGAGCCAGAAAGCGATCAGGGACACGATCACGGCCGTCACGGCGAAGTCGGCCCACACCGACAGGCCGGCGCCCTGAAACTGGTCGCGCAGCCAGGTCAGCGGCAGGATCAGCCAATGGATCGCGGTGCCGACCAGAACGATGACATTCCCGACCGCCCACAATAGCGGCCCGACGGCTGAGGTCTTGCTGAGGCCGACCAGGGCCTGCCCGGCGCCGAAGATGCTGTCGTCGAACAATTCCAGCAGGCCAGCCGTCCAGCTGAGGCCAAAGCCCTTGAGGCCGCCGCCGTGCAGCAGGAAGAACGCGACCACCGGATAGGCGATGAAAAACAGGCTGGCGTTGAGCCCCTTCGCCGGCAGGCGCGGCACGAGCAGCGGCACAAGCAGGGCCACCGCAAGGACGAAGGTGAGGTTGACCCGCCAGCGCTCGGCCTCTGGATAGAAGCCGTAGATCAATTGCGGCAGCTTGGCCTGGATATAGGGCCAGCAGGCGCCGACCACAAAGCCGGCGTTTTCGGCGAGGCATGCCGCACGGTCGTTGCCGCTCCAGACCGCCTGGACGACCAGGAACCTAACGGACGGAATGATGGTGAACCACAGCAGCAAGACGCCCACGATGGTGAGCAGGATGTTGGTCGGCGAGTTGAACAGGCGCGTCCGCATCAGCCCGATGAAGCCCGTGGTCTTCACCGGCGCGGGACGCTCGGTGAGCAGATCCTGGCGAACGAAGCTGTTCGAGGCGATATCGCTCATGCGCCCAGACTCCGGCTGACGCGCCAACCGTAGACGCTCATGATCGCGCTGGTGAGCAGCGAGATCAGCAGATAGATGCCCATCGTCATCGCGATGATCTCGATCGCCTGGCCGGTCTGGCTGAGCGACGTACCCGCAAACACGGAGACGAGATCAGGATAGCCGATCGCGACCGCCAGCGACGAGTTCTTGGTGAGATTGAGGTACTGGTTGGTCAGCGGCGGCACGATGACGCGCATGGCCTGCGGCACAACGATCAGCCGGAGCGTGTTGCCGCGGCTGAGGCCGAGGGACGATCCCGCCTCCATCTGCCCCTTGTGGACCGACAGGATGCCGGCGCGGACGATTTCGGCGATGAAGGCCGCGGTATAGGTCGACAGCGCCAGCGTCAGCGCCACGAACTCCGGAATGACCCGCGAGCCGCCCGCGAAGTTGAACCCCTTGAGCTGCGGCAGCTCGAAGGTGAACGGCAAACCCGATATCAGCATGGCGGCGAGCGGCAGGCCGAACACCAGACCGAGCACATAGGGCCAGATCCGGATCACCCGTCCCTCCGCAAACAACGCGCGCCTTGCATGGAAGCGCAGGGCCAGCGCGGCGACCACGCCGAGCGCCAGCATCGCCAGGAACGGTTCGAGGCCGGCCCCACCGACCGGGCTCGGAACGACGAGGCCGCGATTGCTGAGGAAGGCGATGCCGAGCAGCGAGATGCTCTGCCGCGGGTTGGGCAAGGCCGCGAGCACCGCCAGGTACCAGAACAGGATCTGGAACAGCAGTGGCAGGTTGCGGATGATCTCGACGTAGATCTCGCCGACACGCGACAACAGCCAGTTCGGCGACAGCCGGCACAGCGCGACGACGAAGCCGATCAGGGTGGCGAAGACGATGCCGACCACCGAGACCACGAGCGTGTTCAGCAGCCCGACCACGAAAACGCGCAGGAACGTGTCCGAGCCGGTGTAGGGGATCAAGGTCTGGTTGACGTCGAAGCCGGCATTGTTGCGCAGGAAGCCGAAGCCGGCGGCGATGTGCTGGTTCTCGAGGTTGGCGCGGGCGTTGGAGACGATCTCATAACCGATCCAGCCCAGGATCGCCGCGAAGGCAAACTGGACGGCGATGCCGTTCCAGCCTGCCTTGCCGCCCAGAACGCGTCTGATCTTCAGCGCGATCTGGGGCGGCGGTTTTCGGGCCTCGGTGCTCATGCCGCCGCCACGAGATCAGGGGCGATCAGCGGATCGGCGGCGCGTACTGAAGACCGCCCTTATTCCAGAGATTGTTGAGACCACGGTTGATGGCGAGCGGCGAGCCCGCGCCGACATTGCGGTCGAACACTTCGCCGTAATTGCCGACCGCCTTCACGATCCGCACCACCCAATCCTTGGTCAGTCCGAGCTGTTCGCCGAAATTGCCGTCCGTGCCGAGCACGCGCTTCATCTCCGGGTTTTCCAGCTTCGCCTTCTCGTCGACGTTCTTCGAGGTCACGCCGAGTTCCTCGGCGGTGAGCATCGCAAACAGCGACCACTTCACGATGTCGAACCACTGGTCGTCGCCGTGGCGCACCATCGGGCCGAGCGGTTCCTTCGAGATGATCTCGGGCAGAACCATGTGATCATTGGGATTGGCAAGCTTGAGGCGATTGGCGTAGAGGCCGGACTGGTCGGTGGTGAAGACGTCGCAGCGCCCGGCTTCGTAGGCCTTGACGGTTTCATCGTTGGTGCCGAACGCGATCACCTCGTACTTCATGTTGTTGGCCTTGAAGTAGTCGGCGAGGTTCTGCTCGGTGGTGGTGCCGGTCTGCACGCAGACCGAGGCGCTGTTGAGCTCGAGCGCCGAATTCACCTTGAGCGACTTCTTCACCATGAAGCCCTGCCCGTCATAATAGGTCACGCCGGTGAAGTTGGCGCCGAGCGAGGTGTCGCGCGAGATGGTCCAGGTGGTGTTGCGCGAGAGCACGTCGATCTCGCCGGATTGCAGCGCGGTGAAGCGGTCCTTGGCGGACAGCGGCACGTATTTGACCTTGCTCGGATCGTTGAAGATCGCACCGGCAATGGCGCGGCAGACGTCGACGTCGAGGCCGGTCCAGTTGCCCTTGTCGTCGGGCGAGGAGAAGCCCGGCAGGCCCTGGCTGACGCCGCAGGACAGCATGCCCCGGTCCTTGACGGTCTTGAGCGTTTGCGCATCGGCGGCTTGGGCGGAGAGACCGGCGGCGAGAGCAAGGGTGAGAGCCAGGGTTACGCGTTTCATGGGCTTTGGGCCTTTCAAAGTCGTCTCAAGGAACGTTGTCTCAGGATCATCCCTGCCGGACCGGGCGTATCGACACCAGTCCTGCAAGAGTCGTGCTGGAAACCTTGCCGAACACCCGCCCATCCTGAGAGGCCATACCCTAATCCCCGCCGCTGGCGCCCGCCCTGTTGTTTGGCTGTGGCGCAAGGTTCGGTCAGACGATGGATCGAAGGTCGCGGCAGGCCCCTCAACATGCGGCGACTGAATAGCACCTGCGCATCTCAGAACGACTGGCCTGCCGGGTCAAGGGGTTGACGGGACTCTTCTGTGTTCTGTTATTAACGACAGCGGCCTTTTGGCCAGCCCGTCAGGCGCCACGCCCGAGCGGAAACGCAGTTTTGAAAGCAGACGCATGGATTCCTCGCACCCCCAAGAGCAGCAGGCCGAGACCCGGCTGATCACCTCTGGCCGCGACACCAAGGCGCAGAAGGGGTTCGTCAATCCGCCGGTTTTCCACGGCTCGACCGTGCTGTACCCGACCGCCGAGGACCTGCACGCCCATCGCGGCGAGTTCACCTATGGCCGCCACGGTTCCCCCACCACCAAGGCGTTCCAGGAGACGCTGATGGCGCTGGAGGGGCCGCAATGCGCCGGCGTCGGCATCGTGCCCTCGGGGCTGTCGGCCATCTCCACCACCCTGCTCTCGGTCCTGAAGACCGGCGACCACATCCTGGTCATCGACAACGTCTATCGGCCCTCGCGCAATTTCTGCAACGGCATGCTCGCCCGCTATGGGATCGAGACCACCTATTTCGACCCGCTGATCGGCGCCGGCATCGAAAAATTGTTCAAACCGAACACCCGCGCGGTACTGGTGGAGGCGCCGGGCTCGCAGTCGTTCGAGATGCCTGATATCCGCGCCATCGCCGAGGTCGCGCATGCGCGCGGCGCGCTTGTCATCGACGACAACACCTGGGCGACGCCGCTCTTTCACCGCTCGCTCGAACAGGGCGTCGACATCAGCATGCAGGCCGCCACAAAATATATTGGCGGCCATTCCGACATCATGTTCGGCACCATTTCGGCCAATGCCAAGGCGTGGCCGCAGATCACCGAGGGCATCCGCCTGCTCGGCGTCTGCGCCGGTCCCGACGACGTCTTCCTCGCGCTGCGCGGCCTGCGCACGCTGTCGGTGCGGTTGGCGCAGCATCATCGCTCCGGCCTCGACATGGCGCACTGGCTCGCTGGCCGGCCCGAGGTCGCACGCGTGCTGCATCCGGGCCTGGAGACCGATCCCGGTCACGCCATCTGGAAGCGCGACTTCACCGGCGCATCCGGCCTGTTCAGCATCGTGCTCAAGCCGGCGCCGCAGCAGGCCGTCGACACCATGCTCAACACGCTCAAGCTGTTCGGCATGGGCTTTTCCTGGGGCGGCTTCGAGAGCCTTGCGATTCCCTTCGACTGCGATGCCTATCGCACCGCGACCAAATGGTCGCCGGGCGGCCCGACACTGCGTTTGCACATCGGGCTCGAGAGCGTCGACGATCTCAAGGCCGATCTCGATCGCGGCTTCGCTGCCCTCAAAGCGGCAATGTGAGCCTGCTCACAGGGCAATGCGCCTGCCGACGCGCCATCGCGCGCCTCGCGGGCCCGAGGCGGGCCGCGGGAACGCGAGGCCCTCGCAAACGTTAACGCCGACGTGCCAACAAATGGTTTGAACCTCAAGCATTTGGCGCTAGCCTCACCAATCGACTCTTATCCGGACACGGAGCATGGGAACGTTGGTTCTGCTCGATCTTATGGGCGGCGTGGCTTTGTTGCTGTGGGGCCTGCATATGGTCCACAGCGGGATTCTGCGCGCCTTCGGCCCCGACCTGCGGCGCCTGCTCGGCAAGGCGCTGAGCAACCGCGCCAGCGCCTTTGCTGCCGGCATCGGCCTCACCGCCCTGCTCCAGAGCAGCACGGCGACCGCCCTGATCACGAGCTCGTTCGCGGCCGAGGGGCTCGTCACCCTCGCCGCGGCACTCGCCATCATGCTCGGGGCCAATGTCGGCACCACGCTGATCGTCCAGGTGCTGTCGTTCAACATCGCGGCCGTCGCGCCCGTCCTGTTCGTGCTCGGCCTCGTCGCTTTCCGCTCCGGCCCGCGCTCGCGGATCAAGGACATCGGCCGCGTCTGCATCGGCCTCGGCCTGATGCTGCTCTCGCTGCACATCCTGCTCGACACCCTGGCGCCGGCCGAGAACGCGCCCGGCGTGCGCGTCGTGATGTCGTCCATCACGGGCGATCCGATCCTGTGCATCGCCATCGCCGCCCTGGTCACCTGGGCGGTGCATTCGAGCGTCGCCAGCGTGCTCCTGATCATGTCGCTGGCCTATTCGCAGTTCATTACGCCCTACGCCGCGCTCGCCCTCGTGCTCGGGGCCAATCTCGGCAGCGCCATCAATCCCGTGTTCGAAGGCGCCAAGCGTGACAACGCTGCGAGCTATCGCCTTCCCGTGGGCAATCTCGTCAACCGCGTGATCGGCATTGCCCTCGTCCTGCCCTTCCTGGGAACGATCGCCGAGCACATGCATGCCTGGCAGCCCGATCTCGCCAGGATGACGGCGGCCTTCCACATCGCCTTCAATGTCGGCACCGCCATTCTCTTCATCGGCCTGCTCGACTCCATGTCGCGCCTGCTGACCCGGCTGCTGCCGGATCGCGTGCAGGAGGCCGACCCGGCCAAGCCGCGCTATCTCGATGAGACCGCGCTCGAGACGCCGTCGCTGGCGCTCGCCGACGCTGCCCGCGAGACGCTGCGCATGGGCGACCTCGTCGAGGTCATGCTGCGCAAGGTGATGGCCGCGATGATGACGGGCGACCGTGCGCTGGTCGACCAGGTCACCAAGATGGACAATTTCGTCGACGGTCTCGACGAGGCCATCAAGCTCTACGTGACCAAGCTGATGCGGGGCAGCCTCGACGAGAGCGAGGGACAGCGGGCGATGGAGATCATCTCCTTTGCCATCAACCTCGAACATATCGGCGACATCATCGACAAGAGCCTGAGCGAGCTCGCCACCAAGAAGATCAAGCGGCGCTTCCAGTTCTCGGCGGAGGGAGCCGACGAGCTCGCCGCCTTCCACAAGCGCACGATGGACTCGCTGCGGATCGCCTTCGGCGTCTTCATGTCGGGCGACGCCAACGAGGCGCGCAAGCTGCTGGTGGAAAAGACCGCGCTGCGCAACACCGAGCTTGCCGCCGTCGAGCGCCATCTCGACCGCCTGCGCGAGGGCCGCCCCGAAACCATCGAGACGACGTCGTTGCATCTGGACGTGCTGCGCGATCTCAGGCGAATCCACTCGCACATCTGCTCGGTCGCCTATCCCGTGCTGGACGCGGCCGGCGTGCCCTATCGCAGGACCGAGGCGGAGACGGCCGCCCTGCCCGCGTCGGGCACGGCCTCGGCGGTGCCGCGTTAGCGCGGTGCCTCACCGCTCCAGCGTCTTCGAAGCCTTGCCGCGGTTCTTCACGATCAGCATGATGTTGCGGATATAGATGATGGTCGCGAGCGATTGTCCGAGGATGATGACCGGCTCGCGCTTCACGACGCCGTAAACCAGCGTCATCAGCCCGCCGCCCATCGAGCAGAACCAGAACGCCATCGGCACCACGCTGTTGCCGGCGCGCTCGCTCGCGATCCACTGCACCAGGAAGCGCGCGGTGAAGAACAGCTGCGCGACCAGGCCGAACGCCAGCCAGAAATCGAACTTGGCGACGAAGACGTCGTAGAGATAATTGCTCAGCGCCTGACCGTATTGGATGATCATGCGTTCACCTCAGTCACTTCTGGTGTCGGCTTCTTGCGGCGGATCAGCCACCAGACGCCGGCGAGATCCATGATTCCGATCCACAGCCGGTCGAAGAAACCATAATTGGACACGCCGGAATGGCGCGGCCGGTCGATCACGTCGACATAGGCGATGTCGTAGCCCTCACGGCGCACCAGCGCCGGCAGGAAACGATGCAGCCCGTCGAAATAGGGCATCATCAGGAAGACCTCGCGCCGGAACGCCTTCAGCCCGCAGCCGGTATCGCGCGTGCCGTCCTTCAGGATGGCGTTGCGGACGCCGTTCGCCACGCGCGACTGGAATTTCTTGAAGCCGGTATCCTTCCGCCCGACGCGCTGTCCCGCGGCGAGGCCGACGCGCCCTGCTCCCTTCTCGACGGCCGCGATCAGGTCGGGCAGGAAGGCCGGATTGTTCTGGCCGTCGCCGTCGAGGGTCGCCACGATCGCGCCCCGCGCCGCGCGCACGCCGCTGCGCACGGCCGCCGATTGGCCGCCTGACCTGGCGTGGCGGAGCTGGCGCAGATTGTTCCGCTCAGCCATGAGCGCCGCGAGCCGTTCGCCAGTTGCGTCGGTCGAGCCGTCGTTGACGTAGATGATCTCATAGGGCCAGCGGCCATCGAGCGCCGCGCCGATCTCCGCGATCAGCGGCGCGATGTTGTCGGCTTCGTTGCGCACGGGAACGACGATGGAAACCGAAGGCTGGGAAACCGAAGGCTGGGACGACAAATCGAGGCTCGTGGTTGGAATGGGTCCGCCCCGGGGAACCTGAGGTCCCGGCAGGCAGCCGCTTTTATGGGGCGGATGCCCCGTGGGCAACCCTTTTGAGACGGCCCGAGACCGCCCCCGGAAGAGGCACGATGGTGCCGTCGGCGCGGATGGCAAAGGCCAGCCGCCGCGCCGCGAACCAATAACGGACCGCCATGGCGCCGACCATGCCGACCAGGGCGCCGGCCGCGACATCGCTCGGGTGATGCGCGAGCAGCACCAGGCGGGTCAACAGGATCACGATTGCGTAAGTGAACATGAACACGCGCAGGCGCGGCCACAATGCCGAGACGGCAAACGCCAGCGCGAAAGCGGCCACGGCATGGCCCGACGGCAGGCTCGCGTAAGCACCGCTGCCCTCGAACGGCACGAAGTTGAAGGGATTGGCCTTGCCGCCGACAAAAGGGCGTCCGCGCCCGGCGATGTATTTCAGGATCTCCGCGGCGAATGCCGACACGGCAATCGACAGAAACAGGAACTGCACGCGCGTGCCGAGCCCGAGCAGCAGCGCGCGCCGTGTGCCGTGCAGCCCGGCCGCAACCAGAGCCAGCACCACCAGCGCAGCTCCCAATGCGATGAGCAGATACTCGTCCTTGCCGAAGTCGGTGAGGATGCGGATCGGCCACAGAGCGGGCGTGCCGCGCGCCGGCATCAGCTGGATCTCGGTCTGGTCGAAGGCGACCATCAGCACGATGACGAGGGCCGCGCCCGCCGCGCTGAGCCACAGCGAATGCCGCGCCAGCTTTCGCGCGGCCTCCGCGCGGCGTGAATGCGAGGGCGTGCGAACGAGCTGCGCCAGCGCCCGGCCCGACACGGCGAGCAATTGGGCTGGATAGAACGGGCGCGGCGCGGGGCTGGTCGTAACAGGCATCCTATTCGGTGCCTTCCGAGCGGAAGATCGAGATCGAGATCGCGCGGCCTTGCGAGAAATTATAGCCGTCGATGCGCGTGCCGACCTTGTAGCGCAGCCCGATCGCCTCGGCGCGCTGGACGAAGCTGCGCTCCGAGCGCTGCTCGATCAGCGCGAAGCGGCAGCTTCCCTGGCGCAGGAAGTCCGCCGCGCCCGAACCGTCGGTGAGCAGGGTCTGCGTGCCCGTCAGGAAGACCAGGCTCGGCTCGTGATAGCCTGCTGCCGCCGCCTTCGGGCCGACACAGGTGACGTTGCGGAGCGCGCGTGCAACCTCGATGCTCGGAAACAGCGGCACCAGCGAGGGCAACACGATGCCGTAGACCGTCACCGCCAGCATCAGCGCCGCGACCAGCGCATTGAGCAGCGAGCGCTCGGCGTGATTGTTGTCGTAGAGCCACCAGGCAAGCAGGCCGAAGATCAGCGACGCAGCGATGAACGGCCAGGCCACGAAGGCGGGCTGCCGCGTCAGCATCACCGCGCCGACCACCGCGATAAATGAGGCGGCCGCGGGGATCGCGAACCACCAGGCCGAGCCGCGCATCAGCCAGGAGCGCGACAGCACCCGCCGCTCCACCGCACCGGCGGTGAGGATGGCGATCGCCGGATAGAGCGGCAGCACGTAGTGCGGCAGCTTGGTCAGCACCGCCTCGAACACGATCCAGGACGGGATCAGCCAGGCCAGCAGGAATTGTGCGCCGGGCTCGCGCCGCGCCCGCCACACCGCAGGCGCCGCCATCGCCGCGAGCGGCGCGCCCGGCCAGAACGTGATCCAGAACAGCGCGAGGTACAGTCCGGGCGGCGCACCATGGGATTCCTGGGCGCCGATCTTGCTGAGCATGTCGCCGCCGACGGAATCGGCGAAGAAGGCGTCTCCGGCGCGCCAGAATATCGCGACGAACCAGGGCAGCACGAGCACCAGCATCCACATCAGGCCCCAGAGCGGACGCAGCTTCCACAGCCAGGAGGCATCGCGGTCCTGGATCGCGAGCGCGACGATGGTCAGGCCCGCGAACATCAGGATCAGCGGCCCCTTGATCAGGATGCCGACCGCGAGCGCGGTCCAGAAGATCGCAGGCCAGCTCCACGGGGGATGCGTCTCGTCCTCGGCGCGCTGCCAGGACAGATAGGCGCGGGCCATCGCGCCCATCGCCGCGGTGACGCAGAACAGCAGCATCGCGTCGGTCTTGGCGAGCCGCGCCTCGACGCCGAGCAGCACGGAGGCGCACATCAACAGCGCGGCCAGCACCGCGGCGCGCCGCGTGACGAAACCGAGCGCGGCCCAATAGGTCATGAGCACCGCGCCGATTGCCCCCAACAGCGAGGGCAGCCGATACACCCAGATCCGCAATTCGGCCTTCGGCAGCTTCAGCGCCGAGGCGGCTTCAACCGCAACCGATTGCAGCCAGTAGATGCCGACCGGCTTCTTGTAGCGGACGTCCTCCTGGAAGCGGATGTCGACATAGTCACCGCTCTCGACCATCTGCTTGGTGGCTTGCGCGAACCGCGCCTCGTCGCGATCGATTGGCGGGATCGTGAAGAATCCCGGCAGGAACAACAGCAGAGCGCACAGCAGCAGAAAGGCGACGGCGCGGGCATGGCTGGCCGTCGCGAGGTCGAGCATGAGCACGAGCCGGCTGCCCGGATTTACGGGCGATTTCGGCTCGCGGGGCGCTCCAAAACGGGGGCTGGGATAGGTCTCGGCCATTGGTTCCGCTTACGCTGAAACCGCCATTCCGACAACCGGTTAAGGCCAAGGTCATTGAATTCGAATGACGACTGTGTCCGCGGCGCCCGTGGCGTCGATCACGGTGAGCCGCGCAAAGCCCGGACCCGGCGGATCAATCAGGCGCTGGCGGCGGCCGTCGATCTCTCCGAGCGCGGTGCCGTTAACCATGACGGTCATGGGCAGAACGCCGCCGGCGACCTTGACCGGCATCGCTGCGCTCTCCGGACCGGCAGAACGATCGACATCGATCCGCGAGCCGTTCAGCGGAAACTGAATGTGCAGCGCCTGCTCGCGGCCGGTCCGCACCAGCTCTCCGACGGGGCGGAACCGCTTCAGCGGCAATGGCAGCTTGGCATTGCCAGCGACCAGGGTTCCCTTCGGTGGCTTCGGCAAGGCAGCCAGCGTCTTGCCGGTGCGGGCGAAGGCGTCGAACAGGATCGGTGCGGCAGCGACGCGCCCGATCAGGCCCGGGACCGGCGCGCCGTCGGGCCGGCCGACCCAGACGCCGATGGTCATCCGGCCGTCGAACCCGACCGACCAGGCATCGCGATAGCCGTAGGAGGTCCCGGTCTTGAAGGCGATACGGTTGTGAGCGGCGTTCTCCGGCGGCGGCGTTCCCAGCAGCACATTGCCGACCTGCCACGCCGCGACGGGATCCAGCAGCCGGAGCGGCTCGCGGTCGTCCCCGTCCGCCATGATCTCTCGCAGCGGCTTGGTGGTGCCAAGGCGCGCGAAGCCCGTGTAGAGCTGCACGAGATCCTGCAGCGTCACGCCGACGCCGCCGAGCCCCATGGCGAGCCCGGGCGCTTCGTCCTTGGGCAGAACCAGATTGCCGCCCGCCTGGCGCAGCCGCGAGGCCAGCCGGCTCGAGCCGACGCGGTCGAGCAGCACGATCGCCGGCACGTTCAGCGACAATTGCAGCGCCTTCCTCACGGGCACCGTGCCCTGGAAGGTCATGTCAAAGTTCTCCGGCGCGTAGGAGCCGAAGCGCACCGGCCGGTCATCGATCAGGCTCTCCGGATGAACGAAGCCGTCCTCGAAAGCGAGCCCGTAGATGAAGGGTTTCAGCGTCGATCCCGGCGAACGGATCGCACGGGTCATGTCGACCTGCCCGGCCCGGCTCTCGTCGAAATAGTCGGCCGAGCCGACCCGGGCGAGCACGTCGCCGCTCTCATTGTCGACCACGATGATGCCGACCGAGATGTTCGCACCGAGCGCAATGGCGCGGTCGCGCGCCAGCGGCTCGAGCACCTTCTGCAGGTTCGCATCCAGCGTTAGCTTGATGACCGGCTTGTCCTTGACCGTGGACAGCGCGGAGTCGGAGGCATGCGGCGCAAGGATCGGCATCGGCTTGCGCAGCTTCGGCACCGGCACGGCCTTGGCCTGCCTCGCGTCGTCTGCGCTGACCGCTTGCTCCTCGACCATGCGATCGAGCACGCGGTCGCGGGCCTTGCGTGCGGCGTCGGGATGGCGGTCGAGGCGGCGCGTCTCCGGCGATTGCGGCAGCGCGACCAGCAATGCGGCTTCGGCCAGCGACAGGCGCTTCGGCTCCTTGCCGAGATAACCGATCGAGGCGGCGCGGATGCCCTCGAGATTGCCGCCGTAAGGCGCCAGCGCGAGATAGAGATCGAGGATCTGCTCCTTGCTCAGGCTGCGCTCGATCTCGATGGCGCGCACCATCTGCCGCAATTTGGCATAAAGCGAACGCTGCCTCCGCGGCTCCATCAGCCGCGCGAGCTGCATGCTGATAGTCGAGCCGCCCGAGACGATGTGGCCGCGCGTCGTGAGCTGCAAGGCGGCCCGCCCCAGCGCCAACGGATCGATGCCGTCATGGGCGTAGAAGCGCTGGTCTTCATAGGCGAGCAGCAGCTTGAGATAGGTCGGATCGACGCTCGTCTTGGCGTCGACCGGCAGACGCCAGCGGCCGTCGGCCATCGCATAGGCGCGCAGCAGCTTGCCGTTGCGATCGACGATCGTGGTGGAGACCTGCCGGGCTTCGTCGAGCGGGAGAGGTCCGAGCGAGTAGACCCAGCCGACGAAACCGATGATGGCGACGATGAAGGTGAACGCGGCGGCGGAGAGGAGACGAAAGATGATCCGCCCTCTCCTGTCATGGTCGGGCCTGTCCCGGCCATCCACGTTCTTACTCGCAGCGCCACAGTTCGTGGATGCCCGGGACAAGCCCGGGCATGACGACTGAATTTGTGGCGCGCCTTCGCTCATCTCACTCACTTCGCCGCCCGCACCTCGACGCTGCTCGTACTCGTGCGCCCATAGCGCGAGGGATTGTACATGTCCTCGACATAGGCTTGCGGCAGCACGTATTTGCCGGGCGAGACCACACGCACGACATAGGCGACGGTGAACACCGCCTTGGAATCCGAGGCCCGGTCCACGGCCGCGGTGAAGCGGTCGTCACGGAACTCGGTGTTTTCAGGCTCCTCGCCGTCCTCGATCCAGTCCAGCGTGCCGCTGTCGCCTGACGACACCAGCTTCGGATTGTCGATCTCGAGTCCCGCCGGAAGATAGTCGGACACCATGATGTGGCCGTACTCCGGCTTGGCCTCGGTGATCTTCAGCACCACCGCAAAGCGCTGGTTCTGCTTGACCTTGCTGATGTCGGCGGGCTTGCCGTCGAGCGTGAAGTAATTGCGCTCGATCTTGAAGCCGTTCGATGCCGCCGGTTCCGGCGTCACCGGCGAGCCCGACACCGAGACCACCGCCTGCACCGGCGCATCGCCGGTGTTGGTGATCTTCAGCGGCTTGCCCTCCAGCGTCGCGGCCTTGTAGCTGCGATAAAGCGCGGTCTTGACCGGCTGGCCGTCCACTTCCATGGACAGGTTCTCCTTGGCCAGCGCCCGCGCCGCCAGCACCAGCCATGCATTCTCCTGCGTGGAGGTGTAGGGCGTCAGTCCGCGCGCGGTCTCGACCCGCGACACCGCCTGCGTCAGCGTCGCCTTCGGCGCGTTGCCTTCGCTGGCGAGCGACACCAGCGCCGCGGCATCGCGGAGCTGCGAGCCGTAGTCGGTGCGGCCGAACTCCAGCACCGGCTTCGGCGCGAGGCTGTCGAGCGCGGCACCATAGACCCGCTCGGCGCGGTTGCGGTCGCCGACGAGCGCGAGCGCCGCGGCGAGCTGCGACTTCGCGATCGGAGTTGCGAGGTTGGCGAGCTTGGTATCGGCGAGATAGCGGAGATCGCCGATCGGGGCCGCGCCGTTGCGGGCGAGCACGTAGAGGCCATAGGCGAGATCACGGCCGCCGTCCTTCTCCGGCTCATTGCCGTTGACGACCGAGTTCCTGACACGGTCGAGCGCGTTCTTGAACAGCACGTCCGGCACCGCAAAGCCCTTTTCACGGGCGCGGGTCAGGAAGTCCGTCACATAGGCGTCGAGCCAGGCATCGTCGCCGCCGGCCGACCACAGGCCGAACGAGCCGTTGGAGCCCTGACGCGCCAGCAGCCGTTCGATGGCGTCGCGGATGCGCTGGTCGACCTCGGTGTCCATGGCCAGATGCGCGCCGGCCGCGAGGTCGTTGACATAGAGCAGCGGCATGGCGCGGCTCGTGATCTGTTCCGAGCAACCATAGGGATAGCGATCGAGCGCCTTGAGGATCGTCGCGGCGTCGAGCGCGGTGGACAGGCTCGCCGACACCGAGACGCTGCCGGTGCCCGGCACGAGGTCGGAGAACATGTCGGAGGTCAGCGTCAGGCTCTCGCCCTTCGCCAGCGTGCGGATCGAGCGCCGCGCCAGCACCTGCGTCGCCGCCTTGACGTCGAACGCGTAGTGCCGCGCCAGCGTCAGGCCGTTCGGCCCCTTGATGTCGACGTCGAGCGTCGCCTGCCCCGCCGCTGTCGCGTCGACCGCGAGCGAGAACGAGTTGCGCTGCTTGGCGGCGAGCTTGACCGTGGTCGCAGGGTTGCCGGTCATCTTCACCGGTCCGCCCGTCTTCACGTTGATGACGTAGTCGCCGGCCTGGCCCTCGACATTGTCGACCTCGAGATTGACCGTGCCGTGATCGCCATTGAGCAGGAAGCGCGGCAGGGTCGTGGTCAGCACCACGGGGTCGCGGATCACGACGTCGGTGTTGGCGCGGCCAAGCTTGGTCGCGGTCCACGCCACGGCCATCACGCGCGCGGTGCCGGCGAACTCCGAAATGTCGAAGTCCACTTCGGCCGTGCCGTCGGCGGACACCGTGACGATACCCGAATAGAGCGCCAGCGGCTTTTGCGTGGGCGGCGAGCCCTGCAGCTCGGCGGCCCCGGCGTCGCCGCCGGACTTGATCTGGCCGCGCGTACCGGACATGCCGTCGATCAATTGCCCGTAGAGATCGCGGATCTCCGCGGAGAGGCGGCGCTGCCCGAGATAATAATCGTCCGGCGCCGGCGGCTTGTAATTGGTGAGATTGAGAATGCCGACGTCGACCGCGGCGATGACGATCTTGGCGTCTTCGCCCGGGTTGAGCCCGTCGAGCTTGACCGGGATCTTCAGCGTCGAATTCGGCCGGACCAGTGCCGGCGGCGACAGCTTCACCTGCAGGGTGCGGGCCTGCTTGTCGATCCCGAACCATTTCAGGCCGATCGCGCGGCCCGGCATGCGCTGGGCCGCGGCATCGAGCGGACGGCGCAGCGTCGCCACCACATAGGCACCCGTGCCCCAGTCCTTGCCGACCGGGAGCTTCACCTGGGCGGTGCCTTCCTTGACGTCGATGGTCTGCGTCGTCAGCAGGCGGTCGCCGAGCACGTTGATGGTGAGCTTGCCGGCACTGCGGACATTGACCGACACGGTCATGGTGTCGCCGGAGGAATATTGCGGCTTGTCGATCGAGGTCTCCAGCAGGTCCGGCGTGTCGGCGCTGCCGTCGGAATACCAGCCGACGTCGAACTGCACCGAGGTCACGGGGCCATCGGCATCGTTCGACTTCACGTCGAGCCGGTAGCGGCCGGGTTGGGGGCTGAGCGAAATCCGCGCCGGCTTGTCGGCCGCAACGGTCACGTCACCGTCGGCGACGCGCGAGGTCGACTTGACCGGCTCGTACTCCCAGTAATTGTTCTGGCGATACCATTGGTAGCGCGACTCCATCTTCAGGAGCTCGTAGCGCAGGCCGTCACGACGCAGCTTCTCGCCCTCGGGCGAGACGAACAGGACGTCGAACTCGGCCTTGTCGCCCTCGGCGACGTTCTTGTCGCCGAACAGCGGCTTGATGCCGATCTGTGCCACGCTGGGCGCGACCGGAAGCACGATCTTGCGCTCGACGGCGCGGCCGCCGGTCTCCACCATGCGCACGAAGATCTGGGCTTCCTGCGGACGGGTCGAGGTCGGCTGCTTGTCCAGTGTCACCGGGAAGGTCGCGACACCATTGGCGTCGGCCTCGGGCAGGTTCTCCAGCGGTGTGCGCTCGTTCGAACTGGTCTCCTCGTCGGCGACGCCGAACTGGTAGCCGGCAAAGCCCGGCCGCGCGCTTGCGGGCGCGATCAGCATGTCGCCCTCGAGCGCAAGCCCCGAGGCCGGCGCGCCGTAGAGGAAATGACCGTCCGCCTTAAGCTCCACAGGAGTGTTAGCTTTGATCAGCTTGTCCTTGGCGGACAAGTCGAATTCGATCCTATCCGGGACATAGTCCTCGACCATGAAAGTGGTCTCGCCGACCGACGAGCCCTTCGGGTCGGTGAAGGCGCGCGCCCGCCATGTGCCGGTCGGCACCGCTGAATTGAGCGGCACGGCCAGCGAACGGCCGCCGGCGCCCTGGTCGGCCAGCACGGCGCGGCGATATTCGACGCCGTCGGGGCGCTCGATCACCAGCGTCATCGGGCCGCCGCTCACGGCATTGCCCTGCCCGTCGCGCAGCAGCGCGGTGAGATAGACGGTCTCGCTGGAGCGGTAGACGCCGCGCTCGGCATAGACGAAGGCATCCGCACCTGCTGGCACCGCGCGGCCGGACACGCCGCGGTCGGAGAGGTCGAAGGCCGAGGTCTTCAGGCTGAGGAAGGCATAATCGGCCTTCTCGCCGGTGACCGTCAGCATCGCCGGCGACAGGCCGCCCTCGCCGCGCGCAAGGCCGGCCTCGAACAGCACATGACCGGACTCGTCGGTCTTGCGGGTGGCCAGGATCTCGTTGTTGCGGGCGACCAGCCGCACCTCGGCCTTGCCGACCGGTTCCGTCGACGCCAGCGAGTTCACGAACACATGGATGCCGTCATTGCCGGAATAGGCGGTGACGCCGAGATCGGAGACGATGAACCATTGCGTGGCAAGCTGGTACTCGTCGTCCGAGCCCGGGCCCTTGGCAGCAGCCGTCATCACATAGACGCCGGGCTGCAGCTCGCCGAGCGCCTGATCGACCGGGAATGCCGTGGTGACGTCCTGGTTCAGCGTCATCGCGGTCGCGAGCTCGCCGGTCCAGACTTTCACGCCGCGCTCGTCGCCGAGATCGCTGAGCTGGTATTTCGACAGCGTCTTCTGGAAGTCGCTGTCGACGACCGTGTTGATCAGGTTGCGGTCGCCGATCCGGAAGACGTTGATGTTGACCGAGGGCGTGTTGACGCTGACCACGGGAATGCCGCGCTGGCCGGTTCGCGGCAGCACATAGGCCCGGCTGGTGAAGCGCACGAACGGCTTGCGGTCGCGCACATAGATGTTGAACTCGGCCGATTTCGGCAGGCCCTCCTTCACCGTGGAGGGCAGGCCGGCGCGCAGATTGATGTTGTAGCGCTCGCCGTGCTTGAGGCCGTCGACACAGAGCTGCTTGCCCTCGGCCGAGAGCGCCGGCTTGTCCTGCCCCGCCAGCGCCAGGAACGGCGCGAAATCGGTGCGCTTGGCCAATTCCTCGGAGAACTGGAAGCAGGCGCGCGGGCTCGCCGAATCCGAGTCCACCGTGTAGTCGAGCAGGCGGAAGCCGTGCTCGTCGCGCATTTTCTCATATTGGCCGCGAACGTCGGCGACCTCGCGCATGTCGAGCGACAGCCGCAGCGCATCCAGCGCCGGCCGCCATAGCTTGCGTTCAGCCAGCGCCTTGCCGAGCACGGCGAGCGCATCGGCCTCCTCGCCCGGATTGCCGGCGCGCTGATAGGCGATGTAGGCCGCGGTCGAGGCGCGCTCCAGCAGGAAGGTCTGCTCGCTCGAGCTTTTCGGTGAGATCTGGAAGATGACCTTGGCAAGCCGGAGCCAGTTGCCGGTGTCCTCCGGCGTGGTGGCCGCGATCTGGCCGAGCACCGACAGGCCGGTGCGGTAATCATTGCGCCGGAAGGCGGCGTCGGCGTCCGTCTTCAGCGTCGCGTTGGTCTTGGCGACCGGTCCGGCCTCGCTCTTGATCTGGGCTTCAAGCTTGATCGCGGAATCGGCGAGGTCGTCGCGCTTGAATGACTTGTCGGCGGCGTGCGCCGCGCAAAGGCCGAGCGCCAGCGTGGCGCAGATTGTGACGGCGCGAACAAGACCGATCATTATGGACTCCCGGAAATCGCGGACAGCCGCCCGCAGGCAGCATGAAATGCGCGGAAAGGTGACGGACTCAAGGCGATGGAACCAAAGGTGCAAATCGTCGCATTCGCCATGGAAAGGCAAGCCCAGAGGAGACCGATCAAGATACCGCCGCACACGCCGTCCTGATGGCGCAGCAATACCCGACCCGTCGACCGGCGGCCACATCCCGGAAGCTGGCCAGCGTTCCCGGCGATGTGATCCATCGTCCAGTCCGCGGCCGCTCAACCCGGCACCCTGACATGCCACCGTCTCGCTTTGTCGCGGCATTGAGGAAAAGGGTTCGGTTCAGGCTTGGCGAAACACCCAATTTTTCATAATGGCATGGTAGACGACCAGCCGCCCCCGACGCCGGGACGGTTCAAGACGGTCCCGTAGCTCAACTGGATAGAGCATCAGATTTCTACTCTGAGGGTTGCAGGTTCGAATCCTGCCGGGATCGCCAAGTCTCATTCACCGATCAAGTGCCTTCACGAACGCGTGGGTAACCATGTGCCGGCCTTTGAGCGGCGCAGATCAGCCCTATCTATGCGCCGGGCGAATTGCGCCCGGCAGGTTTTTTGATGCAGCAATCCGAACTGACGAGAATGGCGATCGCATCCGTGGTGGCGATCGGGGCGATGTCGTATCTGGCGATAGACGCAGGCGTGGTGAACACCAGTGTGGTCACAAAGCCGATCAAGGTGGCTCAGGCCTCCATCGTCGGCGCGGCGATGGGCCAGCATCACATTGCCTTCGCCGTTCAGGAATGGGCGCGCCGCGGCCACGAGAAACCCGTTGTGGAGCACTGCCTGGCGGTGGACTGACCGCCCTTCCGCACGACCATCAGCCTTCGCCGCCTGCCGACTGATGGGTCCGCCACCACCGCGCAATGGCCGCGGTGAGATCGCCCCATAGCTCCGTCGGCAAATCCGGCACCGCCACCCGAACGCTGTACTGGTTGGTCGCCGAATTATGAAACCATTCGGTCGCGGCGAAGTCGAAACCGAAGCTGCCGGCGTGGCGGATCGGGAAGCCTTCTCCACGCAATTGCTCGCTCATGTCCTCGGCAGCCTGCCGTGCGCTCGCCTCGTCCAGGGGGCGCCTTCCCTGGAGAGTAACGTAGAGACCGTGGGTGAAATGGAGCTCGGCCGAGAGTGCCGGAAGTTCTGCCGCAAAATGGCGGGCCGCGCGTCGACCGTTGCGCAGGATCGCCGCAACGCGCCGCTTCGTGAGGCCCCAGTAAGTCGCGCTGCCCACGAAGGGCGGGAAGTGCGCCGGCAGCGCCGCGCCGCCGAGGAGTCGCACCGCGTTGCGCGTTTCGGCAGCAAGCCCCGTCAAAAGATGTTCCGCCCGTGGTTCAAGCGCCCTGTCGTGCACGAAGACCGCCGAACCGAGCCGCCCATATTCCGCGCCAAGCGAATCGAGCTTGGTGTGGCTGCGCACCAGCACCAGCGGAAGTCCGTAGCGCCGAGCCCACCGGAGGACACGCCGGATCCGGCCCGACCTGCCCGCAAAGCATGTGGTGTCGCAGATCAGAAGATCGAGGCCGGAGCCGTCACTGCGTAAAGCCGCCTCGAAAGCGCCGGCGACGGAGCACGAATCCAACAGAAGAATTCGCGGCGAATCCGCAGCAGCCGGCGCATCGCCCAGCGGCATCTTCAACGGCACGAGCCGCAAAGGACGAACAAAGCCGCGGATCAACTCCAGCGTCTCGCCGTAGCAGCCAGGCAGGACCAGGATATCGGCCTTCCCGACGATCTGCACCGAGGCGAACAGCACGGCGGAGATCGCCGCCATGCCCGAGGAGGTGTAAACCGCCGTGCCCGTGCAGTCGGGGTCGAGCTCATGGAATGACGGACCGCTGACCGTCAGATCGGCCCGCTGGTAGTCATAACTGAATTCGAAAGGCCCGCTGGCGGGATCGGCCGTATGCGACCAGGCCGTCTCCGTCGCCCGCCATTCGTGCAGTTCGTGCTCGGCTCTCAGCGCCGCTGCGATCTGGAATTTGGACCTGACGACCTCATCGACCGAACGCGGATACGGCAAATCGAGCCGCTGCCTCAGGCAATCGTTCAACAGCCCGAGTTCCCTGTGCTTTCGTTCCAGATAGGCCCGAATGGTCTCCATGCGCCTCTTGGCAAATCCGATCGGACGTCCAACGTGCGTAAAGCGCGCTGGGTCCTATCTACGCCGACTGCAACGATCGTCGATGTCAGCAGTTGAACCCCCGCAAGGAGGACCACATGGCTGATATCAAAGAGCACATGAAAATCATCGGCAAGGACGGCGCACATGTCGGCACCGTCGATCGCCTCGAGGGCAATCGCATCAAGCTGACGCGGAAGGACAGCCCGGAAGGTCACAACGACCATCATCACTACATCGACACGAAATATGTCGGTGCGGTCGAAGGTGATGTCGTCAAGCTTTCGGTGAATGCCGACGCCGTCCCGAAGACTGAAGCCGCTTGAGACAAAAAGCCCTTCGGGGCCTTTCGTTTGTTCACGGTCCGACTCTGTTTCGTTCGCAAAGCACGAATCGTAACCGGAAAAATCAACGCGGCGCATTCTTAATGCCGCGTTTCATCGATCCAATTGGTCAGGCATCGACAGTCACGAGCACCGGCCGCAAGCGGTATGCATCGATCGCAGCGTTCGACAGCAGCAGCCTGCGCCGCTCACCTCGCAGCATCATGCGGTCGATCCGGTTCAGGATGAAGCGGGCCGCCTCCCTGTGCTCGCCCGAAAGCAGACCCGAGCGGTCGAGATATTTCCAGGCGATCTCGAAAGACTGTGCGCGCAACTCGGGGGCGGTCATAGCCGGCCAACGTCCGCAAGGAACGGATGTTCCTCCTTGCACCCGACCGGCGCGGCCGCTCCGCGCATCAAGCGGCGCATCGAACACATCACGAATAAAAAGCGCAGACCGCGTGGAACGGGTTCACGACCGGCACGTTGATGGCAAGAAATCGCGTGGTGCCGATCTGCCAGCCCCGATCGGCTTTGAAAGGCCCCGTGCTTATCCCCCGAGCACGGGGCTTTCTCATGTCCGCCTGCTGTCGCGGCCTCGGAAAAGCAAAAGCGCGAGGCGGGCCATGCCCGGCCTCACCCCTTCATCAGCCCCGGCGAGCCCCCGCCTACCAAGTGTAACGAATGCGGCCCGTGCCCGAGTAGGTCTGCGACCGATCGCCGAATTCACCATCGAACTTCGCCAGGAACGAGACGCCGCTCGCGGTGCGCCATTCCGCGCCGGCCGTGGTCAGAGCCAGGTCACGCGAGGGCAGTGCGCCGAATACCGTGAACGGCGCACCACCGCCGCCCAAACCGACGAAGTTGAGCGTTGCCGACGGATTGCTGATCTCGTCATGGGCGTAGGCAAACTTGCCGAACAGGTTCAGCTGCCCCCCATTGACCGGCATGATCTTATCGGTGCGCAGACCGACCTCTCCGCGATACGCAGTCGCGGTGCGGCCGACGACGGTAAGCGCCAGCGCCGGCGCGCCCAGTGCGGTCGTCTCGGCGTAGCCAGGCGTACGGAACCACTGGCCCTGGATCGCGCCATAGGGCGTCCAGTTGACGGTCCAGTACTGGCCGACCTTGTAGCCGCCCTCGATACGCCCCGCCCACCCCTGGGCTTCGAAATCTGCCTTGTAGAGGTCGAGGCCCGGTGTGGTGGACCGGCTAGTGCCCATCCAGTAGTTGGTGTAAGTGCCCGCGGCAGAGATGTAACCGGGTCCGGCGCCGTACTTGCCGTAGACGCCCGCCATGAATGTATCGCTGGTACCGCCGCCCTGCCCGGCGCCAGCAACCGTCGGCGTGAGCGACCAGTTAATGTTGCCACCGGCGAGCGAGAAGCCGATCAGCGAGTCGGCGTTGAAGCGGTAATCCGCGCCGGCTGCGACGCCCCCCACGCGGGTGTAAACGTCTGACGAACCCGACGCTACGCTGCCGCTGGTGTTGTTGGCGCCGCCGAAAGCTGCCCCCCAGACATCCCAATGCGGGACATAGGCCAATATCGGCGGTGGCGCCTTCATATAGGCGCCGAAAGCCGAGCGCACGGCTGCCGGCACCGGCTTCTCGGCGGCATAGCTCATCGTGCCCGTCGTGGAGATCTTGTTGGTCGCAAAAGGATCGGTCAGCAGCGAGAGATAGGAGTTGCCGAGCTGGAACGCACCCGACTGCGCCTGGGCGAGGTTTTCGCCGGTGTTGCCGCCGGAGAGGAAGGCCTGGAACGCAAGATCTTCGGCGATGTTGCTCCAGGTATTCGAACTCAACTGGGAGAAGTTCGCGCCGTTGTTCTGAAATACGAACTGGCCGCCAGTGTAAGCGGTATTGTTGGTAAGCGCGCCATACTTGTACGAACTGTTTGGCTGGCCCGTGACCGTCGAGGTCGTCAGGAACAGGACGTATTGCTGGCCAGGGCTCAGCGCAACGCTGCCCGTGTTGATCGACACCGGCGTGTACGTCGCGCTGCTCGGAGCCGTGAAAACGCTAGAACTGAACAGCGCCGAACCGGTGGTGCGCTGATTGCCGGTATCCCAAGCGTAGATGAAGGCCTGATACTGCGGCGCCGTTCCGCTGGTCTGCGACAGATAGAAGGTAAACCCGGAGAGCCGGGTCTGATTGTTGGTCGGCGTGATGGTCTGGCCATACGTCGCCGTATTTGGAACGCCCCAGCTGGAAATGAAAGTCGTGCCGTTCCATTGCGGAGTGGTGTCGATGTTTTGCGCCTGGGCCGACGTCCCCAGCGCCAGAAGAGCTGCGCTGCCGAGCCAAAAGGCTTTGCGAATCGTGAGCGGCTTCATTCCCACCCCCTTTGAAATTTCTGAGAAAACGAATGAACGGCTATCAATATCGAAACATCAATCAATACGTCGAACGGAGGAGCATCCGCAATTGATCTTCGGTTCACAGCAACAATTGGCGATCAAACGTAACAAAAAAACCACATAGTTTGGCAGCTGGACGTATTACGGCATTGGAATAACTAGATTTTTCGTTCTAGCGCGAACATCTTGCGGTCACGCCAGGACGGACCGCGGCGACAATGTCATCGCGAGGCTCCGTCGCGTTTATCCGAAATTGAAGGCCGGCGACGGTGACCGGCGCCGAACGCCATCAGTCCGCCGGCTCGTCGCGGCGGTCGCGGGCCAGTTCGTGCCAGGCCAAAGCGATCTGGATCAGGCGCTGCCGGTCGGCGCCTTCCGATTCCGCGGCGCGCTTCATCGCGGCCTCGGCCTCACGCTGTGGGTCGTACTTGCTACACATGCGGCGGACCCTAGCTCGCTCATCTGGACAAGCGCATGGCAATTTCGTCCGTATGATTGCGGGGTTGCGCCCTCCTCCCACCGCCCGCGCATGCGCGGGGTGCGAAGCCATGAGGCCGGCTTCATTCGTACCATCTGTGAATGGCGTCACAGTCTTGGGCGGATATCTCGGTTAAACCATCCCTCGACGCTTTCAGCAGCCCGATGACATCGATGGTGTTTCCGTCATGGCACAACACGCAGCAGCCTCAGCAAACGTCCCGACGCCGCGACGAAAAAGCGACCTGCTCGGCATCGCCTATCTCGGGACCATCGGCATCGTGATGCTGGCCTGGATCGCCGCCCTCGTCTGGGGCACGATGGCGTTCTTCAACTGGCTGGTGGCCTGATTTCCGGCGACATGTCTCTCCTCGATCGAGGCTCGTCGCCGGGATGAACTAAAGCAGGCAGTGCATCACTTGCCCCAGCTTGATTCCCCCGCACACAATCATTGCCCAAAGCGCCAAGCTGATCTGGATGGCATCCAGCATGTCCCACGTCCCCGCGAATCAATTCCCACCCAATTTTTTTCTTTTGAGAATCGCGTGAAGCGGCACCGGGAGCCAAGCGCTATTTTGAGGCACTTGTTGTGCGACGCCGAACGCGGCGACGACATGGGCTTCCCGACAATTACCTGTTCGAGCCAAAACAGAAGAGGCGGGCCTTTCGCCCGCCTCTTCCACATCAGGATGCAGCCGCTGCCTTAACGGCAGGCCCGCGGATCGGCCGGCACGTACTGGCCGTCCGGATAGCGATAGTAGCAATTGCCCTGGGCCCAGTAGTAGCCGGGCTGGGATGCGGCGGTGGCGCCCGCGATGGCGCCGGTTGCGCCGCCGAGAACCGCGCCCGCAGCGGCACCGGTCGCATTGCCGGAGATCAGTCCGCCCAGCACGCCGCCGACGATGGCGCCGCCAAGCGCGCTCGCGCCGGGATCAGCCGGGGGCGGCGGCGGGGGCGGTGCATAGGCGACCGGAGGCGGTGGCGGCGCGTAAGCCACCGGCACGTCGTCGTAGTACTCTTCCGAGATGTAGGCGGGCGGGCCAGCCATCCGCTGCGGATAATAATACCAGACGCCGCCAACGTCCCACCACCAGCCGGAGCGGCCGTTGTGGACTTCGTGGCGCCAGCGCCCGCCATCCCAGGCTTGATGGCCGCGATAGGCATGTCCGCCCCAGTCGCGCGCCGGAGCGGGACCGCCGCGGGCGACATACCGTCCCGATGGCGGACCGCCGGCACCGTGTGGACCGGGACCCGCATGGGGCTGTGCACCCGGCTGCGGGGCCGGCCGGGCCGCCTGCTGTGGCGGCGGACCCTTGCGCATATTCTGATTGCTCGGAGGCGGCGCCCCGGCGCCGGGGCCGGCATGAGGCTGGCCGGCGTCCCGCGGTGGCCTGGCGTCCTGGGCCTGCGCCGACAGCGCGAGCAACGACATGGCCGAAACCAAGGGAATGATGATGTTCATGCGGCTGGACGCACTCATGCGTGCTTACCCCCTACTCTCTCGATGGCTCTCGCGATCGCCGTGGTGCCTGGCGCGATAGACGATTCGGATCGCACCCGGCTTGATGCCGGCGGACATAGCTGACCTGCTTAAGTCGGCGAAGTCCCGTTACAAATGATTAAGATCGCGGCATTTTTTCGGCTCAGCGGACTGCGGCGCGCATCTAGCTAGCCGGCTCGATCACGTTGCAATTGCGGCGCCCGGACATCACGCAGTCCTGCATCTTGCTGGCCGCGGTGAGGTCGCGGGCCAGCCACCAGCCGATAGCGAGGATGACGATCGCGATGACGAGGCCAGCGATCGCGCCGCGGCGGTTGTCACCGGATGGAGGCTTCGACCTGGATTTCGGTTTCTCGCCCGGTTCGGGCTCGGACGTGGACATGGCTACCTGATCGCGGGGGCTAGCCGACTTATCACCTCTGCGACGTCCCGTCACATCCGATCGGCCGTATCGGTCCAGCCTCCCGCGGCTCAGCCCCGGGTCGCCCGGATCACGTCCTTGCGCGAGGTTTCAACGGCCGGGATCGCCTGCTGGGCCCGCGGTGCGCAGGTTGTGAGCACGAACGCGGTCTGGGTGCACTCCCAGTCGGTCCCCAAAACGGCACTTTCGATGGGCTGCGGACGCCCAAGCAGCAGCATGGCACCGGCCACGGCGACCAGTGCGCAGGCGATTACGAGTGCCTTGAGGGTTAATCTTGAGATCGTCATGCCCGTGCTCCGTGTGGGCGGACGCTAGGCGTCGCCCTCGTGGCCCCTTATGAGGGACATCACAATTCGGCAGTTTTTCCGGGCTACGAGAGATCGTCGGGGGGTGGCGATTTCCGTTGACCTGATCGGCTGCGATTATGGGTGGCTTCGCGACGCGCAGCGATGTACACGCTTCTGCGTCGTGCGGCGCCTGCTATGCCCAGCCGACGTACCAACTGGCAGTGATGTAGGATCGAAAGCGAGGAAGACAAGGCTCGTCGATGAGTGGATTCAGGGAACCCGGCTTCACAGACCGGCAAAAGGCGGCGCAGGAAGCCCGCAAAAATCTTTTGAACAAGTTCAAGTCGCAGCCGGCTCACGACGATCCGGCGGTCGCGGCACGACGTGCCGAGCGTGAAGCCCTCGCGGCCAAGCGCGCCGACACCAAGGCTGCACGTGAGGCTGAAAGGGCCGAGCAGAAGCGCCTCGAGCAAGAAGCCAAGGTCGCCGAAGCCGAGCGGGTTGCCCGCGAGGCCCAGGAAACCGTGGAAAAGGCCGCGGCCCTCGAAGCCGAGCAGAAGGCCAAGCGCGATGCGCGCTACGCGGCCCGCAAAGCCAAGCGCAAGTAACTTGACGCACGACCTTCGCAGGTCGTGTTCAATTCAAATTGAAACAACACATATTTTGGGGCGGTCGAGACGACCGCCCCAAACATTCGCACGTGCGTTTGCCTTTTGCCAAACGCCGCGATCGCGAACGGGCGAAGATCAGTTCTTCTTCATCATCCCGTCGTCTTTCTTCATGCCGTCCTTCGACATGTGATCCTTCTTCATGCCGTCGTCCTTGGTCATGGTGTCCTTCTTCATCATGCCGTCCTTGGACATCGTGTCCTTCTTCATCATGCCGTCGTCCTTGCCCATCTTGTCCTGGGCAAAGGCGGCCGGCGACAGCGCAAGGCCAAGCGAGAGAGCGGCAGCCGAGACGCCGAGCACGATGCGGGTGCGAATGGTCATGGTTCATCTTCCCTTCGGGATGGTGTTTGTCAGCGACGGACGCCGCTATCCAGTCTCGACGGATCGCAAGCGGTCGTTGTTACGCCGCCGCCAATAAATTTCAGCGAGCTCTCCGCCATCCAGCGTTCGGCCCATGCCGGCGCGCGCAGCCCACTCGGAAGTGTGCAGCCCACTCGGAAGTGTGCAGCGCAGCACGCCCGGCACTTGCCGCGGCATTCGGTCTCGAACTATCAGATGAGAGAATATCGGGTGAAAGACCGGCTAGGATGGGCCTACGCACCGGTCGGATGACCCCGCCTCATCGCGCCAAACAAGAACCATTCGAAGAACCGTCCAAGGGAACACACCATGCTCACGCGCCGCCATCTGATCGCGACCGCTGTCGCCGCCCCCGCCATCCTCCGCTTCGGCACTGGCACCGCGCAGGCGGCGACCACTTTGAAGATCTCGCACCAATTCCCGGGCGGCACCGTGGACAAGGGCGACTTCCGCGACAGGCTCTGCCGCATGTTCGCGGCTGAGATTGCCAAGCGCAGCAACGGCGACCTCGCGGCCGAGATCTATCCCAACTCCTCGCTGATCAAGACCAACGCGCAGTTCTCCGCGATGCGCAAGGGCGCGCTCGACATCTCGCTCTATCCGATGCCCTACGCCGGCGGCGAATTGCCGGAAACCAATATCGGCCTCATGCCCGGCCTCGTGACCACTTACGACCAGGGCATGCGCTGGAAGAAGGAGCCGGTCGGCAAGGCGCTGACCGATTTCCTCGCCGACAAGGGCATCATCCTGCTCACCTGGGTCTGGCAGGCCGGCGGCGTGGCCAGCCGCTCCAAGCCGATCGTGGCGCCCGAAGACGCCAAGGGTCTGAAGGTGCGCGGCGGCTCGCGCGAGATGGACATGGTGCTGCAGACCGCCGGCGCCTCGGTGCTGTCGGTGCCCTCGAACGAAATCTATGCGGCGATGCAGACCGGCGCGTGCGATGCCGGCATCACCTCCTCGACCAGCCTGATCTCGTTCCGCCTCGAAGAGGTCGCGAAGTCGCTGACGTCAGGGGCCGGCGCCTCCTACTGGTTCATGCTCGAGCCGCTGATGATGTCGAAGGCGATCTTCGACAAGCTGCCGAAGAATCATCAGGACATCCTGCTCGCGGTCGGCACCGAACTCGAGGGCTTCGGCCGCAAGGGCGCACAGGACGACGACGTCGAGGTCGCCAAGGTCTACGAGAAGGCCGGCGCCAAGGTCTCGGCGCTCGACGCCGCGACCGTCGGCAAGTGGCGCGACATCGCTCGCGACACCGCGTGGAAGGATTACAGCGCCAAGACCGCGACCGCCGCAAACCTGCTCAAGCTCGCCACTGACGTCGCGGCATGAGCCACGGTCCGCTTCCGGATCGTGACGACCAGTCGAACGCTGTCGCAAGGACCGGCCTTGCGGCGGCGATCGATCGCGGTCTTGCCGTCCTCAACACCATCATCGTCGTGTTCGCGGCGATCGCGCTGGTCGCAGCCTGCGCCATCCTGAGCTACAGCGTGCTCAGCCGCGCGCTGTTCAAGGCCGCCAATTACTGGCAGGACGAGGCTGCCGTGTTTCTTCTCGTCGGCGCCACCTTCATGACCGCGGCCTACGTGCAGCAGAACCGCGGCCATATCGGCATCGAGGCCTTTGTCGGCCTGCTCTCGCCGCTGGCGAACAGGATCCGCCTCTGGCTGGTCGATGCCGCCACGTTCCTGTTCTGCGCCTTCTTCACCTGGAAGTCCTGGACGCTGGCCCATGAAGCCTATGTCGACGGCCAGGTCTCGAACTCGATGTGGTCGCCGCCGCTGGCCATCCCCTATTCGCTGATGGCGTTCGGCATGAGCCTGCTCTGCGTCCAGATCCTCGTGCAGCTTGCGCTGCCCTTCACCGGAGCCAAGCGTTCATGAGCGTGTTCGGTATCGGCGTTGCCTACGGCGTTGCGACGCTGCTCGTGATGTTTTCGGGCATGCCGATCGCGTTCGCGCTCGGCGCGGTCGCGGTCGTGTTCATGGGCATCTACATGCCCACGGCGTCCCTCGATACGGTGACGCAGAACGTCTACGAGGAGATGGCTTCGATCACGCTGCTGTCGATCCCGCTCTTCATCCTGAAGGGCGCGGCAATCGGCAAGTCGCGCGCCGGCCAGGATCTCTATTCGGCCCTGCACGCCTGGCTGCATCGCGTGCCCGGCGGCCTCGGCGTTGCCAACGTGTTTGCCTGCGCGCTGTTCGCGGCGATGGCGGGCTCCTCGCCCGCCACCTGCTCGGCGATCGGCTCGGCCGGCATCCCCGAGATGCGCAAGCGCGGCTATTCCGGGGGCTTCGCGGCCGGCATCATCGCCGCCGGCGGCACGCTCGGCATCCTGCTGCCACCCTCGATCACCATGATCCTGTTCGCGGTCGCCGCGGAAAAATCGCTCGGCCGGCTGTTCCTCGCCGGCATCGGACCCGGCCTGCTGCTGGTCTCGCTGTTCGGCGCCTATGCCGTGATCCGCTTCCGCCAGGAATATGCCGCAGCCGAGGCGGCCTACAAGAACGGTGGACCGGAGGCCGCCATTCTCGCCCGCGACGAGTACACACTGGCCGAGCGCTTCAGCGTGCTACCGCGCGTGATCCCGTTCGTGCTGCTGCTGACCGGCGTCATGATCGCGCTCTATGGCGGCTTCGCCACGCCGTCCGAGACCGCCGGTCTCGGCGGCCTGCTCGCGCTGGCGCTGATCGCGGCGATCTACAGCGTGTGGCGACCCAGCGACCTCGCCCCGATCATGAAGTCGACGATCCGGGAATCCACCATGCTGATGATGATCATCGGCATGTCGCTGCTTTATTCCTACGTGATGAGCTATCTGCACATCTCGCAATCGGTCGCAGAATCCATCGTCGCGATGCACCTGCCGCGCTGGGAGCTGCTGTTCGCGATCCTCGTCATGGTGGTCGTGCTCGGCTTCTTCCTGCCGCCGGTCTCGATCATTCTCATGACAGCGCCGATCATCCTGCCTCCCTTGCGCGCCGCCAATTTCGACATCATCTGGTTCGGCGTGGTCATGACCATCGTGATGGAGATGGGCCTGATCCATCCGCCCGTCGGCCTCAACATCTTCGTCATCCGCAACGTCGCGCCCGACATTCCCCTGCGCGAGGTGATCTGGGGCACTCTGCCCTTCGTGCTCTTGATGATGCTCGCGGTGCTGCTGCTCTGCTTCGTGCCGGGGATTTCGACGGCACTGCCGGATCTCGTAATGGGACCGGACGGGAGCAGGTAGCGCAATCACCAGTGCCGTAGGGTGGGCACGGCGCTACGCGCCTTTGCCCATCCTACGACATCGATGAAAGCTCTCTCCGCCGTCATTGCGAGGAGCGCAGCGACGAAGCAATCCAGAGTGCCTCAACGGAAAGACTCTGGATTGCTTCGCTACGCTCGTTCTGACGGAGACCTACGCAGCCGCCCGCTTCTTCTTCGCGTTCAGCGCGGACGCCACGCGGCTCACGGGCGGTTTGCCCAGCACGCCGGCCATCACGTTGGTGGCCGCCAGCAGCTTCTCCATATCGACGCTCGTCTTCACGCCCATGCCTTCGAGCATGTAGACGACATCCTCGGTCGCGACGTTGCCGGTGGCACCCGGCGCGTAGGGACAGCCGCCGAGACCGCCGGCAGCGGCATCGATGACGCGGACGCCCTCTTCCATCCCCGCGTAGAGATTGGCGAGCGCCTGGCCGTAGGTGTCGTGGAAATGCATCGCCAGTTTTGCCGGCGGGATGTTGGCAGCAACCGCGCGCAGCATCGCCTTGGCCTTGTCCGGCGTGCCGATACCGATGGTGTCGCCGAGTGAAATCTCGTAGCAGCCGAGATCCCACAAGGTCTCGGCGAGATCGGCGACCGCCTTCGGCTTGATCTCGCCGTCGAACGGGCAGCCGAGCACGCAGGAGATATAGCCGCGCGCCGGGATGCCGTCGGCCTTGGCGCGCGCCAGCACCGGCTTGAACCGCTCGATGGACTCCGCGACCGTGCAGTTGATGTTGGCCCGCGAGAAGCCCTCGGAGGCCGCCGCGAACACGGAGACGATCTTGGCGCCGGCGGCGCGCGCAGCGTCATAGCCCTTCTCGTTCGGCACCAGCACGTGGAATTCGGCGTTCTTCACATGAGCGATACCGCGCAGCACGGCGTCGGAGCTCGCCATCTGCGGGATCGCCTTGGGCGAGACGAAGGCGCCGACCTCGACCGTATCGAGGCCGGCTCCGACCAGCGCCTCGATGAAGGCGATGCGGGCCTCGACGCTCACGGCCGTCTTCTCGTTCTGGAGGCCGTCGCGCGGTCCCATTTCGATGATGCGGACGGGGTCGCTCATGTCACTCTCCCCAAGTCATTCTTCCGACGCCTCGACCACGGCGAGCTCGACGCCCTCCTGCACGATGTCGCCGACCTTGCATCTGACGGATTTCAGCACGCCGGCATAGGGCGCCCGCAGCGTCTGCTCCATCTTCATCACTTCGAGCGTCAGGATCGGAGCGCCCTTCTCGAGCTTGGCGCCCTCCTCGGCCAGCACGGCGACGACCGTGCCCGGCAAGGGCGCGGCGATCTTGTCCGCGCCGGTCTGCTCCTCGGTCTCGCCCCCGAACGGATCGACCCAGTGCAGGTCGAACCGGCCGTTGCGCGTGCGCAGGTACAGCTCATGGCCGTCGATCACGGCCGCCACGGACGATTTGACGCCGTCCAGCGTCAGGTCGAAGCCGCCGTCCTTCGCCGCGATCGTGAACGCCAGCTCGCGCTCACCGATCACCAGCGTCGACGGCCCGCTGCCGTAGTTCAGCGTGACTTTCTGCTCCGGACCATGGCCAACGCGGAAGGCAAAGCTGCGCTGGCGGCGGCCGACCGGCTGCCAGCCGAAGGTCTGCCAGGGCGATTGCGTGCCTTGCGCAGCCTGCCGCTCGTCGTTGACGATGGCGGCGACCGCGGCGCAAAGCTCCAACTCGCCGGGCGCCGGCGCGGCCGACGTCAGCACCGCCAACTCGCGCTCGATGAAGCCGGTGTCGATCGCATTGGTCCGCACCTTCGGATGCGTCATCAGCGCCGACAGGAACGGGATGTTGGTGACGATGCCGCGGACATCGGACTCTTCCAGCCCGCGGTTCAGCCGCTCGATCGCGACATCCCGCGTCGGCGCCCACGCGATCATTTTTGCGAGCATGGCGTCGTAGTAGGGCGAGACGCTGTCGCCCTCGCGATAGCCGGCGTCGATGCGCAGGCCGCCCGTTTCCGCCGGCAAGCGCCAGGTCGAGATCCTGCCAACCGACGGCATGAAATTCTTGGTCGGATTCTCGGCATAGACGCGCGCCTCGACGGCGTGGCCGTTGAGCTTGATATCCTCCTGCTTCATTGGCAGCGCCTCGCCGAACGCGACGCGGAGCTGCCATTCGACGAGGTCGATCCCGGTGATCAATTCGGTCACGGGATGCTCGACCTGCAGACGCGTGTTCATCTCGATGAAGAACACGTCCTTGCCGTCGGAGACGAACTCGATGGTGCCGGCCCCGACATAGTTGACCGCACCGGCCGCCTTCCGCGCGGCGGCGCAGACCGTCTCTCGCTGGGCTGCATTGAGCGTCGGCGACGGCGCCTCCTCGATCACTTTCTGATGGCGGCGCTGCAAGGTGCATTCGCGCTCGAACAGCGACAGCAAATTTCCGTGGCTGTCGCCGACGATCTGCACCTCGATATGCCGGGGATTGTCGACATATTTCTCGATCAGCATGCGGTCGTCGCCGAACGCGGCCTTGGCCTCGCGCTTGGCGCTGACGATCGCGGGCGCAAGCTCGTCGGACGAGCGCACGATGCGCATGCCGCGGCCGCCGCCGCCCGCGGAGGCCTTCACCAGGATCGGGAAGCCGACCTTCTCGGCCGCCTTGGCCAGCGTCGCGTCGTCCTGGGCCTCGCCGTGATAACCGGGCACCAGCGGCACGCCGGCCTTCTCCATCAGCGCTTTCGAGCCCGACTTCGAGCCCATCGCATTCATCATCTCGGCGGTCGGGCCGACGAAGACGAGACCCGCATCGTAGCAGGCCTGCGCAAACTCGGCATTCTCCGACAGGAAGCCGTAGCCGGGATGCACGGCCTCGGCGCCGGTCTTCCTGGCGGCTTCGATCAGCCGTTCGACATTGAGATAGCTGTCGCGGGCCCGCGCGGGCCCGAGCAGGACGGCTTCGTCCGCGAGCGCGACATGCATCGCGTCGCGATCGGCTTCGGAATAGACCGCGACGGTGCGCAGGCCCATGGCACGCGCGGTGCGGATGACGCGGCAGGCGATCTCGCCACGGTTGGCGATCAGGAGCGTGCGAAAACGGCGGTAGAGCTTTGAACGGTCCATCGCATCACATCCTGAACAAGCCGAATTTCGTCGGTTCGATCGGCGCATTCGACGCCGCCGAGAGGCCTAGACCGAGCACGAGGCGCGTGTCGGCGGGGTCGATCACGCCGTCGTCCCAGAGGCGCGCGGTCGCGTAATAAGGATGCCCCTGGCTCTCATATTGCGCGCGAATGGGCTCGCGGAACTTGTCTTCCTCGTCCTTCGACCAGCTATCGCCCTTGGCCTCGATATTGTCGCGCCGGACCTGGCTCAGCACCATCGAGGCCTGCTCGCCGCCCATCACCGAGATCCGCGCGTTCGGCCACATCCAGAGGAAGCGCGGCGAGTAGGCGCGGCCGCACATGCCGTAATTGCCGGCGCCGTAGGAGCCGCCGATCACGACGGTGAACTTCGGCACCGAGGCGGTCGCAACCGCCGTCACCAGCTTGGCACCGTCGCGCGCGATGCCGCCGGCCTCGTATTTCTTGCCGACCATGAAGCCGGTGATGTTCTGCAGGAACACCAGCGGAATGCCGCGCTGACAGCACAGTTCGATGAAATGCGCGCCCTTCAGCGAGCTTTCGCTGAACAGGATGCCGTTGTTGGCGATGATGCCGACCGGATAGCCCCAGATATGGGCGAAGCCGCACACCAGCGTGGTGCCATACAGCTTTTTGAACTCGTCGAACTCGGAACCGTCCACCACGCGCGCGATGATGTCGCGCACGTCGAACGGCTTACGGCCGTCCACCGGCACCACGCCGTAGATCTCCTCCGCCGCGAACAGCGGATCGCGGGGCGCGTGCATGTTGAGGTTCGGCGCGACCTTCGGCTTCAGCGTTCCGACGATGCGCCGGGCGATGCCGATCGCATGCGCATCGTTCTGGGCGTAGTGGTCCGTGACGCCGGACTGGCGCGAATGCACGTCGGCGCCGCCGAGTTCCTCCGCGCTCACGACCTCGCCGGTCGCAGCCTTCACCAGCGGCGGACCGCCGAGGAAGATGGTGCCTTGATTCCGCACGATGATGCTCTCGTCCGACATCGCAGGCACATAGGCGCCGCCGGCGGTGCAGGAGCCCATCACGATCGCGATCTGCGGAATGCCCTGGGAAGACATTTGCGCCTGATTGTAGAAGATGCGGCCGAAGTGACGCTCGTCCGGAAAGATCTCGTCCTGCAACGGCAGGAAAGCGCCGCCGGAATCCACCATATAGACGCAGGGCAGATTGTTCTGCCGCGCAATGTCCTGCGCACGCAGATGCTTCTTCACGGTCATCGGGTAGTAGGTGCCGCCCTTGATGGTGGCGTCGTTGGCGACGACCACGCATTCGCGGCCCGCGATGCGCCCGACGCCGGTGACGACGCTCGCCGAATGCACGTCGCCGCCATAGAGGCCGTAGGCCGCGAGCGGCGACAGCTCCAGGAACGAGGTGCCGGGATCGACCAGGAGGTCGACGCGCTCGCGCGCCAGCATCTTGCCGCGCGCGGTGTGGCGGTTGCGCGAGGTCTCGCCGCCGCCGCCGGCGACCTGGCTGAGCTTCTCGCGCAAATCGGCGACGAGGCCGCGCATGGCCTCGGAATTGCGCGCGAAATCTGATGAAGACGGATCGATGCTGGAATGAAGCGGCATGGTGTTTCCAATGAGGTGAACGGTTAAGCCGTCTCGGCCATCAGCTCGCGGCCGATCAGCATGCGACGCACCTCCGAGGTGCCGGCACCGATCTCGTAGAGCTTGGCGTCACGCCAGAGCCGCCCGACCGGGAATTCGCTGGTGTAGCCGACGCCGCCGAGCGCCTGGATCGCCTCGCCGGCCATCCACGTCGCCTTCTCCGCGGAATAGAGGATCGCAGCCGCGGCATCCTTGCGCAGCGTTCGCGCATGATCGGCGCGGTCGCAGGCCTTGCCCACGGCATAGACATAAGCGCGCGTGGCCTGCCAGGTCGCGTACATGTCGGCGAGCTTGCCCTGCATCAGCTGGAAATCGCCGATCGGCTGGCCGAACTGCTTGCGATCGTGCATGTAAGGCACGACCGCGTCCATGCAGGCGGCCATGATCCCGAGCGGGCCGCCCGAGAGCACCGCGCGCTCGTAGTCGAGGCCGGACATCAGCACCTTGACGCCCTCGCCCACCTTGCCCATCACGTTTTCCTCCGGCACCTCGCACTCGTCGAAGAACAAGGGATAGGTGTTGGAGCCGCGCATGCCGAGCTTGTCGAGATGCTGGCCGTGGGTAAAACCCTTGAAACCCTTCTCGACCAGGAAGGCCGTCATGCCGCGCGGGCCGGCCTCCGGATCTGTCTTGGCGTAGACCACCAGCACGTCGGCATCGCCGCCATTGGTGATCCACATCTTTGAGCCGTTGAGCACGTAGCGGTCGCCGCGCTTGTCGGCGCGCAGCTTCATCGAGACGACGTCGGAGCCGGCGCCCGGCTCGGACATCGCGAGTGCGCCGACATAGTCGCCGGAGATCAGTTTCGGCAAATAGCGCTGGCGCTGCGCGTCGTTGCCGTTGCGGCGGATCTGGTTGACGCAGAGATTGGAATGGGCGCCGTAGGACAGGCCGACGGCTGCCGAGCCGCGCGAGATTTCCTCCATCGCGACGACATGGGCGAGGTAGCCCATGCCGGAGCCGCCATATTGTTCCGGTGCGGTCATCCCGAGCAGGCCGAGGTCGCCGAAGCGCTTCCAGAGGTCGGCCGGGAACAGATTGGCCTTCTCGATCTCGGCGGCGCGGGGGGTGATCTCCGCCTCCACGAAGGCGCGGAGCGTGTCGCGCAGCATGCCGATGTCTTCGCCCAGATCGAAATCGATGCTCGGGATATTCAAGGCGATTCCTCCGTATTTTGGCCACCGAACCTAGCGGGCTCGGGGCCCTCTTGCGGTCGAAAAGGTTGCATTTTCCGCCAAACTTGGCGAGGATTTTCCGGAAGGAAATCCGATGCCCTTTCAAGTCGCAACCGCGGTCCCGCGCCGTGCCGTCACCCCCGCCGCCTTCGTCCGCGGCGTGGTTGCCGCCTATGCGCGATACGGGCTGAACCCGGCTGACGCGCTGCAGCGGGGGCAGATAGCGCCAGACCTTGTCAATTCTCCGGACGGGCGGATCACGGCCGCCCAGTTCGAGGCGCTGGCGGACCACGCCATGCGCGAGCTCGACGACGAGGCGCTCGGCTGGTTCTCGCGGCGCCTGCCCTTCGGCACCTACGGCATGCTGTGCCGCGCCTCGATCACGGCGCCGACGCTGGAGGTCGCGCTCAAGCGCTGGTGCCGGCACCACCGCCTGCTCACGGAGGACGTGCTGCTCGATCTCGAAGTCGGCGAGGAGACCGCGACGGTGACCATTCGCGAGCTGCGCGACCTCGGCGCGTTTCGCGAATTCTGCCTGGTCACCCTGCTCCGTTATGTGCTCGGCTTCTCCTGCTGGGCGGTGGATTCCAGGATCGCGCTTCGCGCCGCCGAATTTCCGTTTGCCGAGCCCGGCCATGTCTCGGTCTACCCGACCATCTTCTCGCGCACCATCCGCTTTGGTGCGGCCCACGCGGCCATCGTCTTCGACAAGCACTATCTGTCGCTGCCGCTGACGCGCAGCCCGGTCGATCTCGACAACATGCTCAAGGGGGCGCTCAGGCTAACGGTGCTGCCCTATCGGCGCGACCGGTTGCTGGTGGAGCGCGTCCGCCGTGTGCTGCGCAACGCGCGCGGACGCAGTCTCGGTGCCGAGGATGTCGCAAGCGAGCTCGCGCTTTCAACGCGCACAATGCATCGGCGCCTGCGCGAGGAGGCCACCTCGCTGCGCGACCTCAAGGAAGAGGCAAAATTCGAACTGGCAAAGCAGGAGCTGATGCGCGGCCGCACGCCGATCAAGCGGATCGCCGAGATCGCCGGCTTCCGCAACGAGAAGAGCTTTTCCCGCGCCTTCCGCACCTGGACCGGCGCAAGCCCGCGAGAGTTTCGCGGGCGGTATCGCTAGGAAATGGACGTCTCAGACGTTTACGGCCTCCAGGATCTCTCCCGAAGGCCGTAAAGGTCGAAACCAACAAGTCTTGACCGTGATCAATTCGAGTTGGTCTGGCCGCCCGAGCGAAGCTTGGCGCGCGGCTGCGCGTGCTTCGGCTGATAGGCGAGAGAGTCGCTCGCGCTCTTGCCACCGCTCTGCGCGCACGTTCCGCCAATACCGCCGGCAGCGGCGCGGCAGGTTTCCATCGTCGGATAGCCGCAGCCGTGAGCGGCCTGGGCGCCATTGGTGATGCAGTAATCTTCCGCTTTCGCAGTCGGTGCCGTCAGCACCAGAAACGCGGACGCAAACAGCGTCGCGGCGGAAACTGCGAACGTCTTCGAAACCGAGGTCATGTTGTCTTATCCTAGTTAACGAGTCCCACATCGAGCTCCCGACGTGCGATGCGCGTTGAGGCTCATAACCCCGCATGTAAGCCAATCGCTGGAACCATCAATCACGGTTCAGCGCATTGCAGGGATGTGATAATCACATTTCTCAGTTAGGTGATCTAATCAGCATTATAGTGCTGGCAAGGTCGTGTTTCAGCGCCGCCGCACCGACGATCGCCGCCAAATCCATCGCAATTGATTCAAATGCCGGCCGCCGAAGGCGTGCCCTGCTAACCCACGGACTCGGTCGCGATGTCCTGCAACGGCAGCGGCACATCCTTGGCGACGCCCAGCACGGGGAAGCTGCGCACGTTCTTCACGTCGGGCATCGCCGCGAAGTGCAGCAACTGCTGGCGCATGCTCTCGACACTCGGCGCCACGCATTTCAAGAGATAGTCGGTGTCGCCGGAAATCCGCCAGCACTGCTGGATGCGCGGGATCGCGGCGATCGAACTCTCGAACGCCTCCAGCACCGGCTGGGCCTGGCTGCCGAGCTGGATCGAGACGAACGAGACGACTTCATAGCCGAGCCGCCGTTCGTCGATGACGGCGCGCACCGCCCGGATCACGCCGCGGCTGAACAGCGACTTCAGCCGTCGCAGGCAGTTCGGCGCGGACACGCCGACGCGCAGCGCCAGCTCGTTGTTGCGTACCCGTCCGTCCTGCTGCAGCTCGGAGAGAATCTTCAGATCGACGCTGTCGAGTTGCTCACGCCCGGCCATCCCCTGCCCTCGTCATGGTCGTGTCATGCGGGGTAGCGAAGCACGTGGGAGAATTGGTGCCAAGGGGCCGGAGCTGCGCATGGCGCCGTCATGGCCGGGCATGGCCAACCGCAGGACGGCGTCGCGTCCGCTCGTCTATGTCCCGGCCATCCACATTCTCTCAGGCGCCCCAAAACGCAGATGCCCGGGACAAGCCCGGGCATGACGAATTCGGCGCGCGGATGCTCGTCGTTAGTGCGTCCAGGGCTCGCCGCGGCGGAACGAGAAATTGTCGGCATAGGCGGCCGGGCGGCGGATCGAATCCTGGGGCTCGATGACCTGGTAGGCGATGCCCTTGCGCTCGCAATAGGCCACGGCCTCTTCCTTGCTGTGGAAGCGCAGCGTGATCTGCTGCTTCATGTCGCCCGACGAGGTCCAGCCCATCAGCGGCTCGACCGAGCGCGGCTGCTCCGGCTCGTAGTCCAGCTGCCATTCCTTGGTCTTGGACCGGCCGGATTGCATCGCGTTCTTGGCGGGCTTGAAAATGCGTGCGGTCATGGGATGGTCCGGGCCTCGTTTTTCGACTTTTCGTTCGATTTCGATGCGTCAGGGTGGCAGTTGGTGGAAAGCTCAGGGATAGTATAGAGACACCGATCGGGAACTGATTGGTGATTCCGGCTCCCCGGTAGCCTCTGCGACGGTATAGTCATTATGCTGCACCGTGACAATTGCGTACCCGCCTTCCGCGCCGGGATCCCGCCCGGCGGCACTGCCTCCCCGACTTCAGCCTGCCCGCCCCCTTCGAGAGCTCCTGTCGCATGGCCTTCCTGAACATCAACGCCACGCTCCCCGAAAAAGGCCGTGACCTCCGGCTCGACCTGTTTCGCGGCGTCGCGAACTGGGCGATCTTCCTCGATCACATCCCCGACAACGTCGTGAACTGGATCACGACGCGCAATTACGGCTTTTCCGACGCCGCCGATCTGTTCGTCTTCATCTCCGGCTACACGGCCTCCTTCGTCTATGCGCGGATGATGCTGGATCGCGGTTTCATCGTCGGCGCCACGAGGCTGACCAAGCGGGTCTGGCAGCTCTATGTCGCCCACATCATCCTGTTCGTGATCTACATCGCCTCGATCAGCTATCTGGCGCTGCGCTTCGGCGATAGCGAGATGATCAACGAGTTCAACGTCGCAGGCCTCGTCGACAACGCCACCGAGACGCTGCGCCAGGGCCTGTTCCTGCGCTTCAAGCCGCTCAATCTCGATGTGCTGCCGCTCTACATCGTGCTGATGGGGCTGTTTCCGCCGGTGCTGTGGTTCATGCTGCGCAAGCCCGACGTCACGATGGTGCTGTCGATCGTGCTGTGGCTGACGGCGCGTCACTTCGGCTGGAATCTGAACGCCTATCCGGCCGGCCAGTGGTACTTCAATCCGTATTGCTGGCAGGTGCTGTTCGTGTTCGGCGCCTGGTGCGCGATGGGCGGAGCGCGACGCTCGATGACCCTGATCAACGCGCCGGTCACGCTCTATCTCTGTCTCGGCTATCTCCTGTTCGCGCTGGTCATGACCATGGCCGGCCGCTTCCCCGCCTTCGGCGGCATGTTCCCGGAATGGCTGTTCTCGGCCTTCAACCCCAATGACAAGACCAACCTCGCGCCCTACCGCTTCATCCATTTCGTCGTGATCGTGATCCTGGTGATCCGCTTCGTGCCGAAGGAATGGCCGGGGCTCGAATGGAAGGTGTTCGACCCCCTGATCGTTTGCGGCCAGCAATCGCTCGCCGTGTTCTGCGTCGGTGTGTTCCTGTCCTTCGTCGGCCATTTCGAGCTGTCGATGAGCTCGGGCTCGCTGCTCGCGCAGATCTTCGTCAGCGTCGCCGGCATCGCGATCATGACGACGGTGGCCTATTACATCTCGTGGTCCAAGAAGCAGGACAAGCCGCTGAAGCCGCCGCCGCCGAAGCCCGCGGTAAGCGCCGCGAAGGCCGCCTGAGCCGAGAAGCTCAGCCGTTCGGAGCGCGCCGTTCGCGGGGCGCTGCGGTTGTCCTGGCGTCCAGGGCCAAGATCGTTTCTGATTGACTTGGGTCAACCGGGGACCGCGCGGGCCGGCCTAGTGTCGTTGCGACACGCGCCGTCGACAGATGTCGGCGGCCTCCCCTCGGACAAGGCCCCAGCACATGCCCTCTCATTTTCACGCCGTCGTCTGGATCGACCATTCGCAGGCCAGGATCTTCCATCTCGGCCTGAGCGGCTCCGACGAAGTCACGTTGCATCCGCAACTGGCGACGCGCCACCTTCACCACAAGGCCAATGCAGTCGGCAGCGGCCATGCCGCCCCCAACAAGGCGTTCTATACGGAAGTGAGCAAAGCCCTTGCCGATGCCGGCGAGATCCTCATCATCGGTCCGGCGGGCGCGAAGACGGAGCTTGCCAGCCACATTCGCGAGCACGCGCCCGCGATTGCCAACCGGATTGCCGCGGTGGAAGCGGCCGATCATCCCTCGGACGCTGAAATCGTCGCCTATGCGAAGCGTCACTTCAAGCTGCCGCTGCCGCGCGTGCAGGCACACGGATAGGCCGCGTCCTCGGCGATCACCGAACGCGCGATGACGGATCATCGCGCGTCAGGCGGCTTCCTCGCCGTCGAACTCGGTGAACTTCTTGTAGATCCAGTCCCGGCCGTCATGGCGGCGCCAGACCTTGCCGTAGACGAGCTGCCCGTTGATCGAGCGGCGCGGCACGATCACCGTCCAGAGATGCCAGATCTCGCTCCAGCTCGATTGCGGACCGACGGTTCGGAGAGGGCGATCGAAGGACATGACGCAGAACTCACTGACGCAGAAAATGCTTGCGCAGAACTCATCTGCGCTGACCACAATGGATGCGAACGCCGCGCCGATTTGTGATCTTGTGTGAGCGCGGATTGCAGGCCCCTCGGGAGCCAGGATCGATTTGATAGCGATCGCCCGCACAGCCGCAACAGGCGCGCATCCTTAACCTAACCGATCAACCTTACTTCCCGTGGCTTGCCCGGCCGGAACGGTTGAAAGCCCGCGCCGATCAATCTAGAATGCTTGCGCGATTTGAGAATGACCGCGCCGCATTGGGCGCGGACGATTGATTGAGCTGACGTCAATTTTGCATTTGAATTTTCAAGACTATTCGTCGGGGCGCCCACCATGAATTTGCCGCCAATGAATTTGCAATGGGCGCGTCTGCGCCTGGCGCTGCGATCGGCGCCAACTGCGCCCGTCGCGAGTACGCCGGCGCAGGATCTGCCGAAAGCCGCCAACGACAATCAGATGGTCTGGCCGTTCGTCCCGTTCCCGCCGGGCTGGCACGCCTCAGGCTGAGCGGCCCGATCCCGCAGACATGCCCTTCGGAAAAGCGCAACGCCGCGCAAGCGGAATATCATCGCTTGGCGGCGTCCGTTTAGACATTGGGCGCTGAAATCCCCAACACATATAGGTCTATGGCGACAGCCAAAGGTTCGATGACGCCTGGGTCATTCTGACCGGCGTTGCTCAAATGCCGGCGCTGGACGCCGCCTGGCCATTGGCTTGAAGCGCCCCTTGCGCGTTGTAGGTCTGTCCCGCCTGACCGCCTTGGCTCCCTTGGCTCCCTTGCGCGCTCGCCGAGGTCTGCACTTCGGTGGTGCCGTCGGAATAGGTGATCGTCGTGGTCGTGACACCGCCGATGGTGATGGAGACCTCGCTGACGATGGTCTTGGCCGAACCGCCGCCGCCCGATCCCGTGCTGCCGCCCGCCGATTGCGAGGACGACGTGTCCGAGGTCGCCGACGTCGCTGAGGTCGAGGCTGCCGCCGAGGTCGAGGAAGCCGTGGAAGCCGATGTCGTCGCAGTCGACGCAGACGCCGTTACCGCCGCGCCGGCTGACGCAATCGCACTGATCGACATGAAGACCTCGCCTGGAGAATATCGAGCGCCGCACGTTGCACGCCCTTTCCTTCAACGCGGCAAGCGGGCGAAGCAGGCGCGGGATCTGTGCTCCGGGACGCCTGGACCCGATGCGACAGCTGCGCAAGATCGTCGCCGGCCGCGCTGGAACGCTGGCGCAGGTCAAAATCTCAAGGAAAATGAAAGGAATTCAACGTCGGGACTGGTCGGGGCAGCTGGATTCGAACCAACGACCTGCAGTACCCAAAACTGCCGCGCTACCAGGCTGCGCTATACCCCGAATGTCCGGCGAGCCCCGTCGATACACGCTTCCAAAGGCGCCAGCAAGCTTGCAAACCGGCGCCGGCAAGGCTGGCAACGCCGGCCGACTGCCTGCCCTATTTGCTGCTGAACAGCGGGTGGCCGACGCGATCGCCGGGGCGGATACCGTATTTCTGCGCCGTTCCCGCCACCACCTCCAGCACGGCCCGGGCGGGCCCCCGGGACGAGATGATCTTGGTCGACATCGGCTCGGTGTTCTCGGCGATGCGCAGGACACGGCCGCTGGCGCTGATGAAAATCATGTCGAGCGAGACATAGGTGTTCTTCATCCACATCGAGATTTCCTGCTCGGGATTGAAGTCGAACAGCATGCCTTTGCCGTCCGCCAGCTCCTTGCGGTACATCAGGCCGGTCTGCTTCTCCTCCTCTGTCGTCGCCATCTCCACCGAGAACACCTGCACGCCGTTCTTGGTGACGATCTCGAGCGGCTGGAAGCTGGCGGCGCCAGCGGGCAAGCTCGCGGCGACGACACAGCCGGAGACGACAAGGATGGCGGCAAGCCAGCCCTTCAGAGCGGACCAGACGGCCTTTCGATTAGAATTCATGGGGAACACTCGAGGCGTGGGACTGGGCCAGTCCTACGCGGCGGTCGGCGGAAAAGCCAGAGGCGCGCCGGGCTGCCGGCGCGCCTCTGCTCACGATTACGGGATTGGAAGCTCGCGCGTCATCCGAACGCGCGCCTGATCGCAGCTAGTGCGATTGCAGGCCCGGCGATCCAGTCTCGGGATGGATCTCGGCTGCCATCATGCCCTTGGAGCCGGGCCCGAAGCGGACCAGGACGTACTGGCCGGGCCGCAGCTCGGTCATGCCGAAGCGGCGCAGCGTCTCCATGTGCACGAAGATGTCGGGCGTGCCCTCACCGCAGGTCAGGAAGCCGAAGCCGCGCAGCCGGTTGAACCATTTGACCTGGGCTCGTTCCAGCCCGCTGGTCGCGGTGACCGTGACATGGGTGCGCGGCGGCAGCATCTGCGCCGGATGGATCGCGGTCGACTCGTCCATCGAGACGACGCGGAACGCCTGGTAACCCTTGGCGCGCTGAATACACTCGACGACGATGCGGGCGCCTTCATAGGCGGTCTGGAAGCCATCGCGCCTAAGCACGGTAACGTGCAGGAGCACGTCGGGCCAGCCATTGTCGGGAACGATGAAGCCGTAGCCTTTGGATGCGTCGAACCATTTGATGACGCCGTGCACTTCGACGAGATTGGCGCTGGCCTCACCCAGTCCGCTGAAGGGACTGAGCCCGCTGTCGCGACCGGCACCGCCGTGTTCGCCCGGCGTGATCCGCCCGGACGATACTCCCTGCCCGGGAACCCCGAGCTTTTTGGACTCAAATCCGTCCGACGACCCCATAACCCCGGACCCCACACTGTCATGCGACCCGCCTCAGCAGCGGTGTCGAATCACGCGTCTTTAGAGAATCTTCTCAACTCGACGCGACGCGAATCTTTCGACTCAAAAGATAACACTCCCGGTTGCGAGGCATAGACAAAAAAGAGATTCGCCGGAACCTATGAACAGCTTGCACAGCCGCGAATCAAATTGCTGCCTCAATTACCGACAAAGGGCCCAAGGGTTTCGCCGATGTCGTGGTGGATGACAAGGTCGGCGATGTCGTCCTGTTCGGTCGGCTCGCGATTGATGATCACCAAACGCGCACCCGCTTCCTTCGCCATCATCGGAAAGCCCGCCGCAGGCCACACTACGAGCGAGGAACCGATCGCGATGAAGAGGTCGCAGGCCTGCGAAAGCGCCGTTGCGCGCTGCATTTCGTCATCGGGCATCATCTGACCGAAGGAGATCGTCGCGGTCTTCACCGGCTCGTCGCAGGCCGTGCAGTTGGGCGCGCCCTCCTCCTCGAAGCGTTGCTTCACCCAGTCGAGCGGATAGGCCTGCCCGCATCCGATGCAGCGCGCATAAGTGGTATTGCCGTGAAGTTCAATCACGTGCTCGCCGGCGATGCCGGAGGCCTGGTGCAGATTGTCGATGTTCTGGGTGATGACGGCGGGAACCTTGCCGGCGCGGTAGAGCGAGGCCAGCGCGCGATGGCCACGGCCGGGCTTCGCGGCCGCGAACACCTCTTCCATCGCGAAGCGGCGACGCCAGGATTCATCCCGCGCCTCCCGGCTCGCGACGAACTCACCGAATTCGATCGGACGATAGCGCGTCCAAATTCCGCCCGGCGAGCGAAAGTCGGGAATGCCGCATTCGGTCGAGATGCCCGCCCCGGTGAACGGCACGATGACTTTGGCCGCGGCGATCATGTCGCCGAGCTTTTCGACGCCGCTCTGAAGATCCGATGCAATCAATTACGCGGCCTCCGATTCGGACTTGCCTGCCAGCACCATGCGCAAGCGGCAAGATTGTTGACGCTGTTATCAAGCGCTAACAGGAGGCGCTCGGCAATTTCTTCCGACCTTCGCTTATCACAATCCTGCAATGCCTCCTCCCCATTGACGCCCCATTCAGGAGCACCAATGGATGTGTGAATGCGACTCAACGGATGCGGCGGCAGTGCTTGAGTTGAGTTAGTAAACCCGAGGGGATGGCCATGACAGCAGACGAAGAACGCAAAGCCCGTGAGCGCGACGAAATCGCCGCCCGTGTCGCCGCCTTCCGTGCTACGCAGGAAAAATTCAAGCGCGAGCGCGAAGAGTATTTCGTGTCTACGCTGGAAAACGCCCGCAAGGTCGAACGGCCCTCGCTTTGGCCGTGAGACGGTCCTTATCATTGCGCATGAAAAAAGCCCGGAGCATCGCTCCGGGCTTTTCGCTTTCCTTGGTTGTTACCAATGGCGCCAGTGGCGATGGTGCCGGTAGTACGGTCCACCACCATAATAGGCGTACGGGCCAGGCCCGTAGTAATAGCCGGGGCCGTCATAATAGCCGTAGCCCGGGCCATAGCCGTACCCGTAGGGCCGGGATGCTGCCACCGCGCCTGCGGTGATGGCGCCGGCGGCAAGGCCAAATGCGAGGCCCGGACCGATGCCGCGCCCGCGCGCCTCAGCAGGCGCAGGAGCCGCAACCGCGGTCACGCCGACGGCTGCAACGGTGGCCAGGACTGCCAAAGTCTTCTTCATGCTCTCCTCCTTCGCGTCTTGCAGAGATAACGGCGAGCGCCTGCGATAGTTGCGCACATGCGGCGGAACCTGCGGCTACAAAATTATCGATATCGCTGGAACGAAATCGGCGGGTGCAGATTTAACCTTCAAGTGCGGGAGCCTCCGCCATCCGGGTTGAGGCAACAGCACGAAGACCCCGTCAGCATCCCCACGATGCTGGCGGGGTTTTCAGTTTCACGGGAGCGCGTGGCAGCAGAAGATGATGGCTGCCAGCGGGGCGGAGATCGAGGAGGAAGACTTGCCGTTATCCGCTTTGCTGTCGCGCATCCGCAGGCTGGTTCCGAAATCCGGTGATCGGCATTACGACGAGATCGTTCGCAGCTTCGGGGTCGGCGCGTTGCGCCCGCCGCCGACGCCGATGAGCGACCGCGAACTGTCGCGCGCCATTGCCGAGTTCCTCAAAGAGCGGCCGTCGAGCGAATCCGTGGCGACCCTCGGCCGCCGTCTCGATCCCTCCTCTCCGCTCTGAGGTTCCCCGAAAGGACGGAACCGGACTTGCGCGCGCACGTTGGGCTCGTCCTCACGCAGAGAGGATGAGGCCGACATGCCCGCGTGGCTCGAAGTTTTGCTCAATCTGTCCGGCTATGCCGGCTTCGTGGCGCTCGCTTCGCGCGGCTCCACCATCCCGGATGTGCCGGGCGACGGTCGCATCTATCGCGACGAGCGCTAATTGGCGTGCGCGGCCTGACCTGCCGTGCGCACCAACCGGTCGGCCTTGACCGCAACGCGCGTGTCCTCGGCCTGCGGCCGCAGCGAGAAGCTGATCACCACGAAAGCCAGGCAGAACAGCGTGCCGACGATGGCCACGCGGCGATAGGTGTGCCGGTCGCCTTGATAAAATGACGGCTCTGAAAAAGGTGTCATGGCAAAATTGCTTCTGGGCAAAGTCGTTTCTTGCTTGTCGTTGCCAAACACCTATCCCAAGCAGCGGCAAGCGCAATGCGATTGGGCTTTTAACCTAACCGAATAGGGTTATCGGCATCCGCGCAAACTCTCGTTAGGAATTGACGGGCGCTTCCGATTGCGGTGAGCAGCGACCGCTCTGCGCAAAGCCGAAGCTCCCCGCGCACCGCCAACCGGCTTTGTTCCAGCTTCGACACCATTTCGTTCTCGAAGAACGAATCGGACTCCAGGAAATCGGCGCGGAGCAGCCCTTAACAAATCGTGGAAGTCGCACGGGCGATGATCGTCAGCTCGCATCAGGAGACGACGTGTCAGGCGACTTCGGTGGCGGCACTTGCGGCACCGACGGCTTGCCTTCGCGCAAGCGAGGATGGCGATCGTACCAGAACACTTTTGCGATCTCGGCAAGAAACCAGCACTCGTCCATGGCGATCTCCTTCGCCTCACTCCTTACGGAAGAGGCGCAGGCTCGACTGTGCGAAGCCTCACGCTGTCTCGTTCTGACACGAAGAGCCGCGTCGATAATCCCAAGCGCGACTTGTTCTGCATCCGACTCCATTTCGTTCTCGAAGAACGAATCGGAGTCGGAAAAATCAGCGCGAAGCGATTCCTAACGATCGATGAAAGCGTGCGTCGTCACGTCTTCAACTGCAGGACTCATCGTCGGTGCGATCCTCGGCGACAGGAATTTCGAAGCGACCGCAAACACGATGACGATCTCGCGGCAAGGTTCGCATCGAAAGCTGTTGCCGGAGGTCGCGGTCATCGGCTTGGCGCATCGCGGGCATGTCATGCAGGCCGAACGCTGACAGTACATGTTCGTTCCTGCGTGCTCATCCCCGGGCAATCATCGCGGCCACGTCGACGCCGACCTGAGATGGATCGTGTCGTGTCCTCGCGTCACAACGAAGCCGCTCGACCAGGCGCGCCGCCTGGCACGGGACGCGCCTGCTGGCATCTCGTTGGCGTTCGCCGGCGCCGATCAGGCCGCCCGCTTCGCTGTGCCCTTTTCCGAGAAGCATTCCAGGATCTGAATGCGCAGCTCCTCCGCGGCCGGGCCCTCGACCTTCCTGAGCTGGTTCCAGAGCCTGATCACTTCGCGCTGCTTTTCGACAGTCATGAGTCACCTCCCAAGCGGTTCAACCAAGTGGTCCAACTGGAGCAACTCACTAGAACAAAAGAAGAACGAAAAGTCCAGCCCCAGGACGCGTTTTTCCTGATGATGTCGCGTTGAACCTTTTCGGCGCCGCACGGACCTATGGAAGCTGGGGATTTCAGCGCCCAGTCGTATATGGCAGCGCCGCAGTGGACGAACATATTCCGTCACCGCGGCGCTGTTGCCTTTTGGATTTTCAACCTTAAGTTAGAGCCATGGCTGACGGCCAGGCGCTGAAATCCCAACGCCGTCGGTCAGAAGAACCCCGTGCGAAAGCGCGGGGTTTTTCTTGTGCAGCTATGGCGGACTGAACGGCGCGGCTTGCCGTGGCATTTCGGGAACGGGTTTTCCCTCGTTCGCATTATCAGGCGGAATGAATCGGTGCGGCCTGTCGCGCGTCAGCGGGCCAACACCCGCACCGCGCTTGAATGATCGAGGCGCCGATGATCTGCGAATTCTGTGAAGCCGCGATTCCGATCGGGCTTTCGGTCTGCCCGGCGTGCGGGAAGCCGCAGAGCGCGCCCGGAGAGACCGGCCGGCGCGCGCTGTGGTTCCTGCTGATCGTGGTGGTCATGTTCGGCGTCGCCGTCGCCGAGCATCACCTGTTCGTCGACAAATGATCGCTGCGCCGGACGAGCCGGCCGCAACGATGTCGCCGGTCTCAGACGGCGTCCTTGGCAACCTTCAGCGGCGAGGCCTTCACCGACTTGCTCGCGGGCTTGGCCGCAAACTGCATCGGCTCCTTGGTGAAGGGATTGACGCCCATGCGAGCTTCGGTCGCCGGCTTGTTCACCACCGACATCTTCACGAAGCCGGGAATGACGAACTCGCCGGACTCGTTCAGCTCCTTGTAGCCGACCGTGGCCATGTACTCGATCACGGACTTCACGTCGTTCTTCGAAAGCTGCGTGCCTTCGGCAATTGCATCAATCAATTGGGTCTTCGTCATCTTCGCCATGTCTGAATTCCTTTGAAGGGTGCGCGCGAATAACTCTGCTGTGACGCGGCCGGACCGCGGAGGCGCGCTTCTGATTCATGCCAGAGGTCATGAAGTGACCGGGCTTAGAGCCTATCGAGGCCGAAAACGCAAGCAGGGGTTCTCCCGGGGTTCCTACTTCCTGTGCAAGATGCCGCAGGGACACGCGATTTCCTTTTGAACCATTTTGCCGCTGGCGCGTCTTATCTATGAAGTCCCCAAGCTTCACCCCACCAGAAAGCCCCGCTTCCCCCAGGCGGGGTTTTCGCTTTTGGGCATGGCAGAACGTTGCGGCGGCCTGTAATGATCTGAAGGTTTCTCGTGGGGTACTCATGAAGGTCGCCATCGTCCTCGCAGGTTTGATCGTCGTCGCCGTCGCAGCCCTCGTCGCGATCCAGCCGAGCTTCCTGAAGCCCGCATCCCTCGCCGTCGTGAAGAAGTCGGACATCTTCGGCTTCTCGCCCGGGATGACATTCGACGAAACCAAAAAGCTCGTTGGTCAACGTCACTATCTCTGCCGCCAGGGCCGGGACGCGACCACGCTCGAATGCGACATCAACGGCGCCAAGGTTGCGGTGGACAGCGACGAGACCGATGCCAGGCGCCCGATCTGGCGCGTCAATGCGACGCTGAACAATCCGGGGGCCGAGGAAGCGGCCGTCAAATCGATCTCCGAGCAGTTCAACGCGCAAGCGATCAAGGGCCGCGAGGGATGGACATGGATCGTCGGACGCGGGCTCAGGCTGAGCTATGACGGCCTCGCCTTGACCCTCGTGGATGAGGCCGCCGAGGCCCGGCTCCGCAAGATCGAAGCCAAACGCTAGAGCGTGAAGTCACCTCGTCGTGAAACTTGTGGCTCGACCCGCCTTGTTGACACTTCAGTAACCCAACGCCGCCAAGCTCTAACCAGTATCGTTGCGTTGGAGTACCCCCACAGTGCTGGATTTTGACGAGCTGCGTGAACTCGCAGCCGATGTTCGTGTTTTTGTCGAGCTCGCCGAAGACAAGGCCGAAGCGCTCAGAGCGGTCATTGCGGCCTATGACGTGGTGCTGGCGATCTTCCCCAGCGACGATGGCATGGGCATCCATGTCATCAAGGGCAAGCAGATCCTGGACACGCTTGCAAACTCGAGGACCCATGCGGTCTACAGCCATACGGCGATCGCAGTCCCCGATCTCCAGCATGCGCAGGCGCTCAAGCTGCTGACGGCCCCGGTCGAGCAACGGATTGCCGCCTAGTTACGGACGACGAAGACCTCGGCCTCGCGCTGTCGTTCGCGAGGCTGCCGAGGGCGCGATCAGCGCAGCCGGTTGACGATCTGAAGCGGGATCCACGATCCCGCCACCATCAGGATCGCGATCACGGCGACCACGACGTATTTCAGCGGATGTTGCGACGAGGCGAGCGAGCCTTCGAGGTGAAGATGCGGGAGGATCGTCTCCATGGCCATTCCAACGAGGGCAATGGCCGTCAATCCGCCAACGATTGACGCGAAGAGATTGACGATCCATCCGATCGCCCCGCGCCGGTTCGACCAGGCCTCGTAGATCGGAACCGCCAGCGTCACGATGACGAAGACCAGCATGAAGCTCATCGACCCGCCGACGCTCGACGTCGGGCCGAAGACCTCCAGCAGAAGCATGGCTGCCACTGCAAGCAGCGTGATCGTCTTCACGGCGCTCCCCTCATCCGTGCCCCAGCAACAAGACCACCGAGCCGATCGCGATACAGGCAAGGCCGAAGACGGCCGTCGCGATCTCGACGGCGTTCTCCAGGCCGAAGAATCTGACGACGGCGCTCCAGGCGGCAGACAAGAGAATCTCGACGATCGCGCTGAGCAGGGCTTGAAGCATAGGAATTGGTCGCGCCGGCGGAGTTGCGGTTCAACCTCGCCTCCGGGGGCAGCCCGGACTGTTCTGTGAGCGGCTGACGCGAAGGGTGGACTTGTCTTGCTGTCGTGCCCATCAGCGTGGCGGCACCAAGGGCACGCTCGGCCTTCCCGTGACGGCGGGCTTTCGCGTTAGCCTCCGCCTGATCGAGAAGAACAGCTCGACCGCGATCTCGAAGATGGCCGTGGCGTAGAAATCCATCACGACTTCCTCAGCGCGATTGCGCCGGCGCAGCCCCCCACCGCCAGCAGAACGAAGAGCGGGGCGCTGAGATATCCGCCGCGCATGGCCTGAAGGCTGGCGAGAACGAGCAAGGCGATCACGGCGTATCGCATGACACACTCCTTTCATGGGAGCGTGCCGATATCTGCGTGTCCGCGCCGTGACCGGCGTCACGGTTGTCTGACGCAGGGCGCCACGCCCGCTCGACCAGGCCTCGCAAGAGCGATAGCCGGCATTCTGCGCGCGCAATCCGTGGCGCGTCCCGGTCTCACGCACAATTGCCAGCGCCCCCTGCCCCTCTCTCCACTTTCCTGCTATCTCCTTCCCGCCGTCCCGGCCCAAGACAAAACCTCCACCCCCAGGGAGCAACAACCATGCGATACCTCCACACCATGCTGCGCGTGCGCAATCTCGATGTCGCGCTGAAATTCTATGTCGATGCTTTCGGGCTGAAGGAGGTGCGGCGGATCGAGAACGACAAGGGGCGCTTCACGCTGGTGTTCCTGTGCTCGTCGGACGATCTGGAGGCATTGAAGAAGCAGCCGCAGACGCGCGGCGCGCCGCTGGTCGAGCTGACCTGGAATTGGGACGAGGAGAAATACGGCGAGGACCGCTTCTTCGGCCATCTCGCCTATGAGGTCGATGACATCTACGCCACCTGCGAGAAGCTGCAGAAGGCCGGCGTCACCATCAACCGTCCCCCGCGCGACGGCAACATGGCCTTCGTGCGCTCACCGGACCTGCACTCGATCGAGCTGCTGCAGAAGGGCGATCCGAAGCCGCCGCAGGAGCCCTGGGCCTCCATGCCGAACACCGGTCACTGGTAGGCCCCGCGCCATTGGAACAAGCCTTCGCCGCCCGCGTTCACTCCCAGACAATGCGATTGGAGGAGGAAACCATGGGACGCGGAATCTTGTTGTGGCTGCTGGGCGTGCCGATCCCGGTGATCATTCTGTTGTGGCTGTTCTTCGGCCGCTGATCGACCAGTTCAGTGTGTTTGTGAAAGCTCCGCCTATGGCGGAGCTTTTTGCATGAGAGGCTCGGCGCAATCGCGCATCGCTGGCGTCGTCAAATTGAGCTAGGAGACGCGCGTGTAGCCCGGATGGAGCGGAGCGCAATCGGGGCTATGACAGCAGGGATTGCCGCGGGGAGATGCTTTCATGCCTGACACCAAGCTGACGATCTGGGGCCGCGCCAATTCGGTCAACGTGCAGAAGGTGCTGTGGTGCCTGACCGAGCTTGCCCTGCCCTATGAGCGCATCGACGCCGGGATGAGTTACGGCAGGACCCGTGAGGCCGAGTATCTCGCGATGAACCCCAATGCGCGAATCCCGACGCTGGTCGAGGGCGACTTCGTGCTGTGGGAGTCCAACTCAGTCATGCGCTATCTCTGCCTCGCCCATGGAGGCGGCACGCCGATCTATCCGGAGGCGCCCAAGCAGCGCGCCTCGGTCGACCGCTGGCTCGACTGGACGCTCTCGACGGTGCAGCCGGTCGATCGCCCGGTGTTCTGGGGCATCGTGCGCACGGCGCCCGCCGAGCGCGACATGATCCAGGTGCAGCGCGATGCCGATGCCGCCGCCGAGGTCTGGGCGATCGCCGATCGCCTGCTTTCCTCGCGGCGCTTCATGGATGGCGATGCGTTCACGCTCGCCGACATCGCGCTCGGCTCCTATGCGCGGCGCTGGCTCGGCGTCGAGGGCATCAGCCGGCCGGCACAGCCGCATTTGACGCGCTGGCTCGCCGAGCTCGGCAAACGGCCCGGCTTTGCGCAACATGTCGCACCGCCGATGTCATGAGCCGTCAACGCGGCGCTTGACGGCTACTGTGCATGGGGTTGTTTTCGCGTTTTTGGTTTCGGCCTAAAGCGCGATGAGATTTGGATGAATCGTCATCGCGCTTTAGGTTGTGGTTTGCGCATGATCTTTTCGGAAAACCGCTTCGCACTTTTCCGGATCATGCTTTAGCGCCAGCCGCGCTCGACCAGCAGGACGCAGGCGATCAGCACCAGCGTCACCGCGGCGGTCGCCAGCCGCGCCGTCCAGCTGAAGCCACGGCCGACCCACCACAGCAGCGCGCAGTACATCAGAACGGGGACGACGAGTTCGAGCCGCAGCAGATCCGCCGGCATCAGCGTCTCACGGTGGTGTCGACGCTGATCGAGCCGCCGATCTTGACACAGGTCCCGGTGCCCTCGACCATGACGAAGCGCGGGCCATAGTCAGCGCAGGAGCCTGCGCGTGCCTTGCCGGCACTGCCCTTCAGCGGCACGGTCGCTCCCGCCTTCGGCTGCTCGGCAGGCGGCAGACGCAAGGCCTCCGCTGCGGCGGCGGATGTGGCGAGCAACGGGATCAGGATCAGAAGCGGCATGCGCATGGCGGCGTTCTAGCCCGGACGGCCGCCGCGCGCCATCTCGCCTTCCGCGGCTGCGATCAGATGAACTTGATGCCCGCCGACTTGCCGCGGCGCCACACCACCTGGCAGCTTCGCCCGGTGCGCGCATCGCGCGAGAAGGCCAGCCGGATCAGGCCCGGGAGCTGGCTGGCGTCCTCGTCCAGCGTGATCTTGGCGCCCGAATCCGAAATATCCTGGACCAGGCAATGCCGCGCGGCAAAACCGCCGTCGAGCGTGATCCAGGCGTGCTGCGACAGCAGCTTGCGGGCTGCGCGCTTTTTCGGCGGTGGCATTGGAAATCTCCCAGTCCAGCGCTACTCAGGGAACCCTAACAAACCGTTGAAATCGCCCCCTGATCATCCCGGAGACGGCCCTTTCCACCGGACCCAAAAGACCGTTCCGGACGGCTTGCCGGAAGCCAGAAAGGCCACTATACGTTCGCCCGCTGCAAGCCGCCGGGTCCGACTCGGCCGGCCAGTGGCCGTGCCGGGATAACGGCAGGGCCCTGCGTTTGCTCCCTTCGTCTATCGGTTAGGACGCCACCCTTTCACGGTGGAGAGAGCGGTTCGATTCCGCTAGGGAGCGCCAGCCCGCCCGGGTTCCCCCTCACCGTTGCTCCCTGAAGCTGCTTTCCACCTTCGCGCAGGCGAGCCCGACTGTATAGACGTGGATCCCCTCGATCACGCAATGGTCCGGCTTGAGCGCCAGAAGTCCCATTGAACTGTCGGCATCGAGCGCCACCGCCGATCGGACGACGATGCAGGGATAGTCGGCGCCGAGCTTTGCGTAGCTGGTGGGTCGAAAGTTGTTCTTCAGGACGTGCGTGATGCCGTTGTGGTCCAGCAGCGGGACCGTGAAGGCGCTCGCATAGGCCGCGGAGAACCTGTCCCGCATCGCCTGGTCGCCCCAGAGCTGTACCGTCATGTCCCAGCCGTGGTTCATGTCGTTCTCGGGCGCGCGCACGAACATGCTGGAGACGTTGGCGCAGGCGGGGCCTGCCGCGACCACGGCTTTCGAGAGCCGGGCTCCGATCGCGTTCGAATGCGACGCGAACAGCGCCGCGGCGCGGGCCTCGATCAGCGTTGTCGCGCTCATGACGGCGCACAGGCTGCCTGCAAGCAGGCTCGGCGCCACCGGCGGGACGGCCGGGAGCAGCCGCCTGAGCTGCACCACGACCAGAACCAGCACCCCGCCCGTCAGCACCCACGGTGCCACCATGTAATGCAGTGCGTAGTGCTTCGACGTTGCCACGAGATGCGCGACGTAGATCAGAGTGGCGGCACCGAGGTTCAGGCTGATCGGATCCCGCCAGCTCCGGCTCTTGAGGCACCAAGCCAGCGCCGCGGCCCCCGCCGCGATGTACACGCCGAACACGATCGGCGCGGCCTTGATGATCTCGGCCATGTTCGACCAGAATATCCTGAAATCTATGAACCCCGGCTCGCCCTCGCCGTAATTCCCCTTATGCGTGGCGATCTGCGCAAGCCATCCGAACCCGCGCGTGATCGTTCCCGGATTGAAGATCAGGCTGAAGCCAACGAAGCCGAGCGCCCCCGTGACCATGGCGGCGACGAAAGTGCGTCTGCTTCTGAGCAGGCAAACGGCGAACAGCGCCTGCGGCAGATAGAGATATTTGGTCGAGAAGCCGAGGGCGAAGATGACCCCGGACACGACGCCCAGCACCGTTGCCGGCGGGTGCGCATCGAGCGTCGCCTTGATCACGATCGCCATGCCGAACAGTGCGATCGCGGCCATCAGGCTTTCCGGGGCAAGCACCGTCTGGAAGTGAAAGGCATCGGAATGCACGAAGGCGCCGGCCTGGAACAGCATCGCGGCGATCGCGCTCTGCGTGGTCCGACCGACGATGAGCCCGCCGGCCAGCAGCGCACCCGTGAGCACCAGCGCCTCGCCGGTGCGCGCCGCCCATGTGATCGTGTCGTAATGCTCGAGCCCGAACGCGACGATATCCTTAGCCCCGCCGATCAGGGCCCAGCCCCTGACGATCAGCTCGACCAGCATGGTCGTGGTCGTTCCCGGGTGGTCGAATTTCAGGGAGCCGTATCCCGCAGCTGCCACCAGCCCGTTCATGGTGTACGCCGATTCCGGATCGACCTGGACGCCCCAGACGGCCTGATAGGTCGAATAGAGCAGCGTCGCCGCCAGATACAGTGACGGCACGATGAGGATCAGCAGCGTTCTGATCCTCCCGTTCACGCGGACGTCGGGGAAACAATATTGGTCTGAGATCATCGAACCGTGGCTTCCGCGGCTAGATCGCCTTGATCTTGAGGAAGGCGAACGCCACCATCTTCAGCAACATCCAGCCATGGCGGAACCTGGAGATCTGGGTCTCGCCATATGTCCGCGCGGCGTAACGGATCGGCAGATCCACCGATTTCAGGTTGAGCTTCGATGCGCCGAAGATCAGGTCGAAGTCGCCGAACGGATCGAAATCGCCGAAATAGGCCTTGCCGGCCTTCAGGCGCTGATAGTCGCTGCGGCGAAGCACCTTGGTGCCGCACAGCGTGTCGGTATAGCGCTGATTGAGCAGCCACGAGAACAGGTAGGAAAAGATCTTGTTGGCGATCAGATTGAGGAAGCGCATCGCGCCGTCGTCCATGGGATAGACAAGGCGCGAGCCATTGACGAACTCGCCCTTGCCCGCCAGCAGCGCCTCGACGAATTTCGGAATCTGCTCGGGCGGCATGGTGAGGTCGGCATCGAGAATGATCAGCACGTCGCCGCGCGCCGCGTCGAACGCCGTGAAGACGGCGTCGGCCTTGCCCTTGCCGGGCTGGCGCATCACCTTGATGTCCTTGGACGGATAGGCCTGCTTGACCCGCTCCATCTCCTCGAAGGTGCCATCCTGGCTGTGGCCTTCGACGAAGATGATCTCGATATCGCCGCAGAAGTCGGGAATTCGCCGGACCGCAGGCTCGATATTGCCGCGCTCGTTGCGCGCGGGGACGACGACGGTGGCCGACGCGAATTCTTCCCGCGCCCTGCGGCCGGACCGCGCGACCAGATAGTGCCGAAGCGCGAGTTGGCGGATTCCCGGAAGCACGCTGACGAAGCGATTGAGAAAACGCCCGAGCCCGAACATCCGCACCGGCGAGAGCACGCGCTGCTCCGACTTCACCGGATCGAAATCCGCAAGCCCGGCGAGGCTGCGCAAGTCTGCCGGCGACAGCACGTTCTGGTCCGGTTGCGGCATCCGCAGGCCCACGCGCTCGGCGAATTTCAACAGGGGATACCAGAGATGGGAGAAGTAGCCGATCACCAGCCGCGTATCCCGGGTGCAGAACGGATGCAGCTGGGCGATGAACTTCTGGCAATCCTCCACAGACCCGATCGTATCGAGCACGAGAATATAGTCGAACGGCCCTTGCAACGCATCGAGCGTCGCTGTGTCCTCGGCATCGCCTTCGACGAAGGTGAGATCGGGGTGGCGCTGCCGCGCGATCGCGGTTTGCTTGCGACAGAAATCGACGCCGACGCCATGTGACGGCGCAAGGCTCGCGAGCGTATCGCCAATGCCGCAGCCGATGTCGAGGACGCGGCTCCCCGGCGGGATCAGAAACCGGAGATAGCGTTCATCCTCTTCGTGGAAGAACCGGTTCTTCTCGCGCCATGTCACGCGATCCGCGGCAATTCGATCAGCGTGATCGAGTATGACTGCTTTCCGCGCGGACAGGCAGCCGGACACGACCGTCATGTCCATGGCAGAGTACAGGTTTCGACAGGCCTGCTCGAACTGAAATTGACTGCAAAATTTGCCGCGGCGGAAAACGCCGCAGCCATGAGAATAGACATCAATATGGTCCCCCCAGACCTGCCGGCACTCAAGCGCAACTGGGGAGCGAGATCAACAGGAAGATCGTGACACGAGATTTCTACTGGTCGTAGAGCCTCCTCCGCGGCGCCGCGAAATCAGCGCCCACGGATCGCAGAAATCCCTCAGCGGGCGTGAACCTCCCCGGCCCCGACCTCCGACCAATGGTCCGAAGGAAGCCGTCTTGCCCGCCGCATTGGCGGCGCGGATTGAAGGATCTGGTTCGGGTCATGGAGCCGCGCAAATCGAGTTTGGAAGGCCCGTCGGGCGCTCCGCCCATGGCGACGACGCCACTGGCCTGGATGCGTCGTACGACACCGTATTCGCCGGACCGGCGCGCCAGGATGCTGGAGCACATGGCGCGCGCCAGATCGTTGCCGCAGCGCCATGCCGATTTGGCGCCGGCGGCTTTGCAGCAAGGCAGCAGCTTCAAGGACGCGCTCGGCGACGCCATCGGCCACGCCATCCTGTTCGGCGTCATCGCCCTGCTCTTCCAGTCGCGCATTCCGCTCTATCTCGGCGCCTTCATCTTCCTCACCGATAGCGGGCGCATTGAAAGCTCGCTGGCCGGAATTGGGATCCGGCTCCAGCCCGAAACGATTGGCGCGGACATCGTCAAGCGCTTCCCGTTCTGGTTTGGATGGTTTGCGTTGCTCGGCACGTTGAAGAGCGCCGTGCCCGTCTGGCTCGCGCCATGGATGCCGCCGGCGGAGCCATGGTCGTCCCTCGCCGGAATTGGCCTTATGCTCGCGGTTGCCGAAGCGTTTTCGTCGCTCGCGATGCGACGCGCCTTGCCGCTGTTGGGATTTGAGATCAGCCCGAACGGGCTGACATGGACGAAAATCCAGCTCGCCATGGCAATTGGCGCGCTGGCATTGCTGATGCTGTTCGGACCTCCCTAAGCTCCGCGTCGCGCGGCTGCTCGGCGCAGGCCTCAATAACGAGGTTGTGAGCCCTGAAGGGTCCTTATGCCGCGCTTTTTGCTGCGTGGCCGAGGCGCGCGTTTACCGGAAATTTACCCCCGCTTTTGAGTGCCGGTATCATTTGCTTAGAATTTGATCGCTACCGTGGAATTACGGAAGCGATCCCGAACATCATTGGCACCTCATGTCCGTCGCAGACTTCCTCAGACAGCGTGCAGTGGACGTCACAGTGAGCGGCAGCTATTCGCTGCCGCGCTGGTACGATTGTGAGGGCAAGCTGCGCAGCTTCGCCTGCCGCACCAAGCGCGTCTCCCCCTTCCGCATGATCGTGGACGTGCCCGTCGTCGGCAAGGTCGGCGAGCGCCTGACCTCCTACTTCCAGGATTTCGGCGAGTTCCAGTGCACCATCAGCGCGACGCTGAAATCGGGTTTCCTGATGGAGCTCGACATGACGCGCGCGCGGCGCGCCTGGATGTCGGAAAAGCTCACATGGCTCGAAAAGAAGCAGAAGGATGAAAGCGTTCAGGACCTGCGGCGCGACGCCCGTTTCGTCCCGCAGGTCGCGCACACCGTCCTGACGCTCGCCGACGGCAACACCCATTCCTGCTTCATCATCGACGTCTCGACGGCGGGCGTCGCGATCTCCTGCGAGTACGACCCGCCGGTGGGAACCCCGCTGGCCGTCGGCGCCTGCGTCGGGCGCGTGATCCGCAAATTCGACCACGGCTTCGCGGTCAAATTCGCCGAAAAACAGTCCCGGGATGACCTCGTCCGCCTCATCGTCCGCTCGCCCCAATTGCTGTCCGCCTGAGCCGGGGCGCGAGCCTTAACTCTTTTTTAACTAAGCGCTGGAGGTAAGGTCCCTCGCACGGTAGGGTGTGGTCCAGTACGTCCGCAATCATTGCGGGCCCCCCGTGTATCGGAAGTCCTGGAATGTCCATCGCTGATGCCGAGCTCGTCCCGGCAGAGACCACGCAGAACGCGTCGATCGCGGCCAAGCCGCAGCTTCCCCCCGGAGTCGTCACCGAAGGACCACTGGTCCAGGCCAAGCTGCGCGAAAGCTACCTCCTGCTCGGAATTCTCTATGTCGGCGCGGTCGCCGGCATCATCTGGGCCATCACGCAAGGCGTCGGCAAGGTCGAGTTGTTCACGTTCGTCTGGATGTTCGCGCTGACGACGTTCGGCATCGGCGCCGGGATGCACCGCCTGTTCGTGCATCGCAGCTTCCGCACCGGCCCGATCATGCGCGTGTTCTTCTGCGCCATCGCCCAGATGGCGGTGCAGGGGTCGATCGCGAAATGGGTCGCCAACCACCGCCGACACCACCTCTATGCGGACGACGTCGGCGATCCCCACAGCCCGCAGTTCGACGGCTTCGGCAATCGCTACGTCAGCGCGCTCAAGGGCTTTCTGCACGCCCAGGGCAGCTGGGTGTTCGACCAGGCCACAACCGACAACGAATATTACGCGAAGGACATCCTCGCCGATCCCATCGCGATGTTCTTCGTGCGCACCCGCTGGGTCTGGTACGGGATGTCGGCGATCTTCATTCCCGGCGTGGTCGGCTACACCTTCGGCGGCGTGCACACCATGATCGGCTGCGTGCTGTTCTCCGGTTTGCTCCGCTGCTACCTGCTGATCCTCACCAGCCAGCTCACCGGCTCGGTCTGCCACGCCTACGGCTACCGCCGCTTCGAGGTCGACGATGCCTCGACCAACGAATTCGTGACCACGATCCTCACCTTCGGCGAGGGTCTGCACAACAACCATCACCGCTTCCCGCGGGACGCCTATATCTCGCATGCCTGGTGGGAGATCGATCTCAACGGCCTGATCATCCTGGGCCTGGAAAAGATCGGCCTCGTCCACGACGTCTTCCACGCCTCGCATCGTCAACTGGAGCGGGCGGCCGAAGCGCAGGCGACCTCGACGGCGCGCTGAACGGCAGGCGGCGGCCGGCGCTCCGGCCGTCTTGCCTCCGCATCGCCGCCCTATCGCGGCCCCATTGCGGGATCAGCTTTTGTCGGTCCGCGCCTCATGCCGGACGTCATTTGCGGACTTGCGATCGGGGGACCGGATGGCAGTCAACAAGATCACCTGGGACAGGGTCGGCCGGGTCAGCGAGCCCGGGCGCTATATGTATACCTTCGGCTGGCTCACCATCACGGCCGGTGATCTGGAGATCTGGAAGCTCTATCCGCAGGCCGCCTTCACGCTGCTGGCGCAACCGGGCGAGCCTGATCCGTCCCTGGGCGAGGAATTCCATCTCGGCGCCTTCGACGTCGCTCCCGGGGCCCCGCCGTTCACCACTCACTGACTGCGGAAAGTGTCGGCCGTTGCGGGAACGCATGGCATGGGCGTTGCTTTATCATCGCCATGATACACATCCCCGCCGTCGACCAGGCCCTTCTGCTGTTGCTCATCGTCGTCTGCCTCGGCACGTGTCTCGTGCGCGCGTTCTGGGAGCTGGAGCAGGTGCGGATGCGCAGGATCGCCTCGCCGCCGCGCGGGCACCCAAAACACGACTAGCCGGCCGGCCCGGCTGAGCTCGTTTCAACCCACCCAGGGTTCGGCTCTTCCGCGGGCCACTGTGGAGACAGCTCTACGGTGAATCAAAGAAACCTGTACATACCCCTGATCCTGTTCGCTAATCGCACCCAATCCCGGCTGACGCCGCAATTGCCATGGCGGGCGAACTGGTTCTGTGATGCAATTGATTACGCTTGTATTCTACATCTCACCGGGCGACGGCAGATGAACGGACATTGTCGCGCCCGTTCAGCGAGCCGACAGCGACCGCATGACACATGGTCGCATCGGTGAATGTAGATAAGCGGACCAATGGAACCTATTTTCGGCGCCGATGTACCTGATTGAAGCGTTGCCCACCGTCATCGGAACAGCCGCCATCGCCCCGGCGCTGCTGATGCTTTGGCTCGTCATCGCCGCTGAGGAACGCCCTGGCCCGCCGGCTCAGGTCTGGACCGCGTTCCTCTTGGGTGCGGCCAGCATCTCGCTGCTGGGCCTCGCCCGCGCCCCCTTCGCCAAGATGGTCGCCGCCCCCGACAATCCCTGGGCGGCCCTGGCCATGCATTCGATCTTCGGCGTCGCTCTGCCCGAGGAAGCCGTCAAGGTGATCGCCATCGTTCTGATCTCCTCGACCAAGCGGCGGACCTTCGCCAATCCGATGGACACCGTGGTCTATGGCGCGGCGGTCGGCCTCGGTTTCGCCGCCTACGAGAACCTCGCCTATCTGGTCCAGCACGCCGAGATGTGGCGTTCGCTCGCCGCCTTGCGCAGCGTCCTGACCGTGCCGTTCCACGGCGCGCTCGGCATCATCGCGGGCGCCTATTTGACGATCGCGCGCGCCGGCACGGCGCTGGGAGCGAACCGCCACAACCGCGATTGGGCCCGCCTCTCCAGCCGCCTCCTGATGCTGGCCGGGCCGCTCGCGCTGCACTCGGCCTTCGACTTTCCGCTGCTGACCCTGCAAAGGATGCCCGATCTCGATCCGACGCTGCGGATGTGGCTGGGCGCGGCCAGCCTGCTGATCGGCTTCAGCTCGATCGCCTTCGCCGTCCGCCTGGTCCGGCGCGTCGCCCGTCATCACGCGCCCCGGACCGACATTGCGCGGGAGCGGCTCAGCCAGCTCCGCCGGATGTGGGCGCTGCTGCTGGCCGGCGGCGGTGTCGGCTTCCTCGGGCTCGCCTTCGTGCTGACCTCGATCCATCACTGGCTGATCAATCCCGAGCGTAATCTGACGCTGGCCCTGATCCCGATCGGCTTCGTCTCGATCCTGCTCGGCCTTGCGCTTCTGATTGTCACAACGGCGATCTATGTTCTCGGCCGCAACCGCATCCGCACCAGCGCGGAAGGTTTTTCATCGGCACCCGGCGGGGGTTGATCCACCGCATGGCGCGCGCGCCAGGGGTCGACTAGATTGGACACGCTCCCCCCGTTCCGGAGTTAGACGATGACATCACCCGACGATTTTTCACGGCTGCAATCCGTCATGAGCCAGACGGTCAAGGCGCATTGGAAGGCCTTCCTGTTCGAAGGCATTCTGCTTGTCGTTCTCGGCGTCGCGGCGTTGATCCTGCCGCCGCTGGCAAGCCTTGCGATCGCGATCTTCCTCGGCTGGATGTTCCTGGTCAGCGGTATCGGCGGACTGATCGTGACCTATTGGGCGCGCAACACGCCGGGCTTCTGGTGGTCGCTGATCTCTGCCGCGCTCGCCGTGCTCGCCGGCATGCTGCTGCTGGGCCGCCCGATGCAGGCCGTGCTGACGCTGACCATCGTGCTTGGCGCCTACTTCCTCGCCGAGGGCATCGCCACCATCATGTACGCGCTGGAGCACCGCCGCGAGCTGAGCAGCCGCTGGTCGTGGTTGCTCATCTCGGGCCTCGTCGACATCGCGATCTCGTTCATGGTGATCACGGGGCTGCCGAGCTCGGCCGAATGGGCGATCGGCATTCTCGTCGGTATCAACCTGCTGTTCGGCGGCGCCAGCCTGATCGGCATGGCGCTGGCGGCGCGCAACAGCAACAGCTGACCCGCCTCGTCGCCTTCGGCGCCGATTGGGGGGTGACAAGGCGCCAACGGCGCGCTATATGGCCAAGCATGATCACCGTCGCCACCAGCTATTTTTGGTACTTTAGCTACGACAGCTCGCTGGCGGCAGGAGGATCGCGCTCAATCTGAAACATTGCAGCAAACGTCCGAAACAAGCCGCCAGACCTGGCGGCTTTTTTGTTGGCCGGCAGGTTCTCAAAACGACAGGAGCCCGCCGTGCTGAGCACGACCGACGATCTACGCATCCGCGAACTGAAAGAACTGAGCACCCCGGACGAGGTGATGCGGGAGGTCCCGCGCACGCTCACCGCAACGCGCGTGGTCATGGCCGCGCGCAACGCCATCCACGCCATCCTGAGCAACCAGGACGACCGTCTTCTGGTCGTCGTCGGCCCCTGCTCGGTCCACGACCCCAGGGCCGCGCTCGACTACGCCGAGCGTCTCGTGAAGCTGCGCGAGGATCTCGCCGATCAGCTCGAGATCGTGATGCGGGTCTATTTCGAGAAGCCGCGCACCACGGTCGGCTGGAAGGGCCTGATCAACGATCCCGATCTCGACGGCAGCTTCGACATCAACAAGGGCCTGCGGTTGGCGCGCAACGTGCTCTCGGCGGTTAACAATCTCGGCCTGCCCGCCGGCACCGAATTCCTCGACATGACGACGCCGCAATACATCGCCGACCTGGTGTCCTGGGCCGCGATCGGCGCGCGCACGACCGAAAGCCAGATCCATCGCGAGCTGGCCTCCGGCCTGTCCTGCCCGGTCGGCTTCAAGAACGGCACCGACGGCAATGTGCGGATCGCAGCGGACGCGGTGAAATCCGCCTCGCACCCGCATCACTTCATGGCCGTCACCAAGCTCGGCCGCTCGGCGATCGCCTCGACCGCGGGCAACGAGGACTGTCACATCATCCTGCGTGGCGGCAGCAAGCCGAACTACGACGCGGCAAGCGTCGCTGCGGCCTGCAACGAACTGGCCAAGTCCGGTGTCGCGCCGCTGGTGATGGTGGATGCGAGCCACGCCAATTCGAGCAAGAAGCCGGAAAACCAGCCGCAGGTCGCGGCCGACATCGCCGGTCAGATCTCCGGCGGCGAGAACCGCATCATGGGCGTGATGATCGAGAGCAATCTCGTTGCCGGCCGCCAGGACGTCGTCCCGGGCAAGCCGCTCACCTACGGTCAGAGCATCACCGACGGCTGTATCGACTGGGCGAGCACGGCGACCGTGCTCGAGCAGCTCGCCGACGCCGTCGAGGTCCGCCGCAACACCCGGCGGGCGGGCCTGCACGAGCGGTCGGCGTAAGCCGACGCGAGATGGGCTCTTCCTCACCTCTCCCCGACGGGGAGAGGTGAATACCTCAGCAGCCGCGGCAGATGCTCTTGATCTTCTTGTCGAGCGCCTGGTTTTCCTTGCTGAGCGGATCGTTCGGATCGCTCACATTCTTCTCGCTCGGCACGTCCGAGACGCGCGGCTGGCGATGGCCGACGGGAGCCTGCGGCGCCGATCCGGAGCTCGCGCCCCCCGACGTCGATCCCTTGGCGCCGGTCTGCGCCATCGCCGTTCCGCCCAGCAAGACCACGAGCGATGCCGCCAGCATGATCTTCTTCATATCCGATCCTCCATTCTCAAACCGGCGCTTCTCACCGCTCAGGTCTCAGGCGGATAGAGATGAACGTCGCCGCAATAGTCGATGATACGATAGCTGGATTCCGTCTCCGCTTCACGTCCATCGGCTGCGGTATTTTGCTCCGCAAACACATAGTTGGGTCCCACCGGCGACTTGCCGGCGCCGCCGGGAATGTCGATGACATAGTCCGGTTGACACAGGCCTGACACCCGCCCGCGCAACTGCCGCATCAAGTCCTGCCCCTCTGCCAGCGTCGTGCGCAGATGCGCGGTGCCCGGCGCGAGATCGCCGTGATGCAGGTAATAGGGCTTGATCCGGCATTCGACGAAAGCGCGCATCAAATCCGACAAAGCCGTGATGTTGTCATTGATGCCGCGCAACAGCACGGACTGGCTCACCAGCGGAATTCCGGCATCGGCGAGCCGCGCGCAGGCTTCGCGCGCCGGCCCTGTCAGCTCGCGCGCATGGTTGGCATGCACGGCGACCCAGGTGGTCGCGCCCTCGACCTTGAGCGCCGAGACCATCTCGTCGCTGATGCGCGCCGGATCGGCCACGGGCACGCGGGTGTGAAGGCGGATGATCTTGACGTGCTCGATGGCCGCGAGCTCGGCCATGATCTCGCCCATCCGCCGCGGCGACAGCATCAGCGGATCGCCGCCGGTCAGGATCACTTCCCAGATCTCGTGATGCGAGCGGATGTAATCGATCGCCGCGCGATAGGCGGCCTCCGACAGCGCGTTCTCCTTGCCCGGTCCCACCATCTCGCGGCGGAAGCAGAAGCGGCAATAGACCGCGCAGACGTGAACGAGCTTGAACAACACGCGATCGGGATAGCGGTGCACGATGCCGGACACAGGCGAGTGCGGATGATCGCCGATCGGATCGGCGTTCTCGACCGGCTGCATCTCCAGCTCCGCGGCGGTCGGGACGAACTGCCGGGCGATGGGATCGTCGGGATCGGACGGGTCGATCAGTTCGACCAGCGCCGGCGTGATCGCCACCGCATAGCGCGCGGCAACACGCTCGAGCGCAGGCAGCGCCGTGGCCGGCGCCAGGCCTTCGGCTACCAGTTCAGCCGGCTCACGCAAGGTCCGTGCAAGATTGCTCTTCGTCATGTCTCACTTGACGTTTCATCTGCAGGCGGCGTCCACACCACCTGATCAATTCGCGACGCGCCGCTCGCCAGCATCACCAGCCGGTCGAAGCCGAGGGCCACCCCGCTGGCTTCCGGCATCGCCGCAACCGCGGCCAGAAAGTCCTCGTCCAGCGGATAGGCTTCGCCGTAGCGGCGCCGCTTCTCGGTCATCGATTCCGTGAAGCGTTTGCGCTGCTCCTCCGCGTCGGTCAGTTCCCCAAATCCGTTGGCGAGCTCGACGCCGCACGCATAGACCTCGAATCGCTCGGCAACCCTGGGATCGCCGGTTGTCACCCGTGCCAGCGCCGCCTCCGGAGATGGGTATTCGAACAGGATGGTCAAACGCCCCTGCCCCAGTTGCGGCTCGACGTGCTCGACCAGGACCTTGCTGAAGATGTCCGACCAGGTGTCGTCCCCGGCGACGCGGACCTTGCCGGCGGCAGCCTCGGCGAGCGCGGCACGATTACCCTCGCTGCCGGAGATTGTCGACAGCAGGTCGATTCCGGCGAACCGGTCGAAGGCCCCCGCGACCGTCAGCAGCTCGGGCTCGGCGAAGGGGTCGGCGGTCCGCCCACGGAATGAGAAGGTCCCGATGCCGGTGGCCTGCGCCGCGCTGGCGATGACCACCACGGTGTCGGCCATGATGGCGTCATAGGGAGCGCCGGCCCGGTACCACTCCAGCATGGTGAACTCGGGCAGATGCAGGTCGCCGCGCTCGCGGTCGCGGAACACCCGGGCGAACTCGAAAATGCGCGTTTCCCCCGCCGCCAGCAGCTTCTTGCAGGCGAATTCCGGCGAAGTCCGCAGGTAACGGCTGGCACGGCTGCCGTCCGACCGCATCAGCTCGGTTCGGGGGGCGTGCAGATGGGTTTCATTGCCCGGCGAGACCTGGAGGACGGAGGTTTCGACCTCCATGAACCCCTGCTCGGCGAAAAAGGCCCGTATTGCTCCGGTAATTGCCCCCCTGGCCCTCAGGAAGGGCCGCCGGTCGAGGTGCCGCGAGGGGGACCAGAACGGCGAAATCGGCTTGTCCCCAGCCATCAACCAACCACCCCGCAGGCCAGCAAAATGCTGGCATTCAACGACAAAATGCGTATGTTGCGGCCCGAAACGGGCGCCGAGGTCTGATTTGAGGCCCCAGGTCCCCCATCAATTTGACCACGTCCTGGCCGGAGCCGGGCCAAGCAAGCAGGAAATATAGCTTTGAGAGTCATCGCCAGTTCTATTCGCAAGGGCAACGTGATCGAGCAAGACGGCAAGCTTTATGTCGTCGTCAGCGCCGAGAACATCCATCCCGGCAAGGGCACCCCGGTCAGCCAGATCGAAATGCGCCGAATCTCGGACGGGGTAAAGATCTCCGAGCGCTACAAGACCACCGACCAGGTCGAGAAGGCCACCATCGAAGAGCGCAACTTCACTTTCCTCTACGAGGATGGCGACGGCTACCACTTCATGAACCCCGAGACCTACGATCAGGTCCAGGTCTCCAAGGACGTCGTCGGTGACGCCGCCGCCTATCTTCAGCCGGAAATGACCGTCAAGCTGTCGACCCATGACGTCAACGTGGTGTCGCTCGCGCTGCCGCAGCGCGTGACGCTGGAAGTGGTCGAGACCGAGCCGGTGACCAAGGGCCAGACGGCTTCGTCGTCCTACAAGCCGGCGGTGCTCTCCAACGGCGTCCGCACCACCGTGCCGCCGCACATCGCCGTCGGCACCCGCATCGTGGTGATGACCGAAGACGGCTCCTACTCCGAGCGCGCCAAGGACTAAGAGGGATCGAGGCAGGTGCCGCCGGGGGGCGAGACAGTGGTTGGGAAGAGTTTCCGCTTCGTCTCGCTTTTTCTGGCGTCGCTTTCGCTCTTCACCGCCTCGTCACTGGCTGCGGATGAATTCCGCAGTCCCTCGCTCACGGGCCTGCGCGTCGACTGGCGCGCAGCGCTCGACCAGCTCCGCACCGAGATCAACACCCGCCCCCGCGTCGCGGACGATTTCGTCTTCGTGCCCCGCCGTTCGGTGCCGCGCTACGATCCGCGCGCGACGCCTGCCTTGGTGCAGCTCAACGCGATCTCCTCGCGCTTCTTTACGGGCATCACCCGCAGCCCGGTGCCGGTGCTGTTGCCGTTCGACGCCGCCACCTATCTCGAGGCGCAGCGCAGCGGCACGCAGGCCGTGCTCGCGCTGTCGCGCTACCAGGCGGACTTCAATCCCGTCGACATGTTCGATGCCGGCCCCGCCGGCTACAGCGCGACCTTCTCGCTGGAGCCCGGCGCCGGCGAAGGCATGCCGGCCCGGGTGTTCGCAAAGCCGGTCGAAGTGCAGATCACGGGATCGGCGCTCGTCTACGACATCGCCGATCCCTCCGGCGGCAAGGGCGAGCAGGTCAAGCCGCTCGCAGCGCTCTACCCGGACCTACGCAAATTCATCCGCGAAGGCTATGTGCGCTACGCCTTCAGCCGCTTCGGCGTCGCCTATGTGGTCTCGGTCCAGTGCCTCGACAGCGTCGCCAAGCCACGGCGGTTGGCCTGCAAGGAAGCCTATCCGGTCGCCGAGCGCTTCCTGAAGGCCCTCCGCGTCGCCGGTGGTCAGCGCGCGCGGCCGTTGACGGACATTGCCTCCAACGTCCTCGATCGTCCGCTGGAGCGTTCAGCGGACTTCAGCTACCGGCCGAGCGGCGACATCATCCCGAACACGGGCTACCGCAAGCTGGGCGGCCATCCCGACGCGATGGCCTATGCCCAGATCCGCTTTCCGCTCGAAAAGTCGCCCGCCTTCGTGCGCTCGCAATCCTACGGCAAGCGCGACAAGAGCGATGGTCCGACCGCCTATACCTGGCGCGACAATTTCTGCGAGTCGCGCAGTTTCGAGGTGTGGCAATGTGGCGGAGGCTACGGCCACCAGGGCGAAGACATCCGCGCGGCCGATTGCCCGCCTCCCGGCGAAGGCCGCGAGCCCTGCGATCCCAAGCAGCGCGCCGTCGTCGCCGTGCGCGACGCGATCGTGATCCGCGCATCCAAGGACCAGGCCGCAACGCTTCAGGTCAACAGTCGCACCGAGCACATCCGCTTCCGCTACATGCACATGAACCCGCAGGCGATGAATGCCGACGGCGTGCTCAACGGCCGCGTCGTCACCGAAGGCGAGAAGATCGGCGTGATCTCCAACTATCTCGACCATCCCGCGGGAACCTCGATGCACCTGCATTTCGATGTGCAGGTGTTCACGCGCGACGGCTGGATCTGGGTCAGCCCCTACGTCACCCTGGTTTCCGCCTATGAACGCCTGATCCGCGCCCGTGGCCGCGAGGTCGGCCCGGAGATCGCGGTCACGGCCCAACCGGTCGCCCATGCGCTGCCGGAGGACGTGATCAAGCCGGACCTCCGCGAGGGAGCGGGCGGCGACGAGAATTGAGCGCTTGCTCGCTTCCAAATGAAGGGCGGTGCAAGTGCGTGCAGTCGCGGACACCGCCGGCTCGAACGAACAAGGGACGGGTTGATGAGTGTCGGACTGATCGGTCTTCTCGACGATATCGCGGCGATCGCGAAGGTGGCGGCGGCTTCGCTCGACGATGTCGCGGGCCAGGCCGCCAAGGCGGGCGCAAAGGCGGCCGGCGTGGTGATCGACGACGCAGCCGTCACGCCGAACTACGTCATCGGCTTTGCCTCGAAACGCGAACTGCCGATCGTCGGCAAGATCGCGGTCGGATCGCTGCGCAACAAATTGCTGGTCCTGCTGCCGATCGCCCTGCTGCTCGGCTATTTCCTTCCCGATGCGGTCACGCCGCTGCTGATGCTGGGCGGCGCGTTTCTCTGCTACGAGGGTGCCGAGAAGGTGCTCGAAGCCGTGATGCCGCACCATGCGCACGATCACGACGCCGAACTCCAGCCGACGGCCGCGGATGCCGGGTCGGTCGAGGACGAGAAGGTCGCAAGCGCCATCAAGACGGATTTCATCCTGTCGGCGGAGATCATGGCGATCACGCTGGCGGCCATTCCCCCGGGCAACATCTGGACGCAGGCGCTGGTGCTGGCTCTGGTCGGCTTCGGGATCACGATCGGGGTCTACGGCGTCGTGGCCCTGATCGTGAAGGCGGACGATGCAGGGCTGGCCCTGGCGCGTTATGAGGGCGGCTCGATCATTGGCACCGCGATCCGCGCGATTGGACGCGCGCTCGTGCGCAGCATGCCGCCCTTCCTGACGGTGCTGAGCACCATCGGAACGGCCGCCATGATCTGGGTCGGCGGCGGCATCATCCTGCACGGCGTCGAAAAATACGGCCCGCCCGCGGTCGGCCGCATGGTCCATGCCGCGACCGAAGCTGCCGGACACGCCCTTCCATCCGTTGCCGGCATCATCGAATGGTCGGTCGAGGCGGCCATCTCGGGCGTGCTTGGACTGATGATCGGGGCGCTTGCGATCCCGGCGGTCGAATATGTTATCGCGCCGGCCTGGAAACGGCTGAAGCGATTGCGGTCGGCCTGACCGCAACCGCCCACGTACTGGCTACTCCAACAATGTCGTGAGCTGAGCGCCCTCGTCCGCCACGAACACCGCGATCAATTCCGCCGGCTCCGTCGTGCTCGCATTCGCCGACACCATATGCGTCGAGCCCGGCGGCTCGAAAAAGGATTGGCCGACGCCGAACGTCTCGACCGGACCGCCGCCGAGCTGGGAGCGGATCTCGCCCTTGGTGATGTAGGCGGTGACGGAGCCTGCGTGACGATGCGGCCGCGAAAATCCGCCGGGACCGTAGAACACGCGCACGATGGTGACCCGCTTGCCCGGTACGTTCGGCAGAGCGTAGGAATTAATCACCTCGACCTTGTCGAGCGGCGAGCTTTCCGCCGCATTGGCGCAAAGCGGGGCCAGCACACCGGATACGGTATCCATCGTCACCGGCAGCGCCTTGCCGATCGCAAGCGCGCAGGCAAGCCCGGCGACGGTCGCCAGCGCCATCGCGCGCGATGGCTGCGGAAGGCCCAATCTCATTGCTGTCATGACAATCTTCCCTTCGTGCTGATCAGGATGCAGCAGCCAGCGCTGCCGCCGGTCGCATCGGCGGGGTCCAGCGGAAGGCCGCACCAAATCTGTTCCAGACGTTGATCGAGGCGACCGCCGAGGTCAGGTACATCAGCTCGGTCTCGGAAAATTCGCGGGCAGCCTCCGCATGGACCTCGTCGCTGACACCGTTAGGCAGGAAGGTCAGCGCCTCGGCCCAGGCCAGCGCAGCCCGCTCGCGCGGCGAAAAGATCGGCGCCTCGCGCCAGACCGCGACCAGATTGAGCTTGTCCACGGGCACGCCGATGCGCTCCGACAGCAGGATGTGATGCTGCACGCAGAAGGCGCAGCCATTGATCTGCGAGGCCCGCAGCTTGACGAGCTCGAGGAGCTGCTTGTCGAGGCCGGCCTTGGCCGCCAACTGCCCCAGCGCCAGCACCAGATCATACGCATCGGGCGCGATCCGCTTGAAATCCTCATATTCGCTGCGGGCGTGTGACATTGCGGTTCACCTCGTGTTATTATAAGACTGCTTACATCTTATAAGAGCCCTTATATGTTGCGCAAGTCGCCCGCCATCACGAGATCGAAATCCCCCGCCAAATCCGCCGCGTCCGAGGCCGTCCACGTCCCGCCCCCCGGCGAAGGCAAGCGCGGCGAAGACGGCTATCTCGGCTATCTGCTGCGCCAGGCCCATGCCGCGGTCCGTCTGACGATGGAGCGGACGCTCGCCGATCTCGGCGTGACCTCGCCGCAATTTGCCGTGCTGACGATGCTGAATGCCTATCCCGGCCTGTCCGGCGCCGACGTGGCCCGCCTCACCTTCCTCACCCCGCAGACGGTCGGGGTCATCATCCGCAATCTCGAACGCGACGGCGCGATTGTGATGACGCCTCATCCCGTCCATGGCCGCATCCAGCAATGGAAGCTCACCAGGCGCGGCACGACGCTGCTGAAGGCGTGCAGGGAGCGCGTGATCGCGCTGGAGAAGCGGCTTGCCGGGGGACTGGATGCCAAGGCCGAGGCGAGCATTCGCCGCTGGCTCGCCAATGTCGCAACGGATTTGCAGGAGGACTAGGCGAGGATCAGTCGCCGCCCCCTCCGTCTCCCCCGCCGTCGCAGCCGGCGGCGTCGAAGAAATCGGCCCCGCTGCCGCCGTCGCCGCCCTGAATGCCGCGACCAAAGTTTTCGGCGATGACCATCAGGATCACGACGAAAAGCCCGGCGCCGAACGGCCAGGGATTGGTGCGGATGATATCGAACAGCTCCCTCATGCGCGCATCATGCGCAAACGGAAGCGAACCGACCGTAAAGCCACACGCTTAAAGTTGGGGATACCGGGGACGTGCGAGTGTGGGCTACCCGCCCTTCAACACTTTCTTAACCTCGCCGGCGGGCCAGGCCTCGCCCGCCGCGATCACCCGGACGCGGCTCTGGTCCGCGCCATTCACCAGCACATGCGAACTCACCCGATCATCGCTTTGCTCGAGATGCAAATCGGTTTCGGGCTTCCAGCTCAGCGTGGTCGCGAGATCGCCGGGGAAGATCTGCCATTGCGATCCGTCATCGAGTTCGACGACGTGGCTTTCCGCATGCGCGCGTATCTTCATTCCACCCCGAATTCTCGATGAACGAAGCGGCCCCGGCGCTTCAAGCCGGGGCCTGTCTCCGTCAGTCGTTGTCGTGATGAATCACGGTCTTGCTGCGATTGCCGAATTCATCTTCCTTCTTGATCACGGTGGTGCGGCTCGACGGCTCGCGCTCCCTGATGACCGTGGTGCGGTCACGCTCGCGAACGCGATAGTCCGGAGACTGGCCGACCGTGACGCCGGCGCCGACCGGACCCACGCGCACGCCGACTTCATCGGCGAACGCGGGAGCTGCGATGGCGGTGACCATGGCGGCGGCAAACAGATATTTCCTCATCATATCCTCCTCATTGTCCTGCGAAGGGGAATGCGGGACTGCGACCTTTTGTTCCGGGGAAATGCCTGTTCCCGGCTCTCCCGGAACCGACTCACATGGTCCTCGTTTGCCGCTAGAATGGCGCCATGAAGCACGCTGATTCCCCACCCCGTCACACCCGCCGCGCCCTGCTGAAATCAACGCTCGGGGCTGCCGCCCTGCTGGCGTCACCGGCAGGCGCCCTCGCCGCGCCGGCGGGTTTCGACGAATGGCGCGAGAGTTTTCGCGCCCGGGCAATGGCCAAGGGCATCTCGGCCTCGACCTGGCAACGCGCAATGGGACGGGTCGAACCCGACATGAGCGTGTTCAAGCAGATGCGCAACCAGCCCGAATTCCACGAGCAGGTCTGGCAGTACATCAACCGCCGCGTCTCCGACTGGCGCATCATCAACGGCAAGATCGCGCTGAAGAACAACGAGGCGCTGCTCGCGCGCGTCGAGCGCGATTTCGGTGTCGAGCGCGGCACGCTGCTGGCGCTGTGGGGCGTCGAGTCAGCCTATGGCGATCCGCTGGTGCAGCAGAACCACATGACGCCGGTGTTTCCATCGCTCGCCGCGCTCGCCTGGAACGAGCCGCGCCGCAAGGCCTATTGGGAGACCGAGCTGATCAACGCGCTGCGCATCGTCGACAAGGGCTGGAGCACGCCCGAGGAGATGAAGGGCTCGTGGGCCGGCGCCATGGGTCATTCGCAATGGATGCCGGAAGTCTGGCTCAACGTCGGCATCGACTATGACGGCGACGGCAAGGTCTCGCCGTTCGGCAAGCCCGACGACGCGCTGGGCTCGACCGCCAAATACCTCGTCAATCGCGGCAAGTGGCATCGCGGCGAGCACTGGGGCTATGAGGTCCGCGCGTCCGGCAACATGAGCGGCAGCCGCACCTATGCAGCGTGGGCCTCGGCCGGCGTCACCCGCGCCGACGGCCAGCCGTTTCCGCAGCCGAACGCATCCGCGCAGATGTGGACGCCGGTCGCGGGCGGGCCGACATTTCTGCTCGGACCGAATTTCTACTCGGTGAAAAGCTACAACCCGTCCATGAACTATGCCCTGGCAATCTGCCATCTCGGCGACCGCTGCCTCGGCGGGCCACCGTTCATTCAGCCCTTCCCCGGCTCCGAGCGCGCGCTGACGCTGGCCGAGGTGCAGGAGATGCAGACACGCCTCACCAAGGCCGGCTTCGACACCGGCGGCACCGACGGCCGCGTCGGCAACGACACCATGAAGGCGATCAAGGATTTCCAGCAGCGCGCCGGGATCGCGCCGGCGGACGGCTATGGCGGGCTGAAGGTACTGGCGAAGCTGCGGCAGGGGTCGTAGCGCGACACTGTCTAACGCCGTCATTCCGGGGCGCGCCACTTGGCGCGAGCCCGGAATCCATTTAACCGCATCGCTTGCTGCACGATGGATTCCGGGCTCGCGCTTCGCGCGCCCCGGAATGACATCTCAATGCCTATACTGCGGCTCCTCCGCATCCAGCTGCCGCCGGACCGCGGCGAGATGCAACCGCGCGGATTCGGAATCGCCCTCGCGCATCTGCCGGTAGGTCTCGGCCGCGATCGCGGGATCGACCGGTAGCACTTTGCGTCCCGTCGACATCGCCAGCACCTGAACCTCGGCGGCGCGTTCGAGATAATAGAGATCGTCCCAGGCTTCCGCGATGGTCGGCGCCAGCACCATCACGCCGTGATGCTTCATGAAGACGATATCGGCATCGCCTACGGCTGAGGCGATCCGCGCGCCCTCGCGGTTGTCGAGTGCGAGGCCGTTGTAGTCGCGGTCCACCGCCGTGCGGCCATAGAATTTCAGCGCGGTCTGGCCCGCCCAGATCAGGGGGTCGCCCTCGGTCATCGACAGCGCTGTCGCGTAGGGCATGTGGGTGTGGAAGGCGACTTTCGCGCGCGGCAGCAACCTGTGCATCTCGGCATGGATGTAGAAGGCCGTGGCCTCGGGCACGCCCTCGCCATCGAGCACGTTGCCATTGAAATCGCAGATCAGCAGCCTGGAGGCGGTCAGCTCGCGAAAGGCGTAGCCGTAGGGGTTGACGAGGAACAGATCGTCATGGCCCGGCACGACGGCCGAGAAATGGTTGCAGATGCCTTCCTCGAAGCCGTTGCGCGCGGCCATGCGGAAGCAGGCCGCCAGATCCTCCCGCGCGGTGCGGATCGCATCGGTGGCGAGGTCCGGCCGGTTCGAGCGGAACGGCGCAGGTGCGGACGAGGACGATTGAAGGCTGTGCGCCATGGCGAAGGACACCTTTGTCGGTCGGAAAGCTCCCCGCGTTCTACAGGGCCGACGCCGATGCGTCAGCCCCCGCGGGCGCCACCCTGCCCTTCGCAGCCCGCGCGGCGGCTTATTGCCGCCGCGGCACGCCGCCGGCGTTCATGCCGCCGTCGATGACGAGCTCGCTGCCGGTGACGTAGCGCGAGGCGTCGGAGGCCAAGTACAGCACGCCCGAGGCGATCTCGGCAGCCTGCCCGGCGCGGCCGAGCGGGGTTGCGACCTTGGCCCGCTCCTCCGGATCGATCGGCGCATTCTGGCCCGCGCCGGCCGCCCCGGTCGGGATCTTGCCCCAGATCGGCGTGTCGATGATGCCGGGATGCACCGAGTTGACGCGGATGCCATCGCCGGCCGCCGCGCACTCCATCGCGATCGATTTGGCGAACAGTCGCACGCCACCCTTGGTCAGCGAATAGGCCGACAGCCCCGGTGCGCCGCGCAGGCCCGCGAGCGAGGACATCATGACGATCGAACCGCCGCCGGTCTTGCGCATCAGGGGCAGGCAATGCTTCACCGACAGAAACACGCCATCGAGATTGATCGCGTTCTGCTTGCGCCAGTCCGATAGCGTCATGTCGACGATCGAGGGCACGGCAATGCCGATGCCGGCATTGGAGACCATGATGTCGAGCCGGCCGTAGCGCTTGGCAACATCTGCGACGATTTCGATCCAGCGCTCCTCGGAGGTGACGTCCTGCTCCAGGAAGATTGCCTTGCCGCCGGCTTTGGTGACGCGCTTGGCGAACTCGGGGCCGCGCAACTCGTCGATGTCGGTGATGACGACGGTTGCGCCCTCGCGCGCGAACAGCTCGACGATGGCCTCGCCAATACCGGAGGCGCCGCCTGTCACCAGCGCGACCTTGCCCTCAACCTGCCCTGACATGTTCACTCCCATTCTTGTTGTTTGAGCGAGCCATTCTTGACGGATGATCTCGCCGGATCTTGCGTTATCTGATCACGGATGGCCCCTGGTCGGGTAGCGCAACGTCGACGACGCGGAATTGCACCCGCTCGGCGCCCTGGTAGCGGTCGACCGAGAGCGAGCCGGCGACATGCAATTGCTGGCCGCGATTGGCGAGCAGCGCGTTGCCGAGCTTCTGGCCGACCGAACGGAACGCGATGCCGTTGACCATCGCGCCGTCGCCAGACTTGAAACGCAGACGCAGATGCGCCTGCCCGACCTCGTCGGCAAACACGAGCTGATGCGCCGGCAGCGCCAGCACCGGCTCCGGATTGCCGCTGCCGAAGGGACCGGCGCGGTTGAGCGTCGCCGCAAGCTCCGTCGTCACCGCACGCGCGGAGACCGCGCCGTCGATATAGAGCTCGTTGACGTGGCGCGCCTCGGCGACGTCCTGCGCCAGCGCGTTCTCGAGATAGGCGCGGAACTCGGCGAGCTTCTCCTTGCGCAGCGTGACGCCTGCGGCCATCGCATGACCGCCACCTTTCAGCAGGATGCCGTCGGTCACCGCCTGCCGCACCGCCTTGCCGAGATCGACGCCGGCGATCGAGCGGCCCGAGCCGGTGCCGATGCCGCCGGGCTCCAGCGCAATGGCGAAGGCCGGCCGCGAGAACTTCTCCTTCAGCCGCGAGGCGACGAGCCCGACCACGCCGGGATGCCAGCCTTCGGAGGCCGTGACGATGACGCCGAGCTTGTCCTCCAGCCCGATCGAGGCCAGCGCCTCGGCCTCGGCCTGCGCTTCCGCCGCCTGCTCGATGACGCGGCGCTCGCTGTTGAGGCGATCGAGCTCGGCGGCGATCCGCGCGGCCTCCACGCTGTCGCCCTCCAGCAACAGCCGCACGCCGAGGTCGGCGCGGCCGATACGGCCCCCCGCATTGACGCGCGGGCCCAGCATGAAACCGAGGTGCCAGGCCTCCGGCGGGCCATTGAGCCGCGCCACGTCCATCAGCGCGGTATGGCCGACATGGTCGCGCCGGCGCATTGCGATCAGGCCCTTGGCGACGAAAGCGCGGTTGAGGCCGATCAGCGGCGCGACGTCGGCGACCGTGCCGAGCGCGACGTGATGCAGCATGCCCAGCAGATCGGGCTCGGGCATCTCGGAATTCCAGAAGCCGCGCTGGCGCAGCTCGCGATTGACGGCGACCAGCGTCACCAGCACCAGGCCGACGGCAGCGAGATGGCCAAGGCCGGAGAGATCGTCGAGCCGGTTCGGATTGACCAGCGCATCCACCTCCGGCAGCTCCGTGCCGGCCTGGTGATGGTCGATCACGACCACGGACATGCCGAGGCGCTTGGCTTCAGCCAGGGGCTCGATGCTGGTGGTGCCGCAATCGACGGTGACGAGCAGCGTTGCGCCCTTGGCCGCAAGGCCACGAACAGCTTCGACGTTGGGGCCATAGCCCTCAAAGATGCGGTCGGGGATGTGGATCAGCGGATCCAGCCCGCAATGCCGCAGATGCCAGGCCAGCAGCGCCGACGAGGTCGCGCCGTCGACATCGTAGTCGCCGAAGATCGCGACCGTCTCGCCTTTCGCCGCCGCATCGGCGATGCGCTTGGCGGCGGACTCCATCTCCGTCACCGTGAACGGATCTGGCATCAGCTTGCGTATGGTCGGATCGAGGAAGTCCGCGACCGCGTCGATCTCCACCCCGCGGCCGGCCAGCACCCGTGCCAGCATTTCCGGCAATTGGTGCTGTTGCACGATGGCGAGCGCCTTGGCCGCCCCGCGCGCATCCAGCCGGTCGCGCCAGACCTTGTCGGTGAGCGAGCGCGCGACGCCCAGGAACGCCTGGGGCGTCTCGACGGGGAGTGCCGATGCAGGAGGAGCCATATTGCTTCAGTCCGTACGACGAGGGTAGCACATGGGGCAATCACCCGATGCCGCGGCCGACGGGTTTTGCACAGCGGAGCCGGGATTTTCGGCATCTGGCGGGACGCCGGAATCCACCCGCTCTGCACAGCATCTCCTGAAAAGCCCCGTATTTCGGCCCATCGGAACGCGCTGATATCCCGTCGGATCGACATCCGCAGGGGCAATCATGCAGGCCGCAACCTTGGACGCCGGCGTCATAAAGGACGCGGTCTCGCGGTTCGCAATCCCCTTCTGGGCCACGCTCGCTCTCAACATCATCGCGCGTGGCCAGGCCCTGTTTGCGCCGATGTACTCCATCGACAGCTACGACGTCGCCCGGAAGTCGTTCAGCGGCGAAATCGCCTATTCGCTCAGCGACGGGCGCTTCGTTCGTGCGGCAATATGGTGGCTGCAGGCGCAAATCGGGTTCCTGCCGATCGAATCCATGTCGGCGTCGATGTCGCTGTCGGTTCCGCTTTTCATCATTTCTGGCTTCATCTTCGCGGCCGCGATCATCGAGGATATCAGGCCGCAAGAAGCATTCGCATTTGCGGCACTGTTCACGCTGCATCCCTTCGCCACCGAATATTTCTATTACGGCGAAGTCACCTTCGCGACGGTCCTGGCCGTCTTCTGCGCGGCGGTGGCTGTATGGAGCGCCTATCGCGCGCCGCCGTCCTGGCACTGGCGTTCCCTTGCTATCGGAGCCGTCGTCCTTGCCCTGGGTAACTATCAGGTCGTGATCGGCCACATTGCTGCAGCAGGTCTGCTTGTCCTCGTCGCTGACCTCAGCCGCGGTACCGCTTCGAAGTCCGGGCTTTCGGTTCTGCTCGGTCGTTTCGTGCGCCGCACGATTGTGCTGCTGGCCGGCCTCGCCGTTTATGTGCTGTGCTTGATGGCGACCAGGCATCTGTTTCCTGCGGTTGCTTCAGGGAGGGCCTTTCGTTCCGGTTCACCGGATCTCTCTCAAAAGCTTCACACGCTCGGGGCGGCGATGCGGATTTCCTTTCTGCCGGCGCAGGACGCGATCCCCGCGATTTCGATCGTGGCAGTCCTCGCGCTCGTGCTCGGCGTCCTCCTGCTGCTGCGAATGATCCGGCAGCGACGGGGCATTGTCGCAGCGCTCGTTGCGGCACAGGTCATCGTGCTTGCGACGGCGTGTGCCGTGGTTGCCCCACTCATCGGCGGTGTCGCCTCGCTCGCGCCGAGACTGCTGTCGCCGGTCGCGCTATGTATCGCGGCGCTCGGCGTGCTCGGCTTTCGATCCGCGTTCGCCAAGCTGAGCCTCTGTCTCGCCGTCGCATTTGCCATTGTCGTCGCGGGTTACGTTGGGGCCGATGCCTCGATCCTGTTCGATCAGCGGCGCATGAATTTGTGGGATCATCAGGAAGCAAGCCGCATCATCGCGCGGCTTGAAGCCGAGCCCGCCTTCGGCCAGGTAACATCGCTGGCTGTCGTCGGTCGTCGGAAGACCCATCCTCTTGCGCTGCGGACGTCGTCTGTCGACATGAACACATCCGGTCTCGGCTCGCCGTGGTCCAAGCTGGGGCTGTTCGAGCAAGCGACCGGCTACCGCTTCGCGTCGCCGACGGACGCCCAATGGCAAACCGCGATCGACTATTGCGGGCACGGGGCGGTCTGGCCGGCGCCAGGTTCGGTCGGCCTGATCCGAGAGCTGGCCGTTGTCTGCCTTCCTCAGTCCCGCTGATCTCGCGAAACGCGGGTCGCGCCGGCGCCCGGATTGCCGCTTTGTTGCGCGGGCTGACTATCATTTGAGCAGCCCGCAAAACAGCAAATTAAGCAGGCGTTAGGCGGAATCTTCGAAAAAGAATCGTATTCGATCTGTGATTTGTAGTTCCGGGTTCGTTGCAGATCAGACCTCATTGCCAAAGGGAAATCCCCGATGTCTGCTGCGCTGGGTCTGAAAGCCAAGCCGATTGCCGCCGAACCCGCTGACGACGATTCCGACATCTCCGCGCTGATCAATCGCCTGACCGCGGAGGTCAACCAGATCGCGGTCGACAAGACCAAGGCGATCCAGCAGATCACCAACCAGATGAAGATGCTGGCGCTGAACGCGCTGATCGAGAGTTCGCGCGCCGGCGCACAAGGCGCGGGCTTTGCGGTGGTGGCGCAGGAGGTGCGCGGCGTCGGCCAGCAGGTCGAGACCATCGCCCGCGAGCTCGAAAGCCAGCTGACGAAGCGGACCGGCGACCTCGTCTCCTCGATCGACCGCATGAGCCAGCGTTCGCGCGGCGAGCGGATGATGGATCTGTCGCTGAACGCGATCGAGCTGATCGACCGAAACCTCTATGAACGCACCTGCGACGTGCGCTGGTGGGCGACCGATTCCGCCGTCGTCGACTGCGCGGCCTCTCCGAGCGCCGCTGCCGTCTCCCACGCCTCGCAGCGCCTCGGCGTCATCCTCGGCGCCTATACCGTCTATCTCGATCTCTGGCTTTGCGACCTCGACGGCAATGTCATTGCCAACGGCCGCGCCGACCGCTTCCGCGCCGTCGGCCAGAACGTCGCCCACACCAAATGGTTTCGCGAGGCGAAGGGCCTGCGCTCCGGCGACGACTATGTCGCCGGCGATGTCGAGAACCAGCCCCTGCTCGGCAATGCACAGGTCGCGACCTATTGCGCCAGCGTCCGCGCCGGCGGCCAGGCCAACGGCGCGCCGATCGGCGTGCTCGCCATCCATTTCGACTGGGAGCCGCAGGCCCGCGCCATCGTCCAGGGCGTGCGCATCGGCGACACCGACAAGGCGCGCGTGCTGCTGGTCGATTCGAACTTCCGCGTCATCGCCGCCTCCGACGGCCAGGGCATCCTCAGCGAGCGCATCTCGATCTCGCTGAACGGCCAGCGCTCGGGCTTCTATCACGACCGCACGGGCGCGCTGGTCGCCTTCCATGCGACGCCGGGCTACGAGACCTATCGGGGCCTCGGCTGGTACGGCGTGATCGTCTGCGGGGCGTGAGCCTGCAGGCCGACTTCAAAATTGCGAAAACAACCCCATGCACAGTAGGCTCGGGGTTGTTTTCATTGCTGTTTTTCAATCGCCAGAATGCTTCGCCAAGTGCTTTGACCCGTCGGGCAAAACACCGGCGATAGGCGACGCTCGATCCTGGCGAGAATGCCTTCAGGCCGTCGAGGTTTGCGCAGCCGTGCGCGGAAGCGAGGCCAGAAAAAGAACGGCGCAGACGCACAGCAGCACGATATCCTTGAACAGGAACTCGCCCGCCAGATTCCACGCCATGGGATCGGTCGAGAGGCTCCACTTCACCACGCCCGGCGTCGTGAAGAAGAACGACCACGTCACCGCAAAGGTGACGATGCCCATCAGCGAGCCCAGCGCCGACAGCATGGGGCTGAAGGCCCCGGCCGCGAGCAGGCCCGCAATCGCGAATTCGACGATGCCGAGAAGATAGGCCTCGCCACGGAGCCCGAACAGCGACAGCCACGACACGAACGGGCTGTTGGTGATGAACTGGGCGATCCCCTGGGCCGACTGCAACGTGAATTTCTGCATGCCGAACGAGATGAAAATCACGACCATGACCCAACGCAGGATGGCCAGCGGCCGGTAGGAGCCGCTTCCCTTTTCGGCGACATTGAACGATATGCTCATTTGAGGCACTTCTTCCCTTGACGTTTGATTGAACCAGCCCTCGCCATCGCTCTCTACGGTCGGCTGACCCCGGCGTTACGGTCATCTGCCGACCCGCCTCTCACAAGAGCGTGCGTGCAGTGTGAACGCTCCCAGACGGCGGTCGACCGAAGTCGCTGTGCGACATCCCTGGGAGGACGGCATCTTTCCACCTCAGGTTCCAACGCATTCTCTCGGGCGATTTCGACAAGGAACCCCTGTTTCGGGCGAGAGAGCCTCACGGCTCTGCTAGTATGGGCTCGGGATCCTGATGGGCGTGAGCGCGAGAGCAGGAACCAGCCCTCATCATCGCGGCCCGTAACGTTGAGGAGATAGGCCATGAAGATTGTCGTGATCGGCGGCACCGGATTGATCGGATCCAAGCTCGTGGCACAGCTCAAGCAACACGGCCATGAGGCCCTGGCAGCTTCGCCCAAATCGGGCGTGAACGCCGTGACCGGCGAAGGCCTCGCTGCGGCGCTGGCGGGCGCGGATGTCGTCGTCGATGTCGCCAACGCGCCGTCCTGGGAGCCCGCCGCCGTGCTCGAATTCTTCACGCGTTCGAGCAAGAATCTCGTCGCGGCGGAAGCGGCCGCGGGCGTGAAGCATCACGTGGCACTGTCGATCGTCGGGACGGAGCGGTCGCCCGACATTGCATATTTCCGAGCCAAGCTGGCCCAAGAGACCATCATCAAGTCCTCTGCAGTCCCCTATTCGATCGTGCGCGCCACCCAGTTCTTCGAATTCCTCGGCGCCATCGGCGAAATGGGCGCGATTGACGGCAAGATCGTCGTTCCCTCGGCGCAGTTTCAGCCGATCGCGGCCGAGGACGTGGCCGATCGCCTGGCAGAGGTCGCAACGGGCAAGCCGCTCAACGGCACGATCGATATCGCAGGGCCGGAGAAAGCTCCCTTCAACGAATTCATCGCGCGCCGCCTGAAAGCGTCCGGCGACGCCCGGCCAGTGATCGGAGACGCAAAGGCGTCCTACTACGGCGCCCCCATCGACGATGCATCGCTGAACCCGCTCGGCGAAGCCCGGCTTGGGAAGATCCCGCTCGCAACATGGCTCGCGAGCCTCTGAGACGGACGTCCTCTTCGCCGTTTCTGCACGATCAGCCGGCGCGGCGCCCCGCCATCTCCGCCGCCAGCAGCACGGCGGCGCGGCTGGCGCCGATCGAGGCGATGCCCTGGCCCGCGATGTCGTAGGCGGTGCCGTGCGCGGGCGTGCAGATCGGGAACGGGAAGCCGCCGAGCAAGGTCACGCCGCGATCGAAGCCCATCAGCTTCATCGCGATCTGGCCCTGGTCGTGATACATCGTGAGCACCGCGTCGAACGCGCCGCCCTTGGCGCGCAGAAACACGGTATCGGCGGGAAACGGTCCCTCCGCGACAATGCCCTTGCGCTGCGCGTCCGCGACCACGGGTGCGATGATGTCGATCTCCTCGCGGCCGAAATTGCCGCCGTCTCCGGCATGCGGATTGAGCCCGGCGACCGCGATGCGCGGCTGCGCGAAGCCGGCCTTGCGCATGCAGGCATCGGTCAGCTCGAGCGCGCGCTGGATGCGTTCGCTCGACAGCCGTTCGGCGACATCCCGGAGCGGAATGTGTGAGGTGACCCGCGCGTTCCACAGTTCGCCCAGCACGTTGAATTCGCTGGCAGGCGTCTTGAGGCCGACCACCTCCGCGGAGAAAGCGATCTCGTCATCATATCCGGCGCGGGCAAGCCGCATCGCCTGCTTGTTGAAGGGGGTGAAGCAGACAGCATCGACACGCGCGTCGCGACCAAGCTCCAGCGCATGCCTGTAGTTGGCGAGCGCGAACCGACCGCCGGCCAGCGTCGCGGTTTTCGGCTCGACCTCTGCGAGGGCGAGATGGCGGAGATCGACAAATAGCGCATCACCCTCTGCAGCGCGCGGGTCAGCGCCCTGCTCCACGGGCGTCAGCTCCGGCTTGACGCCCGCGATACGCATCCCCTCGTCGAAGATGCGGCGGTCACCGATCACGACGAGCCGGCAGCGGGCGCGGATGTCACTCTCGGCCAGGAGTTTCGCCGTCAGCTCCGGGCTGATGCCGGCGGGATCTCCCATCGCCAGCGCAACGAGCGGCTTTGCGGTCATATGATCACTTTCTCCTGGGCCGTCTCGGCCGTGGGCGATGCGGGCTTGCGCCAGAGGCGCGTCAGCTGCAGCACGAGCGGCAGCAGCAACAGCGCGATGCCGGCGACGATCAGGCATGTCACCAGCTTGTTGGCGAAGAAGATGCCAAGGGACCCCTTCGACATCAGCATCGACTGCCGGAACGCGTCCTCGGCCTTGTCGCCGATGACGATGGCGAGCACGAGCGGCGCCAGCGGATAGAACAGTTTCTTGAAGAGATAGCCGACGACGCCGAAGCCGAGCATCATGACCACGTCGAGATAGGAGTTCGAGACGGAATAAGCGCCGACGACGCAAATGATCACGATCAGCGGCGCGATCACCACGAAGGGAATCCGCATCAAGGCGGCAAAGACCGGAACGGTCAGCAGCACCAGGGCCACGGCGACGATATTCCCCACATACATCGAGGCGATCAGGCCCCACACAAAATCCTTCTGGTCGACGAACAGCATCGGCCCGGGATTGAGGCCCCAGATCATCAGCCCGCCCATCATGACGGCCGCGGTCGCCGAACCGGGAATGCCGAGCGAGAGCATCGGCAGCAGCGCGCTGGTGCCGGCGGCATGATCGGCGGTCTCCGGCGAGATGATGCCTTCGACCTCGCCCGTGCCGAAATAGCGGCCACGACGCGAGAAGCGGCGGGCGATGCCGTAGCTCATGAACGATGCCGCGGTCGGGCCGCCCGGCGTGATCCCCATCCAGCAGCCGATCGCGGCGCTCCGCAGCAGCGCCACGCCATGCCGCGGCAGGCGGCCGACGGCGCGAAACACCTCGGCCCAATCGATCTTGGAAGAGACCGCGCGGGCGTGAAACTCCTCCTCGACCGCAACCAGCAGCTCGCCGATGCCGAACAGGCCCATCACCGCGACGACGAAGTTGACGCCTTTCACGAGCTCGTCGACGCCCATGGTGAGGCGGACGCTGCCGGAGACCGTGTCGATGCCGATCGCCGCGATTGCAAAGCCGATCGCGAGCGCCACGATTGTCTTGACCGGCGCGGCGCCGCCCATGCCGACGAAGCTGGCAAAGGCCAGGAAATAGACCGCAAAATATTCCGCCGGTCCAAAGGCGAGTGCGACCTGCGCTACCCAGGACGCCAGGAAAGTGATGAGGATGACGCCGATCAGCGCGCCGAACGCGGCCGAGCCGAAGGCGGTGGCGAGCGCCGTGGTCGGCCGGCCGTCGCGCGCCATCGGATAGCCGTCAAAGGTGGTGGCGACCGACGAGGGCTCGCCGGGGATGTTGAACAGGATGGAGGTGACGGAGCCGCCGAACAGCGCGCCCCAATACATGCTGGAGAGCAGGATGATCGCCGACACCGGCTGCATGCCGAAGGTCAGCGGCAGCAGCAGCGACACCCCGTTGGGGGCGCCCAGCCCCGGCAGCACGCCGACGAGAATGCCGAGCAGCACGCCGACCACCATCAGCGCGAGATGCGGCACCGTAACTGCGATGGTGAAGCCGTGCAGGAGTTCCCCGAGATTATCCATCGGCCTCTCCGTCAGAAGCCAAGGGCGGCAGCGAGCGCGCCATGCGGCAGGCTGACCTGGAACATGCGCTCGAACACAACATACAGCGCCGCTGCCGTTGCCCCCGCCATGGCGAGCGCGCGCGGCACCGATTGGTGCCGCGGGATCGCCAGCACCGCAAAGACGTAGAGCGCCGAGGCGACATACATCCCGGCAAGCGGGATCGCTGCGACGAAGATCGCGGCGGGCACGAACAGGCCGGCGAGCCGGCGCAGCTCGACCTGTGTGATCGCGATTGGCACGTGAGCCAGGGACGCCATCGGCAGCACGCCCCGCACCAGATTGTAGAGGCTTCCGAGCACGATGATGCTGCCTGTCAGGAACGGAAACGTCCCGGCGTCGACGCCCGCGCTCGACCAGCCGATGCCGTTGTCGAGACTCTGGACCACGACGGCGACACCAAAGCCGCCGGTGAGGATTGCGGTCGCAAGTTCGAGCGCGCGGCGCGAGATCATCGGGGGCTCCGCTGCGGCGGCGTATTGTGGTCGAGTGTGACCCAAGCATTTTCCCAGCGCTCGGTGTCGTCCCTGCGAACGCAGGGACCCATAACCCCGGGAGCAGATTGACGACGATACGACGCCACGTCGGTATGACGACCAATGCACATCGAGAGATCACGCGGTATGGGTCCCCGCGTTCGCGGGGACGACAGCGGAGCGTGTGGCACGATGCGAGCGTCCCGCCTCACTTGACGAGCCAGCCCTGCTCGCCCGCGACCTGCTTGACGTGCTCGAGATCCTCCTTGATGAACTTGTCGAACTCGGCGCCGGTCAGGAAGGTGTCCACCTGCGAGGTCTTCTCGATGTAGTCCTTCCACTCCGGCGTCGCCTGCACCTTCTTCATGAGGTCGACATAGAACGCGGCCTGGTCCGGCGTGACCTTTCCGGGCAGCCACACCGTGCGCGGCTGCTCATATTGCTTGATGTCGAGGCCTTGCTCGACGCAGGTCGGAACGTCGCCCCAACCTTCCGTCGCCGTGACCTTGGCGCCTTGCGGCAGCCGCTTGGGGCTGAACACGCAGAGCGGTCGCTGCGTGCCGCCGCGCCATTGCCCGAGGCTTTCGCTGGGATTGTTGACGTGGGAATCGAGGTGTCCGCCGGCGAGCTGCACGGCAGTCTCGGCGCCGCTCTTGAAGGGGATGTAGGTCAGCTTGACCTTGCTGGCCTTCTCGATCATGCGCGTCAAGACCTCGTCGGTGTCCTTCGACTGCGCGCCGCCCATCTTGAACTCGCCCGATGCGGCGGCCTTCAGATAGTCGCCTGCATTTTTGTAGGGCGCGTCCTGCTTGACCCAGAGCAGGAACTCGTCCTGCGCCATCGCCGCGATCGGGGTGAGATCGGTGTAGTTGAAGGCGACCTTGGAGACGAGCGGCTGCTGCCAGGCATTCGAGGTGCCGAAGATCACCTTGTAGGGATCGCCCGCCGAGGCCTTGCCGTAGACATAGCCTTCCGCGCCGCTGCCGCCGCCCTTGTTGACGACGACGATCGGCTGCTCGGTCAGCTTGTGCTTGGTGATGATGTTCTGCACGGCGCGGGCGAGGTTGTCGGTGCCGCCGCCGGGGCCGGCGGTGGCGACGAACTCGATCGGCTTTTGCGGTTGCCAGGCGGCGAGCGCCGGCATCGTGCCGGCAAATACAATTGCGGCTGCGGAGAGCAGAAACGTTGACGGCCGACCCATGATTTCCTCCAGCTGATTTTTGTCTTTGTTGTCTTATCGACGGTCCGGTCAGGCGACGCGTTCCTCGCGTCGTTCCCGGGCCGAAACGATTGCGCCTTCTTTTTCGAGCGCTTCGATCTGCGTCTGGTCGAAGCCGTGCTCGGCCAGAACCTCTCTTGTGTGCTCGCCGTAGACCGGCGCGCCCGACAGCACCTTGCCCGGGGTCTCCGAGAACTTGACGGGAAGCCCGATCGTCTTCACGGGACCGAGCGTGGAATGATCGACCTCGACGACCATGTCGCGCGCCAGCGTCTGGGGATCACTGAGCGCCTCCAGCATGTCGTGCACCGGGCCGCACGGCACGCCCTTCTCGTCCAGCGCCGCGAGCCAATGCGCCCGCGATTTGGTGCGGAAGCGCTCGCTGAGGACGGCTTCGAGCTCCTTCAGATTGGCCATGCGGTCGGAGCCGTTGACGAAGCGCGGATCGGCGGCCAGCTCGCTGGCGCCGAGCGCCTCCAGCATCAAGAGCCAGTGCTTCTTGTTGGCGCCGCCGACCACGAGCCAGCCGTCCGAGGCCTCGAACGCCTGATACGGCGCGTTGAGCGGATGGGCCGAGCCCATCGCGCGCGGCGCAGTGCCCGCGGCGAGCGCGATGGTCGACTGCCAATAAGTCTGCACCAGGGCGGCCTCGTAGAGCGAGGTCTCGACCCACTGCCCTTCCCCGGTCTTGAGGCGATGTGTGTAGGCGGCAAGAATGCCCATGCTCGCGAGCAGGCCGGCGGTGATGTCCGACAGCGGCGGGCCGCATTTCACGGGCGGGCCATCCGGGCGCTCGCCGGTGAAGCTCATGATGCCGCTCATGGCCTGGGCGACCAGATCGAAGCCGCGGCGATGCTTGTAGGGGCCGGTGCGTCCGAAGCCCGACAGCGAGCAGTAGATCAGCGAGGGGTGCTGCTTGTGCAGCTCTTCATAGCCGAAGCCGAGCCGCTCCATCGCGCCCGGCGCAAAATTCTCGACCAACACGTCCGCATCCGCGATCAGCCGCCGCAGCACCTGCTTGCCGCCCTCGGTCTTGAGATCCAGCACGATGCCGCGCTTGTTGCGGTTCATCATCAGGAAGGACGCCGCCTCATCGCCGATCTTGGGCGGCACCGAATGACGGGTGTCGTCGCCGTTCGGGGATTTCTCGATCTTGATGACGTCGGCGCCCATGTCGGCCAGCATCAGGGTGCAGGTCGGCCCCGCCATGACATGGGTGAGATCGATGACCTTGAGGCCGGCCAGCGGTCCCGAACGGCGGGAGCCGGATTGCGAGCTTTGCATCAGGGGGCGTCCTATTGGCCGCGCCATTGCGGCGCGCGCTTGTTGAGGAAAGCATCGAGCCCTTCGCGAAAGTCCTGGCTCGTGTAGCACATCAGGATGAGGTCCTCGCCCTCGTCCTTCGTCAGCCGCTTCTGCAGGCGGGCCACCGCCTGCTTGGTCGCATTCAGCGTCAGCGGCGCATGACTGGCGAGGAGCCGGGCGACCTCCTCGGCCCGCTTCTCCAGTGCGGCGAGATCCTCGACCACCTCGCCGAGCAGCCCGACACTGGCGGCCTCCGCGGCGTCAACCAGACGCGCCGTGAAGATCAGATCCTTGACGCGCGCGGCGCCGATGAGCGCGGTGAGACGGCTGACATTGGACATCGACAGGCAGTTGCCGAGCGTCCGGGCGATCGGAAACCCCAGCTTGGCGCTCCGCGTGCCGATGCGCAGGTCGCACGCCGCGGCAATGCCCGCCCCGCCGCCCGTGCAGAACCCGTTGATCGCCGCAATGGTCGGCACCCGGCACTGTTCCAGCGTGGTCAGAACCCGATCGATGCGGTTCTCGTAGTCGATCGCGTCCTGGGGTGTCTTGAATTCGCGGAACTGGTTGATGTCGGTGCCCGAAGCGAAGGCTTTGTCGCCGGCCCCGCGCAGCACCAGCACCTTGATCGAATGGTCGCGGTTGGCTTCCTCGCAGATCCCGGCGAGGCGCTCATACATCGCGAAAGTAAAAGCGTTGCGGGCCTGGGGGCGGTTGAAGGTGATCCACCCGATCCCATCGTTGCATTCAAAAACGAGGTCGTCCGCCTGCGCCGCCGGGTCCATTTCCTCATATCCTCTTGTTTTTTACATTTTTGAATGCAAAATCTGCGATTAGCAAGCCGGAACTTGGAAATACCTGTCGGCTATTCACATTTTGCATTCAAATCGGAGCGCTGGTCCCATGCTTCACGAGGAGGTCGTCGGACGTATCCGCGCCATCCTGCTCGACGGCGAGATCCCGCCGGGCGCACGGATTCCCGAGCGCGAGCTGTGCGAGCGGCTCGAGATCTCGCGCACACCGCTGCGCGAGGCGCTCAAGGTGCTGGCCGCCGAGGGGCTCGTGCAGTTGCTGCCGCATCGCGGCTCGCGTGCGGCGAAACTGACCGACAAGGACATGCGCGACCTGTTCGAGGTCTGCCAGGGTCTGGAGGCCCTCGCCGGCGAGCTCGCTTGCGAGCGCATCACCGATGCGGAGATCGACGCGATTGCCGCGGCGCATGCGGCCATGGTGCAGCATTATCGCGAGAGCGACCTGATCCAGTACTATCGCGGCAACCGCGCCATCCACGAAGCCATCGTCGCAGCGGCCGGAAATCCCGCGCTCACAGGGCTTTACACATCCGTGACGGCGCGCATCCGCCGCGCGCGCTATGTGACGCCAATGACGCCGCAGCGCTGGGCGCTCGCCGTGAAGGAGCACGAAGCCATCCTCAATGCGCTGGAGCGCCGCGACGGAGCCGGCCTCTCCCACATCCTGCGTGCGCATCTGCGCCATAAGCGCGAAGAGGTTTTGCAGGCAGGTTTTGCCGAGACCGAGGGCAACGATCTCGCATTGCGGATCGCGTAAGCGGGGCTGCCGGCGACACAATCGGCAGACATAATCGCGACACAATCATTGATTGCATTGCTGCAAGCCTGAGAGGGTCATCCTGTCGACGATAGTCGGCAGCCGATGCTTTTTGTCGTGCGCCGGAATTGCATTTCGAATTCCGACGCGCTCCGCACGCTGGAAACCAATTCTACTTGCTAGCTTGTCTGAACCGGCGCAGCATCCAACCGCTGGCTTCAGGCCGACATAACGCGCGACAAATTCGCGCAACTCAAAAGAACAAGTGGAGGAAACGAATGACACTTAATGTCTCACGTCGATCCCTGCTCGCGCTCGGCGCAGGATTGGGAGCCAGCACCATGCTCGGCAGCAGCGCGATCGCGCGCGCACCCAAGCTCGGCACCCAGACGCCCTACTGGCACCGCTTCAATCTCGGCGATGCCGAAGTGACCGTCGTCTCCGACGGCCCGCTTCCGCTCGGCGATCCCTCCGGGACCTTCACCGGCGTTCCCAAGGAGGAGGTGAAGAAGATGCTGGCGGACAATTTCCTGTCGCCGGACAACGTCGTGCTCGAGCAGAACTCGCCGATCGTGAACACCGGCGACAAGCTGATCCTGTTCGACACGGGCATGGGCTCGTCCAAGATGTTCGGTCCCACCACGGGCCGGCAGCAGAAGAGCATGACCGAGGCCGGCATCAAGCCCGGCGACATCGACGCCATCGTGTGCTCCCACGCCCATATCGATCACATCGGCGGTATCGTGGACGACGGCGGCAAGCCGCTGTTTCCGAACGCGCAGATCTACATCTCCCAGACCGATTTCGATTTCTGGACCGACGAGGGCAAGCTCGGCAGTCCGGCCAAGGACTTCGTCGTTCACGCCCGCAAAAACCTGCTGCCGGTCCGGGACCGGATCAAGTTCTTCAAGGATGGCGAGGAATTCCTGCCCGGCGTGCAGGCGATGTCGGCGCCCGGCCACACCGTCGGCCACACCATCTTCATGGTGTCGTCGGCGGGCAAGTCCTTTGCCTTCCTCGGCGACCTCTCGCACCATTCCGTGCTGCTGCTGGAGCGGCCGCGCATGGAGTTCTCCTACGACACCGATCCCAAGCAGGCGGCGGAGTCGCGGGTGAAGCTGCTAACGATGCTCGCGGCGAACAAGATTCCCGTGATGTCGTACCACTTCGCATGGCCGGGCTACGGCCACGTCGCCAAGGCGGGTGAAGGTTTCCACTATTATCCCGAACCGATGCAGATGACGCTGTAGGTTTTCGCACACGGGTCCGGGCGGCATATGGCGCCCGGACCATCTCTCCACCGCACACTACAATTTCTGCTCTTCCTAATATCGACGAAGTCGATAGTAACCGTTGATATTATTCGTTTGTCAAAATCATTCTCCTGCGTAGCGTGAGCGACGTGGCATCGCCGGCTGGCCGCAAAGGCCGTGTCTGGCAGACGCCTCACGCACACCAGGAGCGACCATGACCACGACATCACAGAGCGACGAGTCATTCTCCCAACTGCTGCTCCGCTGGATCGCCTATCGGCTGTCAGTGACGATGGTGGCGATCACGCCGGTGCACCGCGCCAGCGACATCGCGGCCGCAGCAGCGGCGAGCAACAATCCCTGCGGGACATAAGCCGGCCGTCAGCGGCGCTTGCGCAAGTTGCGCGCGGGCGCTTCCGAAACGCGACGGGTCTGCTCGGCGGCGAGATCACGCATGAGCGCGATCGCGCTCGCAACGTGCTCCTCCGGCTGGTCGGCCGAATAGACCACATAGGCCGGCATCGAGAATTTCGGCGCGCCGCCGACCAGATGCAGCCGCCGCGCCTTCAGCAGCGGCTCGACGATCCGCTGCGCGAAATAGCCGGCGCCGCCGTTCGCCAGAACGTGCTGCAGCCCGAGCCAGCCGATATTTGCCGTCAGCGCAGGCCCGGCGAAATTCGGGAAGACGGCGGCGTGGCGGGCGTAGAACTCCGGGCCCCAGTCGACATAGACGTAGCCGTCCTGCGGCTCGGGTTCGCTCCTGGGGTTGGTCGAGACCAGCACGAGCTGCTCCTCGAACAGCAGCTCGACCTTGAGGCCCGGCCGGCTTTGCGGCGTGTACATCACGCCGATGTCGATACGTCCCTCGACCAGCCCTTGCATCAGCTCCGGCTCGAGCGCGCTCTCGGCGCGGATCGAGATCTGCGGATTGGCCTCCTGCATGCCGGGGACCCACAGCAGCAAAAATTCCTCCCAGAGGCCGATGCGTCCGCCGACCACGAGCCCACCGCTGAAACCCTTGGGCACTCCGACGTCGTGCCGGGCCTGCTCGACGGTGCGCACCAGCGTCGCGGCGTGGCGTTGGAACTGCCGCCCCGCCGCCGTCAGGGCTGCGCCCGCCTTGTTGCGAACGAACAGCGTGCAGCCGAGCAGCTCTTCGAGGGAATGAATCCGCGTGCTGACCGTGGACTGGCTGACATGAAGCCGCTCGGCGGCCGAGATGAAATTGCCGGTCGCCACCACCGTCAGAAATGTCCGCGCGAGCTCGGTATCCACGGCACGCTCCTCACATCGATCTTTTCGATATGAAAGACGTTCGTTTTGGGGATGTCAAACCAGCAAGCTAGCCTATTCCGCCGGCTCGGCGGCGGGAGCCGAAACCGGCACGCCCGCGTCCGTCCGCCTGCCCGGGAAGATCCGCTTCACCAGCACGAACAGCGCCGGCACGAAGAAGATGCCGAGCACGGTGGCCGCGATCATGCCGCCGGCTACCCCGATGCCGACCGCGTTCTGGCTGGCCGAGCCCGCCCCTGTCGCCACCGCCAGCGGCAGCACGCCGAGGATGAAGGCGAGCGAGGTCATCAGGATCGGGCGAAGCCGCTGGCGGGCCGCATGCAGCGTTGCGTCGACGAGGCTGCGACCGGAGGCGATCTGGTCCAGGGCGAATTCGACGATCAGGATGGCGTTCTTCGAGGCGAGGCCAATCGTCGTGAGCAGGCCGACCTGGAAATAGACGTCGTTGGCCTGGCTGAACAGGCTCGCCGCCAGCAGCGCGCCGAGCACGCCGATCGGCACCGTCAGCATCACCGCGAAGGGGACGGACCAGCTCTCGTACAGCGCGGCGAGGCTGAGGAAGACGATCAGCAGCGAGATCGAATAGAGGTACAGCGTCTGGCTGCCGGTCAGCCGCTCCTGGAACGACAGGCCGGTCCATTCGTGGCCGTAACCTTTGGGGAGCTTGGCCATCTGCTCCTCCACCGCCTGCATCGCGACGCCCGAGCTGGTGCCCGGCGCGGCCTGGCCCTGCAGCTCGACGGCGGCAACGCCGTTGTAGCGCTCGAGGCGCGGCGAGCCAAAGCTCCAGCGATCGGTGGCGACCGCCGAGAACGGCACCATCGAGCCCGCGGCGTTGCGGACATACCAGCGGCCGATATCGCTGCTGTCCATGCGGAACGGTGCATCGCTCTGCACATAGACCTGCTTGACGCGGCCGCGGTCGATGAAGTCGTTGACATAGGCCCCGCCCCACGCCGCCGACAGCGTGGTGTTGAGATCGCTCAGGTTGACGCCGAGCGCCGTGGCCTTGGCCTGGTCGACGTCGAGATTGAACTGCGGCGTGTCGTCCTGGCCGTTCGGCCGCGCCTGCGCCACGCGCTTGTCCGCCGCGAGCTGGCCGAGCAGCTGGTTGCGGGCCTGGATCAGCGCGTCGTGGCCGTTGCCGCCGGTATCCTGCAGATAGAGGTCGAAGCCGCCGGCATTGCCGAAGCCCGGAATGGAGGGCGGCAGCACCGCGAACACCATGGCGTCGCGGATCTTCATGAACGCCCCCATGGCGCGGCCGGCCACCGCCTGTGCCGAGGCTGCGGGGCTCCTGCGCTCGTCGAACGGCTTCAGGCTGACGAAGGCAAGGCCCACATTCTGGCCCTGCCCCGCGAAGCTGAAGCCGCTGACCGCGAACACGCCTTCGACCGCATCCTTCTCGTTGTCGAGATATTGGTGCTCGACCTGCTTGATGACATCGAGCGTGCGCGTCGAGGTCGCGCCGACCGGAAGCTGGATCAGCGTCATGATCGTGCCCTGGTCCTCCTCGGGCAGGAACGAGCTCGGCAGGCGCTGGAACAGGACAACCATGCCGGCGACGATGGCGGCAAAGGCGACCAGCACGACCGCGACGCGCCGGATCGCACCGCCCGCGGTGCGCTGATAGCCGTGCGCCATGCGCTCGAAGCCGCGGTTGAACAGGCCGAACAAGCCGCGCTGGTTGCCATGGTGCTTCGCCGGCTTCAGGATCGTAACGCACAGCGCCGGCGTCAGCACCAGCGCCACCAGCACCGACAGCAGCATCGCCGTGACGATGGTGAGCGCGAACTGGCGATAGATGATGCCGACCGAGCCGTTGAAGAACGCCATCGGGATGAACACGGCCGAGAGCACGACGCCGATGCCGACCAGCGCGCCCGTGATCTCGCGCATCGATTTCTCGGTCGCCTCGCGCGGGCCGAGGTTTTCCTCGGCCATCACGCGCTCGACGTTCTCGACCACGACGATGGCATCGTCGACCAGCAGGCCGATCGCCAGCACCATCGCGAACATCGTCAGCGTGTTGATGGAATAGCCCGCGAGCGAGAGCACGCCGAAGGTGCCGAGCAGCACGACGGGCACCGCGATGGTCGGAATCAGGGTCGCGCGCCAGCTCTGCAGGAACACGAACATCACGACGAAGACCAGCGCGATCGCCTCGAACAGGGTGTGGATCACCTTCTCGATCGACAGCTTGACGAAGGGCGTGGTGTCGTAGGGATACACGACCCGCAGCCCCTCCGGCATGGTCGCACTGAGCTGGGCCACGCGCGCCTTCACCGCTTCCGAGGTCGCAACCGCATTGGCGCCGGTCGCAAGGCTGATGCCCATGCCTGAGGCCGGCTTGCCGTTGTAGCGCGCCGCGGAATCATAGGACTTCGAGCCGATCTCGACACGCGCGACGTCGCCGATGCGCACCGTCTGGCCTGATGTCGCGGTGCGCAAAATGATGTCCTTGAACTGCGCGACCGTCTGCAGGCGGCTCTGCGAGGTGATGGTGGCATTGAGCTGCTGGCCGCCGACCGCCGGCAGGCCGCCGAGCTGGCCGGCCGTCACTTGCGTGTTCTGGGTCTGGATCGCGGCGGTCACGTCGCCGGGCATCAGATTGTATTTCGCCAGCTTGTCGGGATCGAGCCAGATGCGCATGGCGTATTCGGCGCCGAACAACGTCACCTGGCCGACGCCCGCGACGCGGCTGATGGGATCGTTGACGGAGGATGCCACGTAATCGGCGATGTCGCTGGCGGCTAGCCTTCCGTCCTCGGAGACGAAGCCGAGCACCATCAGGAAGCTCGCCGACGACTTCACGACCTTGATGCCCTGCTGCTGCACGACCTGCGGCAGCAAGGGGGTGGCGAGCTGCAGCTTGTTCTGCACCTGCACCTGGGCGATGTCGGCATCGGCCTCGTTGGTGAAGGTCAGCGAGATCTGCACCTGACCGGTCGAGGTGCTCGACGACGACATGTACTGGAGATAGTCGAGACCGGTCATGTTCTGCTCGATGACCTTGGTCACCGAGTTCTCGGCCGTCTCGGCGTTGGCGCCGGGATAGGTCGCCGTGATCGTGACCACGGTCGGCGCGATTTGCGGATATTGCGCGATCGGCAGCCGCATGATCGCGAGCACGCCGCCCAGCATGATCAGGATGGCGATGACCCAGGCAAAGATCGGCCGCTTGATGAAGAAATGGGACATGACTTTATTGTTCTGTGGTGGCGGATGCTGGCCGCGCATCGGCCTGCCGCGTCGGGTTCACGGTGAGGCCGGTTGCAGTATCGACCGCGACCTCGACGGTCTTGACGGGGGCGCCGGGGCGCGCCTTCTGCGTTCCCTCCAGGACGAGGCGATCGCCGGCCTTGGCGCCGGAGCGAACCAGCCAGTTGCTGCCGACACCCTCCCCGAGCTCCAGCGTGCGCTGCTCGACCTTGCCGTCCTTGTCGACGAACATCGCCACCGCCTGCCCCAGCGGATTGCGCGAGACGGCGCGCTGCGGCACCAGGATCGCGTTGGGATCGACGCCGGCGACGACGCGGGCGCGCACATACATGCCGGGCAGCAGCGCCCGCTCGGGATTGGCGAAGACCGCGCGCGAGGACACCGAGCCGGTGCTCTCGTTGACGCTGGCGTCGGTGAAACCGTACTTGCCCTTGTGGCCGTAGGTCTTGCCGCTCTCCATCAGGAGCTCGACCTGCACGCCCTCGGCGGGTCGCTTGAGCTTTCCGCCTGCGATCTGGCTGCGCAGGCACTCCATCTCGGAGGTCGACTGGTCGAGATCGACATAGACGGGATCGAGCTGCTGGATCGTGGTCATCGCCGTCGCCTGGCTCGCAGTCACGAGCGCGCCGGGCGTGATGGTCGACTTGCCGATGCGGCCCGAGATCGACGCGGTGACCTTGGTGCGGTCGAGCGAGATCGCGGCGGTGTCGCGGTTGGCTTCCGCAGCCTTCAGGTCGGCCTCGCCCTGCTTGTAGGCGGCAACGGCATCATCGACATCCTGCTGGCTGGCCGCGTTGGTTTGAAGGAGCTGGGTCTTGCGCGCAGCCTTCAGCTTGACGCTGACGAGGGTTGCCTCCGACTTCTGCACCGCGGCCTCGGCGCTCGCCAGACCTGCCTTGTATTGCACCGGATCGATCTCGTAGAGCAGATCGCCTTCCCTCACCTCGGCGCCTTCGACGAAGTCGCGCTTGAGCAGAATGCCGGTGACTTGCGGCCGCACCTCGGAGACCTGGTAGGCGACGACGCGGCCCGGCAGAACCGTCGAGATCTTCGCCTCCTGCGGCTTCAGGGTCATGATGCCGACCTCCGGCACCATCTGCGGCGACGACGCCTGCGGGCTCTGCTCGCCGCATGCCGCAAGCAGCAGCGCAATCAGGGGGGCGGCGCGGAAGATCAGGGGAGTCATCAAGACGATCCATGGGTAAGCCTGCGGTCCGTCAAACGGAAACACGCACGGAAACATTCGGAAACTATTCAGTTTCCATCTGGAAACTTGGTAGTTTCCTTGCCTTAAGTCAAGTGCTAGGCTGCCTCCGAAACGGCGTTCAAGCAGTCGTGAAGCAGCTCAGATTCAAGGCGGGTGTTTCCATGGCGAGAGAATCCAGCAGTCAAAGACGCGCGAACCCGCCGTCGGAGCGGACCGGGACGACCGCGGGTCTCCCCGCCCCGGACGCGCGCATGTTACAATTGCTGGCGGCGGCAAAGGACACCTTCACCAGCAAGGGCTTTGCCGCGACCACCATGGACGACATCGCCAGTGCCGCCGGGATGTCGAAGAAGACGCTCTACAAATTGTTCGAGAGCAAGACCGAGCTGTTTCGCGCCATGCTGCTGCGCAGCCTGCCCGCAGCGGACTTCACCGATGCGTCCCTGGAAGGCTCACCCGTGACCCGGCTTCGCAGCATGCTGCGCGAGGCCGCCGACGTGGCGTTGTCGCCGGGCGAGATCGCGCTGCAGCGCCTGATCATCGGCGAGCGCCAGGCCTCGCCTGCGCTCGGGCGCATGTTCGCCGAGGTCATCATGGACTCCGGCACCGATCAGGTCGTCGAGCTGCTCAAGGCGGCGGGTCTGGAGCCTCGCTTCGAAGGCGTGCCGCTTCGCCTGGTCGCCGAGATGCTGTTCGGCATGGTGTTCGGCCACGACCATTTCAGGCTGTTGACCGATACCGGATTCAAGCTCAATCGCCGCGTGCTGGACAAGCGGATCGATCTGGCGATCGCGACGTTCTGTGCGCCCGACGATCAGGCGAGCGCGCCGCAGCGCCCGGTCTGAGCGAAGCTCAGCAGCCGAGCTTGTCGGCGATCCCGCCGAAATCCCTGGCGACGATGTCCCAATTGCCGGTGGCCTCGAAATCGACCTTCTGAAGCGGGCCGTACTCGGTCGGCCTCGCCACGAACGCGGTCTTCAGCCCGTTCTTCTGCGCAGCGGCGAGATCGCCATTGTGCGCGGCGACCATCATCACCTCGTCCGGCTTGAGGCAGAGCAGCTTGGCCGCGCCGAGATAGGTCTCGGGATCCGGCTTGTAGTGCTCGAACAGCTCGGCCGACATGACGAGGTCCCACGGCAGGCCGGCGAACTTCGCCATATTGGTGAGCAACGCGACGTTGCCGTTGGAGAGCGGCGAGATCACGAATTTCGTCTTCAGCCGCGTCAGGCCGGCGACGCTGTCGGGCCAGGGATTGAGGCGGTGCCAGCCTTTGGTAAGGTGGTCGAGATCGGCTTCGGTGAGGCCCTTGATCGCGAATTGATCGACCAGCTTTTCCAGCGAGCGGCGATGCAGATCGTCGAGCATGACATAGCCGCGCTCGGGATGCCGGCGCACGTCGTCCATCGAGGCCATGTACATGCCGCGCCAGCCGTCGACCAAAGCGGTCCAGTCGGCCTTGATACCACGCTGCCTGCTCCACCACATGAAGTCGGAGATCAGGCTGGTGCGCCAGTCCACGACCGTGCCGAAGACGTCGAAGACGAGGGCTTTGACGGCGGAGAGATCGGACATGCGCGCTTCCCTCTTGTTGTTCTTGTTGTCATTCCGGGGCGACGGGACCGCGCAAGGCGCGGCCCGGAGAGCCCGGAATCCATTTCACACCGACTTTGCCGCCCGATGGATTCCGGATTCTCCGGGCCGCACTTTGCGCGGGCCCGTCGCCCCCGGAATGACGGAGGTCTTAGTCCAGGTGGAACTTGGCGAGCTCGCGGTGCTCGGCCTTGATGTAGCGCACGGTACCAGTGACGGAGCGCATCACCACCGTCTCGGTTTCGATCACGCCGTCCTTGCGGAATTTCACGCCCGACAGCAACGAGCCCGTGGTGACGCCGGTGGCCGCGAACAGGCAGTCGCCGCGCGCCATGTCCTCGATGCCGTAGATCATCTTGGGATCGTTGACGCCCATCTTGGCGGCGCGCTCGATCTTCTCGCCGGAATCCAGGATCAGGCGGCACTGCATCTGGCCGCCGATGCAGCGCAGCGCAACGGCCGCGAGCACGCCTTCCGGCGCGCCGCCGGTGCCGAGATACATGTCGACACCGGTGTTGTCGGGGTCGGCGCAGTGGATCACGCCGGCGACGTCGCCGTCGGTGATCAGGCGCACGGCAGCGCCGGTCGAGCGCACGCTCTCGATGATGCTGGCATGGCGCGGACGATCGAGCACGAGCACCGTGATGCCGTCGGGCTGGACACCCTTGGCCTTGGCGAGGCGGCGGACGTTGTCGGCGGGCGAGGCATCGAGATCGACGACGCCCTTGTCGTAGCCGGGGCCGATCGCGAGCTTCTGCATGTAGACGTCGGGGGCGTGCAGCAGGGTGCCGCCGTCGGCCATCGCCATGGTGGCGATCGAGCCCGGCATGTTCTTGGCGCACAGCGTGGTGCCTTCGAGCGGATCGACCGCGATGTCGACCTGCGGGCCGGCGTTCATGCCGACCTTCTCACCGATGAAAAGCATCGGCGCCTCGTCGCGCTCGCCCTCGCCGATCACGATGGTGCCCTCGATCGGAAGCTTGTTGAGCTCGCGGCGCATGGCGTCCACCGCGGCCTGATCGGCCGCCTTCTCGTTGCCGTGCCCGCGCAGCCGCGCCGACGATACCGCCGCCCGCTCCGTCACGCGCACGATCTCCAGCGTCAGGATGCGCTCGAGCAAGGCTTGCGGCGGGACTGAAATATGGGTCGACATCGGCTAACTCCTTCGAAACGGTTCTGGACGGAAATCTCCGCCCGCATCAACTCGCAACAACGGCGGTTCGTTCGAACCGCCTGGTGGCTTTCACGCTCAGTTCTTCTCGATCCTGATGACCTGCGGCCGCCCGCTGATCACCTTGTCCTTCTGCACGGCGGCGAGCGCGCGGCGCACGGCGTCCTCGTGGGTGGCGTAAGTGATCAGGATGACGGGCACGGGGACCGCCTTGCCGTTCGCGGGGGCAACGCCGCCATTGGGATGACGCTGCACGATCGACTCGATCGAAATCTTCTGCTCGGCAAGCCGCGTCGCGATCGCAGCCGCGGTGCCCGGGAAGTCGCGGGCCAGGAGGCGGATGTAATAGCCGCCCTCGTGGCGCTCCATCGGCGCCTTCTTGGTGTCACGCAGCTGCGCGATCGGCCGGCCGAACGGATTGGCGCGGATGCCGCGCGCAACGTCGGCGATATCGGCGACGACGGCGGACGCGGTGGCAGCGCCACCCGCACCGGGCCCGACCAGCGTGATCGGCGGAATCCCCTCGCCGTCGATCGTGACCGCATTGGTGACACCCATCACCTGCGCGATCGAGGAGGATTTCGGAACCATGGTCGGATGCACGCGCTGCTCGATGCCCTTGGCGGTGCGAACGGCAACGCCGAGCAGCTTGAGCCGGTAACCGAGATCGTCGGCGGCGCGCAGATCCTCCGGCGCAATGGATGAGATGCCTTCGACATACACCGCGCTTTGAGCAACTTTCGTGCCGAAAGCGAGGCTGGCCAGGATCGCGAGCTTCTGCGCGGTATCGTGACCGTCGACGTCGAAGGACGGGTTGGCCTCGGCATAGCCGAGCCGTTGCGCGTCCTTGAGACATTCGGCGAAGGACAGCCCTTCCTGCTCCATCCGCGTCAGGATGTAATTGCAGGTGCCGTTGAGGATGCCGTAGACGCGGTTGATGCCGGTGCCGGCAAGACCCTCGCGCAACGTCTTGATCACGGGGATCGCAGCGCCGACGGCTGCCTCGAAATTCAGCGCGCCGCCGTGCTTTTCGGCGGCTTTCGCGAGCTTGATGCCGTGCTTGGCGAGCAAGGCCTTGTTCGCGGTGACAACCGACTTGCCGGCGTTCAGTGCGGCTTCGACCGCGGAGAGCGCGGGATCGCCGGCGCCGCCCATCAGCTCGACGAAGCAATCGATGCCGGGATGCGTCGCCAGCGCCATGGGGTCCTTGGCCCATTCGACGCCGCGCAGGTCGATGCCGCGCTTCTTCGCTTTCGAGCGCGCGGTGACGGCAACGACGCGAATGCCGCGGCCGCTACGGCCCGCGAGCACGCGCGCCTGCGTTTCGATCAAACGGACCACTTCGGCGCCCACGGTGCCGAGCCCCGCTATGCCCACTTTCAGGGGTGCAACCATGATGTCTTAGAAAACCTGCCGAAGAGAACTTAACGCCGATTGGCGAGCGGAACGACGTTGTGCAACGTTTCGATGCCGCTTTCAAGGAAGCGGCGCACGCCGCGGGCGGCCTGCCTGATCCGTTGCTCGTTTTCCACCATGGCGATGCGGACATATCCTTCACCATGCTCGCCGAAGCCGACGCCGGGCGAGACCGCGACGCCGGATTTCTCCACCATCAAGGTGGCGAACTGCATGCTGCCGACGCTGCGGAAGGCTTCCGGCAGCGGCACCCAGGCGAACATCGAGGCCTCCGGCGGCGGGATGTCCCAGCCGGCGCGGCCGAACGATTCCACCAGCGCGTCGCGGCGCTTGCGGTAGGTGTCGCGCATCTCCTTGATGCAATCGTCCGGGCCGTTCAGCGCGGCGGTCGCCGCGACCTGGACCGGCGTGAAGGCGCCGTAATCGAGGTAGGATTTGACGCGGGCGAGCGCGGCGATCACGCGCTCATTGCCGACCGCGAAGCCCATGCGCCAGCCGGCCATCGAATAGGTCTTGGACATCGAGGTGAACTCGACGGTGACGTCCATCGCGCCCGGCACCTGCAGCACCGAGGGCGGCGGGTTGCTCTCGTCGAAATAGACCTCGGCATAAGCGAGATCGGACAGGATCAGGATCTCGTGCTTCTTCGCGAAGGCGACGAGGTCCTTGTAGAAATCGAGGCTCGCGACATAGGCGGTCGGGTTCGAGGGATAGCAGACGACGAGCGCGAGCGGCTTCGGGATCGAATGGATGATCGCCCGCTCGGCCGCCTCGAAGAATTCCGGCGTCGGCTCGGAGGGCACCGAGCGGATCACGCCGCCCGCCATCAGGAAGCCGAAGGCGTGAATCGGATAGCTCGGGTTCGGACAGAGGATGACGTCGCCGGGCGCGGTAATCGCCTGCGCCACGTTGGCGAAGCCTTCCTTGGAGCCCAGCGTCGCCACCACCTGGGTGTCGGGATTGAGCTTCACGCCGAAGCGGCGGGCATAGTAGGCGGCCTGGGCCTTGCGCAGGCCGTTGATGCCGCGGGAGGCCGAGTAGCGGTCCGTGCGCGGCTTGCCCAAGGTCTCCTTGAGCTTCTCCAGCACATGGGCCGGTGCCGGCAGGTCCGGATTGCCCATGCCGAGGTCGATGATGTCGGCGCCGGCATTCCGCGCGGCCGCCTTGGCCCGGTTGACCTGCTCAAACACGTAAGGCGGAAGGCGGCGGATGCGGTAAAATTCTTCCATGGCTCTCTGGGCTCCGGGCAACCGGTCAGGACAGAATCGACAGGACGGACGGCGATTCCGACTGGGGCTCCGCGTCGCCGTGAAAATTACTCAAAATCAAATACTTAGAGCAATCATCGACAACGAGAGCTGAAGTCGTTCGCCCTGACTCTCGGCTGAACTGGCATCTTTTAGCACGGCAAGGCGGGGGCGCCAGCGATTACCTTGCACTGCCTCATTTCGCATCCTTGCCGGCAACGGCCTGGCGATCGCGCGCGGCGGCGAGCTCGGCCTCGATCTTGGCGCGCTGCTCGGGCGAGATGACGGCCTGATCGCGATCGGGGGGCAGATCGTGCACCGGCAGGTAGGAGCCGGGTTCCTTGGGATGCGCCTGCGCGTCCGCCGGCGTCATATCCGCGAGCTGACTCGAACAACCGCCCAGCGCGAACGCCACGCTCAGCAGCGCGCCGCAGAGCAGCGACTTTTGCAGGTCCCTCAACGCCAACACTTGGGAAATCCCCTACTCGTCCCAATGCAAGCTGCCGCACACTAACCCGACAACCTGCCCAAGCTCAAACCATTGCTGCCCACAAATGGTACGAGCGAGAAAACATCCAAGGCCCACGGCCAAAAGGGTTGCACCGCGATTGTGACAAAACCAAGAAACTTTGTCGCAGTGCAGCACATCTTGGAGCGTGTTTAACGCCAAACATGCGAGCTTCGCGGTGACGAATACGGAATGAGTCGTTACTGTTCTGCCCATGAGTATGGCCACGACTGAAACGCCCAAACCCGAGACGAAGTTCGATGCGGAAGCCTTCGCGATGAATGTCGCGCGGGCGATGGAAAGCGGCGGCAAGGCGCTGGCCGCCTATCTCAAGCCGCGCGAGAGCGGCGAGGTGCAGGATCGGCCGCCGGCCGAGCTGGCCGAAGTGATCAAGGCCTTCACCTCGGTCGCCGAATACTGGCTGTCGGATACGTCCCGCTCGTCCGACCTGCAGACCAAGCTCGCCAAGGACTATCTCGACCTCTGGGGTTCGGCGGCACGCCGCATGGCCGGTCAGGATGCTCCCCCCGCGATCGCCCCCTCGCCGCGCGACAAGCGCTTTGCCGATCCGGAATGGAAGTCGAACCAGTTCTTCGATTTCGTGATGCAGCTCTATCTGCTCACGACCAAATGGGCGCAGGACCTGGTGCGCGACGCCGAGCTCGATCCGCACACCCGCCGCAAGGCCGAGTTCTACGTCCAGCAGGTCACAAACGCGCTGTCGCCATCCAATTTCGTGCTGACCAATCCGGAAGTGCTGCGCGAGACCGTGGCCAGCAACGGCGGCAACCTCGCGCGCGGGCTGACGATGCTGGCCGAGGACATCGCGGCCGGCAAGGGCATGCTGAAGATCCGCCAGTCCAACCCGGACAACCTCGTCGTCGGCGTCAACATGGCGACGACGCCGGGCAAGGTGATCTACCAGAACGAGATGATGCAGCTGATCCAGTATTCGCCGACCACGGAGACGGTGCTGCGCACCCCGCTCCTGATCGTGCCGCCCTGGATCAACAAGTTCTACATCCTCGATCTCAAGCCGGAGAAATCCTACATCAAGTGGTGCGTCGACCAGGGCATCACCGTGTTCGTGATCTCATGGGTCAATCCCGACAAGCGGCTCGGCAACAAGAGCTGGGAAGACTACATGAAGGAAGGCCCGCTCACGGCGATGGACGTGATCGAGAAGCTTACCGGCGAGATGAAGGTGCACACCGCGGGCTATTGCGTCGGCGGCACCATGCTCGCGACCACGCTGGCCTGGCTCGCCGAGAAGCGCCGCCAGCGCGTGTCGTCGGCGACGTTCTTCGCCGCGCAGGTGGACTTCACCCATGCCGGCGATCTTCTCGTGTTCGTCGACGAGGATCAGATCGCCGCGCTCGAGCAGGACATGAAGACGGCCGGCGTGCTCGAAGGCTCGAAGATGGCGATGGCCTTCAACATGCTGCGCTCCAACGACCTGATCTGGTCTTACGTCGTCAGCAACTATCTGAAGGGCCAGCAGCCGAGCGCGTTCGACCTGCTGCACTGGAATTCCGACGCCACGCGCATGACCGCGTCGAACCATTCCTATTATCTGCGCAACTGCTATCTGGAGAACCGGCTCTCCACCGGCACCATGGTGCTGGACAACACGCTGCTCGATCTCTCCAAGGTCAAGGTTCCCGTCTACAACCTCGCCACGCGCGAGGACCACATCGCGCCGGCGGAATCGGTGCTGTACGGCTCGCAGTTCTTCGGCGGCCCGGTGAAATATGTGCTCTCGGGCTCCGGCCACATCGCCGGCGTCGTCAACCCGCCCGCCTCGAACAAGTACCAGTACTGGACCAACGACAACGTCAAGGACGTCAACGTCGCGCAATGGATGAAGGGCGCGGTCGAGCACAAGGGCTCGTGGTGGCCGGACTGGCGCCAATGGCTGGGCGAGCTCGATCCGGAGCAGGTTCCGGCGCGCAGCGTCGGCAGCGACGCCCTGCCCCCCATCGAGGATGCACCCGGCAGCTATGTCAGGGTTCGCGCATAGCGGAATCGGCTGCGCTTTCGTATAGACTCTTCGCTCACCACAGCGACGACAGAGGGGACTGAACCATGACGCGCGAATTGTTCTGGCTGACACTGACGGTGATCCTGACCGGGATCCTCTGGGTCCCCTACGTCATCAACCGCTGTCAGGTTCGCGGCCTCGGCGGCGCCATGGCCAATCCCTCGCGCGGCGACAAGCCGCAATCCGAATGGGCCAACCGGCTGATGTTCGCGCATGACAACGCGGTCGAGAACCTCGTGATCTTCGCGCCGCTCGTGCTGATCCTGAACGCGATCGACTATTCGACGAAATGGACCGTGCTCGCCTGCGCCGTCTATTTCTGGTCCCGCGTCGCGCATCTCATCGTTTATGCGATCGGCATCCCCGTGTTCCGCACGCTGGCCTTCAGCGTCGGCTTCGCCGCCCAGGCCGTGCTGGCTCTGGCGATCTTCAAGGTGCTGTGAGCTTTCGGAAAGCCGTCGCAAGCCCCGGCGACCTGCGTTATTATCGCGCGGGTTGAGGCAACCGAAGCGAGGATCCCGATGCGGACCTTTCTTTCAGCCGTGGCAATGATCGCGCTCGCCGGATTTGGCGGCGAGGCGCAGGCCCAATGCCCCGAACTGGCCCGCCTGCGCGGCGAGGCCGTCGAGGCGACAAAGCCGATGAATCGCGGATTGATGCCGAACCGCTGCGACGCCTACATCCGCGCATCGCTCGCCTGGAGCTCCTTGCGCAGCTACGCGCAGGACCACCAGGAGACGTGCGGGATTTCCAGCCGCTCGCTCGGCGACATCGAAAAGTCTCAACGCGACGCGGTGATGGCGCGCAACAACGTCTGCGCCGGTCGCCCCGTTCGACCGTTTCCGGCTGACATCGTCTTGCAGTGAATGAAGTCCCGGTGCGGTGAGGCCCGGGCCCCGGCTTTGCAGCGCATCACTGAAGAAGTGCTGCGCTGCGTCGGGGCACGAGACTGCCCTACATCTCCGGCAGGCCCAGCATCAGCCGCATGTTCTGCACGGCGGCGCCGGATGCGCCCTTGCCGAGATTGTCGAGCCGGGCGACCAGCACCGCCTGGTGATATTTGTCGCTGGCGAACACGTAGAGCTCGAGCATGTTGGTTTCGTTGAGCGCCTCCGGCTCGATCCGGCCGCCTTTGCTCGCCTCGTTCTGCAGCGGCATCACCTTGACGTATTTCGAGCCGGCATAGCGCTTGGCGAGCGCGGCCTGAAGGTCCGCTCCACCGGGCTTGCCCGGCAGCGTGTCGAGCTGGAGTGGCACCGACACCAGCATGCCCTGCCGGTAATTGCCGACCGAGGGAACGAAGATCGGCCGCCGCGTCAGGTTCGAATAGAGCTGCATCTCCGGTAGATGCTTGTGCTCGAAGCCGAGGCCGTAGAGCTCGAAGGACGGCGCGCTGCCGTCTTCGAAGCTCGCGATCATCGACTTGCCGCCGCCGGAATAGCCGCTCACCGCGTTGACGGTGACGGGATAGTCTGAGGGCAACAGACCGGCATCCACGATCGGCCGCAGCAGCGCAATTGCGCCGGTCGGATAGCAGCCGGGATTGGAGACTTTCTTCGCCGCCTTGATCTTGCCGGCCTGGTCAGCCGTCAGCTCCGGAAAGCCATAGGCCCAATCGGGCGCGACCCGATAGGCGGTGGACGCATCCAGCACCTTCGGGCCCGAGGCGCCCATGCTGTCGACGAGCGCGACCGTCTCCTTGGCGGCATCGTCGGGCAGGCAGAGGATGACGAGGTCCACCTCCTCCATCAACGCCTTCTTGGCCGCGGGGTCCTTGCGCTTGTCGTCGGGAATCGTCTTCACGACGACGTCGTTCTGGAGCTTGAGCCGCTCGTTGATGCCGAGCCCGGTGGTGCCGGAGCCGCCGTCGACGAAAACGGTGGCCGGCTTCTTGGCCGCGCTGGTGGTCGGGGCTTTGGCGGTGTCCGTTAGGCTCATGATACGGTCCTTTCGAGCTTGTTCGTGTCGTGGCGGCTCGCCTTATGGAAACAGCGCGATCTGCTCCAGGCCCGCGGTTTCCGGCAATCCAAACATCAGGTTCATGTTCTGGATCGCCTGACCGGCCGAGCCCTTCACCAGATTGTCGAGCGTCGAAAGCACGATCGCCCGATCCTTGATGCGGTCGGCGACGACGCCTATCTGAACATAGTTGGAGCCGCGCACATTCTGCGTCTGCGGCAGCACGCCCTTTTTGGCGACATGCACGAACGGCTCGTTGGCGTATGCAGTCTGCAGCGCTTCCCGCAGATCGTCGGGCGTTGCACCGTTGAGCTTGACGTAGGAGGTGCAGAATTCGCCCCGCGCCATCGGGATCAGATGCGGCGTGAAATTCACCGTCACCGCGGCGCCCGCCGCGAGGCTGATTTCCTGCTCGATCTCGGGCGCGTGCCGGTGAGTGCCGACCGAATAGGGCGACAGCCCCTCGCCCGCTTCGCTGAATAGCGTGTTCTGCTTCAGCCCGCGGCCGGCGCCGGTGAGGCCTGATTTCGCGTCGATGACGATGTCGTTCACGTCGATCAACTTGGCCTTCGCCAGCGGTACCAGCGCCAGCAAGACCGCGGTCGGATAGCAACCGGGACAGGCGACCAGCCGGGCGGAAGTGATCTTCTCCCGGTAGAATTCGGTCAGCCCATAGACAGCCTCGCCTTGCAGCTCGAACGCCCGATGCTCATGGCCGTACCACTGCGCGTAGGTGTCCTTGTTGCGCAGCCGGAAATCCGCGGACATGTCGAGGATCTTGATCCTGGGATTGGCCTTGAGCACGGCCGCGATGATCTCCTGCGTGGTGCCGTGCGGCAGCCCGCAGAGCACCGCGTCGAGCTTGGTCCAGTCGACCTTTTCCCACTCCACGAGTTCTGGCAGGTCGAGCATGAAGAAGTGCGGAAACACCTCGCTCATGGCCTTGCCTGCATGGGTGTTGGCGGTGAGCGCCGAGATCTCGGCATTCGGATGCCGCGCCAGAAGGCGCACCGCGTCGGCTCCGGTGTAGCCGGACGCACCGAGAATGCCGATCTTCTTCCTGCTCATCACACGCCCCCTTCAGGCGTCATCGCTTGCTGCGCTTGTACCGTGTCTGTTGCGAAGGCCAACGGTCTCGCTTCGCGCATCAGGCCTGCGACCGTGCGCGAGTCCGCATCCGTTTGCGCGCCGAGCGCATTGGCGATCGCCGCATAGTCGGCTTCGGACTTGTGCTGGTTCAGCTTGAAGCTGCCCTCCACCTCCTCGACGGTCATGACCATGCCCACGATCCCCTTCTTCATCGCCTCGAGCCGTCCCGCCGTCATCTTGCCCGAGGTCCACGGCTTCTTCGGCAGCAGCCAATTCTCGAACTTGTCGCTGAGCGTATCGATCTGCACCGCCAGCTCGTCGTCCGACAACAGCCGCACCGGCCCGCTCAGATGCACCGACTGGTAGAGCCAGGTCGGAACCTGATCCGGCGAGACGTACCAGTCCGGCGACACATAGGCATCGGGGCCGTTGACCGCGAGCAGCCAGGACGCATCGCCGCCCGCCAGCTTTAGCAAGGGATTGTGACGGGCGACATGAAAGGCGGCCTGCGGCGTGCCGTCGGCGGCATAGGTCAGATAGAACGGCAGCGGGGATGCGACCGGCTTCTTGCCGTCGAAGGCACACATGGTGCCGAAGCCGCGCTCCTCGGCGAATTTCAGGCTCGCGGTGCGATCTTGCTTGAAATGGGGTGGCGTATACATCGTGGTCTCCTGCGGGGCCTCGTTGGGGGCCGCCGGATCAGATCGCGCTGACAGGAGAGAGAATGCCGCGGATCGGATCCAGCGGCAAAGACGATGATCTCAAACGCGATCGACCGCCCAAACCGCAAGACTGCGGCGGCGGCGACGGGCGAACAGAATGGTCGCGGCGTTGATCATGGCGCGGGGCTATAAGGCCGGATCGCGTTTTCGTCAAGGTAACCACTGTCATTCCGGGGCGATGCGCAGCATCGAACCCGGAATCTCGTGCCAAAACCTCCAGATTCCGGGTTCGCTCGCTTTGCAAGCGCCCCGGAATGACTGCAACTAGATCACCCGCCAGATCCATTCCATGATCTTGGCGAGCACGTCACCGAACAGCAGGAGCACGGCCGACCAGACCAGGGCGGAGATGAAATTGGCGGCCTGGAAGCTCCAGTAAGGCATCTCGAAGATCCCGGCCGCGAGCGGCACCGAGGCGCGCAAGGGGCCGAAGAAGCGACCGATGAAGATGCTGGGGATGCCCCAGCTGCGGACGAAGGCCTCGCCCCTCGGCAACAGTTCGGGATAGCGCGAGAGCGGCCACATCTGGGCCACCCGCTCCTTGTAGCGAAAACCGAACCAGTAGGAGACCCAGTCCCCCAGCGCCGCGCCAAGGCCGCCTGCGATCCAGACCGGATAGAAACTGATGCCGCTCACCCCGATCAGTGCGCCGATCGCGACCAGCGCGCCCCAGGCCGGGATGAGCAGCGAGATGAAGGCCAGCGACTCCCCGAAGGCGAGCAGGAACACGACGGGAGCCGCCCAGGCCTGGTGAGCGCGCACGAAATCGGCCAGGGCGTGCGCAAATTGCTCCATCAAAAATAGCCTTCCCGCCCCGTCTCAAGGTGCTGCTCGATGAAAAAGACTGGTAAGCCAAGGGCTTGTGTGACATCAAGTCACAAAACCCGACCCGGGCCGGACCGGGACGTCAAATTGCCGGGATTTGGTTGGCCTGCGGCGTAAAATCGCCGGGATTGGCTCCCAACCACGCGGCCCGGCCGGCCCTGCGATAACCTTTCCAAGTCAGAAGTGGCATAGTCGGCCTAACCGATTCGCCGCCTACGCGGCCCCGAAAGCACATCAAGACATATGTCCAAGCAATTGAAGCCCAAAGCAAAAGACGATTTTTTCGGCGGCGACGAGCCGAAGCCCCGCGCGGCCGCTAAAGCGGCGCCGCGCGGAACCGGCGGAGAAGCCGATTACACCGCAGCCGACATCGAGGTGCTCGAAGGCCTGGAGCCGGTGCGGCGCCGGCCGGGCATGTATATCGGCGGCACCGACGAGAAGGCGCTGCATCATTTGTTCGCCGAAGTCATCGACAACTCGATGGACGAGGCGCTGGCCGGACACGCGACCTTCATCGGCGTCGAGCTCGGTGCGGACGGGTTTTTGACCGTCACCGACAACGGCCGCGGCATTCCGATCGATCCGCATCCGAAGTTTCCGAAGAAGTCGGCGCTCGAAGTCATCATGTGCACGCTGCATTCGGGCGGCAAGTTCGACAGCAAGGTATACGAGACCTCGGGCGGTCTGCACGGCGTCGGCATCTCCGTGGTGAACGCCCTCTCCTCGCGGCTCGAAGTCGAAGTCGCACGCGGTCAGAAGCTGCATCGCATGACCTTCGAGCGTGGCCATCCCAAGGGCAAGCTCGAGGACCTCGGCAAGGTCAACAACCGCCGTGGCACGCGCGTGCGCTTCAAGCCCGACACCGACATCTTCGGCGCCAAGGCCGCGTTCAAGCCGCAGCGCCTGTTCAAGATGACGCGCTCGAAAGCCTATCTGTTCGGCGGCGTCGAGATCCGCTGGAACTGCGCACCCGAGCTGCTCAAGGGCGTCGAGGATGTGCCGGCGGAAGCGACCTTCCACTTCCCCGGCGGCCTCAAGGATTACCTGGCGGCGGCGATCCACGCCGACACGCTGGTGCATCCCGACATCTTCTCCGGCAAGTCCGGCCGCAACGGCGCGCATGGCGCCTGCGAATGGGCGGTGGCCTGGACAGCGGATGCCGACGGCTTCCTGTCCTCCTACACCAACACCGTGCCGACGCCCGACGGCGGCACACATGAATCCGGCCTGCGCAGCGCGCTGCTGCGCGGCTTGAAGGACCACGCCGAGCGCGTCGGCCAGGGCAAGCGCGCCTCGTCCATCACCTCGGAAGACGTGATGGTGGGGGCGGCCGTGATGCTCTCCGTGTTCGTGCGCGAGCCTGAATTCCAGGGCCAGACCAAGGACCGTCTCGCCACCGCCGAAGCGCAGCGCATCGTCGAGCAGGCGATGAAGGATCCGTTCGATCACTGGCTGTCGGGCAATCCGAACATGGCCAACAAGCTGCTCGACTTCGTGATCGACCGCGCCGAGGAGCGGCTGCGGCGACGGCAGGAGAAAGAGACCGCGCGCAAGACGGCAGGCAAGAAGCTGCGCCTGCCCGGCAAGCTCGCCGACTGCACCGATGCCGGCACCGAGGGCTCTGAGCTCTTCATCGTCGAGGGTGACTCGGCAGGTGGCAGCGCCAAGCAGGCGCGCGACCGCAAGACCCAGGCTGTGCTGCCCTTGCGCGGAAAAATCCTCAACGTCGCTTCCGCCGGCAAGGACAAGCTGACGGCGAACGCGCAGCTCTCCGACCTCGTGCAGGCGATCGGCTGCGGCCAGCTTCTGCAGTATCGCGAAGAGGATCTGCGCTACCAGCGCATCATCATCATGACCGACGCCGACGTCGACGGCGCGCACATCGCTTCGCTGCTGATCACCTTCTTCTACCGGCAGATGCGGCAGTTGATCGACGAGGGCCATCTCTTTCTCGCGGTGCCGCCGCTCTACAAGCTGACCCACGGGCAGAAATCGGTCTACGCGCGCGACGACAAGCACAAGGAAGCGCTGCTCAAGAGCGAGTTCAACGCCAACGCCAAGGTCGAGGTGAACCGCTTCAAAGGCCTCGGCGAGATGATGCCGGCGCAGCTCAAGGAAACCACCATGGATCCGCGCAAGCGGACGCTGCTCAAGGTGGTGCTGCTTCCCGACGACCGCGACACCACGGCCGATTCCGTGGAGCGCCTGATGGGCACCAAGGCCGAGGCGCGCTTCGCCTTCATCTCCGACAAGGCCGAGTTCGCCAGCGAGGAATTGCTGGACGTCTGAGACCACGTTCTGACGCGTCACGCCAAGGCCCCGGTCGTTCGCCGGGGCCTTTTTCGTCTGCTGGGGCTTCAGCCCGGGAGATTCTCGCGTCCCGACTCAGGCGCGCGGGACCGAGTCGGCCAACGACTCAGGGCGCCAGGGCTGAGGCAGGACTGCCTCGGTTTCGGACAAAGCCGAATTTGCTAACGAGAAGTTACCCAAAATCGTAGGGCCGAAATATCATCTAATATCTTGATTTTACATGTGAATTTCGATTCTTGGAGCAGCCGTTCCAAATCCGCCCGGCGCCGCGTTTTCCGGCGACTGTGCCTGCCCTGCAACAGCATTTCGGATGGAAACGTCTATAGTCCGGGACATCAGATGAAACGAACTTCAGTGCGCTCGCGCCTGTTACGACAGACCAAGGTTGGGGATTTAGACATGAAAAAGGTTTTGCTCGCTCTGACCGCGGTTGCCGCGATGACCGGTTCGGCCTCGGCGGCCGATCTGGCTGCCCGTCCCTACGTGAAGGCCCCGATGGCGGCGCCCGTCGCGAACTGGACCGGCTTCTACGTCTTCGGCGGCGGCGGCGGCGGTCTCTCGAATGCTGACCAGCACGTCCAGACCACCGTCGGCGCAGTTCCGCTGACGATCGACCAGCGCCAGGGTGGCTCGGGTTGGTTCGGCACGGTCGGCGCTGGTTACGACTGGCAGTTCAGCGGCACCTGGGTCGCCGGCGTGTTCGCTGACGGTCAGTTCGGCAGCATCCGCGCCACCATCCAGGATCCGACCATCGGCATCACCGGCAACCAGAAGCTTGAAACCTCCTGGGCCGCGGGCGTTCGCCTCGGCTGGCTGGTCGCTCCGAACGTTCTCTCCTACGTCAACGGCGGTTACACCGGCGCTCACTTCGGTCAGACCAACTTCACGACCCTCGGCGGCACCCCCGCCGGCGTTCACCTGAACAGCTACAACCGTAACGGCTGGTTCGTCGGTGGCGGTGTCGAGAACAGCCTGAACATCTTCGGCGTCTCCTCGCCCGGCTGGTTCATGAAGACCGAGTATCGTTCGGCTTTCTACAACGCCAAGACCTCGGACGAGCTGTTCGACGGTACCAACGCGCTGGTCGGCAACTCCATCCGCGCCAACAGCTGGAACCAGACGATCTCGACCTCGCTGGTCTACCGCTTCAACTGGACCGGTCCGGTCGTCGCGAAGTACTGATCTGATCTCACGATCAAACGTCAAAGCCCCGGCATCGCCGGGGCTTTTTCGTTATGGGCCCTTTCGTTATGGGCCTGTCGATGCGGGCCGCGGAATGTCACGCGCTGCACGCCTCGACGCGGCGGCGCTTTGCGCCGTCGCCCAACTGCATCCCTGATCGCTTCTGCTTCGCCACTTGTCTTGGGACGAGGCCTTCTCCCCGCTCGCGGCTGGCGGCTGGCGCCGCCATTGTATCCAGGCCGAAGCTACGGCTAGTGTGCGCTCCAAGCTTTCGCGCCGGCGGTGATCCTTCATCGCCGCATCGTGACGGAAGCGGGCCGATGGGGAGGAACGCATGCGCAGATTTCTGCTTGTAGCAGGCCTGTTTGCCCTCGCCGTCGGACTGCTCTGGATCGGACAAGGCACGGGCACCATTGCCTGGCCGCGGTCGAGCTTCATGGTCAACCAGTTGCAATGGGCCGGCTATGGCGCTGCCATGGCCGGCTTCGGACTGGTCCTGATCTGGCAAAGCAACCAATAGAAGAAACGGGAAAGAAGAAGCATGACATCCAACCGGTTCGATCTCCGCGGCAAGGTCGCGATCGTCACAGGAGGCAATGGCGGCATCGGGCTCGGCCTGGCGCACGGACTTGCCGACGCCGGCGCCGACATCGCCGTGGTCGGTCGCAACGAGGCGAAGTCCAAGGCTGCCGTCGACGATCTCAGGGCGCGCGGCGTGAAGGCGATCTCCGTCACCACCGACGTCACCGACAAGGCGGCGATCGCCGCGATGGTGGACCGCGTGGTGGGCGATCTCGGCCGCATCGACATCCTCATCAACAATGCCGGCATGAGCATCCGCAAGCCACCGCACGAGCTCGAGCTCGACGAGTGGAACACGGTGATCCAGACCAATCTCACCAGCGCCTTTCTGTGCTCGAAGCTCGCCTATCCCGCGCTGAAGGCGTCCGAGAACGGCAAGGTGATCAACATCGGCTCGATGATGTCGATCTTTGGGGCAAGCTTCGCCACCGCCTATGCGGCGAGCAAAGGCGGCATCGTGCAGTACACGCGTGCTTGCGCAAATGCCTGGGCGCCCGACAACATCCAGGTCAACGCGATTCTGCCGGGCTGGATCGACACCGACCTCACCCGCGGCGCTCGCAAGCAGGTCTCCGGCCTGCACGAGCGCGTGCTGGCACGTACGCCGGCGGGACGCTGGGGCGACATCGACGACTTCGCCGGCATCGCCGTGTTCCTCGCCTCACCCGCCTCGAACTTCGTCACGGGTACCGCGATCCCCGTCGACGGCGGCTTCTCGGTGATGGCGTAAGACGTCCGCCCATGAAGAAGCCCCGGCGTGACAGCCGGGGCTTTTTCTATTCTTCCTGGCGATCAGTATTTCGCCATCACGGGGCCGCCGAACTTGTAACTGACGCCGACTGTCACTGTCTGATACTGGCTGGCGACACTGTAGGGAATGTTGCCGTTGGGCGTTACGAGCGGAGCGCCGCCGCGGGCGTAGCGCTCGAAATCGTAATAGCGATACTCGACCTTGCCGAGCCAATTCGGAGCAAACGCGTATTCCACGCCCGCGCCCGCCGTCCACCCGCTGGTGTTCGACGAGAAGGCATCAATGCCGACTCCAAGATTGGTGTTCACGTGGCGCTGCTCGCCATAGGCCCAGCCGCCCGTTGCAAAGAACAGCCATTTATTGAACGCAACGCCGGCACGGCCGCGAATGGTGCCGACCCAGCGCAGCGTGGTCTCGTCCCTCGTGCCGCCTATGAAATTGTCGTCGCCCTTGATGTCCGCCCAGGCCAGATCGCCTTCGACGCCGAGCACGAAATTCCTGATCTGCCAGTTGTAGCCGGCGAGGCCGCCGGCGATCGGACCGCCCGAGCTGTAGCTGTTTGCAAAGCCGGCATCGTTGAGGCGATCGTGATTGCCCCAGCCGTATCCGCCAAACCCGCCGATGTAGAAGCCGGTCCAATTGTACATCGCCACAGGCGGCGCGATTGGCGCGGCCTTGACGGCCATGTCGGCAGCCGAAGCGATGCCGGGCACGGCGACCAGAAGAGACATCATTCCTGCGAACGCCAAAGCCTTTTTCATCGGTATTGCTCCAGAAAAAGTTGCAAGACAGCGAAATGGTCTACGAGCGAATTTATACGCCTCGCGGCTCGTGCCGTGACGCCGAATCCGCCGTGCTCCCCGGTTCCCGCGCGCTATTCGGGAGAAAGTGGCATTTGGACAACGCAAAGGTCTGCGGGATTGACCTTCTTCAGCGCAAAAAAAGAAGCCCCGGACAAGTCCGGGGCTTTTGAATTTAGGCAGTGCTTTTCTTGATCGTTGGTCGCGTTGCGTCGTCGACTTGCTCAGTAACGGATGACCGGTGCGTCGAACTTGTAGCTCGCGCGCACAACGGCCCACTGGATGTCGCGCGGCTTGGCATCGAAGGTATAGTTACCCGAGGTGCCGCCGAGCTGATAGGTCTGGCTGCCGAAGGCCGCGTAGTTGTATTCGAGGCCGACGATCCAGTTGCGGGTGATGCCGTATTCCCAGCCGGCGCCGACGGTCCAGCCGTTGGCCCAGTGAGTCTGTCCGCCCGAGCCTGTGGCCGGGCCGACCGTGTCGGTCACCGAAAGACGATTGTTCACGCCGGCGTAGCCGCCCTTGACGTAGAAGAGGTTGTTCTGAACGGCGAAGCCGGCGCGGCCGACCACCGTCGCGAGCACGTTGGCGCGCCAGGAGAACACGTCGTCGCCGGCACCGAACGCGGTGTTCGTGAACGAGCCCTTGTTGTCGAGGCCGGAGATCGTGCCTTCCATGCCGAACACGTAGTTGTTGGCCTGCCAGTTATAACCGATCTGGGCGCCGCCCATGATGCCCGATCCGCGCTGACGATAGCCCTGCCCCGGGACGAGATCGCCGAACGCAGCACCAGTTCCGTTGTTGATGAACTGCTCGTTGGTCCATGCGCCACCGATGTGGCCGCCGACATAGAAGCCGGTCCAGTTGAACAGCGGCTCGACATAAGCCGGCGCCTTGGTGTAGCGCGCGCCGAGATCGGCAGCGGACGCCACACCCGTCGAAACCAGAGCGGTCGTGCAGGCGAAGGCGGCAATCAATTTGTTACGCATGGTACACCCCGTGTCCTTTGATGGATGCACGGTCACAGACGGGCGTTACTAAAATTGGAATCAACAGAGTTAACGCGCCGCGTCGGCCTTCGCCGACATGCAAATGCGTCGGCGCTGTTGCAGACTCGCAACGCCGGACGCGCGATTTAACGCGGCATTATCCCTACCGAATTGCGACGCTACGATCCCGCAGCCGCCTTCGACTGTACATGCTCGGGCCGCACGCCGAGCCCGAGCAGGCGCGCGGGAATACGCTGTAGCCATGGCAGCGCCGTGATGAGGCGCACGATCAGCGGCACCTTCAAAGGACGGTCGCCGCTCCCAAGGGCACCGCTGACGATGTTGTTCTGCACGACCATTTGCATGCGCTGCGTCATCTTCACCGGAAACTCGCGGCGACGGCGCACGGCATCAAGCTCGTCCTCGGACGGGCAGCCGCGCTGCAGTCTGTCCGCCAGCAGATTGGCCGTCGCGACCGCGTCCTGCACGGCGAGATTCACGCCGACGCCCCCGACCGGCGACATCGCATGCGCGGCATCGCCGATGCACAAAAGGCCCGGCCGCGTCCAGCGCGTCAGGCGGTTGATCGCAACGGTCAGCAGCTTGACGTCGTCGAAGCTCTTCACGTCGACGATGCCTGCCTTAAGGACCGGCGCCATGCGCACGACGTCGTCGAGCAGAGCCTGCAGCCCCCTCGCCTTCACCGCCTCGTGCTGTCCCTTGGCGATGACATAGGCGCATTGCCAATAGTCGCCGCGATCGAAGGTGATCATCATCTTGCCGGGCTCGACGCGCGCGAACAAATTCTCCGTCTCGTCGGCCTTGCGGCCGACGCGAAACCACAGCACGTCCATGGGCGCGCCGATCTCCTCGACCGCAAGGCCTGCGCGCTCGCGCACCGTCGAATGCCGGCCGTCGCAGGCGATGGTGAGATCGGCTTCGATGTCGACAACGCCATCCGGCGTCCTTGCCCGCACGCCGGCGATGGTCTCGCCGCGGCGGATCAGGTCGACCGCCTCGGTGCTCATCATCACCTCGAGCGAGGCAAAGCGCCGGCCGGCCTCGCGCAGAAAATTCAGGAAATCCCATTGCGGCATGAAGGCGATGAAAGGGTATTTGGTGTGGAGCCGGGAAAGATCGGCAATACGCACCGGCGTACCGCCGAACAGGCCGTCCATCTTCTGCAGGCGTTGATGCGGAAGCTTCAGGAAGCCGTCGATCAGGCCGAGCTCGTCCATCACCTGCAGCGTCGAGGGATGCACGGTGTCGCCGCGGAAATCGCGAAAGAAATCCGCGTGCTTCTCCAGCACCACGACTTCGATGCCGGCACGGCCCAGGAGATAGCCGAGCATCATGCCGGCAGGCCCTCCGCCGACGATGCAGCAACGGACCTTTTTGGTCCGGCTCGATGGTTGGTCGGATGTCATTGCAGCTGCGATCCGCGCGTAATGCTCAAAATGTCGCAGGCAATGTAGCGCCAATTCCCGGCGTTTGGCGCCTGAATCTGGATGCGGGATGCGACCTCCAATGCCGGCCGGCAATCTGGATCAGGCCCGCGCGTCTGCCCCCGGGAATAGACCGACCTGTCGGTTGTTGTTACAAGGGAACACGACCCAAAAGGGCATCCAGAGGAAACGTTCAACGTGGCATGGTTGCTTGCAGGCGTGGCAGCCTGGCTGGCCATCAACATCGCGCTGGTCTATCTGCGCACGCGCCGAAACCGCGACACGGAAGAGAGCGAGCCGCGGGTCTAATTGTTGCGGCGCGCAGCGCCGTTCGCGTCAGGGCGGCGGCTTTCACTCCGCGTGCAACGAGAAAGGCCCGCGCGACGCGGGCCCTCATCGACAAGGCCAGCTACTTCTGATCCTCGTTGCTGGTGCCGGTGCCTGGACTGCCGATCGGCGCCCCGTTCTGCGCATGACCGACGCCGGAGTTCCGTTCGGCTTGCGCCGCAGCCGGTGTCTTTCCATTTGCGGTCGGCGGCTGAACGTTCGGATTGTTCTGGCTGTTGTTGCTGTTGACGTTCGCGCCCGTGGTGGTGCCGTGCGTCCCCGTCCCTGAAGACGCCGACGGACCCGAATTGGCGCTGCTGGACGACGTGCCCATTCCGGCACCCGAGCTCGCCGCAGATCCCGCCCCGCCGGTGCCTGTCCCGGCGGCAGCGCCGGCCCCGCCACCCGCACCACCGCCCGCGCCTCCTCCGCCGCCACCACCCCCCTGAGCATAAGAGGTTGTCGAAAGCGCAATGCACGCGAAGGCTAAGAGGATGGACTTGCGGATCATGGATTGTCTCCCTGGTTTGCTGGACAATCCAGGGACCCGAGGAGTTGTTCCTCTATCTGCGGCCTTGCCGAACCTGGCACGCTTCAGCCGTGGGATGCCGCAGCCCTCAGCTTTCGTCGCTCTGCCAGAAGCTCAGTGATGGCTGGACCACGACCGCAAACGTTGCGAGTGCGACGATGGCGACAGCGATAAATGCAATTGCGAACTCTTCCATGGAGTCTCCTGGCGCCACAGCCCTCTCCCGGCATGGATGCCGGACCGTTGCGGCGGCATGGTGGCTCCAAGGTGGATTTAACATGCCTTTTGAAGACGGGTTCCTCGCCAGTCCTACTCGCTCAGGCACAGTCGGACCGCTCTCTTCAGGACATGAGCCTCGCGATGACGATCACCGCTCTCGCTACTTGCGAGAGCGGTTCGAGGCATAATCCAAAGTCAGACGGCTTTTTCCTTCAGTTCGAAATCCATCTGCCAGGTCGATTGTCCGGGCTGCTTTCGAAATATCCAGATGGTGAGGGTAGAACCTGCTGGAATGACGATGCTGTCGCCTTCATGCATCGTGAATTGCCGTATATTGTTCTCTGTTGCCCAGATTGAATGAGAGTAAACATCCTTGTCGCTGGCCTTGGTGCAGCTCAGGACTCCCCCACCGATGACTGCGCGGGTGATGGTCTGGCTAATTGACGAGTCCATGTGAATGGTAGTCATCTCGGCATTCTCCAAAAATATGAATAAAACGCCAGATGCTCCCTCAAGTTGTGCCGCTCTGTCAACAACCCGCTCTCGGATGTCGACTGTTTGCCTCAGGCGCAGGACACAATCGACATTCGCCGCGACGCGTTCAACGTCGAGCAATCGTCAATTGTTGCTCCGGTTCGCGCTGCGAAAGCTCTTGATCTCGGACACGCTGCCGTCGCGATAGGTCAGCTCCACCGAGATCGACTGCGTCGCTGGCGCGAGCTTCATGTAGAGCGGCATGCCGGCGGTGATCGCGCTGGGGTCGCGCATGTCGCAGGGCGGCATCTTCAGCACCTGGTTGGGCACGGCGCTGTCGATGCCGATGCGCACCTCGCGGATGGCGCAGCGATAGGACACGAGGTGGGTGTAGTAGACCAGCAGCCCGTTGAATTCGCGGAACGACAGCCAGCTCGTCGCGGTCATGTCGAGGATCTTGCGCTGGTCGCGGATCAGCGCGGCCTCGGGATCGAACCGGATCGGGAACGGCCCCTGCATGTCGCCGGACTGATCGACATAGCGGACCTCGATGGTGCCGGCCTGCGCATCCACAGGCAATTCGATCGACGGGTTCGGCATCCGCTTGCGCGTGCGCGGATCGAGCGTGTCGATGAATCCGGTCTCGCGGAAGTCGCCCTTTCCGGCCATGCGCCAGGAAATGCCGAGCGTCGGGTCGGCAAAGGAGAACACGACGCTCCAGCCGCCATTGTGCCGCGAGAAGCTCGCAATGGGCGCGTTGAGGGTTTCTTCCTTCGGCAGTTTCGGCACCGACACCGGCGGCAGCGCCGCGAGCTTCTGCTGCGGCGGATCGGCCGGCCGCGCAGTGTCCTTGGTCGTGCCGCTGAGGAAGACATCGTCGACCATCTGGTCGAAATAGACCGGCACCTGCCGGTGCTTCACGGTATCGGCCATCTCGCTGACGGCACGGCGGGTGCGCTGCGCCACCTGCACGAGGTTCTCGCCGGGCTGGAGCAGCTCTTTCGCGAAGGTGCGCGTGAATACCGAATTGGGATTGGCGTCGTCGTTGGACAGACGATCGAGCGCGGTCTGGCGGGGACCGGCCGAGAACACCGAGAACACGCCTTCGGGCAACTGCACCATCGGAGCAAGGCCGCCGCCGCCGGCGACCGCGCGGGTGCCCTTGCGTTCGAACGGGTTGTTGCGGCAGGCATCGAACACCAGGATTGAGGTGCGCGCCTTCTTGTTCTGGAGGCGCTCGACGATGCGGTCGGCCAGGATGGAGGCGTCGCGCACCAGCTCTTCCTGACCTTCGGTCGCCGCGGGGACGTCGGTCGGCAGCAGATAGTTCTGGCCCGCGATCTCGAAGCCGTGGCCGGCGTAGAAGAAGAACGCGGTGTCGCCGGGCTCGATCGCCTTGTCGAAAGCGAGCAGCGTCTCGGAGAATTGCTGCCGGTTCTGGTTCTCCGCGACCATCACCGAGAAGCCGAGCTGCTTGAGCGTGTCGCCCATGGTGCGGGCATCGTTGACCGCCTTGAGCAGCTTGGGAACGTTCCTGTAGTCGTTGTTGCCGACGACCAGCGCAACGCGCTTGTCGGCATGAGCGGGAAGCGCAAAGCCGCTGAGGCCCGCTGCCAGGCCAAGGGCTGCTAGAATTCTGAAAAGCCGACGCGTCATCGCAAGTTTCCCGTTGCAGAGCGGCGCAGAGGCCGCTTCCTTCGAACGTCGGTTCATTGGACCCCCCGCCGCTGTGTGATAGTCGGCCCAGACGTAATGGCGGTTCAAGGACCTGGGCTCCGGTTCCATGAACTGGCTATGGCAGATTCCCGTGGAATCTGCTCTTTCTGAGGCAATTGCGCTGCAAGCGGGGGCTGCCGTGTATCGCTGGTGTACCGACGAGGTCGAGCCGAGTGAACGCTTCGACTATTGGCGCGAGGTCCGCTCCAAGGGATTGTTCGGCGTCACCGCGGAGCTGGGGCGCGAGCGGCGCGCCGACTTCTCCGGTGAATTCTCGCTGCGCCAGCTCGGCGGCGCCGGCCTTGTCGAGCTGAAGGCCTCTTCCTACACGGTCGAGCGCAGCACCTCCGACATCGCCTACGCGCCGGGAGATGCGATCTGCGTCTACCAGCAGCTCGGCAGCGGCGGCTGGTTCGGCGGCATGCGCGGAAGCGACTTTGCGATTGCCAATGGCAGCTTCGCCACCAGCCACACCGACCTGCCTTACCGCACCGCACCGCTCGGTGCCGGCGGCTTTCACCTGCGCATCCTCAAGATCCCGGTCAGCAGCATCTCGGCGCAGGACAAGCGCATGCGCGAGCTTTCGCCCCGGACGTTCGGGGATCCCACGCTGGCACCCCTGCTCGGAGCCTGCTTCGGCGACCTCAACGAGGCCGCCGATGACGTCGCGCTCGATGCGCCTTCCCTCGTCCAGGCCCTCGCCCACCTCGCGCTAATCGAGCGCGGTATCGTCAGGCCCGGCAGCCGGAGCGGACAGGCCGCATTGCGCACCGCCCGCCACTCGCAGGCCCGCCGCCTCATCGCGCGCCACCTGCAAAACCCGGTTCTGGCGCCGACCATGGTGGCCGACGAGCTCGGCATATCCGTGCGCCACCTGCACATGCTGTTCGAGACCGCGGCGAAGAGCTTCTCGCAGACCGTGACGGACGAACGGCTGAAACAGAGCCGCCGCCTGATGCGCGAGGCCCCCGAGCGGCTGATCGCCGACATCGCGGCCTCCTGCGGCTTCGAGAGCCTGGCGACCTATTACCGGGTCTTCAACGCCGCCTACGGCATGGCCCCAGGTGACTTCCGGTCCGATTTCCGGGCTCAGGGCCCGGAGGGGCGCTAGCCGCGGTTTTGGCGTCTCTGTCCGGAACGCGGGGCCAGACGGAAAACCTGAGCCGCGCCCGCGATTTGGGCAAAACATCAGGCTTTTAGGGCCTTCCCGCGCCCGCTCCATTGACTTTGGCGGATTTCGCCCTATGTTCCGTGACGACGCGGCTCAGATCGAAGACCGATTCTCGAGCCTTGCGCTTTGTTCGCGTGAGTCAGCACCCCCAGCTTCTTTGAGAGCGCGCCGTTTCGGGGTGGAACGCGACAGCCTTATCACTCTCGATTCCGAACGGCGGTTTCGACCAGAGGCTCAATGTCCTTTACAGATCTCGGACTGTCCGAAAAAGTCCTCGCCGCAGTCGCGGCCACCGGTTACACCACCCCCACCCCCATTCAGGAACAGGCGATCCCCCACGTCCTCGCACGCAAGGACGTGCTCGGCATCGCCCAGACCGGCACCGGCAAGACCGCGGCCTTCGTGCTGCCGATGCTCACGATCCTCGAGAAGGGTCGCGCCCGGGCGCGCATGCCGCGCACGCTGATCCTGGAGCCGACCCGCGAGCTTGCGGCGCAGGTGAAGGAAAACTTCGACCGCTACGGCGCCGGCCAGAAACTCAACGTCGCCCTGCTGATCGGCGGCGTCTCCTTCGGCGACCAGGACGCCAAGCTGACGCGCGGCGTCGACGTGCTGATCGCAACCCCGGGCCGCCTGCTCGACCATACCGAGCGCGGCGGCCTCTTGCTCACCGGCGTCGAACTGCTCGTCATCGACGAAGCCGATCGCATGCTCGACATGGGCTTCATTCCCGACATCGAGCGCGTCTGCAAGCTCGTCCCCTTCACGCGGCAGACCCTGTTCTTCACCGCGACCATGCCGCCGGAAATCCGGCGCATCACCGAAGCCTTCCTGCACAATCCGCAGAAGGTCGAGGTCTCCAAACCCGCCACCACCGCCGTCACCGTGACGCAAGTCCAGGTGCCTGCCGGGCGCGAGGCGCATGAGAAGCGCGATCTCCTGCGCCGCCTGCTGCGCGAGGCCAAGGACCTCAAGAACGCGATCATCTTCTGCAATCGCAAGCGCGAGGTCGCGATCGTTCACAAATCGCTGCAGAAGCACGGCTTCAGCGTCGGTGCGCTACACGGCGACATGGATCAGTCGGCCCGCACGGCGGCACTCGAACAGTTCCGCAAGGGTGAGCTTCCGCTGCTGGTCGCCTCCGACGTTGCCGCCCGCGGCCTCGACATTCCCGAGGTTAGCCACGTCTTCAATTTCGACGTTCCCCATCACGCCGACGATTACGTTCACCGCATCGGCCGCACCGGCCGCGCCGGGCGCACCGGCACTGCGATCTCGATCGTCACGCCGCTCGACCAGAAGTCGATGGTGGCCATCGAGAAGCTGATCGGCCAGAGCATTCCGCGCGCCGAAGGCGATTTCGAAATCCACACCGAGGCCGGCGATGCGACCGAGCGTCCGCGCGAGTCGCGTGGCCGCGAGCGTTCGCGTGGCGGACGCGGCAAGCCGCAGCGCGGCCGTGACCGTGAGCGCAGCCACGAGCCGCGCGAAGCGCGTGGCGAGCCGAGGCAACCTTCCGAGGCAAGGCATTCGTCCGAAGCCAGGCAGCCCTCGGGAGCAAGGCAACCCTCCGAAGCGCGGCATCGCTCCGAAGAGAAGCATGCGAGCGAGCCGCGTCGCAGCGCACGACAACAGCCGGCCAACGATTCGCACGTGCCGTCGATCGGCCGTCCCGAGCCGCGCCGCCAACGCGAAGCCGATACCGAGCCGGGCGATCATTCGCACCTGCCGGCGTTCCTGCTCCGGCCCGTGCGGTCGTCTCCCGCTGGCGCTTGACGCGCGCCAGCGCGTCCGGTTTCAGTTGCGGAAACGGGAAGCACACGTTTTTAGACGTTTCGTGGACGTATATTTACGGGGCGTTCACGAACGTCCGTTAGCCTACGAACATAATTTAAGTATTGCTGCGGTCGACGACGCACCGACCGCTGTGGGGTATGTTCCGTGGTCAAGGTGCTCGACGAACACGAACGCACGATGGCGTTCGCCGAAGTAGCGCTCGGTCAGATCCGATCGCTTCGGCAGACGGCAATTCCCCGCAATTACGAGATCTGGTACGTCTACGCCACCGGCTACAACGCTCCGCTCAACAAGATCGTCAACGAGACGCTCGCGCGCAGCGGCAAGCTGACGGAAGCCGATCTCGAGCAGATCTACGAGACCTACCTCTCCCACATCAAGACCACCGACCGCATCGACAAGGTCGGCGCGCGCGTCATCGGCGAGATCGACGACGTCATGCGAGTCCTCGGCGATGCCCTCGGCATGACCGGCTCCTACGATGCCAGCCTGTCGGGCGCGACCAAAGAGCTGTCGTCGGCCAAGAGCCGCGACCAGATCAAGACGATCGTCGAAACCTTGCTGCGCTCGACCAGCGAGATGCGCGAGACCAACAAGGCGCTTGAAGACCGCCTGACGCTGTCGAAGAACGAGATCAGCAATCTCCAGCAGAGCCTGGAGGCGATCCGCGCCGAGAGCCTGACCGATCCGCTCACCGGCCTCGGCAATCGCAAATATTTCGACCGCATGATCGGCATGGCCGTGCAGAGCGCGCTTGCCTCGGGCGAGCCGCTGTCGCTGCTGCTGTTCGACATCGATCACTTCAAGTCGTTCAACGATTCCTACGGCCATCTCACCGGCGACCAGGTGCTGCGGCTCGTGGGCCTGTCGCTGAAGCAGACCATCAAGGGCCAGGACATCACCGCGCGCTATGGCGGCGAGGAGTTCGCGGTGGTGCTGCCCAATACCGCGCTGCGTCAGGCCCTCACTGTGGCCGACCACATCCGACGCGCGGTGATGGCCAAGGAATTGAAGAAGAAGTCCACCGGCGAGATCCTCGGCCGCGTCACCATCTCGGTCGGCGTCTCCATGCTCAAGGCGGGCGACGATCCCGACGCCTTGATCGAACGCGCCGATGCCTGCCTCTACGCCGCCAAGCGCAATGGCCGCAACCGCGTGATCTGCGAAGCCGATCCGGAATACGCGATCGAGACCCACAGCCGCGTGGCGTAGGTTTTTCCGCCTTTGCCGCAAGGGTGGGCAAAGCGCAAGCGTGCCCACCACCTGTCTCGATCTTGGAAAGACCGTGGGCACGGCGCTGCGCGCCTTTGCCTACCCTACGGCACCGCCGCTTGACATTCTTCGGTGGCAAGCAACATCTTCCTCGCGCCCGACCGCGAGGACTTGTCATCGTGCCCAATCCTCATGACTTCCACACGCCGCAGCCGTCCTACACCCGGGACGAACTGCTGAGATCGAGCGACGGCGGCTATTTCGGCCCCGGCAACGCGCAATTGCCTGCGCCGCCGATGCTGATGATGGATCGCATCACGGAGATCAGCCTGGACGGCGGCGCGTATGGCAAAGGCCATATCGTCGGCGAGTTCGATATCACGCCCGATCGCTGGTTCTTCGATTGCCACTATCGCGGCGACGCGGTGATGCCGCCGACGCTGGGGCTCGACGCCATGTGGCAGATGGTCGGCTATTGGCTCGGCTGGTCGGGCTCACCGGGCAAGGGCCGCGCCATCGGCGTCGGTGAGGTGGAGGCGACAGGGCTCATCTCACCGGAGACGCGCTGCGTGCGCTACGAGGTCGCCATGCGCATGGTCCGTCGCGGCAAGCTGGTGCTCGGCATTGCCGACGGCCGCGTGCTCGCAGATGGCGTCTGCGTGTTCACGGCCAAGGATATGAGAGTCGGTTTGACCCAAGCCGCGGACTGAACTCTCGTAGGGTGGGCAAAGGCGCAACGCGCCGTGCCCATGATCTCGACGTGACTATTTCGAACCGTGGGCACGCTTCGCTTTGCCCACCCTACGCACTGCCTTCTTGGCAGCCTTCTTGGCCACGGACTTCTTCGGCGCGACCTTCTTCTTCGCCGCTTTCTTCCCCTTCGGCCGCGTCTTCACCTTGGCACGCTGGGCGGCCGCGAGCGCGGCCCTCGCCCATCGCACGAAATCCTCGGAATCGTCGAACAGCCGCGCCGGCAGCTCCCAATAGGAGTTGACCACCACCGTCTTGGCGCGGGTCGAATATTGAAACGGCTTTGAGCCTTCGGCTTCGAAATCCGGGATCGTCACGTCGTCGACGCGAAAGAACAAGCCCGCACGCAAGGCGAGCGCGAAGTTGACGCCCTCGACCGAGATGCCGTGGCCGGAGAACATCTTTCGGATGGTGACGGGGCCGAAATCGGCGAACAGGTCGATCAGGAATTCGCGGTCCATGAGCACGCTTTCTCGTGCCCCGGACGCAGCGCGCCGTGAAACGGTGCGCTGCTGAGCCGGGGCCCAGTCCCCTTATGATTGGAACTATAGCGTGGGTCCCGGCTCTGCGCAGCAGCGCAAGCGCGCTGCAGCGCGTCCGGGACACCAGAGCGGAACGCTGGGTGAATTACCCGTCGATCTTGGCCGGGCGCAGCTCGACCGACTCGCCGCAGCCGCAGGCGGAGATCTGGTTGGGGTTGTTGAAGACGAACTGGGCCTGCATCTTGTCGGCCTTGTAGTCCATCTCGGTGCCGAGCAGGAACAGCACGGCCTTGGGGTCGACCAGGATCTTCACGCCCTTGTCCTCGACGACCTCGTCGGTCGGGCGGACGTCGTGGGCGTATTCGACCGTGTAGGACTGGCCGGCGCAGCCGCCGTTCTTGACGCCGACGCGCAGGCCCACGATCTCGGAATCGGCGCGCTGGGTCAGCTCGCTGATGCGCTGGGCGGCGGCATCCGTCAGCCGCATCACCTGCGGGCGCGGACGCCGCGGCTTCGGAGTGGATGCTGGGGTTGCCTGTGTCATGTCAGTGATGTGGTCCGTTGCGGAGCGAATTCAATATCGAGGTTACGCGTCACCACATGTTGAGGACGAGGCGCGCCTCGTCGCTCATGCGCTCGGGCGACCACGGCGGCTCCCAGACGACCTTGACGTCGACCACGCCGACGCCGGGCACGCTGGCAACCGCGTTCTCGACCATGGTCGGCAGCTCGCCGGCGGCCGGACAGTTCGGCGTCGTCAGCGTCATCTGGACGTCGACCGAGCGGTCGTCCTTGATCTCGACCTTGTAGATCAGGCCGAGCTCGTAAATGTCGGCCGGAATTTCCGGGTCGAACACGGTCTTGAGCCCGGCGATGATCTCGGTGGTCAGACGTTCGGTCTCCTCCGGCGGCAACGCCGAATGGGTCTCCATCGGACTAGCTTTGATTTCGGCCGTGTCACTCATGCGAACAAATCCCGCGCCTTCAAAAGCGCCTGTGCCAGATGATCGACTTCTTCCCGCGTATTATACATGCCGAACGAGGCCCGGCAGGTGGCCGTGACGTTGAACCGCTCTAAAAGCGGCATCACGCAATGGGTTCCGGCGCGCACCGCGATGCCCTGGCGGTCGATGACGGTGGCAATGTCGTGAGCGTGCGCGCCCTTGAGCTCGAATGAGATCACCGGGCCCTTGCCGCGCGCCGTGCCGATCAGCCGCAGCGAGTTGATCTCGCGCAGCTTCTCCTGGGCATAATTGGTGAGATCGGCCTCGTGGGCGGCGATGCGCTCCTTGCCGATCGAATTGACGTAGTCGATGGCTGCGCCCAGCCCGACGGCCTCGACGATCGCCGGCGTGCCCGCCTCGAACTTGTGCGGGGGATCGCCATAGGTGACGATTTCGCGCGAAACCTCGCGGATCATCTCGCCGCCGCCATTGAAGGGACGCATCGCGACGAGGTGGTCGTATTTGGCCCAGAGCACGCCGATGCCGGTCGGCCCGTAAACCTTGTGGCCGGTGAAGACGTAGAAGTCGCAGCCGATGTCCTGGACGTCGATCGGCAGATGCACCGCGCCCTGGCTGCCGTCGACCAGCACGGGAATGCCGCGCGCATGGGCGATCTTCACGACGTCCTTGACCGGCACGATGGTGCCGAGCGCGTTCGACATCTGGGTGATCGCGACCAGCTTGGTCTTCGAGGTCAGGAGTTTTTCGAACTCCTCGATCAGGAAATTGCCCTCGTCGTCGACCGGCGCCCATTTGATCACGGCACCCTGGCGCTCCCTCAGGAAGTGCCAGGGCACGATGTTGGAATGGTGCTCCATGATCGAGATGACGATCTCGTCGCCTTCCCCGATGTTCGGCCCACCCCAGGACGACGCGACCAGATTGATCGCCTCGGTCGCGTTGCGGGTGAAGATCACTTCTTCCGTCCGGGGCGCGTTGATGAACTGCGCCACCCTGGTACGGCCGCCCTCATAAGCTTCCGTCGCCGCATTGGCGAGGTAGTGCAGGCCGCGATGCACGTTGGCGTATTCGGATTGATAAGCCTGCGTCATGCGGTCGAGCACGGCACTCGGCTTCTGCGCGGATGCGGCGTTGTCGAGATAGACCAGCGGCTTGCCATAGACCTGCATGCCGAGCGCCGGAAAATCCTGGCGCACGCGCGCGACGTCGTAGGTGCCGTTCTTGACCGCGGGATGCGTGCTCATTGGCGACGCTCCAGCCAGCGCTCGGCAATGCCGATCACGTGCTCGCGCAGGGTATCATCAGCGATCTGCTCGATTGCCTCGCCGACGAAGGCCTGGATCAGCAGCGCCTGGGCCTGCTTCTCCGGCAGGCCGCGGGCCTTCAGATAGAACAGCAGGCTGTCGTCGAGCGCGCCGGCGGTGGCGCCGTGGCCGCAGGAGACGTCGTCGGCGAAGATCTCGAGCTCCGGCTTGTTGTCGGCCTCGGCTTCGTCCGAGAGCAGCAGCGCCCGGATCATCATCTTGCCGTCCGTCTTCTGCGCGTCGGGACGGACGATGATGCGGCCCTGGAATACCGAGTGCCCACGATCGTCGATCACGGCGCGGAAGACTTCACGGCTGACGCAGTTCGGCACGGCGTGGTCGACCACCAGGGTGGTGTCGCCATGCTCGGTCTTCTGCAACAAATTGACGCCGTTGGCGGAGAGCTCGCTGCCCTCGCCCGCCAGCGTGATGAAGCCCTGCAGACGGCTCACGGCAGCGCCGGTGGTCATGTTGAAGAAATTGTACTTCACGTTGGCGCCGATGGTGACGAAATGCGACGAGATGTTCGCCGCGTCGGGCGCATCGTCCATCAGCCGGATATGAGCGACGTCGGATTCATCGGCCACCGTGATGATCACGGCGTCGTTGACCTGGTAGGCCTTGGCGCCAGCTGCGACGAAGGTCTCGACGATGGTGGCGTGAACGCCCTTCCCGATCGCGACCTGCGAACGGGAGAACGCGGAGGCCGACGCTGATGTCGCGACGTGAATGATCTGGATCGGGGCGGACAGTTTTGCGCCGTCGGCAATCGACAGCACGACACCGTCGGTCGCCATCGCTGCGTTCAGTGCGATCACGGCATCGGTAGTTGCGGTCGTCAGCAGACCCGCGTCCTTGTCCAAAGTCTCCCGCAAAGTCCTGAAGCCAGCTTCAGCAGCAACCGACTTCACGTCAGACAGATCGGCCGCGAACACGCCATCGACCAGCACCAGCTTGCGGGCGCCGGGGATCGCGTGCGCCTTCACCGCTTCTGCGGCGCGCTTGAGCGCGGCGGCGTCCGGCGCGGCCGCCAGCGGCAGCACCTCGCCGACCAGCGCGCGCAGGTCAGTGTATTTCCATTCCTCGATCCGGCGGTGCGGCAGGCCGAGACGCTCATAGGTCTCGAACGCCTCGCGGCGCACGGCGATCACGGAAGGCGAACCCGGCAGCCGGCCCTCGGCGCTGGTGAAGAGATCGCTCACCGCGCGGCCCTTTCCGGTCTTTGCCACAGCAACGTTCATTGCAAACAATCCTTACGCGGCGTCCTCGAACTGGGCGTAGCCGGATGCTTCCAGCTCCAGCGCCAGTTCCTTGCCGCCGCTCTTCACGACACGGCCCTTCGACATCACGTGCACGATGTCGGGCACGATGTAGTTCAGCAGCCGCTGATAGTGGGTGATGACGACCATCGCGCGCTTCGGCGAATGCAGCGCGTTGACGCCGTCGGCCGCAATGCGCAGCGCGTCGATGTCGAGGCCGGAATCCATCTCGTCGAGGATGCACAGGCTCGGCTCGAACAGCGCCATCTGCAGCACCTCGTTGCGCTTCTTCTCGCCGCCGGAGAAGCCGACATTGACGCCGCGCTTGAGCATGTCCTGCGGGATGTTCAGCGACTTCGAGACCTCGCGGACCTTCTTCAAAAAGTCTGGCGTCGAAAACTCGCTCTCGCCACGCGCCTTGCGCTGGGCGTTCAGGGCGGTGCGCAGGAAGTTCATGGTGGCGACGCCGGGAATCTCGACCGGATACTGGAACGCCAGGAACACGCCCTTGGCGGCGCGCATATCGGGCGACATCTCCAGCAGGTCCTCGCCCCTGAACAGGATCTGGCCGTCGGTGACCTCGTAGCCGGGCTTGCCGGCGATGACGTGCGAGAGCGTCGACTTGCCGGAGCCGTTCGGCCCCATGATCGCGTGGATCTCGCCTTCGTTCACGGTCAGCGTCAGCCCGTGGAGGATCTCACGCTCCTCGACACGAACCTTGAGGTCTTTCACTTCAAGCAAAGCCATCTTGGTATCCAGTTTATTCAATTGATGTTGGAGCGCGAGATGCGCACCGCGAGGGTCGGCAATTAGCCGACCGACCCTTCAAGCGAGATCGAGATCAGCTTCTGCGCTTCCACCGCGAATTCCATCGGCAGTTGCTGCAGCACGTCCTTGACGAAGCCGTTGACGACGAGGCCGACCGCCTCTTCCTGGGAGAGGCCGCGCTGGATGCAGTAGAACAGCACGTCCTCGGAGATCTTCGAGGTCGTCGCTTCGTGCTCGAAGGTCGCAGACGAGTTCTTCGCCTCGATATACGGCACGGTGTGCGCGCCGCATTTGTCGCCGATCAGCAGCGAGTCGCAGGCGGTGAAGTTGCGCGCGCCGGTCGCTTTCCGATGCGCCGTGACAAGACCACGATAAGTGTTCTGCGACTTGCCGGCCGCGATGCCCTTGGAGATGATCCGGCTCGACGTGTTCTTGCCGAGGTGGATCATCTTGGTGCCCGAGTCGACCTGCTGATAGCCGTTCGAGATCGCGATCGAGTAGAACTCGCCACGCGAATTATCACCGCGCAGGATGCAGCTCGGATATTTCCAGGTGATCGCAGATCCCGTTTCGACCTGGGTCCAGGAGATCTTGGAGTTGTTGCCGCGGCAGTCACCACGCTTGGTGACGAAATTGTAGATGCCGCCCTTGCCTTCCGAGTTGCCGGGGTACCAGTTCTGCACCGTCGAATATTTGATCTCGGCATCGTCATGCGCGACGAGCTCGACCACGGCGGCGTGCAGCTGGTTCTCGTCGCGCTGCGGCGCGGTGCAGCCTTCGAGATAGGAGACGTAGGAGCCCTTGTCCGCGATGATCAGCGTGCGCTCGAACTGGCCGGTGTTGCGCTCGTTGATGCGGAAATAGGTCGACAACTCCATCGGGCAGCGCACGCCCGGCGGCACGTAGACGAACGAGCCGTCGGAGAACACCGCCGAGTTCAGCGTCGCGTAGAAATTGTCGGAGGTCGGGACCACCGAACCCAGGTATTTCTGGACGAGTTCGGGATGCTCGCGGATCGCCTCCGAGATCGGCATGAAGATCACGCCGGCCTTCTTCAGCTCCGCCTTGAAGGTGGTCGCAACCGAGACCGAATCGAACACTGCATCGACCGCGATCTTGCGGCGCGCAGGATCTTCCTCGCCGGGCTTCGGCTCGACGCCTTCGAGCATGGCGACTTCCCGCAGGGGAATGCCGAGCTTCTCGTAGGTCTTCAGGATCTCCGGATCGATCTCGTCGAGCGAGGTGACCGTCTTCTTCGGCTTCGGCGCCGCGTAGTAATAGAGGTCCTGGAAGTCGATCTTGGGATAGTCGACGCGCGCCCAGGTCGGCTCCTGCATGGTCAGCCAGCGCCGATAGGCCTCGAGCCGCCACTGGAGCATCCAGTCGGGTTCGTTCTTCTTCTGCGAGATGAATTTTACGATCTCTTCCGACAGACCCTTGGGGGCCTTTTCGGTGTCGATCAGGGTCTCAAACCCATAACGATACTGGTCGACGTCGATGCGCTTCACGCGCTCGACCGTCTCTTGTACGGCTGGCATTCCATCCTCCGCTCGCGGTTTCAAGGACCGCGGTGGATCAAACTTCGACGAGTATTACGATGTTTCTGTGCGGAAAGCACGGGCTTAGAACCGTTCAAGCCGTGTTTCATCGCTTAGGTCTTAAGTAGGCTATTACCGAGCTTTCGCCAAGCCTCTAACGCCCTGTTGATGTCATCCGGTTCCGTGGACCAGCCCAGACTGAGGCGCACCGCTCCCTGGGCCACCGCGGGGTCGAAGCCCATGGCCGACAGAACGTGGGACGGCTGGACCTTGCCCGAGGAACAGGCGGAACCCGAGGACACGGCGACGCCTTCGAGATCAAACCCAATGACCGCGGTCTCGGCCTTGAGACCGGGCGCCGTGAACAGGACGGTATTCGGCAACCGCTCGACGGCATCTGAGAAGATCGTTGCGCCCGGAACGCTTCGGATGCCATTTTCCAAGCGATCTCTGAGGGTTGCCACACGCTCCGCATCTTTCGGCAGAGCCTGAAGCGCCATCTTCACCGCCGCACCGAAGCCGGCGATTCCTGCCACGTTCTCGGTTCCGGCGCGGCGATTCAGCTCCTGGCCCCCGCCCAGCAGCACCGGCTCAAGTCCTGCGATCCCGTCGGCCACGACAAGTGCACCGATGCCCTTGGGGCCGCCAATCTTGTGCGCAGAAAAGGTCGCAAGGTCAGCGCCTATGGCCTTGATGTCGAATGGAATCTTGCCCAGCGCCTGGATCGCATCGACGTGCAGGAGGCCGCCGGCCTCGTGGACGATCCGCGCCGCCTCCGCGACCGGCTGAAGCGCGCCCGTCTCGTTGTTGGCGGCCATGACCGAAACCAGCGCCGGCGGACCATCGGCAAGGCAAGCCTTTAGGACTTCCAGATCGATCACGCCGGAGCGCGTGACCGGGATGAGGCCGATCGTGGCCTGCTGGAATCGCCCGCCGGCCAGCACCGAGGGGTGCTCGACCGCCGAGACCAGGAGCCGCTCCACGGGGCCGCTGGATGGCCCTCGCAGACCCGGTGACAGGGCCAGCGCATTGGCCTCGGTTCCGACCGACGTGAAGATCACGTTCCGCGGCAGGGCTCCCACCGCCACGGCGAGCGCGGCCCGCGCCTCTTCGACCAGCCGTCGCGCCTCCCGCCCCTCGGCATGGACCGACGACGGATTGCCGACCAGATCATAGGCGGCAACCATCGCCGCCCGCGTCTCGGGGCGCAGCGGCGTGGTCGCGTTCCAGTCGAGATAGACCCGGGTCGGCATGTCGCCCTCTTAGCACCTTTTGCCATCCCGCCAATCGGACTGCGGCGCGCATCAGGCCGGCTGGTGCTGCTCGATCCTGTGAACTGTCCGCGGCATCGCGCGCAATCCGAACAGCGGCCGCAGCCAGGCGATCCGCCTGACGACTTCATAGGTCACCACGCATGTGAGTGCGGTCCCGATGATCACGATGGAGGCCTCGATCCCGGCGGGAAGGCCGCTGCCGTGCAGTTGATGCGCGATCACGATGATCGCGGTCTGATGCACGATGTAATACGGGAAGATCGCATCGGTCAGATAACGCCGTACCGCGCTGTCGGCTGTGAGATGGCGCCGCGCAAAGCCCAGCACCGCGACGATCGCGAGCCATTGGTAGCAGCCGTAGGCCGAGGCGGCGCTCCACTTCAGCACAGGCGATGGCGCAAACAGTCCGGCGCGAACCAGGATGAACGCGGAGAAGCAGGCACCTGCGGCCACCAGCGCCGCCCAGCGCCGGCGCTCGACCTCGCGCCAGACCTCCTCCTGCTTCGCCAGCAGGAAACCGAGCAGGAAGGCGGTGGCGTGGTCGGCGTGGTTGTACCAGTCGCCGAACAGCGCATGCGTCGACGGGAAAGCCGGGAACAGCACCAGGCGCCAGGCCACGTACAGCAGGCACGGCGCGACCAGCAGCCATGGCCCGGCAAGCACAGCGGCCAGCTTCCGGCCAAGCCAGTCGGCGCCGGCGGGCCAAAGCGCGAGCACGCCGATCAGGGCCATCGTGTACACCCAGAGATAGACCACGAACCAGAGATGGTTCCAGGTCGGGAGCACGATGCAGGGGTTCGGACAGAACTGCGCCCCGAAAGCGAAGTAGTGCCTCGCGTAGAAGTCCAGGAAGCCCGCGGGGTAGCCGAGGCTTTCGACGATCTGGAGATAGGACTGCGGCGGCACGATCACGAGCATGCCGAAGATGAGCGGAATCAAGAGCCGCGCCGACCGCGCGCGGGCGAGCGAGGCCAAAGTCGATTTGTCGAGCATGAAGCGGGTGGCGACCCCGGACACCAGGAACAGCAGCGACAGCCGCCAGGGGTTGAGGAACAGCATCACGGGTTCCAGCCAGGTCAGCCGGTGCACGCTCTTGATGTGAAATCCCCAGGACACGTAGAGCATGCCGACGTGGTAGAAGATCAAGAGCCCGAAGGCTAAAATCCGCACCCAGTCCAGATCGATGCGCCTGTCCGAGTTTTGGAATTGCTGTGGTGTTGTCATGGTTTTCTGCTCCTTGACGGACGACGAACGCGGTTTCCGGGCCATGGCTGACACTGAAAATGTCTGACACTGAAAATGGCTGACACCGAAAATGCGCCGCCGACGGCGCGCGTCGAGCCGGTTTGGGATCAGAATCGGACGCGAGGGGATGAGCCGCCGGCGGCTGGGACGAGTCGCGGGCCTTTCGGGACCAGCGGCGGCGACCGGACGATGTTCGCTGCGATCGCGGCGGTCGCGCTCGCAACCGGAATCGTCAACGCGTTTTCGGGCGCCCAGGACGCCGCCTGGCGCGGCGACAGCTACGACATCGGCCGGCGGCTGTTCTGGGAGATGTCGAGCATCGCAATCATCCTGCTGCTGCTGCCGCTCCTGGTGCTGGCGGTCCGACGCATGCGCCGGACATCGGGCTTCGCCTCCCGCGCGGCCATCGGGGCGATCGCCCTGCTCGGCTTCTCGGCACTCCACATCACCGGCATGGTCTGGGTGCGGAAGCTCGCGCTCTGGCTCGCCGGCGGCGCCTATGATTTCCGTTTCTCGCTCGCGACGGTGCTGTACGAATTCCGCAAGGACGCTGTGGCTGTCCTCTTGATCGCCGGCACGATCTGGCTATTCGAAAGCCGGCGGGAGCTGAAGACCGCCGCAGCCGCTCCCTTCGCGCCACCGGCCCCGCAACAGCCGTCGTCGCCCGACGTGATCTGGCTGCGCGATGGAACGAGCCGCATTCGCGTGGTGCCGCGCGATATCCTCTGGGTCGCGTCCGCCGGCAACTACATCGAATACAGCCTCGCCGACGGCACAAGGCACCTGATCCGGGGCACGCTGGCGGCGGCGGAAAGCGAGCTGGCGCGCTTCTCCATCGTTCGTGTTCACAGGACCAAGCTTGCCAATCTCGACCGGGTCTGCGGCGTGGACCTCAATCCATCAGGAGATTTCGAGCTCGCCTTCGACAACGGGCAGAAGCTCGGGGGCAGCCGACGCTACCGGCCGGCGGTCGCCTCGCTCGGAGGTCGGATCGAGGCGGCGGGAATCGCCGCTGCCGATCAACCGATGATCGATAAACAGCCGTGATTCCAATCGGTTGATGGGCTCCCTCCGGCATGGCGGTGCGCTTCCATCATCGCCCGGCTGATCCGCGCCGCACCCCCGTCCCCGGGGCATGATCGGCCATGACGCCGCGATGACGGGCTAAGCTCTTGAGCCGATTGAGAGATGTCGAAGAAGCTTGCTTTTTGACCCGTGCCTCGTGTTAGAAGCGCGCGTCAGTTCACCTGCGCGCCACTCGCGCATCATCCGAGGGCGCGCCTCTCCATCCTTCATCCGTGCTCCCGTCGGCGGCAACGCTGGCAGAGCCACAATCGGACGATGCGCAGGGATCACCTCCAAGGGACTCAATCAGAGATCTTCCATGCCTGAAGTCATTTTCACTGGCCCTGCCGGCCGCCTCGAAGGTCGCTACCACCCGGCCAAGCAGAAGAACGCGCCGATCGCGATGATCCTGCATCCGCATCCGCAGTTTCACGGCACGATGAACCATCAGATCGTGTACCAGTGCTACTACGCCTTCGCGCATCGCGGCTTCTCGGTCCTGCGCTTCAATTTCCGCGGCGTCGGCCGCAGCCAGGGCTCGTTCGACCACGGCACCGGCGAATTGTCGGATGCGGCGGCAGCCCTCGACTGGGCGCAGACCATCAATCCCGAAGCGCGCGCCTGCTGGGTCGCCGGCTTCTCCTTCGGCGCCTGGATCGGCATGCAGCTGTTGATGCGCCGCCCCGAGGTCGAAGGCTTCATCTCGATCGCACCGCCGGCCAATCTCTACGACTTCTCGTTCCTGGCGCCCTGCCCGTCCTCGGGCCTGATCGTGCACGGCGAGAAGGACGCGGTGGTGCCGCCCAAGGACGTCAACACGCTGGTCGAGAAGCTGAAGACGCAGAAGGGCATCGTGATCGACCAGCAGGTCATCCCCGGCGCCAACCACTTCTTCGACGCCAAGCTCGAGCCGCTGATGGAGACCATCACGGCCTATCTCGACATGCGGCTGGCGAACGTTCGCTGAGGCTTGGCCTTGTAGCCCGGATGGAGCGAAGCGAAATCCGGGACACCTATCGCTGCAGAAACACCGTCCCGGATTGCGCTTCGCTCCATCCGGGCTACGGGACTGAGCTCGCAGCTCACGCGAGCTTCAACGCCACGATCCCCATCAAGACCAGCGCGATGCCCGCAAGCTTCATCGCGCTCAAGCTCTCGCCGAACAGCACGACGCCCATCACGAAGGTGCCGGCAGCCCCGATGCCGGTCCACACCGAATAGGCGACGCCGACCTCCAGCACTTTCAGGGCGCGCCCGAGCAGGACGACGAAGGCCGCGAGCAGCACCACCGACACGATGCTCCAGCCCAGACGCGTATAACCTTCGGCATATTTCATCGAGATTGCCCAGCCGACATCGAGCGCGCCGGCGATCACCAGCATCAACCACGCCAGGGATTGCGACATCGCTGCGTGCTCACGCCGCGAGCTTGAGCAGATGCGCGTCGTGACGCACGAGGAAGGCGCGCAGCAATTGCGGATAGTCTTCACTCACGGCCGTGCGGACGCTCGGGCGCTTGGCCAGCTCAGTGCGCCAGGCGCGGACCTTCGGCACATCCCTGAAGATGCCGTGCTCGGTCAGTTCGTCGAACAGGTCGAAATAGCGGAACACCGGCGCGAACACCGCGTCGACGAGACTGAACGCCTCGCCTGCGAAATAGGGCCCTGCGCCGAGCGCCGCTTCAACGCGCGCGAATTTTGCAACGAGCGCCTGCCGCTTGCTCTCGAACGTCGCCGCATCCGTCGTCGTCTCCAGGCCCCAGAGATCGCCGAGGATCGCCGAGCCGAACTCCATCCAGGCGCGATGCGCAGCGCAATGCAGCGCGTCGGCCGGATGAAGCCTGATGCCGCCTTGCGTCTCCTCGATGTATTCGCAGATCACGTTGCTCTCGAACAGCGCCACTTCACCCTGCTCCGTCGTCACCACCAGCACAGGCACCTTGCCGAGCGGCGACAGCTTCAGAAACCAGTCCGGCTTGTTCGCGAGGTCGATGTCGACCCGCTCGAACGGCACGCCCTTCTCCTTGAGCGCGATCACGGCGCGCTGCACGTAGGGGCAAAGCTTGTGGCTGATGAGTTTGAGTGAGGCGGTCATGGCGGCGATCCCGGCAGTTAGATGCAACTGCATCCAACATAGATGCATTTGCATACACTCGTCAAGATCGATGCACCTGCATTAATGACAGCCAGGGGCGCGCGACCACCTCGCCCGTCGGGCAAAACACCCCAAACCCGTCAACTCCTCGCGCTAAAAATATTCCACTTTCCCGAATTTCGGATTTATGGCATAAACCCGTCATCCCGGCCCTGCCAGAGGGGCGCTTCGCGATCGTCACGAGATGCGGGCCGGGGTGCGGTGGACGCGGTAGCGCCGGCGCGGATGTGTGGCGACAGGGCGGGCAACCGTGAGTCTCACGCAACGTGCATACGACACGGCGCGGTCACAGCGGCCACGTTGGACATCGGGGGCGAGCACGCGTCAGCCCCCGATGATCTGGCGGGGACGTCCGCGGACGGAGAAGTCGTGTGGTCCCGACGCCCGCGGTTCTGGCGTCAAGGTTTGCGGTGATGCGGCGGCCAACCGGTGCGCACATCGATCAGCCGCAAGGCGACGGGGGCAATAGTGCAACGCTCCCCGAGGAGAGCACGAAGGACACCGTTAAAACCATCCGCGCAGGGAAGGCCGGGCGACCGGCACACCTGTGGTCCACCCCGTGTGCGTTCTTTACGCTCACGGACCTGCGGGTGCCGCCGGCGCCCGGCCTTCCCTGCGCCCTCTGGTCATCATGGGGCGCAAGACGGCAGCAAAGCTCGGGCCAAATGCGCCGCGAGATCGCGAAGGTGTGTCTGCGATGACGGTCCCTATTGAAGGAGCAATCCAGTGCTGCAAACTCCGTCATTGCGAGCGCAGCGAAGCAATCCAGGACTGCCACCGCGGAACGATTCTGGATTGCTTCGCTGCGCTCGCAATGACGTTGAAACAGCGGGGCCCCGCCCCTCAGGGCCGGGCGATCACTCCGCCCGTCATCGGCATCGGCACGCCCGTGGTGGCCGGATAGGACAGCGGCAGCCCCTTCAGGCCGCGGGCGGCGAGGAAACCGAAGGCCTGGGCCTCGATGGCGTCGGAGGCCCAGCCAAGCGTTCCGGCGGCCTCGACGGTGGCCGAGCCCACCCGTTCGCGCAGCATCCTCAGCATGGTGAGGTTGCGGGCGCCGCCGCCGCAGACGATCCAGCTCCGTGGCCGCCGCGGCAGCAGCGGGATGATGCGGGCGATGGCCGCCGCGGTGAAGGCGGTGAGCGTGGCCGCGCCATCGGCCGGCGCAACATCGCCGAGCCTCAAGGCCGCAAAATCGTTGCGGTCGAGCGATTTGGGCGGAGGCAAGGCGAAGAACGGCAGCTCCAGCGCACGCGCGACCCAGGCCTCGTCTACCTTGCCGAGGGCTGCGAACTTTCCTTCCGCATCGAACGCCTGGTTCATGGTGCGGTACATGAAATCGTCGAGCAGCGCGTTGCCGGGGCCGGTATCGCAGGCGATCAGCGTGTCGTTGCCGTCGATATAGGTGATGTTGGAGACGCCGCCGATATTGACCACAACGATCGGCCCCTCGCGGTCCAGCGAATTGGCGAGCGCGCGGTGGTAGACGGGTACGAACGGGGCGCCCTGCCCGCCGGCCTCGACATCGGCGGCGCGGAAATCGTGCATCACGGGAATATGGATCGCCTTGGCCAATGCCGGTGCATCGCCGATCTGCACCGTCAGGCGCCGCTCGGGCCGGTGCAGCACGGTCTGGCCGTGGAAGCCGACGATGTCGATGTCCTCCGGCCGCATCCGGTTCTGGGCGACGAAGGCGGCCACCGCCTCGGCGTGGGCCTGGGTCACCGCGCGCTCGGCCTCGGCCAGGATGCCCGGCCGGGCGTCACGCTGCGGCAGGTTCACGGCCTCGGCGAGCGCCTGGCGCAGCAGATTGCGCTCGGCCGGGCTATAGGCCCGGTAGCCGGACGGCCCGAACGCCTTCACCTGCTTTCCATCGGTTTCGATCAGCGCAACATCCACCCCGTCCAGCGAGGTGCCGCTCATCAAACCGAGTGCCGTCAACATCATGGATCAGCGTCCTCAAAACACCCCCTCCGGCATGCCGATCTTGTGCCAGAGGGACACATCTTATAATGCCACAGCGCCAAGTGGCGGGCAGCAATCGGGTTCCCATGGAAGACCCTTAAATTGCTCCCAAAACAGTAAACCAAGAATTTCTGGGCATGCCGACAGATGACTGCATTTAAATCGGATTTCCTCAATACCCTGCAGGAACGTGGCTTCATCCACCAATGCTCCGATTTCGAGGGGCTGGACGCCCTCGCCGCCAAGGGCGAGGCGACCGCCTATGTCGGCTACGATTGCACCGCCCGCTCGCTGCATATCGGCAATTACCTGACCATGATGCTGCTGCACTGGCTGCAGCAGTCCGGCAACAAGCCGATCACGCTGATGGGCGGCGGCACCACCATGGTGGGCGACCCCTCCGGCAAGGACGAGACGCGCGCGATGCGCACCGTCGCCGAGATCGAAGCCAACAAGGCCTCGATCCGCGGCGTGTTCGCCAAGGTGCTGAACTACGGCGATGGCAAGAGCGACGCCATCATGCTCGACAATGCGGAGTGGCTGACCAAGCTGAACTGGATCGAGATGCTGCGCGACGTCGGCCGGCATTTCTCGGTCAACCGCATGCTGACCATGGACTCCGTGCGGCTGCGCCTCGAGCGCGAGCAGGAGATGAGCTTCATCGAGTTCAACTACATGGTCTGCCAGGCCTACGACTTCGTCGAGCTCGCCAAGCGCACCGGTTGCAAATTGCAGATGGGCGGCTCGGACCAGTGGGGCAACATCATCATGGGCGTCGATCTCGGCCGTCGCATGGGCACGCACCAGCTGTTCGCGCTGACGACGCCGCTGTTGACCACGGCCTCGGGCGCCAAGATGGGCAAGACCGCGCAAGGCGCGGTGTGGCTCAACGCCGACGCGTTCTCGCCGTATGATTTCTGGCAGTACTGGCGCAACACCGAGGATGCCGACGTCGGCAAATTCCTCAAGCTGTTCACGACGCTGCCGATGGCCGAGATCAGGAAGCTCGAGGCGCTCGGCGGCTCGGAGATCAACGAGGCCAAGAAGGTGCTCGCCACCGAAGCGACCGCGCTGCTGCACGGCCGCGACGCCGCGAACGAAGCGGCGGAGACCGCCCGCCGCACCTTCGAGGAAGGCGCCCTCGCCGAGAGCCTGCCGACCGTGGAAATTCCGCGCGGTGAGCTGGACGCGGGCCTCGGCGTGCTCAACGCCTTCGTCAAGGCGGGCCTCGTCGCCTCCAACGGCGAAGCCCGGCGGCAGATCAAGGGCGGCGGCCTGCGCGTCAACGACGAGCCGGTCACGGACGAGAAGATGGCGCTGTCGGCGGCCAATCTGACACCGGAAGGCGTGATCAAGCTGTCCTTCGGCAAGAAGAAGCACATCCTGATCAAGCCTGCATAGGCGTATGAGCTTTTCGCTGCTTGTCAGGGCGCGCCGATGCGCGCTCCCTGACGGGCAATGGATCAGAACACGCCCAGGGAAACGACCAGGGAAACGACCAGGGAACACGCGCGTTCGCAGCAAGGCGCTGTGCGCACCGCGCTCGTGGTGCTCGGGCTTTGCTTTACACTGGCGGTGCTCGGCCGCGGCCTGAGCGATAGTTTCACCGTCTTCCTCAAGCCGATCTCCGAGAGCTTCGGCTGGGACCGTGCACAGGTCGTGTCGATCTACTCACTGACCTGGCTGGTCAGCGGGCTGACCGCACCGCTGGTCGGGCGCCTGTTCGATCATTCCGGACCGCGCATCGTCTACGCGCTTGGGCTGTTCCTGCTCGGCTCGGCCTTTCTGATCGCGGCGCACGCGCAATCGCTCTGGCAATTCCAGATCTCGATCGGGCTCTGCGTCGGCATCGGCGTCGCCTTTATCGGCAACGTGCCGAACACGATCCTGCTCGGTCGCTGGTTCGGCCCCAAGCTGCCGACCGCGATGGCCGTGGTGTATTCGGCGATGGGCGGCGGCGTGCTGGTGCTGCTGCCCGCCTCGCAGCTGCTGATCGACCATCTCGGCTGGCGTGACACCTATCAGCTGTACGGCTTCGCCGCGCTGGGCCTGCTGGTGCCGCTGATGCTGCTGCCATGGCGCATGTTCGCGGCCGGCTCGCCCCATATGACCAAGAGGACCGATCCCGACTTCATCGACAATGGCTGGACGCTTGCCAGCGCGATGCGCCACCACGCCTTTTGGGCGCTGTTTTCGACGTTTTTCTTCACCGCCGTCGGCATGTATGCGATCGCCGCCCAGATCGTGGCCTATCTGATCGATGCCGGCTTCCCGCCGCTGCAGGCGGCGACCGCCTGGGGATTTTCAGGCGTCGTCCTCGTGTTCGGCATGATCGGCGTCTCCGCACTCGATGGGCTGATCGGACGGCGGCCATCGGTGCTGCTCAGCTACGCGATCTCGATTATCGGCATCGCCCTGCTCTGGCTGCTTCAGTATTATCCGAACATTATCCTGCTCACCGGCTTCGTCGTCTGCTTCGGCAGCATGATGGGCTCGCGCGGCCCGCTGATCACGGCGACCGCGATGAAGATCTTCCGCGGCAAGCGCGTCGGCACCATCTTCGGCACCATCTCGATCGGCAGCGGATTGGGCTCCGCCTTCGGCTCATGGAGCGGAGGCCTGATTCACGACGTCACGCACGGCTACAATCTGCTGCTGGTTTTCGCACTTGCGAGCGTGATCCTCGGAATGATTCCATTCCTGATCGTCCCCGCCTTGCGGGAGTAAGTCTCCCCGACGTAACCTGCATCCCTCGATGTCACCGGGGAATTACGGACGACATGCGGGGGACCGTACGGAAAAAATCCGAAGCAAGCAGCATGAACGGACGAACTGCGGTGTTTTGTCCGACATGACGAAAATGTCAGCGCGGAATTGATCCGGATTGGCTTGCGAGGCAGAGCTGAATACGATCCTAGTCGCGCATTGGATGGAGGGCACAAACCAATGAACTTTCCCTATCTCACTCGCTTTCAACCGGTTCTCTTGAGCCTGTTTCGCTTCATCACCGGCCTCTTGCTGTTCCAGTATGGCGTCGCCAAGCTGTTCAAGTTTCCGGTGCTTCCCTATTTCGCGAACATCCCGCCGTTGATCTACGCCGCAGGCACGCTCGAGCTCGTGCTCGGCGCGCTGCTGATGATCGGCCTGTTCACCCGCCTCACCGCCTTCATCCTCGCCGGTGAAATGGCCTTCGCCTACTTCATGGGCCACATGTTCAAGGGCGAGACGCCGGTGTTCCTGCCGCTGCTCAATGGCGGCACGGCGGCGATCCTGTTCTGCTTTTCCTGCCTCTATCTGTCCGCCGCCGGCGGCGGCTCGGTCAGCGCCGATGCGGCGATGGGCAAGGAATAGCGGCACGTTCGCACGGCGCCGACGCGCCCCTGTTTGACCAGCAAAGCAGCACGGCACCGGCGGATCCGCCGGTGCCGTCTCAGCGCGCCCCGAGCACGTTCCAGATCAGAACGAGGGCCGCGACCAGCAGCGCGGACATGATGATGCGGTGAACGAATCGGTTCACTGCCGCCTCCGCCGGGCTCGATTCCCACCCAATCTCGACATCCCCCGTCCTCCGCAACCTGCCGCGCCACGTGCGGACCGGGCGCATTCGGCCTGCATGTTTGCGCACGCGGTTGCGGGCGCCACGCGCGCGGCAGCACGTCGCACGCGTCCATTCATGATTAGTAAGAACTTCATGCTACCGACGCGAGCAATAACAACCCTTTCGTCGAGGCCGAGATGAAGCTGCTGAGCCACCTCAAGATCCGAACCAAGCTTGCCAGCATGGTCTGTCTTTCGGCCCTCACAGTCACGGCCATCATCGGCGTGTCGTCCGTCCTCAGCAAGAGCCGCATGATGGAGGACCGCGTCCAGCAGATGCGGACCGCCGTCGAGCTGCTCTACAACTACGCGCAATCGCTTCAGGACGAAGTGACCGCCGGCAAGCTGACGCTGGCCGATGCCAAGGCCCAGTTCCACCAGCGCGGCCGCCGCATGAACTTCAACGGCAACCAGGGCTACCCCGTCGTCTACAACGCCGACACCTCGATCCTGGTGAACGGGGCCAACCAGCAGCTCGAAGGCAAGGTCACCGGCGCGAAGGACTCCAACGGCGTCCTGATCGCCGACGCCATTCTCAAGGCCGGCGAAGCGACGCAGGGCGGCGTGACCTCCTATCTCTACCCCCGTCCCGGCCAGACCGAGCCGGTCCGCAAGACCGTGTTCGCGCGCAAATTCGCGCCCTGGAATGCGACCATCAGCTACGGTCTCTATGTCGACGACATCGATGCCGACGTGCGCGCCCTGACGCTGGAGCTCGCGGCCATCGGCCTCGGCCTGATGCTGCTGATGGCGACGCTGTCCTGGCTGATCGCCCGCGACGTGCTCAGCGCGCTCGATCGCCAGAAGACCCGCATGCAGGAGATCTCCGAAGGCGCGATCGACAAGCCGGTCGAGGAAACCGAACGCGGCGACGAGATCGGCCGCATGGCCGAGACCCTCGAAGTGCTCAGGCAGACGGCTTTGACCGCGCGTGCGCTGGAGGCCGAACAGGCCGCCACCAAGACCCGCACCGAGCAGGAGAAGCGCGACGCGCTGATCGCGCTCGCCGATCGCTTCGATGCCTCGGTCGGCCAGCTCGTCGGCCTGATGGCCTCGGGCTCCGGCGAGCTCGAGCATACCGCCAAGTCCATGTCCTCGACGGCCGAAGGCACCAATCGCCGCGCCGCCGTAGTCGGCTCGGCTGCGACCGAAGCCAGTCAGCGCGTCCAGACTGTCGCAGCGGCCGCCGAAGAACTCTCCTCCTCCATTACCGAGATCAGCCGTCAGGTCGCCCAGTCCGCCGAAGTCACGGGACGCGCGGTCGACAGCGCGCGCCGCACCGACACCATCGTGCGCGCGCTCTCGGATGGCGCCCAGCAGATCGAGCACGTCGCCGAGTTGATCTCCAGCATCGCGGCGCAGACCAATTTGCTCGCGCTCAACGCCACCATCGAGGCTGCCCGTGCCGGCGAAGCCGGCCGCGGCTTTGCCGTCGTCGCCTCCGAAGTGAAGTCGCTGGCGAGCCAGACCGCGGAAGCCACCCGCGAGATCGGCGACAAGATCGCCCAGATCCAGGGCGCGACCAAGGAGGCCGTGGACGCCATCGGCGGCATCACCGCCACCATCGAGGAGGTCAGCCGCATCGCCACCTCGATCGGAGCTGCCATCGAGGAGCAAGGCGCCGCCACCGCCGAGATCGCCCGCAGCGTCTCGCAGACCGCGGATGCGACCAAGCAAGTCACCACCAATATCGACGGGGTCTCGACCGCTGCGAACGAGACCGGCAATGCCGCCGGAATGGTGCTCGCCGCAGCTTCAAGCCTCTCCAAGCAGGCCGAGCAGCTCTCCGGCGAAGTCGGAACGTTCCTGGCGGGCGTGCGCGCGGCCTAGGCCTTCGGGCGCAGACATCTCCACTTGCGTCATGGCCGGGCTCGTCCCGGCCATCTACGTTTTAGGCCATCGCGACAGCAAGAACGTGGATGCCCGGGACGAGCCCGGGCATGACGACCGTGAGAATGTCCGTGGGCAAAGAGCCTTGCTATTGCCGCCGCGCGACGCTGCAGCCGCTCGAGAGCTGGCGGGTCGAGCCGGTCGAGCCGTCGTTCGACTGCGAGGGGAATTCCTCGAACGGCGTGTTCTGCTTGCCGGTGTTGAACTCGAAGATCTTGCGGAACACACCCGGCACCATGGCCGAGACCGGATTGACGCGCATCACGGGCGCGGCCGGCGTGCCCACGACCTCGTAGGTCACGCCGATCAGTCCCTCTTTGTCGCCGGCGCCGAGGAACAACCCGAGGACCGGGATCTGTCCGAACATGTTGTTCAGTCCGTACATCGGCACGAAGGTGCCGCTCATGCACACCTGGTTGCCGGGATAGTCGATCGACCCCTCGATGGTGGCGCCGATCATCGGGCCCTTGACCACGCCGTCGCGGATCGTGAGCGCGCCGTTCTGACGGATGAACTCGGCGCGGAGCGCGCTGAAGGAAACGCCGTTCCCGGTGCCGTTGGGCGCGCCGGCGGCGACGCGTTCGAGCTGGGCCTCGCCCTTCACCGTGAAGTCACGCACGTTGATGAGGCCCTCGCGAGCACTGTTCGGCTCGGACGTCGGCGGCTCCATCGCCACCACCATCTGGCCACCGACCGCCTTGGTGTAGGTGTCGGTGAAGCGCAGCAGCGCGCCGGCATCGTTGGTCTGGAGGTAGATCACCTCGCGGTTGCCCTGCGCACGCCCGCCGCGCAGGTCCGCCGCCACCGGCGTGTCCTTGCCGACCTTGCCGCTCAGGGTGAACGCCTTGATGGCGCCGTTGCGCTTCGACATCTTGGCATCGACGCTGCGCATCGCCTCGCCATTGAAGCCGGCGACGGCGCCGAGCTTCACGTCGATGTCGAAGTCGACGTTTTTCATCTTGTTGTTTTTGTCGTCCTTGGAATTGCCCGAGATCGCAGATTTCAGGAAGCCGCGGCCGTCGAACACGTCGCCGCGCATGGTGCCCTTGACGACGCCGTCCTGGCTGCGCTCCACCTTCAGCGACGCCTTGTCGCCGTCAGACGGCGAGTAGACCGGGAAGTTCGCGTTCATGAGGTCGCCGCTCGAATCGACCTCGATCGAGCCCTTGATGGAGGCGCCGCCACCTTCGATGACGATGTCCTCGAGGCGCGTCGATTGCGCGGTCGGCACGACCTTGAAGCTCGCCTTGCCCGACTTGCCCGGCAGCTTGACCCAGCCCGGCAGGATGTTGTCGAGCTTGACCGAGGTCAGGTCGGCCTCGACGCCAAGCTTGGTGGTCTGGTCGGGACCGCCGGCGATCTTGCCCGACAGCTTGATCGGTAGCGATCCGCTGACCGCGGGGCTGAGATCAAATCCGAGGCGCGCGCGGCCGGCATCGTCCAGCGTCGCCTGCAGCCTGACGTCCGCATCGCCTTCGGCCGGCTTGCGATAGTCGAGCGAGGCCGCCTGCCCGTTGATCTTGACGTCGCCCTTGACCTGATAGCCCTGGTTGCTCGCGACGATCTTGAGATTGTTGGCTTCCAGCTTCTGGTTCATCACCAGCTTGTCGGCGGCAAAGCCGTTGAGATCGGCGGCGACCGTGTAGGTCGTGTCGGCCTTGGTCAGCTCGCCCTTCACCGGCAGGCCGAGCTGAATGTTCGCCGTGAACGTCCCCTTGCTGGTGTTGGGATCAATCACGGTCGACGACAGATCGCTCAGGCGATCATTGGACAGCATTTCAGCCGCCGCGGGCACGGGACCCTCGACGCGGAATCTGGTCCGCGAGGGCGAGGGCTTCGGCGCCATGTCCGGCACCTCGAAGACGAAATCGGAGATCGTGACCTTGCGGCCGGCCGGCGTATCGGCAATGCCCTGGCCGATCGTCACGGTCGCGGTGCGGCCGGTCACACGCGCCTTCAAATCCGCATCGTGCACGACAGGCATGCCGTCCACGGGACGAACCGCGACGCCGCTCGCCACGATATTGACCGACAGGCCGTCGTCGGGAATGGGCGGTCCCTTGCGCGGAAGATTCTTCGTCGGCGAATTGACGCCGATCTCGATGCGCTGGAGCGTGCCGCGCTCGATGCGCTCGATCACCCATTCGCGCAGCTCGGGCACGACCAACGTCGGCCACATGCGCTTCAAGGCGGAGGCCGACATCGGCGTTCCCGCAAAGCCCAGCGTCAGCCGCGGCTCGCCCGAATAGTCGATGGCGCCCGTGCCGGCGACGCCGATCTCACCGTTGCTGATGTCGGCCTGCGTCAGCAGGAAGCGCTTGTGGTCGGTGTCGAAGCGGAAGCCGACCGCGATGCGGTTGAAGACGAGCGGCGGCTCGTTGTCGATGCCGCCGAGCAGGATCGAACCGCCGCTGAAGCCGAGCTGCCAGTCGTTGACGGTACCGTTCGGCGGCTCGACATGGGCCAGGAGCGTCAGGCGGTTGGCACCCGACAGGACCTTGAACGGCGCGACCAGCACCCGCCGATTGGCGTCCCACTCGATGTTGATCTCGGCCTGGTCGATCGCCATCGGGTAATCGGGCGTGTCGGTGTCGATGATCTGGCCGGCGCCGACGGCGATCTTGCCGCGGAAGAAGGTCGGCACGCCGTCGCGGCCGAGCTCGCCCTTGAGCTCGCCGGTGAGCGGCAGGTCGGCGGTGTAGGTGAGGTCCTTGACGCGGAGCGCCAGCAGGATGTTGGAGGTCGAGACTTTGTCGGCCTTGATATCGACCGCGCGCACGCCGTTCTCGGCCGGCCCGATCGTGGCCCGCAGCATCCAGGGACGCGCGCCCTCCTCGCCAAGACTCAACGTGACGCCACCGCGGCTCGGCCTGCGCAGGCTGAGGGTGATGTTCTCAAACGACCATTTGCTGCCGCGCTGCTGATCGTCGACGATCAGGTTGCCGTTCTTCAGACCGATCTCGTTGAGGTTCTGGCCGTCGAGGCCGGTCATGCTCAGGCTGTCGAGCCAGTCGAGCCCCTGCAGGATGCCGCTCTGGGCGGTCGCTTGAGGCGCGCCCTGGGAGGCGGCCTGGGACGGATCCTGGCCGGCGGGCGCCGTGGCGAATGGCGGCGGCGGCACGCCGTTGCGCGGGAAGGTCGGCGGAAGGCCCGCTTCCTTCTTCGAGGCGACGCCGGTTGCCAGCGGCTTTGCAGTATCGCCGGCGGAAACGGTGACGGTGCCGTCGGGCGCGATGCGGATCGCAAGTTCGGCATCGACGAGATTGAGGCTCTCGGCGCGCAGGTGCCCCATCAGGAGGCCCGCGCCCGACAGCTTCACCTCGGCCTTCGGCGCGCTGGCGACGATGGCATGATCGCGGTCGCGCACGATGATGTCACGGATACGGACGGCGATGCGGACGCGGCCGGCGCGCTCGATCTGGGTGCCCCCGATCTCGACCGAGTTGCCGTGACCGATATTGTCCTCGATCGCGGCCGCCAGCCATGGCGTTGCGATGTCGAGGTTGATGGGGCCGGCGCCGAGCCGCCACCACAGCGCGCCGAAGCAGCCGACGAAAACGACGGCAAGCGTCCCGACGACGAGGACGACACGCTTCAGCCAGCGATCGGCGACCAGCCAGCGGCGCAGCCCGCCAAACACGTCACCGAAGCGATGAAAGCCCGAATTGGAACGCGACAACAGCCGGCGCGCGCGATGCCCCGCGGCCGCCTCCTGATCGGGATCCCAATCGGCGTCGTCCCATTCCTGCGGCTGTTGCTGACCGCCGTGCCGATCGTAGTCCCGATTGTAATCCTGGGGCGACTTGTTCCTTGCCATTGCCTCTCGATACAGGCGCCCGTCGTTGGATTGAGCGCCGCCGGGACCGCAGCCGTCCGCGGGAAGCGAAGCTCCCTGCGCCGGCACTGCCGCCATACCTCGAATATTCCTGCTGTTCGTCATCTCGCCCCGGGAGCGCGTTCAACGAGCAGTGGGGTGGTGCGTGGAATTCCTTGTAACCATACTCCGGCGTCGTCAGACTTGCCCAGCCAGGGGCACGATTCCGGCACACCGGACGAGAGCTGCAATACCGCTTCGGTTGACCCGCCGAAAGCGACGAAAGGAAGGCGTATGTCCAAGAAATCCCGAAAGAAATCGTCCACAACGCCCTCCGGCAGTCCAGCGTCTAAAAAGAAGGCCCTGAAAACGCGGGCATCGACTGAAACAAAGCCTGCAAAAACCCAGCGAACGGTGGCCCGCAAATCAGCCGCGACCATAGCAAAAGCAGGATCACATAAGGCCGCGTCGAAACAGTTAAATTCTTCCAAATCGGCCTCCCCGCCCGCCGGGGCGAAGTCCGGCCCGACCGAGGGCCAAAAAGCCCCCGCCTTCCGCCTGCCCCGCGACGGCGGCGACATCGTCACATCAGCGGATTATGCCGGCCGGAAGCTCGTCCTGTTCTTCTACCCGCGTGCCGATACGCCCGGCTGCACGAAGGAGGCGATCGACTTCACCCGCCTCGCCGGCGCGTTCGCGGCCGCCGGCACCGCCGTGCTCGGGATCTCCGCCGATCCGTTAAAGGCCCAGGAGAAGTTCCGCGACAAGCACGGTCTCGGTATCCCGCTGATCTCGGATGAGCAGCACGCGATGCTGGAGGCTTATGGCGCCTGGGGCGAAAAATCCATGTATGGCAAGAGCTTCCTCGGAATTCTTCGCACCACGATACTGGTCGGCGCCGACGGGAAAGTCGCCCGGATCTGGCGCAACGTCCGGGTCGACGGCCATGCCGACGCGGTGCTGGAAGCGGCAAGAAGTCTTTAACCAGACCTTTAAATTCGCGCGTTCCCGTTTCCGGAAAATTAACCATGACCGGCCCAGATTGCTGCGGCAATTAGGGCCGTACGGACTCATCCGACCGGCGCGGGAGTGCCGATGTCGAAAAGTTCTGCCCAATATTCGCAGTACCCCCAACATCACCCTCACGACCACGGCCGGGCCTACCAACGCCGCCCCGCGGCGGCGGCAGCCGTTGCCATTCCCCTTCCCGCGGCCGACGACGCCTACACCATCGTCCATCACGGCAAGCAGTTTCGCCTTGGACCCGTGGTGTTCTGGATCGTGGTCGGCACCGTCGTGCTGCTCGGTCTCTGGTCGGCGGCAACCGCGACCTATTTTGCTTTCCGCGACGACGTCCTCACCCGGCTGATCGCCCGCCAGGCCGAGATGCAATACGCCTATGAGGACCGCATCGCCGAGCTGCGCACCAAGGTCGACCGTACCACCAGCCGCCAGTTGCTCGACCAGGAACAGTTCGACCAGAAGCTCGATCAGATCATGAAGCGCCAGACGGCGCTGGAGTCCCGGGCGACGGCGCTCGGAGCCATGCCCGACGTGACCGGCTCGATTCCGCGCGCGGTCCCGCAGCGCGGTGATTCGAGTCAGGCCACGCCAAAGCCCTCGCCGATCAGCGACACCGTCATCTTCGTGGCGCCGCCGGATCGTGAGGCGCGCCTCGAATCCCGCGCTCCGAACGTGGCTGCACCGCCGACCAACCAATTCGCCAAGAACCAGGGTTTCGACAACGTCCTGATCCGGCTCACGACCGCCCTCGATCAGGTCGAGCGTCGCCAGATGGCGGCGCTCAGCGCCGTCGAGGAAGGCATGGATTCGCGCATGCGCCGGATGCGCGGCGTGGTCAGCGATCTCGGCCTGAACCTTGCCAATCTCGAAGCCGCGGTGCCGCGCACCGCGATGGGCGGCCCCTTCGTGCCGGTCAAGCTGACGTCCAATGCCGGGCCGTTCGAGAAGCAGCTCAATCGCATCAACGTCACCCGCGCCGAGATGGATCGTCTCAACCGTACGCTGGCGCTGGTGCCCTATCGCAAGCCCGTCGTCGGCGAGGTCGAGTTCACCTCCGGCTTCGGCGTGCGCAGCGACCCCTTCCTCGGCCGGCCCGCGATGCATACCGGGCTCGACTTCCGTGCCGCCACCGGCGATCCCGTGCGTGTCACTGCCTACGGCAAGGTGGTCTCCGCCGGCTGGTCCGGCGGCTACGGCCGCATGATCGAGGTCGATCACGGCAACGGGCTTTCGACCCGCTACGGCCATCTCTCCGAGATCAACGTCAAGGTCGGCGAGGTCGTGAAGATCGGCCAGGTCGTCGGCCTGGTCGGCTCAACCGGGCGCTCCACCGGTCCGCATCTGCATTACGAGACCCGCATCGAAGGCGAAGCGGTCGATCCGCAGAAATTCCTGCGCGCCGGCGTGCGCCTCAGCGCGGGCTAGATCCCGCGCTCACTTTTCGCGCCCGCGCGTTCCTCAACGCCGGCCGCCGCCCATCCCGCCTCCGGGACCGCCGAAGCCGCCACCACCCATTCCACCGCCGGGCCCCATGGGTCCGCCGGGCGACCCCATGCCGCCTGGGCCTGACGGACCGCCAGCTCCCGTCGGCGCAGAACCGGGCGCCGCTCCCGAAGGCGATCCCGGTACGGGCGCGCCGGGCCCGCCGCCGGCCGGACTGGGCGTGCTGCGATTCGGATGCAGGATCGAGCCGCCGGGCGACCGGTTGGGATTATTGCCGCCACCAGACGGAGGTGCTCCAGGTCCCTGACCGATGGCCTGCGCCGAATCCACCTGGAAGCCGCGCGACCGATCGAATGCGCCGCCCACCACCATGCGCGCTTCGCCGGCCGCAGGCCCGAATCGTGAGCCGTCACGGGCCACGAAGCCGGAGCCGAGCTGCAGGTTCGCCCCCGCGCGTTGTACGTAAGCCTCGACCGACAGACGGCTCGCGCCGACCAGATCCGAGAAATCGTCGATCCGCGTGCGCGCCACCTGCATTGCGCCCTGGCTGGTGCTGCCCTCGATCTGGACCCGCTGGCCGGCCAGCAAGGGATCGACGCCGTTCAGCTTCAGCCCGCCAATCCGCAAGCCGTCGGGCCCGCGTTCGACCAGGCCGGTCACACGCTCGGTCGTCCCGCGTCGCGGCTCGACCAGGCTTGCCACGATGACGCCGTCGGTGCGGCGCAGACCATAGACGGCCACTTGCGCGCCAGGACGGAGCTTGCTCTCCTTGTCGCTCACGATCTTCTGGCCGAGCACCGTCAATTCGTTGCCCTTCACCGTCTCGACGGGACCGGCAACTTCGCTCGCGATCGCGATGTTGCGCGTGACGAGAGTGCCATCGGCCTGACGGACCGCGACCACACGGGCGAGCTGGCCGATGCGCAAGGCTTTGGGGCTCGCCGCCTCGCCGTCGATCCGCAACGCCACGTCGCTGGCATAGGTAACCCGCTCGCCGTTGACGTAGATGCTGCCGAAGCGCTGGATGACGCCGACGATACCGGTGCCGCCGATGCCGTGATCATCGCCGCGCGTGATGCCGGTGCCGCCGATTCCCTGGTCGGTGCCACGCTTGACCTGCGCACGCGCCATCGCCGTGCCGGCCAGCCAGAACCCCATCAACAGCAGACGGCGCGAGATCAATGGCGGCCGGCTCATGAGGAACCGCCCTCCTTGCCGCCGTCCTTGCTGTTGTCCTTGCCACCGTCCCTGGAATCGCCCTGCTCGTCGGCGTCCTCGCTGTAGATGTAGATGCCGAAATTCCAGCGGGCGTCACCGCCCTTGTCCTTGGCAAGCGCGCGGTTGGCCTCGCGATTGGCGGTCTTCAGCGCCTCCATGGCGAGCTCGCGCGAGCGCGCCTCGAGCTTCCGCGCCAGCTTCGGCGAGATGTTGTTGTAGTGCACCGCGCGCTCGAGAAAGCGCGGCCCATCCGCGACGTTCTGCGCGGCGGCCGCGATGTGGTCATGCAGGTTGCGGCCGAGATAGTGCCACTTGCTGTCGTCCTCGCCCGACGGGACGAAGGCGGCCTCGACCAGCTCGATCTCGTCAGCCTCGTTGATGGTCACGAGCTCGCGGTCGATCCATTCGTCGAGCACTGCGCGCGGACGCACGTCCTTGGTGACGGACGCGACCAGCTGCTCGAACGACGGCGCATCGTCCTCCGCCGTGCGCGGCAACGGCAGCGGCTCTCCCCTCGCATCGGTAAATTCAGGCGCGGCCAGCCAGCGCGCGATCACGGCGCTGGTCAGCGATACCGCCGCGGGCGCCTCGTGCACGGGAGCACCCGCGCCGCGCAACCGCGCCACCTCCTTGCGATGGATGCCGGTGAGCAGGCTGACGCGGCTGTCGGTCTGCTCCTTTCCCTCCAGCGCGAAATCGTGCTCGGCCACGTTGACGAACAACTCGCGCAGCAATTGCGCCAGCGCCGGAAAGGTCATGCCGCTGCGGATGCAGAGCCGCACCAGCGGGCGCAGCAGCCGCGCCAGCGGCGCGTGCAGCTTATCGGCGGCATTCGGCTGCGGAGCCGCTGCTTTGGACCCTGGCTTGGCAATCATGTCCGAATTGTAGCGACCCCCGGCGTGGGACACAATCCCACTTTTTCCTGTTTGCCGATTGACGTGGTAAATTTTCCCACATATACGGATCGGCACTGAGGGGCGCGACGTAAAGGGACACGACATGGCTGACCATCTGGTCCGCATTTCCAGTTCACCGCGTGCGGTGCCGGCTCCCGCCTGGGGGCACGGCGCGATCGAACCAATGCTGCCGGCGCTGCTGCGCGGCGTGATCTTCATCTCGGTGCTGGCCGCACCGTTCGTCGCAGCACTCCTGGCAGGCTGACGCCATCATGCATCACACCCAAGAAACCTCGCACGAGATCACACGCCGCCCGTCGGTGCTGCACATCTTCAAGATCTACTATCCCGACCTGTTCGGCGGCACGCTCACGGTGATCCGCGACATCTGCGCGAGCTTGAAGGACGCCTTCGACTCCGCCGTGCTGGTCTGCTCGCAATCGGCCGAGAAGCGCCGGATCGTCGTCAACGACGTGCCGGTCGAGCGCGTCCGCTCGTTCGGCAATCTGCTGTCGCTGCCGGCCGCCCCCACCTATCCCTGGCGTCTCTGGCGCAAGATCGCCGAGCACGACCTGCTGGCGCTGCACGCGCCCTTCCCGCTCGCCGACCTCGTTTTCGCGTTCGGTTTCGGACGCAAGCGGCCGCTCGTGGTGCACTGGCACGCCGACATCGTCACCCATGCCGGCCTGCGCTGGTTCATCGAACCCTTGATGCGGCAAACCCTGCGGCGCGCCAAGGCGATCATCGTCTCGGACCACGTGTTGGTCGACACCACGCCGCTGTTGCGTGAATTCGAGGACAAATGCCACGTCGTGCCGTTCGGCATCGACACCTCCGGTTACGACTGGCCGACGATCGAGCCGCACCACGTCAACGACCGCGGCCGGCTCGTGCTCGCCTGCGGCCGGCTCGTGCCCTACAAGGGGTTCGACGTGCTGATCCGCGCGGCGGCCGCCCATAATTTCGAGGTCTGGATCATCGGCGAAGGCGTCGAGCGGCCGCGGCTGGTGCAGCTCATCGAGGAGCTCGGCCTCACCGAGCGCGTCCGCCTGCTCGGCTCGGTCAACGATTGCGAGCGCATCAAGCTGATGTGCCTTGCCGACGTCTTCGTGATGCCCTCGCTCACCAATGCCGAGACGTTCGGGCTGGCTCAGCTGGAAGCCATGGCCGCGGGCCGCCCTGTCGTGAACACGGCGCTCGACACGGCCGTGCCCCGCGTTGCCCGCCACGGCGTGGAGGCGATCACCGTCCCGCCCGGCGACGCCGAGAAACTGGGCGAAGCCATCGACACCCTTATCCGCGATCCCGAACGTCGTCGCCACATGGGACTTGCCGCGCGGACGCGCGCACTCACCCGCTATTCGGCGACCGCATTCAGGCAGGGCATGGAGACCGTCTATCGCGATGCCGTCGCTGCGCCCAGCGAGCAGCGATCGGCAAATGCCGAACCGCCGCCGGCGACCGCATGGTTCGACAGCATCCGGATCGCGGCGACGCTGGCCTGGTCGGACATGCGCCACCGCTACGTCCGCTCACTGCTCGGCCCGTTCTGGATGTCGCTCCAGATGGCGATCGTGGTCGCTGTATTGGGCTCGGTGATCGGGCAGATCTCGAATGCCGACGTGCTGTCGCGTCTGCCGATGCTCGCGCTGTCGATGACGGCCTGGACCTTCCTCAACAGCGTGGTACTCGACGCCACCACGGCGCTGCAGAACTCCGCGAGCCTGATCCGCGACCGCGCGCTGCCGCCGGTCATCTTCCTCCTGCAGTGCACGTTCCGCCAGGCGCTGTTCGCACTTCATAACGCCTGCGTGCCGCTGGTGCTGTGGTTGATCCTGTCGCCACACGACCTCTCGCACGGGTTTGCGGCGCTGCCCGGCCTGCTGCTGTTCGTGGTCTGCACCTTCGCCCTCAGTCTCGTCCTCGGCGCGATGGCAACCCGCTATCGCGACCTCAAGCCGATCATCGAATCGACCCTGATGCTCGCCTTCCTGGCCTCACCCGTGATCTGGTCCTCGGACGTGATCAGCCATCGCTCGACGGTGATGCGGCTCAATCCGCTGACGCATCTCTTCGCGGTGTGGCGCGAGCCTCTCACGGGCAGTCCCGTCGATCCCGTCAGCATTGCCTACGTCCTCGTCGCGCTGGCGCTGCTGATCGGTGCGAGCGTGCTGACGCTGGTCCATCTGCGCAAAGCGGCGTTCTGGATCTGAACCATGGTCTCCATCAACCTGCGCAACGTCTGCCTCGATTATCCGCTCTACGGCGCCTACGACTATTCGCTGAAGCGGCGGCTGCTCGGCCATCTCATCCGCGAGCCGGGCGAGATGCGGATCATCCGCGCCGTGGACGACGTCACGATCGAGGCCGAAACCGGCGCCCGCATCGGGCTCGCCGGCCCCAACGGCTCCGGCAAGTCGACGCTGTTGCGGCTGATCGCCGGTGTCTATCCGCCGAGCAGCGGCGGCATCGCGATCCAGGGCAATGTCGTGCCCCTGCTCGGCCTCAACGCCGGCGTCAACCTCGACTTCGTCGCGGAGGACAACATCGCGCTGCTGCTGCGGATCAGCGGCCACAAGCCGACCCGAACGATGATCGACGAGATCTGGGCCTTCACCGAACTCGAGACCCGCATGCGGCGGCTTCCCCTGAGGATGTTCTCCTCGGGCATGCTGATGCGGGTGCTGTTTGCGACCGCGACCGCCTTTCCCGCGGACATTCTGCTGCTCGACGAATGGCTCAGCGTGGTCGACGAGCACTTTGCGGAGAAGGCCCAGGCGCGGCTGTTGAACCTCGTGTCGCAGGCGGCGATCGTCATCATCGCCTCGCACGACCAGCCGCTGCTGCGCCGCACCTGCACGCGCATCATCAACCTCGATCACGGCCGCATCGCCTCGACCGTCACGGTCGAGCCGCCGGCCGCACAATTTCCCGAGCTCCGCGAGAAACGCGCATGAAGCAGAACATCCTCGTCGTCTCCGAAGCGCTGGGCGAGCCCAACCACAAGCGCGGCATCTTCCACTTCACCCGCGAGCTGGTGCGTTCGCTCGCGGCCGAGGGGCATGACCTGACGCTGCTGGTCGAGACCACGCGGCGCTATCGCAAGCTGCAGCGGCGCGAGCGACGCACCAGGCTATTTCCGGCGGCGGCACGCAACATCGAGCTGCTCGCGCTCTACCGTTTCCTGGATGAGATCAACATGGGCGAGCCGGCCGTACGCGGCGGCCTGCGCCGCACGCTGGACTGGATCCGCCACAAGGCCACCATGTCGGTGTCGTGGGACTATATCGTCTGCTTCCTGCGCGCGGTCGGCCTGCGAGCCTTGCACGCCCGCCTGATCGAGAACAGGACCGCGGCGCTCGAATACGTCCCGCCGGATCTGCGCCATCTCGAACTGTTCCGTGATTTCCAGCTCGAGCCCGGCTTCTACAGCTATCAGGATTCTTCGGCCTTCTTCCTGCTGCCGCCGCCGCGGATCGACGCGCGCGATTACGACGTCATCGTCGTGGACACCCCGACCCGGGTGGCGATCACGCGCAAGCCCGGCGCCAAGGTGATCTGCGTCGTGCATGACCTGCTGCCGCTCACCGACCTCAAGCTCAGCGACGTCGCAACGCGCTTGTTCCTGTCACGGCTCCTCACCAGCCTCCGCCAGGCCGACGAGCTCGCCTTCGTTTCAAACTACAGCATGATGCGGTTCAGGGACCTGTTACCGCAATTTGCGCACCTACCGGCGCGGGTCGTTTATCCCCGCACCCGGTTCGACGCCCCGGATGTCCTGCACCTCCCAGCCCCGTCGGGGCGTCCGGGGCGGCCGAGCTTCGTCGTCATCGTCTCGAACGAGCCGCGCAAGAATGTTGCCACCGTCGTCCGTGCCTTCCGTGGCGTGCCCCAGGCCGATCTCGTCGTGATCGGTTACGCCGGCGAGATCGGCCGGATGCGCAATCCGCCGCCGAACGTCCGCTTCGCCGGCTATGTCGACGAGCACGAAAAGGCGAGCCTGATTGCGGAGGCGCACGGCCTGATCATGCCAAGCCTCGCCGAGGGTTTTGGCGTGCCGATCATCGAGGCCCTTGCTGCGAACACGCCGGTGCTGTGCTCCGACATCGCCGTGTTCCGCGAGGTCGCGGGCGAGCTTGCCGACTATTTCGACCCGTTCTCCACGGACTCGATCGCCGCCTCCGTCACCCGCGCGCTGACCCGGCAGGAGGAGTGGCGCGGCAGGATCCGGGCACGGCGCCACGAGCTCGCGCAGCGCTTCGGCTACGAGACCCAGGCCCGCGATTTCCTCGGCCAGCCTGATCCCGCCGCAGGCCTCGCCGCCGCACCGCTCGCATCGTACGGATGAGCGCCGAAACCGCGTTGCTGCCCGCTCCGGCCGATCGGCGAAACGGTCGGGGCGCATGGCGAACCTGGAGCAAATCGGCCGCGCTGGTCCGGGCGACGGACGTGCTAGTCATCCTGATCGCGGCCTCGCTGCCGTGGTCGACCACGGCGCCTTCGATCCTTGTCGGGCTCTTTCTGCTTGCGGTGACGCCCACTATCGACTGGCCGGACTATGCGCGCAGGCTCAAGCAGCCGGCCTATGTGCTGCCCTTCGCGATCTTGCTGCTCGCCGTCGTGGGCCTGCTGTGGTCGGACGCAGCCTGGGCTGACCGTTTGCATGCAATCAAGCCGGTCGCAAAGCTCGTGCTGATACCGCCGCTGCTTTATCATTTCAGCCGCTCGGACCGCGGCGTTTGGGTTGCCCTCGCCTTTCTCGTCTCCTGTGCCTTGCTTGCGGTCTTCTCCTGGGTCGTGCTGCTCGACCCCGCCTGGAAGCTCACGGCGACGGCATCGCCAGGCGTTCCCGTCAAGAACTACATCGACCAGAGCCAGGAGTTCACGCTCTGCGCCTTCGCGCTCGCCCTGCCGGTGCTCACCTGCTGGCGCAATGGACACGCGATCGCGGCAGCCGCCTGCCTTGCCCTGATCCTGCTGTTCGCCACCAACATGGTCTTCGTGGCCTCGGCTCGCACCGCGCTGCTGTGCATCGTTGTGCTGCTGGCCTTGTTTGCGTGGAAGCATCTCAACCGGCGGGCAGCACTGGTCCTGCTCGCAGGCTCGGTCGCCGCGAGCCTCTTCGCCTGGACGGCGTCGCCTTACCTGCGCCAGCGCATCACCGATATTGCCGTCGAGTATCGACACGGCCATGAGGACATCAGCCGCGCCTCCACCGCCCAGCGCCTGACCTATTGGCGCAAATCGCTGCACGCCTTCGCCGAGGCGCCTCTGCTCGGCCACGGCACCGGCTCGATCAAGCGACAGTTCGAACGCGCCGCCACGTGCGAAAGCAATCTCGATGGGGAGATCGTCAGCAATCCCCACAACCAGACCCTCAACGTCGCCGTCCAATGGGGCCTCCTCGGCGTCGTCCTGCTCTACGCGATGTGGATCGCCCATCTCCGCCTGTTCCTCGGCGGCGGTGTTGCGGTCTGGATCGGCCTTGTGGCCGTGGTGCAGAACATCGCGAGCTCGCTCGTGAACTCGCACCTGTTCGATTTCCACGAGGGATGGATGTACGTGCTCGCCGTCGGCGTCGCCGGCGGCATGGTTTTGAAGAGGACCGCCGGCGAGCCCTGACTACTGGCTGCGCTCGTGGCCGACTTCCCCGGTGATGACGTCGCCGAACAGCTCCCAGGCCTGCCCGTTGAAGCGCATCAGCTGCATCTGCTCGATCGGAAAATAGTCGTCCGGCGACGTGTTGACCATGATGCCGGGCAGCATCAAGTCGGTGTGAAAGTCCTTCAGGCTGGCCGCCTGCTTCATGACGTTCTCGTGCGTGAGATTATCGCCGCACTGCTTCAACACCTGCGTCATGGCCTCGGCCTGCACATAGCCGTAGATGTTGTTGGCGTTGGCCTTGTCGCCGTCGGGATAATATTTGTCCATGAACTCCCGCCATTTCACGATGGCCGGATCCTTGTCCCAGGTCGGATCGGTGGGATCCTTCAGATAGGCGGTCGAAATGATGTCCTTGGAATAGTCGAGCCCGGCGGGCTTGAGCACCGAGGCGACCGAGGTTGCGGTGTTGGCGAGGAAGAACTTCGGCTTCCAGCCGAGCTCGCCCACTTTCCGGATCGCCTGTGCCGAACCCTTCGGCGCAGCCCATGAGAAGAAGATGTCGGCGCCGGAATCGTGCAAGGCGACGATCTGCGAGTCGATCGAGGGATCGCTGACCTCATAGGATTTGTCGGCGATGATCATGTTCACCTTGTCGCCGAGCCCGTCTTTCAGGCCCTTGAACTGGTCCTTGCCGGCGTCGTCGTTCTGCCAGAACACGGCGATCTTGCCGTTCGGGAATTTGTCGCGGATGTATTTGGCGTAGATCCGCCCCTCGCTCTGGTAGTTGGGCTGGAAGCCCATGGTCCACGGAAAGCTCTTGGGGTCGCCGAACTTGGTGCCGCCGGAGGCAACGAAGAGCTGCGGCACCTTCTTGGCGTTCATGTATTTCATGATCGCCGAGTTCGAGGGTGTGCCGAGCGGCTGGAAGATCAGCAGCACCTCGTCGCTCTCGACCAGCTTGCGCGCCTGCTCGATCGCCTTCGGCGGCGAATAGGCATCGTCATAGCTGATGAAGTTGATCTTGCGCCCGTTGATGCCGCCCTGCTCGTTGATCATCTTGAAATAGGCGGCCTCGGTCTTGCCGATCACGCCATAGGACGAGGCAGGCCCGCTATAGGGCATGATGTTGCCGATCTTGACTTCGGTGTCGCTGGCGCCGGGATCGTATTTCTTCTGCGCCAAGGCCGGGCTCGCGGCGAGCGCTCCGGCAACAAGCATGGCGAGGGCAGCAAGGTTTTCGCGACGACCCGGCATCGTTCTCTCCCCTATTTTGTAGTCTTGTTTTGCCGGGGAGTGTCGCAAGGAGGATAGCCGCTGGCAAGCGCTGCGATTTTCCGCGAGATGAAACGGCGCGTCGGGAACTTACGTGAGGCGCCACCGGAATACGCGCCCATCGATCACGAGCAGCGCGCTGGCAATGACCAGGGCGCCGGCAATCTCGCGCACCGAAATCGGCTCACCCAGGACCAGATAGCCGAGCAGGATCGCAGTCACGGGAAGAAGGAGCGTCACCAGCGTCACGTTGGTTGCCCCCGACCGCCGCAGCACCTGAAAAAAGACGAGATACGCGAGGGCGGTCGAGAGGCCAGCCGAGCCGAGTACGGCAAGCCAGGTCGTCACGCCAGGCATCGGCAGGCGCCATGGCCGATCGAACACGAAGGCGAGCACCGTCATCATGACCGTCGACGCGAGCAACTGGCATGTCGCCGTCGCAAGCGGTGGCGATTTCGACAGCCAGCGCCGAGCCACCAAAGCCGCGAATCCGTAGCTGAGAGCCGCCCCGAGACAAAGCAGGATCCCGAGCCCCTGCCCCGTCAGCAACTCGATCCCGGCTCCCTTCAGAATGATGACGCCGATCAGGCCGACGACAACACCCGCCGCCCGACGCGCTATCAGCCTCTCTTCTCCGACAGCAGCCATGACGACGACCGTGAATAGGGGCGTGGTCGCGTTGAGGATCGACGCCAGCCCACTCGAAATGGACAATTGCGCCGTCACGATCATGCAAAAAGGCAATACGTTGTTGAGCAACGCCATGGCGATATACGGGCGCCAACTCGCGATGTCTCCGGGAAGGCTGATCCGGTAAAGCCGCAGGAGCGGCAGAAGGAAGGCCGCGCCGACCGCCACTCGCAGCAGCACCAGCGTCAGCGGCGGCAATTCCTTCAAGGCTGCGCTGTTGAAGAAGAACGAACCGCCCCACAGGATCGAAAGGAGGCCCAGCAACAACCAGTCGCGTGCGTCGATCCTGTTATCGGTGGGAGGCATTACATCTCGCATCTGGCGGCCAGAGCCGACGCCTAGCGCGAAGCCATGGACGTGACCACCCGATTTCCGCAACAGAACCGTGCGGCTTATTTCGGCCGCGACACCAGCTCGATCATCTTGCCTTCGTCGTCGTCAGGCATCGCCGCCTTCGCCTGCGCGTAGGACTCGACCGCAGCGCGCGAGACCAGCGGCTTGTCGGCCAGCAGGCTCTCGGCGAGCCTCACGGCATAGTCGGCATCCTTGTGCCGGAGCGCCGCGGTGAAGGTCGCGCCGGAAAAGTCGCGGGCGACCATGCGCTTGGAGTGACGCTGAACCTGCGGGCTGGCGGCAACGCCCGCCTGGATCGACTCCAGCACCAGGTTCATGTCGAGCCCGGCCTGCTCGGCGATCGCAAGGCCCTCGGCGAGGCCGGCGATCTGGATTGCGCCCATGAGATTGTTGATGAGCTTGTAGACCGTGCCGGAGCCCACCGCGCCGAAATGGCGGATGGTCGAGCCGATCGGAGCCAGATAAGGCCGCGCACGCTCGAGATCGGCGGCGTCAGCGCCGACCAGCAGCGTCAGCTTTCCGGCCGCCGCCGCGTCCGGCAGTCCCGTCACGGGGCAGTCGATATAGATCAGCCCGCGCGCGTTGAGCTCGCGGCCCATCTCGCGGGCGTGGTCATACGAAACAGTCGAGCATTCGATCGCGATGGTGCCGGCCTTGGCGGTCTTGGCCGCACCCTTCGGCCCGAGCCAGACCGCGCGCGAAGCCTCGTCGTCGGCGACCATGGTCACGACGGCATCGGCATCGATCGCGGCATCCTCGGGCGACGTCGCCCAATGCGCGCCGCGCGCGATCAGGTCTTCAGCCTTGGCCTTGCTGCGATTCCACAAGCTGACCGTGAAGCCGGCATCGAGATAGCGGCCGGCCATGCCATGCCCCATCCGTCCAAGCCCGATGAAGGCGACGCGGGGCATGATCAGTCCACATCCTCGATGTCAACACCCGTGGTCCCGAACGCGCGCTGCGCCAGGGTCGCGGCCATGAAGTCGTCGAGCTCGCCGTTGAGCACGCCCGATGTGTCGGAGGTCTGCACGCCCGTGCGCAGATCCTTCACCATCTGATAGGGCTGCAGCACGTAGGAGCGGATCTGGTGGCCCCAGCCGATATCGGTCTTGGCGGCCTGGTCGGCGGCGGCCTTTTCCTCGCGCTTCTTCAGCTCGATTTCATAAAGACGTGCGCGCAGCATGTCCCAAGCCTGGGCGCGATTCTTGTGCTGGGAGCGGCCGGCCTGGCAGACCACGGCAACGCCGGTCGGAATGTGGGTCAGACGCACCGCGGATTCGGTCTTGTTGACGTGCTGACCGCCGGCGCCGCCCGAGCGCATGGTATCGACTCGAACGTCGGATTCCTTGATGTCGATCTTGATGCTGTCGTCGATGACCGGGAATACCTGCACGCTCGAAAACGAGGTGTGGCGCCGCGCGTTCGAGTCGAACGGCGAGATGCGCACCAGGCGATGCACGCCGGCCTCCGTCTTCAGCCAGCCATAGGCGTTGTGGCCGGAGACCTGGATGGTCGCGGACTTGATGCCGGCTTCTTCGCCCTCGGACTCTTCGAGATATTCGACCTTGAAGCCGTGCGTTTCGGCCCAGCGCGTGTACATGCGCAAGAGCATCTGCGCCCAGTCCTGGCTCTCGGTGCCGCCGGCGCCGGCATGGACTTCGAGATAGGAATCGAAGCGGTCGGCCTCGCCCGAGAGCAGCGCCTCGAGCTCGCGCCGCGCGACTTCCTTCTTCAGGTTCTTCAGCGCGGCTTCGGCTTCGGCAACGACACCGTCATCGCCCTCGGCCTCGCCGAGCTCGATCATGCCGATGTCGTCTTCGAGCTCCTGCTCGACCTTGCCGATGCCCGAGAGCGAATCCTCCAGCGAGGTCCGCTCCTGCATCAACTTCTGGGCCTTCTGGGGATCGTTCCAGAGGTTGGGATCTTCTGCGAGCTTGTTCAGCTCAGCGAGGCGCGCCGTCGATTTCTCGACGTCAAAGATGCCTCCTCAGCAGCCCGACTGACTGCTTGATCTCTTCTACCAACCGTTCGATTTCGGCGCGCATGTCGTTCTCTGATCTCGCGGAATCCCGCGTGCAATTCGAGATGGGGATGTAGCGGCGGCGGCTGCAAAGCGCAACCACCCCGCCCCGTTCGCATCAGGCGTTATCCGCTACCACAATCCGCCGGTGCCCGGCCGAATGAGGAAGCCGGAATCCGGCTGCTGCTGCTGCGAGGCGGGCATGCCACCGCGCCCGTCGGCGTCGGCAACGCCGATGACCGAATAATTGTCCGGCGGCGCCGTGCCCGGCTTGAAGGCCTCGAGGATGGTCCCGCCGGTCTCGCCGGGACCTGCGCGCATGCCGGTCTTGGAGACGACGCGCACCAGCTTGATGCCGGCCGGTACCTTGAACGGAACCGCGGGCTTGTCGGCGAGCGCGAGCTTGAGGAAATCGCGGGCGATAGGCGCCGCCAGATGGCCGCCGGTCGCAGCGTTGCCCTTACCGAGCGCACGCGGCTTGTCGTAGCCCATATAGATCGCGACGGCGACGTCGGGCGAGAAGCCCACGAACCAGGCGTCCTTGGCCTCGTTGGTGGTGCCGGTCTTGCCGGCGATCGGCTTGCCGACTTCCTTGACCACGGTCGCCGTACCGGCCTGGACCACGCCCTCCATCAGCTCGGTGATCTGATAGGCGGTCATGGAGTCCAGCACCTGCTCGCGGCGGTCGATCAACTGCGGCTCGGTCTGGTTCTTCCAGCCGCCCGGCGCATCGCAGCCGCGGCATTCGCGCTGATCGTGCTTGAAGATGGTGCGGCCGTAGCGATCCTGAATACGGTCGATCAGCGTCGGCTTCACGCGGCGGCCGCCATTGGCGAGCATCGAGTAAGCGGTCACCATGCGCATCGCCGTCGTCTCGCCGGCGCCGAGCGCATAGGAGAGATAGTTCGGCAATTCGTCATAGACGCCGAAGCGGCGGGCATATTCGCCGATCAAGGGCATGCCGATGTCCTGCGCGAGGCGCACCGTGACGGTGTTGAGCGACTGCCGCAGCGCGTTGCGCAGCGTCACCGGGCCCTGGAACTTGCCCGAGGAGAAGTTTTCTGGCCGCCAGACGCCGGCGCCCTGGCCCTGGTCGATTTCGATGGGCGCGTCGAGCACGACGGTCGAGGGCGTGTAGCCGTTGTCGAGCGCCGCCGAATACACGATCGGCTTGAACGACGAACCGGGCTGCCGATAGGCCTGCGTGGCCCGGTTGAACTGGCTCTGGTCGAACGAGAAGCCGCCGACCATCGCGAGCACGCGGCCGGTCCAGGGATCCATCGCCACCATCGCGCCCGACACTTCGGGGATCTGGCGCAAGCGGTACTGGCCCTCGACCGGCTGGCCGTCCTTGTAGAGCGGATCGGCATAGATGACGTCGCCGGGCTGAAGCACCTGCGACACCGCCGTCGGCGTCTTGCCCTTGGTTCCATTCTGCGCAGCCCGCGCCCACCGGACGCCGTCGGCCGTGACGATGCCGGTCTCGCGCTGCTTGCTGACGGCACCGCCGAGCTCCCGGTTCGGCTGGAAGCCGATGCGCGCCGACTGGTCGCTGGTCTCCAGCACCACCGCCATGCGCCACGGCGAGATGTCGGAGAGCGATTTGATCTCGGCGAGCTTCACGCCCCAATCGCCCGAAATATCGAGCTTGCTCATGGCGCCGCGATAGCCCTGCTGCTCGTCATAATTCACGAGGCCCGAGACCATGGCCTTGCGCGCCATGACCTGGATCTTCGGATCGAGCGTGGTGCGAACCGAGAGGCCGCCTTCATACAGCTTCTTCTCGCCGTACCGCTCGAAGATGTCGCGGCGAACTTCCTCGGCGAAATACTCGCCGGCGAAGGTGTGGGCGCCGTTGGACCGGTTGGTGACGGCCAGCGGCTCCTTGCGGGCCTTGTCGGCGTCGGCCTGCTTGATCCAGCCGTTCTCCACCAGGCGGTCGATGACGTAATTGCGGCGCTCGATGGCGCGATCACGGTTGCGCACCGGATGCAGCGTCGCCGGCATCTTCGGCAGCGCGGCCAGATAGGACGCTTCCGCCACCGTCAGCTCGTTCACCGACTTGTCGAAATAGACCAGCGAAGCGGCTGCGATGCCGTAGGCGCCGAGGCCCAGATAGATTTCGTTCAGATACAGTTCGAGGATCTTGTCCTTCGAATAGGTCTTCTCGATCCGCATCGCCAGCAAGGCTTCCTTGATCTTGCGCGCGAAGGAGACCTCGTTGGTCAAAAGGAAGTTCTTGGCGACCTGCTGGGTGATGGTGGAGGCGCCCTGCGGACGGCGGTTGGAGCCGTAATTCTGGATGTAGACCACGCCGGCGCGGGCCATGCCGGTGTAGTCGATGCCGCCATGCTCGTAGAAGTTCTTGTCTTCAGCCGCGAGGAACGCGTTGATCACGAGCTTGGGCACCGCCTGGATCGGCAGATACAGCCGCCGCTCCTTGGCGTATTCACCGAGCAGCGAACCGTCGACCGCGTGCACGCGGGTCATCACCGGCGGCTCGTAATCCTGGAGCTGAGAGTAATCAGGCAAGTCCTTGGAGAAATGCCAGATCAGGCCTGCCACGGCCCCCACACCGACAAGGAACACCACGGTTCCCGCGGCGAACAGGAAGCCCATGAACCGCACCAGCAAGCGCATTATGTGTTTTTCCGTTCAAACTCTGGATTAGCCCAGTATCAGCCCAGTATCGGCCCTTGGCACTTCCAACCGGTGCCAACCTCATGTCGCGAATTCACCAGCCTACGCAATCACATCAGTGCCGGATATCAAGACGCTTGCCGAGCGGGATTCTCGCCGATTCCGGAACCCCCTGCCGGGTTTTTATAAAGCGCCCGCTGTGGCCAAACTAGGGCTTTTGCGGCCAGCCGGAGAAACCCTTTCAATTCAAAGATCCCCGGGTCGCCAATTTGGCGATCCCAGGGTCGTCAGTTCGACGATCCCAAGGTCATCAATTTGATGATCCCCTGGTCGTCAGTTTGACGATCCCGCGGTCGCCATCCTCTTGGTCAAGAACCCGTCGATCGCCTGCGCCATCGAGCCCACGGCCTTCGACCGCCAGCCCTCGGACACCAAATGCTCGAGGTCGCCCTTGTTGGAGACATAGCCGATCTCGACCAGCACCGAGGGCACATCAGGCGCTTTCAGGACCCGGAAGCCGGCCGACTTCAGGGGATGCTTGTGCATCCGCACCGTCGACTTCATTTCACCCATCAAGAGGCGGGCAAAACGGTTTGAAAAGGTGCGGGTTTCCCGCTGCGTGAGGTCGATCAGGATGTCGGCGACGTCGGTCGGCTCCTCCGCGAGATTGAAGCCGGCGATCGCATCCGCCCGGTTTTCCGCATCCGCCAGCCGCTGGGCTTCGGCATCGGAGGCCTTGTCCGACAGCGTGTAGATGGTGGCGCCCTGCGCATCGCCCTCGGCACGCGGCAGCGCGTCGGCATGGATCGAGACGAACAAGGCGGCCTTGAGGTTGCGGGCGACCTTGGTTCGGTCATTGAGGGGGATGAAGGTGTCGTCGTCCCGCGTCATGACCACACGGTACTTGCCGGCCTTCTCAAGCTTGTCGCGCAGCGCCAGCGCGAAGGCCAGAACCAGGTTCTTCTCGCTCTCGCCGCTCGACTGCGTGCCATTGTCGATGCCGCCATGGCCGGGATCGATCACGACCACCGGGCGGCCATCGGCCTTCTGCTGCGCCGTGTCCGGGGCTGTCGCCGCGGGAGCCGTGGCGGGCTGAGCCTCGGCGATCGTCGGCCGCAGCTCGGGGCGGTTTTCGGGCGCGAGTGCCGTCACGAAGGCGGCACGATCGACCTCCTCCAGCTCCAGCACGAGTCGGGCCGGCTGGCCGTTGGCCGCCTCGAGCACATAGGATTTGGCGATCCGGGCGGGTCCCGTCAGGTCGAACACGATTCGCGAGCCGCCGGGCATGACGAGCCCGTAGCGGAAGGCCTTGACCAGTCCGCGGCCCCCGGCTCCCGTGCCCGCGGGCAGCTGAAAGCTCACCTGCGGCACGTCGACGACGACACGGTACGGGTCAGCCAGTGTCACGGCGCGGAAGGTGACGGCCTGGTCGATGTCGAGAATGAAGCGGGTCTGCTTGCCGTCGCCGGCCAGGCGGGCGGCCGTGGCAACTGGAAAATTCGTCGCTGCAACAGCGGGTTGCACTTGGCTTTCAGCCGCCCTCAGGCGTGAGGAATCAGCGCATGGCACTGCTGCGGCGCACAGAAGTACGCAGCTCAGCAAAACCCGTTGATTTGTGCGGCTCGCCACCGATTCCGTGCCTCCGAGCAGCCCTTTTAACTCGATAGAACCACAGGGTTAATCGATCCTTAATGACGGAAACGCGAAACTCTCTGACTGTGACCGCCGTGCGACGCTCCCTTGCACGGATGGCTCATTCCTCGTATGTACGGAATGCTGACGGCCGATATTTCCGGTTGTGTCGCATTCAGCCTCCCGGTGCAGCGCCGGAACTTCCAAGGTTTGGGAATTCCAGCGTTTTCCGTTTCCCTCTAGACCAGCGCGGTGCGCGGCAGCGAGGTGGAACGGGTCAAGTGTCGGCGGCGGAACGGTCTCGGGCTACCACTCACGCCGCCGAGACGGTTCTGACAGCGATGTAACCCGTTACCCGGTCCCTTGATCCCAGGGGGGCGGTTCGTGATCTCCAAGGCGAGCGCGCTCGCGCCATGCCTGGCCAGCAGCAACTGATTGAAGGGCGGCCTCGCCGCCCAATGTTTCATACGGGCCGACGCTTGATGCGCCAGACTGTGCCGACGAATTCTGAAGGACCATTCGCGACGCTGCGGAGTGAAAATCCCGCGCGCCGCCTTGGTCCTGAGGCTTCCGGTTCGGCAAGGCGCGAGAGACGGCGTTTCGGCCTTCCCCTCACCCCCGAATCAGGTGGACCGTCGCGTCACCCGGCGGCGCGATACGCGCCCACGGTGATTAGCGCCCGCCGCCGCCAAGAGTTAAGACATGCCCAACAAGATGTTGATCGATGCCACCCACCCGGAAGAGACCCGGGTCGTCGTGGTCCGCGGCAATCGCGTCGAAGAGTTTGATTTCGAGACCGCGCAACGCAAGCAACTGCGCGGGAACATCTACCTCGCCAAGGTCACAAGGGTCGAACCCTCGCTCCAGGCCGCTTTCGTCGAATATGGCGGCAACCGCCACGGCTTCCTCGCCTTCAGCGAAATCCATCCCGACTACTATCAAATCCCGGTCGCCGACCGGCAGGCGCTGATCGAGGCCGAGGAACAGGCCCATCGCGAGGCCGAGGAAGAGAGCGAGAACCGCTCCCACGGCCGCCGCCGCTCGCGTCACCGCAATTCTCGCCGCCGCAGTCAAGGCGAGCGCGTGCGCAGTGACATCGTCGAAGGTCTCGAGGCCGGCGCCGATCCCGCCGCCCAGCCGCTTGAGGGCGCGCCGCTGCCGGAGCATGCCGAGGGTGCCTTCCACGACGGCGAGCATCTGCACGCCGATTCCGGGCATCACGGCGAGCACGAAGACCACGAGCACGGCGAACATGACCATGACGATCATGGTCACGACGACCACCATGCCCACGATCACGAGCATGACCACCAGCACGATCATCACGACCACGATCATGCCGACGAGACGCCTGTCGCGGCGGTCGGCGCCGAGCCCGTGGTCGCGGCCGAAACGGCTGCAGAACCGCAGGAGGCCGCGGCCTCCGAGCCGCACGCCGAGGCCCTCGCCGAAGCCGTGACCGCTGCCGCCGAGCCGGCTGACGCCGTTTACGGTGAGAGCACCGAGACGACGCACACCGAAGCCGCGGACGCTGCTGGTGAAGACGACGATGAGGACGAGGACGACGGCGAGGAAGCCGAAGAGGAAGTCGTCGAATCCGTCGGCGGTGACGACGTGCTCGAGGAAGTGCCGGAGCGTACCTTCCGCCCGCGTCGCCAGTACAAGATCCAGGAAGTCATCAAGCGCCGCCAGGTCATGCTGGTGCAGGTCGTCAAGGAAGAGCGCGGCAACAAGGGCGCGGCGCTGACGACCTATCTGTCGCTCGCCGGCCGCTACGCCGTCCTGATGCCCAACACCGCGCGTGGCGGCGGCATCAGCCGCAAGATCACCAGTGCCCAGGACCGCTCCCGCCTCAAGGAAGTGGTGCAGGATCTCGACGTGCCCGAGGGCATGGGCATCATCCTGCGCACCGCAGGCGCCGCCCGGACCAAGCCCGAGATCAAGCGCGACTTCGAATACCTGATCCGGATGTGGGAGACGGTGCGCGACCTGACGCTGAAGTCGCAGGCTCCGACCCTCGTCTACGAGGAAGGCTCGCTGATCAAGCGCTCGCTGCGCGACCTCTACAACAAGGAAATCGACGAGATCTCGGTCGCCGGTGAAGCCGGCTACCGCGAAGCGCGCGATTTCATGAAGATGCTGATGCCCGCCAATGTCAGCGCGGTGAAGCAGTATCGCGACGGCCAGCCGCTGTTCTCGCGCATGGGCGTCGAGAGTCAGCTCGACGCGATGTTCTCGCCGACGGTGCAATTGCGCTCCGGCGGCTACATCGTGATCAACCAGACCGAGGCGCTGGTCTCGATCGACGTCAATTCCGGACGATCGACCCGCGAGCACCATATCGAGGACACCGCGCTCAAGACCAATCTGGAGGCAGCCGAAGAGGTCGCCCGCCAGCTTCGCCTGCGCGACCTCGCCGGCCTGATCGTCATCGACTTCATCGACATGGACGAGAAGCGCAACAACCGCGCGGTCGAGCGCAAGCTGTCCGATTGCCTGCGGCAGGACCGTGCGCGCATCCAGGTCGGCCGCATCTCGCATTTCGGCCTGCTCGAGATGTCGCGCCAGCGCATCCGCGCCAGCGTGCTCGAGAGCTCGACCGATCCCTGCCCGCATTGCGGCGGCACCGGCCATGTCCGCTCGGTATCCTCGGTGGCGCTGCAGCTGCTGCGCGGCCTCGAAGAGATCCTGATGAAGGGCGCGACCCACAACCTCGTGGTCCGCACCCGCACCGACGTCGCTCTCTATGTGCTGAACCACAAGCGCGGCCATCTGCGCGACCTCGAAAACGGCTTCAAGGTCACCCTTGCGGTCATCGCCGACCCCAGCGTCAGCGGCCCGCAGGCCTACCTCATCGACCGTGGCGAGCAGGTGCATACGCTCGAAGCCGCCAAGGCGCTGCTCGCGGCACAGGCTGCTGCGAGCCCGCCGCCTCAGGCTGAAGAAGCCTTCGACGACGAGGACGGCTTCGACATCGAGACCGAGTCCGAAGTCGAGACCGACGAGACCGAAGGTCTTGCTGAAGAAGCCGCGGGCGAGGCAGCTTCCGAGCAGGACGGTCAGCGCCGCAAGCGCCGCCGTCGTCGGCGCGGCCGCGGTGGCCAGCGTGACGGCGAGTTGCGCGAGGATAGCGCGCCCACCCTTCCCGAGGCGGCCGCTGCGGCCGGCGAAGGCGAGGATGAGGCCGAGGCCGAGCAGGACGGCGAGGAAGGCGAGGAGCAAGCCGCCCGTGGCGAGCAGCAGGGCAACGGTGACCGCCGTCGCCGGCGTGGCCGCCGCGGCGGACGTCGTCGTCGCGGTGGCGGCGAGGAAGGTCTTGCCGGCTCCATCGGCGACGAGCTCGACACCAATCAGCCATCGGAGGCCGCCGAGGCGGTTGCCGATTTCGACGGCTTCGGCAACGAAGCAGCGCCCTCGATCGCCCAGGGCGAGCACGCAGCCGAGCCGCAGGCCTCTGAGCCCGAGCCGCGCGCCGAAGTACAGACCGAGGCGCCCGCCCAGCCCGAGCCCGTTGCCGCGGATGAGCTCGCTGACGATAAGGTCTCACGGCGCCGCTCCACGGTCCGCGAAAAGGTAAGCTTCCTGTCGAGCAGCCCGAGCGAGCCGGCAGCGCCGATTGCGCAGGCGGACGAGCCGATCGCGCCGCCCGCACCAGCGGCGGAGCCCGCGCCGGAAGCGGCAGCCGAAACGCCAACCGCGCCGCGTCGCGCCGGCTGGTGGTCCCGCCGCTTCGGCGGCGGCGAGTAAAGCCGAACATCCCCTGCAAAACGCCCGGCTCTGCCGGGCGTTTTTGTTTCGCGATTGTCCTGATGTGCTAAGCCCTTTTTCGCAATCGATAGAGGGGACCGGCCTTGTCAGAGCTTTGCGATTCCAGCGCCGTGGATCTGCGGCGCTTGTTGGCCGCGCGGGCGATTTCGCCGGTCGAGCTGCTGGACGCTTGCCTGTCGCGCATCGCCGCGATCAATCCCGCCGTCAATGCCGTCGTCACGCTGGATGAGCCGGGCGCGCGTGCCGCCGCCAAAGCGGCCGAAGCCGCCATCCTGCGCGGCGAGGATCGCGGCGCCCTGCATGGGCTTCCGGTCCTCATCAAGGACACCCAGGACACCGCCGGGATGCGCTCCACCTATGGCAGCCCGCTGCTGAAGGACAACGTCCCGGCCGCCGACCAGGGCTCGGTCGCGCGCCTGCGCGCCGCCGGCGCCGTCGTCTTCGGCAAGACCAACACGCCGGAATGGGCGGCCGGCGCCAACACCCGCAATCCCGTCTTCGGCGCGACCGGCAATCCCTTCGATCCCATGCGCTCGGCCGCCGGCTCCTCAGGCGGCTCGGCGGTGGCGCTCGCCTGCGGCATGGCCCCGCTCGCCTCGGGCTCCGACACCGGAGGCTCCTTGCGCAATCCGGCCGGTTTCGCCGGCATTGTCGGCATGCGTCCGTCCTATGGACTTGTTGCCAGCGAGAGGCGTGCGTTCGGCTGGTCCAACCTGTCGACCGACGGGCCAATGGCGCGCAATGTCGCCGACACCGCGCTGATGCTGTCGGTGATGGCGAGCGACGACGCCCGCGATCCGCTCGCCTATACGCTGCCCGGCGAGCCCGTGCGTGCGCGCGCCGAGCGCTGGGCCGCACCGCGCCCCGCAGAGCTCGGCAGACTGCGCCTCGCCTTCACCGAGGATTTCGGCTTCGCCCCGACCGAGCAGGCGATCCGGCGCGTGTTCCGCGCGCGGGTGAAGACGCTGGCGCCGCTGTTTGCCGAGTGCCGCGAAGCGAGCCCGGATTGCACTGGCGCCGACGACGCCTTCGCCGTGCTGCGCGCGGGCATGTTCCTGGCGACGCACGGCAAGAACTACAAGGAACGGCCCGAGATGCTCGGCCCCAATGTCCGCGCCAATGTCGAGGAAGGGCTCGGCTACACGCTCGAAGACCATGCGCGGGCCACGACGACGCAGACGCGGATCTATCGCGCCTATCAGAGCTTCTTCGAGACCTGCGACGTGCTGATCAGCCCGACCATCACGCTGAGCCCGCGGCCGTGGTCGGAGCCTCATCCGGCGGAAATCGACGGCGTTCCGACCAAATCCTACTTCCACTGGCTCGCGCTCGCTTACGCCGTCACGTTGCCCGGTCATCCCGCCATCAGCATTCCGCTCGGCGTCGATGAAGCCGGATTGCCGTTCGGCCTCCAAATCGTCGGCCCGCGCGGCGGCGATGCCATCGTGCTGTCGGTGGCCGCGAGCCTCGAAGCCGCGTTCGCAAATGACGCGCAATTGTGCCGGCCGGTCCCGGACCTCGCACGGCTCGCCGCGGCGCCACCTCTTTCGTCCGCTCCCGGCTTCCTCACCTGGGAATAACGCGGCCTGACAGGAGAAGTCTTTCGATGCAAAGCGCAATCGTTCTCGGCGGCGGCATGATCGGTGTCAGCGCCGCCCTGCATCTGCAGAAGCGCGGCTGGACCGTCACGCTCGTCGATCGCAGGGAGCCGGGCCGCGAGACCAGCTACGGCAATGCCGGCATGATCCAGGCCGAGGCGGTGCGCCCCTACCCGATGCCGCGCGACCTCGGGACGCTCCTGAAGATCGCGACCGGCCGCACCAACGATGTGCGCTACAGCCTGTCGTCGCTGCATCTCCACGTCGAGCCCCTGCTCCGCTACTGGTGGCACTCGGCGCCGAAGCGGCATCGCGAAGCGATCGTCGGCTGGGCGCGGCTGATCGCCTATGCGACCAGCGAGCATGACATTCTCATTCGCGAAGCCCATGCCGACAATCTGATCCGCCGCGCCGGCTATCGGGCGCTGTACCGCGACGCTGCGGACCTCGCTCTCTCGGTCAAGGCGGCGGAACAGGACCAGCGCGAATTCGGCGTGAAGTTTCGCGTGCTATCGGGCAGCGAGCTCGCGAGGGCCGAACCGATCCTGCGCGACGATCTGCCCGGCGCGATCCACTGGCTCGACACCTGGACCGTGTCCGATCCCGGCGCGCTGGTGACGGCGTATGCCGAGCTGTTCCAGCGCCTCGGCGGCGCCATCGTGCTCGGCGACGCGCAGTCGCTGCGGCAAACCGCAACCGGCTGGTCGGTCGATACGGATCAGGGGCGTCTCGACGCCGCCCACGCCGTCGTGACGCTCGGGCCGTGGTCGCCGGATCTCCTCTACAAGTTCGGCTATCGCATTCCGCTGGTGCGCAAGCGCGGCTACCACATGCATTACAGCGGCGGCGTATCGCTCGATCTGCCGCTGGTCGACAAGGGCAACGGCTACGCCATGGGCCCGATGGCCAAGGGCATCCGCATCACCACCGGCGCGGAACTGACCGGCGCGGACGCACTGGCAACGCCGGTGCAACTCGCCAGCGCCGAAGCCGCCGCGCGCGAGCTGATCGAGCTCGGCAAGCGCGCCGAGCCGGATCCGTGGTTCGGCACGAGGCCGTGCACGCCCGACATGCTGCCGGTGCTCGGGCAGGCTCCGAAGCATCCCGGCCTCTGGATGAATTTCGGCCACGGCCATCAGGGCTTTACGCTGGGACCCGCAACCGGACGCCTGCTTGCCGAGATCATGAGCGGCGAGACGCCGGCGATCGATCCGACGCCATACCGGCCCGGGCGGTTCTAGCGCGCGGCAAGCACGGCGAGCGCCGCCGACAGGCGCATCAAGGGATCCTCCCATCCGCGCGGCCTCCGCTGGCGAAACAGCCGCATGGTCGGATACCACGGACTATCCTCGCGCTCGCGCAGCCAGCGCCAGTCGAGCGCGTAAGGCGTCAGCATCCACACCGGACGGCCGAGCGCGCCGGCAAGATGGGCGACCGAGGTGTCGACCGCGATGACGAGATCGAGCGCGGCAATCGCTGCCGCAGTGTCGGTGAAATCGGACAGCGCGGGCGCAAGGTCGACGACGTCGTCGCCGAGCGCGGCCAGCACTGGCGTATCCGCAGGACGCGGCTCCTTCTGCAGGGAGTAGAGCTGCACGCCGGGCATCACCAGGCGCGGTAGCACCGCCTCCGCCGCCAGCGAGCGCTGCCGGTCGCCCTTGTGCTTGATATTGCCGGCCCAGACCACGCCGACCTTCAGTGCCGTCACATCCGCAAGCGCCGCGCGCCACCGCGAGACCTTTGCGGGATCGGCATGCAGATACGGAATTTCGGCCGGCACCGTATGAAGCGTGGTGCCGAAGATCCGCGGCAGGCTCATCAGCGGCAGCTGCAGATCGAACGGCGGCAGCGGCTCGCCGCGAGCAACCACGGTCACATCGGGGAGCTGCCGCAACAGAACCGCCAGCGCGGGCTGAACCTGGAGCACGATCTTGCCGCCTCGCGCGGCGACCATCGGCACGTAGCGCACGAAATGCAGGGCATCGCCGAGCCCGTATTCGGCGAACAGCAATAGAGTACGGCCGTCGAGCGGCTCGCCCTGCCATTCCGGCTCGCCGAAGGCGGGGTCGCCGTCCGACAGCGTCTTGCATTTGCGCCGCCAGCGATAAGCCTCGAAGCCGGCCGCGAAGTCACCGTTCATCAGCAGGAAATGCGCGTGGTTGTATTGCGCGAGCGGCTGCTCCGGATCGAGTGCGATCGCGCGGTGCGAGACGTTGAGTGCCTCGTCGATCTCGCCGGCGTTGCGCAGCGCGACCGCGAGATTGGCGTAACCCTTGGCATAGGCAGGGTCGGCCGCGACCGCGCAGCGATGCGCGGCGACTGCATCCTCCGCGCGCTCCTGCTTCTCGAAGATGATGCCGAGATTGGTCCAGGCCGGGGCGTGATCTGGCCTGAGCAGCAGCGCGTGCTCGCAGGCGGCGATCGCCTCCTCCAGTGTGCCGAGCTCGGAGAGGCAGGCGCCGAGATTGCTTGCGACGATGTGATCCGATGGATCGCTTGCAAGGTTCTGCCGGTAGATCGCGGCGGCCTCCTGCAGATGACCGGCCTCGTGCAGGACGAGGCCGAGCAGCCGCAGCGCCGGAGCATCGTCCGGCGCGAGCGCACGCGCGCGGCGGTACGCGCTGATGGCGTCCTCAAGCGCCCCGCGCCGATACAGCACGGCACCGAGATTGCAGAGCAATCCGGGATCGTCGGGATCGATCTCGATCGCATGGCGATAGGCCGCTTCCGCTTCGTCGAGCCGCGCCTGGTCCGCAAGGAGATTGCCGAGATTGAGCCAGGCACCAAGATAGGCAGGCTCCCGCGCAAGCACCGCGCGATAGGCTTCCTCGGCCTCGGCGAGCCGCCCCTGCCCGGCAAGCACGACGGCAAGATTGAAGCTCGCGCGCGTCAGGTGCGCATCGAGCGCAAGCGCACCGCGATAGGCGGCTTCCGCCTCGTCGAAGCGGGCGAGCTCGCCGAGCGCGACGCCGAGCTTGTTGCGCAGGCCGGCATCGTCAGGCCGCCGGATCAGCGCGCGCCGGAACGCCGCCACCGCCCCCTCCTGCTCCCCCTTCACCGCCAGCGCGTCGCCAAGCGTGACGAGCGCGGGCGCGTGGTCGGGATCCACAGTGAAGACGCGGCGCAGCAGCGCGGCGCCCTCGGCCGCGCGGTCCGTGACGAAGGCGGCCACTGCGGCCAGATGCAGCGCCGGCACGTGGTCCGGGTCGACCTTCAGAACCTCCGCGCAAAGCACACCTGCCCGTTCAGGCCGCCCCGCCGCAAAATGCTCCGCCGCCTGCGCTACCGTCAGATTTGCCGTCGCATTGCCCACGCTGTCGCCCGCCCTTCGAGGTCCGAGATGCGGGTTTAACGCGCGAGGTCGAAAATTCCGTCAGCCTTCTTGCGTCGTCAGCAGCGCCTGGGGTCGCCAGATCCGCCGGCGCAGCCGAAGCCCATTTCGGCTGGTTCGCGGCTGGGCGCCCAAGCAAAAGGGCTGATCGAGGATCTCGACCAGCCCTTTTCCTTCAAGGCCTGACGGCGCATCTTGCGCCGACGGACGCGGCTTGCAGATCAGTCCGTCGTGATCGCCGTCTCCATGTCGGTCGGATCGATCCGCTTGGAGAGGTTGGCGTTGAGCTTGTCGCGATCGAGCTCACCCTCCCACCAGGCGACGATCACGCAGGCGACACCGTTGCCGCACAGATTGGTCAGCGCGCGGCACTCGCTCATGAACTTGTCGATGCCGAGCACGATCGCCATGCCCGGCACGAGGCGCGGATCGACCACGGCCAGCGTCGCCGCCAGCGTGATGAAGCCCGCGCCGGTGATGCCGGACGCGCCCTTCGAGGTCAGCATCGCCACGACCAGGATGGTCAATTGCTGGCTGAAGCTCAGATCGTAGCCGAGCGCCTGGGCGATGAAGAGCGTCGCCAGCGTCATGTAGATGTTGGTGCCGTCGAGGTTGAACGAGTACCCCGTGGGCACCACGAGACCGACCACCGACTTGGAGCAGCCGAGCCGCTCCAGCTTTTCCATCAGGGACGGCAGCGCGCTTTCCGAGGACGAGGTGCCGAGCACGATCAGCAGTTCGTCCTTGATGTAGGCCAGGAACTTGAAGATCGAGAACCCCGCGAGGCGTGCGATGATGCCGAGCACGACGAACACGAACAGCGCCGCGGTGACGTAGAACGTGGCGATCAGGCCGACGAGGTTGAGGATCGCGCCGGTGCCGAACTTGCCGATCGTGTAGGCCATCGCGCCGAACGCGCCGATCGGCGCCGCGCGCATCACGATGGAGATGACGCCAAACACGGCATGAGCGGCGTCGTCGATGAAGCTGCGGATGGTGTGGCCGCGCTCGCCGAGGCTCATGATCGCGAAGCCGAACAGCACCGAGAACAGCAGCACCTGCAGGATCTCGCCTTGCGCAAAGGCGCCGACCACGGTGTCCGGAATGATGTGCAGCACGAAGTCGACCGACTTCTGACCCGCGGCCTGCTTGGCGTAATTGGCAACGGCCGCCTCATTGGCAGCGCCGCTGCCGAAGCCTGCGCCCGGCTTCACCACGTTGCCGATGAAGAGGCCGATCACCAGGGCGAAGGTCGAGACGACCTCGAAATAGACCAGCGCCTTGACGCCGATGCGACCGACCTTCTTGGCATCCTGGATGTGAGCGATGCCGGAGACGACGGTGCAGAAGATGATCGGGGCGATCACCATCTTGATCAGCTTGATGAAGCCGTCGCCGAGCGCCTTGATCCATTCGTTGGTGGCGACCGCCGGCCAGAGCCAGCCGACGATGGCGCCGAGCACGATGGCGATCAGCACCTGGACGTAGAGAACCTTGTACCACGGCTTTGCTGCGGGCTGCGCGATCGGCGCCCCCGCCATCGTTGTCGTCGTCATCGTTTCACTCCCCCTCAAAACGCTGGGCCAGCCAAGATCAACTTGGCCGGCCCTGTCAATTGGAACCGCGAACTCCTTGCGCGCTTTACCGGCGGCGCTCGATCAGCCGGCGCGCCGCGGGCATCAACGTCGCGCCCAGCGCGTTCTTGACCAGCGAAGCCGCAATGAACGGCACGATGCCGACCTGCCAGGCCTTGGCGGCGCCGAGCCCAAGGCCGAACGCCAGCCAGCCGAAGCCGGCGGCCAGAATGACGAGATGGCCGACGGCCATCGCCGCGAACAGCAACGGCACGCTGCGATCCCAGCCGCGCTCGGCGAGCCAGCCGGTGACGAAAGCCGCCGCAATGAAACCGAACAGGTAGCCCGCGGTCGGGCCGACCAGGGGTGCAATTCCACCCACCGGGCCGGCAAATACCGGCGCACCAAGCGCGCCTTCGGCGAGGTAGGCGATCATGGTTGCGCTGCCAAGGCGCCAGCCATAGGCCGCCCCGATCATCAGCACCACCAGCGTCTGCAACGTCATCGGCACGTAAGGCAGCGGCAGGTTGACCTTGGCTGACAGCGCCATCAAGGCGCTCCCGAGCGCAACCAGAACGACAGCGCGCAAGCTGCCGACCGTTTCGCCCGGCCGGGTCGGCCACATCAATGCGGCGAGGGAAAAATGCGGCGCGGCGGCAGTCGGGACAGATCGGTCAGACAAGATGAGCTCCGGATGTGGTCGAAAACTGGCGGCTATTTAAGCCAGTGAGCGATCCGGTCAACTGCTTCGCGCATTTCTTCGGGTGAGCGCGCATAGGAAAAGCGAATGAACGAGCGGCCGTGAACGGGATCGAAATCGACGCCCGGCGTGGCCGCGACACGCGCCTGCTCCAGCATCTGCTTGGCGAACTCGAAACTGTCGGAAGTAAAGTTCGAGACGTCGGCATAGAGATAAAATGCACCATCGGCCGGCAGGAAGTTGCTGAGGCCGGCTTTCGGCAATCCCTCGATCAGGATCCGCCGGTTCTCCTGATAACCATGCTTGATCGCCTCCATCTCGGCGGCGCCGTCGAAAGCGGCTTCAGCAGCGATCTGCGAGAGCGACGGCACCGAGATCGAGAGATTCTGTTGCAGCCGCTCGATCGGCCGGACCAGAATTTCGGGCACGACCATCCAGCCGACGCGCCAGCCCGTCATGCAAAAATATTTCGAGAACGAGTTGATCACGAGGGCATGCTCGGAGAGCGCCGCCGCGGTGACCGCCGGAAACGCGTAATCGAGCCCGTGATAGATCTCGTCGGAGATGAAACGGATGCCGGCTTCTTCCGCCGCGATGATCAGGCCGGCGAGCGCCTCGCGCGACATCATCGTCCCCGTGGGATTGGCGGGGCTGCCGACCAACACGCCCTTCAGCGGCGTCTTGCGATGGGCCGCGAGCAACGCCTCGCCGGTCAGCGCATGGCGCGTCTCGTCGGTGGTCTCGATCAGCACCGGCTCGCAGCCGAGCGCGGTGAGGATGTGACGATAAGGCGGATAGCCCGGCACCGTCACGGCGACGCGGTCACCCGGCTCGAACATCGACAGGAAGGCCAGGATGAACCCGCCGGAGGAGCCGGTCGTGACCACGATCCGCTCGGGGCTGACGTCGCAGCCATAGGCATCGCGGTAATGGCGCGCGATGCGCTCGCGCAAGGACGGGATGCCGAGCGCGGAGGTATAATCGATCCGCCCTGCCTCGAGCGCCGCATGCGCGGCCGCGATCGCGGTTTTGGGCGCCCCGGCCGCGGGCTGGCCGACCTCCATATGGATGACATGGCCCCCGGCGGCCTCGATTCGGGCCGCCGCGGCCATGACGTCCATGACCATAAAGGGGGGAACATCGCTGCGGCGGGAGGGCGTGAGCCACTGCCCCAACCGGTTCCTCAAGGTCGCATCGTGCATCGATTTCTGCTATTTCGCTGGCGGGCCGATGCGTCCGGCCCGGGAAACGGGGCGCTTGCGCCCCAGACTGGCCGCATTGTACGGCTCATAAGGGGTAAGGCTCGCAAGGGCATATCGCGTATCCGGTCCGCCGCCAATCGCCAAAACCAATCACGAAACAGCTAGTCCAGACCGTTTGACCAAGACCGTTTGATGTCGCTTCAGATCGCATTGCGCAAGCAGGCCTCCGCCCTCACCGCCCTCGTCACGGCCGCGGCGATCGCGCTGACGCCGTTCTCGGCCGCGCACGCGCAGTCCAAGGGCCCGCCGGTGTTGCGCGACACCGAGACCGAGCAGCTGCTGCGCGAATACACGCGCCCGATCCTGCGCGCCGCGGGTCTGGAGAAGCAGAACATCCAGATGGTGATCCTCAACGACGGCTCGTTCAACGCCTTCGTCGCGGACGGCCGCCGCATCTTCGTCAATTGGGGCGCGATCCTTCAATCGGAAACGCCGAACCAGATCATCGGCGTCCTCGCGCACGAGACCGGACATCTGGCCGGCGGCCATCTGTCCAAGCTGCGCGAACAGCTCGCCGCCGCCCAGACCCAGATGATCATCGCGATGCTGCTCGGCGCCGGCGCGATCGCCGCGGGCAGCACCCAGCGCAGCAGCGCCGGCAACAACGGGCTCGCCAATGCCGGCGCCGCCGCGATCTCCGCCCCGCAGGAGGTGATCCGCCGGACGCTGCTGTCCTACCAGCGCCAGCAGGAGGAGAACGCCGACCGCGCCGGCGTGAAATTCTTGACCGCGACCCAGCAATCGCCGAAGGGCATGTACGAGACCTTCAAGCGCTTCACCAGCGAGAGCCTGTTCGCAGCGCGCGGCGCCGATCCCTATCTGCAGTCGCATCCGATGCCGGCCGAACGCGTCGCCGCGCTCCAGGAGTTCGCCAGCTCCAGCCCCTACTGGAACAAGAAGGACGACGCCGCGCTCCAGCTCCGCCACGACATGGTGCGCGCCAAGATTTCCGCCTTCATGGAGCGGCCCGAGACGGTGTACCGCCGCTATCCCCAGACCAATGACAGCATGCCGGCGCGTTACGCCCGCGCCATCAGCACCTATTTGCACGGCGATTTGCGCAGCGCACTCACCCAGATCGACGCGCTGATCCAGGTCCAGCCGAACAACCCGTACTTCTACGAGGTGCGCGGCCAGGCCCTGCTGGAAAGCGGCAAGCCGGCCGAGGCCATCCCTGCCCTGCGTAAGGCTGTCGCACTCTCGAACAATTCACCCCTCATCGAGATGTTACTTGGGCAGGCTCTGGTTGGAGCCGATAATAAGGCCTACACCGACGACGCCGTTCGGATTCTCCGCGCCGCAGTGGCGCGGGAGCCAGAGGCGGCCCTCGGCTATACCCAGCTCGCGATGGCCTATGGCCGGAAGGGAGAATATGCCGAGGCCGATCTCGCCTCGGCGCAGGCCGCTTATCTCCGCGGCGACAACAAGACCGCCCGCGAGCTCGCCACGCGCGCGAAAACCCGTTTCGCCGTCGGCACGCCCGGATGGGTCAAGGCCGACGACATCGTGGCGGCCAAGCCACCGCGCAATTGACCACCGTGGCGGCCAGGCCGCCACGCAATTGGATGACCAAACGACGCCCGGCACCGCAACACGCCACCAGGCGAGAGTCCACCGGGACGTTTCTCGAAACCTGCTTTGGATAAGAGGATTTGCCTATGCCTTCGCTGCGCCTGCTTGCTCCTGCGTTGTTCGCGCTCGCTCTGTTCGGCGCAGCCGTGCCCGCGTCGGCTGACAGTTTCTCCGACAGCCAGCGCCGCGACATCGAGGCGATCATCAAGGATTATCTGGTCAGCCATCCCGAGGTGCTCGAGGAGGCCATGACCGAGCTCAGCAAGCGTCAGGCCGCGGCCGAGACGCAGAAGCACGAGGCCAGCGTCGCGCAGAATGCGGAAGCGATCTTCAACTCGCCGCGCCAGGTCGTGCTCGGCAACAAGGACGGCGACGTCACCTTCGTCGAGTTCTTCGACTACAATTGCGGCTACTGCAAGCGCGCGATGGACGACATGCTCACCATCATGAAGGGCGATCCGAAGCTGAAGGTGGTGCTGAAGGAATTTCCGGTGCTGAGCCAGGGTTCGGTGGAAGCGGCGCAAGTCGCCGTCGCCGTGCGCATGCAGGATCCCACCGGCAAGAAATATCTCGACTTCCACCAGAAGCTGCTCGGCGGCCGCGGTGCCGCCGACAAGGCACGCGCGCTCCAGGCGGCCAAGGAAGCCGGCCTCGACACCGCGAAGATCGAGAAGGACATCAGCAGCCCCGAGGTGCGCGCCACCATCGAGGAGAACTTCAAGCTCGCCGAAGCGATGGGCATGAACGGCACGCCGAGCTACGTCATCGGCAAGCAGATCGTGATCGGCGCGGTCGGCGTCGAAGGCCTCAAGGAAAAGATCGGCATTGCCCGCTGCGGCAAGGCGACCTGTTGATCACACGCTTCCGATACTGAAAGCACCAAAGGGCCGGCTGCAACAGCCGGCCTTTTTTATTGCACCGAACCTTGGCGTATTCGGGCCAAGTCTTTTTCGTGCCAAATCGTTCATCTGGCATTCAACAAACAAATGCCGCGGAACAGACGAAGTTCCGGAACAACTCAAACCTCCTTTCGTTGTCGGCGCGGGCAATGACGCAAATAAACACGTGAGGAGAAATTCGATGTTGAACCGCTTTATGATCTCGGTCGCCGCAGCCGCCCTCGTCGCCGGCACCGGTCTGGCGAACGCACAGGGCACCATGGGCCGCGACAGCGGCGGCGGCGCCGGTGGCACGCAGCAAATGCAGCATTCGCAGCCTTCGGGCGGCGCCGCTGAGCGCGGCGGCGCGACGGGCCGCGATACCATGAGCCCGAACAAGGGCACCGTTGGCCAGGCCGGCGGCGCGGCTGAGAAATCCACGGGCGCCATGGAAAAATCCGGCATGGAAAAGTCCGGCGCGATGGAGAAATCCGGTGCCGCCGAAAAGTCCGGCGGGATGGACAAGTCCGGCACGATGAACAAGAACGCGGCTGACGACAAGGCCGGCATGAAGGGCGAGCACGCCCAGGGTGCGCAGGACAAGTCGAAGAGCATGAGCTCGGACTCGACCACCAAGTCTGATCCCGCCAAGTCTGGCAAGGACATGAAGGCCGAGGACAACAAGGCCGGCGGCGCCGCCAAGACCAACAACGCGGCGACGACCGACAAGTCCCAGACCACGACCGGCACCGCCCCCGCGACGGCGGCCGCGCCGCCGGCCGAAAAGCGCTCCCAGATCTCGACCGCGATCAAGTCGACCAAGATCGAAGAGACGACCAACGTCAACTTCAACATCTCGGTCGGCACCGCGGTCCCGGCCTCGGTCCACTTCCATCCGCTTCCGCCCCGGATCGTCGAGATCTACCCGGAGTGGCGTGGCTATGAGGTGATCTTCGTCCACGGTCAGTACGTGATCGTCCGTCCCCAGACGCGCGAGATCGTCTACATCATCGAGGGCTAAGCCGCTTCGCTGACCACCAAATGAGCCCTTGCTGAGAGATCGGCAGGGGCTTTTGGTCTACCGCCCGGTCCCGGCGGCGTGGCTCGGCCGCCCAGCCATCCTTTGGACTGGTTAACAAGCAATTTCCGTGGTTTCCACACAGGTTTTTACGCACCGGATGAGGTCGCTGAACCCGCCCCTGAGGCCCTTCAAGGCTTCCCCTCACGCGCTTTGTTACCTATAACCCCGCCACGCCGAGCACCTTTTCGGGATTGGAATGGCAGAACCTGCAACCGACACGATCCTCGTCCTCAACGGGCCGAACCTCAACATGCTGGGGACGCGCGAGCCGGAGAAGTACGGCCACGCGACGCTGGCCGACGTCGAGACGCTGTGCCGCGAGACCGCGGCGACGTTCGGCCTCAAGGCCGATTGCCGGCAATCCAACCGCGAGGGCGAGTTGATCGACTTCATCCACGAGGCGCATGCGCGCAAGATGAAGGGCATCATCATCAACGCCGGCGGCTATTCCCACACCTCGATCGCGCTGCACGACGCCCTGCTCGCGGTGCAGATCCCGACGGTCGAGGTGCATGTGACCAACATCCACGCCCGCGAGAGCTTTCGTCACCACTCCTACACCGCACGCGCGGCCTTCGCCTCGCTCTGCGGTTTCGGCATCGAGGGTTACCGTCTCGCCATCCAGGGCCTTGCCGCCAAGCTTGCCATCAAGCCCAAAGCCTGAGCCCCCTCTCAAACAGAACATTCGGATCAAACAACATGGCGCGCCAGCCAGACGACAAAGCAGCCGCAAAGTTTTCCAGCGAGGATTCCGCGCTCGTCCGCGAGCTGGCTTTGCTGCTCGATGAGACCAGCCTCACCGAGATCGAGATCGAACGCGCGGGTCTGCGCCTGCGCGTCGCCCGCAACGTCAGCGTTGCCGCGACCATGCCGATGCAGATGGCAGCAGCTCCCGCCGCCCTTCCGGCGGCTTCCACCGCGCCGGCCGCCGCCGCGGGCCCCGACCTGTCGAAGCATCCCGGCGCCCTGACCTCGCCGATGGTCGGCACCGCCTATTGGGCACCGGAGCCCGGCGCCAAGCCGTTCATCGAGGTCGGCAGCAAGGTCTCGGTCGGCCAGACGCTGCTGATCATCGAAGCCATGAAGACCATGAACCAGATCCCCTCGCCGCGCGCCGGCACGGTGACGCAGATCCTGGTCGAGGACGGCCAGCCGGTCGAGTACGGCGAGCCGCTCGTCATCATTGAGTGAGGAATTGGCGAATGGCGGGTAGCTATCGGTTACCCCTCCCTGTTCGCCATTCGCTATTCCCCATTCGCCCCGAGGCACCATGTTCGACAAAATCCTCATAGCCAATCGCGGCGAGATCGCCCTTCGCATCCTCAGAGCGTGCAAGGAGCTCGGGATCGCCACCGTCGCCGTGCACTCCACCGCCGACGCCGACGCCATGCATGTGCGCCTGTCGGACGAGAGCGTCTGCATCGGGCCGCCCGCGTCCAAGGACAGCTATCTCAACGTGCCCGCGCTGCTCGCGGCCTGCGAGATCACCGGCGCCGACGCCGTTCATCCCGGTTACGGCTTCCTGTCCGAGAACGCCCGCTTCGCCGAGATCCTCGGCGAGCACAATCTGCATTTCATCGGTCCTAAGGCCGAGCACATCCGCCTGATGGGCGACAAGATCGAGGCGAAGAAGACCGCCAAGAAGCTCGGCATTCCCGTGGTGCCCGGCTCGGACGGCGCCGTCGGCCCCGATGACGACGCCATGTCGATCGCCAAGCAGATCGGCTTTCCGGTGCTGGTGAAGGCTGCGGCCGGCGGCGGCGGACGCGGCATGAAGGTCGCGCACAGCGAGGCCGACCTGCAGGTGGCGCTGTCGACGGCGGCCAACGAGGCCAAATCCGCCTTTGGCGATGCCTCCGTCTACCTGGAAAAATATCTCCAGAAGCCGCGCCACATCGAGATCCAGATCCTGGGCGACGGCCGCGGCGGCGCGATCCATCTCGGCGAGCGCGACTGCTCGCTGCAACGCCGCCACCAGAAGGTCTGGGAGGAAGGTCCCTCGCCCGTGCTGGCTGCCGCCGCGCGCGCCAAGATCGGCGAGACCTGTGCGAAGGCCATGCGCGAGATGAAATATCTCGGCGTCGGCACCATCGAATTCCTGTTCGAGGACGGCGAGTTCTACTTCATCGAGATGAACACCCGCATCCAGGTGGAGCATCCCGTCACCGAGAGCATCACCGACATCGACCTCGTGCTGGAGCAGATCCGCATCGCCGCCGGCGGCGACCTGCCGGCCAGGCAGGACGAGGTCCAGGTCATCGGCCACGCCATCGAGTGCCGCATCAACGCGGAACACCCGCAGACCTTCCGGCCCTCGCCCGGCCGCATACTCCAATACCATCCGCCCGGCGGACTGGGAGTGCGGATCGATTCCGCCGTCTACCAGGGCTACACGATCCCGCCCTATTACGATTCCCTGGTCGGCAAGCTGATCGTCCACGGCAAAACCCGCGCCGAATGCCTGATGCGGCTCCGCCGGGCACTGGACGAGATGGTGGTCGAAGGCATCGAGACCACGCTGCCGCTGTTCCGCGCCTTGGTGCGGGAGGACGACATCATCAACGGCGATTACCACATCCACTGGCTGGAACAGTACTTGGCCGGCAAGGCGGAACCCGCCCCCCGATAAATCGCTTTTGCCATGGAACCCTTTGGCCTCCATCGCGTTCTCGACGCGGGGACAGTTCCAAGGGGGCGTTTTGACTTCCGCTGAATGTGACAGAGCGAGGCCGTCGTGACGGCCGCAGCCCAACGACGGCGTGCATTCTGGCAGATCCTGCTGATCGCGGCGGGCCTTCTGATTCTGACCGGCATCAGCGCCGGCTCGGTCTATCTCGTCAACAAGGCGCGCGAGGACAACAAATGGGTGGTTCACACCATCGAGGTGGAGAACCAGATCAACGCCCTGTTGCTGGAAGTCCGACGCGCAGAAAGTTCGGCACGCGGCCTCCTGCTCACTCAGGCCGAGAGTTTTAGGATCGACCACGAAAAGGCCATTGCGGCCATCGTTCCCGCGCTCGACAAGCTGACACGCCAGAGTGGCGACAATCCTGCGCAACGCGAGAACGTCGAAAGGCTGAGCGCGGCGATCGAGACCCGCCTCGGCCAATTCGCGCAGGAGATGGATTTCATCCGCCAAGGCCAGCCCGACAAGGCGGCCGCGCTGATCCGCGAAGTCGTGTCCACCGATGCCACGGCCACGATTGCCAAGATCGCGAACGCGATGATCCAGGAGGAAGAGCGGCTATTCCGCCTGCGCTCGGAAAATGCCGATCGCAGCCAGACGTTCGCCGCCTCGATGACCGGCATCGGCTCCGGCCTCGTGGTGCTGCTGGCGCTGATCTCGACCTGGCTGGTGCGGCGCTCGGCCCGCGCCCGGGACGAGGCGGAAGCGCGCCTGCGCGATGCCAACGTCAATCTGGAGTCGGTCGTCGACGAACGCACCGCGGATCTGCGCGAGGCCAACGACGAGATCCAGCGTTTTGCCTATATCGTCAGCCACGATCTGCGCTCGCCGCTCGTCAACATCATGGGCTTCACCAGCGAGCTCGAAGAGCTCAGCGGCGACATGTTCCGCCGCATCAGCAGCCTCGCTCATGTCTCTGCGGATGGCGCGCCGCTGGCCCCAACAGGGGCCGGCGAGATCGCGCTCGAGGGGGCCGACAAACAGCTTTCGGTGGATTTTTCCGAAGCGCTCGGCTTCATCAAGACGTCGATCGCCAAGATGGACCGGCTGATCTCGGCCATCCTCAACCTCACCCGCGAGGGCCGGCGCGAATTCCAGCCCGTGAAGGTCGACACTGGCGAGCTGATCGAGGCCATCGTCTCGACGCTGGCGCACCAGGCGTCGGAGGCGCAGGCCGAGATTCACGTCGAGCGGCTGCCCGATATCGTGAGCGACCGGCTGGCGCTGGAGCAGATCTTCTCCAATCTGATCGACAACGCCATCAAATACCTGAAAAACGGCGTACCCGGCGAGATTAGAGTCCGCGGGCGCACCAAGCTCGGCTACGCTATCTTCGAGATCAGCGACAATGGCCGCGGGATCGACGCCAAGGATCACCAGCGGATATTCGACCTGTTCCGCCGGGCCGGAACCCAGGACAAGCCTGGCCAAGGCATTGGGCTGGCGCATGTACGTGCACTTGTGCGTCGCCTCGGCGGCACCATGTCGGTATCATCTGAACTGAACGCGGGCAGCACCTTTACCATCACGCTGCCGATTGCCTGGAATGTGAACAACCGGAACTCTGATCGATGACCCAGCCTGTCACCATCATCATGATTGAGGACGACGAGGGCCACGCCCGCCTGATCGAGCGCAACATCCGCAGGTCGGGGGTCAACAACGAGATCGTGTCCTTCAAGAACGGCACGGACGCGATGCTGCATCTGTTCGGCGCTGACGGCTCCGGGCTCGTGCAAAAGGGCAACGCGCTCCTGATCCTGCTCGATCTCAATTTGCCCGACATGACCGGGATCGACATTCTGAAGCAGATCAAGGAAAACAAATATCTGAAGGCCTCGCCCGTGGTGGTGCTGACCACCACCGACGACAGCCAGGAAATCAAGCGCTGCTACGAGCTCGGCTGCAACGTCTACATCACCAAGCCCGTCAACTACGAGAATTTCGCCAATGCCATCCGGCAGCTGGGCCTGTTCTTCTCGGTCATCCAGGTCCCGCCCGCCGCCCCATGAACCAGCGCACGCCAACCCTGCTCTACATCGACGACGACGGTGCGCTGGCGCGCCTGGTCGAACGCGGCCTGACGCGCCGCGGCTACCAGGTCATGCACGCCGCGAGCGGCGAGGAAGGCCTGGAGCGCATCCGCCGCGCCGGGGCTGAGGGCGGCATCGATGTCGTGGCGCTCGACCAGTACATGCCCGGCCTCGACGGCCTGGAGACGCTGGAGCAGATCATGGCGATATCAGGCGCGCCGCCGGTGGTGTTCGTCACGGCCTCGCAGGATTCCAGCATTGCCGTCACCGCCCTGAAGGCGGGCGCTTCCGATTATCTCGTCAAGGACGTCACCGGCGATTTCATCCCCCTGCTCCATGTCGCCTGCGAAGGCGCGCTGCGGCAGGCCGAACTGCAGAAGGCGCGCGAGGAAGCCGAAGCCGAGATCCATGCCTCGCGCGACCGTTACGCCGCCCTTGCCGCCGAACGCGAGATGCTGCTGCGCGAGGTCAACCACCGCGTCGGCAACTCGCTCCAGATCATCGCCTCGCTGCTGCATTTGCAGGCGAGTTCCGCCGCGCAGGACGAGGTCAAGGCGGCCCTGACCAATGCGATGGGCCGCGTCGCCGCGGTCGCGCAGGTCCATCGCCGCCTCTACACCTCGCAGGACCTGAAGAGCGTGGTCCTGAACCAGTATCTGGACTCGCTGCTCGAGGATCTCCGCCGCTCGGCCGAAGGTAACCGGATGTCGCGCCTGACGCTGAAGGCCGAACCGATCGAGATCGATCCGGACCGCGCGGTCGCCGTCGGCATCGTCGTCAACGAACTGGTGATGAACGCGGTCAAATACGCCTATCCCGACGGCGCCGGCCCGATCCATGTCGAGCTGAACTCGCAAGGCGACGATCTCCTGCTGTCGATCACCGACGACGGCGTCGGCGATAACGTCAAGGCCGATCCGCGCTCCACCGGCATGGGCCAGCGCATCGTCGCGGCCATGGCCTCCAAGCTCGATGCCTCGGTCGAGCGCGATCCCGCGCATTCGGGAACCCGGATCGTGCTGAAATTCGGTCGCTTGCCCGCAAGCCTCGGCAAGCCCAACACCGCCGCCGCAGGCTGACCGTCGCGCTTGGCTGCGCCCCATCGCAACCGCATCGCGATCCTGCTATGATTGCGGACCATGACTTCGCGCGACTCCGCTTCGTCTGAAATCACCCCGGCCGTGCTGCTGCGCGCCTATGCCTGCGGCATCTTCCCGATGGCGGAGAGCGCCGAGGATCCGACCCTGTTCTGGGTCGAGCCGGAGCTTCGCGGCGTCATCCCCCTCGACGGATTTCGCGTCGCCTCGCGGCTCGCGCGCACCGTGCGCTCGGACGTATTCCGCGTGACCGTCAACACCGCGTTCAAGGCGACGATCGCGGGCTGCGCCGCGCCGCAAACCGGGCGCGAGGACACCTGGATCAACAACCGCATCCGCGACCTCTATGGCGGCCTTTACGAGCTCGGCCATTGCCACAGCGTCGAAGCCTGGCAGGGCGAGGATCTCGTCGGCGGACTTTACGGCGTCAGTCTCGGACGGGCGTTCTTCGGCGAGAGCATGTTCCACACCGCGCGCGATGCCTCCAAGGTCGCGCTGGTGCATCTGGTCGCGCGGCTCATCCATGGCGGCTTCGAGCTGCTCGACACCCAATATGTCACCGAGCATTTGAAGAGCTTCGGCGCGGTCGAGATCCCGCGAAGGCGCTACACCGCGCTGCTCGACAAGGCGCTCGCCGGCGAGCCCGGCGATTTCCTGCGGCTGTCGTCGGGAGATGCGATCCCGGGCGCACGCGCGCTCGAGATCATCGCCGCGCGGCAGTAGTCCAGGTTGACCGGCTGCAAACCCGCGGGATTTGGCCTAGCGGCCAAACCCGGGAATACCGAACAGGCCCGGCCGCTGCTCCGGCGGCGGAGGCGGCGGTGGTGGTGCCGGTTGCTGCGACTGGATGGGCGGCAGAGGCTGCGGCGGACGTTGCTGCACCTGCTTCGGCGCGGCCTTCTTCTGCGCAGGCGGCGGAGGCGGTGCCGGCTTGGTCGCGGGGTCCGGCGCCGCGGTCGCGATGGTCTGCTGCGGCTCTTTGCAGTCGGTGAGCCAGATATCGTAGATCGGGTGCTCGACGCCGTGCAGGCCCGGGCTTGCCGCGTACATCCAGCCCGAGAAGATCCGCTTCACCTCGCCCTGCAGGGTGATCTCGTCGACCTCGACGAAGGCGTCGGTATTCGTGGCCTCGGTCGCCGGCCGCGTGTAGCACGCGTCGGTCTTGACCCTGAGCGCGCCGAACTGGACGGTCTCGCCGATCTCCTCGTCGAAATTGATGATGCGTCCGGTGATCTTGTCGAGGCCGGAGAAGGTCGCCTTCTTGTTCACGATCTTCTGGGCCGGCGGCTCGGTGACGACCTCGTCGCCCGGCTGCAGGCTCGCCGGGGTCTGCGGCACGGCGCCGGCAGGCCCGCCCTTCTGCTGCGGCTGGCGCTGCCCGGGGGCGCCCGGCTGGGCGGCACCCGGCGGCGCGACCGCCACGGGCGGCGGCTGGTTGGGCGGAGCAACGGGAGAGCCCGGCGGCGGCGCCAGCGGCTGGCTCTCGACCGGCCCGGGCATCACATTGCCCTGCCGTCCCTGAGGCGGCGGCATCGGGCGCGACGGCAGCACGCGGCCCTGCGGCGGCAGCTCCGGCACCTCTTCGTCATCGTCGGGAATCTGCTGCGGCTGCGGCTGGCCGCGGGGAATGTTGCCGGGGGGCCGCAGCGGCGGCGGATCGGAAAAGATCGTGCCGATTTGCGCCTGAGCCGGCGTCGCAACCGTCAGTGCTGTGGCGGCCAAAAGCGCCGCAAGACCTGTCAGAGTAATGGTTCGAAACATCTCGCGCGGCTTCAACAGCGAATCGGGCTTGTTGGACATTCTACAGGGGATACCGCCGCTCGCAGGCCCTCCGGTTAACACGGCGAATACGGCGGGGGAAGGGCGGCAACCCTGCCCTTCCCGGCCGCGTCTGGCCAGACCGGCCGCTGAATGGGATAGTCGAAGCCCCTTCCCTGGGGCGCGAGGCGGGCATTGCCCCGAAAACGACGTCCCCATCCCCACCCCGACTGGAAACACCCCGAGGTCGCCCCCATGCCTGTCGTGCTCGATCCCGATGCCGCCGCCGTGTACCGGGCTTTCCAGGAGGCTGGCCGCCCGGCCTACGAGACCCTGACCGCGGATGAAGCCCGCGCCTATTATGCGCAGGCGCGCTTTGCCACCAATCCCGACGCGCCGGAGCTTGCCCGCGTCACGCCGCTCTCGATCCCGGCACCGCACAGCGCCATCCCTGCCCGCCTCTACGTGCCCAGCGAGCCGCGCCAGTACGAGGGCCTCTCGCCTGCGCTGGTGTTCTTCCATGGCGGCGGGTGGGTGATCGGCGATCTCGACTCCCACGACGTCGTCTGCCGCCAGCTCGCCGACGCCGGCGCGCTGATCGTGATCTCGGTCGACTACCGCCTCGCCCCCGAGCACAAGTTTCCCGCCGCCGCCGATGACGCGATTGCCGCCACCAGATGGATCGCCGCCAACGCGCGCGAACTCGGCATCGACGCCACGCGCCTTGTGATCGGCGGCGACAGCGCCGGCGGCAATCTCACCGCCGTCGTCGCGCTCGCCGCGCGGGACGCCGGCGGCCCGGCGCTGGCCGGCCAGCTGCTGATCTATCCGGCGACCGATTTCGCCATGACCCACGGCTCCCACAGCGAGCCCGAGACCAGCGTGCTGTTGACGCATTCGGTGATCCGCTGGTTCCGCGATCACTATCTCAACGGCACCGCCGACATCCACGACTGGCGCGCTTCGCCGGCACGCGCGCAAAGCCTCGCCGGCCTGCCGCCGGCCTATTTGCTGACCGCCGGCGCCGATCCGCTGCGTGACGAAGGCGACGAATATGCCGCGCGCCTGAAGCAGGCCGGCGTGCCCGTGACATACAAGCACTATCCCGGCCAGTTCCACGGCTTCTTCACCATGGGCAAGCTGTTGCAACAGGCCAATATCGCCGTCGGCGAGATCGGTGCGTGGCTGAAGGCCTTGTAGCCCGCATGAGCGATAGCGACATGCGGGACCACTCTCGCCGCACGCCAACATTTGTCCCGGATATCGCTGCGCTCATCCGGGCTGCGCACCGCCCCTCGGTGAAATGACGTCCATCCTCACAACCGCCCTCGCCCCGCCGCTGCGCGTCCTGACCTGGCTCGGCAGCCAGGGTACGCGCGCGGTGGCCGCTGTCGTGTTCATCGCGGCCGCGGTACCGCCGCTCGGTGCATTGCTTCGGCCCTATCTGACCGAAGCCATTCTCTGCCTCCTCTGCATCTCCTTCATGCGGGTCGATCTGGCCGCCCTCTATGCTCACCTGCGCCGGCCGGCGCTGGTTGCAACGGCGACGGCCTGGACCACGATCGGCGTGCCGTTGATCGTCGGACTGATCGCGCACGCAAGCGGGCTCACCGCGCGCGCCCCCGGGCTTTCGCTTGCGCTGATGCTGCAGAGCATGGCCTCGCCGATGATGGCATCCCCGGCGCTGGCCGCACTGATGGGTCTCGATGCCACGCTCGTGCTGATCACGCTGGTGACCTCGACCGCGCTGGTGCCCTTCACGGCCTCGCTGTTCGCGGGCCTCTTCCTCGGCGACATGCTGAGCGTCACGCCAATGACGCTCGGCCTGAAACTGCTCGGCATCCTCGCGACATCGCTGCTGGCCGCCACGATCATCCGCTGGGTGTTTGGCGCGGAGGCGATCCAGCGTCACAAGGCGCCGATCGACGGGCTCAACATCGTCATCCTCTTCATCTTCGCCGCCGCGATCATAGGCGATGTCGTCAGCGACCTCCTCGCCCAGCCGCTTTTCACCCTCAGCCTCGCCGCCCTGTCCTTCGCGATCTATTTCACCCTGCTCGCCGTCACCACGCTGCTGTTCCGCCGCATCGGCACGGAGCGCGCGCTGGCGCTCGGCTTGATGGTGTCACAGCGCAATCTCGGCCTGATGCTGGCCGCGACCGCCGGCGCATTGCCGCCCACGACTTGGCTCTACTTCGCGATGACGCAGTTTCCGATTCACCTCGCGCCCTACATGATGATGCCGATCGCGCGGCGGCTGACGGGGCGGGCGAACGCGACAAGGGAAATTGCAGAAGGCCGCACAAGGGATGCCCCTTTCTGACTTCGCTGAGGATGATCGCCATAGGGTCGGATGGACACCGGGTCCAGGGTTGTGCCATACTTGTTGCACAACTAGCGAAATGGGACCTCAATGTCTCGCTTGCCCTACGTTCTGTCCATTGTCCTATGGAGTGTACCTGGGGCCATTCTGGTCATGTTCTTGATGAGCAAATCCGCTCAAGAAATTCTCTCTACAGGACTGTTCGGAATCGTCTTCAGCACAGCTGTTGGTGTCGGCATCTTGCGATGGAAAGGGCTGCCACTCGATATATCCACGGGCGAGTACAAACAGCTTCCACAAGAGGTGTACCGAGTTCCCACCAACGACGATACCTGCTCTGGCTGACGTGCGCCAACTCCACCGCACCACTTGAATACTAAACGGTATCTACAATGTCCGGCTTTGGCGCAAAGCGGACACTCCCGACTATCGTTGCCATTCCTCTCATCGTGGCGCCGCAGACCAAACCGCCCTATCCCGCCCGCGCCGCGCGACGCAGCGCCTGCGGAGGCTGGCCGAAGGCGCGGATGAAGGCGCGCCGCATGCGCTCGGGGTCGCGGAAGCCGGTCGCCTCCGCGACGAGCTCGATGCCCTCGCGCGAGGACTGTACGCGCTCGCGTGCGACTTCGAGCCGGAGCCGCTCGATCGCTTTCGACGGCGTCGTGCCGGTCTCGGCGGCGAAGGCACGGGCGAAATGCCGCGCGCTCATGCCGGCACGATCGGCGAGATCTTCCACCGTCAGCCTGGTGTCGAGATTCTCGCGCGCCCAGGACAGCAGCGCGCCGAAGCGGCCGTTCGGCGTCTTCAACTCCAGCAGCGAGGAGAACTGCGACTGGCCGCCGCTGCGGCGATGATACAGCACGAGGTGGCGCGCGGCCTCCTGCGCGATCTCCTCGCCGTGATCTTCGGTCACCATGGCGAGCGCAAGGTCGATGCCCGCGGTGATGCCGGCCGACGTCCAGACGTTGTCGTCGCGCGTGAAGATCTGGTCCGGCTCGAACTTCACCTTGGGATAGCGCGCGACGAAATCGCGCGTGCGTCCCCAATGCGTGGTGGCACGGCGGCCGTCGAGCAGGCCGGCCTCGGCCAGCACATAGGCGCCGGAGCAGACGCTGGCGATCCGCACGCCGCGCTTGGCCAGCCGCTGCACGAAGGCGCGCGTGGCCTCGCAGCGCGCTGCGTCGGTGACGCCTGCGCCGCCAGCGATGACCAATGTCGTGATCGCATTCGCCGACTTGAAATCGCGCGCCATCATCTCCACGCCGGATGAGCTGCGCACCGGCCCCGCGTTCAGAGCCAGCACGCGCAGCGCGAGCGGCTTGCGGGCACAGCGTGCGGCGACCTCGAACACGGAGATGGGACCTGCCGCATCGAGCAACTGGAAATCCGGGAAGATGAGGATGCCGATCATGGGCCATGTCCGAAATAGTGGGAATTATGCCATTTGAGACACGAAGGCAGCATGCCAGTCTTCGTCCGTCAAGCTCATCTTTGGAGGATCTGCCCATGAACGATTTGCCCGCGCCGTCCCCCCTCCAGATCGGTCTTTTGGTATTTCCGCGCGTCACCCAGCTCGACTTCACCGGCCCGCTGCAGGTGTTCGCGATGGTGCCGGGCGTGAAGCTGCATCTGATCTGGAAGCGGATCGAACCGGTGCCGAGCGACTCCGTCCTCACGCTGACGCCGACCACGACGTTTGCCGATTGCCCGCAGCTCGACGTCATCTGTGTGCCCGGCGGCGGCGGCACCAACGATCTGCTCGATGACGAGGAGGTGCTCGGCTTCCTGCGCAAGCAGGCCGTGGGTGCGAAATACGTGACCTCGGTCTGCACGGGATCGCTGGCGCTCGGCGCCGCCGGCCTGCTGAAAGGCTACCGAGCCGCCACCCATTGGAGCGCGATGGAGATGCTCAGCCAGTTCGGCGCGACGCCGACGAAAACGCGCGTCTGCGTTGACCGCAACCGCATCACCGGCGGCGGCGTCACCGCGGGCATCGATTTCGCGCTGACCCTGGTGTCGATCCTCGTCAACCGCACCACGGCCGAAGCGATCCAGCTTCAGATGGAATACAACCCCGCCCCGCCATTCAATTCAGGCTCACCCGACACCGCGTCCGCCGAGGTGCTGGCTCTTCTCAGGGAGCGCGGTGCGCAAAACCAGACGCGACGTTTGGAAGCAGTGAAGCGCGCGGCCGAGCGGATGACGTAGCGCGGACCTCGTGTCCCGGATGCGGTGCGGCACGCCGTGACGCTCAGCAGATCCGGGACCCAGGAGGCGCGGATTGCTGCGCCGTGGGCCCCGGCCGTGCAGCGCACCGTCGAAGAGACGCTGCGCTGCGTCCGGGGCGCTCGCTCCCCCCACGTCATTGCGAGCGCAGCGAAGCAATCCAGATTTGTTTCCGCGGAGACAGTCTGGATTGCTTCGCTGCGCTCGCAATGACGGAGGTTAGAGCAGCATCCGCTCCCCCGTACCGGACGCGGTGCGGCGTGCTACGCTGATCCACAGAGCAGCTGCGCGCGACATCCTCAACAGAAAAAGGCCGCCCGGTTTCCCGAGCGGCCTTTCCTGTCTTACGATGGCTGCACATTCCATCGGGCGATTTCGGAGCTTCCAGACCGGGGGCCTATCTCCCGATCGAGTCCTTACTCGGCAGCCGCTGCATTTCGGGGCAGTCGCGAACTGTTGCCCGAACCGAACGCGATGGTCTCCCATCTCCGCAAGATGGGATCATTGAGCCGCATCGCTGGCGTGGCGGCAATGTCCGCGCAGACGGAATCCCCGCTGTTCCCGTTGTCCACAGCAGAGTGAGTCGGATGCGAGTGCATCCAACCGACCGATCCGGATTCGATGGAGGACGGAGAGCCTAGCCAGGCGTCCAGGGCTGGTAGTCGCCGGTCGCCTTCGGCCGCTTACCGCTGGCGAGGGTCGACCCCGACGGACGATAGGCCATGGCTGTGCCGGTGAGATTCGGCTGGTGCGGCTTTTCCCACTCGCGCGGCTGATAATTGGCCTCGGTCGGCGGCACATCGACCATATGATGCATCCAGCCGTGCCAGGACGGCGGGATCCGGCTCGCTTCGGCGTAGCCGTTATAGACCACCCAGCGCCGCTCGAAGCCCAGGGTCGGATCAACCACCCCGCCGCGGGTGCGATAGTAGAGATTGCCCTGCTCGTCCTGACCGACCAGCTCCCCGTACCGGCTGGTCCAGAGTTGGGTGCCAAACGTCTGGCCATTCCACCAGGTGAAGAGCTTGAGGAAGAACTGTTTCATGCGGCAAGGGCCCTGCTTCGTCCGGCCCTGATGCCATCCGGGCGGCGAAATGTCCAGTTCTGCGGCGGCGGTAGAGCCCCCCACAAATGCGCATCTCGGGAATTTACCGCCGCCGCAAATCGGACGCGATCCGTTCATGCCCGGTACAGCGGCCGCGAGCGAGCCTTCCGTTTACGCGCAAACCGGCGTGATCCCAGGAACCCCGGCCCATTCCCAAGGTTGGTTTCGGGAAAGGAGTCTACTCATGAAAAGTCTGAAAGTTTTGAGTGCCGCTGCGGCGGTGGCATTGGTTCTCCCGCTGGCAACGCCGAGCTTCGCACAGGGCCACGGTGGTCGTGGTGGCGGCGGCGCGCATTTCGGCGGCGGCGGCGGCGGTGCGCATATCGGAGGTGGCGGTGGCGGCGCCCGCTTTAGTGGCGGCGGCTTCGGCGGCGGCGCACGGATGGGCGGCGGCGGTGCGGCCTTCCGCGCAGGCGGCGGCAATTTCGCGGCCGGAGCGGCGGTCCGTCCGAGCGGCGGCACGACCTTCACCGGCGGCGTAGCCCGCAACTTCGCAGCCGCCAACGGTGGCACCTGGCAAGGCCGCAGCGGCGGAAACTGGAGCGGCGGTGGTTGGCATCATCATCGGCGCGGCGGCTTCTGGCCGGGCTTCGCGGCCGGCGCAGCCGTCGGCGGCCTGGGCTCGTACGCCTATTACGGCGGCGGCTATTATGACGACCCCTCCTACTACAGCGACAGCTACTATGATGAGCCGTCAGTGGCGGTGGTCCCCGATAGCGGCGGCGATTCCTCAGCCTATTGCGCGCAGCGCTATCGATCGTACGACCCGGCCTCGGGCACTTATCTCGGCTATGATGGCGAGCGGCATCCCTGCCCGTAAGCTCGCCTGATACGTTTGAAGGAAGGCGTCGCAACGTTGCGACGCCTTTTTTCGCGCCTCACGTGCAGCTCGCAGATGGCGCCAGGACTCGGTCGAAACCTGCGATCATCCGCACAAGTCGAAGGAAACGGACCTGTATTCACCGCACCGTGCATATCTACCCTGATCCAATCCAAAATTGACCGGAGCTACGATTCGCGGATATCACCAAACGCTGTGGGGACTTCGATCTACTGGGAAGTGTCATGCCGCGTATTCTCGTGGTTGATGACGATCCGATGGTCGGCGCGACCATCGAGGTCCTCCTCCAACGTCAGGGCTTCGAGGTCACGCTTGCCGACGGTGGTGAAACAGGACTGGCTGCGCTTGAAACGCAGACCTTCGAGGTGATGCTGGTAGACATCTTCATGCCGCATATGCGCGGCTTCGAGTCCATCCGCATCTTTCATGAGCGCGCACCGGCTACTCCGCTGATCGCGATGTCCGGTTATGCCTTCGCGTCATCCGCCTCGCCCTCCCCCGACTTCCTCCGCATGGCGCTCGAGCTCGGCGCCACGCGCTGCCTGCGCAAGCCGTTCACGCCGGAAACACTGCTGACCACGATCCGGGAATGCCTCGCGGGCGAGAGCGCACAGCCGAAGGACAAGAAAGAAGCCCCTTGATTCCCACGCAGCGCATCATTCTCGGTGCTGGACTTGCCATCCTCCTGATCATCACCGCAGCCTCGATCGCCCTCGACGTGAAGTCGCGGACCGATGCGGCATGGGTCAATCAGACCGTCCAGGTGCAGAAGAAGATCTCCGACCTGCGCGTGCTGCTGCGCCGCGCCGAGAGCGCCGCGCGCGGCTACGAGCTCTACCGCAACCCGGCCTTCAGCGCCGAATTCGAGACCGTACACGGCCAGATCGCGCCTGCCCTCGCCGAGCTGAAGCGCGGCCTGCGCGACAATCCCGATCAGGTCACGCGGCTGGAGGGCGTCGAACCGCTGGCGCTGCGCCGGGTCGAGATCGCCGCGGAAGCGATGCGCCTACGCGCGGCGAACGACGCCGCCGGTATTGCCGCGCTCAACGGCAAGGCCGAGGGCCGCGGCCTCATGGACACGGTGATGAGCAACCTCGACCAGCTCGGCGCGGAGGAGGAGCGCATGCTCGCCGCGCGCTCCCAGGATTCCCGCCGCACCGGCATCGTGCTGCTGGGCATCGATGTCGCGGGCGCCGTTCTGATCCTGTTGCTGGTCGCCCTGGTGATGCGCGAGAGCCGGCGCGCCACGGGGCAGTTGCAGAGCACGCTGAGCGAGACCACGGCCCAAAAACAGGCGCTCGAAGCGGCGGTGGCCGAGCGCACCGAGCATCTGGTCACCGCGCATGACGAGCTGCGCCTCTCTGTCAACGTGCTCCAGAGCACCTTTCACAGCATGGCGGAGGCGGTGCTGGTCATCGATGCCGACGGCAACGTCCTGCTGTCCAATCCGGCCGCCGAGCGCATGCTGCTGCACCGGACCGGCATGAACCTGCGCAATCTGCGCGCGATGTCGGACGTGTTTCACGGCGACGGCGTGACGCCGCTCAAGCCCGCCGAACTGCCCTCGACGCGCGTGCTGCGCGGCGAGAAGTTCGAGGACATGGAGATGATCGTCCGCCCGCACAGCGGCAACGCTCCGCGTCATCTCATGATCAGCGGCCGGCCGATGCTGGACGGGCAAGGCGAGATTTCCGGCGCGGTGCTGGTCTATCACGATGCCACCATGTCGCGCGAAACCGAGCGGCAGCTGTACCAGTCGCAGAAGCTGGACGCGATCGGCAAGCTGACCGGCGGCGTCGCGCACGACTTCAACAACATGCTGACGGTGATCTCCGGCAACACCGAGACGCTGGTGGCGAGCCTGAAGCAGCAGCCCGAGCTGCAGCGCGTCGCGCGGCTGATCGACGATGCCGCCGAGCGCTGCGCCGAGCTGATCCAGCATTTGCTGGCGTTCGCGCGCCGGCAGCCGCTGCAGCCGCGCAATGTCGAGATCAACGCCGCGATCGCGGACATCGCGAAGCTGTTGCGCCCCACCCTCGGCGAGCAGATCCAGATCGAGACCGTGCTGGAGCCGGGGCCGATGACCGCGCATATCGATCCCTCGCGCCTCACCAATGCCGTGCTCAACATGGCGATCAACGCGCGCGATGCCATGCCGAACGGCGGCAAGCTGCTGCTGGAGACCCACCGCGTCGTGCTGGACGAGGCCTATGCGCAGGCCCATGCGGACGTGACGGCCGGCCCCTATGTCATGCTCGCGGTCAGCGACACCGGCACCGGCATGTCGATCGAGACACAGCACAAGGCGTTCGAGCCGTTCTTCACCACCAAGGAGGTCGGCAAGGGCTCTGGCCTCGGCCTCTCCATGGTCTACGGCTTCGTCAAGCAGTCCGGCGGCCACATCAAGATCTACAGCGAGGAAAGCCACGGCACCACGATCAAGCTCTATCTGCCGCCGGGCGAAGGCATGACGGAGATCGCGGCCGCGGCCACGCCGCCGGTCGAGGGCGGCGCCGAGACCATCTTCGTCGTCGAGGACGACAATCTCGTGCGCAACTTCGTCACCGCCCAGCTGCAGAGCCTCGGCTACAAGACGATCGCCGCGCCCGACGGCAAGGTCGCGCTGGAATTGATCACGGCCGGCCAGAAATTCGACCTGCTCTTCACCGACGTCGTGATCCCCGGCGGCATGAGCGGGCGCGAGCTCGCCGACGAGGTGGCGAAGCTGCGGCCGGGCGTGAAGGTGCTCTACACCTCCGGCTACACCGACAACGCCATCGTCCACCACGGCAAGCTCGACGACGGCGTGATGCTGCTGACCAAGCCCTACCGGCGCAACCAGCTCGCCGAGATGATCAGGAAGGCGCTGGGCGGCTGAGCCTCACCGCGTCGCCAGCACTACCGCCGCCAGCGTGAACACCAGCGCGGCGATCTGGCCCGGCCCGAGCGGCTCGTGAAGCGCGATCGCAGAGGCCACCACGCCGATCACGGGCACCGCCATCGTCCCGATCGCGGCGACCGAGGCCGGCAGCCGGGCGAGTGCGGCGAACCAGCTGACATAGGCGATGCAGAATTGCACCACGGTCGAATAGACCAGCAGCCACCAGCCGACCGGCGTCACCTTGGAAAGATGCGAGGTCTCGACGAGGAGGCCAATGATCGAGATCGGCAGGCAGCCGATGCCGATCTGCCAGGCCGCGGCCGTGATCGGCGGCAGATGGATCGGGTACTTCTTCGAGAAGACCGTGCCGACGGCGAAGCCGAGCGCGCCACAGAGCGCCATGATGATTCCCGGCAGCTTCTCCACGCTCGCGGCGATGCCGTTGCCGCCCATGATCGAGGCGAGGCCGACAAAGGCCATCACCAGCCCCAGGGTGCGGATCAGCGTCGGCCGCTCGCCCAGCACCGGCCAGGCGATGATCGAGGCCCAGACCGGCATCGTATAGGCGATCAGCGCCGCCTCGCTCGCCGGCAGCCAGAGCAGCGCCAGGCCCATCAGCACCATCCAGCCGGTGACGTTGAGCACGGCGGCGGTGACCAGGCGCGGCCAGGTCGCGGCGTCCACCCGCAGGCTCTGCCGGCGAACCAGCGCCAGCAGCGCAAGAAGAATGGCCCCAAGCACGCCGGTCACCCCGCGCAGGGTCAGCGGGGGCAGCTCCGAGATCAGGAATTTCGTGACCGGCCAGTTGAAACCCCAGCCGATCGAGGTGATGGCGAGGAACATCAGGCCGGCCGGGGCGATGCGCGTCCGCACCGGGCGAGTCGAATCAAGCATGAGGGAGGTCCGGCAAAATCGCGCTCAGCTTGACGCGGATTCGCGCGCCCGACCACCACCTCGGCGGGCATGCCTGCTCTCTCATTCCGTACCACTACGTGAGTCCTGCTGACGCAATCCCTCCGCCCAAAAATATACCTGCCCTGTGAACAGTGGGATGAAGCTCCCGCATCATCACGGGATGCAAATTTTTTCAGTTGGGAATCCCTGAGGACTCACTGATACTTGCCTCCACAACAGGCGCGGCCAAGACCCCTGTTATCCCCCGCAATCCACCATATTTAGTATTTGATTCAGGAACCCGCACTAGTTCTTGACGGGCGCAATGGAGAGTCCTAGTTTTCGATCCGTTCGGCGCGAGTGAGTTTGCGTCCCGCCGGCACTCCCCCAAAGGGTCTCGCAAATCTCAACTCCGCCAAGCCAGCCAAAGGCAGCGGATGAGGGCTTGTCTGCCTGCGAAGGGCTGACTCTTCGGGCGCCAGAACGGGCCGGCAACAGGCTCGGAAGGCAGATTTCACGCTGGTGCAAACCGGCACCTGCGTGAAGTGAGACACGTTGTGACAGTGGGGCGTTGAACGCATGTCGCGCACATCCCCTTGGGGGCGGATGGGTGTGGATATGCCGGCGGGACGGATCGATGCAGGCATCGAACCATCGCGTCGGGAAAAACAGGGCCGGGTCCACCGGCTGAACTGCGGAGCCTGTCCGGCCAACGGCCGAAGGGCGCCGCGAAACGAAATGTCGACCCGGCACGCCTGAACGGAGGCGGGACCGGTCAAACTTAGGACGGGGCAAGACGATGCGGATTGAGCGGCGCCACACCACTGCGGGACAGTCACCTTACGCCGGGATCGATTTCCGGCAGACCACGTCGGAGATTCGCAATCCCGACGGCTCGGTCGTGTTCAAACTGGACGGCGTCGAGGTCCCGACCGAATGGTCGCAGGTCGCCTCCGACGTGCTCGCCCAGAAGTATTTCCGGAAAGCGGGCGTCGCCGCGCGCCTGAAGAAGGTCGAGGAAGAGTCCGTCCCCTCCTTCCTGTGGCGCTCCGTGCCCGACACCGAAGCTCTTAGCCAGCTCCCCGAGAAAGAGCGCTTCGTCAGCGAGCTCAGCGCAAAACAGGTGTTCGACCGCCTCGCCGGCTGCTGGACCTATTGGGGCTGGAAGGGCAAATACTTCTCGTCCGACGAGGACGCCCAGACGTTCTACGACGAACTCCGCTACATGCTCGCCATGCAGATGGTCGCGCCGAACTCGCCGCAATGGTTCAACACCGGCCTGCACTGGGCCTATGGCATCGACGGCCCCGGCCAGGGCCACTATTACGTCGATCCCTTCACCGGCAAGCTGACCCGCTCGAAGTCGTCCTACGAGCATCCGCAGCCGCACGCCTGCTTCATCCAGGGCGTCGGTGACGACCTCGTCAACGAGGGCGGCATCATGGACCTCTGGGTCCGCGAAGCCCGCCTGTTCAAATACGGCTCCGGCACCGGCTCCAACTTCTCCCGCCTGCGCGGCGAAGGTGAGCGCCTTTCCGGCGGCGGCCGCTCGTCCGGCCTGATGAGCTTCCTGAAGATCGGCGACCGCGCCGCGGGCGCCATCAAGAGCGGCGGCACCACGCGCCGCGCCGCCAAGATGGTCGTCGTCGACGTCGATCACCCCGACATCGAGACCTATATCGACTGGAAGGTGAAGGAGGAGCAGAAGGTCGCAGCCCTCGTCACCGGCTCGAAGATCAACCAGAAGCACCTCAAGCTGGTGCTGAAGGCCTGCGTGAACTGCGAAGGCTCGGGCGACGATTGCTTCGACCCCGAGAAGAACCCTGCCCTGCGCCGCGAGATCAAGCTCGCCCGCCGCAGCCTCGTGCCTGACAATTACATCAAGCGCGTGATCCAGTTTGCGAAGCAAGGCTACAAGGACATCCAGTTCGACACCTACGACACCGATTGGGATAGCGAAGCCTATCTCACGGTCTCCGGCCAGAACTCCAACAACTCGGTCTCGCTGAAGGACGACTTTCTGCGCGCCGTCGAAACCGATGGCGACTGGAATCTCGTCGGGCGCACCACCAAGAAGATCACCAAGACGCTGAAGGCGCGCGACCTCTGGGAGAAAATCGGTTACGCCGCCTGGGCGTCGGCCGATCCCGGCCTGCACTTCAACACCACCATGAACGACTGGCACACCTGCAAGGCGTCCGGCGACATCCGCGCCTCCAATCCGTGCTCGGAATACATGTTCCTGGACGACACCGCGTGCAATTTGGCCTCGGCGAACCTGCTAACTTTCTACAACACCGAGACCAAGCACTTCGATGTCGAGAGCTATGAGCATCTCTGCCGGCTCTGGACCATCGTGCTCGAAATCTCCGTGATGATGGCGCAATTCCCGTCGCGCGCGATCGCCGAGCTCTCCTATGAGTTCCGCACGCTCGGCCTCGGCTACGCCAATATCGGCGGCCTCTTGATGACCATGGGTCTGTCCTACGACTCGAAGGAAGGCCGTGCGCTCTGCGGCGCGCTGACCGCGGTCATGACCGGCATCACCTACAAGACGTCGGCGGAAATGGCGGCCGAGCTCGGCACCTTCCCCGGCTACAAGAAGAACGCCGCGCACATGCTGCGCGTCATCCGCAACCATCGCCGCGCCGCCCACGGCGAGTCCTCAGGCTACGAGGCGCTCAGCGTCAACCCGGTGCCGATGGATCTCGTCTCCTGCCCGCAAGGAGATCTCGTCAGCCACGCCCAGGCGGCCTGGGATGCGGCGCTCGAGCTCGGCGAGAAGCACGGCTATCGCAACGCCCAGACCACGGTGATCGCGCCGACCGGCACGATCGGCCTGGTCATGGATTGCGACACCACGGGCATCGAGCCCGACTTCGCGCTGGTGAAGTTCAAGAAGCTCGCCGGCGGCGGCTACTTCAAGATCATCAACCGCGCGGTGCCCGCGGCGCTGCGCGCGCTCGGCTATCGCGAGAGCGAGATCGCCGAGATCGAGGCCTACGCCGTCGGCCACGGCTCGCTGTCCAACGCGCCGGGCATCAACGCCTCGACGCTGAAGTCCAAGGGCTTCACCGATGAAGCCATCGCCAAGGTCGAGAAGGCCCTGCCGACCGCCTTCGACATCAAGTTCGCCTTCAACAAGTGGACCTTTGGCGAAGACTTCATTCGCGACCAGCTCGGCATCGGCGCCGAAGCCATTGCGGCTCCGGGCTTCGACCTGCTCCAGGCCGTCGGCTTCACCAAGCGCGAGATCGAGGCCGCCAACGTCCACATCTGCGGCGCGATGACCGTCGAAGGGGCGCCCCATCTGAAGGCCGAGCACTACTCCGTGTTCGATTGCGCCAACCCCTGCGGCAAGATCGGCAAGCGCTATCTGTCGGTCGAGAGCCACATCCGCATGATGGCGGCTGCCCAGCCCTTCATCTCGGGTGCGATCTCCAAGACCATCAACATGCCGAACGACGCCACGGTGGAGGACTGCAAGTCCGCCTACATGCTGTCGTGGAAGCTCGCGCTGAAGGCCAACGCGCTCTATCGCGACGGCTCCAAGCTCTCCCAGCCGCTCAACTCGCAGCTCATCTCTGACGATGAGGACGAGGACGATGCGGTCGAGAGCCTCTACGAGAAGCCGATGGCGGCGCGTGCCGCCCAGGTCTCGGAGAAGATCGTCGAGAAGCTGGTCGAGCGCATCATCGTGATGCGCGAGCGCGAGAAGATGCCGGATCGCCGCAAGGGCTACACCCAGAAGGCGGTCGTCGGCGGCCACAAGGTCTATCTCCGTACCGGCGAATATGACGACGGCCGTCTCGGCGAGATCTTCATCGACATGCACAAGGAAGGCGCAGCGCTCCGCTCCTTCATCAACAACTTCGCCATCGCCGTGTCGCTCGGTCTGCAATACGGCGTGCCGCTCGACGAATATGTCGACGCCTTCACCTTCACCCGCTTCGAGCCGGCCGGCCCCGTGCAGGGCAACGACAGCATCAAGTACGCCACCTCGATCCTCGACTATGTCTTCCGCGAGCTCGCGGTGAGCTACATGTCGCGCTTCGATCTCGCCCATGTCGATCCGACCGAGTCGAACTTCGACGCGCTCGGCAAGGGCGTCGAGGAAGGCAAGGAGCCGGACGAGCCGCACCACGCCAACAAGCTGGTGTCGCGCGGCCTCACCCGCTCCCGCACTGACAACCTCGTGGTGATGCGCGGCGGCTCGGCTGCGATCGCCCAAGGCAACGACAGCGCGCCGACCGGCGGCAGCAAGGTCACGGCGATGGCGGGCCACGCCCCCAGCGCCCGCCTCAGTGACGCCCTCGAAGGCGCCGTCGCCCTGAAGCAGGAAGTCCAGCACGACCTGTCGCCGACGGAGAAGCTGGAAGCCCTGCAATGGAGCAAGGCCGGCAGCGCCGCGACCGTCGCGGCCCCCAGCAAGGCCGAGCGCCGCGCGGAAGCCAAGGCCAAGGGCTATGAGGGCGAGATGTGCTCGGAGTGCGGCAACTTCACGCTGGTGCGGAATGGGACCTGCATGAAGTGCGATACCTGCGGCAGCACGACGGGGTGTTCGTGAGGGGGGAATAGCAAGGTATCGATCCCAGAGAGGTTTCTGAGGAAGCGAACAGCTACCGCGGCTAAGAGCCGGGTTAAATTTGAGGCACAAACAGTTTCCGGCGGTCGTGATCGATCGCCGGAAACTGGTGAAAGGAACGAAACGAGAATTGAAGCAAGAGTTGTAGAGGAGCGTCGATATGAATTATTCCGATCGTCATCTTCGCCAGATCGCGAGCTACTCGACTGTTGACGTCATGCTGGCGGATGTCGCGGTTCGAATTCAACTCAGTCCAACCGACTACCAACTCGCGGTCGACCACTACCATGCCATCAACGAATGGCTTGAGCGAGACGACAGCCTCCTCAGGGGATGCGTTCGCGATTTCTACCCGCAAGGCGGTTTCGCGATCGGCGCGACCGTGGCGCGCCACTCGAGCGACGACGAATTCGACATCGATGTAATGGCAGATATTGCCTATCGTTTCGAAGTCGATCCCGAGTATGCGCTGGGCACGCTTTATGATGCGATCCGTGGCGAGCGTGGCTCGCGTTACCACACCAAGACGGACCGGAAGACCCGCTGCACCACCGTCAACTACGACGGCATGCACCTCGACGTGACACCTACCGTTCGCATCGGCGGCACCGTCGAGAAGACCGGTTTGATCTTCCATTCGAAACCAGAAGAGCCTTGGGCGAAGAAATCCCTGTTCGCCAACCCGCACGGTTTCGCGCAGTGGTTCATCGCGCAGACGCCGCCGGACCAGGACTTCGGCGCCTTTTTCGAGCGGCGGTCTCTGGACTACGACCGTGCGCGAGCAATAGTAACAAAGCGCGCGGACGCCGTACCCGTACCCGAACAATGCCCGGCCTACCGGAAATCGCGTGCGGTCATCGCGCTGCAGTTGATCAAGCGGTGGCGCAACCTAGCCTATGACAAACGGCACGCCGGCCGCCGTCTGCCGCCGTCGGTGCTGCTGGCCTACTACGTAGCCACCCATGCTAACCGCACCAAGACGCTTGCGGAGGAACTGAGCTTCCAGGTGGAGAGCATACTAGCGATCGTCAGGGAAGCGCACGACCGCGGCGAGAAGATCTCCGCCCGCAATCCGATGTGTCACGAAGATATCCTGACGGATCGCTGGCCCGAAGACTTGAGCGACCAGACAGTCTTCATCCGTGAACTTACAAACTTTGCCATGAAGCTTCGGCGTCTGCAGGGTGAGATTTCCCTCTCGGAGATGCAGCAAATCCTCGAAGACTTGTTCGGCGAAAAGCCAGCGCGGTCGGCGATCAAGGACTACGTCCAGGGCGTAGGCAAGGACGTTGGCTCGACCGGCAGCCGCTTCTTGCCGGGCAAGGCCGCTATCCCGGCAGCCGTGGCCGGCGCCGCGGCAACGTCGAGCGCGGTCCGGTCGGCACCATCTCATAAATTCTTCGGCGACCGCCCCGATGAAGTACAGAAGCGTCGGTGAGCAGGATGCGGAGATTCGTCGGCTGTTCCCCGACTTCCACCTGACAGCACACGCCGACTGGATCGCTGTCTGGGAAGGGCCGCTGAAGCCTGCGTCTAAGACCTATCGCGTTCGGATCGTCCACTTCCGGCGCACGCTCTTCGACGGTTGGACGCTTGCGAACGACTACGTCACCGTTCACGTCGTCGATCCGCTCGTCGGCGAGGAGATGCTGACGAGCGAGACGTTGCTGCCGCATATCTACTGGAACAAGCGCAACCCGGCTTGGCCGGCCCTGTGCCTTTGGGATCCGGCCGAGATGTTCTGGACGCCGGAGATGTCGATCGCGACCACGATCATTCCGTGGGCGTCGGAGTGGCTGCTGTTTTTCGAATACTGGCAGATGTCCGGTGAGTTTCTCGGGCCAGGCCGTCATCCGCCCAGGAGGCGCAACGAATGTCCGAATCTACCCGAGATTTCAAACCCAGCGATCTGCGCTCGAAGGGATCGATTTCGCAGCGACGAGTTCCACAGGCTTGGCCGAAGGACCGGCGTTTTCGGATCCTATCTCTGGATGGGGGCGGCATTAAGGGTCTTTTCCCAGCGACCGTTCTTGCCGAGCTCGAACGCCGATTTTTGGATGGCGGTCCCGTCACCAAATATTTCGATCTAGTCACGGGGACCTCAACTGGAGGGATCATCGCGCTCGGACTTGGAGCCGGCCTTAAAGCGCTAGACCTTGCCGAGCTCTATTCCCGACGCGGTGGAGACATCTTTCCTGAGCGAGGGCGCCTCCGCAAAGGCTGGCAAACTGCGCGGAACCTCCTGCACTACAATTATGAGAGAACCGTCTTGGAGGGCATCTTGTTAGATGCTTTGGGCGCGAAGCTTCTTGGAGATTCGATTGTCCGCCTGTGCATCCCAGCCTTCGAAGGCAAATACAGCGAAGTCTTCCTATTCAAGACACCGCATCATGACGACTACAAGCTGGATCGCTTGGAGCCAATGGTGAAGGTCGCTTTGGCGACCTCCGCAGCTCCAACCTATTTTCGTCCCCTAGAACACAACGGCTACACGCTTGTTGATGGCGGCGTTTGGGCCAACAACCCAATTATGCTTGCGGTCGTAGAAGCCATGATTTGCTTTGACCTTCAACGTGATCAGATCGACGTTCTAAGCATAGGTTGCGGCGAAGATCCGTACGTTATTTCAGAAGACCAAATTAGCTTGGGCGGCAAAATACCTTGGAAGGATGTAATTTTTGCGGCCATGCGTCTGCAGTCATTATCTGCTACCAATCAGGCACGTCTCCTCCTTGGCCCGACCGCCATTTGGCGGATTGATCCGCCACCAACCTCCAAGCCAATCGCTCTTGACGACTTTCGTCGATCCCTTACAGAGCTCGCTCCCGCAGCGAGAGCGGCCGTTGATCAGAACGGAGACCAACTCGCGGAGATCTTTCTCTCAACACCTGCGTCTCGTTACAGACCACAGCCAACAATCTGAATTCGCCAAGCCCCCGAAATTCCCTTTGCGGTCGAGCCCTTCCCTCCTAAACTCCAGACTCCACCGTCGTGCGTTCCGACGGGCCCGGTAGAAGCGGAGTAAACTTATGCCCAAACCGGAAACCCTCCCGATCGAGACCATCTTCGTTCCCACGAAGCTGAAGAAGACCCTCAATCCCGAGACCGTGGCGGAGATCGCAGAAAGCATGCTGGACATCGGGCAACAGGAGCCCATTTCCGTCAGGCTCGACGGAGACCGCCTCGTTCTGGTCGAGGGACTGCATCGGTTAGAGGCCTGCAAGGCGCTCGGCGAGACGACCATTCTTGGTGTCCTGGTCCCGGCCGAGCTTGCTCAGCCCAAGCCGCTGCTCGCCGAGCGGCCTGAAGTCGAGGCGGAGCGCATCAAGATGGCGCGATTGAAGCAGTTGCGCCTGGAGAAGGAAGCCGCGGAGGCGGCGACGGCGGCCTCGAGGGGCGTCAGGCAGGCGGAAGCGCCGCGCATCCGTTCGGCGAAAGGCGACCGCGACAATGCGAAGGCATCACCGGACCGGGCTGCGAAATCGAGATCATTGTCGGACTGGATTACGCAGCAAAAGGGAAGTGGCAACCGCTATTGATCGGGATCACTTCGTAGGATGGGGTGAGCCCTTGCGAGACCCATCTTTCCGCGACGGCTATGATGGGTTTCGCTTCGCTCTACCCATCCTACGGGCTGCCGTTCCGGCGAAGACACCCTCCGCGCCGTCATTCCGGGGCGCGCGAAGCGCGAGCCCGGAATGACAGTGTGGTTGCCAGCGCATGACGGCCGCGACCTCTTCGATCGCGGCCATCTCCCTCACCGATCAACCGGCCCGTCTCACGCCGCCTTCGCCTGCTCGGGCGAGGCCGTCTCCATCGCGCGCATGTAGAGGTCGAGCAGGCTTTCGCGCTCGTCGCGCTCGTTTTTGTCTTCCTTGCGCAGCTTGATGATCTCCTTGAGGATTTTCACATCGAAGCCGTCGCCCTTGGCTTCCGCGAAGACTTCCTTCTTCTGCTCGCTCAACTCCTGCATCTCCGTGTCGAGGTTCTCGATGCGCTCGACGAAGGAACGGATCTTGCCGCCGGGAATGGTGATGTCGGACATGGTGTCTCCTCGCTGACTGAGGTCGCGAAAATGACCGCAAAGACATCACCAATGTGTTAACCTCACGGTCCCGCGCATTGCCCCTGTGGAAACATTGAGGGAGCCGTTCCATGGCCGAGCTTCGCTTCGATGACGGTGCCGCTTACGAGCAGATGATGGGCGTCTGGAGCCGATCGGTCGGCGAGGTCTTTCTCGACTGGTTGAAGCCGGGACAAGGCCTGCGCTGGATCGATGTCGGCTGCGGCAGCGGCGCCTTCACCGAGCTCATCGTGGCGCGCTGCGCGCCGCTCGAGGTGCAGGGCATCGATCCCTCCGAGGGGCAGCTCGCCTTTGCCCGCGCGCGCCCCGGTGCGCGCGGCGCCATGTTTCAGACCGGCGATGCCATGGCACTGCCATTTCCCGCGGCAAGTTTCGATGTCGCGGTGATGGCGCTGGTGCTCGTGTTCGTGCCGGATGCATCGAAGAGCGTCGCGGAATTGGCGCGGGTCGTTCGTCCCGGCGGCCTCGTTGCCACCTACATGTGGGACATGCTGGGCGGCGGGTTTCCGCTCGATCCGATCCTCATCGAGATGCGCGCGATGGGGCTGTCGCTGACGCGCCCGCCGCATATGGAAGTGTCCAGCCTTAGCGCGCTTCAGGGCTTCTGGAGCGCAGCCGGCTTGCTGGAGATCGAGACCCGCGAGATCACGGTGCAGCGGACCTTTGCCGATTTCGACGAATTCTGGAACGTGGAGACGCAGGCCCCCTCCACCGCGCCCGTGATCGCGGCCATGCCGGCGGCCGATGTCGCCGCACTCATCCAGCGCGTGAGAGAGCGGCTGCCCGCCGATGCGGACGGCCGCATCACCTACAGCGCCCGCGCGCACGCGATCAGCGGACGCAAGCCGGGGTGACGAGGTGATGACCGGTCGTAGCCCGGATGAGCGAAGCGACATCCGGGGAATGTGTCTGCAGCAAAAGTCCCGGATATCGCTTCGCTCATCCGGGCTACGAATTAGCACGTAGGAGCCCTTGCGAAACCCATCATTCCGCGAGGGCTACTGATGGGTTTCGCTTCGCTCTACCCATCCTACGAATGAACGGCCGCTACCACCAATACGGCCAGCGCCAGCCTTCGTAGCGGACATAGGACGGCACGATCGGCGGGCCATAGGGATCGACCTTGTCGTCCTCGGGCCGATAGCGATAGCGCGGCACGATGTTGTAATCCCACGGCGTCGGCCTCAGCACGGGCGCGGTGACGATGAGGCGCTCCTGCGGTGCGCGAACCACGACGGCCTTGCGCGTCCGGGCCTCGGCGCCGGAGGTGGCAAGGCTGCACAGCACAAGGGCGGTTCCGAGCGCGAAGGCGGCGGGTGTTCTTGTCATGCGGCGGTCTCCTTCGCACCAAGAGTGCAAAAGGATGTCGGGCAAGGCAAGCAAATTTCGCGCGAGCTTGCGGGGATGGTACGGACGACTTTGGCCCGCCACCGTTCTCTCCACGTCATTGCGAGCGCAGCGAAGCAATCCAGAACTATGTCCGCGGAGGCAGTCCTGGATTGCTTCGCTGCGCTCGCAATGACGGCGGTTGTAGCCCGGATGAGCGCAGCGACATCCGGGGAATCACTCGGCAACGGAAGTCCCGGATATCGCTGCGCTCATCCGGGCTACGAAACCCTACGCCGCATCCACCTCGTCGGGCACCGGTCCCGCCACCAGCCCGTCGAGGCCGACCATCAAGAGATCGGCGATGCGCATCAGCTGGTACAGCGGAATGTCCACCCCGCCCTGCTCGGCCTCGGCCACGAATGCGGCCGTGACGCTGAGGCGCTCGGCGAGCTGGGCTTGCGTGTAGCCGCGGCTCTCGCGTGCGGACCTGACGCGCGCGCCGATGCCGAGGCGGTGCCGGGCCTGCTCGTCCGCGGTCATCATCGCGGCCTGCTCGGTCAGGCTGGCATAACCGTCCGCGAACGCAGCTCCGAACAGCCTCTCCTTGCGCCAGGCGACGCGGCAGGACTTGCGCAGGCCGTTCGAGAACACCAGCGTGAATTCATCGGCGACCCATGCCGAGCTGTTGAGCTCGAGCCGCGCGCCGGTGCCGGAGACGTCGCGGATCGTGCAGGGCACGCTGACGGTGGAGCCGGCGCCGTTGTCGAATTCGACGATGCCGGTGCGCAAGGTCTGATGCCTGGCGGCGGCGCGATGATCGCTCATGACAGCTCCGTAAAAAGCTTGCAGCGACGTCGAATGACAGGGATCGACGCCCGCAGTGTTGGGAGCACGCTAGCGCAGAATTTTTCCGCGACTTCTAAACATGTCGCGGTGGGCTCAGGACCTCGCTGCTATGGTAAAGGAAATGTCACCTGCTCCGGGCGGCGTACACCTCGCCCCGTACCCCCGGATGGAGCGTCAGCGAAATCCGGGTCCGCCCCTGCGGGCATCATCCCCGACGGAAACTCAGCTGCCTTCTTCGCCGCTCAACAACGCCAGCGCCCGCGGCACCTGCTCGCCATCCGCAACCAGCACATATTCCTGCCGCGCCAGGCTGGCGCCGCTGGCGACCACGATCGATCGCTTCGGGCAAAGGCCGAAGCATCCGATCATAACCAGCTTGGCCGGCTTGGTGTCGTCGCCCTTCCGCGCCTTCAATTCGGACTTCAGCGCACGCCTGACCTCGCGCCCCTCGTCGCTGCGCTTGAGGCACTTCCGGCACACCAGCACCGGCGCCGAGCGGCGCGGTCGCACGATCATCGCGCTTGCAGACTTCGAAGGCTTGTCGGACATGGAAAACCCTATGGGAGCATCACGCTCACATAGGGATGGAACCACGCTTCTGCCTTTGCGCGAGACGAATGGCTCCGGCGCATTCGCGGCCCTACTCCCGCGCGCGGCGCAGCGCGTCCTGCAGCTTCTTGCGCTGCTTGTCCCAACGGTCCTGTTCCGTCTCGATGCGCACATCCAGCGCGGCACGGGCGGCCTCGATCTCCTCGCTGCGCGCCTCGTGTTCCCGCCTCGCTCTGTCCAGCGCCGCCTCGGCGCTAGCGACCGCCTTGTCGCGGCGCGCGCGCTCTTTGGCGCGGGCAGCCTCCTCCTTGCGCCGCGCGGCCTCCCGCCGCCGCTCCTCCTTCTCGAACGCCGCGGCAGCCTTGCGCGCGGCTTCAGCGTCGACCTTGGCGTCCTTACGCGCCGTCTTGGCAGGAGGCTGCTCCGATCGCGCCTTGGTCTTGGATTTGGCGTTGGGTTTGGTCTTGGGTTTAACCTTGGTCTTCGCCTTGCGCCTGGGCCTCTCCTCGCCTTCGCCGAGATCCGTCGGCAGCGCGGCGCTCTCCGTGAACGGGCCGTCCGAGCCGACCGGACGCCTGAGCACGACGCCTGGCTTTGCCAGCGTCGCCTTGACGATCGCGGGGTCGTCGGTCTCCGTCGCGGCGCCCTGGTGGAACAGATTGGAGCTCGCGCCCCACGCCTCGAGCGCCGCCTTCATCGAGGGCGCCGCCACCGCCTGGTCGTAGAAGCCGAGCGAGGTCTGGTAGGTCTTCAGTTTTCGTGTCGGCTTCGCTGGCATGTCGTCCCGTGATCCCGGCTGCTTACGCAGCGTAGCCCGGATGCAGCGTAGCGCAATCCGGGGTCCTGTGCCCGAGGGCCGTAGCCCGGATGAGCGAAGCGATATCCGGGGCTCATCCCGCCAGAGGATTCCCGGATGTCGCTCCGCTCATCCGGGCTACGAACCGTCCTGCCCGTTACGAACCTCCGAGCAATGCATCATAGCCCTGCGCGCTGAACGCCAGCAGACAAAAGCCGTGCCCGAACGGATCGGCCAGCATCGCGATCCGGCCATAGGGCGCATCGCGCGCTGGCGCCTCCAGGATCGCGCCGGCGCGAAGCGCGCGTTCCACGGCCGCATCGACATCGTCCACGACGACGTCGATATGCACAGGCGTCCAGTGCCGCTCGTAGCGGCGGCGATCACCGCCGGCACCGATCGTGCCCGCCTGCTTGGTCAGCAGATAGACCGGCGCCGGCCAGCCGAGCAGCTCGACGAAATCGCTGCCGAAGCGGCGGCCGACAGTGAGGCCGAAGGCGGCGGTGTAGAAGCGCGTGGCTTGCGCCACATCAGGGACGTCGATGTTGAGGAGGAAGGACATGGCGGCTCGTCGCGAATTGCGATGCGAGCGTAGCCCGGATGGAGCGCAGCGCAATCCGGGATGATGCCGCATCCGCGCGCTGTTTTGCCCGACGCCGCAAGCGCTGTTCAGTCGAATCCGAAAATGCAAGCCTTATCAAAGCCCCGTCTACTGTGCATGGGGTTGTTTTCGCAAAATTGAGTTGGGCGCCCTCACTTGCCTCTGAGGCTCAGGATATAGGCCGACAGCACGTCCGCCTGCTCCGGCGAGATCACGAGGTTCGGCATGTTCTGGTGGTTGGTCCGCCAAAACACCTTGAGCGACAACGCGGTGGTGCCGTTGCGGTCGGCGATCGCCTGGAAGCTCGGGGCCTCGTCGAAGAAGCCGGCCATGCGCGGCTCGACGGCGTGACAGGTCTGGCACCACGCCTGCGCCAGGCGATGCCCTTCGGCGACCGCGCTGCGTGCGCCGGATCGCGGCGCTCCGGCGGCGGTGTGGACGACGCTGAGCAGAAACAGCACCGACAGCGCAACGAGGGCGAGAAGGCCGAAAGAGATTCGAACGCTGTGCGACATCGCGATTCCCCGCCGTGGCTTGCCGACCCGCGAAGCGTAGGACGGACCGGCCGGCCGAGGTTGATTTGCATCAACAGCGCGCCTCGCGAGAGCTTCCCTGCATCGTTTCGGTGATATCGCACCTTCCACCGATCACCCGGCCTAGCATCTGCCAGCTTTCCCTTGCTTTCCCGGTCACGGACCCTACGGTCGCGCCGCCAACGAAGCCCTTGACGAGACCAGCCATGACCGATGCGATGAAATGCCCTTCCTGCAACTCCGAGCACGCCTATCAGGACCGCGATCTCTGGATCTGCCCGGAATGCGGCCATGAATGGAGCGGTACGGCGGAAGCCGCCGCCGCGGATAGCGCGCAGGATGCCGGCGTGCGCGATGCCAACGGCAACGTGCTCAGCGATGGCGACAGCGTCATCGTGATCAAGGATCTCAAGATCAAGGGCTCGTCCTCCGTCGTCAAGGGCGGCACCAAGGTACGCAACATCCGCCTCCAGGACGCCACCGACGGTCACAACATCGCCTGCAAGATCGACGGCATCGGCGCGATGAATTTGAAGTCGGAGTTCGTGAAGAAGGCTTAGCGGCAAGCGCCTGCGCAGAAACTAGCGCTGCCGCTGCGCCAGATAAAATCCGCACAGCACCGTCACGAGGCCCGCGGCCTGCAGCATCGTCGGCGGCTCGCCGAGCAGCAGCCAGCCCGTGATCAGCGTCAGCGCCGGCACGCAGGCCGGAAACACGGCGGCGCGGGCAACGCCGAGACGCTGCACCGAGACGGCGAACAGATAGAGCGCGGCGGGGCCGGCGAGCACGCCCTGCGCCACTGCCTGGATCGCGTTCTCCGTCACGCCGATCGCGGCGATGTGGGCAAGGCCGACGGTTGCGAGATAGATCGGCAGCAGCAACAGCGACAGCACGTTGATGACGAGCGCGGCCGGAACGGCGGAGACGCGCCAGCGCCGCAGCGCCGCGCCGAAGCCGGCGAACATGAATCCCGTCAGCACGAAGATCAGATCGCCCTGCACGCCGTCGATGCCGATATGGCCGATCGATTCCGCCCCGATCACGCCGAGCCCGGCGACGATGACGAGCGCGCCGATGAGCCGCGAGGCGGAGATGTGCTCTTTCAGGATAATCGCGGCGAGCAACAGCCCGCCGAGCGTCGCGCAGGACGGCTGGATCACGCTGCCATGGCCGAGCGGCACGAACAGGAAACCAGTGTAGGAGATCAGCGACATCACGGGGCCGCCAAGCACCAGCAGCGCAAGGCCCCGGCCCCAGCCGATGCCACAGAGATCGGAGATGCCGGCGCGCAGCACCAACGGCAGGAACACGATCCCCGACCAGACGTAGCGATGCACGAGCAGATCGACCGGCGTAAAGCCGACCTTCAGCCCATGCCGCGTGCCGGCAAAGCCGAGCGCCCAGAACAGCGCCGCAGCCAGGCCGCAGGCCACGCCGAGCAATGCCGGCGCCGTATCGTTCTTTTGGGTGAGAGCGTCAGCGCCGCTCGTTCGCTGATCCATGGATCAAGCCTTATGTCAGTGCGCCAGCCGGCTCAACCCACGCCGCTGCAGAGCTGGCACGCGGCGAATTTGCGTAGGCTGGACGGCCCTGCCCGTCACGCCTCCTCCGCCTCGAAGACCATCCGCCATCCCTTGCGCGTATCCATGTATTCGCGCACCTCGCGGATCTTGTCGCCCGCCACCGTGAACACGAAGCAATAGTCGATCTCGTAAGGCTTGCCGCCGGGCAGCGTGGCGCGCATCCGCTCCTCCACGATCACGACATCGCCGTCGGCGTACACGCCGCGGAATGCGATATCGACGTTCGAGAACAATTTGTGCATTTCCACCGCGATGAAGCGCGCGATCTGCTGCGCGCCGACCATATGATCGGTGTGATCGAGCGCGATTGCGGTGGCGTTGCCCTTCGGCGCGATCCATTCGGCATCGTCTGTGAACAATGCGGCGATGCGCAGCGCATCGCGCGACGAAAAGGTCTTCCAGGCATTTACGACGATTTCTTTCGGACTGGACACGATGCGCTCCCGGCTTGCATTGAGGGCCCACCTTCTAGGCCGCGATGCGCGTTGCGCGCTCGCCACAATCGGACTCGGTCATCCCGCCGCCCTTCCGGCCCCGCCGCCATGCGCTATGATTGGGCCATGCTGAGCTTTCGGACCTGCACCGCCGCCCGCCTGCGCCGCGATCCCCGCTACGACGGCCGCTTCTTCACGGCGGTGAGAACCACCGGCATCTATTGCCGCCCGGTCTGTCCGGCCAAGCAGCCGCTGGCGCGCAACGTGAGCTATTATCCGACGGCGGCGGCGGCAGAGGCCGCCGGCTTCAGGCCATGCCTGCGCTGCCGCCCCGAAACGGCTCCGTTCTGCCCGGCCTGGAACGGCACGCGCTCCACGGTGACGCGCGCCATGAAGCTGATCGATGGCGGCGCGCTTGATGAAGGCTCGGTGGTCGATCTGGCGATGCGGCTCGGCATCTCGTCGCGCCATCTGTCGCGTCTGTTCGAGCGCCACGTCGGCGCCACGCCACAGCAGCTCGCCAAGACGCTGCGCGTCCAGCGCGCCAAGCGCCTGCTCGATGCCGGCGACGACAACATGACGGACATCGCATTCCAGGCCGGCTTCGGCAGCCTGCGCAGGTTCAACGCCGCCTTCGCCGAGCTCTACGGCCGCTCGCCGTCAAGCCTGCGCGCGGTGCGCGCGCGGAGAGCTTAGCGCGCCGCGCAAGACCGATCAGAAAAATCCCGGGCTGAGATCGAGGCCGTAGGTCAGGCTGAGCACGAAGACGAACAGCGCGGCGGCGGCGAACAGAGCGATGTGCTTGAGAATGAACGCACGCGGCGAAACGGTAGCAACGACGGCTTTCTGCGCAACGGGCATGATGGCCTCCATTATGATTTCAAACATTGGCCGCGATGATGCGACTGCCGCATCAAGCAATGCGTTCTGCAAAACAACTGTTAAAAGGATCACGCCCGTTATGAACGGGGATACACAACCGGCACATTCACGCGAACTTGTTCGCGGCCGAAGTCTCAATCAGCGCATCGACTTCAATTCATCGCGCCGAGAGCTTGCACGATGCGCGCTGGCGCAAGATCGCACAGTAGAGAGTTCCGACGTCGACGCGACAGGCAGGTCGCGTCGACGTTGGAAGTCAATCGAGGCCGTGGATCCCGCCTCTCCGCGGAATCCAACTGCCTTCACACATCGTCAGCTTAGCGGGCGGCGCCCGTGGTGACGCCCGCGGTCTTCACCTTGCGGGGGCTGAGCACGCTCGCCTGGTGGACCGAGACGACCGTGGCCGGCGCAGCGGCCTGCTGCTCGACATGAGCGGCGCCGAGGACGCGAACCTGCAAGGGCGAGACCGCAAATCCATTGGTCTCGTAAGTCGGCAGTTCAGCGGCGAAAGCCGCGGTGCTGCCCGCGATCGTCAGGATGGTGGCGGCGATCGACAGAGTCTTCTTGTTCATTGGTGATGCTCCTGAGTGGAAGAGTCGGAGCCAATCTAGGACTGATTTGCTGCAATGCGACATACTTTGTTGCATCGCAACAGCGCGTGAAACGCATGGCGATATGTTTAATGGGTACAAGGCCTTGGCCGAATCACGCCAGCAACGACACGAGACTTTCACAGATGGTGTTTAACTGCTGAGCGCGCGGCTGCAGCAATCGGGAAGGCTCGTCTTCCAGCCCGCTCACGTAACAAAGTTGCGCAGCAGGCGACCGGCCCAGCCTGATGGAACCCGCGTTGCGCCTCGGCAACACCCCTTTCGAAAAGGCGGTCGCCACCGATCTGCGCCATTGCGCTGCCACATGGTCCTCCGAACAATCGACGCGTTGCGTGCCTTTCCGTGCAAGACTGTTCGTCAGACTGTTTGCATCATGACTGTCCGGGCAAGACGGGTTCGGGCAGAACCGTTTGGAGGCAGGGATCATGAACGATCGGCGGTCTCTTCTGGTGGCGATCACGTGCCCCTCGGCGGTGCTCGCTGGATGGCTGGCGCTTTCGCTCTCGGCCTATGCCCCTGCCCTCATCGAGAACAGCGGCGCCAATGCGTCTGCCGTCTCGCGCGCCAAAGATCACGCCAAGGATCACGCTAAGGATCTCAGCCGCCTCGATCTCGCCGACATTCCGCGCGCCGCGACCATCGATGACGGCATCGCCTTGACCGCCGACATCGCCGCCGCCGTCGCGGCAACGCCGGCCTCGACGATCGCTGAAGCCGCGCCCGAGCCTGCCGCTCCCGCCATCAAGCTCGCTTCGGCGGACCCTGTGCTGATCCTGCCGGTTGAAGCCCCGCCCGCGCCGCAGATATCCCCCGAACCGGAGCCCATCACAACCAGCGAGGTCGCTCCCGCTGCGACGCCAGAGCCCGTCAAGCTTGCATCCGCCGATCCCACCGAGATCGTGACGACCGACGCCTTGTCCCCCGCGGCCATCGCGAGCGGCCCGGTCGCACCAGCGAGCAAGGCATCGCCGCCGGCCGACACCGTCGCCGTGCTCGACGAATGCTTCGTCATGGACAGCTGCGTCGATCGCTATCTCTGGGCGCTCTATCAGCGCACCGCGAAGGAAGATTCGATCAAGGTCCAGGAGCGCCGCGCGGTCACCGTCAAGCGCAAGGGCAAGACCGTCACGGTGATGCGCAGCTTCACCAAGCTCGTGGACGAAGATTTTGGCTGGAAGGATCCGAAGGCCGCCGAGCATGTCAACATGTCGATGATGGATTACGTCATCGGCGGCATGGACAAGGGATTCAAGCTGAAGCTGTTCCGCACACTGCTCGCTGCGGAAGCCGCCGGCCTTTCGCCCGGCATCACCAGCGCCTTCCGCGACGACTATCGCCAGTCGATCGCAAGCGGGCTGAAGGCGGCCTCCGACCGGTCCTATCACGGCGGCAGCTCGCGTGGCGGCTACGGCCACGGCATGGCGGCCGACATCGTCAGCACACAAGGGAACAACCGCGCGCAGCGCTGGGTCTCGACCGAAATCCTGTGGAAGTGGGTCGATGCCAACGGCAAGGCCTACGGCATCGGCCGGCCCTATCTCGGCCGCGATCCCCCGCATGTCGGCCCGGTCGATGGCCCGGAATACGTCTCGCGCCGAGGCACCGGCGACGGCAAGCAAGTCGCCAGCGTGAAGTCCAAGAAGGTGGTGCGCGCCGCGGCCCACGCCAAGCCGCCAAAGGCACAGGCCGCGCGCGAGCAGAAGAGCCCGGCCAAGCCGCAGAAGTCGGCACAATCGACCGGCAAGCGCGCGACCTGACGCCGTTACGGCTGACGTCCTGGTGTCGGGAGCGGCACCAGCCGCATCTCGGCCGTGCCGGCGTCCTGCGTGCGCACCAGCACTGCAAAGACAGTCTCGACCGCAAGCCGCACCGCGGCCTCCGTCGTCTCGCCCTTGGCGAGATGAGCCGCGATCAGGCCGGTGAGGAGATCGCCGGTGCCGTAGGGGCGGATCGGCAGGCGCGGCGTCGCAAAGCGCGACAATTGTCCGGCCGCGCACAGGATCGTCTCCACCTGCCCAGCCGCCGTGTCGGCGAGCGCACAGCCGGTGGCGACCACGTCGATGCGGCGGGTCCCCGCCAGCGCCGCACACGCAGCGCGCAGGCCTGGCACATCGGCGATCGCGACGCCCGAAAGCAGCTCGAGTTCGAACTGGTTCGGGGTCGTCAAATGCGCGGCCGGCAGCAGCCGGTGCCGGACCGCGTCCAGAATGCCGTCGGCGACATAGACGCGGCCGTCATCGCCGATCACGGGATCGCAGAGATAGATCAGCTTCGCATTCCGCGTGAGCGCCCGCTCGACGAAATCGGCGATCACGGCGGCATTGCCGGGCGAGCCGAGATAGCCGGTCACCAGCACGGCGGCCTCGTCGACGAGGCCGCGCTCCTCGACGCCCTTCAGGAGATCGGCAACGAGCTCGGTCTCGAGCACGCGACCGCGCAGGCTCGGATAGCGCGGATGATTGGACAGCAGCGTCGTCGGCACCGCGGCAACGTTCACGCCCTCCGCCTGCATGGCATAGGCGGCGGCGCTGTTGCCGACATGACCGTGGACCACCTGGCTTTGAATGGAGATGACGAGCATGACAGAGGTCCGTAAGGATAAACGTCGAGCGACGCAAGAGTAGCCGGGATGGCCCGCACGCGCACGCTTCAGCGTCGCGCCAGCTCCGCAAGATAAGCGCAGAACATGTCGGCCAGCCCATCCGCATGACGCACGATCTCGGCATCTTTGCGCGGCACTTCCGAAAACCGCTTGCCGATCTCGCTCAGCGTCGTCTTGATCAGCTCGCCGGCAAGTGCGCGTGTCGCATTTGCCGCCTTGGGCAACGCTTCCCGCATGAACACCGCGATGATCTCCTCACCGGCGGCCCGCGCGTCGTGCGCCTCGGGCGCGTCGCGATAGAGCGGCGCGGCGTCGTTGAGCGCGACGCGGATGGCCGCTTCCTCGCACTCCGAGCGGATGAAGGCGTGGACCAGCGCACGCAGCCGCGCCGGTGGCGGTTTCGTCCTATCCGCGAGGATGCCACGCAAGAGTTCGCTGGTGCGCTGCCACTCGTCGCTCTGCAGACGAAACAGGATCGCGGCCTTGTTGGGAAAATATTGATAGAGCGACCCGACACTCACCCCGGCCCGCTCCGCCACCCGCGCCGCGGTGAAACGCTGCGCGCCTTCCTTCGCCAAAACCTGAACAGCAGCATCGAGAATGGCCGCGACGAGCTCGCTGGAGCGAACCTGTTGGGGCTGCTTTCGCGAGGAAATTGAACGGCTTCGACGGTCGGCCATCGCGCTCTCCGGCAATGCGAATAGGAAATGCGACGAATTAGTCGTATTTCCATCGGCACGCAAGGAGGCCCTTCTTGCCGCCCTTTGGAGACCTCGAATGACCACCTCAACCATCACAACGATTGCGCCGCTGCTCGATCGCCTGTTCGGCGAAGCCGAGGCGGCAGGCGGCGCAACGCGCGCCGCGATCGCCGATCTGTCCGACACCGACCAGGCGCGGATGATGCGGAGCAAGACCGATTACCGCGACCTCTACGGGCGCCTGAAGGACGTCCCGCTCGCGGTCTCGCGCGAGACCGGCGCGCTGCTCTACATGCTGACGCGCAGCTCCCGCGCCCGGACGATCGTCGAATTCGGCACGTCGTTCGGCATCTCGACGCTGCACCTTGCCGCGGGCTTGCGGGACAATGGCGGCGGCCGCCTCATCACCAGCGAATTCGAGCCGTCCAAGGCCGCGCGGGCGCGAAAGAATCTCGCAGCCGGCGGCCTGATCGATCTCGTGGACATTCGCGAAGGTGACGCGCTGAAGACGCTGAGCGCCGATCTGCCCGAGACGATCGATCTCGTGCTGCTCGATGGTGCCAAGGCGCTCTATCCGGATATCCTGGACCTGCTCGAAAGCCGGCTCGGACCGGGCGCAATCATCGTCGCCGACAATGCCGACGACAGCCCGGACTATCTGGCACGCGTCCGCAAGGCCGGAAGCGGCTACATGTCGACGCCCTTCGCCGAGGACGTCGAGCTGTCCGTGCGGATCAACTGAGACGGATCCAGCCGCAGGAACCTGGAGCCGCTCGCGCCCTCAGCGCGGGCGGCTTCACGGCGCGTCCAGCCATCGTCGCAGGCGCGTCACTCACATGTGATACTTGCTCCCGGCCAAAGCCAGACGCCCGCGTGCTAAACATACCTTCCGCGCGGTATCTTTATTCATCCCGCGGAGGAGCAGACCATGACTTCCGCCTTCCAGGCCTATGCCGCGCTCGCCCTCGCCATCATTCTCGAGGTCACGGCGTCCGCCTTTCTGCAGCAATCCGCACAGTTCACCCGCCCGTGGCCGACGCTGGCGATGGTGCTGTTCTACATCGCCTCGTTCTACGCGCTGTCGGTCGCGATCCGCGTCATCCCCTTGAGCATCGCTTATGCGATCTGGGGCGGGGTCGGCATCATCCTGACGGCCACCGTCTCGTTCGTGATGTTCCGCCAGATGCTGGACGCCGCGGCCTTCGTCGGAATCGGGCTGATCGTGTCGGGGGTCGTGGTCATCAACCTGTTCTCCCAGACCACGGCGCATTGATGCCGGAAAGCCCCTATACCCGCGCCAAGCAGCCCGAGCAGGTCCGCCGCGCCCTGCTCGACCACGCCGCGACGATCGCGATGGACCATGGTGTCGCCGGCGTCACGGTGCAGGCGGTCGCCGCCGCGGCCGGCGTCACCAAGGGCGGGCTGTTTCATCATTTCGGCAGCAAGCAGGCGCTGATCGAGGGGCTGTTCGCCGATCTCCTCGCCCGCGTCGACGCCGAGATCGACGCGGCCATCGAGGCCGATCCGAAGCCGCGCGGCCGCTTCACGCGCGCCTATGTCAATGCCGTGTTCACCGGCAGAGCCTTCGGCTTTGCGAGCCCGTGGGCGACGCTGAGCATGGTCGTCGTCACCGATCCGTCGCTGCGCCGGCTCTGGAACGACTGGATCAAGGCGCGCCTGAAGCGTCACCGCGCAACCGACGGCGCGCCCGAACTGCACATCGTGCGTCTCGCCGCCGACGGCGCCTGGCTTTCCTATGTCACGACAGGACAGACGCGGATGAGCGCCGAGCTGCGCGCCGTGCACACGCGCCTGCTCGCGCAGACCCACCGGCGCGGATAGCGGCAGATCACGTCGCACGTAGCCCGGATGGAGCGCAGCGCAATCCGGGAACGCTGCATCGGGTGGCAACACCCGGATTACGCTTGCGCTCCATCCGGGCTACGGGCCGGCATTGCGCGGCCTACTGGCTCTGCACCGGCTTGGCCGGACGGGGAGCGGATCGCGCCGGCTTCTTGGCCGGCTTCGCCGCTGCGCGCGGCGGCTCGTCGACCGACTGCAGATAGTCGGCAAGCACCTTGGCCGAGTCCGAGCTCGTCGCGTAATGGTCCTTCAGGAACCAGGACAGCGTCAGGCTGAAGCGACCCTTGGCAAGGCCGCGCGGGCTGCGATGGCAGGTTGCACAGCCGTCTGCGAAGAGCTTGGCGGGCGGCTTGCCGGCATCGAGATTTTGGGCGGCCGCAACCGTCGCCGTCAAAACCGCGGCGGCTGCAAGGCCCATCAGAGGCGCGATCCGGTCACGCCCCGGTCGAAACAGCCATGTCAAATGTCGTTCCCTCGCCCCTTCAGGCGGTCAGGCCGCGGACAGCTGATCGAACTCGGGCGGCGCGTAGGCCTTGCCGTCCTGATCGGTGATGACGACCTGCCACCCCTCGCTCGCCCACACCCTCGCCTTCGCCACGATGAGCAGCCGGCTCTCGCGGGCGAAACTGTACTTCTCGTTGTCGCGTTCTGCGATCATCTTGTAGGCCAATTCGCATCCCCTTGCGTCGCCCTGCACCCGGCCTCGTCGTGGCAGCGGGCTTTGGCGGCAATTCGCCGGGAGCGTGGCAATTTGGTGCCATCCGCAGGCATGACGTCAGCAGGCTTGGCGTCGGCGGCCCGCATCGCGCGTTCCCCGCCGGAACGGATGTCCACCCGCAGCGGGCTCAATCCACGGGAATGGCAGGGACCGTCTCGTCATGCTGGATCGGCCGCGGGGATCCGGCCCGTCACCTCGGCGACGGAACCGATCGCCCCTCTCCGAGCTCCGCTAATGTACGCGGATGACATGGGGGCGGCCGAGGTCAATCAGCCCCTGCACCGCCGAGAGGCGGTCGTCGAGGGCTGCGATCGTGAGCAGCAGATTATTGCGGCGCTCGTCCAGCAGACCCATCTCGGCGCCGGTGAGCTTTGCGCTCGTCCGTTCCTTGAGGATCCCGTCGAGGGATTCACGCAATCCGGCAAGCAGCCCGCTCAGCTGCTTGGCTTCCTTGGTCATCGAACGCTTCGCGACATTTTGGCGACGCGTTTCCGTCTGGCTCTGTCTCATCATCATCCTCCCGTGCCCCGCTGCCCCGAGTGGATGCTTACAGCTTTGGGTAGAGATGTTACGATCGATGAAATCTGCCCGCGAAGAATTGACTTGAATTGTCGCAACCTCGACAGGGCCAAGAAAAGCCCGGCGCGTGGGCCGGGCTTTCCTGACGACGTTCGTGCTCTGTTGGCCTCAGTGCTTCTGACCGGGACCACCGGCCGGAGCACCGCCGCCACGCGGCGCCGCGTTGATGTGGGGCGCGCCGCCGCCGGGGTGCGGCATGGCCGGTGCCGTCGCACGCGGCGCCGGCATCTGGGCATGGGCATTCATCGGCGAACCGTGGCTCACATTCGGCTGCGCAACATGCGGCATCGCGGGCCGCGCGGCGGGAGCCGCGGAAACGCGCGGTGCTTCATGCGCGCGCGCCATCGGCTGGGCTCGCATCGCTGCGGGACTCGCGGTCCGTTCGTGCATCATGCGCGCCTGCGCATCGCGCGGATTGCGCGTCTGCACATTCATCCGCTCATGCGCGATACGCTCGCTCCGCCCGGCATGCGCGCGATCGACGGCAACGGCAGCATCGCGCTTCGCGGCCACAGCGTCGCGCCTCGCAATCGCCGCATCGGGCCGCGCAGTCGCGGCGTTGCGTCCGGAGATCGCGGCGGCGTCCTTGCCCCGCACGCCATCCCGCTGCAATGCCGCCGCCGCATCACGTGTCGCGGCGCGACCGATGCGGGCCGCGCGCGGATCGATCGTCATCCGCATCGCGACATTCTGGTGCGAGGTCCAGTACGTATTCCAATGGGCGTGGCGGTGGTACCAGGGACGTCCGGAGTAATAGCTCGACCAGTACGATGTCAGCACGAACGGGACGACGGGCACGTCGATCTCGTCGACGTAGTCGGGCAGATAGACGTAGTGGTTGCGATAGAGGTATTCGAGATATTGCGACGACACCCAGCCGCGATCATCAGAGAAGCTGACATCGCACCAGGCATTGCCGCGCAGGCAACCATGGATGTTGACGCGGGCGCCCTCGGGGATGCGATCGACCAGGGGAAAGCCGGCGCCCGGCCCGGCGCGCATGCCGGTCGAGACGGTGACGATGCCTGGCGCGGCCAATGCGGCCGTTGGTGCGAGCAGCAATGCGGCAGTCAGAACACTCTTGAATTTCATGACGTGATCCTCCTCGTTCGAGTCGGAACGCGCCAGCAGAACGGCCGTTCCTTGCAAGAGGGTCTCATCCGTCGAAAGACTGAGCCGCGTGGCGCGCGCGGTTCAATATTCATGCGCCGTTCATCGGCTGCGCGCCGGCAGCCCCAAGGGCCGTCAGTCGGCTCGCAACATGAACGCGTCGAAGTACGAGGCAAGCCCGGCGAAGTCGTCGAGCTTCAGCACGCTTGCGACATACTGGTCGGGACGCACCACCACCATGCAACCGGCTTTCCGATCGATGCCGCGCATAGCGAAAACGTCGTGGCCGCTCTTGATATCCGGGCAGAACATCTTTTCGTAGTCGATCAGGCCATAGCGACCCTTGCGCGGGAGCAGCAGCGACGGCATCGCCTCGACCGCCAGCTCGCGATGATCCCGCTGAAACACCGCGCGCAGATCGATCATGCCGTCGATGTCGGCTCCTGCAGGCGTATAGCGCCGGATCGGCGAGCCCCGGTCCTCCGTGAGGAAACTGCACAGTGCGCGAACGGCCGACCCCGAGGCTGCGGGATCCTCAGCCGGAGAGAACGCGTAGATACGGAAGCGACCGTCGGCCTGTGCGGCATGGCCGAGATGTACCGGCTTTGCGTCCGCAAGTCGGATCACCGGGGCAGAATGAAAGCGCTTGCCGATGACGAGGCCTTGCGCGAGGTGTTGGTGCGAGCCTGCGCCGGTGAGGATCGACGGCGTGTAATGCGTCGCGGTGCCCGCCGTGTAGCGGCCGTGGCGGACGAAATAGTCCTGCGTCCTGGCGGCATCGGCGCCGCCGGCCTTGGCGGCGGAGGCGAGAATGCCCGCCCATTCGCGGTCGAAATCGATCAGCTCCTTGGCCACCGCCTGGCGCTCGGCCGAATAGGAGTGCAGCAGCTGCGGGGGGCACTGCCTGCGCAGCACCGCGGCGAGCTTCCAGCCGAGATTGAAGGCGTCCTGCATCGAGACGTTCATGCCCTGCCCAGCCTTGGGGCTGTGGGTGTGGCAGGCATCGCCGGCGATGAAGATTCGCGGCAGCCGCGTCGCGATCTCCGCATCCGGCACGTCGTCGAACTTGTCGGTCAGACGCTGACCGATCTCGTAGACCGACCACCAGGCGATCTCCTTCACGTCGAGCGTATGCGGCTTCAGGATCCGCTGCGCCTTCGCAATCACATCATCGGCGGTGATGTTGCGGCTCGCGACGCGCTCACCGACCTCGAGCTTGGCCAGCTCGACATAGATGCGGACCATGTAGCCGCCTTCGCGCGGGATGATCAGCAGGCTGCCGTCCTTCGCCGACTGGATCAGGGACTTGAAGCGGATGTCCGGAAAGTCCGTCACCGCCAGCACGTCCATCACGCCCCAGGCGTGATTGGCGGAATCGCCGTGCAGCTCGCGGCCGATCGATTTGCGCACCGTGCTGCGGGCGCCGTCGCAGCCGACCACGTAGCGCGCCTTGACCGTCTCGACCTTCCCCTCGTTGCCGGCATCGACGCGCTCGAGGCGGACGGTCACGGCGTGATCGGCAGGCCCCGCGGCGGGGTTGACCTCGAGATCGAGCAGGTGGCGGCTGTAATGCGGTTCGAGCCTGGCCGGTGATTTGCGCATGACATCGAGAAAGCCGTCATGGATGCGGGCCTGGTTGAGGATGACATGCGGGAATTCCGACAGCCCGTCTTCGACGTCCTGCACCCGGCCGCTGCGCATGATCGTCTCGGGCTTCCGGTCGTCCGGCTTCCAGAACGTCGTCTCGTTGACCCAGTAAGCCTCCTTCAGCACCCGCTCGCTGAAGCCATAGGCGTGGAACATCTCCATGGTGCGGCAGGCGATGCCGTCGGCCTGCCCGACCAGCAGGCGCTCCCCCTTCTGTTCGACGATGCAGGTCTTGATATCAGGGAATTGCGCAAGCTGCGCCGCGAGCGTGAGGCCGGCCGGGCCGCAGCCGACGATGAGGACATCGACCTCCGAAGGCACGGCGCCCGTTGCGCCCGAGGCCTGAACGCGCTCCGCGGGATCGGCAATCTCGGGATCGCCCGGCTGAAATCCATTCAGATGGAATTGCATGACCACCTCTCCCGTCAACGTCTTCTTCGATATTGATCAGTATGCTGACTATCAGTATACTTGTCAATGATCCGCAGCGCCCTCGTCGAAACGGAGAATTCGGTGAAAGACAACAACGACATGCCCGGACATCTGGCGCGCCGCTTCCAGCAGATCGCGGTCGCGGTGTTCCTGGCCGAGGTCGAAGACGCCGGCTTCGACCTGACGCCGGTGCAATACGCCGCGCTCGCGACCATCAAGGCCAATCCGGGGCTCGACCAGGTGACGCTCGCAGGCCTGATCGCCTATGACCGCACCACCATCACCGGCGTGATTGATCGCCTCGTGCAGAAGGGGCTTGCCGAACGCCGCGCCTCGAGCCGCGACCGCCGCGCTCGCGAGCTCGAAATCACCGACGAGGGCCGCCGCACGCTGCGCAAGATCACGCCCGCCGTGGAATCGGCCCAGCGCATCATGCTGCGCGGTCTCAGCGCCAAGGAAGGCGAAGAGTTGATGCGGCTGCTGAGCAAGGCGATCGCCGCCGGCAACGATCTCAGCCGCGCGCCGCTGCGCAACGTCCAGGCCTGAGCCGGTATTTTTGTCCGTAATTGTCGCAAGCCAGCGAAACCCGGAGCTAACCTTCGGCTGCTACGGTCCGCAACATTCTGCGCTTAACGCGCGATTAACTTTGCGGCTCGGGGGTTTCCGATGTTCAGGTGTCTCATTGCGGCCGCGGCCATCGCGCTCTCGATTGCGCCTGCGCTTGCCAACGGTCATGGCGGCGGCGATGCCCCTCCTCCGCCGAAACCCGAGGCAACGACGGCGCCGGCAAAGGTGGTCGTCACCAAGCACGGTCCCAAGCTCGTCGATCTCAAGGGCATGACGCTCTATTACTACGAGCGTGACACCACCGGAAAGACGTCGAGCTGCAACGGCAAGTGCACCGAGAGCTGGGTGCCGCTGGCCGCGACGGCCGACGCAAAGGCCATCGGCGACTTCACCGTGATCAGCCGCGACGACGGCAGCAGGATGTGGGCGTACCGCTATCGCCCGCTCTACACCTCGCCCGCCGACAAGGCCCCGGGCGAAGCCAACGGCAACGCCACGACCTTGCAGTGGCGCATCGCCCGGCCGGAGAACTAGGGCGAGATCATCTCGGCACAATCAGTTGCTGAGGATGACGCCGTGCTGGTGCCGCGAGGGATGATCAGCATCGACCAGCGCGTTGGGATCGGTTGCGATCACGGCTTCCGGTAGCGGAACTGGCTCGAGGCCGGCGAAGCGGCGGTAGATCGCGCCCATCACAGCCCCGCAGAACGCCGCCGGCACCACGAGAACAGCGAGCAGCGGCACCGCAAGCGCGAGCAGCAGCGCACAGGCGAACGACGCGACGCCGCCGATCGCCGCATATTCCCACGCGTTACGTCGGCTCATGGCGCGCGCGAGGTGGTGAACGCAGAGCATGAAGATGCTCGAAGGAACGACCGAGATCACCATCATGACCATGAAGGTCTGTGCCGGGATCACCGACGCGAGGATATGCGCGGTGCTCTTGTCCGCGAAACCGTGCATCAGCAGTGGCACCAACGTATAGGGCAACAGAGTTGCAAGCACCGTCGGCAGCAGCGCAGCAATCACGATCCCTGCAAACGACGTGCGGACGCGGACCGGCCCGTTGAACACCAGCTGCGGCCTCCCGTCGGCGACAGAAGCCTGCCCCGCTGCGCGCGCAACCGGGCTCAGTCCGGCGAACTGGCCGTAAAGGAATCCACCGATCATGCCCGCGATTGACGGCAACAGGCCGATCGTCATCACCGTGCCGTCGCCGGGCGCTGCCAGCTGAATGTGGTTACGGATCGCGATGGCGTAGCTCACCGCCGCCATGACGCCGCCCATCAGGCCGTAAGCGAGGCGGCTTGAGACAGTCCACTGCCGCAGCACGGTATGTCCGGCGAACAGCAAGGCCGCGTTCATCGCCATGCGTCCGGCATACATCATCAGGATCTGATCCGGCGCCGGCACACCGACAGGATCGGTCACCTGTCCTCCCGCGAGGGCGAAGACCAGCAACACGGCTTCGACGATGGCCAGCGGAATCAGCGCAGCGAACAGCGCGCGCGGCGAATTCTTCACGAGATACATGCGAGCAACCCCTTGCTCGCTGCACGCTAGGCGCGAGACGTTAGGGACCGCGCAAAACAAAGGCTAAAATTGTCGCAAAGCGGGGCGCCGGGCGGCGCCCGCGCCGCTTTCACCCGCGCCCGCTTCCGCCCGCCTCGGCCTGCGCGCTCTGTCCGGGCGGCAGCACCACGACCATCGAATTGAGCTTCACGCGGTCGTAGAGATCGATCACGTCCTCGTTGCGCATCCGGATGCAGCCGGACGAGATCGCCTGCCCGATATATTCGGGCTGGTTGGTGCCGTGGATGCGATACAGCGTGTCCTTGTTGCCGGCGTAGAGATAGATGCCCCGCGCGCCCAGCGGATTGGCGGGACCGCCGCGGACGCGCGCCGGATATGGTCCGAGCCGCGCCTGGATATCCGCCGTCGGAACCCAGTCCGGCCATTCGGCCAGCCTGCCGACGCGCGCGACGCCGGAGAACGCCATGGCCTCCTCGCCGACCGCAACGCCGTAGCGGATCGCCTTGCCGTCAGGCAGCACGTAATAGAGGTAGCGGGCGTCGGTATCGACCAGGATGGTACCCGGCTGCTCCTTGCGCTGGTAATCGACGATGTGTCGCAGATATTGCTCGGGCACGTTCGCCTGCGCATAAGGCGTATGCGCGAGCAATTGCTTGTCGCGCGGCGTCATGCTCGCATCGGTCGATGGCGACAGCGTCGTCTGCATGCAGCCGCCCAGCGACAGCGAGGCAACCGCGAATAGAGCGATAAAAGATCTTGGCACCGCCGGCCCCCGATAGCGGATAGCAGCACCCCCAGCATCGCCAAATGCTGCCAAAATCGTGCTGAAAGCAAGGCAGCGCGGAACACGTGACCGTGTTCACAAAGTCAGGTTCCATCACCACAAACGGCGTAAGAGCGTCGCATCATCTCCATCCCCTCGCCTTGCTTTGGTCAAACCCGGCTGGACTCGTGCGTCATCGGATCGGGCTCGTTCGTTTGGTGGGCTCGCCGCAACAGATCGGCTCGCGCCAATGCGGACGACCAGGACCTAACACCCGGGCATCGAACACCCGGGCCTTAAAGGAGCTGCGATGCTCGCGACGCTGAACCCCAAGCAAATCGTCGATGAGATCGTGAAGGACACGGTCAAGGACAACGATCCGCACGACGCGATTCAGATTTCGTCCGACATTGTGCTGGCCTCGCGCCCGATCAGCGTTGCGCCTGCGCTGGCGCCCGACGTCGCGCCTCGCCCGGAGCCGAAATTCGCGCCGGAGCCCAGGATCTCTCTTGAGACCAAGCTCGCTCGCGAGACCAAGCCTTCGCGGGAGCCAAAATTCAGTCCTGTCGCAGAGCCTCAGCCAGCGACGCCGCCCTCGGTCGACACGGCCATACGCGTCGCGGCGAATGATGGGCTTGGCCCGAAGAAGCGATCGGCCGTCGGCAGGTGGATGCGCGGCGCGTTCGTCACGTTCCTGTTTGCCGGCACGAGTGCGGCGGCCACCATCGCCTGGGACAAGCATGGTGATACGGCCAAGCAGATGCTTGCGGAGTGGACCCCGGTTGTGACCTCGCTGCTGCCTTCGGCATCACCGACCGCGCCGGTCGCCGCCGCGCAGGCCACAGCCCCTGCGGAGCAAGCGCCGCCGCCTGTCGCTCAAGCTGCCGTCGACCAAGCGACCGATCAACCGGCAGCGCCGCCGGCGGTTCAGCTTGCAGCCGCCACGCCTGCGACCACGCCGTCCGATGCAGCACAGTCGGTGCAATCGATGACGCGCGATCTCGCCGCGATGGCGCAGCAGATCGAGCAGCTCAAGGCCAACATCGCCGAGCTGAAAGCCGGACAGGAGCAGATGGCGCGCGAGATGGCGAAACCGCCCGCGCCGAAACCGGTTGTCGATGCAAGGCCGATCGATCCGCGCGCCCGCGCTGCTGCGCTGCCGCCGAAGCCTCCGGCGCCGCCGGCGGTGCACAAGCCGAAGCCGGTGGTATCGCGCACCTACATGCCGTCCTATTCGCCCGTGCCGCTCGCACCTCCGCCTTCGCAGGCCGCAGCAGTCCCGCCGCCACCGGTCACCACGACGCAAGCCGTCGCCGATGACGACGGCCCGGTCGTACGTCCGCCGATGCCGTTGCGGTAGAGGCGCGTCATCGCGCGCGCGGCGACAATTTCGCCGCGTCGTACGAACTGATGTGATGCGCTTAAGTCCGGGCAATTACGGAGAGCGTAATTTTCTGCTCATGAGAAAAGGCCGTCGGGATCTATGCCGGCGGCCTTCTCTTGCAGCTGCCGGTTCCCGGAGCCCGGTTCTGCTGCAATTCCATGCCTTATGATCGCGCCAACATATTTAATTAAATGTTAAGGCCGTCACACGCTGCTTATCATTTCTGCGCCATAAGCACAGAGATTGCGCGGCCTGTTCATCCCCTGGATATCGACTCAGTGATAGCATTCGGCATGTGTTGAGACTTCCAGCGAAGCTCAGCTCCTCACATCGGGGAATTCGGATGCCTTACTACTCTTTCGATCTCGTGGTTGGTGAAGAGTTCAGGAACCAGGGCGGAATCATTCTCGAAGACATCGAGGTTGCCTCCGATCGGGCCGATCAGCTCGCATGCGAGCTGTCGCAGGTGAAGCCGGAGCTGCAGCAGAAGGGTTGCGCGGTGCGCGTCACCGATCGCGATCACAAGGAGCTGTATCGCACGCCGCTCGATCCGGTGCCGGCCTGGCGCCGCTGACTATTCGTCGAGCGCCGGCGGCTCGAACCAGTTGGTCAGCGACAAGCCGCCGTCGACAACGAACGAAGCGCCGGTGACGTAGCCGGACAGCTCGTTCGACAGCACCGTGAGCGCCATCGGCGCGAGGTCGCGGGCCTCGCCGAGACGCCCAAGCGGAATGTGTTTCGCCAGCGAAGCATCCGCAACGAACCCGCCCGCGGCGATCGCGCCGGGCACCAGCGCATTGACCCGGATGCCGTAACGGCCAAACGTCTTGGCCAGCTCCTTCACCAGCATCGCCATTCCCGCCTTCGCCGTCGAATAATGCGGCAGGTTGCGCGGCGTGCCCGCGTGCAGCGAGGTGAGGAACAGGAACGAGCCCGGCCGCTTCGTCGCGATCAGTCGTTTCGCGATCTCGCGCGCAAGGTGAAAGCCGGCATCGAGATTGACCGCATGCATCTGCTGCCAGGTCTTGCGATCGACCGCGAGCGCATGATCGGCCTCGCGCCGCGGCGGCGATGCGCTGTGGACGAAATGCGTGATCTCGCCCAAGGCTGAGTTGGCGGCACCAAGCAGCGCGTCGCAGGCCTCCAGCTCGGCGAGATCGCCGACCCATGGCACCGCCAGCTCGGGCTTGGCGCTGGCGCTGATCGCGGCATTCACCCGCTCGGCGCTCACGTCGGCGAACACGGTCCGGACGTCCTCGCCCACCAGGGCCTGCGCGATCGCGCGGCCAATGCCGTTGCCGGCACCAGTCACGAGCGCCGTGTCGCGGATGGGATCGAACGGCGTGCTGAACAGGCTCATGTGGCTCTCCGAGGCCGGGATGCGTCCACGATAGCGTGCCTCCGGGGCAAGCGACAAATTCGGCCGCGGCACCATTGCGGAGCCGCCCGGCGGACGCTAGCCTCGCCAAAAATCGGAGGAGATACCAAGGATGCGCTACGGTTTCCTGATGGCAGGCCTGTTGCTGATCGCCGTTCCGGCCAAGGCCGAGGACCACCCACGATCGACCTATGTGACACTGGTCTTGCAGGCTTTCGCCGCCAAGGTCGAATGCCCAGGCACCGACGTCGTCTATCAGGACCTGGTGCAGAAGGCCGAGCAGATGCACCTGCCCGAGGGCACCACCGAGAAGGTGCGCAAGGCGATCGCCTGGATGCACACCGGCGGCAAGATGGGCGAGAAGCAGGATGACGACCTGATGGCCGAAGTCGCCGTGGCTACCCAGGCGACCGATCTGAACCAGCGCCGCCTCGGCATGCCGACCTGGTGCGAGACCCAGAAGACCAACCTCGCCGGCCTGATCCGCGCCAAGGGTGGCTAGCAAGGGTGGCTAGCAAGGGCAGCGTGCGCGACGTCAAGCACGCCCAAGGGATAATCTGCCCCGGCCAATAATCGTCACATTCCTCGCGAGCATGCGGGCGTCTTCGAACAGGAGAAGCCCCATGCGGATTGCAAACCTCGTCTTCGCCGCCGCGCTCGCCGCGAGTGCGGCGCTGGCTCCCCCGGCGCTGGCGAAGAACTCCACGGCCCAGAAGGCCGAGGACAAATCGGCCCCCTCGTCCACATGCAGCGCATATCAGCAGGCACCTGACGGGTCCTGGGAGCCGCTTCCCTGCCGGGAGTCCGGTGAGCGCGCCCCGCCGCAGACGCAGCACAAATCCGGCCCGCACGGCACTGATCAGGGCGAGCGCTGACCGGGTCGGGAACTCCAAAGTTCCATTTGCGTTGACCCCACGGCTTGCCACGGTGCGTCTGCCCGTTCCATATCGTGGCAGGGCCGAGGAGCGGCCCTTGGAAGAGCCAACCCCGCGAGCGCTTGTGGATTCGATCGAGTTTGAGGACCTGCAACGCCGTCTACAGGCGCTGGAGGAGGAAAACGCCCGCCTGAAGGCCCTCGGGGCAGCCGACCAGTCGCTGCGCCGCCGGGCGGAATCCGCGCTGGCCGAGAGCGAGGAACGCTATCGAACGCTGTTCAATTCGATCGACGAAGGCTTTTGCATCATCGAGTTCTTCGATGGGCCACACGGACCGCTCAGCGACTACGTCCACGTCGAGGCCAACCCCGCCTATACCCAGCACGCCGGCATTCCCAATGTGGTCGGCCAGAAGGTCCGGGAGATGGTCCCGGACGAGGCCGGCGGCTGGGTGGAGCTCTATCGTGGTGTGCTGCTGACGGGCCAACCGATCCGCTTCGAGCGAGAGCTGGTCGCCACCGGCCGCCACCTCGAGCTCGCCGCCTTTCGCGTCGAGCCCGCCAGCCGCAAGCAGGTCGCCGTGCTGTTTCAGGACATCACGCCGCGCAAGCGCGCCGAGCGGGCCCTGCAGCAGCTCAACGAGACGCTCGAAGCGCGCGTCGTGGCGGCACTGGCCGAGCGCAAGCTGATGGCCGACCTCGTCGAGGGCACCGATGCCTTCGTCCAGGTCGTCGATCCCGACTTTCGCTGGCTTGCGATCAACGGCGCCGCGGCGCGCGAATTCCACCGCATCTACGGCATCTTGCCGAAGGTCGGTGACAACATGCTTGAGCTGCTTGAGGATCAACCCGAGCACCGCGATGCCGTCCGCGCTCTCTGGTCGCGGGCGCTCGCCGGCGAAGCCTTCGTCGAGGTCGCCGAGTTCGGCGCGGCCGGACGGGCCCGCCGCTTCTACGAGATGCGCTTCAACTGCCTGCGCGACAGCAACGGCCGGCCGCTCGGCGCCTACCAGTTCAGCTACGACGTGACGGACCGTCTGAAGGAGCAGGAGCGGCTGCGCGAGGCCGAGGAAGCGCTGCGGCAGTCGCAGAAGATGGAGGCGGTCGGTCAACTCACCGGCGGGCTCGCGCACGATTTCAACAATCTGCTCACCGGCATCATCGGCTCGCTGGAACTGCTGCAGATCCGGCTCGGCCAAGGCCGCATCAAGGACATCGACCGCTATGTGACGGCCGCGCAGGGCGCCGCCAAGCGCGCCGCTGCCCTGACGCACCGTCTGCTGGCCTTCTCGCGGCGGCAGACGCTCGATCCCAGGCCGACCGACCTGAACCGTCTCGTAATGGGCATGGAGGAGCTGGTCCGGCGGACAGTCGGCCCGGAGATCGCGGTTGAGGTCGTCACCGCCGGCGGAATGTGGGCGACGCTGATCGATGCCTCGCAGCTCGAGAATGCCCTGCTCAACCTCTGCATCAACGCCCGCGACGCGATGCCGGGAGGCGGCCGGCTCACGATCGAGACCGCCAACCGCTGGCTCGACGAGCATGCCGCCGCCGAGCGCGACTTGAGCCCCGGCCAATACGTCTCGCTCTGCGTCACCGACACCGGCGTCGGCATGACGCCCGAGGTGATCGCGCGCGCCTTCGATCCCTTCTTCACGACCAAGCCGATAGGCCAGGGCACCGGCCTCGGGCTCTCGATGGTCTACGGCTTCGTCCGCCAGTCCGGCGGCCAGGTCCGGATCTATTCCGAGGTTGGCCAGGGCACGACCATGTGCCTGTATCTGCCGCGCCATTACGGCAAGGAGGCCGACAAGCCGTCACTACCTTCCACCCGGCAGACGGTGCGCTCGCAGGCGAGCCACACCATCCTGATCGTGGACGACGAGCCTTCAATCCGCATGCTGGTCGCGGACGCACTGGAGGATATCGGCTTCAACGTGCTGGAAGCGCATGACGGGCCGACCGGCCTCGGCATCCTGCAAACGGATGCGAAGATCGACCTGCTCGTGACCGATGTCGGCCTGCCCGGCGGCATGAACGGCCGCCAGCTCGCGGATGCCGCACGCACGACGCGGCCGGCGCTGAACGTGCTGTTCATCACCGGCTATGCCGAGAATGCCATCATCGGCAACGGCCAGCTCGCCCCGGGCATGCAGGTGCTGACAAAGCCGTTCGTGGTCGAGGCGCTGGCCACCCGAATCCTCGACATGATCAAGGATGGAACTGGCCGGGCTTGAGCCGCTCAACTATGGGCCGGCCCCCGCATGATCTTCATGGCGTCGGCGATGTGACGCCATTCCTTGGCCTCGTCGGCCTCGCCGCGGCCCTCGCAGGCCTGGGCCTGCTCCGCAGCCTTCGCGATCGCAGCAAAACCGTGCTGTTCGAGCATCTGCCGCGCGACGGTGTGGACCTGGACCTCGGACATCATTGCGCTTCTCCCGTTATGAGGAAACCGCGGGCGCCCGGCTCGGCGCCCCGGGGATTCCTGACAACGATCTCGCCGCACGGCCCGTTCCGGCCGGGGCCGATCACATCGACAGTCCGAGGAACCTGAACGGCCCGCAAAAAACAAAGGCGGCCCGCCATGCCCGGCGGACCGCCTTCTCACCCACCCCAAAGCAGGTTGTCGTCAGTCGCGTTTAGTCCCCTACGCGACCGCCACTTTCTTGCGCTCGAAATCGTTGGGCACCTCGATATCGACCTCGAGGGTCGAGACCTCGTCGCCGCGATCGAGCCGTACGATGACCTTGGTCGGATCCAGCGTGACGTGCTTGGAGACCACGGCGAGAATTTCCTCACGCAGCACACCGAGCAGATCGGGCTGGCCGCGCATTCCGCGTTCATGGGCAAGCAGAATCTGCAGCCGTTCGCGCGCGACCGGTGCAGATGCCTTGTTGCCGCGGAGAAGCCGAAGCAGACCCATGCTCATGCAGCCCTCCGTCGCAGCAGACGATCCATGAAGCCCTTGCGCTCGGTCGGCACCTGCATCGGCACGGTGTCGCCGCAGAGACGGCGTGCCGCGTCGATATAGGCCCGTGCAGGGGCGCCGTCGGCGTTCGACAGCGTCACCGGCGTGCCGACGTTGGAGGCGCGCAGCACGTCCTGGCTCTCGGGGATGATGCCGAGCAAGGGCGTTGCGAGGATCTCGAGGATATCCTCGATGGTCAGCATCTCGCCGCGCGCGGCGCGGGAGGGATCGTAACGCGTGATGAGAATGTGCTTCTCGACGCGTTCGCCCTTCTCGGCCCGCACGGTCTTGGAATCGAGCATGCCGATGATGCGGTCGGAATCGCGCACCGAAGAGACTTCCGGATTGGTGACGATCACGGCTTCATCCGCAAAGCGCATCGCCATGGAAGCGCCGCGCTCGATGCCGGCCGGGCTGTCGCAGATCACCCAGTCGAAGCGGGCGCGCAGCTCGTCGATGACCTTGCCGACGCCCTCTTCCGTCAGCGCGTCCTTGTCGCGGGTTTGCGAGGCCGGCAGCAGCCAGAGGTTTTCCAGGCGCTTGTCCTTGATCAGCGCTTGCGGGAGTTTCGCAACGCCCTGCACCACGTTAATGAGGTCGAACACGACGCGTCGCTCGGCGCCCATGACGAGGTCGAGGTTGCGCAGGCCGACGTCGAAATCGACGACGACGACCTTCTCGCCGCGCTGCGCCAGCGCCGCTCCCAGGGCGGCGGTCGTCGTGGTCTTTCCGACCCCGCCCTTGCCTGATGTCACGACCAGTACCTTGGCCATTTCTGAAATCTCCTTCTGGTCAGTTCAGCGCGGTAATTCGCATGGTGTTGCCCTGCAGAAAGGCCTGCGCGGGCCGGCCGCGAAGCGCGGCGTCGATATCGTCGGCGGTCTGGTAAAATCCATCGATCGCAAGCAGTTCGGCCTCGATCTTCTGGCAGTAGATGCGCGCGCTGGTGTGCCCGTTCACGCCCGCCATGGCGCGGCCGCGCAGCGCGCCATAGACGTGGATCGAACCGCCGGCGACGACTTCCGCGCCGGATCCGACCGAGCCGAGAATGGTGACGTCGCCGTCCGGAAAGATCACGGTCTGCCCCGAGCGCACCGGCGCCTCCAGCAGCAGCGAGCCCGGCTTGGTCTCGGACTTCGCCTCGGGCTTCTTCGGCGCGGTCGGCTCGACCACGCAGCTCCGCCCGCCCGACAGCAGCGGCGGCATCATCGCCGTCAGCCGCGCCTCCTCCACGCCCTCGATTCCGAGCACGCGGATATTGCGGTCCTGCAGGCTGGTGAGCAGATGGCCGATGCCGGCCTGGCTGAGATCGACGGAGGACAGGTCAATCACCACGGGCCGTCCGGCGAAGAACCCCGGCGAGCGCGCAATGGTGGCGTCGATCTCGTGCAGCCAATCCTGCACTGGAACCGTCGGCGTAAACACGAAGGCCACATAGGAGCGCCCGCGCAGGCGCACCATTTGGCGTTGAGGTTTGACTGCAGCCTCCATAGCGGCCGACTCGTTCCCTGTTATTGAATGGTTAACGATGCGGCGGATATGGTTAACGGCTGGTTAATTCTCCGTGGGATTACGTGGGGGGATGGAGGCGCCGGGGCAGTCTCGTGTCCCGGACGCGCTGCAGCGTGCAACGCTGCTGCGCAGAGCCGGGACCCAAACCGCCCGGACCATGCTCACGGCACAATGGGCCCCGGCTCTGCAGCGCACCGTCAAGGGACGCTGCGCGGCGTCCGGGGCACGAGAAGCAGAGCGCTCCTCTCACAACGTCATTGCGAGGAGCTCTGGCGACGAAGCAATCCAGACCGTCTCCGCGGAAAGATTCTGGATTGCTTCGCTACGCTCGCAATGACGAGCAGAGAGTCCCTACTTCTTCACCTTGCTCGCATCCATCTTGATGCTCGGATCCAGCATCTTCGTCGTGAACGCGGTGGTGACGTCGAACGGCTTCTCCATGCCGAGATAGGTCTGGACCAGATCATAGTCCTTCTTCATCCGCTCGCCGTCGATCCAGCCGAGGCCCTTGGTCGTGGTGAACTCGTCCGTCATCAGGAATTTGATGCGCTCCCACTGGCGCTCCTGGTTCTCCTTGTCGAGGCCGGAGACGTTATCCAGCAGCGCCTTCAGGCACGGCGTGACGTCGGCGACGCAGGCCGCAAAGGCCTTTTGCGTGACGCGCACGAAGTCCTCGACGACCTTCGGATTCTTCTGCAGATAGGCGCCGTTGACGATCAGCGAATTGCCGTAAGGATTGAGCCCGATGTCCTTCCAGTTGACGTAGCCGAGGTCCTGGCCGAACTCGATCACCTTCAGATCGTGCTCGTTGTAGAAGTCGCTGATGATGTCGACGGTGTGGCTCTTCAGCGCCGCGATCTTCGCGGTCGGTCCGACATTGACGAAGCCGACGGAGTCCGGGGCAAGTCCTGCGGCCTTGGCGAAGGCCGGCCACATCACGCGCGAGGCGTCCCCGGGCGGATTGCCGATCTTGTGGCCGGCAAAGTCCTTCACGCCGTTCACGCCATAGCTCTTCAGCCAGTAGAAGGTCTGGCCGGTATTGGCATAGACGCTCATCACCGCGACGGTATCGGCGCCCTTGCTCTTGGCCACCAGCATCGTGGCGAGATCGGCGACGCCGAAGGGCGAGCCGCCGGAGCCGACCTTGGCGGCGGAGACGCCGGAGCCCTTGCCGATCTCGATGGTGAGGTCGATGCCTGCCTTCTCGTACCAGCCTTGCGCCTTGGCGTAATAATATGGCGAGTGATCGGCCGTCGGCGTCCAGTTCAGGATCAGATTGACCGCCTCGCCCGCCTGCGCGGGCACGGCGGCCACACCGAGCATCAGAGACAAGACCAGGGCCGAGCCCGCCGCCTGCAAACGCTTCATCGCATCTCTCCTCATTGCCAGCGACCCGGCTTGTCGCTCTCCCCCTGTGAGGATACCAATGCAACAAGCCCGTCCTCAACTTGTCAACTGTTTGGTTGGAAATGTCCGCAAAACGATCTGGCGACACCGTGCCGCAGCGGCGCGATCCCGTCGCCACCCGCAAGAAGCTGCTCACCGCGGCCCGCCAGGAGTTCGCCCGGCACGGCTTTGCCGGCGCCCGGGTCGACGAGATCGCGATGCGCGCCGGCGTCAACAAGCAGCTGGTCTACCACTATTTCGGCGATAAGGACGCGCTCTACCTCGCGGTGCTCGAATGGGTCTATGAGGACATCCGCGAGCAGGAACGGAAGCTCAATCTCGAAGGCCTGCCGCCGGAGAAGGCGATCCGCCGGCTGATCGAGGCCTCGTTCGATCACCTCGCCGCAAATCCTGATTTTATCGTGCTTTTGAACGACGAGAACCGCGGCGGCGCCCGCCACGTCCGCGGCTCGACGCGGCTGGAAGCGATGCATTCCCCGCTGGTCAGGAGCGTCTCTCACATCCTCCACGAAGGCGTGCGGGCGGGCGTGTTCCGCAAGGGGATCGATCCGGTCCAGCTCTATATCTCCATTGCGGGCCTCAGCTATTTCTTCTTCTCCAACACCCCGACGCTGTCGGCGATCTTCGGCAAGGACTTGTCGAGCCGACCCCAGCGGCAGGCCCGCCGCCGGCACGTCGCCGACCTCGTGCTGCAGTCGCTCCGGCCCTAATCAACCAACTGGTTGAAACTTGCTCCGAGGCCGGCTAGGCTTGCGATTGCTGAAACTGAAGATTTGCGGCATCGCGGCCGCGCCAACAGGGAGCAACCGGTGGCAGGAGACGGGGCACGCAGCTGGCGCAGCTTTGCGATCATCCTGGTCGTGCACCTCGCCGTGCTCGTGCTGTGGCAAGTCGCGGTCGATGCCTTCCACGTACCGAAATTCATCCTGCCCTCCCCGCTGGCGACCGTGCAGACCCTGGGGACCGCGAGCTACGCCTGGGGCGCCAACACGCTGGTGACGGCGATCGAGATCCTCGGCGGCTTCGCGCTCGGCGCCTTCGTCGGGGTCGCGCTCGCGGTGATCTTCAGCTGGGCACCGCTGCTCAGCATGGTGCTGCTGCCGCTGTTCGTGACGCTGAACATGATCCCGAAGGTCGCGCTCGGACCGCTCCTGATCGTCTGGTTCTCCTACGGCATCGTCCCGAACATCCTGATCGCCTTCAGCATCTGCTTCTTCCCGATCCTGCTCACCACCGCGCGGGGCCTGCGCGAGGTCGAGCCTGACCTGCTCGATCTCGTCAAATCGCTGCGCGGCTCGCGCTGGACGCTGTTCCGCAAGATCCAGTTGCCGGGATCGCTGCCTTACGTGTTCTCCGGCATGAAGGTCGGCGCCATCCTCGCCGTCGCCGGCGCCATCGTCGGCGAGTTCATCGCCTCCGAGCGCGGGCTCGGCTACCTCATGATCCAGGTGCAGTCCTCGCTCGACACGCCCGCGATGGTGATGGCGGTCGTGCTGCTGACGCTGCTCGGGGTCGCTCTCTACGGCCTGGTGCTCGCCCTCGAACGCATGTTCGTGGTCGGCGACGCCAGACAAAGCTAACGAAGGATCGCTCCATGCTGCTCACCCGCGAGACCCTGCCGAAGACCATCCCCGATATCGCGGCGCTCGACGAGCTGCTGTGCCGGCCGACCCAGGCGCTGATCGACGACCTCGCCAAGGTCGAAGGCGACATCATGATCCTCGGCGTCGGCGGCAAGATGGGCCCGACGCTGGCGGGCCTTGCGAAGGCCGCCGTGCCCGATCGCCGCGTCATCGGTGTCGCCCGTTTCAGCGAGGCCGGCGTGAAGGACTGGCTGCACGCGCGCGGCGTCGAAACCATCAATTGCGATTTGATGGACGAGGCGGCGATCGCGGGATTGCCGAAGGCTCCGAACATCGTCTTCATGGCCGGCCGCAAGTTCGGTGCCGAGGGTGATCTGTCGCTGACCTGGGCGATGAACGCGCATGTGCCGGCGCTGGTCGCGCAGGGCTTTCCGTCCTCGCGCATCGTGGCGTTCTCGACCGGCTGCGTCTATCCGTTCGTGTCCGTCAGCGGCAAAGGCTCGACCGAGGAGATGGCGCCGAACCCGCCCGGCGAGTACGCCCAGTCCTGCGTCGGCCGCGAGCGCATGTTCGAATATTTTTCGCGCAAGTTCGAAACGCCCGGCCGCCTGTTCCGCCTCAATTACGCGATCGACATGCGCTACGGCGTGCTGCACGACATCGCGACCAAGGTGCTGATGGGCACACCGATCGACGTCAGCCTCGGCCATGTCAACTTCATCTGGCAGGGCGATGCGTCCGCGCAGGCGCTGCGGTGCCTCGCGCATTGCACCGCGCCGACCTCGCCGATCAATGTCAGCGGCCACGAGATCCTGTCGGTGCGCGATCTCGCCCAGAAATTCGGCGCCGGCTTCGGCCGCGCGCCGGTTCTTGTCGGCGAAGAGCAGCCGACAGCGTGGCTCACTGACACGTCGAAAGCAGTGGACTTGTTCGGCCTTCCGGTCGTCGATACCGAGCAGTTGATCGCCTGGACCGCCGACTGGGTCGCGCGCGCCATGCCGAGCCTCGGCAAGCCCACCAAATACGAGGTGCGCGATGGCCGTTACTGACGCTCCGCTTATCCTCAAGCTTAGCGTCGACGATGCAATCGCCGGGCTGGCGCTGTCGTCGGAAGCGCATTGGAACCAGACCGAGGAGGATTGGCGCATCTTCCTGCGCGACGGAATCGTGTTCGGCATTCGCGACGGTATGCGGCTGGTCGCAACCGCAGCGCTGCTGCCCTATTCCGGCAACAACGCCTGGATCAGCATGGTGCTGGTGTCGGGCACGCACCGCCGCCGCGGCCTCGCGACGCGCCTTGTCGATGCCTGCCTCGAAACCGCACGCAAGAACGGCCTGACCAGCTGGCTCGACGCCACGCCTGACGGCGCCGCCGTCTATGGCCCCCTCGGCTTCACGCCGACGCTGCAATTGCGCCGCCTGAAGCTGACGCGGCCTGGGCGAGCCGAACTGCCGCCATCATCGTCCGCGACGCTCGAAGAGCTGGCCGAGCGGGACCGGCGCGCCACCGGGTTCGACCGGACCGCGCTCCTCTCGGCCTTCGCCCAACGCGCAGGCTCCCTCATCGTCGCTGCGAACGGCGCCATTGCGCTGGTACGCGATGGCCGCACCGCCCGCCATATCGGCCCCCTTTTGGCCGACAATGCCGCGGCAGCTCTGGTGCTGGTCGACCAGATCACGCGCTCCGAGACGAGCCCACTGCTGCTCGACGCCGTCGCCTCGCAGGCCGCGTTCATGGACGGATTGACCGCCTCCGGCTGGACCATCGAGCGGCCGTTCCAGCGCATGCGGTTCGGCCCCGCCACTGCCGCAGGTGAAGACATGCCATTCGCCGTCGCCGGCCCCGAATTCGGATAGGACCTCATGCACCACAGCCAGATCAACAGCGACGTCCGCAAGCTGATTGCCGAGGGCACCGTTATGCCCGCCCATCCGCTGGCGCTCACCGCCGAGCGCCAGCTCGACAAGACGCATCAGCGCGCGCTGACGCGCTATTACGTCGACGCGGGCTCCGGCGGCCTTGCCGTCGGCGTGCACACCACGCAATTCGCGATCCGCGATGTCGGCCTCTATCGCCCCGTGCTGGAGCTCGCCGCCGAAACGGCCGCGAGCTGGACCAAGCGTCCTCTCGCAATGGTCGCGGGCCTTGCCGGCCCGACCGCGCAAGCGACCGCCGAGGCCCGTACCGCGCGCGACATCGGCTATCACGCCGGCCTGCTCAGCCTCGCCGCGATGAAGAGCGGCTCCGAGGACGAAATCATCGCGCACTGCACGGCGGTGGCTGCCGAGATCCCGCTGGTCGGCTTCTATCTCCAGCCGGCCGTCGGCGGCGTGGTGCTGTCGAGCCGGTTCTGGCAGCGCTTCGCCTCGATCGACAACGTCATCGCCATCAAGATCGCCCCCTTCAACCGCTACCGCACGCTCGATGTGCTGCGCGGCGTCGCGGCCGCGGGCGCGCTCGACCGCGTCGCACTCTACACCGGCAATGACGATCACATCCTGCTCGACCTGATGCTGCCCTTCGACCTCCGCGACAAGGGCGTCACCACGCGCACCTACTTCAAGGGTGGCCTGCTCGGTCACTGGTCGGTGTGGACCGCGAGCGCCATCAAACACTTCGAGCGCTGCAAGGCGGCACGGCACAAGGACAGCGTTCCCGCCGATCTCCTCGCGCTCGATGCCCGCGTCACCGATTGCAACAGCGCCTTCTTCGACGTCGCCAACAATTTTCACGGCTGCATCGCCGGCTGCCACGAGATCCTGCGGCGCCAGGGGTTGATGAAGGGCCTGTGGTGCCTCGATCCGAACGAGGGCCTCAGCCCCGGCCAGCAGGACGAGATCGACCGCGTCTGCAGCGAGCATGCCGACCTCAGCGACGACGCCTTCGTCGCGGGCAACCTAAGCAAATGGCTGGCATGAGCTCCAAACCCTTCATCAGCCTGCAAGGCGTCCGTAAGGTCTACCGCAGCGGCGGCGCTGAATTCCTCGCCGTGTCCGACGTCACGATGGACGTGCAGGAAGGCGAGCTGGTCTCACTGGTCGGCCCGTCCGGCTGCGGCAAGACCACGGTGATGAAGATTTTGGCCGGCCTGCACGGCGCCGACGGCGGCACGGTGAGGATCGGCAACGACACGAGCCCGTTCGATCCGAGCCGCGACATCGGCATGGTGTTCCAGCAGGCTCTGCTGCTGAAATGGCGGACCATCCTCGACAACGTGCTGCTGCCGGCCGAGATCGTCGGCCTGCCGATGAAGGCCGCGCGCGAGCGGGCGCGCGATTTGCTCAACCTGGTCGGCCTCGCCGGTCATGAACAGAAATATCCGCAGCAGCTCTCGGGCGGCATGCAGCAGCGCACCGCCATTGCGCGCGCCTTCATCCACGATCCCAGGCTGATCCTGATGGACGAGCCGTTCGGCGCGCTGGATGCGCTGACGCGCGAGCAGATGAACCTGGAGATGCTGCGGATCTGGCGCGAGAGCGGCAAGACCATCATCTTCGTGACGCATTCGATCCAGGAAGCGGTGTTCCTGTCGTCGCATTGCGCCGTGCTCACCGCGGGGCCGGCCAGGATGGCCGACTACTTTCCGATCGACCTGCCCTTCCCGCGCGACCTTCCGCTCAAGACGACCGATGCGTTCGGTGTCTATGCACGAAGGATCTATGCGAAGCTGGGTTTGGGCGCCGCCTGAGGCGCCTCCTCAAAACTCCCCGCCGACGCCGACATAGGCCGTGTGCTCGGTGCCGCCGCCATTGCCGTAACCGCCGACGATGTTGAGCGGCATCGCGGTTCGGAGCCGATGCGCGAAGCCGAAACCAAAGCCTCCTTCGCCGCGGAAGGCCGAGCCGCGCACCTGCCAGGTGGTCTTGCCCGGCGCGGACGGCATCGGCGCGCTTGCGGCGGCGACCGCGGCGGCGATGCCGCGACGCGCCTCGGTCTGGTTGTTGCCGATCTGCGCCTGGAGCGAACCGAGCTGCGATTGAAATCCTGATGTCACGCCGGCGAGCTGGCTCATGTTGACGCCGTCGGTCGGGGCAACGCCGGCCGCGACATTGGTGAGACGCCGCTCGTTGCCGGCCGAACCGAACGACACGGTGTTGGCAGCGGTCGCGATCGATCCGGCGCCGATCGCGACGGAATTGGTTCCCGATACGGTCGCGCCCGCGCCGAGCGCAGTGGCATTTGTCGCAGCCGCATTGCTCGACGTTCCGACCGCAACGGTCCCCTCGCCGTTGGCATTGCTGAAGACACCGACCGACGTTGCGGTGTTGCCGGTCGCAATGGCGTTACTGCCGAGCGCCGTTGCGAAATTGCCGTTGGCGCTGCTGGTTTCGCCGATGGCCGTGGCCCGGGTGCCCGTCGCGATGCTGCCCTGACCGTAAGCACTGGCCGAGCCGCCATTGGCGAAGCTGTTGGCACCGTTGGCGGTGGCGTATTGACCATTCGCCCTGCTGTTCTGGCCCGTGGCCGTCGCGGTGTCACCATTGGCGGAGCTGTTGGCGCCGGTCGCGGTGGCGTTGTTGCCGTTTGCGTTGGCGCTCGCGCCCGTTGCCGTGGCTGAGGTGCCGAATGCGAAGCTGCTTGCGCCCGTCGCCGTGGCCGTCGGGCCGTTCGCAATGGCCGATTGGCCGACCGCCGTTGCACTGGCGCCGCTTGCGGTTGCGTGCGAGCCGGCTGCAATGGCTCCGGCGCCCGTTGCGGTCGCGTTGTCACCGTAGGCGCTGGCCGACAGGCCCGTGGCGGCGGCGCCGTTGCCGATCGCGGTTGCCTGGTCGCCCGTCGCGCCGGACAACGCGCCGATCGCCACCGCGGCATTGCCGGTCGCGTTGGATGAGTAGCCATAGGCCGAGGCGAAGATCCCCTCTGTCGTCGCGCTCGGCCCCACCGCCGTGGCAAAGCCGGAGGGAGCGTTGTTGACGCCGCCGCCGGCCGAATAGTCGGCGGCAAGCGCGGAACCGGTGTGCAGGAAGGTGGTCGCGAGGAGGATAGAAAGGCAAGAGGCCAGCGGGTGGCGCCCCCTGCTGCCGATCCCGGCGATGATGCTGTTCGGTAAGGTCATTTTCGACTCCATTCCCTGCTTGTCGCAAGGTCTGGAGGAAGGGCGAAAGCCGCACATCAACCGTACGGTTGAAGAAGCCCGAAGGCCGGCAGCGCCTCATCGCTTTCCGGCAGGATGTTGCCGAGATGCATCGCTGGATAGTGCCATGGGCAAAGCGGAGCGTGCCCACCCATTTGCGAAACGCGGGGCAGTCGTGGGCACGGCGCCAATGCGCCTTGGCCCACCCTGCAAGAGCCGGGCGCGGCGAGACGGCCGCGCCCTCCTCACGCTCAGGTCTTGTTGCGCATCTTGCTGAGCAGGTAGTTGTCGTAGAAGTTTTCCGCGATCTGCGTATAGAACAGCAGCTCCTTCATATACGCGTCGTGACTTTCCTTGGTCCGCTTGAACAGGTCGCTCTTGGCGGCGAGCTCGTTCAGGTGCTCCTGGGTCGCGTTGTAGCAGGCCTCCATCACCGGCTGCGGGAACGCCTTCAGCTCGGCGCCACCGGCAATCAGCCGCTTCAGTGCCGCGGGGTTCACGCTGTCGTATTTCTCGACCATCCAGGCGCCGGCGGCCGAGGCCGCTTGGTTGACGATCGCCTGATACTGCTTGGGCAGCGACGCCCATTTCTCGTCGTTGACGATCATGTGCAGCATGGCACCGCCTTCCCACCAGCCGGGGAAGTAGTAATACTTGGCGACCTTGTGGAAGCCGAGCTTCTCGTCGTCATAGGGACCGACGAACTCGACCGCGTCGATGGTGCCCTTTTCCAGCGCCGGATAGATGTCGCCGCCCGCGATCTGCTGCGGCACGACGCCGAGCTTGGCCAGCACATGGCCGCCCATGCCCGCGATGCGGAATTTGAGGCCCTTGAGGTCGTCGACCGTCTTGATTTCCTTGCGGAACCAGCCGCCCATCTGGGTACCGGAATTGCCGCAGAGGATCGCGTGCGCCTTGAACGGCTTGAGCGCTTCGTTGGTGAGATCGGCGCCGCCGCCGAAGTGCCACCAGGATTCCTGATGGCGGTGGTTCATGCCGAAGGGCGCGCCGGTGGCATAGGCCAGCGCCGGCTCCTTGCCGATGTAGAAATACAGCGGGGTCTGCGCCATCTCCACCGAGCCGGTGTTGACGGCGTCGAGCGCCTGCAGGCCCGGGACGATCTCGCCGGCGCCAAAGGTCTGGATCTGGAATTTGTTGTCGGTGGCCTCGGCGATATATTTCGCGAAGGTCTGAGCCGTGCCGTAGATGGTGTCGAGCGACTTCGGGAAGCTCGAGGTCAGGCGCCATTTGATCTCGGGCGCGCTCTGCGCGATCGCAGGTGCAGCAACCAGCGTCGTCGCGCCGGCGACCGCGCCGCCCTTGAGGAATGTACGGCGTTTCATGATGAGCTCTCCTGAAAGTAAGGTTCAAACATATGGGCTTGCAGCGACGATCCTGGCGGATCGTTTGCCCGTTCCCAAAGCAGAGTTCAAGATGCGACAGAACGGCTGATGGCCTGTAGCCGGGGTGGAGCCAACGTCGGCGCGGAGCGCCGCCCGATGGCTTCATCCGGGCTACGAGCGATCCTCAGAGCAGCTTTGCGCTGACGAAAAGTGCGCGCACGGCATTGGTGGCCTGCACCGCCAGCATCGCGTTACCAGCCGCGTCTTCCAGGGCCGCGACGGCGTCCTCATGCAGCGAGCGGAATTCCATCCACTCGACCGACTTGAAGTTTGTGAGGAATTGGTAGGCCTGTCCGACCGTCGCGATCGCCAGCGTGTCCCCGTTCAGCTTGATCTTGAACGTCGTACGCAGCGGGGTCTCGGAACTTGATGGATCACTCATGGGCTGCTTCTGGACGATGACGGCTTAACGAAGGGGAAACGGCAGCCCCGCCGTCACAGGCGAATATCAGGAGTCGGTGCTCGCGCGCTGCGAGGCGGTCGCCGCCCCGCTCAGGCTCGGCACCACGACAAGACGGTTGAACTCGCCATTGTCCCAGGACTTGAGGAACCGATCATAGTCCTTGATCGAGACGCAGCCGTTGGAATCGCCGCGCGGGCCCAGCATGTAGCTGTGCGTCAGGAGGCCGACCCGGCCGAGCGCGCTGGTGCCCTCGGTTGGTGTCAGGCGCAGCGCCCTGATGCCGTGGAACAGCTTTTCACGCGGCTTCAGATCGTAGATCGCGGGCGGGGTCGCGCCGACCATGCGCTGATCGACGTGGTCGGGGTCGTCCATCAGTGCGCCCATGCCCGAATGGGCTTCCAGCGCGATGCCGCTCGGCAGGTACAGCGCCTTGGCCTTGATGTCGTAGACCGCGGTACGGGAATCGTAGCCGAGAGCGGCGAGATCCGGCGCCTTGCCGAATAGGCCGTCACCGGGCGTCAGCGACGCCAGGCGGATCTTGTCGGTGAATTTTTCGAAGAAGTTGCGGTTGTCGACCCTGGGATTGGTGTCGGCATAAGCCTGGCTTGACGCGATCTGGGCTGAGAAGTCCGCCTGCGCCGGGCGCGAGCGCGGCATCGGGACGGCGTCAGCGCGCTGCGCCGGCCTCGTCTCCTCGGTCACGGAGCGGTCGTCGTCGGTCAGGCTCGACCGCCACTCGTCGCTCTGGAGCCTCTGGGCCAGCATCGCCTTGGCGTCGCGAAGCTTGAGCTGGACCGCGCTCAGGGCGGAGCGCTCCTGCGTCCGCAGGCCGAGCTCCCGCGCCGGCGGATTGCCGGACGCCGAAGCGAAACGGTCCTCGAAGGAAGAATTATTGGCCGGCGGCAACGCGGCGGAGACGAGCGGGGTCGAAGCGCCAAATTTCGAATCGCCGATGTCAGCGACCCAGGCAGCGGCACCAAGTGCCAGCGCGACGGCAGCCAAAGACAGCAGAACGCGCTCGGGCCGCCCAATTCGGCGGCGCGACAACAGCCTCTCGGCGCGTGCGCGGTCGGAAACCATCAGATCCCCAAATCGACCCCCGGGGGGCCCAACCCCCACCCGGAGACTCTATACCAGCTACCACATTGGGAGCCAAAAGTTAGGCATAATCGCGGCCGGCAAGCTCCGAACAGGCGCCCCTGGGGTATCCAATGACCGATCCTTTCGATCTAGAACGCTTCGTTCAGGCCCAAAGCCCGGTTTATCGCGACGTCCAGGGGGAGCTGGCCCGGGGCCGGAAGCAGAGCCACTGGATGTGGTTCGTCTTCCCGCAGATCGCCGGCCTCGGCCTCAGCGCCGTGTCGCAGCGCTATGCCATCGGCTCCCGTGCCGAGGCGGCGGCCTATCTCGCCCATCCCGTGCTCGGGGCGCGCCTGATCGAATGCACCAAGCTCGTGCTCGCCGTGCAGGGACGGAGCATCAACGCGATCCTCGGCGCGCCGGACGACGCCAAATTCCGCTCGTCGATGACGCTGTTCGGCGCAATGTCCGACGATCCCGTTTTCGACCAGGCGCTCGCCCGCTACTTCGCAGGCGAGCGCGACGGCGCGACGCTGGATATCCTGGCCAGGCTCGACGGGAACGCCTCGCGCGGTTGATCAACGCCCCTGGAACACGGCTGCACGACGCTCGATGAAGGATTGAATGCCCTCCCTTGCGTCGGCGCTATCAAGCACACGATCGCGAATTGTCGGGATGTAGGCGATCGCCGCCGCCTCGCCGGCCTCGATGTATGTCGCGGCCGCCTCCTTGGTGACCTGGATGCCGAGCGGCGCGTTGCGCGCGATGATGGCGGCAAGCGCCATCGCACGCTCGATCTGCTCGCCTGCCGGAACGACCTCCTGAACGAGACCGATCGCACGGGCGCGCTCGGCCGAAAACTCGTCGCACAGGAACAGATGATACATCGCATCGCCCCAGCCGGCGCGCGACAGGAAGCGGAAATGCGCTCCGCCAAGCGGCGCGATGCCGCGCCTGGATTCCATCTGGCAGAAGCGCGCATCCGCGGCGGCCACCACGATGTCGCCGGCGAGCATCAACTCGATGCCGACGGTGAACACGATGCCTTGTACGGCCGTGACGACAGGCTTGCGGCAGCGCTTGGCAAGGCCAAACGGATCGACATTGCCTTCCCTGATGCTGCGTTTCTCCGCGGTCGGCCCGAAGAATTTCGGCATGTCCAGACCTGCGGTGAAGTCGCTGCCCTCGGCACAGATCACCCCGGCGCGGTAGGTCTCGTTGTCGTGCAGCTCGGTCAACGCATCGGACAATTGCTCCATCATCGCCGGCGTGAACGCGTTCTTCTTCGCGGCATTGTCGATGATGATCTTGAGAACGTGGCCGTGCGTCTCGGTCCGAATGTGTCCTTCGCTCATGCGTGTCTCTCCATGATTGATCGTGCTTGATGTCAGCGGGCGTCAGGCCGACGGTGAAATCGCAGCGCGGATTGCCTTGATCCGCTCCAGCGTAAAGACGCCGGACTGAAGCAGTTGGAGGATCGAGAGCACGCCGCCGCGCGAGCCCCAGCTTCCCTCCGCGATGACCTCGAAATTGACCCACCAGGTCGGCGCGGGCCTCTGCATTCCGCAGGCCTCCGCAAGCCGCGCGAGCACGTTGCGGATCACGTCGGCGCGCACCTCTGCCGGCCAGGCCGCGTTCATCACCGCAATCCTGACGGTGATGATGTCGCGCGGGCTCTCCCGATCGGACAGGAGCTGGCCGCCGATCGCCATGCAGTCGGGCGGCAGCTCGTGGAAATGAACCTGAAAACCCATTCGCGCGGCCGCCACCTGCTGGCCGATCTCGGGCACGAGCACGGCATCGGTCAGGCTTTCCGCAAGACGTCGACGCTGCACCAGGCTGAGCCGACCCGCAGGCGCGGTCACGGTGATGATGGTCAAGGGGCGCTCTCATTTCATAAGCTATGACACTCGTCATATTTCAGTGCCGCTTGCCTATGTCAAGCGTCATAGTCTAGATCAGGATGCCAACCACGGGATTTCCTATGACCTCCAGCACCCGCGACAAGATGATCGCCGGCGCCGCCGATTTGATGAGCCGCCGCGGCGTCAATGCCACCAGCATGCGCGACGTGGTCCGCCACACGGCGACGCCGCGCGGCTCGATCAGCCACCACTTTCCCGACGGCAAGCGGCAGTTGATCGCCGAAGCCGTGATCTTCGCCGGCGCGGAAGTCGCCACTCCCCTGGAGAAAGCCATGCGCGACCGCGGTGTGATCGACGGCTTGCGGGCCTTTGTCGCCTCCTGGCGCCGCCGCCTGCAGGCGACCGGCTTCGAGGCCGGATGCCCGGTGCTCGCGGTCGCCGTCGACCGCTATGCCGGAGAAGCCTCCGACAAGGATGATGAGGCGGCGCAGCAGCATCTGCTCGACCTCGCCGACGGCGTGTTCACGCAGTGGCGGCAAATCATGCGCGCAGCCTTGCTGCGGGAAGGCTTGGCTGAGGCGCGCGCCGAGCGACTCGCAACCCTCGTCGTCGCCTCGATCGAAGGCACGGTCGCGATGTGCCGGGCCAACCGCAGCACCGATGCGCTCGATCAGGTTCAGGAGGAGCTGGAAACGGCCCTCGCCGCCGCCCTCGCCCGCACCAACGAATAGATTGGAGACGTATCGTGGAAATATCCCGACAACGCGAACTGGCGCGTCATCTTGCCACTCTGCGCCGCGAGGGTCGGCAGCAAAGCGGCCTCGATGAACGGCTGGTCCCGCCCGATGCAGACACGGCGTACCGCGTCGCACGAATGGTGGAAGAGGAGTTGGGCTGGGATGTCGTCGGCTGGAAGATCGCCGGCATGAAGTCCGGGCTGCAGCGCCAGCTTCGCATCTCCACGCCGATCTATGGGCGGGTGTTCGCGCCGCTGATCAAGTCTTCGCCGGCCAGCGTCGAGCACGCCAGGCAATGCAGTCCGATACCCGAAGTGGAGTACCAGGCGCGGCTCGGCGCCGATCTGCCGCCGCGCACGAGGCCCTACACGGCGGACGAGGTCGGCGACGCCGTCGCCTCGCTGCATCCCGGCATCGAGCTCGCAGAGTGCCGCTTCGTTCACGACGCGGCGTTTCCACCAATGCCGGCAATCATGGCCGACGGCTCCGGATCCGGCACGATCGTGATCGGGGCGCCCATCGCGGACTGGCGCAACCGCGACATCGCCAATCAGGACGTGATCCTCAACTGCAACGGCGCCGAGAGGCGTCGCGGTTCCGCTGCAGCGGCGATCGACCATCCGCTACTGCCGCTGGCCTGGCTCGCCAACGAGCTGTCGCGGACCGGCATAGGTCTCAAGGCCGGCCAGACGATCAGCACGGGCACGCTGACCGGAATGCTGCGGCCGAAGGCCGGCGAAACCTACGTCGCCGATTTTGGTCCGCTCGGATCGGTCAGCGCGACCTACAACTGAGGATCTCCGCCGGCCCGCAGCGTAAACCCGGGATTAACACGGGCATCCTAGGTTCAGGAGAATATCCTTCTCCCCGCGCCAATTGCCGGACAGATCAATGAAAATCGGTACGCTCCTGACCACCGCCATCGTTTCGCTCTCAACCGTGGGCGGCGGCCTCGCCGTCTACGTCGCCGTGACGAAGTACCAGACGATGGACCGGATCAGCGAGGCCCAGGGCCGGCTCGCGATCGTCCGCGCCGCCAGCGACATCCCGCGCTACCTCAACCCCGAGCGCGGATTCTCGACCAACATCCTCTACGGACCCGCGACGGTGGACCCGGCGCAGGTGGCCGAACAGGGCAAGCTGCGCAAGCAGACCGACGGCGCGCGCGACAGGATGAACGCGCTGCGCAAGGAATTGCCCGGCTCGTTCGACGACGGCGCCACCATCGGCAGCGAGATCGACGGCATCAATTCGAAGTTCACCGCACTCCGCGAAGCCATCGACAAGGCGATCGCGGGACCTGCGGAGGCCCGCAAGGACGCGGCCCGGAAGGTCGTCGCCGACAACGCCGTTCTCAACGCCGGCGTCACTGCATTGCTCAACGAGCAGGTGCGCCGGATGGCGATCCTGAACGGCGATGCCTACCGGCAGTCGAACTACGCTAACATCGCCATGACGCTACGCGACATCGGCGGCCTCAATGCCAGCGTGCACAAGAACCTCGTGGGCGGCAAGAAGGTCGGAACCGACGCGGAGAAGGCCGACGTCGCCCGCATGCAGGGGCGCAGCGACCAGATCGTGATGTCGCTGATGGAGTTGCGCGGCAACCCGGCGACTCCCGCCAATGTCGGCGCGGCGCTGGAGAACATGAATTCGCGCTACGTCGAGGAATTCGGCCGCGAGCTCAAGCTGGTCAAGGACGGTTCCGTCAGCGGCAAGTATGAGCACGACGTCGACACCTATTACGCGGCTTCGCAAAAGGGCCTCGGCTCCATCATCGGAGTTCGCGACGCGTTCTACGACAACGCCGAGCAGATCCTCGCCGGCGCTTCCTCCGCCGCGCGCACCAGCTTCACCGTCGCGCTGCTCGGCCTTGCCGCCGTTTTGATCGCCAGCGTCGGTCTCATCGTGATGGTTCGCCGCCGCGTCTGCGCGCCGATCGTCCACCTGACCAGCCGCATGTCGCGGCTCGCCGAGGGCGAAGTCGCGGACAGCATCCCGGGCGCCGAGCGCTCCGACGAGATCGGGGCGATGGCCGCGGCCGTCCAGGTCTTCAAGGACAACATGATCCGGGCCGATCGGCTCGCTGCCGAGAAGCAGGCCGAGAATGACGGCAAGATGCGCCGCGCCCAAGCGCTCGACGTGCTCACCCGCGCGTTCGAAGCCAAGGTCACCGAGCTCGTCGGCGGCCTGTCCGAGGCGTCCTCGACCATGGAAAGCACCGCGCAGTCGATGACCTCGACGGCAGCCCAAACCAACAGCCAGGCCGCGGTCGTCGCCGCCGCCTCCCATCAAACCTCGACCAACGTGCAGACCGTCGCCAGCGCCACCGAGGAGCTGACCTCCTCGATCTCCGAGATCGGCCGCCAGGTCGCACAAAGCACGGAGATCGCGGCGCGCGCCGTCGAGAATGCCCGCCGCACCGGCGACACCGCGCGCACGCTCGCCGAAGGCGCGCAGAAGATCGGCGACGTCGTCACGCTGATCCAGAGCATCGCCGAGCAGACCAATCTGCTGGCGCTAAACGCGACCATCGAGGCCGCCCGCGCCGGCGATGCCGGTCGGGGCTTTGCCGTGGTCGCCTCCGAAGTGAAGTCGCTGGCGGGCCAGACCGCTAAGGCCACCACCGAAATCTCCGAGCAGATCGCCGCGATCCAGACCGCGAGCGACGAAACGGTAGCTGCGATCCGCAACGTCGCCGACGTCATCGGCGAGATCGACCAGATCGGCACCGCGATCGCCGCTGCGATCGAGGAACAGGGCTCGGCCACCAAGGAGATCGCCCGCAGCGTCCAGGAAGCCGCCCGCGGCACCCAGGAGGTCAATACCAACATCTCGGGCGTGCAGCGCGCCGCCGACGACACCGGCAGCGCCGCACGGGAAGTGCTCGGCGCCGCCGAGCAGCTCTCGACGCAGTCGCGCGATCTCGCGGGACAGTTCGACCGCTTCCTCGGCGAGGTCAGGGCGGCGTAATATCCGTTACCGAGACAGTCTCGTAGCCGGATGGAGCGCAAGCGTAATCCGGGACGGTGCATCCACGGTGAGGCTTTCCCGGATTTCGCTGCGCTCCATCCGGGCTACGAATATGCGCGGCCGGCCTAATACGGCGGCGCCTTGCGCGCCCGCTGCGCTTTCGCCGCCTCGATCCACCAGGTGAGATCGTCGGCGAAGCGCGGGAACGCACGCTCCAGCGCCTTGCCGCCGTCGCCGATCGGCTCGCCTTCGGCCGACAAGGTCTGCGCGATCGGGCCGACGCCGATGGTGCTCGACACCACGACCATGCCCATCTCCGACAGCGTGCCGTGCCAGGCCGTCGCGGCACGCGCGCCGGAGAGGCGGCCGGCGGAATAGCTGACAATCGCAGCCGGGCGCCAGAACCACTCTTCGAGGAAGTGGTCGGTGAGGTTCTTCAGGCCGGGCTGGATGCCCCAATTGTATTCGCCGGTGACGAAGACGAAACCGTCGGCGCCGCGGATCTGTCCCGCCAGCGTTTCCAGCGCTTCGGGCGCCTCGCCTTTCGGATACTCCTTGTACATGCGATCGAGCATCGGCAGGCCGATCGCCTTGGCATCGATGAAAGTGACATCGTCGCCACGGCCGCGCAGCCGATTAACGACGAAATCCGCAAGGCGGATGCCCATGCGGTCGGAACGGTAGGAACCGTAGAGGACGAGGATGCGGTTGCTCATGACGGCAAGCTAGCATGAAAGCGCCCGATGGCCCTAACTGATCTGCCAGCTAGCGTCCGCGCCCGCGCTCCAGGGTCTGCGACGGCGTCTCGCCAAACTGCTGGCGATACCCCCGGGAGAAGTCGCTGAGATGCCAGAAACCGAAGGCGAGCGCGACGGTCTTGACGCTGTCGGCGCCGGCAAGCAGCCGCTGGCGCACAAGCCACAATCGGCGCAGGCGCAAGTAACGGTGCAGGCTCATGCCGCGATAGCGGCGGACCACGTCGTGCATGGTGCGGACGGAAAGTCCGAGTTTGCGCGCAATCTCCTCACTGTAGATCGGGTGCGAGAGATCGTCGGACAAAAGCGCGCTGATGTCCCGGAATATCCTGAAGTTTCGCTCGTCATTGACGCGCAGGGTCCAGCGCGCCGAGACGACGTCTTCAAGGGCGTGGTCGACGGCTCCGAGCAGGGACTCCTTCATTGCCCTTGCCTTGAGGGGGAGATCCGACGCCTCGATCGGCTCTGAAGCCGCACTCAGCACCTCGCGCACCACACGGCGGAGCCGGTCCAGGCTGGCCGCGGTCGTCTCGAAGATCTTGAAGCTCTGGGCAGGTCTCGGCCAGCCGCGGTCCGTCACTTCCGGCCGAAAGACCACCGAGGCGATTTGCCGCTGCACCTCCTCGATGATGCTGTAGGCCGCGCCGCCGCTGCCGATCACGATCGCCGGACGCGCCCGCTGCGAGCCGTTGAAGCGTATGGGAACGTCGAGGTCGTCCATGGTGAACCCGACCGCCGTGCAATTCTCGACGACCTGCGCGTCGACCACGCGCGGAAACGCGGTCGTCAAGTTCACGTCGCAGCCGGGCAATGACAGAATGATCTGCTCGGCCGAAATCATCCGCACGAACGGCGTGAATTCGAAGTTCAGGCCTCGGATGGCATTCCGGAATTCATCGACGTCGGAAAAGCGAAATACTCTGGGTGCCAACCCGGGCACGTCATCAATGTTGTTCATGGTGATAAGAAACGCTGCGCCGCAATAGACGCGTGTCCCGGCGGCGGTGCCGGGCCCCTACCCCTGCGCTACGCCGAGTCGAGAGAATCAATCTTAAAGTGTCTCGCTCAGTTGGCGGAGGCACGACCGAGAGGACAAGCCGGGATGTCCGATCTCGCCAAATTTCGATAGCGTTTTTTCGACAATTCGGCGCTCAACCCGCACCGGTGACGCGACGCTTAAAATCGAAATTAACGCGCTTAAGGCGCAATGAAACGCGTTAGGTCACCAAAGTTATTTCAAATTCAGGCTCCTGCCATGACGGCAAATTTGCCTGCGGATATTCTGGTTGAGTTGGAATATGCGGTCGCGACGTGTCCGCTGGACCGTTGCGCCCGCATCCTTCAGGGCATTCTGCAACTGCTCGCCGGCAGCCGCGACCGGTCCCAGGAGTTGCTCGCCAACGTAGTCGATGGCGTTCTGCTCCGATTGACGGAGCGGGTCGAAATCAGCGCGTTGGTTCAACTCGGCGCCGCGCTTGCCGATCTCAAGGTGGCTCCGCCGGGGACGTTGCGACGCCTCGCCACCCACAACGATCCCGACGTGGCCTGTCTCGTTCTGCTCAAATCGCAGGCTTTGACCACGTCCGATCTGGAAATGATCGCGATCGCGTGCGGCGAACGCCAACACCTCGCGATCGCCGCACGCGATCGCGGATCGAACCGGCGCTGGCCGACACGCTGGTCGGGCGCGGCGGCCGCGCCGTCCATCTTGCACTGATCGGCAATGCAGGGGCGCAGCTCTCCGATGCCGCCTACCTCGTGCTCGTTGAAAGGTGCGCGAGCGATGACGAACTCACCAAGGCGCTGGCGCTCAGACCGGCGACGCCCGACGAGGTCCTTCGGAAGCTGCTATCGGCCTCACCGACCTCCTCTCGCGCGGAGCCGAAAACTCCTTCCGCCTCGCCTCCGCAAGCGGCTGCACCGGTAGCGCCAAAATTGCCCGGCCCGGCCGCCTATGCGAGCGCGCGGCCGGAGATCGTCGCGCTCAACCGCATCGGCAAGCTCAACGATTCCACCGTGAACCGCTTCGCTATCCGCGGCGAGACCGCCAGTTTGGTCACGGCCTTGTCGCTGCTGTCAGGCACTCCCATCGAGATCGTCGAGCACGTCATGACGGATGGCGATTGCGAAGGCCTCGTCATGGCCTGCCGGGCTTCGCGGCTCAACTGGCAGACCACGCTGGCCATCCTGAGCAACCGCAGCGGAACCCGGCTGTCCTTTGCCGAGCGCGAGCGCGCGCAACATACGTTCGAGACGCTGCTTCTGTCGACCAGTCAGTGGACGGTGCGGTGGGGCGAAATCGCAGCACGCGCAGGTACGGGCGATCCGGGACATCGCACCGCGAAAATGGGGGTTAGCCGATGAAGTTCGATGGTCGCAAGACGTCTCGGGTGAAGATGGACCACCGCCAGCCCGTCAACCTGATGGGCTCAGACGGCACATGGCGGCGCAGCTGCGTCCTGCTCGACGTGTCGCAGACGGGTGCGAAAGTCGAGGTCGAGGGCACGCTGGACGTGCTCCAGGCCAAGGAATTCTTCCTGGTGTTGTCGTCGACCGGCCTCGCCTATCGGCGGTGCGAGCTGGTCTGGATCGACGGCACCACGGCCGGCGTTCACTTCGTCCTGGCGGATGGCAAGAAGAGGCCAGCAAGTGCACCCCCGGCCAAGACGCAGACTGCCCCAGGATAATTGAGCCGAGAGTTCCTCCGCAATTCAGGACATCGCAGGTCAAGGCGTGCAGAACGCGCGAAAAATGCTCCACCCCGCAAAACCGGCCGGCCTCCGTGAGCAGGATCCGGCCCACGGGTTCGTGCATGTCCTGGCCGACACATCCGACAAGCTGGCCGGCGTCTGCTCTATTCTCGAGGAGCGTTTCGCTGTCGTGGGCGAGCGGCTGGATGCCGATGCCAAGCTGTCGCGGATGCCCTCCGCCATCGTCATCCGCGCGGACCTGCGCGATGTCGACAATATCGCGGCGATCAAGAGCCGGGCCGGCAGGCTGGCCAAGGCCGGGAAGCGGATATTTCTGCTCGAGCACTCCTCTCACGTCGGTATCTCGCAGGCCTACGCGCTCGGGGCGACGCTCGTTTTGCCCGGTGCGATCAATCGGACCAGACTGCTGGCCGCGTTGTCCGATCCAGCCGACCCGTCTGCTGTCTCATCGGGCGAGACTGCACGATCCGACAACGCGGTCGAGGCCGCTGCAACCGCGATCGCCTCGATGTTCACGGCGGTCACCCTTGGCCTGCCCCTCGACGTCGACGGTACAAGGGAGGCCGGCCGTCAGATCGCCGATCGCATCACCGAACGGGGGCTGTCGGAATGGCTCACGACGGTACGGCGCCACCACGAGGGAACCTACCAGCACTGCCTGCTCGTGACCGGCGTCGCCATCGACTTCGGCCTGAGCCTCGGCGTCGGAAGAGCCGATCTGGAGCGGCTCTATTCGGCGGCCATGTTCCACGACATCGGAAAGGCCCAGATCCCTCTCGCCATTCTCGACAAGCCAGGACGCCTCGATGCGGAGGAACGAGCCCTGATCGAAACTCATCCGGCCGCCGGCTACGCGTTTCTGAAGGGACACGACAAGATTTCACCGGAGATTCTCGATGCCGTCCGCCATCATCACGAATATCTCGATGGCAGCGGCTATCCCGATGCGCTCTGCGCCGAGAACATTGGTGACCTCGTGCGGATTCTCACGATCTCCGACATCTTCGCAGCCCTCATCGAGCACCGGCATTACAAGCCGACAATGCCTCGTTCCGAGGCCTACGACGTCCTGCGCGGGATGAGTGGAAAGCTGGAGAAAGCGCTCGTGACCTCGTTCAAGGCAGTTGCGCTAACGCGCTAAGGCTCCCGACCCGAGGTGATCGCAGCGCATCGACCCCGGCTAATGCGTGGCGCGATAGCGCGCGCGGCGGGGGATGGACCGGCAGGCCAGCCCTTCGGCCAGCAGCTTCATGTCCTCATGCCGGCCGCTACGAATCAAACGGCCGAACTCCTCGGGTGTGAAAGGAAGGGTTGGATCGTTATCGATCGGGCGCCGCAGCCGCGGGCCGAAGAACCGCAGAACCAGGCTAGCCAGCCGCCGCATGTCAATTCCCTCGCGCCAGCAACAAACCTCTCACGAGGCTTATTGTTCCTGCTAGCGCGACGAGATTGCAAGAGCCAACTGGCGGGTCGTCACCGAAATTTGCAGAACGCGGATTGGCGTCCTAGCCGATCCGCTTCAACGTCTCGATGTCGTTCATGGCGCTCGTCAATGCCCCGTTGCGGTCACGCACGAAGCTCTCGAGATCCGACAGCACGCTGTTGATCATCTGAAGATTCTTGAACATGTCCTCGATCTGGGTCACGATGCTGTCGTAGCCTTCCTGGGTCTGGATCAGCTGGCCCCGGGTGCTGTTGATATTGGCTCCGAGCGACTCGAGGGAGGTTTCCATGCCTCCGATCGACGCATGGGTGCGCGTGAGGCTGCTCTTGGTGTCATTGGCGAGCTTCTTCACCTCCGTCGCCACCACCGAGAAGCCGCGCCCCGCCTCGCCGGCACGCGCGGACTCGATCGTCGCGTTGAGCGCGAGCAGGTTGGTCTGGCCCGCGATCGTGTCGATGATCTTGAGGATGTCGCGCAGCCCGTTCATGGCCTGAGTGAGGCCGGCGAATTCCTGCGACAATGCCGTGGTGTCGGTCGCCTTCGCCGCCGATTGCGCGCTCGCCATGATCACCGAACGGATCTCCTCCACGATCGCGTTGATCGAGGCCGTCTGCTGCAGCGCCCCCTCCACCTTCCCGCTCAACGTGGCGCTGGCGCTCAGATACTCGGTCAGACGCTGCACGATGCCGTCCTTGATCTGGTTCAGGAGGACCATGCGGTTGAGATGCGTGCGCGTGAAATATTCGACGAAATGCGCATAGTGGATCGGGAACAGCTCGATGAAGGGATCGCTCAACGGCTTCTCACTGACGTCGAAGAACACGATCGCCGTCAGTGTCTGGTTGATGTTGATTCCGAACAGCTCGCCGAAGGTCGAGAATCCCGCGACCGGCATCGGCCACATGCCGCTCATGTTGCGGAGCTGGGTCTCGTTGTTGAGGCGGCGCAGGATGCAATCGTTCAGGATCGCGCCGATTGCCGGCGGCTTGTCGCGCAGGAACGACGCGAGGTCGCGCCGGGTCTGGTCGACGAAATCGGTGGCTTCCAGCAGTTCGAGCCTGTCGCCCGAATTCACGTCGCAGAAGAACGAGACGACGCCGCTCTGCGCATCGATGCCGGCGACCGAACGCACGAACAGGTCGCCGCCGACCTCGATGCCGAAGGAGTGCTTCGTCATCATCGACATGACGTTCACCGGGCTCGTGTTCAGCGCCTTTGCGACCGCGGACGCGAACGGCTTGATCTCGCCTCCCTCCAGGACGCCGGAGGCGGTGCGCCGATTGGGATCGGCTCCCATGACGACGAAGGACTTGCCGGTCTTCTTGAAGTTCTGAGTCTTGAAGATGCTGTAGGCCCGGCCCGGCGCCAGCTTCAGGAAGGCGATGAGCGCGTGGTTCTCGAGGATCTGCTTGCCGTCGTAGAGATAGGTATTCTTGAAGTCGAGCTTGCCGCCGGCCGAGCCTCCGACGAAGGCGCACGGAAACTTGCCGCTGCGGTACACCGCTTCCATGAAATAGTTTTCCGAAGCGGAGACGCCGTCCACGAGCGCGAAGGCGATGGTGTCGCGCACGTCCAGCCCAAAGGGCGTCCGGATCGTGCCGAGGTCGCGGGCGATCGCCTCGATCCGCGCATCATGCGCCTTGGACGGCTCTCCCTTGCGGATGTCCTCGTTGTGGAGGCGAACGCTGTGGATGCTGATCGACTGGAACAGATCGGCGGGGAAAACCTGCACGACGACCGACGACCAGCTCGCGCCCGTCGCCTTGTAGAGGGATTGGCCCGCCGAGCACAACTCGCCGGCGGTCGACATCGCGATCACCGGCGTCGAGCCCGCCAGCCTCTGCAGCGACGATATTACGCGCGCGAAGTCGCAATGCGGCGAGATGAATGCGAGCGCGAGCGGCGCGCGCGCCGCTCCGATCACGAAGTCGCTCTCGGAAATATTCTGCAGCCGGTCGTCGCTCTCCAGCACGCGGATCGCGCAAGGCTCGCGGGAGGCCGGCGCCGCATCGGGCGCGTCGGGTACGATCGACGGCGATGCCTGCTTGTGACTTGCCTGGGAAAAGAACGAGAGCATGGCAATATCCTTGTTCGACGCGAGCGACGTCTCGAAGGACGAGATTGCGGATTCGAAATTGCCATTCGGTTAGGAACCACGCCGCGTGGCTGCGTTTGTGCTTGGGATTGCCACCGTAGGACTACGGCACGGCGCGATCCTGCGGGTTCATGATACCGACCGCGGTTGCGATTTTGATATCGATCAAATTCTCGCCCCGCAGCGAATCAAGGCGAAGCGCATGCGCATGTCGGCGCGCATCAATCGGCGGAGCCGACGAAGCGCACGAAGTCGCCGTTGGGCTCGCGGTCGGATCGCACCGCATTCGCGGCGAACCCGTCGTCGGGATCGCGCATCGCGACGCAGGTCATGATGACCTCGTCTTCCGGAATCGTCGCGACCTCGCGCACGATGTCCGAGCGCATGATGCCCTGCCCGTTGATGACCGAACCGAGGCCGCGGTCCCACGCCATGTTGCGGCGACGAACTTCTTCGAGCGGCGCGCCGGTGAGCACGCACGCTGCGGCGTGACTGGACCAGCGCTTCGAATTCCACCTCGCAGAACCTCCCCGCCCTTCATCCGTCGGCGCGACGACGCGGCCGGTTGCCGATGCGGCGCGCAAAATCTATGCTGGCCCACAAGCAAGACCAAGAACCCTCAAGGAGCCACCATGGCCGCGCCACTCGATCCCGTCATCGCCCAGATCATTCCGCTCATGCCGATGCGTGATCCCACGGTCATGACGCCACAGAGCGCCCGCGATTCCTTGCGCGCACTGGCTGCCGCGCGCGCCGCCATTCCGCCGCCGCCGGTCGACAGCGTCGAGGACATCGAGGTGAAAGGCGGCGCCGGCCCGCTTGCTGCGCGGGTCTATCGGATCGGCAGCGCGCCCGCGCCGACCGTGGTGTTCTTCCATGGCGGCGGCTGGGTCGCGGGCGACCTCGAGACCCACGACAGGCAGGCCCGCAACCTTGCGATCGAGACCGGCGCCGTCGTCGTCTCCGTCGACTATCGCCGCCCGCCGGAGACACGCTTTCCCGGCGCCTTCGAGGACGCCTTCGCTGCCGTGCGCGACGTGTTTGGCCGCGTCGCGGAATTTGGCGGCGATGCAAAACACCTCGGCGTTGCCGGCGACAGCGCCGGCGGCAATCTCGCCGCGACCACCGCGATCGCCTGCCGCGATGCCGGAATCACGCTCGCCGCGCAATTGCTCGTCTACCCCGTCACCGACGTCCTCGGCGCTTACGCCGATGCGCGCGAGAACGCGCGCTTTCCCTCGCGCGCCGAGAATGCCGATGGCTACTTCCTGACGCGTGCCACGATGGAGTGGTTTTGCGGCCATTATCTCGCCGATCCCGGCCATGCCCTGGACTGGCGCGTCTCGCCGCTGCGGGCCGCCTCGCTGGCCGGCCTTGCGCCCGCGATCGTGACCACCGCCTGGTTCGATCCCTTGCGCGACGAAGGCGCGGCCTATGCGCGGGCGCTGGAGGCCGCCGGCGTGCGGGTCAAGCATCACGAGGGCCCCGGCCTGATCCATGGCTATTTCGGCATGGGCGATGCCTCGGACGCCGCGCGTGCCGAGGCACAGCGCGCGCGGGCCGACTTCAAGGCCTTGCTGATGCGGGGCGCGTGACGAGCGCTAGACGCTTCGCTTCTGTTGCGCCGCGGTGTGCCCCCACGTCTCGTCCCAATCCTGGCCAGCGGCGTCGATGACGCGGCCGTCGGCTTCGAAGAACTTGTTCGGCACCTGGAACACGGCCAGGATCAGGGCCCCGTCGGGACACCAGGCGGCGTGCCGGCTGCCCGCCTCGCGCCAGATGAATTCGCCGGCCTTGCAGGTAATCCCCTCGGCCGGCCCCTCCTTGTCGACCAGCGCGCCCTCGATCACCCAGCTCTGCTCGATGCCGACATGCTCGTGATCCGGCAGCACCGATCCCGGCGCAAACCGCATCAGGGCGGTCATCAGACCGGTGCGGCGATCGAACAACAGCGTCTTGGCCTCGCACCCCGGAAAGCGCGTGGCCTGCCATTCCATGTCTTGAGGCCGAACCAGGTGAGAATGCTGGTCGGCGGCTTCCTGGTGCTTCGAGGTCACGGCGTCCATCACGATGCTCCGTCCAGCTAAGCTGGCCGAGCCTAGCAGGCTTGCCCGCCGGGGTCAGCGAGCAGTGCAACAGGCCGCCGGCCGACCCGAGGTCCGGCTCCAAAAAACGCCGCACGGTCGGGTCGCAAGCCTTCATCCAGCTTGATTGCGCCACGATTCGCGGCTCCAATCCCTCCGCCATTTCTGGTTTACGGAGAGACCCATGATGAAGCGGATTTTCCTGGCTGCGATCGTTGCCACCTTTGCAGCAGGCTCGGCCTTCGCGGACGACACCTGCGAGAGCAAGGCAGTCGGCAAGGACGGCAAGGCGCTCGCCGGCGCCGCCAAGGCCTCGTTCATGAAGAAGTGCAAGGCCGACGCCTGCACGCCCAAAGCCGTCAGCGCCGACGGCAAGCCGCTCGCCGGCGCCGCCAAAAACAGCTTCATGAAGAAGTGCGAAGTCAGCGCGTAAGAGCGCTGCGACTTCTCGGCTTCTTTGGCGGACAATCGCCAAGCGAACCCGTCATGGCCGGGCTTGTCCCGGCCATCCACGTCCACGCTCAAACAAGAACGTGGATGCCCGGGACAAGCCCGGGCATGACGACACGGAGATGCTTCAGTCCCGCTTGAAGCGATAATCGAACGCATCCCCCAGCGGCCTGATCCACCCCACCGTCGGCGCCGGAAAATGCACCGGCAGGATCAGCGTGTCGGTGTCCGCGACCGACGCGAAGAACTTCCGCCGCGACACCGCCGACTGCTTCGGATCCCAGTCCGGCCGCGCCGACCAGTCGGGCTCGCGGCACTGGATCTGGTGATGCATGAGGTCACCAGCGACCACCGCGCGCTGGCCCTTCGAAAAAATGTTCACGCAGCAATGGCAGGGCGAATGTCCCGGCGTCGGCGTCAGCGTCACGGTGTCGTCGAGTGCGTAATCGTCGTCCACCAGCAGCGCCTGTCCCGCCTCGACGATCGGCAGACAATTGTCGCGAAACACGGTCCCGGGCGGGTTGTTACCCCCAGCGTTCTCCGCCTCCCACGCCGAGTACTCGCCCTTGTGGAAGACGTATTTCGCGTTCGGAAAGGTCGGCACCCAGCGGCCGTCGCGCAGGGTCGTATTCCAGCCGGTGTGATCGATGTGCAGATGGGTACAGAACACGTAGTCGATCTGCTCGAAGGAGATGCCGAGCGCGAACAATTCGTTGCGCCAGCGCCCCTTGCCGGGAAAGTCGAACGGCGGCGGATGGCCCTTGTCCTCGCCGGTGCAGGTATCCACGAGGATCGTATAGCGCGGCGTGCGCACCACGAAGGTTTGGTAGGTGATCACAATCATGCCGCGCGCGGCGTCGAACACCTCCGGCTCCATGGTCGGCAAATGTCGCTTGAAGACTGCCTCGTCGTAGGCCGGAAAGAAATCCTGCGGCCGCCGCCACGGCCCTTCCCGCTCGATCACCGAGTCAATGGTGATGTCACCGATCCGGATTTGCTTCATGGTTGTTCGCTCCCTTTTTGAGGGAGCGTAACAGCCTCGCCGAGGTGTTCAAGTCAGCAGCACCGCACAGGACGCTTGCCGGCGGACTAAAGTCCGCACTCTCAGCATCGTCATTGCGAGCGTAGCGAAGCAATCCAGAGTCTTTTCGCAGAGGCAGTTTGAATTGCTTCGCTACGCTCGCAATGACTGATGAGGCAACACCGCCCGCCCTTGGCGCGCCCGCGCAACCCGCGGGGCTACGACCGCAGCCCCGGCGCTTCCTGCCCGGTGCGCGCGACATATTCCGTGTAGCCGCCACCGAATTGGTGGATGCCTTCCGGCGTCAGCTCCAGCACGCGGTTCGACAGCGTCGCCAGGAAGTGGCGGTCATGCGAGACGAACAGCATGGTGCCTTCGAAATCTGCCAGCGCCGTGATCAGCATCTCCTTGGTGGCGAGGTCGAGATGGTTGGTCGGCTCGTCCAGCACCAGGAAGTTCGGCGGGTCGAACAGCATCTTGGCCATCACGAGCCGTGCCTTCTCGCCGCCCGAGAGCACGCGGCAGCGCTTCTCGACGTCGTCGCCGGAGAAGCCGAAGCAGCCGGCAAGCGCGCGCAAGCTACCCTGCCCCGCGGTCGGAAAGGCGTATTCCAGCGACTCGAACACCGTCTGCTCGCCGTCGAGCAGGTCCATCGCGTGCTGGGCGAAATAGCCCAGCTTGACGCTGCCGCCGACCGCAACCGTGCCCTGGTCCGGCTCGCTCGCGCCCGCGACGAGCTTGAGCAGCGTCGACTTGCCGGCGCCATTGACGCCCATCACGCACCAGCGCTCGCGCCTGCGGATCATGAAATCGAGGCCGTCATAGATGCGCTTGGAGCCGTAGCCCTTGTGCACGCTCTTGAGCGCGACGACGTCCTCGCCCGAGCGCGGTGCCGGCGGGAAGTCGAATGCCACGGTCTGGCGGCGGCGCGGCGGCTCGACCCGCTCGATCTTGTCGAGCTTCTTGACCCGGCTCTGCACCTGCGCCGCATGCGAGGCGCGTGCCTTGAAGCGCTCGATGAACTTGATCTCCTTGGCGAGCATCGCCTGCTGGCGCTCGAATTGCGCCTGCTGCTGCTTCTCGTTCTGCGCGCGCTGCTGCTCGTAGAACTCGTAGTCGCCGGTGTAGGTGGTGAGCGAGCCGGAATCGATCTCGATTACCTTGGAGATCACGCGGTTGATGAACTCGCGGTCATGCGAGGTCATCAGCAAGGTGCCTTCGTAATCGTGCAAGAACTTCTCGAGCCAGATCAGGCTTTCGAGGTCGAGATGGTTGCTCGGCTCGTCGAGCAGCATCACGTCGGGCCGCATCAAGAGAATGCGCGCCAGCGCCACGCGCATTTTCCAGCCGCCGGAGAGCTTGCCGACGTCGCCTTCCATCATCTCCTGGCTGAAGCCGAGGCCGGACAGCGCCTCGCGCGCGCGGCCGTCGAGTGCATAGCCGTCGAGCTCCTCGAAGCGGTGCTGAACCTCGCCGTAACGGGCGATGATCTCGTCCATCTGGTCGGCCTTGTCAGGATCGGCCATGGCGGCCTCGAGCTCGCGCAGCTCGGCCGCGACCTCGCTGACCGGACCGGCGCCATCCATCACCTCGGCCACGGCGCTGCGACCAGACATCTCGCCGACGTCCTGGTTGAAATAGCCGATGGTGATGCCGCGATCGATCGAGACCTGGCCCTCGTCGGGCAGGTCCTGCCCGGCGATCATCCGGAACAGCGTGCTCTTGCCGGCGCCGTTGGGGCCGACGAGCCCGATCTTCTCGCCCTTGTTGAGGGCGGCGGAGGCTTCGATGAACAGGATCTGGTGGCCGGCTTGCTTGCTGACGTTGTCGAGGCGGATCATGACTATCTTTTGGGGGGATTTTTGCGCTGCAGCGTCATATTCCATGCCGGCCGCCAGGGGAAGCCCGGCGGGGTACGGATTTCTGCCCGCGCGGGCGCCAATCGCCGTCGAGACCACCGCAGCGGCGTCCGTCGATCAGGTCTGGCGTGCGTGTACGACGCCCGCGGACATCGTGAAGTCGAACGCCGCGTCCGACGACGGGCATACGACGAGGGCCACGGTCGACCTGCGTGACGGCGGCGCGCGCTCGTCGCGCATCGAAGCCAAGGACGGCAGCAAGGGTTTGACTGCGTCGGCGCCTACACGAAGATCGTCGCACACAAGCGGATCGAATACGCGACGTCGCGCGTGCAGGAGGTAGCGGACCGGAAGGGTGTGGTCACGCCTTCCAACTGCTCGAAAACGCGGTCGTATGACGTTATGTCACTTCGCGTAACCCTGCGATCGGAGCCACGCGATCCGACGCTCACCGTTCATCCAATCGTCAATTTCGGCCTTGCTCGTGAAGCCCGTGATTTCTCGAGGTTCTACGCCCGGGTACTCGGCGATAATCGCCCAGTCGCCCTCTGACTTACGAATTGGTTTGAAGCTTACTTTTACTTTTGCCATGCCCAACTATGCAGGAAAGTGCCGGAAAAGGGAACCTTTCCAAGCACTCATGTTCGTTCCCGCAATCGTTCACCGGTTCGAGCGGCTCTCTCGCCTACAGAACAAAGACACCAACCATAATGAGAAGGGGCCGTCGCCTTCTACTTGAAGTCTCTCGGCTGCTGATGTAAGGTCTGGCATCGATACTGGCCGAACAACTGTTCCGCTTTCGCCTCAGATCCTGACGGCGCGCACGTTTCAGACATTCTCCAACATCGACTAACCGGAACGCTGGCCGCAAGTCAGCGCGCCAGCACTCCTGCGCGTCTACGAAAGAAAGACCTGATGAATACGGGAACGGTGAAGTGGTTTAACAGCCAAAAGGGCTTCGGCTTTATCCAGCCGGCAAACGGAAGCGCCGACGTCTTCGTTCATATCAGCGCGGTCGAACGCGCTGGCATGGGCACCCTGAACGAGGGCCAGACGCTGTCTTATGACGTCGTCGCCGACCGTCGTACGGGCAAGTCCGCTGCCGATAATCTTCGTGCTGCTTAATTAGGAGCACGACAGACCTGCCGCTCTCGCCACGGATGTACTGGCAGAGCTTGTGGTCCTGCCCCGCTCCTGAGTCATCAGGGCGGGGTTTTTGTTTCGCCCTGCAGGCGATTGTGACGTGCGCTACTCGTGGACTGTCGGTCCAGTGGTCGCCTTGCTCGTCGAAGCAGGCGATCCGATCAGCCGTTCATGCCGGAGTCACTCGCCAACTCGCTTATTCAGCTACAAAATCCATCCCAGAGGATTAGAGTGGCCTAGTATTCGATTTTACGAGTCAGGGCGGGAGCCGACGGCATGCGTTACGTCACTCCACGCTAGAGCGGCCGCAACATCGAGGTAACACATGTCGTATGCCTATAAGCTGAATGAAGACGTTCGCCATCAACCCCAAGGTCCGCAAGGACGTGCCACCACCGAACCGCCGATGGTTTATACCATCATTCAACATATGCCGATCGAGTCGGATGGTCGCGTGAGATACCGCATCAGGGCCAAGTCCGAGAAGATCGAGCGAGTCGTTACGGAAGATCAGCTCTCGTATTTTCAATGATCTTCCGACCGCGACCGGCAGCAGATGCGCGCGACCTGAGCGAAGCCGCCAGCCGCAGACCGGCCCCGCCCCGGCAAGACAGGAGGGCTGCTGCCAAAGGCCCCAATAACGATCTCACCGAATGGCGGTCGCGCTCTTCATGAGCGCCACCAACTGGCTTTGCTGGCCGGTGCCGGTCTTGCGAAAGATCTGCTCGAGGTAAGAGCGCGCCGTCGCAAACTTGATGCCGCTCTGTTCTGCCGCCGCCTTGAGTGTCAGGCCGGCGGAGAGGCTCACGGCGAGCTTCGCCTCAGCAGGCGTCAGGTCGAACAGACCCGACAGCAGGCTTGGCGCGGGAACCAGCGCGCTGGGCTTGGCTGGCGTGAACACCAGGATGGTATCCCCGCCGGAAAAGACGTCCCTGGCCGACCGCAACAGGGGTATCACATGAAGAACGCCCGGCGCCGCTTCGCCTGAGCTCGCGATCGGGATCGAGCGAACCGCAGTCGCAGCACCGCCCTGCTCTCGAACGGCGGCTTGCAGCAGCTCGTTGGCACGCCCCTGCGCGACGGTGACCCGGTCACTAGCACCGATGCTGAAGAGATCGGAATGCTGAAGGAAGGAGCTGTTGGTCGCGATCGCCTTGCCATTGGCGCAGACGGTGGCCGCAAGCCCGAGCGCGTCGAGAGCGGCGACGGTTCCCTTGGCACGCTCGATTCCCAGCCGCGCCGCGATCAGGCCGGTGCGCGCCAGATGCGGGCGCAGGGCATTGAGCCGCGCGAGCTCTTCCGGTTCGTACCGGCCTGCGCCGTGCGCCTTCTGGAGCACATAGATTGCCAATTCCCCTGTCGGCATCGGCACGGCCGTGCAGAGATGCGTTCCGATGTCGCGCGCGCGCAAGCGCTGGCGTATTGGATCATTCTCGATTTCCGCGGCTGACAGATAGTCATCGACCTCGACGAAACTGTTCGGCTTGGTATCGCACATTCGAACGACCGAGGTCGAAAAGCGAAGGTCGGGATTGGCGAGGAATTCGCGCAGGAGATCCTGCAGATTGTCGAGCGTCACACCGCTCGCGCCGCCGTCATCACCGAACAGAAACAACGACGAACCGACTGAGCGAGATGTTGCGGCCAGCTCGGATAAAAGTTTCGGCCAGAGTTCAGGAACGAAGGCAGTCTCATAAACGAGATCAATAATTTCCACTGGCATTCCAAGTCATCGGATCGTGCAATGCAGTCAGCTTAGCCGATGGATTTCTCGTCCCGCAAGCTCCGTCAGGGTTCCCGGTGCACGGCTGTCGGCAAGGATGACAGCTCGCCACGTCGATCGACCGATCGGGAAAATGTCGCATGTGGCTCAATTGCCTCAATTCAGAAAAACGGCCCTGTGAGCCTGCCGTCACCGGCATATGCCGGTATCGGCAGTCAGCAGGCTGACCAATCTGGAGCAGTTGCCGATTCATAAGATGAAAGAGCACCGATCTCGCTCTTCGCATCGTGGTCCGATTGCCCTGCAGGTCCTTTATGCCGTCGAAAATGATCGCTGCCCTGAATTTGATCAACCAGGCTCCTCGGCATACCGCTTTCATCCGAAGCCGAGGCTCTTTCCGAAATATCTGTCTGCTTGGTTCCGCACTTGGTGGTTCGCTTGCCTGCGCAGGCGAAGCATATAGCCAGGCCTTCAATGCGACGCCCGCCACTCAGGATGGCAGCGTGACCTACAACCGGGCAAATCCCGATGGTCCGGACACCGAGAGGGTTACGGTCAACACGGCCGGCGCCGTGATAGACCCGCCCGCTGCGGTCATTTCGTGGGCTTTGAACAACAACCAATTCATGTTTCCGGGCCACACCGCAACGTTTCAAGGTGCCCCGGGAAACGGCAACTACGAGGTTCTCAACCGGCTCGATTCAGGCCAGGCCGGAACGTTCGTGATTGACGGCACGATCGTCGGCCGCCTGAGCGCCTTGAATCCGAATGCCGCGGGCACCCTCGCGTTTTCGGTGTCTTCAATCCAGGGACAGTCCATCACTGTCGGCTCCAACGCCGTCTTCGATGTCAATCGCGTGAAGTTCCAAAGCGACCCGAACTATCCCAACGCCGTGACGCCCGTGATCTGGAACGGGACGTTCACGACGCGATCCACGGGCGGCGGTCTCTTCCTGGAGAACTCCGACTTTACGGCCGCCGGCGGCTCGATCGGCAAAAGTCCAGGAGTCAACCTCACGACGCTGGACCTGCAGAACTCCACCTTCCGGCTGGGCAATACGAGCCTCGGACTCGATGCCGTCCAGATGACGTCGAGCATCTTCGTCTTCAATGGAGGAGCATCCACGTCTGCACGCACGCTCACGCAGGGGTTTACCCTCAACGGCATCGAGACGATCAACACTCAGGACTCGCGCAGACTGACGCTCACCGGACCGATCGACGGCGGGGGCTCGCTGATCATCTCGGGTCTCGGGACCACCGTTCTGGCTGGCGCCAACACCTATACCGGCGCGACGAGCGTGATCCAGGGTACGTTGGAGGTGAACGGCTCGATTGCAACCACGGCCAACGTGGCCGTGTATTCCGACAGCACGCTGCAGGTCGACAACAGCGGGGCACTGGGCGCGGCTCCGGTGTCGCTTCCAGAAGGCACACTTCGCACCAATTTCAATGGGAGCTTCACCAACGATCTCACATTCGTGGGCGGGGTCGTCAGTACGATGTCTGCGGCCGCCGGAACGCGGGTCACTCTCGACGGGCCAGTAACCCTGGGTGCCAACGCGACGGCGCGGTTCGGCTCACCCACAGACACCGGCACCATCGTATATCAGCCGGTCATCGGGATCACCGACGTGTCGTCTCAGGTCGTGGTCGCCGGCGGCAGACTGCTGGTGAACGCGTCCCTCACGGCTCCGACGATGACCACGGTCAATTCGGGCGCCACACTCGGCGGCACAGGGTTATTGGGAAATACCACCATCAACGGCGGCGGCGTCTTCGCGCCCGGGCCGCCGGGAGCGCCGGGGTCGATGACGATCTATGGCAATCTGGCCTTCCAATCCGGCGCCATCTACCTAATTCAGGTCACCCCCGGCGCGTCGTCAAGAGCTCAGGTCGTCGGAACGGCCAATCTGACCGGCGGCAGCGTGCAGACGGTTTTCTCGCCTGGCAGCTACATCAGTCGCCAATACACCATCCTGACCGCACAAGGCGGGTTCGGCGGCACGACCTTCTCCGGCGTGAGCGGTGCTCCCGGATTTCAGCAAAGCCTGAGCTACACCGCGACTGATGTCATCCTGAACCTCACCGCCACGCTCGGCAATGGTTCTGCATTCAATCAGAACCAGCAGAACGTCCTGAACACCGTCAACAACTTCTTCAACAGCGGCGGCGCCCTGCCCGCCGCGTTCGGCAGTCTCTTCGGCCTCACCGGCGCGAACCTCGGCAATGCGCTCACGACCTTGTCCGGCGAGATCGCCACCGGCTCGCAGCAATCCACCTTCGACGCAATGAGCCAGTTCATGGGCGTGCTCACCGACCCCTTCATCGGCGGTCGCGGCAATCCGATCAGCGGCGGCGGCAATCCAAACGCCTTCGCGAACGAAGACGAACGCGCGACATCGCGTTCGGGCAGCGAGCGCGACGCCTATGCGGCGATCTCCACCAAGGCGCCGCTGGCGGCCTCGCCCTTTGCGCAGCGCTGGGCCGTCTGGGAAGCGGGCTTCGGCGGATCGCAACGCACCGACGGCAATGGCGCGGTGGGCTCCAACAACACAAGCAGCAACCTCTACGGCGTCGCCGTCGGTGCCGACTATCGCTTCTCGCCGGACACGATCGCAGGCTTTGCGCTGGCCGGCGGCGGCACCAATTTCAGCGTCAACGGTCTCGGCTCCGGCCGCTCCGACCTGTTCCAGGCCGGCGGCTTCATCCGGCACAATGCGGGAGCGGCCTACATCACCGCCGCGCTCGCCTATGGCTGGCAGGACATCACCACCGATCGCGCCGTGACGATCGCAGGCCTTGATCGCTTGCGTGCACGTTTCCACGCCAACGCATGGTCGGGGCGCGTCGAAGGCGGCTATCGCATCGTCGGCCTCGGCGTCGGCTGGACGCCCTATGCGGCCGGACAGTTCACCACCTTCGACCTGCCGGCCTACGCCGAGCAGGCCGATTCCGGCTCCAACGTGTTTGCCCTAAGCTACGCGGCCAGAACCGTCACGGCGCCGCGCAGCGAACTTGGCCTTCGCACCGACAAATCGTTCGCGATGGAAGACGGCATCTTCACCCTGCGCGGCCGTGCCGCCTGGGCGTACAATTTCAACACGGACCGCAACGCGCTGCCGACCTTCCAGGCCCTCCCCGGCGCATCCTTCGTCGTCAACGGGGCGGCCCAGGCCGCGAACGCCGCACTCGTCACGGCAGCCGCCGAGATGAAGTGGATCAATGGCTGGTCGGTCGCGACCACGTTCGACGGCGAGTTCTCGAACGTCACGCAGTCCTACGCCGGCAAGGGCATCGTGCGATACGCGTGGTGATGGGGCCGCGGCGCGCTAAGCCTTCCGCATCAGTTTGAGCGAAGCCGCCAGCCGCAAGCTGCGCTTTCCCGCCAGCGCGATGCCTTCGAGCTCGCCGCTGTCGTCCGTGCAGGTGCCGGAGAAGCCGATCCCGACCTCGAAGCCGCCGAACACGGGGTTTTCGCCTTTTGCCGGCGTGTGCTCCTGGTTCAGCATCTCGCCCTTCCAGCGGCCGTCCGCCGAGGAGTAGGAGCCGAGATAGTAGAACGAGGCATCGCCGCCGAGGATGCGGCCGTCGATCAGCAGCATCACGCCGGAAAGGCCAGCATCGACGCCGTCGAGGGCTCGCAGGCTCATCCCGTAGAGCCCGTTGGCGATGCCGCCCTGCCCGATCGTGCCGCGCGGCGGCAGCGCCCCGTCATCGAGCCGGGTGAGATTGGCCCAGAAATGGGCGCCGGGCATGGTGTTCGCGCCGCCCTGCAGACGGATCTCGTTGCCGATCAGCCGGCCGCGCGCGCCGATCGCGGCGACGTCCGCCCCCATCAGCGGCTTGTAGTTGGGATCGAGATTATGCCGCTCGGTGATGACCTCGGCGACGATCTCGCCGCCCTGCTCGGCATAGGTGCCGAGATGCGCAAAGCCGGAATTGCCGCCCAGCATCTTGCCGTCATGCAGGCACATGATGCTGCGCCCGAACGCATCATTGACGCCGTATTCAACCTTGTACAGTCCGTCCAGCAACGCAATCAGCCCACAAAACCGAAAAGGAATCGTGGGCTACCTAGCACTGCCGCCGCAGCTCGGCCACCCGGCTTTTGCGCGCAGGGGGCTTGCGGGCCCCCGGGCGGCCTCGAAGCCCTCATCCCCTGCCTTGCGCCCGGCGCGGCCGTCCATTTCGCCTAATCAGCAGCGAGCGATTTCAAGGACTTGGCTACTGTGCATGGGGTTGTTTTCGCATTTCTTGCTTGCCCCAAGGGCATCGCGCGTCAGTGACGCCTAGAATACTCCACCTCGCGCTCGTGCTTCTTGAAGGTCCCGAGATGCTCCGGCGAATTCAGGGCTCGAGGCCCGATTGGCGCAGCACGGGAATGACCTCCGGCGAGGCCAGATAACGCAGAAGGCGATCCGCAGCCGCGGCATGCCCCGCGCTTGCGATGCGGCCGGCGGAGAACACGGCAGGCGTCTGCAGTTCGTGCGGGATCGGGCCGATCACCTCGATGCCCTCAACCTGCTTCAGCTCGCTGATCTGCTGCACGGCAAGGTCAGCTTCGCCCGTCACGAGCCGTTCGGCGGTAAAGCCCTGCTCGACGACGGTGGCCGTGGCGTTGATCTCCGCGGCGATCTCCATCCGGACGATCAGCTGGGCGAAATAGACGCCGCTTGCGCCAAGCCGTGAATAGGCGATGGACCGCGCGGCCAGCAGCGTCTTGCGCAGCGCCGCTTCGCTGCCGATGTCGGGATGCGCCGCTCCGGCCCGGACGGCGAGGCCGACATAGGAGCGTGCCAGGTCCTTCGCACCGTCCGCAACGACGCGGCCCTCGCCGATCATCTCGTCGAGGCCCTCGCGGGTGAGGATGACGAGATCGGCGGGCTCGCCGGCGCGCAGGCGCTTGAGCAGCGCCAGGGTCGGCGCGTAGTCGGCATCGACATGGATGCCCGTTGCGGTCTCGAAGGCCGAAGCCAGGCTGCGCATCGCACCCATCAGGCCGAGCGTAGAAAGCATGCGAACCGTTTCCATGAGATTTTCCCGTCGCGTTTAGGCGCGATGCATCAGCTTGAGCGCGGCGGTCAGGCGCAAGGAACGCTTGCCGGCAAGCGCCGTCGCCTCCAGCACCGCCTGCTCCGCGTCATATGTGCCGGAGAAGCCGATGCCGACCTCGTGGCCGCCGAAGATCGGATCATCCTTGGCAGGCGTGTGCTCCTGGTTGAGGATCTGGCCCTTCCAGCGGCCGTTCGCGGCGGTGTAGCTGCCGAGATAGTAGAACGCCGCATCGCCGCCGAGGATGCGGCCCTGGTTGAGCAGCATCACGCCGGAGAGGCCGCCGTCGACGCCGTCGAGCATCCGCAGGTGGATCGAGTAAAGGCCGTCGGCAATGCCGTCCGCGCCGACGCTGCCGGCGATCGGCACCTCGTCGTCGGTGATCGGCGTCATCAGCGACTGGAAGGGAACGCCGGGCAGCTCCTTCAACTCACCCTTCAAGCGATAGAGATCGCCGTCGGCCCATCCCTTCGCGATCAGGGTCGCATCATCCGTTCCGGCCATGGCACGGTAGTTCGGATCCGGGTTGTGTCGAACGGTCTTGATGACGATGTCGACGCCGGCTTCGCTCGGTTCATAGGTGCCGATATGGGCGAAAGCCGAATTGCCGCCCAGCAGCTTGCCGTTCGCCACATGCATCACGCTCCGGCCGACCGCGTTGCCGAGCTGAAATCTCGTCTTGTAGAAGCCTTCAAACACCAGCCGTCCCCGGCCCCGCGCATATCCTGGCGGCACTCTATCCCGCTTTGGGCGGCGATGGACAGGCTTCAGGCCGGCATGGCCGCCAGACTCACAACAACGGCTGTCACCAGAACGCAAAAATCCGCCGGAGCCTTGAAAGCTCCGGCGGATTGAGCACCAACCCGGGCCAGCCCCCCAGCCCGGGCCGGGAGGATCTTAGGCCGCGGCCTTCTTGTCGGCGGGCACCGAGGCGATCGTCTTCAGGATCTGCGAAGCGATCTGGTATGGGTCGCCTTGCGAGTTCGGACGGCGGTCTTCCAGATAGCCCTTGTAACCGTTGTTGACGAAGGAGTGCGGGACGCGGATCGAGGCGCCGCGGTCGGCAACGCCGTAGCTGAACTTGTTCCACGGCGCGGTCTCGTGCTTGCCGGTCAGACGCTTGTCGTTGTCCGGGCCGTAGACGGCGATGTGGTCCATCAGGTTCTTGTCGAAGGCAGCCATCAGCGCTTCGAAATACTCCTTGCCGCCGATCGTACGCATGTACTCGGTGGAGAAGTTGGCGTGCATGCCCGAGCCGTTCCAGTCTGTGTCGCCGAGCGGCTTGCAGTGGAACTCGATGTCGATGCCGTACTTCTCGGTCAGGCGCAGCATCAGGTAGCGTGCCATCCACATTTCGTCAGCGGCCTTCTTGGAGCCCTTGCCGAAGATCTGGAATTCCCACTGGCCCTTCGCGACTTCCGCGTTGATGCCTTCATGGTTGATGCCGGCCGCGAGGCAGAGGTCGAGATGCTCTTCGACGATCTTGCGGGCGACGTCGCCGACGTTCGAGTAGCCGACGCCGGTGTAGTACGGGCCCTGCGGCGCCGGATAGCCGGCGGTCGGGAAGCCGAGCGGACGGCCGTCCTTGTAGAAGAAGTATTCCTGCTCGAAGCCGAACCAGGCGCCGGCGTCGTCGAGAATGGTGGCGCGCTTGTTGGAGGCGTGCGGGGTCTTGCCATCGGGCATCATGACTTCGCACATCACGAGCACGCCATTGGTGCGCGCGCCGTCCGGGAACACGGCGACCGGCTTCAGCACGCAATCGGAGCTGTGGCCTTCGGCCTGCTGGGTGGAGGAGCCATCGAAGCCCCAGAGCGGAAGCTGCTCGAGCGTCGGGAACGACGCGAATTCCTTGATCTGAGTTTTGCCGCGCAAATTCGGAGTCGGCGTATATCCGTCGAGCCAGATGTACTCGAGCTTATACTTGGTCATTGAGCCTCTCTGTAGATGATGCGAAAGGTTGGGGGCCTGGGGGCCCCCGAACGTTTTGTACCCGGCCACCATCGGCCGGCCCTTTACAAGCATTTAACGTGCCAAAAGGCCGCACTGCGCGGGGTTTTCCACCGCGGCTGAAGCCCATCCGCCGCGAGGAGATTTTCCCCTGCGGTCTGCGTCATAGCCGCGCACCTTCGCGTGAAGCTGCAGTGCAAAAATCCCGGGGAAATCGCCCGTTTCTGCAGCAAGCGGCGCCAAGCCGGAAGTTGCCGATCAAACACGCATCAACCGCCAGCAATTTTCGCAAAGTCACCCGCCCCTACGCAGCAACCTTTGGAATGGCCGAGGCGTTGGTCACCGAGACGGTGCCTTCGGGGATGCAGGCCTCCACCTGCCTACAAATTGGGCGGCAACTGATTTCCTTTTCAGCACTTTCCAATTGGGAAGACGCGGCCGATATGGGGATTCCAGTAACCACAATCGAATGAGTCGAGCGCACCATGGAGGCCAAGGCGCTTTGACCAAGGAGAAATCGAAATGATGAACAATGGTCTGAGTCACGGATCGGCAACGATCTACCAATTCCCGGTCGGGGGCCGCGCGGCTCTTGCCGGACGCCGCTATGGCGAAACCCGCCTTCCTGCCGATCACGCCTCGCTGCCCGCGAACGCCTCGATCTGCAGCGACAGCTGGTATCACCAGGATGCGGTCGACGAAGCCAAACCCAAATGGGATCGCTGATGCCAGTGTCTGGCTTGAAACCGCGGCGCTCGCGCATGCGCCTCGCAGCAGTTGAAAGAGGGTCGAAACAACGGTGTTTCGGCCCTTTTTGATTCTCGCTGCCCGCCCGGCTAGATCCCCGGCCTTTCGATCACCGCACAGGCCGTCACCGGCCGCTTCAGGTGCTTTACCGTGGTGGCGCCGGTCGTCGGGATCTTCAGCGTGACGCCCGCCCCCGAATAGCGGACGCCCGAGACCGACAGCCGCTTGGCGAGCGTGACCGGCTCGCCATCGATCTGGAGAAAGGCCCGCTTGTCGGCGTCATAAAATCCAACGATGAACTGCGTACCATCGGCGCATCGATAGCTCCGGAACGTCTGCGCATCGGCCTGCGGTACATCGAAAATTCCGCCCGACAGCATGATGATCGCCAAGACAATGGCCTTGTGCCGGCCCATGATCGCCCCCTGTGATAGACCTCAAGGACGCCCGCCGTGCGCCCGCTGCAACCATAACCCAAGCTGATCCCATGCAAGACTCCCCCCGCAACGACACCCCTGCCCGTCACCTCGCCCTGCAAGGCGCCAGCAATTTTCGCGACCTCGGCGGCTACAAGACCACCGATGGCCGCACCACGCGCTGGCGGCATATCTTCCGCTCCAACCATCTCGGCCAGCTCACGGCCGATGACGTCGCCATCGTTCGCGCGCTCGGCGTCAGAAGCGCGTTCGATTTCCGCGGTCGGGAAGAGCGTGAGGCCGGCGTCTGCGTGGTGAACGAGATCACGGTGCATTCGCTGCCGATCGAGCCGACCGTCGTGGCGGCGCTGCGCGCCGAGATCGCCGGGGGCACGCTGACCGCGCCGGTTGCGCTCGAGCTGATGCGGGAGTCTTACCGCAATTATGTCCGCCACAACACGCAGACCTTTCGCAGCCTGTTCGGCCATCTCCTGGAAGACCGCGCGCCGCTGGTGATCCACTGCACCGCGGGCAAGGATCGCACCGGCTTTGCCAGTGCACTGATCCTGCATGCCCTCGGCGTGCCCGATGAAATCATCGCCGAGGACTATCTGCTGACCAACCAGCACTACAAGCGCGATGCGACGGCGGCCACCGACCTGCCCGAGGACGTGCGCAACGCCATCGGCAGCGTCGAGACCTCGTATCTTGCTGCAGCTTTCGAGGCCGTCGGCCGCGAATATGGCGATCTCGAAACCTATCTGCGCGACGGGCTTAAGCTCGGGGCGACCGAGCGGGCCGCGCTGAAAGCACGCTATCTGGAATCATAGGCCGCAGCGCCGGGAGATCGACAATGCAAGGCAAGGTCCTGGTCATCACCGGCGCGCTCGGCGCGCTGGGCAAAGTGGTTGCCGACGTCGCGCAGTCGCGCGGCGCGCGCATCGCCGGCATCGATCATGCGCCCTCGCAACTGCCGGCGACACCGGAGCGCATCGAGATCGGCGGTGTCGACCTGTCCGACACAGCGCAGGCCAAGACTGCGATCGACGCGGCGGCCAATCATTTCGGCAAGCTCGATGCGCTGATCAACATCGCCGGCGGCTTCGCCTTCGAGACGGTCGGCGACGGCGACATCAAGACCTGGCAGCGCATGCACGCACTGAACGTCCTGACCGCGCTCAACACCTCGCGCGCGGCGCTGCCGCATCTCGCAGCGTCCAAGGCCGGCCGCATCGTCAATATCGGCGCCATGGGCGCGCTCCAGGCCGGCTCCGGCATGGGGCCTTATGCGGCATCGAAAGCGGGCGTGCACCGGCTCACCGAGGCGCTGGCCAGCGAGTACAAGGGCAAGGTCACGGTGAACGCGGTGCTGCCGTCGATCATCGACACCAAGGCCAATCGCGCCGACATGCCGAAGGCGGATTTTACCAAATGGGTCACGCCGCAGGAGCTCGCTGAAGTGATCCTGTTCCTCGCCAGCGATGCCGCCAGCGGCGTCACCGGCGCGCTGATCCCGGTGGGCGGACGGGTGTAGGTTCAACTGCCTTGTATCTTTTCTAAGCCACCGCACATTGCTATATTCGAGCCATGAAAGCGGATGAGATCGAGCGAGCGGTCGAGCAACTTGCGCCTGACGAGTTGGCGCGATTTCGTGCGTGGTTCGAGCATTTCGATGCCGAGCGCTTCGATCAGGCCTTGGAGCAAGGCATTAAGGCGGGAAAGCTCGATGCCTTTGCCGAAGAGGCGCTGAGCGTTTATCGCACCGGCCAAACTCGCGACTTGTGAAGCACACGGCGTCGCCCAAGTTTTGGAAAGCCTATGAGGCTCTGCCCCTCAAGGTTCGACAGTTGGCCGATGCCAATTTCCAGCTCTTGAAAAGCGACCCCTCCCATCCCTCGCTTCAGTTCAAACGGGTCGGACATTTGTGGTCGGCCAGAGTCGGGCTCCGATATCGTGCTTTGGCTGTCGAGACTGACGACGCCTATGTCTGGTTCTGGATCGGCTCTCATGCAGACTACGACCGTCTCGTGAGCTGAAACGTCAATCCGGCACCAGCAGCCGCAGATTGCCTTTGAAACGGATGCTCTGCTTGCCGGCGAGCGCGATGCCTTCGCCGTAAGCGGTCTCATCGTCGTAGGTGCCGCTGAAGCCGATGGTCACGATCTTGCGGCCCCATACCGGACGCTCGTCGAACGAGGGCGAGTGTTCCTCGTTGGTCAGTTCGCCCTTCCACTTGCCATTGGCCGAGGCGTAGCTGCCATAGGCGAAGAAGAATGAATCGCCGCCACGCATGGTGCCGTCACGCAGCACCATGACGCCCTGGTTGCCGCCCTGGACGGCATCCAGCATCTCGATGCGAATGTGGTAGAGCCCGTTCCTGATCGTCATCGTCGCCAAACGTCCGACTGTCCCGGTCGCAGGATAACCGGATCATCCGTTCCCGATCAAATGGCGCAGGGGCCGGACTCCGTTCCGGGCTAGACTGATCGCAACTGATTCTCCGATCGGACGCCCCGTGGAAACCGCGCTCTACCTGCCCGTCAAACGCTTTCTCGAAGAGCTCGGCTTCACCGTGAAGGGCGAGATCGGCGGCTGCGATCTCGTCGGCCTCAGCGCCGGCGATCCGCCGGTCGTGGTGATCGGAGAGCTGAAGCTCGCCTTCAATCTCGAGCTGATCCTGCAGGCGGTCGATCGCGCATCGGCTGCCGACGAAGTCTGGATCGCGGCGAAGATGTCGATCCGCGGCAAAGGGCGCGAGAGCGATGCGCGCTATCGCAATCTTTGCCGCCGCCTCGGCTTCGGCATGCTCGGCGTCACCGATCGCGGCCAGGTCGAGGTGCTGGTTAAGCCGCCGACGGCAGCGCCCCGCCGCGAGCCGAAGGTGCGCTCGCGCCTCGTTGCCGAGCACCAGCGCCGCCAGGGCGATCCCGCCCTCGGTGGCAGCACCCGCTCACCGATCATGACGGCCTATCGGCAGCAGGCGCTGGCCTGTGCCTCGGCCCTCGCCGAGGGGCCGCAGCGCGTGCGGGACCTGCGCGAACGCTGTCCGGATGCCGGCAAGATCTTGCTTAACAATGTGTATGGCTGGTTCGAGCGGGCCGACCGGGGAATCTACGGGCTCACCGAGGCCGGGCACGCCGCCCTGAAGCGCTGGCCGCAGCAACCGGTCGAGGTCAAGGGCGGCGCCCCCTCACGGCGATCGATGCAAGCGGTGAATAGCTGAGATGCCATACCAAATTCATATTGCAATGCAACATAGGCGGCACTAGGTATCCAGAATCGAAACGAGGCCCCCATGAGCGCAGACTGGAATACCAAGTACGGCACGCGTCGCGTCCGCCACGATCCGCCGACCCTGGACGAGGCGATCTTCGCCGCCATCGGTATCACCGACGATCACGAGCAGCAGGCCGAGATTGCCGCAGCCTTGATGGGCATGCCCATCGACGTCGTGCAGGCCGAAGTGAAGAAGCAGGCGCGCACCAACAGCCGCATCACCGCGACGCGCGTGATCGCCGGCGAACAGGGAGCGCAGCGCTCTGTCGTGGTCGAACGCCGCGTCGTCCGCCGCTTCGGCAACGACAAGCGCACCGGCACCTGAAGCGCGCGTTTCACGACCCCAGGAATACGAAAGCGGACCGGCCATGCCGGTCCGCTTTTTGATTCAGCCAGCGACCTGAGATCAGGCCGCGCGATTGGCGTACATGCTTGAGATGATCTTCCAGCAGGTCGAGTTGAAGCTGAGCAGCGCACGCCCGGCCGTGAAGGGCGAAGCCGCGAGATCGGCGAGCTCGGCCTCGGGCGTCTTGCCGAGATCGATCGTCCCGGTCGATTCGCCGTGACGGAAAGCCAGATGCGCCCCGAACTTCCTGGCGAGCGCCCGCATCGCGTGGTTCTCGGCACCCGTCGTGATGCGCAGGCTCTTGTAGCCTCTCCAGCGCGCTTCCGCGATCAGGCGGCGGAACAGCACGGTGCCGACGCCCTGGCGTCGCGCGGAGCCTTCCACGCTGAAAGCGACTTCAGGCAGCGCCTCGTCCTCCGGCGGATGCAACTCGGCCGCACCGCGGACCACGCCGTCGACGATATAGGCAACGATCACGGTGCCGTCCTCGGCGCAGCGGGCGGCGTAGCGCTCGATGAAACTGTCGTCGAGAAAGCCGTTGAAACGGTCGTGCCGGCTTTCGGCATCGAGCCTCAGCAGATGATCGCGCAGAAGCGGCAGTTCTTCCTGCTGGATCAGGGTCCGCACATAGCCCGGGGCGGTGCGGACGGTCTCTTCAAGTATCACGTCAAAACTCCTCTTGGTGTCCCTCGAGGAGGCGTTCGAATCCCTAGGCCTCCTATATTGTGCATCGCAGCATCTTTTTCAAGACGAGGACCTGCCCAACTTAAAGGCACCTGAGACGACTAATTCGTTAATAGAATCAAAGCTCCGTAGTCTTACAGGACCAGTTGGGTCTGGGTGACCACGGCAACCAGCTTGCCGTCCTCGGTTTCGAGCCGGGTGGTCCAGACCTGGGTTCGCCGGCCCCGATGGACCGGGGTTGCGGTGGCAATCAAGGTGGTTCCCTCCTTGGCCCCACCTATGAAATTGGTCTTGCTCTCCAGCGTGGTCGTGCCCTTGGCATCCTCGGGCAGGTTGATGACGGTCGCGGCCGCGCCGACCGAATCCGCCAGCGCCATCACCGCGCCGCCATGGATGGTGTGATGCAGCGTGCAGAGATCGGGCCGGACCGTCATCCGCGCCACCACGCGGTCCTTCCCGGCCTCGATGAACTCGACGCCCTTGAGCTCGGCGAACGGCATCTTCATCGCTTTAAGTTTCTCGAGCGGCGTCATCAGATCTCCTCCCAATTCCTTGTTGCCTCAACGTGAATTGCTTCGCGCAGCAAAGCAATGACGTCCGAGGTCATGGGCCTGCTGACATCGGCGCGCACATTGTGCATAGGCTCCAGACCATGCGCCACTTCCCGCCCCGCCGGATCGTCTGCCTGACCGAGGAGACCGTCGAGACGCTGTACCTGCTCGGCGAGCAGGACCGCATCGTCGGCGTCTCCGGCTACGCGGTTCGTCCGCCGCAAGTACGGCGCGAGAAGCCGCGGGTGTCGGCGTTCGTCTCGGCTGACATCCCGAAGGTCCTGGCGCTGGAACCCGATCTGGTGCTGGCCTTCTCCGACCTCCAGGCCGGCATCGTCGCCGACCTCGTGCGCGCCGGCATCGACGTCCACGTCTTCAACCAGCGCGACATCGCCGGCATCCTGGCGATGATCCGCACGCTCGGTGCGCTGGTCGGCGCGGCGGAACGCGCCGAGGTGCTCGCGCAAGATCTGGAGCAGCGCCTGGCAGATGTCGCCGCAACGCCCCGCCCCTCGCCGCGACCAAAAGTGTATTTCGAGGAATGGGACGATCCCTTGATCTCCGGCATCGGCTGGGTCTCCGAGCTGATCGAGATCGCCGGCGGCGAGGATGTGTTCCCGGAGCTGCGCCATCGGCAGGCCGCCAAGGACCGCATCGTCTCAGCGGAGGCGGTGCGCGAGGCCGCCCCCGACGTCATCCTGGCCTCCTGGTGCGGCAAGAAGGTCGTGCCGGCCCGCATCTGCGCGCGCGATGGCTGGGGCGAGATCCCCGCCGTGCGCGACAACCGCATCATCGAGATCAAGTCGCCGATCATCCTGCAGCCGGGACCGGCGGCGCTGACGGACGGACTGGACGCGATCGTGATGACGTTGTGGGGCGAGCGCGAATAGCGAGGCCGCCACCGCTATCGTGTCCCGGACGTGCTGCAACGCGTCAGCGTTGCGGCGCTGAGCCGGGACCCATCTCGCAACAGAGCACGATGCGGCATGGGCCCCGGCTCTGCAGCGCACCACGCCGCAAATGCGGCGCGCTGCGCTGCGTCCGGGGCACAGCTCGGTTCACGTCACCGCATTGACGACTTCATATTCCGGCTGACGCCACACCTCGCCGGCGATCACCTCCTCGATGATCTCCGCCGCCCGAACGATCTCGCTCTCGCCGATGTACAGCGGCGTGATCCCGAACCTCATGATGTCAGGCGCACGAAAATCACCGATGAGGCCGCGGGCGATCAGCGCCTGCATGGCGGCGTAACCGCCGTCGAAGGCGAAGGAGACCTGTGAGCCGCGCTGGTCATGCGCGCGCGGGGTGACCAGCCTCAGGGACGGACAGCGGCGCTCGATTTCGGCGATCAGGAGATCACCGAGCGCCAGCGAGCGTGTACGCACCTCGGCGATATCGACGCGGTCCCAGATGTCGAGCGAGGCCTCCAGCGCCGCCATCGCCAGCACCGGCGGCGTGCCGACGCGCATGCGCTCGACACCGCCCGCGGCCGCATAGCCAAGCTCGAAGGCGAACGGCTTGTCGTGCCCCATCCAGCCCGACAACGCAGCGCGCGCTGTATCGGCGTGGCGCGGCGCGACATAGAGGAAGGCCGGCGCGCCCGGGCCCGCGTTGAGATATTTGTAGGTGCACCCCGCCGCGAAATCCGCGCCGCAGCCGGCAAGATCGACCGGCAGCGCCCCGGCCGAATGCGCGAGGTCCCACACCGTGACGACGCCGAGCGCATGCGCCTTCGCGGTCAGATCCGCCATGTCGTGGCGACGGCCGGTGCGGTAATCGACTTCGGTGATGTAGAGAACCGCGATCTCTTCCGACAGCGAGGCCTCGATGTCCTCCGGCGCGACCAGACGCAATTGATGGCCGCGCCCGAGCGTCGCGATCAGGCCTTCAGCCATGTAAAGATCGGTCGGGAAATTGCCGGTGTCCGACAGGACGACCTTGCGGGAGACGTTCATGTCGAGCGCGGCGGCGAGCGCCTGATAGACCTTGAGCGACAGCGTATCGCCGACCATCACCGAGCCGGCTTGCGCGCCGATCAGCCGCGCGATGCGATCGCCGACATGGCGCGGCTGGGCGTACCAGCCCGCGGTGTTCCAGGCGCGGATCAGCTCATCGCCCCACTCCGTCGTGATCACGCGGTTGACCCGCTCGGCGACGCCCAGCGGCAGCGCGCCGAGCGAGTTGCCGTCGAGATAGATCACGCCGTCCGGCAAGTGGAACAGGGCTTTGGTATCGTCGTAGACGCGATATCGGGTCATGGTCATTTCTACAGAATGGTTCGCACGCGCCAGAGCTCGGGAAACAGCTCGACCTCCAGCATGCGCTTGAGATAGCTGACGCCACCGGTGCCGCCGGTGCCGCGCTTGAAACCGATGACGCGCTCGACCGTGGTCACATGGTTGAAGCGCCAGCGACGAAAATAGTCCTCGAAGTCCACCAGTTTTTCGGCGAGCTCGTAGAGCATCCAATGCGTCTCCGGCGCCTCGTAGACGACGCGCCAGGCCTGCAGCACACCCTCGTTGAAGCTGTGGGTCTCGCGAACGTCGCGGGCCAGCACGGACGCAGGCATTTTCAGCCCGTTGCGATCGGCAAGACGCAGCACCTCGTCATAGAGGCTCGGCGTCGCAAGCTCGTCTTCCAGCAGCTTCGTCGTCTCTGCATCGTGCGCGTGCGGCTTCAGCATGGCCTGGTTGCGGTTGCCAAGCAGGAATTCGATCAGCCGGTACTGGCGCGACTGGAAGCCGGAGGACTGGCCGAGCTGCGAGCGGAAGCGCGTGTACTCGCTCGGCGTCATCGTCCGCAGCACGTCCCAGGCATTGTTGAGCTGCTCGAAGATGCGCGACATCCGCGCCAGCATCTTCATGGCGGGCGACACTTCGTCCCGGGCAATGGCGCGGCGCGCGGCGCTGAGCTCGTGGATGGCGAGGCGCATCCACAGCTCCGTGGTCTGGTGCTGGATGATGAACAGCATCTCGTCATGCGCTTCCGACAGCGGATGTTGCGCACCGAGGATCGAATCCAGCGAAAGATAGTCGCCGTAGGACATGCGCCGGGAAAAATCGGTCTCGGCACCTTCTCTCGCGGGATCGTAGTCGCTGGACGTCATGACAGGCCCTCCCGATCGATCATTCCCGGCCGGCTCAATCGAGGCCGATCAGGCGCGCGGTGATCGGCGACGCCGGATCCTTCAGCCCGTCGATCACGGTAAAATGGTTGAGCCCGGGATCGACGACGAGGCGCGTCGGCACGTCGAAGCCGGTCCACACATTGGCCAGCAGGTCGGACTGGCGGATGAACTCCGGCCGCTCATTGCCCCCGACCCAGGCGGTGACGGGCGAATGTCCCAGCGGCAGATGCAGCGCCGCGCTTTCGAGGCTCGCCTCCTCCATGGTCATGCGCAGCGTGTCGTTCATCCCAGTCTTGAGCAGCGGGCGCAGATCATGCAGGCCGCTGATCGAGAGCGTGCCGGTGACGCGGCCATAGACGACGGGCTCCAGCCGGCTGTCGTCGCACAGCATACGCGTCACGAGATGGCCGCCGGCGGAATGGCCGGCAAGCCGGATCGGTCCCGCGACGAGCGAAGCTGCCTTGGCGATGGCACCAGCGATTTCGGCGGTGATGTCGGAGATGCGCGCGGCCGGCGTCAGCGTGTAGCTCGGCAGCGCCACGGCCCAGCCGTGATGACGCGCACCTTCGGCGAGATCGGTCCAGGTCGACTTGTCGAAGCGCATCCAGTAGCCGCCATGCACGAACACGACGAGCCCCTTGCTGTCGCCATCCGGCAGGATCAGGTCGAACTTCTGGCGTTCGCCGCCGCCATAGGCGATGTCAGCGCGAAAATTTGTCAGCCTCGCCCGGTAGGCCGCCGCCCGCTCCGCCCACAGCCCCGGCATCTTGTCCGACCCCGGGATATGGGCCGAATTGGCGTAAGCATCATCCCAATCGCGCATTGTCACTCCCAGGGACTCGTCCGGCATACCGGACGCCAGTCTGCCACCGGGACGCCCGGCATCCTAGTCTTTCTTTTAAGCTTAAAGGATTTTAGGAAGCCGCAGATTAGGTGGCGAAGCGGCAAGATATTTCCGTCGTCATTGCGAGCGAAGCGAAGCCATCCAGTCTGCCTCTGCATGGGCAGTCTGGATTGCTTCGTCGCTTTGCTCCTCGCAATGACGCTGAGAGGACCTAGGCCTTCTCCACCCCGCACCACTCCGCGATGAACAGCGCCATCGCCTTGGTGGTCTTCTTCAACGACTCCAGATCGACATATTCATTGAAGCCATGCATCTCGCCGCCGCTGGCGCCGAAGCACAGGCTCGGGATGCCTTCGTTGAGGCCATAGAAGCGGGTGTCGGTGAGCGCGGTGAAGACGAGATCCTCGGGCTGGCCGCCGTAGACCTTGTTGAAGGCCTTACCGAAGGCGGCTTCCGGCGCTGCGGAGTCGGTCAACTCATAGCCTTCCGACAGGAAGCCCGACCAATCGACCTCCGGCGGATTGTTGGCGAGGAAGCGATGGTTGCGCGAAGCAGCCGCAACGCAGGCCAAAATCTCCTTCTGGTGATCGGCGATCGACCAGCCCGGCAACACCGCAATGCGGCAATCGACATCGCACCAGGCCGGAACGCTGGAAGCCCAGTCGCCGCCCTTGATGATACCAGGGTTGAAGTTGATGGGATGGTTCAACGTCTTGAAATGCTTGTCGGCCTTGGCACGCTCGTTCCATTCGATCTCGAGCTTCTGCAAGGCGTGGACGAGATGATAGGCCGCCATGATCGCGTTGGAGCCGGAGCCGGCAAAGGCGACATGGGTCGGATGCCCCTTCACGCGCAGGCGAAACCAGATCACGCCGACCTGCGAGCGCACCATCTTGCCGCCGGTCGGCTCCGGGATGAAGCAGGCATCCGCGCGGTAGCCGCGCTGCAGCGTCGAGAGCGCGCCGACGCCGGTGCTCTCCTCCTCGATCACGGACTGGAAGTGGATGCGCGCCGTCGGCTTGAGACCCGCGGCCTTGATCGCATCCAGCGCATAGAGCGCGCCGATGGTGCCCGACTTCATGTCGCAGGCGCCGCGGCCGAACATCTTGCCGTCCTTGATCGTGGGCGCGAACGGCGGGGTGTCCCACAACTCCAGCGGCCCGGCCGGCACCACGTCGCAGTGGCCCTGCAGGATCAGCGATTTGCCGGCTTCCGTGGTCGGACGATATGTGCCGACGACCGTGCGCGCCTTCGAGAAATCGTGCTCGATCGGGCCGAAGCCGCGCAGATCCTTGAGATCGTCGACTTTGATGTGCCAATCGTCGACTTCATAGCCGCGCGCACGTAGCAGGTCGCCAATCATGTCCTGGCACGGTCCCTCGGCGCCACGGGTCGAGGGGATCGCGACAAAGTCGCGCGTGGTTGCGAGCTGGGCCTCGAAGCCGGCATCGACGGCGTCGAGAATCCTCTGCTGCGTTTCGGCATTCATCAGGCAACTCCAGGCATTTCATTGCTCCCAAGGAGTGCGCAAGCTAGCCGATTTCAGCCGTTCGGGTACTCCACAAAATATGCATCCCGCAATGCATCTTCGAGCAGACGGCCTTCCGAATAGCCATTCAGCGTCGCAGGGCGGCTCACCCCGTCGAGCAGGCGCGGACACGGTTCCGGCGCGCCGAGCACCGTGCGCACCGGGATGCGCTCTGCATAGATCGGCAATTCGTAGTCCTCATCGTCGTCGGCCACACCCTTGGCGCGGACCTTGGCGGAGGCTTCCTCGATCTCCATCGCGATGAAGGAGGTCGCCTTGATCTCCTGCGTGTTGCTCGCCCGCAGGCTCGCGGTGCGGTCCGGGAAGAAGCGGTCGACCATGGCGATCACCGCGCGCTCCTTCTCATCAGGGTCGGTCACGAGATAGGCGGTGCCGAACGCCATCACCGCGCGGTAGTCGGCGGAATGGTTGAAGCCGCAGCGCGCCAGCACGAGGCTGTCGAGATGCGCGACCGTGAGACACACGCGCTCGCCCTTGGTCTGGTTACGCAGCATCCGGCTTGCGCTCGAGCCGTGCCAATAGAGCTTTGTCCCCTCGCGCCAAAAAAAGGTCGGTGTGCAATAGGGCTGGCCGTCGATCGCATAGGAGACGTGGCACATCATCGAGGAATCCAGGATGCGATGCACCGTCTCGTGATCGTAGAAGCCGCGGTCGTGCCGGCGCTTCACCTGGTTGCGCGCGGAGGTCGGGTAGGAATTGGTGGTCTCGGTCTGGCTCACGGCCGCTCCTGCTCGGACTGGAAGGATCTGGGCGCAGTTGTAACGGCGCATTTGGTCTGCGATAGTTCCAATTCCATGCAAAAAATTCCGACCAATTCCCGGGCCTCACCGCCCAAGTCTTCCTCGACAAAGGCTTCCTCGAAAAAGTCTTCCTCGACACAGTCTTCCTTGGCGACAAAGACCGAGCTGCCGCTCGACCTCACCGGCCCGCACGTCACGGCGGGAGCGTCCGCCGCGCACCGGCTGTATCAGGCGCTGTGCGAGATGATCGTCTCCGGCCTCGTCAAGCCTGGCGAGCCGTTGCCACCATCACGCACACTGGCGAGACAGACGGGTTTCCGGCGCAACGCGGTCGTGATCGCCTATGAGCGCCTGATCGCCGACGGCTTTGCCGGGGCTACCGTCGGCTCCGGCACCTTCGTCGCCGCGCGAATCCCGGCGCGCGCGGCCGCGCCGGGCAAGTCGAACATCGTGGTCGATGCGCCCAGGCAAGGCGCGTTCGCGCTCGGCTGCACCCATATCGACGAGCGAGCGGTGCAGCGTTTTCGCGCTTTCGTCGGACGGCGCATGCGCGCCTTCGGATCCGAGCATCTGCACTACGGAGATCCGCGCGGCAGCCGCGAGCTGCGCGCGGCAATCGCCGATCATCTCCTGTCGGCGCGCGGGCTGCGCTGCGATCCCGACCAGATCATGCTGACGTCGGGCACCCTGCATGCGCTGCGCATCGTACTGAGCGCGATCCTCAAGGCAGGCGACCAGGTCTGGTGCGAGGACCCCGGCTACCCCGCCGCGCGAAAAACCATCGCGCATTGCGGCTATCGCGCGGTGCACGTCCCCGTCGACGAGCACGGCATGCGGGTCGCCAAGGGCCGCTCCGCAGGACCGTCCGCGCGCGCGGCCTATGTCACGCCGTCGCACCAATTTCCGCTGGGCGTGCAGATGTCGATGCAGAGGCGGCTCGAGCTGCTGGACTGGGCAAGGCAAGCCGGCGCCTTCGTGCTGGAGGACGATTACGACAGCGAGTTTCGTTATGACGGCGCACCGCTGATGTCGCTCGCCGGCATCGACCGCCTGCAGCGCGTGATCTATCTCGGCACGTTCGCCAAGACGCTGTTTCCAGGCCTGCGCATCGGCTATTGCGCCCTGCCCGAACGCCTGATCGCAGACGTCGCGGCAGCGCGCGCGGCGCTCGACCGTTTCCCCGGCACGCTGATGGAGGGCGCGGTGGCGGACATGCTCAATTCGGGTGCGTTCGCCGCCAATCTCAAGCGCGTGCGAAAGCTCTATCGCGAGGCGCGCGACGTGCTGGCCGAAACACTGGAAGCCGCATCCGATGGCGCGCTGTCGGTGCCGGTGCCGTCACAGGGCCTGCATCTGGTCGCCCGGTTCGATCCCTCGGTCGACCTGACGGTCGCCGCGCGGGCGAAGCAGGCGGCTGGCGCAGAAGGCTGGCTGCTGGCCGACACCTATTCGCGCGCGCGCCCACTGCCTGGCTTCGTGCTGGGATTTTCGGGACATGCGGTTCCACAGCTCGTGGCCTCCGCAAAATTGCTGGCGCGGGAATCGCGTGCTGCCCTGCGCATGAGGAACAAGCCGGGCCGGCGCGCGTGACGAAGGTTCACTATGAGAATCGCCAGCCAATCCCTACATTGCGGCATCGCTGACGAGATATCTCACCATGCCGCTACACCGCACGACCTGCCTCGCGCTCCTGATCTCCATCGCGCTTCCCGCAACGGCACATGCCGCCACGGTCGGACGCGAGCAGGATATCGTCGATCTCAAGCTGGGTCAGCGCGTGCAGGTGGATGACGGAACCTGCCCCGCCGGACAGGTCAAGGAAGTGCGCGGAGCGAAGATGTCCGACCAGGGCGTCGTGCGCACCACCACCTGCGTGCAGCGGTACGGTCCGAAGACGAAATAGCTACTGCCTGGCTGGATCGAACATGCACTGCAGGGTCGGCTTGGCGATCCTTGTGAAGGTCGGGCCGATCTCGCTCTGCTTGGACGCCGGCACCCAGTCGGTCTCGATGGTGGGCACGCCGGTCTCGCTGATGCCGCGCAGCAGCGCCTCGCGCAGGTCACGATCCTCGACCGCGGCTGCGGCGTGATCGTGCAGGCAGCCGCAGACTTCCTCGGGATGTTCCCAGCGCCCCAGCATCCGCGGCGCACATTGGCGCACGAACTCGCTGCGGGGATCGGGTAGCCGCGAGGGCGCGCGCACCTGCGCCTCGGCGGCATTGATCGTCAGGACGGTTACGAACGCGGCGGCGCAAAATCGTGCAAGCATGACGGCCTTTATCGGCTGATTTTCTTGTTGTCGATCAGAAGCGCGCGGCGACCACGATCGGCTGCGACGTCGTGGTGGTGACCGGCGAGCCGCTGTACTGGAAGGTGCCGACACCCGGCAGATTGCCGTCCGGCATGCCCGCGAACGAAGAGCCGGCGATCACGAAAGCGAAGGCAAGGATGAAGCTGAGCGCGCGCATGGTCTTGTCTCCGAATTCCGTGGCCGGCCACACCGCCGTTCGTCGTTGTGAAGCTGATAACCATGGGCGGTTTCGCCCGTGATGCGCCAAAAGCGCAAAATGGTTTCATTTTGCGTGAGAATTGTTTCGTCCGGGCCGGGGCGACGACACAATTCCCGGAAATGGCCAATCATTTCAATCCGGTCGCGGCTGGCCTCCAAGCGCCCCACCGGGTTCCGCCGCGTCCCGCGCAACGGCATCGCACGCCGCCGCGTCACGGTCCCGCCTTGCGGGCTTCACATGCATTTTACGTTTTTCTGCTGAAAGAAGCGGCGAACGAAGGCTGGGTCGAACCGGGGACGCTGTGGCTGCGACCCAAGCCATCGAACCGAGAGCCGGAATCACCGGACGCATTCAGTTGAGGGATGGTCATGACGATGCAGGATCGCGCAATGTCGCGCGAGACGGACCAACGGACGGACGACAGGGATCAACGACCCAGCCGCACCTCCCAGACCAGCGCGATGTCGCTGCAGTCCGGGCGCGGCTTCGAGGCGGCGCCACAAGCCTTCGTGCGGCTGACCGGCTCGCATCTTGTCAGACCGCAGGCCAGCCGCACCTTCGTCACGGAGTGACGTGCAAACGCGTTACTGCGTGAAGAACTCACCGCATTTCTGGACGTTCGCATCCGCCGGTCCCCACGGCATGATCGGCACCGTCGAGGTCGAATTCTTCGGCGAGCCCTCGATCAGCCTGTCCGAATAGACCATGTACACCAGCACGTTGCGCTTGGCGTCGCAGCCGCGCACGATCTGCATCTTCTTGAAGAACAGCGAGCGGCGCTGGCGGAACATGTCGTCGCCCTGCTCCATCTTGTTCTTGAACTTGATCGGGCCGACCTGGCGGCACGCCAGGGAGATGTCCGAGACCTCCTCGGCAAGGCCCAGCCAACCCTTGAAGCCGCCCTTCTCCGGCACCGTGAAATGACAGGCCACGCCCTCGACCTCGGGATCGTCGAGACCATAGGTCGCAAGCTTGTCGTTCGGGCTCATCCATTTGAACACGGTGGAGCGGCGGAAGATCAGATCTGGCTCGTCGGCAGCAACCGCGGGCGCCGCCGGCGCGACCAGGGCCAGAAGGAGGAAAGCAAAGCCTTTCAAGCGGATGCCGGAAAGATCGAGGAAACGAGGTGACATGAAGTTCTCCGGTAACAAGTCTCCCCAATGTAGGGACGAGGCAGCCGCTCAGGAAGACGACGGCCAACCGGCGCGGCCGCCGTTTACCGCTCCGTGAGGCTTTTTTGCTACGTCTAGAACAAAAGTATCTGACCGCAGAACCGCCCTGCTGGTGAACGCGTATCCCCTCTGCGAGACTAACGTCTGATTTGGATTATGGATTCGAGGATGAACAGCGTGAACGGGTCGGGTTTTTCTGCCAAGCCGGCGCGGCTCTGGCAGGTCGCCATTTTGTCGGCGGCGGGTGCGATGGGCGCGAGCAGCCAGGCAGACGCAGCATTCTATTATTGGACCGATTATTCCGACGGATCCTATTACGCCCGGCAGGACCGGCATCCCGAGATCCCGCGCCAGAAGCCGCAGAAGCGCAGCGCGACCGGCAAGAAAGAGGTTGTCGCCGAGAAGGAAGCGGGCACCAAGCCGCAGGGGCCGCTGGTCATCGTCGTCTCAATCGACCGGCAGAAGGTTACCGTCTACGACAGCAACGGCGTGTTCGCGGAATCTCCGGTGTCGACGGGCATGAAGGGCCATTCGACGCCGATGGGTGTGTTCAGTGTCATCCAGAAGCACAAATTCCACCATTCCAACATCTATAGCGGCGCGCCGATGCCGTACATGCAGCGGATCACCTGGTCCGGCGTCGCCATGCATGCCGGCGTGCTGCCGGGCTATCCGGCCTCGCACGGCTGCATCCGCATGCCGATGTCGTTCGCGATGAAGATGTGGAATTGGACCAGGATGGGCGCGCGCGTCGTCGTCGCGCCAGGCGAGATGTCGCCGCACAGCTTCTCGCATCCCCTGCTCGCCTCGTCGCGCATGCCGCCGCAGCCCACCGCCAGCCTCGAGCCGCAGACCAATGTCGGCGACAAGGCCGACAAGGGCGCCGCGGACACCAAGGCCGCCGAAGCCAAACCGGTCGAAACCAAGCCGGTCGAAACCAAGACCGCCAGCGCCGACAGCGTGCTCGAGCTGCGCACCTCCGTCGGCCATACCGTGATGTCGGATGCGACCACGGGGAACGCAGCGACCCACGAGGAAGCGGCTGCGGCGACAAAGACTGCCGAGGCCGCCGACGCGCCCTCTCCGGCTCAAGCCGACAAGTCCGCCGCCAAGACCGAAGCGGTCAAGGCCGAACCCGTGCAGTCCGAGCCTGCCAAAACTGACGCTGGCAAAACCGAAGCTGCGAAGACTGAAGCTGCAAAGCCCGAAGCAGCAAAGACTGAAGCGGCCGACGCGGCGAAGAAGCCGGATGCACCGGCAATCGCTGCCTCTCCCGAGGCCAAGAAGGACGAGAGCCGCCTGGCCGAGCCCGCGCCCGCCGCGAAGCCGGAAGCTCCCAAGCGGGCCGGCCAGATCGCCGTCTTCATCAGCCGCAAGGATTCCAAGCTCTACGTGCGGCAGAATTTTGCGCCGCTGTTCGAGGTCCCGATCACGATCGCCACGAGCGACCGGCCGCTCGGCACGCATATCTTCACCGCCGAGCTCGACAAGACCGATACCAACGCACTGCGCTGGTCGGTGGTGTCGCTCCCCGTCTCCGCCCGTTCGGCAGCCCGCGAGGACGACAGCCGCCTCACGCACCGCCAGCGCGGCGCTGCCGTGATCCCGGTCGCCGCCAAGCCCGTTGCCAAGCCCGTGGTCTCGCCGGACAGCCCGGCCGCGGCCCTCGACCGCATCTCGATCCCCGCCGACACCATGGCGAAGATCAACGAGATGCTGACATCGGGCGGCTCCATCATCATCTCCGACCAGGGCATCAACCAGGGCGAGACCGGCGAAGGCACCGACTTCATCGTCCGCCTGTACTAGCCGCGTTCACCCGCGCCCGATAACGCGGTGTTGACGAGGCAGGTCGCAGCCGCGGAGTAACATGCCTTCCGGATCATTTCGGGGGATGCCGGCATGATGAATCGCAGGACCTTACTCACCGCGGCGCTGGCGGGCACGCTGGCGCCGACGACACGTGCGTTGGCCGAGGGCGCCATGAGCCGCGTCTCGGCCTATGCGTTCTCCTTCCCCGCACTCTCGGGCGACGACATCCGCCTCGCCGCTTTCACCGGCAAACCGCTGCTGGTGGTCAACACCGCTTCGCTTTGTGGCTACACGCCGCAATATGCCGGCCTTCAGGAAATCTGGAGCGAGTTTCGCGAACGCGGCCTCACCGTGATCGGCGTGCCCTCCAACGATTTCGGCGGCCAGGAGCCCGGCGGCACCAGCGAGATCTCGGAGACCGCGCACCACCAATATGGTGTTACCTTTCCGATCACGGCCAAGGCCGTCGTGGTCGGAGCCAAGGCGCATCCCTTCTACAAATGGGCCGCCGAGGCGCGGCCTCGCGAGGTTCCGCGCTGGAACTTCCACAAATACCTCGTGGGCCGCGACGGTTATATTGCCGAGGTCTTTCCGTCCGCGGTGGAGCCTGCCGACACGCGGGTCAAGACCGCCATTGCGAGGGCGCTGGCCGACAGTTGATGCTGGAGCGCCCAACCGGGTTGGGCACAATTGCAGCAAGGTGCCAAACAGCCGTTGCAATGGCGACGGCCCACCATCTAGGCTAGGATCGTTTGGGGCAGGACGGTTTGGCCGGAGGCGAAAAGCCGCGGCGGAACAACGGGATCAATCTCGAGGACAACACCATGCGTGTGGCGGCAGGACTGATTTTGGCGAGCGCGATGTCGGTTGCGATGACCGGCGCAGCATGGTCGCAGACCCCGGCGAAGCCGGCTGCCGCCTCGCAGGCCGCACCGGCGGCGACGCCGGCCGCAGCAACGCCGGCTGCAGCGCCCGCAGCCGCTCCCGCGGCAGCCGCCGCGCCGGCCGGCTTCGTCAATCCGCCCCCGCCGCAACAGGCGCCGCAGCCGGCGCGCGCGGCCTGCAACACGCCGGGCGCGCTCGGCGTTGCCCGCACCGTCGAGATCGACACCACGGGCGGTCCCGGCTTCGGCTTCGAGCATTTCAAGGAGCTCGACTTCCTGCGCGACAAGGAGGTCGTGCTGACCTTCGACGACGGCCCCTGGCCGAAGAACACGCCCGCGGTGCTGAAGGCGCTCGCCGACGAATGCACCACCGGCATCTTCTTCTCGATCGGCAAGCACGCGACCTACGAGCCGGAGATCCTGAAGCAGGTCTATGCGGCCGGCCACACCGTCGGCACCCACACCTGGTCGCACGCGAACCTCAACAACAAGAAGCTCAACGAAGCGCAGCGCAAGGAAGAGATCGAGAAGGGCCTGTCCGCGGTGAAGTGGGCGCTCGGCGGCATCTCGCCCTCGCCGTTCTTCCGCTTCCCGGCGCTGCAGCATCCGCCGGAGATGGTCACCTATCTCGGCAACCGCAACACCGCGATCTTCTCCTGCGACATCGACTCGTTCGACTTCAAGGCCTCCAAGCCCGAGAAGATCATCGAGACCGTGATGAAGAAGCTCGACGCCAAGGGCAAGGGCATCATCCTGATGCACGACTTCCAGAAGCACACCGCCGAAGCCCTGCCCGAGCTGCTCAAGCGCCTCAAGGCCGGCGGCTACAAGGTGGTGGCGATGCGCGCCAAATTCCCGGCGTCCTCGTTGCCGGAATACGACCAGGAGCTGGGCAAGGACATCAAGCTGCCGACGGTGAGCCAGCGGCCGGTCAACAGCGTCGTCACGACGGTCAACGAATAGCCGGCCATTGTCTGTCCGCATTGAAGGCTACGTCATCGTCTCAGCGGACGGCATGCTTGCCGACGCCGGCCATGTCATGCCGGACAGCCTGAAGTTCGACGGCGACAAGCTGTTCTTCGAGCAGGCGCTCGATCGCGCCGCGCTGATCGTGCACGGCCGCAACTCGCATGAGCAGCAGGCGAACTCCCCACAGCGCAAGCGGCTGATCCTGACGCGCAAGATCAAGGCGCTCACCGTCGATCCCGAGATGCCGAACGCGACACTGTGGAATCCGAATCATGCGAGCTTCGAGGAGGCCTGCGCGTTCGCCGACGTCGCCTCCGGCATGGTCGCCGTGATCGGCGGCCCCGCCGTGTTCGAGATCTTCATGGACCGCTACGACACGTTCTGGCTGTCGGAGGCGCCGCAGGTGCATCTGCCCGACGGCGAAGGCTGCTTTGTCGAGGTGCCCAAGCGGACGCCGCACGACGTGCTGGCGTCGCACGGGATGAAAGCCGCCGCACCCTACCTGCTCGACGCCGCGCATGACGTTACCGTTACGCCGTGGCGCCGAGGTAAGTGAAGGCGAACCGCGCTACGGCGTCGGAAGATGGTAGACCAGCGAGCCGCGGAGCGTGTGGATTGTTCCGCCCGCGCTCAGACTGGTGAAAAAGCCATCGGTCAGATCGTCGCGAGTCTCGACATGCGTCAGGCGATATTCTGCACGCGCCGAAATCCTGTCGCTGAAGAAGCGCTCGAAACCGCCGCCGACAGTCGCGCCGTGATATTCGCGCTCGGGGCTGGTGCTCTGAATGACCCCCAGGAGGTTGTAGCTGACGGATCGCGCGGTCGACCCGCTGTAGCCACCGAGCACATAGACCAACGTCTCCGGGCTGACGAGATAGCCGAAGCGCCCGCCAACGGTCCAGGCCCACTTCACCGATGCCAGGTCCGATGTGATCGTTGCGCCGCCGCCATTTGCCGTGATGCTGGCTCCACCGTTCGTTGCGACATCGATCAGGCCGAATGCACCGATCACCCATTTCGGCGCGATCTGGCGATCATAACCGATGGTGAAGGTGCCACCGACATCCGCGCCGCCGAGGCCTGCCGCATTGAAATCCAGCATGCCGGGGACTGAAGCCGCCACGTGGGGCGTGATGGCGTCACCGCCAATGCCGGCGCCGACATAGACACCGGTCCAAACCGGGCTGAGCGCCGGCGCGGCTGCCGTCGTGGCCGGGCCGCCAAACTGGCCGAAACGATAGGCCGCACCGACCCGGATTACATGCTGTGACAGGTCGGTGGTCCAGACCGCGCCGAGCGGATCGACAGTCGTGTTGCGGCCCAGTGCGACGTAGCGGTATTCGCCGCGCAATGAGACGTTGCTGGCGAGGCGATATTCCGCGCCGGCACCGACCGTGTAGCCGTGCGCATTGACCGCTGGTTCCTGCGCGGTGAACGAAGGACCTCCCCCGAGGATCGTATAGTTCAAATCCCAATTGTTGATGCGCATCTGGCTGTAGCCGGCAAGGCCGTAGAGCAGAATATCGGGCGTCGCCAAAAATCCTGCGCGACCGCCGATCGTCCAGCCTTGGTCGAGCGACGGCATGCTTGCGGCTATACTCTGCCCGAAGCCATTCCCGCCCACGTTGACCGTCGTCCGCTGGCGCGACCAGTCGTAATCGACGAAACCGCCGACCACGACGCGCGGTGCAACCTGAACGTCGAAGCCGGCGAACGCGGACAGGCCGAGGTCGGCGCCCTGCAAGCCGTCGAGCGTGAACAGATCGGCGCCACCGCCAACCGGCGCGAGCCTCGACCGCCCCGTCGAGAAGTCGAAGCCGAGGCCGCCGCCGACATAGAATTGGGTCCAGTTGGAGACCGGCGCCGCCTGTGACCGCGCCTTCACCGGCAAGTCGGCTGCATCGACCGCCGTTGCCGCAAAGGTCGCGACATGCGCCGCACCGAGAATTGTCAGAGCACGCGCCGCCCGTCGCTTCGAATGAACCAAGTACCGCCCCTATGACCCCGCACCGGTCGCCCACATGCAACCGGACGACCGGTCATATTCCGCACCGGCGCGGGTTCACAAGCGGACAGGCACAAGTGGCTCGCAGCAGATGCGATTTACGGAGCCGCTGTGATCTCGAAGCCATAATGTGTGAATGAAGGTTCACGCGGCAATCATGTGGCGCGTTCGCCGCGTGCTGCTGCCCCGACTCATCCTTGCGCGTGCCCGCATGAAAGGCCGGGACCGCGCGCCGGGTCTTACACGTCCCCGTATGCCGCTTCGGCCGGACGCGTGGTGCGGCCGTATCCCATCAGCATGAACAAAGCGCCGATGATCGAGAGGTTCTTCAGCGCGTCCACCACCATCTTCGCGTTGTCGGGCGGCGTCTGATTCCAGAAATCATCGAACAGCACGGTCGCGACCGCGACGTAGACGATCATCAGCATCGCGAAGAACCGCGCGCCGAAATTCAGCGCGATCATCAGCCCCGCGATGATCTCGAGCGCGCCGACCGCGATCGCCAGCAGTTGCGGCGTGGTCATGGCGGTGGCCGTCTCGACCTGCTTGGCGTAAGGCGCAATCACCTCGGGCACCACGACCTTGGTGGCGATGAAGTCGGCCGTCGCCTGGATGGCAACGAGCTTGGTCGCGCCCGTGTAGATGAACAGGACGGCGAACAGGATCCGCCCGAAAGTCACGAACGCTGGCATGATCGGCCTCTTGGCAAAACGCTAAGCACGGAACGCGCCGGCGGATTATGAAGAGTCGTGCGCCGGTTTACAAACGGGGAAATTGAGATCTGCGAGAATTCAAAGTTGGCGGCCCGTTCCCTTCTCCCCCTGCGGGAGAAGGTGGCTCGCGAAGCGGCGAGACGGATGAGGGGTATCTATCGGCACGAGAACCTTGCGATCGTGACTCGCGGGGAGATACCCCTCATCCGGCGCTTCGCGCCACCTTCTCCCACAAGGGGGAGAAGGATTTGCTCTTCCCGCATGGCTCGATCTCTCGCCTCTACGTAAACAGCGTCGGCTGCCGGGCGGCGCGCTCCTGCGCTTCGACGACTGCGACGGCTGTCATGTTGAGGATGCCGCGCGCCGTCACCGAGGGGGTAAGGATGTGGGCCGGACGGGCCGGGCCGATCAGGATGGGACCAACAGGCAGCGCGTCCGCCAGCGACTTGATCATCTGGTAGGCGACGTTGGCGGTGTCCAGCGTCGGCATCATCAGGATGTTGGCCTCGCCCTCCAGCTTGGAATGCGGCAACACCATCTTTCGCGCCGCGGCGGAGAGCGCCGTGTCGCCCTGCATCTCGCCGTCGGCCTCGATCTCCGGATGCTTCTCCTTCAGCAACTGGGTCGCCAGACGCATCTTGCGCGAGGAGTCGGTGTCGTAGCTGCCGAAATCCGAATGCGAGATGAAGGCGATCTTCGGCTTGATGTTGAAGCGCTGGACGTGGACCGCGGCCAGTGACGCGATCTCGGCGAGCTCTTCCGCGCTCGGATTGGGCCGCACCTGCGTGTCGGCGATGAAGAAGGCGCCCTTGCTGGTGATCAGCAGCGCCAGTGCCGCGTAATCGCTGATGCCCGGGCAGAAACCGACGATCTCGCGGACATGGCGCAGATGGCTCATGTAGCGGCCCTCGACGCCGCAGAGCATCGCGTCCGCCTCCCCGCGCGTCACCGCAAGCGCCGCGATGACGGTGTTGTTGGTGCGCACCACGGTGCGGGCCGCATCGGGCGTCACGCCGCGGCGGCCGGCGACCTCAACATAGGACTGCACGTAGGAGCGGTAGCGCGGATCGTCCTCGGGATTGACCAGGTCGAAATCCTTGCCGGCGCGGATCGACAGGCCGAAGCGCTTGATGCGCGCCTCCACGACGGAGGGACGGCCGACCAGGATCGGCCGCGCCAGATTCTCCTCCAGCACCACTTGCGTGGCGCGCAGCACGCGCTCGTCCTCGCCCTCGGCGTAGATCACGCGCACCGGCTGGGTCTTGGCCTTGGCGAACATCGGCTTCATGACGAGGCCGGAACGGAAGGCGAAGCGCTCCAGCAGCGCGGTGTACTCGTCGAAATTGGTGATCGGCCGCGTCGCGACGCCGGATTCCATTGCCGCCTTCGCCACCGCCGGCGAGATGCGCAGGATCAACCTGGGATCGAACGGGCTCGGGATCAGCGAGCCCGGGCCGAAGCCTTGCGTCTCGCCAGTGTCGAAACCCTGCGCGACGGCATCCGACGGCGCCTCGCGCGCGAGCTGCGCGATGGCCTCGACGGCGGCGTGCTTCATCTCCTCGTTGATGGCGCTGGCGCCGACATCGAGCGCGCCGCGGAAGATGAAGGGGAAACAGAGGACGTTGTTGACCTGGTTCGGATAGTCGGAGCGACCGGTGCAGATCATCGCGTCAGGGCGCACCTTGCGCGCCTCCTCCGGCATGATCTCAGGCGTCGGATTGGCAAGCGCCATGATCAGCGGCTTGTCGCCCATCGCCTTGGCCATCTCGGGCTTGAGAACGCCCGGTGCCGAGAGCCCGATGAAGATGTCGGCGCCGCCGATGACGTCACCGAGCGTGCGCTTGTCGGTTTTCTGCGCATAGACCGCCTTCCAGCGGTCCATCGTGGTGTTGCGGCCTTCGTGAACGAGGCCATCGATGTCGCACACCCAGATGTTCTTGCGCTGAGCGCCCATCGACACCAGCAGATTGAGCGTGGCGATCGCCGCGGCCCCTGCCCCGGACGCGACGATCTTGACATCGGACAGCTTCTTGCCGTTCAGGCGCAGGCCGTTGGTGATCGCGGCGGCGACGATGATGGCGGTGCCGTGCTGATCGTCATGGAAGACCGGGATCTTCATGCGCTCTTTCAGCTGCGCCTCGATCTCGAAGCATTCCGGACCGCGGATATCTTCCAGATTGATGCCGCCGAAGGTCGGCTCCAGCGCCGCCACGGTTTCAACCACGCGCTCGATGGTGTCGGCGGCGATCTCGATGTCGAACACGTCGATGCCGGCGAATTTCTTGAACAGGACGGCCTTGCCTTCCATCACCGGCTTGGAGGCCAGCGGGCCGATATTGCCGAGGCCGAGCACGGCGGTACCGTTGGAGACCACGGCGACCAGATTGGCGCGGGTGGTCAGCGTGGCGGCTTCGGCTGGATTCTTGGCGATCTCGGTGCAGGCCGCGGCGACGCCGGGCGAATAGGCCAGCGCGAGGTCGCGCTGGTTGGCAAGCGGCTTGCTTGCCTGGATCTCGAGCTTTCCAGGGCGCGGCAGACGATGGTAGGCGAGCGCCGCCTGGTGGAGATCATCAGAATAGGACGACATGCGGTGTCTCGCCTCGCGTTACCGGCCTCAAAATGCACGATCCGCAAGGGGCTGTCCAAGCGGACCGAATTTCCGGGTCATGGAAACGGGATGAAGCACGCCGGGCGCCCCGGTGGCAACATCGGATTGCGGCCTCATCAACAGGAGGCCCGGTCAAATATCTGAAAACCATAGCTTTCCCTGGACCGCGCCGCATTTCACGAATATGGCAGGTTGCGCGATGCAACACGGCAACTGGAGCTGGGAATGAAGCGAATCCTGATCGGCTTGATCGCATTGCTCGCGCTCGGCGCGGGCGCTTGGTTCGGCTTCAATATCTACATTCAGCACCGGGCGACCAGCGAGGTCGAGGCGGCCTTCGAGCAGATCCGCTTGGGCGGCGGCAAGGCCAGCCATGGCAGGATCACGTTCGAGCTCGCGACCCGGACGCTGACGATCGAGGACATCGCTGTCGAGCCAGCCCAGCCGCAGCTCGCCAACGTCAAGGTCGCCAAGGTCACGGCCGTCGGCGTGCGCCAGCCGGACGAGGCCCGGTTCTCGGCGGACAGCATTGAAGCATCGGGGGTCGAGGTCGCCTTCACGTCCACCGAGCGGGCAAAGCTGAAGGCGAACTACAAGATCCCGCAGATCAGCGCCCGCGACTTTTCCGGTCCGATCCGTGCAGACGCTACGCCGCTGTCCGGCTCGATCATCGACATGTACCGCTTCATGCTCGCGCAATACGCGACTGTCTCGGCGTCCTCGATCGCGGTGCCGACTGTCGCGGTCAACGTCGATGCGGGCAACGGTAATCCCGGCAGCGGCGATTACGTCTATTCGGGCCTGTCGGTCCAGAACGTCGACCGCGGCAAGATCGAGACGGCGAAGACGGACCGCGTCACCTATTCGATCGACCTCGCCCAGCCGGGCAAGCCCGCGAAAATGACCGGCGAGCTGTCCGGCCTTGCCGCCTACGATTTCGACTCGACCGCCATCAGGGCCGCGCTCGATCAGAACGGCTCGAGCGACGACGGCCTGCACAGGATCTATCGGCGCATCTCGGTCAACTCCTATGTGGTGACGACGTCACCCGGCGTGCGCGTGCAGGTCGACGGCTTCACCTTCGACGACATCGGGATCCGGCCCGCAAAATTCCGCCCTGCCGAGATCATCGCGCTGGTGCCCGCCGACGGCGCGATCCCGACGCCGGCGCAGTCGCGCGACATGATCGCGAAGGTCGCCGACTTCTTCGAGGGCTTCCAGATCGGCAAGGCCGAAATCGGCAAGCAAACGGTCGAGACGCAGCAAGGGACGGGACGGCTCAACGCCATCAAATACGATCCCGACAGGATAGCGCTGGAAGGCCTCGAGATGCCGATGCCGCAGGGCCAGCTCAAGATGGAGCGCTTCACGCTGAGAGCCTTCAGCGCGGCCAATCTGATGCGCTGGGCGGCCAGCCTCCGAACACCCGGGCAGCCGCCCTCGCCCGATCAGATGCTGGGCCTGTTCCGCGTGCTCGAAGGCGCCGAGATCAAGGGCGTGGTCTCGCCCTACAAGAACACGCGGCAGCTCTTCACCGTCGACACGATCAGCCTGAACTGGGGCCAACTGGTCGGGTCGATCCCGAGCAAGGCCAGCCTCGTCGTGAAGATGGTCACGCCGACCGATCCCGCCAATCCGGTGCTGCAGCCGCTGATCATGGCGGGGGTCGACAAGCTCGCGATCGACCTCGATCTCGGCGCGGCCTGGACGGAATCGTCGGGCGCGTTCGCGCTCGCGCCGGCCACGCTCGATCTCGGCAGCCTAGCGAGAGCGAGGGCCCGCTTTGCGCTCGCCAACGTCCCGCGCGCCCTGTTCACGACCGACCCGGCGCAGGCGATGGGTCAGGCGGCGCAAGTCGAGACCGGCGCGTTCGAGCTCTCGCTGCGCGACAGCGGCGTGGTCGATCTCGTCGTGGCCCAGTTCGCGCGCATGCAGGACGTCAGCCGCGACGCCGCCCGCAGCGCGATCGTCGCGATGATCAGGGCCCAGGGCGAGAAGATCGTAGGGGCCAATGGCGACGTGAGAACGGCGATCGATGCGCTCGCCGGCTTCGTCGAGACCTCAGGCCAGACGCTGACCGTCAAGCTCACACCCCGCGCCAAGGTGCCACTGATGCAATTGATGCAGCTGTCGCAAAGCGATCCCGAGAGCGCGCTGGCCCAGTTCAGGATCGAGGCGTCGACGGGGTTGTAGGGTCTATCGCTGCGGAAGAGGTGGCAGCGGGCTCGCAAAACTTCCTCCCCGTCATTGCGAGGAGCACTTGCGACGAAGCAATCCAGGCTGCCTCTGCGGAGGCAGTCTGGATTGCTTTGCTACGCTCGCCATGACGGCGTGGAGAGAGCGGAGGCAATATCGGCGAGATCAACTCGTGGAGAGTCCCCCCTCACTCGCCCCGCATCTTCTATGCGCGGCGGCCTCTCCCCGCGAGCGGGGAGAGGCGAAGAGCAGCCTCACTTCTGCGGCAGGTTCACCTTCACATGCAGCTCGCGGAGCTGCTTGGTCGTGGCGTCCGACGGCGCGCCCATCAGCAGATCCATGGCCTGCTGATTCATCGGGAACAGCGAGATCTCGCGCAGATTGTTGGTGCCGCAGAGCAGCATCACGATGCGGTCGACGCCTGCCGCCATGCCGCCATGCGGCGGAGCGCCGTACTGGAAGGCGCGGTACATGCCGCCGAAGCGGTCGACCACTTCCTGCTCGCCGTAGCCCGCGATCTCGAACGCCTTCACCATCGCTTCCGGCACGTGGTTGCGGATGCCGCCCGAGGCGATCTCGTAGCCGTTGCAGGTGATGTCGTACTGGAACGCCTTGATGGTCAGCGGGTCCTGGCCCTTCAGCGCGTCGAGGCCACCCTGCGGCATCGAGAACGGGTTGTGCGAGAAGTCGACCTTCTTGTCGTCCTCGTTGTACTCGTACATCGGGAAGTCGACGATCCAGGCGAGCTCGAACCGCTCCTTGTCGGTAAGGTTCAACTCCTCGCCGACCTTGTTGCGCGCGAGACCTGAGAACTTCCAGAACTTGTCGGGGTCGCCGGCGACGAAGAAGGCGGCATCGCCCTCCTTGGTGCCGATCTGCGCACGGATCGCGGCGGTGCGCTCAGGCCCGATGTTGTTCGCGAGGGGACCCGCGCCCTCGCCGCCCTCGCGCCACATGATGTAGCCGAGGCCGGGCTGGCCCTCGCCCTGCGCCCACGAATTCATGCGGTCGCAGAACGCGCGGCTGCCGCCGCCCGTGGCCGGGATGGCCCAGACCTGGTTCTTGGGGTCTTCGAGCATGCGCGCGAACACCTTGAAGCCGCTGCCGCGGAAATGCTCGGAGACGTCCTGCATCTCGATGGGGTTGCGCAGGTCCGGCTTGTCGCTGCCGTACTTCCGCAGCGCTTCGGCGAACGGGATGCGGCGCCAGTTCTTGCTCACCGGCTTGCCCTTGGCGAACTCCTCGAACACGCCGGTGATCACAGGCTCCATCGCCGCGAACACGTCTTCCTGCGTGACAAAGCTCATCTCGACGTCGAGCTGGTAGAACTCGCCCGGCAGACGGTCGGCGCGCGGGTCCTCGTCGCGGAAGCACGGCGCGATCTGGAAGTAACGGTCGAAGCCCGACATCATCAGCAGCTGCTTGTACTGCTGCGGAGCCTGCGGCAGCGCGTAGAACTTGCCGGGATGGATGCGCGAGGGCACCAGGAAGTCGCGCGCGCCTTCCGGCGAGGACGCCGTCAGGATCGGCGTGTTGAACTCGAAGAAGCCCTGCCCCTCCATGCGCCGGCGCATCGACTTGATGATCTCGACGCGGGTCATGATGTTCTGGTGCAGCTTCTCGCGGCGCAAATCGAGGAAGCGGTACTTCAGGCGGATGTCTTCCGGATATTCCTGGTCGCCGAAGACCGGCAGCGGCAAGTCGCCGGCCGGGCCCAGGACCTCGATCTCGCTGACATAGATCTCGATCTTGCCGGTCGGCAGCTCGTCATTGTCGGTACCATCGGGGCGGCGGCGGACCTTGCCGTCCATCTTGACCACGAATTCCGAGCGCAGCTTCTCGGCCTGCGAGAACGCCGGCGAGTCCGGGTCGACCACGCATTGGGTCAGCCCGTAATGGTCGCGCAGGTCGATGAACAGCACGCCGCCATGGTCGCGAACGCGATGGACCCAGCCCGAGAGGCGGGTGGTCTCGCCGATGTTGCTCTCGCGGAGCGCGCCGCATGTATGTGACCGGTAGCGATGCATGGTCGTCCCAAAATCGATGTCTGAAGGAAAACGAATCGAACCGCCTGTCATGGCCGGTCCGAGATTGCGGCAGGGTTTACCCGACGCGCCCCAAGGCGGCAACCAAGGGAACGGCCTGTTTTGGGCCCGAAGTGCCCATTTTTGGCATATCGGAGGCCGAACCTTTGCCATCCGGCGTTCCAGCCCTATCTTGAGGCCATGACGGTACATTTCCCCTTCCAGAACTCCTATGCGGCGCTGCCGGACGGCTTCTTTGCCCGCGTCGCGCCGACCCCGGTGTCCGCGCCCCGGCTGATCAAGCTGAACCGGCCGCTGGCGATCCAGCTCGGGCTCGATCCTGATATGCTGGAGACGGCGGACGGCGCGGCGATCCTGGCCGGCAAGACGGTTCCCGCCGGCGCCGATCCCATCGCCATGGCCTATGCCGGCCACCAGTTCGGCCAGTTCGTGCCCCAGCTCGGCGACGGCCGCGCCATCCTGCTCGGCGAGGTCATCGACAAGGACGGCGTCCGCCGCGACATCCAGCTCAAGGGCTCGGGTCCCACCCCGTTCTCCCGCCGCGGCGACGGCCGCGCGGCGCTCGGGCCTGTTCTGCGCGAATACATCGTCAGCGAAGCCATGTATGCGCTGGGTATTCCGACCACGCGCTCGCTCGCGGCAGTCGTCACCGGCGAGCACGTCATCCGCGAGACCGCGCTGCCCGGTGCGGTGCTGACGCGCGTTGCCTCCAGCCACATCCGCGTCGGCACCTTCCAGTTCTTCGCCGCGCGCGGCAACACCGAGGCGATCCGCGCTCTCGCCGACCACGTCATTGCCCGCCACTATCCGCAGCTGCGCGACGCGGAGCGGCCCTATCACGCGCTGCTCGCCGGTGTCGTCGCGCGCCAGGCCGAGCTCATCGCGCGCTGGCTCTTGGTCGGCTTCATCCATGGCGTGATGAACACCGACAACAGCTCCGTCTCCGGCGAGACCATCGACTACGGCCCGTGCGCCTTCATGGACGCCTACAACCCTTCGCAGGTATTCTCGTCGATCGACGCGATGGGCCGCTACGCCTATGCCAACCAGCCGCGCATCGCGTTGTGGAATCTGACCCGCCTCGCCGAATGCCTGCTGCCGCTGTTCTCCGACGATCAGGAAAAGGCGATCGCGGAAGCGCAGGATATTCTCGGCGCCTTCTCGGATCAGTTCAGCGCCGCCTATCAGGCGGCCCTGCGCAGGAAGATCGGCCTGTTCACGGAGCGCGACGGCGACGAGGCGCTGATCCAGGACCTGCTCGACGCCATGGCCAAGAACCAGGCCGACTTCACCCTCACCTTCCGCAAGCTCGGCGACGCCGCAGCCGACGACGCCGCGGACGTGCGGGCGCAGTTCATGGAGCCCGCAGCCTTCGACGAATGGGCCGACCGCTGGCGCGCGCGCATCGCACTGGAGCAGCAAGGCGCGGAAGAGCGCCGCACGGCCATGAACGCCGTCAATCCCATGTTCATCCCACGCAACCATCGCGTCGAAGCCGTGATCCAGGCCGCGGTCGACGACGACAATTACGCGCCGTTCGAGGAGCTGGTGCTGGTGCTGGCAAAACCGTTCGACGACCAGCCGGACCACGCCCCCTACGCCGATCCCCCACTGCCGGACCAGCGAGTGCTGCGGACGTTCTGCGGGACGTAACGGCGATTGTGGGCTTCAATGGGGCTCCCGTGATCACGCAACTCCCGGACGACTTTCGGTTCTCAAGCTTCCCGATGGAGCTCTGCAGCCTCACGGTTCGCGTCGCGGACCTTGCGGGGCGCTTTGGCTTTAAGCTGATCCATTGGGATGATCAGCTCGGCCCGGCTACCTCGATGCTGGTGAAATTGGAATCCGGACGTGACGCGGCCCTGACCGAAATTAAGTATGCGATAGAATACCACGGCATGAAGGGCCCTGTTGTCGAGGTCGAGGCGCGGGATGTTGCGGCGGTCGGCGTCGCAGCATTGGTGGAGGAAGTGCTGGCCGCCCTCCGGCTGTCACGCGCGGATACCGACTGGATCGCGCCAGCCGAGAATAAGGCACGAGCAATCGATCTGCTCCACTGCTGGGCTCAAACATCATGGGATGACACGCATCCCCGTCCCGAGCAGAGGGAATGAGCTGCCCCTACTTCGTCGCCTTCTTCACCCCGCCGAACGAGGCCGCGTCGAACTTCTGGGGATCGACGGGCTCGTAGCGCGACCAATCCATGTCGGGCACGCCGGCGTAGCGCTCGGCCCACGCCTTGATCGTCGTGATGTTGCCGGGCGCGACGGGGCGGATCTCGAAATGCAGCACCTTGTTCGGGCCGATCTCGCCGATCGCGTCCTTGGCCTTGACGCTCGTGCCCACCGCGAGCGCCGCACCCTTCGGCCCGATGATGCGGCCGAGCTGGACGTAGCGCGTATAGACGACGCCGCCATTGGGATAGGTGTGCTTGAGCACGACATACCGGCCGCAGCCGCCGATGACGGGCAGATCGGCCGACGCCTGCTCACTATTCTCGATCTTGACGACGACGCCGTCCGCCATCGCCGCGACCGGGCCGCCTGGCTTGTCGGAGGTGAAGTCGACGCCGGGATGCTCGTCCTGCGTCCAGCATCCACAGGAGGTCATCGTCTTGTCTGCCGGCTTGTCGGCGCGCGGAAAGCTGCGCGGGGTCAGAAATTCGTTGACCAGAAGACCCGGCCCCTCCGGCGACGTGTAGGCATGAACTGCATAGAGCGACAGCTTGTCGCCGACGGGCACTTCGTTCGGAAGAAAGCCGTAGACCACATCCTGCATGAACACCTTGAGCTCGCGCCCCTTGGCGGAGCGCACAGTGATGCAATTAGTCGCCAGCAAGCCGTCGGCGTCCGGCTTGGGCATGCCGCTCATGATCAGCGCGCGTTTGAGTGCGCCGCTGGCGCAAGGACCTCCGTGGGACGCCAAGGTGACATCGAACTTCAGCGGTGACATCGGATAGACGTCCATTCCGCTCGCCGGCCGCCGCCGCGCCAGGAATTCGTCGAGATCGGTCTCCTTGTACCGCGCGAAGTTGAATTCGGCCCGGGCCGCCTCGGGAGCGGCACAGGACACGACCATCAGCACAAGGGCCACAAGCCATCCCGGCTTGCGGAAAACATGCGGCGTCGCCATGCGAAGGTCTCGTGATGCAAATGCGGTGAGCGGCCCGAGCAAATCATAGCCGCACCTTCGCGGCAAGGTAGATCGTTGCGCGCGCCTCAATCGCTACAGGTCATCGCGCGACGGGCGGGTCGTCCACGCCATCCACATCTTCGACGACTCCACGGGAACCGCTGTCATCAAACTGAAACACACGCGCTCTAACGGCTGACGGGCCGCCTTGCCGGAGGCGGTCGTCCTCCAGCCATGACAAGCGCGCCATGCCCTTCAAGTTCATCCACCTCACCGATACGCATCTCGCGAATCCCGGGCTGAAGCTCTACGGCCTCGACCCGCGCGCCCGGCTGGATGCGGCGATTGCCGACATTAACAAGCATCAGTCCGACGCCGCCTTCGCGGTGGTGACCGGCGACCTCACCCATTGGGGCGAGGCGGAGTCCTACGCCAATTTCGCCGACGCGATGGCCGCGCTGAAGATTCCCTACATCGCCATGGTCGGCAATCACGACAAGCGCGTGACCTGCCTCGATGCGCTGAAAGCCGCGCCGCGCGATGCCAACGGCTTCGTGCAGGGCACCAAGACCACCGAGCACGGCCTGTTCGTCTTCCTCGACACGCTGGACGAGACCAGCCACGCCGGCGAGATGTGCGCCAAGCGCTTCGACTGGCTCGGCCAGACGCTTGCGTCCGCGCCTGCAAGCCAGGAATTCGTCGTCTTCATGCATCACCCGCCCTTCCCGATCGGCGTCCACGCGATGGACGAGATCGGACTGAAGCAGAGCGCCGAATTCGCCGAGGTGATCGCGCCGTATCGCTCCCGCATCCGCCACCTTTTCTTCGGTCACGTGCACCGGCCGATCTTCGGCAGCTACGGCAAGATCCCGTTCTCGACGCTGCGCGGCACCAACCACCAGGTCTGGTTCGAGCTCAATGCCGACGCGCCGCATCTGGCCAGCCACGAGCCGCCGGCCTATGGCGTGGTGCTGATCGACGACCAGAACATCGTCGTGCACAGCCACGACTTCCTCGACACCAGTCTGCGCTTCCCGTTCGAGCCACCGGCGGGAATGGACGGCCGCGACTATGCGCTCAAGTTCGCGGCGCGGTGAGATGAGCCTTGCTGAACCCGCGGCTCTCCCGGTCGCGACCTCGGCGGCGCCGCGTCTCGATGTCCTGCAGCGCTTCGCGGCGCGCCTCAAGGCCTCGCTGCCCGCCTATCTGCTGCTGCTGCCCTCGCTGGTCTTCCTCGCGCTGTTCACCTACGGCGCGATGGGCCGCGTGCTCGTCGATGCGCTCTACCAGCGCGCCACCCCGAAGGCGCCGGTCCGTTTCGTCGGCCTCGACAATATCGGCGCGGTACTGGTCGACCCCGCCTTCGCCGGCGCGGTCGTCAACAATCTCATCTACGCCGTCGGCACCACGATCCCCAGCATCGCACTTGCACTGTTGTTCGCACTCGCCCTGTCGCGCACCCACGCCGTCAGCAGCGCGCTGCGCGCCGCGTTGTTCCTGCCGGTGCTGATCCCGATGGTCGCGGCCTCCGCGCTGTTCATGTTCATCTTCCTGCCCAATGTCGGCCTGCTCGACCATTATATCGGCCGCCTGCTTCCGGTGCTGCCGAACTGGCTCGGCGACCCCGATATCGCGCTTTACGCGATCATGATCATCACGATCTGGAAGAACGCCGGCTATTACATGCTGTTCTTCCTCGCCGGCCTGCAGGCCGTGCCCGAGGACGTGATGGAGGCCGCGCATCTCGACGGCGCCGGACCCTACATGCGCCTGCGCCACATCATCCTGCCCGAGCTCAAGCCCACCTTCCTGTTCGTGACCGTGATCGCGATCCTCAACGCGGTGACGCAGGTCGACCACGTCTTCGTCATGACCCAGGGCGGCCCGTCCAATTCGACCAATCTCGTGCTGTTCTACATCTACCAGCAGGCGGTCGAGCATTACGACGTCGGTAAGGCCTCGGCCGCGACGCTGCTGACGCTCGCCGCGCTGATGGGGCTGACCGCACTCTCCTTCCGCACCATGGCGAACCGCGAGGGCGGGCCATGAAGCTGATCGACAGGTTCTACGGGGATGCTCCGCTCGCCACGAGGCGCGAGATCACGCCCAAGCTCGGCTTCCTGCTGACCTTGCTGCTCGCGACCGTCTGGCTCATCCCGTTTCTGTGGATGGTCGTCGCGACGCTGCGCCCGGCCTCCGACGGCATCAACGCTATGGCCGAGCTGATGCCGAGCCTGAAGCCTACGCTCGACAACATCAGGGATGCCTGGGATATCGGCGATTTCCCGCGCTACACGCTCAACACCACGATCATCTGCGCCGGCATATTGCTGGTGCAGTTCGTCACGATCACGCTGGCGGGCTTTGCCTTCGCGCGCCTCGACTTTGTCGGCAAGACGCCGATCTTCTATCTGTTCCTGATGCAGTTGATGCTGGTGCCGGTGCTGCTGATCGTGCCGAACCTGTCGCTGGTGGCACAGCTCGGCCTCTACGACACCCTCGCCGGCGTGATGATGCCGTTCTTCGCTTCCGCCTTCGGCACCTTCCTGATGCGCCAGGCGTTCGAGGCCATTCCGACCGAGCTGGAAGATGCCGCCCTGATCGACGGCGCCAGCCTCATCCAGCGCATCCGCCACATCTACGTGCCGCTGTCGATGCCGAGCTTCTCGGCCTTCACCATCATCTCGGTGACCAGCCACTGGAACGACTTCCTGTGGCCGCTGATGGTGATCAACTCGCCGGACAAGCGGCCGCTCACAGTCGGCCTGTCGGTGTTCACCAAGACCGCCGAGGGCACGCAGGCCTGGGGCACCATCGCCGCCGGCACGCTGATGGTGATCGGCCCGCTGCTCGTCACCTTCCTGATCTTCCAGAAGCGCTTCATCAGCTCTTTCGTCACCTCAGGCATCAAATAGGAGATTTTCCGATGCTGTTCTCCCGCAGGCTCACGCTCGGCCTTGCTATGGCCGGTACTCTGGCAAGCGCCCTCGCCTTCCCGGCGCTCGCCGGCGAAGGCCCGACCGAGATCGATCTGTTCTTTCCCGTGCCCGTGGACGGCAAGCTCGCCCGCGACATGGGCACCCTGATCAAGGAGTTCAACGAAGGTCACCCCGACGTCAAGGCGACCGCCGTCTACACCGGCTCCTATGACGATACGCTGATCAAGACGCGCGCAGCGATCAAGGCCGGCAAGCCGCCGTCCGCCGTGATCATGTCGGCGAACTTCCTGCTCGACATGCAGATCGAGAACGAGCTCACCAATCTCGATGCGCTGATCAAGGCCGACGGCACCACCAAGGAGCAATTCCTTGGTCAGTTCTTCCCGGCCCTGCAAGGCAACGCGGTGATCAACCGCTCGGTCTACGGCGTGCCGTTCCACAATTCGACGCCGCTGCTCTACATCAACGCCGACAAGGCCAAGGAAGCCGGCCTCGACCCGAGCAAGCCGCCGCAGACATGGGCCGAGCTCACCGACTGGGCCAAGAAGCTCACCAAGCGCGAGGGCGACAAGGTGACCCAATGGGGCATCGCGATCCCCTGCGCCTACGACTATTGCGGCTGGATGATGGAAACGCTCACCATGACCAATGGCGGGCGCTACTACAACGAGGAGTTCGGCGGCGAGGTCTATTACGACACGCCCTCGATGCTGGGCGCACTGACCTGGTGGAACGACCTCGTCTACAAGCACAAGGTCCACGCTCCCGGCGCCACCCCTGGCCCCGCCGTCAGCACCTCCTTCATCTCCGGCAATGCCGCGATGATGATGCTCTCGACCGGCTCGCTCACTTACGTGCGCGACAACGCCAAGTTCGCCTACAAGGTCGCCTTCATCCCGCGCAACGTCCGCAACGCCGTGCCGATCGGCGGCGCCTCGCTGATCATTCCGGCCGGCCTCGAAACCGAGAAGCAGAAGGCGGCCTGGACGCTGATCAAGTGGATGACCTCGCCCGAGAAGAGCGCCTGGTGGAGCCGCGCCACCGGCTATTTCGCGCCCAACATGGCGGCCTACAAGACGCCCGACATGGTCGACTTCCTCAACAAGAACCCGGACGCCAAGACCGCCGTCGAGCAGCTCGACGTCGCCAAGCCCTGGTTCGCGACCTACAAGACCGTGCCGGTGCGCAAGACCCTCGAGGACGAGGTGATGCTGGTCCTCAACGGCAAGAAGCAGCCGAAGGAAGCCCTCGTCGCCGCCCAGAGGGCCGCCGACGAGACGCTCAAGCCGTACAACGCGGAGACGTCGCTGAAGCTGCCGTAAACGAACGACCTCGTCATGCCCGGGCTTCCCGGGCATCCACGAGCTTGCACGCGCGTGAAAAGAACGTGGATGGCCGGGACAAGCCCGGCCATGACGACTTGGCGAATGGAGCCATTAACCCCCCGTCCACCATCCGGCCCGGCCTCCCGCCGGTAACCATCGCAATTAACAGACCCTCAACGCACCCCCGACAAATCTACCTATGTTTCTGGAGATTTCGCCGTGGATCTGTTGGTTTTCGAGTTCCTGGGGCTGGCGCTGGTCGGCATGTGCGTGGTCGTGGTGGCGCTGCCCTGCGGCCGCAAATCCTCGCACCGGGTCCGCTACGAATAGGAATTTCGTCGGAAAAAGCGATTCCGGACCGAATGCAAGGCTCGAATTCGCATCGAGCCCCTTGACATCACAGCGCTTTCGGCAGAACGGCTGATGGCAAGTGTCATGGGTCGTTCATGGATTTAATTACCACCACCGCTGACCTCGCGGCTGCCTGCAGCCGGCTGGCCAAGCACCCCGTCATAACCGTCGATACCGAGTTCCTGCGCGAGACCACCTACTACCCGCTGCTGTGCGTGGTGCAGATGGCCAGCGCCGAGGAAGCCATCGTCGTCGACACCCTGGCCGCAGGGATCGACCTCAAGCCGTTCTTCGCGTTGATGGCCAACGAGAGCGTGCTGAAGGTCTTTCACGCCGCGCGCCAGGACATCGAGATCATCTGGCACCAGGCCAACATCATCCCGCACCCGGTGTTCGACACCCAGGTCGCCGCGATGGTGCTCGGCTACGGCGACAGCATCGCCTATGACGCCCTGGTCGAGAAGGTTGCCGGCCACCGCCCGGACAAGACCCACCGCTTCACCGACTGGTCGCGCCGGCCGCTGACCAAGGAGCAGATGCATTACGCGGTGTCCGACGTCACGCATCTGCGCGACGTCTTCGCCGCGCTCGATGCCGACCTGAAGAAGCGCCGCCGCAGCGAATGGGTCTCCATCGAGATGGAGGTCCTGACCTCGCCGAGGACCTACGACTTCCATCCCGAGCGGGCCTGGGAGCGGCTGAAGACGCGCGTGCGCAAGCCGAAGGACCTCGCCGTGCTCATGGAGGTCGCCGCCTGGCGCGAGCAGGAGGCGCAGAGCCGTGACGTGCCGCGCGGCCGCGTGCTGCGCGACGAGGCCGTCAGCGACATCGCCACCCACGCGCCGAACACCATCGAGAAGCTCGCCAATCTGCGCTCGGTGCCGAAGGGCTTCGAGAAGTCGAAATGGGGCGCCGACATCGTCGCCGCGGTCCAGCGCGGGCTGGCGCGGGATTTAACGACGCTGCCGAAGCTGGAGAAGCCGCGCAACAACAACAACGGCGCCGCCATCGTCGAGCTGTTGAAGGTGCTGCTGCGCATGACCGCGGAGAAGCATGCGGTCGCCAGCAAGGTGATCGCAACCGTGGACGATCTCGAGGAGATCGCGGCCAACGACGAGGCCGACGTCCCCGCCCTGCGCGGCTGGCGCCGCGAGCTGTTCGGTGATGCCGCCTTGAAGCTCAAGCGCGGCGAGCTGGCCTTGGCGGTCGAGAAAGGCCGCGTGATCGGGGTGCAGCGGGCTTAGGCGGCCGCTGCGATCTACCAGCGCGAGAACTGTTACCCGTCATCCTGAGGTGCGAGTGGCGCGATGCAAAGCATCGCGCCAGGAGCCTCGAAGGATGCACGCCCCCGCTGCCCCCCCTCCGCAAGAGCCGGGCCGTCGCCCTTCGAGGGCCGCTTCGCGGCCACCTCCAGCAACAACCGCTTCGCGGTTGCGCGGGGGTGACGGCGATGAATTGGGGGCTCGCTGCTTCCACATCGTCATTGCGAGCGCAGCGAAGCAATCCAGAATCTTTCCGCAGATGCAGTCTGGATTGCTTCGTCGCAAGGGCTCCTCGCAATGACGAGGAGAGCAGCCAGCCCTTACGCCGGCGTCAGCTTCGCCACTTCAGGCTTCATGTCATTGAGCACGCCCGAGATCGCGGCGACCAGTTCGTCGATCTGCGCCTTGGTGACAATCAGCGGCGGGCAGATGGCAATGGCGTCCAGCATGTTGCGCGAGATCACGCCGCGTTCCTGCAGCATGCGGCTGGCCATGCCGCCGACGGCGCCCGGCGTCGCCGCGGCGGTCTTGCGGCCCTTGTCGAGCACGAGCTCGATCGCCGCGATCATGCCGACGCCGCGGACCTCGCCGACCAGCGGATGGCTGGTGAGCTCACGCAGTTTGCCCTGCATGTAAGCGCCTAGCTCGGCCGCGTGCGCGACCAGGCCGCGCTCCTCGATGATCTTGAGGTTCTCGAGCGCGATCGCCGAGCCCACGGGGTGGCCGCCGGCGGTGAAGCCGTGGCCGAGCACGCCGATCTTGTTGCTCTCGTCCGCGATCGGCTCGAACATGCGGTCGTTCATGATGATCGCCGAGAACGGGAAATAGCTCGAGGTGATCTGCTTGGAGACCACGAGCACGTCGGGCTTGATGCCGTAGGTCTCGCAGCCGAACATCTTGCCGGTGCGGCCGAAGCCGCAGATCACCTCGTCGGCGACCAGCAGGATGTCATACTTCTTCAGGACGGCCTGGATCTTGTCCCAATAGGTCGCCGGCGGCACGATGACGCCGCCTGCCCCCATCACCGGCTCGCCGAAGAACGCCGCGATCGTGTCGGGGCCTTCCTTCTGGATCAGCGCGTCGAGCTCCTCGGCCCGGCGCGTCGCGAACGCCTCCTCGCTCTCGCCGGGCGCGCCGTCCTTGTAGAAATGTGGCGAGCCCGTGTGCAGGATGTTCGGCAGCGGCAGGTCAAACGAGCGGTGGTTGTTCGGCAGGCCCGTGAGGCTCGCCGAGGCGATGGTGACGCCGTGATAGGCGCGCATCCGGCTGATGATCTTCTTGCGCTGGGGTTGGCCGAGCGAGTTCGAACGATAGGCGATCAGCTTGAGGACGGTGTCGTTGGCTTCCGAGCCTGAGTTGGTGAAGAACACCTTGCTCATCGGCACGGGCGCGAGCGCGACCAGCTTCTCGGCGAGGTCGATCGAGGGCCCGTGCGATTTGGCGGAGAAAGTGTGGTAGAACGGCAGCGCCAGCATCTGCTTGTGCGCGGCCTCGACCAGCCGCTTCTCGTTGAAGCCGAGCCCGACGCTCCACAGGCCCGCCATCGCCTCGAAATAGCGCTTGCCCGACGCGTCGAACACGTAAGGCCCCTCGCCGCGCTCGATCACGAGCGGACCGGCCTGCTGGTGGGCGCGCGCATTGGTGTACGAATGCAGCTGGTAGGCCACATCGCGGGCTTCTTGCGAATTGGGCAGCATGGACATTGCTAGGATCCTTGAAAACGTCACGTCGCAGGCACAGCCGGCGTCATCACTCGATGATCAAGTATCTTGGCTATTGCGACAGCGGAGAACTTGCAACGTCAATTCGTCGGCAGCAAGCGCTCAGCAGCGTTGCACAAAGCCGCACATGACGGCACGACGCACGAGGCAGCTTTCACGCCGCATCGTCGTCATGCCCGTCGTCGTGGCCGGCAGCGGCTTCCCTCACCTCCACCAGCGCCATCGAGAGCAGATAGACCGTCGTCGGCAGACCGAGCCTGCGCGCCATGTCGGCGGCATGCGACAGGTCGCTCGCCAGCTCCTTGAGCTCGTCTCCCCGTGACAATCTCTTAACCCCATCCGCCGGTTGCGGCGGCCTACACCGCAACGGCACCGCTGGTTTTGATCAGTTCGGCGCTGGGGAGGATTGTAGCAAAATTCGCAACGACATTCACTACCGCAAGCTTATAAGCGGCGGCATCTCCCGTGCCGGGTTGCCGGCAGGCCACGGCGTCCGCGACCATCTGGTAGCGATGGCTGCGATGAAACCCGTCGACGGCGGTCGCCAGGATGGTCTCGTCCAGGGAAAAACCGACGAGAATACAGCGCACATTGCGGATATTGGACATGTAGTCCACAAACCGCGAGGAGCTGTAGGCGGACGGCAGCGGGTGCTCGAACGTCATCTCGCCCGGCCGCGGCTTGGCTTCCGCGATCCAATCGGTCAGCCTGGATGCCGGATTGAACCAGGCCGCCTGCGCGATGCGCTTCAGATGCATCACCGGCCACAGATTGCCGCGCCACAACGTCAGCAGTTCCAGGCAACGTGCGGTGGCAGCGTCGCCATCGCGGATGACGTGGCGGCGCCCAGGGGTCAGATATTCGACCTGGAGATCCGCGCAGATCAGGATCGGCGGATCGTCGTGAATGGAAGCCAGCATTGTCTTGCGCCGAACTGCACCAATTTCAGCTGTCGGCGAGCGCGAGGTCCCGCAGCGGTGAAGTCACCGCCCGCCCCGCCGAGGCGTCGAGCACGCCCGGCCGGTCCCAATCGCCCTCGGGCCGGATGATCACATAGGGATCGCTGTCCAGCGTGATCGCGTCCGGACCCGGCTCGATCTCCAGCAGCATCTCCGTGTAGGAAAAATCCGAGAAGGTGATCTTCCTGTTGTGACCGAGCGGCTTGGCGCCGAAATGGGCCCAGAAATCGACCAGCCTGTCCTGGGCCTGGCCGTAGATCTTGCGAAAGCCCTTGCGCTTCACGTAGTCGACGCTCGCCTGCACCAGCTTGAACGAGACGCGCGAGCGCCGGTACTGGTGCCGCACCGCGAGCCGTTCCACCTTGGCGAAATCGCCGAAGAAGCGCACCCGCAGGCAGCCGGCGGGCTCGTTGCCGACGAAGCCGATGAAATGCGCGGCCACCATGTCGTTGCCGTCGAACTCTTCCTCGAACGGGCAATCCTGCTCGGCGAGATAGACCGCGGAGCGAATGGCCGTAACCAGCATGAGATCGCTGGGATCGCGCGCGAGGCGGATGGTGATGGCGCGGGAACAGGGCTTGGCGAGGGGAATCCTAGTACCGTGCATCTGCAAAACTCCTAGCTTGGATGATCGCGCCCGGCATGCGCATCGGTGCCCGATGCCAAGGCCGCTCGTAGCACCAGAGGTCGGGCTGGAAGCTCGGCACCGGCACGAAGCCGGTCGCCTTCATGATGTCGCGTCCGGCCACCGTTGACGGCTGCGCATAGCAATCGGCGCCGCGAAACCTTAGCTGTCGAAGATGCGCCGCGGCCTTGCCGAGACCGGCGATACCGCGCCCCGTAGCGGCGATCGCCCAGATGTAGATGGCCGCGACGTCGTCGTTCGCGGAAGCGAGATAACGCGCCTCGGGCGCCGTGAGGCAGATCTCGTCGAGCCGCAGCGCATCGTGCCCGCGGTCGTTGAGAAACAGGAAGGCCATGCCGCCGACCAGATCGCCCTTGCGGCTGAACGTCAGGATGCTCTGCGAATCGAACGCGAAATATCGCGCAAGCTCGGCGGCCCCGATCCGCACGCCCGGCACCAGCCGATGCGCCATTTCCGCAAGCGCGGCAATTTCGGAAAATTGCGCGCAGCGGACATCGACGTCCGCGCTCGGTGGCAAGGCATCGAAATCATGCCTTGCGGCAAACGAGCCTCTTTCCATACCCATGTCACGCCTCTATCGTCCGAGGCTTTCGTGCCCCGCTATGCCAGTGAGCTTAGCGGCTGGGGATCAGGAGTATGCAGCAGTTATTGCACCGGGGTGCTGCGATGACGCAGCACCGTGAAGAAGCCCTGGATGCGTCCTGGGACGATTTGAAACTGTTTTTAGCGTGCGCAAAATATAAAAGTTTTCGCAATGCAGCCGAGGAGCTCGGGCTCACCTCGACCACCCTGATGCGCCGGATCGACCGGCTCGAGGAGAGCATCGGCTGCAAGCTGTTCCTGCGCGACCAGAGCGGACTCACGCTCAGCGATGAAGGCACGGCAATGATCGCAGACGTTGCGCATATGGAGCGCCATGCCTTCAACGTCTTCCGCCGCGCCTCGCGGTCGTCGAACGACACCTCGGGCACCGTCCGTGTCGCCGTGACGGAAGGCCCCGGCAATTTCTGGATCCTGCCGCGACTGATCGACTTTCAGAAGACCTACCGCAGGATCGCCGTCGATCTGCGCTGTGCGATGGAGCAGGCCGACGTCGCTCGGCTTGAATCGGACATCGCGATCCAGCTCGAGCCGCCGACCAATCCCGACCTGATCGTCGCCAAGCTCGGTCGCCTCCACATCTATCCCTTCGTCTCCAAGGAATACGAAAGCCTCTACGGCGTGCCGTCGACGCTGGCCGAGCTGGCAAACCATCGCATCATTAAGCAGAGCGCACCGCAGGTCGACGACGGCGCCTATGCCCGCGTGCTCGGATTGAAGTCGCTCGACGGCATCGTCGGGATCAAGACCAATTCCTCGGTCGGCGTGCTCTATGCGGTGGAGCGCGGCGCCGGCATCGGCTTCCTGCCGACGGTGTCGATTGCGCTCGGCGCGCCCCTGATCGCCGTCGATCTCGGCGTCAGCCACCACGCCGATCTCTGGCTCACCTATCACAGGGAATTCCGCACGTCAGAGCGCCACAAGATCGTGGTCGACTGGCTGAAGAAGATCTTCGATCCCAAGACCTATCCCTGCTTCCGCGACGAGTTCATCCATCCGAACGCGCTGGTGCCGATGATGACGGCGGCGCGCGAGGGATTTGGGTTGACGGGATATGTCGCGGCGACACCGACCTGAACATCCTGAGCTTCCGCTCCGATCGCATCGGACATGGATCGAGGTCAGCTCACCATTTGTATTCGAAGCCGACCGTGCCCTGGTGCGAGGTCAGCTCGTTGCGAAACTTGCCGTCGTAATTGACGTAGAGCCGCGCCACGCTGGTCAGGCTGAGCGAGGCCGAGGCGCCGGCATCCATGCCGTAACGGCTCTCGCCGATGCCGGGAACCACGATGTTCTGGGCGCCGAGGCTGACCCGGATCGATCCCAAATCCTGGTGGAAATTGTCGACGAACTTGCCGTAGGCCGACAGGTCCAGGATCTTCTGGTCGATGATGAAGTAGCGGCCGATTTCGGCACCGACCATGATGCGTGCGCGCGAGAGCGCCGTCGAGCCGACATTGAGCGGATCGAGCCCGCCGGCCTCTTGGAACGCCGCGCTGGTGGCACGCACATATTCCAGCGCACCCTTCGGCACGATCCGCATCTGGTCCTTGGTCCAGTAATAGCTGATCTCGGTCAGCGCACCGTCGATCGCGGCGTGATAGCTCGCCGTCGCAAAGCCAAGGCCGGTGTCGCGGCTGGAGCGGACCTTGCCGAAGCCGTGCACGACCGCAAAGGCCCAGGTCCACGGTCCCTTGTCGACCGAGCCGTTGAAGCCGATCTGCGTCAGGTCGAGCGTCGCCGATTGCAGCGCCAGCGGCACGTCGACGTCGGTGTGGCTCTGGTCGACGGACAAGCCGAGATTGACGCCGGGGGCCACGCGCGCGCCAAAGCCTGCGACGCCGCCGAAGGTCTTGCGCTTGTCGCCGACGAAGTCGCCCTGCGGACCGGTCCGCACCGAGATGCCATAGCCCTCGAACCAGGTGCGATAGCGCGGATCCTCGGTGGCCGCCGAAGCCCCGCCCCCGCCGGGATTGCTGCGGAACGCCCGGTTGACGCCGCCGGATGCCTGGTTGCCGAGCCGCTCCAGGAAATTCGAGCCGAGGTCGAGCGCGCTGTTGCCGACCGACCGGTCATCATTCGTCGAGGACGCCGACGGCGTCGGGGCTGGCGGCAGCGGCGGGGCGACTTGAGCAAAAGCGGGAGCGGCCGTCGCCATCAAACCGAGCACAACTGTGCCCGCGACCCAATTCGTCGTCAGACGAACCCGGTCCGCTGCCATCACCTGCCGTGTCCCGGAGAGCTGCGAAGTGCAGCGCATGACGATGAATCCCGAAGCCAATGGCCGCGCGCAAAAATGCAACAGAGTCCGCGACGCGTGCGCCGATTTGTGCCGAACTGCCACGGAGGGTCAACCGCCCTGGACCTACGGCCGAGGCTATTGCCCCGATTGTGGTTCCGCTGCCACAGGTCGCAAATTGCAGCCAGCGACACCCGATCCTGCCTTGAAATCGGAGCGCGGCTTGCTAACGGCCGAATTTCATGTTGCAATATTGGACACAATCGGAATTGGCCGCTTCACTGTGCGTTTCGCGACATTGACCTTCAAGACTCGGACAGACTTCGGAAGCCCGTTTGTGGCGTGGCACGCGAAAAAGCGGCCGCGTCTTTTTTATACCTAGTGGAGGAGACTAGCGATGCCGCAAAAGGGCACCGTCAAATGGTTCAACCCGACCAAGGGCTATGGGTTCATCAAGCCGAACGGCAGCGACAAGGACGTGTTCGTCCACATCTCGGCCGTCGAGCGTGCGGGACTTTCCACCCTCAACGAGAACCAGGTGGTTGAATACGACCTCGTGGAGAACCGCGGCAAGGCTTCCGCGGAAAACCTCAAGGTCTCCTGATCTTTCAAAGCTGACACACGAGAGATCGTGACGTTGCCCCCGGCTCTGCCGGGGGATTTTGTTTTGGGCGAGCGCCGCCAGGATTGCGCTTCAGCGCACCACCGGCGCGACCAGGAAATTCTCCGACGGCCCGCTTCCATCGGTCTTGCAGACATCGCCCTCGATCTTGACCTTGCCGGTCGCGAGCAGCCGCAGCGCTTCGGGATAAATGCGATGCTCGACTTCGAGGATGCGCTCCGAGAGCGTCTCCCCCGTGTCGTGATCGCTCACGGGAACCGCGCCTTGCATCACGATCGGGCCGGCATCGGTCTCGGGGATGACGAAGTGCACCGTCGCGCCAGACAGCTTCACGCCGGCGCGCAAGGCCTGGCCATGCGGGTCCAGGCCCGGGAATGACGGCAGCAGCGAGGGATGGATGTTGAGCATCCTCCCGTACCAGGCTCTGGTGAACTCGGCCGTGAACAGGCGCATGAAGCCGCCGAGGCAGATCAGATCGATGCCGTGCTGGTCGAGCGAGGCCTGCAGCAGCTTCTCGAAGCCGGCGCGGTCCTTGCCGAACGGCTTGCTCTCGATCACCTGCGTCGTCACGCCGGCCGCATTGGCCCGTTCGAGCCCGATCGCATCGGCCTTGTTCGAGATGACGAGCGAGATCTCCGCCGGGAAATCCGCGGCGGCAGCGGCCCTGATCAGCGCGGACATGTTGGAACCGCGGCCGGAGATCAGGATGGCGACGCGGCGCTTCGTCATGGCGCCAGCCATCACAACGCCATGTCGAGATGACCGTTGTAGACGACGCGGTGCTCGCCATCGGCCGGGATCACCGTGCCGAGCTGCGCCACGGTCTCGCCCGCATCGGTGAACACCTGCATGACCTGCTCGACCTTGTCGGGCTCGACGATCGCGATCATGCCGATGCCGCAGTTGAAGGTGCGCAGCATCTCAAGCTCGGCAATGCCCGCCTGCGCGGCCAGCCATTTGAACACCGGCAGCACCGGCAGACGCGCCAGATCAATGCCGACGCCGAGGCCCTGCGGCAGCACGCGCGGAATGTTGTCGGTGAAGCCGCCGCCGGTGATGTGGGCAAGGCCCTTCACCGCGCCGGTCTCGCGGATCGCGCGCAGACAGGATTTCACATAGAGCTTCGTCGGCGTCAGCAGCGCTCCGCCAAGCGTCATGACGGGTGCAAACGGCGCCTGCGCTTCGAAGCCGAGACCTGATTGCTCCACGATCTTGCGGACCAGCGAGAAGCCGTTGGAGTGCACGCCCGACGATGCGAGACCGATCACGGCATCGCCCGCCGCGATGTCCTTGCGCGGCAGCAACGTGCCCCGCTCGGCCGCACCGACGGCAAAGCCGCCGAGGTCGTAATCGCCGTCCTTGTACAGGCCCGGCATCTCGGCGGTCTCGCCGCCGATCAGGGCGCAGCCGGATTCACGGCAGCCTTCCGCGACGCCCGCGACGATCGAGGCGGTGGCCTCGGGGTCGAGCTTGCCGCAGGCGAAATAGTCTAGGAAGAACAGCGGTTCGGCGCCCTGCACCACGAGGTCGTTGACGCTCATGGCGACGAGGTCGATGCCGATCCCGCCATGCAGGCCGGTCTCGATCGCGATCTTGACCTTGGTGCCGACCCCGTCGGTCGCGGCAACCAGGACAGGGTCCTTGAAGCCGGCAGCCTTGAGGTCGAACAATCCGCCAAAGCCGCCGATCTCGGCGTCGGCGCCGGGCCGCGCGGTGGCGCGCACCATCGGCTTGATCAGATCGACCAGGCGGTTGCCCGCGTCGATATCGACGCCTGAATCGGCGTATGTGAGGCCGTTTTTGCGGTCGGTCATGCCCGATTTCCAGTGGGTTTGCGGCTGGTTACGTCGAATTCCGGGGACGCGCAATGGCTCGCATGGCGCACCGCCATATACTATGTAGAGATATCAACCGGTTCAGCCTCCCGAGGGGCCGGATTCGAGGTCAGACCGGGTGCCGGGAAGCGCTTTCGTGAGTATTCCGAATATCATTACCCTGGGCCGCATCATGCTGGTCCCGATCATCGTCTGGGCCATCGTATCGAGCCAAATGGAGGTCGCTTTCGCCGTCTTCCTGATCGCCGGTGTCAGCGACGCCGTGGACGGCTTCCTGGCCAAGCGCTTCAACATGACGAGCGAGCTTGGCGCCCTGCTCGATCCCCTCGCGGACAAGGCCCTGCTGGTCTCGATCTACATGTCGCTGGGCATCTGGGGTGCGATCCCGCGCTGGATCGTGATCCTGGTGGTCTCGCGCGACATCATGATCGTCGCCGCCGTGATCGTATCCTGGCTGTTCGACCGGCCCGTCGAGATGAAACCGTCGAAAGTGTCCAAGCTCAACACCGTTGCACAGGTGGCGTTCGCGGCCTTGGTGCTGGCGGCGCTTGCCTTCGGCTTCAAGCCGGCCCCTTATGATATCATCCTGATGGGCCTCGTCACGGTCTTCACGCTCTCCTCGGTGTCGCTCTACCTCGTCGAGTGGCTGCGGCACATGAGTACGATCGAGGCCAAATGAGAGGGAATGCGGCCTCGCAAAAGGCCAACTCCCGCCCGATCAAGTCGAATTCTCTTCAAACGGGCCGGCACGCCGGCTGGAGCAAACCAAGCGTGGCAGGCCGCGTCCATCCCCGACAATTGGCGTTCTCGCTTCCGCACGCGGAGAGCCTCAGCCGGGACAACTTCCTCGAAGGCCCCGCCAACGCGGCGGGCCTCGACCTGGTCGAGCGCTGGCCGGAATGGCCGAACCGGATCATGTGGCTGGCCGGCCCGGAAGGCAGCGGCAAGAGCCACCTCGCCGCGATCTGGGCCGAGGCCTCGGGCGCCCGCTCGACCGCCGCCAATGCCCTGACCGCGACGGACGTCCCGGGCGCGCTCGCCACCGGGGCGCTGGTGGTCGAGGATCTCAAGGCCGGGGATTTCGACGAACGCGCCCTCTTCCACCTGATGAACCTCGCCCGCGAGGACAGCGCCTATGTCCTGTTCACCGGCCGCGAAGTCCCGGCCGCGCTGGAGATCGAGCTTCGCGACCTGCGCTCGCGCCTGCGCGCCGTGCCGGTGGTTGCCTTGCAGCCTCCCGACGACCAGCTGTTCCGCGGCCTGATCGTCAAATTCTGCGCCGACCGCCAGCTCACCGTGGACGAGAGCGTGGTTGGTTACCTCGCCACCCGCCTGGAGCGATCGTCCGCCGCGGCCCGCCAGGCCGTAGAACTGCTCGACAGCGAGGCCCTGCGGCTCGGACGTCCCGTCACGCGGGCGCTGGCCGCCGAGCTGCTCCGCGACGCCTGAGCCGCCCGGCCCGCCCTTGGGCCTTCCACGAAGTCCGCTTGACGCGGCGCAGCGGCGGAACATCAATGTCATCGAAACGTCATCGCTCTAACACATGCTCCCGCAGGTTTTGCGCTTAAGTCGCAAAGTGAGGCGAGACAGGATGGACCGACTTCTGATGGACTCTGCGCAAGCTGTTGAAACTAAAGAAAAAGCCCCGGAGACCGAGGGCCAGCCGGCGATCGCATCGAGCCCTGAAAGGTTCATCAATCGCGAGCTCTCCTGGCTGCATTTCAACCGCCGCGTCCTGGAGGAAGCGGTCAATCCCAGCCATCCCGTGCTGGAGCGGGTGCGATTCCTGTCGATTTCGGCCAACAACCTCGACGAATTCTTCATGGTCCGCGTCGCCGGCATCAAGGCCCAGGTGCGCGAGGGCATTGCCGAGCGCAGCCCCGACGGCCTGACCCCGTCCGAGCAGCTCGCGCTGATCAACCGCACCGTCATCCAGCTCGCCTCGGACCAGCAGGCGATCTGGCGCGACCTGCGCGCCACGCTCGCCGATGTCGGCATCGTGCTGGTCGACGGCAAGGACGTCACCAAGGCGGAACGGAACTGGATCGAGGATTACTTCCTCCACAACGTGTTCCCGCTTTTAACGCCGCTCGCGATCGACCCCGCCCACCCCTTCCCGTTCATTCCGAGCCTCGGCTTCACCATCGCGCTCCAGCTCACGCGCGCCGCCGACGGCAAGCAGATGAACGCGCTGATCCGAATGCCCGGCAAGATCGACCGCTTCATCCGGCTGCCGGCCGAGGGCATCGTTCGCCTGATCTCGTTGGAGCAGGCTACCGCGCTGTTCATCAACCGCCTGTTCCCCGGCTACAATGTGCACGGTCAGGGCGCCTTCCGGATCATCCGCGACTCCGAGCTCGAAATCGAGGAAGAGGCGGAAGACCTCGTTCGCCTGTTCGAAACGGCGCTGAAGCGCCGCCGCCGCGGGTCGGTGATCCGGCTCGAGATCGACGCCAAGATGCCGGACCAGCTCCGCAGCTTCGTGCAGCACGCGCTCTCGGCCGCCGACGACGAGGTGTTCCTGGTCGACGGCGTGCAGGCGATGAACGAGCTCTCGCAGCTCACCCGCCTCGACCGCCCCGATCTCGAATTCACGCCATACGTGCCGCGCCACCCCGAGCGCGTGCGCGAGCATGGCGGCGACATCTTTGCCGCGATCCGGCAGAAGGATCTCGTCGTTCATCACCCCTACGAATCCTTCGACGTCGTGGTGCAGTTTCTGCAGCAGGCCACGCGCGACCCCGATGTCGTCGCGATCAAGCAGACGCTCTACCGCACCTCCAACAACTCTCCGATCGTGCGCGCGCTCGCCGAGGCCGCCGAGGCCGGCAAGACCGTCACCGCGCTGATCGAGCTGAAGGCGCGCTTCGACGAGGAAGCCAACATCCGCTGGGCGCGCGATCTCGAACGCGCCGGCGTGCAGGTCGTCTACGGCTTCCTCGAGCTGAAGACGCATGCCAAGCTCTCGATGGTGGTGCGCCGCGAGGGCGGCAGCCTCACCACTTACGTCCATACCGGCACCGGCAACTATCATCCGGTCACCGCGCGCATCTACACCGACCTCTCTTATTTCACCTCGGATCCGACCATCGGCCGCGACGCCGCGCGCGTGTTCAACTTCATCACCGGCTATGCCGCGCCGAGCGATCTGGAGAAGATGGCGGTGTCGCCGCTGACGCTACGCAAGCGCATCATCGAGCATATCCAGGGCGAGACCGCACATGCGCGGCACGGCCGGCACGGCGCGGTCTGGATGAAGATGAACGCGCTGGTCGACCCCGACATCATCGACGCGCTCTACGAGGCCTCGCAGGCCGGCGTGCAGGTCGAGCTCGTGGTGCGCGGTATCTGCTGCCTCCGTCCGGGAATTCCCGGATTGTCGGAGAACATCCGCGTCAAGTCGATCATCGGGCGCTTCCTGGAACACGGCCGAATCTACTGCTTCGGCATGGGCCAGGGCCTGCCGAGCGCCAAGGCGGCTGTGTATATCTCCTCCGCCGACATGATGCCGCGCAACCTCGACCGCCGCGTCGAGGTGCTGTGTCCGCTGCAAAATCCCACGGTGCATCAGCAGGTTCTCGAACAGATCATGGTCGCGAACCTGAAGGACAATGAGCAGAGCTGGCAATTGTTGCCGGACGGGTCTTCAACGCGTATGAAGACCGCGAAGGGCGAGGAGCCTTTCAACGTGCACAACTACTTCATGACAAATCCGAGTCTGTCTGGCCGTGGAAAGTCGCTCAAGGAATCCTCGCCGCGTCGTCTCACGCGCCGGAACGAACGCCATCAATCCTGATCAGGGATGTTCGACGTGAAGCGGCCGCGCAAGCGCGGCTCGAGCGTCGCTGTCATCGACATCGGCTCCAACTCGGTCCGTCTCGTCGTCTACGAGGGGCTGACGCGGAGCCTCATTCCGATCTTCAACGAGAAGACGCTGTGCGGCCTCGGGCGCGAGGTGCAGAGCACCGGCCTGCTCGCCCCTGATGCCGTCGACAAGGCGCTGACCTCGCTCAAGCGCTTTCGCGCCCTGTGCCGGGTGATGCAGGTCGGGCGGGTGTTCGCTATCGCGACCGCGGCCTGCCGCGATGCCTCCAACGGCCCCGACTTCATCGCCAAGGCCGAGCGCATCTGCGCCGTGAAGATCGAGATCCTGTCGGGCCCGCGCGAGGCACGGCTGTCGGCGCTCGGCGTGATTTCCGGCATCCATCATCCCGACGGCATCGTCGGCGACCTCGGCGGCGGCTCGCTCGAATTGATCGACGTACGCAAGAACAGCGTGCGCAGCGGCGTGACGCTGCCGCTCGGCGGTCTCGCGCTGCAGGACCTCGCGCACAAATCGCTCAAGCGCGCCGACCGCATCGTGCGCGAGGCGCTCGACGAGGTGCCGCAGCTCGCCGCGGGCCGTGGCCGCACCTTCTACGCGGTTGGCGGCACCTGGCGCGCCCTCGCCCGCATCCACATCATCCAGAGCGGCTACCCGCTTCAGGTCATGCACGGCTATTCGCTGTCCGCGGCCGAAGCGCTCGATTTCTCCCGCAGGCTGCGGCGCCTCGCGGCCGCCGACATGCTCGCCGACATCGAGAGCGTGGCCGACGCGCGCCGCCCGCTCCTCACCTATGCGGCCCTGGTGCTCGAGCACATCATCCGCGTCGCCAAGCCGAAGACCATCCTGTTCTCGACCTTCGGCGTGCGCGAAGGTCTGCTGCACGAGAAGCTGACGGACGCCGAACGCAACAAGGACGGCCTGATCTGCGCCGCGGAAGAGCTCAACCAGCTGCTGTCGCGCTCGGCCAAGCACGCCCACGAGCTGATCGCCTGGACCGATCGCCTGGCGCGCGTGGTCAAGCTGCGCGAGACCGAGGAAGACCGCCGCCTGCGCCACACCGCGTGCCTCTTGTCCGACATCGGCTGGCGCGTGCATCCCGATCACCGCGGCGAGCAGACGCTGAGCCTCGTCGTCAACGGCAATTTCGGCGCGATCACCCACGTCGAGCGTGCCTTCGTCGGCCTGTCCGTGTTCTATCGTTATGCGGGGTTGAGCGAGGAGAACCAGCCGCCGACCACGATGCAGGAGCTGCTGACGCCGGCGCAGCTCGAACGCGCGCGCCTGCTCGGCGCGGCGTTCCGTGTCGCGCATCTGATCTCGGCCGCGCGCCCGGGCGTGTTGCCGGCCACGCATTTCCGCAGCCAGGGCCGCAAGCTGATGCTTGTGTTCGAGCATCGCCTCGGCGACCTCGTCGCCGATCGCGTCGGCAGCCGCTTCCGCCAGCTCGCTCGCCTGATCGGCCGCGCCGGCTCGATCGTGCGACGCTGATTTTGCAAATGCGAATTCATCGCAGATAAGCGGCGGCGTCCTTCGCCGCCAATCATGAAACATTCTCCATGCACGGCGGCGGTTGATGCACATCAACCCGCCGCCGGCGTACCGGATTAGCGTGCGGCCACGTTGATCCGGACACCATTCGCCATGCAGCTCCACCCAGGGATTCGCCGTTCGGTCCGCGCCCGGAAGGCGGCTGGCTGCGTCTTCCTTGCGCTCGCATTCAGCTCTCCGGCTGCGGCGTCGAGGGCGCAGGACGAGGTGAAGCTGAGCGAAGCGCAGGCGCGCAATCTTGGCGTCCGCGTCACCCATCCGATTCCGAGCCGCACCGATCTGACGCTGCCCTATCCCGTGCAGATCGTGATCCCCACGCAGCAATTGTGGGTCGTCAGCGCGCCAGTAGCCGGCATGGTCGCCAATCTCCTGGTCGGACGCGGTGACCGTGTCACGGCCGGTCAGCCGCTGGTCACGCTGGAGAGTCCGAACTTCGTCTCCCAGCAACGCGACTATCTGCACGCGATCGCGCAGGAACACCTTGCCAGCCAGCAACTCAATCGCAACGTCGATCTGTTCGAGGGCAAGGCCGTGCCGCAACGCGTGCTTGAGGCCAGCCAGGCCGAAGCGCGTCAGGCCGCTCTCGTCGTTTCCGAACGGCGTCAGATGCTGCGTCTGAGCGGGATGTCCGACGATGCCATCTTGCGGCTGACCCAGGAAGCGGCGATCAGCGCCACGCTCACGGTCAATGCGCCACAGACCGCGTCCGTGGTCGATCTCGCGGTGTCGCCCGGACAGCGGCTCGAACAATCGGCGCCGCTCGTCAAGCTGGCGCGGCTCTCGCCGCTATGGGCGGAAATCGCGGTGCCCGCCGCCAACATCCGGGCGATCCGCACCGGTGCGAAGATCGAGATCGAGGATTATGCCACGCCCGGCAAGGTCGTGCTGGTCTCCGAGACCATCGACGCCGCCACCCAGACCATTCTGGTGCGCGCGGAAGTCCCGAACGACGGCGAGCTGCATCCCGGGCAGACCACCGCCGCCCGCATCGGCTTCCTCTCCGCGGGCGAAAGCGCATTCGAGATTCCCTATGGCGGACTGATCCGCCGGGGCGAGCAGACGTCGGTCTTCGTCGCCATCGACGGCGGCTTCCGCCTCGTCCCGGTGAAGCTGCTCGCGGAAGATCAGGACCACGTCGTCGTGTCGGGCCCCATCACGGAGGGGGACGCGATCGCGGTCGGCGGCATCTCCGCGCTTCGCGGCATTCTCTCGGGACTGGGGCAATAGATGCTCCGCCGCCTGGTTGCGTTCGCATTGTCGCAGCGCATGTTCGTGATGCTGGGCGTACTGCTGGTGATCGGCGCTGGCACCGTCCTGCTGCCCGGCCTGCCGATCGACGCCTTCCCTGACGTCTCGCCGGTTCAGGTGAAGATCATCATGAAGGCGCCAGGCCTTACCCCCGAAGAGGTCGAGCAGCGCATCACCGTCCCCGTCGAGCTCGAGCTGCTGGGATTGCCGAACAAGAGGGTGCTTCGTTCGACCACGAAATATGCGCTGGCCGACATCACTGTCGATTTCGAGGACGGCACCGACATCTACTGGGCGCGCAACCAGGTCTCGGAGCGATTGTCGAACATCTCGCGCGACTTCCCGGAAGGCGTGACCGGCGGACTTGCGCCGATCACGAGCCCGCTCGGCGAGATGTTCATGTTCACGATCGACAGTCCCGAGCTTTCGCTCGCGGAGCGCCGCACGCTGCTGGACTGGGTGATCCGCCCTGCCCTGCGGACGGTCCCCGGCGTTGCCGATGTCAATGCGCTTGGCGGCTATGTCCGCGCCTTCGAGATTGTGCCGCGCAATGATGCGCTGGCCGCGCGCGGCATTTCCTACGACCTGTTTCGTCGGGCCATCGAGGCCAACAGCCGCAACGATGGCGCCGGGCGGGTCAATCAGGGCGAGGACAGCGCGCTGGTGCGGATCGAAGGCAGCATCCGCTCGATCGAGGACATCAAGGCCATCGTCGTCGACACCCGCGAGGGCGTGCCGATCCTGGTCAACGATGTCGCGACCGTCAAGGTCGGGACGCTGACGCGCTATGGCGCCGTCACGGCGGACGGCCGCGGCGAAACCGTCGAGGGGCTGGTGCTCGGCCTGCGCGGCGCCAACGCGGGCCAGCTCATCCGCGACGTGCGCGCCCGGCTTGCCGAGCTGCAGCCCTCGCTGCCGAAGAGCGTGTCGATCAACGTATTCTATGACCGTAGCCGCCTGGTCAACCGCGCCGTCGGCACCGTGGTGCGGGCGCTTGCCGAGGCGACGATCCTCGTCATCGTTCTCCTGCTGCTGTTCCTCGGCAACTGGCGTGCGTCGCTGGTGATCGCGCTCAGCCTGCCGCTCGCCATCGTAATCGCGTTGATTGTCATGCGGCTGGTCGGAATGTCGGCCAATCTGATGAGCCTCGGCGGACTTGCGATTGCAATCGGCATGTTGATCGACGCCCTCGTGGTCGTGGTCGAGAACATCGTCGGCAATCTCGGCAAGCATGAACCGGGCAAGGGTCTGCCGCCGATCCACCTGATCTACCGCTCGGTGTGCGAAGTCCTGGAGCCGGTCGCCTCGGGCGTGCTGATCATCATCATCGTGTTCGTCCCCCTGCTGACGCTGCAGGGGCTGGAAGGCAAGCTGTTCATCCCGGTCGCGCTGGCCATCATCTTCGCGCTGGCCGGCTCGCTGCTGCTGGCGCTCACCGTCATCCCGGTCGCAACCTCCTACGTGCTCAAATCGGCCTCGCATCGCGATCCCCTGCTGGTGCGCGCGGCCCAGCGGATCTACGCACCGGCTTTGGGCTGGGCCTTGAACAACGAGCGCAAGGTGATGGCGGCGGCGCTGATCGGCCTCGTCGCGGCGGGGTTCGCCTACACCCAGCTCGGCAAGACCTTCATGCCGACGATGGACGAAGGCGACGTCATCGTCAGCGTCGAGACGCTTCCCTCCGTCAATCTCGACGAGTCGCTCGCGATCAATGCAAGGCTCCAGGCCGCGCTGCTGGCCGTGCCTGACATTGCCGGCATCGTCGCGCGGACCGGATCGGACGAGCTCGGCCTCGATCCCATGGGCCCGAACCAGACCGACACGTTCCTCGTGCTCAAGCCGGCCGCCGAGCGCGCAAGCGACAATCGCGAAGTGCTGCTGCAGAAGCTTCGCGAGGTCCTGGCCGGCTTTCCCGGCATCTCGCTCAGCTTCACCCAGCCCATCGACATGCGCGTGCAGGAGATGATCAGCGGCGTGCGCGGCGACGTCGCCGTCAAGATCTTCGGGCCCGACATCGCGAAGCTGAACGAAACGGCGGCCAAGCTGTCGGCGATCCTCTCCGGCATCGACGGCGCCGAGGACGTCTACACCACGCTGAACGAAGGCGCCCAATATTACACGGTCGCGGTCAATCGCATGGAGGCCGGCCGCCTCGGCTTGACCGTGGACTCAATCGTCAACTCGCTGCGCACCCAGATCGAGGGCCGGACCATCGGCACCGCGCTCGAGGAAGGACGCCGCACGCCGATCCTGGTCCGCGGCAGCGAGACGACGCGGGAGGCACCGACGCTGCTGGCGAGCCTGCCGCTGACGCTGGCGTCCGGACGTCACGTCGCGCTGTCACAAGTCGCCCGCATCCAGCGCGTGGACGGGCCGGTGAAGATCGACCGCGAGGACGGCGCCCGCATGAGCGTGGTGCGCGCCAATATCCGCGGGCGCGACATGGTCGGCTTCGTCGAAGCCGCCCGCCAGAAGGTCGCGAGCGACTTGCCGCTTCCGAACGGCTACCGGCTGACCTGGGGCGGACAGTTCGAGAACCAGCAGCGCGCCGCAGCCCGCCTGTCCGTCGTGGTCCCCGTCGCGATCGGACTGATCTTCGTGCTGCTGTTCACCACCTTCGGTGCGATCCGCCAGGCCTTGCTGGTGCTGGTCAACATCCCCTTTGCCCTGATCGGCGGGGTGTTCGCGCTGGTGGTGACGGGTGAATATCTGTCGGTGCCGGCCTCGGTCGGATTCATCGCACTGCTCGGCATCGCCGTGCTCAACGGCGTCGTGCTGGTGTCCTACTTCAACCAGCTCCGCGCCCACGGTCTGCCCGAGGATCGCATCGTCGTCGAAGGCGCCATGCGCAGGCTCCGGCCCGTGCTGATGACCGCGAGCATCACGGCGCTCGGCTTGATCCCGCTGCTGTTCGCCTCGGGCCCCGGATCAGAAGTGCAGCGGCCGCTCGCAATCGTCGTGATCGGCGGCCTCTTGTCCTCCACGCTGCTCACCCTGATTCTCCTGCCGATCCTGTATCGGCGCTATGGCGGGGCACCGAAGGTGGCAAAATGATCGAGCAGCCCGTCTGTCTCACCCTGATCGTGCCGCATCAGCTTCGCGACGAGGTGTTCGACCATCTCGCCGAGAGCGATGTGGTGACGGGATTCACGGCGTTGCAAGGCGCCGGACACGGCACCGAGGTGCGGTTGCTGACGGCGGCCGAACGCGTCAAGGGCCACGCCGATCAGGCCGTCGTGCAGGTGGTTCTGGCGAGCAGCGATGCCGGCCGCCTGCTCGCGCGGCTGCGGGTTTCGTTTGCGGGAACGAAGCTGGTCTACTGGACGACGCCCGTGACGGAGCTCGGCACGATCGACTGAGCGGGCCTATTCGGCCGACGCCCTGGCGTGGCGCTCGGAGGATTCCAGCGCGGCGGCGCTCAGCTTGCGCCGGCGCCAGATGGTTCCGACCATCAGCACGACGACGACGCCGAGCGCTGCGCAGAAATATTCGCCGCCGGATCCGCCATGGCCGAACTGCGGCGGGATGCGCAAGGCACCGAGCACGCCGTCAAGCGAGGCACCGAGGGGACCTTCGAACAGCGTGTGCAGCTTCGGCGCGATGGCGGGATCGGTCGCGATCACCTCACCCGCGATCCAGCCGAGCAGCGCAGCACCGGCCCAGACCAGCACCGGAAGCTTTTCGAGTAGCGCCATGATCAACGCCGCACCGGCGACGATCAGCGGCACGCTGATGGCAAGGCCGAGCACGAGGAGCGACGCGCTGCCATTGGCGGCGGCGGCGACCGCGATGACGTTGTCGAGCGACATGACGATGTCGGCGACCACGACGATCTGGATGGCCTGCCACAGATGCGAGGCCGCATCGACGTCGTCGTCCTCGTCGTGCTCCGGCACCAGGAGCTTGGCCGCGATCACGATCAGCGCGAGACCGCCGACCAGCTTGAGATACGGCAGCTCCATCAGGCTGGCGACGATGCCGGTGAAGATGATCCGCAGCATCACGGCAGCGCCGGCACCGAAGATCATGCCCCACAGCCGGTGTCGCGGCGACAGGCCGCGGCACGCGAGCGCGATAACCAGCGCGTTGTCACCGGACAGGAGGATGTTGATCCAGATGATCTTGCCGACCGCGATCCAGAAGGTCGGCTCGGCCATCTCGTTGCGAAACTGGGTGAAAAATCCCCCGATCGTAGCGGGATCGAAGATCTGCCAGAGCCAGTTCACAATAAATCCTTTCGCCCCATCCTAAACTTACGGCTGGTTGATCAGCCGACGATCTCGTTGCCCGCGAAGAACTGCGCGATCTCGATCGCGGCGGTCTCGGCGGCATCGGAACCGTGGGCGGAATTCTCGCCGATCGACTTGGCGTAGAGCTTGCGGATGGTGCCGTCGGCGGCCTTGGACGGATCGGTCGCGCCCATGGCGTCGCGATACTTGGCGATGGCGCCCTCGGCTTCCAGCACCTGGACCACGACCGGGCCCGAGGTCATGAACTCGACGAGCTCGCCGAAGAACGGGCGCGCCTTGTGGACGGCATAGAAGGTCTCAGCCTGTTCCTTGGTCATGCGGATGCGCTTCTGCGCGACGATGCGCAGGCCCGCCTTTTCGATCACGGCGTTGACGGCGCCGGTCAGGTTACGCGCGGTCGCGTCGGGCTTGATGATCGAGAAAGTGCGTTCGATGGCCATAATCTTGTCCTTGGAAGCAAAGCGGTGGTTGTCGGATTGCGGGGCTTATATCGGCGCCTTTGCCATCCGGCAAGCGACCGCCGGAACGGCCCTCACAGGCGCTTCGCCGCAGGCCGCCCGATCGAACACGGGCACGGATTACCGAGATTTCACCCAGATGAACCCAATCTGAAGGCCCTGTTCAGGGTTTGGTTCAGCCTCGTCGGCGTAAGGTCAACCCATCGAAACCAAAGCCCGATCATCAGGCGGACCGTTTCGGCGGCCTTTCCATCGACGCGGATGCCCCCGCGCCGGCAGTTTTGAGGAGATCACCATGTTGAGGAAACTTTCGCTTGCCGCTGTCGCTGCGGTTGCGCTGGGTGCCGCGCTGGCACCGACCTCGGCCTCCGCGCACTGGCACGGCGGCGGCCCGGGCTGGCATGGCGGTGGCGGCTGGCACGGCGGCTACCGCTGGGGCGGTCCGCGCTTCTACGCCCCCGTCTCCTACGGTTATGGCGGCTGCTATGTGCGCCGGCTGGTCCCGACCCCCTGGGGACCCCGCTGGCGGATGATCAACCGCTGCTACTGAGCCCGTCAGCACCTTCCTGAACACCGACAGGTATCTGCGCCCCCCACAGGTACCTTCCAAGAGAAGCCCCGGCGATCCCCCCGCCGGGGCTTCGCATTTTGGGCGGACAACGCAGGATTCATGCAATTTTGACGAGAATGCCCGGCATCCCCGGGAATCACGAAACCATTTTGGGGGCCAATGACTTGGTACCGTGTCGATACCTTGAGAACACGGAACCTGCGCAATGGCTGCCCCTTTTGCCAATGACAGCGAACAGATGGACCGGCGGACCAGCCGGTCGATTTGCGATGCCGTGGGCGAGCGGCTCCAGCAGAGCCTCCGCCCCGAAACCCGGCTCCCGACCCACCTCGAACAGCTCCTCAACGAGCTGGAGCGGCGCGACCGCGAGCCTCATTGAGGCCCGGCCGGGAGTTGCAGAAACGGGTTGCGTTTGACGGCGCCTGCGGTGACAAGGCCGCATGCTCGTCATCAACGACCTCTCCATCCGCCTCGCCGGACGCCTTCTGATTGACCAGAGTTCCGTGCAGATCACGCCCGGCGCGCGCGTCGGTCTGGTCGGGCGCAACGGCACCGGCAAGTCGACGCTGTTCAAGGTGATCCGCGGGGAGCTCGCCGCCGAGCACGGCACGGTGACCCTGCCGCCGCGCTGGAGCATCGGCAGCCTCGCCCAGGAAGCCCCGAACGGTCCCGAAAGCCTGATCTCGGTCGTGCTCAAGGCCGATCTCGAGCGGGACGCGCTGCTCAACGAGGCCGAGACCGCGACCGATCCGCATCGGATCGCCGAGATCCAGACTCGCCTAGTCGACATCGACGCCCATTCCGCGCCGAGCCGCGCGGCGGCGATTCTCTCCGGCCTCGGCTTTTCCGCCACCGACCAGCTCCGCCCCTGCGCCGAATTCTCCGGCGGCTGGCGCATGCGCGTCGCCCTCGCCGCCACGCTGTTCGCGGCGCCCGATTTGTTGCTGCTCGACGAGCCCACCAACTATCTCGACCTCGAAGGCACGCTGTGGCTGGAGGATCACCTCGCGCATTATCCGCGCACGGTGATCGTGATCAGCCACGACCGCGACCTGCTCGAAAGCTCGGTCGACCAGATCCTGCACCTGGAGCGAGGGAGGCTCACGCTCTACAAGGGCACCTACTCCTCCTTCGAGGAGCAGCGCGCCATGCGCGAGATGCTCGATGCCAAGGCGGTCAAGCGCCAGGAGGCCGAGCGCGCCCGGCTTCAGGCCTTCGTCGACCGCTTCAAGGCCAAGGCTTCCAAAGCCCGCCAGGCGCAGTCTCGCGTCAAGATGCTGGAGCGCCTGAAGCCGATCACGGCGCTGGTCACCCAGGACGTGCGCGAGATCAGCTTTCCCGCGCCGGAGAAACTCCTGTCGCCGCCGATCATCGCGGTGGACAACGTATCCGTCGGTTACGATCCGGCAACGCCGGTTCTCAATCGCGTCACCTTGCGCATCGACAATGACGACCGCATCGCCCTGCTCGGCTCCAACGGCAACGGCAAATCGACACTCGTCAAACTGCTCGCAGGCCGTCTCGCGCCGTTCTCCGGCAAGGTGACGCGCGCGGACAAGCTGTCGATCGCTTATTTCGCCCAGCATCAGCTCGACGAATTGAACGAAGACGGCTCCCCCTACGACCACGTCCGCAAGCTGATGGGTGGCGATGCGCCCGAGGCCAAGGTCCGCGCCCGCGCCGGCGCGATCGGTTTTTCGGGCAAGGCGGCCGACACCAAGGTGGCGAAACTGTCGGGCGGCGAAAAGGCGCGGCTGCTGCTGGGCCTTGCGACCTTCTTCGGCCCCAACATGATCATCCTGGACGAGCCGACCAACCATCTCGACATCGACAGCCGTGCCGCGCTTGCCGAGGCCATCAACGAATTCCCCGGCGCCGTCATCATGGTCTCGCATGATCGTTATCTGATCGAGGCTTGCGCCGACCAGCTCTGGATCGTCGCCGACCGCACCGTCACCAATTACGAGGGCGACCTCGACGAATATCGCCGCCTGGTGCTGTCCACGCGCAACGGCGAGCCCGCGCCGCGCGAGCGCAGCGCGCCAAACGAGAAGCCGCAGCGCGCAAGATCGGACAATCGCGGAGGCCTGAAGAAGCGCATCGCCGAAGCCGAAGCCGAGATCGCCCGCGTCAGCGAGATCATCACCAAGATCGACACCGCGCTTGCTTTGCCCGACATCTTTACCCGCGATCCCAAGCAGGCCGCACGGCTGTCAAAGGCCCGCGCGAACGCAGCCGACGCGCTGGCGCGAGCCGAGGAGCAATGGCTCGAGGCGAGCACCGAGTTCGACGCGGCCACGGGGTAGATTCGAAATCTCGAAAACAACCCCATGCACAGTACGGGCAAGATGTTACCTCGCCGCAAGCCGCGGACTGATATAGCCCTTACGGGCTGACTCAATCCGCGTATTGCCCTGCCGCCTTGATGATCGGCGCCCAGCGGTCGACCTCGCTGTTAAGCATTGCACCGAGCGCCTCCGGCGTCGCCTTGTCCTGCGGGACGGGCTCGGTGTTGATGTCGTTGAAGCGGGCGATCAGGGTCGGATCCTTCAGCGCCGTCTGCAGCGCGGCCGTCAGCTTCTGAACGACCGCCGGTGGTGTGCCCTTGGGCGCATAGATGCCGTGCCAGACGCCGAGCTCGAAGCCTTTGAGGCCGGCCTCGTCCGCCGTCGGCAGATCGGGCAGGCTCTTCAGCCGCTCCTTGGTGGTGATCGCGTAGGCCTTGACCTGTTTGGCCGTGATCGGCCCGGTCGTGTTCGTCGCCTGGTCGCAGGTGAGATCGATCTGCTTGCCGAGCAGATCGTTCATGATCGGGCCGTTGCCCTTGTAGGGCACCGTGGTGAGCTGCTTCTGGATGGCGGTCATGAACAGCATGCCGCACAGATGCGATGCGGCACCGAGCCCTGCATTGGCGTAGGTCAGCTTGTCGCCCTGCTGCTGGGCGTAAGCGACCAGGTCCTTGAGCGTGTCGGCCGGAAAATCCGGACGCGCGATGATGGTCATCGGCGCATTGGTCACGAGCCCGATCGGCGCAAAGGCCGTCTTGGTGTCGTAGCTGAGATTGCGATACAGCGTCGCCGCGGTCGAGATGCCGACGTGATGGATCAGCAGCGTGTAGCCGTCGGGTTGTGCGCGCGCGGCGCGGGTCGTGCCGATGGTGCCGCCAGCGCCCGTTGCGTTCTCGACGACGATTTGCTGTCCCAGCGCCTTTCCCATGCCTGCCGCGGTCAGCCGCGCGATGGTGTCGGTCGGCCCGCCCGCGGCGAACGGTACCAGCATGGTGATGGGCCTCGTCGGATAATCCTGGGCGACGGCCGCGCCGAGCGGCAGCAGCAGCGCCGCGACGAGGGTAATGAACCGCATAGTTTCCTCCGGATTGTTGTTGGCGCCATCAAAGCGCATTCCGGCGCGCGCGGCCATACGTCATCTGGAGGGCGTGACATGTGCGAAAGCGCCGCAGCCGCCGAGGGACCACGATATCTATTTTGCCTTCTGCTTCTGGCAATCCTCCGGCTGCAGGACGCCGATCGGCGAAGTTCCCGTAATCGTATGACAGACCGCAATGATGTGTTGTTGCCCGACAACGTCCCGATAGGTCAGGTCGACGAGAATGCTGACGCCTGAGCGCTTCGCAAGAAACTCACTGGCCTGGACGCTCGATATTCTCGGAGAGAAGACCGTTACGAAGGATTCGTGCCCGGGCCCCCAGTTTCCAAGGTTGGCATCCACCGTAGCGCCCGTCCCTCCGACGCTCCGGAGAAAGACACCGTCCTCCTCGAGGCGCATGAACTTGTTGATCTTGACGTCGGTTGCTTCGGTCTTGCCGGTGTTCCTGATCGTCACGTTCCAGCCAATCTGGCCAAACTTCTTTTTCTTGTCGCCCTGCTCGAAGCTGGGCCCTCCCGAGGTGTCGAGCGACACCGTCGGCATCTGGTCCCTGATCATCGCTTCCAACTGGCTCTGCATGATCTTGAGCTGATCATGGATAGCCTTGTCGGTGTTGCTCAGCGCCAGATATTGCAAGTACGCGACCAGCGCCAAAACAGCGGTAAAGACAGCGACCAGGCAGGTAAAGATGTCAGTTGGGTTCTTCCACCAAACGGACCGGCGTTGTTCGGCCCCCGCCTGCGGGACGATCTCCGAAACGACCTCCGGCGGCGTATGATCCTGAGTGTCGAGCAACTGGTTGCTGCCTATAGGAGTTGATGAACTCTCGATCAGCAATGGTCACGGATTGACGAAAATCGGCTTCCCTAATTGGGCCATTTGAGTGCTCCCGCGCTGGTTGTGTCAAGCAGCAACAATGTCGCGAGCCGAACGGCTGCCGTCCGGCCACGCTGACACGCCATACTTGGTTGAAGAGCGGACGGTGAGATCGTGACGCCGTTAGTTGAAAACCGTGGCGGCCGCTCGCAGATCGGCCGTGGACCACGGTCCGTCGTCAGGCCTGCTTCTTCTTCGGCTTCGGCTTCACCGCCCTCGGCACCGGCTGCGGCTCGGGATTGCCCTCGATCGCGGACAGGCGGCCTGACGTGAAGGTGTAGATGCCGGCACGCGGGCCGGTCGACCAGGTCACCACGGCGACGCGGCGGCCGGCTGCATCGTTGGAGAGATTGATGTTCGATGGCGCACCGATGCCGCGCACCACGTCGCATTCGGTATGACCGAGCGCGACCGTGCCGCCCATCGGCGCCGGAGCTGTCGTCGAGGCATTCGCATCGGCCGGCCCCGGAGGCGGCGTCATGCCGGGACAGGCGCCATCGGCGCTGACGAGATCCTCAGCTCCGACCGGCTTGTCCGGGGTCAGCGGCGGGGATTCGATCGAGATGTTCTTGATGAACAGCCGGCTCGGCGTGTTGAACCATTGCGCGTCCTTGGCGGACGCGAGCAGATCGGTCCCGCCGGAGCAGCCCGCGAGCAGCGGTGCTACGGCAGCCAACGCAACTATGAGCGACCTGGGAAGCTTTTGATGTCGCACGATAAACCAAATTCCCCGCGTGAAGGACCAGCCCTAAGCGATTGTCCCAACATCACTTTGCGGCACGAAGGTGACCAAAGCCAGCATCGCCCGAAAAGTGCAAATTATCATTAATTGCGAACGACCGCTAATTCCGACGCTGCCACCGGCCCCGCTCGTCGGCTTGCCAATAAGTGACATCAAATCCCCGCGCCTTGCAATCCGTCCAGGCACTACGGGCGAAAGCGAGGGCATCCGGGTCGTCACCGTCGAACAGCAGGACCATGCGCTCATAGCCCTGCGCGTCCCCCGGCAACGCCGCGTTGTCGACCAAAAAGCGGACATGGGCCCCGTTGGGATTGCCCTCCTCGATCGCCAGCACGATCGGCTGATCGGCGGCATCGTTCACGCGCCACGTCGCGTGCGGCAGGAAGGAATCGTCGCGATAGGTCCATAAGTGCGCGTCGAGCGCGTCGGCCCGTTCTTCCGAGGTCGACTGCACCACGACGCGCCAGCCGCGCTCGAGCGATTTCTCGAGAAGCGGCGGCAACACGTTCTCCACCGTCATGTTTTGCAGATGGTAGAACAACACTTCAGTCATCGCGACGTCACTTGCGCTCGTAGTGATCGGCGACCAGGCGATCGAGCAGACGGACGCCGTAGCCCGCGCCCCAGCTCTGGTTGATGTCGGTCTTCGGCGCGCCCATGGCGGTGCCGGCGATGTCGAGATGCGCCCATGGCGTGCCGTCGACGAAGCGCTGGAGGAACTGCGCCGCGGTGATCGAGCCGCCATGGCGGCCGCCGGTGTTCTTCATGTCAGCGAACTGGGAATCGATCAGCTTGTCGTATTCGGGTCCGAGCGGCATGCGCCAGACCTTCTCGCCGCTCTCGGCGCCCGCGATCAGCAGCCGGTCGGCAAGCTCGTCATTGTTGGAGAACATGCCGGCATGCTCGGTGCCGAGCGCGACCACGATCGCGCCGGTCAGCGTCGCCAGATCCACCATGAATTTCGGCTTGGTCTTCTTGGCGACGTACCAGAGCACGTCGGCCAGCACGAGGCGGCCTTCGGCGTCGGTGTTGATGATCTCGATGGTCTGGCCCGACATCGAGGTGACGATGTCGCCCGGCCGCTGCGCGTTGCCGTCGGGCATGTTCTCGACGAGGCCGATGGCGCCGACCACGTTGGCCTTGGCCTTGCGCGCGGCGAGCGCGTGCATCAGGCCGACCACGCAGGCCGCGCCGCCCATATCGCCCTTCATGTCCTCCATGCTGCCGGCCGGCTTGATCGAGATGCCGCCGGTGTCGAAGCAGACGCCCTTGCCGACGAAGGCGACCGGCGCCTCACCCTTCTTGCCTCCGTCCCAGCGCATGATCACGGTGCGGCTCGGCCGCGCCGAACCCTGGCCGACGCCGAGCAGCGCGCCCATGCCGAGCTTCTGCATCGCCTTGACGTCGAGCACCTCGACCTTGACGCCGAGCTTGCGGAGCTGGCTGGCGCGGCGTGCGAATTCCTCGGGGAAGAGCACGTTCGGCGGCTCGTTGACGAGATCGCGCGCGATGATCACGCCGTCGACGATGTGGCCGGCCGCGACGAACGCCTTCTTCGCGGCAGCGGCGTCGCCGACCGCAAGCGATACGTCGGCGCGGGAGCCGCCCTCCTCGCCGTCCTTCTTCCTGGTCTTGTAGCGGTCGAATTTGTAAGCGCGCAGGCGCAGGCCCGAGGCGATCGCAACCGCCTGCTCGGCTCCCATCGCGCCGTTGGGCAGCTCCGCCATCACGGTCATGGTGGCGGCCCCGGCGCCGAGCTTGCCCGCGGCCACGCCGCCGAACTTGAGGAAATCGTTCGCCTTCAGGCCGGATCCCTTGCCGGCACCGATCACAAGCAGACGGGTGGCCTTCACCCCTTCCGGCGCCAGGATGTCCAGCACGGCCCCGCTTTTGCCTTTGAAGGCGGCAGCGGCGGCGGCGCGTTTCACGAGATCGATACCTCCGCCGAGCGCCTTGGCGGTTGCCGGGCCGACCTTCAGGCTGTCGTCACAGAACACGACCAGGATGCCACGGGCGGCCGATGACAATGGGACAAAGCCGACCTTGATGGCATCGGACATGGGTAACTCCTTCAAAATTCTTGATCTTTTGATCGTTCCCGGCCGCGGCGGAGGCCGCCTTTGAACGACGATTCATTGCGCCTTGCGCACTATGGGCCAGCCGCCCGGCAGATGCCAAGCACCCCCCGTGGCCTCAAGGCCACAACGAGGGAAATATTAACCATATATTGAGGGTGCCACGGGGCAGCCATTTTGTTGACGGATCAAAGGGATGGTAGTGAGAGAGTGAACCGTCGGAAGAGCCGGCCGGGCGACCTTGGGGATCCCCTTTCGGGGATTGGTCGGACAGCGGGAATTCCGGACGGATTTGGGGACTTTTGGGGACTTGGGGATTCGTGCGGTAGCGCATGGGGTCGATCGATAGGTACATCTTCCGCACGACGCTGGCATCGTTTGCGCTGGTCCTGGTCAGCCTCACCGGCGTGATCTGGATTACGCAGGCGTTGCGCGGCATCGACCTGATGACGAGCCAGGGTCAGACCATCCTGACCTTCCTCGGCATCACCAGCCTCGTCGTGCCCGCGCTCGTGCTGATCATCTCGCCGATCGCGCTGATGATCGCGATCTCGCACACGCTGAACAAGCTCGCGACCGATTCCGAGATCATCGTGATGAATGCCGCCGGCTTCTCGCCGTTCCGGCTGTTCTATCCGTTCTTCTACGCCACCTGCGTTGTGGCGCTGCTGGTTGCCTTCATCGCGGCCTATCTCGCCCCCGACGGCATGCGGCGGATCAAGCAGTGGGATGCCGAGATCACCGCGGACGTGCTCACCAACATTCTGCAGCCCGGCCGCTTCGCCCAGCTCGACAAGAATCTCACGATCCGCATTCGCGAACGCCAGCCCGGCGGCATCCTCGCCGGCATCTTCATCGACGACCGCCGCGATCCGAACGAGCGCGTCTCGATCGTTGCCGAACGCGGCGAGGTCGTGAAGAACGACACCGGCTCGTTCCTGGTGCTGGAGACGGGCAATCTGCAGCGCTTCGAAGCCGGCAAGCGCGATCCGGCGCTGGTCGCCTTCGGCCGCTACGGCTTCGACATGTCGAAATTCTCCAACCAGGGCCGCGACGTCACCCTGGGCATTCGCGAGCGCTATCTCTGGGAGCTGTTCGCGCCCTCGGATAACGATCCCGTCTACAAGCAGATTCCCGGCCAGTTCCGCTCGGCCCTGCACGACAGCCTGCTCGCGCCGATCTATCCCTTCGCCTTCGCCGTGCTGACCTTCGCCTTTCTGGGCGCACCGCGCACCACCCGCCAAAGCCGCAACTTCTCGATCGGCGGCTCGGTCATCGCCGTGTTCGGACTGCGCATGGCGGGATTTGCCTGCTCGGTGATGGCCGTGAAGTCGTCGGCCCCGGTGCTGGTCCAATACGGAATGGTCTTTGGCGCCATCGGCATCGGACTATGGATGATCATCGGCGGCGTCGTGGTCGAGCCGCCGCCCGGCCTGATGGAGGCCATCAACAGGTCGAATGCGCGCATCGCGCGGCTGTTCGGAAGGCCGGCCACCGCATGAGCATGCTCACCAACACACTCGGGCGCTATTTCGCCGGCCGCTTCGTGGTCGCCGCGCTCGGCGTGTTCGCCGGCATCTTCCTGCTGCTGGTGCTGGTCGACTACATCGAGATGGTGCGCAAGACCTCGGGACTGGCCTCCGCCTCGGCGCTGATGGTGGCCGAGACCTCGCTGTTCCGGGTGCCGCAGCTGCTGGAGAAGCTGACGCCGTTCTGCATGCTGATCGGCGCCATGACCTGCTATCTCGCCCTCTCCCGCCGGCTCGAGCTCGTGGTCGCGCGCGCCGCCGGCGTCTCCGCCTGGCAGTTCATCTCGCCGGCGCTCGGCAGCGCGCTGCTGATCGGCGTGATCGCCACAGTCGCCTACAATCCGATGTCGGCGAACCTGCGCGAGCTCTCCAAGCGCATGGAAGCCGAGCTGTTCGGCTCGGCGCCCGGCGGCGGCATCCAGGACGCCTCCGGTTTCTGGCTCAATCAGGTCACCACCGACGGCCAGACCATCATCAATGCGGCGCGCAGCGAGCAGCAGGGCGTGCGGCTGACCGGGCTGACGCTGTTCCGCTTCGACCCCGAGCAGCACTTCAAGGAACGGGTCGAGGCGCGCGAGGCGACGCTCGAGCCCGGCCGCTGGCTGTTCAAGGGGGTTCGCCGCTTCTCGCTGGACGCGCCGCCGGTCGATCAGGCCACCCTGGAGATTCCGACGACGCTGACCGAGGCGCAGGTCCGCAACAGCTTCTCCACCCCCGAGACTGTGTCCTTTTGGCAACTACCGAGCTACATCCGCTCATCCGAGAGCTCGGGCTTCGCGACAGCCGGATACCGACTCCAGTATCAGAAGCTCCTGGCACAGCCGTTTTTGCTGGCCGCCATGGTGATGCTCGCGGCTTCCGTGTCGCTGCGCTTCTTCCGGATGGGCGGCGTGCAAAAGATGGTTTTGAGTGGCGTGGGCGCAGGCTTTCTGCTCTACGTTCTGTCGAAAGTGACTGAAGACTTGAGCAAGGCTGAGTTGATGCATCCGATCGCTGCGGCGTGGTTGCCCGTGGTGGTGGGCGGCCTCACCGGCTTTTTGGCCTTGTTGTACCAGGAGGACGGTTAGTGACTGCCGTCCAACGAGGACCTGTGTCTCGTCTGACGCGCCGCATGGTGATGCGCGCGAACGGGTCCGGCTTGTCGCTTCGCAGGCTGTTGATGGCTGTCGCCGCCGTGGCATCGCTCGGCGCGCTGATCGACGTTGCCGCCGTGGCGCCCGCCTCGGCCCAGAGCTTCACCTACAATCCCCTGCCGCCGCGCCCCAAGCCGCCGAAGGCCGCCAACGACAACCAGATGCTGGTTCAGGCGACCGAGGTCGATTACGACTACAACAATTCGCGCGTTTCCGCGGTCGGTAACGTCCAGCTGTTCTACAACGGCACCAGCGTCGAGGCCGACAGGGTCATCTACGACCAGAAGACCAAGCGGCTGCATGCCGAAGGCAACATCCGCATGACGGATGCCGACGGCAAGATCACCTATGCCGAGATCATGGATCTCTCGGACGATTACCGAGACGGTTTCGTCGATTCGCTGCGCGTGGACACCGCCGACCAGACCCGCATGGCCGCGAGCCGCGCCGACCGCTCCAGCGGCAACTACACGGTGTTCGAGAACGGCGTCTACACGGCCTGCGCGCCCTGTAAGGACGATCCGAAGAAGCCGCCGCTCTGGCAGGTCAAGGGTGCCCGCATCATCCACGACCAGCAGGAAAAGATGCTGTATTTCGAGACGGCGCAGCTCGAATTCTTCGGCGTGCCGCTCGCCTACATGCCCTATTTCTCGACGCCCGACCCGACGGTGAAGCGCAAGAGCGGCTTCCTGATGCCGGGCTACATCTCCGGCACGTCAAATACGGGCTACGGCGTCGAGGTTCCCTATTACTGGGCGATCGCGCCCGACATGGACGCAACCATCACTCCCCGCATCCTGTCGCGGCAGGGCGTGTTGCTGCAGGGCGAGTTCCGCCAGCGCCTGATCGACGGCGCCTACCAGATCCGCGCCTATGGCATCGACCAGCTCGATCCCGGCGCATTTTCCGGCCAGCCCGGCGACAAGCAGTTCCGCGGCGCCGTCGACACCAAGGGTCAGTTCGCGCTGAACGACAAATGGGTCTGGGGTTGGGACGGCGTCCTGATGTCCGACTATTATTTCTTCTCGGACTACCGCCTCTATCAGTACCGCGATCCGCTCGGCTCGTTCCTGCTGCTGCCGACGGAAGCGCTGTCGCAGCTCTATCTGACCGGTGTCGGCAACCGCAGCTTCTTCGACGCGCGGACGATGTACTGGCTGAGCTATTCAGGCAACCAGAGCCAGGTGCCGATCGTCTACCCGGTGGTCGACTATTCCAACGTGCTCAACTATCCGGTGTTCGGCGGCGAGTTCAGCTACAAGACCAATTTCGTTAACATGTCGCGCGACCAGGCGGTGTTCGACCCGATCACGACGATCGCCAACACCAACAGCCTGTGCACGACGGCATCGGCCGATCCGCTGGCCCGCACGCCGTCGCAGTGCCTGCTGCGCGGCTTCCCCGGCACCTATACCCGCCTCTCGGCGGAAGCGCAGTGGCGCAAGTCGTTCACCGATCCGTTCGGCCAGATCTGGACGCCGTTCGCGAGCCTCCGCGCCGATGCGATCAACTCCTCGGTCTCCAACCAGCCGGGCGTGTCGAACTATCTGCCTGTCGGCGACACCCAGGCGTTCCGCCTGATGCCGACGGTCGGCCTCGAATATCGCTATCCCTTCATCAACATTCAGCCGTGGGGTTCGACCACCATCGAGCCGATCGCGCAGATCATCATCCGGCCGAACGAGACCTATGCCGGCAAGCTCCCGAACGAGGACGCCCAGAGCACGGTGTTCGACGCCTCGAACCTGTTCAGCGTCGACAAGTTCTCCGGCTACGACCGCGTCGAGGGCGGCGGCCGCGCCAATGTCGGCGTGCAGTCCACCACGCAGTTCGACAAGGGCGGCGCCGTCAAGGCGCTGTTCGGCCAGTCCTACCAGCTGTTTGGCATGAATTCCTTCGCGGTCCAGGATTCCATCAACACCGGCCTGAATTCCGGCCTGGACAAGCCGCGCTCCGACTACGTCGCGAGCGCCAGCTACTCGCCCAACAGCACCTACACGTTCAGCGTCCGCTCCCGCATGGACGAGCAGACCTGGAACGTGCAGCGCTTCGAGGCGGAAGGCCGCGCCAATTTCAATCGCTGGTCGGTCGCCGTGCTGTACGGCAATTACGCGCCCCAGCCGGAACTCGGCTATCTGACCCGCCGCGAGGGCATCCTGACCGCAGGATCCCTCAAGGTCGCGAACAACTGGGTGGTGTCGGGTTCGGCGCGCTGGGACCTCGAGGCCAACAAGATCAACCAGTATGTGCTCGGTGCCGGCTATGTCGACGATTGCTTCGTGCTGGCGGCGAACTATGTAACTTCGTATAGCTATTCTGCGGGCACCACGCCGCCCGTGCTGAGCCATGCGTTCATGTTCCAGATCGGCCTGCGCACGCTGGCGACCTCGTCGACGACCAGCAGTTCCGCCGGCCTCCAGTGAACGGTTTGAAGTGCCGGCCGCGCTTGCCCCCACACAGGCTCGACGCGGCTGACCTGCGAGCGACAATCATGACGATCCCCTTGCTGCCCGTCTTCCGCCTCCTGCTCGCCGTCAGCGCCGGGCTGATCCTGACCGGACTGCCCTCGCCCTCGCGCGCGCAGAACATCGTCGTGATGGTCAACGGCGATCCCATCACCGATTTCGATGTCGAGCAGCGCTCCAAGCTCGATCAGCTCACGACGCAGAAGACTCCAAGCCGGCAGGAGGTCATCAACGAGCTGATCGAAGACAAGGTGAAGCTGAAGGAAGGCAAGAAATACGGGGTCGACCCCGGTGTCTCCGACATCAACCAGTCCTACGAGGGCATGGCGCAGCGCATGCGCATCACGCCGGATCAGCTCACCAAGTCGCTCGAATCCAAGGGCGTGCGTCCCGAGACGCTGAAGGGCCGCATGAAGGCCGAGATGGTCTGGACCAGCCTCGTGCGCGGCCGCTTCAAGGAGAAGCTGTTCATCGGCGAGCGCGACGTCGCGCAGGCCGTGCAGGCCCAGACCGGCGACAAGCTCCAGATCGAAGGCACCGAATACAAGATGCAGCCGATCGTGCTGATCGTGCCGCGCGGCTCGTCCTCGGCGTTCCTGGAGACGCGCAAGAAGGAAGCGGAGAATTATCGCGCGCGCGTCGGAAGCTGCGAGGAAGCCAACTCGCTGTTCCGCTCGACGCCGAACGCCACCATCCGCGACAGCATCACCAAGACCAGCGCCGAGCTGCCCGAGGCGCTGCGCAAGGTACTCGACGACATCCCGATCGGCCATTTGACCGCGCCGGAGCTGACCAAGAGCGGCATCGAGATGGTGGTGCTGTGCTCGCGCAAGCCGACCATGATCGACACGCCGAAGAAGCGTGAGGTCCGCGAGAAGATGTATCAGGAGAAGTACGAGAAGACCCAGAAGGCCTATCTCGACGAGCTCCGCAAGGCGGCGATGATCGAATATCGCAACAATCGCTGATGGCCGCGTCCGCCGCAAAGCCCCTCGCGCTCACCCTCGGAGAGCCCGCCGGCATCGGCCCCGACATCACGATCGCAGCCTGGCTGAGGCGCCGTGAGCTGAACCTGCCCGCCTTCTATCTGCGCGGCGACGAGGCGCTGATCGCCCGGCGCGCCAGGGCCATCGGCGTCGACATCAAGACCGCAGCCGTAAGTCCCGGCGAGGCCGCCTCCGCCTTCGGCGAAGCCCTGCCCGTCGTCGCCACCGGCGAGCACGCGACCGCCGAGCCCGGCAAGCCCGACGCATCCAGCGCGCCGGCCGCGCTCGCCTCGATCCGGCAGGCCGTCACCGACGTTCGCGAGGGCCGCGCCGGCGCCATCGTCACCAATCCGATCGCCAAGAGCGTGCTCTACCGCGCCGGCTTCCGTCATCCCGGCCACACCGAGTTCCTGGCCGAGCTCGCCGCGGAGAACGGCCGCGTGCCGCAGCCGGTGATGATGCTGTGGTCGCCACGGCTTGCCGTCGTGCCCGTGACCATCCACGTCTCGATGCGCGATGCGCTGGCGGAGCTCACCAGCGAGCTGATCGTCTCGACCGTGCGCATCGTCGCCGGCGAGCTGAAGTCACGCTTCGGCATCGCGCAGCCGCGCATCGCCATCTCCGGCCTCAATCCGCATGCCGGCGAGGACGGCTCGCTCGGTCACGAGGAGCAGACGGTGATCGCCCCAGCGCTCAAGGCGTTGCGGGCTGAGGGCATCGAGGCCAGGGGCCCGCTGCCCGCCGACACCATGTTCCACGAGGCCGCGCGCCGCACCTATGACTGCGCTGTCTGCATGTATCACGACCAGGCGCTGATCCCGATCAAGACCATCGCCTTCGACGACGCGGTCAACGTCACGCTCGGCCTGCCTTTCATCCGCACCTCGCCCGATCACGGCACCGCCTTCGACATCGCCGGCACCGGCAAGGCCAATCCGGCCAGCCTGATCGCGGCGCTCCAGCTCGCGAGCCGCATGGCGGCTGCGAGAAGCGAATGAGCGCGATCGACGACCTCCCGCCGCTGCGCGAGGTCATTCGCCAGCACGAGCTATCGGCGCGCAAATCGCTCGGCCAGAACTTCCTGCTCGACCTCAACCTCACCGCCCGCATCGCACGCGCCGCGGCGCCGCTCGAGGATTCCACCATCGTCGAGATCGGCCCCGGTCCCGGCGGGCTGACGCGCGCGCTGCTCGCGCTCGGCGCGCGGCGCGTCATCGCCATCGAGCATGACGAGCGCGCGATCCCGGCCTTGCAGGATATTTCCGCGCGCTATCCCGGCCGGCTCGAAATCGTGCACGGCGATGCCATGAGCTTCGATCCCCGCCCGCTGCTCAATGGCGAGCGCGCAAAAATCGTCGCCAATCTGCCCTACAACATCGCGACCCAGCTGTTGATCAACTGGCTCACCACCGAGCCGTGGCCGCCCTGGTACGATTTGATGGTGCTGATGTTCCAGCGCGAGGTCGGCGAGCGCATCGTGGCGCACGAGGACGAGGAAGCCTATGGCCGGCTCGGCGTGCTCGCCAATTGGCGCTGCGAGACCAAGATCCTGTTCGACATCTCGCCGTCCGCCTTCGTGCCGCCGCCGAAGGTCACCTCCTCCGTCGTGCGCCTCAAGCCGCGCGCAGAGCCGCTGGCCTGCGATCGCAAGCTGCTCGAGCAGGTCGCAGCCAGCGCCTTCGGCCAGCGCCGCAAGATGCTGCGGCAGAGTCTGAAATCGCTTCAAGTGGATCCCGCGCGCCTTGCCGCGGCCGCCGGCGTCGACGCGACGCGGCGCGCCGAGACCATTCCCATCTCCGGCTTTGTTGCCATGGCGCGTGAATTGGCGGATATACGCAGCGAAACGTGACAATCTAAATTCCGGAGGAAAGAAAATGGCGTTGATGCGTCGGCAGTCCCTGGTCAAGTTCGATGCGCCGCTGTGCGAGACCATCGTCGACACGCCGAAGCCCAAAGGCGCCGAGGTGCTGGTGCGCATCGAGCGCTGCGGCCTCTGCCATTCCGACCTGCACATCCAGGACGGCTATGCCGACCTCGGCGGCGGCAAGAAGCTCGACACCACGCGCGGCATGACGCTGCCCTTCACGCTCGGCCACGAGATCGCCGGCGTGGTGGACGAGGTCGGTCCGGACGTCGCCGCCAATCTCGTCGGCGCGAAGAAAGCCGTCTTCCCCTGGATCGGTTGCGGTCAGTGCCGCGACTGCGCCAATGGCGACGAGAACCTCTGCGTCAAGCAGCGCTTCCTCGGCGTCTCCATCGATGGCGGCTTCGCCACCCACGTGCTGGTGCCCGACGCGAAATATCTGCTCGACTACGATCCGCTGCCCGTCAACCAGGCGGCGACGCTGATGTGCTCGGGCGTCACCGCCTACGGCGCGCTCAAGCGCCTGGTCGATCGTCCGCGCCAGCGCAATCTCCTGCTGATCGGTCTCGGCGGCGTCGGCATGATGGGCCTGTCGTTCGCGCAGGCGATGTTCAAGCAGCCGATCACGGTCGCCGATCTCTCGCCGGCCGCGCGCGACACCGCGCTGAAGAACGGCGCCGCCAATGCCTATGATCCGTCCGAGCCCGATGTGATCAAGCGCATCCTGAAGGAGACCGAGGGCGGCTTCGACGAGATCGTCGATTTCGCCGGCAACGAGAAGTCGATGGCCTTCGCGGTCGCGGTCGCCGCGCGCGGCGGCAAGATCGTGGTCTCCGGCCTGATGGGCGGCCAGTTCACGCTGCCGATGGTGCAGTGGGTCTACAAGCGCATGACCATCGAAGGCTTCATGGTCGGCACGCTCGCGGAAGCCCAAGAGCTGATGGCGCTGGCGCGCGCCGGCAAGATCAAGCCGACGCCGATGCGCGAGGAGCCGATGGGCGACGTCCAGAAATGGATCGACGAATTGCGCGCCGGCAAGGTGGTTGGCCGAATCGTGCTGACGAACTGACCCGTCGCTCGCGGCGGGCGTGACGCAAGTCGCACCCGCCGTTACGGAACGCTCTCCGCCCCGCTGCGTTGGCAGCGCATGTCCATTCGTTGCACCGTCGAAAGCGCATTCTTCATCGCCTGGAGCTGCCTCGAGCAGAGCGGCGAGCTTGGCCCGCCCGACGAGAGCGCCAACGTCATCCTCGATGCCATCGAAGCCCAGCTCAAGACCGGCGAACGCCGGCAGCTGATGCTCGCCAACAAGGCGATCGACGCCTACCGCGCGCATGTGGACCCGCACCGGCCCTCCGGAGGTCGCGAAGCGCGCTTCGGCTGATCGTGCTGGCCGCCCCTCGGGCCCGCCGGCCCGGCGGCATTCGGGCGGATTGAGGCCGGCGGTCCGTTGGGCAGAGCGCACGGGGTACGGCGCCCAGCAGCTCATTGGTACGCCAATCCGCAAGCGTCCTATGTTCACTCCTGAACAGATTTCGCGAGATCAGTGAGGCCGGGGCGACCACGCGCTTCGCCTCTCCCGATTTTCCGGAATTCCGCAAGAACCATCGCAGCAACTTCTCAACCGTCGTCGCGTCCTTGTGTGCACTTTGGAACCGTCGGTTCCGGCGCGGAAACGTAGGATTTTGGCTGGCGCCGATTCCCGGCCAGCTAAGAGAAGAAACTGTGACCGGTCGGCCCCCGAACGATCTGCTCCGGCAGCTCTCCCACCAGGACTTCGAACTGATCGCCCCCTACCTTCAGCCGGTCGAAGTCGAGGCAAGCCAGATCCTGCATCACGCCGGTGATGCCGTGACGGCCATTCATTTTCCCTGCGGTCCCACGCTGGTGTCGTTCGCGGTGCCGGTCGAGGATGACCGCGAGGTCGAAAGCCTGCTGGTCGGGCGTGAGGGCGCGGTGGGCGTCGCCGCCGGACGCAGTCCCTCGCTGACCTATTCCCGCATCGTCGTGAAGCTGGGCGGCACCTTCGTCCGGTTGCCCCGGCGCGCGCTGGAGCAGGCACAGCAGCGGTCGACCGTGCTGCAGGAGGTGTTCTCGCGCTATGCCGACTGCCAGTTCGCGCAATTGCTGCAAACTGCGGCCTGCAACGCCGCGCACTCGATCGAGCAGCGCGCCGCGAGGTGGATCGTCTCTACGCAGGAACGGATCGGCCGGGCCGAGATTCCCCTCACCCACGAGCAGCTCGCCAGCATGCTGGGCGTGTCCCGCTCCTATGCCAGCCGGGTCATCCAGATGTTCAAGGCAAGGCGCATCCTCGCCACCCGCCGCGGCGCGATCCTGATCCTCGACGCGCCGGCGCTCGAGGCCAGGGCCTGCAGCTGCAACGATTGGGTGAAAAAGCATTTCGACGAAGTGATGCGTGCGGCGGCGGCCGGCGGCTAGCGCCGTAACGTCAGGCTTTCAGGTCTGGCGCAGCGATTGCCGCTTCAGATGTAGATAGGTCGGGCTGAAATCTCCGATCCGCTGCAGGTCGCGCCATTTCAGCACGATCAGCTCGCCCTCCCGCAGATCCATCGCGCCGCTCCGCCTGAGCTCGGCGAGCGTCCGGTTCACCGTCGCGATCGCCATGCCCAGCGTCTCGCCGAGCTGTGCCAGGCTGATCGGCATGCGGCAGCGATTGCCACGGACGAGTCCCGCCGCGCGGGCGCGGTAGAACAGCTCGCAGAACAAATGCGCCATGCGTGCCGGCATTGGCCGGGCGCTGTTGTTGGTGATGGCCTCGCGAAAGATCGCGGCATCGCGCAGCGTCTCGCGCCAGACCGCCATGCCGAAGGCCGGCCGGCGCCGAAAGGCTCTGAACAATTCGCGGTGCGGGATGAAGGCGATCGAGGCCGGCCCCAAGGCGCTCAATCCGTGATCCATCTGGTCGATGAACAGGCCCTGCGCATCCGGCAGGTCGCCGGTGAGATGGAACGCCAGATATTGCCGCCGCCCGCTGCCGAGCAGGTGGTAGCGCGCCACCATGCCAGACACGACCAGCGCCGAATGCTCGGGCTGCTCGCCCTGACGGATGAAATCCTCGTTCGGCTGGAAATCGCGCACGATGAAGCTGAGCGCGCGGATCTCGGCGAGATCCTCCTCGTCGAGCGCGGTGTGCCCGCCGAGGTTCCGGATCAACACGTCGTGGGCCTTGTTCATGCGACCGCCAAAAAATGCGCCGGCTCTATCAAATGATACGTCCGGCCTGGGTTCAGCGGATTAGAACGCGAAGCGGAAGCACAGGTTGCTAACCCGCCGAGCCGCATCCAACCGATGACCTTCGCCTGCGAACCGAGCCGCCCTTCGTGAGCCCTGCGACAACAAAGATCCCGAAACGCATTCGCGGTCCGCTTGCATCGGACATAGGGGCGCGCCTCGACGGCCATGAGTTCCGCTCTGCCCGGGCCGTCGGATCGACCCTTGCCGGGCTCTCGCGGCGCGTCGGCCACGCATCAACGTCGCGGCAACGCTGAGGCACGCACGCCAGACTCATGCCGCACCCGAAGTTCATTGCACGTCTCCAGGCCATCGAAGCACTGTCCGACGAAGAGCGCCGGCAGGTCGCCGCCCTGCCCTCCACGCTGCGCCAGGTCGCCGACGGCGAGATCGTGCTGCGCCAGGGCGAGGCGGCTTCGCGCAGCGTCTTCGTGGTCAGCGGCTTCCTCTACCAGTCCCGCATCGTCGGCGACCGCAGCCAGATCCTCGCCTTCCACGTTCCCGGCGACATGCCGTGCCTGCATACGCTGCTGATCACGCCGATGGATGCGGACCTCGTCGGCCTTGGGCCGACCATCGTCGGCACTGTCGCGCACAGCCAGCTCCGCCAACTGCTCGACGGCTCGCCGCATCTGACCCGCGCGTTCTGGCGCGAGACGCTGATCGACGGGGCGATCTCGCGGCAATGGATCGCCCGCCTCGGCGCGCAGGCCGCCCTGCCCAAGGTCGCGCACCTCATCTGCGAGCTCGCCGCAAGGCTGGACGTCGTCGGCCTCGTCAAGGACGGCTGCTTCCACATGCCGATGACGCAGCGGCACGTCGCGGATGCCTGTGGATTGTCGATCGTCCACGTCAACCGCACCATCCAGGAACTGCGGCATCGCGATCTGATCGCGTGGGAGGGCAGCGAGGTCGAACTGCTGCAACCCGAGGAGCTGCGCAAGCTCGCGGATTTCACGCCCGACTATCTGGGCTGAGAGAGGCGGCGCGTGTTCGTGAACGGACCTTGGCGACGTCCGTTCCTCCATGGCAAAACCGCAAGATCGGTCGAGCATATGATGCCCGGCCGCGCTTTAGCTGGTGCTGCCACGGAGAACGGAACGATGACGGCGGCGCTTCAGGACTACCACGCCCGGATGCAGCGGGTGCTGGATCACATCGATCGGCATCTGGACGACGATCTGGACCTGGACGCGCTGAGCAGCGTCGCCGCCTATTCGAAATTTCATTTCCACCGGCAGTTCACGGCGACCTTCGGACTGTCGGTGCATCGCTATATCCAGCTTGCCCGCATGAAGCGCGCTTCATACCGGCTCGCCTACAGCGACGCCGAAAGCGTCACCGATATCGCGATGGGTGCCGGCTATGACGCTCCGGATGCCTTCGCCCGCGCCTTTCGGCAACGGTTCGGGCAATCGCCGTCGTCGTTCCGGAAATCTCCCGACTGGGAGCCGTGGCTTGCGGCCTTCGGGCCTCTCGACAACGCGAGGAGCAAGCTCATGCAGAAGACCTATACCACCGCCGACGTGGAGATCCGCGAGGTGCCGGCGACGACCGTAGCGATCATGGAGCACCGGGGCGACCCGACGACGCTACACGCCACCATCCAGCGCTTCATCATTTGGCGCAAAGCCGCCGGCCTGCATCCCAGGACGAACCCGACCTTCAACGTCTGGCGGTCCGAGCGGCGGCCTGCGTCGCCGGGCGATTACAGCGTGGACCTTTGCGTCGGGACCGACCAGCCGATCGAGGCGAATGGCGCGGCGATCAAGGCCGGCGAAATTCCCGGCGGACGCTGCGCCGTGCTGCGCGTCGTCGGCAACACCGACAATCTGGAGCCCGCCGCGCTTTACCTCTATCGCGACTGGCTACCGGCCAGCGGCGAGGAAGCCCGCGACTTCCCGATCTATTGCCAGCGACTGAGCTTCGTCCCCGATGTCGGCGAGCACGAGGCGACGGCGGATCTGTTCCTGCCGTTGAAATAGCGGTCTCGAGAGCAGCGGACACAGCGAGCCGTCGTATCCACCGCTGCTTCCGCTCCGTCATTGCGAGCCACCGGGTCCGCGCGAAGCGCGGCCCGATGACAGGCTCCGCGAAGCAATGCAGACTGCCACCGCGGAAAGAGCCTGGATTGCTTCGTCGCAAGAGCTCCTCGCAATGACGTGGAGAGAGCGAGCGCCACACCCACGCTCTCGTGCCCCGGACGCAGCGCAGTGCCCCCGGCGACGCGAAGCATCGTCGGGGGTGGTGCGCTGCAGAGCCGGGGCCCATGCAACACAGTCCACAGCGCTGGGTCCCGGCTCTGCGCAGCAGCGTAAGAACGCTGCAGCGCGTCCGGGACACGGATGCGAGCTGCGCCCCCGCCTCCCTTCACGGCTTTTCGACGGCACGGCGGGCTGCTAGACTGGCGGCATTATTTTGGGGAATTTTGATGCGCGCGAGGATTTTCAATCGCGTCCTGGGGCTGGCGGCGCTGGCCCTGCTCGTCATTGCGGCGGCGCCGGCGTCGGCCGAGAAGCGCATCGCGCTCGTGGTCGGCAACTCCACCTACAAGAACATCACGCCGCTGGACAATCCCTCCAAGGACGCGAGCTTGATGGCCGAGACGCTCGGTGCGCTCGGCTTCACGCTAGTCGGCGGACGCGCCCAGCTCGATCTCGACAAGGGCGCGATGGACATCGCGGTGCAGAGTTTTGGGCGGCAGGTCCAGGGCGCCGACGTCGCGCTGTTCTACTATGCCGGCCACGGCGTGCAGGTCGCCGGCTCCAACTATCTCGTGCCGGTCGGCGCCAATCCGACGCGCGAGGCCGACGTCGATTTCCAGATGACCGACGTGAACCTCGTGCTGCGCCAGATGCAGGGCTCCGGCACCCGCCTCAACCTCGTCATTCTCGATGCCTGCCGCAACAACCCCTTTGGCTCGCGCGGCCTTCGCGCCGCAGACGGCGGACTTGCGCAGATGCGCGCGCCCGAGGGCACGCTGATCTCCTACGCGACGCAGCCCGGCAACGTCGCCCAGGACGGCGCCGACGGACACAGCCCCTTTACGAAGGCGCTTGCCACCACGATCCGGGTCGTGGGTCTCGACGTGTTCCAGACCTTCAACCAGGTCGGCCTCGCCGTGAAGCGCGCCACTGCGGGCGCGCAGCAGCCCTGGGTGTCGTCCTCGCCGATCGACGGTACCTTCTACTTCGTGGCGCCGACGCAGGCCGCGCCGCCGCAGGTCGCGGCGATGCAGCCCGATCCCTCGCCGGCGGAGCGGCTGCGCGCCGATCCCGACCGCGTCCCGCTACGCGATGCCGCGCTGCTCAGCGAGCTCAGCGAGCGCCTCTACGAGCTCAATTTCGATCCTGACACGCCCGACGGCCTGACCCGCGCCATCACCAAGCTGCAGCAGCGCATTTCGATGGCGCCGACGGGCGAAGCCACCGAGGGCCTGCTGCTGAAAATGCGCAGGATGGAGGATCTCAAGCCCTGGGGCTCGATCGTCTACGGACCCGACGGCAGCAAATGGGGCATCTCCTGGAACCACGCCTCGCGGCGCGCGGCGGTAGCGGATGCGCGCGGCAATTGCGCCGGCGCCAAATGCCCGATCGAGCTCTCCTTCTACGGCAAAAGCTGCGGCGCGTTTGCGATCTCCGACAAGTCCTGGTCGCTGGTCCAGCGCGAGGGCGTGCAGCGCGCCCGGGACGCCGCGCTTGACGAGTGCGGCAAGGCTGGCAAAGCTTGCCGCATTATCGGAGCCGTCTGCGCCGACGGCTCCGGCCGCTGACATCATTTTTCATTTGGATTCTTGCTCATGACCAATGCCGTCACCCGTTCGACAATCCTCGCCGTCCTGCTCACCATCGCCGCCCTCACCTCATCGTCCGCGCTGTCGCCGCTCTCGGCACAATCCGGCAGTACCGGCGGCTCGATCGGCAATGACGAGAAGTCGCTGTCGGGCTCGCGCTCGGACCGCTCGGCCGAGCCCGCGCCCTCGGCACGCCGCAGCAAGCCGGCAGCCGAGGAGCCGCGCTCGTCGTCGCGGCGAAGCGGCGGCGGAGGTGGTGGCGGTGGGTTCGACGGCGCCTGGGTGGTGACCAGCATCGGCTGTGGCGGCTCGACGTCCGGCGCGGTCGTGGTCTCCTCCGGCAAGGTCATCGGCCAGGGCGTCAGCGGTACGGTCAGCCCGAGCGGCTCCGTCAGCACGTTCGGTCATGGCGATGGCGGCGTGACCTTCACAGGTGCGGGACGTCTCGGCGTGCGCAGCGGCTCCGGAACCTGGCGCCGTTCCGACGGCTGCGGCGGAACCTGGACTTCGGCCAAACAGTAACGCCGAAACGCCCCTGCTTCGCTGCGGAACCAAACAGCCCGCAGGCCCAATTCAAGCCACATCCTCTCCGGATTTGCGGCTCATTGCCACCCAACTCTTTGATGAGAAAGGGGGACAGTAGAGTTGCATGCGTAACCGGGAGACCAGGATGGGCAACCGAACCGCGAAATTCGTATCTGCGCTCGTCGGCAGTCTCATTGCCGGCGTGCCACTGGCGGCCGTGTCGCAGAACGCGCCGGCAGGAACGAGCGCAGCCAGCCAGGCCGCCGATTGCCTTGCCTCGCCGAAGGGCACCGCGCCGCAGGGACAGCACTGGTATTATCGCCTCGAGCGAACGACCAAGCGGCAATGCTGGTACCTGCGCGCCGCCGGCGACAAGGACGGCGCGAAGGCCGTGCAGACCGCGCAGGCGCCGACCGACGCAGCACAGGATGCAGCAGCGCCGCCGCAGCAGAACGTGCAGGACGCGCGCGCCGAATATGTGGGTCCGCGCAGCGGTGCCGCCCCCAAGGCGCCGAATGCGATCGCGCTGGCCGCAGCGACGCCCCCGACACCTGCACAACAACCTGCGACCCAGGCTGATGCCGGCGCGCAGCAAGCTCCCGTCGCCACGGCGTGGCCCGATGTGCCCGCCTCCACTGCGCCAGCGCCACAGGGCGCACCCGCCATGGCCGCAGCCGCCGCGCAGCCGAGCGCAAAAGCGTCGAAATCCCCCGCCCCGCTCCCGCCCGCCGCAACGGACGGCACGATCGACAAGCCCGGCGGCTCGGTGCAGATGCTGCTGCTCGTGATCGGCGGCGCGCTGGCGCTCGCGGGCCTGCTCGCCAGCGTGATATACCGTCTCGCCCGCAGGCGCGTGCGCGTCCAGGCCGGCGACCGCCGCGGCCATTGGGACGATTGGGCGCCGCAAGACCACGACCCAAGCCGTGCACCCTGGCAGGATGCAAAGCTGGCCGCCTCACTGCGCCCGCAATCGGGTCCGGTCGACTTCGATGAAGTCCGCCCGCCGCAGACCGCCCAGCTCGCGGCGTTCACCAAGGAGATCGGCAGGCTCGCAGCCCAGTCAGCCTCGGTTCGCAACGAGGCCGCAAAGCTCGACGAGGCCGACATCTTCGACGGGACGTTCGAGATCGAAGCCGCGCCCCGGCTCGTGGCCCCCGAGACCGAAGAGTCTCAGGAGATCGACGCCGACAAGCCGGTCGCCCGCGAGGAACATGATCACGACGAGGAGATGCAGGTCGAGGATAGCGTCGACGTCGACGTGATCACCGCGATGCTGGAACGGCTGGCGAAGCAAGGGCCGCAATTGCCGCAGCCTAGCCCAGGAGCTGGCCTTGCAAACCTCGCACGAAGCCAACGAGGCCAATCCGCCGCTCGCGCTTGAGGCGCTCGGCCTTCAGGATCGACTGCACCTCGGCGAAGGCCTCGTCGACATCGTGGTTGATCACGATGTAGTCGTACTCGGCCCAGTGGCTCATCTCGTGGCTGGCGCGGCTCATGCGCTTGCGGATCACCTCGTCGGAATCCTGCGCGCGTGAGTGCAGCCGCTTTTCGAGATCGGCCGCCGACGGCGGCAGGATGAAGACGCTGACGACGTCGGCGCGCGCCTTCTCGCGCAGTTGCTGCGTGCCCTGCCAGTCAATGTCGAACAGCACGTCCTGTCCCGACGACAGCGCGGCCTCGACGGGGCCGCGCGGCGTGCCGTAGCTGTTGTCGAACACGGTCGCCCATTCCAGCAGTTCGTCGCCCTTCACCATCGCGTCGAAGCGGGACTTGTCGACGAACAGATAGTCGCGGCCATCGACCTCGCCCGGCCGCATCGGCCGCGTGGTGGCGGAGACCGACATGCGCAAGCCCGGCATGCGGTCGATCAGCATCCGCGACAGCGTCGTCTTGCCCGCGCCCGAGGGCGAGGACAGCACGAACATCAGGCCGCGCCGCTCGACACCGTCAGTACCGTGACCGCCCGTCGTCATCGATCACTCCAGATTCTGGACCTGCTCGCGGAACTGCTCGACCACGTTTTTCATGGCGAGGCCCGTATTGGTCAGCTCGATGTCGTTCGACTTCGAGCAGCAGGTGTTGACCTCACGGTGAAACTCCTGCGCCAGGAAGTCGAGCTTGCGGCCGATCGGGCCGCCCTTGCCGATCAGCTCGCGCGCCTGCGCGACGTGCGAGGCGATGCGGTCGAGCTCCTCGCGGATGTCGGCCTTGGTGGCGATAAGGATCGCCTCCTGCATCAGGCGGTCGGAATCGAAACGGTCGGAGGTGTCCAGCAGCGTCGCGATCTGCTCGGCGAGCCTCGCCTTGATCGCCTCGGGCTTGCGGCCCGGCGCGGCTTCCGCCTTCCTGGCGAGCTGCTCGATCTCGTCCACGCGCTGGGTCAGGATTTGACCGAGCGACGTACCCTCGCGGTTGCGCATCGCAACGAGCTCGTCGAGCGCCTTGTCGAAGGCCGCGGCAGCGGCAGCGCGCGCGGCCTTGTCCTCCTCCTCGTCGCCCTCGGGCTCGGCCACTTCGACGACGCCCTTGATGGCGAGCAGGCCGTCGACGCTCGGCGCCACGGCGTCGACCTTGCCGGAGATCACCGCGGCCGCCTTCAGCACCGCATTGAGCACGTCCTCATTGATGCGGACCGTGGCGGCTGCATTGGTGCGCTTAACGGTGAGATTGGCGTAGACGGTTCCGCGCGACAGAAGCTCACCGGCGCGCTTCTTGGCGTGCGCCTCGAGCTCGTCGAACCCCTGCGGCAGCCGCACCCTGAGGTCGAAGCCCTTGGCGTTGACCGACTTCAGTTCCCATTCGAACGTGTACGGCCCGCTTGCACCGTGGCTACGGGCAAAGCCGGTCATGGACGACAGCGCCATCAGGTCAAATTCTCCAGAAACGCGGGATTCGCGGGGCATCAAGCCACGCGAAACTTAAGACTATTTTGCAGGAAAGTGGAATCCGCAAAGTCCGCAGGCAGCTCTGCGGCTGGCCTAGCGCTGCACCACCGGCGGCGAGGGCTGCACCGCGCCCTGCCGCGCCGGTGCGGGAGCCGCGGGCCGTGCCGCCGGCGGCTTTTTCTGCTGGCTGGGCCGGGCCGGCGTGGTCGCCGTCGGCGTATCGGCGGCACCGGGCGCGGCGGCCGCAGCGGGCGGCGCATCCTCGGCCGGCTCGACGGTGTCGTTCTGGATCTGCTTTTCCATCGCGCGCAGCTTGGCGACGTTTTTCTGGTGCGCGTCGTAGGTTTCGGTGAAGGCGTGCCCGCCGGTGCCGTCGGCGACGAAATAGAGGTCGCGGGTGCGGGCCGGATTGGCGGCAGCCTCCAGCGAGGCGCGGCCGGGGTTGGAGATCGGGCCCGGCGGCAGGCCTTCGATCACGTAGGTATTGTAGGGCGACGGCTGCGTGATCTCGCTGCGCTTGATCGGTCGGCCCAGCGTGCCCTTGCCGCCGACGAGGCCGTAGATGATGGTCGGATCGGATTGCAGCTTGATGCGCTGCTTCAACCGGTTCGTGAACACAGCAGCGACGCGGCTGCGCTCGTCGGGCTTGCCGGTCTCCTTCTCGACGATCGAGGCCAGCGTCACCAGCTGCTCCGGCGATTTGACCGGGATGTCCTGATTGCGGCGCTCCCAGATCTCGCCGAGCACGCGCTTGTGCGCCTGCTGCATGCGCTGGATCACCTGATCGCGCGGGGTGCCGCGCGGAAACTTGTAGGTCTCCGGCAGCAGCGTGCCTTCGCGCGGCAGCTCGCGCACGCTGCCGGTGAAGATGTCGTTGTCGGACAGGCGCGCCACGATCTGCTCGGAGGTCAGGCCTTCCGGAATCGTGACCGAATGCTGCACCACCTTGCCCTCGACGATGGTGCCGATGACGTCGCGCAGGGACGCATTTTTCTGGAACGCATATTCACCCGGCTTGAGGTCCGAGCTCGCCTTCAACGCAGCAACGCTGGCGATGAACACCCAGGGATTGATGTCGGTCACGCCTTCCCGGTTCAGCGTCTCGGCGATGTCGCGCTTGCCAGCGCGCTGCGGGATGTTGACGATCTTGTCGTCCTTCAGCGGACCGGGGGCTTCCAGCACCTGCCGGCCGTAATAATAGACGCCGCCGGCGCCGAGCATGGCGATCAGCAGAAGCGTGATGATGGCGTTGCCGACGACCACGAAGGGATTGCGCGCGCGGTCCGATCGCTTCGGCGGCGGCGGGAGCTGCTCGGGCTCAAGCGCTGCCCGCGGACTCCGGGGCGAAATGGGCGGCCTTTCACTCATCGAAGCAACCTGAATCCTGCCGTTTCAATAGCGGCCCGACAATCGCTTGCCGAGCCAAATGCACGCGCCCACTTCCATGACTATCGCCGAATACGGCAAAACGGTGGATTCGTCTCAAACGCAAACTAATTGGCCAAACGCCGGACGATCACAGAGGCATTGGTGCCGCCAAAACCAAACGAGTTCGACAACGCGACATTGACCTCACGCTTCTTGGCATTGTGCGGCACGAGGTCGATCGCGGTCTCCACCGACGGATTGTCGAGATTGATGGTCGGCGGCACGACATTATCCCGAATCGCGAGAATGGCGAAGATCGCTTCGATCGCGCCGGCCGCGCCGAGCAGATGGCCCGTCGAGGATTTGGTCGAGGACATCGCGACCTTGGAGGCGGCATTGCCGAGCAGGCGCTCGACCGCGCCGAGCTCGATCTCGTCGCCGAGCGGCGTCGAGGTGCCGTGGGCGTTGATGTAGTCGAGATCGGATGCGGTGAGGCCGGCGCGCTTGAGCGCCGCCGACATGCTGCGGAAGCCGCCATCGCCATCGGGCGACGGCGAGGTAATGTGATAGGCGTCACCCGACAGACCGTAGCCGATCACCTCGGCATAGATCTTCGCGCCGCGGCGCCTCGCATGCTCGAGCTCCTCGAGCACCAGGACGCCGGCGCCCTCGCCCATCACAAAGCCGTCACGGTCCTTGTCATAGGGACGCGAGGCCTTCTCGGGCGTCTCGTTGAAGCCGGTGGAGAGCGCACGCGCGGCGTTGAAGCCGGCAATGCCGATGCGGCTGATCGGCGACTCCGCGCCGCCTGCCACCATCACGTCGGCATCGCCCAGCGCGATCAGGCGGGCGGCATCGCCGACGGCATGCGCGCCGGTCGAGCAGGCCGTGACTACCGAATGGTTCGGCCCCTTCAGCCCGTGCGCGATCGAGACGTAGCCGGAAGCCAGATTGATCAGGCGGCCCGGAATGAAGAACGGCGACACCCGGCGCGGTCCGCGCTCCTTGAGCAGGATCGCGGTCTCGGCGATGCCGCTGAGGCCGCCGATGCCGGATCCGATCATGGTTCCGGTCGCGCATTTGTCCTCTTCGGTCTCGGGATGCCAGTTGGCATCGTCGAGCGCTTGGCCGGCGGCGGCCATGCCGAAGATGATGAAGTCGTCGACCTTGCGCTGGTCTTTCGGCTCCATCCATTTGTCGGGATTGAAGGTGTCGTTGGTGCCGTCGCCGCGCACGACGGTGCAGGCATATTTCGTCTGAAGATCGGAGACGTCGAAGCTCTCGATCATGCGCGCACCGCTTTCGCCGTTGAGAATGCGCTTCCAGGTCGGCTCGACGCCGCAACCGAGTGGCGAGACCATGCCGAGACCCGTGACGACAACCCGCCTCATATCCGATAACTCCGCATCGAAAGCTTCACGGCCAATAACAAGAAACCGGCTGACCGCTGCGAAGCGGCCCGTCCGGTTTCAATGTTGTCCCCGCGAAAATGAAGAGCCTTAGCTCTTCGCGTTCTTCTCGAGAAACTTCGTGGCGTCGCCGACGGTGAGAATCGTTTCCGCAGCGTCGTCCGGAATCTCGCAACCGAATTCCTCTTCGAACGCCATCACCAGCTCGACGGTGTCCAGACTGTCGGCGCCGAGGTCGTCGATGAAGCTCGCAGCGTCGACAACCTTCTCGGGTTCAACACCAAGGTGTTCGACCACGATCTTCTTAACCCGCTCGCCAATGTCACTCATTGCTTAACCTCGTGTTGTTCCCTGTAGACCCGACCCCCCGGGACGATACGAGCCGTCGTGGTCGTGTTACTTGCCTTCGCTTACGAACTTTGATTGGCCCCATCCTAACCGACACAGGGCCCGGCGAACGACGGCCAAGGCTCCGCATCGCCAATATACAGGGTTTCAAAAACCTGCAATGGCGTTCTTTGCCCATCCGTTGAAGGTCCGGTTATCATACTTCAATTGCCTTGACTACAAGCCTCATTTCCCACCGGAAACGGCCGTTTGCCGCATCCGGCACCGCCCCATGCGGGCAGTGCGGAACGCTGCCCGTCAGATCATGGCCATGCCGCCGTTGACGTGGATGGTCTGGCCGGTGACGTAGGCCGCCTCGTTCGAGCTCAGGTAGACTGCGGCCGCGGCGATGTCCTCGGGCGTCCCCAGGCGGGCGGCCGGAACCTTGGTCAGAATCGTTTCGCGCTGCTTGTCGTTGAGCGCGTCGGTCATCGGCGTCTTGATGAAACCCGGCGCGATGCAGTTCGCGGTCACGCCGCGCTTGGCGTATTCGGCGCCCAGCGTCTTGATCATGCCGATCAGGCCCGCCTTCGATGCGGTGTAATTGCCCTGCCCGGGATTGCCGGTGACGCCGACCACCGAGGTGATGGCGATGATGCGGCCGAAGCGCTTGCGCATCATCAGCTTGGTGGCGGCACGCGCCAGGCGGAAAGTCGAGGTCAGGTTGATGTTGATGACCTCCTCCCAGTCCTCGTCGCGGAGCTGCACGAAGAGATTGTCGCGGGTGATGCCGGCATTGGCGACGAGAATGTCGACCTGCCCCATCGCAGCTTCCGCAGCGGGCACCAGCGCCTCGACCTCGTCGGCCTTGGAGAGGTTGCAGGGCAGCACATGGGTGCGCTCGCCGAGCTTGCCGGCCAGCTCGTCCAGCACTTCCTTGCGCGTTCCGGATATCGTGACGGTCGCGCCCTGCGCGTGCAGCGCCTGCGCGATTGCGCCGCCGATGCCGCCGGTCGCGCCGGTGACGAGCGCCTTTTTGCCAGTGAGGTCGAACATTGAAAAACTCCTCTAGGCCTGCTTCGCGGCGGCCAGTGCATCCTTGGCGGCGGCGACGTCATTGGGTCCACCGACCGCAACGCCGACCGCACCGTCCGCAATGCGCTTGACGAGACCGGTCAGCACCTTGCCGGCGCCGATCTCGAAGAAACGGGTGACGCCCTGTCCTGCCATATAGGCAACCGACTCGCGCCAGCGCACCGTGCCGGTGACCTGCTCGACCAGGCGGCGACGAATCTCGTCGGGATCGGTGATCGCGCTTGCCAGCACGTTCGACACCAGCGGCGCGGCAGGCGCCTTGATCGTGACCTTCGACAGTGCCTCGGCCATCGCGTCGGCGGCGGGCTGCATCAGCTTGCAATGGAACGGCGCGGACACCGGCAGCAGCATCGCGCGCTTGGCGCCCTTGGTCTTGGCGATCTCGACGGCGCGATCGACCGCGGCCTTGTCGCCGGAGACGACTACCTGGCCGCCGCCGTTGTCGTTGGCGGCCTGGCAGACCTCGCCCTGCGCCGCCTCCTTGGCGACCTCCATGGCGGCTTCGTAATCGAGGCCGAGCAGAGCGGCCATCGCGCCGGCGCCGACCGGCACGGCTTTTTGCATGGCACGACCGCGGGTGCGCAGCAGACGGGCGGTATCCGAAACCGTCAGGCTGCCGGCCGCGGCCAGCGCCGAATATTCACCCAGCGAGTGGCCGGCGACGAAGGCAGCATCCCGCCCCACGGAAAAACCTGCTTCAGCTTCCAGCACGCGCAGGGTGGCGATCGACACCGCCATCAGTGCCGGCTGGGCGTTTTCGGTGAGCTGGAGGGTTTCGGCCGGACCATCCCAGATGATCGCCGTCAGCTTTTCCCCAAGCGCGGCATCGACCTCGTCGAACACGGCGCGCGCCACCGGAAAGGCGTCGGCCAAGGCCTTGCCCATGCCAACCGCCTGGGATCCCTGCCCCGGAAATGTGAATGCTGCCGTCATCGGCGCTCCCTGCTTGTCGGCACGATCCCGCCTGAGAACCGGCAGCCGATTACGCGCGGCCGTGGTGCCTGGTTCCTTGGTACCCGGTTCCCTCGGCCATGGTTCCGGATCATGCTCTAGAGGGGGCCGTAGACACTGTCAGGGGCCGGACTGTCAAGCCGAGATGGGAACCCCCGCCGGCGTTCAACTGGGGATATGCCCCCCGTCAGAACCCGCCGGCGGTCTGGTTGGCGTCGACCTTTCCGCCCGCCTGCGCACGGCGCGCGCTGTTCACCAACTCGCCGGGCCGGTCATCCCGGTCGGGCCGGGCCGTCGCCAGCCGCAGCACGGCGGCGTAGCCCGGCTGCACCTCCATGCGGCCCGCATGCCGGCTAGCGCTCAGCAGCCGATGCACCTTCGGCAGATTGTAGCAGGGCACGTAGAACAGCAGATGATGCTCGAGGTGGTAATTCACGTAGTACGGCGCGATGAACAGGCGCTCGAGAAGATTGGCGTGCGTGGTGCGCGTGTTGCGCAAGGGATCGTTGCTGTCGGGAACGACGGCGTGCTCGGCGATGTTGCGGATGCGAGTAATGACCATCATCCAGGTCAGCAGCGGCACAAGCCATAGCAGCGGATAGGCCCACCACACGCCGGCCGCCGCGAGGCCCGCAAACATCGCGGCGTTGACGAGACATTGAGGGCCGAGCTTCTCCCAGAAATGCGCCAGGCGCTGCCGCCACGGCCAGTCCTTCGAGCCGAGCGCGTTGAGCAGCTGTGCCTTGCGCTGCTGGTAGCCGGTCTGTCCGGTGATGTCGCGGATGAACTTGCGGCGGTAGCTCAGCTTCGTGATCGGAAACGGCGCCGACAGCACGAGATCCGGATCGTCCTCCTGCTGCGTGCGCGCATGATGCTGCAAATGATAACGCCGATAGCCGCGCGTCTCCGCAAACAGCGGATAGGCGCAGAACCATTGGCTCAGCGTCAGATTGGTTTTCTCGTCGGCGGACAGGCAGCCATGCGCACCGTCATGCATCAGGATCGCAAGGCCGAGCTGGCGTGAGCCGATGATGGCGACGGCGAGAACATAGGTGACGGGATTGGGCCACCACGCAACCAGCGCAACCGCACCAATGATCAGCGCCCAGGCGTGCGCGATCAGGGCGACGCCCTTCCATGTCACGCGCTGGCGCACGTCGGCGAGTTGATCGTCGGTCAGGAAGTCGCGGGCCCGCATGCGAAGCGCGGTCATGGCCTACCCCTCATCATTCGAATGTGACGCGTCGTCGACGAGCCGCAGACGCGCGCTATCGCCGGTCGATTTCGCCTGCTCGCCGAGCACGCGCAGCATCTCGGCGCACAGCGCCTCCGCCGAGCGGCCCATCGCATAGCCTTCGAGAATGACGCCGATGGCGACGGCCCAGAAGCGCCGCGAGCTTTCGTCGGGCGCGCGCAGGGAACGCCAGCCGTGCCGCGCCACCTGGCTGGCATAGGCGCGAGCGCCTTCACTGTGCAGGCGCTCGATGGTGCGCTCGACCAGCGGCGCCAGATCCTGGCGGCGCCGCGTCAAGGTCAGGGCTTCGGCAAAGAAGGCGATTGAATCGCTCGCCGTCACGGTCTCCGCCAGGGCATGCGTGTAGTCCCGCGGCGTGCGCGCCTTCAGCGCCGCCTGCTCGGTCGCACGCGCCAGATACAAGAGGTCGCGGCAGGCGCATTCGACGAACAGCGCCTCCTTGGTGCGGAAGTAATAGGTGATCTGGCTCGGGAATGCGTCCGCGGCAGTCGCGATGTCGGCGATCGCCGTGCCCGACAGCCCGCGCTCCCGGAACAGCGGGCTCGCCGCATCCAGCAGCAGCGAGCGCATCTTGCGGCCGGCCGAGCGCGTCGCGCGGGCGGCGTGCTTGGGATCGCCCGCCACCTCAACCGCCTCATGGACCGAGTTTTCCACCATTGGGGCCTCCTCGCCGACTTATTTGTATGACATACAAACAAATAAATCAAGGCGGCATGGCATTGGAGGGTGCGCGCCGGCGACCTCCGCCGGCAACCGGGACCGAAACCCGGCCCTCCAACCTTGCAAAGCCGGCCAGAATCCGTATAAGGCGCGCATCCGCAGACCTCGGCCGGGAGCTGAACGGACGGTCTCAGCAAATCATTCGTGATTTTGGTGTGGCAGGGCCAGTCGGCCCGTCGTCCCGTGTTTCCGCCTTCTGAGCTTAATCCCAGAGTCCTTTCCGAAGGCCTCTTAAGGGCTTGACGCCGGGCGATGCGCCAACACGAGGAAAGGACCATCATGGCTCTCTATGAGCATGTCTTTCTCGCGCGTCAGGACGCGAGCACGCAGCAGGTCGAAGAACTGACTGCGCAGATGACCGGCATCGTCGAAGGTCTCGGCGGCAAGGTCACCAAGACCGAGAATTGGGGCGTTCGCTCCCTCACCTACCGCATGAACAAGAACCGCAAGGCGCACTTCGTGCTGCTCAACATCGACGCGCCCGCTGCGGCGATCGCCGAGATCGAGCGCCAGGAGCGCATCAGCGAGGACGTGATCCGCTATCTCAGCGTTCGCGTCGAGGAACTCGAGGAAGGCCCGTCCGCGATGATGCGCAAGGCCGATCGCGATCGCGAGCGTGACGATCGTGGCGGCGGCTTCCGCGATCGTGAAGGCGGCGGCGGTTTCCGTGGCGACCGTGAAGGCGGTTTCCGTGGTGGCGATCGTGACGGTGGTGGCTTCCGCGGTGATCGCGGCCCGCGCCGTCCGCGCGAAGACGCTGAAACCACCACCACGACGGATGGGGAGTAAGATCAATGGCTGAAGCTGGTGCACGCCGTCCGTTTTTCCGTCGTCGCAAGAGCTGCCCGTTCACGGGCGCCAATGCTCCCAAGATCGACTACAAGGACTCCAAGCTGCTGATGCGTTACGTCTCCGAGCGCGGCAAGATCGTGCCGAGCCGCATCACCGCGGTGTCCGCGAAGAAGCAGCGTGAGCTCGCCCGCGCCATCAAGCGCGCGCGCTTCCTGGGCCTCCTGCCCTACGTTATTCGCTGATACGACCAATTCGGCCGGCGGCCCTGAGCCGCCGGCCGAACCTTTTTCGAACTCATAAGGCTTCCGGGTCGTCCGGTCGCCGATGGTTGGGGCGAGACGCCTCTAACCGCTCGAAGGGAGCGGGACAGCTGATGATGGCATTTGTGCTGATAGCCTTGATCGCCGGCGCTGCGTCGGCTCTGATGTTCGCCTCGATCATTTCGGGCGCGCTGATCTCGCTCGTCCTGTTCTATCTCGCCCCGCTCCCGCTGATGGTCGCCGCGATCGGCTGGGGTCCGCTGTGCGCCAGCCTCGGCGGCATCGCGGCCGCGATCGGCCTCGGCGCCCTGTTCGGCCTGCCCTATTGCATCGCGTTCGCCGTCACCGTCGCCCTTCCGGCGTGGTGGCTCGGCCATCTCGTCCTGCTCAGCCGTGCCGCGGGACCCGTCACGCCCGCCGCCGCCGCCACTGATGCGCCTGCCGAGCCTGAGCTCGAATGGTATCCGGTCGGCCGCATCCTGCTGTGGATCGCCGGCTTCGCCACGCTGACCACGATCGCCGCCCTGCTCACGCTCGGGACCGACGCCGAGACCATCATGGGCACGCTGCGGCGCGGCCTGATGCGCCTCCTCCGCGCCACCGACCCGCAAAGCTCCGGCGAAATCGGCCAGTTCGTCGACGCGATGGTGCGCATCGCACCGGCAGGCGCCACCATCATCGCGATGATGACGCTGACCCTCAACCTCTGGCTCAGCGCCAAGGTCACGGCGACGTCGGGCCGGCTGCGGCGTCCATGGCCGGACATGATGACGGCGGAGTTGCCGCCGATGACGCTGGTGGGCCTCTGCATCGCGCTCGCCTTCTGCTTCACCGGCGGGCTGCTCGCGATCGCCGCGCAGATCGCCGCGGCGGCGTTGATGATGGCCTATGCGCTGACCGGCTTCGCCGTGCTGCATACCCTCACGCTGGCGCTGAAGAGCCGCACGTTCTGGCTCGGCTCGACCTACGCCGTCGTGGTCGTGTTCGGATGGCCCGTGATCGCGATGGTCATTCTCGGCCTTGCGGATGCCGTGTTCGGCTTCCGCGAGCGCTTCCTGCGCAGCCGGCAGCCGCCGCCACTGCCGACCCCTTGAGTTCAACCCGAAACCTAAACCTCAGAGAGCACTTCAAAGGAGAACGAATATGGAAGTCATTTTGCTGGAACGCGTGAGCAAGCTCGGCCAGATGGGCGAAGTCGTGAAGGTTCGCGACGGCTATGCCCGCAATTTCCTGCTCAAGCGCGGCAAGGCGCTGCGCGCCACCGCCGACAACAAGGCCAAGTACGACGGCATGAAGGCCGACCTCGAGGCCCGCAACCTCGCCTCGAAGGGCGAGGCGTCCAAGGTCGCCGAGAAGATCGAAGGCAAGAACATCGTCGTGATCCGTCAGGCGTCGGAAGCCGGCCAGCTGTTCGGCTCGGTCAACGTGCGTGACATCGTGATGGCGTTCGAAGCCGACGGCATTTCGCTGGCCCGCCCGCAGATCCAGCTCGACGCACCGATCAAGGTCATCGGCAAGCGCTCGATCACCGTCGCGGTTCACCCCGAAGTCGAAGTCGAGATCACCGTCACGGTTGCGCGCAGCCAGGACGAGGCCGAGCGCATCAACCGCGGCGAAGACATCTCGACCCGCAACGAGGACCGCGACGCGGCCGCCGAAGCGATCGCCGCCGCCGGCGAGTTCTTCGATCCGGAAGCCCAGCAAGACGACGCCGAGCCGGCTCCGGCCGCCGAAGAGAAGTAGGCAGCAACTCGTCGTGCGCGGGCTTGACCCGCGCTTCCATCGTCGAAGAACTTCTTTGATGGATTGCCGGGTCAGGCCCGGCAATGACAGGGAACAGCGAAGCCCGGTCGCCTCAGGCGGCCGGGCTTTTCGTTTTGGCGCCGACGTCTTCGTTCAGCATCGCGATCGAGGCCAGCGCCGTTGCCGTGTGCTTCTCGACGCCGTCGCTGACGCAGAACACGTCGGCGGCAACGACCGAGACCTGGCGGCCCGGCTTGATCACCCGGGCGCGGCAGATCAGCTTGTCGCCAACCGCAGGCGACAACAGATTGAGCTTGTACTCCGCCGTCAGCGCCGGCTGGCCGCGCGAGGTCGCGGCAGCGATCGTCGTGGCGTTGTCGACGAGGAAGGCGGTGACGCCGCCGTGGAAGAAGCCGTGCTGCTGCAGCAGCTCCGGCCGGCGGTCCACCGCGATCGTGCAAGTGCCGCGCGTCAACTCCGAGAGTTCAGCGCCGACCAAATTCATGAAGCCCTGCCGGCCGACATTGCTGTGGATGCGCTCGGCGACGGCTGCGAATTCCGGGTCTGCTTCGTAACGCATGGGGCCTCTCCTCATTGCTTCCTGATGCGGTCCGGCGGCACCAGCGCGCGAATGGCGCAGGCGACCAGCGTGTCGGCTTCGTTGCGCGGGTCAATGCGGTCGCGTCCCGACAGGAAGGCGCGGCAGAAGATCTGCGCGGGCCCGATCAGCTGGCTGACGAACATCACCGGCGCCATCGGCAGCAGCTCGCCGCTTGCAACCAGCGGCGCCCGCCAGCGCTCGATCCCCTCTGCGAGCCGCGCATTCTGCGCGCGCTGGGCGTCGCGGACATCCTCGCCCCACTCACTGCGCGAGATCTCGAAGAGATAGCGCGCCTCGCGGCGGCTGGTGACGACCCAGTCGAGATGCGCCCGGATCAGCCAATCGATGCCCTGCTCGGCCTCGGGAGCAGGATCGAGGGCAGCCAGCACCGCGGCGTGGTAGTGCCCGAGCACCTCCAGGAACAGGGCGCCGGCAAGCTCCTTCTTCGAACCGAACACATGAAAGAAGCTGCCGTTGGAGGCGCGCGCCCGGGTGCGGATCGCGGCGACGGTCGCAGCCTCGAAGCCGACGCGATCGAACACGACCAGCCCGGCCGCCAACAAATCGTCCCGCACGCTCACCGTCATCGACTCCTCCTAGAGTTCTACTCTAGAGCACGACTCCAATGACGGTCAATACGACGAGAAGGCCGCGACTGACGCGGCCTTCTCAGGTTCGATTGAAAACTGGAGGTTGGCTCAGCGCGAGATCGGCGGTGCCGGCGGACCGCCGGAGGACTGGGCTGGCGCCGAGGGAGCCTGTTCCTGCGGCTTCGGCGCCGGGGCCGGTTCGGCGTTGGCGGCAGGCTTCGGAGCCGCCTCTTCCGCCGCCTTGGGTGCGGCCGGCTCGGCGGGCTTGGCGGCGGCCGGCGCTGCCGGCGTCACCTGCGGGACCGGATCGGGCCGCAGTGCCGGCGTGTCGCTGCTGCGCGGCTCGACCTTGGCACTGCTGTCCGGCTTGACCTCGGCAGGTTTGGCCTCGGCAGGCTTTTCGGGCTCAGCCTTCGGGCTCTCGGGCTTCGCGGACTCAGGCTTAGCGGACTCAGGCTTGGCCGACTCCGTCTTGGGTTCGCTCTTCTCGCTTGCGGGCGCGGCGGCATCGACCTTCGGAGCTTCCTCGGTGCCGGGCTTGGCGCGTCGCTTGCCCTTGCGTCCTTCGGGCGCAGCCTGGCCTTCAGGCTTCGCGCCCTCTTCGGCGGGACGCGCGGCACGCTTCTGGCGCGCGCCTTCTGCAGCGGGAGCCGCGGCCTCGCCTTCCGGCTTGGCGGCGTCCTGGCCGCGCGGGCGACGGCCCTGATGCTCGGTATTGGTGCTCGCGTCCTTCTCCTTGGCGCCGTCCTTCTTGCCGTCCTTGGCCTGGTAACGGGTGTCGGTGGCCCCGTTGGAGACGAGGTAGGAGGCGAGGATGCCCGCCATGTCCGAGCTCGTGGTGTAGTGCTGACGCAGGAAGCCCGGCAGCGAGCCCGGCGCGACGGATTTGAGAAGTCCGCGCGGGCTCTTGTGGCAGGCGTTGCAGGTCTGCGCGAAAAGCTGGGACGGGGTTTTGCCGGCCTCGAGGTTGGTCGCTTGCGCAAATACCGGATCGGCCGCGCCGAAGCCGATCAGAAGCAACACCGTCGCGAGGCTGAGCGCTCGGCTCGACATTCCCATCATCTCCATTGAATTCCGAGAGGTGCAGCCGGCACCCGGCACGGCGGCGGGTCACCTTTTAGCCGATTGAGCCGCGAATGGAAGCAGCCTGCATGCGCAAGGATGTGATTAAGCCGCTTTGGAATATCGGCTGTGAACTCAGCGCAATAGCCGCGTCAGGGCGTGGCCGGTCAGGCGCGACGACATGCCGCTAAAAGCTGACCCGCTGCCCCGCGCGCGCGGGAGCGATCAGGCCCAAGCCTGCAAGCGCAAGCCGCAACTCACCGAAACTCGAAAGGTGAAGGGATCCTAGTGGCGCGAGGTGGAAATCGGGGCGGACCGGAAAAGCGCCGTTAACGCCAGTTGCGCCCGCAGTTCCACCAGGATTTCGGGGGCGACGGGCTGGCGACGCACTTCGGGCTGCTCGGCGTGCTCCATGGCCGCGATCAGCCCCGACAGCCAAAGCCGGCTGCCCGCCTCGCTTCGCCAGTTCTGGTGCTGCCGTTCTGGCCGCATCGCTTGCCTCGTTCCCTGTTGGCGGACCGCGGGAGACAATCCCCGGCACGACCGCCCGTTCCGCTCATAACCCCGAAAGAATCCGGGAAGATGTGATCCACTTCACATAAGTCTGGTCGGGCCTGGCTTAGACCGTCGCCATGAGCAAAGAGACCCAAACCTCATTTGACGTGCAGGACGACCTCCGCACCGATTATGCCCTGATCGTCACCGGCGTCGGGGCCGCTCTGGTTGCGCTGGTCTATCTCCTGCTGGTCTGAAGCGAGCCGAAAGCTCCAAACCGCGTGCCGTTTGGCGCGCTCTTCAATACGTCTGCGCGCTTATTTATTAGGTTCACGGTTTCAGGATATTTCCGTGGCGTGGTCGGGGCGCTTTTGGGCCGCGCAAGTTCCGCAAAAATCCGTCAAGCGCGGCGCGTGCCGCGACTGCCAATCATCCACCATTTTTTAGATCGGTTGATAGCGTCCAGCTTTTGCTTCCGCTTTGGCTTGCGGCGGCGCTTTATCCCGGCCCCGCATCCGCCCAAGAAAATTGCTAAGCACGTCCGACCATGGCCCTGACTGATTCGAACGTTCTCAAACTCGCGCCCGATGCCGGAACTCCCGCCTATCGGAGCGCGCCGCATAACATCGAGGCGGAGCAGAGCCTTCTGGGCGCGATTCTGGTCAACAACGATGCCTTTTATCGCGTCTCCGACTTCCTGGAGGCGAAGCATTTCTTCGAGCCGCTGCACCAGACGATCTACGAGACCGCCGGCAGCCTGATCCGGATGGGCAAGATCGCGACGCCGGTGACGCTCAAGACGTTCCTGCCGGCCGATACCGATGTCGGCGGCATGACCATCGGGCAATATCTTGCGCGCCTCGCCGCCGAAGCGACCACCATCATCAACGCCCAGGATTACGGCCGCACCGTCTACGACCTGTCATTGCGGCGCGATCTGATCGGCATCGGCGAGGACATGGTCAATGTCGCCTATGACGCGCCGGTCGACTTCCAGCCGCGGGCGCAGATCGAGGACGCCGAGCGAAAGCTGTACGAGCTCGCCGAGTCCGGCCGCTATGACGGCGGCTTCCAGAAATTCTCGCAGGCGCTGGCGGTCGCGGTCGATCTCGCGGCCAAGGCGTTCCAGCGCGACGGAAAACTGTCCGGCATCTCGACCGGCATGCGCGACCTCGACACCAAGATGGGTGGCCTGCAGCACTCCGACCTCATCATCGTCGCGGGCCGCCCCGGCATGGGCAAGACCTCGCTTGCGACCAACATCGCCTACAACGTCGCGCGCGCCTACGTTCCGGAAGTCCAGGCCGACGGCACCACGAAGGCGGCCAATGGCGGCGTGATCGGCTTCTTCTCCTGCGAAATGTCGGCCGACCAGCTCGCCACGCGTATCGTGGCCGAGCGCACCGGCGTCCCCTCCTCCCACATCCGCCGCGGCGGCATCTCGGAAGCCGATTTCGACAAGATCCGGGAGGTCTCGATCGAGCTGCAGTCGCTGCCCTTTTACGTGGACGCCACCGGCGGCCTGTCGATCGCACAGCTGATGGCGCGCGCGCGCCGGCTGAAGCGCCAGAAGGGCCTCGACCTGCTCGTGATCGACTACATCCAGCTGCTCTCGGGCTCCGGCAAGCGGAGCGATAATCGCGTGCAGGAAATCACGGAGATCACGACCAGCCTGAAGGCGCTGGCCAAGGAGCTCAACGTTCCCGTGATCGCGCTGTCGCAGCTTTCGCGCCAGGTCGAATCCCGCGACGACAAACGGCCGCAGCTCTCCGACCTGCGTGAATCCGGATCGATCGAGCAGGACGCCGACGTCGTGCTGTTCGTGTATCGCGAGGAATATTACCTCGCGATGAAGGAGCCGCGCCCGGGCACGCCCGAGCACGAGAAGTGGCAGCTGGATATGAGCCTTGCGCACGGCAAGGCCGAAGTCATCATTGGCAAGCAGCGCCACGGCCCGACCGGCACCGTCGATCTGGCCTTCGAAGCCTCGGTCACGCGGTTCGGCGACCTCGCGCCTGACAGTCAGCTGCCGGTTCGCAGCAGCAACGACTACTGAGTTCCTTGAACCGCAGAGTTCCTTGAACAGTATCCGCCTCTTGCGTAAAACGACGCCATGACAATGGCGTCCGACCCGAACATGAACCCGCAATCCGGCATTCTCTCCGCGGAGGCCAATCAGGCTGCCGCGCTCGCGGCCTATGGCGGCGTGCTGACCGTCGACCTCGACGCCATCATCGCCAACTGGCGCAAGCTCGAGAAGACGGCGGTACCGGCCGAATGCTCGGCTGTGATCAAGGCCGACGCCTATGGCTGCGGTGCCGAACAGGTCGCGCGTGCGCTGAACAAGGCCGGCTGCAAGACCTTCTTCGTCGCCACCATCGAGGAAGCGCGCAAGGTGCGCGCGGCCGTCCCCGAGCCCACGATCTACGTGCTCGGCGGCTACTTCCAGAACACCGGCGAGCACTACGCCAAGATCAATTGCCGCCCCGTGATCGGCGATCTCAACGAGCTCGCCGAATGGGATGTGTTCTGCCGCCGCACGGGTTGGAACGGCGGCGCTGCGATCCATGTCGACACCGGCATGAACCGGCTCGGGCTGACGCTGTCGGAAGCGCAGGCCATCATCCCCCGCATCAATGCCGGCGACCACGGCATCACACTGGTGATGAGCCATCTGGTCTCGGCCGAGCAGCTCAACAGCCCCGTCAACGCCAAGCAGCTCGCAGCCTTCCGCGGCATTGCCAGCGAATTCTCCGGCGTGCCGGCGGCGCTCGCCAATTCTTCGGGCGTCTTCCTCGGAGCGCCCTTCCAGTTCGACCTGGTACGGCCGGGCGCGGCACTCTACGGCGTCAATCCGACGCCCGAGGCCGACAACCCGATGCAGCCGGTGGTGGACCTCAAGGCGCGCATCGTGCAGATCCGCAATGTCGAGCGCGGCGAGAGCGTCGGCTATGGCGGCACCTGGACCGCGCGGCGGCCTACGAAGCTCGCCATCATCGCGGTCGGCTACGCCGACGGCTATTTCCGCGCCGCCAGCTCCAATGACGGCACCCGCGGCGCCGAAGTCGTCGTGGCCGGCAAGCGCTGTCCGGTCGCGGGCCGCGTGTCGATGGATTTGATCGCGATCGACATCACCGACTTAGCTCCGAACGCGGCGCGTCGCGGCCACATGGTGACGCTGATCGGCGAAGGCATCACCGTCGACGAGCTCGCGCATCATTTCGGCACGATCGGCTACGAGGTGCTGACCAGCCTCGGCCACCGCTATGCCCGCGTCTACAAGGGCGGCAATGTGGAGGAGCCGCTGGCAAGGCCGGAGCCCGTGCCGATCGCCGCGCAGCCGCCCTCTCCGCCGCCGCCGCCGCCGATCGAGCCGCCCGCAGCCCCGCCGCCGCTGCCGGGCTAATCAACGCTCTCCTGCCCCGAACGCTGCGCAGCGCTACATCAGCGGTGCGCTGTTGAGCCGGGGCCCATCTCTCTCAAGAGTTTGCCGCGTCGCTCTGGGTCCCGGCTCGCGCTTTGCGCGTCCGGGACACGGAACAGTTCGCTTACTTCTTCTTTCTGTTGTCCAGCGCCGCCTTGCAGGTCGCGCTGAGTTGGTCGCGCTTCTCGGTGAGGCAGGCAACGACGCGGCCGCCGCCCGGCGCGATGCCGGCGCAGAATTTGTCATAGTCGGTCTTGCAGGCGCCGCGTGGGTCGGATGATTGTGCCGACGCGAGCCCGGAGAGCGCGACGGCGACGACGATGGCGGCAAAGTTCAACTTGGACATGATATCTCCGGGATGGGGCGGCAAGAGCCGGTAGCTCTACATGAAGATCGCGACATTCAACATCAACAACATCAACCGCCGCCTGCCCAATCTCCTGGCATGGCTGCGCGCGGCAAAGCCCGATGTCGTCGCGCTTCAGGAGTTGAAGGCAAGTGATGGCGAATTTCCGGCGGCCGCGATCGAAAAGGCCGGCTATGGCGCAGTCTGGCACGGACAAAGGACCTGGAACGGGGTCGCCATCCTCGCCCGGAAGGCCGATCCCATTCTCACCCGCGACCGCTTGCCTGGAAGACCCGGCGATCGCGAAGCCCGCTACATCGAGGCCGCCGTGCGCGGCGTCATCGTCACCAGCATCTATTTGCCGAACGGCAATCCGCAGCCGGGCCCGAAATTCGACTACAAGCTGGACTGGTTCGCGCGCCTCAAGCGCCACGCCAACACTTTCATCAAGCAGGATCTGCCCGTGGTGCTCGCCGGCGACTACAACGTCGCGCCAACGGAGATCGACATCTATCCGACGCGCTCATGGGACAAGGACGCGCTGATCCAACCGAAGAGCCGCGCCGCCTATGCCTCGCTCATCAAGCAAGGCTGGTGCGATGCGATCCGCGAATTGCATCCGGACGAGCGCATCTACACGTTCTGGGACTACAAGCGAAACCGCTGGCCGCGCGATGCGGGCCTGCGGCTCGATCATCTGCTGCTCAGCCCTGCGCTGGTGTCGCGGTTGTCGAAGGCCGGTGTCGACAGGAAGGTCCGCGGCGAGGAAGGCGCCAGCGATCACGCGCCGGCGTGGGTGGTGTTGAAATAAGCCTCGATGACGGTGCCGTAGGATGGGTAGAGCGAAGCGAAACCCATCGCTATTCGCGCGTGAGATGATGGGTTTCGCTTCGCTCTACCCATCCTACAAGGTCACCGCCCGTAATAGTCCTGCACCGTATCCCACGCCGCCTTTTGCAGCAGCTGCGTGGTCTGCGCGTCCAGTCCCATGGTGTAGGCATTGTCGACCGGCGAACGCCCCGTCAGCGCAGCGAACGTCACGCAGGCCGCGAGATAGGTGCCCGCCGGAGACGGATGCCGCTTGTCCGGTGCGTAGAGATTGAGCTCCGGTTGCAGTTTTCGCACGCGCGCGAAGGCGAGACCCGCTGGAATGACCAGCGCGTCGTTGGCGTTGCCTGCGATCGTATAGGCCTCGGCCAGTTGCTCCGTCATCTCGGGCTTGTCGGCATAGGCCCAGGACATGAAGAACACCGGCCGCATGCCGTGGGCGCGGGCGATCTCACTGTCCTTCTTCGCAAAGGTCGTGAAGGCGTCCTTCAATTGCGGATGGATCGGACACTGGCTGCAATCCATCATCACGACGGCATCGTATTGCCGGCCCGGCTTGTTGAAGATGACGTTGTTCTGCTCGTCGAAGGAATATGCGCCGAGGCCGCCCGGCCGCAGCAGATTGTCCATGTCGTGCCAATCGAGGCCGGAGCCGCCGATCGTCGCCATGGTATTGCGATAGGCCGCCTTGTTGGCGGGATCCACAGCCCGCTCCATGAAGGTGAGATGTCCGGGCATGCCGTTGTTGTAGTAGAAGAAGCTGTTGCCGACGAACAGCGCTGCCTTGGGGACGTCGGGCCCGGAGGTCGTGACCTTCGGCTTGGTCTGCGCCTGCGCATGGGACCCCAATACAACGGCCAGACACATTGCAAGCATCACTCGCGCAACAAGACGCATCATGGCTTCCTCCCCTTTTTTCTCGGGCCGGAAACAAATCAGCTTTTCAGAATCGCCTCAAGAGCACGAACGCGCAGCGGACATGCGCCTTGCAAGCTCACCACAAATTCTTCCCGTCGATCATGTTCACCGGCACGGCGTCCAGATCGAATTCGTCGAACAGGCGCGCGTTCACCGCGACCTTGGGATTGTCGAAATCCGGCTTGCCGCTCGACCAGTCCGGCGACTCCGAATAGGTGCCGCAGCCGCAATTCGCGCAGAAATGGTGTTTGACCGTGCGGCTGCCCCAGAGATAGGTCGCGACGCTGCCGGGCGGCGACAGCAGGCGGAACTGCGCCGGCGTGTAATAGGCCCACAACGCGCCCCGCTTGGCGCAGAGCGAACAGGTGCAGCGCGTCACGCTCGCTGGCGCCTCCGTCACCTCGAACACCGTTTCACCGCAATGACAGCTTGCCTCGATCGGCATGACCCGCTCTCCCCGTTTGTCAGGAGATGGTCGTAGCCGGCCGCTGCTGCCAACATGCTGTCAGCAGCGCATGAGCTCAGGGCGCCTCGTGCGGCGACAGCCGCTTGGCGTTGGCAGCGACATGCTCACGATAGCGCTGGATGATGGCCGCGGGCGTCGCGCCAGCAAGCAGGTTCACGGTCGCCTCGAAGGCGGCGGCGATCTTCTCGCTGACCATCAGCATCACTTCCTGCCCGGCCGCCTCGTCGCCATGGCTGAGCTTTTCGCAGCGCAGCCGCACCACTTCGCTCGCCTCGACGGCAAGCATCGCGCCGGCAACCCAGGGAAAGCCATTGTCGGATCCGCTGAGCACCGCATGGCGGTCGAGCGCGGAGAAAGAGTGATGGTCGGGCATTGCGGACCCCAAGTTCTTTGAGTGAACGCTGCGATCAATACGCTTCAAATTCTAAGGATACGGCCGTGGAACCGGTCGGATTGGGCGGGCCTGCGGCACCGGCCATTAACCAAGGCCCTTGGGGTGGGCACTCCCGTGACCGGGACTTCGGCAGACACCGGAGCTCGGCGTGCTCGCAATCCCTGCCGGCGAAGACGCGATCAGGACCCATGCCTTCAGCCGGTCTGGCGATGAACGCGGTCAGGGCGTGCTGACGGGATTTGCCGCCCGCTGGAACCGACTCATCGAGCGACGGTTACCACCACACACAGGAGTTGCCGCCATGCGCCGCTCGATACCGAAACCGATCCGCAACAAGCTTGATCTCGCCGACCGTGCCCAGACGCGGCTCGTCAGAAAACGCCTGGGTCTCTCCGATGCCGAGCTGACCGCGATCGTCGGGCGCATCGGCAATTCCATCTCCGCGATCAGCAAGGAAGCCGCCAAGCAGCGCGCCACGGTGCTGCCTAAGCCGGTCGATGTGCCTCCCGCGGCCGTGATCGCCTCGGCAACAGCCGCCGAGCAGGCCGCGACCGAATTACCGGCAATAGCGCCGACATCCTGACCGGACTGTCATTGGGGGCAGACATGGACCAAAAAACGTCATCGGACGACGTCCTGACACGGGCGGCGTCGAGCCTGCGCCGTTCGCGGATCACGGAGGGGAAGCCGTTTCCGCTCGGTGCCACCTGGGACGGACTTGGCGTCAATTTCGCATTGTTCTCGGCCCACGCCACCAAGGTCGAGCTCTGCCTGTTCGACGATGATGGCGAGACCGAGCTCGAGCGCGTCGAGCTGCCGGAATACACCGACGAAGTCTGGCACGGCTATCTGCCGTCGGCCCGGCCCGGCACCGTCTACGGCTATCGCGTCCACGGTCCCTACGAGCCCGACGCCGGACACCGCTTCAATCCCAACAAGCTCTTGCTCGACCCCTATGCCAAGCAGTTGATCGGGCAATTGCGCTGGGGACCGGAGCTGTTCGGCTACCAGCTCGATCATGCCGACAAGGACCTCTCCTATGACGAGCGCGACAGCGCGCCCCTCATGCAGAAGTGCCGCGTCATCGACCCCGCCTTCACCTGGGGCGCGGCGCGCAAGCCCGAAGTGCCTTGGGAGCGGACGATCGTCTACGAGACGCACGTCAAGGGATTTACCCAGCTGCATCCGCTGGTGCCTGAGGCAGATCGCGGCACGTTCTCAGGCCTCGCGCATGCGGAGATCCCCGCCTATCTGCGCTCGCTCGGGATCACCAGCGCGGAGCTGCTGCCGATCCATGCTTTCGTCGACGACAGCTATCTGGTCGAGAAAGGCCTGCGCAATTACTGGGGCTACAACTCCCTCGCCTTCTTCGCGCCGGAGCCGCGTTACCTGAAGACGCCGTTCGCGAACGAATTCAAGGAAATGGTCAACCAGTTCCACGCCCACGGCATCGAGATCATCCTGGACGTCGTCTACAATCACACCGCCGAAGGCAACGAGCTCGGCCCGACCCTGTCGTTCAAGGGCATCGACAACGCCAGCTATTACCGCCTGCTGCCGGACAAGAAGCGCTACTACATCAACGATACCGGCACCGGAAACACGGTGAATCTCTCCCATCCGCGCGTGCTGCAGCTGGTTGCGGATTCCCTGCGCTATTGGGCAACCGACATGCGCGTCGACGGCTTCCGCTTCGACCTCGCCACCATCCTTGCGCGCGAGCCCTATGGCTTCGACGAAGGCGGCGGCTTCCTCGACGCCTGCCGTCAGGATCCGGTGCTGTCCAGCGTCAAGCTGATCGCGGAGCCCTGGGATATCGGGCCCGGCGGTTACCAGGTCGGCCAGTTCCCGCCCGGATGGGCCGAATGGAACGACAAGTTCAGGGACACGGTCCGCGCCTTTTGGAAGGGAGACGAGGGATCGATTGCGGACTTTGCCAAGCGCGTTTCGGGCTCCGGTGATCTCTTCAACAAGCGCGGCCGCCGGCCATGGGCCAGCGTCAACTTCGTCACCGCACATGACGGCTTCAACCTCAACGACCTCGTCTCATATAACGACAAGCACAACGAGGCGAACGGGGAGGACAATCGCGACGGCCACAGCAACAACCATTCCTGGAATTGCGGGGCCGAAGGACCGACGGACGATCCCGAAATCATCGCGCTGCGCGAACGCCAGAAGCGAAACCTGCTCGCGACGATGCTGCTGTCCCACGGCACGCCGATGCTGCTGGCGGGCGACGAGTTCGGGCACACCCAGAACGGCAACAACAATGCCTATGCCCAGGACAACGAGACCGCCTGGCTGGATTGGATGGGCATCACGGCCAACGGCCGCAACCTTCGTGAATTCACGCGCAAGCTGATCGCGACGCGCAAGGCCTTTCCGATCCTCTATCGCAGCCGGTTCCTGGTCGGCTCGCACAATGAAGAGCTCGACGTCAAGGACGTGACCTGGCTCTCGCCCTCCGGCGACGAGATGACCAGCGAGCAATGGCAGGACGGCAACGCCAAGTGTTTTGGCATGCTGCTCGACGGGCGCGCCCAGGAGACCGGCATCAAGCGCCGCGGCTCGGATGCGACGATGCTCCTGGTCTACAACGCCCATTACGACGTCGTGAACTTCACGCTGCCGCCCGTCACCGACGGCAGCCGCTGGCTGGGGCTGATCGATACCAACCAGCCGGACATCCAGATGCCTGCGTTCGAGTTCGGCCACGCTTACGAGGTGACGGGACGATCGCTCGTCGTCTTTGGCCTTGCCACCGAGAATGCGGCCACGCGTCGTCTGCGACACGGCCTCGGGGCCCTGCTGGATATCGTGGAGGCGCCGCTGCCCGGCTGGAGTTCGAGCCCCTAGGACGATAACAGGGCGCGGCCGGCATCGCCCTCTCCGGCTGCTCCGGCTAAACTGCTCCGATTCCCGGAGCGCTTCCCTTGGCCTTTCTGTTCGTCCTTGCCGTCGGCCTCGTCGCCGGCACCATCTCAGGCATCGTCGGCACCGGCTCGTCGATCATGCTGATGCCGGTGCTGGTCTACGCCTATGGGCCGAAGGAAGCCGTGCCGATCATGGCGGTGGCATCCGTGATGGCGAATTTCTCTCGCATCCTGGCCTGGTGGCGCGAGGTCGACTGGCGGGCCTGCGCGGCCTATTCGGTCACGGGGATTCCGGCCGCGGTGCTGGGCGCGCGCACGCTGCTGGCGCTGCCCTCGCATGCCGTGGATCTCGCCATCGGCATCTTCCTGATCGCGATGGTGCCGGCGCGGCACTGGCTGGCGCGGCACGACCTCAAGGCCAATCTCTGGCATCTGGCCGTCGGCGGCGCGGTCATCGGCTATCTCACCGGCATCGTGGTCTCGACCGGCCCGCTCAGCGTGCCGCTGTTCCTGTTCTACGGTCTGTCGAGGGGCGCTTTCCTCGCGACCGAAGCCGCAAGCTCGCTCGGGCTCTATTTCGCGAAGTCGGTGACGTTCGAGCGTTTCGGCGCGTTGACCGGCGAGGTCTTCATGAAGGGCCTGATCGCGGGCGCCTCGCTGATGTCGGGCGCCTTCATCGCCAAGCGCTTCGTCCTGCACCTGAAGCCGGACATGTTCCGCCTGCTGATGGACGGCATCATGATCGCGGCGGGGCTCTCGATGCTGTGGAACGCGACGCAGCCCTGAGGCCGCCGCGATCAGACGAGTTCGGGGGCGATCGAGGGGCTGTCGGCGACGACGCGGCTCTCGAGCACCGGCCGTCCCTTGAGCCATTCCAGCACCGCATCGAGCGGCTGCGGGCGCTGATAGAAATAGCCCTGCCCGAACCTCACACCCATCTCGCGCATGGCCGCCGCCTGCTCCGCCCGCTCGATGCCTTCGGCAACGAGCGTAAGCCCGAGCGTGCCGGCCAGCGATGCGATCACGCCGACGATGGCCTTGTCTTCGGCGCTATCGGGAATCTCGCTGATGAACGCCTTGTCGATCTTGACCTTGTCGAGCGGAAAGCGCCGGAGGTGCGCGAGCGAAGAGTAGCCGGTTCCGAAATCGTCGAGCGCGATCGTGGCACCCAGGCGGCGCAGACGTTGCAGCGTCGCGGAGGCGCTGGCGATGTTGTTGATCAGCGAGCCCTCGGTGATCTCGAGCTCCAGCAGCGAGGCCGAAACGTCGAAGCGTGCGCAGGTCGCGCGCAGCTCGGCGGCCAGCGAATGGTCGGCGAGCTCGGACGGCGGCAGGTTGATCGCGATCCGGATCTGCGGCCTGCCGGCGGCGGCCAGTCGTTGCAGCGCCCAGCAGGCATCGGTCAGCACGTAGCGGGTCAGCCGCGCATTGTTGCCGCTGCGCTCGATCAGCGGCAGGAATTCGGCCGGACCGATGACGCCATGCTCGGGATGGCGCCAGCGGATCAGCGCTTCGAGGCCAATGACCTCCTGGCTATCGAGATCGACCTGGCTCTGGTACCAGACCTCGAACTGTCCCTCGGCAAAGCCTGCGGGAATGGCGAGCTCGAGATCCCTACGGCGGCGGTAGTCGCGCTGCAGCTCTTCGTCCAGCACGGCGACCGTGCCGGGCGCCTTGCTCTTGGCGTGATAGAGCGCGATGTCGGCGAGCGTCGGCAGATGCGACAGCTCCGGATCGTCGGCGCGGCGCACGGCAAGGCCGATGCTGGCACGCGGCACGACCTGCTTGTCGTGTAGGTGGATCGGCTCGGAGATGGCGGCCAGCACCTGCTGGGCGAAGGCGTGCGCCGAGGTTTCGTTGCTCACTTCCGGGCGGATGACGACGAATTCGTCGCCGCCGAGCCGGGCGACCCAATCCTCGGCTTCGACCGCGCCACGAAGACGCCGGGAAATCTGGACCAGAAGCGCGTCGCCGGCCTCGTGGCCAAAGGTGTCGTTGATGCCCTTGAAATCGTCGAGATCGATGAAGCAGAACGCCACCAGTGCATCCGGCCGCCCGCCGTCGCGGCTCGCCACGGCGAGGCGCTCGGTCAGGGAGCGCCGGTTGGGCAGCCCGGTGAGCGGATCGTGCGCGGCCATGTGCCCGAGCCGGTCGAGCGCGCCGGACGTCGTGTGCTGCATGGCGTTGAAGGCGCGCGCGAGCTGGCCGAACTCGTTCGAGGAATTGACATCGGCGGGATAGGCCCGGCCGTCCTGCTTGCTGCGCTGGATCGCCGACATCATGACCGCGAGCGGCCGGCCGATGAAGACGTTGGCGGAGATCCGAATGGCGATCAGGGTCGCAAAGGTCGCGAGCAGGCCGACCACCAGCAGCAGCACCAGCCGGCTGCCCGCGTCCGCATAAAGCGCCGCGTGGGAATAAGCGATCGAGATGCGCCCGGCCTGAACGGCCATGTTGCCGTTGCTGTAGTGGATCGGGCGCGAGACCTCGGCGATCGACGGGCTCTCGGAGCGCGCCACCACGCGGGCGATCGCGGCGCCCGTGTCGTCATAGACGGCCGCCGCCGCAATGGTCTCGTCGTGCATGATCTCGTTGAGCACGCCCGTGACCTGGTCGTAGCGCATCTTCCAGAGCGGCTCGGCGATCAGCTCGGCCCGGCTCTCGGCGACGCGGGCCATGCGGGCGTCGAGCTGCTTGATCTGCGACCAGAAGCTCGATGCCTCGACGCCGGCGGAGGCGAGCAATTGCACCAGCAGCAGAACGGGCACGGTCGCCCAGATCATGGCGCGAACGACCGAGCGCGGGCGCTGCGGCGTGGCCGGCGCGTTGCGTTCAGGATCTGTCATCGCCTCATTCTTGCGCATCAGTCGGCGGCGCCTTCCGGAAGCGGCAGGGACGAAATCAGCGCGTCGAGCGAAAAGTCGTAGTGACCGCAGCGCCCGGCCTTCGCCCTGAAGCGCGTGAAGTCGATCCGGTCGAACGCACGCGTCTTGATGAGGTCGCCGACCGAGCCGAGATTCTGGCGGGTGATCGCGGACGTCTTGACCGCGACCCGGGGTGAAGCCGCCGCGAAATCGCAGCCATCGGCATAGTCGCGCAGCAGGACGATCGACCAGCCGCCGAGCAGGAAATGCCCGCCGTCGGTCAGCAGCAGGCGCCCTTCCCTGATCTCGCGCAGCGCGTCCTCCGACCAGTTGAGGCCGACCAGCTGGATGTCGCGGCCGGGCACGATGCCGGCGGCGACCACCGCACGCAGCGCGCCGAGCGCCATCGGATCGTTTCCGGCCCAGATGCCGGCGGGGCGGATCTCCTTGCGCGAGGCCCAGCCCAGATAATTCGTGGTGACCTGCTCGGCCTCCGACTGCGTCCAGTTGGCAAACAGCAGGCGGTCCACCACGACGTCGGGCGCAGCATCCACGGCGAGCTTGAGGCCAGCGTTGCGCGCGATCGACGCGGGCGTGATCTCGTCGCCGCCGATGCCGAGAATGTGGATCTTGCCGTCCGCGCTCTGCCATTTCTCGGCGCGCGCCGCCGTGATCAGCGCGTTCGCCATCCGCGCGCCCGCGGTCTGCAGATCGGTCGTGATGTCGCCGAGCCAGGTCTTGAGCTTCTGACGCGGGGCCCCGAGCCGCACCGCATCCTCGCCGATCAGCGTGTTCGAGAGCAGCAGCGTCTTGACGCCCGCAGCCTCGGCCGCCTCCAGGATCGGAACGGCGGCGGATTCCTCGTTCGACAGGATCAGGAAATCGGGCTTGTCGCGGCGCGCCACCACGCCGAAGCCGAGCTCCTGCATGGTGCGGTAGTTGCGTTCGCTGGTGAGCACCTCGACATGGGCGTCGAGCTGGCGGCCGGCCGCCTGCATGGTCTGCGCGACCATGTCCCAATAGACCTCGCCGGTCTTGCCGGGATTGACGAAGACGATGTCGAGGGGCTTGGCAAGGATCGGGCCGGCGGACGCGAAAACGCCGCAGGCCATGCCCGCAGCGAGCAATATTCGCTGGAATCTCGTCATTTCTCTTCGCCGCCCCTGATGGTTCCAAAATTGGACCCGCGTCCGCTAACACTTCGCAAAATCCACCCGGCGACAGCGGCATAGAGCTAATGAAAGGTATATCTGTCGCGGTAAATTGAGCTATTCGAAGCGCCTTCGATCACCCCCGCCGTTCCGTGCTATCAGCGAGCTGAAACCGCGACTCATCATCCCCATGGCCAAGAACACGCTTTCCTTCGTCTGCCAGAACTGCGGCGCGGCCTATAACCGCTGGCAGGGCAAGTGCGAGTCCTGCGGCGAGTGGAATACGCTCGCGGAAGAAGACGCCACTGGCAGCGTGCCGGTCTCGATCCGCTCCAAGCGCAAGGGACGGACCTTCGCGCTGGAGAGCCTGTCCGGCAAGAGCCCGGACGCGCCGCGGCTGTCCTCGGGGATGGCCGAGCTCGACCGCGTCACCGGCGGCGGCTTCGTCCGCGGCTCGGTGCTGTTGGTCGGCGGCGATCCCGGCATCGGCAAGTCGACGCTGCTGACGCAGGCCACCAGCCTGCTGGCGCGCGCGGGCCACCGCATCGTCTACATCTCCGGCGAAGAGGCGGTCGCGCAGGTGCGGCTGCGCGCCGAGCGGCTCGGCCTGTCAGATGCACCGGTGCAGCTCGCCGCCGAGACCTCGGTCGAGGACATCGTCTCAACGCTGTCGGAGGGCGCGGTCCCGCGCCTCATCGTGATCGACTCGATCCAGACCATGTGGACCGACACCGTGGAATCGGCGCCCGGCACGGTGACCCAGGTGCGCGCGTCGGCGCAGGCGCTGATCCGCTTTGCCAAGAAGACCGGCGCGGCCATTATCCTGGTCGGCCATGTCACCAAGGACGGCCAGATCGCGGGCCCCCGCGTGGTCGAGCACATGGTCGACGCCGTGATGTCCTTCGAGGGCGAAGGCTCGCAGCAATTCCGCATCCTGCGCGCGGTAAAGAACCGCTTCGGTCCGACCGACGAGATCGGCGTGTTCGAGATGACAGGGCTCGGCCTCCGCGAGGTCACCAACCCCTCGGAGCTGTTCCTGTCCGAGCGCGATCTCGGCACGCCCGGCACCGCAGTCTTTGCGGGTATCGAGGGCACACGGCCCGTTCTGGTCGAATTGCAGGCGCTGGTGGCGCCGACCTCGCTCGGCACACCACGGCGTGCGGTGGTCGGCTGGGACCCGAGCCGGCTCTCGATGGTGCTGGCGGTGCTGGAGGCCCATTGCGGGGTCAAGCTGTCAGGCCACGACGTCTACCTGAACGTCGCCGGTGGCCTGCGCATCCACGAGCCGGCGGCCGACCTCGCCGCCGCCGCGGCCCTGGTATCATCCTTGGTTAATGCGCAATTGCCGACCGATGCGGTCTATTTCGGCGAGATCTCGCTGTCCGGCGTGGTACGACCGGTGGCCCAGACCCCGGCCCGGCTGAAGGAAGCGGCAAAACTCGGCTTCCAGCGCGCCGTGCTGCCCGAATCGGCCCGGGGCGAGCCCGGCGGCGATGCCGGATTGTCGCTGAATGCGATCAACAGCCTGACCACTTTGGTGGCCGAGATCGCCGCGCGCGGCTCGCGACGGGGCGAATCCAACGCGCCGGCCGAGAAAAATGCCACACCGGCAAGATTCCGCCGCGGAGAGGGCTAGGTGGAGGTGACGCCGGAGGCCCTCTCCACTATACAGCCGTCACAAAAGCAGCATGGGATTGCGTGGTTGCGGCCTTGCCGGGAACGCCGTCTGCCCCTCTTTTAGGGCAGCGGCCAAGCACCGATTCGCTGAGCGCCTTTGAGAGTACGAGCGGACCAGACCAGCCGATGCCAGTAACCATCCTCGACCTGATCCTGCTCGGTGTGATGCTGATCTCGGGCCTGCTTGCCATGGTCCGCGGCTTCATGCGCGAAATCCTCTCGATCGCAGCCTGGGGCGCCGCGGCGATCGTGACGCTGTACTCGTTCTCGAAGCTGCTTCCGACCGCCAAGACCTATTTCAACAACGACACGGTCGCGAGCGTCGTCGTCGTCGCGGGCGTGTTCGTCGGCACCCTGGTCGTGGTTTCCGTAATCACGGTCCGGATCTCCGACATGATCCTGGATTCGCGCATCGGCGCGCTGGACCGCACCCTCGGGTTCCTGTTCGGCCTTGCTCGCGGGCTCTTGATCGTCGTGGTCGCGTTCCTGTTCTTCACCTGGCTGGTGCCCGACAAGCAGCGCCCGGACTGGGTCACGGGGGCGAAATCCCGCGTGGTGCTGCAGGGAACCGGGGATTGGCTGATGGCCCTCTTGCCTGACGACCCCGAGAACACCATCTTGAAGAGATTCAAGAAAAACAAACCAGATGATGATCAAGCTGATTCCGAGCAGCAGCCTTCGGGCACTGCCGACGGATACAGCAAACCTGCTCGTGACAGCCTGAAGAAGCTGATCGAGAAACCTGCGGCGCGTTGATTGAGCCCTAAAGAGAGGCGCGGACGAGATGCGACACCCTGACCAGGACGCCCAATTTGATCTCGATCCAAACGCCGGCCCGGGTCCGGCCGCGCTAGAGGTTCAGGACGATCTGGAAGGGGATACGCTGCGCGAGGAATGCGGCGTCTTCGGCATCTACGGCCACCCTGACGCGGCCGCCATCACCGCGCTCGGCCTGCACGCCCTGCAGCACCGCGGCCAGGAGGCCGCCGGCATCGTCTCCTACGACGGCAGCCGCTTTCATTCGGAACGCCGCCTCGGCCTCGTCGGCGACACCTTCTCCCGCCGCGAGGTGATCGACCGCCTGCCCGGCAACATGGCCGTGGGCCATGTCCGCTATTCCACCACCGGCGCAACCATCCTGCGCAACGTGCAGCCGCTGTTCGCCGAGCTCAATGCCGGCGGCCTTGCGGTCGCCCACAACGGCAACCTGACCAACGGCCTGACGCTGCGCCGCGAGCTCGTGAAGAACGGCGCGATGATGCAGTCGACCACCGACACCGAGGTGATCCTGCATCTGGTCGCGCGCTCCAGGCGCAGCCGCTTCATCGAGCGTTACGTCGACGCGCTACGCGAGATCGAAGGCGCCTATGCGCTGGTCTCGCTGACCAACAAGAAGCTGGTCGGCGCGCGCGATCCGCGCGGCATCCGTCCCCTCGTGCTCGGCGAGCTCGACGGCTGCCCGATCCTGACGTCGGAGACCTGCGCACTCGACATCATCGGCGCGCGCTTCGTCCGCGACATCGAACCCGGTGAAGTCATCGTGTTCGACGAGAAGGGCCAGGACATCCACAAGCCGTTCCCGCCGATGGCGCCGCGTCCCTGCATCTTCGAATACATCTACTTCTCCCGGCCGGATTCCATCGTGCACGGCCGTTCGGTCTACGAAGTCCGCAAGGCCTTCGGCGCGCAGCTCGCGCGAGAGAGCCACGTGCCGATCGACGTCGTCGTTCCGGTGCCGGATTCCGGCGTGCCTGCCGCGATCGGCTACAGCCAGCATTCCGGCGTACCGTTCGAGCTCGGCATCATCCGCAACCATTATGTCGGCCGCACCTTCATTCAGCCGACCCAGGCGATCCGCGAATCCGGCGTGCGCATGAAGCACTCGGCCAACCGCGCCGCGATCGAAGGCAAGCGCATCATCCTGATCGACGACTCGCTGGTGCGCGGCACCACCTCGAAGAAGATCGTGCGCATGATGCGCGATGCCGGCGCCAAGGAAGTGCACTTCCGTCTCGCCTCGCCCCCGATCCTCTATCCCGACTATTACGGCATCGACCTGCCGGATCGCGGCGGTCTTCTCGCGGCGACGCATTCGCTGGAGGAGATGCGCGAGATCATCGGCGCCGACTCGCTCGCCTTCCTGTCGATCGACGGCATGTATCGCGCCATGGGCGAGCCCGGCCGCGACCCCGCCAATCCGAAATTCTCGGATCACTGCTTTACCGGGGCCTATCCGACCCACCTCACCGACCAGACCCAGACCGAGCAGCAGCCGCGCCAGCTGTCGCTGCTGGCGGAGGCGAGCTGACGGCGAAGCCGTCATCCCGGGGCGATGCGAAGCATCGAACCCGGGATCTCGATGTATTGCCTCGAACCTCTGGATTCCGGGTTCGGTCCTGCGGACCGCCCCGGAATGACGACCACGCGGGGGCTTGTCCCGGCCATCCACGCCTGTAAAACCCCGCCATGACAAAACCCCTCGCTGACCGCATCGCTCTCGTCACTGGCGCCTCGCGCGGCATCGGCTTCGCCACGGCCATTGCCCTCGCCAAGGCCGGCGCGCATATCGTTGCCACCGCGCGCACGCAAGGCGGGCTGGAAGAGCTCGACGACGAGATCCGGAAGGTCGGCGACAGCGGCGCGACCCTGGTGCCGCTCAACCTCACCGATTCCGACGGCATCGCGCGGCTCGGCGCCGGCCTGCACGAGCGCTACGGCAAGCTCGACATCCTCGTCGGCAATGCCGGCGTGCTCGGCCCCTCCTCGCCGATCGGCCATATCGAGCTGAAGGCTTTCACCGACGTGATGGCCGTCAACGTCTCCGCGAACTTCCAGCTGATCCGCTGCATGGAGCCGCTGCTCAAGCAATCCGATGCCGGCCGCGCCGTGTTCATCACCTCGGGCGCCGCCAACAAGGCGACCGCCTATGTCAGCCCCTACGCGGCGTCCAAGGCTGCGCTGGAGACACTGGCGCGCGCCTGGGCGCAAGAGACGGCGAACACGAAGCTGCGCGTCAATTTGTTCAACCCGGGCCCGGTCCGCACCCGGATGCGCGCCACGCTGATGCCGGGCGAGGATCCGGCGACGCTCGACACCGCTGAGCAGGTCGCCGAACTCATCGTGCCGATGTGCGCGCCCGACTGGACCGAGACCGGCAAGTTCTACGACTACAAGACCCGCACGCTGATGAGCTTCCGCTCGCCGGCCTGATTGATGGTCTGATTGACTCGCGCACCTCCCCGCGATTGACTGCCCGTGCTCAAGCGGCAGCAAGCCGCAAGCCAAAAAAGGGAGGTCGCCATGGCGTCATGGCATCGCGCAGGGTTTTCGCGTGCGCTCGCAAAAATTTCTCATGCCTTCTCCATCCTGATCGCAGCCGTCGCATTCGTGCTCCCGGGCACGGCGAGCGCCGGCGACATCCCGACCTTCGCGGTCGATGCCTCCTGGCCGAAGCCGCTTCCCAACAACTGGATCCTCGGCCAAGTCGGCGGCATCACCGTCGATGGGCAGGGCCACATCTGGGTGATCCATCGCCCGCGCTCGCTCACCGACGACGAGAAAGGTGCAAGCCTCACCCCGCCGCGCTCGAAGTGCTGCGTGTCGGCGCCACCCGTTCTCGAATTCGACACTGAGGGCAATCTGCTGCGGTCTTGGGGCGGTCCCGGCCAGGGCTATGAATGGGTCGGCCGCGAGCACGGCATCGAGGTCGACGAACGCGGCTTCGTCTGGGTCGGCGGCAATGCCGACAACGACAACGCCATCCTGAAATTCTCGCTCGACGGCAAGTTCGTCGCCCAGATCGGCAAGATCGCGCCGAGCCTCGGCAGCAACGACACGACGCAGCTCGGCAAGCCCGCCGAGACCGCGATCGACAAGGAGGCCAACGAGATCTACGTCGCCGACGGCTACGGCAACCGCCGCGTCATCGTGTTCGATGCGACCACGCTCGCCTACAAGCGGCATTGGGGCGCCTATGGCAACAAGCCCGATGACGCCAAGCAGGCGCCTTACGATCCCAAGGCGCCAGTGGCGCAGCAATTCGGCAATCCCGTCCACTGCGTGAAGCTCGCCAATGACGGCCTCGTCTATGTCTGCGACCGCATCAACAACCGAATCCAGGTGTTCAAGAAGGACGGCAGCTTCGTGAAGGAGTTCTTCTTCGAGAAGAACACGCTCGGCAACGGCGCGGTGTGGGACATCGCGATCTGGCCCGATCCGAAGCAGACCTATTTGCTCAGCGCCGACGGCGAGAACAACGAGATCCGGGTGATCAAGCGCGAGGACGGCAGCGTGGTCGGCAGCTTCGGGCACAACGGCCGCAATGCCGGGCAATTCCACTGGGTGCACGCCATGGCGATCGACGCCAAGGGCAACGTTTATACCGCCGAGGTCGACACCGGAAAGCGCATCCAGAAATTCAATCTGACATCGGACGCGCTCAAATAGCGTCTCAACGCATTTTGCCCAAAAGTTAACCGACGGATGACGCAACGACGCAGCGTCATCCGGCTTTAGGCGCATTGCCGCCGGCCCTGGGACAGGCTAGAGCCATCAGCCGGAACAAGGCTCCGCAAGATAGCCGTCCGCATATTTGACAATGGAGGAAACCTTTTATGACGATGACGTTCGCGCGCCGCTCCGCGGCCCTTCTGGCCTGTGCCGCCGCCTTCGGTTTTGCAACATCCGCGTCCGCGCAGGACAAGACCGTCAAGATCGGCGTGCTCAACGACATGTCGAGCCTCTATGCCGACATCGGCGGCCCGAACGCGGTCGTGGCAGTGAAGATGGCGGTGGAGGATTCCGGCCTGGCGGCCAAGGGCTGGACCATCGAGGTCATCAGCGGCGACCACCAGAACAAGCCCGACGTTGGTGTCAACATTGCCCGGCAATGGGTCGACACCCAGAAGGTCGACGTGATCGCCGACACACCGAATTCCGGCGTGGCCCTGGCCGTCAGCAACGTCGCCAAGGAGAAGAACGTCGTCCTGCTCAACAATGGCGGCGCCAGCGCCGACCTCACCGGCAAGGCCTGCAACGCCAACACCATCTCCTACACCTACGACACCTACATGCTCGCCAACGGCACCGGCAAGGCGCTGACCAAGGCCGGCGGTGACAGCTGGTTCTTCCTGACCGCCGACTACGCCTTCGGCGCGGCGCTTGAGCGAGACACCAGCGCGGTCGTCACCGCGAACGGCGGCAAGGTGCTCGGCGGTGTCAAGCATCCGCTCAACACCTCGGACTTCTCCTCCTTCCTGCTGCAGGCGCAGAACTCGAAGGCGAAGATCGTCGGCCTTGCCAATGCCGGCGGCGACACCACCAACTCGATCAAGCAGGCCGCCGAATTTGGCATCGTCGAGGGCGGCCAGAAGCTCGCCGCGCTCCTGCTGTTCATCAACGACGTGCACTCGCTCGGTCTGAAGACCGCGCACGGCCTGACCTTCACGGAATCGTTCTACTGGGACCTCAACGAAGGCACGCGCGCCTTCTCGAAGCGCTTCCAGGAGAAGGCGACCAACAAGGCCATGCCGTCGATGACGCAGGCCGGCAACTACGCCGCCATCCTGCATTACCTGAAGGCGCTCGAAGCTCTCGGCGGCAATCCGCATGACGGCGCCAAGGTCGTCGCCAAGATGAAGGAGATCCCGACCGACGATCCGTTGTTCGGCAAGGGTCCGCTGCGCGAGGACGGCCGCCGCATCATTCCGGCCTACCTGTTCGAGGTGAAGAAGCCCGAAGAGTCGAAGGGCCCGTGGGACTATTACAAGCTCGTTGCGACGATCTCGGCGGATGATGCCGCCAAGCCGCTCAAGGACAGCGAGTGCCCGCTGGTGAAGAAGTAAGCGCGAAATTAGTGGGGCGGGTTAGCCGCAAGGCGTAACCCGCCTTTCTTCTCACGCAAAAGAAGATGGCGGATTACGCTTCGCTAATCCGCCCTACGAGAGCGGCTTGACACCACCCAGCGTCCGCACGGCGATCCCTACGCATACCACCATCAACGCCGCCGCCAGCAGGAACGGCGCGCCGGGCAGATGCAGCGGTGCACTGGCGCCGATGAAATATGAAAACGTCAGCGTAAACAAAAACGGGCCGACGAGCTGCGAGACGCTCTGCACGCTCGCGGTCGCGCCCTGCAACTGGCCTTGCTGATCGGGCGCGACCAGCCGCGTCATCAGCGCCTGCGAGGCGGCGCCGGAGATGCCCCACAGCGCCAGAATGGGTATCCCGATCCAGGAGAGCGGCCCGGTCGGCGCGGCGCCGAGGACCACGAATCCGAGCGCGCCACAACATAGACCGAGCAGCAGCGCGTTGCGCTCGCCGATCACGCGCACGATGGGGCCGATCGCGAGCCCCTGCACCACCATGGCGCAGATGCCGACCATCGCCAGCGTCAGGCCCACGGTCTTGGAATCCCAGCCGTAGCGATAGGTCGCATAGAGCACGAAGGTCGAGGGCAGCACCACATGTGCGACCTGCGCGATGAAATTGACGACCGACAACGCGGCCAGCGTCGCGTTCGAGCGCAGCAGGTGCAGCGCTCCAAGGGGACTGGCCGTTCGCCAGCGGAACGGCGAGCGCTTGTCCGGCGCCAGCGATTCCGGCAGCACGAACAGCCCATAGAGCGCGTTGGCGAAACTCAATCCGGCCGAGGCCCAGAACGGCAGGCGCGGATCGATGTCGCCGAGCAGGCCGCCGAGTGCCGGACCGAGCACGAAGCCGGCGCCGAACGCCGCGCCGATCCGGCCGAAGACCGCCGCGCGCCGCTCCGGCGGCGTGATGTCGGCGATATAGGCAAAGGCGGTCGAGATGCTGGCCGAGGTGATGCCGGAGACGACGCGGCCGACGAACAGCCAGGCCAGCGACGGCGCCAGCGCCATCAGCACGTAATCGGCGGCCAGACCGAAATTCGACAGCAGCACCACCGGTCGCCGTCCGAAACGATCCGACAGCGCGCCGAGCAACGGCGAGAACACGAACTGCATCAGCGCCCAGGCGGTGCCGAACAGCCCGAAGATGCGGGCCGCATGCGCGGTGTCGTTGTCGACGAAGCTCTCGATCAGCTTCGGCAAGATCGGCATGATCACGCCGAGCGCGAGCATGTCGAGCAGGATAGTGACGAAGATGAAGGCGACCGCGCCGCGCCGCACCGGCGCAGCGGCCTGCGCCGTCGCCTCGCCGGCGCCGTCGCTCACGACGGACGCTTGCGCTTGTGCGCGAACGGGTTGGCCTTCTCGCGCAGGGTGATGCGCACCGGCGTGCCCGGCAGCTCGAACGTCTCGCGCATGGAATTGATGAGGTAGCGCAGATAGGACTGCGGCACCGCGTCGGCGCGCGAGCAGAACAGCACGAAGCTCGGCGGCCTCGCCTTGGTCTGCGTGATGTAATTGAGCTTCAACCGGCGGCCGGACACGGCCGGCGGTGGATTGGCCTGGACCGCCTGCTCGAACCAGCGGTTCAGTGCCGAAGTCGACACGCGTTTGTTCCAGAGCGCGTAGGCGTCCTGGATCGCCTGCATCAGCCGATCGATACCCTCGCCCATCAGGCCGGAGACGGCGACGATCGGCACACCCTTGATCTGCGGCAGCCAATGATCGGCATCGCGGCGCAACGTCGAGATCGCGCCGCCGCCCTTGGTCTCCATCAAATCCCATTTGTTGACGGCGAGCACGACCGCGCGGCCCTCGCGCTCGATCAGATCGGTGATGCGCAGATCCTGCTCCTCGAAGCGGTTCTGCGAATCCATCATCATCACGACGACCTCGGCGAAGCGCACCGCGCGCAACGCATCCGCGACCGAGAGCTTCTCCAGCTTCTCCTCGATGCGCGAGCGCCGGCGCAGGCCGGCAGTGTCGAACACGCGAAACTCGCGGCCCTTCCAGTTGATCTCGACGGCAATCGAGTCGCGCGTGGTGCCAGCCTCCGGGCTGGTCAGCAGACGCTCCTCGCCGAGCAGATGATTGATCAGCGTCGACTTGCCGGCGTTGGGCCGGCCGACGATGGCCACCCGGATCGGACGCGTCGCGGCCTCTTCCTCGGTCAGCGGCTCGTCGTCCTCGACCTCGTCCTCTTCGACGGGCTCCGGCATCAGCTTGGCCAGCGCGTCGTAGAGCTCGCCCATGCCCTCGCCATGCTCGGCCGAGATCTGGATGGGGTCGCCGAGGCCAAGCGCGAAGGATTCCATCGCGCCCACGTCACCGTGCTTGCCCTCGCTCTTGTTGGCGACCAGCAGCACCGGCTTGTTGGCCTTGCGGGCAAAGTCGGCGAAGGCGCGATCGTTTGGCGTCAGGCCGGCGCGCGCGTCGATGACGAAGAACAGCGCGTCGGCCTGCGCGATCGCGGCCTCGGTCTGCTCCTGCATCCGCGCAGTCAGCGAGCCCTTGGCGCCCTCGTCGAGGCCGGCGGTGTCGATGATGGTGAATTCGAGATCGCCGAGCCTGGCCTCGCCCTCGCGGCGGTCGCGGGTGACGCCCGGCAAATCATCGACGAGCGCGAGCTTCTGTCCGACCAGGCGGTTGAACAGCGTCGATTTGCCGACATTGGGCCGGCCGATGATGGCAATCGTGAAGGACATTGGTCATTCGTGCGCTGCCGGGGCTGCGCCTGTCAATGAAAGGAAAAGGATTAGCGCGAGAAGCTGCCGCTCGGCATCGGCGCCGGGAAGGCACCCTGCGATTGCTGCTGGGTGGTCTGGGTCGGTTGCGCCTGCTGGACCGGCTGATCCGGCGGCGGCGCGGTGGTGCGCTTGCGGACGATCTTGTGCTTGGGCGGCGGGGCTGCCTGGGCCGGTGCCGCCTCGGGCTGGGCCTCGCCATCGACCTCGCCGGCCGGTGCTTCCGCCGGGGCGACGGCTGCCGCGGAAGGCTGCCTGGTGCGCTTCGCCGCCTTGGCGCCCTTCGCCGGCTTGGCCGGCTCCGGCTCTGCGGGCAAAGCCGCCACCGCCGGCGCATTCGGATCGGGCTGTTGCTGCGCGCCCTTGTACAGGTCCTTCGGCACCCCCTGCTCGAGGCCCGGCACGCCTTCCGGGAAGACCGGCTTGCGGTCGCCCGGCAGCTTCTTCTTGGTGTCGAGGAAGTCGAGCATGTCGCTTGGATCGAAGCTGGAGCAGCCGCCCAGGACGCCCGTGAAGGCGATCAGGACGGCGGCTGCGATCAAGCGTGGCGTGCGGCGCATCTGGTGTCTCGTTTACGTCTGAGGACCGTCGTCAGCTCTGGTCAGCTTTTGGCGACGGGCGGCAACAGGGCCTGGAGCGCCTCGGCGCGCGAGCGCAGGCCGGGCGGCGTTTCGCCGTCCTCCGCGATCGCGTCGAGCCATTTGCGGGCCGCGGTCATGTCGTTGTTGCGCCAAGCGGACAGCGCCAGCATTTCGCGGGCGCTGTGCCGGTAGGTCGCCTTGGGCGCGGCGGAAGGCTCCAGCCGCTGCTGCATGTCGGCATAGCTGGCGCTGTCGAGCACGAGGCCGGCCGCGCGGATCTTCGCCAGATCCTGCCACTCGCCGCCCACGCTGCGGTCGGCAGCAAGGTCGTCATACATCTTGGCGGCAGCCTTGGGATCGCGGGCGGCAGCTTCGGCCGCGGCGCGCAGCCGCGCCAGGGTGCGATAGCCCGACGGCGCCTTGGCGGCGAGCTCGGTGAAGGCGGCCTCCGCCTCGGCGTGCTTGTCCTGCTCGGACAGCTCCACGGCCTTCTCGAAGGCGGCGCCGGCCTCTGCGGCCTTCTTGGCTTCCAGATATTGGTATCCGCGCCAGCCACCGACGGCGGCGACGACCAGGACCATCAGGGCGATGAAGTAGATCGAATACTTATCCCACAGCTTCTTGAGCTGTTCGCGACGTACTTCCTCGTCGACTTCGTCAAATAATTCAGACACTTATGCTAATCCCATGCCCGTCCGGGTGCGCGCGCCGAAGCGTCCGCGTCAGGAATCCCGTCCCCCACGTCGCGGCGAGGTACCCTAATGATATGGCGCTGGCAAGGCAAAGCGAGCCCGATCAAGGCGTTAACCACCCGGGAGAGCCGGATGGCCCTGCCCCGACTCAGGCTCCCCAGAGCTCCCGGAGCTGCCGCTTCAGGACCTTGCCATTGGCATTGCGCGGCAACGGGTCGGCCGTGATCTCCAGCGTCTCGGGAACCTTGTAGTCGGACAGACGCTCGGCGCACCACGCCCGCAGGTCCGCATCCGCCACCGGTCCGCGCGTCACCACCACGGCGTGGACGCGCTCGCCCAGCACCGGGCAGGCCTTGGCGATGATCGCGCTCTCGACCACGGCGGGATGGCCGGCCAGCACGGATTCGACCTCGGCCGAATAGATCTTCAGGCCGGCGCGATTGATCATGTCCTTCTGCCGGTCGAACACGCGGACGAACCCTTCCGCATCGACCGAGCCGAGATCGCCCGAGTGCCAGAATCCGCTGGTGAAGCTTTCAGCCGTGGCCGTCGGATTATTCCAATAGCCCTTGATGACGGAGGCGCCCTGGATCCAGAGCTCGCCGATCTCGCCGGGCGGCAGCTCGCGTCCATCCGGATCCATCGCAACGATGCGCGCGCCGGGGCACGGCAGGCCGACGCTGTCGATGTGGCTCTCGGTCAGCTCGCCCGGCATGATCGTCGAGGGCGACGTGGTCTCGGTCGCGCCGTAGCAGTTCATCAGCTTCAGACCCGGGATCGCCGCCTTGAGCTTCTCGATGGTCGCGACCGGCATCGGCGCCCCGCCGAAGCCGCCGATGCGCCAGCTCGACAGATCGTAACCGTCGAAATCGGGCTGCAGCAGGCAGAGATTGTACATCGCCGGCACCATCACCGTGTAGGTGACGCGCTCGCGCGCGGCGAGCTTGAGGTAATCGGCGGCCTTGAACTCGGGCATGATGATTAGCGCGCCACGGCTGCGGATCATGGTCGTGATGTTGGCGACGACGCCGGTGACATGGCCGAGCGGCACCGCGGCGATCGAGCGATCCGCTTGCGTCAATTGCAGGCAGGACACGAACACCATCGAGGAATGCACGATGTTGCAATGGGCCAGCATCGCGCCCTTCGGCTTGCCCGTGGTGCCCGAGGTGTAGAGGATCATCGCGGTGTCCTCTTCGCTCACCTCGACCGGCGCCGGCGGCGGGGCGTTGCCCGTGAGCGCGGCGAAGCGGGATCGGGCCGGATCGTCGTCGACGGCAATGCGGTGCACCAGATCAGGCACGTCCTGCGCGTCGGGCAGCCGCTCGGCGAGCGAGGCTTCGTGGATCAGGATCTTCGCGCCGCAATTGGTCAGCACATAGGCGATCTCCGGCTTCTGCTGGCGCGTGCTGAGCAGAACCGTGACGAGACCCTCATGCGCGGCGGCAAACAGCAGCAGCGGGAATTCGATGCGGTTGCCGAGCAGGATCGCGACGCGATCGCCGCGCTGCAATCCCAGCTTGCGAAAGCCCGCCGCGATCCGTCTGGCCTGCTCCACGGCCTGCCGCCAGCTCAGCCGGACTTCGCCTGCGATCAACGCCTCGCCATCGCCGTTGCGGGCGCTGGCGTCCGCGATCATCGCCCACAGGCTCGCGGGCCGGTCGCAGAACGCCGGCACCACCCGATCGCCGAACCGCGCCTCCAGCCGCATCGGCGGGATCTGAGATTGCGACCAGTCCATCGGAACGCCCTCGGCTTGTTGCTTTGTCACGTTCCGCACACGGCTGCGCGGAACGGTCTTGCGCTGATCCGCTGGCCCTTTCGGGTCCGGATCCCCCGCTACACGCCCACGACCGGCACGCCGATCACGACCGGATGGAACGCGAACGCCAGGGCCAGATAGGCAACGAGGCCGACCGCGATCGCGATCAGGTCGTTGCTGACGCCGCCCACCGGAATGGGCGGGCCGCCGGCGTCGGCGCGATGCTTCAGCGAGATGCGGTCATAGACCGCCCAGCCCAGGAACGAGCCGAACAGGATGATGGAGCCGAGATCGCCATTGGCCAGAAGATGCGCCGCGGCCCACAGCTTGACGCCGGCCAGCATCGGATGCTTCAGCGCCGCATAGATGCGGCCGCGCAGATAGGAGGCCACCACCATGATCACCGCGGGCAGCATCAGCGCGACCGTGATGTGCTTCATCGCCTTCGGGGGATACCAGACGTCGATCCAGCCCGAACTGCGGTAATGGGCGAAGCCCCAGACGATCAGCGCGAGGCCCGCAAGCGAGACCACGGTGTAGAGGAGCTTGTAGGTCCCCTCGCCCAGCTTCGCGATCGCCCGCGCGCGCGCGTCTCGTTTGGTTGTGAAAACATGGGCCGCGAAAAACAGCACCAGCCCCAGGATCATGACCAGCAGACCCACGACATCCTCCCCGCAAAAGCAGCCCCCGCCAATGGCGTATCATCGATTGGCCGACGCTCGCAACTGACGCGCTACTTGCCGAGCTCGCGATTGTCGACATAACGGATCGCGATCGGCCGCCCGGCCAGCGCGCCACCGAGCCCACCGGTGAATTTCAGCGGCAGGCAGGCGTTCAGCGATGAATTGATCGCGTCGAGGTAGGTGGTGCGGGTCTCGGCGGGCACGCTCGCCGTCGCGAAGGTGAGACGCGGCGGGCCAACCAGGCCGCCATCCCTGTTGAAGCTGAAACGCACCGACATCTGCATGCCCGCGCGCGCATTGTCCGATGGCGGCGACCAGCAACTGCGCAACGCGGCAAAGAGATCGCCGATCGTATCGAGATCATGATCGGGCTTCCGGTACTTGGCGCGATCGGCCTCCGATGGAACGCTCTGGATGGTGAGCTGGAGGTTCTGGCCATAGGGATAGTCGATCTCGGGAATACAGGGCCCGGGTTCGAGCGGACTGCAATAAGACGGCGTGCAGGGCCTGCCGTCGAGTACGCTGCACGGCTCATGGGCGAACGGGATCGGATTGATCTGCCGCGGCCGAGCGTCGGCTGGGGCTGTCGAGATCGCCAGCAGGATGATGACGAGAATGCTGCGCCACATGATGCGAACGTGGCATCGCGAATGAACACGTCAAGCCCACACGCGGTCACATGCTCGCGTTCAACTTCGGTGTCGTCGCCCGGCCAGTGCGCAATTGCGCACTAGGGCCGGGCGACCCAGTACTCCGTGACGGCGGAGATGAAACCGATAGGCTGCGGCGTACTGGATTCCCCGCCTTCGCGGGGAATGACAGCAATGGTGTGGCCGCAGGGGTGAGCGCAACGACCGCCCCCCTACCCCCTCTTCTTGACGTCCTTGACGTTGGTGAACTCGATGCCCTCGGCGCGCTCCTTGGTATAGCCGAGATAAAATTCGTTCCGCGCCAGATAAACGGGATCACCGTCGACGTCGTCGGCGATGCTGGAGGTATTGGCGGCGAGGAAGGTGTCGAGCTTCTTGCGGTCCTCCGAGGCAACCCAGCGCGCGAGCTGGAACTCGCTCACCTCGAACTCGACCGGCAGCGAATATTCCGCCTCGAGCCGCGCCTTGAGCACGTCGAGCTGCAGCGCGCCGACAACGCCGACCAGTGCCGGGGCGCCGTCGCGCGGGCGGAACACCTGCACCACGCCCTCTTCCGACATCTGCTGCAGCGCTTCCTTCAGCTTCTTCGCCTTCATCGCGTCGGTGAGACGGACGCGGCGGACGATTTCCGGCGCGAAGCTCGGCACCCCGACGAAGTTGAAATCCTCGCCCTCGGTCAGCGTGTCGCCGATGCGCAGCGTGCCGTGATTGGGGATGCCGACGACGTCGCCGGCGAAGGCCTCGTCCGCGACGGAGCGGTCCTGGGCGAAGAAGAATTGCGGGCTCGACAGCGGCATGCTCTTGCCGGTGCGCACGAGCTTGGCCTTCATGCCGCGGCTGAGCTTGCCGGAGCAGAGGCGCGCAAAGGCGATGCGGTCGCGATGGTTCGGATCCATGTTGGCCTGGATCTTGAACACGAAGGCGCTCATGCGCGGATCGGTGGCCTCGACCTTGCGCTGGTCGCTGTCCTGCGCGCGAGGTTCGGGCGCGAACTTGCCGAGGCCTTCGAGCAGATCGCCGACGCCGAAATTGCGCAGCGCGCTGCCGAAATAGACCGGAGTCAGATGGCCTTCGCGGAAAGCTTCGAGCTCGAACGGTTTTGACGCTTCGGTGACGAGCTCGAGCTCGTCCTTCACCGCCGATGCGTCGAGATTGGCGTTGAGCTTGGCAAGCTCGGCGATCTCGATTTGCTGGGCAGCGCCGGTCTTGGCGCCGCCACCTTCGAGCAGACGCACACCGCCATTGATGACGTCATAGGTGCCGAGGAAGTCGCGGCCGCGGCCGACCGGCCAGGTCATCGGCGTGGTGTCGAGCGCCAGCGTCTTCTCGATCTCGTCGAGCAGCTCGAACACGTCGCGGCTCTCGCGGTCCATCTTGTTGATGAAGGTGATGATCGGGATATCGCGAAGACGGCACACCTCGAACAGCTTTCGGGTGCGCGCCTCGATGCCCTTGGCGGCGTCGATCACCATGACGGCGGAATCGACCGCCGTCAGCGTGCGATAGGTGTCTTCCGAAAAGTCCTCGTGGCCCGGCGTGTCCAGGAGGTTGAAGACGAGCCCCTCGAACTCGAAGGTCATCACCGAGGTCACGACAGAGATGCCGCGCTCGCGCTCGATCTTCATCCAGTCCGAGCGCGTGTTGCGCCGCTCGCCCTTGGCCTTGACCTGACCGGCAAGGTTGATGGCGCCGCCGAACAGCAGCAGTTTTTCGGTCAGCGTGGTCTTGCCGGCGTCCGGATGCGAGATGATCGCAAAGGTGCGCCGCCGCGCCACTTCGGCCGCAAGCGGGGAACGGGCCGGCGATTCGGCTGTGGTGGTGGCGATGTCGGACATGGCGGCAGCGTGTGGCAGGGAAAACGGGCCTGATCAAGCCTCATTTGGTGATTGCGAGGCCTTCCGGCCAGCCCCATATCGGCCTTGGCCATACTGGCCTTGGGGGAGGACGACCTCCCCGCCCATCAGCATGTCAGCCGCGGGGACGCCCCTGCCTTGAATGGAGGGTCGTCATGGCCTGGAGCATCCTGTTCGTCGCTGGTCTTCTCGAGATCACCTGGGCCATCGGCCTGAAATACACGGAAGGGTTCAGCAGGCTCGTTCCGTCCGTGATCACGCTCACGGCCATGGCCGGCAGCGTCATCCTGCTCGGCCTCGCCTTGAAATCGCTGCCGGTCGGAACCGCCTATGCGGTCTGGACCGGGATCGGCGCGGTCGGTACCGCGACACTCGGCATTATCCTGTTCGGGGAGCCGGCCACGGCGCTCCGCCTTGCCAGCATCGGGCTGATCGTCGCCGGGATCGTCGGGCTGAAGCTGGTTACTTGACGAAAATCGTGACGGCCCACCAGGTCAGCGCCGCGACGATGGCCGATGCCGGCATCGTAATGACCCAGGCATAGACGATCGAACTGGCGACGTTCCAGCGCACCGCCGAGAGGCGGCGGGCGGCGCCGACGCCGACGATCGCGCCGGTGATGGTGTGGGTGGTCGACACGGGAACCCCGAGGAACGTCGCCATGAACAGGGTGGCGGCGCCGCCGGTTTCCGCGCAAAAACCCTGCATCGGCGTCAGCTTGGTGATGCGCAGGCCCATGGTGCGGACGATGCGCCAGCCGCCCATCAGCGTTCCCATCGCCATCGCCGCCTGGCACGAAAGCACCACCCAGAACGGTACGAAGAATTCGCCGCCGAGATGGCCCTGCGAATAGAGCAGCACGGCAATGATGCCCATGGTCTTCTGCGCGTCGTTGCCGCCATGGCCGAGCGAATAAAGCGAGGCGGAGGCGAATTGCAGGATGCGGAAGGCGCGGTCCACCGCAAAGGGCGTGGATCGTACCGACGCCCAGGACACGATCGCAACCAGCACCATCGCCAGCAGGAACCCGACGAGCGGCGACAGCACGATTGCAATCACCGTCTTGGACAATCCGCTCCAGACCGTCGCGGAGATCCCGGCTTTGGCCACGCCCGCACCGAACAGCCCCCCGATCAGCGCGTGCGACGACGAGGACGGGATGCCGAGCGCCCAGGTCACCAGGTTCCAGACGATGGCCCCGACCAGCGCCGCGAAGATCACCTGGGCGTCGACGATCGCGGGATCGATGATGCCGGTGCCGATGGTCTGGGCGACGTGCAGCCCGAACACCATGAAGGCGACGAAATTGAAGAACGCGGCCCAGAACACCGCGAATTGCGGCCGCAGCACGCGGGTCGAGACGATGGTCGCGATCGAATTGGCGGCGTCGTGCAGGCCGTTCAGGAAGTCGAACAGCAGCGCGACGGCGATCAAGCCGACCAGGACGGGAAGACCGAGCGCAGCGTCCACAGCAGCCCTGCCCTACACTTGCTCGATGACGATGCTGTTGATCTCGTTCGCAACGTCGTCGAAGCGATCGGCCACCTTCTCCAGATGGTCGTAGATCTCGACGCCGACGATGAAATTCATCGCGCTGCCTTCGCGGTGCTTGAGGAACAGCTCCTTCAGGCCGATGTCATGGAGGTCGTCGACGCGTCCCTCCAGCTTGGTCAGCTCTTCCGTGATCGCGGTCAGCATGGCGACGTTCGGGCCGATCGACTGCATCAGCGGCAGCGCGCGTCCCACCAGATTGGCGCATTCGATCAAGAGCCCGCCGATCTCGCGCATCGGCGGCTCGAAGGTGCGGACTTCGAACAGCATCACGGCCTTGGCCGTCTGCTGCATCTGGTCGATGGCGTCGTCCATCGAGGTGATCAGGTTCTTGATGTCGCCACGATCGAACGGGGTGATGAAGGTGCGGCGCACCGCCGTCAGCACCTCACGGGTGATGTTGTCGGCGTCGTTCTCGAACTGGTTGACGCGCTGGCAATAGACCGGCGTCTCCTCACCCCCGTTCAGCACGCCCTGCAGCGCGATCGCGCCCTGGATCACCGTCTGGGCATGGCGGTCGAACAGGTCGAAGAACCGTTCTTCCTTGGGCAGGAACGCGCGAAACCATCGCATCATGAGGAAAGGCTACCGGTTGGAAATGGCCCGGCCCGAACGGGCCGTCATGAAACTGTCATAGACCATTTTCGATCCGCGTGCGTGTCATCTCACGCCCGCGGAGCCGGATCATCCACCGGATTATCGCGCCAGCGAAACTGGCGCGATATCAATAATTTAGAGCGAGCGCCGGAAGTAATGCGCGATTTCGCCGATGACGCCGCGACGGAAGGTGAGCACGCAGATCACGAAGATCGAGCCCTGGATCACCGTCACCCACTGGCCGAACCCGGCAAGATATTGCTGCATGGCGATGATCACGAAGGCGCCGACCACGGGGCCGAAGATGGTACCGAGGCCGCCGACCAGCGTCATCAGCACGACCTCGCCCGACATCGACCAATGCACGTCGGTGAGCGAGGCGTTCTGCGCCACGAACACCTTCAGCGCACCGGCGAAACCGGCCAGCGTGCCGGACAGGACGAACGCCAGGAACTTGTACTGGTCGGTGCGGTAACCGAGGGAGATGGCGCGCTGCTCGTTCTCGCGGATCGACTTCAGCACCTCGCCGAACGGCGAGTTGATGATGCGGAAGATCAGCAGGAAGCCGGCGAGGAAGCCGACCAGCACGACGTAATAGAGCACCGTCGGCTTGGAGAGATCCAACACACCGAACATGCGTCCCTGCGGGATGCCCTGGATGCCGTCCTCGCCATGGGTGAAGGGCGCCTGGAGATAGATGAAGTAGAGCAGCTGCGACAGCGCCAGCGTGATCATCGAGAAATAGATGCCCTGCCGGCGGATCGAGATGTAGCCGGTGATGAGCGACAGGCCGAACGCGGCCGCGATCCCGACGAGGATGCCGAGTTCAGGTGGCAGCGCCCACACTTTCAGCGCATGCGCGCTGCAATAGCCGGCGGTGCCCATGAACATCGCGTGGCCGAACGACAGCAGACCACCATAGCCGATCAGGAGGTTGAAGGCGCAGGCGAGCAGCGCAAAGCACAGCGCCTGCATCACGAAGAACGGGTAGACGCCCGTGAATGGCACCGATGCCAGCAGCAGCGCCATCACCACGAAAACGATCATCTCGTCGCGCATCGCGCGCGGGGTTGCCGGAATCGTGTCGTCCGTCAGGGTTGTCATATCAGGCCGCCCTTCCCGTCAGTCCCGTTGGCTTCACCAGGAGCACCAGCACCATCAGCACGAAGACGACGGTGTTGGAGGCCTCCGGGTAGAAATATTTGGTCAGGCCCTCGATCACACCGAGCGCGAAGCCGGTAATGATGGAGCCCATGATCGAACCCATGCCGCCGATCACGACCACCGCGAACACGACGATGATGAGGTCGGCGCCCATCAGCGGCCGCACCTGGTTGATCGGCGCCGACAGCACGCCGGCGAGCGCGGCAAGGCCGACGCCGAGGCCGTAGGTGAGCGTGATCATGCGCGGCACGTTGATGCCGAAGGCGCGAACCAGCGTCGGGTTTTCCGTGGCGGCGCGCAGGTAGGCGCCGAGCTGGGTCTTCTCGATCAGGAACCAGGTGGAAATGCACACCACCAGCGAGAAGATGACCACCCAGCCGCGATAGATCGGCAGGAACATGAAGCCGAGATTCATGCCGCCCTTGAGCTGGTCCGGAATGGCGTAAGGCAGGCCGGAGGAGCCGAAATAGTTCTGGAACACGCCCTGCACAATCAGCGCGATGCCGAAGGTGAGCAGCAGGCCGTAAAGGTGGTCGAGCCCGGTCAGCCATTGCAGCATGGTCCGTTCCAGGATCATGCCGAAGATGCCGACGATGATGGGGGCCAGCAGCAGCGCCCACCAATAGTTGATGCCGCCGAGATTCAGCAGGAAATAGGCGACGAAGGCGCCCATCATGTAGAGCGCGCCGTGGGCGAAATTGATGATGTTGAGCATGCCGAAGATCACGGCGAGCCCGAGACTGAGCAGCGCGTAGAACGAGCCGTTGATCAGTCCCACCAGTAGCTGAGCGTATAGAGCCTGCATCGATCCCGCACCCGGTCCCTTCGGCGTTCACTTGAAAGTCGCCCGCAGGCCTTGAAGGCCTGCGGGCCGTTATCTTACTTCTTGAGCAGCGGGCACTTGCTCTCGGACAGCGGCGTGAACGCCTGATCGCCCGGCACCGTGCCGACCAGCTTGTAGAAGTCCCACGGTCCCTTGGACTCCGAGGGCTTCTTCACCTCGAACAGATAGGCGCTGTGGATGGTGCGACCGTTGGGCTGGATCTCGCCCTTGCCGAACAACTCGTCCTCGGTCGGCATCGACTTCATCTTCTCGACGACCTTGACGCCGTCATGAGGATTGCCGCCCAGCGCTTCGAGCGCCTTGAGGTAATGACGCACGCCCGCATAGACGCCGGCCTGCACCATGGTCGGCATCGCGCCGTTCTTCATCTTCTCGCCGAAGCGCTTGGAGAACGCCCGGGTCTGGTCGTTCAGGTCCCAATAGAACGTCTCGGTGAAGTTGAGGCCCTGTGCCGTCTCGAGGCCGATCGCCTTGACGTCAGTGAGGAAGAGCAACAGCGCGGCAAGCTTTTGACCGCCCTTGCCGATGCCGAACTCGGCCGCCTGCTTGATCGTGTTGGTGGTGTCGCCGCCCGCATTGGCAAGGCCGATGATCTTGGCCTTGGACGCCTGCGCCTGCAGCAGGAAGGAGGAGAAGTCCGGCGTGTTCAGCGGATGCTTGACGCCGCCGACCACCTTGCCGCCGTTGGCGGTGACGACCGCGCTGGTATCGCGCTCGAGCGCGGCGCCGAAGGCGTAGTCCGCGGTCAGGAAGAACCAGCTGTCGCCGCCCGCCTTCACCAGCGCCTGGCCGGTGGTGTGGGCCAGCATGTAGGTGTCGTAAGTCCAGTGCACGGTGTTGGGCGAGCACTGCGCGTTGGTGAGATCCGAGGTCGCCGCGCCCGAGTTGATGTAGACGCCGTTCTTTTCCTTGATGACGTTGTTGACGGCGAGCGCCACGCCGGAATTCGGCACATCGACGATGATGTCGACCTTGTCGACGTCGAACCACTGCCGCGCGATCGCGGTGCCGATGTCGGGCTTGTTCTGGTGATCGCCGGAGATGATGTCGATCTTCCAGCCCTTCGCGGCGAGGCCGGAATCCTCGACGGCCATCTGCGCGGCGAGCGTCGAACCGGGACCGCCGAGATCGGCATAGAGACCGGACTGATCGGACAGCGCACCGATCTTGATGGACTTGTCCTGTGCGGAGGCAACGCCTGCAGCGGCGAAGGTCAGCGCGGTGGTCAGCAGCAACGATGCAATCGACTTGGTCTTCATGCAACTTTCCTTTTTGAATTTTCTCGTTGGCAGTTTAGACGCCGAGATAGGTGTGGAGCTTGTCCATATTGGCGGCAAGCTCGGCATTGGAAAACCCGTCGATGATCTTGCCGTGCTCGACCACGTAGTAGCGGTCGGCGACGGTGGATGCGAAACGGAAATTCTGCTCGACGAGGAGGATCGTGAAACCCTCCTTCTTGAGCCGCGCAATGGTGTGGCCGATCTGCTGGATGATGACGGGCGCAAGGCCCTCGGTCGGCTCGTCCAGCATGAGGAAGCTCGCGCCGGTACGCAGGATGCGCGCGATTGCGAGCATCTGCTGCTCACCGCCGGAGAGCTTGGTGCCCTGGCTGTTGAGACGCTCCTTCAGATTCGGAAACAGGTCGAAGATCTGCTCGAGCGGCAATCCGCCCTTACGGATCACCGGGGGCAGCAGCAGGTTCTCGCGCACGTCGAGACTGGAGAAGATGCCCCGCTCTTCCGGGCAGAATGCGATGCCCATGCGCGCGATCTTGTCGGAGGTCGCGCGGATGATGTCCTGGTTGTTGAACTTCACCGAGCCGGTACGCTTGCCGATGATGCCCATGATCGACTTCAGCGTGGTCGTCTTGCCGGCGCCATTGCGCCCGAGCAGGGTGACGACCTCGCCCGCGTTCACGTCGAAATTGATCCCGTGCAGGATGTGGGACTCGCCATACCATGCTTCGAGGTTGCGGACTTGAAGGATGTTTCCGCCGGTCGCAGCCTTGGCCGGAGCCTCGGCGATCGCTGTGTCAGGCATGACCGGCTCCCAGGTAAGCTTCCTTGACGCGCTCGTCCTTGGTGAGCTCGGAGTAATGGCCCTGCGCCAGCACCTGGCCGCGCGTCAGCACGGTGATGATGTCGGAGAGATTGGCCACGACACTCAGATTATGCTCTACCATCAGGATGGTATATTTCGCGGAGATGCGCTTGATCAGCGCCGCGATCTTGTCGATGTCCTCGTGGCCCATGCCGGCCATCGGCTCGTCCAGCAGCATCATCTCCGGGTCGAGCGCGAGCGTGGTTGCGATCTCCAGTGCGCGCTTGCGTCCATAGGGCATCTCGACCGCGGGCGTGTTGGCGAATTCGCTAAGGCCGACGTCGTTGAGCAATTCGCGCGCGCGATCGTTGAAGCGGTTGAGAACCGACTTGGAGCGCCAGAAATCGAACGAAGAGCCATGCTGGCGCTGAAGCGCGACGCGAACGTTCTCCAGCGCGGTGAGATGCGGAAATACCGCCGAAATCTGGAACGAACGAACAAGCCCCATGCGCGCCACGTCGGCGGGCGCCATCGCGGTGATGTCCTGCCCCTTGTACAGGATTTTTCCGGCAGACGGTTTGAGGAACTTGGTCAGAAGATTGAAGCAGGTCGTCTTGCCGGCCCCGTTCGGGCCAATCAACGCATGAATGCTGCCACGGCGAACCTTGAGCGCAACGTCGCGGACGGCGAAGAAACCCGCGAACTCCTTGGTCAAGCCTTCCGTTTCGAGAATAAACTCATCGGCCAAACAGATTTCCCCCTGCCCGCGCTAGATGCGTGGCTATCCTTGTTGCTTCGACTTTCCGGAGGCCCTGGATCAAATCCATGGAGCCTGGCCTTGGAGCCACTCCTCGGAGCCCGTCCGGAACGCCCTCTCCGGGCGCGGAATATGCCGGAGGTGACGGGGGTTAGGCAAGGCGGAAAGCTGAGCAGATCAGGGTCTCCGGCTGGGATACAAATGCTCCCTTAGTCGGAGTGGTCGATGTCGTGCCTGCCCGGCCTCCCGGTTCGCAAAGGCACCGGTCATCAAGTCGTCGTTAACGGTCTTTCGTTCCCCGCGCCAGCCTTCATAGAAAATTTTCCCGCAACTGGCATGATGCATGGGTTTTGACGTTCCGGGAATATTGTCTTGGATTTCGCCAGCGCCGCTCCTTCCGTCGTCAAGTCGATCAGGCAGCGTGATCTGCTGAACACGTGGCTGCGACTCTATGCGCGCGAGCAGATCGCGCCGGCGGTCTGGGAGTATCAGCCCGCAAGGCTCGAGGAAGAGCTGTCCGATCTCATCTATTACACGGTGGACGCGTCGACGCCGGTGCCACGTCTCACCATCCAGAGCGAAAACACGCGCATCTCGCGCGCCTACGGGCATACCGGCAAAGGCGTGCTGCTCGACGATTATCTCGGACCGAGAATCGCGCCCTATGTGATGCCGATCTATTACGAATGCGTGGCGCGCGGGCTACCCGTCTACAGCGTTGCCGACGTCGACGACATCTACGGGCGCATCGTCGCCTATGAACGGCTGCTGCTGCCGTTCCAGGCCGGCGGCAAGGTCTGTCACGTCATCGCCTCGGTGAAGACGTTCTGCGAGGACGGCGGTTTCGAGATCAAGAATCTGATGCGCGGAAATGACGCGCTGCCGCGCCCGAAGTTGCGCGTCGTGATCGACCACGACCTGTTTCACCGGGCGCCCGGCCGCATCGCGGCGGCCGACGTGGTCGAGTTTGCGGACCAGCCGGATCCCGGCCTCCCCACCGAGATCATCGAACTGAACTAGCGGTTAGCGCGATTTGGCGCCGACTTCCTTGGCATAGATTTCCGGCTTGAAGCCGACCAGCAGCTTGCCGCCGATTTCCAGCACCGGCCGCTTGATCATCGATGGTTGCGCTAGCATCAAGGCCAGCGCCTTCTTCTCGGTGACGCCCTCCTTGTCGGCATCGGGCAGCTTCTTGAAGGTCGTGCCGGCGCGATTGAGCAGCGTCTCCCAGCCGACCTTGTCGCTCCACTGCTTGAGCTTGTCCTTCTCGACGCCCGCCGTCTTGTAGTCGTGGAATTCATACGCGACGCCATGCGTGTCGAGCCAGGCCCGCGCCTTCTTCATGGTGTCGCAGTTCTTGATGCCGTAGATGATGTTGGGCACAACCAGTTCCTCGCGCATGCGTGATGCTTCGGCTGCGGCGTTGTACGAAACTCCGCTTCGCGCGACAATATTGCGAACGACGCCAACTCGCCGAACGGACATCCCATGCACGTCACGCACGATCCTGCGGCCGCCGCCGCGCCGACCATCGCCTTCAACGACTTCCTCGCGGTCGATATCCGCGTCGGCACGATCGTCGACGCCAAGCCGTTCCCCGAGGCGCGCAAGCCGGCGTTCCGGCTGTGGATCGACTTTGGACCCGCGATCGGCGTGCGCAAGAGCTCGGCCCAGATCACCGAGAACCATCCGCTCGAGACATTGGTGGGACAACAGGTCGCCGCTGTCGTCAATTTCCCGCCGCGTCAGATCGGGCCCGTCGTGTCGGAAGTGCTGACGCTGGGTTTTCCCGATGCCGACGGAAAGGTCGTGCTGGTGCAGCCGAGCAAGCCCGCGCCGAACGGCGGGCGCCTGTTCTAGAACATAGGGGTCTCGGGTCTGTTCGATGGCCGGCGCGGGCGAACCGCCGGCTTGACCGAAGCCTTGCATCGAATTAAAATGACTGATTGATCGTTTTTTATTTGTCTTGCAGTTGATCACGCCGTTGCGCGGCACAAGTGCAAAACGATCGACCAGTCAGTTATTTGGGAAGGCCACGATGCCCAAGATCAGCGACAAGCAGCGTGAAAGCCGGCGGCAGCAGATCCTCGAGGCCGCCCTCGCCTGTTTCGCCGAGGATGGTTTTCACCAGACCGGCATGGCCGACATCGTCAAGCGATCCGGCCTGAGCCACGGCGCGGTCTATCTCTACTTCCAAAGCAAGGACGATCTGATCGCGGCGCTCGCCGACGACCGGCATCGCCGCGAAGCCGTGCTCAACTCGGTCGCGCAAGGGTCGGGCGACCCGATCGAAGGACTTCACGCGCTGGTGCGCGTCTATGCGCAATGGCTCACCGACCCCGCAGGCGAGGCACGGCGCCGTGTCGGCATCCATGGCTGGGCCGAGGCCCTGCGCAACCGCCGCGTCCGCACCAGCGTGGTCGAAGGCATCGACATGCCGCGCGCTTTGATCGTGGCACTGGTGGAGCGCGGCCAGCATGACGGCCTCATCAAGCGCGATCTCGGCGCGGACGCCGTCGCACGGGTGCTGATCGCGATCTTCCAGGGCTTCGTGCTGCAAAAGTGCTGGGGCGAGGACGTCGACGTCGAGGCCTGCATGGCGACCGTATCCGCCGTGATCGAGGGCTTTCGCACGGCGAAGACCGCCAGCAGGCGGCGAACCAGGACGTAGGCGATGTCCGGGATTCACGACCTCCTCGCCGGTGGCGGCGTCGGCCTGATCGCCGGACTGGCATCGGGCTTTACGGGCACCAGCCCGGGCGGCGGTCTCGTGATCTTCTCGGTACTGCTGCTCGGGGCGGGGCAGCACGTTGCCCAGGGCACCTCGCTGATCGCTCAACTTCCTCCGACGGGTCTCGCCGGCATCCGACGCTACTGGCAAAACGGCAATCGCAGCCCCTTGCCGTGGATCGTGTGGATCGGCCTCGGATCTCTGATCGGCGGCGCCGGCGGCGGTTATGCCGCAACCGCGGTGTCCGACTCCGTCCTGCAATGGACCTATGTCGCTTATCTCGTCGCGCTGATCGCACTGTTGTTGCTGCGCCGCGACCGCAAGGACGGCAGCCACGAGGCCGACGCCCGCGATGAGCTTCACTGGCTGCCCCTGCTCCTGATCGGCACGGTTGCCGGTTTTTCCTCCGGTTTCATGGGGATCGGCGGCCGCCTTGCGATCACCGTCGGCCTCGCCGCCGGACTGCGCGTGCCGCAACACCAGGCGCAACTCGTCAGCCTCGTCTTCTCGGTGATCCCGACCAATCTTCCGGCGGCCTGGATCTATGGCAGCAAGGGGCTCGTGGTCGGCTGGCCGGCCGTTATCGGCATTCTCGCCGGCCTCTGGATCGGCACCGACCTCGGCGCGCGCATGGCCAACGGCGTCAGTCGGTCGGTGCTTCGCCGGGCCATGATCGCGCTCGTCTCGCTGATGGCGGTCTACATGACCACCAAGGCGCTGACCTGATCCTAGGGCCGCTGCGGAATGTTCAGCCCCCGCTGCACCGCCGGGCGCGCAAGACCCCGCTCGAGCCAGGCTCCGACCGATTTGAACTGGGTGAACGCGACGAGATCGCCGGCCTCATAGAAGCCGTTCAGGTTGCGCACCCAGCCGAGCATGGAGATGTCGGCGATGGTGTAGTCGTCATCCATGAACCATTGCCGGCCGGACAGATGCGCGTCCATCACCCCGAGCAGGCGTTTGGCCTCGGCGACGTAGCGGTCACGAGGCCGCTTGTCCTCGAAATCCTTGCCGGCGAATTTGTGGAAGAAGCCGACCTGGCCGAACATGGGCCCGACGCCGCCCATCTGGAAATGCAGCCATTGCAGCGTCTGGTAACGCCGAGCGGCATCCGCGGGCAGGAACTTGCCGGTCTTCTCCGCGAGATATTGCAGGATCGCCCCGGACTCGAACAGCGGCAGTGGCTTGCCGCCGGGACCGCTGGGATCGAGGATCGCCGGAATCTTGCCGTTCGGATTGAGCGAGACAAACTCAGGCGTCTTCTGATCGTCCTTGCCGAAATCGACCAGATGCACCTCGTAGGGCAGCCCGGTCTCCTCCAGCATGATCGAGACCTTGACGCCGTTCGGCGTCGGCAGGGAGTAGAGCTGAAGCAGCTCGGGATGCTTGGCAGGCCAGCGCCTGGTGACGGGAAAGACGGACAGATCGGACATCGGCACTCCGGCAAGCGTTCGTGAGATGCCGCCTAATCTAGGCGGGCGAACGAACGGCGCAAGGCCGACAAACGGTCTGGAAGATCGCGGGGAAGCGGGAACGAGCGGCAATACGCTCGAAACGTCTAGAGCGGCAGCGTTGCGACCCTGACGACCGGGGTCGTGGTTTCATGCTGCAGTCGATACTGGATGAACCATTGGCCCGTGACCAGCAGCACGGCCGTAAAGGCAATCGCGAGCGTCGCGGTCGCCCATTGGCAGACATCGTCCATGGCATTTGTCCCTCCACACTGTGGCGTTAAACGCCCGCTCATGGGCCGTGTTCCTCCCGCGCAGGAATATTTTGCCAGTTTTTCCCGTTCCTGGGACCAACGGGCATCTTGCGCGTTGTGATGGAATGAACATCGAGAAACGCGCCCTGCTCGACCACGCCCAGCGCTGTCGCCGCGTTGCGGAGGACCTCACCCATCGCGAAGCCGCGCGACGGCTGTGCGCCATGGCAGATGCATACGAAGCAAGAGCAGCGAGACTGGACGACGAGGATCGCTCTTCAACGCTCCTCCATTACTTCCGCCGCGACCTCGCCGGTCCAAGCGATCGGCAAGAGTGATCCGGTCAGTAGTTGATCTCCATCCGCAGTCCACGCGGATCGAGATCGTCTCCGCCGACGCGCTGCGTGCTGTCGCGCGCTGCGACCGCACAGGCGCAGGCGTCGATGAGATCGTCGCGGCCGATACCGGTGCCGTGGCGAAGCGTCAGCCATCGCTCGATCTCAGCGAAGCCGCGATCTCGCAGCAGCGCGATGCGCTGCTCGCGGCCGCGCGGTGAGGTCTTCGGTTCAAGCCGCATTTGCCCCGCGAGATTCCAGAAGATCAATTCCGGATGCGCTTCGCCGATCGTCGCTTGCCGCGCTGGCGTCATGGCCTCGTCCACCTCCCGCATCTTGTCCCTGATATTCCAGAGCTGCGCCGAGACGCCCCTGCCCTTACCTTCATGCGTCCAGTAGTGGCGATTGGCTGATGCCATGTCAGGAAATGTCCAGAGATCGCGGCGCGCACCGAGAAACACGGCGGGACCAACCAGCTCACGCGCGCGCAGGTCGCATTCGCGATATCCGCGCACGTTCAATCCGATCGGCATGTCGATCATCGCGCGCGCGTGCGGCATCGCAAGCAGGCGCGTCAGTCCCGGCGAATAGTCGAAGCCGTGATCGCCGTTTTCGTCGATCCACGCTGCAACCCAGCCGAAGCGAAATCCATCGAGACCGAGATAGTTCAGCACGTGATCCTTCCGCGTCTTGTCATCTTCACACGCGCATCGCTTGACATCCGCAGGTTGCGGGCGTATGTCCCGCGGCCTCGCGAACATTTCCGTCCGCGAAAACCATGAACCCAGTGATGAAGCACAGCTACGAAAGATTTGCGCGACTGTCGAATGGCCTACGGCCAATCGATTGCGCACGCCCGGCTCATGGGAGCGATCTTGCCTGACCGCAAGATCGACAGTCCGCTTCTCACGGACCCTCCCGAGCCTGCCGCTCCGGAGGGTTTTTTGTTGCCCGCCGCGCGGCCCCACCGAACGACCCGGCCATGGCCGGAACGAGAGACCCGGATCTCGGGGCTCGCGCTGGAGAGGCGCGTGCCCAAGCGCGCGGGGCCTGCCGGAGGGAACGAGGCGATGAGCCGGACACCGATGGCAGAGCGAACCCTGATGGTTCGCAACATGCGGCGCGTCGACAGCGCCGCGATCAAATTTTTCTAACTCGGTTTGTCGCGCTCGTCGCGGCTCAACCGACGCTGGTGGTGAAGATGTCGGATACTTCCTCCACGGCTATGCGGGTATGCCTCCCGCCTTTGACACACGCACCGGGATGCGGCCTCGGAAAAGGTACGCACGCGGCCCGGCGCAGGATCCGCCCGCAAGGACAGGTCCTGTGTTGTCGTCACTGAAAGCCGATATCGCCCGTTCCCCAGCGTACCCCACAATGGCCGATGCGAGAGCATCGGCCTGGCGGTGGTGAAGATGTCTGTTACTTCGTGGTGAAGGCGCGAAAGCGCCGAGCAGGTTCGAACCCTGCGCGCCGAAAGGCGGATGGCCCGCAAGGGCAGCAACAGCATCGCCCGTTCCCCGCCACCCCCATCACGGTCCGTGGTGAAGATCGCTGTTACTTCGACTGTTAATCGAGAGGTCGCGGGTTCGAATCTCGCCCGGTGTAGTGTGCACCGGTAGCTCAGTGGATAGAGCGCTACCTGGCCTGCAGGGTAAGCTGCAGGCCGGGGTCTCAGCATCGCCTGTTCCCGGATCGTGTCTGTCTCGTCCCCACCGCCGGTGGTGAAGAGCGCTGTTACTTCGGATCGCAATGTCGAAGGTTCGACTCCTTCCGGACGAAAGTCCGTAGCTCAGCGGTAGAGCATGTGACTAGCCCGCAAGGGCGTTTCAGCCTCGCTCGTTCCCCGGCACCCTTTTTCATTTTCCCCATCAACCAGAGGAGGCCGTCATGGTCAGGCTCAACAAGATCGTTCGCGCCTTCACGCGGGAGGGCGCCCGCGCGGTGCGCTTCACGCCCGAGATGGAGCTGAAGCGCGCGCTGATGAACTGCCTCCTGTGGGAGGACCAGTTCTACGAGGACGGCGTGTCCATCGCCGACCGCATCAAGGCGCTCGTGCCGAAGGTCGCGCCCGCCAAGGTCGCGCAACTCGCGAGCGAGGCGCGCGAGGTGATGAAGCTGCGGCACGCGCCGCTGCTCGTCATCCGCGAGATGGCGCGGAGCGAAAAGCACCGCGCCCTCGTTGCCGATACGCTCTATCAGGTGATCCAGCGCCCCGACGAGATGACGGAGCTGCTCGCGATCTACTGGGCGGATGCGCTCGGCCCCATGCAGCAGCGCAAGCGTCAGCCGGTCTCCGCGCAGGTCAAGAAGGGCCTTGCCCGCGCGCTGACCAAGTTCGACGCCTACCAGCTCGCCAAGTGGGACCGCGACGGTGCGGTGCGGATCAGGGACGTGCTGTTCCTGGTGCACGCCAAGCCCAGGGATGCCGACCAGGCCAAGGTGTGGAAGCAGCTCGTCGATGGCGAGCTCGCCTCCCCCGACACCTGGGAGGTTTCGCTCTCTGCCGGCAAGAACAAGCGCGAGACCTTCGAGCGGCTGATCGCCGAGCGCAAGCTCGGCGGCCTGGCGCTCTTGCGTAACCTGCGGCTGATGCAGGCTGCGCAGGTCCCGCGCGAGACCATCGCAGGCGCGATCGAGGCGATGCGGACGGATCGTATCCTTCCCTATCGCTTCATCACGGCGGCGCGCTATGCGCCGGACTTCGAGCCCGAGCTCGAGGCTGCGATGCTGAAGTCGGTCAAGGACCATGTGCGGCTCCCGGGCCGGACGCGGCTCCTGATCGACGTGTCGGGCTCGATGTTCGATCGCCTCTCCGCGCAGTCGGAAATGACGCGCGCGGAGGCGGCGTGTGGTCTTGCCATTCTTGCCCGAGAGATCTGCGACGAGGTCGAGATCTTCACCTTCAGCGACAAGGTCGTGAAGGTCCCGCCTCGCCGCGGCTTCGCGCTGCGGGACGCGATCATCGGTTCGCAGCCGCATGGCGGGACCTATCTCGGCAAGGCAGTGAAGGAGATCGACCGCAAGGGCGATCGCCTCATCGTCTTCACCGACGAGCAGAGCCACGACCAGGTGCCCGAGCCCAGGGCGCGCGGCACCATGGTCAACGTGGCCTCGTATCAGCACGGTGTCGGCCACGGCGCCTGGACCCGCGTCAACGGCTTCTCCGAGGCCGTGGTCGCGTGGATCGCGGCGTCGGAAACGGCATTGAACTGATGCGCAACAACAACGGCCCCGGACGCACGCGCCCGGGGCCTTCAAAATCTCTGAAATGATCCGCTCGTCCCTTCTATAGTGCGCGCGGAATGACAAGGACTTACGACCATGCGACGACCCGATCCCTACATGGAACGCGCCCGCGAGCTCTGCCTCGCCGCCGGCGTCGATCCCGACTCGCGCGTCGGCGAAGGACGCGGCCAGCCCGCCTGGTGCCTGTACAAGGACGCCGCGCGCAAGGAGCATCTCGCCCGCGAGGCCAATGCGACCGCGAGCTCAATCGCCGAGTTCCGGATGCAGGACGCCCGCTTTGCGAACGCGCCGCTGAAGATCTTCGGCCCGCACGAGGATTCGACGATCGCGCAGATGCGCAACTGCATGGCGGTCGGCAACGTCGTGTCCGGCGTGATCTGCGCCGACGGCCATCTCGGTTACGCCCAGCCTGTCGGCGGGGTCATCGCCTATGAGAAGCAGATCAGCATCTCCGGCGTCGGCTTCGACATCGGCTGCGGCAACATGGCGGCCCGGCTCGACATGCGGTTCGAGGATATCGCGGGCCGCGTTCCCACCATCATCCGCGACGTCGCCAGGACGATCTCGTTCGGCGTCGGCCGTGCCAACGCCGAGCGGGCCGAGCACGATCTGTTCGACGACGGCGATGCCTGGCGCGAGAGCGACATGGAGTCGTACCGCCCCAAGGCGGTGAGCCAGCTCGGCACCGTCGGATCGGGCAATCACTATGTCGACCTCATGCGCGACGAGGAAGGCTTCGTCTGGATCGGCGTCCACTTCGGAAGCCGCGGTCTCGGGCACACCTTCGCGACGCGCTACCTCAAGGCCGCCGGTGGCAAGGACGGCATGAACGTCCCGCCCGCCGTGGTCGACGAGGACAGCGAGCTTGGCCGCCGCTACATTGCGGCGATGCAGCTCGCCGGGCGTTACGCCTATGCGGGCCGCGAGTGGGTCGTCGAGCGCGTTCGCCAGATCATCGGCGGCAGCGTCACCGAGAGCGTGCACAACCACCACAACTATGCCTGGCGTGAGACCCACGACGGGCGAGATCTGTGGGTGGTGCGCAAGGGCGCGACCCCGGCGTTTCCCGGCCAGAGGGGATTCGTCGGCGGCTCCATGGGCGACGATGCCGTCATCCTCGAAGGCGTCGACAGCCCGGAAGCCAGGGCCTCGCTCTACTCGACCGTGCACGGCGCAGGCCGCCTGTTCGGGCGACGAGAGGCGAAGCGCCGCTTCTCGCGCGCGGAGATGGACCAGTGGCTCAACGAGCGCGGCGTCACCTTGATCGGTGCCGACCTCGACGAGAGCCCGATGGCCTATCGCCGCCTGCCGGACGTGCTGGCGCAGCATGCCGGCACTGTAAAGGTGCTGCACACGCTGCGGCCGTTCGCCGTCGCCATGGCCGGCGAAGGCGAGTTCGATCCGTGGAAGGACTGACACGAACCGCGGGCGGGAGGCATTGCCCCCCGCCCGCAACTCCTATGCTTTTCCGTCGCCGCGATGCCGCTCGAACAGGCGCTGCGCCAGCAGCGCGTGGCCGAGCGTGCCGCCGGCACGAACCGCTGCCGCGATCAACGCGGCTTCCGCCGATTCCTCGCGCGTGGCCCCTGCTTTCGCCGCCTGCGCCGTATGCACGTCGAGGCAATAGGCGCATTGCGTGGTCAGCGCGACCGCAAGCGAGATCAGCTCGCGATATTTCGGCGGGATCAAGCCGTCCTTGCGTTCGACCGCATGGTTGAACGCAAGGAACGCATTGGCCTCGACCGGCGCGAGCGCGATCAGGGCCGGGACCGATTTCAGATCGTCAGGGTTTTGATAATCGGTCATGGCTCATCTCGTCAGATATTCGCGCATCAAGGCGCGGGCGCGGTGCAGGCGCGCCTTGACGGTCTGCCGGGTCGCGCCGAGTGCTTCGGCGATTTCGTCGATGGTCATCTCCTTGACGTCGCGCATCAGCGCGACATCGCGGTAATGCGGCGGCAGCGCCTCGAACGCCGCGGCCACGTCGAGCCGCAGATCCGCTTCGGGGCGCGACAGCCATGCGGCTTCCGCCTCCCCCGCATCGGCAGCCGGTGCGAGGCCCGCCTTGCGCGCAAGCCGCAGGCATTCGCGGCGAACCACGCTGAACAGCCAGGCCGAGAACGCCAGCAGCGAGCGGATCGTGCCGACGTGGCGGAACAGGATCCACAGCGCCTCTTGCGTCGCGTCCTCGGCATCTGCCGAGCTGCGGCAGGTCGCTCGCGCATAGCGGCGGATGTCCGGCTGCGCCGTCTCGAGCAGCGAGGCGATCGCATGGGAATCGCCGAGCCGCGCCGCCTCGAACAGCCCTGGTGAGATTGCAGCCGCGCTCACGACACGCCCCCTCGTCCGATACCAGCCACCGCGCACATCGGACAATAGCCGACGAGGCCGGTCAGCGCGAAGCCGGCGCCGCTGAGCGCCACCAGCCAGGCCGCAGCGCCGGTGAGATAGACAAATGCGGCGATCGCCACCGCAATCCCCGCAGCAATCCGCACCGCCTGGTGCAGGCCGCCGATGTTCTTCCTGTAAAATGCCATCGCATCCTCCGTCATAGACCGAGGCAAAGTGCCTCGACTACCAAGAGGAGGTGCCGGCCGAAAAGGATTCGCGGCCGACGCTCTTTTTTCGCGGGTCAGCTCCCGACGGCCTGATAGGCCAGGCGCTTGAACTCGAAGTAGAACGGATTCCAGAAGCCCATATGGCGCTGGGCCATCAGGACACCTGCGGTATTGGCCTCCGGGCAGATCCACCAATGGGTGCCGGCCAGCCCACCCCATTGGAATTCGCCGGTCGAATTCGGCGGATCGAACGGCGCCGGCGCGAAGGTGACGGCACCGCCGAGGCCAATTCCCTTGCCGGGGATCGGGCCGAGATTGGCAAAGCGGATGGTCTGCCCTGCGGGCAGCTGGTTCGTCATCATCTGCCGCAGCGTGTCCGGCTTGAGCAGGGTGTCCGACCCCGGCAGCAGCGCGCGGATCATTGCGAGCATGTCCGGCAGGGTCGAGACCAGACCGCCACCGCCCGAGAGCCGCGGGAACGGCCGTCGATAGGCTTGCGGAAACGGCACATTGTCGTCGCGGGTCAGGCCTGGCTTCGTGGGATCGAGCGCATCGGCGCCTTTGTAGAGCGCGACCAGCCTGCCCTGCTGGGCCTCCGGCACATGGAAACCCGTATCGGTCATGCCGAGAGTATCGAAGATGCGCGCCTTGAGGAAGGCATCGAGGGGTTTGCCCGAGACGACCTCTACCACGCGGCCGAGCACGTCGGTGGCAACAGAATATTCCCAGGCCGTGCCGGGATGATAGGACAGCGGCAGATCGGCGAGCTTGTCGATCATGTCGGTGAGCGGCGTCAGCGGATTGAGCACGCGCGCGTCATTGTAGCCTTTGAACAGCACCGTGCCGGGATCGAAGATGCCGTAGCTCAGGCCCGCGGTGTGAGTCAGGAGCTGACGGATCGTGATCGGGCTTTTGGCCGGCTCGACGTCGGCAAGGCTCGCAGCGCCTTGCTTCAGCACCTTGCGATTGGCGAGTTGCGGCAGGAACTTCTCGATCGGGTCATCGAGCCCGATGCGGCCCTCCTCGACCAGCAGCATGATCGCGCAGGTGACGAAGATCTTGGTGTTGGAGAAAGCGCGGAAGATGTGGTCGGGCCGCAGCGCAATGTTCGCCTCGCGATCGGCAAAGCCGACACATTGCTGATCGACCACCTCGCGCCCGCGCAACACCGCCCAGGATACGCCGGGAATGATCTCCTGATCGACGTAACGCTGCATCGCCGTCCGCACGGCGGAAAAATCGGTCGTTCTGGCGTCCATGTGTTTCCCCCAAATTCTGGTTGGGACGGATATAGCGAATATTCGGAGGAAATGAAGGGCGCTCGGAGAGCGCCTATCCTTCCCTCATGAACGCCGTCACGTACAGCCGACGCCTGATCCGCATGCCCTGCCGCTGGTAAAGCGCGATGGCCGAATTGTTGTTCGAGAACACGTGCAGGAACGGACTTTCGCCGCGCGCCTCGATCCGTCGCGCCACCGCCGCGAGCAGCGCTTGCGCATAGCCGCGGCCGCGATAATCGGGGTGCACGCAGACCGCCGTCATCTCGACGAACCGCCCCGGCTTCATCCGCTCGCCCGTCATCGCGACCAGCTCGCCGCCGGCGCGGATGCCGAGGAAGGTGCCGAGCTCATGGGTGCGCGCAGCGAACGGTCCGGGCTTGGTCAGCTCGACCAGCGCCGTCATGGCAGGCACGTCGGCCGGCCCCAGCGTGACGATCTCGGCATCGCGCAGCGGACTGTCGGCGGGCGAGCCGATCATCTGCTCGCCGGTCTCGGCCAGCACGACCTTGAAACCGGCGGGCATCTCGACCGGCTCCGGGGTGAACAATGCGGCGACCTGCGTCCCCGACAGGAGATCGCGGAGCGCGGCAAAGCTCGCCGCGGACATGGCGGCCATATCGGCGAACGGCGTCATGTCGACGGGATAGCGCCGCGCGAGCGGGCCACCCTCGGCCAGATGCTTGTGGCTGGTCGTCAACGCGCTCCAGATCGGATGATCCAGCAGCGCCTCATCGCTGTGGGACACCGGCCTAGTCCTTGTCGAAGCTGACGATGACGGCGGCGTTGGCGATGAGGATGGGATCGTTGGCGACCTCCGTGGCCGAGGGGATCTCCAGCCCGCCCTTCACCGCGGTAACGGTCACGGTGCCGTAAGGCAGCTCCTTGGCGACGGCCTCCTTGTCCACCGCTTCGGGATTGGGCACGCCGATGGTGACGTCGACGAACATGTCGTTCGCGGTCTTGCCGATCATCCGGAAGAAGCCCAGGCTCGAATGCCGGATCGCATCCGACACCGCCCGCTTCGCCGCCTTGGTGGCGTCGCGGCCGTGGACGTCGACGCCCATGCCCATCTCGGTGACACAACGAATGCGGGTCATTTCATATTCCTGTGGTTGGTGGAGTACTTGCAAGTGTCGGCGATCAGGAGGCGCGAGACAAGTGTTCCTCTCGTGTCCCGGACGCGCTGCAACGCTCTTGCGTTGCTGCGCAGAGCCGGGACCCAGGAGACCGCAGAGCTCACTGGTGCATGGGCCCCGGCTCTGCAGCGCACCGCCAAAGAGGCGCTGCGCAGCGTCCGGGGCACGAGGCCGATGATCTCACCCCTTCGCCTTCTCATGCGCCCGCAGCTCGTCGACCAGCACGCGCACGTTCTCCGAATAGTCGATGGGGATCACGACCAGGTGCACGCCGCCCTCCCTAAACGCGGCGTCGAGCGTCGGGCCAAAGCTGTCGATGCTCTCGATCCGGTGGCCCTTGGCGCCATAGGCCTTGGCGTACTGGACGAAGTCCGGATTGCCGAAGGTCATGCCGTAGTCAGCAAAATGATCGACGGCCTGCTTCCAGCGGATCATGCCGTAGGCATTGTCTTCCAGCACCAGCACGACGAGGTTGAGCTTGAGGCGGACTGCGGTCTCCATCTCCTGGCTGTTCATCATGAAGCCGCCGTCGCCGGCGACCGCGAGCACGCGGCGATCGGGATACAGCATTGCGGCCATCATCGCCGACGGCAGGCCGGCGCCCATGGTCGCCAGCGCATTGTCGAGCAGCAGCGTGTTGGCAACGCGCGTGCGATAATTGCGCGCGAACCAGATCTTGTACATGCCGTTGTCGAGCGCGACGATGCCGTTCTCCGGGATCACCTGGCGGATGTCGTGCACGATGCGCTGCGGCGTCGGCGGCCAGCGTGCCTCGGTGGCGCGGTCGGCGATATGGCCAAGGATTTCCTCCCTGAGCGGCAGCAGCGCCGCCGCCTGTGGCAGCTTGCCTTCGAGCCGATCGGCGAGCAGCTCCAGGCTCGGACCGACATCGCCGACGACCTCGGCGTCCGGAAAATAGACCTGCTCGACGCTGGCCGACGTGTAGCTGACGTGAATGACCTTCGGCCCCGACGGTCCCATGATGAAGGGCGGCTTCTCGATGGGGTCGTGACCGATCGCGACGATCAGGTCGGCGGCGTCGATGGCATCATGGACATAGTCGCGCTCGGACAGCGCGGCGGTGCCCATATAGAGATTGGTGCCGCCAGGCACGGTGCCCTTGCCCATTTGCGTCGTGAAGAACGGAATGCCGGTGCGCCGCACGAAGCTTGCGATGCCGTGGGTCGAGCGTGGCCGGCTGGTCGCCGCGCCCATCATCACCAGCGGGCGCCTTGCAGCCATGATCATCTCGGCGGCACGGTCGAGCGCGGCGCGATGGGCGACCGGGATCTCGATCGGATGCACCGGGATCGCCGGCGCCGCCGTCACCTCGTCGCCGGCGATGTCCTCGGGCAGCTCGAGATGCACCGGGCCCGGTCGCTCCTCCATCGCGACACGAAAGGCATCGCGCACCACGGTTGGAATGCTGGAGGCGCTGACGATCTGGCGTGACAGCTTGGTCAGCGGCTTCATGGTCGCGACCACGTCCACGATCTGGAAGCGGGCCTGCCGGCTGCTCATGATCGGCTTCTGCCCGGTGATCAGGATCATCGGCATCGCGCCGAGATGCGCATAGGCCGCGCCCGTGGACAGGTTGAGCGCACCGGGGCCGAGCGTCGAGAGGCAAACACCGGGCTTGCCGGTCAGCCGCCCATGCGTGGCAGCCATGAAGGCCGCGGCCTGCTCGTGACGGGTCAGCACCAGCTCGATCCTGGAGGTGCGCAGCGATTCGACGAGATCGAGATTTTCCTCACCGGGGATACCAAAGATCCGATCGACACCCTCGTTCTCCAGCGCCGCGACAAACAGGTCCGATCCTTTGACTTTGGGTTCCTGTCCGCTCATGTCGCCTCCGCCTGCTGTTGTGCTCCCGTGTTCCGGGAACGGCTGCATCGTAGCGATATGCGGCCTCAGCACAATTCACAAAGCGGCGCGCTTGCATCAACGGCGTCCATGCGAGCGCAGCGACGCGTTGCGCTGCGTCCAGGGCACGAGACCGTCGGCGAATGACTGGCATGAGTTTACATCCTCGCGGCTTATTTCGTTCGACAGCTTGTAGATGACAGGGATGTTGCAAGCCGCGCGCGGCGTGCTATCGCTCGCATCATGACGCCGAAAAACTTCGAGGCTCGCTGCCTGCGCCTGCCGGCTGCCACCAAGGTGGTGCAATGGGAAGGCACGTCCGTGTTCAAGGTCGGCGGCAAGATGTTCGCGCTCGGCGGCGGCTTTGCCGCGGGCTCGGGCGGCTACATGTTCAAGGTCTCGGACATGGCCTATGCGATGCTGATCGAGCATGGCGTGGCGCGGCCGGCGCCGTACCTTGCGCGCGCCAAATGGGTGCAGCTCGTCAGCAACAGCGCCCTGCCCGATGCCGAGCTCGCCGGCTATCTCACGCAGGCCCATGCGCTGATCGTGGCCAGATTGACGCGGAAGGTCCGCAAGGAACTGGGGCTCGGCTAAGCCGGGCGAATTGACCTTCGCATGATATCTGACTAAAGTCAGATATCATGCTCGACCCGATCTCCCGTGTTCGCCGCTTCAACCGTGCCGTCACCTCCGCCGTCGGCGCGCTCGACACCTCTTTCCTGGGTCGCGGCCGGCCGCTGGGCACGGCACGCGTGCTCAATGCGATCGGGCATGGACGCTCTGATATCGCGGAGATCCGCGACTATCTCGGCCTCGATTCTGGATTGATGAGCCGCCTCCTGCGCAGCCTCGAGGACGAAGGGCTGGTCGAGACCGAGGCGCATCCGGACGATGCCCGCCGGCGTGTCGCGACATTGACGCGGACCGGCCGGCGCGAGTTCGCGGCCTATGAGGCGCTGTCGAATGCGCAGGCCGAGGGCTTCCTGGCGCAGCATTCGCAAGCCGAGGCGCTGCTGGCGGCGATGGATCTGATCGCCTCCACCCTGACGCGCGAGCGGATCGCGCTCGAGGAGATGGATCCGCGAAGCGAGGAGGCGCGCTACTGCCTCGGCGAGTACTATGCCGAGCTCGGCCGCCGTTTCAAACAGGGCTTCGACGTTTCTCTTTCGAGGGATCCGGATGCCAAGGAGATGCGCCGCCCGCGCGGCAGCTTCATCGTGGCGATGTCGGACACGCTGCCGATCGGTTGCGTCGGCCTGAAAGGAACGGATCACGGCTATGCCGAGATCAAGCGCCTCTGGGTCGCCCCCGCCGCACGCGGATTGCGGCTCGGCCGGCGCCTGATGGACGCAGCCGAGGATGCCGCGCGCGGGCTCGGCATCGCGCTGTTGCGGCTCGACACCAACAGCGCGCTGCCCGAGGCGGGCCAACTCTACCGCTCGACCGGCTGGCGCGAGATCCCGCGCTTCAACGACGATCCCTATCCGGACCTGTTCTTCGAAAAGCGCCTCTAGACGGAACCGGTCCGCGGTCCTCGCGCGTTAGGGTCGAAGCCGCAAGGAGAGCTTCGCCATGACGAGAGACGACCTCGCCGACATCTACCGCGCCTACATCGCCTGCCTGAACCGGCAGGACTGGCCGACGCTCGGCCGGTTCGTGCATGACGAGGTCGTCCACAACGGCCGGCCGCTCGGCCTGCCCGGCTATCGCGCGATGCTGGAGCAGGATTTTCGCGATATCCCGGATCTGCGCTTCGACATCGCGCTGCTGATCGCAGATCCGCCCCGCATCGCCGCGCGGCTGCAGTTCGATTGCTCGCCGGCCGGGATGTTCCTGGGGCTTGCCGTGAACGGCAGGCGCGTCTCGTTCTGCGAGAACGTCATCTATGAGTTCGACGACGGCAGGATCCGGCAGGTCTGGTCCATAATCGACAAGACCGCAATCGAGGCGCAGTTGAAGGTGCCGTAGCGCGGATGAGCGCAGCGACATCCGGGATTCCGCGCGCAAGGACCCGGATGTCGCTGCGCTCACCCGGGCTACGACGTCATGCCGCCACTGGAGCCACCTGCCCTTGCGGCTTCGGGAACGGCTTGAACGACATCGCCATCAGGAAGGCGCCGAGACCCATCGCCCAGGCGGCGATGTAGAGCCCGGCATAGCTGGAGAACGCATCGTAGATCAGGCCGCCGGCGAGCGGTCCGGTGGCCATGCCGAGGCTGCCGGCCATCGCCGTGCCGCCGATCACCGTGCCCATCATGCGAAGCGGGAAGTTCTCGCGGATGATCACGGCATAGAGCGGCATGGTGCCGGCATAGATGAAGCCGAAGACGGCGCCGACCGCGTAGAAGGTCGTGAGCTGATGCGCGAAGACGTAGGCCAGCGCACCGAAGGCCTGGAGCAGCAGCCCCGAGACCAGCACGCGCTTGGCGCCGAACCGGTCGCCCATCAGGCCGAAGGCGATGCGGCCGCCCATGCCGGCGAATCCCTCGATGCTGTAGATCGTCACCGCCGCGATCAGCGGGATGCCGCAGCTCACGGCGTAGCTGACGGTGTGGATGATCGGGCCGGAATGGGTGGCGCAGCAGAAGAAATTGGTCGCGAGCAGGACCAGGAATTGCGGCGAGCGCAGCGCCTCGCTCATCGACATCTCGCTCGGCCCGGCCCCCTCGCCCACCGGCGCCGCCACGGCCTGCGCGAGCGCGGGCGGACGGCGTACCAGGAACGAGACCGGGATCATGATTGCCCCCACCACCAGCGCGATGATCTGCATCGAGGTGCGCCAGTCATGGCCTGAGACGAGCCAGGCCGCGAGCGGCGACATCGTCATCGGCGCCATGCCCATGCCGGCCGAGACCAGCGACACGGCAAGGCTGCGATGGGTTTCGAACCAGCCGGTCACGGTCGCCATCATCGGCGCGAAGATCGCAGCGCATGAGGCGCCGACCAGAAGGCCGAACACGAACTGAAACACCAGCAGCGAAGTCGCATGGCTGGCGGCGTACAGGCTGAGCGCCAGCACGATCGACCCCGTCAGCACCACCGGCCGCGGCCCGAATTTGTCCGTCAGCGTGCCCCACGCCATGCTGGTGAAGGCCATTGCCAGAAAGCCGATGGTCATCGCGCTGGAGATGCCGGTCACCGACCAGCCGGTGTCCTTGGTGATCGGCTGCAGGAACACCGGCAGCGAAAACATGCCGCCGATCGCGACGCAGCCAAGCAGGCCGCCGGCAGCGACGATCACCCAGCGATAAGGGGATTGGGTCATTCTTGTCTCCCAAGACATCTTGTCTGAGTGGAAGACGAAGGGGAACCGTGCCGGCCGACAGGATCACGCAAGTTTTTGCAAGGGCCGGCCGACACAATTCGCGAAAACAACCCCATGCACAGTAGCCGGCAGCAGCGAGATCAAGGACTTACGGGGCCACGCGAACCTCCCCCGGAGCCTCACATGGCGGCATTGCGGCGCCACGTGCTGACCGTGAGCCAGATCGCTGAGACCAGGAAGTAGAGCGCGCCGACCGCCGCATAGCCGGCGACATTCGCGATCGAGGGGATTGCCGGCATCGTGGCCTGAAAGATAAAGAAGCCGCCTGCGAGGGCTGATTGCCCGCCGCTAAGCAACATGGCCCATTGGGCGCCGTAATGCTTCCAGCGCCGAACGGCCGTCCCGAGCTGAAGCAAGCCGGAGAGCACCGCCCAGGTGCCGAAGATCCCGAGCACCCAATTCATGCTCACCTGCAACGCCACCACGACCGCCAGTGTGGTCGCCAGACTGACCAGCACGTTCAGGCCTTGCGTGCGGTTTTGATTCAAGCCGCCGCTGCAGCGCGCGTCGAGATAATTGGCGGCGGCGTCCCACGCCGGGTACGCGATGAGCAGCGTTGCCGCAATCACCGCAGATGACGGTGCGACGGCAAAGGCCGCGATGACCCAAGCGACGGAAAACGCGGCCCGCACGAAGTAGTATCGCTTCAGCCATTGCGCGTTGCCGGCGACACCCGACGTGGTCTCATAAACTGTCATTTCGTACCCTTACCTACTAGTTGGTAGTTTTATCATGCAGCGATCGACGCAAGACCATCCTGACGGGTCGAATGCCTCGTTCGTCAGTGCCTGGTGGACAGCCGGTCCAGCAACGGCCGGGTGATCGTTCCGAACATTTTGGGATCGCCATAAGCGCGCGATGACAGCATCGCGCCATGAACGGTCGCCATGAATCCCTCAGCCTCGACCTTTGCAGGGCTGGCAAGATGCAGGCGCCCCTTCCGCTTGCCACGCTCCATCGCCGAATTCAGCCACGACGCGAGGGAGCGGAAATGGGCGCGGACCTCGAGCGCCACCTCTTCGGGCAGGATCGGAAGCTCGCTGGCAAGCAGCGCGCAGACGCAGAACGGAGCGGTCGCATCCGTGATGCATGCCTCCCAATAAGCCACATAGTTCTCGAGCTGGTCGCGCGGGTCCGGAATGTTGCGTTCGAGCGCCGCCAATCCCGCCTGCGCCTCCTCGCGATAGCGCGAGACCAGGGTGCGGACCAGATCGACCTTGCTGGCGAAATGATGATGGATGCTCGGCTTGCGGATGCCGACCACGTCGGCGATGTCGGCGTAGCTGAAGCCGTTGTAGCCGCCGGCAATGATCAGCGAGCGTGCGCAGGCCAGGATGTCGTCGGCGGTGGTGGAGACGTTGCTCATGCCGCCTAGCTACCTTCCAGTTGGTAGACAGTCAAGAACGGGTGCTTCAACGATCCGTGAGTGGTAAGAGCCGGCCATGACCGTCCGTCCCCTCGTCCGCTATCCCGACGGCCGGCTCGCAATGCCGGCCCGGCCCGTCACCGCATTCGACGAGGCGTTGCGCGAACTCGCGCAGGATCTGCTCGACACCATGCGCGCCGCGCCCGGCATCGGCATCACCGCGCCGCATATCGGCGTGCCCCTGCGGCTCGTCGTGCTGGAGCTCGATGCCAAGACAGGCGCGCAGACCTACGTCAATCCCGAGATCGAATGGGCTTCGCCCGAGATGATCCTGCACAAGGAGGGCAGCGTCTCGATGCCTGGCGTCAATGACGAGGTGCAGCGTCACGCGCGGGTACGGATCAGCTATTGGGATCTCGACGGCAATATGCAGAACGAGGAGTCTGACGGCTTGCGCGCCGTGTGCCACCAGCACGAGATCGACCAGCTCGACGGCATGTTCTGGATCCAGCGGCTGTCGCGGCTGAAGCGCGAGCGGCTGGTGAAGAAATTCGAGAAGCTGGCGCGGAATTCGTAGGGCGGATTAGCGGAGCGTAATCCGCCAACCCGTGCAGGGCAGAACGAGGGAGATGGCGGATTACGCCGCCCGCCGCGCTTCGCACCGCGGTCAGCTAATCCGCCCTACGCGCTCCCAGACCTCACGCCCTCTTGCCACCGCGCTTGGTGATCGGCGCGTTGCGGCGCTCGCGCTTGCCGCGCGCGATCTCGGTTGCCAGCGCGTCGAGCTTCGGCTCCCAGAAATTCCGGAACTGACCGATCCACGCATCCACCGCGCGCAGCCCCGCGACGTCGACCGAATAGAGGCGCCTCTGCGCCTCGGCGCGAACCGTCGCAAAGCCGCTCTCTCGCAGCACCTTCAGGTGCTGCGAGACGGCCGCCTGGGTGATCCCGAACTCCGCCCCGATCTTGTCGACGACCTCGCCGGACGCCATTTCGCACCCCGCCAGCAGTTCGAGGATGCGACGGCGCACGGGATCGGCGAGGACCTCGAAGACGTGCATCAGCTGCCTGTGCCGGGATGAGCGATGTCGGGCGGCATCTCGCCGCGATAGAACGCGATGGTGCGGTCCGAGCGCGCTTTCGCTTCGTCGGGATCGACCCCGCTCGCGACATGCGCCGCGCGCCAGGATTCGCCGCTGGTGGTCATGAAGTCCTTGCCTTCCTGCGAGCGCATCCAGGCTTCCGCCGTCTCGTGGTCGACCGACGCGCCCGTCGCAAGATATCGCTCGAGCCCCGCGAGAGCGAGGTCCCAGCCGATCCCCACCGCACCCGGGCCGAACTGATTCCAATGATCCTCGATGATCGCGGTGTGCTCAAGCGTCAAACGCGCCTGATTCCGCTCCGCCGTCAGCCTGACGTCGATCCAGCTGGTCGCGCCGCCGAACTCCCACGTCGCCGCAAAATGGGTCGGCGGCGTGCATGCCGTGATGGTGCCGCCCGCATTGCCCTTGACCTGGTAGCGTCCGCCGAGCTGGAGGTCGCCCTCGATCGCCGCAAACCAGCGCGGAATGCGCTCCCTGCTCGTCACGGCGTCCCAGAGATCGTCGACGCTGGTCTCGTACAGACGTGTCAAGGTCACCGTGCTGGCGGGTTTTCCGTCCTTCGCGAAATTCGTCACCGAACGCGTGACGAGCCCCAAAATTCTGGCGACGTCGATTTGCATTTGCGCTCCTCCTCGTTGTCGAGAGGATCAATATCAGTCCAACCTAATATAAGTCAATTCTTATATTAACGACCGCGCCGCTGCGGCGACTTCGCGTTCCGGGCCCGCCGCGCGCCAGCCGAATCACGGCTCCCCTCTCCGGAGCTCTGCAGCACATCAGCGAGATATCGCGCCGGCGGCTTGCCGAGCGCCTTCTTGAACATGGTGATGAAGGCCGCGACGGAGTCGTAGCCGAGATCGGCCGAGACCTGCTGCACGCTCGCGCCCGCGGTGAGTTCGCGCAAGGCGACGATCAGGTGCAATTGCTGGCGCCAGCGCCCGAAGCTGAGGCCGGTCTCCCTGACGACGAGGCGCGCGAGGCTGCTCTCGCTGAGCGCGACGCGGCGGGCCCATTCGGCGAGCGTGCTGCGGTCGGACGGGTCTTTCGCGAGCGCCGCCGCGATTCGCTTCAAGCGCGGCTCGGACGACAGCGGCAGATGCAGCTCCTGAACCGGCATGCGCGGAAGCTCGCGCAAGAGCACCTTCGCCAGCAGCTTTGCCCTCGCCTCCTCGCCAGCGGACGCCGCCGACAATTCGACGATGAGCTCACGCAGCAGCGGCGAGATCGAGAGCGTGCAGCAACGGCTCGGAAGATCGACGATATGAGGCTCGATATAGACGAAGAACAGCCGGGCATTTGCCGTGGCGCGGTTGCTGTGCTGCATGCCGCCGGGAATCCACACCGCGCAATGCGGCGGCACCATCCACAGACCCGTGGGCACGCGGCATGTGACGCCGCCGGCCAGGGCGAAAACCAATTGCCCCTTGCGATGGCTGTGATCGGGCACCTCCTCTTTCGTCCCGCTGACATCGACGCCGACGGCGATGACGGGCGCGCAGCGATCGTCGACGTCGAGGTCGGACCAGGGAAAGCGAAGGGGCTGCCGCATGCTTGCCGGTTTTTAGCAATTGATTGGCCAAGTATCTAAATTCAGCAAGGCGCAAAGTCCATAGATTGCCGTCCTGGATTTGCCCGCCCGGCGGCGGCGCACGCACGGGAGAGACGGCCATGCATGGCATGATGATTTCAAAGGCCGAGCTTGGACGCGAGGTTCGCACGCAAGCAGGCCGCGTGCGCGGCACGTCGCGGGACGCGAACGGCGTGCTGGCCTTCAAGGGCATACCCTACGCCGCCCCGCCGCTCGGGCCGCTGCGCTGGCGCGCGCCGCAGCAGCCGGCCCACTGGAACGGCGTGCGCGATGCGCTTGCCTTCGGTGCCGGCTGCCTGTCCTCGCTCGCGAACGACCATCGGCCCGGGCCGCGTGACGAGGATTGCCTCTATCTCAATGTCTGGACCGCGGCGCGCCACGCGGATGAGAAGCGCCCCGTGATGGTGTGGATCCACGGCGGCGGCTTCCAGTTCGGCTCCTCCGCCAACCCCGCGACCGACGGCAGCGCGCTTGCCGCCAGGGGCGTCGTCGTCGTCAGCTTCAACTATCGCCTCGGGATCTTCGGCTTTCTGGCGCATCCGGGTCTCGATGCGGAGGCGCCCTCGGGCAATTACGGCCTGCAGGATCAACTCGCGGCGCTGCGCTGGGTGAAAGCCAACATCGCCGGCTTCGGCGGCGATCCTGACAACGTCACCCTGTTCGGCGAATCCGCCGGCGCCATGGCCGTCGGCATGCTGATGGCCTCGCCGCTCGCGCACGGGCTGTTTCACAAGGCGATCGGCCAGAGCGGTGCGTTCTGGGACGGCCGGCACGGGCCGCTGCAGACTTTTGACGAAGCCCGCGCGCGCGGTCTCGCCTTTGCCCGGCGACAGGGCGATGGCTCGATCGCGGCCTTGCGCGAGGTTCCGGCCGACTGCTTGAACGCCGCCGCGCCGTGGAGCTTCGACGCCAGCCCAATTATCGGCGCCTTCTCGCCGAGCATCGATCACCATGTGGTGGTGGACGTACCTGCGCGGCGCTTCCTGCGTGGCGAGCAGATGCGCATCCCGCTGCTGGCGGGCTGGAATGCAGCCGAGGAATTCCCCTTCATGGCGCAGGCCCTGCCCCACGCATCGGCGGATAGCTTTCTGGCCGCAGCCGATGCGATGTTCGGCCGAGAGCGCATGGTCGATTTCCGCAGGCTCTATCCCGCTGCGACGGACGCTGAGGCGAAGATCTCCGCGGCCGCGCTCACCGGCGACCTCGTGATCGGCGAGCAATGCTGGCAGTGGCTGCGATTGCATCAACAGACGCAGCGCGCGCCGGCTTACGGCTATCTCTTCAACTACACCTCGCCCTACACGCCGATCGCCTCGCACGTGACCGAGATCCCGTTCGTGTTCGGCACGCTGACGCCGCAGCAGGTGATCAGCGGCACGACGCCACCGGCGGAAGAAGACCGCGCGCTGGCGCAGAGCATGATGGACTATTGGATGAATTTCGCCGCGCATGGCGATCCAAACGGAACGGGCCTGCCCGCCTGGCCCCATTATGACGACAGCGACGTGCTGCAGATCATCGGCACGACGATCGAAGCCCGCCCCAATCCGCAGGGCGCGCGCTTCCGCTTCCTCGACGGCTTCAGGCATGACGGCGTTCTGCCGATGCGATGGCGTGAGACGGCGTAAATCGCACTACCCGCCCGCCATCAGCACCTTCGCCAGCGCCATATAGGCCGGCAATGTCACGGGGTCGTTGGCGGCATTGCCCGCCATCGGATGCGAAGCGTAGCGCGCGATCACCATCTCGGCCTTGGGATCGATATAGATGCCCTGGCCGTGGACGCCGCGCGCCATGTAGGCACCGTGCGCGTTGTGGGAGACCCACCATTGATTGCGGTAGGAGGCGCCCGGCAGCGTGGTGTAACCGGCCGGCTTGAACTTGTCGGGATCGCCGCCGCGCGCGATGTCTTCGACCACCTGCGACGGCACGATCTGGCGGCCATTGAAGCGGCCGTGGTTGCGCATGGTCTCGCCGAAGCGGGCGAGATCGCGCAATGTCGTGGAGAGGCCGCCACCGCCGCTTTCGGTGCCGATGCGGTCAACGTGATAATGCGCGTCTTCCTCCGCGCCCATCGGCTGCCAGATCCGCTCAGACAACAGCTCGGACAGCGTCAAGCCGCTGACGCGACGGATGATCCAGGCCAGCACGTCGGTGTTGACGGTCTTGTAGGCAAAGACCTTGCCGTGCTCGCCCTGCTTTACCTGCGCCATCAGGAAATCGAAGATGGTGGTCGCACCTTCATAGCCCGCCGGGATTGGCGCCATGCCGTTGGCGCGGCGCAGGCCCCAGACGTGCGAGTTCTTGTCGGTGTAGACTTCGGTGTATTCGAGCCCCGTGGTCATATCCATGACCTCGTGCACGCGCGCATCGCCAAACGCGCTCGTCTTCAGCTCCGGCACATAGTCCGTGACGGGGGCCTGCGGATCGATCCTGCCCTCGCTGACCAGCATGCCCGCGAGCACGCCGGTGAACGACTTCGTCACGGACATCCCGATATGCGGCTTGTGCGGCTTCAGCGCGCCGAAATAGCGCTCGTAGATCAGCTTGCCCCGATGCAGCACGGCGATGCCGTCGGTATAGCTCTCCTCCAGCATTTTCTCGAACGTCATCGCCCGGCCATCCATCGTGGTGGACGCGACCGCGCCGATGTCCTGATCCGCCCGCGGCAACACCGACGCCGGCCCTGCCCCGCGCCAGACATTCACGGTCGGCACCAGCTGGCGGATGTTGCTCCACGCCCAGCGCAGCTCGGGGAAATTGCGGAAGGAGCCGTCCTGGAAGGTGATGAGGCGATCGGGGGACGGCGGGAAGCCGCGCATCCAGCCGAGGGCTTCGGGATCGGTGGTGGTGACTTGGCTCTGGGTGGCGGCGTCGGACATGAAGGGCGAACTCCGGAAGGACGAGCCGAAGTCGTATCATTGGAGAGCATGCCGCACACCCAGCGTTTGGGCCGGGTGGATACGCCACCATTGCAAGGACGTTGCTCCGCTGGGGCCGAAACAGGTTCAATCGATCGGCGCGCGCCTTGTGTGCCAGTCCGTCACCGCCTGGAAGGCATGTCCGGCGCGAGCGAGCACACCTTCCGACAGATGCGGGCCGACGAGCTGCATGCTGAGCGGCAGGCCGTCCGAGGCCATGCCGTTCGGCAGCGTGATGGTCGGACTGCCCGAGAAGTCGAACACCGCGGTGAAGCGCAGAATGCTGAGCAGCACGTTGGGATCGGCGCCGTACTCGCCCATTTTGGTCAGCGTCGGGATCGGCACGGGCATGGTGGGCACCAGCAGCAGGTCGATATCGCCGAACAGCGCCGCGAGGCTACCGCTGAACTTCAGCCGCTCGTGATGGATCTGCGCGATCTCGACCCCGCTCATCGCCCTGCCCTGCTCGATCAGCTGCGCGAGATCAGGGCCGTATTCCGACTTCCGCGCCGGATAGGTTTCTAGATGCGCCTCCGCGGTCTCGATCGAGCACATCGGAATCCACATGCTCACGAGCTTCTCGTAAGACGGAAACCTGACCTCGCGGATATCTGCCCCGAGCGCCGCCAGCGTCCGCTCGGCTTCGAGTAGCGCGGCGACGACTTGCGGGTCGATGCCGTTCTGGGTGTAGCTGCGGTCCACGCCGATCCGCAAACCCCGGACCCCGTCGCCGATCCCCGCGAGATAGTTAGGCACCGGCGCCTGCAGTGCCGTCGGGTCGTTGACATCCGCGCCTGCGATGACGCCGAGCATGGCGGCTGCGTCGGCCGCGCTGCGGCACATCGGCCCGACATGGTCGAGCGAATCCGCCAGGGGAAAGACGCCATAGCGGCTGACGCGTCCCCAGGTCGGCTTGATCCCGGTCAGCCCGCACGTTGCCGACGGAAACCGGATCGAGCCGCCGGTGTCGCTGCCGATCGCGCCGAAGCAGAGCCCCGCCGACGTTGCCACGCCCGATCCGCTCGAGGACGAGCCGACCCAGTAATCGACGCCCCAGGGATTGAGCGGCGCCTGGTCGTTCGGATGGTGACTGGTGTAGGCGCCCTCTGTCATCTTCAGCTTGCCGAGCGTGATCGCGCCGGCCTGCTCGAGCCGGTCCACGATCGTCGCGTTGAAGGACGGGACGAACCTGGCGTGGATCGTGGTGCCGCCAGCCGTCGGCGCGAAGCTGGTGTAGCAGAGATCCTTCAATCCGATCGGCACGCCGTGCAGCGGCCCACGCCAGATGCCCTTGGCGAGCTCGGCGTCACAGCGCTTGGCCTGCGCCATGGCGCGCTCGGCAAGGACGAGCGCATAGCCATGAAATTTGCCGTCGAGCTTCGCGATCCGGCTCAGCATGGCCTCGGTCACCTTCGAGGGCAGCAGCTCGCCGCGGCGAAACAGCTCGGAGAGCTCGGTGATCGACTTGTAGTGGATTGGATCTGCTGACATCTGACAGCCCTGTTGTTGTCGGAAACGGCTTCGCCTACCGGCGCCGCATACACGGCCCGGTCTCGTGACTGCGCGACCCCGGGATGCGCCTAGAACTGCACTCCGCGCGTGAGCGCACCGTCGACCACGAGGTTGGTCCCGGTGATGAAGCTCGCAGCCTTGCTGGCAAGGAACACAGCGCCGTTCGCCATCTCCTGCGGCGTGCCCATGCGGCCGGTCGGATTGAGCGCCAGCGCGGTCTGGTACAGCTCGGGATTACCGTCCTTGATCTGGTTCCAGACGCCACCTTCGAAATAGGTGTTGCCCGGCGAGACCGAGTTGGCGCGGATGCCCTTGCCGGCAAGCTGGAAGGCGAGGCCTTGCGTGTAGTGGATGATCGCGGCCTTGAATGTCCCGTAAGGACCGCTGGCGAAATCGACCTCGCGGCCCGACACGCTGGAGATTGTGACGATCGCGGCAGCCTTGCTCTTCTCCAGATACGGCATCGCCGCGTTGACCAGCCGCACCGTGCCCATCATGTCGGTGGAGAACTCCTTTTCCCAGCTCTCCTCGTCCTGCCCGATCGAGAGCGCGCTGACATTGGCGACGACGATGTCGATGCCGCCGAGCTTCGAGGCCATATCTTCCACCCAGGCCTTGAGCGCCGGACCGTTGGAGACGTCGACCGAGCTGCCGAACGCGGCAACGCCCTTCGCCTTGATCGCACTGACGGCGCTGTCCACGTCGGCCCGATTGCGCGCGCAGATGCCGACATTGGCGCCTTCGGCCGCGAAGGTGTCGGCGATCGCCCTGCCGATACCCTTGGTGCTGCCGGTGACGAGAACCTTCGCTCCCTTGAGTCCGAGATCCATGTTCATTTCCTCCCTATTGACGACTTGAAAGCACGCCCGAGGCCGTTCAAAGCAGAAGCTGTTCGCGCACGTTGTCCTCGTTGACCTCGCCGCCTGCGAGCGACCGCGTGATCTTGCCCTTCTCCATGATGTAGCAGCGCTCGGCGATCGCCAGGATCGTGTCGAGGTTCTGCTCGACGAAGATGATGGTGGTGCCTAACTCGTTGCGGAACGACCGCAGCGCCTCGCAGATGTGCTGGACGATGGAGGGCTGGATGCCCTCGGACGGCTCGTCCAGGATCATCAGCGATGGATTGCCGATCAGCGCGCGGCCGATGGCGAGCTGCTGCTGCTCACCGCCGGACATGGTGCCCGCGGCCTGCCGCCGGCGCTCCTTCAGCCGCGGGAAATATTCGTAGACCAGTTCCGGCAGCTTCTTGCCGCCGGGGCCGCCGATCAGCTCGCCGACCTGAAGATTCTCCTCGACGGTCATTTGCGGAAACACATCACGCCCTTGCGGGATGTAGCCGAAGCCCGCCCGCGCCCGCGCGTCGGCCTCCAGCGCGGTGACGTCCTGCCCCATGAAGCTGATCGTGCCGCGCCAGGTTTGCAGCAGGCCGATCAGGCAGCGCATCAGGGTCGATTTGCCGACGCCGTTGCGGCCGATCACGCCGACGATCTCGCCGCGCGAGACCGACATGGTGACGCCCTGCAGGATCGGCGTCGCGCCGTACCCCGCCCATAATTCGGCGACATCGATAATCCGCTCGGAGGACGATGGCTTAGTGAGCATGGGTCTTACCCAGATAGATTTCTGCGACCTTCTCGTCCTGCAAGATGCTTTCGAGCGTGCCGCGCGCAAAGATCCTGCCGAGATGCAGCACCGTGACGCGCTGGGCGACCTGGCGCACGAAGGCCATGTCATGCTCGACCACGAGCACCGTCATCCCCTCGGCGTTGAACGACCTGATCAATTCGCCGGTCTTGAAGGTTTCCTCGGGCGACATGCCGGCGGTCGGCTCGTCCAGCAGCAGGAGCTGCGGCTTCAACGCCAGCGCCATCCCGATCTCGAGCCATTGCTGCTGGCCGTGCGACAGCGCGCCGGCGAGCTTGTCGCAATCTGCCGCGAGATTGAGCAGCGTCAGCAGGCGATCTTCCTCGGCGATGCGCTCCGCGCCGGACAATCGTTCCTGCAGCGCGGTCTGGATGTTCTGCCGGACGGGCAATTCCTTGAACACGCTCGGGGCCTGCATCTTGATGCTCATGCCCCGCTGCACGCGCGCATAGGGGCGCTCGGCCGTAATATCGACGGTGTCGAACAGGATGCTACCCTCGGTCGGCGGATAGAGGCCGACGATCAGCTTGAACAGCGTGCTCTTGCCGGCGCCGTTGGGTCCGATCAGGCAGTGGATCTCTCCGGCATTGACCGCGAGGTCGACACCCGAGACGGCCGTCAATCCGCCGAAGCGCTTCGAGACGCCTTTGACTTCGACCAGCGCCATGATCAGGCCTCTTCCGGTTGCAAGCCGCCGGCCTCGGTCACCGCGTCGCCGCGCCGCCGGCGTCCCTGCCACCAGTCGCCCGCGAGCTTGCCGATGCCGAGCACGAAGCCCTGCGGCGCCAGCATCACGGTCGCGAGCAGCAGCGCCCCCATCAGCACCAGCGCTGCCTGCTGGCTGTAGACCGTGATGGTCTGAAAGCCGAACAGCAGAAGGAACGACCCGACCAGCGTCGCGGTCAGATCGCTGCGCCCGGAGAACGCCACCCATACGATGGGCATCGCGGCGGCCGGCAGGCCGATGCTGGACGGCGTGATGAACTGTCCCCAGGACGTGTAGAGCGCGCCGCTGAGGCCGGCGAGACCGCTGCCGATCACGAAGGTCAGCAGCTGGTATTTACGGACGTCGTAGCCCAGCATCTCGGCGCGCTGGGGATTCTCCCGCGTCGCCACGATGACGTTGCCGATGCCCGAATTGACCAGCATGCGCAGCGCGAGATAGACGATCACGATCAGCGCGATCATGACGTAATAGAGCGCCGATCCCTCGATGTAGAAGTCGCCGACGGTCAGCGGGTCCATGCCCTTCATGCCGTTGAAGCCGTTCAGCCTGGCCGGGCCGATGTGCCATTCCGGCCCTGCCGTCTGGCCGAGGAAAAAGGCCAGCACCAGCGTTGCGGACAGCGTCACGATGCCGAAGAAGATGCCGTTGATGCCGCCCCAGATCATGAAATAGCCGAGGATGCCCGCTGCGATCATCGCAAGGACGACAGAGAGCGCGAGCGCGGCGATCGTCGCGGTGCCGCCGCCCATGTTGATCGCGAGCACGCCGTAGCCGTAACCGGCGATGCCGAAGAAGAGCGTCTGGCCGAACGACAGCATGCCGCCATAGCCCCACATCAGGCAGAGGCCGAGCGCCATGAAAATCCAGATCAGGAAGTAAGCGAAATTGCCGACATCGTAGGAATCGGCCAACGCCGGATAGGCCAGCGCACCCGCGAGCACGACCAGGAAGCAGGACCAGAACATCCTGCCGCGTCCGAGCGTCTGTGGGCCTTCCAGCAGCTTGAACATCACAGATTCCCTTTAGCGGCCACGGCGAACCAGCACGCTGGAGAGCCCCTCGGGCAGCACCCGGATGATCAGGATGACGGCGACCAGCATGCCGATCTGCCCGATGATCTGGCCGTAGCTGGCGTTCAATGCCATCCGGATCATTGCCAGGAACACGGCGGCCGGCGCCGTTCCGAGCAGCACGTTGGCTCCTCCGATCACGACGGTGACAAAACTCTCGACCACGAAGGTCGCGCCCATGGTCGGGATCAGCGTCATGGTCGGCGCGTAGAGCGCGCCGCAAAGCCCGGCGAGGCCGGTGCCGATCCCGAAGCTAATCGCATAGATGCGGCCGGTGCGTGCGCCCAGCGCCTTGGCCATCGCCGCATTCTGCATCGTCGCCCGCGCGATCACGCCAAAGCGTGTCTTCATGAAGATGATGTAGAGACCGGCCAGCACCGCCACCGCGCAGCCGAACAGCACGAGGCGATAGGTCGAGAACGTATAGCCGCCGATCGCAAAGCTGCCCTCGGGCGTTCCGATGCCGCGCACGGCGGAGCCGACGATCAGGAGCATCGACTGCGTCACGATCAGGCTGAGGCCCCAGGTCGCGAGCAGCGAATCCAGCGGCCGCTTGTAGAACCGCCGTACCACGAGGAACTCGACGAGGACACCGATGAGGCCCGCCGTCAGCGCCGCCAGGACCTGTGCAACGGCGAGCGGCACACCGAGATTGACGAGGCCGACCGTGACATAGGCACCGCACATGATGAACTCGCCATGCGCCATGTTGATGACGCCCATCATGCCGAACACGATGGCGAGGCCAGCAGCCGAAAGAATCAGGAACGCGAAGACGTCGGCGAACTGATAGAACAGCGAGAACAATTCAGCCGACATCTTGGTCCCCTTGCCTATCCCGACGCCGCGTCGTTGCGGCGCCGGTCTTGTTCAGAAACGTGACAGCAATCACGAGCAAGATCCGTGCCCGCCTCAGGACTTCTTGGGGAGATGGCTCGGCGTGTACTGGTCCTTGTCGTTCTTCTTGGTGAGATCGCAGCCGATCTCGCCCAACCAATAAGGCTGGATCGTGCCGTAGTCCTTCTCGACTTTCACCTCGTGCTTCGGTCCGACCGAGATCAGGCGCATGCGGTGCGAGGTGTGCTGGCTCTTTGGATCGATGCAGACCTTGCCCTCGGGCGCGTCGATGCAGGCATCGCCGGTCGCGATCACTTTCCGCATGTCCTCGAGCTTGATCGACTTCGCCTTCTCGACCAGCGCCTTGTACATGTAGAGCGCGTTATAGGCGTTGTACCCCATGTCGTTGATGTAGAGCTCGTCGGGGAACTTGGCGTGCCAGCGCTTCTTGAACTCGGTGGCTTCGGGCGTGTCGATCTCCTCGAACCAGTTCGCGGTCGCGTGCATGTTGTTGAGCGCCGGCGGCTTGAACCGCTTGTGCTCGAAGCCGAGCATGACCTTGATCGACGAGCCCATCGGCAGATTGAGGTTGGCCGCGGCCGCCTGCTCGAAGAACGAATCCTGGGCAGCACCAACATTGATCGTCAGCAGCCAATCGGGCTTCGCCTTCTGGATGTTCTGGATGGTCTGCGCGAACTGCGACACGCCGAGCGGGATGAACTCCTCGCCGACGACCTCGCCGCCCAAGTCTTTCATGATCTTGCGGTTCCACTCCGCCGAGATCTGGCCGAAATTGTAGTCGGCGGCGATGACATAGACCTTCTTGCCGAACTTCTCGACCATCCAGGGAATCAGCGTCGAGAACTGCTGCTCGGGCACCGCGCCCATGCTGATCATGCTGGCGTCGCAGACACCGCCCTCATACTGATTGGTGTAGAAATACGGCGTCGAGGTGCGGTCGACGATCGGACGCAGCGCCTCGCGCGAAGCCGAAGTGATGCCGCCGATCAGCACGTCCACCTTGTCGCGATTGAGCAGGCGTCGGCCGAATTCCTGATAGCGTGCGTTGTCGCCCTGCGGATCGAGGTGGATCAGCTCGATCTGCCGGCCCAGAATGCCGCCGCTCTTGTTGATCTCCTCGACGGCGAGTTGCGAGCCGTGCAGCTTCGGCATGCCCATGAAGGCGAGATCGCCGGACACGTCCTCGAGCAAGCCGACCTTCAGCGGCGGTTCTGCTGCGCTGGCCATATTCATCGACGCTGCGGTGCCGAGCATGGCGCCGAGCAAAACCATCCGTAATCTGCGTCCCGAATTCATCGTGATGTCCCCTTTATTGAAAGCGGCTGGAGGTCATGGCTTGAGGTTATGGCTTGAGATAATTCTTCAGGATGGACGCCCCCATCGTGTATTTGGGGTCGACCATGTTGCCGAGGCGCATGCGGCCGGCCTGGCTGAGCAGCATGTAGGCGTCGATCTCGTCGAAGCCGTAATCGGCCGCCATCCACCGCACCAGTTCGCGATAGGCGATGCGCGCCGCGTCCTCGAGCGGACGCGCGCTGCCGATCGTCATGATGAAGTCCTTCGTCTCGAGCCGCGGCCACGCGAAGCTCCAGTTCTTGATCAGGTCGACCTGGAGCGTGACGGTCGCACGCTGCTCCATCGCCACGCCCGAAAGCTCGCCGTCGCCCTGCGTCGCGTGGCAGTCGCCGACGTAGAGCATCCCGCCATCGGTATGGACCGGGAAATAGATGATCGCGCCGGGCGCGACATCAGGCAGGTCCATGTTGCCGCCGTGATAGTCCGGCTGCAACGACGAGATCGCCTCGATCTCCGGCGAGACGCCGATCGTGCCGATGAACGGCTCGTAAGGCAACGTGAGCCTGTCGTTCCAGCGCACGCCGTTCCTGTCGACGTGGAGCTTCTTCACGCGCTCCGGCAGCGGCGGATTGAGCAGCGCCGTCGAGCTGGTCCCGACCAATCCGCCGAACTCGGGAATGATGCAGGTCGTGCCGGCCGGCTGCTCGCCCCGGGTCTCGACGTCGCGGATGTAGATGGCAAGGCAATCGCCCTTCTTGGCACCCTTCACCGCGATCGGCCCGCATTGCGGGTTGAGATAAGGAAAGTTCAGCTTGGCGATGGGGCTGTCGGTCTCCTTGGTCAGCACGCCGCCGAAGGCGTCTTCCGTTTCGACGACGACCACCCCGCCGGGGTCGATCGACAGGGTCGGCTTGGCATAGGGACCGTAGACGTAGTGGAAGTCCCCCTGCTGCTCGATCGTCAGACTATGGGTCGTGCCGGTCGCGCCCTTGGCGACGGCGCGCTTGGCCATGATGGATGTCTTCAACCAGTCTTCGGACATGAGATCGGCTCCTCGGCTCAGATCGCAGGATGACGCTTGTGCCAGTCGGTGACGCGCTGGAACGCATCGCCCGCGCGCACGAGGCTGGCCTCGTCGAAGTGACGGCCGACGAACTGGAAGCCGACCGGGCCGCCATTCGCCGCAAACCCGCCGGGCAAGGTCACGGTCGGGCTTCCCGTCATGTCGAACGGGCAAGTGAAGCGGAGCAGGCCTCCGATCAGCGAGGCGTCCTCACCGAGCGCTGCCATCTTGGCAAGCGTCGGCGCCGCGAACGCCTGGGCCGGGATCGCGAGGAGATCGACCGTCTCGAACAGCGCACGCACAGCGCCGCGAAACGCCTCGCGGCGGAGCACGATCTTCTGGTAGTCCATGCCAGATTGCTGCCGGCCGAGATCGAGTAGGCCCGCCAGCGCCGGGCCGTACTCGTCTTTGCGTGCCGGATAGGTCTCCTCATGCGCGACCGCAACTTCGATACCGCAGAGCGGGAACCAGTCGTCGATGATCGCCTTGGGATCGGGAAAGGCAATTTCCTTGATCTTCGCACCGAGATCGGCCGCCACGCGCAACCCCTCGGCCAGCACCTTGGCCGCATCGGCATCTGTGCCTTCGCTGGTCCAGCGCCGGTCGACGCCGATGGTCACGCCGCGCAGATCGCCGGTCAGGCCGGCGAGATAATTGGGTACCGACAGCGGAACCGCCGTTGTGTCCTTGGGATCCTGCCCCGCGATCACGCCAAGGATTGCGCCGCAATCGACCGCACTCCGCGCCATCGGGCCGATGTGGTCCAGCGTCGCGGCGAGTTCGAATGCGCCATAACGGCTGACCCGCCCCCATGTCGGCTTAAGCCCGGTGACGCCATTGGCCGCGGACGGAAACCGGATCGACCCGCCAGTGTCGGTGCCGAGCGAGCCGAAGCAGAGGCCAGCCGCAGTCGCGACGCCGGAACCGCTCGACGATGCGCCGGGCCAGAGATCCGCGTTCCATGGGTTTTTTGGCGGATCGATCTTCGGATGATGGTCCGCATAGGCGCCTTCGGTCTGCTGCAGCTTGCCGAGGATGATCGCGCCGGCATCCTTCAGCCGCGCGACGACCGTTGCGTCCTCGGTGGGGCGGAAGTCGCGATGGATCGTCATGCCATGCGCGGCGGGTGCGCCCTTCGCCCAGCAGAGATCCTTCACCGCTACCGGCACGCCGTGGAGCGGCCCCCTGATCTTGCCGGAGGCGATCTCCTTCTCGGCCGCAGCCGCTTCCGCGAGTGCTGAGTCGGCCATCACATGCGCAAAGCTTTTGAGCTTGCCGTCGAGCTTGTCGATCCGGCCGAGCATCGCCTTGGTGACTTCGACCGACGACAGTTCCTTGTCCTGGATCTTACGCCCAACGTCGACCAGTCCGAGGTAGTGGAGATCTGTTGCCGCCATCGTCCTTATCCTCCCACGCGATGCGACGCACGCTCACGCGCGGACATGCGTCACCGTTCTGGCGACGCGCAGCGCATCGCAAGCTTGTCTGGCGGCAAACGAAAAAAGCCACCCGTTCCTCCCGAATGAGGCAACGAATGGCTCAAATGCCGCGGCTATGATCTGTCGCTTAGGGGCCGTGATCGAACGAAGCACTTGGATTGCAAAGAGCTGGACGTCATCGGCCAGATCCGCGCACGCGAGGTTCGACAGGTCGCCCTGTAGGAGAAAAGTCTAAGTAACTGCCCATCCTGTTGTCAACGATGCTGCCTGCCTAAATTTCGAGAGTGCTGCGCAGCAAAACGGCAAGCCGACTGCAAGCCAACTCAATGCCCCTTGCGCTGTCATCGACGATGATGATTTCATCTTCGCGTTCCGCGCGATCGAAAGCCGTCAATGACAAAGCCGTCTGTTCCCGTTGGCATCATCTGCTCGCAGTCCGGGCCCTATCAGGCGATGGGCCGCGAGATCCTGAAGAGCGCGATGATGGCGGTCGACGAGATCAACGCGCAGACCGAGTTCGACTTCTCGATCACCCCTCACACTCGCGATCCCCGCGGCATCGTCTCCGAATATCACACGGCCTGCGACGATTTGATCCGCAATGTCGGCGTCGAGCACATCATCGGCTGCTACACCTCGGCCTCGCGCAAGCAGGTGCTTCCGATCGTGGAGCGCACCGATCGCCTGCTCTGGTATCCCGCCCGCTACGAGGGCTTCGAGTGCTCGGACAACGTGATCTATGTCGGCGCCTCGCCCAATCACAACGTGCTGCCGCTGGTCCGCTACGTGCTCGACAATCTGTCGCGGGAGATCTTCTGCGTCGGCTCCAACTATGTGTGGACCTGGGAAACCAATCGCGTCACCCGCGAGCTGGTCAGCGCGGCAGATGGCCACATCCTCGCGGAACGGCTGCTCGAGCTCGGCGAAAGCGCCGTCGGCCACATCGTCGACGAGATCGTCCGCCGCAAGCCGCCGATCGTGTTCAACACGCTGGTCGGAAGCTCGAGCTACGATTTCATCCGCGCCTTCGACGCCGGCACCAAGGCCGCCGGCCTCGAGATTCCCATGCTGAGCTGCAGCCTGTGCGAGCCGGAACTGGCGATCGTCGGGTCGGCATCGGCCGGCTGCATCACCTCGTCGGCCTATTTCGAAAGTATCCGCCTGCCGGAGAACCGCGCCTTCGTCGCGCGCTGGAAGGCGCGCTATGGCGAGGACAGCAGTCCTTCAGTGGACGGGCAATCCGCCTATGTCGCGGTCTATCTGCTGGCGCGCGCGCTGCAACGCGCGGGCACGTCCGACATTGCCGAGGTCAGGCGCGCCGCTGCGGGATATCGCTACAATTCGCCGCAAGGGCCGGTGTGGATCGACGGCGGCAACAATCATTGCGTCCTGACACCGCGGCTCGCCGTCTCCAATGCGCAAGGACAGTTTGACATCTTCTGGGAAGCCGACGCGCCTGTTAAGCCTGATCCCTACCTGACGCAGCTCGACGTTGCCGTCAGCCCGTCGAAGGAAACCTCGGCGGGCGGCGCATTGCCGAACGCGCCGCATTTGCGGGTTGTGAAATGAGCAGACCGTCTTCATTTTCGCTACGCGGACGCAAGGCACTCGTCGCCGTCAAGGACGAACGCGACGCAACCATCGTGCGACGCCAGTTCGAGCGTCTCGGGATCGAGGGTGTCGCGTGGACGCCGGCGGAGCCGGTCGACTTCGCGCCGGACCTGTCACTTATCGACGACGAGTTCCTGCCGCTGCTGCAACCGGCGCAACGCGCGTTGCTGGCGCGATCGCCCGTCATCGCCCTGCTCGGCACCGAAACGCCGAGCCGCCTCAAGCTGGTGTTCGAGCTCGATCCGGCATCGTTCCTGATCAAGCCGCTGCGATCGGCCGGCATCTACGCAGCGCTCGTCATGGCATTCGAGCGCAGCGAACGAACGGGTGAATTGAAGCAGCAGATCGTCAAGCTCGAGCAGCGCCTGCGGTCACGACGCATCGTGCTTGCCGCCGTTCTCCAGGTGATGCATTCGCATGCGCTCGCCGAACCTGCCGCTTTTGCCCTGATCCGCAGAACGGCGATGGAGCAACGCAAAACGATCGAAGAACTGTCCGCGGAGATCACGGCGAGGGGCGTGCTCCCGCGCGCAGCGGGTTAGAGGCCAAGAACTTGGTTCATTTCGGAAACAGCTTGTCGCGAATGTAGCGCGAGGTGGGGGTCAGCTTGAGCCCGCGCGGCTTGCGCCATTCCGCCCGGTCGAGCTCCCTCTTGTCGCCGATCTTCAACGGGCCTGACGCTTTCTTTCCCAGGAAGATCGCATCGCTCATCCGTCGGCCGGACCTTCGGTTCTTGCCGTTGACTTCCTTCCACAGCCGTAGCTCGCCGAGCCTGAGCTTGGGCAGCTCCTCCGTGATCTCGCGATGGAGGCACTTTCTCTCACTCTCGCCGGCTCGCCTGCGGCCGCCCGGAAACATCCAGCGCTTGTCACGCCGCCGCCTGACCAGCAGCACCCTGCCCTTCCTTGCAACGACGAGCTTTGATGACTTCGCCATTCCCTACTCCGTCAGCTCGATCGCGAGAGGTTGGTGATCGGAAGCATCGGTTGCTTCGTTGACCTCGATGCTGCGCACGCGACCGACCAGATCCTCCGTCACGAAAATGAAGTCGCGGCAATCCGGCCCTTCGGCCCATTGCGCGCGGTCGTAGATTCCGCAGGTTGGCGCCCGCGGGCGGCCGGGACGATCGACTGTCCACGCATCCCGATAGTTGAGACCGGGCCGGCTGGCGCGGTCGATCAGGGCATGCTGGGGATCGGCAACGTCGAAATTGAAATCGCCGCACATCAGGCTCGAGGCAGCAACGGTCTGGCTTCCATATGGCTCATCGTGGCGGGAGCCGGCCGGCCTGGGGCTCCCCGATGCGTCCTGCTGCAGATCCAGCAGCCGCGCGATTTGCGCGTGACGCTGATCGGCGGAATGAAATTCGAGATGCGTGTTGACCGTGCGGATTGCGCCAAACGAGGCCAGAACCGTCACCTCCAGGGCGTGACGGCGCATGCTGCGCACCCTACCCGCGCCTGGAAACGGCAACAGGTGATTGGCGATCTGCAACACCGGCAATCGCGACAGCGTCATGTTGCCGAAGCAGTAAAGGCTGCCCGCGCGATCCATCGTCTCGATCGCCGGCCGGAATATCGCGGTGTAGCCGGGCAGCAAGGCTGCGAGCTGAGCGCTCTGGTCCGCGCCATCGCCAAATCTCGAAAAATTGGCGCTGACCTCCTGGAAGCAGAACACATCCGCATCGAGCGTCTGCCTCGCGACGGCAACGATCCTGGAGAGATCGGTGACGCCGTCGCACCCCTTGCCGCACTGAATGTTCCAGGTGAGAAGCCGCATTACCGGATACCCGCGCGCATGAATGACTGAACGAACTGGCGCTGGAACAGCAGGAACGCGATCAGCAGCGGCGCCATCGTCATCACCGTCGCCGCTGTGATCACCGACCAATCCACGCCGGTCTCAGGCGCGCCGAACACGGCGAGGCCCACCGTGAGCGGCCGGGCTTCCACCGAATTCGTGACGATCAGCGGCCACAGGAAGTTGTTCCAGTGATAGCTGACGGAGACGAGACCGAAGGCGACATAGGTGGGCCGGGCTAACGGCACATAGACCCGCCAGAGGATCACCAGCGGGCCTGCTCCCTCGACCCGGGCGGCCTCGACCAGCTCCTGAGGCACGCTCTTGAAGGTCTGCCGCAGCAGGAAGATGCCAAAGGCACTGGCCAGATAGGGCAGCGCGATGGCAGGGATCGTATCGAGCAGGCCCAGCTTGGCGATCGCGCGGTAGTTCTCGACGATGAGGACGTCGGGCATGATCATGAGCTGGAGCAATACGAGCGCGAAGGCAATGCCGCTGCCCCTGAACCTGAAGCGCGCAAACGCATAGGCGGCCAGCGTGGACAGGATGAGCTGGCCGACCAGGACGAACGTCACCAGCACGACCGTGTTGAGATAGTAACGGGCGAACGGCGCCTGTCTCCAGGCCCGGGCAAAATTCTCCAGCGTCCAGGGCGCGGACAGGCTGAACGAGGTGGCATAGGCCGCCGGATGCAGCGCGCTCCAGAAGGCATAAGCCAGCGGGGCGAGCCAGATCAGAGCCAGGAGCCATGCCGCGACAGCCTCGACGGGGTGTGTCCGGCCTCTCATTGGTAGTGGATCCTGCGGTCGAGATAACCGAACTTCAGCAGCGCAATCGCGCTCAGGAGCATGAGAAGCACGACCGTCAGCGTGGCCGCGTAGGAGGAATCCTGAAAGGTGAAGGCGACCTCATAGATGTAATAGAGCAGCAGCGTGCTGGCGTTGTTCGGGCCGCCCTTGGTCATGATGACCAGATGGTCCACAAGCTTGAACGAGTTGATGACCGCATTGATGGCCACGAACAGCGTGGTCGGCATCAGCAGCGGGAACGTGATGCGGCGGAACGTGTACCATCGGCTCGCGCCTTCGATGGAGGCGGCCTCGTCGAGGTCCGGCGAGAGCTGCTGCAGCGCCGCCAGATAGAAGATCATGAAGAATCCGGCTTCCTTCCAGATCACCATGACGATCAGGCAGCCCATCACCGTCGAGGGATCGCCGAGCCAGTTCCAGCCGCCGAGGCCGAACAGCCCGCGCAGCTGATCGAGCGCGCCGTAATCCGGCGTGTAGAAGAACAGCCAGATGTTGGCGACGGCAATCATCGGCAGCACGGTCGGCGTGAAGTAGGCCAGTCGCAGAAAGCCGCGGCCGCGCATGTTGCGATTGACCCAGACCGCCATCAGCAGCGCGAGCGCGATCGAGGTCGGGATGGTGCCGAGCGCGAACCAGAAATTGTTGACCAGCGCCTTCCAGAAGATCGGATCGGCCGCCATGGCCTGGTAGCTGTCCGTCCCGACGAAGACCTCGTTGCCGTTCCGCTTGGTGATGAACAGCGAATGCCGGATCGTCGCGAGGATCGGCCAATGCGTAAACCCGATCAGCAGCACCGCCGCCGGCAACAGCAGCAGCCACGCATTCACGGCATTCCACCACGCCTGCGACCGGGCGCGGCGTTCGGGGATTGGCGATGAGGCGGCGAGATCGGTCATTTTGAAGCCGGCGGGATGGCGGCGAACCGCCACCCCGCCCTGTCCTTACTTGGCGGCGCGCAGCACGCGATCGGACTGCGCCTGCGCGGCGGCCAGCGCTTCCTGCGGCTTTTGCGAGCCCGTGACCGCGGCCTGCACGGCATCGTTCACGAACTTGTAGATGCGGCCGTTTTCGTGGACGGAAAGCTCCGGCACGGCATGCTCGAGCTGATCGCGCGCGACGGTCGCCTGCGGGAAACCCTTGGCGTAGTCTTCCATCGCCTTGGTCTTGTAGGCGGCCGGCGACACCGCGACGTAGCCGGTCTTCATGCTCCATTCCGCCGCACGCTCCGGCGCCGTCATCCACTGGATGAACTTGACGGCGGCCTTCTGCTGCTCGGCCGAAGCGCTCTTGAAGATGTAGAAGCTGCCGCCGCCGGTCGGCGATCCCCGCCTCTCCTTGGCCGGCAGCATGGCCACGCCGAACTGGAATTTCGCGGCGTCCTTGACGGCCGTGAGGTTACCCGTCGTGTGCCACATCATCGCCGTCTTGCCTTCGAGGAAGTCGGTGCGGAGCGTCGCCCAGTCGATGCTGCCGGTCGGCATGACGTTGTGCTTGCGCGACAGGTCGACCCAGTAATCGAGCGCGCCGACCGTCTTGGGCGCGGTGAGGTACACCTCGGTGCCGGCCTCGTTCATCATCTTCTGGCCGTTCTCGATGGCGAGCGCCTGCAGCATCCAATAGCCGTAGCCGGTCGTCGGGATCTCGACGCCCCAACGCGTCGTGTTGGCGCCGTCCTTCTTGACCAGCTTCTTCGACATCTCGACCATGTCGTCCCAGGACGCCGGCGCCTTCTCGGGATCGAGGCCGGCTTCCTTGAAGGCGTCCTTGTTCCAGTACAGCACGATGGTCGAACGCTGGAACGGGATGCTCCAGGTCTTGCCCTCGACCTGGCCGTTGGCCATGAACGCGGGATAGAATTCCTTGAACCAGGACTTGTCGCCGACGAGGTCGTCAAACGGCACGATGGCGTTCTCGTCCATCAGCGTGAACACGTCGGTCGACAGCAACACCGACAGTTGCGGCGGCTGCCCGCCCTTCATGGCGGTCATCGCCTTGGTCATCGTGTCCGTGTAGTTGCCGGCATAGACGGCCGTCACCTTGACGTCCGGATTGTCCTTCTCGAAGCGCGAGACCATGTCGTCGATGATCTTGGTGACGGGACCGCCGACCGCGACCGGATAGTACATGGTCAGATCCACCGCGGCAGCGGGGCGTGCCCCCATCGAGAGCACGGCAAGTGCGGCTGCCATCAACATCGTTCGTCGCGCAATCATCTCTCTCTCCCTCTGTAATCCACCGAGCGCCTGACACCACCGCTGCTATCCAGCGGAGGTCGCCAGCCGGCCCTCCCTGACTGAAGTCTCCAATCGGCATTCCGTCGCCGCATCGAACCGATGCTCGTGACCGGCTTCCCAGGCCAGCCGGACATCCTCGCCGGGCTGAACCTTGCTGAACCCGTCGAGCCGGACCGAGATCGGCTGACCGTCGATGTCGCACAGCACGATGCTGTCGGCCCCGAGATGCTCGACGGCCTTGACCCGCGCGGCATGATCCCCGCCGGGCACGATGCGGATGTGCTCCGGCCGAATGCCCATGAGATGACCGGCCTGGCGCACCAGGTTCATCGGCGGTGTGCCGATGAACCGCGCCGTGAACGCTGTCGCCGGCCGATTGTAGAGCTCTTCCGGCGAACCGTTCTGCTCGATACGGCCGTCGCGCATCAGCACGACGCGGTCCGCCATCGTCATGGCTTCGGTCTGATCGTGGGTGACATAGACCATCGTCATGCCGAGACGCTGCTGCAGCGCGCGGATTTCCGTTCGCATCTCGTGTCGCAGCTTGGCGTCGAGGTTCGACAGCGGCTCGTCCATGAGACAGACCCGCGCCTCGGCGATGATGGCGCGTCCCAGCGCGACGCGCTGGCGCTGCCCGCCCGACAATTGCGACGGCTTGCGATCGAGCAGATGCGCCAGACCAACGATATCGGCGACGCGACGAAGCCGGGCGTCGCGCTCGGCGCGCGACACGCGCCGCACGCGCAGGCCGAAGATGATGTTCTCGGCCACGCTCAAATGTGGAAACAGCGCATAGGACTGGAACACCATGGAGATCTTCCGGTCCGCCGGCGACAGGCGGGCCACGTCCACGCCGCCGATGGCGATCGTGCCGGCGTCGGCCTCCTCGAGACCGGCGATCAGACGCAGCGTGGTCGACTTGCCGCAGCCGGACGGTCCCAGCAGCACAAGCAGCGAGCCCTCGTCCGCCGTCAGGCTGATGTCATCGACGGCGCGCATCGCGCCCCACGATTTGGAGACATGGTTCAGCGTAATCGCCGACATGGCCGGTTCGCTCTCAGCATGATGCAGCTACGCTGATGGCGGCTCGCTCCAAAGGAGCAGCGCAATGCCGGTCGCAGACCGGTCCATGCGTCCTCCCTTGAGCCACGCGCTTTCATCGGCGTAGCGACTAATATGTTCATATGAACATAGTGTGACACCATATGAAACAGAAAATTGCGTCCCAGCTGTTCAAATGATACTTTCGTTGGGAACGGAGGGCTCATGCCCAAGAGCGCTACGACACGTCAGGTCCACACGCTGGAGATCGTGCGCGAGCAAGGCTTCGCGTCCATCGAGCAGCTTGCGGCGCGTTTCGAGGTGACCCAGCAGACGATCCGTCGCCTTGTGAATGCGCTTTGCGACCAGGGATTGCTCCGGCGCGTGCATGGCGGGGTCAGTCTCCCCGTCCAGAATCAAAACCTCGCCTATAGCAGCAGACACAGGTTGAACGCCGAGGCCAAGCGGCGGATCGCGCATGCGACCGCTAAGCTCATTCCCGACGGGACGTCGCTGATGATCGGGCTCGGCACGACTCCCGAATATGTCGCGCAGGCCCTCTCCCGCCGACGCGATCTGCGGGTGATCACCAACAGCCTGAACGTGGCCGCGGCCTTCTCGCACAATCCCGACGTGGAGATCACCATCGCCGGCGGCACGCTGCGGCCGCTCGACCGCGACATCATTGGTGAAGCCGCCGTGCGCTTCTTCTCGGGATTCCGCGCCGATTTCGGCATCTTCGGCGTCGGCGGCGTCGATCCCGACGGCACGCTGCTCGACTTCCATGTCGATGAAGTCAAGGCACGCCAATCCATCGCCGCCAATTCACGAACGTCCGTGCTCGTGGCCGACATCACCAAATTCGGGCGCAATGCGACGGTTCGCGGCGGCCACCTCGACGCGTGCCACCATCTCGTCATCGACGACCGATTGCCGGCAGCGTTCGAGCCGATCGCGCAGAGATACAGCGGCCAAATCCACACGGCCGGCGACGCTCGCGCGGATTTCGAGCTTCTCGGCAACACCTAGCCGGCAACTGCACGTCATCATTGCTCAGCCCGATCGCGCCTCCCCGGAGGCGAGGTCCGCGATCGATTCACGCTGCGTGTCGAACGGCCGGAGAGCGCTCCATTTTGTCGCGGTTGACTTGTTATAACATTTAGGCAAATGTCCTGACTAACCGGAAATATAAATCCGGATTTTCGGGAGGACCGCATGCCGTCATTCACGCCGACGCGACGAACGCTACTCAAGACCGGCACCGCAGCCGCCGCTTTCGCGACGCTTGGTCCGGCCTTTCTCCGGCAAGCCGCCGCGCAGGACGCCGACCTCGCGCCCTACAAATCCGCTGAGATCGACTGGCAGCAGGTTTCCGGCGAGACCATCACGGTCGCCGTGATACCGGCGAGCTATTTCGAAAACCTCATCACGCTGGCGCCGCAGTTCAAGGCGCTCACCGGCATCGACGTCCGCTTCGAAAAGATTCCGCCGGCACAGATCCGGCAGAAGAGCGTCATCGATTTGACCTCGAAGACCGGCACCTACGCGACCCATGCCGCCGACCCCATGTATTATGCGCTCTATGCCGCCAACAAATGGGTCGAGCCGCTCGACACCTATCTCAACGACAAGGCGCTGACCGATCCGGCCTGGTTCAAGCTCGACGACATCATTCCGGCCTGGCGCAGCGCCAACGGCATCGACGGCAAGCTCTACGGCATGCCCTATGACGGCGAAGTCACCATCCAGGTCTATCGCAAGGACCTCTATGACGCGAAGGGTCTGAAGCCGGCCGACACGCTCGAGGCCTACATGTCCAACGCCGCGGCGTTGAACACGCCGAACGATCGGGTCTGGGGCGCGGCCCTGCGCGGCGTCGCCGGTGCCGGCCAGAACATGTACATCTATCCGTCGATCTTCCGCGAGTTCGGCGGCGACTGGATGAAGGGCGGCAAGCTCACCGTCAACGGCCCCGAGGCCGAGGCGGCCCTCGCCTGGTACGTCGACATCATGAAGAAGTACGCGCCGACGGCGGCGGCCAACTGGAACTGGCCCGACATCGCCGACGCCTTCTCGCAAGGGACCGTCGCCAGCTACATCGACGCGCATTCGTCGGCGTCGGTCGTCAACAACCCCGAGAAGTCCAAGGTGATCGGCAAGGTCGCCTATGCCCGCTGGCCCAAGGGCCCCTCGGGCAAGCGCACCACGTCGATCTGGAACTGGGGCTTCCCGATCAATTCCGCGCTGCCGGAGAAGAAGCGCAAGGCGACCTGGCTGTTCATCCAGTGGGCCGCGAGCGCCGAGACCCAGGCGCGCACCGCGCACAAGTTCGCCGGTCCCACCAAGCGCTCGGGCGTCAACCGCACTTCAGTGTGGAAGAACCCCGATTACATCAAGCTGATGAACGGCTTTGGCGAGAACTTCGTCGAGGCCACGATGGGCGCACTCCAGGACGACACCGACGTCGACTGGCGTCCGCGCGTGCCGCAATGGCCGGCGATCGGCGACACCATGGCGACCGCGATCCAGTCGGCCCTCTCCGGCCAGGCCACGATCAAGGCTGCCCTCGACGATGCGCAGCGCCGCATCGAACCGATGATGCGCGGCTGAGCCATGGCGACGACAGCGGTGACATCGGCCGGGATCGCGAGCGAGGCGCCTCGCAGCGATTTCGGCCGCGTCCTGGCGCAGCGCGAGCGCCGGTTTGCAGCGGCCCTGCTTGCACCGGCGTTCCTCGCGCTGCTCGCCACCACGACGTTCCCGCTGCTCTTCCTGGTCTACACCAGCACGTTCCGGATGGATCTGGCGATGCCGTTCACCAACGGCTTCGTCGGTTTCGAGAACTACCAGGTGCTGCTCTCCGACGAGCGTTTCTGGACCTCGCTGCTGGTGAGCCTCGTCTACACCGGCTCGACCGTCGCACTGCAGGTCATCATCGGCCTGGCGCTCGCTCTGCTGGTCATGGACATGAAGCGCGGCCAGGGCTGGTTCAGGGTCATCGCCATCCTGCCCGTGGTGCTGTCGCCGGCCGTGGTCGGCATGATCTGGCGCACCTTCATGCTGGCGCCGGAATTCGGCATCGTCGACTTCCTCGCCATCAATGCAGGCCTCGGCAGCAAGAACTGGCTCGGCGATCCCACGCTTGCGATGGTCTCGGTGATCGCGATCCATACCTGGCAGTGGACGCCGTTCGCCTTCATGGTGCTGCTGGCCTCCCTCGCCTCCTTGCCAGAGGATATCTACGAGGCGGCACGGCTCGACCGCGCCTCTGCCTGGCAACGCTTCCGCCGCATCACCCTGCCCTTGCTGCGTCCGGCGATCGTCATGGTCATCATCATGCGGACCATGGTGGCGCTGACCGCGTTCGCGGCGATCTTCACCGTCACCGCCGGCGGCCCCGGCACGGCGACCGAGATTCTCAATCTCTATGCCTACCGAAAATCCTTCACCGAGCTGTCGATCGGCTACGGCTCGGCGCTCGCGGTCGCGCTGCTGATCGTGACCATCATCATCTCCGGCATCCTGTTTGCGATGCGGAGGGCGAAATGACCGCAAGACGCCTTCGCGTTGTCGCGCTGCTCGCGATCTCCATGGTCTTCCTGCTGGCCTGGGCGTTCCCGATCATCTGGAGCGTCATGAATTCGCTCAAGACCGATTCCGACGTATTGGCCTATCCGCCCAAGCTGGTGTTCGCGCCGACATGGGAAGCCTATCGCGACGTGCTGTTCGGCTCGGGATCGATCCTGCCGAACCTGGTCTCCAGCGTCATCATCTCGGTCGGCACCACCATCGTCACCATGCTGATGGCGGTGCCGGCAGCCTACGCGCTGGCGCGCCTGCGCTTTCGCGGCAAGAAGTTCGCGGGCTTCTACGTGCTGGCGACGCAGATGCTGCCGCCGGTTGGCATCATCATCCCCTACTTCCTGGTGCTGCGGAACATCGGCTGGATCGACACCTATCAGGGCATCATCCTGATCTATCTGTCGTTCTCGCTGCCCTTCGCGATCTGGCTATTGGTCTCCTATTTCGAGGACATTCCCTTCGAGATGGAGGAAGCCGCCTATCTCGACGGCGCCAGCCGATTGAAGACATTGTGGCGGATCATCATCCCGCAAGTCCGCGGCGGCATCGCGGTCACGGTCGTGTTCGTGTTCCTCAATGCGTGGAACGAATTCCTGTTCGCCGTCGTGCTGAGCGGCAACACGGTGCGTCCGGTCACGGTCGCCATGTTCAATTTCGTCTCCGTCGAGCAGACGCTGTGGGCCAAGCTCGCAGCGGTCTCGGTCCTTGCCATGCTGCCTGTCGTCGTCCTCGGCGTGGTCGCGCAGAAGCATATCGTGAAGGGCCTGACGGTCGGTGCAGTCAAGGGCGGAGGGCGCCGATGAGCGGCCAGGGTCAGGTCAGTTTTCGCAACATCGTCAAGATGCACGGCGAGTTCGCCGCGCTCAAGGGCGTCAATTTCGACATCAAGCCGGGTGAGTTCTTCGCCCTGCTCGGCCCGTCCGGCTCGGGCAAGAGCACGACGCTGCGCATCCTCGCCGGCCTCGACGCACCGACCGCCGGCCGCGTGTTGATCGACGACAAGGACGTCACCTCGACCGACGCACGCGATCGCGACATCGCCATGGTGTTCCAGAGCTACGCGCTCTACCCGCACATGACGGTGGCCGAGAACATCGCCTTTCCGCTGGAGATGGCCAAGCTGTCGAAGGCGGAGATCGCGCCTGCCGTGAAGGACGCGGCACGCAAGGTCAAGATCGATCATCTGCTCGAACGCAAGCCGGGCCAGCTCTCGGGCGGCCAGCAGCAGCGTTGCGCGCTCGCCCGCGCCATCGTGCGCAAGGCACGCCTGTTCCTGCTCGACGAACCGCTCTCGAACCTCGACGCCAAGCTGCGACTGGAAACCCGCGCCGAGCTGAAGAAGCTGCAGCGCTCGCTCGGCGTCACCGCCGTCTACGTCACCCACGACCAGGAAGAGGCCATGACGCTGGCAGACCGCATGGCGGTGTTCATGTCCGGCGAGATCCAGCAGGTCGGCACGCCCGCGGAGGTGTTCGCCCGTCCGAACTCGATCGACATTGCCGGCTTCATCGGCAATCCTCCGATGAACCTCGTTCCCGCCCGCTACGTGAATGGCGACGTCATCATCGCGGGCCATCGCCTTAAGACGACGGCCACGACCGCGGGTGAGCGCGATGTCGTGGTCGGGCTCCGGCCCGGCGCGCTACGCATGGCCGAGGGCGGCCTCGGGGCGCGGGTCGACCTGATCGAGGATCTCGGCGATACCGCCGTGCTCGATCTCGATTGCGCCGGCACCATGATCCGCATGCGCGTCGCCGACGGAAACATTCCCGGCGAGGGCGACACGATCTTGATCACAGCCCGTCCGCAAGACATTCACCTGTTCGATCCAGCAACACGCATGCGGCTCTGAGACCATGGCTGTTCAAATACGCAAGAAGAAACCTGCGCCGCTCGGCAGCGATGTGGCCGCGGAGGGCTCGACGCCCCTGCATATCCAGATCCGTGAATCCATTCGCAGCCAGGTGCGCGACGGCAAGTTGATCGACGGGACCGGCCGCCTGATGACCGAGGCCGAACTCGGCCGCCATTTCGGCGTCAGCCGCATCACCATCCGCAACGCCATCGCGCCTCTTGTAAACGAAGGCATGTTCGACCGCTCGCGCGGCCGCGGCACCTTCCTGCGCTCGAACCAGCCCGAGAACTGGGTCGGCCACCTCATGGGCTTTTCGGAAACCATCCGCGACGCCGGCTACCAGGCCGGCGCCACGATCCTGCAGCAGGGCATGACCAACCGGCACGACGCCGCGGTTCGCGAGCAGCTGCGCGAGCGCGCTGTCTGGCAGCTTCGGCGTTTGCGGCTCGCCGACGACACGCCGATCGCCATCGAGCACGCCTTTTATCCGCCGGATATCGGCCTCGAGCTCGAGAAGCGCGATCTGGTTTCGATCATCATGTACCGCGTCTTCGAGGACGAGCTTGGCCTCGCCATCAAGGATGCCCAGCAGACCATCAGCGCCGACCTCGCCGACACCGGTAGCGCCAAGCTGCTGGGAGTGAAGGTGGGCTCGCCCCTGCTCTCCATCGAGCGCGTCACCTTCGGCAAGGACGGCCGGGCGCTCGAACTGCTGCGCGCCGTTTACTTGCCGAAATATTTCCGGCTCAGCATCAACCTGACGCGCCGCCACTAGCAACGCCACACGTCAATAACGAGGACACAAACATGCCGAATGGCGCAAAGACCCCCGATAGCCCCAACATCCTGCTCATCCTCAACGACGACATGGGCTTTTCGGACATCGGCTGTTACGGCGGCGAGATCCAGACGCCGAACCTCGACCGCCTCGCGGCCAATGGCTTGCGTTACTCGCAGTTCTACAACACCGCGCGCTGCAGCCCCTCGCGCGCCTCGCTGCTCACCGGCCTGCATCCGCACCAGACCGGCATCGGCATCCTCACCTACAGCAACGGCCCCGAGGGCTACGCCGGCAACCTGAACAAGAGCTGCGTGACGATCGCCGAAGCCCTCAAGAGCAAGAACTACACGTCATACCTCAGCGGCAAATGGCACATTGCCAGCAGCCTGACGGAGCCGACCGACGCATGGCCGATGCAGCGCGGCTTCGACCATTTCTACGGCACCATCATCGGCGCCGGCAGCTTTTACCATCCCAACACGCTCACCCGCGGCAACGACAATATCGAGCACGAGGCGGTGAAGGATCCCTCGTTCTTCTACACCGACGCAATCAGCGATCAGGCCGCCGCCTTCATCCGCCAGCACAAGGCGCAGAAGCCCGACGCGCCGTTCTTCCAATACGTCGCCTATACGGCGCCGCACTGGCCGCTCCATGCCCATGACGAGGATATCGCCAAGTACAAAGGCCGTTTCGATGCGGGTTGGGACAAGCTGCGCGAGGAGCGGCTCAAGCGCCTCGTCGACGACGGCATCATCCATCCGAACTGGCGCCTGACCGATCGCGATCCGACCCAGCCGCCGTGGACCGACGCGGAGCAGCGCGAATGGACCCTGCGCTGCATGGAGGTCTATGCGGCCCAGATCGACCGCATGGACCAGGGCATCGGCCGGATCCTGAAGGCGCTGGAAGAGACCGGCGAGATGGACAACACGCTGATCATCTTCCTCTCCGACAACGGCGCCTGCGCCGAGGATATTCCGGAAGGCGTCACGGCAAAGGAGCTGGTGGATCAGCTCATGATCGCGCAGGCGAAGACACGCGACGGCAAGCCGGTACGCTTCGGCAACGACCCGACCCTGATGCCCGGCGCCGAGGACACCTATCAGAGCTACGGCACCGCCTGGGCCAATCTCTCCAACACCCCGTTCCGTCTCTACAAGCACTGGATCCACGAGGGCGGCATCGCGACCCCGTTCATCGTGCACTGGCCGCGCGGCATCTCCGAGAGAGGCGGCCTGCGCCACAACCCGAGCCAGCTCACCGACGTGATGGCGACCATTCTCGACGTCAGCGGCGCCACCTATCCCAAGGAGTACAACGGCAACGCCATCCTGCCTTGCGAAGGCGAGAGCCTGGTGCCGTCATTCGCCTCGGCCTATGGCAACCGTGGCCCTTTGTTCTGGGAGCACGAGGGCAATGCGGCCGTGCGCGTCGGCAAATGGAAGCTGGTGCGGAAGTATCCCGGCCCCTGGGAGCTCTACGACATGGAGACGGACCGCACCGAGATGAACGATCTCGCCGCGCAGCATCCGGACCGCGTCAAGGAGATGCTGGCGCAGTATCAGCAATGGGCCAATCGCTGCGGCGTGATCCCGCGGGAGAAGATCCTCGAGCTGATGAAGGCGGAAGGCGGCACCGCCTTCTGGGAGGAAGAGAAGCAGAAATAGGACATGACCGGGGATCGCTCACACTGTTGCACCCAGCATGCCGCCGGCAACGGGCCGGCGACGGGCGAGGATGCACGGGCGGCGATCCCTCCCAGTCCAACCCCGATCCGACGCCGCTGGAGCTCGCTGATCGGCGGAGCCTTTCGCATGGGATCGGACGGCATCGGCTTCGTCCAAGACGGCGAAGGCCCGATACGGCTGGTGACGCTGTCGCCGTATGCCATTGCCTGCCACGCCGTGAGCAATCTGCAATTCGGCGACTTCGTCCGTGCCACCGGCTACACGACGGACGCCGAACGCTACGGCTGGAGCTTTGTCTTCGACGGCCTGTTGCCGGAAGAGACGCGCAACGTACGCACGGCGCGCGTTCAGGAAACGCCATGGTGGGTCCCGGTGACGCGCGCCTACTGGGCGCAGCCGGAAGGACCGTCGAGCAGCATCCTCGACAGGCTCGATCATCCTGTCATTCACGTCTCCTGGAACGACGCACAAGCCTACTGCCAATGGTCCGGCACGCGCCTTCCGACGGAAGCGGAATGGGAGATGGCCGCGCGCGGCGGATTGGACCAGGCCACCTATCCCTGGGGCAACGAGCTGCAGCCCGGCGGCGAGCATCGCTGCAATATCTGGCAGGGCAACTTTCCCGACCGCAATACTGTCGATGACGGCTATTTCGGTACGGCGCCCGTTCACAGTTTCGTGCCCAACGGCTATGGCCTGCACAATGTCGCCGGAAATGTCTGGGAATGGTGCGAGGACTATTTTTCGCCGAGCTATCACCGCCTCACACCGTCACGAGACCCTTTGAACCGCGAGCCGGCTCCCAACCGATCGATGCGCGGCGGATCCTTCCTCTGCCACGACTCCTACTGCAATCGCTACCGCGTCGCGGCGCGAAGCTCCAACACGACCGAGTCCTCGTCCAGTAATATCGGCTTCCGCGTCGTGCGCACCGAGCCGCTGCGGGATCCGGCATAGGATGGCGCAGGCATCCCATCCCGCGAAGCCGGCCACGGCCCCCGGCATCCGCCTGCTGCCGTTGTTCCTGCGCAATTTCGTGCGCAATCGCGAAACCGGCCTCGTGCTGGTCGCCATCGTGGTCGGACTGCTCAGCGGCGTCCTGATCGCCGCGATCTCGAGCCTCAGCCAGGTCTCTCACGCCCTGCTGTTCGACATTCCCTACGACGCACATCTCAGCGCCACCGGCGTGATCTCCTGGCAGCGCACGCTGCTCGTCCCGATGCTCGGCGGCCTGGTGCTCGCACTGATCGGGCTGTACTTCGCCCGGCGCGTGAAGGGACAGCAGCTCGCCGACGCGATCGAAGCCAATGCGCTCTATGGCGGCCGGGTGTCCTTTCGCGGCAGCTTGCTGATCTCGATCCAAACGCTGCTGTCCAACGGGTTCGGCGGGTCGGTCGGGCTGGAAGCCGGCTATACGCAGATCTGCTCGATGTTCGGCTCCCACGTCGGCCAGCGCCTGGCCGCCCGCCGCAACGACATGCGGCTGCTGGTGGCCTGCGGCGCCGCGGGGGCGATCAGCGCCGCGTTTTCCGCGCCGCTCGCCGGCGCCTTCTACGCCTTCGAAGTCGTGCTCGGCGCCTATACCTCCGCCGGTCTCGTGCCGGTCATCGCCAGCGCGGTCACCGCGTGGCTCGTCGCGCGGCAATTGACGCACCAGTCCTTCCTGATGGTGCCCGGCTTCCCCTCACCGGTCTCCGTCGAGATGATCGGCCAGACGGTGCTGATCGGTATCATCTGCGCCTTCGCCAGCATCATCGTGATGCTCGCGGTCGCATTCTCCGAGCGCTGCTTTCAGCGCGTCACGATGTTCAAGGGCCTGCTGCGGCCGATTCTCGGCGGCCTCCTGCTCGGCGGTCTCGCCTTGCTGACGCCAACCGTGCTCGGCGCCGGCCACGGCGCCATGCAGATCCTGCTGGTCAGCAACCCGACCTGGCTCCTGCTCACGACCACGATCGTGTTCAAGATCCTGGCCTCGGCCATCTCCCTCGGCTCCGGCTTTCGCGGCGGCCTGTTTTTCGCCTCGCTCCTGCTCGGCGCCCTGATCGGGCAGCTCTACAGCATCGTGCTGACGGGCCCTCTTCCCACGCTGGCGCTCCAGCCCGGCACGGCCGCCATCGCCGCGCTCGCCGCGCTCGGAACCGGCGTCCTCGGAGCGCCCTTCAGCATGGTCTGTCTCGCGCTCGAGATCACCGGCGATTTCTCGGTCACCGTTGGAGCGGTGGTCGCGTCGTCGGTCTGCGCGCTGATCGTTCGCGAGCTGTTCGGCTACAGCTTCGCGACCTGGCGCTTTCATCTGCGCGGCGAGGTGATCCGCGGCCCGCAGGACATCGGCTGGGTCCGGCAGATGAGCGCGGCCTCCCTAATGCGCACCGATTTCGAGAATGCGCTGACGACGATGCCCATCGGCGAGGCGCAAAAGCTGTTCTCGCCGGCACAGGTCCGCCAGATCGTGCTGCGCGATCCCAACGGCATCTATGCGGGCATCGTGCCCGCCGCGACGCTGCATTCAGTGGCCAATCTGGACGACGAGCAGATCGGGTCACTCGCCCAGCAACAGGATGAGTGTCTGCTCCCGACCACGCCGGTGCGCGAGATCCTGCAGGCCTTTGAACGCAGCGAAGCCGATGTGCTCGCGGTCGTCGACCGCACCGATCATCGCGCCACGATCGGCACCTTGAGCGAAGCACACGTCCTGCGCACCTATGGCGAAGAACTCGAGCGCCGGAACCAGGAGCTGTTCTCGCGTTGACGTTTGAGCCTGACCCTTTCGGAAAGCCGCTGCGCGCTTTTCCGGGTCATGCGTCAGGGCCGCAGATCCATGTCGATCCGCACGAAGTCGCCGCGGTAGGTGACCTCGCCGAGATAGATGACGGTGCGGTCCGCGGTCGTAAAGATGCGGCGGACTTCGGCCACCGGCGAATTCAGCGGCACGCGCAGCAACCGCGCCGCCTCGATATCCGCGGCGCCGATCGTCAGGGTCTGGCGCGCGCTGGCGATGGCGGGATCCCTGAGATCATTCAGGATCGGGATCACGGTCTCGTTGCGAAAGCGCTTCGGCGACCTGCGAAAGATCTTCTCGTCGAGATAGATGGAAATGACGCAATATGGCTGCTTCTCCCGCGAATGCAGCCGGCGCATGAAGACATATTTTTCGGCCGGCTTGCCGTCACCGGGAAGCAGCGGCGCATTGGTGCGGCTCTCCGAGATGTTGATGATCTCCGGCGAGGTGTCGCGGTACATGTCGGCGAGATCGGAGAGCGTCGTCTCGACCTTGAGCCAGCGATCCTGCCCTACTGTCCCCGTAACGAAGGTGCCGCGCCCCTGCTGTGCCTCGATCACGCCGTCGCGGGCCAGCAGCTCCACTGCCTGCCTGATCGTGACGCGCGACACGCCGAACTCGGCGGCCAGCTCCTCGTTGGCCGGCAGGCGAAAGCCCTGGGTCCAGACGCCGCGCGCGATGCGCTGCCGGAAGATGTCGGCGATCTGCGCGTATTTGGGGACGTGACTGTCGGAACTCAATTCCATCTCGCCCTCCGGAATTCAGGCCGCGCGATCAGGCCATGACCAGCGCGGCACCGCGTTCGCCGATCATCAGGCTGGTCGCATTCGTGTTGGCCGAGGTGATCTGCGGCATCACCGAGGCGTCGATCACCCGCAGCCGTTCGACGCCGCGCACGCGCAGCTGCGGATCGAGCACGGCCTGCGCATCGCTGCCCATCCGACAGGTCCCGACGCAGTGAAACACCGTGCCCCCCGTATTGCGCGCAAAATCCCACAGCCCGGCATCGTCCCTTGTCGCCTCGCCCGGCACCATCTCGACGTCCCAGAGCGGGCGAAACGCCCTCTGCTGATATATCTCGCGCAGAATCTTCAGACCCGCAACAATGGTCTTGCGGTCGATCTCCTCGGCAAAATAGTTCGGTGCGATACGCGGCTGCTCGAAGGGATCGGTCGAGCTGATCGCAAGCCGTCCGCGCGATTTTGCGTGGCACTGCCAGACCGAAGCGGTGAAGCCGGAATAGCTGTGCAGGGGCTCACCGGGCTTGTCGACCGAGAGCGGCATCACGTTGAACTGCACGTCCGGCCGACCGCCGACTGCGTATTCCGTGCAGGCCGCGCCGCCTACCTGCCCCGCCCCGACCGTCAGCGGGCCGCTGCCCGCCAGCATCCACTGCAAGCCCATCTTCGCCAGTTCGACGGGATTGCGGACCTGATCGTTGAGCGAAATTCGCTCCTTCAGGCGGACGATCAGCCGGGCCTGATAATGGTCCTGGAGATTGGCGCCGACGTCCGGGGACTCGGCAACGACGGGAATGCCGAGCTTGCGCAGCAGGTCAGCCGGACCGACGCCGGAGAGCTGGAGGATCTGCGGCGACTGCAGCGCGCCGCCGGACAGGATGATCTCGCGATCGGCCGTCGCGCTGTGGACCTGCCCCTTGCTGATCCACTCGACGCCGGTCGCGACGCGACCGTTGAAAACGACCCTGCTGACTTGCGCATGGGTGATGACGGTAAGGTTCGGACGGCCGGCGGCGGGGCGCAGAAACGCCGAGGCCGAACTGGTTCGCCAGTGCCGCCCGATGCCGAGCTGGTAGGTGCCGACGCCGAGCGTCGTGGCGCCGTTGAAGTCGGGATTGCGCGGCAGGCCGAACTCGACGCCCGCCTCGACCCAGGCCTTCGAGGCCGGATTGTCGTTGCGAAGGTCGGAGACCTCGAACTCCCCGAGCCCGCCGTGAAACTGGCTCTCGCCGCCGCGGTAGCGTTCGTGGCGCCGGAAATACGGCAGGAGTTCGCGATAGCTCCAGCCCTCGGCGCCGAGACGTTCCCAATCGTCAAAATCCTCGTGCTGGCCCCGGATGAAGATCAGGCCGTTGATCGAGGACGAGCCGCCGAGCACGCGGCCCCGCGGCCAGACGATGGCACGACCGCCACTTCCCTCCGAGGGTTCGGTCCTGAACAGGCGCGAGAAGCGCTCGTTGTAAATGGTCCGGTAATAGCCGACGGGAAGCTTCAGCCAGAAATTCCGATCCGATCCGCCGGCCTCCAGCAACAGGACGCGGCAGGACGGATCGGCCGACAGCCGGTTCGCAATGACGCAGCCGGCCGAGCCCGCGCCGACGATGATGTAGTCGTAGCCGCGTGCTGGCATCAGATCGTCCGGTACTGTTCGATGGAGGCGAGATCGGGCGTGATGCCGAGGCCAGCCTCGTCACCGAGCGTGATCATGCCGTCGCGGACATCGAGCACGGGGCCGCAGAAGCGGTCGCGCAGCGGGTTTTCGTTGCAGTCGACTTCGAGCAGACCGTCGCCGCCGACGCCGGCGAGAAGATGCGCGGAGGCCAGAAGGCCGATGCCGGCGCCGAGATAATGCGGGCAGAACATCTTTCCCGACGCCAGGATGTCCCGGGCGATGCTCGCGCAAGCCGACAGCCCGCCCCATTTGGCGATGTCGGGCTGGACGACACCGAGCACCGGCTCACGCAGCACCTCGGCAAAGCCGGCGTGGCTCGCGATGTTCTCGCCGGCCGCGAGCGGAAAGCGGATGGCCTCGCGCAACTGCATCCATTCCTGCCGCGGGCGATCGGCGCGGATCGGCTCCTCGAGCCAGGCGAGAGCGAAGTGCTCGAGTTGCGGAGCAAGTTCCAGCGCCTGCGCAATCGTCCAACCCTGATTGACGTCGGCGGCGAGCATACCTTTGCCCACAAGACGGCGCAGCGCGGCGAGATTGGCGCGGTCGCCTGCCGGATCGAAGCCGATCTTCAGCTTCAGCGCGCGATAACCGCGGCCCAGCGCCGCTTCGGCCGTGCGCTCGGACCCGACCGGATTGATGCCGCTGGCGTAGACCTTGATCGTGCGCTCCGCCTCGCCGAGCAGCTTCCACAGCGCGACGTTCCGGCGGCGCGCGTGGAGATCCCAGACGGCGAGATCGATGCCGGCGATCGACTGCGCAAACGGCCCGGCCTCGCCGGATTGCAACGCAAGCACGGAGGTTCCCTGCGTCAGATGCTCGAAAGCGGCGGACGGCTCGGTCAAATTGAACCCTACCAGCGCCGGCGCGAGCAATTCGTTGACGAGCCGAACCCGATGCTCGGCGCCCGGTGCGGGGAAATTGCACCACACCTCGCCCCAGCCGATGTTCCCGTCGGTGTCTTCGACGCGGACGAAGACAGCCGGCCGATCCTTCATCCGCCCGAAGGACGTGATGACCGGCGTGGTCAGCGGGTAGCGATAGCCAAAGGCCTGGACGCTTCGGATGGTGAAAGGCTGCGATGTCATGCGGGAAACCCTGCGACGCCTACGACCAAAGGCGCCACTTGTATGGTCATCCTATTTATAATATGACCTTTGAAAACATCAACCGCAATCTGGGTGGACGCGTCGAATGAACGGAGCTGGCCTGAGACGCATCGGTCTCGGATTGATACCGTGGATCGGTGCAATCCTGCTCTGGTACGCCGTGCGCTGGAGCGGCTTCGTCAACGTCTCGCTGATCCCCGCGCCGCACCAGGTCGCCGCCAAATTCTTCGAGCTTCTCACCAAGGAAGGCCTGCTGATCGACATTTTCGCCTCGACGCGGCGCGTCTTTCTCGGCGTCGCGCTCGGCATCCTCGTGGCCGTGCCGGTCGGATTTCTGCTCGGATGGTATCGCCCCGCCCGCACCTTCGCCGACCCCATGATCAACTTCTTCCGCGCGCTGCCGCCGATCGCGCTGATCCCGCTGGTGATCGTCTATTTCGGCGTCGACGAACTCGCAAAGCTCGTCATCCTGTTCTACGCCTCGTTCTTCTCGGGCGTGATCGTGATGTATGAAGGTGTCTCGCAGATCACGCCGCTCTACATCCGCGTGGCGCAGACGCTCGGCGCCAACCAGGCCGAGATCTTCCGCAAGGTCATCATCCCCCTCACCGTCCCGCATATCCTCACGGCGCTGCGCGTGGCGTTGGGCGTGGCCTGGGCGACGCTGGTCGCATCCGAGCTGATCGCGGCGCAGCGCGGGCTCGGCGCCATGATCCAGAATGCCTCGACCTACTTCCTGCTCGACGTCATCTATGTCGGCATCATCTGCATCGGTCTGATCGCGCTGATCATGGATCTGATCCTGCGCAAGATCACGGCGCGGCTATTGGTCTGGCAGGATCGGGCCATCGCATGACCAAGCGCGCGCAGTTCGACAAGGTGTCGCTGTCCTTCGAGACGGCGAAGGGCCGTCTCAACGTCGTCGAGGACGTCAGCTACGACATCAACGACGGCGACTTCATCGCGGTGATCGGGCCGTCTGGCTGCGGCAAGACCACGATGATGAGCATGCTCGCCGGCTTCCAGAAGCCGACCACCGGCAAGGTGCTGTTCGACGGCCGTCCCGTCGCCGGTCCCGGCCCCAAGCGCGGCGTCATCTTCCAGGAATACGGCGTATTCCCGTGGTTGACGGTGAAGCAGAACATTGCTTTCGGCCTGACGCTCAACGCCAACCATGTCCCGGCCGCCGAGCGCGAGGCCATCTGCGAGCACTATCTCGGCCTGATGGGCCTGTCCGACTTCGCCAATTCCTATCCGAAACATCTGTCCGGTGGCATGCGGCAACGCCTCGCGATCGCGCGGGCCTATGCGGTGAAGCCGCAGTTCCTCCTGATGGACGAGCCGTTCGGAGCGCTCGACGCCCAGACCCGCTCCAACATGCAGAACCTGCTGCTCAAGGTGCTGGAGACCGAAGGCAAGACCGTCATGCTGATCACCCATTCCGTCGAGGAGGCGATCTACCTCGCCTCACGCATCGTGGTGGTGACGGCGCGGCCGGCGCGGATCAAGGAAATCATCGACGTTCCCTTCGCCTATCCGCGCGACGAGTCGATCCAGGAACGTCCGGAATTCGCAGAACTGCGAAGCCACATCAGACAGCTCGTGATGGACGAGTATCGCGCCCAGCAGGCACAGATGCGTCCAGTCTCGTTCTCGGAATAACAGGCAAAACGGAGGAGACATCATGGATCGGCGGCAATTTCTGACCACGACGGCGGGCCTTGCGCTCGGCACCTTCACGGCCGCGGCGCCGGCGATCGCGCAAGCGAAAACCAAGGTCCGCGTCGGCTATCTTCACACCGTCGCCGTCGACGGCCAGATCTGGACCGGCATGGACCGCGGCTCCTTCGAGAAGCAGGGCCTCGATCTCGAGCTGCGGCAATTCAACACCGGGCTGGAAATCTTCCAGGCCCTGATCGGCGGCAGCCTCGACGTGCTCGCGACCGGCGCCGTGCTCTCGAACTTCCCGGCGCGCGGCCAGGGCAAGGTGTTCCTCATCAACGACATCGAGGTCGCGACGGCGCAGCTCTGGGTTCGCGGCGATCAGGGCATCAAGTCGTTCGCGGATCTGAAAGGCAAGCGCATCGCGACCGCGACCGGCACCACGGCGCACGTGTTCCTCGACACTGCGCTGCGGGCCAACAAGGTCGACCCCAAGGAGGTCGAGCTCGTCAACCAGACCATGCCGGCGGCCGTGACCGCCTTCATCTCCGGCGCCGTGCCGGCCGTGGCGCTCTGGGTGCCGTTCAACGTCACGGTCCGCGACAAGGTGCCCGGCGCGACCATGCTGGCCGATGCGTCAGCCTATTATCCCAAGGCGGCCATCATCGGCGGCTGGGCCGCGGCGAACGACTATTACGAACCCAACAAGGAGACCCTGGCCAAGCTGATCCGCGGCTGGGCCGATGCCAACGACTACATCGTCGCCAACAGCAACGAGGCGATGGAGAAGCTGCAGAAGGGTCACTACAGCCAGACGCCGCTGTCCGACATCAACGAGTCCTTCAAGGCCCAGAAGATGTTCACGTCCAAGGACTGGAAGCGGATGTACTCGGACGGGACCGTCACCAACTGGCTGCAGCAATCGACAGACTTCTTCATGGCCAACGCCGGCATCAAGGACTTCACGCCGGCGAGCAAATATTTCGATCCGGGTCTGTATTTGAAGACGATTGCTTAGGGGCGAGCGAACTGAGGGGCTTTTTTGTGTTGGCGCCGGACACGTCACCTGTCCGGCGCGCTCGGACATCGCGACATGCACCTTGTGCGCAGCACCGCGATGCCGTCGGCGTACGTCTCCTCCAGCTGCTGCGCGAAGGTCATAGATCGCCCGTCCACCGTGTTCGAGGCGACCGCGTCGATATCATGCTCCGCGCGCGGCAGCGAAGACGCCGGCCCCGTTCCGCGCCAGACGTTCCCTGCGGGAACGATGCGCCACTGACCCGTTGAACAAACAATTCTCTCATGCGTTTACCAACCGTGTTTTCGCTGACTCCTCGCGCAAGACGGAAGGGTTGTCATGAAAGTTCGCAAATTTGCCGTCGCCGACGCATCGTTCGAACGCTCGCCTGGGCAGGATGCAGAGATATTCGCCGGCAATGTGATCGATCAGCGCGACGGCGGACCAATCACAATCGGCTTCGGGCGCTATGCGCCCAATCAGAGCCTCGAGGAAAAGCTCGCCGTGGACGACGTCATGCTCGTCCTGGAGGGCAAGCTGTCGGTGACGAGCGAGTATGGCACAGTCACCGCCGGTCCAGGTGAGATCGTCCACATGCCCAAGGGGCAGCAGGTCACCATCCGCTCCCACGAGCAAGGCGCCGTCACCGCCTACGTCACCTATCCGCATTGGCAGGAAGCAGGGTGAGATGGCTGTTGGGATGGTTGTAGCGAAGCCAGCAACCATCAACCACGCTTAAGTCTTGTGGCGATGGGTTCGCTGTCTAAGGGGACACGCTAGCCCCTACTCCCACTCAATGGTCCCAGGCGGCTTGCTGGTCACGTCGTACACGACCCGGTTCACGCCCTTCACCTCGTTGATGATGCGCGTCGCGGTCTCGCCTAAGAACTTCATGTCGAACTGGTAGAAATCCGCGGTCATGCCGTCGGTCGAGGTCACGGCGCGCAGTCCCACGACGTAGTCGTAGGTGCGGCCGTCGCCCATGACGCCGACGGTCTTGACCGGGAGCAGCACGGCAAAGGCCTGCCAGATGTCGTCGTAGAGGCCGTGCTTGCGGATCTGGTCGATATAGACGGCGTCCGCTTTGCGCAGGATGTCGAGCTTGTCGCGGGTGATGTCGCCGGGGCAGCGGATGGCGAGGCCCGGGCCCGGGAACGGGTGGCGGCCCACAAAGATTTCGGGAAGGCCGAGCTCGTAGCCGAGCTTGCGGACCTCGTCCTTGAACAGCTCGCGCAGGGGCTCGACGAGCTTCATGTTCATGCGCTCGGGGAGACCGCCGACATTGTGGTGCGACTTGATGGTGACTGACGGTCCGCCGGTGAAGGAGACGCTCTCGATCACGTCGGGGTAGAGCGTGCCCTGCGCCAGGAAGTCGGCGCCGCCGAGCTTCTTGGCTTCCTGCTCGAACACCTCGATGAAGAGGCGGCCGATGGTCTTGCGCTTTTTTTCGGGATCGGTGACGCCTTCGAGCTCGCCGAGGAACTGCTTGGAGGCATCCACGTGCACGAGCGGGATGTTGTAGTGGTGGCGGAACAGATCGACCACGGTCTTGGCCTCATCAAGACGCAGCATGCCGTGATCGACGAACACGCAGGTGAGCTGGTCGCCGATGGCTTCGTGGATCAACACGGCCGCGACCGCGGAATCGACGCCGCCGGAGAGGCCGCAGATCACCTTGCCCTTGCCGACCTGGCTGCGGATCTTGGCGATCTCTTCCGCGCGGAAGGCGCCCATGGTCCAGTCGCCGGTGAGACCGGCGATCTTGCGGACGAAGTTGCGGATCAGCTTGGCGCCGTCGGGCGTGTGCACCACTTCGGGGTGGAACATCAGGCCGTAGTACTTGCGCTTCTCGTCCTGGATGATCGCGAACGGCGCGTTCGGCGAGGTGCCGGCCACCGAGAAGCCCGGCGGCATCCTGGTGATGCGGTCGCCGTGACTCATCCAGACCTGGTTCTTGCTGCCTGAGGACCAGACATCCGCGAACAGCTGGCTGTCGGCCTTGACTTCGACATCGGCGCGGCCGAATTCGCGGTGATGACCGCCCTCGACCTCGCCGCCGAGCTGGGCGGCCATGGTCATCTGGCCGTAGCAGATGCCCATCACGGGCACGCCGGAATCGAAGATCGCTTGCGGGGCACGGGGCGAGCCGGCTTCATGCACCGACTCCGGCCCGCCGGAGAGGATCACCGCTTTAGGCTTCATCTCCTTGAAGGCCTCTTCGGCCTTGTTGAACGGGACGATCTCGCAATAGACGCCGTCCTCGCGCACGCGACGCGCGATCAGCTGCGTCACCTGGCTGCCGAAGTCGACGATGAGAATCTTGTCATGCGCCGAGGCCACCGAGGGCGTCGACGCGGAGCGGTCGTTCTGTGCTGCTGTCATGGCCAGCAAATACGCTGGCGCGGCCCTGCCCGCAACCGCGCTCGCCGCGCGCCCACATGCTTCTTTGGGCATGGACAAACGGATATAGGTCAGTATTATTGACCTATATGCTTCGCTCTCAAAACAGGGGCTGATCAGGGAGAACGCCATGTCACGGCATCACCAGCCATCCACGCTCGCGGCGCTCGGCCGGACCTGGGTCGAGGCCTGGAACGCGCGCGATCTCGAACGCGTGCTCACGCTCTACGACGAGGCCGTCCTGATGACCTCGGACCGCATCCCGATGATGGGTTTTGACGCCAGCGGCACGGTGCACGGCAAGGACGCGCTGCGCGCCTATTGGGGCAAGGCGCTCGGCCTGCTGCCGGAGCTGCATTTCACGCTGATCGATCTGTTCGTCAGCCCCGACAGCGTCGTGGTGTTCTACGCCAACGAGCGGGGGAAGAAGATCTGCGAATATCTGCGGGTGAATGATGCCGGGCTGATCGTGCAGGGCTCGGCGAACCATTTGGTGCACTAGCCCATCCCCGTCATTGCGAGCGCAGCGAAGCAATCCAGGCTGCCGCTGCGGATGCATTTCTGGATTGCTTCGCTGCGCTCGTAATGACGAAGACTGGGGCGACGGCGTGCGTTAACAGAGGCACTGCCGGCCCTTAAGACAGGATTCCCCCATGAAGCTCCCCACCTCCCCCTTCACCGTCACCGACTGGAGCAAGGTCGAGGCCACCATGCATGCCGGCGAGACCGGACAGGCGACATGGCGCACGCTCAATATCGGCGAGCTCCGGGTGCGGATGGTCGAGTATTCTCCGGGCTATCTGGCCGACCATTGGTGCGACCGCGGCCACGTGCTCTACGTGCTGAAGGGCGAGCTGGATTCCGAGCTGCGTGACGGGCGCACATTCAAGCTGACGGCGGGGATGAGCTACCAGGTCTCGGATTTCGGCGACGCCGCGCACCGGTCCTCGACGGCCACCGGGGCGACGCTCTTCATCGTCGACTGAGGTGGGGCCGACGGTTAATTTGCACCGCAAAATAGCAAAGTCGCGCGACGTTTCGGACTACGGGTGGTGCCTTGAAGTGGCCCCAAATTCTCGCTATATTGTGATCATCGATACTTGGCCGAACGACTGGGCCGCTTCGCTTCGTTGCTGACGGGCGCGCACGCTTCAGATGAATTCTCCAAACATCGACTCATCAGGGATCACGGGCGCATTGGTGCGTCATGATCCGCGTGCGTACTCAACCTAACTAAAGGAAATATCCCATGGCTATGGGCACCGTGAAGTGGTTCAACACCCAAAAGGGTTATGGTTTCATCCAGCCGGACGACGGCCAGAAGGACGTGTTCGTGCACATCAGCGCCGTCGAGCGCGCTGGCCTCTCCTCCCTCAACGAGGGTCAGAAGGTCTCGTTCGACATCGTCGCCGACCGCCGCAGCGGCAAGTCGTCGGCTGACAATCTCCGCGTCGGCTAACGCCGGCGCAGCGTTCTGACCACGGACGTACCGGCAGAACGTTAGAGCTAGAAAACCCCGCGACCGGGATCCGGTCCGCGGGGTTTTTTGCGTTTGGGGGCGTCAGACGCGGCGCTGTAGGGCGGATTAGCGCAGCGTAATCCGCCAACACCTGCCTCATCGGAGAGAGACACGGCGGATTACGCCGACCGCTGCGTTTTGCGCAGCCGCCGGCTAATCCGCCCTACGGACCTACGCCTTCTTCAGCACCGAAACGAAGAACCCATCCGTCCCGGTGCGGCGCGGCGTCATCAGCCAGCCCTCCGCCGACTGCAGCGCGGCTTGCGCAAAATCCTCCGCCTTGTCCCAGAGTACGCTCGCGGTTTGCTCGGGCGGGACGACCGCGAATTCGGGATGACGGCTCATGAACGCCCTCACCTGCTCGCCGTTCTCTTCGGACAGCACCGAGCACGTAATATAGGCAATGCGGCCGCCCGACTTTACCAGCGGCGCCGCGCGTTCCAGCACCTCGGTCTGGTCGCGTAGGCGAATCTCCAGCGCGCCGGGGCGCATGCGCCATTTGGCGTCGGGGTTGCGGCGCCAGGTTCCGGTTCCCGTGCAGGGCGCGTCGATCACGACGAGATCGGCGCTGCCACGGATATCCGCGAGAGGATCGGCCTCGCCCTTGGGCGTGCGGACATCGGCATTATGGACGCCGGCACGCGACAGCCGCTCGTGGATCGGCGCGAGCTGGCGCTTGTCGCGGTCGGTCGCGATCAGCCGGCCCTTGCCCTGCATCATGGCAGCAAGCGCCAGCGTCTTGCCGCCGGCACCGGCGCAGAGATCGATCACCTGCTCGCCGGGCTTTGCCGCGGTGAACTGGGCCGCAAGCTGCGATCCCTCATCCTGCACTTCAACGCCGCCCTTGATGAAATCCTCTTCCGCCTGGATGCCGGGATTGCGCGCATCGGCCGAAAGCGCGATGCGGAGGCCCGTTGCCGACCATGGCGTCGGTTCTGCATGAAGATGAGCAAGCGCCTTCAGCACCTTGTCGCGATTGGACTTTAGCGTGTTGACGCGCAGGTCGAGCGGGGCTCGGCTCGCCATCGCGGCGGCCTCCGCCGCACGGTCGTCGCCGAACACTTTTGCCAGGTACGGATCGAGCCAATCGGGATAGTCGCCGGCGATCGCGGCCGGCGCATCCTTCAGGGAGCGATGGCTGAGTGCGGCCTGCTCGGCCTCGGTCAGCGGCGCCGGCGCGAAGCGGCTGCCGTCGAACAGGGCGCCCATCGTCGCCGCGTCCATGGCGCGTTCGAGCCTGAGCATGCCGATCAGCCGCGCGCGCGCGGTATCCGCGTCCATCAGCCAGGCGCTCGAGGCGTAGCGGCGCAGCACGTCCCAGACGAGGCCGGCGATCGCGGCGCGGTCGCCGGAACCGGCGAAGCGGTGCGCGGTGCCCCACTCCTTCAGCGCCTTCGCCGCGGGCACGCGGTCCTTCTCGATTGTGTCGATCAGTTCAATGGCTGCGGACAGCCGGGCAGCGGGGGTCATTTGAATCTTTCAGTGAAGCTTGCAGTGAATCTTGCAAGTCAGGAATTGCGCGCAAGGGTCAGATCAGCAACAGCATCTTCAGCGCGAAGTAGATCCACATCGCCAGCAGCACGAGGCAGCCAGCGAGCCAGACCGTGGAGCGGCGGCCGAGATCGTTCGAGGAGACGAACACGCCGGCATGGGCGAACCGCGTCACCACGAACACCCAGGACATCAGCACGATGAACAGGTCGGCATGGCGGAGCGGGAGCGCCAGCGCGATCAGGACGTAGAACAGCACCGGCAGTTCGAACTGGTTGCGGTAGCAATTGGCGATTTGCGTGGCGCCCTTGGGCCAGTTCGGCTCGCCCAGCGCGATGTCGCGGATCTTGGTCTCGCCCGCAACCAGCGTGCGACGGCGCGCCAGCACCATGCCGATCAGCAGCGCGAAGGTGAGTCCCACCTGCACGAACACAGGCAGCAGAACCATCTGAATAGACATCGGAACTTTCCCGTAAGGCGGCATGCCGCGGCCCGTCATTAGCCGCGTCTGGTGGTCCTGACAATCAACGAGTTGAACCCGTGTTCCCGCTTCCGCGACCAACTGCCGACAGTTAAAGCGATTTTGCCCCCTCGGGGCGCACGGCGAGCCAGCCATGACCACCCTGTCCAGCCTTTTGACCGAATCCGCCGACGGCCAGATCGGTATCCTGATGTCGGCCCTGTCAGGTATCGCAATGGCGCTCGCGGTCGCGCTGGCGATGACGGTTTACTTCCGCTTGAGCTACCGAACCTGGCGCGACGTGGTCAGGCATGGCCTCGCCACCCTCGCCGCGCTCGTCCTGTTCGCCTTCGCCGCCTACGACATGCGCCATGCTGCGGCGGCCTATCTCGGCCTCAACCCGTCCAAGCCGGCGGTCGAGTTCGAGATCCGCATGCCCCGGGAAACTCTCACGGCGGTGTCCGATACCCAGATCGAGTTGCACACCGACCGCAACCAGACCCTGGCGCTGGTTGGCGGCGTGCAGGAACTCGGCGACGGACGCTCGGTCCTGCGTGGCGCGGTGGCGCTCAGCCAGCGCACCGCCGACCGCGTGCTGGTCGTGAACCTCCCCGGCAAGGGCACGTTCGAGTTTCGTCTCCGCCTGCCAGCCGAGCCGCATCGCTCCGAGCAGTTCGGCCCCTGGCACCTCGCCGACCGCATCGCCTCGCCGATGACGGGCGCGGTCGCACCGCAGGACGGCTACACGATCCGCTATCGCGTGCTTTAAACTTTGTTCGGTCGCCGATGACGCTTGCGCGTCATCGTTCCGACAAGCGCGCGCGGATATGGTGATGCCATGTCCGAATTTCGCCTCACGCAGATTTCCGACACGCATCTCGGCCGGCGCTTCCCCGGCCTGATCGCAAACTTCCAGGCGGTCAGCGAGCACATCGATACCAACAGGCCCGATCTCGTCGTCAACACCGGCGACGTCGCCTTCGACGGTCCGACCGGCCGCGACGATGTCGTGTTCGCAAAAGGCCTGCACGACGCCCTGCCCGTGGCCTGCCGCTACATCCCCGGCAATCACGACATCGGCGACAATCCGACCGCGCTCGGGCCTGCGCCGAAGCCTCCGGTCAGCGAAGCGCACCGCCGGCAATTCTGCGACATCGTCGGCGACGACCATTGGATGTTCGAGGCCGCCGGCTGGTGCTTCATCGGCCTCAATTCGCTGGTGATGAATTCAGGGCTCGCCTTCGAGGCCGAGCAATTCGACTGGCTGGGCATGCAGATCGCGCGCACGAACGGCAGGCCGGTTGCGCTGTTCGTGCACAAGCCGCTCTTCCTCAACCAGCCCGACGATCTCGAAACGCCGGAGACCTCGATCCGCTACGTGCCGCAGCCGGCGCGGGCGCGGCTGATCGAGATGCTGGGGACGATCGATTTGCGCCTCGTCGCCAGCGGGCACGTGCACCAGCGGCGCGACTTCACCTGGCAGCACACCCGCCACGTCTGGGCGCCGTCGGCCGGCTTCATCATCAACGATCAACGGCAGGACCGGATCGCGATCAAGGAAGTCGGGCTGGTCGAGTACCGCTTCCGCCCCGACAGTTTCGAAGTCCGCCACGTCAGGGCCAAAGGCCAGGTCGATGTCGACATCGAGAAACTGCTCGCCCAGATGGGCGGCGAGCATTGATGAGCTCCGATCGGCTCAGGCGACGCTCTTGAGATCCTGCTGGATCGCGGCGAGCAACGACTGCAGCGCCGCGCTGTTCACCGGCTTGGCTCCGGCATCATTGGCAGGCGGCAACCTGACGGGCTGCGCCGGCTTGACCGGGCGCTTCGGGAATGGCGGAGGCGGCGCCGGCATCGCGGCGCGTGTCAGATCACGCTCCTCCTCGGCATGAACGAACTTGCCGTGGATGACGTCATCGCGGCGGCCCATGACGAACATCGTCGTCCAATAGCCGGCCGCAAGCAGGATTACGCAGAAAACACTGATCTCTATCATCGCAACACCCAAAATATGCACGATGATTCAATGCCTTCGCGATCCCGTCAATGAACCGCCGGTCACACCTGCGGGTTTTGCGGGCAGGTGTGACCATTTGGTGACTCTTTCTTAACTATCTCCAGGCGGCGTGTGGCCTCGCAGCCACGGGAGTCCCGGCCTGTGTCGCGTCAGGCCTTGTCGGGCCCGACCCGGACCAGCTGCTTGCCGAAATTGGCGCCCTTCAGCAGGCCCATGAAGGCTCCGGGCGCGCTCTCCAGGCCCTCGGTGACGAACTCCTTGTACTTGACCTTGCCGTCGCGGACCCATCCCGACATGTCGCGCAGGAAGTCGCCATGGCGCGAGGCGAAGTCGGAGACGATGAAGCCGCGGAAGGTCAGCCGCTTGGTCAGCGTCGCGCGCATCATGCTGGCCGCCCATTTCGGCGGCTTGGCCTCGGTGTCGTTGTAATGCGCGATCAGGCCGCAGACCGGCACGCGGGCGAACGGGTTGAGCAGCGGGAACACCGCCTCGAACACGGCGCCGCCGACATTCTCGAAATAGACGTCGATGCCCTTAGGGCAGGCGTCCTTCAGCTTGGCCGCCAAATCAGGATCGCGGTGATCGATACAGGCATCGAAGCCAAGTTCCTTCACGACGTAGTCGCACTTGTCCTTGCCGCCGGCGATGCCGACCGCGCGTGCGCCCTTGATCTTGGCGATCTGCCCCACCGCCGAGCCGACCGCACCGGAGGCACCGGCGACGACGACGGTCTCGCCTTCTTGCGGCTTGCCGATGTCGAGCAGGCCCGTATACGCGGTCATGCCGGGCATGCCGAGCACGCCGATGGAGGTCGAGATCGGACCAAGCTTGGGATCGACCTTGATCAGGCCCTTGCCGTTCGAGATCGCGTTGGTCTGCCAGCCCGTGCGTGCACGGACGATGTCGCCCTTGGCGAAGTCCGGATTGTTGGAGGCGACGACCTCGCTCACCGCCTCACCTTCCATCACGCCGCCGACCGGCACCGGTGCGGCGTAGGACGGACCATCGCTCATGCGCCCGCGCATATAGGGATCGAGCGACAGCCAGATCGTGCGCAGCAGCACTTCGCCCGCGCCGGCCGACGGCACCGCGAATTCCTCCAGACGAAAATCAGACGGTTTGGGCTCGCCGACGGGACGTGCGGCGAGAACGATGCGTTTGCCTTGAGACATGGCTTCCTCCGATTTGCGTTTCGGCGTGAACGGAAGCGGAGGCAGCGAGGCGCGTCAATACAAAAGCGGTGGAGAGACAAACTCACTGTCATCGCCCGCGAAGGCGGGCGATCCAGTACTCCGAGACGGTTGTAACTGAACCGAAAGGCCGCGGCGTACTGGATGCCCCGCCTTCGCGGGGCATGACACCGTCATTCAAGCGCGAACGACGACTAACCCCCGCCCGGATAGTTCGGGCTCTCGCGCGTAATGGTCACGTCGTGGACGTGGCTTTCGCGCAGGCCCGCGCCGGTGATGCGGACGAACTGGGCCTTGTCGTGCAGCTCCGTCATGTCCTTGGCGCCGACATAGCCCATCGCGGCGCGAAGACCGCCGGCGAGCTGGTGCATGACGTTGCCGACCGGGCCCTTGTAAGGCACCTGGCCCTCGATGCCTTCCGGCACGAGCTTGAGCGTGTCCTTGATGTCCTGCTGGAAGTAGCGGTCGGCGGAGCCGCGCGCCATCGCGCCGACCGAGCCCATGCCGCGATAGGCCTTGTAGGAACGGCCCTGCCACAGGAACACTTCGCCCGGCGTCTCGTCGGTGCCAGCGAGCAGCGAGCCGACCATGGCGATATCGGCACCGGCTGCGAGCGCCTTGGCAAGATCGCCGGAGAACTTGATGCCGCCATCGGCGATGACGGGAATGTCGGCCTTCTTCGCCGCCTCCACCGCGTCCATGATCGCGGTGAGCTGGGGAACGCCGACGCCGGCGACGATGCGCGTGGTGCAGATCGAGCCCGGACCGATGCCGACCTTGATGCAGTCGGCGCCCGCGTCGATCAGCGCCTGCGTGCCTTCGGTGGTGGCGACGTTGCCGGCGACGACCTGCACCGAGTTCGAGAGCCGCTTGATGCGATTCACCGCATGCAGCACGTGACGCGAATGGCCATGCGCGGTGTCGACGACGACGAGGTCGACGCCGGCATCGATCAGGCGCTCGGTACGCTCGAAGCCGGTATCGCCGACGGTGGTGGCGGCGGCGACGCGCAGGCGCCCCTGCGCGTCCTTGCAGGCGAGCGGATGGGCGACCGCCTTCTCCATGTCCTTGACGGTGATCAGGCCGACGCAGCGATATTGCTCGTCGACGACCAGCAGCTTCTCGATGCGATGCTGGTGCAGCATCCGCCGCGCTTCGTCCTGGCTGACATTCTCGCGGACCGTGACGAGGCCTTCATGCGTCATCAGCTCGGAGACTTTTTGCCGGCGGTCGGTGGCAAAGCGCACGTCGCGGTTGGTGAGAATGCCTACCAGCTTGCCGGGCGTGTTCTTGCCGGCGCCGGTGACGACGGGAATGCCGGAGATGCCGTGGTCGCTCATCAGCTTGAGCGCATCGTCGAGCGTGGCCTCGGGGCTGATGGTGAGCGGGTTCACCACCATGCCCGACTCGTAGCGCTTGACCTGGCGCACCTGGGCGGCCTGCCCTTCGGGATCGAAATTGCGGTGGATGACGCCGAGGCCGCCGGCCTGCGCCATGGCGATCGCCATGCGGGCTTCGGTGACGGTGTCCATGGCGGAGGCCATGATCGGGATGTTGAGCGGAATGGCGCGGGTGACGCGGGAGCGGATGTCGACCTCGCCCGGCATGACGTCCGACAGGCCCGGCTTCAGCAGCACGTCGTCGAACGTAAAGGCTTCGCGGATGCCCTGAAGTTGCACCGTGGCCATTTGCCAACTCCTTCCTGCGGCCTTGCCGCAAATGCTAATGGATGAGCGCCGCCCTCGGCGTACCTTGCGGCATCGCCTTGAGAATCGGAGCCCATCGGTGGGGTTGACGCGGGTCGATAGCACGGCCGCGTGACGAATCAAAGCAATTCGGACGGCTGGCCAGCCATGCACAGGCTTTTTACGTAAATTCGGCGGGGATAGCCTACGCAGCCGCCCAACCGCTGTCATTCCGGGGCGCGACAAAGTCGCGAACCCGGAATCCATCCCACAGCGATCCCGCGGCCCAATAGATTCCGGGTTCGCGCCAAGAGGCTCGCCCCGGAATGACGCCAGAGTTAGAACCAACGCGCCCCGGAACGACGAAAATCGGTCACACCGTTGTTACGCAGGATCTAGGTGCTATGCGTCGATCCGCAATGGTCGCAGGCGGACGGCGATGATAAGCCGCAAGCACCCTTCCTTCTGATTTTCATGACCAATCCCTCATGGTGGACAAGCAACGCATCATTCCGCTGATCGTCGCCACTGCTCTCTTTATGGAGAACATGGACTCGACCGTGATCGCCACCTCGCTGCCGGCGATCGCGGCCGATATCGGCACCAGCCCGCTGACGCTGAAGCTCGCGATCACGTCCTATCTGTTGTCGCTCGCGGTGTTCATCCCGGCGAGCGGCTGGACCGCCGACCGGTTCGGCGCACGGATGGTGTTCGCGATCGCGGTCGGCGTGTTCATGGTCGGATCGGTCGGCTGCGCGCTGTCGTCCTCGGTGACCGATTTCGTGTTCGCGCGCATCCTGCAGGGCATGGGCGGGGCGATGATGACGCCGGTCGGGCGCCTCGTGCTGCTGCGCTCGGTGGACAAGAGCGCGCTGGTCAACGCCATGGCGTGGGTGACGGTCCCGGCCCTGATCGGTCCGGTGATCGGACCTCCGCTCGGCGGCTTCATCACGACCTATGCGTCGTGGCACTGGATCTTCCTGATCAACATCCCGATCGGGCTGCTCGGCATCTTCATGGCGCTGAAGTTCATCGACCCCATCAAGAGCGACGAACGCGAGCCGTTCGATCTCTACGGCATGGTGCTGGCCGGCATCGGGCTCGCGGGCATTGCTTTCGGCCTTTCGGTTGCCGGTCTCAATTTGCTGCCCTGGAGCACGGTCGCGGCGCTGATTGCCGGCGGCGCGATCTCGATGACGCTCTACGTCATTCACGCCCGGCGCACCGGCTCGCCCGTGCTCGATTTCTCGCTTTTGAAGCTGCCGACGCTGCGCGCCGCCGTGCTCGGCGGCTTCCTGTTCCGGCTCGGCATCGGTGCGCTGCCCTTCCTGCTGCCGCTCTTGATGCAGATCGGCTTCGGGCTGTCGCCGTTCCATTCCGGCCTCGTCACCTTCGCCTCCTCGCTCGGGGCCATGGGCATGAAGACGCTCGCGGCACGCCTAATCCGCACCTTCGGCTTCCGCAATTTGATGACAGTGAACGCGATCGTCAGCGCGGTCTTCCTCGCCGTCTGCGCGCTGTTCACGGTGACGACGCCGCTGCTGATCATCATGGTCATCCTGGTGGTCGGCGGCTTCTTCCGCTCGCTGGAGTTCACCGCGATCAACACGGTCGCCTATGCCGACGTCGAGAGCGCGCAGATGAGCCGCGCCACCACCCTCGTCAGCGTCAACCAGCAGCTCGCGGTCTCCGCGGGCGTCGCGGTCGGCGCGGCGTGCGTGGAGACGACGATGTGGCACCACCATGTCAGCGAGATCGACGCCACCGTGTTCGCGCCGGCCTTCGTTGTGATCGCGCTGACTTCGGCAGCCTCGAGCTGGTTCTTCTGGCAGATGCCGGTTGACGCCGGCCACGAGATCTCGGGCCGCAAGGCGGTGGAGATCGCAAGCCGCAAGGGCGCCGCGAAGAGCGCGGCCAACGCCGCGGTCAAGACCGCGACCGAGGATACGCAGGACGTGCGGGACCAGCGGCTGGGGTAGCCGCCGGCCCGCTCAGGACCGGGCGACCGGCTGCAGCGGGACCAGGGCGTAGCCGACACCGCGCACGGTCGCGATCGGCGCGGCCACTCCGTCGAGCTGCATCTTGCGGCGCAGCCGCACGATCAGATTATCGACCGTGTGCTCGCTGATCTCCCTGGGATCGCGGTTCGAGATGACGTCGAGCAGGAAATCGCGGCTGAGCGGCTGCGTCATGCGCGAGGCGAGCGCGGCGAGGATGTTGAACTCCCCCGCGGTCAACTGGACCATGCTGCCGTCGGGGCGGAACAGCTCGCGCCGGACCGGATCGAGGATCCAGCCGTCGAAGGTGATGATCTGCTCCGTCGTCCGCCGCAGCACGCTGCGGATGCGCGCCAGCAGCGTACGCAAATTGATCGGCTTGGAGACGTAGTCGTCGCCGCCGGCATCGAGCCCCGACAGCATGTCGTCCTCGGAGTCGCGGCTGGTGACGAAGATCAGCCCGCATTGTTCGCCGAGCCGCAGCTCGCGCGCCAGCGCGATGCCGTCGGCGTCCGGAAGGTTGATGTCGAGCAGGACGATGTCCGGCCGCAGCGTGGGCAAGGTCGTGCGCAGCTCGGCGCCGGTCGCGACGCCATGCGCGGTCATGCCCTGCTCCTTCAGGAACGAGGTCAGCATCAGCCGGATTTCCGGCGCATCCTCAACAACGAGCACACTGGTCGACATCGACTTTCCGAACTCACTTCTGACGGCCGCACGGGGGCCGCGGCACCTCAACCGACGGCGCCCTGCTCCTTCAACACGAGACCGATCTGCCGGCGGAGTGCGTTGACGGCCTCGTCCCGATCACGAAGACCCGCCAGCACGGTCCTTGCGGCGATCATCGCATCGTCCGCGCTGGCGGCAAGTTCGGACATGCGCAGATTGGCCGCGCTACCCTTGATGCGGTGGGCGATCCCCGCCAGCTCCTTCGGCGTCAGATCGCTTCGCGCCAGCGCGCGGTCGAGCTCCTGCAGGCTGTCGGCAAACATCTCCTGGAATTCGTCGATGCGATCGCGCCCGAACACCTCTTCGAGCGTGAATGCGCTGTCGGGAGCTTCCGCGGCGAGGAACGCCTCGATCTTCCAGGCGATCTCGTCAGCAGGCAGCGTCGCGGCCAGCAGGAGATCGGCGCCTTCCTCCAGCAGGCGGGCGCCCTCCTCCGGTGCGGCCGCCGCGATGATGAAGACGCGCTTGCCCTGATCCGGAGCACGGGAACGTAGCGCCTCTACGAATCCGGGCGGCGGCGCGACCGCGACGATCGCCGCGAAGTCGCGCGCCGTTAGCATGGCACCGGCGGCCTCGAACGAGGCGGCCGGGAAAACGCGAAAACCGAGGCGCCGGAGCGGATCGTGCGCGGCCTTGTGCGCATCGCCCACCACGAGGACATCACCGCCGGCGTTGAGCAGAGCGCCGGGCCCGGCCACGGACCAGCGCCGGCTCGTCAGCGCAGCCTCGATCGTGCGATGCAGGGCCGCAACATCGATCGGCTTGGCCAGATGACCGTCCATCCCCGCCGCACGGCAGGCCTCGACATCCTCCGCCATGACGTTGGCGGTCAAGGCCACGATCGGCACGTTGCTTTGCGGCGAGGCCAGATTGCGAATTCGCCGCGTGGCCTCCAGCCCGTCGACGTCAGGCATCTGCAAATCCATGAGCACAGCGTCGAAACGCGCGCTGCGGACCAACTCGATCGCCTGCTCGCCCGACTTGACCAGCGCGATCCGGTGACCTGCCCGCTCGAGGATACCGCGCGCGACGGCCGCATTGATCTGGAGATCCTCGACCAGCAGCAGGTTCAAGGGCCTCGCCGGCGCGAGCGCCTCCGCCGCCGCATCGCGCACGGCCGGCCCGTCGGCGGCCGGCAGCGGCAACGAGAAGCGGAAGCGGCTGCCGAGCCCCGGCGTGCTCTCGGCTTCGATCTGCCCCTTCATGCCCTCGACGAGCCGCTTGCAGATCGCAAGGCCCAGGCCCGTACCGCCGAAGCGCCGGCGGATCGAGGCATCGCCCTGTTCGAAGGATTGAAACAGCCGGGCCTTTTGCTCGGGCGGAATGCCGATGCCGGTATCCTCGACACAAAAGACGACAATCGCCTCGTCCTGCACGCGCACCGCGGAGACCTCGACCGTGACACCTCCCCGGCTGGTGAACTTCAGGGCGTTGCCGATCAGGTTGAAGAGAATCTGCCGCAACCGCGACTGATCGCCCAGCACCCAGCGCGGCACCGCCGGCGAAATCGCAAGCTGCAGTGTCAGCCCCTTCTCATGCGCGCGCGGCGACATCAGGTTGACGATCTCGCGCAGACCCTGCCTGACGTCGAACGGCGAACGTTCGTAAATATCGGCGTTTCGCTCGAGCTTCGAAATATCGAGGATGTCGTCGAGAATCTTGAGCAGCCCCTGCGCCGAGGAGCGGATGGTCGAAACCCGCCTGCGCTGGGACAGCGGCAACGGATCATCCAGTGCCAATTGCGCCATGCCGAGAATTCCGTTCATGGGCGTGCGGATCTCGTGGCTCATGACGGCCAGGAAGTCGGCCTTGACCTTTGCTGCCGCCTCCGCGGCGTCCTTGGCTTCGCGCAAATCGAGGTTGATCTGCTGCTCGCGCGCGATGCGCAGATATTCCTCGCGCCTGAGACGGTTGAACTGGGTGCGCGCCATCGCACCGACGACGTAGCCGACCAGGATGACCAGCACGATGATGGTCAGGTCGAGCGGACTCTCCGGATCTGGCCTGAGCACCGCCCAGAACAACAGGCTGACCGTTGGCGCATAGGCGCTCAGCAGCGCGACCCAGCGGAATCGCCCGGGGACGCAGAGGTTGAGAGCGATGGCGATCAGCGGCAGCAGCAATCCGCCGTGACGGGTCAGGCTGGGCTGGTTGAACACCAGCGCGTTCAGCGAGAAGAACGCAATCTGGTGCACATAGGTGACCGCGACGATGCGGTCGTATCGGGTCGTCCGCAGCACCGCCAATACGGCGGCAAGCCCCGCGAGTGCGATCAGGATCCGGATCTCGATGAAGAATGCCAGCCGCGGGCCGGCCAGCATCAGGACATCCAGCGGCGCGAACGACAGGCTCGCGGCCGTCTCGGCGAGGATGCAGAGCAGCGCCATCGCCCGCGCCGACCGCCAGGCGCTCGCGGAGAACACCTCCTCCATCTTGCCGTCACGAAATTCGCCGCTCGGCCCTATGCCCCCGCGAAGGTCGAATTCTACCGCCGGCATTCCGGCCCTTCTCCTCGCACGCCAACCACGCGCCTCCTTTGCAGGAGCACCTCGCGCTCGTCCAGCGCCAATTCCGCCGCGCCCCGCGCGCCGCGTTCACGATCAACCGCCGTTGATGATCAGGGCAATCGCATGTGGGAGGTTACGCTTGAGCGCCGTCTCGAAGGACGAGGCGCGCGCTCAGGTCCCGCCCCGAAACCCGGTCGCCAGTACGTAGCGCTCCGAGGAATCCTGCCGGCTCGCCGCCGGTTTGACGTGGCGCACGGTGGCGAAGTCGCGCTTGAGCTGGGCAAGCAGATCGGCGTCCGCGCCGCTCTGGAAGGTCTTTGCCAGGAACGCGCCGCCAGGCTTGAGCACGTCGCAGGCGAACGACGCCGCGGTTTCGACCAAGCCGACGATGCGGAGCTGGTCGGTCTTGCGATGGCCGGTGGTGTTGGCGGCCATGTCGGACATCACGACGTCGGCGCCGCCGCCCAGCATCGCCGTGAGCTTCTCGGGCGCGTCATTGTCCATGAAGTCGAGCTGCGCGAATTCGACGCCGGGAATCTCGGGCATCTCGAGCAGGTCGATCGCGACGACCTTGCCCTTGCCTTCCACCGATCCGACGCGTTTCGCGGCGATCTGGCTCCAGCCGCCGGGCGCCGCGCCAAGGTCGACCACGGCCATGCCGGGTTTCAGGATCCGGAACTTGTCGTCGATCTCCAGCAGCTTGAACGCGGCGCGCGAGCGATAGCCCGCCGCCTTCGCCTTGGCGACATAGGGATCGTTGAGCTGGCGTTCGAGCCAAAGCTTTGACGACAATTTGCGCTTGCCGCCGGTCTTGACCTGAACGTGCAAGCGGCCGGTGGTGTCTTTCGCCATCTCACCAGCTCCTGAGCGCGCCGTCCTCGCGCATCATCTCGACCAGCATGCCTTCGCGCAGGCCCCGGTCGGCGACGCGCAGGCGCGGCAGCGGGAAGGAGCGACGGATGGCATCAAGGATGGCGCAGCCCGCGAGCACGAGATCGGCGCGCTCGACGCTGATGCAGCTGTTGTTCGCGCGCTCCTCGTAGCTCATGCCGAGCAGCTTGTTGATGGTCGCGGTGATGTCGGAATCGTTCATCCAGATGCTGTCGATGCGGCGACGGTCGTAGCGTGCGAGATTGAGATGGATGCCGGCGAGCGTCGTCACCGTGCCCGACGTGCCGAGCAGATGCATGTCGGCGAGATCGCCACCGTGTACTTCCGCGAAAGGCGCGACGTGGTTTGCGACCTCCTGCTCCATCGCGGCGTAAATCTCGGGCGTCACGTCGCGGCCGCCGAACTGCTCGGCAAGCGTCACCACGCCATAGGGGATCGACATCCAGGCCTTGATGCGCGGCTCGGGATTTTGCGCGTCGCGCTCGATCCGCACCAATTCGGTCGAGCCGCCGCCGATGTCGAACAGGATCGCCCCCCGTCCCCTGGGGTCGACCAGCGGCGAGCAGCCGACCACGGCGAGCGCGGCTTCGGTCTCGCGGTCGATCACCTCCAGCTCGATGCCGGTCTCGGCCGCGACGCGGCTGCGGAAGCCATCCGCGTTCGAGGCCGCGCGGCAGGCTTCGGTTGCGATCAGCCGCAGCCGGCGCGCCTTGCGCAGAGTGATCTTGTCCCGGCAGATGCTAAGCGCCGCGATCGCCCGCTCGATCGCCGCTTCGCTGATCGAGCCGGTCGCAGAGACCCCCTCCCCGAGCCGGATGATGCGCGAGAAGGAATCGACGACGCGAAAGCCGTCCTGGGTCGGACAGGCGATCAGCAGCCTGCAATTGTTGGTGCCGAGGTCCAGCGCCGCATAGACGCCGGTTCCCGCTTGCGCGGGGACGGTCGGCTCGGTGGCCAATGCCACCGCCGCCATCGACCCCTCCAGCTCACCGTGCGGCGCAAGGCCGTCGCGGAGCCGCGTGTGGTCATTCATACAAACTGTCTTTCCGCGGCCGGTCGGGCCGGTCTGGAATTGCTTTTTCGCCTGAAATATTAGCAGCGCGGCGGGTATGCGCAACAACGCATCACATGGGACCATGCCCATTCGTGCGTTGTCGTGAACGGGGTGGTGGGCTATTTTTGAAGAGTCCGGTCCTCCAAGCGTCCCCCAAAACGCGCATCTGCCGGCTTTTCAGGTCAATTCCATGCAAGAACACGCCAAATCGTCCACGCTCGAAAACGCTATTGCACTGCAAAAATATGGCGTCGGGCAGCCCGTTCGCCGCAAGGAGGACGACACGCTGGTGCGCGGCAAGGGCCGCTATACCGACGATTTCAACCTGCCCGCCCAGGCCTATGCCGTGGTCGTCCGCTCCACCCATGCCCATGGCACCATCCGTGGCATCGGGATCGATGCCGCCAAGGCGATGCCGGGCGTGCTCGGCGTATGGACCGGCAAGGATCTGGACGCCGCCGGCTACGGCCCCTTCACCTGTGGCCTGCCGCTGAAGAGCCGCGACGGCTCGCCCCTCCTGCAGACCAACCGCCAGCCGCTGGCGACCGACAAGGTCCGCTTCGTCGGCGATCCCGTCGCCTTCGTCGTGGCCGAGACGCTGGCGCAGGCCCGCGATGCCGCGGAGGCGGTCGAGCTCGACATCGAGCCGCTGCCGGCTGTGACCGACCCCGAGGAAGCCGCCAAGCCCGGCGCGCCGCAGCTTTACGACCACATCCCGAGCAACGTCGCGCTCGACTACCATTATGGCGACATGGACAAGGTCAACGCGGCCTTCGCCAGCGCCGCCCATGTCACCAAAGTCGACATCGAGAACACCCGTGTCGCCGTGGTCTCGATGGAGCCCCGCGTCGGCCTTGCCTCCTACGACAAGAAGACCGAACGCTATACGTTGCAGGTCCCGACGCAGGGCGTGGCCGGCAACCGCGCCAACCTCGCCAAGAACCTGAAAGTGCCGAACGAGAAGGTGCGCATCCTCACCGCCAATGTCGGCGGCTCCTTCGGCATGAAGAACATCAACTATCCCGAGTACATGTGCATCCTGTACGCGGCGAGGGAATTGGGAAAGCCGGTGAAGTGGCTCGACGAGCGCTCGACCAGCTTCCTCTCCGACAGCCACGGCCGCGCACAGAAGATCCACGCCGAGCTCGCGCTCGACGCCGAGGGCCATTTCCTTGCGGCCAAGCTCGAGGGCTATGGCAATCTCGGTGCCTACATCACCGGCGTCGCGCCGGGCCCGCTCTCGCTCAACACCGGCAAGAACTTCTCCAGCGTCTACCGTACACCGCTGATGGCCGTCGACATCAAGGTGGTGCTAACCAACACCACGCTGATGGGCGCCTATCGCGGCGCCGGCCGGCCCGAGGCGAACTATTACATGGAGCGGCTGATCGACCGCGCCGCCGACGAGATGGGCATCAACCGGCTCACGTTGCGCAAGCGCAATTTCATCAAGCCGAGCCAGATCCCGTTCGCGGCCTCCTCCGGCGTCACCTATGACAGCGGCGACTTCCAGGCCGTGTTCAACAAAGCGCTGGAAATCTCCGACCACGAGAACTTCGCCAGGCGCAAGAAGGAGAGCAAGAAGGCCGGCAAGCTGCGCGGCATCGCCGTCGGCTCCTATCTCGAGGTCACCGCGCCGCCGAGCCCCGAGCTCGGCAAGCTCGTGTTCGATGCGGACGGCACCGTGCAGCTCATCACCGGCACGCTCGATTACGGCCAGGGCCATGCCACGCCGTTCGCGCAGGTGCTGAGCGCGCAGCTCGGCATCCCCTTTGACGCCATCAAGCTCGTTCAGGGCGACAGCGACATCGTCCACACCGGCAACGGCACCGGCGGCTCGCGCTCGATCACCGCGACCGGCCAGGCCATCGTGGGGGCCGCCAAGCTCGTCATCGAGAAGGGCAAGCGCGCCGCGGCGCACATGCTGGAGGCGTCGGAAGCCGACATCGAATTCGAAGGCGGCAGCTTCACCATCGCCGGCACCGATCGCAGCATCGACATCATGGAGCTTGCCAGGAAGCTGCATGACGGCAAGGTGCCCGACGGCGTGCCTGACAGCCTCGACGTCGACCACACCAGCGATCCGGTCGCCTCCGCCTTCCCGAACGGCTGCCACGTCGCCGAGGTCGAGATCGACCCCGACACCGGCGTGGTGCAGATCGTGCGCTACAGCGCGGTCAACGATTTCGGCACGGTGATCAACCCGCTGCTGGTCGCGGGCCAGCTCCATGGCGGCGTCGTGCAGGGCATCGGCCAGGCGCTGATGGAGCACATCCGCTACGACGAGAGCGGCCAACCGATCACGGGCTCGCTGATGGACTACGCCCTGCCGCGTGCCGAGGACGTGCCGAACATGACCGTCGGCGATCATCCCGTGCCCGCCACGACCAACCCGCTCGGCAGCAAGGGCTGCGGCGAAGCCGGCTGCGCCGGCAGCCTGTCGACGGTGGTGAACGCCGTGCTCGATGCGCTCTCGGATTACGGCATCAAGCATATCGACATGCCGCTGACCTCGGAGCGCGTGTGGCGCGCGATCCAGGACGCGAAGGGCAAGGCGGCGTAAGGGCAGCATCTCTCCGTCGAACATGGCAGCATCGGCAATGGCAACATGCTGCGGCGACTGAAGATCGTATTCCATTATTTCCGAGCCAACGCCGCTATGCGGCGCGATCAATTCGATCGCGCCGCGGAACGGCTGAGCAAGGTGTTGGAGCTCGAGCCCGGCAATCCGTACGCTCACCATGACCGGGGCGTGGCGCTGCAGGGAATGGGAAACTACCGCGGATCGATCGCCGACCTCGACAGATCCATCGCGATCGCTCCACGCCTGGCGACCGCCTACAGCAGCCGCGGAATTTCCTGGAAGTTCTTGGGCGATTTCGATCGTGCCATTGCAGATCAGCTCGCAGCCATTGCGCTATCTCCGCGCCTCAAAGACGCCCATACGGAGCTTGGAGCCGCCTATTTCTGCAAGCACGATTTTGACAGCGCGGTCCGCAGCCTGACGACGGCGATCGATCTTGCGCTCAAGGAACCCAATTGCCTCAAGCAGCGCGGCCTGGCTCACTTCTGCCGCGGAGATTTCAGGGCCGCGATCCCGGACCTGCAACGCGCCTTCGAGGTCGCGAACGACACCTACGCCTTGCTCTTCCTGCATCTTGCCCGCGCCAGGACGGATGAGGATGCGGCGACGACGGCGCTGGAGACGGACGCAACCAAGGTTAGGATCTGGCATTGGCCGTCGGCTGTGGTCGGCTTCTACCTCGGACGGGTCGCGGCCGATACGATGCTCGCGGCCGCCGGCACACCCGATGATGCCGGCGAAGCACAATTCTATCTGGGGCAGTGGCATCTGCTCCGCGGTGAGCACGCGGAGGCAAGGACGGCATTGCAGGCGGCCGCCGAGGCCTGCCCGCCGTGGTTCAACGAACATGTCGCAGCCGTCGCGGAGTTGCAGCGGCTGGGGTGAGTGGTCTCGCGGTGGCTGGCCTGCGCCGTCGCCTCCACACCCACAACTGTCATCACCCGCGAAGGCGGGTGATCCAGTATTCCAGAGACGGCGGGGCTAGAACCGAGGAGCCGCGGCGTACTGGATGCCCCGCCTCCGCGGGGCATGACACCGCGTTTGGAGTGAGACCTCGAACGCCGTAAGTACTCTAGACGCTATAGCTCCCTACGCCGCCGCCTGCTCACGCGGCTGGTAGATCGCGGTGTGCTGGCAATGCGCCAGCGCGGTGGTGCCGTTGGCGACGACGAGCGCGTCGAGCCCGACGAAACGGTGCCCCTTCTTCTCGTAGTTCGCGATCACCCTGGCCCGCGCGGTGATCTCGTCGCCGGCGCGCGCGGCGGACAGCAATTGCATGCGGCTGCCGACGTGGATCCACGGACCCAGGACAGTGTTGTCCACCAGCACGCGGTTCATCACGCGCTGGATCAGGCCGGGATGGCCAAGCCCCTCGCGCGCGAAGATCGGATCGTTCTCCCTGACATCGGCGAGATAGTCCGCGGCATCCTGCCCGGCCCAGCGGCGCGGAATCGTGCCCAGCCATTTGCCCATTTCGAAGGTCGCAGGACTGACCGGCTTGCGCTCGGCCACGGCGGGGACCGCGACATAGTCGCTCAAGGACACCGCCGGCGCAGCCGCCGGCAGCGAGGCCGTCCCCGTCGCGCACAGCTCGGTCCGGCTGAATACCTCGATCGTCAGCAAGCCGTTGTGCTCGGTCGCATCGACATCGGCGGTCTCGCCGTCATAGACCGGCTTGATGAAGCGGGCCTCGATCAGGCCACGCGACAGGAAATCGCGGCCCCAGCGCGCGATCGGCACGTGCATCATGTAGGCGAAGACGTCGACGCCCGGGACCAGCCCGCCGGAAAAGCCGAAGCGACGCGCCACATTGTCGTCGTGCATCTTGTTTTCGGATTGTTTGGCGGTGTTGTAGGCTTCGACGCGGTAGGTTTCGAGCCGGTCCGGCATGGCTGGCGTTCCCATATTCTTGTTGTTTCGGGGCCGATCGTAGGCCCCGGGGAACAGCGGTCAATCCCCTCGCCTTTGCGGCCCGAATGGGGTACCACGCGGCGGAATGACCGATACCCCCACCCGCATCTATGTCGACGCCGACGCCTGTCCGGTGAAGGATGAGATTTACCGCGTCGCGCTCCGGCACGGCGTGCCCGTCAGCGTCGTCGCGGGCAACTTCATCCGCGTGCCCCACGATCCCCTGATCGAGCGCATCGCCGCCGGCAGCGGCATGGACGCCGCCGACGACTGGATCGCCGAGCGGGCCAGGGCGGGCGACGTGGTCATCACCTCCGACATTCCGCTGGCGAGCCGCTGCGTCAAGGCCGGCGCCGACGTGATCGCGCCGAACGGCAAGCCGTTCACCGAAGAATCGATCGGCATGACGCTGGCGGTGCGCAATCTCATGACCGATCTGCGCTCGGCCGGCGAAGTCACGGGCGGCCCGCGCTCGTTCGCAGCCCGCGACCGCTCCACCTTCCTCTCGGCGCTCGACCAGACGCTGCGCCGGATCCAGCGCCGTCGCGCCGATCAGGCTGCAACACATCAAGGCTGACGATGGCGCCCCCGCTGATCCAACTCAAGGACATCAAGCTGACCTTTGGCGGCACGCCGCTGCTGTCGGGCGTCGAGCTCAATGTCGCACCGAGCGAGCGCGTCTGCCTGATCGGCCGCAACGGCTCCGGCAAATCGACGCTGCTGAAGATCGCGGCCGGCCTCGTCGAGCCCGACGGCGGCACGCGCTTCGTGCAGCCCGGCGCCACCGTGCGCTATCTGCCGCAGGAGCCTGATTTCGGCGAGCACAAAACCACGCTCGCCTATGTCGAGTCCGGGCTCGCGGGCGGCGACGACCAGCACCAGGCGCGCTATCTGCTTGAGCAGCTCGGGCTCACGGGCGACGAGAACCCGCACAATCTCTCCGGCGGCGAGGCACGCCGCGCGGCGCTGGCTTTTGTGCTCGCGCCCTCGCCCGACATCCTGCTGCTGGACGAGCCGACCAACCATCTTGATCTCGCCACCATCGAATGGCTGGAGCAGGAGCTCGACTCCAGGCGCAGCGCGCTCGTCATCATCAGCCACGACCGCCGCTTCCTGACCAATCTGTCGCGCTCCACAGCGTGGCTCGACCGCGGCAGGATCAAGCAGATCGACCGCGGCTTTGCCTCGTTCGAGACCTGGCGCGACGAGGTGCTGGCCGAGGAAGAGCGCGACCAGCACAAGCTCGATCGCAAGATCGTCGACGAGGAGCACTGGCTTCGTCACGGCGTCTCCGGCCGCCGCAAGCGCAACGTCAAGCGGCTCGCCAATCTGCATACGCTGCGCGACCAGCGCCGCAATTATCGCGGCACCGCCGGCACCGCCAGTCTCGCGGCGAGCGAGGCGGAGCAGTCCGGCAAGCTGGTGATCGAGGCCAAGGGCATCAGCAAGGCCTATGGCGAGCGCAAGATCGTCGAGAACTTCTCGACCCGCATTCAGCGCGGCGACCGGCTCGGCATCATCGGACCGAACGGCGCCGGCAAGACCACGTTGGTCAATCTGTTGACGGGCGGGGCGCAGCCCGACTCCGGCACCGTGCGATTGGGAGCCAATCTGGAGACGGCCACGCTCGACCAGCACCGCGAGAGCCTCGATCCCAAATCGACGCTCGCGGAGGCACTGACTGGCGGCCGCGGCGACCAGATCATGGTCGGCGGCAGGCCGAAGCATGTCGTCGGCTACATGAAGGACTTCCTGTTCGCGCAGGAGCAGCGCGGCACGCCGGTGGAAGTGCTCTCCGGTGGTGAGCGCGGCCGATTGATGCTGGCGCGCGCACTGGCAAAGCCCTCGAACCTGCTGGTGCTGGACGAGCCGACCAACGATCTCGATCTCGAAACCCTCGACGTGCTCGAGGAGATGCTCGGCGACTACGACGGCACGGTCATCCTGATCAGCCACGACCGCGACTTCCTCGACCGGGTCGTCACCTCCGTGATCGCACCGGAGGGCAACGGCAAGTGGACCGAATATGCCGGCGGCTATAGCGACATGCTGAGCCAGCGTGGCGCGGATCTGAAGCGCGAGACGGCAAAGGCGCAACCGCCTGCGGAGAAGAAGGAGGAGCGCGCCATAGCTCCCTCCTCCGCGCCCAAGCGCAAGCTCAGCTTCAACGAGAAGCACGCGCTGGAGACGCTGCCGAAGAAGATGGAAGCGTTGCAGGCCGATATCGCCAGGCTGCAGCGCGTGCTCGACGATCCCAATCTCTATGCCAAGGATCGGAAGAAATTCGACGATACGTCGGCCGCCATCGCCAAGGCGCATGACGAACTGTCTGCCGCCGAAGAGCGCTGGCTTGAACTTGAAATGCTTCGCGAAGAGATAGAACAGGCATAATCAATGACCACTCCCCTCGCCGCAAAAATCGCCCGTGAATACGGCACGCCCTGCGCCGTCATCGACATGGAGCGGGTCGAGCGCAACATCGCGCGGATCCAGAAGGCCTGCGACGGTGCCGGCGTTGCCAATCGCCCGCACATCAAGACGCACAAGAATCCGAGCATTGCCAAGATGCAGGTCGCGGCCGGCGCCAAGGGCATCACCTGCCAGAAGATCGGCGAGGCCGAGATCATGGCCAATGCCGGCATCGACGATATCCTGATCAGCTACAACCTCCTCGGCGAGGAGAAGATGGCGCGTCTCGGCGCACTGAATGCCAAGACCAACATGACGGTGGCCGCCGACAATTCGACCGTCGTCGCCGGCCTGCCCAAGGCCGCCGCGGCGTCCGGCCGCCCGCTTTCGGTCGTGGTCGAGTGCGATACCGGGCGCAAGCGCGCGGGCGTCGAGACGCCGGCGGAGGCGATTGCGCTGGCGCGCGAGATCGCGGGATCGAAGGGATTGGAGTTTGCCGGCTTCATGATGTACCCGACCGAGACCGGCTGGGGCGACGCACAGAAATTCCTCGACGAAGCGCTGGCCGGCGTGCGCGCGCACGGACTCGATGCCAAGATTATCTCCACCGGCGGTACCCCGAACTTGAAGAATATCGGCAAGCTCAAAGGCGGCACCGAGCACCGTTTCGGTACCTACATCTACAACGACCGCATGCAGGTCGCCGCGGGCTCGGCGACCTGGGACGACTGCGCGCTGCACATCTATTCGACCGTGGTGAGCCGCGCCGCGCCCGAGCGCGGCATCCTCGACGCCGGCTCGAAGACGCTGACCACGGACACCGGCGGCCTCGACGGCCACGGCCTGATCCTGGAGCACCCCGAGGCCAAGATCGCCAAGTTCGCCGAGGAGCACGGCTTCCTCGACCTCTCCCGCAGCAACACCCGCCCGAACGTCGGCGACGTCGTCCGCATCGTGCCGAACCACGTCTGCGTCGTCGTCAACATGATGGACGAGGTGGTGATGGTCCGCGGCGAGGAAATCATCGGCACGCTGCCGGTGGCGGCGCGCGGGAAGTTGCGGTAGGGGCTGCGTAGGATGGGTAGAGCGCAGCGAAACCCATCATGACTAGCGCAAGGCTTCAGGTGATGGGTTTCGCTGCGCTCTACCCATCCTACAAGTTAAGCCGCGCCAACACACCCCTGCCCGCCGCAGCGCCGGTAGCAAACGAGGCCTGCAGCAGATAGCCGCCGGTCGGCGCTTCCCAGTCCAGCATCTCGCCGGCGGCGAACACGCCCGGCAATTTACGCAGCATGTAGCGGTCATCGAGCTCGTCGAAGGTGATGCCGCCCGCCGTCGAGATCGCACGCTCGATCGGGGCGACGCCGGTGAGCTGGACCGGAATGGCATTGATCAGCTCTGCAAGCTCGGCCGGCGAGAACGCTGCCAGCGTCCGGCCGGACGCGATGGCCGCCTCCTGCATCAGACCGATGCCGACCGGCGATAATTGCGCGGCCTTGCGCAGGAAGTTCGCGAGCGATTGCTTGCCGCGCACCCCCGATAGCCGGGTCGTCAACGCGGCGGCGTCGAGGTCGGGCCGCAATGCGATCGAAAGCCGCGCCTGCCCGAGACCCAGCACCGCCTCGCGCAGCTCCGCCGACAGCGCGTAGATCGCGCCGCCCTCGATTCCGCCTCGCGTGATCATCGCCTCGCCGCGCACCGTATGCGCACCGATCGTCAACGCCACGCCCTTGAGTGGCTGGCCCTCGAAGCGATCGCGGAACACATTCGACCAGGCGACCGTGAAGCCGGAATTGGCCGGCCGCAGCTTCGAGATGGCAACGCCTTTGGCAGCGAGGAGCTCGACCCAGGAGCCATCCGAGCCGAGCCGCGGCCAGCTTGCACCGCCAAGCGCGATTACGGTCGCGGCGGCAACGACGGGCACGACCCCACCTGGCGTGCGAAACTGTAGCCGCCCCTCGCTATCCCAGCCGGTCCAGCGATGGCGGAAGGCAAACCGCACGCCGCTGGCATCGAGCCGGCGCAGCCAGGCGCGGAGCAAGGGCGAGGCCTTGAACGCCCTCGGAAACACGCGGCCGCTGGTGCCGACGAAAGTCGGCTCGCCCAGTGCTTCGCTCCATGCCCGCAACGCGTCCGGCGAAAAGGCATCGATCGCGGCTTGCAGCTTCGGCGCCGCCTCACGGTACCGCGCCATGAACTGGGCGAGCGGTTCGCTGTGGGTGAGATTGAGCCCGCCGCGGCCCGCCATCAGCAACTTGCGCCCCGCTGACGGCATCGCGTCGTACACGGTGACGCGCGCGCCGCCCTGCGCCAGCACTTCCGCCGCCATCAGCCCGGCGGGACCGGCACCGATGACGACGACGTCCGTCAGAGCTTGATCCCCGCCCGTGCCGCCGCCTGCGCCACGTATTTCTGAGTCTGCTCGAACGCGCCCGTCAGCGCCCTGGCCTTCGACATGTCGCTGATCTCAGCGAAATGCGCGGCGACCGCGTCAGGCGTCCATTCGGCCTCCGGCAGGTTGATGCCTTCGCTCTCCAGGATCTTGATGACCGCGAAGGAGCCGGCACCGGCGCCCATGATGGTGCGGGTCGGCGCGTCCTCGCTCAGCATGTACTCGACCGCGGGCGTGATCGCGTTCGGCTTCATCAGCTGCAACGCCTGCGGCGGCAGCAACTCCTCGGTCATGCGGGTCGCCGCCGTCGGCGAGATGATGTTGACGCGAATATTGGTCTTGCGGCCCTCTTCCGCGAGCACGTTCATCAGGCCGACCATGCCGGATTTCGCAGCGCCGTAATTGGCCTGGCCGAAATTACCGTACAGGCCGGAGGACGAGGTCGTCAAAACGATGCGGCCGTAATTGCGGTCGCGCATGCCGGCCCAGGCGGCCTTGCAGCAATAGAAGGTGCCGACGAGATGCACGTCGAGCACCTTCTGGAAATCGGCGGCTTCCATCTTGCCGAACGACTTGTCGCGCAGGATGCCGGCATTGGCGCACATCAAATCTACGCTGCCCCACTCCTTGGCGGCGCGCTCGACCATTGCAGTGACCTGTTCGAAATTGGAGACATCGGCGCCGTCGGCCATCGCGGTGCCGCCCGCCTTGCGGATCTCCTCGACCACGGCTTCGGCCGGCGACAGCGAGCCGCCGCTGCCGTCGCGCGCGCCGCCGAAATCGTTGACCACGACCTTCGCGCCGCGGCTGGCCAAGCCCAGCGCATGCGCCTTGCCGAGACCATTGCCTGCGCCGGTGACGATGGCGACGCGTCCGTCGAACCTGATTGCCATTGTGTCAAAATCTCTATTCTTCCCTTCTCCCCTTGTGGGAGAAGGTGGCGCGAAGCGCCGGATGAGGGGTCTCTCTCGGCAGTCGCGCTCGCGGAGAGAGACCCCTCACCCGCCTCGCGTTCCGCGAGGCACCCTCTCCCACAAGGGGAGAGGGTAAGACCCCGCTCTTTGCCGCTTTTTGAGCAGCGATGGGTTGCCGGGTCAAGCCCGGCAACGACGCCTCGTCTCACGCGAAATAGATCAGGCCCAGCCACTCCGCGACCAGCGCCGGCTTGTCCTCGCCCTCGATCTCCACCGTCACGTTGGTGCGGGACTGCAACTCGCCGGGCTTGCGGAGCTTGGCTTCGGCCAGCACGAAACGGCCGCGGATGCGCTTGCCCGAGCGGACCGGCGAGATGAAGCGCAGCTTGTCGAAGCCGTAATTGACGCCCATCGTGGTGCCCGCAATCGCCGGCATCACCTCATAGGACATCACCGACAGCATCGACATCGTCAGGAAGCCGTGCGCGATGGTGGTGCCGAAGGCGGTCTCCTTCTTCGCGCGCTCGGGATCGACATGGATGAATTGATGATCCTCGGTCACGTCGGCATAGCTGTCGATGCGGGGCTGGTCGATCACGTGCCAGGACGACACGCCGATCTCCTTGCCGACCAGGCCCTGATAGGCCTGAAGCGTGATCGGCGCCGACTTCCAGATTTGGTTCACTTAGGTCTCACTCCGTGTTTTCGCCAGTTCCGGGAAATCCTCCTCACGGAATTCCCGGCCGCGCAGCGGATCGTTGCGATCGTCGTCGCGCTCGAGCCGTCGTAGCTGCACGCGGCGGATTTTGCCAGAGATCGTCTTCGGCAGCTCGGTGACGATTTCGAGGCGGCGGATACGCTTGAACGGCGCAAGGCGCGTGTGCAGGTGCTGGAAGATCGAGAGCGCCGTCTCCGGCGAGCGCGCCGCGCCCGAGGTCAGCAGCACGAAGGCTTTTGGGATCGCGAGCCGGATGGGATCCGGGCTCGGCACCACCGCGGCTTCGGCGACGAGCTCATGCTCGAGCAGCACGCTCTCCAGCTCGAACGGGCTGATGCGGTAGTCGGAGGATTTGAACACGTCGTCGGAGCGGCCGACGAAGGTGAGATAGCCGTCCTCGTCTTCGAACACGACATCGCCGCTGCGATAGAGCGCGCCTTCCGCACCGGCCAATTTACCATCGTCGCCCTGATAGCCCTGCATCAGGCCGGCGGGGCGGTCGGCGCCGAGCACCAGCGCCACCTCGCCCTCCTTCGCCGGGTGACCATCGGCATCGCTGACCTGCACGCGATAGCCCGGAAGCGGCCGGCCCATCGAACCGATCTTGATAGGCTGACCGGGCGAATTGCCGGCGAGCGCGGTCGTCTCGGTCTGGCCGTAGCCGTCGCGGATGGTGAGCCCCCAGGCGGCCTGCACCTGGTCGATCACCTCAGGATTGAGCGGCTCGCCGGCGCCGCAGACTTCGCGCAAGCTCACCTTGAACGACGCAAGGTTCTCTTGGATGAAGAGCCGCCACACCGTCGGCGGCGCGCACAGCGTGGTGACGCCGCAGCGGCCGACGGTGGCGAGCAGCGCTTTCGCATCGAAGCGCGGCTGGTTGACCACGAACACAGTGGCGCCCGCGTTCCACGGCGCGAAGAAGCAGCTCCAGGCATGCTTGGCCCAGCCGGGTGACGAGATGTTGAGATGGACGTCGCCGGGCTTCAGCCCGATCCAGTACATGGTCGACAGATGCCCGACGGGATAGCTGCGCTGGCTGTGCCGCACCAGCTTCGGTTTTGCCGTGGTGCCCGAGGTGAAATAGAGCAGCATCGGGTCATCGGCGTTGGTCGCACCGTCCGCCGCAAAACTCTCGGAGGCCTTTGCGGAATCATCGTAAGCGAGCCAGCCATCGGCGGCGGCGCCGACCACGATGCGCACGACATTTTCGGCACCGAGGCTTGCGAATTTCGCGACCTGGTCTTCGGCGGCGACCACCGCCTTGGCCCTGCCGCGATCCAGCCGGTCGCGCAGTTCCTCCGCCGTGAGCAACGTGGTTGCGGGAATCACGACGACGCCGAGCTTCATCGCGGCCAGCATGGTCTCCCACAGCGGAACCACATTGCCGAGCAGCAACAAGAGATGATCGCCGCGCTTCAGGCCCTGCGCGCGCAGGAAGTTCGCGACCTGGTTGGAGCGCTTCGAGAGCGCTGCGAAGGACAGCTTGGTCTGCCGATCCTGCGCGGCGTCGACGATCCAGAGCGCGGGCTGGTCCTTGGACTCCGCATTGGTGGCCAGCTCGGCGTCGAACCAGTCGAGCGCCCAGTTGAAGGGAACCGGATCCGGCCAGCGGAAGCCTTTGACCGCCGTCTGGTAATCCGTCCGGTGTTGCAGAAGGAACGCGCGCGCTTCCTGAAATGTCGTCATGATCCGGGCCCGTCGAATTGGTTTTCGAACGTAGCCCGGATGGAGCGGAGCGCAATCCGGGGCCGGCCGCGCCAGTCGAGGGAATTGTCCCGGATTTCGCTTCGCTCCATCCGGGCTACGAAGCCCCGCTATTTTCCAGCGAGGCTGCGAACGTGCTTGATAATTCCGGAAAAATCCACCCCGCCCTGACCTGCTGCGTCGAAAGACTGATAGATCTCCTGCGCATGCTTGCCGAGCGGCGTCGCCGCGCCGGCGGCCTTCGCGGCGTCCTGAGCCAGCGTCAGATCCTTCACCATCAGCGCCGAAGCGAAGCCCGGCTTGTAGTCGTTGTTCGCCGGCGAGGTCGGCACCGGACCGGGCACCGGGCAATATGTGGTCAGCGACCAGCACTGGCCCGACGAGGTCGAGGCGACGTCGAACAGCGCCTGATGCGAGAGGCCGAGCTTCTCGCCGAGCGCAAACGCCTCGCTCACGGCGATCATGGAGATGCCGAGGATCATGTTGTTGCAGATCTTGGCCGCCTGCCCCGCGCCGCCGCCGCCGCAATGGACGATCTTCTTGCCCATGTTCTCCAGCACCGGCTTTGCCGCCGCAAACGCCTTGTCGTCGCCGCCGCACATGAAGGTGAGCGTCCCGCCCTTGGCGCCGCCGGTGCCGCCGGAGACCGGCGCATCGACCGAGAGCACACCGCTCTTGGCGGCGAGCGCATGCGCGGCCCTCGCGCTCTCGACGTCGATGGTGGAGCTGTCGATGATCAGCGCGCCCCTGGTCATGGCAGGAACGACCTCGTTCCAGACACCGAGCACGTGCTTGCCTGCGGGAAGCATGGTGACGACGACATCGGCACCCTTCACCGCGCCGGCTGCGCTGTCGGCAATGCCGGCGCCGTCGGCCTTAGCCTGCGCGCGCGAGGCCTCGACGAGATCAAACGCCACCACCTTGTGGCCGGCCTTGACGAGGTTGGCCGCCATCGGGCCGCCCATGTTGCCCAGACCAATGAATGCGATCGTGGCCATTGTCGTTTCCTCCGCTAGACGTTTCGTTGATTGAAGCACGATGAAATCAGGTCGAGCGAGCTGCCGGCCTCTTCCCTTCTCCCCTTGTGGGAGAAGGTGCCTCGCGAAGCGAGGCGGATGAGGGGTTCTCTCGGCGTATGCAGCCGGAAGATGAATGCGCGGAGAGAACCCCTCACCCGGCTGCGCTCCGCGCAGCCACCCTCTCCCACAAGGGGAGAGGGTGCACCGCGATCTCGGCCGCATCGGCTCATCTCAGATATCTTTCGTTCTATGTGAACTTCAGCTCGTCCGCGCCGATCTCGGCGAGATACGGCGCAAGCATCTGCGGCGTGACGTCCTCGATTGCTTGCGGCGACCAGCTCGGGTTGCGGTCCTTGTCGATCACGGCGGCGCGCACGCCTTCGCGAAAATCGTCGCTGCGGAACACTTCCAGCGCGGCGCGATATTCGCGCACCAGGCATTCTTCGAGGCTCGTCGACGCGCGCGCGAGCCGCAGCAGCTTCAGCGTCACCACCATGCCGCGCGGCGATTTTTCACTGAGCGTCTTCAGCGTCGCAAGCGCGAATTCCGAGCCGTCGCGCTTCAGCGCCGCGACGATGTCCTCCATCCGGTCGAAGCCGAACAGCGCATCGATGACCGGCTCCTTCGCGGCCACCGGCCCGGCGGTCTCACCGGTCGCAAAGCCGCCGATGAGCTTGCCGACATCGGCGGCACTCGCACCTGCACGCACCTTCGTCAGCGCCTCGCGCAGCTCGGGCAATTTCACCGCCGGCACCACCCAATCGGCGAATTTGGCGTGGATCGCGTCCGGCCCGTTCATGGTCTGGCCGGTCAGCCCGAAATAAGTGCCGATCTCGCCCGGCGAATGCGACAGCAGATAGGTACCGCCGACATCGGGGAAGAAGCCGAGCCCGACTTCGGGCATCGCGAGCCGGGTGCAATCCGTGACGACGCGGTGGCTGGCGTGGGCGGACAGGCCGACGCCGCCGCCCATCACGATGCCGTCCATGAAGGCGACATAGGGCTTCGGGAATTTCTTGATCCGGGCGTTGAGGATGTACTCCTCGCGCCACAGGATCTTGCCGAGATCGCCGTTGACCTTCGAGCTCTCCCACAGCGTGCGGATGTCACCGCCGGCACAGAGCCCCCGCTCGCCGGAGCCTTCCAGCACGATCACCGCGACTTCAGGATCGGCCTCGAAACGGTCAAGCGCCTTCTCGATGTCGCGAAACATCTCCAGCGTGACGGCGTTGATCGCCTTGGGACGGTTGAGCCTGATGATGCCCGCCGCGCCTTCGACGCGGGCGACGAGATCGCCCTCTTCCGCCCCGGTCATCGCGCGCCCTCGATCAGTTTGCGCGCCACGATGAGCTGCATGATTTCATTGGTGCCTTCGAGGATCTGGTGCACACGCAGATCACGCACGATCTTCTCGATGCCGTACTCGCTGAGATAGCCGTAGCCGCCGTGAAGCTGCAGCGCATGGTTGGCAACCTCGAAGCCGACATCGGTGCCGAAACGCTTCGCCATGGCACACAGCATGGTGGCGTCGGGGTCCTTGCGGTCCAGCGCCGCCGCGGCGCGCCACAGGAAGGTGCGCGCGGCCTCGAGCTCGATCGCCATGTCGGCGAGCTTGAATTGCAGCGCCTGGAATTCGTCGAGGCGCTTTCCGAACGCCTTGCGCTCCTTCATGTATGCGCGCGCCTTGTCGAGCGCGGTCTGGGCACCACCGAGCGAGCACGCCGTGATGTTGAGGCGGCCGCCATCGAGGCCGGCCATCGCGATCTTGAAGCCGACACCCTCCTCGCTCAGCCGGTTGGCGACGGGCACGCGGGCGTTCTCGAAGATCACCGCGCGGGTCGGCTGCGCGTTCCAGCCCATCTTGCGCTCATTGGCGCCGAAGGAGACGCCCGGCGTCTTGCCGTCGATGACGAGGGTCGAGATGCCGCCGGGACCGTCACCGCCGGTGCGCACCATCGCGACCAAGAGATCCGTGCCGCCGGCGCCGGAGATGAACTGCTTCTGGCCGTTGAGGACGTAGTCATCGCCGTCGCGCACGGCGCGGGTGCGCAGCGCTGCCGCGTCCGAGCCGGCGCCCGGCTCGGTCAGGCAGTAACTCGCGATCAGCTCCATCGAACAGAGCTTCGGCAGCCATTTTTGGCGCTGGGTGTCGCTGCCGAAGGCATCGATCATCCAGCTCGCCATGTTGTGGATCGAGATGAAGGCCGAGGTGGTCGGACAACCTGTCGCCAGCGCCTCGAAGATCAGCGCCGCGTCGAACCGCGTCATCGCGGATCCCCCGACATCCTCGCGGATGTAGATGCCGCCCATGCCGAGCGTGGCGGCTTCGCGCATCACGTCAACGGGGAAATGCTTTTCCTCGTCCCAGCGCAGCGCATGCGGCGCGATCTTTTCCGCCGCAAACGCCAGCGCCATGTCGCGAACCGCGACCTGATCCTCGTTCAGAGCGAACTGCATGCTGGGGCCTACCCTTTCACTCCATCGTCATTGCGAGCGCAGCGAAGCAATCCAGCATCCCTCCGCGGAGACGGTCTGGATTGCTTCGTCGCAAGGGCTCCTCGCAATGACGGCTGAGCGAGTTCACTTCATCAGCGGGATCGAGAACTCCGCACCTTCCTTGACGCCGGACGGCCAACGCGAGGTCACCGTCTTGGTCTTGGTGTAGAAGCGGATCGAGTCCGGGCCGTGCTGGTTGAGATCGCCGAAGCCCGACTTCTTCCAGCCGCCGAAGGTGTAATAGGCGATCGGCACCGGGATCGGCACGTTGATGCCGACCATGCCGACGTTGACCTTGGCCGCGAAGTCGCGCGCGGCATCGCCGTCGCGGGTGAAGATGGCGACGCCGTTGCCGTAGTCGTGGTCGGACGGCAGCGCCAGCGCTTCCTTGTAGTCGTGCGCGCGCACGACCGAGAGCACCGGGCCGAAGATCTCTTCCTTGTAGATCCGCATGTCCTTGGTGACGTTGTCGAACAGCGAGCCGCCGAGATAGAAGCCCTTCTCGTAGCCCTGCATCTTGAAGCCGCGGCCGTCCACGGCCAGCGTCGCGCCTTCCTTGATGCCGATGTCGATGTAGCCCTTGACCTTCTCGACCGCCTCGCGCGTGACCAGCGGGCCGTAATCAGCCGACGGATCGATCGAGGTGCCGATCTTGAGCGACTCGACGCGCGGGATCAGCTTTTCCATCAGCCGGTCGGCGGTGGATTTGCCGACGGGAACGGCGACCGAGACGGCCATGCAGCGCTCGCCCGCCGAGCCGTAGCCCGCGCCGATCAGCGCGTCGACGGCCTGGTCCATGTCGGCGTCCGGCATGATGATGGCGTGGTTCTTGGCACCACCGAAGCACTGGCAGCGCTTGCCGGTCTGGGCGGCGCGCTCATAGATGTACTGCGCGATCGGCGTCGAGCCGACAAAGCCGACGGCCTTGATATCGGGATCGTCCAGGATGGCGTCGACCGCTTCCTTGTCGCCGTTGACGACGTTGAGGATGCCGGCCGGCAGGCCCGCCTCGATCATCAGCTCGGCGAGCAGCATCGGCACGCCGGGATCGCGCTCGGACGGCTTGAGGATGAAGGCGTTGCCGCAGGCAATCGCGGGCGCGAACTTCCACATCGGGATCATCGCCGGGAAGTTGAACGGCGTGATGCCGGCGACGACGCCGAGCGCCTGGCGCATCGAGTAGATGTCGATGCCGGGGCCGGCGCCCTCGGTGTACTCGCCCTTCATCAGGTGCGGGATGCCGCAGGCAAACTCGGCGACTTCGAGGCCGCGCTGGATGTCGCCCTTCGCATCGGGAACGGTCTTGCCGTGCTCGCGCGCCAGCAGCTCGGCGAGCTTGTCGTAGTCGCGCTGCACCAGCTCGACGAACTTCGACATGACGCGGGCGCGGCGCTGCGGGTTGGTCGCTGCCCATTCCGGCTGCGCGGCGCGGGCGTTCTCGACGGCGGCGCGGACCTCGGCCTTGGACGCCAGCGCGACCTTGGCTTGGACGTCGCCGGTCATCGGCTCGAAGACGTCGGCGGTGCGGCCCGAGGTGCCCTTAACTTCCTTGCCACCGATGAAATGTCCGACTGAACGCATGGAATGATCTCCTTGAGGCCGAGCTTGAACGCTTTGACAAATCCTATCGACCTGCATTTATTAGGATTCAAGTCTGAGATAATGCACCATAGATGTGCGAAAATGCTGGATCAAGGCGCTATCGATTGGGACGACTTTCGCTTCGTGCTGGCCATCGTGCGGGGCGGCTCGGTGTCGGCTGCGGCAAAACAGCTCGGCGTCGACCATGCGACCGTCATCCGCCGCGTCGACCGGCTGGAGAAGCACCTGTCGGCCAAGCTGTTTGACCGCCGCAAAACCGGCTACCTCCTCACCGAGGCCGGCCAACGCGTCGCCGACAGCGCCGAAGCCATGGAATCGACCATCGTCGCCAACCAGGAGCAGGTCGGCGGCTCCGTGGCGCGGCTGACCGGTACGGTGCGGATCGGCGCGCCCGACGGGTTCGGCACCGCCTTCCTGGCGCCGCGGCTGGCGCCCTTCGCCGACCGCTATCCCGACCTCGACCTGCAACTCGTCGCGACCGCCCGACTGTTCAGCCTCTCCAAGCGCGAGGCCGACATCGCCATCAGCCTGACCATGCCGAAGGAAGGCCGCATCGTCGGCCGCAAGCTGCTGGACTACCGCCTCGGGCTTTATGCCGCTCCCGCTTATCTCGACCGTTTCCCGGCCATCACCTCGCGCGAAATGCTGCCGCAGCACCGCTTCGTCGGCTACATCGAGGAGCTGCTGTTCACGCCGGAGCTCGATTACCTGCCGCAGGTGTCGCCGCGGATCTCCGCGCGTTTCCGCAGCGCCAACCTGATCGCGCAGCTCAACGCCACCCTCTCCGGCTTCGGCATCGCGGTGCTGCCCCACTTCATGGCGAGCGATTATCCGCAGCTCAAAGCCGTGCTGCCTGAGGAGATCTCGATCACCCGGACGTTCTGGATGCTGATGCACGCCGACAGCAAGGATCTCGCGCGCATACGTGCGGTCGCGGATTACGTCAGCGAGATCGTGGAGCGCGAGCGGGCGTTATTTGCGGGGCGATGAAGGTCTCGTAGGGTAGGCAAAGGCGCGAAGCGCCGTGCCCACCATCTCTTTCGGCTCGCGCGTACTCGTGGGCACGCTTCGCTTCGCCCACCCTACGGCAGCTCGCCTAATTCTTTGCCTTCTTCGCCGCCGCCTTCGGCTCGCGCTTCGTGACCTCGAGCGCGGTGTCCTTGCCCGCTTTGAGCACCTCGTCGGACAGCTCGCTGGCGCCGGCGATGCGCGAAAGCAACATGGTACCTGCCATGGTCGCCAGCGTCGCGATCGCCTGCTTGCGCGCGGCCTTGCGCGGCGTGTTCGGGATGTAGTCCGCCATCAGCTCGATCATCTCGTCGAGCTTCCCGGCGAACGCCTTGCGTGTTTTCGGGCTCTCGCGGGCGATCTCGGCGCCCAGCGCGGGGATCGAGCAGCCATGGCCGGGATTGTCCCGGTGCAGCGCCGAGAGATAGGCCTCCGCGATCAGCGTCAGCCGCTTCTCCGGCGACACCTCATCGGTGATCTTGCGCCAGTGCTCCATCGAGCGGTCCATGGCGTAGCCGAAGGCCTCGATCACCAGCGCCTCGCGGGAATCGAAATGCGCGTAGAAGCCGCCATGAGTCAGGCCGGCCTCCTTCATGAGGTCGGCGACGCCAATGCCGTGGGCGCCCTTCTCCCGCAGCCGCACCGAGGCCTTCTTCACGATGCGGTCGTGGGTTTCCTGCTTGTGTTCCCGGGAATAGCGCATGCTGGACTCATTGGATGTCGAGGGTCATCTCATAACACGCCAAGCGCGGATTGGGTGCATTAATTCATGTTAAGTTGCTGCCGATCATGGAAAACGTTGCAGTTGCATGCACCGCAAGGGCGCCCTTTCCGTCGCGGACGAAGCCTTCGGTATAGCTGGTCTGCCGCCCCAGCTTGATCACCTTGCCCTCGGCCGAGATCACCCCGGAACGGACCGAGAGCGGACGCAGGAAGGCCAGTTTCAACTCCAGCGTGACCGAGCCCTGGCCGGCCTCGAGCCGGGTCGAGATGGCGCAACCCATGGCGGTATCGAGCAGCGCCGCGGCGGTCGCACCGTGAATCAGCCCAATGGTGTTTTCGAGATCCTCGCGCGGCTCCAGTTCCATGACGATCCGCCCTGGCTCGACCACGGCCATGGTGAAGCCGATCAGCTTGGCGAAGGGCGGTGGCGGCAGGCGGCCATCGCGAATCCCCAGCATGGCATCCATGCCGGACAGGCCCATCGCCGCTTTCGCGACCGGCACAGGAACCTGCCAGTCCACCACGCGCTCGCGCCGCTGCGCCGGCGAAAACAGGTCGGGTTGATCGATGTCGGTCATGGCCACCTCTTAATATGACATACATCATACTATGCTGCGGACTTCGTGCTGGCAACTCACCCTCCTGCCCGCTTGACAAGCCGGGGTTTGGACCCGGAAGTGATCCGATCACCGCGCCTTGCGCGCCAACCAAAGTCGATCGAGATCCCACGATGGAAATGCTCAACCACCATTGCGGCGTGACGCGCGATACGCGCGGCGTCGTCCATGTCGCGATCTGCAACGCCGGCCCCCTCAACATTCTCGGCTCGCCGGTGACCGACGCCGTGCGCGAGGGCCTGCAGCAGCTTGCCTCCGACCGCAGCATCCGCGTCCTCGTGCTGCGCGGCCAGAGCGAGAAGAGCATGATCGGCGGCGCCGACATCAAGGAGATGGCGAAGCTCGAGCAGAAATCGGCCGAGGCCTTCATCAGCCGCCTGCGCGATCTCTGCGAGGCGGTGCGCCAGTTCCCCGCCCCCGTCATCGCGCGCATGCCCGGCTGGTGCCTCGGTGGCGGGCTGGAAGTCGCCGCCGCCTGCGACTTCCGCATCGCCGCGCATGATGCGCATTTCGGCATGCCGGAGGTGCGCGTCGGCATTCCCTCGGTGATCCACGCCGCCCTGCTGCCGCGCCTGATCGGCTGGGCCCGCGCGCGCTGGCTGGTGATGACGGCGGAGAACATCGATGCATCGACCGCGCTCTCCTGGGGCCTGGTCGACAAGGTCGCGGCCGAAGGCGGCCTCGATGCCGAGGTCGAGCACGTCGTGAAGGCGCTGCTCGAATGCGGCCCCGAAGCGTTGCGCTCGCAGAAGGCACTGCTGCGGCAATGGGAGGAGCTGCCGCTGACGGAGTCGGTCAATCTGAGCGTGAAAGTGTTCGGCGAGTCGTTCCTGACCGATGAGCCGACACGGCTGATGGGCGCGTTCGTGAACAGGAAGCGGTAGGCTTGTGCCTCTGCGCTGACGCGGCTCTGACCAAGCAATAGGTGTCATGCCCCGGCTTGACCGGGGCATCCAGTACGCCGCGCCTTCTCGGTTCTGGCCGCACCGCTTCTGGAATACTGGATCACCCGCCTTCGCGGGTGATGACAGCGTGCCGCGGGGTAAAGCACCTGCTCCAATCGAACGAATAAATCTCATCCGACCCACGACATTTTCTCATCCCGGCCGCGGTTGCATTTTTTGCGGCGCATCATATGATGATCATCATCTTTAAATGTCGCCGCCAAGGGAGCCCCGTCATGGCCGAAGCCGCCGATCCCGTCGTCATCGTCTCCGCCGCTCGCACCCCGCTCGGCCGTTTCATGGGCGAGCTGTCGCCGCTTGCCGCGCACAAGCTCGGCTCGCACGTGATCGGCGCGGCGCTGGAGCGGGCAAAGCTCGCGCCGGAGAAGGTGGACGAGGTCTTCATGGGCTGCGTGCTGCCCGCAGGCCAGGGCCAGGCGCCCGCACGCCAGGCCGCGCGAGCTGCCGGCCTGCCCGATGCCACCGGCGCGACCACCGTCAACAAGGTGTGCGGCTCCGGCATGAAGGCGACCATGCTGGCCCACGACATCATCCGCGCCGGCTCGGCCGAGATCGTCGTCTCCGGCGGCATGGAAAGCATGAGCAATGCACCCTATTTGCTCGCCAAGGCGCGCGGCGGCTACCGCGTCGGCCACGACCGCATCATCGACCACATGATGATGGACGGCCTGGAAGACGCCTACGAGACCGGCCGCTCCATGGGCGATTTCGGCGAGGCGACCGCGGAGGCCTACCAATTCACCCGCAACGACCAGGACGCCTATGCGATGGAGACGCTCAGCCGTGCCCGCAAGGCGGTCGAGGGCGGCGCGTTCAAGGCCGAGATCACGCCGATCACGCTGACCGAGAAGGCCGGCCCCCGCGTCATCGCCAATGACGAGCATCCGCTGAAGGTCGATCCCGCCAAGATCCCCGGCCTCAAGCCGGCATTCCGCGCCAACGGCACGATCACGCCGGCGGCTTCTTCCGCCAATGCCGACGGCGCGGCGGCGCTGGTGCTGGCGAAGCGTTCGCTGGCCGATCGGAACGGCCTGCCCGTTCTCGCCGAGATCAAGGGCCACGCCACCCACAGCCAGGAGCCGCAATGGTTCACGACGGCGCCGATCCCGGCGATCCGCAAGCTGCTCGACAAGGTCGGCTGGGCCGCTTCCGATGTCGACCTGTTCGAGATCAATGAGGCATTCGCCGTGGTGGCGATGGCAGCGCAGCGCGATCTCGGCATCCCCCGCGACAAGCTGAACATCAATGGCGGCGCCTGTGCGCTCGGCCACCCGATCGGCGCCACCGGCGCGCGACTGATCGTGACGCTGCTGCATGCGCTCGAGGCCAACAACCTCAAGCGCGGTGTCGCCGCGCTCTGCATCGGCGGCGGCGAGGCGACGGCGATCGCGGTGGAGCGGCTCGCGCACTAGCCCTGGCGTCCGAAATTGAGGGAAGTCTGTCATTTTAGACTTCCCGAAACTGTGCCAAACAGGAAGCATGACGCGGGTCCTCGCGGGACTCGCCAACACGATTGAGGCCCAATGATCTCGAACTGGCTCGCGGCTGCACTCTCCCGCCGCAACATTCATTATGGCTGGGTGATGGTCGGCGTGACCTTCCTCGCCGCGCTGATCAGCGCCGGCACGGTCGGCGCGCCCGGCGTGTTCATCGTGCCCTTGCAGAAGGAGTTCGGCTGGAGCACGGCGGAAATCTCCTCTGCGCTGTCGATCCGCTTCATCCTGTTCGGGCTGATGGCGCCGTTCGCGGCCGCCCTGCTCAACCGCTATGGCCTGCGCAACGTCACGCTCACCGCGCAGCTCATCGTGGTCTCGGCGCTCGTGCTCTCGCTCGGCATGACCGAAGTCTGGCAGCTCGTGGCGCTGTGGGGCGTGGTGATCGGCATCGGCACCGGCATGACCGCGCTGGTGCTGGGCGCCACCATCGCCACGCGCTGGTTCGCGGCACGACGCGGCCTCGTGGTCGGCATCATGACCGCGAGCGTCGCCACCGGCCAGCTCGTGTTCCTGCCGCTGCTGGCAAGCCTCACCGAACGCTATGGCTGGCGGCTGGCGCTCGGCTTCGTCTGCGTCATGCTCGGCGTATCCGCATTCGCCGTGCTGATGGTGATGCGCGACCGGCCGAGCGATGTCGGCCTGCGCCCGCTCGGCGACGAAGGCACCGAGCCCCTGCCCGCCCCGCCAGTCAATCACGGCTCGATCACGGCGGTGGCGCTCGGCACATTGCGCGACGCCTCGAAGTCGACCGCGTTTTGGATCCTGTTCGCGACCTTCTTCGTCTGCGGCGCCTCCACCAACGGCCTCGTCCAGGTGCACCTGATCCCGATGTGCCTTGATTTCGGCATCCCGCAGGTGCAGGCGGCGAGCCTGCTGGCCGCGATGGGCATCTTCGACTTCTTCGGCACGATCATGTCGGGCTGGCTGTCGGACCGCTACGACAACCGCTATCTGCTGTTCTGGTATTACGGCCTGCGCGGGTTGTCGCTGATCTTCCTGCCCTTCAGCGATTTCTCGTTCTATGGCCTCTCCATCTTCGCGATGTTCTACGGGCTCGACTGGATCGCGACCGTGCCGCCGACGGTGCGCCTTACCGCGCAGAAATTCGGACCCGAGCGCGCCAATCTGGTGTTCGGCTGGATTTTTGCCGGCCACCAGCTCGGCGCCGGCACCGCCGCCTTCGGTGCGGGCTTCTCGCGAACGGTCTATCAGAGTTATCTGCCCGCGTTCTTCATCGCCGGCGCGCTCTGCGTGTTCGCCGCGCTGATCGTGCTGGCGCTGTCGCGGCAACCGAAGCCGCAGCCGAAACCTGCCATGGCTTAGCACCCTGGCCTAGTACCTGATTGTGGTGGTGACGCCGAACACCGCGGCGTCACCAATGCGCGAGATCCCGGTCGGATCGCCCGGATTCGGGATTCCGCCCGAGGGGCGGAAGACATATTGAAAGTAAGGCGCGACCAGCCAGCCCGGCTTGATATGCGCTTCGTAAATCATCTCGATCAGTGTCTCGTTACTCCGTACCGGGCTCTGAACGCCGGTGAAGAACCGCGTCTCCAGATCGAGATTGCGCGCGGTGTTCGATATCCGCATGTAGGCGGCCGCCACGCCGAACCGGTCGAGCGGACGGCCGGGCACCAGGCCAACGAAGCCGATGCCGCCGTCGAGATAGAGGTCGATCAGGTTGCGGTCCGGCGGGCTGTAGGCGATGCGGCCGAACGCCGTGATGCCGGGGAGCGAAGCCGAGGTGCTGTTCTCGGTGACCGACGGCGGCCGATAGAGCACCTGTTCGATCACCGCAAAGAGCCCGTAATTGCCGCGAAGTTTCGCAGGGATCCCGCTTCCGCCGGGATCGGCGGTCGACATTCCCTCCGCCGTGAAACGCTGGCTGTCGAATGAGCCGTAATGCTTCCAGGCGCCCGGCGTAAAATTGCCGGCGAGCGGACGTCCTCCGACATCGATGTCGTAGTTGAAGCGAACCTGCCCAATCACCCAGGGCGGATCGTTGACGCGGAATGCCAGGCCGTGATGATCGCGCAACTGCGGATCGGCATCGCCCGGTCCCGACGGATCGCCGTTGAACACCGCCCCGAACGCCGTGATCGTGTCCGTCAGCGCGGCCCTGATGCGAATGCCGGGGACTGCGATCGGTGGCGCCGGGCCGCCGGCCGGAAGGTTGCTCGCCTTGATCGCAGGCCAGCCGAAGGTGCCGTTGACGAAGAGATCGTCGGTCTGGCTGTCGAAGAACTCGACGTCGGCGGCCTGCTGGCCGGCCCGGATGTTGAGGCGGTCGTTGAAAAAGCTCTGCTCGAAATACGCATTGTAGAGCCGCTGGTCGGGCAGTGCCTCGATCTCGCTGATGGTGGCGAGGTTTTGCAAATTGTTGCGGGAGAGGCCCCGGCCGTAGATCACGAGCGCATTGGCGTAGAAGCGCCCGCCAGTCCAGCCGACCAGCTTGTCGAGATCGGCGTCGACCGACAGATCGAGCCGGCCGAAATGGATGGCGCCGCGCTTGACGCCGCCGGTGACGTTGCCGATGTTGTCGGCGATATAGGTGGCGCCGAAGTTGAGGCCCTTGTCGGCGAGACCGTCGTGCCACTCGTTGAACCATTTCGGCGCCAGCCAAGCGGCCGCGCTCTCGTCCTTGGCGCCGGCGAATGCACCGGTGCTCGCCGCCATGCAGGTCAGCGCGATCGCCAGGGTTTTTCGGGCACTCCAACTCACGATCGATGCGCGCTATCTGAAGATGCCCGTGCGTCGCATGAACAGATAGGCCGCACCGACGGATGAGGCCATCAACACCGCCGCATAGAGGAATCCGCTTTCGACGTCAGTCAGCGGCAGGCCCTTCGTGTTCATGCCGAAAATGCCGGTGATCAGCGTCGGCGGGAGCAGCAGCGAGGTCACGATGGAGAGCGTGGGGAGATGGCGATTGCTCTCCTCCTCGTTCTTGAAGCGTAGCTCCTCCTCGAGCAGGCGGCTGCGCTCCCTGAGCTCGACGATGTCGTGATCGAGCCCGTCGAGCCGCTGCGCCAGCTTGCCGGCGTGGATGCGCAACGCGGGCGAAAGACGATCCGTGTTCTTCTGGTCGAGCCGATGGAACAGCACGCGCAGGCCGATAAGCTGGCGATGCAGCCGGACGCAGGTCCGGCGCAGGCGACCGAGGTTGCGGCGCATCTCCGGCCTGACCTCGTCCGCGAGGATCCGCTCCTCGATGTCGTCGATCTCCAGGCCGAGCTTGTCGGCCATCCGATCCAGCGTGTCGGCGACCTCGTCGACGATCTTTTCCAGGAGGTGGGCGACATTGTCGACGCGGTAGCCGCCTTCGAGCACGCGCCGCGTCGCATCCGCCGCGCATAGCGCCTGATGGCGACCGCTGACCAGCAAGCGCTCGGTCATGGCGAAGCGCAGGAAGGCGGTCTCCTCTGTCGCGCTGTCGATGTCGCGAACGAGATCGGAGAACACGCCGTAGACGCAATGGTCGACGACGTGAAGCTGCTGGAAGGTGTCGTTCGAGAGCAGCAGCTCGCGCGCAAGCGGCGGCAGCGTCGATGCCGCGATCCACGGGCGCACGCGACCGTCGGTCAAGTTGAAATGCAGCCAGAGGCGGCCGTCATGGCTGAACTCGATCGGCCGGTCGATCGGCAGCGGCTCGGCACTGCCGTCGCCGTGCAGGCGGAACGCCCAGACCAGGCCGGGAACGGCGGGATCGGCGTTCTCGATCGCGCTGACACGCGCCGCAGGCTCGGCCATGATCACCCTCAACCGCCAACGACTGCCCACTCCGGAAGACGGCTGACGGCATCTTCTTCCGGACCCACGCGGGCTACTCAATTACGTCAGTGTTACAGCTTGATGATGGGGCCCGATCCCGCCGCCGGTAGCGTCGACGCCAGCCACCGTGGGGCGAGCGCGGCCACCGCCTCCCGGCCCGCGTCTCGTGACGATCGCGAAACGCCCCTTGCGGCGGGCAGGATGCGCGAGACATACGGCATATCCGAATTCTTGTAAAGCGAATTTTGGAGCTGGCCCGGCGACAAGCGACAGAGCAAGCGCAGGGGGCGCTCAAAAAAACGAGAAAACAACCCCATGCACAGTAGCCGAGACCAGTGAGATCAATGGCTTGGAGGAGATGCGGAGCAGGCGGCTCACAGGGTTATGGTCTGGCAGCTTTCCCCGCAGCACATCCTTCGAGACGCCCGCCTCCGGCGGGCCCTCAGGATGAGGACCGAGTGTGTGGCCGTGGCTCCGACAAGCTCCTATGCCGCTTGGCCTCATCCTGAGGAGGCGCGTCAGCGCCGTCTCGAAGGACGAGGCGCGCGCTCAGGTCTCGCGAAATGCCATACGCGATTTCCTACCCCGGCCCCGGCAGGTTGCCTGCGAACTGCGGATAGCATTCGCGCAGCTCTTCGCGAATCCGGTCGCGCATCAACGCCAACGTCGCCTGGTCCGGCAACGGGGTCGTGACCTCGCATTGCTCGTTGTCGTAGGCGAAGCCGGTCGTGCCGCGAATGTCGCGCCAGCCATAGCCGGGATGCGTGCTCTCCAGGCGAAACCGTCCCGCCTCCCGGTCGAAGGAAAACAACGCCGCATTGGTTAGCAGGGCATGCGGGCCGCCGCGCCGATAGACGGTCTCGTCGGTGACCCCAGGGGCGGACACGAAGTCCACGCGTTCCACCAGGGATCGCAGGCTGTGCTCCTCGCGGAACAGGATGACGCGCGGAACGAGGAAATACAAATAGGCCGAGCCGAACGAGCCGGGCCACCTGACCGGATTGTTCGGATAGTCGCCGGTGCCGACGAGATTGACGTTGCCGCGACCGTCGATCTGGCCGCCGCCGAGGAAGAAGGCATCGAGCCGTCCCTGCGCGGCGCAATCGAACAATTCCTCGGCGCCGCCGGTGAACGCGTTGTGCTTGACCGACCCGAGGATCGAGACCTGCACGCGCTCCGCTCCGTCGCGCTCGTTGAGTGCGCGCAGCAGCATCGCGCCGGCGGCCGGCATCGGCGACGACTGACCGACCGCGACGTGCCGCACGCCCTTCAGCAGCCGGGAGATCGTGTAGATCATCAGCTCACGGCTGGTGCACGCCTCGCTCATGCCGCGCTCCCCGCGCCCCGGATGTAGGCCTGGAAGCCCTCCAGCGAGCGCGCCGCGCGCGCGTATTTTTCGACTTCCTGCCCGTCCCTCGGATATTCGGCGTAAAGCCCGGTCGGCCATCCGCCCTTTTCCAGCTTTGCCACCGCGCTGACATAGATCGCGGGCAAGACGCCGGCGGCCATCTTCTCGTCCTCGAGCAGCGACGTCTCGGAGATGCGCTCGACGGTCACGAACGCCTTCTTGGAGGCGTGGGCCAGCAGCATGGTTTCGCGCCGGCGCCCCAGCCGGACGTTGCCGAAGCGGTCCGCTTCGGGCGCGTGAAACAGGGCGATGTCGGGCTGGATCGCCGAGACCACGACGATCTTCTCGCCGTCGTCGAACGGGTTCGACGTCACCTTCCAGTCGTCGCGCTTCTTCAGCACGTCGGTGTCGATGATGCCGCGGATCGGCATGAACGGTACGCCCTTTTCCGAGGCCGTGAGGCCTGCGAACACCGCCGGGCACGTCGCATCGCGAAGGCGAATGGATCCATCGCGGACGGCCCGGCTGAAACAGGGCGCGCCACCGGCTTCGCCGAGGCTGACGGCGCTGGTCTCCAGCGTCGCCACGGCACCGGCGCCGATGAGCATATCGACCTGCATGCCGCCAATCGGCGCGCAAACCACATGGAGATCGCGAATGCCGCGATCGATCAGCATCCGAACCAGCCCTGGAGCCGCGGCGTAGTCGTCCGGCGCCAGGCCGAGCTTGCACCCTGAAGGTATCCTCTCCGCCATCTCCTGCGGCGTTACGAAGTCTGTCATCTCGTCACCTCTCCCTGGATTCCCAACCGAGGCGCCAATTCGAACGGCGCCCTATTCTTTTCCGCCCTGATCCCTTGCAACGTAGCCATCACGCGTCTGCGGCAGCTTCCAGCCCAAAACCTTGCTTGCCACCAGCGTGCGCAAGACCTGCGCCGTGCCGCCGCCGATCGTGAACATGCGGACATCGCGCGCCATGCGCTCCAGCGGAAAGTCGCGCGAATAGCCGCGGGCGCCGAACACCTGCAGCGCGTCGTTGACGATCTTGATCGCGGCTTCCGAGGCGAAGATCTTGGCCTGCGCGGCGAGCGTGGGATCGGGGAACGCGCTGCCGCCCGGCCCGCGCGACGTCGCCGCCGCGTGCAGCATCAGGCGCGATGCGGTGAGTTGCGTCTGCATGTCGGCGAGCATCCAGTGCAGGCCCTGGAATTCGCCGATCGGCCGGCCGAACTGCTCGCGCGTCTTGGCCCATGCGATGGCATGCTCCAGCGCGCCGGCGGCAATGCCCATGGCAACCGTGCCCGCGCCGACACGCTGGCTGTTATAGGCATTAATGAGATCGGCAAAGCCGCGCTTGAAGCCGGATGGCGGCAGCAGCACCATGTCCGGGGTGATCTCGAGGTCCTCGAACACGAGCTCGCCCTCAGGCATGCCGCACAGGCCCATCGTCGTCTCGCGTTTGCTGACGCGGAGCCCCTCGGCCTCGCCGCGGATGGCGAGGAAGCCGCCGACGCCGAGATCCTCTCCGCTCTCGTCGAACACGCGCGCGAAGATCAAATGCAGACGCGAGACCCCGGCACCGGTGATCCAGTGCTTCCTGCCGTTGAGTACGTAGCGGTTGCCGCGCTTGTCGGCCCGGGTCGTCATGCCGCTCGCATCGCTGCCGGCATCAGGCTCCGTGATGCAGATGGCGGGCTTGTCGCCAGCCAGGACGAGATCGGCCGCGCGCTTCTTCTGCGCGTCGGTCCCATACGCCATGACGGTCGAGATCGCGCCCATATTGGCCTCGACCACGATGCGCGCGGAGACGGTGCAGGACCGCGCGATCTCCTCGATGACCAGCACCGTGTCGAGGAAGCTCCGGCCCTCGCCGCCATATTCGGCCGGAATGGTCATGCCCATGAAGCGCTCGGCCTTCAGCGCCGCGACGACGTCCCACGGATAGTCGCGCGATGTATCGATGTCGGCGGCACGGCCGCGGATCGTCCCGTCGGAGAGCGCCGCGGCCCTCTCCTTCAAGGCCAATTGCTGGGATGAGAGCTCCATGTCCCGTTCTCCATGTCAGCGGACGAGAAGTCCTGCCGAGCGGTGTGTCAGCCGCGTCCCATGCTGTAGAACTCCGGATTCGGCCGCATGCTGGTGACGTTGGCGAGCCGATTGGAGAGGCCAAAAAAGGCCGTGATCGCGGTGATGTCCCACATGTCCTCTTCCGTGAACCCGTGCGATTTCAACTGAGCGAAGTCGGATTCCGAAACCTTGTAGGCCTCCGTCGAGACGCGCACCGCGAAATCGAGCATCGCCTTCTGCCGCTCGGTGATGTCGGCCTTGCGGTAGTTGACCGCGACCTGGTCGGCGATCAGCGGGTCCTTGGCGCGGATGCGCAGGATCGCGCCATGCGCGATGACGCAATACTGGCACTGATTGAGATTACTGGTCGCCACCACGATCATCTCGCGCTCGGCCTTGGTGAGGTTGCCGGGCTTGTCCATGAGCGCATCATGGTAGGCGAAGAACGCGCGAAACTCGTCCGGCCGGTGCGCGAGCACGAGAAACACGTTCGGAATGAATCCGGACTTCTCCTGGACGGCCAGGATGCGGGTGCGGATGTCGTCCGGCATGTCGGCGAGATCAGGGACGGGAAAGCGGCTGATGGCAGGTGCCTGGGTCATGGCCTGGGGATCCTCACGGGCTAGTCGATGGAAATCGGTACGATCACGCGTCCCCGAACCGCGCCGGCAATGAGACGGTCCGCGACGGGGATGCAGTCTTCGAGGGAAACGCGCTCCGTCATGGCGTCGAGCCGATGCAGGTCGAGATCGCGGGCAAGCCGCTGCCACGCCTCGCGGCGCTCCTCGCGCGGACACATCACGCTGTCGATCCCGACCAGCGTGACACCGCGCAGGATGAAGGGCGCAACGGTGGCTGGAAAGCTCATGCCCGCGGCAAGGCCGCAGGCCGCGACGACGCCGCGATATTTCATCGACGCGCAGACATTGGCGAGCACCTGCCCGCCGGCGACGTCGACCGCGCCGGCCCATTGCTCTTTCGCCAGCGGCTTGCCGGGCTCGCTGAACAGCGATCGCGGCAGGATTCGCTTGGCGCCAAGGCGCGATAGGTAATCGCTCTCCTCCGCGCGGCCCGTCACGGCGACCACGTCATAACCGAGCTTCGCCAGCAGCGCCGTCGCAACGCTGCCGACGCCGCCGGCAGCGCCCGTCACCAGCACCTCGCCGGAGCCGGGCCTGATGCCGTGACGCTCCAGCGCCATCACGCAGAGCGCGGCGGTGTAGCCGGCCGTTCCGATGCTCATGGCCTGCGCGAAGGAAAAAGCAGGCTCGAGCGGGATCAGCCAGTCGCTCTTGACGCGGGCCAACTCGGCCAGACCGCCCCAATGCTGCTCGCCGACGCCCCAGCCGTTCAGCACGACCTTGTCGCCGCGCTTGAACTCGGGCGACGTGGAGTCCTCGACCGTGCCCGCAAAGTCGATGCCGGGCACCATCGGAAACTTGCGGACCACCGGGCTCTTTCCCGTGATGGCCAGCGCATCCTTGTAGTTCAGGGTCGAACAGGCGACCCGCACGGTGACATCGGCCTCGGGCAGCCGGTCGCGCGAAAGCTCGGCCAGCCCGACGGACTGCTTGCCGCCTTCATTCTCGATCAGGATGGCTCGGAAACTATTGCTCACAATCGCGGGTCCTCATGTCCTTGGCCTCGATCATCGACAGGAAGCCGCGCGCGAACACGTCGAGCGCATCGGGGCGCCGTTCAAGCTTGGCGCGCAGCACCGCCCCCTCCCAGCCGATCCAGAAAAAATGCGCGAGGCTATCGCAATCAACGCTTCCAGGGATGTCGCCAGCCGCCTGCGCCGCGCGGAGGCAGCGCGACGTCCGCGCTTCCCAATCGCTGAAAACCGCGGCGAGGCGCTGCCGGAACGGTTCGGGCAACGCACCCATTTCCTGTCCGAGATTGCCGACGAGACAGCCGCGTCGATAGCCGTAGCGCGCCATGCCCGAGCGGGCGTCCGCGATGAAATCGCGCAGGCGCTGCAGCGGGGCGCGCTCTGAATCGTCGAACCACCGATCCAGCTTGCGCGCGAAATAGCTGGCGTAAGCGTCGATCAGCTCGAGGCCGAACGCCTCCTTGCTGCCGAAGTAATGATAGAACGAGCCCTTCGGCACGTCCGCCGCGGCCAGGATCTCCTCGACGCCGACGGCGCTGAAGCCCTTCTCCGTCAGGATCGCAAGACCCGTGCGCAGCAAGCGCGCGCGGGGCGCGTTCGGCTGCGAGTGGTCCTTCGGAGGACGACCGCGCCGACGCCGCTCTGAAACCGAGGCATGGCTGTTCATGCCGATTTATTAGACCGATCGTTTTATAAAATCAACCCCGCGGTTGAATCGGTCCCCAGCTCGGCAGGGCGACAGCGCGAGGGTGCTTCCGCGCGTGAACGCGAGCTCGCCCCTGGCGGGGCTACTTCCATGCTCGTGGGAACGATTTTGCCAGTGGCCGCCTCGACGGACGAAGCGTCTCAACTCGCGCAAATGCGGTGAGGGATCGCCCTGCCCGCTGCCGCAGGATTAGCAGGTCTTCTGCTGCAGATGCTGCACGCAGGTGCAGACGGCCGTCGCCGGATACTTCACGTCGTAATAGGGAAAGCTCGAATTGGTCGGGCTGTTGGTCGAGCAGCGCGGAAACAAATAGTAGCTGTCCGACAGCTTGACGGTGCCTGCGATGGTGAAGCCGAGATTGGGCGTGTAGTCATACGACACCTCGCTCAGGATGAGGGAGATGTTGGCATTGCTGGTGCCGCTCGGCGCGGTGAAGGACGACAAGGTCATCTGCTGACCGACCGTCCTCGCCCCCGACGCGCTGGTCGACTTGCTCCATTGCACCGTGGCCTTGCCGTTGGCGTCGGTCGAAACCTCCGAGACCGTGATCGTCATCAGGGAGGCGGTGCCGCTCATCGTGGGATACGGGGCCATGATGGCGCTCGCCGCCGCGAGAATGCCGTCCATCTGGGTCGATGTGACCGCCGTGTTCTGCGTGATCATGTCGGCGACACTGTGCGCGGTGGCACTGACCTTGACGTTCATGGCGAGCCCGTTGCCGAGCTCGACGCCGCCGACATAGAGCACCAGCATGAACGGAGTCACGATGGCGAACTCCGTCGCGGCCACGGCGCGGACATCGGTCAGCAGGCTCCGAGCGCGGGACGACAGGGCGGAAAACATCAGCTGGCTCCTGGCTCGTTCTGGAACGCGGCGGACGACATGACCAGCCGGTTGCCGTTACCGAGGTTCGAGAGATTGAAACCGAGCGGCCCGAGCACGACGGGCCACACATACATGACGCGGAGAACGACGATGTCGCCGGCATCGCCGGGGTTGTACTGCCAGGTATTGGTGACGTTGCCCGAGGCATCGAAGGTCAACGTGGGCATCGCCGTGTTCGCGGCGGTCCACGAGGTCGCCACCTGCAGGTCGACCATCAGGCCGCTGCAATTGAACAGGATCACGATCTGGTCGCAGACCTTCTGCTTGAAGACCGATTGGGTCATGTTGGCGGACTGAACCTGTCCGGTCATGACGAGGCGCGCCGACTGACGCACGACGGATTCGAGCATCTGCTGGGCGAAGAACACCAAAAACGTCTGGATCAGCGCGATGACGAGCCCGAGGAACGGCGCGGCGACGAGCGCGAACTCGACGGCCGTGGCGCCCCTGTCATCGCGCGCGAACGCAGCGAAGCGACGGCGGCGTCTCTTGGTTGTTGCGGTCATCGGCCCCGTCATGCGCTGTTCCTACTGCACGAGGCTGGCTGTGCTGGACGCGACCTTGATGAAAAGGTCGGTCAGCGCTGTGGAAATGTCGCCGCCGGTCTGAACGTGGGAATAGAAGCCGGGCGACGCGCAGGACTGCAGGTTCTGCGCGATCGTGCCGGTCGAGGACGTCGGCTGGTCGTATTTGTCGATCCAGCTCATGTACCAGGAATCCGTCTTCTGGATGCCAGTCGCGGCACTGGCGATCAGCTGCAGATATTCGGTGTAGAGGATCGCGATCTTGATGCCCCGGTTCTTGATGGTCGTGCACAACGCCGTGTCGAGCGGCTGCTGGCAACGCTTGTAGGAGGCGAAGCTGCCGTTGGGGCACGTCGCGGAGATCTTGTCTTCGACGCCGTCGGTGACGAGGAAGACCACTTCCTGCGGCGTGTCGTTGGCCGCGTTGCTGCCGAGCCCGGGGTTGGGCATGATGTCGTTGAGGCTCTTGAGCGCGCCGGCGATGTCCGTGCCGTAGTCGGTCGGAGGATTGGTCGAGCTGCTGGACGAGCAGCCCGAAAAGACGCAGTTCTGGTAGTAGACCGGCATCAGCGCGATGTTGGACACCTTGGTCCCGGCCGTGGTCGGCGTGGTCAGCGTCGCCAGCGTGTTCAGGGCGACGTCGAACGTATAGAGCGCCGCCTTGTAGGTGGTGTTGTTGAGGGCGGACATGCACTGCATGACGCCGCCCGAAACGCCCGTCTGCGGACAGTTCGACCACGAATTGAGCAGCTGGTTGACGGCGCTCGTCACCAGATCGATGCGCAATGTGATGTTTCTCTGCCGCGCGATGGCGAGGTTGTCCTTGGTGCCGCCGTCGTGGGCGATGTTGGTCTCGTGGCAGGCGAAGCCGCAGTTCTGCGAGGATGATGCCGCCTGGTACGAGGACGCGGTGTACTTGATCAGATTGGCGATGTCGGTCGTGGTCGCGCCGATGCCCATGGAGGGCGAATCGTCCATCAAGAGATAGAAGTTCATGTTGGGCGCGCTGGATGCCCTCGCCGTCGCCGAACCGGCGACCTGCCAGGTCTGCTTGCCGAGGACACCCGGGAAATTATTGACGGACTGTGCGGTGTAGGACACCGTGATGGTTCGCGCGAGGCCGGTATCCGTGACGGTGACCGTCGGCGTCGGGACCGCCGACAGGCCCGGCAGATTCGCCTTCGCCGCGAACACCGCTTCCGCGGTCGCCTGGACGACGGTCTTGTCGCTCTGTGCCAGCATGGCCGGCCGCACCGCTGCGATCGCGGCCGCGTCGGCAGCTGCGTTCAACTGCTCGCGCTTGCGCAAGGCCAGCGTGTAGTCGAGCGTCATGCCCAGCAGAAAGATGATCGGTACCATCGTCAGCGCGAAGATGATGGCGACGTTGGCCTTCCGGTCTGTCGCGAAACAGAGCATTGCGCGGCGAAGCATGAGGTTCATCCTGGCTGCCGTCAGTGCGGCAGCGGTCCTTTCCCTGCGAAATCGACGGAAGAAATTGTCGGGTTTCGATCCCGGCAATCGCCCATCCCGGGCGGAATATGTCGATGGCTCTCTTAATCAACGCTTACGGCCTATCCGCAAACCGGGGAACAATGGGATCGAGATGTCTCATATCGAGAAGGCATCATTAATTTCGCTTAAATGCGATCGCAGCGATTGGCGCTAAACCCTAGGAAACACCCGTAAATTTCCGGATGAATCACAATCTGCGCGTGCCGGCGAAGGGCGCGTCAAGCGCTTCGTGCGCGCAGGCCGAACAGGACATTCGGGAGCGATCGATGCGCCCCCGTCGTCGCACGAAATCCTGCCCGCGCGCCCTCGTGATGAGAGACATATTGCCGTTAGACTCCACGGCGCAAACGTGGACAATGACCGGACGCACGCCAATGTGCGCAGTGCACGTCAAGATGCGCCTGGGGAAACAAAGGGAAACAAATGCCGGCTGCCGGTCCGTCGTCCGAACCCATCATTCCAACCGCTCCGCTCACCACCGAGATGCACGAGTCACTGCGCGCGATCGTGGGCGAGAAGGGCCTGATCGAGGACGAACACGGCAAGCAGCCGTTCGTGACGGATTGGCGCGGATTGCTGGTCGGACGCGCCGGCGCCGTCGTTCGCCCCGGCAGCACCGAAGAGGTCGCGAAGGTAGTCAGGCTCTGCCACGAGCATGGCGTCGCGATCGTGCCGCAGGGTGGAAACACCGGCCTGATGGGCGGCGCCACGCCCTGGCCCGCGCACACCGGCATCGTCCTGTCGCTGGGCCGCATGAACCGCGTGCTGGACGTCGATGCCACCGGCTACTCGATGACGGTCGAGGCCGGCTGCGTGCTGCAGACCCTGCAGGAGACCGCGGCACGGCACGACCGATTCCTGCCGCTCAGCCTTGGCGCCCAGGGCTCGTGCATGATCGGCGGCAATCTGTCGACCAACGCCGGCGGCGTGCAGGTGCTCCGCTACGGCAATGCCCGCAATCTCGTGCTGGGTCTCGAAGTGGTGCTGCCGAACGGCGACATCTGGAACGGCCTGCGGGCGCTGAAGAAGGACAATACCGGCTACGACATCAAGCACCTCTTCATGGGCGCCGAAGGCACGCTCGGCATCATCACCAAGGCCGTGCTCAAGCTGTGGCCGGCGCCGAAGGACGTCGCGACCGCTTGGCTCGCGATCCGCGATCCGCGCGCGGCGCTGGAGATCCTGTCGGACGCGCACGCGGCCTCCGAGGACAATGTCGGCTCCTGCGAGCTGATGAGCCGCAGCGCGATAGACATGGTGCTGCGGCACATTCCGGGCACTCAGGATCCGCTGAAGGCGGAGACGCCGTGGTATCTCCTGCTGGAATGGTCGTCGGCGCGCGCACGCCGGGACGGCACCGAGGGCATGTCCGAGAAGCTCGAGCAGTTTCTCGCCGACCAGCTCGAGGCCGGCCGCGTGCTCGATGCGGCGATCGCACACACGGTCGGCCAGTCCCGCAACATGTGGCGCATTCGCGAGGCTGTCGCCGAGGCGTCCCGCGCCGAGGGGCCCGGAATGAGCTTCGACGTGTCGGTCGCGATCTCCAAAATACCGGAGTTCATCGACCTCGGGCTCAAGGCCGTGCTCGACATTCTCCCGACCATCCGGCCCTACCCGCTCGGCCACATCGGCGACGGCAATCTGCATTTTTCGTTCATGGCGCCTGTCGGCATGGATCAGCAGACCCTGACGCAATACAAGGCCGCGATCACGCGGGCGGTGAACGATCTCGTCACGTCGATGGACGGATCGATCTCGGCCGAGCACGGCATCGGCATCGACAAGCTCGACGAGCTCAGCCATTACCGCTCGAAGACCGAGCTCGACATCATGCGGACCATCAAGCGCGCGCTCGATCCCCAGAACATCATGAATCCCGGCAAGGTGCTCCGGCTGTGATGGACGCCGGGCACCTTCGCCGTGGCCTCAACCGCGCGGATTGACGACCGTATAGCCTCGTAGCGAGCGCGCGTGGAGCCGCGTCGCGTGGCCGCCGGAATTGGCGTCATAGGCCATCCAGGTGTCGCCGCCGAGATGCTGCTCCAGCACGAAGACGTGCCCGCGACGCGCCGCGACCATGCCCGGCGCCGGCGCCGTGCGCGGAAAGCGCAGCCAGTTGGACGCAAGATTCAGTTCCGGCACGACGCGGCCAAACACGCGCAAGGATGCGCCGCAGCCGCAGAAGGACGACGGGCAACCGGCCGGACGGCCGCCGACGACGCGCTCACCGGAGACGGCGATCGTGGTGGCGGCGCTGCCGCCGTCGGTCACGGTCATATGCGTCGAGCGATAGGCCTGCAATGAAGCACCTTGCAGCGAAGCCCCCTGTAGTGAAGCCCTCTGGACCGACGCTTTGGGAGCCCGCTCGCGACGCGGCTGCGAATAGGAGAAGTCGCAGGGCATGGTGACGTTGCATTCGGATGCTTGCTGAGGGATGCGATAAGGCCGCGCCTCGGAAGCGGCGGAGGTGGCGACAACGAGGACGCACGCCGAAACAACCTGTTTGATCATTGCAGGAACCTAAAGTTGGAGGGTCCTGCCCCGCTCCGGAGAAACCAATATTGGTTTGACCAAAATGGGCCTAAAGGGCGGCAGAAACGGGCTTCTGCCGCCGCCCTTAACCTAGGTTATGTTCACGTTGTGCGTGTCATAACGCGGTGAGATCAACCGCCGCGCTATTGCAGAATCGCAGATGCGATCTTCTCCGCCGACATCAACACGGGGAAGTTGGTGTTGGCGCACGGCACCACCGGGAAGATCGAGGCATCGACGACACGCAGGCCCTGGATGCCCTTGACGCGGCCCTGATTGTCGACCACCGCCATCGGATCGTCGGCGCGGCCCATGCGGCATGAACAGGAGGCGTGCCAGACGCCGATGGTCGCCTTGCGCACGAAGGCCTCCAGCGCGTCATCGTCGTTCATCACCTGATCGAAGGTGAAACCTTCGACCACGAAATTGTCGATCATGTAGTGACGCAGCGCCGCCGGCCCGTCCATCAGCGTCGCGGCGATCTTGGTCAGGATCCTGTTCCTGTTATTGACGACGCCGATCTTGCGGACCTTGTCGGTGTAGGCGGCCGGGAACGGCTTGTCCGTCACCTTCTTGACGATGTCGCTCATCTGAATGGCCGCCATCTTGCGGAAGCCGCTCATCAGGCGGTCGAGATCGCGCCGGTCGGACAACAGGTTGAACTCGACGATCGGCTCCGCCGAGGGATCGCGCGAGGCGAGCTTGACCTGTCCGGTCTCCGAATAGGTCTTGTTGACGAAGGTCAGCAGCGAGCCGATCTGCTCGCCGACCGCATGCCAGGCCGACTTCGAGAGCAGGACGACGAACATGTCGCCCTTCGGCACGCCCGCAAGGCCCGAGGAATAGCGCAAGCCAAGCTGCATGTGCCGCCTGGTGTGCTCGTTCATGCGCGCGCCGCGGCGGACAAAGGATGACAGCGAAATCGACGGGTGATCCATCAGGCGCTGGCCGACCCCCGGCAAGCCCATCAAAACGGGAATGCCCATATCCTTGAGATGGCCGACCGGGCCGATACCGGCGCGCAACAGATGCGCGGGCGAATGGATGGCGCCGCTGGACAGGATGATCTCGCGTCCCCGGAATTCCTGCTCACGCCCGTCGACGACAGCCTTCACTCCGACGCATTGCGTGCCTTCGAACAGCAGCTCGCGGACCTGCGTGTTGGTGGAGATGGTGAGATTGGCGCGCTTGCGGGTCTCGCGATCGAGATAACCCATCGCGGCCGAGACGCGCTGCTCGGCCTGGTTGGAATGCGTCACCGGAAAAAAGCCGTCGACGAATTCGCCGTTCTGGTCCGGCAGGAACTGATGGCCGGCCTGCTGGAAAGCGTCGGCGAAGGCCTGCGAATGCCGCGTCCAGTGCTCCCTGGGGATGCGGCGGACCGGGATCCTGCCGTCCTTGCCGTGATACGGCCCGTCGAAATCGAGGTCGCGCTCGACCTTCTTGAAGAAGGGCAGCACCTCGTTCCAGGTCCACCCTTCCGCGCCGCGCGCGTCCCATTCGTCGTAATCGGTCGGCGCGCCGCGATTGGCCATCTGGCCGTTGATCGACGAGCCGCCGCCGAGCACGCGGGCCTGCTCGTATTTGCGCATGGGCGGACGGGCTTCGTGCGGATTGTTGTGGCTGACGACCTGCGTCGTGACCTTGAGCTCGGTCCAGTGGAAGCGCGGATCGAAATAGGCCGTGCCCGGATAGCTGTCCCTGATCTCGGCCGGCTCGTTGCCGGGCGGCGTGTCCTGCCCGGCCTCGCACAGCAGAACCTTGTTGGCGCTTCTCGCCGAGAGCCGGTGAGCCAGCACGGACCCCGCCGAGCCGCCGCCCACGATAATGAAGTCATACACGATTGGCGCTTCCTGTTGTTTTTGTTGGGACAGCTTAGCCCGTTATTGTTTTGCGGTGGAAGTGTCTTGGATTGTGTCGGTGCCGCAGCTCGTGTCCCGGACGCGCTGCAACGCTTCAAGCGTTGCGGCGCTGAGCCGGGACCCAGGAGGCTCCGGATTCGCGGTGAGATGGGCCGGCTCTGCAGCGCACAGCGGAAGAAGCGCTGCGCTGCGTCCGGGGCACGAGAATGTTACGGCCTGATCGAAAAATTCTCCGGCGGCCCGACCTTGCGCAAGGGCTCGGCGAGGCGGGCGAACTCGCACAGCAGCGAGCGCGTCTTGCGGGGATCGATAATCTCCTCGACCCAGAACTTTTCGGCCGAGCGGAACGGCGAGCGCAGCTTGTTGAGACGGTCCTGGATTTCCCCCAGCTTCGCCGCCTTGTCCTCGGCCGCATCGATGTCGGCGCGGTAAGCGGCCTCGATGCCGCCTTCCAGCGGCAGCGAGCCCCAATAGGCCGAGGGCCAGGCGTAGCGGATCGAGAAGCGGTCGGCGGGCTGATGCACGACGCCGGCGACACCGAACGCGTTGCGCAGGATCACGGTGCACCAGGGCACGGTGGTCTGGTTGACCGCGGCCATGGCACGGACGCCGTGACGAATGGTCGCCGCCTTCTCGGCATCGAGGCCGATCATGAAGCCGGGGCAGTCCATGAGATAGACGATCGGCAGATGGAACGTTTCGGCGAAGTCGACCCAGCGCACCACCTTCTGGCACGCATCCGCCGTCCACGAGCCGCCATAATGGAAGCTGTCGCTGGCGAGCACCATCACCGCCCTGCCCTCGAGCCGGGCGAGCCCGACGATGATCGGCTTGCCGAAATTCTTGGCGACCTCGAAGAACGAGCCCTTGTCGACCACGGACTCGATGATCGGGCGCACCTTGTAGACCTGCTTGCGGTTGCGCGGCACCGCGTTCATCAGCGCTTCGTCGCCGCGTTCGGGATTGTCGGTGCAGGGCAAGGTCGGCGGCAGCTCGTAGACCGACGACGGCAAGTAAGACAGGAAGCGCCGCGCACAGGCGAACGCCTCCTCTTCGGTGTCCACGGCATGATCGACCGCGCCGGCGCGGGTCTGGATGTCGGCGCCGCCGAGCTCTTCCTTCGAAAGATCCTGCCCGAGCGCCTTCACTACCGGCGGTCCCGCGACGAACATCGCGGACTTCCGGGTCATGATCGAATAATGGCTGGCGGCAAGCCGCGCGGCACCAAGTCCCGCAACCGAGCCGAGGCCGAGCGCGACCACAGGCACGCGCGACAGGTTCTCGGTCGTGAAGCGATACCATCGCGTGCCGCCGATGCCGCCGGGCAGATTGGCCGCGCCCTTGGTCTCGATGGTCTTGACCGAGCCGCCGCCGCCGGAGCCCTCGATGATGCGGACGATGGGCAGGCGGAGGTCGTGCGCCATCTCCTCGGCCATCAGGGGCTTCGCGGAGATCGAGGCATCCGCCGAGCCGCCGCGCACCGTGAAGTCGTCGCCGACGACAACGACGGTGCGGCCATCGACGCGCGCGCGGCCGAACACGCAGTTCGCCGGCGTCAGTTTCTGCAATTCGCCGCTGGTATCGTATTCACCGATGCCGGAGACGGCACCGATCTCGTGAAAGCTGCTCTTGTCGATCAGCTTGTCGATACGCTCCCGAACAGTCAGCCGGCCCTGGTCATGCTGTCGCTTGACCTTGTCAACGCCGCCCATCTCCCGCGCGAAGGCTTCGCGCCGGGCGAGCTCGTCGAGTTCCGGCTTCCAGTTCATTCACTCCCTCCGAATTGATCGGCTTGTTATTGTTGTGCACGGCCATTGCGACCGGTTTGCGCGAGATACGATTATTGAAGGCGTCGCCCTCCGCGCCCTCCATCAGGCTGCCGAGCGAACGGCCGAGCGCGAGCATGGCCGGCGCGACCTCGTCATGCAAACGCTGCTCGCCATACATCGCCGAGAGCAGACCGATCGTGATGACGACGAAGGTCTGGTACTGCGGCGACCAGATCGGCACCGCGAGGCCATTGATGTGCGGGCTCCACAGGCCGCAGGCCGTGACATAGCCGCGCTCGCGCAGCGACTGCCTGTTGGCCTCGATGCGGGGCTTGAGAATCTTCGCGGCCTCGGGCGCTTCGCGCTCCATTTCCGCGATGTAGGCATCGCCGATTTCCGGCGACAACGCCGCCGTATAGGCCGCGCCCGCCGCGGTGGACGCCATCGAGATGCGGCTGCCGGTGCCCTCGTGCAGGCCGAGCGCAGAGGCCGAGCGCGCGAATTGGAGATAGACCAGATGGAAGCGATCGGGCACGACGAAGCCGACCGTGCCCGGCAGCTGCTCGGCGACTTCTTGCAGCCGCTGGCGGATCATGCTGCGCAGCTGTGCGCCCTTCATCATCGAAGCGCTCATCGCCACCGCGCTCGGGCCGATGCGATATTTTTGATCGCGCGGCAGATACACGAGCTGGCCCATGCGCGTCAGCGTGTGCGTGAGCCGCGACACCGTCGAGCGCGGCAGGCCGCAGCGATTCGAAATCTCGAGATTGCCGAGCCTGCTGTCGTGGCCCTCGAAGCATCGCAACACGTCGAACGCGCGCGACACCACTTGAATGACATCTCCCTCACCGGCATCGCCAGCGAGTGCACCTTGCCTGCTCAACCGCTCGGATCGTCGTCCCATGTTCCCTACCGTCTGTTCCGCTGTGCGGAATTAAATTCCACTTGCAGACGACGCTACCTCAGGCATTTTGCAACGACAACAAAAAGGGATGGCATGCCAGAAATTAAGATCGTCACCGAGGTCGCGGGACGCATCTGCGCAACTCTCGTGCAAGTTGGAGGAACCGTCGCGGATGGCGACGACGTTGTAATGGTCGAAGCCATGAAGATGGAGATACCAGTACCCTCGCCTGCGAACGGCACGATCACGTCACTTCTGGTGAAGCTCGACGACGTCGTTGCGGAGGGACAGGCGATCGCGATCATCACGAACTGACTGCATTCTCCGATATTTCCGCGACAATCTGTCAGCCGTATTCGCGCATGCACGGTACGGCGTTGCCATCGCTTGTTGGCGGTGACATGATCTGTTGCAAACAAAACGTTGTTTCAAACAAAGAAAGAAACTCCTCGCGGCAAAGCGAGGATCATTGGAGGGAAACATGCTTCGTGGGCTGCTCATGCTCGCGCCTGCCTTGGTGGCGGGCATTTCTTTTGCGTCTACACGCTATGCATCCGCCGAGGACATCAAGCTGCCGGCGACGCTGACCCTCACCGCCTATGACACCGGCACCGCGGGCTTCAACATCGCGGTCGGCGTCGGCAAGATGATGAAGGACAAATACGGCACCGACGTGCGCGTGCTGCCCGCCGGCAACGACGTTGCCCGCCTCGCGCCGCTGCGCGCCAAGCGCGCAGCGGCCTCCGCGATGGGATCTGGCACCTACTTCGCGCAGGAAGGCGTGTTCGAGTTTGGCGCAAAGGAATGGGGACCGCAGCCGCTCCAGATCATGCTCTCGACCGTCGACTGCAATTGCGGTTCGCTCGGCGTTGCCGCCGACACCGGCGTGAAGGAGCTGAAGGACTTGAAGGGCAAGCGCGTCGGCTTCGTCGTCGGCTCGCCGGCACTGAACCAGAACTCGCTTGCAGTGCTGGCCTTCGCCGGCCTGACACAGAAGGACATCAAGGCGGTCGAATTCGCGAGCTACGGCGCGATGTGGAAAGGCCTGATCAACAACGACGTCGATGCCGCCTTCGGCACCACCATCACAGGTCCCGCCAAGGAAGCCGAGACATCGCCGCGCGGCCTGATCTGGCCGCCGCTGCCCGCCAAGGACAAGGAGGGCTGGGCGCGGATGCAGAAGGTCGGTTCGTTCTTCTTCCCGCAAACCGCGACCTGCGGCGCCGGCATCTCGCCGGAGAAGCCGGTCGAACTCGGCAATTACCCCTACCCGATCTTCGTCGCCTACGCCTCGCAGCCCGCCGACCAGGTTTACGCGGTCACGAAGGCGATGATCGTGAATTACGATGCCTACAAGGATTCCGCGCCCGGCGCGGGCGGGCTTGCAGCCGACCGCCAGACCAAGAACTGGGTGGTGCCGGTGCATCCCGGCTCGGTGAAGGCACTGAAGGAAGCCGGGCAATGGAGCGATGCACAGGACGCGCACAACAACAAGCTGATCAAGCGGCAGGAGGTGCTCGGCGCAGCGTGGGCGGATTACGGCAAGTCCAATCCGCCGTCGGACGACAAGGCTTTCCTCGACGGCTGGATGAAGGCGCGCGCGGCGGCACTCGCGAAGGCCGAGATGCCGAACGGGTTCGAGGAATAATCCATAGCGTTGAATAGCGCGCGCGGGGTCGATCTGATGACTGCTTCCACTACCACTACCCCGCAAGACGAGCCCAAGCGGGTCGTGTTCGACGACCCGCACGGCGCCGCCGCCAACATGCAGGAGGCTGAGGTCACGCGCGTGCGTGCGCTTCGCGGCGGCTGGCGCTGGCTGCTGGTGGCCGCGACCGCGGCGACCATTCTGCTCTGCATCAACCAGCAATTCTCGCTGCGCTTCTTCATCGGCTACACCCAGCTCAACACGGAGTATTTCTATCTCCTGATCGCGTTGATGCTGCCGTTCACCTTCCTGATCTTCCCCGGCACCGAGAGCGCGCCGCTCGACCGCATCCCCTGGTATGACCTCGTCCTGTTCGTCGCGACGTTCGCCGCGGCGCTGCTGCTGATGTCGAACGTGCGCAAGGCGGCCGAGGCCGGCTGGGAATTCGGCGGCGCGCCCAACAACGTGATCGCCGCGGGCCTCGTGATGTGGGTGATGCTGATGGAGGCGCTGCGCCGCACCGGCGGCTGGAGCCTGCTGCTGAGTGTCCTGCCCTTCACCGTCTATCCGTTGTTCGCCGAAGCCGGCTGGCTCGGGCCGTTCCGCGGCACGCAATCGACGATCGAACAGGCGACCGCCTATCACGTGCTCTCGGGCGAGAGCCTGCTCGGTATTCCCATCCAGGCCTTTGCCGACACCGTGATCGGCTTCCTGGTGTTCGGCACCGCGCTGATGATGACCGGCGCCGGAAAATTCTTCATCAACCTCGCCTTCGCGCTGTGCGGCACGTTCCGCGGCGGCGCGGCGAAGGTCTGCATCTTCGCGAGCGGCCTGCTCGGCATGATGTCGGGCTCGATCATCTCCAACGTGCTGACCGCCGGCACCATGACCATCCCGGTGATGAAGAAGAGCGGCTTTCGCGCCTCCTATGCCGGCGCGATCGAGGCCTGTGCCTCGACCGGCGCGGTGCTGGCGCCGCCGGTGATGGGCGCCACCGCCTTCGTGATCGCGCAATTCCTAAATGTCAGCTACGCCGACGTCGCGCTCGCCGCGATCATTCCGGCCGCGCTCTACTATATCGGCCTGTTCATGCAGGTCGACGCCTATGCCGCGCGCCACAAGCTCAAGGGCATTCCGCGCGCCGATCTGCCGCGCATCATGGATACGATCAAGGACGGCTGGTACTACGTCTTCGTCATCGCGCTGCTGATCGTGATGCTGCTCTACTTCAAGCGCGAAAGCCACGCCCCGTTTTACGCGACGGCGCTGCTGCTGGTGCTGAACCAGTTCTTCTCCAAGGACACGCGCTGGACCTTTGCGACGATCGGCAAATTTCTCGAGGTCAACGGCCGCACCTTCGTCGAGCTGGTCGGCATCCTCGCCGGCTGCGGCCTCCTGATCGGCGCGTTCTCGATGACCGGCGTGGTGTCGAGCCTCGCCAACGACTTGCTGCACATCGCCGGGGACAACCCGTTCCTGCTGCTCGCCATGTGCGCGCTGACCAGCCTGATCCTCGGCCTCGGGCTGACGACGACGGCCTGCTACATCTTCCTCGCCATCCTGGTCGCGCCCGCGCTGGAGAAGCTCGGGCTCAACAAGATGGCGGTGCACATGTTCATCTTCTACTGGGGCATGCTGTCGTCGATCACGCCGCCGGTCGCGATCGCGTCCTTCGCCGCCGCGGGCATCGCCGGCTCGCCCGCGATGAAGACCGGCTGGGAATCGATGTGGGTCGGCAGCATCATCTACTTCATCCCGTTCTTCTTCGTGCTCAATCCGGCGCTGGTGCTGCAGGGGCCAAGCCCCTATCTCGCCGGCCTCGGGCTGATGGGCCTCGCGGCGTTCGGCACGCTGTTCATTTGCGGCGGCATCCAGGGCTACCAGCCCTTCGTCGGCGACCTTCGTGGCGCAGGCGCGCTGGAATGGCCGCTCCGCGTGCTGCTGGTGATCGGCGGCTTCGTGGTGGCGACCCCCGGCGGCGGGATCATGCCGCTGTCGCAGCTGCAGGTGACGCTGCTGGGCCTTGCCATCCTCGTGCCCACCGTTTTGCTCGCCCTGCTGCTGGTGCGGCGGCAAACCCTGGTGCCGGACGGGTTGCGCGCCCCCTGATTGCGTTGCACAAGAGGGGCGATGACACCGCTCTCGCCTCTCGCCTCGGCCTGGACCCGTTCGAAGCCGCCCTTGCTGCGGTTTCTGGACAATTGCCTCAACGAATTCTCGGCCGAGACCTCGGGCCACGTCGCCGATTACATTCCCGAGCTGAGCAAGGCCGACCCTGCCTATTTTGGCATCAGCCTCGCCACCCTGGACGGCCATGTCTATGAGGTCGGCGATTCCAGGGTGCCCTTCACCATCCAGTCGATGTCAAAGCCGTTCGTGTTCGCGCTGGCGCTGGACCTGCTTGGCGCGGCCAAGGTCGAGAGCGCGATCGGCGTCGAGCCCTCGGGCGACCCCTTCAACTCGATCCGGCTCAATTCCGAGAACCATCCGTTCAACCCGATGGTCAATGCCGGCGCTATCGCCTGCACCGGGCTGATCTATGACAGCAAGGGCGCGGAGGCCTTCGAGCAGATCCGCCTTGCGCTCGGCCGTTTTGCCGGGCGCGACCTCGCCGTAGACGAGGCCGTCCACGCCTCGGAAAGCCAGACCGGCGACCGCAACCGCGCCATCGGCTATCTGCTCAAGACCAACGCGGTGATCTCCGACAACGTCGCCGCCGTGCTCGACGTCTATTTCCGGCAATGCGCCGTGCTGGTCACCGCGCGCGACATTGCGGTGATGGCGGCAACCCTCGCCAATCGCGGCGTCAATCCCGTCACAGGCGAGCAGGTGCTGACGCCTTACGCGATCTCGCGCACGCTGTCGGTGATGACGTCCTCGGGCATGTACGACTATGCCGGCGAATGGATCTACCGCATCGGCATTCCCGCCAAGAGCGGCGTCGGCGGCGGCATCCTGGCCGCGCTCCCGGCCCGGCTCGGGCTCGGCAGCTATTCGCCGAGGCTTGACAAGCATGGCAACAGCGTGCGCGGCATCAAGGTCTGCGAGGCGCTGTCCTCGCATTACGATCTGCACATGCTCAATCGCAGCGACGACGCCCGCAATGCCGTCATCGCCGACTACGACATCGGCAAGAGCCCGTCGCGCCGTGTCCGACGCCCGCAGGAGCGCGAGATCCTGACCGCGCACGACCAAGCGGTGCGCGTGATCGAGCTGGTCGGCGTGCTGTCCCTGTCGGCGGTCGACTACGTGACACGCAGGCTTGCAGGGCAGCAGCGTCCGCAGATCGTCGTGTTCGACCTGCACCGCGTTACCTCCACCACGCGCGCGGGCGCGCGGCTGATCGCCGAAGCTTTCGAGGAGCTCGCGGCGTTGAATGTCATCGTCGTGATTTCAGGGGTCCGGCGTGCCTCGAAGCAATGGGACTCTCTACGGGAATGGTCGGCCGAGCTGAAGAACGTCCGTGACTTCTACCTGCTCGACGCCGCGATCGAATGGGCCGAAGACCAGATCGTCTACCGCTATGGCGGCTCGATCGACTTTCACGAGACCACCGAGCTTGGCGAGCAGCCGCTGCTCGAGGGGCTCAGCGAGGACGAGCTGACGGACCTCGCCGCGATCTGCACCATCCGCGCCTATCAGTCGGGCGCGAAGATCCTCGCCACGGGCGATCCGGCCGATTCCCTGTTCTTCCTGCGCAGCGGCGCCGTGCACGTCACGCTGCGCGACGGCGTGCGGCTGGCGACGCTCACCGCCGGCATGGCGTTCGGCGAGATGGCGCTGCTGGAGCCGGCGCGCTCGGCCGACGTCTTCGCCGACATGGCAGCGACCGCCTTCGAGGCTCCCCTGACGGAGTTCGAACGCTTCCGCCAGCAGCACCCGCGCGCCAGCGAGCGCATCATGCGCAACCTCGCCCAGCTCCTTGCCGACCGCCTCATCGTCGCCAATGCTAAGGTTGATATCTTGACGTCGACATGAGCCTCATTCGCAATGAGGTTGTTATGCCCGGGCTTCCATCTCACACTTAAACTACCGGCTCGCCGCCTCGCTCAGCCGCCGCTTGATCTTCGCCGCGCTCTTGTCGAGCAGCTCGGACGGCTTCTGGCCGGTCGCGGCGCACAGGCAGGCCCAGTAATAGACGACGTCGCCGAGCTCATCGACGAGCCCGGCCTTGTCGAGCCAGTCGTCGCGCAGCAGCTTCTTGATGTGCTCGGCGACCTCGCCGGCTTCACCGGCGAGGCCGAGCCCGAGATAGGACAGCCGCTCGTTGGACGGATGCTCATCGACCTTGGCAATGGTTGCGGCCCAGGCCGCGTAGTCGTCGATCGTCATCGGCATCCCTCGCCGCGTCTTTGGGGTCAGCCGACCACTTCAGTGACCGGCTGGAGATCGATCTCGAACGTCTCCAGGAATTTCGACGTCATGATGTAGAACCCGACCGAGAGCTGCAGCTCGACCAATGCGGCGGGCGTCAGCTTCGACGCGATCGCCTTGAAGGTCGCGTCGGTCGGCTTCTTCAGCTTGACGATCTCGTCGGTGAAGGCGAGCGCAGCGCGCTGCGTCTCATCAAAACACTTGGCGGCCTGCCAGTTCTCCAGCGCCTCGTTCTGCGCGTCAGTCACGCCGACATTCTTGCCGATGCGCTTGTGCGCGACGATCTCGTACGGCGCCTCGCACAGGATGCCGGTGCGGGTGATCGCAAGCTCGCGCACGACAGGGTCGAGCTCGCCCTTGTGCCGGATGGCGCCGCCGAGGCGGCAATATTGCTCGAAGTAGCTCGGCGAGTGCGCCATCATGCGGAAGATGTTGGCGTTGCGGTTCTTATCGAGGATCTCGCGCGTGCGGTCGGATGCCTTGGACGGGTCGCTGTAATCGATGCGGGCCATGATTTTCCTGAAGTTTTTCTGAGTTTTTGATGCTCATTGTCGTTGCCGGGATAGGTCCTCAAAAACTCTATTCGTGCGTGGACGCAGGAGCAACAACATCGAGTCAAAATGCCGCCGCATTGCTGATCGACCTTGGCACAGTCGATATTCGCCGCGTGGGGACAAATCGCGGTGAATACTCGCAAGGGGTGTTCCGAGTAAAATAATTGGCCGTCTTTGCGCTTCACCGTGCATCGATGAGTCACGCCCAAGTCTAGGGAGAAAACGGCATGAAGGAAGCCACCAAGGGGGCGGCCTCGGGAGCGCTCGCGCATATGCTGGCGGTGACGGCGATGCTCGTCATCGCCAGCATCTTGTTCTACGGGCGTTAGTTCAGAGTTTGAGAGTTTTCGTCATTCCGGGGTGGCTCTCGCACAGGCCAGGCCCAGAATCCCGTTCCAGGCTCGGTCGTATGACCGCCCCCGAATGACGAATCCCATCTTTGGCGTGTAGCCCGGATGGAGCGTAGCGCAATCCGGGAAAGTCGTTCCGCGAGGCGAGAGCCCCGGATTTGGCTGCGCTCCATCCGGGCTACATTCGAATTTCACTATTTGGCTTTCGCAAAGAACGGCACCAGCTTGCCGGCGAACGGCTTGAAGCTCGCGACGACCGAATCGCCGATGGCAAGGTCGTTCTCGCCGTGGGCCATCATGCGGAACCCTTCGGCGCAATCCACCAGCAGGACGTTGTAGGGCACGTGCGCGCGCGTCTCGGGCGTCGCGGCGCGGCAGACCAGCGAAGTGGCGTAGACCCTTCCCTCGCCGCTGGCGCGCTGCTCGCGCGAATCCGATTCGCCGCACGCCGCGCAGAAGGCGCGGTGGAAATACTGGACATGCCCGCATGAGGCGCAGGTCTGGTAGGTGATGGCCTCTTCGCCCTTGGTCCAGTCGGCCAGACGCTCGCTCATCTCACCCGCTCCAGGAACATGCTCACGTGGGACGACAGCACGCCGCCATCGCCATGCAGCAGCGCGATCGAGGCATCGCGCACCTGCCGGTTGGCCGCCCGTCCTGTCATCTGCAGATGCGCCTCGACCAGATGCGCCATGGCACCGCCGACACCGCAATGGCCGTAGCTGAGCAGGCCGCCATGGGTGTTGAGCGGCATGGCCCCGTCGCGACCGAAATGACCCGCACGCACGCTCGCGGCGGCCTCACCGCGGCCGGCCAGGCCGAGGTCTTCCAGCAGCATCGCGAGCGTGATGGTGAAGCTGTCGTAGATCGCGGCGTAGCGCACGTCGGAGATCGCAAGGCCGGTAGCCTCCTTCGCGCGCGCGATGGAGATCTCGGCGCCGAGCTCGCTGAGTGCGGGCGCGGCCGTGACATGCTGATGGGTGTGGGCCTGCGCGCAGCCGCGGATGCGCACGCCCGCCTCGCCGGTCCGCTCGCGGCTGATGACGAAGGCGGCACCGCCGTCCGACACCGGGCAGCAGTCGAGCAGTTTCAGCGGCATCGCCACGGGCTTCGAGGCCATGACGTCGGCGACTGTGATGGGATCGTGGAATTGCGCGCCGGGATGTGTGCAGGCGTGGGCGCGCATCAGCACGGCGAATTCGGCGAGGTCCTGTTCGGTTACGCCGTATTCGTGCATGTAGCGCGTGGCGACCAAGCCGTAATAGGCGGGAATGGTCGGACCGAGCGGCACCTCGTAGTCGGGGTGGCCGACCTGCGCGAGCGCCTGGATCGAGGCATCGCGGCTCTGCCCGGTGAGGCGGTTCTCGCCGGCGACGACGAGCACGTTGCGGCAGACGCCCGACACGACGAGATGATGGGCCAGCATCGTCATCGCCAGCCCCGTGGCGCCGCCGACCTGCACGGCGTGGGCATAGGACGGACGGATACCAAAATGCTCGGCGAAGACGGTGGCGAGCATGATGTGCGGCGAGACTGTGGAGTAACCGCAGAGGATGCCGTCGATCTCGGAGCGCTTGAGCCCAGAATCGTCGAGCGCGGCCTGCGCGGCCTTGCTCATCAGGTCGAGCGAGGACGAACCTTCATGCTTGCCGAAGGACGTAAGGCCGACGCCGGTGATGAAGCTCATCGTGCTCTCTCCTCGTCATTCCGGGGCGCGACGAAGCCGCGAGCCCGGAATCCATACTCCCGATGGTGGTTATGGATTCCAGGCTCGCGCCAAGGGGCGCGCCCCAGAATGACGGATGAGAGATTTTTCGCCATCAATCGCCCCCTACTCCGGCGCCGAGCGCGTGACGTCGTCGCGGACCATGGCGGCGATCTCAGCTTCGGAATAGCCGATCTCGCGAAGAATCTCCGCGCCGTGCTCGTTGAGACGCGGCGCCAGCCGGACCGGCTCGGCCTCGGTCTCCGACCAGGTCGCGGTCACCTTCATGCTGCGGATCGCGCCCTCCGTCGGATGCGTCACGACCGGAAAGAAGTTGGTCGCCTCCAGATGCTCATCGTGCAGGATGGAGCCGAGATCGTGCATCGGCATGACGGGCACGTCCGCCTTCGTGAGCAGGTCAATCCACTCGGCGGTGGTGCGCATCTCGAAGATGCGGGCGAGCTCAGCATAGACGACATCGATATTGGCAGCGCGGCCGGCGAAGGTTGCGAATTTGGGATCGGCGCGGAGATCCTCGCGCCCCGTCGCCTTGAAGAAATTCTCCCACTGCTTGTCGTTGTAGACGATGACGCTGAGATAGCCGTCCGAGGTCTTGTAGGGCCTGCGGTCGCGCGAGAGGTGGCGGGCATAGCCGCCCTTGTCGAGCGGCGGCTCATAGGTGAGGCCGCCCATGTGGTCGCCCATGACGAAGCCCGCCATGGTTTCGAACATCGGGATATCGACGCGCTGGCCGCGCCCGGTGCGGTCGCGGTGCACCAGGCTGGCGCAGATCGCCCCGACGGCGGTGAGGCCGACGATGCGATCGACCAGCGCGTTCGGCACGTAGCGCGGCACGCCGTCTCCGGTCTGCGCCATCAAGGCGGGCAACGCGGTGGCACCCTGGATCAAATCATCATAGGCGGGCTTCGCCGCGTAAGGCCCGTCCTGTCCGAAGCCGAACACGCCGGCATAGACGAGGCGCGAGTTGATGGCGGAGACGACATCGTAGCCGAGCTGAAGCCGCGCCATCGCCTGCGGACGGACGTTGTAGACGAGGACGTCGGCGTCCTTCAGGAGCCGCAGCACGGCCTCGCGCCCGGCGGGCTTCTTCAGGTCGAGGCAGATCGAGCGTTTGCTGCGGTTGGTGTTGAGGAACACCGGCCCCATGCCGGCATGGCGCATCGGACCGATCAGGCGGGTGACGTCGCCGTCGAGCGATTCCACCTTGATTACGTCAGCGCCGTAATCGCCGAGCATCTGGGTCGCATACGGGCCCATCAGCACGGTGGTCATGTCGACGACCTTGATGCCCTTCAGCGGCCCCATGGTTCGCTCCCGATTGCGCGAAGGGCTCAAGGATCGGCCCCGCGATTTCGGTCCAGCTAAGGGCAGTGATGCCGCGCGCGCAAGGGCGGCCGGCGTATGGCCGCATGCGTCGCGCGGTGATACCGGCCGCTATTTCTTCTGGCGGGATTCGCGGATCTTGAGGAGTCTGTCGAGCTCGTCGTTCTGCTGGCTGATCCGGTCGGCAATACGCGACTCGTTCTGCTCGCCTGAAGCAGCAGCGGCCTGCTCGATGAGCTGGCGGATATTGTCCTCGAGGATCGCGATGCGATCGTTGAGTGCGTCGATGGAGAGAGAGTCTTCGTAGTCATTGCTCATGATGCGCGTCTCGCCAATCAATCAGGAGCGTTAAGGTGGGCCAAGCGAAGCGGGCCCACCATGATCTAACGCAAGGAATGTAGGGTGGATTAGCCGAAGGCGTAATCCACCAACTTGGTCGCCGTGGAAAGCAAAGCGGTGGGTTACGCCTTCGGCTAACCCACCCTACGCACCTACGAGGCCTACTTCAGCGGCTCCAGCACGGAGACGTAGTTCGCGACCGCAGCACCGCCCATGTTGAAGATGCCGCCGAGTTTTGCGTTCTTCAGCTGCATGCCCTCGGGCGCCTGGCCTGCCAGCTGCATCGCGGTCATCACATGCATGGAGACGCCGGTGGCGCCGATCGGATGGCCCTTCGACTTCAGGCCGCCGGACGGATTGACCGGCAGCTTGCCGTCCTTGAGCGTCCAGCCTTCCTTGATGGCGCGGGCGCCCTGCCCTCGCGGCGTCAGGCCCATCGCTTCGTATTCGATCAGCTCGGCGACCGTGAAGCAGTCATGGGTCTCGACGAAGGAGAGATCGTTGAGCGTAATGCCGGCCTTTTCCAGCGCGCGCTGCCAGGCAACGGTGCAGCCCTCGAACTGCAGGATGTCGCGCTTGGACATCGGCAGGAAGTCCTGGGCATGCGCCGTGGCGCGGAAGCCGATCGACTTGCCCATGGTCTTGGCGGTTTCGGCATCGGCCAGCACCAGGGCGGCGGCGCCGTCGGAGACCAGCGAGCAGTCGGTGCGCTTCAGGGGACCGGCGACATAGGGGTTCTTCTCGCTCTCGGCCCGGCAGAAGTCGAAGCCAAAATCCTTGCGCATCTGGGCGAAGGGATTGGCGACGCCGTTCTTGTGGTTCTTGGCCGCGATCAGCGCCAGCGCATCAGACTGGTCGCCGTATTTCTGGAAATAGGAGCTGGCGATCTTGCCGAACACGCCGGCGAAGCCGCCGACCGTGTCGCCGTCCTCGGGCAGATAGGACGCCTTCAGCAGGTTCTTGCCGATCTCCGGACCCGGCGTGCGGGTCATCTGCTCGACGCCGACGACCAGAACGATCTTGGCGGCGCCCGCGGCGATCGCGCGCAGGCCCTGATGCACGGCGGCGGAGCCCGTGGCGCAGGCATTCTCGACGCGGGTCGCGGGCTTGAAGCGCAGCTTCGGGTCGGCCTGGAGCACCAGCGAAGCGGTAAAATCCTGCGGCGAGAAGCCGGCGTTGAAATGGCCGAGCACGATCTCGTCGACATCGCCGGCCGAAATGCCGGCATCGGCCATCGCCTCATTGGCGACCCGGGTGACGAGGCTTTCGACGGTTTCGGTGTCGAACTTGCCGAACGGCGTATGCGCCCATCCGACGATGCTGGCAGTCATGGTCATGTCTCCCTGGGGGTCTCTTCCTGAGCTAAGTCTTAGCTGAGGGATGGCAAGACTTCACGCGCCTTTCAGGGCCTGAAGCGTGCGCTGGCAGATGGCAGTTATGCCGGCCCAGTTCCCGCTCCTGATCTCCGCCGTCGGGCACAGCCAGGAACCGCCGACCGCGACCACATTGGGCTCGGCGAGCCAGGTGGCCGCATTGGCCTCCCCGACCCCGCCGGTCGGGCAGAACCGGACGTTCGGGAACGGCCCACCGAGGGAGCGCAGACCCTTGATGCCGCCGGCCTGCTCGGCCGGGAAGAATTTTGCGACGTCAAAGCCATGCGACAGCGCCATCATCAGCTCGGACGCCGTTGCGATGCCCGGTGCGAACGGCAGGGAGCTGTGGGCCGCGGCCTTCAGCAGATCGGGGGTCAGGCCCGGGCTGATGCCGAACGCGACGCCGAGCTTCTCGACCCGGGTGAAGTCGGCCGGATTGAGGATCGTGCCGATGCCGACTACCGCCTCGGGGACCTCGGCCATCACCGCCCTCGCCGCCTCGATCGCCACGGGCGTGCGCAGGGTCACCTCCAGCGTGCGGATGCCGCCGGCGACCAGCGCGCGCGCCAGCGGCACGGCATCCTGGATGCGCTCGATGGTGAGGACGGGAATGACGGTCGCAGCCTTGAACAGCGCGACGAGGTGGTTCTGTTGGGCAGCTGTGGGCATCTCAGGGATCTTTTCGTTGTCGTGCGTCGCTTTGCTTCGTCGCCTACTTGGTCGCTTGACGCGTCGGTGTCGACCGGTGCCGCTTCTTCGGCGGCATGGCATAGCCCGGAATGATGGCGCCGGCATAGCAGATCACGACGCTGGCGAGGCGATGACCGGCCTGGGCTGCCTCGACCGGATCGGAACCGGCAAGCCGGGCCGCGATATAGGCGGCGGCGAAGCTGTCGCCGGCCGCCGTGGTGTCGACGACGGGATTGGTCATGGGCTCGGCGCGAACCTCGTGGGTCGCCCCGGGGAAGCGCAACAGGCTGACCGGCTCGGCGAGACGGAACACCAGCTCCGAAGTCGGGATGCGCGCCATCAACTGCTCGTGGCTTTCGCCCGGATAGAGCGCCAGCAGATCCTCGGTCGAGGTCAGCACGATGTCGGCGGCGGCAAAGGCCGCGGCAAACACCTCGCGCGCGACATCGCGGTCCGGCCAGCCGCGTGCACGAAAATTGGTGTCGAACACGAAGCGGGTGCCGAGCAGGCGCGCGCGCTTGATCGCCGCGAACAGGCGGTCGCGGCCGGCGGAATCGTAGATCGAGAGCGTGATCGCCGAGAGATAGACAATGTCGTAGCTCATCAGCGAGTTGAGCAGCTCGTCGGTCTCCGGCAGGCTCATCAGCTGCCGCGCCGCTGCGCTGTCGCGCCAGTGGAAGAACTGGCGCTCGCCCTTCGCATCCGTCTGGATCATGTAGAGACCGGGCAGCTTGCCCGCGAGCCGGGCGACGCGCCGCGTGCCGACGTTCTCCGCATTCCAGGCGGCGATCATCTCGTCGCTCAGGGCATCGTCCCCGAGCGCAGTGAGGTAGTCGACCTTGACCTCGAGCCGCGCGAGATACACGGCGGTGTTGAGGGTGTCGCCGCCGAAGCCGCGTGAGTACAGCCCGCCGCCCTGCCCGGCAGACGCGCCGCTTTGCGCCTGCCGAAGCTCGACCATGCATTCGCCGATGCAAGCAACGCTCGCCATCACCAGGGCCCGCTCTGCCGGAGATCAGGCGACGAAATTGCCGCCGAGCTCGTCTTCGATGTGAATGCGGATGATGTCGTCGAAGGTCTTCTCGGCGGTGGTGAAGCCGAGCTCGAGCGACCGCTTGGCGTTGAAGTTGCGCGGCCAGCCGCCGACGATGCCGACGATGAACGGATCAGGCTCGCGCTTGATGCGGGAAGCGACCTTTTCACCCGCCACCCGCGTCAAGGCGGCGATCTGCTCGCCGACCGTCGCCGACAGGCCCGGCATGGTCAGGTTGCGGCGCGGGCCGACCTTTTCGAGGTCCATGGTGCCGGCGTGGAGCAGGAAGCCGACCGCCGAGCGCGGCGTGGCGTGCCAGTGGCGGACGTCCTCGGACACCGGCAGGATCGCTTCCTTGCCGGCCAGCGGCTCGCGCAGGATGTTGGAGAAGAAGCCCGATGCCGCCTTGTTGGGCAGGCCGGGACGGATGCAGATGGTCGGCAGGCGGATGCCGATGCCGTCGAGGAAGCCGCGGCGAGAATAGTCGGCCAGCAGCAATTCGCCGATCGCCTTCTGCGTGCCGTAGCTGAGCAGCGGGGTGTGGAAGAACTCGTCGCCGATCGCATCCGGGAACGGAGCGCCGAACACCGCGATCGAGGACGTGAACACCACGCGCGGCTTGTAGCCGCCGCCGACGAGCCTGACAGCGTCGAGCAGCATCCGCGTGCCGTCGAGATTGATGCGGTAGCCCTTGTCGAAGTCGAGCTCGGCTTCGCCCGAGACGATCGCGGCGAGATGGAAGATCACGTCGGGCCGGCCGGCGATCAGCTTCTCGGCCGCGCCGGGGACCGCGAAATCGCCCGACACCGTCTCGACGGCGAAACCGGCCTTCTCGGGCTTTTTCGGCTCGACCACGTCATGCATGGTCAGTTTGGTGATGTCGCTCTTGCCGAGCCGGCCGTCACGCAGCAGCCGTTCACAGAGTTTGCGGCCGACCATGCCGGCAGCGCCCAGAACCAGAATGTGCAAGAGCTTACTCCTTGTTTATTGGCCGGGGTGCGCCGCTCCTGGCGCGCCCTCGGCAAGCCCCGCGATCACTCCTTCACGGCGCCGGTCATCGCGGACACATAATGCTCCACGAAGAAGGCGTAAAGGATGACGAGCGGCAGCGATCCTGCCAAGGCTCCCGCCATCAGCGATCCCCAGCGATAGATGTCGCCGTCCACGAACTCGTTGACGATCGCGACCGGCACCGTCTTGTTGCTGGTCGATTGCAGGAACGTCAGGGCGTAGATGAACTCGTTCCAGCACAGCGTGAAGCAGAAGATGAAGGCCGAGATCAGGCCGGGAATGGCGAGCGGCAGCACGATCTTGACCAAGATCTGCCAGCGGCTCGCCCCGTCGATCAGCGCGCATTCCTCGAGCTCGAACGGGATGGTCTTGAAGTAGCCCATCAAGAGCCAGGTCGAGAACGGGATCAGGATGGTCGGATAGGTCAGGATCAGGGCCAGCGGCGAGTCGAACAGGCCGTACTGGAACACAACGGTCGCGAGCGGAATGAACAGGATCGACGGCGGCACCAGATAGGCGAGGAAGATCAGGCCGCCGACGAGATTGGCGCCCTTGTAGCGCAAGCGCACGATCGCATAGGCCGCGAGCACCGATGCGACGATCGAGAGAATCGTGGCGCAGATCGCCACATACATCGTGTTCCAGAGCCAGTGCGGATAATAGCTCTCGAACAGCAGCTTGTGGAAATGCTTGAAGGTCGGATTCCAGGTCCAGAACGGGTTGAACCTGTCGAGATCGAGCAATTGGTCGTCCGGCTTCACCGAGGTCAGCGCCATCCAGTAGAACGGAAACAGCAGCACGACGACGATGATGGTGAGCGGCAGGTACAGCGTCACGAGCCGGCGCGGCACCGATTGCAGATAGCTCATGCCCTCGCTGTTATCGACGCGCGCGGGCGTCGCCAGGACGGACTTAAGGTCGACTTTCGAGGCAGGAAGATCAGTCATTGTTTTCCCCCTGCTGCCACTTGCGACGCTGCAGGCCGAACCAGGACACCATGATCGCGGCGAGCAAGAACGGGATCATGGCGCTGGAGATCGCCGCACCCTCGCCGAGCTGGCCTGCGATGATCGCGCGCTGGTAGGACAGCGTCGCCATCAGATGGGTGGCGTTGACCGGGCCGCCGCGCGTCATCGCCCAGATCAGCTGGAAGTCCGTGAAGGTGAACAGCACCGAGAAGGTCATCACGACGGCGATGATCGGCGTCAGCAGCGGATAGGTGATAAAGCGGAAATTCTGCCAGCGGCTGGCGCCGTCGAGCGTTGCAGCCTCGTAGAGCGAGGGCGACACCGTCTGCAGGCCGGCGAGCAGCGTGATCGCGACGAACGGCACGCCGCGCCAGATATTGGCGAAGATCACGCAGATGCGTGCCCAGGTCGTATCGCCGAGGAAGTTGATGTTCTGATTGATCAGGCCGAGATGCTTCAGCGACCAGGAGATGATGGAGAATTGCGAGTCGAAGATCCACCAGAACGCCAGCGCCGAGAGCACCGTCGGCACGATGAAGGGAATCAGGACCATCGCGCGCAGCATCGCCTTGAACGGCATGTTCTCGTTCAGCAGCAGCGCGAGATAGAGCCCGATCGCGAATTTGAGGGCACTGGCGACGAAGGTGTAGAGCAGCGTATTGAACACCGACAGCCAGAAGATGGAATCGTCCCACAGCCACTCATAGTTCTCGGTGGCGACGAAGTGCCCGACGCGGCCGATGCGGGTGTCGGTGAAGGACAGCCAGATGCCAAGCCCGAGCGGATAGGCCAGGAAGAAGATCAGGAATGCCATGGCCGGCACCATGAACCAGAAGCCGAGCCAGTTACGATTGTGTTTGAGCCGGGTCCAGGCGCTGTCCTCGATCATCTGAGGCTTGGCCCGGGGAAGTGCGACATCAGCCATGCCCGATATCCCTGATCGAAATGTTGAAGAGCGGCCGGCCGATGGCCGGCCGCCCCGTGACTATCAGCGATAGATGCGCTTCAGCTGGCGCTCGGCTTCCGCCATCGCGCCCTTCGCATCCTTGGTGCCGGTGCAGTAGTTGGCGAACATGTCGACGACGATGAAGTCGGCGATGGCCGTTGCCGCTTTCTCGCCGACGTGACCGATACCGGCCGCCGGCAACGTGCGCTTGGAGGCTTGCGAGAACACCTCGTTCTTGGGATCAGCCTTCCAGATCGGCGCCGACTCGTAGCCGTTCAGGGTCTGGGTCAGATAGCCCTGCGCGCCGTCCAGCCACTTCTCGTAGTTCTCCTTCTCCAGCATGAAGGCAACGAATGCCTTCGCCGCGTTCGGATATTTGGTGAAGTTGAAGGCGAGGATCGGCAGCGCGAGCTGCAGCTCGGTCGGCTTTCCAACCGGTCCGACCGGCCAGAGCGCGTGATAGGTGTCCTCGGCAAGCTCCTTCTTGCTGGCGTCGGTCTTGGCGGCGACGTAGATCGAGATGCCGTTCGCCGTGCAATAGAGCTCGCCGGCGAGGAACGCCTTGTTGTTGGAGGAATCGTTCCAGGACGCGGTGCCCGGAATGAAGGCCTCGTACAGCGCCTTGCAATATTCCAGCGCCTTCGCCGTCTCCGGCGAGTTGATGATGATCTTGTCGTTCTGGTCGACGGTGTAGGCGCCGTGACCCCACAGCACCCAGTGCAGCCACGAATTGCCGTCGCCCGAGGCATGACCGAGCGCGAAGCCGGCCGGCGTGTTGTTCGCCTTCAACGCCTTGCACATCTCGAGGAAGCCGGGGAAGTCCTTCGGGAATTCCTTGAAGCCGGCCTTGTCGAGTGCCGACTTGCGGTAGGTCATGTAGCCGCCGTTGGTCGCGACGGGAATGCCGAGCCAGTCGTCGCCCTGCTTGCAGGTCTTGGCCGCCGCGTCGGTCCAGCCGCCGTACTTCTTGCCGAGATAATCGGCGACGTCGTTCATCTTCAGCACTTTGGTCGGGAACAGCTGCGGCAGCGTGTGCAGGCCCCAGGCGAGGTCGAGACCGGAGCCGGTGTTGGCCGCAACCGAGGCCTTCGGCTGCACGTCCTCGAAGGACTCGCTGAACACGTTCATCTCGGTGCCGGTCGCCGCCTTGAACGCAGCAACCATCGCGTTGAACGCATCGTCTTCCGCCGGCACGAAGCGCTTCCAGCGCATCACGGTGAGCTTGGCGCCCGCCTCCGCCTTCCAGGGCGAGGTCTGCGCCCAGGCCTTGGCGAAGTCGAACAGTGCCGGCCCGGTGAGCATGCCGGTTGCAGCCAGTGCCGTGCCGCCCTGAAGCAGAGTCCGGCGGGTAAAGTCGTGCATGGTGTCCTCCCTGTGATGCTTTTTTATTGTAATGACTTAAAGCTACGCTACGCGTTCAGGCGTTTTCCCGTTGCGTCGTCGAACAAGTGCACCAGCGACGGATCGGGCTTCAGCCGGACCTTGTCGCCCGGGTTGAACTGATGGCGCTCGCGGAACACCGCGACGACCTGCTCGCCGCCGATCTTGGCAAACACCTGCGTCTCCGAGCCGGTCGGCTCGACCACGACGATCTCGGCCTCGGCGCCGTCGTCCGCGATGGTGAAATGCTCGGGCCGCACGCCGTAGACCGCAGGACGCCCGTCGGACGCCGCAGGCGCGGTCTTGAGCGGCAGCTTGACGCCGTTCGGTCCTTCGAAGGTCGCAACGCCGTTGACGCGCACATGCCCCTTCAGGAAGTTCATCGCGGGCGAGCCGATGAAGCCGGCGACGAACTGGTTGTCGGGCTTGTCGTAGAGTTCGAGCGGCGTGCCCATCTGCTCGACGATGCCGTCATGCATGACGACGATCTTGTCGGCCATGGTCATGGCTTCGATCTGGTCGTGGGTGACGTAGACGGTCGTGGTCTTCAGCCGCTGGTGCAGCTCCTTGATCTCGGTCCGCATGGCGACACGCAGCTTGGCATCGAGGTTAGACAAGGGCTCGTCGAACAGGAAGACCTGGGGATCGCGGACGATGGCGCGGCCCATGGCCACGCGCTGGCGCTGGCCGCCGGAGAGCTGGCGCGGATAGCGATCGAGCAGCGGCGCCAGCGCGAGGATCTCGGCGGCGCGCTTGACGCGCTTGTTGATCTCGTCGGCGCCGGCATTCCGCAGCTTCAGCGAGAAGCCCATGTTGTCGGCGACCGTCATGTGCGGATAGAGCGCGTAGTTCTGGAACACCATCGCAATGTCCCGCTCCTTGGGCTGGACATTGTTGACGACGCGGTCGCCGATCGAGATCGTGCCGGAGGTAATGTTCTCGAGGCCCGCGAGCATGCGCAGAAGCGTCGACTTGCCGCAGCCGGAGGGGCCAACCAGGACGACGAATTGGCCATCCTCGATCGGTACGGTCACGCCGTGCAGGACTTCAAAATTGCCGAACGATTTCCGCACGTCGCGGATTTGCACAGACGACATCTAGCTCCCTCCTCGAAAGTCCACGACGCCTTTCGCGCCGCGACCGTCTTGTTTTTTCAGACTTCGCCGAACGAAGCCCGACCTTAGCGGGCTACATTGTCAGCAGTTTGTGCGGTTTTGGCAATTTGTCTTTGGTTAGTCGTTGCTGGTAGCGCTGTCAACGTTCCTTTGTTTGCGGGACCGACTGTGTTAAGAGCAGCAAATGGGTCGAAAACGCACCAAGTCAGGCAAGATCCGGCTGGCAGAAGTCGCCGAACTTGCCGGCGTCAGCCCGATCACGGCGTCCCGCTTCTTTCGTAATCCGGAGGCCCTGTCGGTCGCCAAGCGGACGCGGGTCGAGAGCGCGGCGAAAGAGCTCGGCTATGTCCCGAATCTCGCGGCGCGTGCACTGGCTTCACAACGCACCGAGGTGATCGGCGTCCTGATCCCCTCTCTCACCAATAACGTGTTCTCGGACGTACTGCGCGGCATCTACGACGCGTCCGAAGGCAGCCGCTACTCGATCCAGCTGTCCAACACCCGTTACAGCATTCTCCAGGAAGAGAAACTGCTGCGCCTGTTTCTTGCGCAGAAGCCGGCCGGGCTGATCGTCACCGGCATCGACCAGACCACGGAATCGCGCAGCATGCTGGAGGCTGCCGACTGCCCGATCGTGCAGATCATGGAGGTCGGCCCCGATCCGGTCGACATGATGATCGGCTTTTCGCACTATGACGCAGCCCGCGCAGCGGTTGCGCACCTGTTCGAACAGGGCCGCCGCAAGATCGGCTTCGTCGGCGCGCGGATGGATCCCAGGGTGCAGCGACGGCTGGACGGATATGTCTCGGCCATGAAGGACGCTGGCCTGTTCGAGCAGCGCCTCGTCGTCACCACGGCAACACCAACCTCGGTCACGCTCGGCGGCGCCCTGTTCGCCGATCTCCTGGCGCGGGAGCCCGGTCTCGATGCGGTGTTCTGCGCCAATGACGACCTCGCGCTCGGCGTGCTCTTCGAATGCCGGCGCCGCGAGATCGCGATCCCCGACCAGATCGCGATCGTCGGCTTCAACGACCTCGAATTCATGGCCTCCGCCGTCCCTACCCTCACCAGCGTGCGCACCAACCGTTACGAGATGGGCAGCACGGCCGCGACCATGCTGATCGAGGCGATCGACGGCCAGCGCCCGGAGCGGCCAGTGCTCGATCTCGGCTTCAAGGTGATCGAGCGGCAAAGTTCGTCGCCGCGCCATTCGGACAGCAGGCCGGCCCTTTCGGCCGCGGGTGCGCCGAACAAAATGGTAGCGTTACCAAGTAGCCATGACTAATATCGTATTTGTGAGGAAACGACCCGCCAGCGGGCCAGCGATCCATCATTCGCGCCCTTGGGCATCGCACAAGCCGACACCCCGGGACTGATGTAGTTGGACGGACGCCAGTGCGTTTGCATTGCAGGAGAAACCAATGACAAAAAAGCCAACCAATGGGCACGCCCCCGCCGGCAACGGCTCTCGCCGCCACCTTCGCTCGCAGGAATGGTTCAACAACCCGCATAATCCGGGCATGACCGCGCTCTACATGGAGCGCTACCTGAATTACGGCCTGACCCGCGCCGAGCTGCAGTCCGGCAAGCCGATCATCGGCATCGCCCAGACCGGCAACGACCTCTCCCCCTGCAACCGCCACCACCTCGAGCTGGCCCACCGCGTCCGCGAGGGCATCCGCGAGGCCGGCGGCATTGCCATGGAATTCCCGACCCACCCCATTCAGGAAACCGGCAAGCGTCCGACCGCGGCGCTCGACCGCAACCTCGCTTATCTCGGCCTCGTCGAGATCCTCTACGGCTATCCGCTCGATGGCGTCGTGCTCACCACCGGCTGCGACAAGACCACGCCGGCCTGCATGATGGCGGCAGCGACCGTGAACCTGCCCGCGATCGTGCTGTCGGGTGGCCCGATGCTCAACGGCTGGCATGCCGGCGAGCGCACCGGCTCCGGCACTATCGTCTGGAAGTCGCGCGAGCGGCTCGCCGCGGGCGAGATCGACTATGAAGAGTTCATGGAGATCGTGGCCTCCTCCGCGCCCTCGGTCGGCCATTGCAACACCATGGGCACGGCCTCGACGATGAACGGCCTTGCCGAAGCGCTCGGCTTCTCGCTGCCGGGCTGCGCGGCGATCCCCGCGCCCTATCGCGAGCGCGGCCAGATCGCTTACGAGACCGGCAAGCGCGCCGTCGAAATGGTGTGGGAAGACCTCAAGCCCTCGGACATCCTGACCCGCGAGGCATTCGAGAACTGCATCGTGATCAATTCGGCGATCGGCGGCTCGACCAACGCGCCGATCCACATCAACGCGCTCGCCCGCCATATCGGCGTCGAGCTTTCGATCGAGGACTGGCAGAAGGTCGGCCACGACGTGCCGCTGCTGGTCAACATGCAGCCCGCCGGCTTCTATCTCGGCGAGGAATTCCACCGCGCCGGCGGCGTGCCGGCCGTGGTGCGCGAATTGATGAAGCACAAGCGCATCCACGAGAACGCCGTCACCGTCAACGGCCGCGGCATCGGCGAGAACTGCAAGGATGCGCCGGCCCCCGACAACGACGTGATCTGGGCCTATGACAAGCCGCTGGTGAAGGACGCCGGCTTCCTGGTGCTGAAGGGCAATCTGTTCGATTCCGCGATCATGAAGACCTCGGTCATCTCCAAGGAATTCCGCGACCGCTATCTCAGCAATCCGAAGGACCTCAACGCCTTCGAAGGCCGGGCCATCGTGTTCGAGGGGCCGGAGGACTATCACGAGCGGATCGACGATGCCTCGCTCGACATCGACGAGCGCTGCGTGCTGTTCATCCGCGGCACCGGCCCGATCGGCTACCCCGGCGGCGCCGAGGTCGTGAACATGCAGCCGCCGGCGGCGCTGATCAAGCGCGGCATCCTGTCCCTGCCCTGCATCGGCGACGGCCGCCAGTCCGGCACCTCGGGCTCGCCCTCGATCCTCAATGCCTCGCCGGAAGCCGCCGCCAATGGCGGCCTCGCGATCCTGAAGACCGGCGACAAGGTCCGTGTCGACCTCAACAAGGGCAGCGCCAACATCCTGATCTCGGACGAAGAGCTGAAGAAGCGCCACGCCGAGCTCAAGGCCAATGGCGGCTTCAAGCATCCCGAAAACCAGACGCCGTGGCAGGAGATCTATCGCAACACCGTCGGCCAGCAATCGACCGGCGCCTGCATGGAGCTCGCCACGCGCTACCAGAACGTCGCCGGCACGTTTGGCGTGGCGCGGGATAATCACTAGCAGCGACGCCGTCATTGCGAGCACGTAGCCCGGGTGAGCGAAGCGACACCCGGGACACCGCCCCGGATATCGCGCGCTCGCGCTCATCCGGGCTACGGCACCTCGCAATGACGACGTAGCAATCAATTTCAAGGTGAGGAGAAATACACATGGCAAACCGCCTCAAGGGCAAGCGCGCCGTCGTCACGGCTGCTGCCGCAGGTATCGGGCGCGCTTGCGCCATCGCATTCGCGCGTGAGGGCGCAACCGTCATCGCCACCGACATCAACGAAGCCGGGATCGCAGGGCTTACCAAGGAAGGCATCGCCGAGGTCGCCAAGCTCGATGTCCGCAACACCGCAGACGTCAACGCCTTCGCCAAGCGCGTCGGCAAGATCGACATCCTGCTCAACGCGGCCGGCTTCGTGCATCACGGCACCATCCTGGAGTGCTCGGAGGAGGATTTCGACTTCTCGTTCGACCTCAACGTCAAGTCGATGCACCGGACCATCAAGGCCTTCCTGCCCGACATGATCGCGGGCGGCGGCGGCAGCATCGTCAACATCTCGTCCTGCGCCGCGCTGCGGCCGCCGGCGAACCGCTACGTCTACAGCTCGTCCAAGGCCGCGGTGTCGCTGCTGTCGCGTGCGGTCGCGCTCGACTTCATCACCAAGGGCATCCGCTGCAACTCGATCTGCCCCGGCACCGTCGAGACGCCCTCGATGCTCGACCGCGCCGCCGCGCAAGGCCCGCAGGGCAAGGAGATGTTCGTCTCCCGCCAGAAGATGGGCCGGCTCGGCACCGCCGAGGAGATCGCCAACATGGCGATCTATCTCGGCAGCGACGAGAGCGCCTTCACCACCGGCGTCGACCTCGTCGTCGACGGCGGCTACATGCTCTGACACCGGGACAGCGGGCATGAACAAGATCGATCTCAACGGCCGCGTCGCCATCGTCACCGGCGGCGCCCAGGGCTTTGGCCGCGCCATCACCGAGCGCCTCACCGCCTCCGGCGCCAAGGTCGCGATCTGGGACTTCGATTCCGCGCTGGCCGAGAAGACCGCGAAGGAAATCGGCGGCGACACGAAAGTCTTCAAGGTCGACGTCACCGACACCGCCGCCGTCGAGCAGGCGCGCGATGCGACGCTGGCGGCGTTCGGCAAGATCGACATCCTCGTCAACAATGCCGGCATCGCCGGCGTCAACAAGCCGGTCTGGGAGACCGATCTCGAGGAGTGGCGGAAAGTCCTGCGCATCAACCTCGACGGCCCCTTCATCGTCTGCAAGGCCATCGTGCCCACGATGCTCAAGCAGAAATACGGGCGCATCGTGAACATCGCCTCGATCGCCGGCAAGGAAGGCAATCCCAACGCCTCGCACTATTCGGCGTCCAAGGCCGGACTGATCGCGCTGACGAAGTCGCTCGGCAAGGAGCTCGCCGCGCATGACATCCTCGTCAATGCGGTAACGCCGGCGGCCGCCAAGACCGCGATCTTCGACCAGATGACGCAACAGCATATCGACTTCATGCTGTCGAAGATCCCGAAGGCTCGCTTCGTGCTGGTCGAAGAGCTCGCCGCGATGGTGGCCTGGCTCGCATCCGAAGATTGTGCCTTCTCGACGGGCGCAGTGTTTGATATCTCCGGCGGACGGGCGACCTATTGAAGCTGGGGCCGCCCCTCGAAGGGGCGGACCATGCGGCTCGGGCGTGATTTCGGGCGTCGGGATTTCGTGAAGCTCGCGGCTGGCGCAGGCGCGCTGCCGCTGCTGTCATCGACGACATCGGCCCAACTCGCGCCCAACCCGCCGAGCATCCGCCCGCCCTCGCCGGCCGAGCGCGCCGCCATGGCACGGCTCGCGCACAGCTTCATGGACAAGTACGGGGTTCCGGCGCTGTCGGTCGCGATCGGGTATGCCGGCACCATTGTTCATGAGGACGCCTTCGGGCTTGCCGATATTGAGCGGAACGAGGCCCTGACGTCGCGGCATCTGTTCCGGATCGCCAGCGTCAGCAAGCCGATCACCTCGGTCACGATCTTCCGACTGATCGAGGAGAACCGCCTCAAACTGACGGATCGCGTGTTCGGCCCGGGCGCGCTGCTCGGCACCGATTACGGACCTCCGCCCTACTCTGCCGGTATCGACGAGATCACGCTCGAGCATCTGCTGACCCACACTGCCGGCGGCTGGAGCAACGACAACCGCGACCCCATGTTCACCCATCCCCGGATGGATCAGGCACAGTTGATCGCGTGGACGCTCGCCAACCGGCCGCTGGACCGCCCACCGGGCCAGCGCTACGCCTATTCCAATTTCGGCTATTGCGTGCTCGGGCGCGTCATCGAGAAGCTTACCGGCTGGGCCTATGCCGAGCAGGTCCGCACCGACGTGCTGGCGCGCTGCGGCGTCACCGACATGGCGATCGCCGACGACAGGCGCGAGCAGCGCCAGGCCAATGAAGTCGTCTATTACGGTCAGGGCGAAAATCCCTACGCCATGAACGTCCGGCGAATGGATTCCCATGGCGGCTGGATCGCGACGCCGGCGGATATCGTCCGACTTCTGATGCATGTCGGCGGCTTCACGCGGCCGGCGAACATCCTGCGGCCGCGCACCATCGAGGTCATGACCACCGCGCCCAGCTACAGTCCGGACTATGCCAAGGGGTTCGCAGTCAACAAATTCGGCAATTGGTGGCACAATGGCAGTCTGCCGGGCACGAGCACGATAGCCGTGCGCACCCATGGCGGCTTCTGTTGGGCCGCCTTCACCAATACCAGACGCAGGAATTCCGACATGGACGGCGAGCTCGACAATCTCAACTGGAACATGGCGCGCCAGGTCGGCGAATGGCGGGTGTCGTGATGATCCACGAAGGCGGGTGCCTGTGCGGCGCGGTACGGTTCAAGGCGGAGGGCGCGCCGCTCAACGTCCGCGTCTGCCATTGCCGTCTCTGTCAGAAGGCGATGGGCGCGCCCTTCTTCGCCCGCGCGCAGTTCGACCAGCGCTCGCTCACCGTCGAGGGTGAGACGGAGCGCTATGCCTCATCCGAGGCCATCGACCGGGTGTTCTGCAAGCGTTGCGGAACGCGCCTGTTCGCGTGGCGGCGCAACGGCACGCTGGCGGGCGTGTCGCTTTCCGCCTTCGACGACCGCAACGCCTTCGCGCCGACCGAGCACATCTGGATCTCGGAAAAGCCCGCCTGGCTGAAGCTCGACGACGGACTGGTGCAATATCAGGGGACGATCCCGGCGTGACGTCGGGCGCGGCGCGCCATCGCTCGCCGGTCGTTGGCCGATTGGCATTTCGGAACCGGCGACATTATCTTTGACCCGAAGCGTTGCTGCACCGCCGGTTGTTCGGAACGGCTGCAAGGCCGTAGGCAAACCGGGACGGACGAGCCGTGAACATTTCCCTCTATGACATCTCCGTCTGGATCTTTCCGATCCTGATTGCCATCACGTTCCACGAGGCCGCGCACGCCTTCGTCGCACATCGTCTTGGCGACAACACGGCCTTCCAGCTCGGCCGGGTCAGCTTCAATCCCGTCAAGCATATCGACCCGTTCGGCACCGTGATCCTGCCGGCGATGCTCGTGTTTACGCATTCGCCGTTCCTGTTCGGCTATGCCAAGCCGGTGCCGGTGAACTACCGCAATCTCGGTAATCCCAGGCTCGACATGGTTTGGGTCGCGCTCGCCGGCCCCGTCACCAACATCCTGCTGGCGCTGATCGCCGGTCTTGCCATCCATGCGCTGCCCTGGGCTCCGGCCGCCTCGGCGCGCTGGATCCTCGATAACATCTGGAACGCAATTCGTTTCAACGCCATCCTGGCTGTCTTCAACATGATGCCGCTTCCGCCGCTCGATGGCGGGCGCGTCGCGGTCGGCCTGTTGCCCCGTCCCCTCGCCATGCCGCTGGCCCGGCTCGAGCCGTTCGGGATGCTGATCCTGATCGGCCTGTTGATCCTGCTACCCCTTGCGGGTTCCCAGTTCGGTCTAAATCTTGATGTTATTTCAGCAATACTGCGAACGTTGACCGGTTATGTGATTCAGGCTGTTCTCTTCCTGACCGGCAATGCGTAGTTGAACAGCGACACCCGAACACAAGCCGAAGGGCCAGAGGCCGACTTGGTCAAAGCTGCCGATATGCTCATCGCGCGACGCGCCGACACCCGCGCTCGCGCCGATTTTGCCACCTGGAAGATGATGGCCAAGCTCAACGGGGCCTCCGCCTTGCCCCCGGAGGCGCAGGAATTTCTGGTGAGCTACCAGAACCTGTTGGCGCAGATGAGCGAGGGTGAGGCCACCGAGGCGACCATCGGTGCAATCTACAAGGCCTATTATGCCGAGATGGGGGGCGCGGGAACTCCGCCCGATGTCCGCCCTCGCCCGGCAGAGCCGGCGGCGGACAATGTTACCGCTTTCCGTCGCCCGGCACCGGCGCCGAAGAAGGCCGCCTCGTTCGGGGCAGCCGCATTCGGCGGAGGCCAGAAACGCCCGCTCCCGGTGGCGCTGATCTTCGCGTGCCTGGTCGTGGTCTATGTCGGAATCCGGCTCTACTGGCGCTGAGCCGTCTTCTTCTTTTTCGCATCCGGCGGCGTGAAGATGATGTCGACGGTCCGCTCGAACCGGTCCTCGGTCAGGCCGGCGGGCGGCTGCGGGATGGGATCGGACTTGCGCACGATCGAGACAGCGGCCGCATCGTAGGCGGTGTCCCCCGACGATTCCACGACGTCCACCGACAGCACGTTGCCCTTCCGGTTGATCGCGAAGCTCACCTTGACCTTCTGGTTATTGGGCTGCTTGCCTTCCGGATTGACCTTGTGGGCGGCAAGATGCGCGCTGATCTTGCGATTCCAGTCGGCCGTAATTCTCAGGATGTCCTTGCCGAGCCCGATCACGGGAGCCAGGGCCTTCTCGGCCTCGCGCGCGTCTTCATCGAGTGTCTGCCGCGCGGTCGCGACCGACTTCGGTGATGCCTCGGCCGCGGGCGTTTCGATCGCCGCGATCTTCGGATCCTCGTCCTGCGGCTTCTTGGACGTGTTTTCAGTGACGACCCGATCGGGATCCTCGACCTGCTGCGACTGATCCTTCGGCAGCTCGGTTTCCTTGGTCTCGGCCTTTTGCTCGGGGAGCGCCTGCTGCTCCTGCATCGCTTCGCTGTCGGGCCCCGGCGGCAGATCGGTGTCGGGTGCCTTGGGCGATGCCATCTCGACGGCGAACTCGGCGCCGGCCGCACCGAGGCCGTCGCCGTCGTCGTCGGCCCGCAAATGAGCCAGAGCGAGCGCAGCCCCACCCAGATGGAGCACCAGCGCCGCTACCGCCGCCACGATCCAGAGCTTCCGGGATGGTCTGAGTTCGTCCGTCATCGCGTGTCTTCTCTAGGGCTGAGCGGCGCCTGCCGCAGGCGCGCCCGGAGCGCCTTCCAGCGCCACCAGCTTCACCCGCGTATAGCCGCCTGAGCGCAGGAGCTCCATGACGCCCATCAACTCCCCGTACGGAACCGAACGATCGGCACGCAGGAACACGTACTTGTCCTTGCTCATGTCCGACAGCCCGTCGAGCGTCCCGATCAACTCGGCCCGGTGCACCGGGTTCTCCCCGAGGGCAAGCGTCAGGTCGGGCTTGATGCTGAGATAGGTCGGCTTGTCCGGCTTCTTCTGCGGCGTCGCGCTCGACGTCGGCAGGTCGATCGGCAGATCGACCGTGGACAGCGGGGCTGCGACCATGAAGATGATCAGCAGGACCAGGATGACGTCGATGAACGGCGTGACGTTGATGTCATGCGTTTCGGAGAAGTCGTCGTCGTCATCATTGTCTGCGAGCGAGACGGCCATGGTTCACTCCGCTGCGCGCGAATGCACGCTGCCGTGGCTGCGGTCGAGATCGCGCGACAGCAACCGCCCCGCGGCGCCCGAGGCGCGGCTGACCAGCTCGAGATAGCCCTTCGTCACGCGCGAGAAGTGGTTGTAGATGATGACGGCGGGAATGGCGGCGACGAGGCCGATCGCGGTGGCGAGCAGCGCCTCTGCGATTCCAGGCGCGACGACGGCAAGGTTCGTGGTCTGCGACTTCGAGATGCCGATGAAGCTGTTCATGATGCCCCAGACCGTGCCGAACAGGCCGACGAAGGGCGACGTCGAGCCGATGGTCGCGAGCACGCCCATGCCGATCCGGATGCGCCGCGCCTCGGCGCGCACGATCTCCGAAAAGCTGGAGGCCGCGCGCTCCTTGATGCCGGCATCGCTGGACAGGCCGGCCGACATCCGCGCCTCGCGGAGGGCCGCCGCCAGGAAGGACGGCAGGATGCCCTCCTTCGCACCAAGCGCCATCTGCGCTTCGGCGAGGGAGCGCGTCTCAGCCACCTTCTTCAGGGCCGAACGAAGCTTGGCGGAGGCGACCGACAGCTCGATCGACTTGGCGATGAAGACGGTCCAGGTCATCAGCGATGCGAAGGCGAGCCCGATCATCACCGCCTTCACGATGACGTCCGCCGACATGAACATCACCCAGGGCGACAGCTCCTTCATGGCCGGCGCGACGCCGGTGGCTGCCTCGGTCTTTGCGGCCGCAGGGGCCGCGGACGGCGACGACGCTGCAGGCGCGGTCGCGGTCGGGATCGCCGGCGAGGTCGCCGAGGGGACGGCTGCTGGCGCCGGGCTGGCCGCAGGCGGCGGAGCTGCCTGCTGCGTCGACGCCGCGGGCGCATTTTGTGTCTGGGCAGAAACGGGAGATGCGAGCCAGGCGGCTGCCAGCATCGCGGCGGCGGCAAGGCTTGCTCTTGAGGTCATGGTCTTCATACTTCGGCCCAGTAGCGAATGAGGTTGTGATAGATACCCGTCAATTTGACCGTTTCGGGATCGTCACGCCCGAGCCGGTCCACCAGCGCCTGTATCGCGGTGTCGAGGTCGAAGATCATGCTCCGGGCTTGATCGTCCCGTATCATGCTCTGAAGCCAGAAGAAAGACGCAACCCGCGTTCCCCTCGTCACGGGCGTGACGAGATGGAGGCTGGTCGAGGGGTAGAGCACGCAGTCACCGGCCGACAATTTGACTTCGTGCGAGCCGTAAGTGTCCTCGATCACAAGTTCGCCACCATCGTACTCTTCCGGCTCGGCGAGGAACAGCGTCACCGACAGGTCTGTGCGGATGCGAAGGCCGGTCAGCCGGTCGCCGCGGATCGCATTGTCGACATGCAGGCCGAAATGATGGCCGCTGCTCGCCGCATAGCGGTTGAACAGCGGCGGGAAGATCTGTAGCGGGACCGCCGCCGCGATGAAGCGCGGGTTCGACGTCAGCGCCGAGATGATCCGGTTGCCGAGCTTTCGCGCAACTTCGCTGTCGGGCGGCAGTTGCTCGTTGCGCTTGACGATGGCCGACTGCGCCCCCGCGGTCGAGCGGCCATCCTCCCATTCGCTGGCATCCATGATGCGGCGGAAATCCGCCACATCGTCTTTGCTCAGGATGCCAGGCAGACACGTCAACATGATCAGAACTTCGCGGTCGTGACGATGTAGAAGGCCCGGCCCGGAGCGACCGCCACAAACGGCACTGCACTGCGATAGAGCGTGTCGTAGTACAGCTTGTTGGTGAGGTTCTGGGCGTAGAACTTCATGGTCCAGTTCTTGTCGATCTTCTTTTCGACGAACGCGTCGAAGCGCCAGTAGCTCGGCAACAGATTGCCGGTATTGGCCGCGAACGTGCCGCCATAGACCTTCGAGCGATACACCGCCTGCCCGCCGATCTCCCAGCCGTCGTCGAACTTGTACTTGGTTAGCATGCTGAACGACTGATGGGCGACGTTGGCCAGCTGCAGGCCGATGTTGGAGGCGATGTTGCTCTGCGTGACCTTCGACTGCATCAGCACGAGGCCACCGAAGATGCTCCAGCGATCGGTGATCTTGCCCTCGGCCTCGATGTCGATGCCCTGGATGCGGTAGGCCGCGTTCGAGGTGAGCTTGCCGGCGGCGTCGTTCTCGCGGGCGTTGTCCTTCGTGGTCTGGAACAGCGCAGCGCTGACCAGCAGGTGCCGGTCCGCCAGCTCCCATTTGGTGCCGACCTCGGCGGCCTTGTTGCGCTCGGGCCCGAGCAGGACCGCGGTGTTGGGCGGAACGCCGCCGTAGTCGGTGCCGGTCGCGTCGAGCTCCGATCCGAACGGATTGGCGGAGGTCGCATAGGCCACATACACGCTGCCGATCGACATCGGCTTGTAGACCGCGCCGACATTGTAGTTGACGAGATCCGCGTTCATCTTCAGCGCGGGCGGCGCATTGACCGACGCGCTCATGTTGTAGCCGTCATAGCGGACGCCGCCATTCAGGATCACGGTGTCCTGCCAGTTCGCGGTGTCCATGACATAGACGCTGGTGGTGTTGACGCCATAGCGCGTCGGATTTCCAACCAGCGAAGGCGTGTTGAAGCCGCCGAGATTGGTATACTGCGGGTAGTAGAGATTGACCCCCGGCTGAGCTCCGTTGCTGGTCGAGCCAGGACCGAACAACTCCGACGAGAGGCCGGAGTAACGGTCGATCGAGATGTTCTCATTGGTATATTCGGCGCCGACCACCGCGGTGTGCTTGACCCCGCCGGTATCGAGCTTGAACGTGGCCTCGTTCTGGTTGGCCCACACGTCCACGGTCTGGTAGCGGCTCTGCGTGCTCGCGGTCGTGGTCCAGAGCATCGGATTGGAGCTGGTCGTAATCGGATTCTGCGGCAGCGTGCCGATGTAGTTGAGCAGCGAATGCTCGCCGCGCACCTTGCTGGTCAGCGTGATGGCGTCGTTGACCTTGTACTCGATCGTGCCGGTGCCGAAATCCTGCCGCGCCGTCTGGAAGTCGCGATTGAGGAAGCCGTACCAGTTTCCGCGCGGAATGCCGGCCGAGGTCACGGGCACGTTGCCCTGCTTGTAATAAGGCACGCCGAAATCGGGAAGGCCGCTGAGATCGGTGTGAACGTAGTTGGTCGTGATCTTGATGTCGCTGGTCGGGGTATATTTGGTCGAGATGAAGCTGCCCCAGCGATTGTCGGTCACGTAGTTGCGTCCGGCGACGTTGGCGTCCTGGAACAGACCGCCGGTGCGAACCGAGAAGGTGGGATCGATGACCTGGTTGACGTCGAGCGTGACGCGCTTGGTCATGTCGGTCCCGAACTCGGAATCCACGCGCTTGAAGTTGACGTCGCCAGCCTGCTTGGTGACGATGTTGATGGCGCCTCCGGCGGTGCCGCGGCCGGCATAGGAGGACGCGGGACCGCGCAGGATCTCGATCTGCTCGGTGAAGAAGTTCTCGCGGATGGAAACGGCGGGATCGCGGATGCCGTCGATGAACACGTCGTTGCGCGCGTCGAAGCCGCGGATGAAGAAGCGGTCGCCGAACGCGTTACCGCCCTCGCCCGAGCCGAGCGTCACGCCCGCGGTCGAGCGCCCGATCTCCTTCAGCGTCGTGGCGTTCTTGTCCTGAAGCACCTCCTTGCTGAGCACCGTGATGGTCTTGGGCGTATTCAGCATCTTCTCGGGAAACTTGCCCGAGGCCTGGACGTGGTCGACCTTGTAGGGCGCGGCCGGATCGGCATAGGGATTGCCGTCGACAGAGCCTGACGGCGTGGTCGGGGCCGCCTGCTGCGCCGCCTGGTCGCGCTGCGCGGCACGACGAATCGCGTTGCGGGCGCGGACCTGCTCCGGCGAGGGCTTGGATGCCGTCGGACGCGGCCGCTCGACAGGCGCGTCGACCGTCACCGGCGGCAGGTTCGACTGCTGCGCTTGCGCGCCGCTCGACACCGACGCCACCGCCATCAAGCCCGCGACTGCAGAAGCTCTCTTTCCGGAAACGCCCGCAAACTTTTCATCCAACAGATCGAATGCTGCGACCGAACGCAACGACTTCGGTGCGACCACCTGCCCCATTACCAACGCCCCATCTTCTGTTCGCTCATTCATTCCGGCGAACGATGGGTTGTTGGTATCGGCGGCAAAATAATGGGTCAATGCGAGCGGCTCGCAAGAACCCTTGAATCGATCCAGATCAAAACGATTCTAAACTTCAGTTTGAAACCGTTCTAAACTGCGATTGGACTCGTTCTAAACAACGCGCGAAAACCCGCGCAGTCGCAGCCCTCTTCGCAGCTTCAATCGCTGCTCGGCGGCTTCATCAGCGAAAACAATTCATCGACGGTTTTCTGAGCGACGGCGCGCACGCGATCCGTGCCGTCCATGCCGGCGATGTTGACGCCGTTCACGACGGCTTTGATCTCGTCCCGGAAATCGGTGAGGAAGCGCAAGGGATCGCGCTGCTCGTTGGCCACGCGCGCGATCAATCCCGTGATCAAGATCTGACACGCGATCAGCTTGCCGTTCAATTCGTCCATGCCTGCGCTCCATGTGTGGCGGCGCCGATATGAACGATGCCAAATTTCCTGACAACCGAAAGCGCCGCCGCGCGGTTTAGAACCATTCTTCTCGCCGGCACCGAACGTTGCTTGGCCACTACCCACGATGGGTATGAGCGCATCGTCTGTGTGGATCGCAAAGGACTTGCCCGTGGAGGACACCGCTGCGAAAATGCAGCTCTGCACACCGCCGCGCCACGACACTGCCCAGACGGTGCAAAGCTTTCCAATTGTTTAGGATTCTCAGCCGATAGTGCTGTTTACACTGGAACTTGGCGTGTATTATACAAGCGCGCTGGAACCCTGCGATTGCCCTGTAATTCGTAAGCGAGGGCACAAGAGCCGACACGAGACAACATGAAAAAGTCCCGGCCGATCCTCTGGCTTCTGATCATCGCAGCCGCGGCCTCCGCGGGTTACTACGGATGGCACAAATACGGCTCTCCGGACGCGACAAAAACGCAGTCAGCGCAAAAGGGTCCGTCGCGCGCGCCCGCCGTTCCCGTCAGCGTGTCGCCGGTCCAGAAGGTCGATTTCCCGGTCTACCTGACGGGTCTCGGCACGGTTCAGGGTTTCAACACCGTACAAGTCCGGAGCCGCGTGGACGGCCAGATCGACAAGATCGCCTTCGCGGAAGGGCAGATCGCCAGGGAAGGCGAGCTCCTGGCCTCGATCGATCCCCGCCCCTATCAAGCCACGCTCGACCAGGCCAAGGCCAAGAAGGCGCAGGACGAGGCGAACCTGGCCAATGCCAATCTCGAGCTCCAGCGCGCCATGAAGCTCGGCGAATTCGCCACCGCACAGCGGGTCGACACCCAGCGCTCCACCGTCGCCCAGCTCACCGCCCAGATCGCCGCCGACGAAGCCGCGATCTCCAACGCCCAGACCCAGCTCGATTACACCCAGATCAAGGCGCCGATCACCGGCGTCGCCGGCCTGCGCCTGGTCGACGTCGGCAACATCGTCAACGCCTCGACCCAGACCGGCATCGTCACGATCACGCAGGTCGAGCCGATCTCGGTGATCTTCACCGCGCCGGAAGACCAGCTTCCCTACATCAGCGAGGGGCAGAAGGCGGGCGCACTCAAGGTGATCGCCTTCACCACCGACGGCAAGAAGACGCTGGCCGAGGGCAAGCTCGCCGTCATCAACAACCAGGTCGACACCACTAGCGGGACCATCCGGCTCAAGGCGGTGTTCGACAACAAGGACCACACGCTGTGGCCGGGACAGTCGGTGTCGACGCGCCTTCTGGTGCGGACGCTCAAGGACGCGACCGTGGTGCCCGACGACGCGGTCCAGCATTCGACCAACGGCCTTTATGCCTACACGGTCAATCAGGACAACAAGGCCGAAGTGCACAAGGTCAAAGTCAGCTACGCCATCGATGGGCATTCGGTCATCGATGAAGGCTTGAGCCCCGGCCAGCAGGTGATCACCGGCGGCCAGTTCAAGGTACAGCCCGGAAGCCTCGTCTCGACGACGGTGGCAAGCTCCAACCCGGCCCAGAACAAGGTACGACAGGAATGACCGAGGGCGGGATTTCGGCACCTTTCATCCGTTATCCCATCGGCACTTCGCTGCTGATGGCCGGGATCCTCTTTGTCGGTCTCGTCGCCTACCCCCTGCTCCCGGTCGCACCGCTGCCGCAGGTCGACTTCCCGACCATCCAGATCACCGCCAATTTGCCGGGCGGCAGCCCCGAGACGATGGCCTCGTCCGTCGCCCAGCCGCTGGAGCGCCAGTTCGCCCAGATCCCCGGCATCGCCCAGATGACCTCGACGAGTTATCTCGGCACCGCCTCGATCACGATCCAGTTCGACCTCAACCGCAGCATCGACGGCGCCGCCAACGACGTGCAGGGCGCCATCAACGCCGCCAGCGGCCAGCTGCCGAAAAACCTGCCCTCGCCGCCGACCTACCGCAAGGTCAACCCGGCCGACGCCCCGATCCTGCTGCTGTCGGCGACCTCGGAGACGCTGCCTCTGACCAGCGTTAGCGACGCGGTCGACGCCCAGCTCGCCCAGCAAATCAGCCAGCTCTCGGGCGTCGCCCAGGTCTTCATCGGCGGCCAGCAGAAACCCTCCATCCGCATCCAGGTCGATCCGGCGAAGCTCGTCGCCAAGGGCCTGTCGATGGAGGACGTGCGCAGCCAGATCGCGATCACCACGGTCGACAGCCCCAAGGGCAATATCGACGGCGAGAAGCGCGCCTACACCATCTACGCCAACGACCAGCTCACCCAGTCCAAGGACTGGAACGACGTCGTGATCGCCTATCGCAACGGCGGACCGTTGCGCATCCGCGACATCGGCCGGGCCGTCAGCGCCGCCGAAGACGCCAAGCAGGCGGCCTGGGCCAACGGCAAGCGCGGCGTGTTCCTCGTGATCTTCAAGCAGCCGGGCGCCAACGTCATCGAGACCGTCGACCGGATCAAGGCGACGCTTCCGCGCCTCGTCGCGGCGATCCCGCCCGCGATCAAGATCGAGCTGATCAGCGACCGGACGACGACCATCCGCGCGGCGGTCGAGGACGTCCAGTTCACGCTGCTCCTGACCATCGCCCTCGTGGTCATGGTCATCTTCATCTTCCTGCGCAGCTTCTGGGCCACCGTCATTCCCACCATCACGGTTCCATTGGCGCTGCTGGGCGCGTGCGCGCTGATGTGGGTCGCCGGCTATTCGCTCGACAATCTGTCGCTGATGGCGCTCACCATCGCGGTCGGTTTCGTCGTGGACGACGCGATCGTGATGCTCGAGAACATCACGCGTTACATCGAGGAAGGCGAAGCGCCGATGGCGGCGGCCTTCCGCGGTTCCAAGGAAATCGGCTTCACCATCGTGTCGATCAGCATCTCGCTGGTCGCCGTGCTGATCCCGCTGCTGCTGATGGGCGGCATCATTGGCCGCCTGTTCCGCGAATTCGCCGTCGTGCTGGCGATGACCATTTTCGTCTCGATGTTCGTGTCGCTGACCCTGACGCCGATGATGGCCTCGCGCTTCCTGCGCGCCCACGGAGAGGTGCACCACGGCCGCTTCTATCAATGGAGCGAGCGCGCCTTCGACGCGATGCTGCGCGGCTACGAATACGTTCTGGATCACGCCCTCGCCTGGCGGCGCACCACGCTCGCGATCTTCTTCGCCACGCTTGGGCTGTCGATCTACCTGTTCGTCCTGATCCCGAAGGGCTTCTTCCCGCAGCAGGACGTCGGCCTGATCACCGCGACCTCGGAAGCCTCGCAGGACATCTCGTTCAAGGAGATGGTCCGGCGCCAGGAACAGCTCGGCAAGATCATCCTGGCCGATCCGGACGTCGCCAGCGTTGCCATGTCGATCGGCGGCAGCGGCCGCGCCGGCAACAACGGCAACATCTTCATCACGCTCAAGCCTCGCGACAAGCGCGAGGCCTCGGCCCAGCAGATCATCGCGCGGCTGCGTCCGCAGTTCGACAAGGTCGAAGGCGCCCGCGTTTACATGCAGGCAGCCCAGGACGTCCGGCTCGGCGGCCGACCGACCCGCACGCAATTCGAGTTCACGCTGCAGGACGCCAATCTGGACGAGCTCAACGAATGGGCGCCGAAGATCCTGGCCAAGATGCAGACGCTGGCGCAACTGCGCGACGTCGCCACCGACCAGCAGACGCAGGGCACCACCGTCCAGCTCAAGATCAACCGCGACACCGCCTCGCGCTACGGCATCCAGCCGCAGTTGATCGACGACACGCTGTATGACTCCTTCGGACAGCGTCAGGTCACGCAGTATTTCACCCAGCTCAACACCTACAGGGTGATCCTGGAAATCCTGCCGGAGATGCAGGGCAATCTCGACACCCTGAACAAGCTTTATCTCAAATCGCCGCTGACCGGCGACCAGGTGCCGCTGTCCACGTTCGCGACCTGGACTTCCGATCCGGTCCGTCCGCTCTCGATCAGCCACCAGGGCCAGTTCCCGGCGATCACGATCAGCTTCAACCTCGCGCAAGGAGTCGCGCTCGGCCAGGCCACTGAGGCCGTGCAGAAGGCGATGGCCGATCTGGGCGCGCCGCCGACGCTGAACTCGAGTTTCCAGGGCACCGCGCAGGCCTTCCAGCAGTCGCTCGGCACCGTGCCGCTGCTGATCCTCGCCGCGCTGGTCGTGGTCTATCTGATCCTTGGCATCCTCTACGAGAGCTACATCCACCCGATCACGATTCTGTCGACCCTGCCCTCGGCCGGCGTCGGCGCGCTCATGATCCTGATGGCGGCCGGATTCGACTTCAGCCTGATTGCGCTGATCGGCATCATCCTGCTGATCGGCATCGTCAAGAAGAACGGCATCATGATGGTCGACTTCGCCATCGCCGCCGAACGCGACGAGCACAAGACGCCGGAGGAATCGATCCGCCAGGCCGCGCTGCTGCGCTTCCGCCCGATCATGATGACGACGATGGCAGCGCTGCTCGGCGGCGTACCCTTGATGCTCGGCCACGGCACCGGCGCCGAAATCCGCCAGCCGCTCGGCTACGCCATGGTCGGCGGCCTGATCGTCAGCCAGGCGCTGACGCTGTTCACCACGCCGGTGGTCTATCTCTATCTCGACAAGCTCAACAACTGGTTCTCCACCTGGGGCCGGTCGGATGACGGCGAGGGCCACGAGGCGACCGAGCACGGCGGCGTCAAGCAGGCCGCCGAGTAAGCTTGCGCCGCGCCTCGCGCGACGCTACAGCGAGACCCCCGGTTCACGCCAACGCGGTTTCGCCATGCTCATGCAATCCAGACTTGTCGCCCTCGCCGCTGCCGTCCTGCTGTCGACGGCTGCCGCGCATGCCCAGCAGGGCGCCAAGAAGAACGCAGCGCCTGCCCCGGCGGCACAGCCCGCGCCAGCGCCCACGCAGCAGCAGGCCGAAGGCGCTCCCGGACAGCCCGGCTGGATCGTCCGCTGCACCAGCGCCAGCCGCGATGCGGCGCTCGAATGCGCGATGGAGCAGAACGCGGTGCTGACAAAGACCGGCCAGACCGTCGTCCTGATCAACATCCGCATCGCGCCCGACACCCGCACCCCGATTGCGCTCCTGCAATTGCCGCTCGGCCTCAACCTTCCCGTCGGCGCCAAGCTCCAGGTCGACGAAGGCAAGACGGTCGATCTCCAGATCCAGACCTGCGAGAACCGCGGCTGCTACGCCTCGACGCCACTAGCGGCGGACCTGCTCGCCGCCTTGCGGTCGGGCAAGCAGCTCAAGGTCTCCTTCCAGAACATGGCCAAAGAGACGATTGCGATCCCGATGCCGCTGGGCGATTTCGCCGCGGCCTACGACAAGATCAAGTAACGGATCTGTCATCGCCCGCCTTGTGCGCAATTGCGCACTGGGGCGGGCGATCCAGTATTCCACCAGCGCCGGTGATTGAATCGATGGGCCGCGGCGTACTGGGTGCCCGCCTTCGCGGGGCACGACACCGGGTTACTCCTACTGCCGCGCCATCTGCGCGTTGCCGACGGCCTCGCCGTCGAGCTTCTGGTCGCCATGCATGGTGACGGTCACGCGCAGCAGCTTTCCCCTGAACTCGAACGGCGCCTCGTAATGCGACACGGGGCTGCCGCGGTCACGGCCGATGTCGAGGCCCGACCACGAGATCAGCGTGTGGAAGCCGAGCTGGGTCTGCAGCGATCCCGCCTTCTCGCCGTCGATCAGCAGCGTGTACTCGCTGACGCCGGTGCGCGCGCCCTTGGCCGGCGGCTCCTTGCGCACGAGACGCTCAACATGCACGCCAAGGCGCTGTGCGCCTAGCACCTTGCGGTCCGAGCGTACGATCTGATGGCTGCCGCCGATGTTGAGATCATGCACGAGATGGCCGTCCTTGACAAAGAGGCTGTAGCCCGACGTCGCATCGCCGTGCGAGATCAGCACGCCGCTTGCGCCCGCCTCCCCGATCTCGACATGCGCCTCGATCGTGTAGCTGCGGCTTCGCACGTCGGGCGCGACGTCGGTCGGGACGTGTCCCATCCCTGCGTGGAACACGAAGTGATGTCGCGCACCGTGGAAGCGCGCGGCATTCTCCGCAAAGCGCGGGCCGAAGCGGTCGTCGAGCGGCAGCACCTTGTGCTTCTCGGCCTCGTCCCACCACATCGCGATCATGCGGCCGAGGCGCTCCGGCTCGGTCGCCGCGAGATCGTTGGTCTCGGAGAAATCCGCATCCAGATGAAACAGCTCCCATTTGTCGTTCTCGAACGGCGTGCCCGACGGATGGAAGGCGACCGCCTTCCAACCTGCGTGCCAGAGACCGCGATGGCCGAACATCTCGAAATATTGCGGCGAGGGCTTTGACGGCGCCGACGCATCGACGATCGAGCACGCGAAACTCTCGCCTTCGAGCGGCATCTGCGGACAGCCGGCAATCGTGCCGGGGGACTCGATACCGATCAGCTCGAGCAGGGTCGGCGTGAGATCGCAGGCGTGCACGAATTGGTGCCGCAGTTCGCCTCTCGCCGCGATCTTCCTCGGCCAGTTGACGACGAAGGGATCGCGGATGCCCCCGCCATGGGTGTTTTGCTTGTAGCGGCGCAGCGGCGTGTTCGATGCCATCGCCCAGCCATGCGGAAAATTGCTGTGGGTGTCGGGCCCGCCGATATCGTCGATGCGGGCGAGCTTTTCCGCGATCGGCTCCGGCTTGAAATTGAACGGGCCCATCGCATTGACGAAGCCGAGCGGCCCGCCTTCCTGGCTCGCGCCATTGTCGGACATCACGATGATCACCGTGTTGTCGCGGATGCCGGCGGTGTCGAGGAAGGCGACGAGGCGCGCAAGATGGCGGTCGGAATGGTCGAGCATGCCGGCGAAGGCCGCCTGCAGGCGCGTGAAGACGCGGCGCTCGTCGGCCGAATGCTCGTCCCAGGCCTTCACGCCGTCGTTGCGCGCGGGCATCCGCGTGTCCTCAGGTAACAGGCCCATCGCCTTCTGGCGCGCGAGGCGCTGCTCCCGCTCGACGTCCCAGCCGTGGGCGAACGCGGCGTCATAGCTCTTGATGATCTCGGCCGGCGCCTGGTGCGGCGCGTGGCAGGCGCCCAGCGCGACCCAGGTCAGCCAGGGCACATCAGGCCGATCGGCGTGGTGATCACCGATGAAGCGGATCGACTGGTCGATCAAATCCTCGGTCAAATGATAGCCGTCGGCGTAGGTGCCCGGCGGATCGATATGCGTGTTGTCGGAGACGAGTTCCGGCGCGTACTGGTCGGTCTCGGCGTCGAGAAAGCCGTAGAAGCGATCGAAGCCGCGGCCGAGCGGCCAGCCGTCGAACGGACCGGTGGCCCCGCTCTCGGTCAGCGGCGTGACGTGCCATTTGCCGATCATGTAGTTGCGGTAGCCGTGCACACGCAGCATCTCGGCCAGCGTCCCCGCCTCGCGTGCGATCTTGCCGCGATAGCCCGGATAGCCGGAATCGAAATTGGCGAGGCACCCGACCCCGACGGAATGATGGTTGCGCCCGGTGAGCAGCGCGGCGCGCGTCGTCGAGCACATCGCCGTGGTGTGGAAACCGGAATAGCGCAGGCCTTCCGCAGCGAGCCCGTCGATGGTCGGCGTCTTGATGGCCGAGCCGTAGCAGCCGAAATCGGAGAAGCCGACATCGTCGAACAGCACCACCAGAATGTTGGGCGCGCCCTCCGGCGGCTTCACGGCCTCCGGCCACCAGGGCTTGGACTCCGCAACCGTCTTGCCGACGCTGCCACGGAATGGCGTGCCGCTGCCTGCGCTCATCTGATCCTCCCTGCCGGGCCCGGGTGTTCGTTATCCCGGCGCGCGGTTGACCCGCGGCGCCCCCGGTCCTAAATTATAATCAGAATTATGATTACGATTTTTGGCGGATGCAAGCACGGATGCGCCCACGGACAGACCAGCCGGAGCTTCGCGATTTCGACCTGCCGGGCGTCGCCCCGTCCCGGCAGAAGCGCAGCCGGGAAACGACCCTGGCGCTGCTGCGCGCCGGCGCCGCGATGCTGGGGACGCGCAGCCTAGCGGAGCTCTCGATCGAGGCGCTCTGCTCCGAGGTCGGGGCCACCGTCGGCGCCTTCTACAGCCGCTTCGAGAGCAAGGAGAGCTATTTCAACGCGCTGATGGCGCTGGCGGCACGGGACGGCGAGCAGCGGCTCGACGGGATCAGGCGTCCGTCACCGGAGGCAAGCCTCGACCAGCTCTGCCCCATCATCGTCGGCGGCATCATCGCCTGGATGCGCGGCCACGAGGGCGTGCTGCGCGCCGCGCTTCAGCACGACGACACCCGCCCGGACAAATGGACGCCGTTCAAGGCGCTCGCGCAGGCAACCACCGCGCGCGCCACCCCTCTCCTGCTGCCGGCGATGGGCAAGGGCCGCAAGGCGGCAAAGACCCGCGCCATCGCCTTCGGCTTCCAGATCGTGCTGGGCACGCTGGTGAACGCGATCCTCAACGATCCCGGACCGCTGTCGCTGTCGTCGAAGGAGATGGAGACGCGGCTCGCCGGCTGCCTGCTGCTGTTGCTGCAGGCCGAGGTCGGTCGCGCGTCTCCGAAATAGGTCTTCCGTCTCTGTCGTCAGCCGATCACGTCGCTCGCCCGCAGCAGCGACGTGAAGCCGCCATAGATCATGCGCTTGCCGTCGAACGGCATGCCCTCCATCTTCAGCCGCGGATCGGCCATCACCTTCTTGTTGACGGCATCGCGGGTCGCCCGGTCGGGGTAGACGATCCAGGAGAACACCACGACCTCATCCTCCCCAGCCATCACGGCGCGCGGAAACGAGGTCAGCTCGCCATAGGGCACGTCGTCGGCGATGCATTCGACGTAATCGATCGCGCCGTGCTCCATCCAGAGCGCACATGCGGTCGTCGCAAGCGTCTTGTAGGCCTCGACCTTGTCCTTCGGCACGGCCAGAACGAAACCATCGACATAGGGCATTTCGGATCTCCTCGGGGCTGTATGACCCAAGGACGATGACGAGAGCGGCGATCCGACCGGACAATGCAGGCTTCAGATGAGGCAAACCGTCGCGAGCGACGGCGCCAGCGAACGCTGATGGCCGCCGAGCAGGCAGGCCGAAGGAAACGGACCGGACAGCGCCTCAAACTGGCTGGGGAACCTGGACCCTGGGGACCCCCAGCAAAAATTCAAAGATTTCAACAAAGGCATGATTCAAAACAGCTTTTCAGGCTGAGTGGTTACGAGTAGTGGTTACGAGTCACGGTTACGAGGACTCGAATGTCGATTGCCACGAACATCCAAAAGCGTCCTGGTCGCACGTCCTACTACGTCCGCGTTGGCGTGCCGCTGAAGCTCCAGCCGGTGCTCAAGCGCAAAGAGATTTGGCAATCCCTCAAGACGACAGACCCACGGCAAGCGCGTGATCGAGCGGCGCCGGTAATCGCTTCATTCCGCGCCCGCTTCGCTGACCTGGAGCAGCGCCGGGAGCCCTCCCCGGCTGATCTCCAGGCCGCCGTGTGGTCACATTACGAGACCGAGCTAGACCGTGACGGCCGGGCGCGCGCGTTAATGCCGACCGACGCGACGATTCAGGAAGCAAAAGGCAAGCTCGCGGGCGATATCGAGGCCGGCCGCGTGCCCTGGTCAAGCGACCCGTTGGTGCAGCTCAACGCAACAATTGAACTGATCGTCATGAGGGACGCCGCGAAGCTCGACCGCGAGCGGCGCGCAATCCAACTTGTCGAGCTACGGAAGCACCTCGCCACCGGTGAGACGGCCCTGATCGAGTGGAAAGCCGATGAGGTGATCCAGAGCGAACGGCTCCTGATCGCCAAGGGATCGCCGGCCTATCGCGACCTTTGCCAGCGCTTGCAGCGCGCTCAGATCGAGGTTTTGGAGCGTGCCGCCGAACGAGATGCCGGTAACTGGTCGGGTCTCCCCTCTGATCCGATCGTCGTGCCCGCCGATCTCACGCAGGGCAAACGGATTGCCGCGCCCGGCGAGACGCTGATGGAGCTTTACGACAAGTTCAAGACTGAGCGCATTGGCGACGCGCGGCCGGACACCTGGGATCAGAACCGCAAGATTGTGAAGCTGTTTGCCGAATTCGTCGGCGAGGCCTCGCACGTCTCGGTGATCACGCGCAAAGCAGTCCGCAACTGGAAGCAAGAGCTGGCGCGGTGGCCGGTGAAGGCAGCGGACAGCAAGGCATTCGAGGGCATGTCGTTCCGCAAGGTGATTGAGGCTAATGAGACGGTCAAAAAGCCGACGATCAGCCAGAAGTCGATTAACAAGTATTTGGCAGCACTCGGCAGCTTCGCGCGCTGGCTGTTGCAAAACGAATATATCGACGATGACGTGATGAGCGGAATGTATCTGTCGATCGACAAGCGGAGGAAGAACCGCTTCCCGTTCACCGCCGACCAGCTTAAGACCATTTTCAATTCGCCGCTGTTCGGATCATGCCTTGGCGACGATGCTGAGCACAGGCCCGGCAATTTGGCGATCAGGGATTGGCGCTACTGGATTCCGTTGATCGCGATCTATTCAGGCGCACGACTGGGCGAGCTGTGCCAATTGCTGACAGCCGACGTGCGGCAGCTTCATGGGGTGTGGATCCTCCATATCACCGAGGTCGGGGAAGAGGATGAGGACGGGTCGGCCAAGTCGACGAAGACAGGCGGGTCAATGCGCGTGGTGCCGGTGCATTCCAAGCTGATCGAGCTGGGCTTCATCGACTATCATGCCAGCGTGGTCGCGCGTGGCGGACAGCGGCTATTCCCGGAAACAGAGCGCGACAAGCGCGGCTATTTCGGCGAAGCGTCGAAGTTCTTCAACGGCTACTTCAAGGCCGTCGGCGTCAAGGTGGACAGGCGCGTCAACTTCCACAGTTTCCGCCACAACGTCACGGATGCCTTTCGCGCGGCGGGCTACCTGGATGAGCAGCATGGCGTGCTACTGGGACACACTAAAGCCAGCACAACTGGCCGGTATGGCGTGCTGCCTGAGGGTCCGCTGCGCGACCGCGTGGCGATGATTGACGCGATCAGGCACCCGCTGTAATCGGCAATGCCGGTAGAACGCTCAACACGGCCGACCTTAGCTGCGCATGGCTCCCATCGTTTAGGAACCGAGCCGCTTGTTGCACTAGCGCTTTGGACGAAACTAATCCAAGCTGCTTAGCAGCGATGTCTATCAATCCCTTTTGATCAAACATCGCCAGTAATTTCTCGACATTCTTTGTATCGATGGCCGATTGAAAATCGCATTCAAAATTCGAGATCAAATCCGGCACGTTGATTGAGGCGATCTCCGCCGTAAACGTGGCAACCAGCTGCTCGGGATTCTTTCGGTCCAGCGTCACTTTCTTGAGCCTCCGATCGACTTGGCGCGCCGCATACCGGGCAGTCGTGGGGCCCTTCTCCTGGATGGCTTTCGCGAATATTTTCTCCTTAAGTTGGCCCAGCTTGTCCGTAGCGGTAGCATCGTCAAAAGAGAGCGCCTTCGCAAATGCGGTGAATACGGTTGGCATCAGAAACACATTTTCTATCTCCGCAACCGCTAGCGGCCAGATCCCTGCCTGCTGAAGGTGGGCGATTTGCTCTCCGGTGCGCTGGTCGGCGTCCACGCATCCACAAACCGCGCCCCATCGATGCATCGCCGGGTTTGCGCGAAAACTCGCAACGGCGTGTATAACACTGTCACATGATCCGATTGGCTCAACCTTCACGTCTCGATAGGCTGAACGATAGATCAAATTATCGAGGCTGCCCCGATCACCCTCCACAAACAGGACGGGCTTACGATTGCCAGCAAGCTCCAACACGACTTGTTCCGGGAGCCCGGTATCCTCGGGAATCTCCTGTATGTCCCAAAATGAGTTGTAGTGGATCGACTTTAAGTAGAATTTTTTAGCAGTGACCCGATTTGCTGCAAACTCCAGGTCATGCGTTAAATAGACAAAGGCGCAATCCGTGCGGTGTCGCTCCAAGGCGTCCCACAGCACGTCCGTTATCGACGGATGTATGTGCAGTTCAGGTTCGTCAACGATGATGATTCCGTTGCTGGGAGCCAACAAGCACTGAGCAATCAGGTAGAAAATTACGCGTTCGCCGTCGCTCAAGTGCGTGGGCGAATATTCATCATCGCCACCTGTTCCAGGCGGATTAGCAGGTGGCTTCACGGAAATGGAAGCATCGTTGAAGATTAGAGTTCGATGAGGCAGCACAGAGGACCAGATTTCGATGAGTTCATCGATCTTCGTCTTAGGCGGAGCTGTTATCTCGCCTGATTTGCGCTTACGATGGTCATCCGCGAGAGCCCGGTTCTGCTGCGAAAACAAAGCTCGAAGCAGCAAATCGAAGTCGGAGATGAATGCCGTCGCCGGATTGCCCTGCCAACGGTGCCCTTGCTTATTGTTTCCGCCTTGGTGGCCGTAGTGCAACTGCTTCAGAGAGCTTTCGTAGTCGCCCAATTGGACGTTGGGCACCATTGAGATGTGCCGCTGAGCGCTAATGCGGTGTGAGTTCGCTTCGTGAGATGCTTCGATTTGAGCACCCAACCGAGTTTTCCCGGCGCCGTTCGCCCCAACAATGACGGTAGACGTGCCCGGCGATAAATCGATTGCAACGGTGGACGGTTGACCCCGGTCAAGGTGAGCATGGCCGCTGCTAGCGCCGGTGGCTACATTGTAGGTGATAGTTGCCATTGACGAATCCCCCGCGCAATCTAAGCGCGAGGGACGATTTTGGGCAAGACGATTCAAAAGAAGGCTAGCCCACTACTCTCCGAGATACCCGTTTTCCGGCAGCCGGATATAGCTCTTAAATTCCTTCTCGTTGTCGATTGCCGCCGCTGTCATGACGTGCGCGATGGCGCCGACACATGAGTTCCGATCGGAATATCCGGTCTTGTATGCGTCGAGAACGGTTTCGAGGAATTGGTCAAGCGCGGCGTGGTCGGTTTTGGTTGGCTGGAATGCCATTCACTTCTCCTTGTCATCGATTGGTTAATCGCTCCCTGACGACAAACCAACCGGCGAGTGATGGGCGCCGGCTGGTTGCACTGACAGAGGAGAAGTGAGCGACCGCGAAGCCGCTCACTTGATTGCGCTATAGCGTTCGTGATCAGGATCACGCGCTCTTTAGTGCGACATTTTGTTCGCATGCTGTAGCGCGTCAATGATCAGGTCGCCGCGAATCTCCATCGGCCAGATGTCGCCGGTCATGCCGAGCACAAGCTTGATCTCGTTCTCGCGCCATTCACGGGCGGCGCGGCTGCCCTCGCTGAAGGGATTACGGGCGTCGATGTCAAGGAGTGCGGTGACGAGGTCGTTGTAGGTCGAAGTCGGAATGAACGTTCCAGATGCAGCGGACAAAATCAGCCCCATGGTTGGTGATGCAGTGGAACTGAGATGCGCGAGTTGTGTGAAACTGGCCAGGGCCGGAAGTTCGACAAATGCGAAATTTAAGCCGATACTGACTTGCAGAAGCGAATCAGTTCAATGAGTTGGCGGCGCAATATTTATTTTCAAACGGCTCGCACTTACTAACATTTGGCGAAAACCGGTGGACGCGACCGGAGCGTGCTACTCTCCCGTGCTAGAAGGCTGACGACATACGTTGAACAGAGGCGCTCCATGCTTGATGGCTGGCCGATCATTGCGCGTTTCGTTCTTGGCGGGTTTTTGGCCGCTATCGGGGCGGTCGTCGTTCCGATGGCGGGTTACATTTTGAAGGACGCATGGGATGCTTGGAAGGCGAAGTCGCAGCCGACAACGTCAGCCAGTCAACCTCTTGGGGCGCCCGCAGCTCTTCTCTTCAAGTGTGATCTCGCGAAACTGCCTTCGACGGTTCCAGCCTCCGGGCAGGTATTCACGATGGATATCATCAGCAAGCAGGAAGTCGGCGCTGAAGCATGGGGATTAGGCACGCGCCACGGTCAGCCGGGCGAGAGGTGGGAGTGGTTCAAAGAGCGCGAGATTTCTATGGTTACGCGCTGCGATATTACCAACTATGCCGATTTCCCGATCTTCAACGTCGTTATGGTGTTCAAGCAAGAATTCCGCGCAGCCGTAATCCCGAAAGATAATCCCGCATCCACCGTTTCGGGCGACGTCGTGGACGCTTCTGACCGGACAGTCGTGATCGACAACATCGACGGGAAGTCCACCTTCAGCTTTTACGCCTACAGCCAGAGCCGCCATTTCGTGACCGTTCGAATACCGACGGAGGTGACCTACCTGCGTGCCGGAGGTGATACTCGAGAGAGCGCCAAGATTCTCCCCGGGTTACTGGCCGGCATGGCTTTCAGCCCCCGTCCAGACAATCCAGGACCTGAGAAGCCAGCCGGCGTTACGGTTCACTAGTCGCTCCCCCAATGATTTGCTTGACCTGCCCATAGGTCCACTGCGCATCCTGTTGCAGCGGCCGGGTCATGGTGAATGCCTGACCGATCTTGTTCGACACCCTGCGCAGGTTACGCGTGGCGTAGGTAGCCCAGCCGTCGTCGCGCAGCGGCTTAATCTTGATCTGATATTGCCGGCTTCCGTTCGGAGATGCTCCCCAAGCCCGGCGCATCGCCTCTTTCAGAACGTCGTTTTCGGTGACGGCACTAAAGGCGCCGTGAATGTGCAGCCGGCCATCCCAATCGCGGTCAACGCAGAACCAGTAAGGCAGCCGCACATCCGCCCGGGACAGCTGCTTGTCGAAAGCCCTCTTTAGAGAGTCCAGGAAGCCGCGTGGGTGAGTCAGGGCCTTCTCCCGCGCCTTCTGAGTCAGATTGAACGTAAACGCATAGGCGGGCTTGTCTGCGATCTGGAGGGCCGCTGTCGCGGCCACGGCTTTGACTAGGTCACCGGTAAGAGCCCAGACGGGTATGCTGTCGTTGGTTGGTGTTACGGAGCTGTTGATAGGGAGATTAGAGGGTGTGGGGTGTGCAACTGAAGTCTCTTCAGACAGCAAATGAGCCGGAACGCGGAAAGCAGCTATTTTTGCGAGGGTTTGCTTGTCTTTGAGGACGGACTGCCGAACCCGTTGCGGGACTTTTTTCGACCGCTTTAAGGGCTGGTTGTCCTGCAAAACCGCGGTGGTTTGACTATAGTGATCTTGCTCGGGCGTTCTTTGCAACGGCACGTTCGGGTCCTCCAGAAAGCCACCGTCCCGCCGGGCGGTGGCTTTCGCATGTTCGGGTTCAATTGGGGTCTATAGCGTCGGCGATCAGGATTGCTGCCTATTTATCGTCGGTAGAGCGTCCCGCCCGGCCTACTCTGGGTCCGGATTTCCTGTCCTATCGCCGCGCGCACTTGATGCTGAACCAGTTGAGCGATGCTCTCTGCGGTCCGCTGGTTCTCCCCAGGCGATGAGCCGGGGTTACCCGACATGTTGACGGTGACCGCCGGCGCGATGACGTGGCCCGGGTTGACCAGGGGCGTGGCCGGCGAGCCGCTACCGACCAACCCACCATCGGCAAACCGGGGAACGCGGTCGCTGTTGATCGCCTCCAGCACGGCGCGATGCTTCGCCGTCGCCGACGCACGCACCACGAATTCGCCGTCGCTGAGCCTCGCCGGGATGCTGTCGGACGTGCCACTTCCAGGACCGCTGATGTAGCCGCCGTCCGCCTTTGCGACGGCTGGGGCGCCCACCAATCCGCCGTCCGCAAAGCCAAGGCCCCCGGACAAGCTCTGCATCAGCGGCTGCACAATCAACATCTTGATCATGGCCTCTTCGAGCGCGCGCACGATGGCCCGGGACATGTCGCTGAAGCCAGCCGAAACGCTCTTGGTCCCGTCCAGGATATCGGCAAGTCCGGTCGTGAGGCTGCTGCTCATGGTGCTGCCGACGGACCGCATGGCCTCATTGGTCCGCAGGGCGCTCGCTTCAACCGACTTCAGGGCTTCCGAAACGTTCGGATAGAGGCCCCTCAACTGTTCCGCGATCTGCACGTCTTGGGGATCCAGCAATGCCGTCTGCCCGCCGCGCCGGATCGACTGCGCAACCGTGGCCTTTTCGATGGCCTCAGTGGCCTTGGCGTAGGCGCTGGCGACTTCCTCGATACGTTGGCGTTGCTCAGCCGTAACGATGCGTTCGCCCTTCCCAGCGGCGGCATTGGCCTGCATGGCGACGGTCTCAAGCTGTGCGGCGACCTTGGCGCGTTCCCGTGCGGCGGTAGTTAGGTCCAGCCCAGCCGCCTCTGCCTGCAATGCAGCAACGCGCTTCTCAACGCTGTCGGCGGCTGAGCCAAGCTTGTCCGCGCTGCTGCCGGTGCTGATCTTGGTGGGCGCCGGGCCAGTGCCGCGCGATTGCCCGGGGACAGCCGGGCCAGACTGAGCTTGGCCGGCCGTGAGTGCCGCGATCTCTTTCTGCAAGCGGTCGCGGTGGGCCTCAAGATTGGCGGTGGTGCCGTCGTAGACCTGCCCCATGCCGGGGATGGACAACGGCGGAAGGTTCACACTGCCGAGCAGCCCGCCGCCCGTGCCGTTCAAGCGCGCGTTGACCTGGGCCAATGCGTCCCGCTTGGCGTCCAGGTCGGTCGAGCTGGCCGGCATGCCGGGGATGCGGGGAAGCTTGTTCGATAGCTCGACCGCCTTGGCGATGTAGCCGATCACGTCGGCCCAGGCGCTTTTGATGTCCATCATGACGCTGGCGAGATCGTCCCAAGACGGCTTCAGCGCGGTCGAAAGACGCTGATGCGCGATCTTGAGCTGCTCGTCGACTTCCTTGGCCCGCTCGACCAAGACGTTGCTGAAAATGCCGTCGGCGTTCGCGCTGGCCTCCCTGATCGTCTGCAACATGCCTTCGGCGCTGGTCTTGCCTTGTCGCATGCGATCGATGATCTGGGCGCCGAACATTTTCTCGCCCAGGTCCAGACTGGCAGCACGCTGCCCGATCTGGTCGAGCTGCACCATGGCAGCTAGGACCGCTTTGACCTTGTCCTCTTGCGTCTGAGCGTCCCGGAACAGAACCAAGCCCTGGAGCTGCTGGCCGGCCATCTTAGCAAGCGTCTCATTGTAGACGCGCATGGCCTTCTCAACATCGGTGATCTTCTCCTCGCCGACGCTCCATTCGCCGATGTCGACCGGCGAGCGGTCCTTTGTTGCCTGAAACGCGTGGTCCAGAGCAGATTCGAGCTCGCCCGCCTCAACCTTAAGCTTGCGCGCTTCCGCCGTGAAGGCCTGCAAAAATGCCGGCGAGACGCCAAGGTTTTGGGCCTTGTCGGCGACGTCGACCATCTGTTGCATCTGCTCGCGCGCGCCGCTGATCGCGGCCGTCATGAGCTTGTATGCGCCAACCGCCAGCGCGACCTTGCCGGCGAGATCGACGGCGCCGCGCGCCATGGTCGCAAAGATCGCGTCCTTGGCAAGATCCTTGTTCATGTCGAGGAACTGCTTCGCGATCTGGCGCGTGGCGTTGCCGGTAAGCGAAGTCGTTTGCCGCAGCTGTTCCTTTAGTTGATCGAGGTTGAGCGAGACCGGAATACGCATCATGCGGCTCCAACAAAGAGCGATGCCAGAACAGTGCTGGCAATGACAACGTTGGGCGCTAGCGGCTTCTGGCGCACATGCTGGTCCAGTAGCGCCTCAACGTGGCGCTCGGGCACGCCACCGCCGATCAGTCCCAATTCGATCAGTCGCTCTACATCCTCGGGGGTGTAGTTGCCCGCCTCAAACCGTGCCAACGCGACGGCCGGCGCCGGGCCACGGAAGCTCATGACACGGCGCACCCAAGGGTGCCCCAGGTCAAATGTATGGGTGCCGCCCGCCCAGGTGATCTCGCGGGATGTCTCAGTCGTCATCAAGAACCTCATTTACGGCGTCTTCGATCGCCTTTTGCATTTCGTCGCGCATGGCGTTGTAGGTGGAGTAAAAGAAAGGCCGCGCTGGCTGCCGGCTGGTCCCGAATTCAAAGGCGAGCGAATAATCATATTCGACGCCGCTACCTTCGCGGACTTCCTTGGTCGTCATGTCGCCGCCGGCCTCAACGAAGTATTCCAGATCATTTGCGCCGGCAGCGACGGTGCAGGACGCCTCCAGAGCACCCGTCTCCGGCGACTGCTCAAGGGAGCGCAATGCCTCGCGTTGGGCGTCGGAAAGGCGGAATGCCTGCTCCCGGAGCACGTCCGATAGATGCTCGGTAATCTTGTCCGGCAGGGATTGAAGGTATGCGTCCAGATCGTCGTTATCGGCCATGCGTCACCACGATAGAAGCTCAACAGCGTTGGGCAGCTCATAGAGCGAACGGTTGCTCTCGCCGGCCGCAGCGCGCGAAATAGCCATCCAAGTTGCGGCCGCTCCGTCAATGCGATCGGTCGACTTGCTCTTGTGAATGATCCGGTTGTCGTTGGCGTCCTTGTGAATGGCGACGTTGGCGAAGTTCCAGCGCAATACCGGATGTCCCTCATGGCGAAAGTTGCCGCTAATGATCGCTCGCTCCAGAACATTGAGGGCCGGCGATTGCGTCACCCAGCCTTGACGGATCGTCACGACCGGGTAACCTTCGTCGACCAATGGCGCCATGACGCCTTGGGCAAACGCTACGTCAAAGCCGATCTCTTGGACCTGGAAGCGCTCCGCCAGTGATCGGATGTAGTCCGCGACCGCGGCGTTATCGATCACATTGCCGGGCGTGGCAGTGACGAAGCCTTCCTTTGCCCATGAGGCGTAGTTCACGCCGTCCAGATCGCCACGCTTGCGGATATCTGCCTCAGGGCAAAAGAAGTGCGGCAACACCGTGTATGTGTCGCCGTCGCGAAAGCATGCGACCACTGCCGAAAGGTCGGTGGTCTTGGACATATCAACGCCAATCCAGCACGGCGCACCGCGCAAGGCTTCATAGTCGATCGGCGCGGCGCCCTTGTCATAGGTCGCCATGTCCACAAAGGGCGAAGTTGAGTGGTCAAGCCAGACGTTGAGCTTGTATTGCAAGAGGCTGTCGCGTTCGGTAGGACTATCTTTCGCGCGCGTGACGTGTCGCTTAAAGCCGGCACTCGACGGATACCCATGGACACTACCGGGATTGACCCGGCGCCATGCGTCCTCGCTGGCATAATCGACGCTTGCCGGCGACTCAAAGAGCACCGGAAGGCAGGTCGGGTCAGTGATTTCGCCGCGCGCGATCTTGCGGGCGCGCTCAATTACCTCATGGGCAATGTTATCCTGCCCCCGGCCGGCGGTCGTCGCGACGACAAGCAAGCTGTTGTCGGTCTTGTCCAGGCCATTGGTCAGAACCTTCCAAAGTAGATCGCCCCGCCAGACGTGAAGTTCATCGGCAAGCACGAATGAAGGCGTGCGGCCCTCTTTGCTCGGTGCGTCTGCCGAGATGACTTCCAACTCGGTCCCGTCGCGGGGATAGGCGATCTTTTTCGCGCTGTTGAAGGCGTCATAGACTTTTGTCACCGGGACCAAATGCTTGGGATCGGCCTGGACGATGCCGCGCGCTTCCTTGAAGGCAATGCCGGCTTGGCCGCGGTCGGATGCTGCAAAGATCACTTCGCCGCCTGAGACGCGCTCGGGGCCAATGGTGTGAAGCAAGGCCAGGGCAGCGGACAGGCTGGTCTTGCGGTTGCCGCGCGGGACCAGGATCACGACCGTCGACACGACGCGGTTTCCGGCATCGTCGCGGGGACCATAAATTCTGCGGACAATACGTTCCTGCCAAGGATCTAGCTGAAATTGCTTACGTGACAGCGTCGATTTGGGGTGCTTCAACGACCGAAGCCAACGCACCGCACGCTCGCCATGCCCAAACGGGTCAGGAATGGGCGAGCCGTCAAAAATCCAGTGCGGATAAGTGTCAGACGATGCTGAAGGGGTTTTCATCGTCATCTTCGTCGTTGTTGTCGCGCACGGCTGGTCGCGAGCGCGAAACCGGTGTCAAACCGAGTTCAGCCGCAAGCTGGCGGGCAGTCACCATGCTCTTGTCCTGGGCGCGGAGGAGCTTCAGATCAATCTCGGTGCGCAAGAACGCTTCCAACTGCCGGACCCGGCCCATCGCAACGCAATAGCTTTCCAGCGAGCCTAGGTCCGCGATGGTGAGAATCCTGCGCTTTGCAAGCTCTGGCATGACGCGGCGCCATTCGGCCTTGGCGTGTTTGCTGAGCCAAGACGGAGGGCGGGTCGTGGCCTCGAGCGCATTGGCGGCAGCGGCAAGCTGTGGTTTTCGACCCTTCATGCCCCAACGCTCTCGACAAAATCAGGCTCTCGCGGCAACCTCAGACCATGAAACAGCGATATGATCTTCTTGCCTTCTCTTTGCTGGTTTTCTCGGTAGTCGCCTTGGTCTGCCTGACCGCAGATCCAAAGGGATTCTCGCTGAAGGACTGGCAACCGTTGATCGCGTCGTTCGTTGCGTTGGGAGCTGCGAGCCTCGCCTACAAGGCCGCCATGGCCAAAGTTGAATTCGATCGCGAGATCGCGGGCCGGACTGATAGGAGAAAGCTTCTTGGACTTTGTCTGCGATTGGAATATGCACTTCGCGTTCTCAAGCACGAGGCTGATACCGTCCAAAAGTATATTCCTGAAGGATACGTTTTCACCGACATGGAGATCGATCGAAAGGACCTTACGCTTGGCCCACCGAGAGCATTGGACGAAGCATGGGATAATCTTGACGCATTTCGCCGCGTTGTGTCTCAGGAGCTGGCGATCGTAAGAGGCGCAATTTACGACTACGAATCCCGCCTCGCTGCATGTTCCCAAGCTCCTATCTTGCTCAAATCTCCTACGAAGGTGCCTCCTGAATTGACGAAGGTGCGCGTATATGCGGGCCATCTCTCTGACAGCATAGAACGCTGCCTTCAGCCTATTGTTCGGCAAATCTCGGAATTGAAGGAATGGTAATGTGGTCACGGCCCAACTCGTTCGCAGGTGACGTCCATCCCGACGCGCCGGCCGATCTCGGTGATGCCGGTGATCTCGAATTGCTGCCCCTCATAGAGCAGCCGGTCATTGAGGCTTAGGCCGGCGAGGTAATACGTCCGGAAGATCAGCACCGCGTCGGTGGTGCGCCCGCGCGCGTCCTCACGGTCGTCGGTGGCATTCTTGAGGAGCTGCGCCCGCATGGTGGCGAACGCGGTCCAGGTCTCTACGGGCGTGCCGTAAAGGTCCAGGCCGGTGGTGCGGCGCTGGATTTCGATGATGCGGTCGAGGTTGCCGGCCCTCATGGCGCCCTCGCTTTCACGATCGCCGCGATGGTGACAACGCCATGGCTGAATGAGCCGTGAGGGTCGCGCATATACCGGGTCTGGGTGGCCTGCATGTCGTGAACGGTGAAGCCGTCGATCGGCAGCACGCCATCGGCCTGGGCATCGATCCGCACCGCCGCAACGATGGCCGAAACAGCCTCTTTGCATTGGACCAAGCCGGGCTCCTGAAACCAGACGTGCAAGGTCGCGTGCGTCGTAGCGTCCCAGCGCCGGAAGATAGTCTGACCCTCACCGATGTAAACGGCTGGCATGATCTCCGGCCGGCCATTCGCGTCAAGGATGTGGTTGGTCTGAACCAAAGCCATTAGTTCCGAGCTCGCGATCAGGCGTGTCCGGATGGCCTTCTGAAGGGCAAGAGAGGGGTCGGAAACGGTCATATTAGAAGCAAAACGCGCGGTAAGGCGCCAACAAATCGAGGAAGCCGAACGGCAATTCCTGGGCTGTCACCCCCACAAGGGAAGCTTCCCTGTTGGCGTAAAGGTGCGCGGTCAATTGCAGCACGGCTTCATTCACTGGAGCCGGAGTGCCGTCGGTGTCGGGATTTGAGGCCGTATAGGCGCCAACCCACGCCTTTGCCGCCGCCAGCTTGCCAGTAAGCAAGGCGTCGTCGGCGTCCAGGGTGACGTTCAGGTGGGCTTTAGCTTGGTCGAGGGTGATGCCGGGCACAGTCAAAAAAACTCCAATTAGACGGTCTCTTGCGTGACCCGGAGGCACCGGTCGTTCGCGTTCTTTGAGATGTTTTGAACTACCCCCCGGGTGTGTCTCGCTGAGAAGCGGACGCGGCGTTGCGGCGTGCGCTGAGGCATGGGTTGATCGTTCTTGGCTGCTGCTTCGATCAAGGGCTGCACGTGCTTGCGCACCTTGCCTGGATCTAGCTCTGCGAGCCCGCACACTTCCTCAAAGTCATTGTTGGGCTGGGTCAGCCACTCGCGAGTGCGGAGTTGGTCGAGGCGAACCGATCGTCGGACGGTCGAGAGTGGTTGCGTTGCATCCGTGATCGCTTGATGGACCACGGCGCGCCAAAGGGCCTTGTCGCTCATTGCCGGCGCTCCATGCGTTGCTTGCGGCTGGCATGACAAGGCGAGCTGGCGAGCGGTTGCCAGTTCTTCCGGTCCCAGAACAGCTTCATATCGCCGCGATGGGGAACCTTGTGATCGACGCAATCGGCAACGCGACCGCAGCCGCATGCACAGCAGCGGTTCTGAGGTAGGGCAAGGAAAGCCTTGCTCTCGCGGCGCCATTTAGAATCGTATCCGCGATCGGTGGCATTGGGCCGGCGCTGGTCAGCCTCTGCCTTTTGCCTTATCTGGCATTCACAGAGATCGGTTGCCGCAATGATCTTGCCGCAGCGACATACGCGGCGCGGTTTCCAGGCCATCAGCGCGCCCCCAATGAATGCACGGTCAGGTCGCCGATGGCGTTGAGATCGGCCTTGATGCTTCCCAGGTCGGAAGTATCGGCCGCTTGTTCCTTGCTGCCGAACAGGGCCTTGAGCATGTCCATACGGCCCTTCTGAGCGTTGATGATTTCAGAGGCCGTTGCTTCCCAAGTGTCATCCGGCGTCCAGCCGAGCCAGCCGGTGCCGATCTGGAAAAGCTGAGTGAAGTATTCATCGAACGGAATTGGCTTGCCCGTATCGGCCTTGCCGCTGGGCTTGTCGTCGGCGCCAGCGAGCAACATGACGAATTCGATCAGGTCCCCAGTTGCGCCCCAAAGATCGCGCAGGACGGCACCATTGGCCGGCAAGGCATATTCGCCCCAGGCCCGCGCGTTGACGATTGTCGCGCTGATGATGTCGAGGGCCGCAGTCAGGCTTCCGTCGGCAAGTTGCCGCGAAAGATTGTGGAAGCCGTCATAGCGTTCGTAGAGGATGAATGCGGACCGCAGCGACGGCTTCAGGTCAAACGACCTGTCACCGAGCTGGAGAGCAAAGGTATTCGCTGCGAGCCGCATAGCTGTGTTCCTTAGGTCGCCGAGACCTTGAGCTTCACGAAGCGATCGGGATGGGTCACGTCGGCGCCGACGCGCTTGCGCGCGTGGAAACGGACTTGGCCCTTGGTCGCCAGCGTGTAGGGATCGCGGAGGATCGAAATGCCGACGCGATCGACGATGCGGTAACCCTTGAGATCGCCGAACATGACCGGAACAGCATTGGCCGCGATATCGGGCATATCGACCGCTTCAACGATCGGGCGGCCCAGCAACGTGGTCGGCGCGCCTTCCGAGATCGGGTCCAGGACCAGATAGCGGCCCATGCCATCCTTCCAAAGGCGGATTGCACCGAGCGTGTTGCGGTTCATGAGCCACACGCCATTCTGGGCGTGCGCGCCCGGGAGCTTGTGGAACATGTTGATCAGCACGTCGGCCGGCGTCGATGACGGGAAGTTGGAGGCGTTGCCGGTGATGACGGTGGTGATGCCCGCCGCGTTCAGAAGGCCCATCGGCTGGGTGGTGCCGTTGCCCTTGACGAAGTGGGTGCCCTCGCCAATGCCGAATGCCTCGCCGAATTCCGAGTGAAGCTCGCCTTCCAGGCCGTAGGCATTGTCTTCCAGAAGCCAGTTCGAAACGTCCGTATAGGTCGCATACTCATACGGGGTGATGCCGATCTGCTCATAGGACGGCTCGCTACCGGTGCGGTCCTCGGTCTCGCCGACGATCACGGCAGCCGGGCTACCAGTGCGCCGGGGATACTTGACCTGACCGGCGCCGATCGTCCGGACGTTCGCATACTGGCGGATGGGCGAGAACTGGCGGAGAAGCTTCAGGATCTCGTTGCCGAATTCCGGCGGTGCGATTGCCTGGTTGTTGCTGACGACCAGGGACTTCTTTTCGACGTCGTCCATCTTGTCGGCGCCGCCGCGAAGGAACGCCTCGAAAGCCTTGGTTTCGATCTTGGGCTCATTGTCGTTCGCGGCACGATTGCCGGGCCGATTGACCTTGGCCTCGATACGGTCGAGGCGCTCGGTGAGCTTGGTGTTATCGTTGGCCGCCTTCGTTTCGAGGGCTGCCTTCAGGTCCGCCAGTTCCTTGGCGACGCTGGCGATCGGGTCATCGGATTCGCCGGTGTCTTTGAATTCGAGTGCATTCGCAGTTTTCATTGGGTGGTCCATAGCTCCTAGGATGTCAGCGATGCCGTGAATCGCTTGAGAAGATCGGCCACGGCACGCGCCGCGTCGTCGGATTTCGTGCCGGTGATGCGGGCACGGGAATGGGCGGGGTCGCGGACCAAGCTGATCTCGGCGAGGTCGAGCGCATCAATGATGCGGCCACGCGTTTGCTTGCGCGCTGCCTTGGTCCGGAAGCCGATTGACAGGCCGGTGACGAGGCCAGTCTTGAGCATTGCGCGGATGGAACGCGCGCGCGGCTGGTCGAGGTGCAACGTGCCTTTGACGGTCAATCCGTCGTCGGTCTCTTTCACCTCGTTCCAGGTGCCGACAAGATCGTCCGGCCGGTGCTGATACAAGATCGGCAGGTCCGGAAGGATCGAGCCAAAGGCGCCCTTAGTGATCAAGTCGCCGTAGCTGTCGGGGCCAGCATTGAACGGCCAAGCGATGCCGGTGATCTCACCTTCATCGCTCACGCTCAGGGTCGCTTTGATCTCCAGGCGGTCCATGCTCACAGCGATACCCAAACATTGGGCGAGGTCGCGCCAGTGAGATTGAAGCGCAGCAGACAAAGGCCCAGCTGGAAGCCCCCATTGCCGGCAGCGGTAAAGGTGACGTAGCTTTCACCGCTGCGATCGACGTTCATCCACGTGGCGCCGTTGTCGACGGACATCTGGAGCGCGACCGTTCCGCCTCCGAAGGTGCCCCAAGTGGCGACTGTTCCGACGCCGCCGGACCACGGCACAGCGGGGGTTGCGCCGTTTGCCGTGAGATTAACTTGCACTTGCTTGATCTCCATGAGGGTTGCCGAACAGCGCGCGCTCTAAGATCTTCACGGCGAGTTCGTATGTTTCGATCAGCGGCCGGCCATCGACGTAGGCGACGATCAGTTCATGGGCCCGCTTTGGCGTGATGCCACCTCCGATAAGAGCGAGGCGGATGGTTTCGGTGAGATCAGCCTGACTGAACGATCGTGCGAACATGCGATTGCTGAGCGCACCGATCGGGCCGCACTGCTTTTCGAGTTCAATGATCATTGGCTTGGTCAGACGGAAAGTGTGCTCGCCGTCGCCAAAGAACGCGGCGTAAGAGAGATCAACCATCAGCCAGCCTCGCCAAATGCGGTTTCGATTGAGCCGGCGTTGTCGGCGTAGACGCTGATGTCTTCGACGTCGGACCACGCTTGAACCGGAGTCGATCCGACAAGGCACTCGCCGTAGATCAGCGGAATGGCGTCACCTTGCCTGCCCGAATTGCCAATGTTTCCGCCGTTGACGCTGAGACCATTGGAGGCTTGGGTCTGCTCGCCGGCCGGCTTGCTGAGCAAGGTCGAGGCGCCGGACAGCGCGAGACCTAAGCCGATCGCAGCGACGGTGCCGTAAGTCGTGCCGCTGAGAATGCCAGAGGCTGCAAGCGGGGTCGCCAGCGTGCCACCGGACAAAAAGATTGCGCCGCCGACGAGAGCAGCACCGAGGACTATCTTGGTGGTGCCCTTCGCCGTATTCGATGCGGCGCCCTTCGCAACTGGGATCAGGTGCAGGTCAGCGATGCCGAGCTTGAGCTGATTGACCAAATCGAGGTCGAGCTGCATGCCGTTGCGCTTGTCACCGCGCACGATCTTATAAGCGCCTTGCTCAAGCGCCTTCACGAAGCGGCCGGGAAAGGCGCAGTTGAGCGCGCGCAATGCTTCGCCGGCTGTCGCTACATCGAAACGATGAGACGCGCCGAAATCTTTGCCGATCTTGCCATGCAAATGGATTGCGCGAAGCATCAGGCCGCCTCTTGATTGTTGGTGTTGGTGTTGAGCTTGCCGCCGGCATGAGCGGATGAGGTGTTGAAGTTTTCGAACACGTCGCCGCCCTCATACGCGGGGAGACCAAAGCCCATCTGTCGGGCTTCGTTCGGGTTGAGAACACGCGACGATACGGCGGTGCTCATTGCTTGTGCTCGCGTGAGAAGATCGGCGCGCGCAAAGCCGTCAACGTTGAACTCGATGCAATACTGATCGCGCTCCTCCGGCGTGAGCAGCTTCAATTCAAGCTCTTGCTCGAAAGCCTTGAGCCGGGGCAACAGAGCTTGCGAGAGGAATTCCTGCCCGATCGACTCAATCGAGCGCGGCTGAGCGCGATCGACCTGCATCAGCATGTGCAGCGGCACGCGAAACAGCCGCGCAATCTCCGCGACGGCATACGTGCGCATTTCCAGGAATTGGCTATCGACGCTGTTGAAGGTCATCGCCTGCCAGCTTGCATCGCTGGGCAGAACCGCCGTGCCGCCTGAGTTGCTACCGCTGTGCGCAGCCTGCCAAGCGGCTTTGGCCGCCTTTAGAGAGGTCTCGGTTGCGGTGCCTTTGAGCGAGAGAACGCCCGAAGGTCTGGCACCGTTACCGAACAAGCGGGACGCATGACGCTCGAGCACAAGCGCGAGCGCGATCGCTTCCCTGCCCTCGCCGACCAAGCCTTTGCGCTGATCGTAAGCCGGACTGGGAATGTGGATCAGGTCTGCGGCATCGATCTCGCGACCATTCACCTTGTAGGTCGGTTCGATCTCGCTATCGTCTACGGCAACCGGTGCGGTCCTGGGATCTAGCCGGACCAGTTCGGCAGCCTTGCCGCCATCAACTCGGATGACCTGCGCAAAGGCGCCGTGCGGCTGCAAGAGCGCGTCGGCCATAAGCTGGGTGCGAAACAGCGCGGCGGGCGCAAAGCTATTCGGTGCGTCGTGAAGGATTTTGTAGAGTGGGTGATCGGTGGCCTTCTCTTTGCCGCCATCCGGAAGCTGCTTGTAAATGTGAAGGGGAAGCGAGCCGGCCGGCTCAGAGATGGACCGCACCGCGCACGCAACAGGGGCGCACGTCATGGCGGTGTAAGGCGTGACGGTCACGCCGGCTAGGGTCGCGGTCGCACCGAACAAATCGAAGTAGAAGCCGCTCGCGTCAGCGAGGCTGGGCGCGGTCTTGGTCTCGATGCCGATGCCGAGAAGGGATTTGAAGCGGGACGCGAAAGACAAAAGGACAACACAGAGAGCTTGGCCCGCTGGTTAGGCGAGCGAGGGGGAGGACTTCTCTGTGTGTGCATTTGTTGCGAGCCAAAGCCCGTCAACGCAACTATATTACGCGCTATAATTGTGGCGAAAGTGAGTCGCGGTTACATGCGATGGTGCCGAAAAGCGGTTACGAGTGGCACCGCTTTCGAGGGCTCTAACTCGATCTAACTATCTGATATTCCTGGCAAAACGCCGATATGGCTGGGGAACCTGGATTCGAACCAAGACAAACAGAGTCAGAGTCTGTTGTGCTACCGTTACACCATTCCCCAACGGAATAGTCGAACAAATTCAATCACTTGCTGATTTGCTCGACTGTGGCCGGAAGCGCGTTTGGCGCAAATCACGGCTCAGGCGTGGCAGGGTTCTACCCGCTCGTCCCCGGGCTGGCAAGCGCCCCGGTGAATGGATCACCACCTACTCCAGCCTGATGTTCGCGGCCTCGATCACCTTCTTCCAGCGCGCCGTCTCGGCGGCGATGTAGGCTGCGAACGGCTCGGAATCCACGGCGACCGCGACGGCACCGAGATCGGCCAGCTTCTGTACCGTCTCCGGCTGCTGCATGAAGGCGCGAATCTCGGCCGAGAGCTTTTCGACGATCGGCTTGGGCGTACCCGCGGGAACGAAGAATCCGTGCCAGGCGACGGCCTCGAAGCCGGGCAGGAATTCGGCAACGGCCGGCGCTTGCAGATCGAAGTCGGCACGCTTGGGCGTTGCGGTCGCGAGCAGCGCGAGCTGGCCGGTCTTCACCTGTGGCAACAGCAGGGGAACGTTGTCGAAGGCGAGATCGATCTGGCCGCTGAGCAGATCCGTCAGCATCTGGCTCGACCCCTTATAGGGTACGTGCACCATCTTGGTGCCGGTCATCTGCTGGAACAGCTCGCCGGCGAGATGCTGCGAGGTGCCGACACCGGCCGAGCCGAACGAGATCTTGTCCGGGTTCGCCTTCAGGAAGGCGATCAACTCCGGCACCGTGCGCGCCTTGATCTTGTTGGGATTGACGACGAGCACGTTGGGCACGACGCTGATCTGGGCAACCGGCACCAGATCCCTGTCCGGCTGGTAGCTGAGCTTCGGCCCGTACAGCGTGGGATTGATCGCGAGCGCGGACGTGCTGGCAACGCCGAGCGTGATGCCGTCAGGCGCCGATTTCGCCAGCCGCGTCACGCCGAGGATCGAGCCGGCACCGCCGACATTCTCGACCACGAAGGGCTTGCCCAGCTTCACTTGCAGATGGTTCGACACCATGCGCGCGAAGATGTCCGCGGTGCCGCCGGCGGCGAAGGGCACGATCACCGTCACCTGCTTGGAGGGATAAGCCTCCTCGGCCTGCACCGGTGAAGTCGCCAGCAGCACTGCCGACACGAAACCAAGCCACATCGATCTCATCGAAGTTTCCTCTACTTTCATTGTGTTGTTGATTGGTCGCCGCGCGCGGCAGGCGTGTCAGAACGCGACCTCGTACATATCCAGGATCGCATTCCGGCCGAGATCGCGCGGATTGTTGTCGAGCAGGCGGCGAATGGCGTGCGCCTCGTCCGCCATCACGCCGAGGTCGCTCCTGGGTACGCCGAGCGCGGACAGCCGCATCTCGATGCCGAGGTTCTTGCAGAAGCCATAGGTGGCATCGAATGCGCGCTTCAGATCATTGCTCTCCGGCAACCCCAGCGCACCCAGCACCGCGGCTGTCTTGTCCTTCACCGCCGGCATGTTGAAGGCCAGGGTGTGGGGGAAGATCACCGCACAGGCGAGGCCATGTGCCACATGGTGACGCGTGCCGAGAGGATAGGCCACGGCGTGGCCGGCGGTCGTGTTCACCGGTCCCAGGCAATAGCCGCCATAGAGCGAGGCCAGCGACAGACCCGCGCGCGCCTCGCGATCGCCGCCATCGGCAACCGCGCGTTCGAGATAGCGTCCGACCAGCCGCGCGCCTTCGAGCGCGTAGAGGTCGATCGTCGGATGCGCCTTGCGGCTGGTATAGGCCTCGACGCAATGCGCCAGCGCGTCGACCCCCGTCGCCGCGGTGACCTCCTTCGGCACGGTCATCGTCAAGTCGGGATCGACGATGGCGATGTCGGCCAGCATGTAGCGGCTCTGCACGGCCTGCTTGTTCTGGCTGACGGGATCGGTGACCAGCGCGCGGGTGCCGGCCTCGCTGCCGGTGCCCGACGTCGTCGGTATTTGCATTAGCGCGACGCTGCGGCCGGCGACCTTCTCGGGGCCTACGATGTCGGCAAAGGGCACGTCTGACGTGCACATCACCGCGACCAGCTTGGCGAGATCCATTGCGCTGCCACCGCCGAAGCCGACGACGAGATCGGGCTTGGCGTCCTTCGCCATCGCCACGGCCTTCTCGAGATTGGGCAGGTCCGGCTCCGGCTTGACCTCGCCGAACACCTTCACCACCCCCGGCAGCGCCAGCATGTCGACACGGGCTGCGTTGAAGGGATCGGAGATCACCAGCGGCCGCCTGGCGCCGATCCGCGCGGCGAAGCGCGCCGCGGCGGTGATGGTGCCGTTGCCGAACTCCAGGACGGTAGGGCGCTGGATTTCGATGGGCGTGAAGGCGTTGGTCATCGGAAGGCTCGATCTCATGATTTGGATGCGGAGGCGCCGGCGGACAGCCGCTCGGCATAGTCGATGGCCTCGATCAGGCTGTGTTCGTTGGCGATGCCCTTGCCGGCGATGTCGAAGGCAGTGCCGTGATCGACCGAGGTGCGGATGATCGGCAGGCCCAACGTGATGTTGACGCCCGAAAGCTCCTGCCAGCGGCCGGTCGCGGGATCGACCTGGAAGCCGAGCAGCTTGACCGGGATATGGCCCTGGTCGTGATACATCGCGACCACGGCATGGTACTGGCCGGCGCGCAGCTTGACGAAAACGGTGTCGCCGGGCACGGGACCGACGACATCGAGACCATCGGAAACCGCCTTCGCGATCGTCGGCGCGGACACGTCGATGTCCTGCCGGCCGAACAGTCCGCCCTCGCCGGCATGCGGATTGAGCGCGGCGATCGCGATCTTCGGCTTGGCGATGCCGAGCCGCAGCAAGGCGTCGTTGGTGAGGTCGATCACCATGCGCAGCCGTTCCGGCGTCAGGCGCTTCGGCACGTCCTCCAGCGCCACATGGGTCGAGACATGGCTGACGCGCATGTTGCCGTGGGCGAGCAGCATCACCGAGCCACGCACGCCGGTGAGATGCGCCAGCATCTCGGTATGGCCGGGAAAATGATAGCCGGCCTTGTTGAGCGCTTCCTTGTTGAGCGGCGCGGTGACGATCGCCGCGGTCCGCTCCGCCTGCGTCAGGCGCACGCCTTGCTCGATCGCCTTGTAGGCGAACCGACCGCCATCGGCGCTGAGCACGCCGGGCCGGATCGGATCGCCTTCGTCATCGGCCTGCAGGTAGCAGAGATTGGGCCATTCGCGATCGTCTGCCGTGACCTCGGGGATCGCAACATCGGCCCCAAGTGCCGCCTTCGCACCATCGAGCGCCGCGCCACTGCCGATGACGAGCAGGCGCAGATCGCCCTTCGCGATCCGCTCCTTCAACCCGATACAGGCCTTGACGATGATCTCCGGCCCGATCCCGGCCGGATCGCCCATGGTGATGGCAAGATGACGAGAGGTCATGTCGGACTCTCCATTCTGAGAAGATGATTGTCCCGGAGCAGGTCACGCCAGAGATCGCTGGGACCGAATGCGCCGGATTTCGAGATGATGTCGACGCCGGCCCAGCGCCCGCCCTGCAGGATCGAGCGCGGCAATCCCGGTACGACGCGCCCTGTAACCTGCAGCGCTTGCGCGCCAAGGCCAACGCATGCGGCTTTCAAGGTTTCCCCGCCGGCGACGATCAGCGTGCCCGGCGGATCGAGCGCCGCGATCAGCGCCGTCATCTCGCGCGCGATCCGCCGCGCCGCTTCAGCGCGTGCCAGCCCTTCGGCCAGCGAAAATTTGACCATCGCGACGCCCTCGTCGGCCAGCTTGCGCCGAACCCTTGCGCCGCCCTCGCCCTCCGCCACCGCGAGGGTGGCCTGCCCGCAGGCCGCGAGCTGGGCCGCGGTGGCTGCCTGGTCGGAGCCGAACAGGCCGAGCACCGGCCGCCGCAGTTGCGACGGTGCCGCCGCGCCCTGACCGCGGGCAAGCGCGCCGGCGAGGCCGCCGCTGCCACACCACAGCACGGGCCCCGGCATGCGCCGCGCCATGTATACGACGCGATCGAGATCGAGGTCGGACTCGGCATCGAACACTTGCACCCCACCTTGCGAGAGCGTGTCGGGCGTGCCCTGCCGTGCCTCGATCCCGTCCTGGCGCAACTGATCGAGCAGATTGTCGCCGACCTTATGCCAATCGCCATGCACGGTGCGGGCGAATTGCTGGCCGCCGACGGTGCGGCGCCCCTGATAGTCGAAGGCGGGCGCGACCACGCAGGAGGCCCAATGGCCATTGCGCAGGCAGGCACCGAGCTCGGCCGCCCAGGCCCCACGCAGGAGGCTGTCGACCTTCTTGTAGGCGATGGTCGCCCCTTCGAGCTGCGGCGCCAGGCGTCCGACGATCTCGACGCTCTCGTCCCTGGAGCGCTCGCGGGTGCCGCTGTCGATCGCGAGGCTCCCGCCGACGGGCCTCACTGATGCATCCGACCAGATGACATCGAACGGTCCGCACAGGCCGACGAACTCCGCCGCGGTGTCGAGCGCACCGGTGAGATCGTCAGCCAGCATGCGGATGTTCGTCATCGTCATGCCGCTCCCGCGCCGAAGATCTTGCCCGGGTTCATCAGCCCGTTCGGATCGAGCAGCCGCTTGATGTCGCGCATCAGGTCGATGTCGCAGGGATCGGTGACGCGGGCGAGCCGGCCGCGATTGGTGATGCCGATGCCGTGCTCGGCGCTGATCGCCCCGCCCTGCGCGGCGGTCTCGTCATCGACGATCTCGTTGATCTCCGCCACCAGCGCGGTCGTCGCTGCGGGATCCTGGCAACGCGCGCGGTCGATCAGGGCAATCACGTGGATGTTGCCGTCACCGATATGACCGTGCATCACCACCCGCGCATGCGGCACGGCAGCCTTGATCCGGGCCTCGACATTGGTGACGAAGGCCGCCTGACGTTCGAGCGGCACCACGCTGTCATGTGAGACCACATAGCCGCTGCGCTTGTTGCCCTCGGACACGCTGTGCCTGACCGCCCAGATCGCCTTGGCTTGCGCGAGATTGGACGCGAGGATCACGTCCTCCGCGAGCCCCGCCTCCATCGCATCCGAAAGCACCGTCGCCAGCGGCTCGTCGAGATCCACGCCGGCAAGCGTGTCGGTCAGTTCGACGATCAGATACCACGGCGTCGTCAATTCGAAGGGGATCGCGACGTGCGGCACGGTTTCGGCGATCGCCTCGATCTGCGAGCGCGACATGATCTCGAGGCTGCCGAGCCGGTCGCCGACCGCTCCGCGCAGGCGCGCCATGATCTCGAGCGCCTGTTCGACGCCCTGCAGTTTCAGCAACGCCAAAGCCGAACTGCGCGGCGGCGCGAACAGCTTCAGCACCGCGGCGGTGACGATTCCGAGCGTACCCTCGGCGCCGATGAAGAGCTGCTTGAGCGCGTAACCGGTGTTGTCCTTGCGCAGTGCGCGCAGGCCGTTGAAGATGCGCCCGTCGGGCAGCACGACCTCGAGCCCGAGCACGAGATCGCGCGTCGGCCCGTAGCGCAGTACGGCCGTGCCGCCGGCATTGGTCGAGATATTGCCGCCGATCTGGCAGGAGCCCTCAGCGCCAAGGCTCAAGGGGAAATAGCGATCGACATCCCGCGCCGCGTTCTGCACCTCCGCGAGGATGCAGCCGGCCTCGACCGTGATCGTGTTGGCGAGCGGGCTGACGTCGCGCACGGCGCGCATGCGGTCGAGCCGGATCACGACATTGCCCGCGCGATCGTCCGGCGTCGCCGCCCCGCACATGCCGGTGTTGCCGCCCTGCGGCACGATCGCGAGCCGCGTTTCCGCGCAGAGTTTTACGACGGCGGCGACCTCGGCAGTCGAGCCGGGTTTCACCACCGCGGCCGCGCGGCCGTGATAGCGCCCGCGCCAGTCGACAACGTAAGGATCCTGATCGGGTCCGGACGCGATGACGTGCCGGTCGCCGACGATCGCGGCGAGCCCGGTCAACGCTTCCTGGAAGGAGTCAGACATCGCAGCGCCCAGTGGTCCGCGCCGAGCTCAGGCGGAGGCTGCGAATGCGGCGGCATTCGCAAGCAGCACTTTCAGTTGATCCGGCTGCAGGGCCTCCAGCGGCGGCCGCAGGCGCTGCCATCCGGCATGCTTGGTCCGATCGGCCGCCAGCGCCTTCAAGGAAGCCATCTGCGGAAACTGCGAGACCAGCTCGCGCGCCTTCACAATGCGGGCCTGCGCCGCCTTGAGCGCCGGATCGTCGTCGCTGTCGCCAAAGTGCTTGAAGACATAGGCCAGGCTGCGCGCGACGACATTGGAGGTCGCGGTGATGCATCCGCCGCCACCCTTGCGCAGCAACGGCAGCATCAACGGGTCGGCGCCACCAAGTACCGAGAACCCTGGGAAACGCTCGACCATCGCGGTCATGTTGGCGAAATCACCCGAGGAATCCTTGATGCCGGTGAACGTCGCCGGATAGGCCTTGCGCAGCCGCTCGATCAGCGCATGCGAGATCGGCTGCGCCGACATCTGCGGGTAGTGATAGAGCACGACCTTCAGCCGCGCATCGCCAATGCGCTGCACCACTTCGCTGTAGGAGGCGAAAATGCCGTCACCGGTGACGTTCTTGTAGTAGAATGGCGGCAGCATCACCACGGTCTCGACGCCGACCGAGAGCGCATGACGCGTCAGCGCAACGGTGTCGGTGAGCGCGGCGACGCCCGTGCCGGGCAGAAGCCGCTGCGGCGCGATGCCGGCGGCGACCACCGCCTCGAGCAGCGCTGTGCGCTCGGCCACCGAGAAGGAATTCGCCTCCCCGGTCGTGCCCAGCATCGCGATGCCGTCGCAACCTTCATCCAGAAGGTAGCGGCAATGCGCGACGAAACGTGCGTGATCGGGGGCCAGATTGTCGTCGAGCGGGGTCAGCGCGGCGGAGAACACGCCATGTGGGTGCAAGGACTGCGGGTGCAGCGAAGATGTCGACAAAGCTTCCTCCGATCGCGAAATCGATGTTGTTCGGAATGCGAACATTTGTTATTTGCTGATGCTGTCGTAAAATCAGCGCGTCCCCGCGTCAAGGGCGATAGCTGTCATGGCGGGGCATTCGGGCATGGCCAAGGTCGAGAAGAAGGCTGCAAAGCGCAAGGCCGAACCGAGCACGAAAAACCCCAAGAATTACGTTGCGTCCGTCGGCAAGGCCTTTGCCGTGCTGCAGAGCTTCAGCAGCGATGCCTTCGAACTGACCCTGAGTGAGATTGCCGCACGCGCCGAGCTTGATCGCGGAACGGCGTTCCGCCTGATCCAGACCCTGATCGAGCTCGGCTACCTCCAGGCGGTTCCGCAAAGTCGCAGGTTCCGCCTCGGCCTTGCCTGTCTCGACCTCGGCTACACCGTGCTCTCGCATGGATCGCTGCGATCGATCGTCGAGCCGCTGCTGCGCGGACTCGTGCCGGATATCGGCGATGCCGCCTCGCTTGGCATCCTCGACGGCGGCGATGTCATCTATCTCGCGCGCGTCGGCGCAGGCCTTGATCGCCACAAGATGGACCGCCGGCCGGGCACACGCATTCCCGCCTACAGCGCCGCGCTCGGCCACGTCATGCTGGCGCATCTGTCGCGCGACGAGCAGATCGCGCGGCTGGAATCCCGCCCCCGCCTCAAGCTCTCGGAACGCACGCTCACCGAGCTCGACGCCCTGCTCGCCCGGCTCGACCAGGTGAAGAAGAAAGGTCATGCCGTCTCCGACGGCGAGAACGCTTATGGGCTGCGCACCCTGGCAACTCCGATCTTCGACGCGCAGGGTGGTGTGATCGGAGGATTGAGCGTGACGGTCGATGCGATGCGCATGGATATGACAGCCTTCCGCGACCTGGCGCTGCCCCGGCTGGCGCAGGTCACCGGCCAGGTTCAGGATCTCGCGATCAAGTCGGGCTTGACGAGCTGAGCGATCCTTTCGACCATCATTGTCAAAGCGCTTTCGCGACCTATATCCCAAGGGCCTCCTTCCGAAACCCGATTTCCCCTTGCGAAGAGCCGTGCTGATTTTCTTCCTTCTCCTGTTCGTGCCGCTCGGCTTGTCGGCCGCGCGGTACTATTGGCTTGGCGATGGCCGCGGCAATTGGCAGACGGCCGACCGCTCCAGCGCAGGACTGCTGCCGCCGGCCTCGTCCCATCCCGATGCCCTGATCCGGATCTATGCAGCACGCACCGTCCGGTGGCGCAGCATCTTTGCCGTCCACACCTGGATCGTGGTCAAGGAAAAGGATGCGGCGAGCTACAGCCGATACGACTACACCGCCTGGGGCGAACCAATCCGGAGCAACGGCTTCGCTCCCGACGGAAGGTGGTTCGGCGCGTCGCCTGAAACCGTCGTCGCCGTGGACGGGCCACAGGCCGAGCTGCTCATTCCCAGGATCAGGACCGTGATCGAGACCTACAAGTTTCGAACCTACGGCGATTACAGCGCCTGGCCGGGACCGAACTCGAACACGTTCGTTCAAGCCGCGCTCGATGCGGTTCCGGAGCTTCGCGCGGTGCTGCCGCCGACCGCGATCGGCAAGGATTATCCCTATTCCGGGGAATGGATCGGGCTGACCGCCTCGCGCACCGGTTTCTATGCCTCGCTCTCCGGCTATCTCGGCCTCACCCTCGGCTGGGTCGAAGGTCTCGAGATCAACGTTTTCGGCGCCGTGCTCGGCCTCGATATCCGGCGTCCCGCCGTCAAGCTGCCGGGCATCGGCCGCCTCGGTGTTGCCGCCGGCCTGTAGAGCCTGACGGAAGATGGCGAGGTTTGGTCGCGACCGCTAGACCACGATGTGATCGAAGTCGGCGGCGATCCGCGTGTTCGGAAAGATCCGCACCGCCTCGGCGAGGATTTCCTCGTCCTCATAGCGCCCCGACAGATGGGTCAGCACGAGCTGCTTCACATTGCTCGCCGCCGCAAACGTTGCCGCTTCCGCTGCCGTGAGATGGCCGTAGTCCCGCGCGGTCGGCGTGTCGCGATCGAGGAACGTCGCCTCGATCACCAGCAGGTCCGCGCCGACGACGTGATGCGACAATCCTTCGGTGGTCTCGGTGTCGCCAATCACGACGAGCTTCTTGCCGCCGCTCGGCGGTCCCAGGACATCCTCCGGATTGATCGTTCGCTCGCCGTCGATCATGACCGCCCGGCCTGCGGCCAGCTCGCCGCGCAGGGGGCCGTCGGGAACGCCGAGCGCCGCGAGCCGATCCGGCTGCAAATGGCGGCGCGAGGGGCTTTGGAAGACAAATCCAAAACTGTCGGTGTCGCGATGGCGGACCGGAAAGCAATCGATGACGAAGTCGCCGGCGTCGACGCAACGTCCGGCGGCCAGGGGAGCGAACTCCACCGGAAGCGGCGCCCTGCCCTCGCCCCACAAGCCGGCCAGCATTCGTATGACGGTCTCGAGCGTGGCCGGGCCGCCATGAACCGTCATCACCTCGGCGCTCTGGCGTAAGAGCAGCGTGGAGAACAGGCCGGGGATGCCGAGCACGTGGTCGAGATGCGCATGCGTCAGCAGGATGCGGTCGAGCCGCCGGAAGCCGGCGCCGCTGCGCAACAATTGGCGCTGCGTACCCTCGCCGCAATCGACCAGCATGCGCTGGCCGGCCGCCTCGATCAGCAGGGCCGGATGGTTGCGTTCCGCCGAGGGAACGCTTGCCGAGGTGCCGAGGAAGGTCAGGGCAAACATGATCGTCACTTGTCGAGAATTTAAGGAGCCTGGTCACCCTGACTTGCCTGAGACCCTACAGTTTCACAACGATTTTGCCGAAGTGCGCGCCGGTTCGGAGATAGGCGAACGCTTCGCGTACCTCATCGAAACCAAAGACCCGATCGACGATCGGGTAGATTGCCTTGCCGGTCAAAAAACGATTCATCGCGGTAAAATGTTCAACCGATCCGACGGTGACGCCTATGATATCCGCATTCTCCCACTGGAGGCGCGCGAGGTCAGGTTTTGGGCCGAACCCCGTCAAAACACCGATCTGGACGATCTTGCCGCCGGACGCGACCGATCGCATCGATCGGTCATAGGTGCCGGGACCGCCGAGTTCGAGGATATGACTGGCGCCTTCGCCATCGGTCGCCTTCATCAGGACTGCATCCCAATCGGGCGTGTTGCGGTAGTTGATGAGGATCGAGCCGCCCAGCGCCTTGGCACGGGCGAGTTTCTCATCCGAAGAGGATATCACGATCGCGCGCGCGCCCAGCGCGGTGGCGAACTGAAGGCCAAACAAGGCGACACCGCCTGTTCCCTGCACCAGCAGCGTGTCGCCCTTCCCCATCCCGCCGCGTGCGATAAGGCCGTGCCAGGCCGTGACGCCCGCACAGGGCAAGGTCGCGGCTTCGATCGAGGTGAGGTGCGCCGGCACTGCGACCAGCGCTGTCGCCGGCAGCACGACATACTCCGCCAGCATTCCGTCCGCCGTGTTGCCACCGAGGGCTGACGAAACATAGCTGGCCCTGAACGGCCCCGAGACCCAATCGGGAAAGAACGAGGCAGCCACGCGGTCTCCGACTTTCCATTGCACGACGTCGGAGCCGATCGCATCAACGACGCCCGCGCCGTCAGAGAGTGGTATGCGGCCGTCCAGCCCGCCTTGGCCGACGCGGTCGAGGATCATGAGATCACGGTAATTGAGACTTGCCGCTTCGACCCGGATACGAACTTCGCCGCTGGCCGGTTCGGGTGTACCGACATCGGCCAGCACAAGGCCGCCAACGCCAGCTTGGCCGTTCAAATGGTAGGCTTTCATGTTTGCTCCTCACGCGGTGGTGTTCACAGGGACGAGCAGAGTTTGTAAGGTCTGACAGCACTGTCAGGGTCAAGAGGTTTTTCCGATGAAGATTGGCGAGCTCTCCCGCAGGACGGGGGTCAGCGTCCGAATGCTGCGCTATTACGAAGCCGAGGGACTCCTTGCGCCGCAGCGGACGGACACCGGCTATCGCGATTATGGCCTGCCGGAAGAGGAAACCGTCCGGCGGATCAAGATGCTTGGCGCGGCCGGAATGACCCTTGAAACGATCCAGCAATTGCTTCCGTGCGTGAGGAGCAACGATCCGGAATTTACGCCGTGCAACAATCTGCGCAGGATACTCGCGCAGCAAGTCAGCCTCATCGATGAGCGGATCGAGACGCTCAGCCAGAGCCGAAAGATTCTGGCAGGCTACTTGTCGAGTGTAAACTGATCGGCGGATCGTAAGCTAAGGGTCTCAACGTCCCCAGTGCCACGCCAGCAGCAGCGCGTACAGGCCCATCGACGCCGCGTAGAGCGCGGCAAGGAGTGCATAGCCCGCAACCTGGCGACCGATCGCCGCTTTCGGCGTGATCCACCAATCGAGCGCCCGAAACGCGGCGGGCACCAGCCACCAGCCGAGCAGTTGGGTGCTGACGAGATTGCCGACGAAGAGCGACAGCCAGACCGGCACGCCGTGGCTGTCGATGAACGGCGCGCTGATGAAAGTGCCCCAGAGATAGACCACGGGATAGAGCACCAGGAGGACGATCAGGTTGCTCTTCCAGATGAAGTCCGCGCCTTGTTCCGGCGCCTTCGTCTGACCGGTCGGGAACCAGAAATTGAAGCCGTAGCTCGCGCGTTTCACGTTCATGCCGGCGTTGAAGCGTTCGCCTTCCCCAAGCAGCGACTGCCGCACGGATGAATCGAGCCATGCATTGAGGTTGGCGTCGCTATCAAACGACAGGATGATGATCCATTCCTCGTGCAGGCCCGGGATCGGCCGCTCGATCTTGTGGCGCAGGAAGCCTTTGAATTCGGCTTCCGCGGCCTGGATGCGCTGCTGCCATTTCAGGAAGGCATCCTCCAGCCCATCGGGGACCTTGAAGGAGATGACGGCGGAGACCGCGTTGTCTCGTTGAACGCCGGTGTCGGGCAGGATGTGAACGTCCTCCGAACCGACGAAATGGCGCTGCACCTCGCCGATCAGCTTCGCCCGCACCTCGCTCTGAAGCCAGGCGCGCGCCGCGCCCGGGCTCGCAAAGCGCAGGATGGTCACCCAGTCCACATGCGCGGGCGGTTGCGGCGGCACCACCTCCTGGCTGAGGAAGCCGGGCCAGGTCTTGAGCACCTCGCCCACCTCGCCGTTCCAGCGGGCGAACGCGGCAAAGCCGTCGTCGGCGATGCGGCGCTGGATGACCAGGGCAACCGGCTGGCCGGCTGTGTCGGGAGATGCGCTCATGGGCCGCCCGTCTCAGCTCTTCTTGTAGAGACGCTTGCCCATCACCCAGGTCTCGTCGACGCAGCGATCGTCGCCGACCATCATGACGGCGAACAGCATGCTGGCGGCCTCGTCCATCGTACGGGGACCGGCGCCATCGGCGATCAGCGACTGATGCCAGGCTTGCGCGGCCTGCCCGCCGTTCGGATCGAGCGCGACGAAATCGGCTTCCTTGCCCGGCTCGAAATTGCCGAGCTTGTCGTCGATGTAGAGACCTTCGGCGCCGCCGAGCGTGATCGACCAGAAGCCGCGATAGGGCGAAAGCTTGTTGCGCTCGGCTTCCGCAAGGTCCTTGCGCACGGGATCGATGCTGCCGTCGAGCAGCGTGTTGTTGCACATGCCGACCTTGTAGGCGTCGTCGAGCACGGAGATCATCGAGAAGCGGTTGCCACCACCGACATCGGTGCCGAACGACATCTTGACGCGGTGCTCGGGATCCGTGGCGCGGCCGAGGCGGAACAGGCCGCTGCCGAGGAACAGGTTCGAGCACGGGCAGAACACCACCGCGGCGCCCTTCTTCGACATGCGGCGGAATTCGTTGTTGGAGAGATAGACGCCGTGGCCGCCGGAGAATTTCGGCCCGACCAGGTCGAACTTCTCGTAGACGCCGAGATAGTCCTGACAATCGGGATGCTCGACCAGCACACCGCTGCATTCGGCCGGGTTCTCGGAGATGTGGGTGTTGACCCAGCAATCCGGATGCTCGTGCTTGAGGCGCTGACAGGCTTTCAGCAGTTCCGGCGAGGCGCCGAAGGCGAAGCGCGGCGTGATGGCGTAGAGGTTGCGGCCCTTGTTGTGATACTCTGCGATCAGCCGCTTGCTGTCGCGATAGAAATTCTCAGGCGTGTCGATGAAATCGGCCGGCGCGTTGCGGTCGATGCCGGTGAGGCCCGCGATCACGCGCATGTTGCGGCGGGCCGCCTCCTCGAACAGTTCCTCGGTCGAAACCGGCGAGGAACTGGTGAAGGCCTGGCAGGTGGTGGTGCCGGAGGCCAGCAGCGCGTCGAGGAAGCGCTTCACGCCCTCGCGCGCATAGTTGCGATCCCGGTATTTGAGCTCTTCCGGATAGACCCACTTCTGCAGCCACGGCAGCAGCTGCTCGCCGTAAGCGCCGAGCACACGGGTCTGCGGCAGATGGATGTGGCCGTCGATGAATCCGGGGACGATGATGCGGTCCTTGATATGGGTGACCTCGACGCCCGGATGCGCGGCGGAGATCTTGTCATAGGGACCGAACGCCTTGATGACGCCGTCCGCGACGATCATCAATCCGTCCTGGTGGAAGCGCGCGGCGGCTTCCTCATTGCCGACATGCTTCCAGGGATCGTCGACGAAGTCGAAGAACGTGCCGCGAATACCGACGGTGGTCATGATGTCGTCCCTTCTTGTGTATGTGTGGCGCGCTGCGCCGCAGGCAGCGAGACCGCGAGCAGCGTGCCCGCAACGGCGCAGAGGCCGAGATAGAGCCATCCGGTCGGCGCCTGCGTGGCTTCAGGCAGCACCGCCGCGATCGCCATGGCGCCGCTGACGGCGAGATAGCAGAGTGCGCTGATCAGACCGCCGATCAGGCCGTGGTCGCGCTCGAACAGGCCGAGCGCCATGCCGTACATCATCGGACACAGCACGCCGCAGCCGCCGAGCACCAGCGCGCCGCCGATCGTGATCGACGTGAAATCGAGACCCAGCGTCAGGCCCGTTGCGGTCAGCACCACGGCGCCGGCGAGAAACAGCACAAAGGCGCCAAAGCCCATCACGCGGGCCGGCATCCAACTCGCGAAATGCGCACAGCTGAGCTCGCCAGCGAGATTGACACCGCCAAGCCCGAGCGCGACGAGGCCGTAGATCGCAGCGGAGTAGCCGAGACCGGTCTGGTAGAAGAACGGTGCGACGACGCCGAAGGCAAGCTGTGCGCTCGCCGCCGCGGCGAACACCAGCACGAACGCCAGGAAGCCCGGCCGCAGCAGTGCATCGCGCAGGATGCCTGCGGTGCGGCGCGGATCGAACGGCGCGCGCCGCTCCGCCGGCAACGTCTCAGGCAAGAGAAACACGACGATCGCGGCGACGATGGCAGCCGTGATGGCGATGATGACGAACACCCCGCGCCAGGAGGTCAGCTCGACGATGAAGCCGCCGGCGGCCGGAGCGAGCACCGGCGCGAGCCCCCAGGCCGCGCCGAGCAGGCCGGAGATCGCAGTCAGCTCACGGCCACGAAAACAGTCGGCCGCCACGGCATAGGCGACCACGAGACAGGTGCAGCCGCCGATACCTTGCAGGAAGCGCAAGCCGAGCAGCAGCGAAGCACTGGTGGCGAGCGCGCAGGCAATGCTCATCGCAACGAGCATCGAAAGGCCTGCGAGCAGAACCTTGCGACGGCCGAGCGTATCGGAGGCGATGCCGACCGGCACCAGCGCCAGGCTCATGCCGAGCATGTAGGCGGTGACGGTGTTCTGCATCGATGCCGAGTCGGTGGCGAGATCGACCACCATCTGCGGCAGGCCCGGCGTATAAGCATCGAGCGGGATCTGGCTGAATGGCACGACGCACAGCAGGATCGGCACGATCCCGCTTCTGGCGCGACCGGCGTCCGAAGCAAGTGCAGTCATGGCTTACGCCCCCTCGATTTCCGCCGGCCCCGTCTTTTCGTGCGCGTAGTGAGATGCGCCGATGCAGGTTGCGGATCTTGACGCGCGGAACGTGCCAGAACTGTGTGTAGAAACTCTTAGGAGCGTCCGTGTCGATCCGTTTCCACGGGCCAACGATCTGGCCGCGACGGCTCAAAACAAAAAACGCGAAAACAACCCCATGCAAAGTAGGAATCGTTGAAGAATTTCGTCTCGCGCGATCGGGCCAGATGACGCGCTCGACACGTCGGGCAAAACAGCAGCGCGGTTGCACGAACGCCCTTTGTGGGTCCGCCTGCACCCCGAGTCATTAACCGTTCAGAAGCCATGCCGGCTTCGCAGCGTAAGCGTCATCCCAATCGTCAGCAGGCCTGCTGCCCATCGCGCGGCCTCCTCATCCTGTTTCCGGGAGTGCATGATCCCTGCCTGGCCGGTTCGGCAAACTGCCGCTTGGTCGCCGGGATGCAATGGAGATCATGATGGAACGAGCCGCGGGCGCTGCCGACTTGAACTACGGCTCGATCAGCGCACTTCTCGGTGCCCTCTACGCTCGCAAGATATCGGCGTCGGAGCTGCTCGAACACACCATCGCGCGCATCGAGGCGCTCGATGGCAAGATCAACGCCATCGTCGTTCGCGACTTCGATCGCGCCAGAGACGCCGCGCGAGCCGCCGATGCTGAACTTGGCCGCGGCGAACGGCGGCGGTTGCTGGGCATTCCCGTGACCTTGAAAGAGCCGTTCAATGTCGCGGGCTTGCCGACGACATGGGGCTTTCCGCAGTTCAGGGATTTTCGACCGAAGGAGGATGCCCTCATCGTCTCGCGGCTCAAGGCAGCGGGTGCCATCGTCATCGGCAAGACCAACATCCCGATCGGCCTCAGGGATTTCCAGAGCTACAACGAGATCTACGGGACGACCAACAACCCGTGGGATCTCGGCCGGTCGCCCGGCGGCTCCTCGGGCGGATGCGGAGCCGCGCTCGCTGCGGGGTTCAGTCCGCTCTCGATCGGTTCGGACATCGGTGGCTCGATCCGGGTGCCCGCCCATTTCTGCGGCGTGTTCGGACACAAGCCAAGCCTCGGCCTCGTCCCGCTGCGCGGATACAGCCTGCCGCCGGCCTTGCCCGTGCCTGGACAGGGCGATCTCGCCGTGATCGGGCCGATGGCGCGCACCGCCTCGGACCTTGCTCTGTCGCTCGACGTGATCGCCGGCCCCGATGAGACCCGCGACGGCGTCGGCTATCGCCTCGCGCTGCCCGCCCCGCGTCAAGAGCGACTCGAGGATTTCAGAATCCTCGTGATCGACACGCATCCGCTGATGCCGACGAGCGACGCCGTGCGTTCCGCCATCGGGCGATTGGCCGAACGGCTCGAACGCAAGGGTGTGCAAGTCGCCCGCGCAAGCGCGTCGCTGCCCGATCTTGCGGACTCCGCGCGGCTCTATATGAGGCTGTTGAACGGCGCGAGGAGCCCACGCCTGACGCCGGCCGCCCTCACCGAAGCGCAAGCGGCTGCCGCAACACTGGCTCCCGATGACCGCAGCCTGCAGGCCGAGCGCGCCCGCGGCTGGGGCATGAGCCATCGCGAATGGCTCGCGGCCGATGCGGCGCGGCTTCAGTTGCAGCAGAAGTGGTATCAGTTCTTCCGCGAGTTCGATGCGGTGATCTATCCCGCCTTCGCCGTGCCAGCCTTCCCGCAAGACCAGTCCGAGCCGTTCGACGCCCGAACGCTGGACATCGACGGGAAGCGCTTCAATTACTCCGACGCGAGCTTCATCTGGGCCGATCCCGCTTCGACCTGCGGATTGCCGGCGACCGCCGTTCCGATCGAGCGCACGCCGGCGGGCCTGCCGGTCGGCGTGCAGATCATCGGGCCGTATCTGGAGGACCGCACGACGATCGCGCTGGCCGGTCTCATTGAGCGCGAGTTCGGCGGCTTCGTTGCGCCACAACTTTGGACTCAGGGCTGATGACCCAACCTCACGATCATCTTCGGGTGACGTTCGCTCAGGGCTCTCAGCTGGAGCAAGCTCTTTCGTTCGGCCCCCCGATCGAACGTAAAACTTCCGGGCTCGACATCATGCTCCCAGCCCCAGCGCGTGTGGCAAGCGTCGCCGGTTAGGAGCACCGGCCCCGCCGGTGTGCGCGCTACAAAGGAGAGATGGCCCGCGGTATGTCCGGGGGTCAGGATCGCAAAGAACGAGCCATCGCCGAAGACGTCGATCACGCCTTCCAATTTTCCGTCGGGGTCCTTCGTGAACTGGAATTCCTGAATGGCGGGCCTGCCATCGAAGAAGCGATCCTCCATCCCCTGAACGACCAGGTTCCCGAACTTCTCCTCCCGCGCCTCGCCGGGACCTGTGTAGAACGGAACATCATTCGGAACGTCCGGCATTCCGGAGACGTGGTCGAAGTGGAGATGGGTCATGAACACGCCCTTGAGCGGGACACCTTCCGATTTGATGGCTGACAGGGCATCTTCCCTGACCTGAAGTTTGTCCATCTTTGCAAAGTTTCTCAGCACCCACGGGACGCCGACGCTCTCGGGGTGCTCGGCAAACCGCTTCGAAACGCCCGTATCGATCATGAAGAAGCCCTGCGTGGGGTGCCGCACGAGATGCGTATAGATCTGGATCGGCTCCTCGTGATCCACGAACCCCGCCTCAACGGACTTCGGATCTTTCAGATTGAGCAGTCCCGATAGATCGGCTTTCCAGTCCGCGCCCACGACTGTTCTGATCGCGGTCGGTCCCGGTCTATCGATCAAGGCCTCCATCGCCGACGAACTGATCGGCTTGCCAAGGCTTGATGTCACGGTTTGATGGGTTGTCTGCGACTTGTCGGAAAAGGCAATGAGCGCAGCGCCGGACAGCGCAATGATGATGAATGCAGCAGCGGCAAGGAATCGTGATTGACGAAACATGAACGGCTTTCCTCTTTGTCCGACGCCGCTTTTGCGCTGGACTGAGAGAATAGCAATCGTCTAAATCCCTATGTCGCCATACATAAATGGATGGCCCCAGGACGAAGTCGAGGAGTGAACGTGGACCTCCAATGGGATGATCTCCGGATTTTTCTCTCCGTCGCGGATGCCGGCAGCCTCAGTGGCGCAGCCCGACGCCTCAAGGTGAGCCAGCCCACCTTGAGCCGAAGGATTGCCGAGATGGAGTACGGGCTGGGCGAGCCGCTCTTCGTTCGCAAGAACCAGGGCATCGCCTTGACCAAGACAGGGAGACGACTGCTTCCCGCCGCCCAGGGCATGGCGCAATGGGCGACGGAAGCCAATCGCTCGCTCGACGCGAAGGACTCGTCTGTGAGCGGCCGCGTGCGGATCACGGCGGCACCGTCGTTTGCCTTTGATTTCCTGGCCCCGATCTCGGAAAGGCTCAAGAAGAAGCACCCGCAGATCGCCCTCGAGGTCCTGGCGACCACCGAACGCCTGAATCTCGCGCGCGGCGAGGCGGATATCGCGCTCAGGAGATATCCGTCCGATGATTCCGACCTGGTCACAATCGACGAAGTTGTCGTGCCGATCGGGGTCTATGCGAGCAGGGATTACGCACGGAGGCTGCCCGCAAAGTACGATTTCCCGGACATTGACTGGATCGCGTGGGCGGGAGAGCGCGAGATGCTGAGCCCCAATCCGGAGCTCGCGGCCAGGATCCCAAGCTTTCGTCCCGCCTTCACGTCCGACGACTACAGTGTCCAGTTCGCGGCCTGCCAGTCAGGCGTCGGCGCGATGATCCTTCTGAAGACATCCCATCGGCTCAAGCGACCTGGCGAGCTCGTGGAGCTCAAGCTCGAGCCTCCAACTTCGCTCCGCGCAGAACTCACAATCATCTGCCACAAACGCATGGTGGATCTCCCCAAGGTCAGAACCGTCCTCGACCTGCTCAGGCAAGAATTCGCCGAGATGAGAAAAAATCAGGCCACGAAGAGTTCGCGTACCGAATCCGCAGCAGCCCCAAAACCGGTAAGGGACAGCAAGCAACGTTCGTCCAAACAGTCCGGACGGTAGATCCAAACGGGAGCTTATCTTGGTCGAGAGCTCATCATGACCTAGCGGTTTCCGACTGCGCCTCGACTGCCTGCACCGCGACCTCAGCGACCTGCCGCAGCGCCTCGCGATCGGCGCCCGACGACGCCATCACGCCCATGCCGACCGACACCGCCGAAACATAGCGCGCGAGTGCGGCGGGATCTGACGTCGGCTTGAGATCGCCTTCAGCCTTGGCGCGCACGAAGCGCTCGCGAAGCTGGTCTTCGTTCTCGGCGCGGCGGGCGGCAAGCTCGAACGGGACGCTCTCGGAGCCGGTGCCGCAGGCGATGCCGCCCTGCACGAGCAGGCAGCCGGGCGGATTGGCGGGATCGGTCTGCTTGTCGGCGATGCCCATCAGCATCCGCTCGGCAACGTCGCGGGCGGTCGGCGCCGCCACCACCTCGTCCATCCAGACACCGCGCAATTTGGTGTAGCGGTCGAGCGCGGCCTTCAGCAGGCCTTCCTTGTTGCCGAAGCAGGCATAGAGGCTCGGTGGATTAATGCCCATGGCCTCGGTGAGCTGGGCGATGGTGGCGCCCTCGTAGCCATGGCGCCAAAACACTTCCATCGCCTGGTCCAACGCCGTCTCGGCGTCGAATTCGCGGGGGCGACCCATGCCCATGTGCCTGTCTCCTTCGGAATCGGCGGCCGATATCAGCCTAACGCCAGTCCCTATCTATTTGTTCTATCTTTCTTTTTCTTGTGTCTTCCAATCGTCGCGGTATCGGCGTACAATTTTCGTAGTGAATGGTACATAAGTATCTTGCACTGCGACATCCAGCTCCACATCTGTAGTGAACACTACATATCTGGAGCGCGCAAATGCCCCCCTCCCAAAATACCCCTCGTGCCGGACGCATCCGACGCCTTCTTGGTGGCGTCGCGGTCATCGGCGCTCTCGCCGTGGCCGGGACGATCGCGACCGGCCATTACTTCCGCGCCGCTCAGGCAACGGCCACGGCTGCCGCGGCTGAACAGGCGGTGCCCGTCACCGTCGCCATGATCGAACCGCGGCAGACCGCGCTGTGGGACGACTTCTCCGGCCGATTGGAAGCCATCAATCGCGTCGAGCTTCGCCCGCGCGTCGCGGGCGCGATCCTCGCGACCAGGTTCACCGAGGGCGCGCTGGTGAAGGCCGGCGATTTGCTCTTCAAGATCGACCCGGCGCCTTACACAGCAGAGGTCGACAAGGCCAATGCCCAGCTCGAGGCGGCGAAGGCGCGCGTCGTGTTCACGACAGGCGAAGTCGAACGCGGTGCGCAGCTCGTCGGCAATGCCGTCGTGACACGCCGTGATTTCGACCAGCGCGAGAACGCCAATCGCGAAGCGATTGCCAACGTGAAGGCCGCCGAGGCGACGTTGCAGACCGCCAAGCTCAATCTCGACTATACCGAGGTGCGCGCCCCCGTGGACGGACGCGTCGGCAAGATCGAGGTCACCGTCGGTAATCTCGTCGCCGCCGGCACCGCCTCCCCCGTCCTGACCTCGCTGGTCTCGGTCAATCCGATCTACGCGTCCTTCGACGCGGACGAGGAAGTCGTGCTGCATGCACTGAACGCGATCGCAGATAGCATCGGCCAGCGCGGCAACCTCGACCAGATCCCGGTGGAAATGGCGACCTCCGGCGGGCTCTCGGCGAAAGGCCACATCCAGCTCATCGACAACCAGGTCAACGGCCAGAGTGGCACGATCCGTGTCCGCGCGGTGTTCCGGAACGAGGACGGGCGTCTCATCCCCGGCCAATTCGCCCGCGTGCGCATGGGCCAGCCCAAGCAGCAGACGCTGGTGATGATCGACGAGCGCGCGATCGGCACCGACCAGGACAAGAAGTTCGTGATGGCGGTCGGCGACGACAGCCGTGCGGTCTATCGGCCGATCACGCTCGGCGGCTCCGTCGATGGCCTTCGCATCGTCACCGCGGGCCTGAAGTCCGGCGACCGCATCGTCGTCAACGGATTGCAGCGCGTGCGTCCCGGCGCACTCCTCAAGACCGAAGTTGCCGCAATGGGCGCGCGCGGGCAGCAAGCTTCGAACCACAGCAACCAAGACGTGGTGCAACGCTAACACTCTCCGTCATTCCGGGGCGCGCGTAGCGCGAACTACGGTGCGCAATTGCGCACCTGAGAATCTCGAAATTTAGAAACTCCGACGACCACACCTCTGGATTCCGGGTTCGCGGGCTTCGCCCGCGCCCCGGAATGACTGGGGAGTTGGCGGAGACACGCGGGACATTGCCCAGGGGCAAAGCCATGAATCTCTCAAAGTTCTTCATCGATCGTCCGATTTTCGCCGGCGTTCTCTCCGTCCTGATTTTTCTCGCCGGCCTGATCTCGCTGTTCGCGATGCCGATCTCGGAATATCCCGACGTCGTGCCGCCCTCCGTCGTCGTGCGCGCGACTTATCCCGGCGCCAATCCCAAGGTGATCGCGGAGACCGTCGCGACCCCGATCGAGGAGCAGATCAACGGCGTCGAAGGCATGCTCTACATGTCGAGCCAGGCGACCACCGACGGCGCCATGACGCTGACGGTGACGTTCCGCCTCGGCACCGATCCAGACAAGGCGACGCAGCTGGTGCAGAACCGCGTGCAGCAGGCCGAACCGCGGCTGCCGGCCGTGGTGCGCCAGCTCGGCATCATCACCAAGAAGTCCTCGCCCGACCTCACCATGGTGGTGCATCTGCTGTCGCCGAACGGCCGCTACGACATGACGTATCTGCGCAACTACGCGGTGCTCAACGTCAAGGACCGCCTGGCGCGGATCGACGGCGTCGGCGACGTCCAGCTCTACGGTGCCGGCGATTATTCGATGCGGGTCTGGGTCGACCCGCAGAAGACGGCCGAGCACGGCCTCACCGCCAGCGATATCGTCAAGGCGATCCAGGCGCAGAACGTCGAAGCCGCCGCCGGCGTGGTCGGCTCCTCTCCGAACGTCAGCGGTATCGACCTGCAGCTTTCGGTCAACGCCGAGGGACGTCTCGCCAACGAGGAGCAGTTCGGCGACATCGTGGTCAAGACCGGCCCGCGCGGCGAAGTCGTGCGCCTGCGCGATCTCGCGCGCATCGAGCTCGGCGCCTCGGAATACGGGCTGCGCTCGCTGCTCGACAACAAGCAGGCGGTGGCGATCCCGATCTTCCAGGCGCCCGGCTCCAACGCGCTGCAGATCTCCGACAACGTCCGCGCCACCATGGCCGAGATCAAGAAGAACATGCCGGAGGGCGTGTCCTACCAGATCGTCTACGATCCCACCCAGTTCGTGCGGTCCTCGATCGAGGCGGTGATCCACACGCTGCTGGAGGCGATCGCGCTGGTGGTGCTGGTCGTGATCCTGTTCCTGCAGACCTGGCGCGCCTCGATCATCCCGCTGCTGGCTGTGCCGGTGTCGATCGTCGGCACCTTCGCCGTGATGCACGTGTTCGGCTTCTCGATTAACGCGCTCAGCCTGTTCGGCCTCGTGCTCGCGATCGGCATCGTGGTCGACGACGCCATCGTCGTGGTCGAGAACGTCGAGCGCAACATCGAGGCCGGGCTGTCACCGCGCGATGCCACCTACCAGGCCATGCGCGAGGTGTCGGGCCCGATCATCGCGATCGCGATGGTGCTGATCGCCGTGTTCGTGCCGCTGGCCTTCATCTCCGGCCTCACCGGGCAGTTCTACAAGCAGTTCGCGCTGACGATCGCGATCTCGACCGTGATCTCGGCGGTGAACTCGCTGACGTTGTCGCCCGCCCTGTCGGCATTGCTGCTCAAGGGCCACAACGAGCCCAAGGACAGGCTGACGATCGTCATGGACAAGGGTCTCGGCTGGTTCTTCCGTGGCTTCAACAAGGCGTTCACGCGCTCCTCGGAAAACTACAGCGGCACCGTGACCAAGGTGATCTCCGGCAAGGCCGCCGTGATGGGTCTCTATGTCGTGCTGGTCGGCCTCACCGCATTCCTGTTCCAGCAGGTGCCCGGTGGATTCGTTCCAGGCCAGGACAAGCAATATCTGGTCGGCTTCGCCCGCCTGCCCGACGGCGCCACGCTCGACCGCACCGAAGAGGTGATCCGCAAGATGAGCGACATCGCGCTGACCCAGCCCGGTGTCGAGAGCTCAGTGGCGTTTCCCGGCCTGTCGATCTCCGGCTTCACCAACTCGTCCAATGCCGGCATCGTGTTCTCCACGCTGAAGCCGTTCGACGAGCGCAAGGGCGCGGCTTTGAGCGGCAACGCCATCGCGGCCGATCTGAACAAGAAGTATGCCGGCATCCAGGAAGCCTTCATCGCCATGTTCCCGCCGCCGCCGGTCAACGGCCTCGGCACCATCGGCGGCTTCAAGCTGCAGATCGAGGATCGCGCCGGCCTCGGCTACGAGGCGTTGAACGAAGCGACCAATGCGTTCATGGCGGCGATGCAGAAGGCGCCGGAGATCGCCGGCGTGTTCTCGAGCTTCCAGGTCAACGTGCCCCAGCTGTTCGCCGACATCGACCGCACCAAGGCGCTGCAGCTCGGCGTGCCCGTGACGGAGGTCTTCAACACGCTGCAGATCTACCTCGGCTCCTACTACGTCAACGACTTCAACAGGTTTGGCCGCACTTATTCGGTCCGCGTCCAGGCCGACGCGCCGTTCCGCGCGCGTGCCGACGACATCAGGCAGTTGAAGGTGCGCTCGTCCTCGGGCGACATGGTGCCGTTGTCGGCTCTGCTGAAGATCCGCCAGAGCGCGGGCCCGGAGCGTGCGATCCGTTACAACGGCTTCCTGTCTTCCGATATCAACGCCGCCGCGGCGCCCGGCTTCTCGTCGGGCCAGGCGCAGGAGGCGGCGACGCGGATCGCGGCGGAGGTGTTGCCGCCGGGCTTTGCTTTCGAATGGACCGACCTGACCTATCAGGAGTTCATCGCCGGCAATTCCGGCATCTGGGTGTTCCCGCTGGCGATCCTGCTGGTGTTCCTGGTGTTGGCGGCGCTCTATGAGAGCCTGACGCTGCCGCTCTCGATCATCATGATCGTGCCAATGGGCCTGCTCGCCGCAATGTTCGGCGTGTGGATCACGAAGGGCGACAATAACGTCTTCACCCAGATCGGCTTGATCGTGCTCGTCGGCCTATCCGCCAAGAACGCGATCCTAATCGTCGAATTCGCGCGCGAGCTCGAGTTCGCCGGGCGTACGCCGATCCGGGCCGCGATCGAGGCGAGCCGCCTGCGGCTGCGCCCGATCCTGATGACGTCGATGGCGTTCATCATGGGTGTGCTGCCGCTGGTGCTCTCGACCGGCGCCGGCTCGGAGATGCGGCGCGCCATGGGCGTCGCCGTGTTCTCCGGCATGATCGGCGTCACCGTGTTCGGCCTGTTCCTGACGCCGGTGTTCTACGTGCTGTTGCGAACCGTCACCGGCAACAAGCCGCTGGTGCATCACGGCAGCGACGTCATCGCGGCGCCGGTTCAGGGCTCAGTCACCAGCCCCGGGCACTAGGTTGGAGCATGATCTTATCGGAAAACCGCTGCACACTTTTCCGGATCATGCTCTAAACCAGGGAAATCCCCGAGATCAGCAGCAGAACGAGCACGGTCTTGCGAAAGACCGTCTCGTTGACGCGGTGAAAGGCGATCACGCCCAGCGCGGAGCCGGCGAACAGCGCCGGCAGGCTGACGGCGAGGTCGACGAAGACCTTCGACGACAGGTCCTGGTGCCCCACCAGCAGCACGATGGCGAAGAGCTGCATCGCCGCGATGAAAGGCTGCACCATGCCGCGCTGCTCGCTCTTGGGCATGCCTCGCATGTCGCACCAGATCGTGGGAACCGCACCCGGCATCGCCGTGAGGCCGCCGACGAGCCCTCCTCCGAACCCGATCAGCGCGACCCAGTGACGGCCGACGGCTTCGCCGGCAGTGACCAGCGTCGGCCGCAGCAGCATGTAGGCGGCATACAGCGCGACCACGATGCCAAACCCGCGCCGCAGCAGATGCGTATCCATCGACTGCAGGAGCGAGATCGCGATGGGAACGCCAATCAATCCACCGACGATCAGCATCAGGCTGCCTTCCCAGCGGATGCTGCGCCGGAGCGCCCACAGGTTGGTCGCCTGCACGCCGATGCTGCATGCCATCATCAGCGGCACCGCTTCGAGCGGCTGAAACACGCGTAGCAGGATCGCGCCCGCAACGGCCGAAAACGCGAAACCGGAAAGCCCGGATACGAACGCGCCGGCGAATACGGCAACGCTGAGCAGCATGAGAGTGGTGACGTCAGGCACGGACCGTCCTCCGGTCAATCGTAGGGAATCTGCGGAACGTCGGCGCTCGGGCTCTCGGGGCAGGCTGCCGCTTCGCTCGGAAGCGAGACGTGCATCGCGTGGGCGTGGGAGCGCTCCAGGATTGCAAGCCCGACCAGTTGAAGAGTGACGAGCGCGGCCGTCAGCACGATTGCAACGATGTTGAAATTACGCGCGCTCGAAGGCCGCTTGGCCGCGAGCGTTCTCGCGCGCATCAGATCCGTGGGCATGTCTCGAAATATCCTCTTCCTTGCTGACCGGAATGATTTCGTTCAAAGGCAATGTTTCGTCCGGCCGAGCCAGCAAATGGTGATAGCGCCTTATCGCGCGCTGCGCTTCGATCCTGCGCTGCTCGCGAAACACGGCGCCGACGCGAGCGACGATGTCGCGGAACTTGTCGGCCATGGTAAGCGATGTCCTTCGCATGACGATCTCCTCTCAACCTGTGGGAGAGAATGATGAGGTTCACTCCAGACCGCTGTGAGTTGCTTCACAGAGGAAATCGAGACGTCGAACAAGAAATCGTGTGACGAGTCACTAAATGAGAACGCAAAAAATCGCGTCATTCGATCGAATGACGCGCGATAACTTCCTCATGATGTCCAGGCTTGAACCTTTCGCGAGCTGAAGCGACGCTGCTCGCGCGAGATGCTCGTCAGTGCAGCAGCGGGTTGGAGAATCCCGCCGCGAGCTTGACGAGATCCGCCTGACGAGAGACGCCGGTCTTGGCGAAGACGCGATGCAGATGCGTCTTCACCGTCGTCTCGGCGATCCCCAATGCCGCCGCCGTCTCCGGCACGCCGCCGACTTCGACGATCGACTGCAGGACCCTCAACTCCGCCGGCGTCAGCTCGAACGTGCGATCGATCAGCCCGGCACATGAGCGGCTGTCGAGTTCCGCCTTCCAGACCAGCAAGGCCCCGACGGCAGACGTGCGCTCTGTCGCTCCGTCCCGCAGCAGCGACGGCAGCGCGATCACGTGAACCACGTAATGCGATCCGTCGTCCGCCAGAAGAGGAATCTTCCGACCCATCGCCGCCGCGACGGCCACCTCTGCCGGATCACGGAAGATGTTGCGTAAGGCGACATTGGCCTCGGAGGATCTCGTCACGAGTCGGCCCGCAATGGAACGCAGCACATCGTCGGCGGCCAGGATCGTCTCCGCGGCCGGATTGCTATGCACGATCCGGCACGCCGAATCGAGCAGGACGACGCCGGCATTCAGCCGGTCCACGACGTCGGCCAGCGCGGTTGCGCGCTGCTGCTTCCGCTCGATCGCCCGGTTGATCAACAGCGCCCGGCTCGCATGCGGAACCAGAGACTTCATGCGCGCGCGCTGCTCGGCATCGAGCATGTTCCTGCCCGGGATGACGGTCATCAACATCGGACACGGCGACTTCGACTGCTCGAGCACCACGTTGGCGACGTCGACGCAGCCCTGGGGACGCAGCCATTCCTGATAGAAGCGCCCGCGGCGGTACTCGTCGAAATTCACGAGGTCCGGAATGTTGCGCACCTCGCCGTACTGGGGAAGCCGGGCGAGCGGATCGTACCGGGAGTAGGTCTCGGAATAGAGCTGGATGAAGTGCGGATCGACACCGCAATAATAGTGGGTGGCTCCCGACTTGCTGACCGTGTCCTTCGAGATCAGGCCGCAGGCCTGGCTGCCGATGAACGAGTTGAGCTTGACGACGACATCGCTCCACAACTCAGGGTGGAGCCCTGCATCGTAGATGTTCTCGATCAGCTCGGATTGCTTGGGGACTCGGGACATCCGAAGATCCATGGTCAAACGCTGAGATTGCGGGAATGTTCTTCATGCCGTGCGGCTACTGTGAGTCTGTCACGGCGACAAAAGGTTCAACTCCTGCAGCGATCGAGCGGATCAATTCACGAGCGGATTGGCGAATCCGGCCGCGAGCTTGACGAGATCGGCCTGCCGGCTGACGCCGGTCTTGGCGAAGATGCGATGCAGATGTGTCTTTGCCGTGGTTTCCGCGACGCCCAGCGACGCCGCGGTCTCCGGAATGCCGCCGATCTCGACGATCGCCAGGAACACGCGCAGCTCCGCCGGTGTCAGATCGAAGGTCCGCGCGATCAATTCACCATATGACGGCCCGCCGAGCGACACCTTGCGCAGAAGCAGCGCACCGGCGGCATCGACGACACGTTCACTGTCGTTCCGCAGCACGGACGACAACGGCAAGAGATGAGCGACGTAGCGCTCGCCGGTGGGCGACAGCAGCGGCATGGCGTGGCCGCCCGCGGCAAGCGGCGGAGCATCGCCGCGGCCTGCGAGGGCATCGCGCAGCATCTGATTGGCCTCCATGCTGGAGGTCACGAGCTGCCCGGCGACGGACCGGACCACGTCATCGGCCGCGAGCAGACTTTGACCGGCCGAATTTGCATGCACCACCCTGCACAGGCCATCGAGCAGGAAGATCCCGGCCGTCAGATTGTCGAGGACATCGGCCAGCGCGGTCGCCAGCGTCAGTTGCGCGCTCATGGTGCGGTTGATCAGGAGCGCGCGGCTGGCGTGCGGCACCAGCAGCGAGAGGCGATCCTTCATGGTCCGATCGACCATGCGGCGGCCTGACAGCACGGTCATCATCACGGGGCAGCTCGCGTTCGACATCTCGAGCACCACATTGGCCGCGTCGCTGCAACCCTGCGGCTGCATCCACTCCTGGTAGAAGCGGCCCTTGCGATATTCTCCGAAATCGACGAGGTCGGGAACACTCACAACCCTGCCGTGTGGCGGCAGGACGCTGAGCGGATCGAACTTCGAATGCGTGTCGGCGTAGAGCTGGATGAAATGCGGGTCCGCCCCACAGTAATAGTGGGTGACGCCGAACTTGCTGATCGAATCCTTTGAAAACACGCCGCATGCCTGGCCGCCGACGAAATCCCGAATGCCGGCGACGGCATCGCTCCACCGCGACGGATCGATTCCGGCGTCGTAAATGGACTCCACGAGGTCGGGCAGTTTCTGCGGGTTGGGCATGGCTCAAAACGGCACTGAGTGATCAATGCCACAGAGGATAACACAACCCAGGCATGCGGCGTCCTCCGATCGGAGGAGGCGCCGGCCGGGCGGATGGCACCCGGCCGGCGCGCACCGTGTTCGAGCCGCCAGGGCTGATGCCGGCTCAGAACGCGACGCGAACACCGCCCTTGGCAGAGCCGGTGCGGCTCTGGTCGGACATCATCATTCCCTCGACCGCGCCGAACACGGACAAATTGGTCCCGGTGCGGTAGTCGAAGCCGAGGCCCGCCACTGCACCCACCGTGCTGCGGCTGCCGGGCGTGACGAAGGACAGGTTCTGGCCGAGCAACACCGTGTTGATGCCAGTGTCGCCGGCGCGCTGGAGCGCGATGACGCCGCCATGGACGTTGGCCTTCAGTTCGCCGCCGGCGAGACTGGTGACGCGGGACAGATCAACTTCACCGCGCTCCTCGAAATCCTGCAGCGTGCGGCCGCCAACGGACAGTCCCTGCGCCGAACCGCTCTCGCTGTAGCCGTCGAACCGGCCGGCGACGTAACGCAGCCGCGCGGTCGGCGTCAGCACATAGCCGTTGCCAATGTTGAGCCTGTAGCCGTAGGCGGCCTCCGGGCTGACGTACCAGCCGCTGTAACTCGCGGTCGCCGTTTCCATCCCGCCAACCGCGGCATTGTTCAGCACCAGCCGGCGCGACCTGTTGTCGGCATTGCCGCCCTGGATCGTGAAGTCGAAGAACTGCGAGGCCCATTCGAAGCGGCTGTAGACGCCTGCGAAGACGTAATTGGTGTCGACCGATTGCGAATTGAGATCGACCGACAGGCCGCCCTGCCCGCCGCCGAGGAAAGCGCCGACCAGCCAGTCCGGCCGCACCTTGCGATCGATGCCGATCGCCCCGCCCCACGCCGTCGAGGTCGCCCGAAGCGTGGACGCGGTCTCGTCCTGGATGCGCTGGCCGCCGAAACTGCTGGCCCACACCGTGATCGGCGCGGGATCGGTCCAGAGGCTGCGCGGCGCCTTGGTGAAGGGCCCGGCCTGCGCCGTCTCCGGTGCATAGGCCATCGCCATCATGTTGCTGCCGGCCGGCCCGGCGCCACCGCTGAGGCGGCCCTGCACCAGCGAGGACACGCCGCCGGTGAAATCCATCAACGTGCGATCGGTCTGCGCCAGCGCGGTCCGGTCGAGCGTGGCCAGCGTCGTGCCGGAGACGACCGACGGGCCGTTGAAGTTGCCGCCCGAGGTGATGGTGTTGATCGTGCCGTTGAAGTGGACGAAGGTCGGCAGCGTGACAGAATTCAGCGACGACACCTTACTGCTCGGTGCAAGATTGACGTTGACGACGTCGTTGCCGGAACCGAAGTCGACCACGCCGTTGATCTTCGAGCCCGGCAGCAGCGTCAACGTGTCGGCGGCGCTCGACAGCTTGATCGCGGTACCGCTGCTGCCTGTGATCGTACCGGAGTTCGTGATCGTCGTCGCGTCGCCAGAGAAGATGCCGGTGTTCCCAATCATTGTCCCGGCGTTGAAGATGTTGCCCTTCCCCACATTGAAGACTGCGGTTCCGTTGCCCGCGGTCGCCTGAATGAGACCGGTATTGTACAGCTCGACCTGGTTCGTATTGATGCCCTGATTCGATCCAGTGATCGCTCCGGAATTGTGGATGGTTGCAGCGGCCGCGCTGATACTCAGGATCCCCGTTATTGTCCCCGAATTGTCGAGATCGAGCGCGGAGGAGCCCACGCCCACGCCGCCGCTCGATGAAATCCGGCCCGTGTTGACCAAATTGAGCGTCGGGACGGAAATCCCGATGGCCGCGCCATCGACCGTCCCGCTGTTGAAGATGGTCGCGCTCAGGCCCGCGCGAATGCCGTACTTACCTCCGCCGATCATGCCGGCGTTGGTGATCGTCGCCGTCCCGTCAGCGAGCACGCTGTCAACGGTGCCGGAAATGGTCCCGGAGTTCGTCACGACCACCACCTGGCCGCGTATCGCAACGCCGTCCGTGCCGATCGCCCGGATGATCCCGCCGCCGGAGTTGGTCACCGTGGCGAAGTTCGCCCCCCGGATGCCGAAATCCCACGCCTCGATCGTACCCAAATTCGTAATCGTGACGGCGTCGGCCGAGACTCCGACGCCGCCGAAATTCGTCGCCTGGATCGTGCCGTTATTAGTGACGAAGGCTCCTCCGGCATCGATTCCGAAGAAGCCATTGCCCACAATGCTACCGGAGTTCTCGACCGTACCGTAACCAAAAATGAGGCCGGCGTTGTCGCCCGTTACCGAAGCGCCCTGAACGATTCTGTACGTGTTGTTGGTGTCGTTGACGTCACCGTAGCCGCTCGTTCCATTGGCGTTGAGGGTCGCACCCGTACAGGTCACGATCGAATCGTTGACCGGAGCCGCGGGCGTGCACGCGGCCTCGGCCCGCTCGACCACCAGCAGCGGCCCAACCAGCAATGCCCACGCGAGGAACCGCACCGATCGCGAGATCGGGCGCCACCGTATCGCCGCGCTTAGCACCATTAAAATCATTGCCCCATACCCCAATCGAAGGCTCCCGCACACGCCCAGGCAGGCGCCTCACGCGCCGCCCCCCGATCGAAGGAAGCCAGCCTGTGCGAATCCGGATTCGCAGAACACCAAGGTAGAGAGGAGACCCGTGCCGGACTTGGACGGTTGCGACCGGCTATCGGTGCAGAACGAACCGAACACAGTTGGTGTCGCACTGGTGCAGCGCTGCTACACCGGCCGCCTGCGCTCAAGCCTGGTCCCAACCCACCCGTTCGGCACATTCCGCAAAGACCGCGGCGCGATAGATCTCGTTGCCGCCGGCATCGCGCACGCGGATCCAGGCATCGCGATCGCGCAAGTCGTCGCGCCAGACGAACAGGTGCCTTGCCATCTCGTCGGCAACGACGAACGTCGCATTGGCTTGCTCGAAGACCATGCCGCCAGGATCGATCTTCACGATATTGCCGACCAGGAGGTCGAAGAAGAAACGGCGCATTCCATACTCCGGCTGCCGATGCCGCACGCAACGCTGTGGTCGTGATTTCGCGATGACGGACCGGGCCAAATCCCGGCCGTCGATTGAAATTGACAGATGCTGAACTCGCTCGCGCGCGACTACAACATCCCGCCGCTCCTGATATCGCTCGGCGTCGCGTTATAGGTCCGCCGGAAACAGCGGTTGAAATAAGAGAGATCGCCGAACCCGACGTCGTAGGCGATCGAGCTCACCGTCCGCTCCGCAAAGCCGGGTTCCCGCAACATGCGGTGCGCGCGCTTGACGCGCTGCTCGATCAGGAAGGAGGAGAACGTCTTGCCGTCGGCCTCGAACAGGCGCTGGAGATAGCGCGGCGTCACGCCGAGCTCCTGGGCAACGGAGGCGACCGACAGATCCTGCCGCCAGCAATTGTTGGCAATCGAGACTTTTGCCTTCTGAAGCCGAGCCGCCTTGACGCCGCGCCGTCCGGCCAGCTCCCGCGTCTCGCCGGTTGCACCGAGCACGATTGCGAGAAGGTCGTGCAAATGCCCGACCGCGAGCTGCCGGAGCTCTGCCGTCGCGAACGCGTTTTCGCGCACCAGCGTCACCGCGTAGTCGACCAGCAAATTGAGACCGGTCGAACTTGCCGGCATGACCCGCATCACGGCATCGTCGACGTCCACGATCATCGGCGCCAGCACCCGCCGCGGCACACGCAGCGAGAAGCAGCTCCCCAGCAACAACCGCTCGAACGTCGTGACGTCCTCCGCACTGGTCAGGACCGCTTCGCCTGCATGGAGCTTCAGATCGTGCCCGCGCTCGGATATCCCGAGAACGCCCGACCTGTTCACGATCAGCGCAAGACTGTCGTCGCCGTCGGCCACCAGCTGCTTGGTACGAATGACCCGCGCTCCGCACAATCCGCCGATCAACAGCTGGGCTTCCGGCAAGACGTGGGACGTGAAGCTCGCCGCGGCCGGCTTCCCTTCCCTCGCCTCGACCTCGGCCTTCAACACGCCGCGACAATAGAAGTCGCGAAGCATCGGGATGCGCTCGCTTTCCGGAATTTCGCTCGTCGAAACGTTGAGAACGGAAAAATCAATCATGCTGCTCACTGCAATCTCTCCAACCGACGAGCAGGCCGGCCATACGCTGTCGCTTCCTCACACGCACGTTCGATGCCGTCGCGGCATGTCCGTGCGGCGCACGCTGCTCTTTTCTGAAGCGCGATATACGAAAGTCTCAAATGACTCGCGTCCTGCGTTCGGAGGACCCGCGAACCCGGCGCATCACAATGGATTGAGAGCGCCGGGCGGAATATTGCGGACAGTAAGAACTTACTGCGTGGGGCCCTCGCCGCCGCTCGCCCGCAGCGCGAACGGCACGGCGAAACCGGCCGCGATCTTCACCAGATCGGCCTGTCTGCCGGCGCCCGTCTTCTCGAACAGGCGACCAAGATGAGTCTTCACCGTCGTCTCGGCGATACCTAGCTTTGCAGCAATATCGGGAACGCCGCCGATCTCGATGATGGCCATCAGCACGCGTAGTTCGGACGGCGTCAGCCTGAAGGCCGCGGCAATCGCATCGGCGGCGAGCAATGGCAACATGGACGCTCTTTGAACGAAGAGCATCGTGGCTGCAACATCCCGCGGCAGATTGCGATCCCGCTTCAGCGGAAAGGCATGGAGCAGATAATGCTGCCCATCAGCCGATGTCGCAAGCTCGATCTGACGACGGGCACCTCCGTCGATTTCGCACAGACTGCGGAATATTTTGTCGGTCTGGGTGTTTCGGGCGACGATCCGGTCGCCGACCATCGCGAGCAGGTTGGCATCGGCGAACAGTCGGCGGCACGCCGCATTGGCATGGACGACCCGCCCGTCGGTGTCGAGCAGGCAGATCGCCGTGTTCAATCCGTCGAGCACGTCGGCGAGGTCGTCCACGGTATGAGACCTGGCCCTGATCTGCCGGCCCATGATCTGCGATCGCTGGACGTGCGGAGCAAGCAGCCGCATGCGCTCACGCATCGCCTCGTCGACGGTACCACGGGAACGATGACGCAACACCTGCAGGACTGTGGTGCGCGCCACCGTTTTCTCCAGCGCGATCGTCGCGAGGTCCACCGCGCCCTGCGGTTCCACCCAGTCGCGATAGAAGCTCGTCTCCAGAAAGTCCGCATAGGGCATGACGTCGGTCACGCCGATCGTCCGTTCGGGCGCGAGATTGAGATGACAATCCAGCAGAGGATCGAGCTCCACATAGCGGTCGCGATAGAGCTGACGAAAGCGGGCGTCGGTTCCAAAGTGCTGATGGATCTCGATCGACAGCCGCGCCGAATCCCTGGAGACGATCATCGCGGCGCAACCGCCGACGAAATGAGAGATTTGCTCCAAGGCGCCGCTGCGCAACCCGGGATCGACCGCCGCGTCGTAGATCTCGCCGATGAGGGACGAGAAGCGATCTGCCTGATAGGTCGTCATCGGGCGGACGGTGCGGTCTGCGCGCGACGCGCCCGGGGCGAAGAGCTCGCGATCCGGCGACTGATGGAGAAGACGGCCGGGTGAATTGCCGCCTTCGACGACGAAAAAACGTTGCAGCTGGATGCTGGAATATCGAACATCGTCCTTGCGTAACGTCAACCGCAGGGAGCGGCTTGGACGGTTTCGCCAAAGACTAGGATTAATGCGAACACCGCGCGGACTGTGTGCGATGAGTCACGCGCCTGTTCGCCCTCACGCGCTTCACGGCGGCCGTCTCGCCGGCGTCACGGCCGGCATCGGCAACTTATTTCCGGTTCTCCTCGCAGAACTTCAACGCCGCCAGCGCTTCGCCGGCGCGCGGGATCTGCATCTCGATGCTGTCGTCGTCATCGTCGTCGAAATCGATCGTAAGGCGCTTTGCCTTCGAGAGACGATCCATCATCGACTGGTCGTACTCGAAAATGCCGCGCACGGTGGTCTTGTCCATGACCTCCCACTTCGCCTTCTTCATGATATCCGCATCGTCAGTGCCGACATCGGCCCGAAGGATCTCGCCGGCCCGCTCCCATTCCCAGCCGTCGTAGATCATCACGATCACGATCGCCTTTTCGGAATAGGTGATCACGATGACGTAGTCGCGGTTCTCGTCGTCCTTGTCCTTGTAGCCACGGCTCGCATTGCAATGCGTATCCTGCGACCGCTTTTCGATCGTCCAGTCGCCGACCTTGGACTGTTGTGCAAGTGCCGGCGCGGCGCCGAGGGCGCCCGCGGCCATCAGGACGGCGAGAAGGAATCGTTTCATGTCAGCCTCCAGTGCGTTCCCCGGGCTGAGATGACCACCTCTTCGGGAGTGCCGCAAGGGCTTCGGACCTCGGACGGCGGGCCCTACCCCCGGCGCGGCACGATCGCGATCGGGGTGAAGGTGTAGACCTCTTCGCCGTCCTGATTGAGCATGGTCCATTTCACCAGCGCGATGCCCTGCGGCTTCGACTTGGACGGCGTCAGGCTCATGACCTCCCCGACCAGATGCACGCGGTCGTTCGGCCGCACCGGCAGCATCCAGCGCAGCCCGTCGACCCCCGCGCCGATCAGCGGATGCGCTCCAAAGGGACGGGTCTGGATCGCGAGATTCATGGCGATCGCGGCGGTGTGCCATCCCGAGGCGGCAAGCCCCTTGAACAGGGTCGCCTTGGCCGCCTCATGGTCGAGGTGCATCGGCTGGGGATCGAACTCGGCTGCGAAGCGCTTGATGTCGGCTTCGGTGACCACGACCTCGGGCGACCTAAACCGCATTCCGATGCTGAGATCGTCGAACCACTCGACCTGCGCCATGATTTTGCCCTGCAATGTGATTGATCGCCTCACCGGGAGGCGCGGCCGAAGACATTAACCAAGATTGGGATGTAGCGGCTCTGCAGCGCACAAACCAGCCCAGGGTTCCACGCGAAACCCCTTTCCCAATGCGACGAAACACGCCTGAAACAGATGGCCGTCTAACTAGTTATCAAAATAAATACAGGGACGGCCACCATGCAATTCCTCCTCGAACTGATCTACGAATATTCGTGCTGTCAAAACCTCGTCGCCCAGCCACTGCAGGAGGACGAGCTATGATCGAGTTGATCTCCGCCCTGCTCGCCCTTTGCAGCGTCGGCGTCTTCGCGGCGCATGCGCTGGATGCCTACCGCACCACGCACTATTGAGCGCTTCGCCCGACTGACCGCTTCGCTTCTCCGGCCCTAGAACGGCCGCCGGTAGAAGTGCTCCGAATGGGTGGCCGGCGGAAATCGGTTGGCAAGCGCGAGCGCGCCTCTCTCGTCGGTTTCGAGCGCGATCTTTTGCGCCAGCATCACGTCGCCGGGCACCAGAAAGCCTGACGGGACGAAGCACCAACCCATTGTCGCAACGCCGACCTCGTTGATCTCGTGGACATTGGCCGCCGTGCCATAGTGGATGCGGTAGGTCTTGCCGGTGTCGCAGCCGACCACATCGAAATAGCGGTGCTGCTCGAATTGGGCGCGCTGCGCCGGCGACAGCCATTCGGCCAGAAGCCGGCGGCCACGGGCATCAGGCGTGTTCTCGCCGAAGAACCGCCGGTAGAGTTCACGCAGCGCATGCAAGCGCGCACGCGCCGGCGCGCGGAGCCAAACTGCCGCGATCATGAGCAGCTCGGATCAGCCGCCGACCAGGCGGGGATAAAACAGTGTTTCGTGCGCGGTCGGGTCGAACGATCTGATGCGGGTGACCTCGCCGGGTCCGTTTCGCAGGGCGGCAGTGAAGCCAGCCCCCGTCAGCTCCCGAAAGCGCCGTTCGGCTCGCGCCAGCGCTTCGGCATTGCCAGGATCAAACTCGTGGCGCGTATCGCCAGTCTGGTCCATCACGATCTGGGTTGCCATGTTGAGTCTCCTCATGCCCAGCCCTGAATCTGATCAAAGCAAACGTCGTGCCGTCGGTTCCTGATGGCAACAACTTTCTCGCGCCGGCCCATCACGCCTTGCTGAACTGGGCCTTGCTCAACTGGTCAGCGGGAGGCGGCCGCCCCGCCGCCTTCGTCGATCTGCCGGCCCATCAGCGCGATCGCCTTCTGATAGACTCCCGCCGCATTCCACGCCTCGATGGCGGCGAAATTCGGCTCGCCCGGCTGGTAGCCGGCCCCCGCCCGCCAGCCATGCGCCTTGAGGAAATTCGCCGTCGAGTTCAGGGCGTTGGCGGCGACCTCGAGATTGCCGGTGCCATAGGCCAGGATGTTCTTGGGCATGAACTGGGTCTGGCCGACCTCGCCATGCATCGAGCCGCGGGTCGATCCCGACAGCGTGCCGCGGTCGATCAGCTTCAGGGCGGAATAGAGCTGGTCGGTGAAGAATTCGGGCCGGCGGCAGTCATAGGCAAGGGTTGCGATCGACGACAGCATGTTCTGGTTGCCGCGCTGGCTGCCGAAGCCGGTCTCCATGCCCCAGATCGCGATGAGCGGTCCGGGCGGGACGCCATAGCGCTGCTGGATCGAAGCGAACAAGGCGGCTTGCGACTGCTTGAGCTGCCGGCCCTTGGCGACGATGGTGGTGGCACCGCGCTTGGCGAGGAACTGGTCGAGCGTCAGCTGGAAGCTGCGCTGGCCGCGATCGGCCGCAATGGTGGCGCTGGCATAGTTGGCCTGCATGAGGGCCGAGAGCGCGGTCTGGCCGATGCCTTTGCCTTGCGCCTCTGCACTGAACTCGCGCTTCCAGGCCTCGAAGCCGCCGGGCCCGTTGCCGCAGGTGGCGGCCTTGGCGACCGGCGCCAGGATGAGAAGCAGCGCGGCAGCGCCGATCATGGCCGTCGCAACGGTCCTGCCCTTGGTCATTCGTGGTTCCTCTCGCTGTCACGCGACCGGCTCGCGCGGGCGCATGATCCTACGTCGGTTGCCATCGCTCAAGTCCTGAAGGCACCAATCGATCCAGGCAAAGCCCTTGACACCGGGGGTCACGCCTCGTCCGTTCCCAGCAGGAAATCAACCATGATGCCTTGGTGCTGCCGGTACATGTCCGTTCCGGTGCCCGTGACACAGCCGAGCTTGCGGGCGGCTGCAATGAACGGCGAGATCTCGGGCTTTGTGATGACGCAGCCGCAATAGGCCGACGGTGCAAGCCGCACCACATCGACCGGCAACGGATCGCCATCCTTCATCCCCGCGGGCGTCGCATTGGCGACAAAATCGAAGCCCTCGGGATCCCCAGTGCCCGCCCGCACGGGCGCCTTGCCGAGACCGTTGAGCCTGTCAATCAGCGCGTCGCGACGCTCGGCCAGGTCGTCGTGAATGGCGAGGTCGCTCACCCCGGCTTCGACCAACGCGAGAGCGATGGCCGAGCCCGCGCCTCCCGCGCCGACAAGCAGCGCCCGCATCCCCTTGGGATCGATCCCCTTCGCCCGCGCGGCACCGACGAAGCCCAGACCATCCACCATGTCGCCATGCCATGCGCCATCGGGCCGCCGGCGCATCAGGTTGACGGTTTTCAGGAAATGCGCGCGTGCCGTCGCGCTTGCGCAGGATTGGTAGCAGGCAAATTTGTGCGGGATGGTCACGACGATGCCGTCGAGATTCTTCAGCCGTGCTGCGACGGAAAGGAAATCTGGCAGGTCGGCGGGCGCGACCTGAACTGGCATGAGAATGCCGTCATGGCCACGCGCCGCGAATTCAGCGGATACCCCCGCGGGCGAGCGCACCTGAGCGATGGGATCGCCGACAATGACGTAGAGCCGCGTCGCGCCGGATGGAGCCGGGATCATGCGGCGGGTGCCGGAGCTTCGGGCGTCAATTCCAGCCCGTCGAGCTTGCCCTCCTTGCGCCACTTGTCCAGCAGCCGCAGGAACGCCATTGGCCCGCGCCAGTACTGGCTGTTTCGCGCCGCGACCGGATCGAACACGCCTTCGTTGTTATAATAGCCGGGGGTGCATTCGGCGAGATAAGTCTGGCGGCCGATCGCGGCCTTGACGACCTCGTCGACCCAGGCGTTCTCGGCGGCGATGGTCGGCTCCAGCGTCCGGGCGCCCCGCTTGCGGGCCTGATCGATCACATAGGCGATGTGCTGCGACTGCTCGTCGATGATGTGCGGGAAGTTGGCGCTCTGGCCGGCCTGCACCGTGACGATCAGGAAGCAGTTCGGAAAGCCGTGGCTGTAGAAGCTGTGCATGGTCTTGACGCCGCCCCGCCAGCGCTCGGACAGGCTCATGCCGCCACGGCCGTAAACCTCGAAGCCCATCCGGCGGGCGTAGTCGGTGCCGACCTCGAAGCCGCTGGCGTAGATCAGGCAGTCGAGCTCGTAGGCCTTGCCATCGACCACGACGGCATTCTCGGTGATGCGCTCGACGCCCTGCCCTTTGGTGTCGACCAGATGCACATTCGGACGATTGAAGGTGTCGAGATATTCGTCGTGGAAGCACGGCCGCTTGCAGAACGCCTTGTACCAGGGCTTGAGCGCGTCCGCCGTGGCCTTGTCCTCGACGATCGCATCGACGCGGGCGCGGATCTCCTCCATCTTGCGGTAGTCGGCTTGCTCGATGACCTTCAGCGCCTCCTCCATCGAGGTGACCGGCTGCGGTTGTCGGCGCGGCGCCAGCAGGATCTCGCCGAGGAGACCGGTCCAGCCGTCCTGCACCAGATCACGTTCGAACGGCTCGCCTGAGATCACCGCCGTGAAATTGTCCATGCGCTCGCGCTGCCAGCCGGGCTCGAGGCTTTGCGCCCACGCCTGGTCCGTGGGGCGGTCGTCGCGCACGCCGATCGCCGAGGGCGTGCGCTGGAAAACGTAGAGCTCCCTGGCCGAGCGGCCGAGATGCGGCACGCATTGCACGGCGGTGGCGCCGGTGCCGATGATGCCGACGCGCTTGTCGGCAAGTCCGGTCAGGCCACCACCGGCATCGCCGCCGGTGTAACTGTAATCCCAGCGACTGGTGTGAAAGCTGTGGCCCTTGAAGGTCTCGATGCCGGCAATGCCGGGCAGCTTCGGCCGGCTGAGCGGACCTCCGGCGAGAATGACGAAGCGCGCGCGGATCCGGTCGCCGCGGTCGGTCTCGACCAGCCAGCGCGCCTCGTTCTCCTGCCATGTCATCCGCGAGATCACGGTCTGAAATAGCGCGCGCTCATAGAGGCCGAAGTGCCGGCCGATGCGGCGGGAGTGCTCGTAGATCTCCGGCGCCCGCGCGTACTTGCGCACCGGTATGTAGCGGGTCTCCTCCAGGAGCGGCAGGTAGATGTAGCTCTCGGTATCGCACGCCGCGCCGGGATAACGATTCCAGTACCAGGTGCCGCCGAAGTCGGCGGCCTTTTCCACGATGCGGAAATCCTCGATGCCGGCTTCGCGCAAACGCGCGCCGCAGAGGAGCCCGCCAAAGCCGCCGCCGACGATGAGCACCTCGGTTTGCTCGCGGACGGCCTTGCGCGCAAATCCGGGATCGGCCCAGGGGTCGTCGAGATAGCGGCCGAAATCACCGGTCACCTCGACATATTGCGCCTTGCCTTCGGCGCGCAGACGGCGATCGCGCTCGTCGCGATAGCGCGCACGGAGTGCGGCAATGTCGACCGTAGGATCGCCCGCCGCACCGGTCTTGTGTCTTTCCGCTGACATGAATTCCCTCCACGGCGAACGCTGCTTCGCCGGCAGCTCGGCGCAAGCTAGCCCTGAAAAAGCGACGCATGCAATCGCGTCCCGTGCTTTTTGCGTGAACGTCGCGTGACGTTCCGCTAACCTCGCGCGCAAATCACAAGCGTGCGCCGCGGAACGACGTGGCCGTGGAGGACACCATGCAGGGATTGATGATGGACATGCCGCTCCTGATCAGCGGCCTGATCCAGTACGCCGCCGATTATCACGGCGAAGCGGAGATCGTCGCGCGCGAGATCGAGGGCGATATCCATCGCTATACCTATGCCGACGCGCATCCGCGCATCAAGCGCATGGCGCTGGCGCTGAAGCGGCTCGGCATGACGCAAGGCGACCGCGTCGGCACGCTAGCCTGGAATACGCACCGGCATTTCGAGATGTTCTACGCCGCGCCGGGCATGGGTTATGTGCTGCATACCATCAATCCCAGGCTGTTTCCCGAACAGCTCGTCTACATCATCAACCACGCCGAAGACCGCCTGCTGTTCATCGACCGCGCCACGCTCCCGATCGTCGAGGCGATCGCGCCGCAATTGAAAACGATCGAGGCTTACGTGGTGATGTCCTCGCGCGAGCGGATGCCCGAGACCAGGCTCGCCAACGTGCATTGTTATGAGGACTTGCTCGAGAAGGAAAACGATGCCGGCTTCGCCTGGCCGGAGTTCGACGAGAAGTCCGCCTCCACGATCTGCTACACGTCGGGGACGACGGGCAATCCCAAGGGCGTGATCTACTCGCACCGCGCCGCCATCCTGCAGACCATGACCTGCTGCAATTTCGATTTCCTGCCCGGACATGTCGAAGGCGTGCGCGAGGTGATGATGCCGATGGCGCCGCTGTTTCACGGCAATGGCTGGAACATGCCGTTCACCGCGCCCTATACCGGCTCCAAGCTGGTGCTGCCCGGCCGCAACTACGAGCCCGACAAGCTCTATGAACTGCTCGAAGGCGAGAAGGTGACGCTCTCGGCCGGCGTGCCGAGCTTCTGGCTCATCCTGCTCGACTGGCTCGGCCGTACCGGCAACAGATTCTCCACCTTGCGCGCGACGCTGTCGTCGGGCTCGGCGCCGCCGCGCGCGATGGTCGAGAAGCTCAAGCGCGACTATGGCATCGACTACATCCAGGCCTGGGGCATGACGGAGGCCCTGGGCTGCTCGATGCCGGGCCTGCGTCCGGGCTCGGAGCATCTCAGCGACAAGGACAAGTTCGACCGGCGCCAGGTCTCGGGCCGGGCCTGCTTCGGCACCACCCTGCGCATCGTCGACGATGGCGGCGTCGAGCTGCCGCGCGACGGCAAGACCGTCGGTCACTTGCGCGCCCGCGGCCCCTGGGTCGCTTCCGGCTACATGAAGCTGGACGAAGGCCTTGACCGCGACGGCTGGCTGATCACGGGCGACATGGCCGTGATCGACCCGCAGGGCCACGTCACGCTGACCGACCGCTCCAAGGACGTCATCAAGTCCGGCGGCGAATGGATCTCCTCAATCCAGCTCGAGGACGTCGCGCTGTCGCATCCCGACGTGCTTCAGGCCGCGGTGGTCGCGATCCATCACGAGAAATGGCAGGAGCGTCCCCTGCTCCTCGTCGTCCGCAAGAAAGGCGCGACCGTCGACGGCAAGACGCTGCTCGACCACATGAGGCCGAAGATCGCGAGCTGGTGGATGCCCGACGCCGTCGAATTCCTCGACGAATTCCCGATGACGGGGACCGGCAAGGTACTGAAATCGAACCTGCGGGAACGCTTCAAGGAGTACCGCGTGGCTTAGGCCGCCAAATTGCCACGGCGGTCTTCACCTTTTGGTCAATTCGGAAACGGTATAGCGAGACGTCGCTAACCCCGCATCGAGGACACCATGGCGTTTTCCGGATTGGGTCTGCATCTCGGCAATCTCTCCCGCCTGTCGACTGCGCAGACGCGCTCGGTCAGCCCCGAGAATTTTTCGGGCGAGAAGGGCAAGGGCGGCATGTCCGTCGACGGCCCCGCCGCGCGCCAAGCCCGCGATCTCGGCCAGGGCTGGAAGGTTTCGCCTTACGTCGTCATCGAGCCGGGCGCGACCTTTGTGCTCGCCGACATCGCCGGACAAGGCGCGATCCAGCAGATCTGGATGACCCTGGCGCGCGGGCGCCTGCGTCATTCGATCCTGCGTGTCTACTGGGACGACCAGGAACAGCCGAGCGTCGAATGCCCCGCCGGCGACTTCTTCGCCTGCGGATGGGAAGAGTTCGCGCAGGTGTCCTCGCTCGCGGTCTGCGTCAATCCCGGCCGCGCCCTCAACTGCTATTGGGAGATGCCGTTCCGCAAGCGTGCGCGCTTCACGCTGGAGAACCGCAGCGAGGAGCAGTTCACCGTCTACTACCAGATCAACTACACGCTCACCGACGTGCCCGAGGACTGCGCCTACTTTCATGCCCAGTTCCGGCGCACCAATCCGCTGCCTTTCAAGGAGGTCTACACCATCCTCGACGGCGTGAAGGGCGCGGGCCATTATGTCGGGACCTACATGGCCTGGGGCGTCAACAACAACGGCTGGTGGGGCGAAGGCGAAATCAAGTTCTTCATCGACGGCGACGGCGAATTCCCGACCATCTGCGGCACCGGCACCGAGGATTATTTCTGCGGCTCCTATAATTTCGATCCCCATGTCGCTCATGCCGGCCAAGGGCAATCGCGCTACCTGGAGTTCACCACGCCCTATTCCGGCCTGCCGCAGGTGATCCGCCCCGACGGCGTCTACAAATCGCAGCAACGCTTCGGGCTCTACCGCTGGCACATTCCCGATCCCGTGCGTTTCCGTTCCGACCTGCGCGTGACGATCCAGGCGCTCGGCTGGCTGCTGGGCGCAAAGGAGGCGAAATATCTTCCCTTGCAGGACGACATCGCATCCGTCGCGTTCTGGTACCAGACGCTGCCGACCGCACCCTTCCCAACACTGCCCGGGCCCGATTATCTCGAAATCGGCTAGTCCCCACCGATCGTTCAAGGAGACCAGAGATGCTCTACCCGATGTCGCCGAAAGTCGTCGAGCTCAAGCGCAAGCTCGAAAGCTTCATGGACCGGCACATCTATCCGAACGAGGAGAGGTTCTATCGCGAGGCCGAGGAGCTCGGGCCGTGGAAGGTGTATCCGGTCGTCGAGGAGCTGAAGCCGCTGGCGCGCGCGGAAGGTCTCTGGAACCTGTTCCTGCCGGAGTCCAGCCACGGCGCCGGCCTCACCAATCTCGAATATGCGCCGCTCTGCGAGGTCATGGGCCGCTCGCATCTGGCGCCCGAAGTGTTCAACTGCTCGGCGCCCGATACCGGCAACATGGAGGTGCTGGAGCGCTATGGCTCGGAAAAGGACAAGGAGCGCTGGCTGAAGCCACTGCTCGCCGGCGAGATCCGTTCGTGCTTTGCGATGACGGAGCCGGCGGTCGCCTCCTCCGACGCGACCAACATCGAGAGCTCGATCGTGCGCGACGGCGACCATTACGTCATCAACGGCCGCAAATGGTACACGACGAATGCGACCGACCCGCGCTGCAAGATCTGCATCTTCATGGGCAAGACCGACCCCGACAATGCCGACCGTCACAAGCAGCAGTCGATGATCCTGGTACCGATGGATACGACCGGCGTCGAGGTGAAGCGCCCTTTGCCCGTGTTCGGCTTCTACGGCGTGCCCGACCGTGCCTCCGAGGTCGTCTTCACCAATGTGCGTGTGCCCAAGGAGAACATGCTGCTCGGCGAAGGCCGCGGCTTCGAGATCGCGCAAGGCCGCCTCGGGCCCGGCCGCATCCATCACTGCATGCGGCTGATCGGCCTTGCCGAACGCACGCTGGAAAAGATGTGCCGCCGCGTGCGCAGCCGCGTCGCCTTCGGCAAGCCGGTCTCCGAGCAGACGGTGACGCAGGAGCGTATCGCCGAAGCCCGTATCATGATCGAGCAGGCCCGGCTGCTGACGCTCAACGCCGCCTATGCGATGGACACGGTCGGCAACAAGGTGGCCAAGGCCGAGATCGCGATGATCAAGGTCGCGGTCCCCAACATGGCCTGCCAGATCATCGACTGGGCGATCCAGGCGCACGGCGGCGGCGGCACCTCGAATGATTTTGGATTGACGCAGGCCTACGCCACCGCGCGCCTGCTGCGGCTCGCCGACGGCCCGGACGAGGTGCACCGAAACCAGATCGCGCGGTTCGAGCTGAAGAAATACTCGAACGCTTGAGCGAGATGCGAGCCGAAGGGCACGGTGCCTCTTCCCTTCTCCCCTTGTGGGAGAAGGTGGCGCGGAGCGCCGGATGAGGGGTACCTATCCGCACGGTAGGTGCGGAGAGATACCCCTCACCCAAGCGAGCTTGGATCAGGCAGTGGGGATGCCCTCTCCCACAAGGGGAGAGGGCACAATTATCTGCAGCGCAATCGCCGCAACCTAATCCAACACTTCCACCGTCGCGGAACGGCCCGCAACCAGCGACATCCCGGCCGGCACCGGGTCCAATGTAATCCGCACCGGCACACGCTGGGCCAGCCGCACCCAGCTGAAGGTCGGGTTGACGTTGGCAAGCATGCTCGCGCCGTCGGCACGGTCGCGGTCCTCGATGCCGGCGGCGATGCTCTCGACGTGGCCGGTGAGCACGGTCCTCTCGCCCATCAGCCGGACCTGCACCTTGTCACCGACGCGGATGCGCCCGAGCTTCGTCTCCTCGAAATAGCCTTCCACATGCAGCGTGTCGCTATCGACCAGCGCCATCACGCCCTTCCCGGCCGTGACGTAAGCGCCGGGACGCAAGTCCATGTTGGTGATGACGCCGTTGACGGACGCGTGGACTTCGCTGCGGTCCAAATTGAGCTGCGCCACGGCGCGATCTGCGACGGCTGCGTCGAAGGCCGCCTTGGCCTGGAGCTGGGTGGCGAGCACCTGCTCCTGCTTCTGCTGCGACACCGCGTCTGTGGTGAGCGCGTTGTAACGCTTCAAATCCGCATTGGCCTGGTCCAGCGTCGCCTGGTGACCGGCAATGGACGCGTCGGCCTGCCGCAGCGCCAGCGCAAACCTCTCGCGGTCGATCCGGAACAACAATTCGCCGCGGCGGACCTTCTGGTTATCCTTGACCAGCACTTCCGTGACGAAGCCGGACACATCGGGCGCGACCTGCACGACGTCTGCCCGCACGCGGCCGTCACGGGTCCAGGGCGACTCCATGTAATAGACCCAAAGCTCGCGGCCGACGGCGATTGCCGCGACGACGGCAAGGACGGTCAATGCGAGGCGGCCGAGCCCGGCGAGATTTCCTTTCATGACAGATACTCCGAGAGATAGACGACGCCGCCGAGCAGGCAGACGAAAATAGAGAGATCGAACAGCGCGCGGTGCCAGACCAGCCGGTAAAGGTCGAAGCGCTGCATCAGCCGGCGCAGCAGCGCGCTCAGGACGTAGGCGACGATGATCCATAGCAGCAGCGCCGGCACAAGCACGCCATAGATGTCGATCACATATCTCATGCCGCGACACTCTCGCCTGCGCGCGGCCGATAGGCCGGCGCGTCCGGAAACAGGCCCCGGCGGATGCCGACGAGGCCGATCAACGCATCCTCACGTGCGATATCGTTGGGATCCTTCACTGCCCCGGCCAGCGCCCGATCGACGCTCGTCAGCAGCTCGGCCGGCATCCCGCCGCCGGCATAGCTGCGGCAGGCAATAGCCAGCTGGTCGAGCATGTCGTCGATGACGGCAATGGTGGCGGCCGCGAGCCCGTAGCGGGCCCTCCGCAGATCGATGATGTTGATGCCGATACGTAGCTGGACCAGGCTGTCGGCATCGCGGCGGTCACTCTCCGAAAGGGATGCGATACGCTGCACCAGAAGCCCGAGCCGGTGCAGCATGAGGCCTGCAAACGCGGCCCGATCGTGCTTGCCGCGACGTTCGGCGGCGACCGCGATCGTCTTCCAGCTCGAGAGCACCAGGCGATTGGCGATCCACTCGGCCCCCACCCCGCGCGCGATCCGCGTCACCAGCTCGGCAACAACGACGCCGACGAAGAAGGCGAGCGCGGAATTGGCGTAGGACGCGAAATCCGCGCTGTAGGTCGACTGGATCGCAAGCAGGGTCGCGGTGTTGGCCGCAAGCGCCATCCCCGTGCCCGTCGTCGCCGGCCGGCTGATCAGGAAACCATAGAGCAGGAAGGTCGGCGCCAGCGCGACGATGAGAACCTCGAGGTGCGAGATCGCAGGCACCAGCGCAAACAGATAGACCGCGACGACTGCGATCGCGACCAGCGACCACAGCCCGAAACTGCGGATGAAGCGCGCCGGCTCGTCCTGCGCGGCGAAGAACGAGCATGCGACGGCCGCCATCATCGGGGCCGACGCACCATCCGGCCAGCCGGTGCCGATCCAGAACGTGCAGCAGATCAGGATGGCAATGGCCGCGCCGGCCGCCGACCACAGCGCAAGGCCGCGATCCCGGTGGCGAACGGGCGCGGCGCCTGCTTCGGAATGGAAGGCAAGTTCAATTGTCGCGACGTTACGGTTCTCGGCGATTGCCTCGGTCAATTCGCGGCAATCGCGCGAGAGGTCGACAAGCTCCCGCAACCGCAACAGCAGGCTGGTGACGATGATCCGCTCCCAATCGGCGCTGTCGTCGAGCACTGCCTGCCGCTCCGCGATCATGGCGCGGATCCGCTCGGCAGGCTGCCGTGCACTGGCCTCGCTCACGATCCATTGCGCGAGGTCCGCCAGCAGCCGCGTCAGCTCGGGCTGCCGGCGCAAGGCCCCCTCCCCAAGCGCAGCGAGCCGGTCTTCGAGCGAGGCGATCACGGGCAGCAGCATCAGCATGCGCAGCCGGATTTCGCCGAGCCCGTTGACGGCATTGCGGTCGGTCAACCGGTCGTAGGCAAGATGGGTGGCGAGTGTGTCGATCTCGACGATGTCGGTCGCGAGCTTGACGCGCTTGCCGCGGCGGGTCTCGTTGGTGCCCTCGTGCAGCAGCACCGCCCTGCTCAGACGGCGCGCATCCGCCAGCCAGCTATCGACGCGGTGAGCGACCGCAGGCGCGACGCTGCGGGGAAATACGATCGTGGAGACGAGGCTGGCGCAGATGATGCCGAGCGATATCTCCTCGAGTCTTGCCACGGCCGTGTCGAAAATGGCCCCCGGCTCGGACACCGCGGGAAAGCCGATCAGCGCCACCGTATAGCCGGCCAGCATGAAGACGTAGCTGCGCGGCGTTCCGTCGAGCAAGGACAGATAGAGGCAAAGCCCGACCCAGAGCGCGATCGCGAGGCAGAGCAGTTCCGGCGCATCGATGAGGTTCGGCACCAGCGCCACCGTCACGATCGCGCCGACCAGCGTGCCCATCACGCGGAACAACGCCTTCGAGCTGGTCGCGCCGGCCAGCGGCTGCGAGGTGATGTAGACCGTCGCCATGGCCCAATAGGGCCGCGGCAGGTCCATCGCGAGCGCGACGACGAGCGCCAGGATCGACGCGGCGAACGTCTTCAAAGCGAAAATGAGGTCCGCGTGGCGGACTAGGAACGGCTCGTCTGCGCGCATGATTACTTCGCCTCGGGACCGGTCTTGACGTCCTGCAGGCGACCGGCCCGCTGTTCGATGCGCTGGAGAGTCTCGAAGGTTATCGCAAGTTCCTCGGGCCCGATATCCTTCAGGAGGCTGGCCCGAACCCGCCGCAATATCCGGTTGGTCTCCTCAACCTTGGCCTCGCCCGCCCGGGTCAGATGCAGCGTCTTGGCACGGCGGTCGGTCGGGTCCTCGCGGCGTTCCACGAGACCTTCCGCTTGAAGCAGGTCGATCAGCCGCACCAGCGACGGCCCCTCGATGCCAAGCTCGTCCGCCAGCACGCCCTGGCGCACATTCTCGCCCTGGCGCGACAGCACCAGAAGCGGGATGGCGGTGGCGTAGGACAGCCCGTGGTCGGACAACGCCTGATCCGACTGGCGGCGCCAAACCCGGCCAAGGCGCGCGATGAGCCGGCCGAGTTCAGCATGGATATGAGCTTGCGAGGGGGGCACCCCGATTAGATAGGAAACTATCTATTAGGTCGCAATCGGAAAGCGATCACGAAACGGCGACCAGATCGCGACGGCGGTCCTTTGAGTTCCGGATGCCAGCCTGCACGTGGATGCGGCAGTCCGGCGCCCTCGCCTCAGTTCACCGCATACACATCCGGATCCGCGCTCGAGCTCGGTTTCTTGAAGGCGTTGCGCAGGGCGGCCGACATCGGGACGTTGTAGTTGAGGCCGTTCGGCGGCGTCGGCGACTGCAGCCAGGTCTTGTAGAGTACCTCGATCTCGGGGCTTGCGTAGAGCTCCGCGGTCGCGCGATCCGCCAGCGCCTTGAACGGGGCATCCTCCCGGCGCAGCATGATGCCGTAAGGCTCCGGCTTCGAGAACGCCTCCTCGCTGATCATGAAGGCCTGCGGCTCCTTCGAGCGCGCGATGGCGACCGCGAGCTGCACGTCGTCGAGCGCGTAGGCCTGGGCACGGTCGGTCTCCAGCAGCAGGAAGGCCTCGGCCTGGTCCTTTGCCGGCATCACGCTGATGCCGAGATTGCGTTCCGTGTTGACCTTGGCAAGCTGCGTCAGGTTGACGGAGCCGGCGACGGCCGTGACCGCCTTGCCCTTGAGATCGTCGATGGTGTTGATCTTGGCGGCCTTCTTGGCGGCGAACCGCGTCGCACTGAGGAAATGCGTGTTGGTGAAGGCGACCTGCTTCTGGCGGTCGGCGTTGTTGGTGGTCGCCGAGCAGTGCAGATCGAGCGTGCCGTTGACCATCAGGGGAATCCGGTTCGACGAGGTCACGGCGAGCGTGTCGACGGCGATGTCGGGCATGCCGAGCTGCTTCTTCACGGCATCGACGATCTTGAGGCAGATATCCATGGCGAAGCCGACCGGCTTCTGGTTGCCGTCGAGATAGCTGAAGGGCACCGATGCTTCCTGATAGCCGAGCGTGATCTTCTTCGTCTCCTTGATCTTCTGGAGCGTGCCCGACACATCTTCGGCTGAGGCCGCGCCGGCGAGGCATGTCAGGGCGAGGACAACGGTAAGTAGACGCATCGGCTGCTCCTAAGCGGGCTCGCGCCTCCATGCCGGGCGCTAGCGCGGGAGTTTGATAGCGCAGCCGCGCTCCAGCCGCCAGACCCGCCTGCGCCTAGCAGCTATCGCAGCTTTCGATACGGTGAGATCGTCCTTACGCGTCGATGCCGCGTTGGATCAGGATGCGCTCGGCGCTGTCGTTCCAGACGTCCATCTTGATGATCTTGCCATTGCGCACCACGAAGCGGTCGACGTAACGATTGCCCTCGAACGGGGTGCCGTCCTTCCATTCGCCGTAGAGCGTGCCGACGCTGTAGACCACGGTCTCGCCATCGCCGGGGCAGACGTCGAACCGGTCCATCTTCTTCTTGACCCAGCTATAGCGCTTGGCGTTGAAGCCGGTCGGACCGCGCGGATGATCGAACTCGCGCCCGCCGGTGAAGGTGATCACGGTACCCGGCGCCATATAGGCCGCCGCAGCGTCCGGATCGGGGATCATCGATGCCGTGAGATAGGCCTCCACGATCCCGGCGTCGGATAACGGAGCGGCTTCGGTTCTGGCGGCAACGGACATGGCTGGTTCTCCCAGGATTCGCGCGATACTACCGCCACCCACGCGAGATCCATGCATATATTTTGAACATTTGCCTCGCTACACTGCCGACAATCTGGAGCCGCCGGCTCCGCCCGTTTGCTCTAAAATTCCGTCCGCAGGAGCCATGACCACGCAGACCGCCTTCGACCTGATCTTCCGTCACGCGCTGTTGCGCTCATCCGCCGCACCCGTCGATATCGGCGTGAAAGGCGGCCGCATTGCCGCGATCGAGCCGAACCTCGCCTGCGAAGCCGTCGAGGTCGATCTCGGCGGGCATCTGGCCCTGCCCGGCTTCGTCGACACCCACATCCATCTCGACAAGGCCTGCCTGCTCGACCGCTGCGGCCACAATCACGGCAGCGTCTCGGACGCGATCCGCGCGGTCGCCGGCATTAAGAAGGATTTCACCGTCGAGGACGTTTACGCCCGGGGCGCCCGCGTGCTCGAACGCGCCATCGTGAACGGCACGACGCGGATGCGCACGCATATCGAGATCGACCCGCGCATCGGCCTGCGCGGCTTCGAGGCGGTCAAGGCGCTCAAGCGCGACTATGCCTGGGCGATCGACCTGTCGCTCTGCGTCTTTCCGCAGGAAGGCCTGACCAACGATCCCGGCAGCGACGAATTGCTGGTGCAGGCGCTGCGCGACGGCGGCGAGGCCATCGGCGGCTGTCCCTACACGGACACGGACCCGAACGCCCATCTCGCGCGCATCTTCGATCTCGCAGAGGAATTCGACGTCGACGTCGACCTCCATCTCGATTTCGACCTCGATACCTCCTGGTGGCATCTCGACGAGGTCTGCCGCCAGACCGAGCGGCGCAATTACGGCGGACGCGTCGCGATCGGGCACGCGACCAAACTCTCGGCCTTGCCGCCGGAGCGGATGAAGGCGGCCACCGCGCAGCTGGCGAAGGCCGGCGTTGCCGTCACCGTGCTGCCGGCAACCGATCTCTATCTCATGGGCCGCGAGGCCACCCACAACGCACCGCGCGGACTAACCCTCGCCCACAAGCTCGCCGGCGACGGCGTCGTGTGCTCAGTCGCGACCAACAACGTGCTCAATCCCTTCACACCGTTCGGTGACGCCTCGCTGCTGCGGATGGCGAATTTCTACGCCAATGTCGCGCACGCCTCGGTGAGCGATTTCGACACCTGCCTCGATCTCGTGACCGAGCAGCCGGCGCGGCTGATGAACCTCGGCGATTACGGCATCGAGGTCGGCAACCCCGCCGATCTCATTGTGCTGGATACGCAGGACAGCCGCTTCGCCATCGCCGAGCTGCCGGACATCGTGATGGGCTTCAAGGCGGGACGGCAGACATTTGAGCGGCAGCGGCCCTCGCTGTTCCGCCCGCAGAGCTGAGCGGCCCTCGCCTTCCCGCGTCTTGCACCTGGCGCGCACCTTGCGCGACACTCCGCGCCATCCATCAACGGAGCAACCGCAATGGCCTTCGACACGATCTTCCTGAACGCGCGCTTCGACGACGGCACGCATCATCACATCGCGGTCAAAGACGGCCGCATCGCCGCGATCACGCCGGCCGAGCAGCCGCCCGTGGGTACAGAGACCATCGACCTCAACAACGCCCTTGTCGTTCCCGGCTTCGTCGAAGGCCACATCCATCTCGACACCAGCTTCTATGGCGATTCCTGGCGGCCACATAAGCCCTGCACAGCCGGCTTCAACGTGCATGAGCGCGTCGCCTTCCAGGCGGAGAACATGGCCGAGGCCGCGCCGATGGACGTGCGTGCGCGCAACCAGCTCGATCTCTGTATCGGACATGGCACCACCCAGATGCGCAGCCATGTCATGGTGGACGCCTCAGTCGGCCTGAGATCGCTCGAGACCATTCTTCGCGTCCGCGAGGAATACGAGGGACTGATCGACATCCAGCTGGTCGCGTTTCCCCAGAGCGGCATTTTGATGAGCCCCGGTACGCCGCAATTGCTGGACGAGGCCATCGGGCTCGGCGCCGATCTCGTTGGCGGGCTCGATCCGGCGAGCTTCGATCGAGACATCGAAAAGCATCTCGACATCGTGTTCGGGGTCGCCAGCAAGCACGGCGTCGATATCGACATTCACCTGCACGACATGGGCACGCTCGGCGCTTTCGAGATCGAGCAGATCGCGGCGCGCACCCGCGCGCTCGGCATGGAAGGTCATGTTGCGATCAGCCACGCCTACGGGCTCGGCGACATCCCGGCGGATCATCTCAAGAAGATCGCCGCCATCCTGGCCCGGTCGGGCGTCGCGATCATGACCAACGCTCCGGGCGCCCGGCCCTTCCCGCCGATCCTCGCGCTGCGCGCTGCGGGCGTTACCGTCTTCAGCGGCAACGACAACATCCGCGACTCCTGGTGGCCCTATGGCGACGGCGACATGCTGCGGCGGGCGATGACGCTCGGCTATCGCTCCGGCTTCAACGTCGACGAGGAACTGCGTGCCGCGTTCGACGTCGTCACGGAAGCCGGCGCCAAGGCACTGCGGCTGGAAGGTTACGGCCTGAGAATCGGAGCAAAGGCCGACTTCGTGACGCTGAATGCGCCCCATGTTCCCCAAGCGGTGGTTGCGGTGCCGCAGGGCCGCGCTGTGTACAAGGCAGGTATGCTCGTTGCTTCTAACGGTACGATTGTCAGGAAAATTCACTGAGCACGCGACGTTTTCGACCGTTTTCCCGCCGATTTTCCGCTGAATCCGAGTCCGGTAGAATCCCGGACCGTAGCCCAACGCGTTGCGAGAAAGGTCCTGCTAACCCTACTAGGACATGCGCACTGACCGTCTGCGTTCTCAGGGGAAGTTATGGATTTGTTCAGCGCATTCAACAGCATCGATTATCAATCGATCCGGACCAGCACGCCTGCCGAAACCGCCGTCAAGCGATTGAGCGGAATCGGCGAGGTTCTATCGGGCCTTGATATCTCGGCGATCCACACGCAGGACGACATGACCCGCGCCTTGTGGACGCTCGATACCGCCGACAAGTGCATTCGCATGATCCTGACCGAGTTCAGGACCGAGCGCAGCAGGGACGTCGTCCGCGAAGCCGAGAGCCTGATCGACCTGATCGAGGCCGCTCGCGACGAAGTCTCCAACTATCGCAATGGCGGCAGCGCGCTGAGCTAAGCGGTCGCCCGGTCCTAACGCTTGATCTTCGCGAGGATACGGTCTGCCTCGGTGCGCCAATCGGCGCTGCGGGCAAACTCCTTCGTGCCCTTCGTTCCGAACACTCCTTCGTCCGCAAGATCGGCGATCCAGGCCTGACGCTCGGCCGTGCCCTGCGCCGACCACGGCGTCAGCCCCGCCTCACGCACGGTCTCGGCGACTTCGCGCACCTCCTCGGCACGGCGGCGGCCGTGCTCGATGACGCGCTGGAAGAAATAGGCGCCCTGCTTCTCCCAGTTGATGGCCGGGAATGTCTCGGTGAGTGACGCCAGCACGGCATCCTCGACGCCATAGGCCCGCGCGGTCGTGAAGCTTTCGATGACCATGGCCTCGAGGCCCTTGATCATGATGCTGCGGCACATCTTCACCGCCGAGGACACCCCGAGCTTGTCGCTCGCAACCTTCGCGGCAAAGCCGATCGCGTTCAGCAGCGGCTCCAGCTCCCTCGCGCCGGGACCGCCGAGCAGCAGCGGCACCTTGATGCGATATGGCGGCACCGAGGTCATCACGGCGCCCTCGACATAGCGACCGGCGGCACCGTCGATCAGCGCAGCAGCGCGCTGCTTTGCGCCGGGCGAGGCCGAATTGAAATCGAGGAACCAGGTGCCCTGGTTGATCGCGGCGGCACACGCCTTCGCGACCGGCACGGCCTGGCTTGCGGTGACGGCAGAGATGATGAAATCTGATTTTGCGGTTAGCTCGGCGTGGGACGCGGCCAGCATCACGCCGTGCCTGGCCGCATGCTCCATCAGCGGTCCGCCCTGCTCGCCTCCGAGTTTGATGTCGTAGGCCGCCACCTTGATGTCCTGCTGGCGCAAATCCTCGGCCAGGATGCGGCCGACCTCGCCATAGCCGACCAGCCCGATCTGCCAGCGCTTCGGATCCGCCATCAGTTCAATCCTCGTGTCGTCTCGTCGAAGAGTTCCTCGACTGCGTAGCGGCGCGGGATCAGCGCCTGCTGGAACGCATAGTCGACGATCAGCTCGAGCGGCTTCCTGTTGGCCTCGATCCCGAACGGAACGAAGTCCGGATTTCCCGCAGGCCCCATCTGGTCCTTGTTGCGCTTCAGCAGATCATAGACGCCCGCGACCACGTCGGGGCGCGATGTCGCGAGCCTTTCGGTCACGACCACGAGATGATTGACCGGGACGACGCCGCGACGGGCATACCACTTCGCAGCTTCAGCGGCCGTATCCGGGAAGAGCGGCTTCAGCTTCGGATCGTCGGAGGTCTCGCCAAGAACCGCGTCGAGCTCGCCATCGAGCAGCATCTGCAGGATCTTCTTGTCCTTCGGTGCCTTCTCGGTAGTGTCGACATATTCTGCAACGTGCGGATCCTCGAACGTGACCCATTTGATCCCGTCGAGATTGACCCCGTAGTCGTTGGCCAGAATGCCCCTGATCCAGGCGCCGGTCGTGGTCGTGAACGAGCGAATGCCGACACGCTTGCCTTCGAGATCGCCCGGACCGAGCGTTCCCTGCGCGGGATTATACAGCGCGTAGGAATGCTGGAAGCGGCCCATCATGGTCGCCGGCAAGAGCACCAGCGGCTTGCCGTGAGCCTTCGCCGTCAGATAGGTCACGATCGCCATCTCGCAGACGTCGAAGGCCTGCTCGCGCACCATCGGCTTGAACGCGGTGTTGGTCGGCGTGTATTCCACGAAGTCGAGATCAAAGAGATCGGAGCGGAGTTCGCCGCTCTTCACCGCCTTGACATGGGGGTGGCTGCCCAGCACGGCCTTCAGCCTGAGACGATCCATGCGCCCGCTCCGCTTCAGACGTCCTCGGGATTGTCGACATAGACGAGCCCGGCCTTCGCCAGTGCCTCGCGCATGCTGTACATGTCGAGACCCAGCTCACCCGAGGCGAGCCGCTTGCGCTTGCCGCCCTCGTCCGCGTTGCGCTTCTTCGCCTTCTCGGCGACCTCCGCGGCGTAGCGCTTCGGCACCACCACGACGCCGTCGTCATCGGCGACGACGATGTCGCCGGGATCGACGTTGACGCCGGCACAGACCACGGGGATGTTGACCGAGCCGAGCGTCGCCTTGACCGTGCCCTTGGCCGAGACCGCGCGCGACCACACCGGAAAGTTCATCTCGTGCAGCGCTTTGACGTCGCGGCAGCCGGCATCGATGATCAGCCCCTGCACGCCCCGCGCCTGCAGCGAGGTCGCAAGCAGCTCGCCGAACATACCGTCGGTGTTGTCGGTGGTGCAGCCGACGACGAGGATGTCGCCCTTCTTGCACTGCTCGACGGCGACATGGATCATCCAATTGTCGCCGGGCTGCGCCAGCACGGTGACGGCAGGACCGGCAATCGACGCGCCCGCCCAGACCGGGCGCAGATAGGGCTTCATCAGGCCAAGGCGGCCATGGGCCTCGTGCACGGTCGAGACGCCGTACTCCGCCATCCCGGCGGGATCGGCTCGCTCAATGTTGCGAACGACGACCGGCTTCATGCCAGCTCCTCCGCAACGGTCGGGAACAGGCGCTGATAGGCCTCGCCATAAGTCATGGGCACACCGGTGTTGCGGCTGCCCTGGATGCCGCGGTTGAGCGCGACGCGCTCGTAATAACCCCAGAGATGCTTTTGCGCGGCGAGAATCTGGAACGCCTCGTACTTCTCCTTCCAGACCTCGTCGATCTTGAGCAACAGGTCCGGCTTGTAGTTGCACTGCTCGGGCTGGTGCGGCTCGAACAGGAACACCGGCGGCGCCGAATATTTGTACTGCGCACCGGGCTTGTGACCCATCGCCTGCGCGACCACCCGGGTCTCCTGCGCGAAATGCGCGGCATTCGGGTGGTCGAAATTATAGGGGTCTTCCAGCGCGTGGGTCAGCACGAAGCTCGGATTGAGCTCGCGGTAGATGTCCACCATGCGGTCGAAATGCGCCTCGGTGAGCTTGAGCGGATAGTCACCGCAGTCGAAGAACTCGATCTCGGCGCCGAGCAGCTTGGCGGCGCGCTCCGCCTCGTCCTTGCGGCCGGCCTTGACCGATTCCAGCGTCGCACCCTTCTCCTTCCAGGCGAACTGGCTCTCGCCACGCTCGCCAAAGGACATGCAGACGATCTTCATGCGGTAGCCCTTCTTCGCATGCAGCGCGATGGCGCCACCGGCGCGCCAGACGAAATCGCCGGGATGGGCGGTGACCACGAGACCTGTTTTCATGGGAGAGCTCCCCTCTTTCGTTCGTCAACATCATAGGCCGCCTGCGTCATGCCGGCAGCAAGTTCATTCAGGCGGCGGCGACCGCGGCCGGCTCCTCGCCGTCGAGCACGCGCTTCAGGCGCTCGCCATCCAGCGCGCCCTCCCATTTCGCGATCGCGATGGTCGCCACCGCATTCCCGATCAGATTGGTCGGCGTCAGTCCCTGCGACATCAGGCGATGGATGCCGAGCACAAGGGCGACGCTCGTCACCGGAATGCTGCCGGTGGCCGACAGCGTCGCCGCCAGCACGACGAAGGCGGCGCCCGCGATTCCCGCCGCGCCCTTGGAGGTCACCAGCAGGATCAGCAGCAGCTCGATCTGCTCGGCGAGCCCGAACGGCGTGTTGGTGGCCTGGGCCAGGAACACCGATGCGGCGGCAAGATAGAGGCAGGTGCCGTCGAGATTGAAGGAATAGCCGGTCGGGATCACGAGCCCGACCACGCTCTTCTCGCAGCCGGCCTTTTCCAGCTTGATCAGCATCCGCGGCAGCACCGTCTCGGACGACGTCGTGGCGATGCAGATCAGCAGCTCTTCCCAGATGTATCGGATCAGCTTGAGCAGCGAGAAGCCGCACAGCCGCGCCACCGGCCCGAGCGCGACGGCAATGAAGATCACGCAGGTCAGATAGAAGCCGCCGAGCAGCTTGCCGAGCGAGGCCAGCGAGCCCACGCCGAACTTGCCGACCGTGAACGCGATGGCTCCGAACGCACCGATCGGCGCCGCCCACATCACGAAGCCGACCACCGCGAACACCATCTTGGCGGCGATGTCGATCAGATGGACCAGCGGAGCGCCCCGCTCGCCGAGCTGCACCAGCGCGAAGCCGCACAGCACGGAGATGAACAGCACCTGGAGGATGTTGCCTTCGGCAAAAGCGCCGACGAAGGTTGCCGGCACGATGTTCATCAGGAACGGCACGAAGCCGATAACGCTGGTCTGCTTGACGTAGGGCTCGATCGCGCTCGCATTGATGCTGGCGGGATCGATATTCATGCCGACACCCGGCTTGAGCAGGTTCACCGCAACGAGCCCGATGATCAGCGCGATCGTGGTCATGATCTCGAAATAGACGATCGCCTTCACCGCGACGCGCCCCACCCGCGCCATGTCGGCCATATGCGCGATGCCGTGCACGACGGTGCAGAAGATGATCGGCGCGATCAGCATCCGGATCGCCTTGATGAAGGCATCCCCGAGCGGCTGCATCTTGGCGCCCGCCTCGGGGCTGGCGATCCCGAGCACGATGCCGGCCGCCATGGCGATGAGCACCTGGATCCAGAGCTCTTTCCACCAGGCACGGCCGCGCGGCTTGTCGATCGCGAGCGCCGTCATCGGTCGAACTCGAACAGGCGCGCGGGATTGTCGACCAGGATCTTCTGCTGGAGCTCCGCCTCCGGCGCGAACAGCGGGATCAGGTCGACGAGGTCGCCGTCATTCGGCATCACCTTGACGTTGGGATGCGGCCAGTCGGTGCCCCAGATCACCCGGTCCGGCGCGGTCTCGACGATCTTTCGCGCGAACGGCACCGCGTCCGTGAATGGCGGACCGGCCGAGGAGACCCGCTCCGAGCCGCAGATCTTGACCCAGCATTTCTCGTCGCACTGCATCAGCTCGATCAGGATTCTGAACGGGAGCTGGTCGAGCCCCTCGGACGCCTTCACGCGGCCCATGTGATCGATGGTGTAGCTGAGCGGCAGCCTCGTCAGCATGTCGGCATATTCAGGCAGGTCGATCGCATCGAAATGCAGATCGATGTGCCAGCCGAGCGGCGTGACCATCCCGACGATACGGTCGAACACGCGCTTGTCGGGCACGCCGCCGAGATGGCGGACGAAATTGAAGCGGCAACCGCGAAAGCCGCCCTCGTGCAACACGCGCAGCTCACGCTCGGTGATCGTGTCGTCGATATTGGCGACCGCACGGTAAGCGCCGTTGCTCTGCGCGATCGCATCGAGCGCCACGCTGTTGTCGGTGCCGTGCACGCTGGCATTGACGATGACCGCGCGCTCGATGCCGAGCTTGGCATGCAGAGCCCTGAAATCCTCCAGCGGCGCGTCCGGCGGGGTGTAGGACCGGTCCGGCGCGTAAGGGTATTTCGCGCCCGGTCCGAAGATGTGACAATGCGCGTCGCAGGACAGCTTCGGCAGCTTGAACTTCGGCGTGCGCGTGTTCGGATCGGGCGGCGGAATGGTCGGGGTGTACATCTTATTCATCAGGTGAACTTGAACAGGCGCGCGGGGTTGTCGACCAGCAGCTTGTGCTGGATCTTTGCATCGGGCGCGTAGAGCGGGATCAGGTCGACGAGATCGCCGTCATTCGGCATGATCTTCACATTGGGATGCGGCCAGTCGGTGCCCCACAAGACGCGATCCGGTGCGTTGTCGATCAGCGCCTTCGCGAACGGCACGGCGTCATGGAACGGCTTGCCGGCGGCGGAGGCACGCTCCAGCCCGGTGATCTTCACCCAGCACTTTTCGTCCTTCTTCTGAAGGTCGAGCAGCGCGGTGAAGCCGGGATCGTCGAGCCCCTTGCCGGCCTGCACCGTTCCCATGTGGTCGATCACATAAGGTGTCGGCAGCGCGGTGAGAACAGGTGCGAATTCGCCGATCGTGCCCGGCTCGAAATAGACGTCAATGTGCCAACCGAGCTCGGCGACGCGGTGCACGATGCGCTGGAACTTGCCCATGTCGCCGATGCCGCCGAGGCGCTTGAGGAAGGCGAAGCGGCAACCGCAGATACCGGCCTTGTCGAGCGCCGCCAGCTGCTTCTCGCTCATCTCATCACTGACGTTGGCGATGCCCTTATACGCGCCCTCGCTCTGGGCAATGGCGTCGGTGACGACGCGATTGTCGGTGCCGTGCACGGTCGCATTGACGATCACACAGCGCTCGACGCCGATCTTCTCATGGACGCTTCGGAACGTCTCCAGCGGCGCGTCGGCCGTGTTGTACGGGCGCTTCTCAGAGAAGGGATAGCGCGACGCCGGGCCGAAGATATGGGTATGGCTGTCGCAGGATTTCGGCGGCAGCTTGAACGACGGCGTCTTGGGATTGGGGTCCGGCGGCGTGATCGTCGGTATCGCCTTCGGCTCTTCCGCGCGCACCTCGCCCGCGATCGCCGCACCGGCCATCCCGGTCAAGAGATGCAAGCACTCCCGCCTGTTCATGTTCCCAACACCCCGTTACATCGTCCGCCTGCGAGCGGAAGCGCAATTGCGCGCCTCCCCTCGGGCGGCTCTTTTCTAGGTCTTGTTGCTGACGGCCGGCCGCCGGCGTGCCGGCCCGGCCTGATCCAGCGCCGGCGCCTGGAATGCGGCAACGGTGGCCTGCACCAGTTGCTCGATGGCATTGGCGGGATCGCCGCCGTCTGCCTCGCCGCGCGACAGGCGCGAGACGCGATCCGGCGTCACCAGCGAATAATACAGGGCCCCGAGCAGGAAGTGGCTGCGCCAGACGATGTCGGTGCGCGGAATATGCGGCACGCTTTCGTGGATCGCGTCGATGAAGGCGTGGCTGGTGTCGTCAAACGTCTGCGCGATGATCTTGCGCGCGACCTCGTTGCCCTCGGCCGACATCACGGCGCGCAGCCGCGTGAAGCGCGCACCTCCGCCGGCAAGGTCGCTGCCCGAGGTGAAGGCCGGCACCACATAGGCGCGCACGATCGCCTCCAGCCGGTCCTGGAGATCGCGCACGCGCTTTGCAGCCGCGAGCAGCTCCGAACGACGCAGGTTCATCGGCCCGCAATGACGCCGGTAGATCTCCAGCAGCAGGCCGTCCTTGGTCTTGAAATGATAGGTGACGCTGCCGGGATTGGCCCCGGCGGCTTGCGCGATGTCGCGCACCGAGACGGCATTGAAGCCGTTGGTGGCGAACAGCTCCTCGGCCGCGGCGAGGATTGCCTCGCGCATGTTCGGCTTGCGGGCCGATTCCTTGCTGGTGGGCTTGCGTACCATGTGATTTGTACTATCGTACAAAAGATCAGGTCTCGTCAACAAAAACCATGGGCGGCGTCCGGGCGGGTCGGAAGACCGGCCGCAAGCACGTAAACGCCCGCAAGGAGTGCTGGGAAATGCTGGGTTTGAACAAGATGATCGGCGGTTTGATGCTGGGCACGAGCTTGCTGCTCACGAGCGGCGCCGCACAGGCGGCCGACACTTATCCGAGCAAGCCGGTCCATATTCTGGTCCCCTACGCCGCCGGCGGCGCGGTCGATGTGCTCGCGCGCACGCTGGCACAGGCGCTGGCAAAAACCTGGGGCCAGCAGCCGGTGGTCGACAACCGCCCCGGCGCCGGCGGCATCGTTGCCTCGCAGGCGCTGACACAGGCTGCGCCCGACGGCTACACGCTGATCCTGGTCGCGAGCGGCCATCCGCTCAACCAGTTCATCTATCCGAGCGTGCCCTACGACACGTTCAAGGATTTTACGGCGATCACGGAAGTCGCCTCCTCGCCGCTCGCGATCGTGGTGGCCAAGGACAGTCCGTACAAGACGCTCGGCGATCTCCTCGCGGCCGCCAAGAAGGAGCCGGACAAGCTCTCCTATGGCATGTCCGGCAACGGCACCTCGGCGCATCTGGCCGGCGAACTCCTGAAATACATGTCCGGCACCAAGATCGTCTCGATCCCCTACAAGGGCGGTGCGCCGGCGCTGACCGCCGTCATCGCCGGCGAGATCCCGCTCAGCATCAATCCGCTGGCGGAAGCGATCGGCCAGCTCGAAGGCGGCCCGGTGCGCGCGCTCGCTGTGACCTCGGCCGAACGTTCGAAGGCGTTGCCTGATGTGCCGACCGTCGCGGAGGCCGGCGTCGCCGGCTACGACGTCTCGGTCTGGTGGGGTGTGCTTGGACCGGCAAAGATGCCGCCGGAGATCGTGACAAAGCTCGAAACCGACCTCAAGGCCGCGCTGCAGGACCCGAACGTGATGTCGACGCTCGGCAAGATCGGCGCAGCGCCCGTCGGTTCCTCCGCCAAGGACTTTGACGCCTACATGCATGCCGAGGCGACCAAATGGGAGCCGGTGCTGAAGGCGGCCAACATCCGCGCGCAGTGAGGCTCGATCCATGAGGATTTCTCTTCGCCATGCTGCGCGCACAGCCCTGCTTGCGCTTGCCATCATCGGCCTGCCCGGCGCGCCCGCGCACGCCGATGGCGAAGCTAGGCTGCTGGCGCCGAGCGGCAGCTTGCGCGTCGGCATCTATCCGGGCAGCCCGACCTCGATGGTGACCGACGCCGCCGGCAAGCCGCACGGCCTCGCCTACGACCTCGGCGGCGAGCTGGCCAGGCGCCTCGGCGTTGGCATCGACTACGTCAAGTTCGAGCGCGTCGCCGACATCGTTGCCGCGATCCACGACGGCAAGGTCGATTTCACCGTGACCAATGCCACGCCGGCGCGCGCGAATGACGTCAGCTTCAGCCAGCCCGTGCTGGCGATCGAGCTCGGCTATCTCGTCCCGGCAAATTCGCCGATCGGAAAGGTCGAGGACATCGACAAATCAGGCGTGAAGATCGGCGTCACCAAGGGCTCGACCTCCGAGCGCACGCTGCCCGCCAAATTCAAGAACGCCACAATTGTCTCCGCCGAAAGCGTCAAGGCCGCCATCGGCATGTTCGGCCGCGGCGAGATCGATCTCTATGCGACCAACAAGCCGACGCTGTTCGAGATGTCCGACCAGATGCCGGGTGCACGCATCCTCGACGGCAATTGGGGGCTGGAGCACATGGCGATCGCGATCCCGAAGGGGCGCGAAGAGTCTCTCGTCATGCTCAATCGCTTCGTGGCGGACGAGCAATCATCAGGCACGCTCGACACGATCCAACAGCAGGCAGGCCTGCGTGGAGCGACCAAGGCCAGGCGCGAGTAAGAGCGTCGCGCGTGCTGGAGCGCAGCAGTGCGGCGATGCCCGATACCGTCGGCACGTCGCGCCGCGAATTTTAATTCCTGTTGCTGCACATCAACGCAACAATATGGACAAAGCGTCATTTGTGTTTTGCACGTCCTTGCGCGAGCAAGGACGAAAGAACACGAGAGACGACGCATGAGCAAACCCGCATTGTTGAGACTTCATCGCTGGATCACCCTGGTCTTCGCCCTTCCGCTGTTTGCGATCATCGCCACCGGTCTGATCCTGTCGGTCGAGCCGCTCGTGCAAACGAGTGGCATTGGCGGTGACGCGATCGATGCCGGCCGCGTCGTCGAACTGGTGAAGCGATATGATCCCGACGGCAAGGCGCGCGGGCTCTCCATCAACGCGGCCAGCCGGCGGATCACGATGCAGGGCACCACCGTGCCGGCGATCGATCTTGCGACCGGCGAAGCCGCGTCCGTGAGCTCGACCCTGTCGGAGTTCTTTCTCTGGGCGCGTTTCACGCATGAGCGTCTCATGGGGCAGGCCTGGCTGGTGACCGCGTCCACGCTGGCGATGGTGATCGTCCTGGTGCTCGGCATCGTCATGGGGCTGCCGCGGCTGCGCAACACGCTCTCGGGATGGCACAAGGGGACCGCCTGGTTCACGCTGCCGCTGATCCTTCTCAGTCCATTGACCGGCCTGTGCATGGCGTTCGGCCTGACTTTTCAGACGGCGGTTCCTCCAGCCACGAGTGGCCGTCCCCTCGCCCTGCCGGACGCGATCCACATGGTCGCATCCTCGCACGAGCTGTCGCATGTGATCTCGATCGGCAACCGCGGCGGCCGCATCATGGCAAGGCTCTATGACGGCGGAGAACTTCGCGCCTATGCCGTCACCGCGTCGGCGGTCACGCCGCTGCCGCGCAACTGGCCGCGCCTGATCCACGAAGGAAACTGGTCGGCCCTGATCGCCTCGCCGCTCAATGTCGTGACCTCGATCGCGTTGCTGACACTGCTGTCGACCGGGCTCCTGATCTGGGCGCGGCGAACCCTGCGCAAGCCGCGGCCCCGCGCGGGCCGGCCGGCCGACGCCGCCATTGCCGGCGTTCGCTGATCGCACCGAATATCAGTTGCGGGCATTTGCCCGCATCTTCTCCGGCGGCGCGGACCGTTGCAGGAAATCAGCGTCAGCGTCGGCCGATGGAATCAGGATTGCACGCTCGCGCGGCAGCGCCTCCGGCATCTCGTCGCGAATGAAGGCGACGAGCCGTTCCCTGACCTCGCAGCGCAAGTCCCAGGATTGCGGCGCGTTTCGCGCGCTGACCAGCGCCCGCAGTTCGATGGTGCGCGAGTCCGCGTCGATCACCTGGAGATTGACCACCGCCCCGTCCCAGAGCTTTGACTCCTTCACCGCCCCTTCCAGCCAGCGCCGGATCCGGGGGACGTCGGCGCGATAGTCGACGTGGAGCGCGATCACGCCGATCAGCGAAGCCGTGTCGCGGGTCCAGTTCTGGAACGGCTTCTCGATGAAATAGGACAGCGGCACCACCATGCGGCGCCAATCCCACAATCGGATCACCACATAGGTCGAGGCGATGTCCTCGACCCACCCCCACTCGTTCTCGATGATCACGGCGTCCTCAATGCGGATCGGCTGCGTGATCGCGATCTGCAGACCCGCGATCAGATTGCTCAGCAGCGGCCGCGCGGCAAGACCGACGATGATACCGGCCGCGCCGGCGGAGGCGAACAGGCTGACGCCGTATTGCCTCACCGAGTCGAACGTCATCAGCGCTGTTGATACCGTGATGATGACGATGATGGTGTCGGTGACGCGCTTGAACACCCGGACTTGCGTGACGTGCTTGCGCGCGACGAAGTTCTCGGTGACGTCGCGAAAGTTCTGCAGGTAGCGCGCGGCGCTCATGTCGACGATCCGGATCGAGATCCAGCCGATTAGAGCGATGACGGCCACGACGAACAGGCGCATCAAGGGCGTACGGATGTTGTCGTCGAGCGGCGCGAGCGGCAGGACCAGCGCAACGGCTGCCAGGCACAACGCAAGCTGGGCCGGGCCGGAGGTGCGTTCGATGAACACGCCTAAAAGCGGAAGACGGGTTCCAAAGGCCCGGTTCAGCAGCCATGTCGCGAGCCGGTAGACGGACAGCGCCAGCAGAATCGCGCCGACGACCAGGCTGAGGCCGACAAACCACGACGGTATCCACCCGAGCATCCTGTCGATGTCGGCCAAAAGGGCCTGCCAATTCATTGCTGTCCCCGCGCTTGCATTCACGTAGCGGGCTCAACGCCTTCCGGCCCGCTTCGCTCCCCCGCTCGGTGCAACGCAGCATTCCGCTGGTGCAACCGTCGCCGGATTGCGCTAATATTAGTGCATTCATGACTCGACGTAGCGGCAGCGCCGATCTTCCCTTGCACACCGGCCGGGTTCCGCCCTGGCTGGCCAGTCGCATGGCCTCGCTCGGCGCGATCGTCACGCAGGCGATCGTGCATCATTACGGCCGTGATGCATTTCTGCAGCGGCTGTCCCATCCCTTCTGGTTCCAGTCGTTCGGCGCCGTGATGGGAATGGACTGGCACTCCTCGGGCATCACGACCTCAGTGATCGGCGCACTGAAGCGCGGGCTCGGGCCGCTTCAGGACGAACTCGGGATCTACGTTTGCGGCGGCCGGGGCCAGCACTCGCGCAAGACGCCGGACGAGCTGATGCTGCTCGGGAATCGCGTCGGCCTCGACGGCGCAAAACTGACCCGCGCAAGCCGGCTGGTGGCGAAGGTCGACAGCGCGGCCGTGCAGGACGGCTTCGATCTCTATCTCCACGGCTTCTTCGTCACCGCCGACGGCAAATGGACGGTGGTGCAGCAGGGCATGAACGGCGACAAGCGGCAGGCTCGCCGCTATCACTGGCATTCCGAGGCGCTGAAGAGTTTCGTCGATACGCCGCACAGCGCGATCGACGGTCCCCAGCAGGGCGAGATCGTCAATCTCACCGACCATCGCGCCGATATCTCGCGCAGCGTGCAGCTCGATCTCCTCGGGGATCTCGGCCCCGATCGCATCGTCAGCGAATTCGAACGGCTCATCGGGACCGCGCCGGAGCCGGCACAGGCCATGCTGCCGCATCTGATCATGCCCGCGCATCACGATGTCAGGCCGAAGGACGTGTTCGCGCGCCGCCTGCACGGCACGCTCGCGGCCGCAGCCGAGCGCGGCCCTGTCGATTTCCCGGAGCTGCTGCTGACGCCCGGGGTCGGCGCCCGTACCGTGCGCTCGCTGGCGATGGTCGCAGAGGTCGTGCACGGCGCGCCCTATCGCTTCACGGACCCTGCGCGATTCTCGCTCGCACATGGCGGCAAGGACCGGCATCCCTACCCCGTCCCGATCAAGGTCTATGACGAGACCATCCGCGTGCTGAAAGGCGCGGTCCAGAACGCCAGGCTCGGGCGCGAAGAAGAGATGCAGGCGATGAAGCGGCTCGACGATCAGGCGCGGCGGCTGGAACGAACCGCGCGCGGGCCTTCCGTGGAGGCCTACATCGCCGGGGAACGCGCAGCCTCGCCCGATCTCGACGGCCGTTCCGTGTTCGGCTGGGAGCGCGATCTGGCGCAAGCAAAAAAGCAGACCGGCTGAACAGCGGTCCGCAAATTGGTCGCAAGCAACGCTCCATTTCCGAAGGCCAGTTGTCTTCAGCTCGCCGCAGTCAGCGAACGATCGATGCTCGCTTCGCTGCGCGCAGTTGCTCCTGTTCCGCGGCCCTCGGCCGTCACGGGAAGCGTCGTGATCGCGCGCAGGCCCGGCCGCCTGCGCCAGTGAACGTCAGCGGGATCGACGGCCAGGCCGAGTTTCGGCCATCGCACGAACAGCGCCTCCAGCGCACAGGCCGCCTCGATGCGCGCCAGCTGGTGCCCGAGGCAGAAATGGATTCCCGTTCCGAACGACAAGTGACGGTTCGGCTTGCGTTCGAGATCGAGCCTTTCAGGGCAATCATGCATCGCCGGATCCATGTTGGCCGCGGCGAGCATCACCATGACGCGATCGCCCTGCTTCAGGCGCACGCCTTCGACGTCGATGTCCCGCCGCACATAGCGCGGCTTGGAGAACTGCACGGGTGAGACGAAGCGCAGGAACTCCTCCACTGCGAGCCCAACCCGGCTCCAATCCTGCTCGAGCCAATCGCGCAAGTCGGGACGCCTGAGGAGCTCGTAGGCGGAGCCGCTGATGAGATGCGTGGTGGTCTCGGAACCGGCGGCCAGTAGCAGGAACACCATCGAGACCATCTCGTCGGGCGTGATCTCGCCGCCCTCGCGCTCGACCTGGATCAATTCGGCAATCAGGCCCTCGCCGCCCCTTTCACGCGCGATCTGCAATTGTCGTGCGAGATAGGCGCGCATCTTGCGGAACGCCCACAGCAGGCGGAAGAAGCTGAGGACGTTGGTCAACGAGGACATCTCGTTGGCCCAGGCGATGAATCTCGGACGGTCGGCTTGCGGCAGGCCCAGGAGCTCGGAGATCACCGCGAGCGGCAGGATGCGGGCGTAACGCTGGACGAGATCAGCCGGATTATCCTTCGCGAACAGCTCGTCAGCCAGACCGTCGGCGATGGCGCGGATGCGCGGCTCCATCGCGACGATCGCGCGGCGACGGAAGGCCTCGTCCACGATGCCGCGCAGCCTGGTGTGGTCAGGCTCGTCCATCGTCAGCATGTTGTTGGCGATGGTCCTCACATATCGCGGCATCCACCAGCGCAGGCCCGCGACGTCGCCATCCTCCTTGCGCAACGTGAAGGTCGCGCTGTCCTTCAGGACCGCGGCCGTCGCGTCATGTGTGGTGGTGATCCAGACATCGCCGACGAGAGGAAATCGCGTCGCGACCACGGGGCCGGACATGCGCAATGCCGCGATCGCCTTGGGCGGATCGCGAAAGAAGGCCTCGCTGGTGAAATCGAGGCGCGGTGTCATGGGATCACCGGTGTGATTGGTGGCGCGTCAACCAGATGGGATGCGGCACGGCCGGCGCAAGGGCCGGAACCGATGTGGTCTCGCGAGAGCGGACGCTTGAAACGCCCTATTCGCGTCCCGGCGAGCGGTGGCCGGTCTTGCGCTGCTGCTGCGTGTAGGAATCCCAATGGCTCCAACTGCCATTGCTGAGGCTCTGCATGTCAGTGCCGAGCGGACGTCGGGTACGCTTGTCATGATCGGCGATCACGCGCTCCGAAAGCGCGATCTTCCGCTTGAGTTCCGAGATGGTCTTCTGGGTCTGACCGTTCCGCTTCGACGAGGCGATCTCGCCCATCGTAAAGCGCGCGGTCTCCACCGCCTTCAACTCGGCGCGGTTCTTCTTCAACTGAACCCGGTGCCAGGCGATGTGGCTGTCGCTGTCCGCAACCATGTGGGAACTCCGCTGATTCGCTCCCACAGTGTATCAAGCGCCGAATCGGCGGGGCAACGCCCGCCGGGCGGCGAAAATACGGTCTTTCTGCGGGCTTAGCGCTCGGCGAAGGCCTTTTCGACCACGAATTGGGCAGGCTCGCCGTGGTTGCCCTCGACGAAGCCGCGCTCGCCCAGGAGCACGCGGGTGTCCGCAACCAGCGCCGGGCTGCCGCAGATCATGACGCGGTCATGGGCGGCTTCCAGCGCCGGCAGGCCGATGTCGCTGAACAGCTTGCCCGAGGTGATGAGGTCGGTGATGCGGCCGCGGTTGCGGAAGGGATCGCGGGTCACGGTCGGATAGTAGATCAGCTGGTTCTGGATGTACTCGCCGAGCAGCTCGTCCTTCGGCAGATGCTCGTTGATCATCTCGCCATAGGCAAGCTCCTTCACGTGCCGGCAGCCATGCAGCAGCACGACCTTCTCGAACCGCTCATAGGTCTCGGGGTCCTTGATCACGCTCAGGAACGGCGCAAGGCCGGTGCCCGTGCCGATGAGGTAGAGGTTGCGGCCCTCTTCCAGATTGTCGATGACGAGCGTGCCGGTGGCCTTGCGGCTGACGATAATCTCGTCGCCTTCCCTGAGGTGCTGAAGGCGCGAGGTCAGCGGGCCGTCCGGCACCTTGATCGAGAAGAACTCGAGGGTGTCCTCGTAATTGGCGCTGGCGACGCTGTAGGCCCGCAGCAACGGCTTCTCGCCGACCTTGAGCCCGATCATGGTGAATTCGCCGTTGCGGAAACGGAAGGTCGGGCTGCGGGTGGTCTTGAAGGAGAACAGCGTGTCGGTCCAGTGATGGACGCTCAAAACGCTTTCCTGATTGAAATTGCTCATCTCACCTTCCCTGTCGCTTCCAATGCGGTTCCGAGGCGGGCAGCTATGCGTCGTTTGTACACGATCATTCGTATACTAATGAATAATCCTGCTTGATCCCGCGGTCAAGGCTGCCCAAGATCGGAAGCGTTGCAGTTAGGAATAAGGAGCCCCTTCCATGGCGCATGACGCCCCCCAGGCCACCGGACCTTCGAAGCTCGTGATCCGGAATATCGGCCTGATCCTGTCCGGCGCCCTGGAAAAGCCGATCCTGGACGGCGACACCATCGTCGCCGAGAACGGCAAGATCACCGCGATCGGCCGTTACAAGGACCTCGACACCGAAGGCGCGACCACCATCGTCGATGCCAACGGCACCACGGTCACGCCCGGCCTGATCGACAGCCATGTCCACCCCGTCGCGGGCGACTGGACGCCCCGCCAGAACCAGATCGGCTGGATCGACAGCTCGCTCCATGGCGGCATCACCACCATGATCTCGGCGGGCGAGGTCCACATGCCCGGCCGTCCCCGCGACGTCGTCGGCCTCAAGGCGATGGCGATTTTCGCCCAGCGCGCGTTCTGGACGCTTCGTCCGGGCGGCGTGAAGGTTCACGCCGGCGCGCCGGTGATCGAATGCGAAATGGTCGAGGAAGACTTCAAGGAGATGGCCGCCGCCGGCGTCAAGCTGCTCGGCGAAGTCGGCCTCGGCGGCGTCAAGGACGGCCCGACCGCCCGCAAGATGGTCGGCTGGGCCCGTAAATACGGCATCCAGAGCACGATCCACACCGGCGGCCCCTCGATCCCCGGCTCCGGCCTGATCGATAAGGACGTCGTGCTGGAGGCCGACACCGACGTGGTCGGCCACATCAATGGCGGCCACACTGCCCTGCCCGACGACCAGATCCGCTGCATCTGCGAGGGCTGCAAGCGCGGGCTCGAGATCGTTCACAACGGCAACGAGCGGTCGGCGCTCTACACGCTGCGCATCGCACGCGAGATGAACGAGCTGCATCGCGTGATCCTCGGCACCGACGGGCCGGCCGGCTCCGGCGTGCAGCCGCTCGGCATCCTGCGCATGGTCTCGATGCTGTCCTCGATCGGCGAATTGCCGGCCGAGATCGCGTTCTGCCTCGCCACCGGCAACACCGCGCGGATGCGGCAGCTCGATTGCGGCGTGATCGAAGTCGGCCGCGCCGCGGATTTCGTCATCATGGACAAGGCCCAGCATTCGCCGGGCAAGAACATCCTGGAGAGCGTGCGGCTCGGCGACCTCCCCGGCATCGGCATGACCATCATCGACGGCATCGTGCGCACCCAGCGCAGCCGCAACACCCCGCCGGCCGGCCGGGTGCCGGAGGTGGTGGCGAAGTGACGCAGCCGGAGCGGCGCGCCGCTCCGCATCGTCGCTTGGAGGCGTTGAACAAGTCTTTGGCCTCAAGCGTCTAACGCAGGCAGCCCTCGGCGGCGGCAGTTCATTGCTGGACCTTCGAGGGAGACATGAAGAACTCATCACGGATCGCCGTCGGCGTTTTGGGCGCTGTTGCGGGCTATGTCGCGAGCTTCGTGCTGCTGTCCCTGTTCGATTTCGGCAACCGCGCGGATCCCATCACGTCGGGGTTACTGGGGCTGTTCGTCTACGCCCCCATCGGCGCGATCGGCGGCGCGGTGTTGGCCAGCTGGCTGGTGACGAGGCCGGGAAAAGACGCGAGCAACGAAAGCGTTGCGCGCAACAGCCTGAAGTCGCTCGGCGTCGTCGCCCTGCTCTGCGTTGCCGGCATCGCCGTTTACCTCGGCCTTGCCTACATGACGGCCACGCCCTGGCTGAACAGGAACGGCGCCAATCCCCTGCTGCTGTTCGAGGTGCGCTTTCCGGCCGCCATCAAGGTGCCGGCGTCAGCGCAAGGCATCACCATCGAGCTGCAGACCGACCTCAACACCATGCCGGGCGAACTCAACCCGGCCGGTTTCCATCGTGATGGCGAACAGCCTGTCATCGCGGGCGAAGTCGAGCTGGCCTTCCGCACCTCGCACCGGCAGCTTGCCGTCAACATCGAGGGGCAGCCGAGCCGGGTCTATCCGATCGGGCTGTCGGCCCGGGCCCCGCATGCGCCGGAGTTTGGCACGTGGCGGCGCATCGACGACGGCAGCGAAATCCGCTACCGGGCCAAATGGCCGGGCAAGACCTAGGCCCCGAAGATCAGCGCTTCTTCGCGATCTCACAGCGCACGTAAGTCTGGCGCCTGGCTTGCCCGACCGGGCCGTTGTCCATCACCAGCTTGCCGTCCGCCGCGATGGAGACGCGCGGATTAGAGCGAAACTTCTGGCCTTCGCCCTCGCAGGCGAGCTTCATTTTCCAGCCGAGCTTACCGTCGGCCGTGATCTCGCTGGCGCGGCACCGCGTCTCGTACCAGTACAGCCGGTTGCTGCCTTCGATGCTCATGCGGTTCGGACTGTCGTCGTCGCGACAGTCCTTTTTGGTCGATGCCCAGAAGCCTTCATAAGGCTGCGCGGCAAAGGCGGGCGCGCATTGGCCGGCGAGCGCCACACCGAAACCCAGGACGAATGCAAACCGCGTCGCCGTTCTCATGAAAAAACCTCGATGACGTCCTCATCGAGGTTAGTCGCCAATCCCCGCACCGCGTTCAACTGCCGTAGGGTGGGCAAAGGCGCGCAGCGCCGTACCCACGATCTCGCCCTGACCGCAAAAGGTGGTGGGCACGCTTAGCTTTGCCCGGCGAGTTCTTCACCGCAGCTTGCTGAGCAGCGCCATCAGCATCTCGCGCTCCCTGGCGTCGAGCGGCGCCAGAGTCTCGCGGGTGATGGCGAGCGCGTTCGGTGCGACCTTCTCCGCAAGCTGCTGGCCGGCCCGCGTCAGGCTCACCAGCAGCCGCCGTCCGTCCTCTGGATCCTGGCTGGTCTCGGTCAGGCCGCGTGCCGTCAGGCGGTCGATCACGCCCTTGATGGTCGCGACATCCATCGCGGTCAGCCGGCCGAGCTGGTTCTGCGAGCACGGCCCGGTCTCGGCGAGCTTCGACAGCGCCGCCCATTGCGTCGGCGTCAGATTGGTGCCGATATCGCGGGAGAAGATCGAGCTGTGGCGCTGCCAGACCTGGCGCAGGATGAAGCCGACCTGCTCGTCGAGCACGTAGGACGATTTGGCCGGCTTGACGCCCTTCTTCACCGCAACGCTTCTCGCCATCCGTCCCCCGCCTCTCACAACGACAGATGCGCGTCGCGGATGTCCGGACGCGCGTCGAGCTCGGCCATGGTGCCGCCGAAGCAGATACGGCCGCGCTCGATGATGTAGGCGCGGTCGGAGATCAACCGCGCGAAATGCAGATTCTGCTCGGAGACCACGATGCTTACGCCCTCCTTCTTCATGGTCAGGATGGCATCGACCATCTGCTCCACGATCTTCGGCGACAGCCCTTCCGAGGGCTCGTCGAGCAGCACCAGCGACGGATTGCCCATCAGCGTGCGCGCGATGGTGAGCATCTGCTGCTCGCCGCCGCTCATGCGCCCGCCCGGACGGTTCTTCATCTCGCCGAGGTTGGGAAACAGCGTAAACAGCTTCTCGCGGGTCCAATACGGCGCGTTCGGACGCTTGGGCTGCTTGCCGACTTCGAGATTTTCCTCGACGGTCAGATCGGTGAAGATGCGCCGCTCCTCCGGCACATAGCCGAGCCCCTCGCGCACGATCTCGTGCGTCGGCCTTGTCGAGACGTCCTTGCCCTCGAACATGATGCGGCCGGTCCGCTGCGCGACCAGCCCGACGATCGAGCGGAAGGTCGTCGACTTGCCGGCGCCGTTGCGCCCGAGCAACGCGACCACCTCGCCCTGGTCGACCTCGAAGCCGATGTCGAACAGGATATGCGCCGGGCCGTAATGGCTGTTGAGCCCCTCGACGGTCAGCTTCATGCCGATGCTCCCTCGCGATGGCGGGCATCGTAGACGAGGCCCTCGCCGAGATAGACCGCCTGCACCTGCGGATTGCCGCGCACTTCGGCCGGCGAACCCTCTGCGATCAGCGAGCCGCGATTGAGCACGAGGATGCGGTCGGCATGCTCGAACACCACGTCCATGTCGTGCTCGGTGAAGAGCACACCGATCGACTTTTCCCGCGCGATCTGCGCCGTAAGCCGCATCAGGTCGACGCGCTCGCGCGGCGCCATGCCGGCGGTCGGCTCGTCCATCAACAAGAGCTTCGGCTGGTTGGCGAGCGCCACCGCAAGCTCGAGCCGCTTGAGGTCGCCATAGGCGAGCTCGCCGCAGGGACGATCGGCATAGCCGCCCATGCCGACCAGTTCGAGCAGACGGCCGGCCTCGGCACGGTCGAACTTCGGCGCCGAGCCGAACAGGTTGAACAGCTGCTTGCCGTGCGAGATCAGCGCGACCTGCACGTTCTCGCGCACGGTCATGGTGGCGAAGGTCGCGGTGATCTGGAACGTGCGCCCGACGCCGAGCCGCCAGACCTCGCGCGGCTTCCTGCCGGTGATCTCTTCACCAAGCAGGCGGACGTGGCCTGTATCGGGCCTGTTCTGGCCGTTGAGCATGTCGAAACAGGTGCTCTTGCCCGCGCCGTTCGGCCCGATCAGCGCCAGGATCTCGCCGGCGCGCAACGAGAACGACACGCCGCGCACGGCGTGGATGCCGCCATAGGATTTGGTCAGACCTTCGACCGCAAGAAGTGGGGGTGCAACGCTCATTCGGCGGACTCGATCGGCTTGGCGAGCAGAGATGATCCTGGCGGCGAGGACTTCCTGCGCCGTTGCGCCAGCATTTCCAGCATGCCGACGATGCCCTTGGGGAAGACGACGACGATCAGCATGATGAAGCCGCCGAGCACGAGCTTCGACAGGTCGGTCTGGCTTATCAGCCAGATGCTCAGCGCCTTGTAGACGATGGCGCCGATCACCGCGCCCGACACCGTCTCGACACCGCCGAGCAGCACCATGACCAGTGCATCGACGGAGAGCGAGATGCCGAGATTGTCGGGGAACACACTGCCCTTCAGATACGCGAACAGCGCGCCGCCGATGCCGGCCGTCGTACCCGCGATCACGAAGGCCGTCCACTGGATCCGCTTGGCGTTGATGCCGACCGCTTCACTGCGCAGCAGCGAGTCGCGCGTGGCCCGGAGCGCGTAGCCGAACGGCGAGAACACCATGGCCCGCAGCGCGACGGTCACCAGCGCCGCAACGCCGAGCGCCAGCCAGTAGAAGTGCGACGGGCTTGCCGCCCAGCTCGAAGGCCAGACGCCCAATATGCCGTTGTCACCGCCGGTGACACTCACCCACTGGAACGCAATCGACCAGACGATCTGCGCGAAGGCGAGCGTCAGCATCGCGAAATAGACGCCGGAGAGCTGCACGGCGAAGAAGCCGAACACGGCAGCGCCCATGCAGCCGAGCAGCGGGCCGAGCAGCAGACAGACGATCATCGGCAGCCCCGCCATCTTGGCGAGGAACGCGACGCCGTAGGCGCCGAGGCCGAAATAGGCGGCATGGCCGAACGAGGCGAGCCCGCCGACCGACATCAGGAAGTGCAGGCTGACGGCGAAGATCACGAAGATCGCGATCTCCGAGCCGACGGTCAGTGCGTAATTGCCGGCGAACAGCGGCAGCATCGCCGCGACGACGAGTGCAGCCAGCGCCGCGAGCCGCTCGTTCGATGTCAGCGGACGCCACGGATTGACGGTGAGACCCGGCGTCTTGCGCGCGGCGGCCTCCGGCTTGCCGAACAGGCCCCAGGGCCGGACGATCAGCACCACCGCCATCACCAGGAAGACCAGGATGATGGAAATCTTCGGGAAGATCAGGATGCCGAAGGCATTGAGCTCGGAGACCAGCACGGCCGCGACGAAGGCGCCGATGATGCTGCCGAGGCCGCCGATCACGACGACGACAAAGACCTCGACGATGATGCGCAGATCCATCGCATGATGGACGGCATCGCGCGGAATCTGCAGCGCGCCGCCGAGCGCCGCGAGAAAGACGCCGACTGCGAACACCGAGGTGAACAGCCATTTCTGGTTCACGCCAAGCGCTGCGACCATGTCGCGGTCCTGCGTCGCAGCCCGCACCAGCACGCCCCAGCGCGTGCGCTGGAACAACAGCCAGAGGACGCCGAGCACGACGGGTCCCAGCACGATCAGGAACAGATCGTAGCTCGGGATGTTCTGGCCGAAGAAATCGACCGCGCCCTTGAGGCCCGGAGCCCGGCGGCCGACGAGATCGTCCGGCCCCCAGATCAGCACCACGAGGTCCTCGACCATCAAGGTCAGGCCGAAGGTCGCGAGCAGCTGGAACAGCTCGGGGGCATGATAGATGCGGCGCAGCAGCACCATCTCGACCAGCACGCCGATCAGCGCCACCGCGAGCGCGGCCAGCACGATGCTGCCCCAGAAGCCAAACGCGCCCGAGAGCCGCTCGGTCAACGTGAAGGCGATATAGGCGCCGATCATGTAGAAGGCGCCATGCGCGAAATTCACGATCCGCGTCACGCCGAAGATGATCGACAGGCCCGACGCCACCAGGAACAGCGACGCCGCGCTGGCGAGACCGGTCAGAAACTGTACGACGTAAAAGGCCATCGGCGGTCCGGGTTAGTGTTGCATGCCGCGGCATGCGAGGCTTGGTTCACCTCTCCCCGCCTGCGGGGAGAGGTCGAATTGCGAAGCAATTCGGGTGAGGGGGAGTCTCCGCGAGTCCTTTGTCACCTCCCTCGCGGAGGCTCCCCCTCACCCCGACCCTCTCCCCGCAAGCGGGGCGAGGGAGAAGAAAGACATCAATCCTTCGGACGCAGCTTCTCGACTTCGGCATCGCCAGGCAGATAGTCCGAGCCCTTCTTGTAGGACGAATCCACCATCACGCCCTTGCCGTCCTTCAGCGCGGTCTTGCCGACATAGGCGCCGAGCGTCGACTGGTGATCGATCTTGCGGAAGGTGATCTCGCCGAACGGAGACGGTACCGAGAGGCCTTCGGCCGCCGCGATCAGCTTTTCCGGATCGGTCGAGCCGGCCTTGGCGAGAATGGCGGCCGCCGACTTGATGGTCTGGTAACCGACGATCGAGCCGAGGCGCGGATAGTCGTTGTACTTGGCCTGGTAGGCCTTCAGGAACGCATCATGCTCGGGGGTCTTGATCGAGTACCAGGGATAGCCGGTGACGATCCAGCCCTCGGGCGTCTCGTCCTTGAGCGGATCGAGATATTCGGGCTCACCGGTCAGGAACGAGACGACCTCGCGCCCCTTGAACAGGCCACGGGTGTTGCCCTCGCGCACGAGCTTGACGAGGTCGGCGCCGAACGTGACGTTGAGGATCGCTTCGGGATTGGCGGCGGCAACCGCCTGCACCACCGGACCCGCATCGATCTTGCCCTGCGGCGGCCATTGCTCGTCGACCCACTGAATGTCGGGGCGCTTCTCCGACATCAGCTTCTTGAACACTGCGACCGCCGACTGGCCGTATTCGTAGTTCGGCGCGATCGTCGCCCAGCGCTTGGCCGGCAGCTTCGAAGCCGCCTCGACCAGCATCGCCGCCTGCATGTAGTTGGAGGGGCGCAGGCGGAAGGTGTATTTGTTGCCCTTCGACCACGTAATGGCGTCCGTCAGCGGCTCGGCCGCGAGGAAGAACACCTTCTTCTGGTTGGCGAAGTCGCTGACGGCGAGGCCGATGTTCGAGAGGAACGTGCCGGTGAGCATCGCGACGCCCTCGCTCGAGACGAGCTCGTTGGCCGCGGTCTGCGCGTCCGCCGGCTTGCCGCCGTCGTCCTTGGAGATGACGACGAGCTTCTTGCCGTTGATGCCGCCGGCCGCATTGACCTCCTCGACCGCGAGCTGCCAGCCCTTGCGGTAGGGTTCGGTGAACGCCGGCAGCAGCGAATAGCTGTTGATCTCGCCGATCTTGATGTCCTGCGCCAGGGCCGCATGACCCATGCCGCCCGCCACAAGCGCGAAGGCCGCGCCCACAAAATAGTTTCTCGCTCGCATCCCAACCTCCAGTTTTGAACTCTACGTCTTCAGCGTGATCTTGTCGGGAAAGCCGTGTCCGCCTCCCCGGTTCAAACCCTATCTCAAACCGTCCTCGCCCTTGACCTCCGCGACCGTCAGACCGCCGACGCGCGGCAGCGGCCGGCCGCTGTCGGTGACGGCGACCGCGACCATGATCTCGTTGGCGCGCGGTGCGTCGTTGATCTGCACCTCCATGCCGTCGAAATGGCTGCGGACGAAGGCCGCGTCCTTATGCCCCAAGGGAATGTCCAGCGTCGTGCCGGGACCGCTACGCTTCTTCGAGGACGGGATCAGCGCCGCGCCTTTGCTCAGAACCTTGCGGACCGGCGCGCCCATCTTCGGATGCAGGATCGCAGCCGCATGTTCCAGCTCGCCGTTCTCGCCGACGGCGGCGGCCTTGCCATAGCTCTGCGCCTTCGCGCCATCGATGCCGAGCGCAGCCACCGCGCGCTTCGACAGCAGCTCGCCGAGCTCCTCGCCGATCGCGATCAGCGGCGACAGGTCCTCGACATATTTGCCGGCAAAGGGATTTTCGATGACGGCGATCGCCGCCGCGCGCCGGGTCGGCGGCGACACCTGCCGGCCCATCTCCATCTGCGTCTCTTCGACGACGGTGACGATCTTGCGGATGATCGCGCTCATGTTTCGCTTCCCCGTTCAGGCAACCGCGCTCTCCAGCACAAGCGGGCGCGAGCGTTGCTCTTCTATATCCTTCTGTCCGATGACAAGCATATCACCACAAAGCCGCACCACGGCACCCTCGATCAATCCGCGATCGAACAATTGCCGTGCACATTCCGCGCCAGATTCCAGCGCTGCGGCGATCTCATTCTGTGACAATCGACCGACATTTCGGGTGACAAGACGCGCGCCGAGATCGCTGTCGGGCTGAAGCTCGCAGGCCGGCTGCCTGATGATGGCAGGATGCCCGGGCAGATCGACGGCGTTGGCGATGACGGTCGCAGCCGCATCGGCTTGCGAGGCGGTCGCCGCAAGAACCGTCACCGCGTCGGCGATCCCGAGCGAAAAGCTGCGGCCATGGCGCCCGCTGGTCGCGATGCCGCGCACGGGATCCGTCGCGTCCACTCGCATCGTCCGGATCACGCCGCCACCGTCAGGCCGGTCCATCAGGCCGACCGCGAAATGCTCGCCGGCGCCGAGATGAAGCGCGATGTCGCCGCCATTGTTGACATAGGCCCGATCGAGCGCCGCGACGCGCAGCATTGCGGTGAGAATCTCCTCCGCCACGCTGCCGGCCACCGCCGCCATCGGGGTGATGAAACCGTCAGCCGCGAAAGGCGCGACGGCTTCGTGCATCCGCAGCGCCACAACGCCCTTTAGCGACGTCTGCGGCCCAGCGGCCGCCCGCAATTCCGACAGTTCCGCACAGAGTTCGTCGAGCAATCCGGTGAAGCGTTGCGCCGCGGCCTCGTAAGCCGCACGCACCGCCTCCGCGCGTCCCCTCGCCTCGATGATGAGATCGATCGGTCCATCCTGCAAATGCAGCCGCCGGCCATCAGACAGCAATGCGATTTGCGGGAGCCGCGTCATGCCCGTGGCCCCGGGATCGGGTTCTGCCAGGGCAACTGGCGGACATCCTCGCCGTTCTGCACTTCGGAGAGCGGCTTGACGTAATCCATATGTCCGCCGAGCGCGGCATAGTCGGACAGCTTCATGGTGAATTCGATCGGCGCGACCAGCGCCGGTGTCGGCACGTAGCCGAATGCCCCGGCCGGCATCTGCGTCACGTCGACCATGTAGGTGATGCCGCCGCCCGGCCAGACATAAACAGGCGCGCCGCCGCTTGTGACGCGCGTCAGCGCGTCCTTCACCGAGCGCGTCAACCGCACCGGATTGTCGGTGACGCCGGCACGCAGGGAACCGCCGGCGCCCGCCATGAACAGCACCGTGCACAGCGCCGGCTCGCAATTCTCCTGGATGCGCTCGACCGAGAACTTCAAATCGGCGGGCATCTCGGTCTCGATCGGATTGAGGGCCTCGTCGAGCACATAATAGGACGAATGCTCGCCTGTCGTGGAGACCATCAGCATGGTCAGGCCGGCCTTGGCCTCCTTCTTGTCGAAGGGACCGAGGATCGCAAGCGGATCGGAGATATTGGTGCCGCCCCAACCCGTGCCGGGATCGGCGACCTGGAAATAGCGGCCGGGCGTCGAGCGGCGCCCCTTCATCTTGATGCCGGTGTCGGCGATGTCGAGCAGCTTGCCGGCCTGGTGTTCGCTCAGCACGCCGGTGATGTGATCGTCGACCACGACGACTTCATCGACCTTGCCGTGCCATTGCTTGGCGAACATGCCGATCGTGGCCGAGCCGCAGCCGACGCGCATGCGCTCTTCTTTGACACCGTTGACAATCGGTGGCTGGCCGGCCTGCACCACCACGCTGGCACCGCCGTCGATGGTGAGCTCCACCGCCTTGCAATTGGCGAGGTCCATCAGCGTGTCGCAGGTGACGCGGCCCTCCTTCTTGGAGCCGCCGGTGAGGTGATGCACGCCGCCGAGCGACAGCATCTGCGAGCCGTATTCGCTGGTCGTGACGTGGCCGACCGCCTCGCCCTGTGCGCGGACAGTCGCCTTCTCCGGGCCGAGATAGCGGTCAGTGTCGATCTTCACCTTGATGCCGCAATAGGAGAAGATGCCCTCGGTGACCACGGTTACCATGTCGACGCCGTCCACATCCGCGGAGACGATGAACGGTGCCGGCTTGTAATCGGGATAGGTGGTGCCCGCGCCGATCGCGGTGACGAACGTCGAGGGCTCGTGGACGATCTTGCCGTCCCAGTCTTCGGTGCGGCTGAACGGAACGAGCTTGCCGCCGTGCTCGACGGTGCGCTCCAGAATCACATGCGGATCGACGCGGACGAGCTTGCCGTCGTGATTGGCGTAGCGATCGCAGGCGCCTGCCGCGCCCGGCTTGATGTAGCACATCACCGGACAGGCATCGCAGCGGATCTTGTCGATGACGGCGCTCGTCGTTTCAGTCGTCATGTCGGAGCCAGCGGATACTGCGGTTATCATTCGTATACGAACAATGTTGCGCGCGGTCCCCGGGGACTGTCAAGCGGCGTTGCAGTGCAAAAGATGCTGCTGCCGCATAAAAGCTCATTTGCCTATCCGCCGTGTCCACAAACAAGGCAGCCGCGCTGCAGTGCGGCATGCACGGCTTGCACGTTTGTGTACAAACGGTATCGTCGCGATCGAGATTTGGCAGCAATTTGTTTGCGGGCTTGGGACGAGAATGACGCCAACACCGATCCGCCTCACCGTCAACGGCGCGATCCACGAGATCGCTGCGGCGAGCGAAACGCCGCTGCTTTACGTGTTGCGCAACGACCTCGCGCTCAACGGCCCGAAATACGGATGCGGCCTCGGCGAATGCGGCACCTGCACGGTCCTGATCGACGGCACGGCGGCGCGCGCCTGCGTGATTCCGATCGGCGGCTGCGCCGGCCGCGACATCGTGACGCTCGAAGGGCTCGGCACGCGCGACAAGCCTGACGTGGTGCAACAGGCGTTCATCGACGAGCAGGCCGCGCAATGCGGCTATTGCCTCAACGGCATGATCATGACCACCAAGGCGCTGCTCGCGATCAACCCGCAGCCGACCGAGCAGGAGGCGGTCGCCGCGCTGCGCTACAATCTCTGCCGCTGCGGCACCCATGTCGAAATCCTGCGCGCCGTGATGCGCGCATCGGGCCAGCTCACCGAGGCGGCTGACTGATGGCCTCCCCTGTTTCGATCGGAGCTGAGCGGCAATCCGGTTCGCTCGTCGTGGTCCGCAGCGTGGACGAGGTCACAACCGAGACCTTCGTCCGCATCACCGCGGACGGCGCAGTCACCGCCTATAACGGCCATGTCGATCTCGGCACCGGCATCCGCACCGCGCTCGGCCAGATCGTCGCCGAGGAACTCGACGTCTCCTTTGCGCGCGTCGTCGTCGTGCTCGGCGACACCGCCGTGGTGCCGAACCAGGGCGCGACGATCGCCAGCGAAACCATTCAGATCACCGCCGTCCCGTTGCGCAAGGCGGCAGCGCAAGCGCGCCAGTTCCTCATCGCGCGCGCGGCCGAGCGGCTGGAGCTGGCGGCGACCGATCTCAGGATCGAGGACGGCCTCGTGCGCGGGCACAACAACCGCAGCGTCAGCTATGGCGAGCTGATCGGCGGCGAAGAGATCCGTCTCGAGCTTGCCGACGATGTCACCGTGAAGGCGGTCAGCGACTATGCCATCGTCGGCCAGTCGATGCCGCGCGTCGACCTGCCGGCCAAGGCCACGGGCGAATTGACCTTCGTCCACGACATGCGCGTGCCCGGCATGCTGCACGGCCGCGTGGTGCGGCCGCCCTATTCCGGCATCGATGCCGGCCCGTTCGTCGGCACCAGCCTGATCGCGGTCGATGATTCGTCCGTGCGCGACATTCCCGGCCTCAAAGCCGTGGTGCGCATCGGTGATTTCGTCGGTGTCGTCGCCGAGCGCGAGGAAAACGCGATCCGCGCGGCGGAGCAGCTCAAGGTGAGCTGGAAGCCGACGCCTGATCTGACCGACCTTTCCGACGTCGAGACCGCGCTGCGCGCCAATCCATCGACCCCGCGCACGCTGATCGACAAAGGCGATGTCGACGCGGCGATCTCTGGCGCGGCCAGGCCGATGCAGCGCACTTACGTCTGGCCGTATCAGATGCACGCCTCGATTGGCCCGTCCTGCGCCGTCGCCGACTTCCAGGACGGCAATATCCGCGTCTGGTCGGGAACGCAGAACCCGCACGTGCTGCGCAGCGATCTCGCGCTGCTGGTCGAGCGGCCCGAGAGCGAGGTCGAGGTCATCCGCCTCGAGGCCGCCGGCTGCTACGGCCGCAACTGCGCCGACGATGTCACCGCCGATGCATTGCTGCTGTCGCGCGCCGTCGGCCGTCCCGTGCGCGTGCAGCTCACGCGCGAGCAGGAGCACGCCTGGGAGCCCAAGGGCACCGCGCAGCTCATCGACGTCAATGGCGGGCTCGATGCCGCCGGCGGTATTGCCGGTTACGACCTCGCCACCCGCTATCCCTCGAACGCCGCGCCGACGCTGGCGCTGCTGCTGACAGGTCGCATCGCGCCGGATCCCGCCGTGCTGCAAATGGGCGATCGCACCGCGATTCCGCCCTACGACTACGACCACATGCGCGTCGTCGCCCACGACATGGCGCCGATCGTGCGCGCCTCCTGGTTCCGCGGCGTCTCGGCGCTGCCGAATACTTTTGCGCACGAATCCTACATCGACGAGGCCGCCACCGAAGCCCGCGTCGACCCCATCGAATATCGCCTGCGCTATCTGAAGGACCAGCGCGCGGTCGATCTCGTCAACGCGGTTGCCGAGCGCGCAGGCTGGGCGCCGCGGCCGGTCCGCGAGGAAAAGGATGGCGAGGTCGTGCATGGCCGCGGCTTTGCCTATGCGCTCTACGTCCACAGCAAGTTTCCCGGCTACGGCGCGGCCTGGTCGGCTTGGGTCACCGACGTCGCGGTGAACAAGAGCACCGGCGATGTCAGCGTCACCCGCGTCGTCGCCGGGCAGGATTCCGGATTGATGATCAATCCGGACGGCGTGCGCCATCAGATCCACGGCAACGTCATCCAGTCCACCAGTCGCGCGCTGATGGAGGAGGTCTCGTTCGAGCGTGGCGCGGTCGCCGCGCGCGAATGGGGCGCCTATCCGATCATTCCCTTCCCCGACGTGCCCAAGATCGACGTCCTGATGCTGCCGCGGCCGGACCAGCCGCCGCTCGGCGTCGGTGAGTCCGCGTCCGTCCCGAGCGCGGCGGCGATCGCGAATGCGATCTTCGATGCTACCGGCGTGCGCTTTCGCGAGCCGCCGTTCACGCCCGAACGCATCCTGAAAGGTCTGCAAGGCGATGCATCGCCGGTGCCGCAAGCCCTGCCCGCGCCCGCTGCGCCAAGGCCATCTCGCATCTGGGAAAATCCGTTCGCCAAAAGCGCCGGCCTTGTCGCGACGATTGCCGCCGTGTGCACCGCCGCGATCGGCATCGGCGCGGCGCTGCTGCCGGCACGCGCGATTGCGCCGATCGCAAGGCCCGACGCATCGGTCTATTCCGCAGCCACGATCGCGCGCGGCCAGCAGCTCGCCGCGCTCGGCAATTGCGCGGAGTGCCACACCAGCATCAATGGCGTGCTCAATGCCGGTGGCCGCGCGCTGGAATCGCCGTTCGGCACCATCTACTCGACCAATATCACGCCCGATGTCGAGACCGGCATCGGCGCCTGGTCCTATCCGGCCTTCGAACGCGCAATGCGCGATGGCCTGCACCGCGATGGACGGCAGCTCTATCCGGCCTTCCCCTACACGCACTTCGCCAAAACTGGCGATGCCGATATGCAGGCGCTCTACGCCTATCTGATGGCGCAGCCTGCCGTGCGCGCCACGACGCCGGCGAACGAGCTCGCCTTCCCGTTCAACCTGCGTCCGCTTCTTGCCGGCTGGAACGCGCTGTTCCACGACGCGACGGCGTTCAAGCCCGATCCCGCAAAGTCGGATGCATGGAATCGCGGCGCCTATCTGGTCGAGAGCCTCGGCCATTGCAGCGGCTGCCACTCCCCGCGCAACGCGCTCGGCGCCGAGCAGCGACAAGCGTATCTTGCCGGCGGCTTCGCCGAGGGCTGGGAAGCACCGCCCTTGACCTCGCTCTCGCACGCGCCGATCGCGTGGAGCGAGGACGAGCTGTTCGCCTATTTGCGCACCGGCCATTCGCGTTACCACGGCGTCGCGGCCGGCCCAATGGCGCCTGTCGTCAGGGACCTCAAGGCCCTGCCCGATCAGGACATCCGCGCGATGGCGGTCTACCTCAATTCGTTCAACGACGCCGCGGTCGATGCGCCCGCGCTGGCCGCGACGCTGGAGAGCGCAACGCAGGTCACCGTCGCCTCATCCAGCGGCGCACGGCTCTATCAAGGCGCCTGCGCGGTCTGCCACGAGGTCGGCGGCCTGCCGCTGTTCGGCAGCCGCCCCTCGCTCGCGCTCAACAGCAATCTGCACAGCGCGACGTCGGACAATCTGGTGCAGGTGATCCTGCACGGCATCGCCGAGCCCGTGTCGAGCGATCTCGGCTACATGCCGGCGTTCAGAAACAGCATGAGCGACGCGCAGGTCGAAGAGCTCGTCAGCTTCCTGCGCGGCCAGTTTGCGCCGGACAAGCCGGCATGGAGCGGCGTGCGCGAAACGATAGCGCGGGTGCGATCATCGGCGCACTGAGCTAATACGAGGCAAGGCTGGGCTGGAAGCCTGCCCGCGGCCATCCTTCGAGACGCCCGCCTGCGGCGGGCCCTCAGGATGAGGACAGAGTGAGTGGCAACAGTTCGATAGGCAAAGCTTCCGTTTAGCCTCATCCTGAGGAGACCGCGAAGCGGTCGTCTCGAAGGACGAGGCGCTTGCTCAGCCCCGCCAAGCTCATATGCTGTAACTCACCCGTGCTTCTTCGCTTCCACCGGCGGCGTGCCGTGGGTGTGGAAGGACTCGATCGTCTTCAGGCCCCAGGCCTGGCCCTTCTTGCGCTCCTCTTCGGTCCACACGATCGGCTTCCAGTCCGGCGCGAGAATGAGGCGCGCACCGGCGTTGGCGACTTCGACGCGATTGCCGCCGGGCTCGTAGACATAGAGGAAGAAGGTCTGCTGAATCGCGTGCTTGTGCGGCCCGGTCTCGATGTGGATGCCGTTCTCAAGGAAGATGTCGGCCGCGCGGAGAATCTCCTCGCGGCTGTCGAGGGCGTAGGTGACGTGGTGGAAGCGGCCGGGCACGCCGGAATGGTCGAGCGAATAGGCGAAGTCGTAGCTCTTGTTCGACATCGTCAGCCACATCGCAGCTTCCCGCCCGTCGTTGAGCACGATCTGCTCGGTGAGGCGCAAGCCGAGATAATTCTCGAAGAACTCGCGGTTGGCCTTGATGTCGACGGCGAGGCAATTGAGGTGGTCGAGGCGGCGGACGTTGACGCCCCGCGCCGGGAAACGCTGCGCCTGGTTCTTCAGCGCGGGCTTCAGCTCCGGCGGCGCCTGATACCATTCGGTCTCGTAATAGAGCTCGACGATGTGTCCGTCAGGGTCGCGGCATCGGAATGTCGGGCCCTGCCCCATGTCGCCGTCGATCCAGCCGATGTCGAAGCCGGATCCCTTCAGCGCGGCGACGCGGCGCTCCAGCGCCTGCTGGCTGCGCGCGCGCAGCGCCATGTGCTCCATGCCTGAGGTCTTCGAGGCCGTCAGCTTCAGCGAATAGCGCTCGTAATCGTCCCAGCCGCGCAAATAGACCGACTCGCCCTTCTGCCCGCTGACGGTCATTCCCATGACGTCGACGAAGAATTTCAGGCTCTCATCGGGCTTGGGCGTCAGCAGCTCCATATGGCCGAGATGAGCGAGATCGAGGATCGGTTCGGGCTGCATGCTTTCCTCCAGGCAGAGCTGGCGATCCGCGGACCGGATCGCTCAATCGGGCGCAAAGCTGCAACGCGCTCGCAGGCCCGGTGGCGGCACGACGACCACCAGTTCATTTGTACTAATGTACAAATGATTAGGTCTCGTCAACAAATCAAACACCAAGCGTTCCCGGCGCGAACGTGCTGGGCTCAAGGACCGACATCCCCCGAACGGCGGGTGGAGTGGCCGGATGGTAAAATATTCCTTAATCACCCGCAGCGCCGAAGGCCCAAAACTGCAGCATTTTCCTGCTGTTTGTAGCCATAAGTATGCAATCGGAACAAACCCTCCGGCCGAATTGTCGCGGATTTAACGAAGCCGGCGCGCCTGCCGCTTAACCGTTTGTCCAGCGACGGCCCCGCATAGTCGAGGCAAATCGCTTGCTCTTGCCAGGTTCATTGATCGTGACATCCTTTGGACGCGTGATTTCGGTTCGCGGATCGCTCGCCCGGGTCGGGCTGCTGGCTGAAAGCCAGATGCCCATCTCGGAAGTTCGGGCAACCGTCGGCCGCTTCGTCAGTATTCGCAGCTCCAGCTCGGTCATCGTTGCGATGATCACCGAAGTCTCCTGCGAGAATTTGTCGAGCAGCGACAACTACATCGCGGTCGCCTCGGTCGACCTGCTCGGCGAGATCCTCAACGCCAGCGACAAGCCGAAATTTCAGCGCGGCGTCACCAATTATCCGACCATCGGCGACTCCGTGGACCTGATCACCAGCCAGGAGCTGCGCACCATCTACGCGCCGACCGGCTCGGACCAGATCAATGTCGGCTTCCTCCAGCAGGACCGCTCGGTCATCGCCTATGTCGATATCGAGGAAATGCTGTCCAAGCACTTTGCCGTGCTGGGATCGACCGGCGTCGGTAAATCGACCGGCGTGTCGCTGCTGCTCAACGAGATCCTGAAAGCGCGGCCGAACCTGCGCATCTTCCTGCTCGACGTGCACAACGAATATGGCCGCTGCTTCGGCGACCGCGCGCTGGTGCTGAACCCGCGAAACCTGAAGCTGCCGTTCTGGCTGTTCAACTTCGAGGAAATCGTCGACGTGCTGTTCGGCGGGCGCGCCGGCGTGCCCGAGGAGCTCGACATCCTCGCCGAGGTGATCCCGCTCGCCAAGGGCGTCTACACCCAGTACCAGAACGCCGACCGCATCGGCCTGAAGCGCATCGATCCCAAGCAGATCGGTTACACCGTCGACACCCCGGTGCCCTATCGCCTGGTCGACCTGATGTCGCTGATCGACGAGCGCATGGGCAAGCTGGAAAACCGTTCCTCGCGCATCATCTATCACAAGCTGATTTCGCGCATCGAGGCCGTGCGCAACGATCCGCGCTACGCCTTCATGTTCGACAACGCCAATGTCGGCGGCGACACCATGGCCGAGGTGATCAGCCATTTGTTCCGCCTGCCCGCCAACGGCAAGCCAATGACGGTGATGCAGCTCGCCGGCTTCCCGGCCGAGGTCATCGATTCCGTCGTTTCGGTGCTGTGCCGCATGGCCTTCGATTTCGGCCTGTGGAGCGACGGCGTCTCGCCGATGCTGTTCGTCTGCGAGGAAGCGCACCGCTACGCCTCCGCCGACCGCAACATCGGCTTCGGCCCGACCCGCAAGGCGGTGTCGCGCATCGCCAAGGAAGGCCGCAAATACGGCGTCTATCTCGGCCTCATCACGCAACGCCCGGCCGAGCTCGACGCCACCATCATCTCCCAGTGCAACACGCTGTTCACGATGCGCCTCGCCAACGAACGCGACCAGGCGCTGCTGCGCGCCGCGGTGTCCGATGCCGCCGCGAACCTGCTCTCCTTCGTGCCCTCGCTCGGCACCCGCGAAGTGTTGGCCTTCGGCGAAGGCGTCGCGCTGCCGACGCGCCTGCGCTTCAAGGAGGTGCCGCCGCACCAATTGCCGCGCGGCGAGGCCACCATCTCGAGCGTGCCGTCGGTCACCTCAGGCCACGACATGCATTTCGTCGGCGCGGTGCTCGAGCGCTGGCGCGGTGCCACCTCGCAGCGTGACGTGCCGAACGATCCGGTGTTCTCGGCCCCGCCCGCCAAGACGATGTCCAGCGTCGAAGCCCCGATGCTGCAGCCGTCGATGGGGCTGGATCCCGACCGCTTCTCGCTCCTGAAGAAGCCGCTGCGGTAAGGCTCTCGTGTCCAGGACGCGCCGCAGCGTGAAACGCTGCCGCGCAGAGCCGGTATCCACACCACTATCACGGCACCTCCTGGATATGATCTCCGGCTGTTCAAGGCACCGCTGAAGAAGCACTGCACTGCGCTCCCGGCGCGGGATGTTGCAACGCCTCTGGAGCGTCCTGCCAGCTTGGACTATGTTTTGCCGCCGCTGCTGATTACGGCAGACCTGCGCACGCGTGCCGAAGAATTGACGGACAAGACATGACTGAGCTCGACTGGCCGGAAATCCTGCTACGCCTCGGCAGCGCGACGCTGGCCGGCAGCGCCATCGGCCTGAACCGCGACCTGCACGGCAAGCCGATCGGGCTGAAGACGCTCGGCATCGTCGGGCTCTCCACCGCGACCGTCGTGCTGCTCGCGGTCCAGTTCACCGAGCCCGGCAAGATCAGCGATGCAGCGAGCCGCGTGATCCAGGGGATCCTGACCGGTATCGGCTTCCTCGGCGCCGGCGTCATCGTTCACGAGAGCGACCGCTTCCGCGTCCGTGGCCTGACCAGCGCGGCGTGCACCTTTCTCGCTGCCTGTCTCGGCATTGCCTGCGGTGCCGGGCAATGGAGGATCGTCCTGGTCGCACTCGCCTTCACCTTCCTGCTGCTCACGGTCGGCCGCCGCCTCGAACGCCGGCTGCATCGGATGCTTGGCGGCAAGGATGATCCGCATCATGCGGAAGCCTCGCCCAATAACGATGCCCGCGAGCCCAGCTAGAACCGCAGCCGCCGCGCCCATATCGGCTTCAACAGCTCGAGCACGGTCAGCAGCAGCAATCCCGCGCCGAGCGTGAGCATCAGATCGTCCAGGTGCAGCGGACCGAAACGAAACAGGCCGGACGCCGGCGGCCAGAACAGAGCCGCTGCGAGAATCGATGCGATCAACACGAAGATCCAGAGCAGTGCCGGGTTCGGACGGAAGAAGGCTGACAGGAACGAGGCGCTGAAGGACCGGTTGGCCAGCACCAACGCGACGATGCACGTGACGAGTGCGATGAAAGCGAGCGTGCGCGCCTCAGCGGGCGGAATGCCGGAGCGAAGCGCGACGACGAAGATCGCGGCGATCAAAGCAAATGCCATGGCACCCTGGAGGACGCTCCAGCCGACCAGGGCCCACGAGAACAGCTCCGCGTCCGCGCGCCGCGGCGGGCGCGTCATGACATCGCGCTCCTCCCGCTCGGCTTCGAACACGAGCGAGCAGACGGGGTCGATGATCAGTTCCAGAAACGCGATGTGAACGGGACCGAGAATCACGGGAAGCCCGAACACCAGGGGAAGCAGGGCAAGTCCCGCGATCGGGACGTGCACGGCGAAGATGAAGGCCATCGCCTTGCGGAGATTGTCGTAGATCCGGCGCCCCAGGCGGATGGATGCAACGATGGAGCTGAAATCGTCGTCGAGCAGGACGATCGAGGATGCCTCGCGGGCGACATCGGTGCCGCGGCCGCCCATGGCTATCCCGATATGGGCAGCCTTCAGGGACGGCGCATCGTTGACGCCGTCGCCGGTCATCGCAGTGATCTCGCCGTTGCGCTTCATGGCCTGCACGATCCGCAGCTTCTGCTCCGGCAGGATTCGCGCAAAGACGTTCACGTCCTTGACGAGCGCCTCCAGCTCGGTGTCGTCCGCGAGCTTGATCTGATCGCCGGTCACGACCTCGTTGGCGTCGAGCCCGGCCTGCCGAGCGATGGCCATGGCCGTCGCCGGATAGTCGCCCGTGATCATGACGACGCGAATGCCGGCCGAGCGGCATTCGGCCACGGCTTCGGTCACCTGCGGACGAAGCGGATCGGCCAGCCCGACCAGACCAAGGAAGCGAAACGAGAACCCTTCCTGCGAAGCCGGCAGAGCTTCGCCGTCGCAGCTCGCGGTGGCCACGCCGAGCACGCGAAGACCATCCTTGGCCATCGCGGCGACCGCGTCCTGCATCGCCGCCTGCTCCCCACTATCCAGCCTGCAAAGGCGAGCAATCGCTTCCGGCGCGCCTTTCGCCGCGACGAGCACGCCCTCGCGATGCGGTGATCGCCAGACCTGGCTCATCGCGAGCAGTTCTGGGCGAAGACCGTAGGTGCGTATCAAGGTCCGAGCGCCCGCGGTTTCGTCCTCCGCCGGCAGACCCGCCTGCGCGAACGCGTGGAGGGCCTTCTCCATGGGATCGAACGGTTCGGGCGAGCTCGCCAGAACGCTGCAGCGTGCCAGCTCGAAGAACTCTGCTCCGGCAAGCGCGGATGGCGAGCCGGCACGGTATGAACTCGTTCCGTCAGGGAGCCTCAATTCCGCAACCGACATCCGGTTCTGGGTGAGCGTGCCGGTCTTGTCGGTGCACAGCACGGTGGCGGAGCCCAGCACCTCGATCGCGGCAGCGCGCCGCGTCAGCACGCGCGCCTTCGAGATGCGCCAGGCACCCATAGCCATGAACACCGTGAGGACGACGGCAAACTCCTCGGGCAACATCGACATGCCGATCGCGATGCCGCCGAGCAGCGCCTGCAGCCAATCCCCGCGCAATGTGCCGTAAAGCACCACCGCGGCCAGACTGATCGCAGCGCCGCCGAGAAAGCACAGCCGCACAAGCCGCGCCGTCTGCTGTTGCAGTCGCGGCGGCTCCGCCTGCAAGCCGTGCAGCGACAGTCCAATCTTGCCGATCTCGCTGCGCGGACCCGTGGCTTCGACCTCGGCGAGGCCCTCGCCCCGCACCACCAGCGAGCCCGAATAGACGAACGGCAAATCATCGCCGCCGGGCCGATGTTCGGCAGGAGCGGCGTCGGCAACCGACGTGGTGGCGGCCTGCTTGCGCACCGGGACCGACTCTCCGGTCAGCAGCGACTCGTCGACCGCCAAATCATGCGCGCTGACGAGCACCGCATCCGCCGGAATTCGGTCGCCTTCGGCCAGAACGAGAAGATCGCCGCGAACGACCTCGCGGCCCGCGATCCGCCGCCGCTCGCCATCCCTGACCACGAGCGCCCGCGGACTGGTCAGCTCCCGCAATGCCTCCAGCACCCGTTCGGTGCGGGCCTCCTGCACGATGGTAATGGTGACGGAGATGGCGCCGAAGGCCAGCAGGAGCAACGCCTCCCTGAGATCGCCGAGCAGCAGATAGACCAGCCCGCCGCACAGGAGCAGCGCGAGCATCGGCTCGCGCAGCACCTCGAGCACGATACGCAGCGCCGTGCGCCGTTCGGCTCGAGGCAGTTCGTTGAAACCGTCCTGTTGCAGCCGCAGCCGGGCCTCGGCTTCGCTGAGCCCGGCCGACCTTCCGCGTTCTTCCTTGCTCACGTCTTCCGCCGCACGCTCCAGAGACTTCCGACGCCCACAATGGCCGTCGCAAGCAGCACGGCGACGAAGGTCTGGAAGATGGTGAAGTTCAGGGCATCACGCGCGACGAACAGCGCGGTGATCGCGCCGGCGATGACAAAGAGGATGCGAAAGATGATGCTCATGGCCATGTCTCCGATCAGCATGACCTGGAGCCCACCGCACTTCGACATCGTGGCGCAACGCTCTTCGGCAATCATGCAAGGCGGACAGTAGCGGCCGGCACCGGCACCCGTTTGCGAAAAATCAAGCCGCCTCTGGGACGCAATGTCGCTGACCCGAAAATTCCGCCGCCCCTTGCGCCTTCAAACCATGTCCGCGAGCAGCACGGCCGGAGATGTCGGGCGTGTGACCCGCATGTGAAAATGACGTCGGCGGAGAAATAAAGTTCCCGCTTTACGGGAACTCAGACAATTTCACAATCTCACACGATTTATTAAGAGCCTCGCCCCCAACTAGCACAAACACTTCGGCACAACCTTCACAGTTTCCCTCAAGACCATGGGCGGAGGCGCGGACGAGTCGTGCCTGCTAAAGGGCGCCATCTCGTGAACCTGCGAGCCTCCATCATCGCGACGTGCGTCGGCGCGGCATTCTTCGGGATCGGGTACACCTGGAACTACCAGCCCGACGCCATCGATGAAATATGGAGCATGTTTCAATCCGAGCATCGCAAGGCACGCGCGGCGGTCTCTCGCATGCTCATCGAGCCGAGCTCGGCTCACTTCAGCGGCCTGCGAACGGTCGAGGCGGACGCTGCGAGATATGTATGCGGCGCCGTGAAAGCGAACGACAAGGCCGGTCACGCCATCGATGCGGCGTTCGTATACACCGTCGCCACCGATTTCGCCCGGGTCGACGACGACGGCCGGATTACATCCCAGCACGCTCCCTACAAATCGTGCCCAAGCGCAACCGATGTCAGGACTGCCGAACACCAAATGCCGATAGCACCCGGCACGCTGGCAGTTGCCAAGGCGGTCTCGAAGATCATCCCTCAATCCAGCGGCGGCACGATGGAGCAACAGCTCGGCCAACTCGCTGCGCAAACAACAGCCGTCGCGCCAGGATCAGGCCCCTCGTCGGGTCCAGTCGGGACAGGACAGGCGCCGACGCTGGCGGGGCGGCCCTCAGGCTCGGAGGCGAAGGCCGCACCGGAGAGCGAATCCGTCTGGCAGGCCGATCGGCCGCCGGTCGCATGGCCCGCGCTCGCGTCAGGCCAATGCCCGGCGAAACCGACGCAGGAGCGGACGACGGCTGAAGCGCTCGCCTTTGCCAAGGAGATCGAAGCCCGCTGGGAGCAGTCAAGACAATCGCAGGCTTCGGCGAAGCGCGTATCGTCGGAAGAGATCAAGCAAGCACGCTGCGCGCTGCTTGCGATCGCTCCTGCGGACAAAGAATATCCGCAGGCCTGGGCAGCCTTCGTGCGGCTCCGGAGCATCGACCGAGACACCGCCGGTTGAAGCCATCGACGCGCGCGCAGCCATGCAATAGCGCGGCGCCCGACGCTCCAGTCATCGTCCGCCGAACCGCACCAGCAAGTCGCTTTGCCGCTACTGCTTCGCCATCAAGTCCAGCGCCGGAGCAAAGCGCTCCGCGAACGTCAACGACTTGGTGTGGTGAACCGCGGCAAACGATGCCGAGATTCCCGCCGTAGCTACAGCGAGCAAGGCAATTACGAAAACCAGACGGCGCATGTCCGCCTCCTGTGTGAGGTCGTCTACCCCATAGAATTGGGACGGCTCTGTTTCAGGACGGTTTCATGGCTGCGGAAATTGATTTCGCTCAAGCGCCTGTGATGGGATTCGGCTTATCTGGGCACAGGCCATCACCAACTAATAGTCATCGGCGTGTTTTTGCCGGGGAATGCGGATCGCTTCGGGAATTTTGCAGCCGCGGCTGCGATCCCAGGCAATGCGAGCAGCATCCGCTGGAACGTGGAGACATCGAGGACTACTCAAATGAAGATCGTGATCCAGAAGCTCAATGGCCTGTGGCACCTCATCGTCGGATCGTGCCAGATCCGAACGCCCTTCCTGGACACCCAGGACCGCGCGCTGGTGGTCACTTACGCCCGCCGCGCCTATCCCGGCGCCAGGATTTTCCTGCGCGACTGATATTAGGCATGACGGCACACGAGTCCCGCCGTCCTAATCAATATCCTCCGGACCGCACCAGCCGGGCAGATAGACCGCGTCCTTGCTCTTCGCCGCGGACATCGCCTTTTCCATCGCCTTGTCGAAATCGGCCTCGATCACCTTGCGCGAGACCTTTCTGCGCAGGAAATCGGCCCACAGGAATTCCGAGAACGGCGTGGTGTCCTTGGCGAAGCCGCCCATGCGGCGCAATTCGCCGGCGAGGCTCCTGTACGGATCGTCCTTGAGATCGGCGACCGACTTCGGCAGATCGCGGAACGAGCGCCGCTCACCCTTGACGTCGTAAGGGTAGACCCAGCGCTTGTTGTCCATCACGCCCCAGAACGCCTCCCGCTCGACCATGCGGAGATCGCCGACGACGGTCACCAGCACCTCCTTGACGCCTTCGTCGTGCAGCGCGCGGCCGAGGTGATGGTGGTCGATCACGTAGTAGCGGGCGTCGGGGCCAAAGACGACCGGGATCATGTGCTTGCCGAGCAGATCGGCCTGCTTCTTCTTGTCGTGCTCGCGCCAGCGTTTGCGCTTCTCCTTGACCTCGCGCATGCCGACCGTCATCTGCGTCGGCCGGAGCGACAGGATCGGAACCGGATGCACTCTCGGCTCGCGCGCGTTGGTCGTGGTCATGATCGAAGGCCCCTCGCATGGGTACAGATGACGGCTCAGGTTCCCTGACTATGACATGAGCCCCGCGGCGGCAAAACGGTTCGGAACGATGCTGCGATCACAAGCCGATGTAGAGCGGGCTGCAGGCGGGACGTCTGTCGCGCTTGCCGCGCCGTTATTGCAGCGCAACGCTCGCATCCTGCCACCCACGTCGCAGCCGCCCGGTTCCGCGATCGCCTCTCGCCGGCCCATTTACAAATAGTGCAAGTCGCTGAATACACGCCAGCATTGAAAAGATTTTCTGCAACACGTTCATCCCCTATGCTATTCAAAATCGCTGCTTCGGAGTGATCCCCGCCTCATGAATAACCAGCGGCCCATAAGCTCTGACGACGAGCACCGGGTGCTCCAGTTCAGGCCGCGCACCTCGCCTTCCCCTGCGGTGCACCGCGGCACCGGCACGGTTCAGCCGTTGCGGGTGGCGCCCGAACCACTCGACCTGTCGCGCTACGAGCAGCCGCGCGCCGAGCCGGACGATTTCCGCCATCGCATGCTCGCCAATATCGCGGCGCTGGCCTTCACCATCGCGCTCACCGCGATCGGCATCTGGCTCGCGGTCAGCATCGCCGACCTGCGCCGGACCCAGGATTGCGTGCTGATGGGCCGTCGCGACTGCGCCAAGATCACCACGCCGCACATCTAGACCCGATCCGCCGCCCGGGCTCGGCGGATGGGGTCCCGGCGGGCATCCCCAGCCCCGTCTTCTCGGCCGCCCGGCTCCATTGAACTCAGGGCGGCGCTCCGATATACGGGCTTTCGACCCGCCCAGAGGGGGGTTTGAGGGCGTCATCAGGGGCGCGATGCCCACCCACCGTGCCACTCTGGATAATCTGACAAATACCCGCAATATATCAAAGGCTTAGTGATGTCTTCCACATTCGATCAGGTCGCCACGATCATCGCTGAAACCTGCGACATCCCGCGCGACACGATCACGCCGGATAGCCATGCCATCGACGATCTCGGCATCGACAGCCTCGATTTCCTGGACATCGCGTTCGCGATCGACAAGCAGTTCGGCATCAAGCTGCCGCTGGAAAAGTGGACCCAGGAGGTCAACGACGGCAAGGCGACCACCGAACAGTATTTCGTGCTGAAGAACCTGTGCGCGCGCATCGACGAACTGGTTGCCGCCAAGGGCGCAAGCGCCTAATCGGGCGATCATGCAACTCGAATACTTCCACATGATCGATCGCGTCGTCGACCTCAACGTCGACGCGCAGACGATCGTCGTCGAGGCGACGGTCCCGAAGGAAAGCACCATCTTCGAGGGACACTTCCCGGGCTATCCCCTGATGCCCGGCGTGCTCCTGATCGAATCGATGGCGCAGGCCTCGGGCTGGCTGCAGCTCGGCGTGCTCAAGTTCGAGCGCATGCCGATCCTGGCTGCCGTGAAAGAGGCCAAGGTCCGCGGATCTGTCTTCCCCGGCGACGTCATGATCATCGAAGCGACCATGTCGCATCAGGGCTCGGGCTATGCCGTGACCGAGGCCAAGATCAAGGTCGGCGGCAAGCTGCGTGCGAATTCGACGCTCACCTTCACGCAGATTCCCTTCCCCAACGCGGATATGCGCGGCTTCATGGACGCGGTCGCCAAACGCGTCGGCTTTCCGCAACAGGCCGTATCGCCATGACTGACTCTGCTTCGAAGACCGGCCAGACGGAAGTCTGGATCACCGGCATTGGTCTTGCCACTTCGCTCGGCGAAGGGCTCGACGCTAACTGGGCCGCGCTTTCTGAAAAGCGCATCAATGTCGACGAGAAGGGCTTTGCGCCATTCATCGTCCATCCGCTGCTGCCTGTGAGCTTCGACGCCCAGATCCCGAAGAAGGGCGACCAGCGCCAGATGGAAGCCTGGCAGCGCATCGGCGTCTATGCCGCCGGCCTTGCGCTCGACTCGGCCGGCATCAAGGGCAACAAGGACATTCTGTCGAAGATCGACATGGTCGTCGCAGCCGGTGGCGGCGAGCGCGACCTCAATGTCGATACCGGCGTGCTCACGGCCGAAGCCAAGGGCGCCAATGCGCCGGGCTTCCTCAACGAGCGCCTGATGAGCGATCTGCGGCCGACGCTGTTCCTGGCGCAGCTTTCCAACCTGCTCGCCGGCAACATTGCCATCGTCAACGGTCTCGGCGGCACCTCCCGTACCTTCATGGGCGAGGAGGTCGCGGGCGCGGACGCGGCGCGCATTGCGCTGGCGCGCATCGCCTCGGGCGAGAGCGACATTGCCCTCGTCGGCGGCTCGCACAATGGCGAGCGCAAGGACCTGATGGTTCTCTACGAATTCGGCGACTTCAACCTGAAGGACAAGTTTGCGCCGGTTTGGGCGCGCAAGGATCACGCCGGCTTCGCGCTCGGCTCGGCCGGCGCATTCCTGGTGCTGGAATCGAAGGCCCATGCGGAGGCGCGCGGCGCCAAGCCGTTCGCAAAGCTGTCGAGCGTCGTTGCCGACCTCGCACGGCGTAAGCAGCCCGGCGACATGGCCGCGACGCTGGAAAAACTCTGGGGCAAGCTGCCCATGCGCGAAGGCAAGGGCGCGATCATCACCGGTGCGACCGGCGCCGAGCCCGCGACCTCGGAAGAGCGCGGCTTCCTGAAGGGACATGCCGATTTCCCGGTGCGCTCGACCGGTACGATGTTCGGCCACACCATGGAAACGCAATTCCCGCTCGGCATCGCGCTGGCCGCGCTGTCGATCTCGCGTGGCGCGCTGTTCCCGCCGAACGATTCGACCGGGACCGAGATTGAAATGCAGGGGGCGCCCACCCAGATTGTGGTGGTTGGGGCCGGACACTGGCGCGGCGAAGGCATGGCGCTGGTCGAAGCTGTCGGCTGAAGCGCGGCGCGCTTCGGCCGGATGTTGTTGTGAGCATGAACTTGTCGGAAAGCCGCGTCACACGTTGTGCTAACGCGGCCCTCCGGGTCCGGATCATGCTGTAGCTCTATCGGGGGATCGACATGACTGCACCACGCGACAAATTCGGGCGTCCCGTCGTCGTCATCACCGGCATGGGCATCATGACCTCGCTCGGCGCCGGCAAGGCCGACAATTGGGCGAAGCTCGTCGCCGGTGAATCCGGCATCCGCACCATCACGCGCTTTCCCGTCGACGGCCTGAAGACCACGATGGCCGGCACGGTCGATTTCGTCAGCGTCGAGCCGTTCTCGTCCACCGGACTGTCCGAACGGATGGCCGAGCTCGTCACGCAGGAAGCGCTCGAGCAGGCCGGCATCGGCGCCAAGGCCGATTTCCCGGGCCCCCTCTTCCTCGCGGTTGCGCCGGTCGAGGTGGAATGGCCGCAGCGCCGCGAGCTCGGCCGCGCCGTCGGCAAGCCCGACTTTACCTATGACGATCTCTTGCGCATCTCTGGCGGCGGCAAGTACAGCGCCTATCACCATCGCTTCATGTTCGGCTCGGTGGCTGCCCACCTCGCCGAGACCTTCGGCACCAAGGGTTCGCCGATCTCGCTGTCGACGGCGTGCGCATCCGGCGCCACCTCGATCCAGCTCGGCGTCGAGGCGATCCGCCGTGGCGAGACCGATGCCGCGCTCTGCGTCGCGACCGACGGTACGGTCAATCCCGAAGCCATGGTGCGCTTCTCGCTGCTCTCGGCGCTGTCGACCCAGAACGATCCGCCGCAGGCGGCCTCCCGCCCCTTCTCCAAGAATCGCGACGGCTTCGTCATGGCCGAAGGCGCCGGCGCCCTCGTTCTCGAAAGCTATGAGGCCGCTGTCGCGCGTGGTGCAAAAATCCTCGGCGTGATCGCCGGCTGTGGCGAGCTCACCGATTCCTTCCATCGCACCCGCTCGTCGCCGGACGGCAAGCCGATCATCGGCTGCATGAACAAGACGCTGGCCGACGCCGGCATGACGCCGGACCAGATCGACCACATCAACGCGCACGGCACCGCGACGCCCGAGAACGACAAGATGGAGTACAACACGACCTCGGCCGTGTTCGGCGAACTCCTGCAGAAGATTCCGGTCACCTCCAACAAGTCGATGGTCGGCCACACCATCTCGGCCGCCGGCGCGGTCGAGGCGATCTTCTCGCTGCTCACGCTGGAGCATCAGCGCATTCCGCCGACGATCAACTACGACAACCCGGATCCCACGATCCTGTTCGACGTCGTCGGCAACAAGGCGCGCGATGCCCGCGTCACCGCGGTGATGTCGAACTCGTTCGGCTTCGGCGGCCAGAACGCCTCGCTGATCCTGACCCGCGAACCGGCCTGACCGGACGCAGCATGACGCTGATTTCCATCAGCACGAAGATTCGCGCGCGCAATGCAGCCAAGTCGATCAGCGGAGGCCTGATCGGCGCCGCCACGGTCGGCATGCTGCGCACCACGCGGTATTTCGACCCGGTCAAGACCTCCAATTTCTTCGCGCGCGTCACCAAGACGATCGGCCCGCGCCTGCGCGAGCATCGCATCGGCCGCGCCAACCTCACTGCGGCCTTCCCCGAGAAGTCGCCGGAGGAGATCGAAGAGATCCTGATGGGCGTGTGGGACAATCTCGGCCGCGTCGGCGCCGAGTTCGCCCATATGGACCATGTCTGGGATTACGACCGCGCCCATCCGGAACGCAGCCGGATCGAATTGCCCAAGGACAGCATCGAACGGTTCGACCGCATCCGCGACGACGGCAAGCCGGCGCTGATCTTCGCCTCGCATCTGGCCAATTGGGAATTGCCGGCGCTGGCCGCCGTTGCGCATGGGCTGGACACGGCGATCCTCTATCGCCGGCCCAACATCGCCTCCGCCGACCGCATCATCCAGGAGATGCGCCAGGTCAACATGGGCACGCTGATCCCGGCGGGCCGCGACGCGCCGCTGCGGCTCGCGCAGGCGCTCAAGGACGGCAAGCACGTCGCGATGCTGGTCGATCAATATCTGACCGGCGGCGTCGAGGTCACCTTCTTCGGCCGCAAGACCCGCGCCAATCCGATGCTGGCGCGCCTGCTCCGCCAGGTCGAATGCCCGATCCACGGCGTGCGTATCATCCGCCTGCCCGGCTTCCGCTTCCGCGCCGAGCTGACGGAGGAAGTCCAGCCGGTGCGCGATGCCGAGGGCAAGATCGACATCCAGGGCACGACACAGGCCGTCACCAACGTGGTGGAAAGCTGGGTGCGCGAGCATCCCGCGCAGTGGCTGTGGCTGCATCGCAGGTGGCGGTAAGGCGCCCTACTTCTCCGGCAGCCCCGCGTCGACCTCGGCCTGGACCACGCGGTCCCAGGCCTCGATGCACACCGGACTGGCGTTCTTCATCGGCGGCGAAACGTTGAGCCGCGTCGTGCCGGGCCGCAGCCGCAGTCCCTCCCGCATCGCAGCCTTCGCCTCCTCGCTCCGACCCGATCGCTGGTAGGCGGCGGCGAGCAGGAAGTGCGAGCGGCCGGTGCCCGGCGTGATCGCAATCGAACGCTGCAGCCACGGCAGCGCCTCGTCGTAGCGCCCCATCAGGGCATACGCGGTGCCTGCACCGAGCAGCCAGGTCCAGCGCGAGGCCGGCGGCGTGTCGTAGCGATCGGCCTGCTCGAACGTCGCGCGCGCATCGTCGAAGCGGCCGAGATAGATTTGTCCCAAGCCGATCAGATAGAGCGCAGCGCCGTTCCAGGGATCGAAATTCAATGCCTTGGCGCATGTGACGAGACTTTCGACGAAATGATTGGTTGCGCTGAGAAAGCGGCAATAGGCCTCGAGTACCGCAATCGAATTCGGCTTCGACCTTAGCGCGTGCTGCAGCGTCGCATTGGCCATCGCCTCGACCGCGGCGGCCTCGTCCGGACTGAACCAGACCATCTGGATGCCACGCATCCGCAGCGCGGAGAGCGCGACCGCAATGTCGAGATTATCGGGGTCTTCCGTCAGCGCCTTTTGCAGCATGGCCTGCGCCGCGCCAAAACGCTCGCGCGTGGTCTGGTTGATCGATGCGAGAGCCTGCTCGACGGCCACCTTGTCGCCGCCCGCCGACGACTTGCCGCGCGCGGATGACGACGCACTCGGCTCCAGGATCTCGTTGAGACGGCGCGCCAACACATGTCCCACGCCGGCGACGAGCCGGGACTGCGCAAGTTGCGCGTCCGCTTCGTCAATGTTGGCCGACGCCGCAACGACCGATTGGACCTCGCCGGTGTCGGCTTTGATGATGCGTGCCCGCAGCATCCAGGACTGAGTCGACGACTGGTCGCTGAGCTGTAATTCGCCGCGCAGCTCATAGTCGGAGGATGCGGCCGGCCCAGTGCTGCTTCCACCTCCCGCCAGCGCCGCCGGTCGTGGCGCGACCACGCTGATGTTCTGGATCTTCGCGAAACCATCCGTGAGGCGAGCGGTGAGCTCGGCGGCCATCCCCGCGCCGCGCGGATCGCCGCTGTCGTCAACGATCTGCATCACCACGAGGCGCGGCGCCGTTCGCTTGAACAGGATGTCCGGCTTCAGCGCGCGCGTAGCGACCACAAGCCCCACAACGATCGTGCAGACTCCAGCCACGGCGGCGATCACCGCCTGCCTTCTCAGGCCGAACAGGGCCGGTTTTGGCAACGCGGCGGCGTCGGCCGGCAGCCGGGGCGCGACCACGTGGGTCACGTCCGAGCCGCTTCCCGCGTCCTGCCCCGGGCTTGCGTCGGGCGCTGCCACGACCTCCGTCGCCAGCAGATAGCCGCCCCCGGAGGCGAGCTTGATCAACTGCCGCCGCTCGTCGCCGAGCGCGGTGCGCAGCTCACGGATGCACTGGAACAGACTGTCCTCGCCGACATGGACGTTCGGCCAGACCGCCTCCATCAGCTCCTGCTTGCTCAGGACCCGGCCGCCACTGCTGGCGAACAACCGCAGCATCTCGAAGGTCTTGGGCCGGAGCTTGATCGGGGAGCCATCGGGGCCCCGCAGCTCGGCGCGCTGCTGCTCCAGCTCAAACCCGGCGAAACGAAGCAAGCGATCCCCCAACGCGTCTCTCGAGGCGGCTCATATAGCGGAAGTCTGGCAAAAATGCCCGAAAATCGGGTCTGAAACGCAAATATCAGAAACTTTCAGAAATGATCCAAGTCCTTATCAGGACACCAATCCCCACCCGATGCAATGAATCCGATCGCGGACTCGGACCGCGTGTTGGGGGAAGTGGTGAGGACGGGGAAAGATTGTTTCAAGGCGACCCGCCGACTGCGGGCCGCGCTGCTGACGTCGTCGGCGCTGGTCCTCGCCTGGGCGTTGCCGGCCGCGCCGGCGCGCGCGGCGTCGAACGGCACCTGGCTCGCCTCGCCCGGCAGCAACGACTATGGCACCGCCTCCAACTGGGACGGCGGCTTCGTGCCGGTGGGCACGGCCTCCTTCGGCACCTCTGATACCACCAGCCTGGTGATCACGAGCGCCAGCGTCGGCGGCTGGACCTTCAATGCCGGCGCCTCGAACTACACGTTTGACGTAAACGGTCCGTTGACCTTCACAGGTGTCGGCATCACCGTCAACGGCGGCAGCGCCACGATCACCAACCACAATGTCCTGAATTTCTTAAACAGCAGCACGGCCGGAAGCGCCACCATCATCAACAACGATACCCTGGGATTCTTCAGCACCAGCACGGCGGGCAACGCCACCATCATCAACAACAACGAGTTGGACTTCAACGACGCCAACACGGCAGGCAACGCCACCATCACCAACAACGGAACTCTGTATTTCCTTGGCGCCAGCACCGCCGGCAATGCCACCATCACCAACAATTACGTCGTCCGGTTCCGGTACAACAGCACGGCCGGCAATGCGGCCATCATCAACAATGCCGGCGGCTCGGTCGACTTCTCCCTCACCACAGGATTGAACGGCGACAACAAGATCAGCGCCGGCTCGATCGCGGGCGCCGGCTCTTACAACCTCGGCGCCAACGAGCTGACGGTCGGCTCCAACAATTCCTCGACCGAGGTCAGCGGCGTCATCTCCGGCGCAGGCGGCTCGCTGGTCAAGATCGGCACCGGCACGCTGACACTGTCGGGCGCCAACACCTATACCGGCGGCACCACGATCAACGGCGGCTCATTGGTGCTTGGCAATCTCGCCGGCGGCGTCGGCTCCATTCTGGGGGCGGTCACCGTCGGTAGTGGGAGCGTGCTCGAAATCTCGAACGCCGACACAAGCGGCATCACGACGATCTTGAACAATGGCTGGACGACGTTCCGCAGCGCCACCAGCGCCGGCAGCGCCACCATCACCAACAACGGCGTCCTGGAATTCATCAACACCAGCACGGCCGGCAATGCCACCATCACCAACAATGGCGGCCTGGACTTCTTCAGCTCGGCGGGCAGCGCCACCATCACCAACAACAGCGGCGGTTGGCTGAATTTCTATCAGACCGGCTCGGCGGGAAGCGCCAGCATCACCAACAACGGCACCCTGAACTTCAATGCTTCGAGCACGGCCGCAAGCGCAACCATCATCAACAACTTTTCGATGGGGTTCGTCGGCGTCAGCACGGCTGGCAGCGCGACCATCACCAACACCTATAATCTATCCTTCATGGGCTGGAGCACGGCCGGCAACGCGATCATCACCAACAATGGCGGCGGTCCCTTCCACAGTTCCATCGGAACGACCTATTTCCGGGACAACGCGACCGCGGGCAATGCGCAGCTGGTCAACAACGATCCGGGCGCGGTCTTCGATTTCTCCGGAAGCACCGGCCCAAACGGCGACAACAAGCTCAGCGCCGGCTCGATCGCCGGCAACGGCACCTTCTCACTCGGCGCCAACGAGCTCACGGTCGGCGGCAACAATCTGTCGACCACCGTGAGCGGCGTGATCGCCGATGGCGGCTACTTCGGCGGGACCGGCGGTTCGCTGGTCAAGACCGGCACCGCCACGCTGACGCTGTCGGGCACCAACACCTATACCGGCGGCACCACCTTCGCCGGCGGAACGGTCAGCGTCTCCTCGAACGCCAATCTCGGCGACGTCGCGGGCAGCCTCACCTTCAACGGCGGCACCCTGCAAGTCACCGGCACGACATTCAACACCACCGCACGCGCCATCACCCTGGGTGCCGGCGGCGGCACGATCGAGATTGCCGACGCAGCCAACGAATTCGTCGTCAGCCAAAGCATCAGCGGCGGCACGCTGACCAAGTCGGGCGCCGGCACGCTGACCCTGACCGGCGCAGCAGGTTTTTCCGGCGCGATGGTGTCTGCCGGCACGCTCGCATTCCTCGATACCACGGCCGGCAACGCCGAGATCACCAATAACGCGCAATTGACGTTCTACGGCAACTCCACGGCCGGCAGCGCGACCATCGTCAACAGCGGCAATGTGCTGTTCGACGGCAATTCCACGGCCGGCAACGCGCAGCTCGTCAACACCACGGCCGGCGCCGTCATCAACTTCTTCACCCCCGGCCCGAACAGCGACGGCAAGCTCACCGCCGGCTCAATCGCCGGCAACGGCCGCTTTGACCTCAACAGCATAGAGCTGACGGTTGGCGGCAATAATTTGTCGACCACCGTCACCGGCGTGCTCACCGGCGACGGCATGATGACAGGGACATCGCTGATCAAGACCGGCACCGGCACGCTGACGCTTTCGGGCATCAACACCTATACCGGCGCCACGATCGTCGACGGCGGCACGCTGGCGGTGAACGGCTCGATCCTGGCCTCGAGCGGCGTCACCGTGAACGCGGGCGGCGCGCTCGGCGGCACCGGCATCGTCGGCAACACCACGATTGCAAGCGGCGGCGCGCTCGCACCCGGCAATTCCGTGGGCACCCTCACCGTCAGCGGCAATCTTACTTTCGGTGCCGGCAGCTTCTACAGGGTTGAGGTCTCCCCCACTGCCGCCGACCGGACCAATGTCTCGGGTATTGCAACACTCGCCGGCGCCACCGTGCAGGCCTTTGCCTTGTCCGGCAGCTTCCGTGCGCAGACCTATACCATTCTCACGGCAACCGGCGGGTTCGGTGGAACGCAGTTCGCGGGCATCACGGGCAGCAGCTTCGCGCCCGGCGCGCGCAATCCGCACCTCACCTATGATACCAACAACGTCTATCTCGTGCTCGATCCCGGCACGATCGCGCTGCCGCCCGGCACCGGCGGTAACCAGAGCAACGTCGCCGGCGCCATCAACAAGGCGGTTGAAGGCGGCGCGACGCCGCCGACCGGTTTCGATACGCTGCTCAACATGGGCCAACCGCAGCTCAACGGCGCGCTCGGCCAAGTCTCGGGCCAGCCAGGCGCTGCTAGCACGCAGGCTGCGTTCAATGCGACGCAGCAGTTCGTGGGCATGCTCGATCCGCTCAGTGGCGGCACTGATGGCGAGCGCGGCGCAAGCGCCGGCGATGGTGGCGCGTTACACTATGCTTCGACCAGCCAGCACAACACCAGGGTGCGCGAAGCCTACGCCGCGGTGACGCCGCGCGAGGCGAGCGGCGATGTCATCGACCGGCGATGGGGCGTGTGGGCCTCCGGCTATGGCGGTGCCAGCACCTTGAGCGGCAATGCGGCGGCGGGATCGAGCTCCACCACCAGCCGCATCTACGGTACCGCGGTCGGTGCCGACTATCGTCTGTCGCCGGACACGCTAATCGGCTTCGCGCTCGGCGGCGCCGGCTTCAACTTCTCCGTCGCTGACGCGCTCGGCGGCGGCCGCGCCGATGTGTTCCAGGCCGGCCTGTATGCCCGTCACAACGTTGGGCCCGCCTACCTTTCGGCGGCGCTTGCCTATGGCTGGCAAGACGTCACCACCGACCGGACCGTGACGGTGTCGGGCACCGATAAGCTCACTGCCAATTTCAAGGCCAGCACCTTCGCCGGCCGCCTTGAAACCGGCTGGCGCTTCGCACCGATCCCTGCCTCCAGCTTCGGCGTGACGCCCTACGCGGCCGTGCAGGCCACCACGTTCCATCTCCCCGGCTACGGCGAGACCGCGCTTGTCGGCAGCAACCAGTTCGCGCTCTCCTACGCAGCGCAGGACACGACGAATGTCCGCACCGAGCTCGGCGCGCGCACCGACCAGCGCTTCCTGGTCAGCGACGGCGTGCTCACGCTGCGCGGCAGGCTCGCCTGGGCGCACGATTCCAACACCAGCCGCCTCGTCAGCGCCGCCTTCCAGACGCTGCCCGGCGCGGCTTTCACGGTCAACGGCGCCCAACCTGCGGCCGACTCCGCGCTGGTCGGCGGCCGCGCCGAGATGAAATGGAAAAACGGCCTCTCGCTCGCAGGCACGGTCGAAGGCGAATTCTCGCAGAGCACGCAGACGTACACGGGTAAAGGCACGGTGCGGTACGAGTGGTAGGTGAAGCCCCGCTCTCGCGATGCGTCGCACCAGGAGCGGTGTCCCCTCGGAACTTCAACTCATTGCGCCGGCGTGTCGATTAAGCCAAGCCGCACCACGGCTTAGGCGCCGCCACCGCCAGCGGCACGCCGATAGCGGTTCTACTGTGCATGGGGTTGTTTTTCAGGATTTGGTTTGAGCGGGTATTCCCGGAACGATTACCGCCCCGTCTTCACCTTGGTCCACAGCCGGTTGATGACCCGCTGCGTCGCCGGCTCGCGCGCCGTGATGACGAACAGCTTCGCCAGCGTCGCCTCGTCCGGATAGATGTTCTTGTCGTTCAGAATCTTCGGATCGACCAGCTTCTGGCTGGCAAGGTTGCCGTTGGCGTAGGACAGGAAGTCCGAGTTCTTGGCGGCGACGTCGGGGCGATAGAGATAGTTGATCAGTTCGTACGCCTCTTTGACATTCTTGGCGTCCGCAGGGATCGCCAGATTGTCGAAGAACATCTGCGCGCCCTCTTTCGGAATGGCATAGCCGATCTCGATGCCGCCTTTGGCCTCCGCCGCGCGGGCGCGGGCCTGCATGATGTCGCCGGACCAGCCGACCACGAAGCAGATCTCACCGGTCGCGAGCGCGCTCAAATATTCGGAGGAGTGAAACTTGCGCACGGATGGCCGGACCTTGGCGACGGCATCGGCGGCCTTCTCGAGGTCCGCCTGCTTGGTCGAGTTCGGATCGAGCCCGAGCCAGCTCAGTGCCGCCGGAAAGATGTCATCGGCGGAATCCAGCATGTGGACGCCGCAATCCCTGAACTTCGCCAGGTTCTCCGGCTTGAAGACGATGTCCCAGCTGTCGATCTTGGCGTCGGCCCCGAGGATCTGCTTCACCTTGGCGACGTTGTAGCCAATGCCCGTCGTGCCCCACATGTAGTTGGCGGCAAAGTCATTGCCGGGATCGTAGGTCGCCAGATTCTTGGTCACCATGGGCCAGGCGTTGGCCAAGTTGGGCAGCTTCGACTTGTCGAGCTTCTGGAAGATCCTGGCCTTGATCTGGCGCTGCAGGAAATAGGCCGTGGGCACGACGACGTCGTAGCCGGACTTGCCGGCCATCAGGCGCGTCTCCAGCGTCTCGTTGGCGTCGAAGGTGTCGTAGACGACCTTGATGCCGGTCTCCTTGGTGAAGGCCTCCAGGACATCCGGCGCCATGTAGTTGGACCAGTTGTAGAAGTTGACGACCCGCTCCTCGGCCCTTGCGGGGGCAGAGAGCAAATTCAGCGCGGCGGCGATCGCGAGGCTGAGGCCAAATCCGCGGCGGCTGAATTGCGTCATCTCAAGTCTACCTCTTGCGCCCGCGCACCGCGTCCGACAGCCGCTCCAGGGCGGTGTCGAGCGTCGCGTCCTTCTTGGCAAAGCAGAAGCGCACCACCGAGGTCACGGGGTCCTGCTCGTAGAATGCCGACACCGGGATGGCCGCGACCTTGTAATCCCTCACGATCCGCCAACAGAACTCGGCGTCGCTCTCGTTGAGCCCGAGCGGCGACAGATCCACGGTGAGGAAGTAGGTGCCTTGCGACTTCAGGACGGGAAAGCCGAGGCTCTCCAGGCCCTTGGTCAGGCGGTCCCTGCTCCGCGTCAGGTCTTTGCGCATCGTCAGGAAGTAGTCGTCGGACTTGCCGAGGCCGTAGGCAACGGCAGCCTGCAGGTTCGGCGCGGTGGTGAAGGTCAGGAACTGGTGCACCTTGGCGGCGACGCGCAGCAGCGGCGGCGCGGCGCAGACGAAGCCGATCTTCCAGCCCGTCAGCGAGAAGATCTTGCCGGCCGAGCCGACCTTGATGGTGCGGTCGCGCATGCCGGGGATGGTGATCAGCGGGATGTGCTTGTGCTCGTCGAAGGTGACGTGCTCCCAGACCTCGTCGCAGATCGCGATGACGTCGAACTCCTGGCAGTAGCGCGCGAGCAGCTCGAGGTCCTCGCGCGGATAGACCACCGCGGACGGATTCAAGGGGTTGTTGAAGAGCACCGCCTTGGTCTTTGAATTGAAGACGCTTTTCAGCATGTCCTCATTCAGCCGCCAGTGCGGCGGCTCGAGCCGAACGAGGCGCGGAATGCCGCCGGCCTGGCGAATGATCGGCAGATAGGAATCATAGACCGGCTGGAAGCAGACGACTTCGTCGCCGGGCTGCACCACCGCGAGGATCGCCGAGGTCAGCGCCTCGGTGCCGCCGGAGGTGACCATCACCTCGCTCATCGGGTCGAGCTTGAGGCCGTGCCAGTGACCGTAATGGGTCGCGATCGCCTGGCGCAGCTCCGGCAGGCCCATCATCGAGGGATACTGGTTGTAGCCGTTCAGCGAGGCCTCGGCCGCGGCGCGGCGGATGTCCTCGGGGCCGGGATCGTCAGGAAAGCCCTGGCCGAGATTGATGGCATTGTTGTCGCGCGCGGCCTGCGACATCGCCTCGAAGATGGTGACGGGAAGGTCGGCGAAGACCTTGTTGAGCGCGGAGCTTTTGGTCGTCATCGCGCGGTTAGCCACCGACCTTGCTGGGAAGACCCGCCGCCTTCCAGCCGAGCATGCCGCCGGCCAGATGCTTGTCGTAAGGCAGGCCCGCCGCCTGCGCCGCGAGCGAGGCCGTCACCGAGCGCTTGCCCGAGCGGCAGGCGAACACGACCTGCTTGCCCTGGGGATCGGGAATCGCCTTGGGATCGAAGGTCGAGAGCGGCACCACGACGCCGTAAGGGTAGGCCTCCGCCTGCACCTCGTTCGGCTCACGAACGTCGACCAGCAGATAGCGCCCTTCCGCGACACCCTTGGAGACCTCGTCCGGGGTCAGATCCTGTACCTGGTTTGCCACATCATCCTCCAACACCGCAGGGCCGCATGCCGGGGCGTCCCCGGCCGGCGGCAACCTCGCCTCTCGGCTCACGAAAATCAAGCGCTACAAAGGCTTGAGCCGCGCGGCGCAAGTTAAAGCTAAATCGCAGCGACTTGAAGTGCGGCTTTCGGGGCTCAGGCTCCCGCCTCGCCTTCGCTCGGTGTCATTCCCCGCGAAGGCGGGGAATCCAGTACGCCGCGACCTGTCGGTCAATCACTGGTGTCACGGAGTACTGGATCGCCCGATCAAGGCCGGGCGATGACAGCGGTGGAGACGGACAGAGCGCCGCCTCGCAGCTAGATCGCCACCTGGGTGCCGACCTCGACCACGCGGCCGCTCGGGATCTGGAAATAGTCCGTGGCGTCGTTGGCGGAGCGGCTGAGCGAGATGAACAGCCGGTCCTGCCAGCGCGGCATGCCCGAATGGGCGGCGGGCTTGAGCGCCCGGCGCGACAGGAAGAACGAGGTCGACATGATGTCGAACTGCCAGCCGAGCTTGCGGGCGATCGCCAGCGCCTTCGGCACGTTGGGCGATTCCATGAAGCCGAACTTGAGCGTCACCTTGGAGAAGGTCGGCGAGATCTGCTCCAGCTTGACGCGCTCGGCCGGATCGATCCGCGGGGTCTGGGCCGTCTCGATGGTGAGAATGACGTTCTTCTCGTGCAGCACTTTGTAGTGCTTCAGACTATGCATCAGCGCGGTCGGCGCGCTGAGCGGGTCCGAAGTCAGGAACACGGCCGTGCCCGGCACGCGCTGCGGCGGCCGCTTCTCCAGCATGGCGACGAGATCGGCGAGCGGGAACTCCAGCTTGCGCGACTTCTCGAACAGGAGCCGGCTGCCGCGCCGCCACGTGTACATCAGGATGATCATGAGCGCGCCGAGCGCCAGCGGCACCCAGCCGCCATCGAACACCTTGAGCAGGTTCGCGGTCAGGAAGGTCAGGTCGAGGCACAGGAACGGGGCAATCAAGGCAGCTGCGGTCAGCGGCTTCCACTTCCAGCCCTTCCAGATCACCACGAAGCCCATCATCGCCGTGACCACCATGGTGCCGGTGACGGAGATGCCATAGGCGGAGGCCAATGCGCTGGACGACCGGAACAGCAGCACCAGCATGATCACCGCCACCAGCAGCAGCTGGTTGATGCGCGGGATGAAGATCTGGCCGGAATGGGCTTCAGACGTATGGCGAATTTCGAAGCGCGGCAGCAGGCCGAGCTGGATCGCCTGGCGCGTCAGCGAATAGGCGCCGGTGATGACGGCCTGGCTCGCGATCACGGTGGCGGCGGTGGCAAGCACGACCATGCAGCCGCGGAAAAAGCCTTGCGGGAAGAGCTGGAAGAACGGGCTCACGATCGCGCCGGGATCTGCGAGGACGAGCGCGCCCTGCCCCAGATAGTTCAGCGCCAGCGACGGCAGCACGATGAACAGCCAGGCGGTCTGGATCGGCCGCTTGCCGAAATGGCCGAGATCGGCATAGAGCGCCTCGGCACCGGTCACCGCGAGGAATACGGCACCCAGCGTCACGAAGCCGATGATGCCGTGATGAACCATGAAGGACACGGCATAGAGCGGGTTCAGCGCATAGAGCACCTGCGGTTGGGCGATGATGGGGTGGATCGCCGCAATCGCGATCACGGCGAACCAGACGCACATGATCGGGCCAAAGAACGCGGCCACGCGGGCGGTGCCGCGCGACTGCACGGCGAACAGGCAGACCAGGATCACCACCGTCAACGGCACGATATAGGGCTCGAAGTGCAGCGTAACGTCTTTCACGCCTTCGATCGCCGACAGCACCGAGAGCGCCGGCGTGATCACGGCATCGCCGTAGAACAGCGCGCCGGAGATGATGCCGAGCAGCACGATGGTCGTCCCGCCGGTGCCGACCGCGCGCTGGGCCAGCGCCATCAGGGCCAGGGTGCCGCCCTCGCCGTTATTGTCGGCCCGGAGCAGGATCACGACGTATTTGAGCGTCACCACGACGATCAGTGCCCACAGGATCAGGGAGAGCACGCCCAGGACCGCGGCGGGCGTCGGCAGCCCCTCCGCGCCCGAGGCGGCCATGACGGCCTCGCGGAACGCGTAGAGCGGGCTGGTGCCGATATCGCCATAGACGACCCCGATGCTCCCGAGCGTCAGTGCGCCGAAGCCAGCCGTCGTGTGGGCGTCGCCATGCCCATTGGCCGCCACCGTTGCCGGGGCGGAAATCGCTACGTCACTTGTCATGGGAGAGCCCAGTGGCCTCTAAAAATGCTTCACTGCACAACGGCGGAAGAGCGCGCGGCTTATAGTCCTGCGCTGCCGGCATAGCCTAGCCCGATTCTGGGCCCTTGCCATGCAATTTCCGCATGGGTGTGCCAGTTGCACTCAGATAGTCACTTGGGTTCCGACTTCAACCACGCGGCCGGTGGGGATCTGGAAATAGTCGGTGGCATCGTTGGCTGACCGGCTCAGCGCGATGAAGATGTGGTCCTGCCACAGCGGCATGCCCGACTGCGCGGACGCCTTCAGCGAGCGTCGCGACACGAAGAACGACGTCGACATGATGTCGAACTGCCAGCCCTGCTTGCGCGCGATCGCGAGCGCCTTGGGCACGTTCGGCTGCTCCATGAAACCGAAGCGCAGACGGACCTTGGAGAACTTGTCGCTGATCTTCTCCATGCGGAATCGCTCCGCGAGATCGACCCGCGGCGTGTGCGCGGTCTCGATGGTCAGGATCACGTTGTGCTCGTGCAGCACCTTGTTGTGCTTGAGATTGTGTAGCAGCGCCGTCGGCACGAACGAGGGATCGCTGGTCAGGAACACCGCGGTTCCCTTGACGATATGCGGCGGCCGCTTCTCAAGGCTCCGGATCAGATCGTCCAGCGGCACCTCGATCCGGCGTGTCTTCTGGATCAGGATTCCGGAGCCCTTCCGCCAGGTCCAGATCGTTCCCGCCATCGCCGCGCCGAACAGCAGCGGGACCCAGGCGCCCTCGAGCAGCTTGAGCAGATTGGCGCTGAAGAAGCTGAGATCGACGACGACGAAGGGCACGATAACGGCGGCAGCGGTGGCGGCGCGCCAGTTCCACAGCTTCCAGATCACGACGAAGCCCATGATGCCGTCGGCAACCATGGTGGTGGAGACCGCGATGCCGTAGGCCGAGGCCAGATTGCTGGGGGTGTGAAACAGCAGCACCAGCAGCATGACGCCGATCAGCAGCAGCCGGTTTACCCGCGGCAGATAGATCTGGCCGGCATGGGTCTCGGAGGTGTAGCGGACCTCGAAGCGCGGCAAGAGGCCGAGCTGCACCGCTTGATAGACCAGCGAATAGGCGCCGGTGATCACCGCCTGGCTCGCGATCACGGTCGCCGCCGTCGCAAGCCCGACCAGCGGCAGCACCAGATGCTCCGGCACCATGCGGTAGAAGGAATGCTCGATCGCGCTGGGGTCGGACAGCACCAGCGCGCCCTGCCCGAAATAGTTGATCAGGAGCGCCGGCAGCACGAAGAACATCCAGGCCGACTGGATCGGCTTGCGCCCGAAATGACCGAGATCGGCGTAGAGTGCCTCGCCCCCCGTCACCGCAAGGAACACGGCGCCGAGCGTGACGAGGCCGATGGTGCCGTGCGACAGCACGAACTGCACCGCATAATAGGGATTGATCGCCGCCAGGACCGAGGGATCGTCGGCGATGTGGACGGCCCCCATCACGGCGATGACGGTGAACCAGATCACCATGACCGGCCCGAAGGCCGAGGCCACCAACGCGGTGCCCTTGCTCTGCACCGCGAACAGCAGCGCCAGAATGAAGACCGTCAGCGGCACGACATAGTGCTCGAACGCGGGGGTTGCGAGCTTGAGACCTTCCACCGCCGAGAGCACCGAAATCGCCGGCGTGATCATGGAATCGCCGATGAACATGGAGGCGCCGACCACGCCCAGCGCCAGCAGGACCCAGCTTCGCCGCCCGAGCGCACGCTGGCCGAGCGCCATCAGCGAGAGCGTGCCGCCCTCCCCGTTATTGTCGGCGCGCAGCAGCAGCAGGACGTATTTGGCGGTGACGACGATCAGCAGCGCCCACAGGATCAGCGAGAGCACACCGAGCACGATGACCCGCGAGACCGGCGCGCCATGGGCCGCGCCTTTGACCGCCTCGTGGAATGCGTAGAGCGGCGAGGTGCCGATATCGCCGAAGACGACGCCAATGCTCCCAAGCGTAAGGGCCCAAAAACCTGATTTGACCGGCCCGTCCTGGGTCTCGGCCTGTGTGATGCTCGCCGTCATGAAGATGGAAAACGCTTGTTCCCTGGAATTGATCCGGCGCCTTTTGACGCTTCCGGCGCGCCTGTCAATCGGCCCACCACCATAGCAGGCGCTGAGCCGGATGCTGTGACGCTGCAGCCACGCTCGTCGCCCGCGCGACGACATGCCTCAGGTAGGATGGTAGCGCAAGAGGACTATTGCCTGCCGCGGGATCCCATCGGGACGCCGGCACCCCGCTGCACCGGCGCGGCGCGCCGGGGCCGGATCAGGCTCACGGCTTCAGATTCGGCGGCAGCGGCGGATCTTCGCGCATCAGCGTGATGGTCACCCGCCGGTTGGCCGCGAGCGACGGATCGTCCGGAAACAGCGGCTGGGTGTCCGCCTTGCCCGACACGGCGAAGATGTGCGACGGCGGCAGGCCCTCGCGTTCGAGGATCTGGCGCACGGCGTTGGCGCGGTCGGCCGACAGGTCGAAGGCGCCGTAGTCGCTGCGGGTTGGCACGAAGCCGGCCGCGGTGTGGCCGGCGATGGAGACGCGCAGCGGCGTCGCCTTGAGCGGGACCGCGAGCTTCTCGACCAGGCGGCGGGTGCGGTCATAGGGCACCTTGGAGCCGTCGGCGAACATCGAGCGGCCGTCCTGGTCGACGATCTCCAGGTTGAGACCCTGCTTGGTCTCCTCGAACATGATGTGCTTGGACATCTCGGTCAGCTCCGGCATGTCCTGCAACGCCTGCCGCAGCGAGGCTGCGGCGAGCGCGAAATTGCGGTCGACCTTGAGCTTCGCACCCGAGGTCTTGTCACGATCCTCCTGGTCCGGCGTCGGCGTGTTGGAGGAATCCTCGGGCTGGATGTGGTCGACGTGCTTCAGCCGCGGACGGGTCGGCAGGCCGTCGGATTCGACGATGCCGGCATAGCGCGCTTCGCTCTGCACGCCGAAGGCGTCGCGCATGGAGCCTGCGACGACCTTCAGCTTGTTGGCGTCCTGGGTCGAGAACGCGACGAGCATGACGAAGAAGCTCATCATCAGGCCCATCAGGTCGGCGAAGGTCACGAACCAGCCGTGCCCGCCTCCATGTGCGTCGCCGCGCTTCTTCTTGGCCATGGCTCAGATCCCGGCGGGCAGGCTTACGCCGGCACCGGCTCGCCCTCGGCATGACGATGCTTCTCCGGCAGGTAGGCCAGCAGCATTTCACGCACCAGGGTCGGGCTCTTGGAGTCGCGGATCATCAGGATGCCGTCGATGATCAGCGTGCGGTTGGTTTCTTCGTCCAGCAGCTTGCCGTGCAGCTTGTCGGCGATCGGGGTACAGAACAGGTTCGCGACCAGCGCGCCGTACAGCGTGGCGAGCAGCGCGGTCGCCATGAACGGGCCGAGCTTGGAGGGGTCGGTCATGTTGGCGAACATCTGCACCATGCCGATCAGCGTGCCGACCATGCCGAAGGCCGGGGCGCAATCGCCGATGGCGCGATAGATCTTGCTGCCCTCGTCCAGATGCATGAGAAAATTGTCGCGGTCGCGCTCGAGGTTGTCGCGGATGAAATCGAGGTCGTAGCCGTCGGCGACGTAGCGGATGCCCTTGGCGAGGAAGGGCTCGTCGGTCTCGACCTTTTCAAGGCCGACCGGACCCTGCTTGCGGGCGATCTCGGCGATGCGAGCGAGTTCGTCGACGAGGTCGTGGGCCGACAGGCGGCTCATGGTGAAAGCGAATTTCAGGCCGAGCGGCATGCCATGCATCAGCGCGGACAGCGGAAAGCGGATCATGGTTGCGGAGATCGAGCCGCCGAAGATGATGATCATCGCATGCTCGGAGATGAACATGTGGAGATCGCCACCCAGCAGCATCATGGTCGCGATGACGATAATGCCCGCCACAAGGCCGACGGCCGTCATGATATCCATGGGAGACTCCAACGCGAACGCAACAACGGCCGTCCTGGCCGGTGGCGCGGTCCAACCCCGAACCGCATTGGAAACCCTAGAGCGCCGCCCTTAAAGCCGCGTAAAGGTTAAGTTGAGGCGGCGCGCCGGACCGGCGCGGCATGCGGAACAAACGCCGGCTTTGCCGTCTGCCGACTGGAATTTCAACGCATTGGTAACCATAATTGCGGCGCCGCGCGATGCTGTCTTCGAGGTCTAGCCCGCGGGCTCGTGAGCGCGCAGCCGTATTGGCTGATACAACGGCATCGAGGTGTCACCGATGATCTTCTGGCTGGCGAGCGCGATGGGATTGGTCATCGCCTATCTCTTGGGTTCTGTACCCACCGGCTTTCTGGCAGGGAAGCTGCTGAGGGGTATCGATATTCGAGAGCATGGCTCTAGATCGACCGGTGCGACAAATGTGTTGCGCACGCTTGGAAAATGGCCCGCGTTGGTCGTGCTTTTGGTCGATGTGCTCAAAGGCGCCGCGGCGATTGTGTTCGCCCGCTGGTTCTTTGGTTGGATATTCAAATTGCCATCGGTCACGCCGCCGGCAGCGCTCGATCCGCAAGGCTGGACGGACTGGGCCGTGTGTCTTTCAGGACTTGCCGCATTGCTGGGACACGCGCTTTCGATCTGGCTGAGCTTCACAGGTGGCAAATCCGCGGCGACTGGGCTCGGAGTCCTGCTGGCGATGTCGTGGCCAGTCGGTCTTGGGGCCGCAATCGCTTTTGCTGTCGCACTGGCCGCTTCACGCATCGTCTCGTTGGGCTCGATATTGGCCGCGCTGACGGCGATCGCCCTCGTCTGCATCCTCGAACAGCCGTTGCCTTACCGATTGATGGTGATTGCAGGTGGCATCTATGTGATCGTGCGCCATCGCGCCAATATTGAGCGACTGCTGGCCGGGACAGAGCCACGGTTTGGACAATTCAGTCCGGAGCCGGCGGCGAAAGCGTAAGAGCCACTCATTGATCGTCGAAGCTGCGCGCTTGAAGCTCACGAGCTTGGAGGCCCATACGGCGAGCCACTGCGGCCCTGCGCCACATCCGCGGCGCGAGACCATGCGGTAGTCTACGGCTCTGCCGGCCTGCTCCATGACGGGAGCGATTTGCAATGTTGACGCTGTTCAGTCTTCTCACCGCGTTGCCCGCGGTGCTGGCATTCCATCTGATGGAGCCGGCGCTCGTGCTGCCGGCATTCAGCGTTCTGCTGTTCGTCGAAGCCGGCTTTGCCGTGATCGCGGCGCGCCTGCTTCACAGTTCTGGCGACACGGACGACATCACCCTGTGGGACCTCGCCGGCGGCTTCACCCTGATCGGATGCGCCGCCGCGGTGTTTGGCGAGCCGGATCAGGCCGCCCTGTTTCTCGAACAAGGCGGCCCACGACCGGCCTCACGGCCGTAATCGCCTTAGTGGATCTCCGCCGAGCGCTTCAGCGCGGCCTTGAGCTTCTCCAGCGAGAAGTCGGGGCTGCGCGCGATCTCCAGGATCGGCGTCTCGCGGCGACCGCAGAGCTCGGCAGCCTCAGGCAGCTTCGCGGCAATGTCGTGCGGGATCACGATGGCGCCGTGCTGGTCGGCGTGGATCAGATCGTCCGATTTCACGGTCATGCCGGCGACGCGCACCTCACCGCCAAAGCTCTCGGCATGTACCCAGGCGTGCGACGGGCCGATCGAGCCGGCCAGCGCCTGGAAGCCCGGCGCCCATTGCGGAATGTCGCGGATCGAGCCGTCGGTGATGACGCCGAGGCAGCCGAGCGCCTTGTGCACATTGCTCTGCACCTCGCCCCAGAACGCGCCGTAGCCGACGTCGGGGCCGTCGATGTCCTGGATCACCGAGATGCGCGGGCCATGGCCGGTGCCGACATATTCGTAATATTCGATGCGGCGCTTGGACTGCTCTTCGGCCGGCAGCGAGGATTTCAGCACCGAGCGGATCGCGACCGTGCGGGCATAGCCGACGATCGGCGGCAAATCGGGGAACGGGCAGACCAGTTGCTTGGTGGTGTAGCCGATCAGCCTGCGCTCGGGCGCCACGATCTCCATGGCATTGCAGATCGTCGGCGTGTCGTAGCGGCCCAGCGCTTCGAGGACGGAAGCGGGCAGCGGCCCGGTCGCTTTATCGGTCACGGCGTTCTCTCCCAGATTGGCGGCTGATTGATACGATGCCGCCGTCACAGGGCGATATAGCCGAGATCGGGTCTCAACCCAACTCAGGCCGGCCTCATGGCAGATATCCGCGTGTCGCCGTTCAGTGCAGCCGTGTTCAGTGCAGCCGCCCCGGCCGGTCGTCGTCCTGCGGCGGCTCCGACAAATTCGCCAGGGTCGGCGCCGACGGCGGTGACGAGACCTCGCCGTCCGCCGGCGCAGCCGTTTCCAACGCACGTGCCTGGTCGCGATAGGATTTGAAGCCGAGCGGCAGAGCGAGCAGGTACAGCACCGTGCCGATCGACAGCACGTGCCAGGGATAGGCGATCAGCAGCGCGATGAAGACGATCACGGCGACGAACGCCGGCAGCACCAGCTCCGGCGGCACGCGCATGCGCTTGGTCTTGCCGGAGAACACCGGCAGACGCGACACCATCAGGAAGGCGATCACCAGTGTATAGGCCGCCGTCACCACCGCAGGAGCACGGCCGAGATCGAGGAAAGCGACATAGATCGGCAGCAGCACCGTGATGGCGCCGGCCGGCGCCGGCACGCCGGTGAAGAAATTGGCGGCGAAGGCCGGCTTGTTCGGATCGTCCATGGTGGCGTTGAAGCGGGCGAGGCGCAGGCCGCCGGAAATCGCGAACACCATCGCGGCGATCCAGCCGGCATTGCCGAGCTCGTGCAGCTGCCAGAAATACAGCATCAGGCCGGGCGCGACGCCGAAATTGACGAAATCGGCGAGGCTGTCGAGCTCGGCGCCGAACTTGGACTGGCCCTTGATCATGCGCGCGATGCGGCCATCGATGCCGTCGAGGGCGGCCGCGAACACGATGGCATAGACGGCGAGCGACATCCGCCCCTCGATCGACAGCCGGATCGAGGTCAGGCCGGCGCAGATCGCCAGCAGCGTGATGACGTTGGGTACCAGCATCCGCACCGGGATCGGGCGGAACCGCCGGCGGCGCGTATCGGGGTATTTGAAGTCATAGGGCGTCATGGCTGTCCTCACCTCGAGGCGAGATATAGCAAGCCGCATCCCCCTCCGCCATTGCGGCGGAAGCCCCCCTTGGCGCGACTATTGGTTAATTGGCGCGGAAGGCGCGACCGGGGTCGTCTCCGGCCAGATCGGCCAGAATTGTCTCACCGGCGATGGCGGTCTGCCCTTCCGAGACCAGCGCCTTGGTGCCGACGGGCAGATAGACGTCGAGCCGCGAGCCGAAGCGGATCAGGCCGAAACGCTCGCCGGCACCGATCGCCTGGCCTTCCCTGACGAAGCAGACGATGCGCTTGGCGACGAGGCCCGCGATCTGGACAACGCCGATGCGCGCCGTCGGCGTCGAGATCACCAGCGAATTGCGCTCATTGTCCTCGCTCGCCTTGTCGAGCTCGGCATTGATGAAGAGACCGGGACGATAGGCGATGCGGTCCACCCTGCCCGCCACGGGAGCACGGTTCACGTGGCAGTTGAACACGCTCATGAACACCGAGATGCGTTGCAATGGCCGGTCGCCGAGCCCGAGCTCGGCCGGCGGCAGCGCCATGGTGATCATCGAGACCCGGCCATCGGCCGGCGACACCACCAGCCCCTCGCGCACCGGCGTCACGCGCACGGGATCGCGGAAGAACAGCGCGCACCATACGGTGAGGATGGTGCCGATCCAGCCCAGCGGCGACCACAGCCACATCAGGAAAATGCTGACCAGCGCGAAGATGCCGATGAAGGGATAGCCCTCCTTGTGGATCGGCGGGATCTGACGTTGGATCGAATCGAGAATGGACATCGCTATCTGCCGCTCGGGTTAATGGCACGGGTCGTCGCGCGGGCCTCTTTAGGCCAGAGTTGGGACCCGAGACAAGGTCACACCGCTGCCGCGGGCGCCGTCAGGGCGTCATCGACCGGTGGCGGCTCCCGGTTGGGCGCTTCGCCGGTATCGGCCATCTGGGCCAGTTTCTCGCGCGCCGCCTCGGCCTCGCGCTGCCTGTTCCACATGCTGGCATAGAGGCCGCCATGCGCGAGCAGCTTGGCGTGGGTGCCCCGTTCGGCGATCCGGCCCTGCTCCAGCACGATGATCTCGTCGGCACCGACGATGGTCGAAAGCCGGTGTGCGATCACCAGCGAAGTGCGGTTCTTCGCCACGCGGTCGAGCGCCCCCTGGATCTCGTGCTCGGTATGGGTATCGAGCGCCGAGGTGGCCTCGTCCAGCACCAGGATCGGCGGCGCCTTCAGCACGGTGCGCGCGATCGCCACGCGCTGCTTCTCGCCGCCGGACAGTTTCAGGCCGCGCTCGCCGACCTGGGTCTCGTAGCCCTTGGGCGACATGCGGATGAAATGGTCGATCTGCGCCAGCCGCGCAGCCTCCTCGACTTCGGCGTCGTCGGCGTCCCAGCGGCCATAGCGGATGTTGTAGCGGATGGTGTCGTTGAACAGCACGGTGTCCTGCGGGACCATGCCGATCGAGGCACGCAGCGAATCCTGCGTCACGCTGCGGATGTCCTGGCCGTCGATCAGTATCTTGCCGCCGGAGACGTCGTAGAGGCGGAACAACAGCCGGGAGATCGTCGACTTGCCCGCGCCGGAGGGGCCGACGATGGCCACGGTCTTGCCGGCCGGCACCTCGAAGCTGATGCCCTTGAGGATCGGACGCGTCGGCTCATAGGAAAAGCGCACGTCCTCGAAGCGCACGGTGCCGGCTGAGATGACCAGCGGCTCGGCATCGGGCGCATCCTTGATCTCGGCCTCGCGGCCGAGCACGCCGAACATCTTCTCGATGTCGATGATCGCCTGCTTGATCTCGCGATAGACCATGCCCATGAAGTTCAGGGGCTGGTAGAGCTGGATCATCATGGCGTTGACCAGCACGAAATCGCCGACTGTATTGGTGCCGTTGCGCACGCCGATCGCGCACATCAGCATGGTCGCGGTCAGGCCCAGGGTGAAGATGATGGCCTGGCCGGTGTTGAGCACCGCGAGCGAGGTATAGGTGCGGACGCTCGCTTCCTCGTAGCGCTCCACCGATTTGTCATAGCGCTGTGCCTCGCGCGCCTCGGCGCCGAAATACTTCACGGTCTCGTAGTTGAGCAGCGAGTCGATCGCCTTGGTGTTCGCCTCGGTGTCGGAATCGTTCATCTTGCGGCGGATGCCGATCCGCCACTCGGTCGCGACATAGGTGTAGTACATGTAGACCACGACCGTGATCAGGGTGGCGGCCACATAGCGCCAGTCGAACTGCCAGAGCAGCACGGCCATCAGCAGCGAGACCTCGACGATGGTCGGGATCAGCTGCAGGATCACCATGCGGACGATGACCTCGATGCCCTCGCGGCCGCGCTCGAGCACGCGCGTCAGGCCGCCGGTCTTGCGCTCGAGGTGAAAGCGCAAAGACAGCTCGTGCATGTGGATGAAGGTGATGGTGGCGAGCTTGCGCACCGCATGCATGGCGACGCGCGCGAAGATGCCGTCGCGCCATTGCGTCAGCAGCGCCATCATGATGCGCATCGCGCCGTAGCTCGCCGTCAGCAACAGCGGCGAGGCGATCACCCAGAGGTGCCAATTGTCCGCCTGCACCGGCGCGGAATTGGCACCGGTCAGCGCGTCCGTCGCCCATTTGAAGCTGAACGGCACCGCGAGCGTGATCAGCTTGGCCGCGAGCAGCAGCACCAGCGACCACACCACCCGCATCTTCAGATCCGCGCGGTCCCCCGGCCAGATATAGGGCCACAGATGCGCGAGCGTGCCCATCAGCGTGCCACGTTCCGGGGGATTGCCGGCGGGATTGGGAACGTCGGCGCCGTCGAACGATTGAGGTTGGTTCATCAAAGAGCCCAAGAGCCCGCCGGATGCGGGCGTCACTGCGATTTACGATTTTCGCCTGTCATATAGAGCCTCCCCGATGTCAGCGCACCCCGCCAGATGGCGATTCTTCGATTGTTTGTCGCTATTTACCGGTAGATTTGCGGGCGATCCGAATCACCTGAAGGGCTTGACGCCTCTTCGCTGCAATGCATCATGGCACCAATGAGCACGATCAAAACCATCTGTGTCTATTGCGGCTCCGGCCCTGGAACCAATCCCAACTTCATCGAAGGCGCCAAGGCGCTCGGCAAGGCGCTGGCGGACGCCAAGATCCGCCTCGTCTATGGCGGCGGCTCGCTTGGCCTGATGGGGGCGGTCGCAACCTCGGTGCTGGATCACGGCGGCACCGTCACCGGCATCATCCCCGACTTCCTCCGGATGCGCGAAAACGCGCTGACGCGGGTGCAGGAGATGGTCGTCACGCCCGACATGCATGAGCGCAAGCGGCTGATGTTCGAGCGCTCCGACGCCTTCGTCGCTTTGCCCGGAGGGCTCGGCACGCTGGAAGAGCTGGTCGAGCAGCTGACCTGGCAGCAACTCGGCCGTCACGCCAAGCCGGTGCTGCTCGCCAACATCGACAATTTCTGGGAGCCGCTGTTCTCTCTGGTGTCCCACATGCGCCAGACCCAGTTCATCCGCGCCGGCCTTTCCGTCGATATCCTGAAAGCGGACAAGGTCGAGGAAATCATCCCACGGCTGCGCGCCGCGGCTGCGCAGATTCCCGACAGCCAGCGCGATCTCGCACCGGAGGTGGCGCGCAAGCTTTAGAGGCTTGCACCCTATCGATCCCGACCGGGCTGAACGATGCCCGCGACGTGGCTCACGCCGACGTCGCGGTTCATCACGCGCGGTCCGGGTTTCGGCGCGTCATGCCGCCTTGGCGGCGATACCGGCCTTCGCCTGCTCGATCTGACGGGCAAGGTCGGCAGGATCGCCCGTCGTGGCCTCGACGCCGATCTGCTGGATCTCGCCGACCCCCAGGAAGCCCAGCACGAACTTCAGATAGTTGAAGCAGAAATCCGCTCCGCCCAGAGGCCCGCCCGCGAGATAACCGCCGGCGCCGTAAGCGCTGGCCACGGTCGCGCGTCGCGCGGTCAGCAGTCCCTGGAAGCTCACGCCGTCATAGGAGAACGTCTGATTGATGCGGACGATCTGGTCGATCCAGGCCTTGAGCGCCGCCGAAATCGTGAAATTGTACATCGGCGCGGTGATCAGGATCTCATCGGCCGATTTGAGCTCGGCAATCAGCTTGTCCGACAGAGCTGTCGCGGCGCGCAGCTCGGCGGTCATATCCTGTGCGGCGGTGTAGAAGCCGGCGATCGTCGTCTGCGTGATCTGCGGGACCGGATCGGTGGCGAGATCGCGCCGCGTCACCCGGAAGTCCGCCCCGCGCGCGCGCCACGCCGCCTCGAATCCGTCGCCGAGATCGCGGGATACGGAGCCCTGAAGGCGGGCGCTGGAATCGATACGAAGCAAAACAGGCATTGGGCTCTCCGGGATGTCGACGTTGAGGCCCGGACGCTATCCGCCGCCCAGCATGACAAAAACGGCTGGCGCTGCACCACGCTCGTGCTTATTTTGCACGAATGGACATCAATTCAATCCGATTGGTGATCGACGTCGTTCGCCAGGCGAGCTTTGCCGGAGCGGCGCGGCAACGCGACGTCGACCCTTCCTCGGTCTCGCGGATGATCGCTGCCGTCGAGGAGCAGCTCGGCTTTCGCATTTTCCAGCGCACCACACGCAGCATGTCGCTGACCGAGGCTGGCGAGCGCTACGTGCGCAGGGCCGAGCTCGCCCTCCAGGAGCTCGATGCCGCCGCCGAGGAGGCAACCGCGCTCGGCACCGTTCCCCGCGGGCGGCTGCGCGTGACCGCTTCGGTCGCATTCGGCAATCGTTGCCTGGTGCCGCTGCTGCCCAAATTCAGGACGGAGTTTCCCGAGCTCCAGCTCGAGCTCATCCTGACGGACAGCAATCTCGATCTGGTCAGCGAGGGGATCGACCTCGCCATCCGCCTCGGCCCCGGCGTCAGCGGCGACCTCGTCGGCGCCAAGCTGTTCGATACGCGTTATCGGGTTTGTGCAAGTCCGGCCTATCTGGACGGAGTATCCCGGCCAAAGCGGCCCGCAGACCTCTCCGCACTGTCCTGTCTTCTGTTCACGTTCCCCGGCTTCCGATCGCGCTGGCTGTTTCGCAACCGGCGCGGCGACGTCAGCGAGGTCGCCGTCCATGGCGATCTGCTGCTCTCGAACGCGCTCGCGCTGCGCGATTGCGCGCGTGCCGGCCTTGGTCCGGCGCTGCTGCCAGACTGGCTGATCGACGAGGATCTCACCGGCAGGAAGCTCGTTGATCTGTTTCCCGATTGGCAGGTGACGGCGACGACGTTCGATACCGCAGCCTATGTGCTCTACCCGAACCGGGCATTCCTGCCCGTCAAGGTGCGTCGAACGATCGATTTCCTGCGCCGGCATCTGGTGAAGCAGACCACGCGCGCGCGACGCTGAGCCTCGCTACGCGCTCGGGAACGTCACAGCCTCTATGCGGTTGCCATCAGGGTCGGTGACGAAAGCCGCGTAGTAGCGCACGCGATCGTGCGGGCGGATGCCGGGCGCACCATCAGAGGCCCCGCCTGCCGACAGCGCTGCGGCATGAAACGCGTCGACCTCACCCGTCGTCTTCGCCCGCAGGCAGATGTGCACGCCGCTCTCGGGGGCTACGTGCGGCATGGCCTCGCGCAGATTGATCCAGAACTCGGGATAGGCCTTGCCGAAGCCGACCGTCCGTGGCCGCGTGACGAGGCGTGTGAGACCGAGAGCTGCGAGCGTGGCCTCGTAGAATTTCGCGGCGCGATCGAGATCGCTGACGCCGACGGAGATGTGGTCGATCATGGCTTGGCTCTTTCCTCCCCCCAACTGTCATCGCCCGGCTTGACCGGGCGATCCAGTATTCCGAGACGCCCGAGAGCTACCGAGAAGCCGCGGCGTACTGGATACCCCGCCTTCGCGGGGTATGACAGCCGTTGCAGGACCTACGCCGGTGCGCCCGACTTCACGAGCTTGTAGATCACCGAATCCATCAGCGCCTGGAACGAGGCGTCGATGATGTTCGGGGACACGCCGACCGTGGTCCAACTGTCGCCGTTCTCGTCCTCGCTCTCGATCAGCACGCGCGTGACCGCGCCGGTGCCGCCGTTGAGGATACGCACCCGGTAGTCGATCAGCTTCAGGCCCTCGATGTACTTCTGGTACTTGCCGAGGTCCTTCCTCATGGCGACGTCGAGCGCGTTGACGGGGCCGTTGCCTTCGGCGGCCGAGATCAGGTGCTCGCCGGCGACGTCGACCTTCACCACCGCGAGCGCCACGGTGACGCGCTCACCGAGCGCGTTGTAGCGCTGCTCGACATTGACGTCGAACTGCTCGACCTCGAAATAATGCGGCACCTTGCCGAGCGTGCGGCGCGCCAGCAGCTCGAACGAGGCGTTGGCGGATTCATAGGCGTAGCCGGCGGCCTCGCGCTCCTTCAACTCCTCGACGAGGCGCGTCAGCTTCGGATCGCTCTTCTCGTAGGCGATGCCGGCACGATCGAGCTCGGCGATGACGTTGGATCGTCCGGCCTGGTCCGAAACCAGCACCTTGCGGTGATTGCCGACCAGATCCGGCAGCACGTGCTCGTAGGTCTGCGGGTCCTTCAACACCGCGGACGCATGAATGCCGGTTTTGGTGACGAAGGCGCTCTCGCCGACGTAAGCCGCATGCCGGTTCGGCACGCGGTTGAGCATGTCGTCGAGCGTGCGCGAGACCTTGACCAGCGTCGCCAGCTTCTCGGCAGTGACGCCGATCTCGAAGGCGTCGGCAAAATCCTTCTTCAATTTCAGGGTCGGGATCAGCGAGCAGAGATTGGCGTTGCCGCAGCGCTCGCCAAGACCGTTCAGCGTGCCCTGGATTTGCCGGGCGCCGGCCCGCACCGCGGCCAGCGAATTGGCCACCGCCTGCTCGGTGTCGTTATGGGCGTGGATGCCGACATGATCGCCGGGAATGTGTTTCGTCACCTCCGTGACGATGGCCTCGACCTCGTTGGGCATGGTGCCGCCATTGGTGTCGCACAGCACCACCCAGCGCGCGCCGGCGTCATAAGCAGCCTTGGCGCAGGCCAGCGCAAAATCGGGATCTTCCTTGTAGCCGTCGAAGAAATGCTCGCAGTCGAGCATGACCTCGCGGCCGGCGGCCTTCGCGGCCGCGACGCTGTCGCGGATCGAGGCGAGGTTTTCCTCTTTCGTGGTCTCCAGCGCGACGCGTACCTGATAGGCCGAGGACTTCGCCACGAAGCAGATCGCATCCGCCTTCGCTTCGAGGAGTCCGGCCACGCCGGGGTCGTTCGAGACCGAGCGCCCTGCCCGGCGCGTCATGCCGAAGGCGGTGAAACGCGCATGCTTGAACGTCGGCTTGGTGCCGAAAAATTCGGTGTCGGCCGGATTGGCGCCGGGATAGCCCCCTTCGACGTAGTCGATGCCGAGGTCGTCGAGCATCGCCGCGATGACCTGCTTGTCTTGAAGCGTGAAATCGACGCCGTTGGTCTGCGCGCCGTCGCGCAGCGTGGTGTCGAACAAATAAAGGCGCTCCTTGCTCATGCCGCGGCTCCGAGCGTCTTCTTCATGGTGGTGTTGGCAAGCCACTCGTCATTGATGGTGACGCTGTTCCGTTGCTGGGCGGTGTAGCCGCGCTTGGCGAAAAAGCCCTGCGCGGTGTCGCTGGCATCGACCGAGAGGCTGGATGCGCCGCGGCCACCGGCAAGCTTCTCCAGCGCATCGACCAGCATGGTGGCGATGCCTTGTCCGGCCACGGCCGGATGGACGTAGAGCATGCGGATGTGGTCGGTGCCACGCAGTGAGGCAAAGCCCACCGGCGAGCCTTCGATCGTCGCGATCAGCGTCAGGTCGGCAGCGAGCCGCTTGCCGAACTCCTCGTCCTCGGCCGCTTCCATCCAGGCCTGTTGCTGGGCCTCGCTGTAATCGTCGCCGGTCAGCTCTTCGATGCTGGCGGTGAAGATCGCGGCGAGCACTGGCACGTCATCAGGCAGGAACGGCCGCAAGCCGGCCTTTGGCAAAGTCTGTCCCATCGTCTTCACCACATCCCGTAGAGTTTCAGCACGATCGCCACGGCAGCTCCAAGCAGCAGGACCTTCAGGGCGATGTAATAGAGCCAGTGACGCGGGAAAGGCGTGTCGGGCCGCTTCATCGCATAATCTCGCTCTTTGGTTCTCCTGTATCAGGGTCTTTGAAATCGCGGAGGGTAACACCCATTTCAGCAAGCACGCCGCGAAGACGATCAGCTTCGGCGAAGTTTTTATTTGCTCGAGCGACGTTCCTTAGATCGATTAGAGCCTTGGCTTGAGCGTCGATTTCGCTTCTTTGCCCCAAAACAAGTATAACCTTGCCTTTTGGATTGACTTCAACTCTAACGCCGCTTTTCTCTATCTCCGAAGTGATCGAACTTGTGGCTTCGCTTGGTGCATTATTCGCGTACGCAGCTCTCAAAGCCTGGATACGCCTAGCGTTCTTGGATGCTGCTTCGCTTGCACCAGCACCAATGGCCAGATTTATCTGCTCGAAGTACCCGGGCCGATCTAGGTTACGAAAGCCCAAGAAGCGGCAAGACGAAGCGAACTCAAGCATTTGAGAGATCGTTCCTTTCTTTGCCCGCGAGTATTGCTCTCGCAAAAGAGTCAATGCGTTGGGCGTATCGAGATCGTCAGCCAATATCTTTGATATCTCGGCTGGCGGTGGGAAGGCATGCTCTGGAAATTCGTAGTGCGATTGCAAGAGGAATGCCCAGTCTTCAAGCTCAGCATTAGCCTGAGCTGCTCGCGCTTCCGTCCAATCGCTCGGCGATCGGTAGTGAGTCATAAGCATCTGCAGGCGGAGCACGTCGCCTGGCCACTTCTCTAAGAGTTCTCGAATCGTCACGAAGTTGCCTTCGGACTTCGACATCTTCCTACCTTCGACCTCCACGAAGCCATTGTGCATCCAGAAATTTGCCATCCCTTCGGTCCCGTGCGCACAACGGGACTGGGCAATTTCGTTCTCATGATGTGGGAAGATAAGATCGAGGCCGCCACCATGAATGTCGAAAACCTTATCGAGATAGGCGGCCGACATGGCCGAGCACTCGATGTGCCAGCCTGGCCTTCCGTGAATGGCAACCACCCGCGAATTTAGTTGAAGTTCAGACGCATTTTCACGAGGAATCGTGAACTCTGCATCATAGCCACTCTTTGGGTTGGGCTTGAATTCGCCGTTCCAGCCGGGTTCTTTTGCTCCAGACTCCTTCCAGAGAACAAAGTCTTCCGCATTCCTCTTATGAGAATCTACGGCGATGCGAGCACCAGGAATCTGCTGGTCAAGTCTACGCTTTGAAAGAGCGCCATAGTCCTGCATCGAACTCACATCGAACAGAATTTCTTTTCCTTCACTGCCTGTAGCGAGATAGGCGTGATTCCGGTCGAGAAGTTGCTGGATTAGACTCTTCATGTCAGTCCGACCATCGGGGCGCGGCAGCACGAAGTCGGTTGCACGGGGTTGATAGGTCGGGGTCAAGCAGCCAAGCGCCTCTACATCAGCCTGAAACTGACTTGCGGTCGCCTCGGTCACCTTGCGTATGGCGTCATTCAACGGCAGGTCGGGATGATCGCGCAACGCCCGCGCGTTGATCTTGTCGTCCACGTCGGTGATGTTGCGGACGTACGTGACATGGGCCTCGCCGTAGAGATGGCGCAGCAGGCGAAACAGCACGTCGAACACGATCACCGGCCGGGCATTGCCGATATGGGCGAAGTCATAGACGGTCGGTCCGCAGACATACATGCGGACATTGTTCTTATCGAGCGGCACGAAGGCACGCTTTTCCCGGCTCAGCGTATCGTAGAGGCGCAATTCCATGACAAACCCATCCCTTGCGGCCGGGCGTCCGAGGCTCTCAATGTTTTGAGAAAAGACGGCACCAGCCAGCGAATCGCTAGCTCGTAATCTCGCGGCAAATGGCACAAATGGCGAGGAGACCGTTCATGCCGAACATATGGGCTATCAGGCGCCCTTCCGTCAAGAGAGCCGCGAAAACGCCGTTTTATCTCCCGTAAAGCGCACGGCCCGCCACAATGGTTCATGATCCCCTAACCATTTGAGCCCATTTTGGAACCGGCGGTTCCCCTTTTTTGCCCCGGTGCTTTTTCATGCGATTTTTGCCCGCGCTGATTGCCAGCGCCTTCGTCTTTGCGGCCTCCAGCGCCCTCGCCGAGAGCCGCGTCTTCATCATCGCCAACCAGGCCAGCGGCTACGGTGTCGACCAGTGCCTGGCCAAGGGCGACAAATGCGGCGCCTCCGCCGCGCGCACCTATTGCCAGTCACGCGATTTTGCCCAGGCATCCAGCTATCGCCGGGTCGATCCCGACGAAATTACCGGCTCTGTCCCCAAATCCGGCACAAATTGCTCTCATGGGCATTGCGACGAATATGTCGCAATCACCTGCCAGCGCTGAATTTGCTCGGAGCTGGCGCAGCTTAGGCCGGTCCCTTGGCCCCCGAAACGACGTGACGATGCCGCAGGAAGCGGCTATGGGAGGGCGCGCTTCGGCCCTGCCAAGTCACGTGGAAAGTCACATTGGGCCGTGACCTCGCTAGAATGGCGGATATGCCTGAATTCCTGACTCTCTCCCGTGCTCGCCTTCTCCTTGCCTGCACCGTGCTCTTGAGCACGGCCATGCTCACCACTGGCGCCATCGCTCAGGCAGGTCCGCCCGGACCGCCGCCGCAGGCTGGCCAGAACGGCCTCGGGACCAACCCGATGTGCGTGCGGCTGGAAGGCCAGCTCGCCGCGCTGGATCGTGGTGGCGGCGGTGGCGACCCCGCGCGCGAGGAGCAGATCCGTCGTTACCAGGATTCCCAGGCCAAGCAGCAGGCCGAGCTCGACCGCGTCACCATGCAGGCCAAGCGCATGGGCTGCGATTCCTCCGGCTTCTTCTCGCTGTTCAACGGCCAGTCGGCCCAATGCGGCCCGGTCAACACCCAGATCCAGCAGATGCGCGCCAATCTGGATCAGATCACCGGCAATCTCGAGCGCCTGCGCGGCGGCGGTGGCGGTGGCTACAGCCCCGAGCGCGACAACCAGCGCCGGTCGGTGCTGGTTGCGCTGGCGCAGAACAATTGCGGCCCGCAATATGCGGCTGCGGCGCAGCAGCAAGGCGGCGGCAATTTCCTCAGCAATCTGTTCGGCGGCAACAATCCGAACAACCCGCAAGGCGTGCCGCCCTCCGACCTCGGACCGCAATCCGGCACTTTCCGAACCGTGTGCGTGCGCACCTGCGACGGCGCCTACTTCCCGGTCTCTTTCGCGACGGTGCCGGCGCGCTTCCCCGACGACGAGAAGACCTGCAAGGCGCTGTGCCCGGCCGCGGAGGCCGTGCTCTACACCCATCGCAATCCCGGCGAGGACATGAACTCGGCGGTCTCGATCAGCGGCCAGCCCTACTCGGCGCTGCCGACCGCCTTCAAATTCCGCAGCGAGTTCAACCCGTCCTGCTCCTGCAAGGCCGCAGGCCAGACCTGGGCGGACGCGCTGAAATCGGCCGACGACAAGGCTACCGCCGAGCAGCAGGGCGACATCATCGTCACCGAGGAGAGCGCCAAGAAAATGCAGCAGCAGCGGCTCAACAAGGGCACGCCTGCCAACGCCAAAAAGGGCGCTGCTCCCGCGCCGACCACGGCGACCGCACCGGCCGCAGCGCCGCCCGCGGACACCGGCACTGCGGCGAGCTCCGAGAACAAGCCAATCCGCTCGGTCGGCCCGACCTTCCTGCCGCAGCAGCAGAAATAAGCGTAAGGCGCCCGCTCCAATCTCAACTGTCATGCCTCGCGAAGGCGGGGCATCCAGTACTCCGCGGCGGACGTCGGTTTTCACAATATCGGCCGCGGCGTACTGGATCATCCGCCTTCGCGGATGATGACAATGCTGCAGGCCGCAAGACCACGCACCTCGCCCAGCTCACGTCAATTCGCCGCGAATCCTGCGATCGATGACGCGCATGAGTTCGCCGACCCGCCCGCCGCCCGGCGGTGCAAGCGGATAGCGGCGCAGCACCTCGACGAGCCCGGGGCTCGCGCGCCGGACGGCACGTCCGAGATAGTCGGCACCAGACGCGGGCGCATCACAAGCGGCAAGCTCGATGGCCCGCGCGGCGTGAGCGGAGGCACCAAGGATGTGCCTGACCTGGGTCGCACGCGCCAACGGATGAAGATAGGCCGCAGATGATGCGCACATCGCGGCGCGGGCAGCCTGGCTTGCGGCCGCAGCTTCAGATTCCTGTGCCGCCCTCATGGCCGCCCACGCCGCATCGCGCAGCGCCTTGCCGCGCTTGCCTCCTTGCACGAACGTCCGGACGGTGTCGAGCGCATCGCGCGGACGGGCATCCGCGGGATGCGCCCGCTCGAATATCTCCAGCACCTCCGCGGCATTCTCCACCGCGTAGGCGGCGACCCGACGGAGGTCCTCCATGTCCAGAGCAATCTCGTTTGCCACGCTTCGCCCGCCCGCTACCAACAGCCGGCCATGCCTATGAATGCTCTATGGCTGAATTCGGTCGCCTGACGCATCCGCATGTGCCGATGATGACGGCGTGACGTATAGCGACGGCGCCCTACCCCTCGAACGCGTCGATCGAGGCCTTGCTGCCGCGGGAGACCAGCGTCTCGTCCGCCGCCGGCAGCTTCTCGCCCTTGTCGCGGAAGCGGTTGGTGATGGGATAGCGGCGGTCGCGGCCGAAATTCCTCGGCGTCACCTTCACGCCGGGCGCGGCCTGGCGGCGTTTGTATTCGGCAACGTTGAGCAGATGGTCGATGCGCAGCACGGTCTCGCGATCGAAGCCGGCGGCGATGATCTGATCCAGCGGCTCCTCGCGTTCGACCAGACGTGCGAGGATCGCGTCGAGCACCTCGTAAGGCGGCAGCGAATCCTGATCTGTCTGGTTCTCGCGCAGCTCCGCACTCGGCGGACGCGTGATGATGTCGGGCGGGATCACCTCGCCGGAGGGGCCGAGCGCGCCGTCCGGCTTCCAGCCATTGCGCAGAGCCGCCAGCCGAAACACCTGCGTCTTGTAGATGTCCTTGATCGGGTTGAAGCCGCCGTTCATGTCGCCATAGAGCGTGGCGTAGCCGACCGACATCTCGGACTTGTTGCCTGTCGTCACCACCATCAGGCCGGTCTTGTTGGAGATCGCCATCAGCAGCGTGCCGCGGGTGCGGGCCTGAAGGTTCTCCTCGGTGATGTCAGGCGGCAGATTCTTGAAGAGGCCGGAGAGGATGGTCTCGAAGCCGGTTACGGCTTCGGCGATCGGCAGCACCTCGTAGCGGATACCGAGATGGCCGGCGAGTTCACCGGCGTCGGCGATCGAGTGTGCCGCCGTAAAACGATACGGCAGCATCACGCCGTGCACCTGATCGGCGCCGAGCGCATCGACCGCGATGGCCGCGCACAGCGCTGAATCGATCCCGCCGGAGATGCCGAGCAGCACGCCGGGAAACCCGTTCTTGGCGACATAGTCGCGCAGGCCAAGCACGCAGGCGGCGTAATCGGCCTTGTCGCCCTCGACTTGCTCCACAATCGGTCCGGTGCAGCGCCAGTCGTCGCCGCTTCGCGCGAAGCGCAGCGTGACGATGCTGTCCTCGAACGCCGGCAATTGCGCTGCGAGCGAGAGATCGCCGTTGAGCGCGAAGGACGCGCCGTCGAACACCAGCTCGTCCTGGCCGCAAACCTGGTTGAGATAGACCAGCGGCAGCCCGCTCTCGGTGACGCGGGCGACCGCAACGGACAGCCGCACGTCGTTCTTGTCGCGGGCGTAAGGCGAGCCGTTGGGGACCAGGATGATCTCGGCGCCGGTCTCGGCCAGCGTCTCGACCACGTTCTCGTAATCCCCGGACTCCTCCAGCCAGATGTCCTCGCAGATCGGCACGCCGATGCGAACCCCGCGCACGGTCACCGGTCCCGCAGCGGGCCCACGCGCAAACAGCCGCTTCTCGTCGAACACGCCGTAGTTCGGCAAATTGCACTTGAAGCGAAGCGCGGCGATGCGGCCGCCGTCGAGCAGCGCGCAGGCATTGTAGAGCTTGCCGTCCTCGACCCAGGGCGTGCCGACCAACATGGCCGGCCCGCCATCGGCGGTCTCGCGCGCCAGCGCCTCGATCGCCGTGCGGCAGGCCGCCTGAAACGCCGGCTTCTGCACCAGATCTTCCGGCGGATAGCCGGCGATGAACAATTCGGGAAACAGCACGAGATGGGCGCCATCGGCGACGGCCTGCGCGCGCGCAGCGCGCACTTTGGCAGCATTGCCCTCGATGTCGCCCATAACAGGATTGAGCTGGGCGAGCGTGACCGCGAATGCATTGAGACGTTCGGTCATGGCCGCCCCTGTTCGATCCGCGTCAGATGAAACCCAGCCGCTCGACGATGGCGATGATCCAGAACGCGCCGGCCATCAGCAACGCCACGCCGACCGCCGCCGAGCCCATGTCCTTGACCCGGCCGATCTGCTTGTCGTGGTCCATCGTCAGCCGGTCGGCGAGCTTTTCGATCGCGGTGTTGAGCAGCTCGACCGTCAGCACGAACGCAACCGAGCAGACCAGCTCGACGGCGCGCATCGCGGTCGCGCCGATCAACCAGGCGAGCGGTATCGACAGCAGCAGCGCAACGATTTCCTCGCGAACGGCCTGCTCCGACCGAAATGCAAAGGCCAGACCGTTACGGGAATTGATCGTGGCCTTCCAGATCCGCAACAAGGTTCTAGAGCCCCGCTGCGACCGGCATCGGCTGGGCCTTGCCTGCGCGCTCCTGCTTGAGGAGCTCTGCGACCAGGAAGGCCATGTCGATGGATTGCTCGGCGTTGAGGCGGGGATCGCAGACCGTGTGGTAGCGGTCGTTGAGGTCCTCGTCGGTGATCGCGCGGGCACCGCCAAGGCATTCGGTGACGTCCTGGCCGGTCATCTCCAGATGCACGCCGCCGGCATGGGTGCCTTCGGCGGCATGGATCGCGAAGAACGACTTCACCTCGGACAGGATGCGGTCGAAGGGGCGCGTCTTGTAGCCCGACGTGGAGGTGATCGTGTTGCCGTGCATGGGATCGCACGACCACACCACCACCCTGCCCTCGCGCTTCACTGCGCGGATCATGTTCGGCAGATGCTCGCCGACCTTGTCGGAGCCGAAGCGGCCGATCAGCGTCAGCCGGCCCGGCTCGTTGTCGGGGTTGAGCACGTCGATCAGCTTCAACAACTCTTCCGGCTTGAGCGACGGACCGCACTTCAGCCCGATCGGGTTCTTGATGCCGCGGAAATATTCGATGTGGCCGTGATCGAGCTGGCGGGTGCGATCGCCGATCCAGATCATGTGGCCCGAGGTCGCGTACCAGTCGCCCGTCGTCGAATCGACGCGGGTCAGGGCCTGCTCGTAGCCGAGCAGCAGCGCCTCGTGACTGGTGTAGAAATCGGTGGCGCGCAGCTCGGGATGGGCTTCGAGATCGAGACCGCAGGCGCGCATGAAGTTGAGCGCGTCCGAGATGCGGTCGGCCAGCTCCTTGTAGCGGCGGGACTGCGGCGAATCCTTGAGGAAGCCGAGCATCCATTGATGCACGCTGCCGAGATTGGCGTAGCCGCCGGTGGCGAAGGCGCGCAGCAGGTTCAGCGTCGCGGCCGACTGGCGATAGGCCATCAGCTGGCGCTGCGGATCGGGGACGCGCGCTTCCTTGGTGAAGGCGATGTCGTTGACGATGTCGCCGCGATAGCTCGGCAGCTCGACGCCATCAAGCTTCTCGGTCGGCGAGGAGCGCGGCTTTGCGAACTGGCCGGCGACGCGGCCGACCTTCACCACCGGCACCGCGCCGGCATAGGTCAGCACCACCGCCATCTGCAGCAGCACGCGGAAGAAATCGCGGATGTTGTTGGCGCCGTGCTCGGCAAAGCTCTCGGCGCAGTCGCCGCCCTGGAGCAGGAAGGCCTCGCCGGCCGCAACCCGGCCCAGGGCCTTCTTCAGATTGCGCGCCTCGCCCGCGAACACCAGCGGCGGAAAGGTCGCAAGCTGCGCCTCGACGTCGGCCAGAGCCTTGGCGTCGGGATAGTCGGGCACCTGTAGCACCGGCTTGCTGCGCCAGGACTCGGGCGTCCACCGCTCGGACATCACAATCTCTCCGTGAAGCAAAAAAGTGCAACCTGATCTGGGGGTTGCGAGGGCCGCCTTATACACAGGCTGGCGCGACGCCGCCAGTTGTAAATCCGTTTCGTATCGCAAACCCTTGCGGGAAAAGCCAAATTCGCATTTGCTGGGGTTGGCAGAGGAAACTGGCGGCACATCCATCCCCATGGACGCGGCACTGGACGACGTTTTCATCGACGAGATCAGCTTCCCGGCGACCGACGGGTATGGGCTGACCGGCACGCTGTTCCTGCCGCGTGGCACCAAGCGCCATGCGGTGCTGATCAATTCGGCGACCGCGGTCCCGCGCAAGATCTATCGCGGTTTCGCCTCCTACCTCGCCCATCGCGGCTGCGCGGTGCTGACTTACGACTACCGCGGCATCGGCGACAGCAGGCTGCCGGCGATGGTCGGCTACAACCAGCCGAAATCGCTGGTCGGCTTCAAGGCCTCGATGTCGGACTGGGCCGCGCTCGACGTCACCGCCGCGGTGCGCTGGATGCGCGAGCGCTATCAAGGTCTGCCGCTGGCCTATATCGGCCACTCCTTCGGCGGCCAGGCGCTCGGGCTGATCGAAAACAACACCGACATCTCGCGCGCCGCCTTCGTCGCTTCGCAGGCGGCGACCTGGCGGCTGATGACCGCGCCGGAGAAATATCGCGTCTTCGCCTTCATGAATTTCGTCGGCGTCCCGCTGGTCCACGCGCTCGGCTATGCGCCGGGCTGGGCCGGCGTCGGCGAGGATCTGCCCAAGGGCGTCTTCCTGCAATGGGCCGAGTGGGTCTCGAGCCCGCGCTATCTCTTCGATTCCAAGCTGCCCGCGCTGGAGAATTTTGCGAACTTCAAGGGCGAGCTGCGGGCGCTGTGCTTTTCCGACGACCCCTGGGCGACACGGCCGGCGGTCGAGCTGCTCGCGAGCGGCTTCACCGGGGTCAAGCCGGAGGTGCTGACAGTCAAGCCGTCCGACGTCGGCGCCAAGGGCATCGGCCATTTCGGCTTCTTCCGCCCCGATCACCGCGACACGCTGTGGCGCGGCGTGGCGGAATGGATTCAGGGGGAGTGAGAGGCGGCTTTGCGTCTCTCTCGTGTCCCGGACGCGGTGCGGCACGCAGTGACGCTCCGCAGAGCCGGGACCCAGCAGGCCGCGCACTCGCTGTTGCATGGGCCCCGGCTCTGCAGCGCACCGCACCGGACGATGCTTCGCATCGCCGGGGCTGCACTGCGTCCGGGGCACGAGATCATCGTTTGAACACGCACTGTCTCAACACCGTCATTGCGAGCGCAGCGAAGCAATCCAGGAATGCATCCGCGGTGGCAGTCTGGATTGCTTCGTCGCATCTGCGCAAAATTGCTACGCAATTTTGTCGCTGAGCTTCTCGCAATGACGGAAGGTGTAGGAGAAGCGGACATCTCTCTCGTGTCCCGGACGCGGTGCGGCACGCAGTGACGCTCCGCAGAGCCGGGACCCAGCAAGCCGCGCACTCGCTGATGCATGGGCCCCGGCTCTGCAGCGCACCGCCGAAGAGGCGCTGCGCTGCGTCCGGGGCACGAGAATGGAGTTTGGCGCTCGACTGTTTCCACATCGTCATTGCGAGCGCAGCGAAGCAATCCAGACTGCCACCGCGGAAAGACTCCTGGATTGCTTCGCTGCGCTCGCAATGACGGAGCGAGTTGCAGCGGCGCATTCTCCAACTCGCATTTTGCTTGCGGACACGCCTTCGCATCCTCGCGGCTTTTCTCGCCCGAGCTTTGCTTCAATGCCTCACCCTCTCAACAACGAGGGCGCAGGGAAGACCGGGAGCCGGTTGGCTCCCGTGGACCGCTATGCCAAGGGCAGACTGCGTGTGCTGCTGCATAGCGGAGAACAGGGCAACCGGAGACATCCCGGCCTTCCCTGCGCAGTGGTTGGAACGGCTTATGTCGTGCTCTCCCCGGGAGCGTTGCACTATTGCCCCGTCGCCTTGCGGATGATTGATGCGTGCGCCCGGTTGGGCCCTCCACATCACCGCAACACTTGACGCCAGACCGCGGGCGCCAGGACCACACGATTTTGCCGTACGCCGATCACACCGGTCGTGTGCGCGAGGCGTCTTGCTCACGGTTGCCCGCCCTGCAAAGCCCGTCGCGCCGATGTGACCCACGTCCACCGCCACCCGACCCGCGTTCGTGACGATCGCGATACGCCCCTTTGTACTTGGGCCGGGATGCCGCGATGGATACGCTATTCCCGAATTTCGGTAAAGCGGAATATTTTTGACGAGACGCATTGACCCGCATCTCGGGTGTTTTGCCTGACGGGTAAGACAAGATGTCGTAGCGCGAATGAGCGACCTGCCGGCCGCAGCTCATCAAGCGCAGGCGGAAGCTACGGAGGTTGCCGCCAAGTCGCGCGCAATTACCGGATGATCGTCGTCAGCGACGAGTAGCGCCTGTTGGGCTTAACCTCGCCCGCCGAGAACTGCGCGAAGGCATCGCTGACGCGCGCGGCCGGCGTGGTCCCCTCTGCGAAGCGGAATTCCTTGGGCCGCGGCGCGTAGAAGCTGGCGTGATAATAATTGTCGTCGAACCGGACCTCGCCGACCCCGAACAACGCGTCGCAGGCGAACAGGAGCGCATAGACTCCCGCCATCGCGGCGACGACCTCCTTGAGAACAGACATTTTGATGCCCCACCCTTTTGCAGGCAGGATGCACGCCGGTTCCAAAGTCCCGGTTTACGCCGGGCAGTTCTTGTCCGCAGGGTTTGCCGCCGCTGACCGGATTGCAGACAATTTGATCGATCGCGAAAAGAGAGCCCGCCTGACCGGGTCAGGCGGGCCCAGGATTGGCCGATCGGGAGGTTATCAGACGGCCAGATTCATCCACACCGCCTTGGGCTCGGTGAAATTGTCGAGCGCCGCGGTGCCGTGCTCGCGGCCGAGGCCGGAGTCGCGCTCGCCGCCCCAGGGCAGGCGCACGTCGGTATAGCCGTAGGTATTCATCCAGACCGTGCCGGCGCGTGCCCGTTTGGCGAAGCGCTGCAGCTTGCCGATGTCGCGGCTCCAGACGCCGGCGGCAAGGCTGTAGGCCGTGCCGTTGGCGATCCGCAGCGCATCCGCCTCGTCCCTGAACTTGATGACGCTGACGACGGGGCCGAAGATCTCCTCCTGCGAGACCCGCATCTCGTGCGCGACATCGGCGAACACCGTCGGGCTGATGAAGTAACCGCGGTCGCCGATCCGCGTCCCGCCGGTGACGAGCCTTGCGCCCTCCTTTTGGCCGATCTCGACATAGTCGAGGATCGACTTCATCTGCTTCTCGGAGATGACGGGGCCGAGCGCGGTCTTGCGGTCGAGCGTATCGCCGATCCGGATCGACTTCGCGCGGGCGGCGAGCCGCTCGACGACCTCGTCATAGACCTTCTCCTGCACCAGCACGCGGGAGCCCGCCGAGCAGACCTGGCCGGCGTTGAAGAAGATGCCGGAGGCCGCGGCCTTGCTGGCGGCTTCGAGATCGGCATCGTCGAAAATCACGTTGGCGGACTTGCCGCCGAGCTCGAGCGAGACGCGCTTGAAGTTGCCGGCCGCGCCCTTCATGATTCCGCGGCCCACCCCGGGTGAGCCGGTGAAGGTGACCTTGTCCACGTCGGGGTGATTGACCAGCGCGTCCCCGACGACGCGGCCGGGGCCGGTGACGACGTTGAAGACACCCGCCGGCAGGCCGGCTTCGAGCGCGAGCTCGGCGATGCGCAGCGCCGACAGCGAGGTCAGCTCCGCCGGCTTCATCACGATGGTGCAGCCGCAGGCCAGCGCGGGCGCGAGCTTCCACATGCCGATCATCAGCGGGAAATTCCACGGCACGATCGCTGCGACCACGCCGACCGGCTCGCGCACGGTGTAGGTCAGCGCGTCCTCACGCACCGGCACGACGTCGCCGCTGATCTTGTCGGCCCAGCCGGCGTAATAGATCAGCGTGTCCACGGCGGCCGGAAAATCCTGGCGCATCGTCGCGGAGATCGGCTTGCCGGCGTCGATCGATTCCAGCTCGATGATCTCCTCCGCGTTGAGCTTCAGCAGCTCGGCCCAGCGCAGCAGGATCTGGCCGCGCTCCGACGCCCGCATCGTGCGCCACGGGCCCTCGAACGCCCGGCGGGCGGCCGCCACGGCGATCTCGACATCGGCCTCGCCGCCCTCGGCGATTGTGGCGATGACCTGCCCGGTGGCGGGATTGAGCGATTTGAAGGTGCGGCCGGAGCTGGCGGGGACGCGGCGGCCGTCGATCAGCAGATGCTGCGGCCGGGCCATGAATTCGGTGGCCGGCGAGTGTACAAAATCATATGCAACAGACATCATATTTCCTCCTGTTCTGGTATACCAGACTAGGCGTCTACAGACCTGAGTAAATATGAGCTGGTTTGCAAATGGATGCCCCGCATATGAAGTCAAGTTCATAAGGAGGCCAAGTGCTTCAAATCGAGATCGAGGCCGTCTGGCGGTTTCGCCGGGAGGGCAGCCCGCGCACCGTCGTGATCATGCTCGGCGTGCTCAACGAGATCAGGAAGACCGGCAAGATCACCAGCGCTGCCAGCGATGCGCACCTGTCCTATCGCCATGTCTGGAACCTGATCGAGCAATGGTCGGAGTTCTTCGGCACGCCGCTGGTCGAGACCCAGCGCGGCAAGGGCTCGAAGCTCACGCCGTTCGGCGAGCGGCTGGTGTGGGCCGGCGAGCGCATGCAGGCGCGGCTCGGACCGCAGCTCGAAAACCTCGCGCAGGAGCTCGCCAGCGAGATCAAGCCGTTCCTCGAACAGCGCCCCTCCGTGATCCGCGTGCATGCCAGCCACGGTTTTGCGGTGGCCAAGCTGCGCGAATTCCTCGACCGCGAGCCCGGCATCGGCGTGGACTTACGCTATGTCAGCAACCAGCATTCGCTGGTCTCGCTGGCGCAAGGCGCCTGCGACCTCTCCGGCCTGCATCTGCCGCACGGCGCGCTGCGCGCGCAGGGCATCAAGGCCGCGCGCGAATGGCTCGATCCGCGCGAAGACCGCATCATCAGCTTCGTGACGCGCGAGATGGGATTGATGGTCGCGCGCGGCAATCCCAAGCGCATCGCTTCGCTGAACGATCTCACCAAGACGGATGTCCGCTTCGTCAACCGCGACCACGATTCCGGCACGCGCCTGCTGTTCGATCAGTTGCTCGCGGCACACGGCATCGACGAGAGCAGGATCAACGGCGCGCAGCAGATCGAGTTCACCCACGCCGCGGTCGCGGCCTATGTCGCGAGCGGCATGGCGGATGCGAGCTTCGGCGTCGAAGCCGCCGCCCGGCATTTCGGCCTCGATTTCATCCGCCTCCTCACCGAAGACTATTTCTTCGTCTGCAAGCGCAGCTTCCTCGAGACGGAGCCGATGCGGCGGATCCTGGAGATCATCCGCAGCGCAGATTTTCGCGCGGCGATCGCCACCCTGCCCGGCTACGTGCCGTCGGACACCGGCAATGTGACTGGCGTGAAGGCGTTTCTGGAGATGCACGCCGTGCGGTGACGCCGCTGGGCGCGGCCGCCTTGTCCGCGACGGGCAAGAGTGGCAAGGTCGCCCAGTAGAACTTGAGAGACTCGTCATGTCGCGCGCGAGCGCCAAATCGTTGCCCCAGTTGAGCCTTCGCATCGACCTCGACGGCGAGGACCGGATCGGTCCGGGCAAGATCGAGCTTTTGGAGCAGATCCGCGAGCAAGGCTCGATCTCGGCGGCCGGGCGCGCCATGGACATGTCCTACAAGCGGGCCTGGGATCTCGTCGACGAGATCAACCGCATCTGCAGCCATCCCGTCGTGGAGCCGCAGGCCGGCGGCAAGAACGGCGGCGGCGCGATGCTGACCCCGTTCGGCGAGGGGCTGGTCGCGCGCTATCGCAAGATCGAGCGCGACGCCGCACGCGCCGTGCGCAAGGAACTGCAGGCGCTCAGGAGCGAGATCGGCCGCTCCCGCAAGTCGTGAGCGGATGACGCGCACGTGGCGCCGCGCGAAAACACCCCCCGTTAATTCTCTCGTGATCAGGTGAGGTTTTGGACATGCGATCGGCCCGGATCGGCCGCGAAAGCTGCCCCGGAGCCTCCATCATGGAACCAGCACCTCCCGCCCACGGACGCCACGACAGCGTCACCCTCGCCGAACTCCTGAGCGCGCTGAGCCATGCGCTGGATTTGACTGAGGGACAGCCGGCCGGGCATTGCGTGCGATGCAGCCGCATCGGCGTGGAGATCGGAAGGGCGATCGGCCTTGGCGAGCAGGAGATCACCGAGCTGTACTACGTCCTGTTACTCAAGGACCTCGGCTGCAGCAGCAATGCCGCCCGGATCTGCGAGCTGTATCTGACGGACGATCTCTCCTTCAAGCAGGACTTCAAGCTGATCGACGGTAGTTTATCGCAGGCGCTGCGCTTCGTGCTCAGCCACACCGGACTGAAAGCCGGGCTGGCCGAACGATTCCGCGCCATCGTCAATATCTTCCAGAACGGCGGTGAAATCGCGCGCGAGCTGATCGAGACGCGCTGCCATCGCGGCGCGGATATCGCCCGCAAGATGCGCTTCTCCGAGCCGGTCGCCGAAGGCATCAAGAATCTCGACGAGCATTGGGACGGCGGCGGCAAGCCGCTTGGCTTGTCCGGACCGGCCATCCCGATCTATTCGCGCATTGCGCTAATGGCGCAGGTCATCGACGTGTTCCACATCGCGAACGGACCCGAAGCCGCTCTTCGCGAGGCGAGGAACCGGTCGGGGATCTGGTTCGATCCCGACCTGGTCGCTTCTTTCGAGGGCCTGGCGGCAAGGCCCGCGTTTTGGGACATGCTCCGCACCGGCGACGGGCACGAATCCGCCGTTTCCCACGCGCCGGCACAAGCGAGCCTGCCTATCGACGAGGACTATCTCGACGACATCGCGGCCGCCTTCGCGCAAGTGGTGGATTCCAAGAGTCCCTACACCAGCGGTCACAGCGAGCGCGTGACGTTGTTCACCGACATGATCGCCGAGGAGTTGGGGTTCAACGCGGAGCAACGGCGCCGGCTCAAGCGTGCGGCGCTGCTGCACGACATCGGCAAGCTCGGTGTCAGCAACGCCATCCTGGACAAGCCGGGCAAGCTGGACGACGCGGAATGGGAAGTCATGAGGATGCATTCGGCGCATTCCGAGGCGATCCTGTCACGCATCGGCGCATTCCGCGACCTCGCTCCGATCGCGGGCGCGCATCACGAGCGGCTCGACGGCAAAGGTTATCCGCGCGGCCTCGCAGGAGACCAGATCAGCCTGGAAACCCGCATGATCACCACCGCGGACATATTCGATGCGCTGACCGCCGACCGCCCCTATCGCGCCGCCATGTCGGTCGCAAAAGCGATGGAGATCATGTCCGGAATGGTCGGCAGCCAGATCGACGCGAAATGTTTTGCAGCACTTCAACGCGCGCTCGGACGCATCCACGGGACCTTGGCGGCCTGACGGCCGCAACGCATTCCTAGTTCGGCCGCACCGCCATTTCCGGCATCGGCTGCGTCAGGGCCTCGCCCAGCAGACTTTGCTCGGCCTTCGCGATCGAGAACCGCACCTTGAAGCCATCCTCGGTCTGGAGGGTGATGATGCGCTGGGTCGTATCGGTCGATTGCTCCAGCACCCAGGAGGCCAGCGGATAGGCGTAGCGGAGGCTCTGGTCGCCGTAGCGGGCCTTCAAGGCGGTCTCGAGCAACCCGGGAAGCGTCATGATCAGGGCGCCGATCTGGTTGAGAGAGACGCTGACTGCGGCGGGATTGCCGGCCACGTCCTCGAAGCCCAGCAGGATTTCACCGCCGTCCGCCGCCACCTCGCAGGTCGTGAGCTGCCTCACCTTGATTTCCATCGCCGGTCCCGGAACGCACTTCGCTATATCCTGCAAGATATATCGATAAGTCGACCTGCGTCCAGCCTGCATTTTCTGGAAACGATCCAGCCGGCCGGGCAATCGCGCTCAGCCGTGGTCGGCCTCCTTGCGATGACCGCTCTCGCTGAGGCGGTCGACCCAGGCGATGCCGATCGCCGAGACGATGAAGGTTATGTGGATCAGCACCTGCCACATCACGCCGGTCTCGGTGAAATTGCTGCGCGTGGTCCCGAGATTGCCGGCCTCGATGAAGGTCCTGAGCAGCGAGATCGAGGAGATGCCGATGATGGCCATCGCAAGCTTGATCTTGAGCACGCTGGCATTGACGTGGCTGAGCCATTCCGGCTCGTCGGGATGGCCGGTCAGGTTCAGGCGGGACACGAAGGTCTCATAGCCGCCGACGATCACCATGATCAGAAGGTTCGAGATCATGACGACGTCGATCAGCCCGAGCACGACCAGCATGATCTGCTGCTCGCTGGCATCGAAGGAATGCGCGACCAGGTGCCAGAGCTCTTTGAGGAACAGCAGGACGTAGACGGCCTGCGCGACGATCAGGCCGACATAGAGCGGCACCTGCAGCCAGCGCGAGCCGAAGATGAGCTGGGCGAACAGGCCGAGGCGCGGCGGCACGGCCTGCGCCGAAGGTGCTTTGGGTTCGGACGTCATGAATCACTCCGGATTGCGGAAACAATTGTCGCCTCAGAGACTCGCGATGACGGGAGCGAGCTCGAGCGAGCCCCGATAGATCATCTCGAAGGCGACGTAAATGATGATGGCAAGGCCGACATAGGCGATCCAGCGCTGTTTCTGGAGCACGCGCCCGAGCAGATCGGCGGCGACGCCCATCAGCGCGACCGACAGCAACAGGCCGAAGGCCAGGATGTAGGGATGCTCGCGCGCGGCGCCCGCAACCGCGAGCACGTTGTCCAGCGACATCGAGACGTCGGCCGCGATGATCTGCAACGCGGCCTGGCCGAAGGTCTTTCGCTGCACCGGCGCGGCGCCCGCGCCGCCGCCGTGGCTGAACGCGAGCTGGCCTTCATGAGCCTGCTCCCGCAGCTCTCGCCACATCTTCCAGCACACCCAGAGCAGCAGCACGCCGCCGGCGAGCAGCAGGCCGATCACCTGCAGAAGCTGGGTCGCGACGCCGGCAAAGACGATGCGGAGCACAGTGGCGGCGGCGATGCCGACGATGATGGCGCGGCGGCGCTGCTCGGCCGGCAGGCCGGCCGCGGCAAGGCCGATGACGACGGCGTTGTCGCCGGCAAGAACGAGGTCGATCAGGACGACTTGAAGCAGCGCGCTCAGCGCGTCGGCAGTGATGAATTCAGTCATGTTCGATCATTTTTCGGTGCTGACGGGTCGAGCCATTGCGGCTTCTTCCGCTCGACCCAATCCAGCACCTTCGAGCGTGAGGAGCGCAGCGCAGGCACGTCCTCGGCAAGCAACGCGAGACCGAGCGGCAGCATCCAGACGCCGAGAATCGGCAGGAAGGACAGCACGCCGCCGACGATCAGCAGCGCGCCCGAGGGAATTCTGACCCAGCGGTTGGACGGTTTGAGCAGATAGGTGACGGTGTCACCCATGCGTGGCGGCAGCCGATCGACGAGCTTGTCGAGGCGCGGGTCACCACCGGCCATTTCGCCGGCGGAACCTGCGGCCTCGTCGCGACGCTCGTTCGATGCTGCGCTCATGCTTACTCCTCGGTAGCCACAGGTTGCTCGATGCGCTGCTTGCGCGACGACACCGGCTTTGCGCGCGGCAGCACCAGCGTCAGCAAGCGCAACAATTTGATCGCCTGCACCTCATGGGGATGAACGTCCTCATCGGCCGCGGCGACCCGTTCCGACAGCTCCATCAGATGCGACGACAACGGCATGTCCGAGACCGGCCGCAGCGTTTCGATCACGACATTGGCGAAATCCGGTTCCTCCAGCCGTTCGGCGAGGCCGTCGAACATCGCAAACAGCCTTTCGTCGTCGAGATGCGGCGCCAATCCGCGATCCCTGATGAACCGGATCACCTCGTCACGCTCGACCGGCGAGACCCGGCGGTCGGCCACGGCGACGAGCGCACCGGCGATCACCAGCGCGGCCGCGGCCTGCTCGTTCAGGCTGGACGGCTCGGCGATCTCGATCTCGACAGGATTTGAATGCTTGGCGTCAGTCATCGTTGCTCCTCATGTTGCGAAATGGCCGCACGGAGCTGCGATGGGGACGAATGGTCGGAGAGAACATACAGAGGCCCGACGATCGGCCGATCCATCGCATTCGCGCGGGACAGGTCATCCGACATCACGAGGTTTGCCGACATGGTCGGCGTCCTCGCCAGAGGGGCCCGGATTCTTGTTCGTGCCAGAGATAAACGCGGAGCCGCTGGAATCAAGGCGGTCCGACTGCGACCAGCCGCCGCATCGGTTCCATGCCGGCGGGTTTGGTTAAACGTTCGTACGAGGCTCGACCAGATGCGCCCGCGACGGCGCAGGATCGAAACGGTCGCCGAAATATTGCGTCTCGTGCGCCACCAAACCGTCGCGGAATTCCATGATGCTCACGACATATGACGGCACTCCGTCATAGCTCAGGACGAATTCGCTGACCCAGAGATCGCCGCCGCCGGTGATCCGCCGGACCGTGAAGCGCTTCCTGTTGGGCTGCACGAAGCGACTTTGCTGGATGTTCCTGCGACCAATGATGCGTTCGCCGGACTGCGGATAATCCAGCACGGCGTCTTCGAGATAGATGTCATGCTCGGCTTCGAAGTCGTTTGCGTCCGAAGCATCCCAATGGCGCCGGAGCGCCGTCAACCTGGCCTGATCGTCCATCTCGATGTCCTCGATCCCCGGCTTGCCTTCACTCTAGCACGAAGGCCGCCGCGATGCGGACCGCTCCAGCCGGGCAACGGGAACCATGAGGCGCGCTTCCTGTTGGCTCAGCTCGATATGAATTCCCGACAGGAACCCGCATGTGCCGATGGATCGCATACCGGGGCGAGACGACGTCTTTCGAGCCCTATGTCACCGAGCCCGAGCATTCGCTGATCGCGCAGAGCATCCGCTCGCTGCAATCGACGGCGGGCTCGAACGGTGACGGCTTTGGTCTCGGCTGGTACGGCGAGCATCCGGAGCCCGGCCTTTATCGCGAGACGCGTCCGGCCTGGTCGGACGAAAACCTGCGCTATCTCTGCCGGCATCTGCGCTCGCATTTGTTCTTCGCGCATGTGCGCGCGGCCACCGGCACGGCGGTGACGCGGCAGAACTGCCATCCCTTTGCCTGCGGCCATTGGATGTTCATGCACAACGGGTTCGTCGGCAGCTGGAATCGACTACGGCGCAAGGTCGAGGCGCTGATCCCCGATGCATTCTATCCGTCGCGGCTGGGCACGACCGATTCCGAAGCCGTGTTCCTGGCGATGATGGGCGCCGGCCTCGAGGACGACCCGCTTGGCGCGACGCAGCGCGTGCTGCAGGCCCTGCTCGGCCTCGTCAACGAAGGCCAATTGCGCGAACGGCTGCGCTTCACCAGTGCGATCGCCAACGGGCGGGATCTCTATGCGTTTCGAGTTGCGGTCAACGATGCCGCGAACACGCTCTATTTCCGCGAGGATGGCGGCCAGGTCATCGTCGTGTCCGAACCGTTCGACAAGGAATCGAACTGGACCGAGGTGCCGCCCAATCACGCGCTGATCGCGCGCGCGTCCGAAAGCGTGAAAATTGTTCCCTTCGACCTTGCAATTTCCAGTAAGTGCGACGCGGAACCCGCTCCGGTCAGAAGGATTATCGCCCGCAGGTAATACCTTTGCCGGGTGGCCCATGACATTTTCCTCGGACGTCTTGAAACTGCTTCGCCTCGATTCCTCCCGGGACAAGCAGCATCTCGTCATCCGCTCCGCCGGCGGCGGGGGCAAGGCGGCTGAGTATTCCTTCGGCATCGAAGAGGAATACTTCCTGGCCGACCGCCGCACCTTCGAGGTCGCGATCCAGACCCCCAACGAGCTGTTCGAATCGGCGAACTGGTCGACCGGAGGTCAGGCCATGCGCGAGATGCTGCAATCCCAGCTCGAGGTTGCCACCAACGTTCACGTCGACGTCAACGACGCCCGCGAGGAGCTTCGCTTCCTGCGCCGCGAGGTCGCGAACGTTGCCGGCCAGTATGGCTTCGTGATCATGGCCTGCGGCACGCATCCGACGGCGGTCTGGCGGATGTCGCAGCCGAGCCCGAAGCCGCGCTACGAGGAGATGATCGAGGACCTGCGCAGCATCGGCCATCGCAACATGATGTGCGGCATGCACGTGCATGTGCAATTGCCCGATCCCGAGAAGCGCATGGCGGTGATGCGGGCGATGCTGCCGCATCTGCCGCTGTTCATCGCGCTGTCGGCTTCCTCCCCGTTCTGGAATTCGCACAAGACCGGGCTGAAGGGCTACCGCCTCGCCGCCTATTCCGAGCTTCCGCGCACCGGCCTGCCCGAACTGTTCGAGAACCGGCAGGATTACGACGAATATATCGGCGCGTTGCAGCGCTCCGGCGTCATTCCCGACGAGAGCCATATCTGGTGGGCGATGCGACCCTCGATGCGGCACCCGACGCTCGAGCTTCGCGCGCCCGACACCTGCACCTTCGTCGACGATGCCGTCGCCATCGCCTCGCTGTATCGCTGCCTGACGCGGCACCTCTATCTGCGGCCGCATCTGTCGAAGGAGGTAACGGTGGTCGAACGCGCGATCGCGGTCGAGAACAAATGGCGCGCCCAGCGCTACGGCACCGATTGCATCTTTGCCTCCAAGGAGGGACCGGTCACGATCTCGGAGCTCCTCGCCCGGATCATCGACGACATCGCCGAGGACGCGGACGCACTGGGCTGTACCGCCGAGATCGAGCACTGCCGGACCATCGTGACCCGCGGCAGCTCGGCGGAATTCCAGCTGCGCGCCTTTCGCGAGAACGGCGACGACATCGCAGCCGTGTCACGATGGATCGCTACATCGACGATCTCGGGCACGAACGCGCCGATCGGGCACAGCGCTCCGGCACCGTCATAGCGCTCGCGCAAGCTTCGCGAACGAGAACGTCATCTCTGACTTTGCTACGTTGTGGGGAAATGCATGACTGACATCGCCTGGTGCGCCGGCTGCGGCCACAGCCTGGTCCCGATCCTGTCCGAAAACAGCCGCGCGCGGCCAAGCTGCTTCTGGTGCGAGGGCGTCGACGCCCAGGCCATGGAGATGGCAAAATGGGCGGACAGCCCGGCCGGCAAGCCGGATCGGGCAACGCCTCACGCTTTTGATTGAGAAGCTGCTGCGATTAAGCAGCTCTCCCCGTCAAGCCCGCGCCACCACGCGCGGGCGGAATACGGATGCGGCGGTCGGGGACATCGCGGCGGGCGGCTTTCGCACCGGCCGGCGTCGCGGAATGAAAAAGCTGTTCACGAGAATCGGCTCGTGGTCGCCGAGCGCGATCCGCTCCTTCGCGAGCAGGCCCATGACAGCACGCATCTTCATGACTTCCTGCGCCACGAAGCTGCAGTCCTCATCGCGGTTGATCTGCTCATGCATGATCGCCTCGGCTTCGCGCATGCTGACGCGGAGCGCTCTGATGGTTCTGCGGATTTCGCTGATACGGTTGTCCATGGCTGCCTCCATCTCGGTCGCAGCATAAGAACAAAACATGAACAATCTGTCAATCGCAGCCTTGGCCCCGCCCCGGATAATTGCTCATCACGACGGCGGCATCCGCCGACCCGCCATCGAGCTCGCTGCACGTGCAGTGGCGAGGCTTGCCGACAAATTAGACAAGTACCGTCGCTTTCTTGAAAGCACGCGCGCCTCGCGCGGCGACCGGCGGCCCGACCGGCCCTCGATCCAACGTCCTGTGCAACCATCGGATTTTTCCTGCACGGGCGCGCTCGCACCACGGCGCCGGGCTCGCTTCCCGCTTCGCAAACCAACTGGCCCGGAATTCGCAATGTCGTTGCAAGCGAAGCAACGGCGCTGAGCGGAGAACGTGATGAACGTGCATGCTGCGGGCGATCTCAAGACCACCGGCCTCACCCATCCGAACGGCGCACCGCTCCGCCTCAACACGCAGGACTTCGTCGCGATCGATCGCGACAAGAACGCGAAGTTCGAGGCGACGTACCGGCCGCAGGCGCTCTACAATCGCGCCAACGAAGGCTTTCACGCCAACAACGAGACCTTCCTGCTGCACGAAGTCGCGACCAACCTGCCGATCTACCGTCCCGACACCGGCCCGACCGACTTTCATCTGCATCTGCCACCGGGCGGCTTTCAGCTCGTGCTGGTCACCTCGGGCGCCTTCACCTTCGATTACGACGGGCGCTTCTACAATGTCGGCCCCGGCGCGGTGATGCTGCAAAGCGCGATCGTGCATCGCCAGCTGTTCTACACTTGGTCGGGCCTTGCGACCGAAGAGAATTTGAAGACGCCGCAGACGGTCGTGCCCGATCCGATCTCCATGGGCTATTCAGGCAAATTCCTCGAAGCCTTCATCACCGATCCCACCACCTTTCCGAACCCGACCATCGTCGGGCCCGATCAGATCGTTGAGGCCGAAACGCCGCGCGTGGCCTGGAGCCACCCGCTACACGATCGGCCGGCCGATGCAGGCTTCTGGCTGCAGGATCCGCTCGCGCTGGATGCGCTGTTCAAGCCGCTCACCGATGGGCCGGTCAAATCCGCCTCGCCGGTTTACGTGCGCGATATCGGCATCGAGGTGCCGAGCGGCCATCTCGTCACCGGCCACATCATCGCAACCGATCCGCGCGGCCAGTCGCTGCTGCCGAAGAGCACGTCGATCGCCGCCGACGCAACTTGCTTTGCCAGAGGCGAGGTCGTGATCTACCGCGTCATTCGCGGCATGGCCGAGTTCAGGAAGAGGTCCGGGGAGACGTTTGAGCTGGTGACCGGCGATGTGGTGACGGCCGGCAAGGAGTCGATCAGCCTCGTCGGCATCGGCGAGAACACCCAGGTCCTTCGCCTCGGCCTGCTCAAGGGCATGAACGATCTACGCAGCTGGACGCCGACACAACGCGACGAGATCGACGGCCTCGCCGGCCAGATCATCACGCAAAGGGACGTGCGCCCGCTGCGCACGGAGGGCAAGCCGGTCGGCTATCTCTACGGCTAAGAATCAGATCGAGGTCTTCTTCCTTCTCCCCCTGTGGGAGGAGGTGGCACAGGCGGCCTTCGGCCGCCGTTCTAAAGTAAACGCCGAAGCGAAGCTTCGGCTACGGCGCCGGATGAGGGGTGTGTCTCCGCCGGCAAGACTGCTCGTGAGGAAAGAGACCCCTCACCCGTCTCGCCGCTTCGCGACGAGCCACCCTCTCCCACAAGGGGAGAGGGAAAAGGGCCGCGCCCCTACTCTGCTGCCTGGCGCACGTGGCGCGCGGTCGGCGTGCGCATCGTCACGAGCTCTTCGGCCGCGGTCGGATGCAGCGCGATGGTCGCGTCGAAATCCGCCTTCGTCGCCTTCATCTTCACGGCAATCGCGACCACCTGCGTCACCTCGGCGGCGCAATCGCCGACGATGTGGCAGCCGAGCACGCGGTCAGTCGAGCCGTCGACGACGAGCTTCATCAGCACGCGGGTATCGCGGCCGGACATCGTCGCCTTGATCGGGCGGAACGTCGTCTTGTAGATGTCGACGTGGCTGAACTGCGCACGTGCTTCCGTCTCGGTGAGACCGACAGTGCCGACTTCCGGCTGCGAGAACACCGCCGTTGGAATGTGCGAATGATCGACCTGCACCGTGCGATTGCCGAACACGGTGTCGGCGAAGGCATGGCCCTCGCGGATCGCGACCGGCGTCAGGTTGAAGCGATGGGTGACGTCGCCGATCGCATAGATGCTGTCGACCGAGCTCTTGGAGAAATGGTCGACGGCGATGCCGCCATTCCTGGGGTTGATGGCGACGCCGGCGTTCTCCAGGCCGAGATTGGCCACGGCCGGGTGGCGGCCGATCGCGAACATCACCTGGTCCGAGGCGATGCTCGATCCGTTCGACAGATGCGTGGTGAATTCCTCGCCGTGGCGATCGACCTTCGCCACCGTGCAGCCGGTGAGAATGGTGATGCCCTGCTTCTCCATCTCAGCTCGAACGTGGGCGCGCACATCCTCGTCGAAACCGCGAAGGATGTTGTCGCCGCGATAGATTACGGTGACGTCGGAACCGAAGCCGGCGAAGATGCCGGCGAATTCCAGCGCGATGTAGCCGCCGCCCTGGATCACGATCCGCTTCGGCAGCTTCTTGAGGTGAAACGCCTCGTTGGAGGAGATCACGTGCTCGATGCCGGGGATCGCAGCGCCATGGTTGGGCGCGCCGCCGGTGGCGATGAGAATGTACTTGGCGGTGATTTTCTTGTCGTCGGCGAGCAGGCGGACGGTGTGCTTGTCCTCGATCACCGCACGGCTCTTGACGATCTGCGCGCCCGACTTCTCGACATTGGTCGTGTAGGCCGCCTCCAGCCGCGCGATCTCCTTGTCCTTGTTGGCGATCAGCGTCGGCCAGTCGAAGCTGGCGGGCGGAACGGTCCAGCCGAAGCCGGCGGCATCCTCGAGCTCGTGGCGGAAATGCGAGCCGATCACGAACAGCTTCTTCGGCACGCAGCCGCGGATCACGCAGGTGCCGCCCATGCGGTACTCTTCCGCGATCATCACGCGGGCGCCATAACCGGCCGCGATGCGGCCGGCGCGCACGCCGCCCGAACCACCACCGATGACGAAGAGGTCGACGTCGAATTCAGCCATTGTCCACTCCGACCCCTTTCAAAGATATCTGATCAGATAATAGCGATCAGATCTCCTTGCCACGCTTGCGCATCTCGGCGCGGAAGGCTCCCATCACGGTCTCGGAGAAGTTCTGGGCCCAGGAGTTCATGAAGGCCATGGACAGGCCGATGGCGCGCGGCTCGGCGTCGATCAGCTTCTTGCCCAGCGGCGACTTGTAGAAGGCGACGAGGTCCTTCAGCTCCTGCTCGGTGAACTCGCTGGCGTAGATCTGCGCCATGCCGTCGCCGATCTCGTTCTGGCGGCCGTTGAGCTGCTGGGCGACGACCTGGGCGACCTCGTTGAGGTCCTTCTGGTAGTTCAGGTTCTGCTGGATCAGCGCGATCTTGGTCTTCTCGACGAGGCCGGGCACGGCGCCCTGATACATCGCGGTGGCGTTCTTGATCTGCAGGATCTCCTTGGCCGCCGCGACGGCCGCGGGCGAGGCCTTCGGCTGGGCGGGCGCCGCCGCGACCTTGGGGGCCGGAGTCGGCTGCTGCGCCAGGGCCGGGACGGCCAATCCAGCAGCGAGGACCACGGCCGGCAACAACTTCAATACGATCTTCATTCCTAGTCTCCTTTCGGCTTGCGCCGTTCAATCACGCGGATTCCTTCGCCACCCGCCAGGACGGCCGAGCTGGCCAAGCCGATGAACAGCCCGTGCTCGACCACGCCCGGAATGGCGCTCAACGCCTCGGCGAGGCTGGCAGGATCCTCGATCCGTCCGAGCTTTGCATCGACGATCCAGTGGCCGCCGTCGGTGACGAAAACGTGGCCGTCCTTGCCGTTGCGGACCGCCATTTGCCCGGAAACGCCGCATTCGGCAAATGCCTTCTCGATCCCACGGCGCGTCGCGCCGAGGCCGAACGGGATGACCTCGATCGGCAGCGGAAACTTGCCGAGCGCCGGCACCCATTTGGTGTCGTCGGCAATCACGATCATGCGATCCGAAGCCGCCGCCACGATCTTCTCGCGCAGCAGCGCGCCGCCGCCGCCCTTGATCAGATTGAGCGCGGGGTCGATCTCGTCGGCGCCGTCGATGGTGATGTCGAGATGGTCGATCTCGTCCAGAGTGGTCAGCGGCACGCCGGAGCGCTCCGCGTCGGCGCGGGTCTGCTCCGAGGTCGGCACGCCGATCACCTTGAGCCCTGCGGCGACGCGCTCGCCGAGCAGCTCGACGAAATGCTTGGCGGTCGAGCCGGAGCCGAGACCGAGCTGCATCCCGTCCCGCACCTCCTCGAGCGCGCGCGCCGCAGCCTGCCGCTTCAACTGGTCCATGTTCACGTGTGCGCCTGCCTTTGAAGTCTCGAACCGGCAGCCGAGCCCGGCCGCTTTCGGCGGCCTATGTAGCCTCGTTTTCCCTCCGAGAACAGGGTCTGGGAACTGGTCTATAAGTTGATCTTATGGCGCCGCCCCTTGCACTGGCGCGACAGGGCCGATAGCGCTGGGACATGACCTCCCCTCACACCATCGTCTTCGATCTCGACGGCACGCTTGTGGATACGGCGCCCGACCTGATCACAGCCCTGAACCATGTGCTCGACCGCGAAGGGTTGCCCCCGGTGCCGATGGCCTCGGCCCGCAACATGATCGGCGCCGGCGCCCGCAAGCTGATCGAGCGCGGGCTGGAAGCGGAGGGCCGCTCCGTCACCCCCGCCGACATGGACCGGATGACCGCGGACTTCATCGCCTATTATGCCGACCATATCGCGGTTGAATCCCGCCCCTTCGAAGGGCTCGAGGCTGCGCTCGACCATTTTTCGGAACAGGGCCATCGGCTGGCGGTCTGCACCAACAAGCTGGAATGGCTGTCCAAGCGCCTCCTGGACCAGCTCGACCTCAGCCGCCGTTTCGCGGCGATCTGCGGCGCGGACACTTTTGGGGTCCAGAAGCCGGATCCGACCATCTTCCGTGAAACCGTGGCGCGGGCGGGCGGGGCCGTCAAAGCCAGCATCATGGTCGGCGATGCCGGAACCGATGTCGGGGTGGCCCGCCGCGCCGGCGTCCCGGTGATCGGGGTCAGCTTCGGCTATACGGACGTGCCGATCGCCGAGCTGAAGCCCGACCGGCTGATCCATCATATGCGCGACCTGCCGGCTGCCGCCAGCAGCCTGATGACCGTATAGCGCCATCAAGATACTGGAATTGCTGAATTATTCGGCGATCACCCGCATTCACCATCGATGACCTATGCGCAGGCCCCCGGTTGCCTGCCCCAAAAGCCGCTCCTAAAGTCCGTGCCGGGCTTATGTGGCGGTTCGTCGCAGTTTTCAGTGGATGGGTCATGCGTCGTGTGATCGCGGTTGCGTTGGCGGCAGGAGGGCTCCTCGGAGCGGCAGGCCTTGGCGGCTGCTCTTCGATGTCCTGGGACATGTTCAAATCGGCCCCGCCCTCCCTTCAGGTCAGGCTCGAATCCAATCCGCCGGGCGCCGACGCCACGACCTCGCTCGGTCCAGGCTGCAAGACCCCCTGCTCGGTCTCGGTTCCCGCTCCCGAGGCTCCCTTCATGGTGGCTTTCGCCCTGCCCAAATACCAACCGGCGAGCGTCCCGGTGAACGTGATCAGGAATCCCGGGGATTTCACCACGCCCGCCTCGGTGACGACGGACCCGAATCCGGTGTTTGCGGAACTCCAGCCGGCCACCCCGCCGAAGCCTGTCCGCAAGCCGCACCGGCCCCGGAAGCCCAAACCGGCCGCAGCCGCGCCCGCCGCAGCCCCGGCTGCCGCCGCACCGGCTGCCGCTCCGGCCGGGGCCTCGCCGTTCCCCGACCCGAACGCCGGCCGGCGCTGATCTACGTATACCACCCGATTGTCCTCGCCGCGTCCGATGCTTAGATTGCGTCCCCAAGCACCGCTGAAGCCAAGGTGCGCCCGTCGCCGTAAGTGACAAGGCCTTTTCCATGAACGGATCTACCGCGCTGTCGACCCCGATGACCGATCCGTTCGGTCGGACCATCAGCTATCTCAGGGTTTCCGTCACCGACCGCTGCGACCTGCGCTGCTTCTACTGCATGTCGGAAGACATGACGTTCCTGCCCAAGGCGAATCTGTTGACGCTGGAGGAGCTCGACCGGCTCTGCTCGGCCTTCATTGCCAAGGGCGTCAAGAAGCTGCGTCTTACCGGCGGCGAGCCGCTGGTCCGGCGCAACGTAATGACGCTGGTACGGTCGTTGTCGCGGCATCTGTCGAGCGGCGCCCTGAACGAGCTGACGCTGACCACCAACGGGACCCAGCTTGCGAAGCACGCCGCCGAGCTCGCCGATTGCGGCGTCCGCCGCATCAACGTCTCGCTCGACACGCTCGATCCCCAGAAGTTTCGCGAGATCACCCGCTGGGGCGAGATCGACAAGGTGCTGGAGGGCATCGAGGCCGCGCGCGCCGCCGGGCTTGCCATCAAGATCAACGCGGTGGCGCTGAAGAACCTCAACGAAGACGAGCTCCCCGACCTGATGCGCTGGGCGCACGGCAAGGGCATGGGCCTGACGCTGATCGAGGTCATGCCGATGGGCGAGATCGGATCGGGTCGGATCGACCAATATCTGCCGCTGTCGCTGGTGCGCGCGCGCCTCGCCCAGCAATTCACCCTGACGGATCTCGCCGAGAGCACCGGCGGCCCGGCGCGCTATGTCAGCGTCGCCGAGACCGGCGGCAAGCTCGGCTTCATCACGCCGATGACCCATAATTTCTGTGAATCCTGCAACCGGGTGCGCATCACCTGCACGGGCACGCTGCACACCTGCCTCGGCCACGAGGATGCCTCGGATTTGCGCAAACCTCTGCGTGCATCCGATGACGATACACTGCTTGCGGATGCGATCGACCGCGCCATCGGCCTCAAGCCCAAGGGCCACGATTTCATCATCGACCGCCGCCACGACCGTCCCAGCGTGTCCAGGCACATGAGCGTCACCGGCGGCTGACATCCGCGGGTTGCGGCCTTATTCCCCTTAACTATCAACAAACTTCCAATTGACTGGCGGCACGGCCGCTGGTTTGGTGCGGCAGCCTCATGCCTGCGCGGCGAGACAAGCCACGCGCCCAATTCGGCGCAGTCAAGACGGCCGGGGCACACCATCGGGGGAGGACCTATCGTTGCAAGCGCTCTTGAAGCTGAGCCAAGGAATTGACGCGTTCACACGCTGGACGGGCAAACGCCTGGCGTGGCTGATCGTGGCCGCCGTCATCATCTCGGCGGTCAACGCGATCGTCCGCAAGGTCTTCGACACCTCCTCCAATTCGTGGCTCGAGCTGCAATGGGTGCTGTTCAGCATCGTGTTCCTGCTCTGCTCGCCCTGGACGCTGCTCGACAACGAGCACATCCGCATCGACATCGTGAACAACACGCTGCCGAAGCCGGTCCGCAACATGATCGACGTGATCGGCCATTTGTTCTTCCTGATTCCGCTGTGCATCGTGATGATCATCACGGGCGTGCCGTTCTTCCAGCGCTCGTTCCACATCAACGAGCAGTCCGGCAACGCCGGCGGCCTGCCGCAATGGCCCGCCAAAGCGCTGATCATGATCGGGTTCGCCTTCCTGCTCGTTCAAGGCATCTCCGAGCTGATCAAGCGGATTGCGGTGATGCGCGGATTGATGCCGGACCCGCATGAGTCCCAGGTCTCGGCGCTCGAGGCCGAGGTCGAGCATCTCGTCGAAGCGATCGAGAAGAAGTAGCCGTTTGGCGACGGTTTAGGGGGTATCATGACCGCATTCATCATCGCCAATCTGGCGCCCATCATGTTCGCGTCGCTGGTCGTCATGCTTTTGCTTGGCTATCCCGCGGCTTTCTCGCTCGGCGCTGTCGGCCTGTTCTACGCCGTCGTCGGCATCGAGCTCGGCGAATTCCGTCCGGACTTCCTCCAGGCTTTGCCGGAGCGGGTCTACGGTGTGATGAACAACGACACGCTGCTCGCCATTCCCTTCTTCACCTTCATGGGGCTGGTGCTGGAACGATCCGGCATGGCCGAGGACCTGCTCGACACCATCGGCCAATTGTTCGGCACCATCCGCGGCGGCCTCGCCTATGCGGTGATCTTCGTCGGCGCGCTGCTCGCCGCGACGACGGGCGTGGTCGCGGCGTCCGTGATCTCGATGGGCCTGATCTCGCTGCCGATCATGCTGCGCTACGGCTATGACCGCCGCGTGGCAGCCGGCGTCATCGCCGCGTCCGGCACGCTCGCGCAGATCATCCCGCCCTCGCTCGTCCTGATCGTGATGGCCGACCAGCTCGGCAAGTCGGTCGGCGACATGTACGAAGGCGCCTTCATTCCGGGCCTCGTGCTCGCCGGCCTCTATGCCGGCTATGCCTTCCTCGTCAGCATGATCTTCCCGAAGGCGACGCCGGGCCTGCCGAAGGAAGCCATCGGCTTCCGCGAGGACAATGGCGACCGCGGCCTGACCTCGCTCGGCATGCTGTTCCTGGCGAGCTGCGTGTTCGGCTGGTTCATGATGCGCAATTCGACCGTGCACGGTGCCGACTACGTCGTGCTCAGCATGTTCTGCGGCATCATCTTCGCCTTCGCCGTCGCCGTCGTGAACTGGGTCATCGACAAGCTCACCGGCTTCCGCTTCCTGTCGAAGATGGCGCAGCAGACCACCTTCGTCATGGTGCCGCCGCTGTTCCTGATCTTCCTGGTGCTCGGCACGATCTTCATCGGCATCGCGACCCCGACCGAGGGCGGCGCGATGGGCGCCGCCGGCGCCCTCATCCTCGGCGCAGCGAAGCGTCGGCTGAGCTGGGACCTGATCCGGCAGGCCACGGAATCGACGGCCAAGCTGTCGGCGTTCGTCGTCTTCATCCTGGTCGGCGCCCGCGTGTTCTCGCTGACCTTCTACGGCGTCAACGGCCACGTCTGGGTCGAGCACCTCTTGACCTCCCTGCCCGGCGGCCAGGTCGGCTTCCTGATCTTCGTCAACGTCTTCGTGTTCGTGCTGGCCTTCTTCCTCGACTTCTTCGAGCTGGCCTTCATCGTGATCCCGCTGCTCGGGCCTGCGGCCGAACATCTCGGCATCGACCTGATCTGGTTCGGCGTCATTCTCGGCGTCAACATGCAGACCTCGTTCATGCATCCGCCGTTCGGCTTCGCGCTGTTCTACCTCCGCTCGGTCGCGCCGAAGGAGCGCTACACCGATCGCGTCACCGGCAAGCGGATGGACCCCGTCACCACGGGGCAGATCTATTGGGGTGCGGTGCCCTTCGTCGTCATCCAGATGATCATGGTCGGCCTCGTGATCACGTTCCCGTCGATGGTGATGCACTACAAGGGCGTGCAGTCGAACATCGATCCCAACACGATCAAGATCGAGGTGCCGCAGATCGAGCTGCCGCCGCTGGATCTCGGACCGCCGTCGAAGTAGCGGCGGACACCCCCCTCACCGTCGTGCTCCGCGCAAGCGGCGCATGACGGGCGGCGTGCGTGACAAGCACCGGAAACGGGGGCATACCGAGCCATCCCTAGCCCATGGATGGCCGCTCATGCTCCGTTCGCACCCTGCCCCCTCGCTCCTTCGCGCATTGACCGCCTCGCTCTGGCTGACCTGTGCGGCAACGATGGTGCGGGCCGAGCCGGTCGCCGATGTTCACGCGCTGGCGCAGAAGGAACAGCAGCCGCTGCTCGACACGCTGCGCGATCTCGTCAACATCGAATCTGGCAGCAAGGACATCGAGGGCCTGAACCAGATCGCCGAGCGCGTCGCGGGTCAGCTCAAGCAGCTCGGCGGCGACGTGGAGATCCTGCAGCCCACCGACATCACCCGCCTCGACGACACGCCCGAGACAATCGGGCCGGCCGTGCACGCCGTATTCAAGGGCACGGGCAGCAAAAAGATCATGCTGATCGCCCATATGGACACGGTGTACCTGAAGGGCATGCTGAAGGACCAGCCGTTCCGCGTCGACGGCGACAAGGCCTACGGTCTCGGCATCGCCGACGACAAGCAGGGTGTCGCGCTCATTCTCCACACCGTGGCCCTGCTGCAGAAGCTGAGCTTCAGAGATTACGGCACGCTCACGGTGCTGACGAACGGCGACGAGGAGATCTCCTCCCCCGGCTGGCGCAGCACCATCACCAAATTCGCATCCGATCAGGACGCGGTGTTCTCGTTCGAGGGCGGCGGCACCGACGGCTTGCTGCGCCTCGCAACTAGCGGCATCGGCTCGGCCTATCTCACCGTGCACGGCAAGTCCTCGCATGCGGGCGCAAGGCCCGAGGGCGGCGTGAACGCGCTGTACGAGCTTTCGCACCAGGTGCTGCAGATGAAGGACCTGTCTAAGCCCGAGCAGGGCCTGAAGCTGAACTGGACGGTCTCCAAGTCGGGCACCAACCGCAACGTGATCCCCGCGGAGGCCACGGCCCAGGCCGATGCGCGCGCGCTCAAGGTGTCCGACTTCGACGCGTTGCAGAAGGCGCTGCAAGACAAGATCAAGAACCGCCTGCTGCCCGATTCCAAGGTCGACCTGAAGTTCGAGGTGCGCCGCCCACCGCTCGAAGCCCACGAGGCCTCGCGCCAGGTCGCCGCCCACGGCAAGTCGATCTATGCGGAACTCGGAATGACCCTCAGGGTCGACGAGCGGGCGACCGGCGGCGGCACCGACGCCGCTTTCGCCGCGCTCAGGACCAAGGGCGCGGTGGTGGAAGGCATGGGCCTGTCGGGCTTCGGCGCGCATTCCAACGATGCCGAATATGTGCAGGTGGGCAGCATCGTGCCGCGGCTGTATCTGGCCACGCGCATGATCATGGATGTGTCGAGCGGCAAGCTGAAATAGTGGCGCCCTCGCCGCGCTCGGCCCTCAGCTCGATCGAGAGCGGAGACCGTTCGTCAGACCGAAAGCGGCTAGCCGAAGTCGATCGGGCTCTGGTAGCGTGAACCTCTCGGCATTCGAGGGGGGATAATCGGATGGGAGCAGTAGAACGCGCGTCGTTCGTCGTCATCTTCGCAGGTTTGGTGGGCTTCGTACTGGGAGCAGCCGCACTTGGATATGGAGCCCTGGTGCTCGGCTTCTCGCTTCTTGCTCATGCACCGGGAGGCATTCACAGTGATTGGACTTACCTCGTCTTCATGGGAACGCTTGTGTGCCTCGGTCTGGGCGGAGTTGCAGGAGGCAGAGGAGCCGCCCATCTTGCCAAGTCGTGGGGTGGCCAGACACGTAACCACTCCGATTAGTCGGCGATGAAATAGCGGCTCCGGGTCAAAACGGACCTCGCGTGTTTCTCGCCCTTCAAGGGTGTGAACACTCCCGTCGAGGCCGCAGCGCCTTCAGGAACTCGATCGGTCCGTCATCACGACTTCCGGACCGCGTCCGTGGACATTCCCTGCGCGTTTCCAATAGTATCGTCCCATTATACGTGGGGGCGATATGAGATCATTGCTTTTTCTGACCGTTGTCCTTGTCCTTCAAAACGTCTCGCCGGCCCGCTCGGAGACAGACGCCGAGCGCATTGTTCATCGCGAAGGCAGGGCTCTCTTCGACGAAGGGCACGTCGCCTACAAAGCCAATGACTACAAGGCAGCGCTCAGGAAATTCCAGCAATCCAGGATCAAATACGTCTCGCTTCGATTGCCCGATGATATCGAGAAATGCGACAGGGCGATTTACGCTGCCGCTTGCATGGATCGCATCGACGAAAAGAATCTCAGTCAGCTCAAGGAACTGGTCGCCGAGCCAGCGGACAAGCCGAAATCCAACGACCCCTATGTCGGCGCGTGCCTGCCCTTTCCGGATCTGGCAAAAAAGGTGAAGGCGAATATTGCGGGGCTCGAGGGGCAGCGGTGAGGCCGAGCGAAGCTGCAGGTCGCGCGAGTCGAGAGACAGACCGACGGTCCGATCTCTTCAGGTCGACGCCGAGCCAGCCAGCCGAAACCGCAGCGTGAACTCGGCTCCGCCTTCGGGAAGATTCACCACCGCGATCGTCGCGGCATGGTCGTCCGCCACCGCGCGCACGATGGAAAGCCCGAGGCCGGCGCCGTCGCTGCGCTGGCGGTCGGCGCGCCAGAAGCGCTGGAAGATCAGCTCGCGCTCGGCCTCCGCGATGCCCGGGCCGCAATCGCGCACCCGCATCGAGCCGTCCTCGCGCACCTCGACGTCCACCGACGTATTCGTTGCGGTGAACTTGATAGCGTTTTCGGCGAGGTTGAAGATCGCGCGCTGCAGCATCTCCGCATTGCCGTGAATCAGCACCGGCGCGTCGGTGCCCTTCAGCGCGATGTCCTTGTGCTTGGCGATCGCGAACGGCGCGATCGCGGCGACCACATCGGCGCAGACGGCGCGCAGATCCGCGGTCTCGCCGGGATCAAGCACCAGGGTGTCGAGCTCAGCGATCTCCAGGAGCTGGGCGACGATGCGGCTCATGGCCTCGATGTCGGCATGCAGCGCCTGCCGCGCCGCGCGATCGTCGAGCGTCTCGATCCGCGTGCGCAGGATCGCGAGCGGCGTGCGCAGCTGATGCGCGGCGTCCGCCGTGAATTGCCGCTGCACCCGGAAGCCGTCCTCGAGCCGGTCGAGCGCCTGGTTGACGGCGGTGACCAGCGGCAGGATCTCGCGCGGAATCTGCTCGGTCGGCAGGCGGATGTCGGTGCGCGCCGGGCCGATATTGCTCGCCTTCTCGGATGCCTTCCACAGCGGCGCGATGGCCCGGCGGAAGATAATGATGTCGGTGGCGAGCAGGATCAACAGGATCGGGATCGTGATCCACCCCACGCGGCGGAAGAAATTCGAGACGATGTCGTCGATGATGACGTCGCGGTGCGCGAGGTCCTCGGCGACCTGGATCCGCACCGTCTTGCCGTCGATATCGCGCGTGACCGTGGCGCCGGAAATGCTCTCCGACAGGCGCGTTGCCGCAGGCGCGGAACGCCGGTGCGAGGAGAACAGCAGGCGGCCGTCGGCATCGCGAATGTCGTACTGATAGCGGCCATAGGCGTCCGAATAGAGGCCCCTGAGGCTGTCGGGCAGATTGAACGTCAACATCCCGTCCGGCTGTACGACGATGCGCTCCGCCAGCACTTCGGCCTGGGCACGCATGGCGTCGCGATGCAGCTGGTCGATCTCGGAATTGAGCAGCCAGAACAGCACCAGCGGCAGGAAGATCGCGACCACCGCGACCGCCAGGATATGCAGGAACACGATGCGCCAGATCAGCGACTTGAAGGTCGGCGACCTCCCATACGATCCGGCTTGGGACCCCGCGCTGGATCCGATCCGCGCCACGCTATTTCTCCACGTCCATGAGATAGCCGACACCGCGGATGGTATGGATCACGACCTTGGCGCCGTGTTCGGCGAGCTGCTTGCGCAGCCGCGAGACATAGACCTCGACCGCGTTGGAGGCGACCTCGCCGTCCAGCCCGAAGATGTGGTCCTCGACGTTCTTCTTCGGCACCACCCGCCCCTGCCGGCGCAAGAGGATCTCGAGCACCGAGGTCTCGCGCGCGGAGATGATCCGCGGCTGGTCGTCGACGAAAATCTGCCGGCTCTCGGTGTCGTAGACGAGATTGGCCAGGCTAAGCGAGCGGCCGAGCAGCTGGCCGGGCCGGCGCAGGATCGCCTCCAGCCGCGCGATCAGCTCCTCCATCGCGAACGGTTTTGCGAGATAGTCGTCGGCCCCGCTGCGCAGGCCGTTGACGCGGTCCTGCAGGCCGCCGCGCGCCGTCAGCACCAGCACGGGGAGCGGCTCCATCTTGAGGCGCAGCTCGCGCAGCACCGACAGGCCGTCGCCGTCGGGCAGCCCGAGATCGAGGATCATCGCGGCATAGCTGACGCTGCTGACCGCCTCGCGCGCCTCGGCCGCGCTGCCCACGATGTCGCTCTGGTAGCCGGCCGCCGCCAGTCCGCCCGCGACGAGCCGCGACAGCTCGGCATTGTCCTCGACGATCAGAAGGCGCATTGCAGTCCCGCGGAAATAGCCAGATCAGTGCACGGCTCGCGCCGCATTCTCGCTGTCTTCCATCATTCGCCCGGTTTCAGCCAGCAAAAAGGCAGGCTTTGCCTGCCTTTTCGTGCTTTGTCAGTTTCGTGTAAGCCGGCGGACGGACGCCAGGCCTGCTCACCGGGGGCACCGCCGCTCGATCAGGAACGTGCTGCCGGTCGCACCGGCAAACATGCACGCGACTGCGAGGATGCTCACGGGCAGCGAGATCAGGCCATGCTCGTAGGCGTTGATGGCAACGGAGCCAAATGTCAGCCAGCCCCCCGTCATGATGAAGCTCGCGGCAGCTTGCAGGACCGCCCACGCGTGACCGGCTCGTTATTCAGGAATGTCAGCAGCACTGGCCCGGCCGTCAGTGCAAGCGTGAAGACCCAGGCAAGGATCAGCGTCGGGACGTGGAAGAGATCGATCAGGCTCGCGGACAAGGCAGGCACCTTTAAGCATCCCGGGTTTGACGTTATCCGCCGGAATGAGGTTCAAGGGCGATTGCGCCGCGGCCGGGAAGCTCTTTTCAGGTGCGCCCCTCGAAATAGGTGCACAGCTGGCTCGTCTCCTTCGGGGAGATCGCTTTACGAAACAGCCGGCACTTGAAGTGAGGGTCTTTGCCCTCCCCGCTCTCGACCAGAAAAACGCATTGACCGCACACGTCCGTATGATGACGGCGCTCGGCAACATCGAGCCCAACGAGGACGCGGCGAAGCGTATCGCGCAGCCGAGATCGATCGCAGCTCTCGAGGGCCACGATCTGATCGCCCAGGGCGTTGATCGGATCGCGCTTCAGAAACTTCTCGCCTTCGGCCGTGACACATAGCGTGATCGAGCGCTTGTCCTCTGCCGAGGGCTTGCGGACCACCAATCCCTTGTCGAGGAGCACGGCGGTAATCTGAGACGCGCCGCCGCGCGTCGTCCCCAGAAAGCCGGCGAGCGCCGTCGGCGTCCGCGACAGCCTGTTTGCGAGAGCCAGAAAGCGCAAGGCCATCCATTCGCGGTCGCTGAGGCCGGACCGCGTGCCTTCGAACAGCCAGCTGCCGGCCGATTGCACGAGGAGTTGTACGATTTCAGTTGATATGCTCAGCAATAATGCCGACGGAAAACGGCCGTTCGCATCGCGATCAGGGGATCGAGATGTTGCCGCATTTGGTGAATGCTGAATGTTGGTCGGGACTGGTTGAGTCCGGTATATCGTACCGTGAAGTCGGGACGGCGCAGCAATGCGCCTGAGGCCGCGACTCCAGCCCGATTGAGATAGTCCGATTAGCCCGATCGTTCCGCGAAAGGAACACCGCAAAACTACGCACCGCGCTCACGTCAAAGTTACGCGCGCTCAATCACAGCGCATCGAACAATACTTCACCCGCCTCTGGCGCATCGATCCCGCTCTCGGCCGAATATCTTCGTCTGCAGCTAACATGTGCTGCACCGGCAACGCGTGGAAAGCCGCACAGGCGCTCCATTGACGCGGCTGCGACCGAACGGCTAAATTGCCCACGTCGGAAAAGGCAGACTTGGTTTGGTAAGCCCAAGTCCTTTCGGTAACGAAAGCTCTGGTCTTTGGCCTCATGGCTGAGATCCCCGCGACGAACATGATCGCTATTCAAGCGGTCAGGCGTTCGTCCGTGAGGTCCTCAGGTCTGGGAAACGCTCCGGTCGAACATCGACAGCGGAGCAATTTATGCAGATCCCCGACACTCCCCTCTATGACGTCATCATCGCCGGCGCCGGTCCCGTTGGCCTCTTTCTGGCTTGCGAGTTGCGCATGACCGGCTGTTCGGTGCTGATCCTGGAAAAGGCGCAGCACCCGCACTCGCCGCTGAAGAGCCTGCCTTTCGGGTTGCGTGGTCTTTCGGTGCCGACGATCGAGAGCTTCGATCGCCGTGGCTTGCTGGAGCCTTTGAAAGCTCGTGCGGCGAGCCGAGAAAAGCCGGCGTCGCACTGGATGCAGCAGCAGCGTCGCGCCGGGGGTCATTTCGCCGGCATCCAGTTCTTCCACGATCAGATCGACGCAACGCAATGGCCGTATCGCCTGCCCGGCCCGATCGGAAGCGTCGCGGCCGACATGGAGAGCATCGAGGCCGTCCTTGCGATCCGCGCCGAGACGCTGGGCGCGGAGATCCGGCGCGGCTGGAGCGTCGAGGCTTTCAGCCAATCCATCGATCGCGTGACTGTCGATACGGCGGGCGAAACCGTCCATGGCCGTTGGCTCGTTGGTTGCGACGGCGGACGCAGCAGCGTGCGGAAGGCGGCCGGCATCGGCTTCGCCGGGACCGATCCGGAATTCACCGGCTATTCCGTGCAGGTCGAGCTGGCCGATGCGGCCTTGCTTCAGCCGGGTCGTCATTACACGCCATCGGGGATGTACACATATGCCGCGCCGGGGACGATCGCGATGGTCGATTTCGACGGCGGCGCCGCCCACCGCAGCGAACTGAAGCGCGAGCATGTCAAGGCGGTGCTGCGCCGGATTTCAGGCATCGATCTGACGGTGACGGCCCTGCAGCTCGCCACCACCTGGACCGACCGCGCCTGTCAGGCAACGAACTATCGCGCCGGCCGCGTCTTGCTGGCCGGTGACGCCGCGCACATCCATTCGCCGCTGGGCGGCCAAGGCCTGAACCTCGGCCTCGGCGATGCCGTGAACCTCGGATGGAAACTCGCGGCAACGATTCGCGGCGAAGCGCCCGCCGGGCTGCTCGACAGCTATTCGACCGAGCGACATCCTGTCGGAGCACAGATCCTCGACTGGTCGCGTGCCCAGGTCGGGCTGATGCGCCCCGGCAGGAGCTCGCGCGCGCTCGAAGCCATCGTCCGCGATCTCATCGACACGCGCGACGGCGCGACCTACTTCGCCGCGCGCGTATGGGGCGTGTCCCTCCGCTATGACCTTGGCGGAGGACATCCGTTGGTGGGGCGAAGTGCGCCCGACTTTGAACTCGCCGATGGGACGAGACTGAGCGAGCTCCTCAGAACGGGGAAAGGGCTGTTGCTGGATTTCGGCGCGCAGCCATCGTTTCAAGCGCTTGCGAGCCGCTGGCGCGGCCGGATCGACTATGTCGCCAGCGAGATCAGGGATCGATTGGGCCTGATCGCCTTGCTCGTGCGCCCCGACGGAATCGTGGCCTGGGCCAGCGAACAGGCAGCCGACACCGAGGAAGCGTCTCGGACCGCAGCGCGATGGTTCGGGGGGCCCAATGCCGGCTGAAGCCGTTTGCGTCGTCGGCTGCGCGGCAGTCTTGCAGCGATGTCGACGACGTTCCGATCGGCGGCAACAGCGGTGATCGCGGAAATGACCTCCGCCTTCCAATCGCTGTTTTTCTGCGTATGCTGAGTAGGACCGGGAGAACGGCGCTCGCTGGAGTTGAAAATGGCCTCTCCAAACCGAATTAGAGCCGCACTGAGTGCAGCGACCGTCCTCTATTTCGCCACGGCCCCTGCCCTGACCCAGACGCTTCCCTCTCATCTGCCGACGAAAGAGCAACTGGCGAACGACAATAACCTCTTCATCACGCTGGCCGCGAAAGCGCTGAAGTGGGAAGAGCCTGCCGAACCGGTCAGGATTGTTGGCCCAATCTACTTCGTCGGAACGAAGGGGCTCGGTGTCTTTCTCTTCACGACGTCCGAGGGGCATATCCTGATGAACACCGGGATGCCCTCCTCGGGACCGATGATCGTCGACTCCATTCGCAAGCTCGGGTTCAAGCCCGAGGACGTCAAGCTCATGATCAACGGTCACGCTCACGCGGACCATGCCGGCGCCTTCGCTTGGCTGAAAGCACAGTACGGCGGCGAGCTTGCCGTCATGAAGGACGACGTTGCGGCGATGGAGAGTGGAGACGCCAACGACTTCAAATATGCCAACGACCTCACCTATCCGGCGGCGAAGGTCGACCGCGTCCTGCGCGACGGCGACAGCATCAAGATGGGCGACGTGCTGCTGACTGCCTACCACACGCCCGGTCACACCAGGGGCGCGACGACCTGGGTTGCCAACCTCGTGGTCGATGGCAAATCTTATGTCGTCGTCTTTCCCGACGGCGCGGGATTCAATCCCGGTTACCGGCTGGCGAAAGATCCATCTTATCCAGGCATCGCCGACGATTACCGCCGCACCCATCACGCGCTGGAGATGCTGAAGCCGGACATCTGGCTCGCGCAACACAACGAATATTACGACCTCGAAGGCAAGCGCGAGCGCGCGAAGACGGAGGGCGTCAAGGCCTGGATCGATCCGGAAGGATACCGCCGTTTCATCGTCGGCAAAAAGCGCGCCTTTGAGGACGAGGTCGATGAAGAATTGGGAGTCGCAAAGGGAGCCGGCAAATGATCGGGCGCGTTATCCCGCTATCGCTTCTTTTCGCTCTGTTGGCCGGACCAGCCGTCGCCGAAGGCCGCGCGAAAACACCGACGCCGGTCGACGTGCACAATTTCGTCCGCGCCGAAACCAACCTCTATTTCCGCAAGGCTGCGGTCGATGACGGCGCCTTCGGCAAATTGCGGCATCGTCGCGCTGTGGCATCGATCGATAAACAGGACGTGGTGCGCATGAATCGCGACACCTTGTATTCCTCCGGCGTGTTCGATCTCGATGCCGCACCGATCGCGATCACCATGCCGGACGCCGGCAAACGCTTCATGTCGATGCAGGTGATCTCGCAGGATCATTACACGACGGCAGTGGTTTACGGTCCAGGTACGTTCAAATACACCAGGGACCAGGTCGGCACGCGTTACGTCTACGTCATCATCCGGACGCTCGCGAATTCGGAAGACGCCGACGATGTGAAGGCGGCGAATGCCGTGCAGGATGATATCCGGGTCGACCAGGCGAGCGCGGGTCGATTTGAAGTGCCGGCATGGGATAGGGATTCCCAGGACAAGGCGCGTCGCGCACTCGAAACGCTCGGCTCTCTGGGCAACATCGTCGAACGCTTTGGCAAGAAGGGTGAAGTGGATCCGGTCGATCATCTCATCGGAACGGCAATCGGCTGGGGCGGAAATCCGCGTAGCGCCGCCGACTATCAAAGCTACTACCCGCCGAAGAACGATGGAAAAACCGCCTATCGCCTGACCCTCAAGGATGTGCCAGTCGACGGCTTCTGGTCGGTCAGCCTCTACGACGGGAAAGGCTTCTTCCAGAAGAACGCGCTCGGCGCTTACTCCCTCAACAACATGACGGCAAAGCCTGACGCGAGCGGCGCCTTTGTTATCCAGTTCGGCGGTTGCGAGAGAACGACGTCGAATTGCCTGCCGATCATGAAGGGATGGAATTACACCGTCCGGCTCTATCGCCCCCGCAAGGAGATCCTCGACGGAAGCTGGAAGCTGCCGGTGCCGCAAGCAATGTGATCGTCCGCTCCGTTTCTTGGCTTATCGAAGTGAACGGTGGATTTCTACGATCGCCGCCCCTCGCCTGAGCGCACGTCGTGGTCGTGAAAAGCGTCTCCTTTGAACGGCCGCGGGATCAAAGCTCATCGTCATGTTCCGCCCGACCTCGACGAATTCTGCTTCGGATTATTCGATTGACGCTTCCACGTCTGTTTTGCCCGACGGGTCAACCACAGCACCGCTCCGGCTCCGCGCAGGGCGCTTGGCGCACGAATCTTTTCCCATGACTTATCAAGCGATTGGCTACTGTGCATGGGGTTGTTTTTCAACTTTTGGGTCTCGCCTCCACACATGACAACGCCCCGGAGCTTACGCACCGGGGCGTTGTCTGTGAGAGACGACCTGATCAGCTCTGCGAGCGCCGCGCCATGAAGATGTCGTAGCCGACCTCGGCGACCTGGAACCAGGCGTAGCCGTCGCTCGTGAACTTGGCGAGGGAGTCGTGCACCTTCTTGAAGTTGGGGTTGGTCGCAGCGACCTCGGCGTGCAGCTCCTTAGCGGCCTTGTGGCAGGCATCCATGATCGACGGCGAGAACGGATGCAGCTTGGTGCCGCCGGCGAGCAGCTTCTTCAACGCCAGCGGATTGGCGGTGTCGTAGCGTGCCATCATGTAGTTGTTGGCGTAGTGGCCGGCCTGCTCCAGCACGCTCTGGTAATGTTTCGGCAGCGCGTTCCACTTGTCGAGATTGACGAAGGCCAGCAGCATCGGCCCGCCTTCCCACCAGCCGGGATAGTAGTAGTGCGGCGCGATCTTGTAGAAGCCGAGCTTCTCGTCGTCATAGGGGCCGACCCATTCGGCGGCGTCGATGGTGCCCTTCTCCAGTGCCGGATAGATGTCACCGCCGGCAAGCTGCTGCGGCACCACGCCGAGCTTCTGCAGCACGCGGCCGGCAAAGCCGCCGACGCGGAATTTCATGCCCTTGAGATCGTCGGGCGTGTTGACCTCTTTCCTGAACCAGCCGCCCATCTGGCAGCCGGTGTTGCCCGCGAGCAGCGACGTGACGTTGTAGCTCTTGTAGAACTCGTTGAGCACCTCGCGCCCGCCGCCCTGCATGTACCAGGCCTGGTTGATGCGCATGTTGGGACCGAACGGCACGGCCGAGCCAAACGTGAAGGTCGGGTCCTTGCCGAAATAATAGTAGGAGGCGGTGTGGCCGATTTCGCAGGTGCCGTTCTGCACGGCGTCGAGCACCTGCAGGCCCGGCACGATCTCGCCCGCCGCGAAGATCTGGATCTGGAATTTGTTGTCGGTCGCTTCCGCGACCATCTTGCACATCGCCTCGGCGCCGCCAAACAGCGTGTCGAGGGATTTCGGCCAGCTCGTCGGCATGCGCCATTTGATTTCCGGCGTCGATTGCGCGATCGCGGGAGCCGCGAGCGTGGCTGCGCCAGCCGCACCAAGTCCTGTGACCTTGATGAAGTCTCTTCTCTTCATGATTTCCTGCCCTGATGTAACAGTGATTGTGAGCCTTCTTGTCGAGGCTTGGAACCAGCATGACGCAAGCCGCGGCCCAATGCCATCCCGATCGCACTGCGGCAAACAAAAAGCCCGGCCTCCATGGAGGCCGGGCTTTCCGGTCTTGCGACTTTAGGCTTAAGCGATCAGCCGCGCGTGCGCGAGCGGATCATGAAGCTGTCGTAGGTATATTCGGCGACCTGCCACCACAGATATTCGTCGGAGCGGTAGGCCTGCATCGCGTCGATCGACTTCTTGAAGTCGGCGTTCTTGGACGAGATCTCGCCCCAGAGCTCGTTGGTCGCCTTGAGGCAGGCTTCCAGCACTTCGTTGGTGAAGGGACGAAGCTGTGTGCCGCCGGCGACCAGACGCTTCAGCGCCGCCGGGTTCTGCATGTCGTAACGCGCGGCCATCCAGGTGTTGGCATTGGTCATCGCGTTGGTGAGGATCGCCTGGTAGTTCTTCGGCAGCGAATTCCACTTCTCCAGGTTGGCGAAGGCGTGCACGGTCGGACCGCCCTCCCAGAAGCCCGGATAATAGTAGTACTTGGCGACCTTGGCGAAGCCGAGCTTCTCGTCGTCATAGGGGCCGACCCACTCGGCGGCGTCGATGGTGCCCTTTTCCAGCGCCGGATAGATGTCGCCGCCGGCGAGCTGCTGCGGCACCACGCCGACCTTCTGAAGCACCTGGCCGGCAATGCCGCCGATGCGCATCTTGAGGCCGGAGAGGTCGGCGACGGTCTTGATCTCCTTGCGGAACCAACCGCCCATCTGCGTGCCGGTGTTGCCGCAGGGGAAGCCGATCACGTTCGACTTCTTGAAGAACTCGTTGCCGAGCTCCATGCCGCCGCCCTGGTACCACCAGGAGTTCTGCTGGCGCGCGTTGAGGCCGAACGGCACCGAGGCGTAGATCGCGAAGGTCGGGTCCTTGCCGACATAGTAGTACGAGACGGTGTGGCACATCTCGACGGTGCCGTTGGAGGTCGCATCGAGCGCCTGCAGCGCCGGAACGATTTCACCGCCGGCGAACACCTGGATCTGGAATTTGTTGTCGGTCATCTCGGCGACGTACTTCGCCACCTGCTCGGCACCGCCATAGATGGTGTCGAGCGATTTCGGGAAGCTCGAAGTCAGGCGCCACTTCACCTCGGGCGAGGACTGCGCGATCGCCGGCGAGGCCACCGCGGTCGCCGCCGCGCCTGCTGCCGACACTTTGAGAAAATCACGACGCTTCATCTTCAGGTCTCTCCTTGCTGGGGCGTTTCCCCTTAACTTCTCTTTTGCCGCCGCTCATTCCGGCGACGCGTTATGGCCGCGTCGAACCGAAGGGGCTTGACTGCCGTGGGCCTTTAACACGGAAGGCCCGGTTTCGGAACGCGACATTGGCATGACGGGGCTCTACGAAAGTCGCATGTCCCCCGAAAGAACGAGGGGCCATGCCGCGGGCGCCCAGCTCAGGCCCGTGCGATGACGCCTTTGAGCTGGTCCCGGACCTGCCCCGCAATGGCGCGGTAGATCGCCGCATGGGGACCGTCCGGCTCGCTATCGACGACGGGATTGCCGGCATCGGAGGTGGCGCGAATCGCCATGTGCAGCGGGATCTCGCCGAGGAACGGCACCTCAAGCTTCTCGGCCTCGTGCCGCGCCCCGCCATGGCCGAAAATGTCCGACCGCGTGCCGCAATGAGGGCACTGGAAATAGCTCATGTTCTCGACGATGCCGAGCACGGGCACGTTGACCTTCTTGAACATGGCAAGGCCGCGGCGGGCGTCGATCAGGGACAGGTCCTGCGGGGTCGAGACGATCACCGCGCCCTTCAGCGGCACGTTCTGCGCCAGGGTGAGCTGGGCATCGCCGGTGCCCGGCGGCATGTCGACCACGAGCACGTCGAGCGTGCCCCATTCGACGTCGCGCAGCATCTGCGTCACCGCCGACATCACCATGGGGCCGCGCCAGATCATCGCGGTCTCTTCCTCGACCAGGAAGCCGATCGACATGATGGCAAGGCCGAAACGCCGGAGCGGAATCATCTTGCGCTCGTCGTTCAGCTCCGGCTTGTCGTGCAGGCCGGTCAGCCGCGGCACCGAGGGGCCGTAGATGTCGGCATCGAGCAGGCCGACCTTGAGGCCGAGGTCGCGCAGGCCCAGCGCCAGATTGAGCGCAGTGGTCGACTTGCCGACGCCGCCCTTGCCGGAGGCGACCGCGATCACGGCGGCGACGCCGGGGATCTCGGACTGGCGGGCCATCGGCGATTGGGCGCCGCCCTGCGGCGGCGGCTTGTGGGCATGGACCGGCTGCACGCCCGGCGTGCCGCGGCTCGGTTGCGGAGGCGGGGTGGAGCCCGGCTTGCGCTCGGCCGTCAGCGCCACCATGACCGTGGTGACGCCGGGAATGGCGCGCACGGCGGCCTCGGCCTCGGCCCGGATGGATTCCCAGGCCCTCGCCTCGGCAGCATCGACATTGATCGAGAAGAACACCTTGCCGTCGGACGCGCTGATCGCGCTCAGCACATTGGCATTGGTGAGCGCGACCCCGCGGGGCGACTTGATCCTGGCGAGGCTGTCGAGAACCTGTTGCTGCGTCACGCTCAAAGCGCATCTCCTGAACGGAGCCTGATCCGGCCCGGGAGGGCCGCGCCGGCGCAAAGCGCGGAGCGGCATTCCGGTGTGGTCAGGCTCGAGACCCCTGGGGATGCCCCATTAGAGCGGAAACGCCCAAAAGGCTACTGCCTGCCGATATCGCCTGCCATCTCGGCGGGGGCTGCTCCCTGCTCCTTGGCGGCTTCATAATTCAGCTCGATCATGACCCCGTTGGGGTCGTTGACGAAGATCTGCCAGAGCTCGCCACCGGGCACCTGGCGGGAGTCGAATTTCATGCCCTTGGATGAAAGACGCTGCTTCATGCCGTCGAAGCCGGTGCTGACGAAGGCGACATGATGGACGACGCCGGAATCCGGCTTCTGCGGCTCCGCCGTCGCCGAAATGTCGACGAGGTGCACCACCGCCTTGCCCTCGCTGTACATCCAGGCCCCGGGGAAGGCGAAATTCGGCCGGGCGCCTTTTTCCAGCCCCAGCACATCCTCGTAGAAACGGACGGTCTCGCCCAGATTCCGGGTCCGGATGTTGAAATGATCGAGGACGCCAACGCTCACACCGCCCATGCTCTCGCTCCCTTTTTTTGAAGTCCTTGGGTCCGGCCATCCTAGCACAGGGGGCCGCCAAACGAAGCCGTTGCCCTCCGCCCTTAACGGTTTATGGTGCGCCTCCAATCCGCCCTCGCGGCGGAACTTCGAGGGCGCCGCCCGGTGTCCCCGCCCGGCTACAACCGTAAAAACTCAAAACTACGGACAAGGTACCACACATGGCTAAAGTCGCTTTCCTCGGTCTCGGCGTGATGGGCTTCCCCATGGCCGGACACCTCGTGAAAAAAGGGGGCCATGAGGTCACCGTCTACAACCGCACCGCGGCCAAGGCGAAGGAATGGGCCGACAAGTTCGGTGGCAAGACCGCGGCGACCCCGAAGGCTGCCGCCGAAGGTCAGGATTTCGTGATGTGCTGCGTCGGCAACGACAACGACCTGCGCGCGGTCGCGATCGGCCCCGACGGCGCCTTCGCCGGCATGAAGAAGGGTGCGACCTTCGTCGACCACACCACCGCCTCCGCCGAAGTCGCCCGTGAGCTGGACGCAGCCGCCACCAAGGCCGGTTTCAAATTCGTCGATGCGCCGGTCTCCGGCGGCCAGGCCGGCGCCGAGAACGGCGTGCTGACGGTGATGTGCGGCGGCGCGCAGGACGCCTATTCCGGCGCCGAGCCCATCATCACCGGCGCTTACGCGCGGATGTGCAAGCTGCTCGGACCCGCCGGAAGCGGCCAGCTGACCAAGATGGTCAACCAGATCTGCATCGCCGGTCTGGTGCAGGGCCTGTCCGAGGGCATCCACTTCGCCAAGAAGAGCGGCCTCGACGTCGCCGCGGTGATCGAGACCATCTCCAAGGGCGCGGCACAGTCCTGGCAGATGGAGAACCGCTACAAGACCATGAGCGACGACAAGTACGATTTCGGCTTCGCAGTCGAATGGATGCGCAAGGACCTCTCGATCGCGATCGCAGAAGCCCGCCGCAACGGCGCCAACCTGCCCGTCACCGCGCTGGTCGATCAGTTCTATTCCGAGGTCGAGAAGATGGGTGGCAAGCGCTGGGATACGTCGAGCCTGCTCGCACGCCTGCAACGCTGAGGACCGCAATGGCGGCCGCAGCCGGGCAGCTGCGGCCCTCGCGGGCCTCGATGCGGCGCCCGCCGCGACGAGCCCCGCATTGAACTGAAGAACGAATTCCGGGGGGAATTGACTTGCTGAGCGTGATCGCCGCCATTTTCATCCTTGCGTATGCTGCCATCGCGCTCGAACACCCTCTCGGCGTCAACAAGAGCGCCTCCGCCCTCCTCGGAGCGGGCCTGCTCTGGACCATCTATGCGATGTCCGTCGGCGACGCCTCGCTGGTCAACCACCAGCTCGACGAATCCGTCGCCTCGACCGCGCAGATCGTTTTCTTCCTGATCGGCGCGATGACGATCGTCGAGGTGATCGACGCCCATAACGGCTTCGAGGTCATCACCTCGGTCATCCGCACCACGAAGCAGACCACGCTGATGTGGATCATCGGCTTCGTGACGTTCTTCCTGAGCGCGATCCTCGACAATCTGACGACCACCATCGTGATGATCTCGCTGATCCAGAAGCTGATCGGCAACAAGGGCGATCGGCTGCTGTTCGCGTCCATCATCGTCATCGCCGCCAATGCCGGCGGCGCCTGGACCGTGATCGGCGACGTCACCACGACGATGCTCTGGATCGGAGGCCAGATCTCGCCGGTCAACATCATGAAGGCGGTGTTCCTGCCCTCGCTGCTCAACCTGCTGATCCCGCTGTTCATCATCGGCTATTCGCTCAAGGGCAAAGAGATCGTCCCTCCGCTGCAGGGGCGCGAGCAGGCCCTCAGGGTCGAGGTGTTCGAGCGCAATCTGATGTTCTATCTCGGCCTCGGCACGCTGGTTGCCGTTCCGGTGTTCAAGGCGGTGACGCACCTCGCACCGTTCATGGGTATCCTTTTCGGGCTGGGCGTCCTGTGGCTGGTCGGTGAAGTCGTGCACCGTCACAAGGACGAGGATGCGCGCCGTCCCCTCACCCTCGTCCATGCGCTGACGCGCATCGACATGAGCTCGATCGTGTTCTTCGTCGGCATCCTCATGGCGGTGGCGTGCCTCGAGCACGCCCGCGTCCTCGAGCTGTTGGCGAAATGGCTCGACACCACGGTCGGCCGTCTCGACGTCATCGTCATCCTGCTCGGGCTCCTGAGCGCCATCATCGACAACGTGCCGCTCGTTGCCGCCACCATGGGCATGTACAATCTGGTGCAATATCCGCCGGACAGCTTCATCTGGGAGTTCATCGCCTATTGCGCCGGAACCGGCGGCTCGATCCTGATCATCGGCTCGGCCGCGGGCGTTGCCGCCATGGGCCTCGAGAAGATCGAGTTCTTCTGGTACGCCCGCCGCATCGCGGGGCCGGCGCTCGTGGGCTATCTGGCGGGGGCGATGGTCTACATCGTCCAGCACGCCGCGCTGCACTGAACGGCGCGGATCGGATCCGAATTAACGCCGGGTTAACGTAATTCTTTAGCTCCTTAAGTCACCTCTTAAGGATTTCTTGCCAGAGATAGACAATGCAGAAGGCCCGCGTCCGGCGTGGGCAGGAATCGTTGTTGCTTGATGAGTAACCCCGCTGAAAAGCCTGAGGTAGTGCAGCTTCCGGCCGAGCCGGTGAGCGCTCCATCGGCGAGCAGCCGACGGGCTGCGGCGCAGCGGGTGCGCGAGGCGCGGGACAAGTTAACGTCGACGAGTGGAACCCGTCCGGCCTTCGACGCCGAGATGCTGCGCCAATATGCCCAGACGCGGCTGTCGGCCTCCTATGTCGTGATGCTGCTGGTGGTCGCGACCGGCGTGCTGTTCGGCCTGTGGATGCAGCCGATCCCCGCCGCCGCCTGGACCGCCGGCATGCTCTGCCTGCACAGTGCGATGGTCCGCAGTTGCCGGCGCTTCCTGACCGAACCCGCCTCGCCTGCGGCAACGCGCGCGTGGCGGACGCGCTTCGTTGTGCTCGACCTGCTCTATGGCCTGTGCTGGATGGCGATCCTGATCCATCCCGTGCTCGACATGGTCACGGAAACGCTGATGATGTTCCTGATGCTGCTGGTGATCGCAGTATCGAGCATGCTCGCCGCCAATCTTCCGATCGCAGCGCTCGCCGCCACCGCGCCGGTCGCGGTCGCCATGGCGCTGAGCTTCGCGATGACCGGCTCGCTGGACAATTACATCCTGGCCGCGCTCGCGCTCGCCGCGGAAGGCTATTTCGTGCTGCTGGCGCATCGCCTGCACTCCTCCACCTTCGCCACGCTGGAAGCGCGCGCCGAGAAGGACGCGCTGATCGGCGAGCTGGAACAGGCCAAGGCGATCTCGGACGAAGCCCGCCACCGCGCCGAATCCGCCAACGTCGCCAAGTCGCGTTTCCTCGCGCAGATGAGCCACGAGCTGCGCACGCCGCTCAACGCCATCCTCGGCTTCTCCGAGGTGATGAAGAGCGAGATCTTCGGCGCGCATGCGGTGCCGGTCTACAAGGAATATTCCGCCGACATCCATAATTCCGGCGTGCATCTGCTCAACCTCATCAACGAGATCCTCGACCTGTCGCGGATCGAGGCCGGCCGCTACGAGCTGAACGAGGAAGCGGTGTCGCTGGTCGGCATCGTCGCCGACTGCCATCATCTGATGAAGCTGCGTGCCACGAGCCGCGGCATCACCATCCACGAAGTGTTCGAGCAGGCCATGCCGCGGCTCTGGGCCGACGAGCGCGCGATCCGCCAGGTCGTGCTCAACCTGATCTCCAACTCGATCAAGTTCACCCCGCAGGGTGGCGAGATCTGGCTCAAGGCCGGCTGGACCGCTTCGGGCGGGCAATATCTCTCGGTGAAGGATACCGGCTCCGGAATCCCCGAGGACGAGATCCCGGTCGTGCTCGCCTCGTTCGGCCAGGGCTCCAACTCGATCAAATCGGCCGAACAGGGCGCCGGCCTCGGCCTGCCGATCGCCAAGAATCTGATCGACCTGCACGGCGGCACGTTCACGCTGAAATCGAAGCTGCGCATCGGCACCGAGGTGATCGTCACCTTCCCGCCGGAACGCGTGATGAGCGCGCTTGCGCCGCTGTCTGAGGACTCTCCGCCGCTCCAGCCGGAGAGTTCCGTACTGCCCGACGAGAAGCGCCGGCCGCGCAACAAGCCGATCATGAGCGCCGGCACGGGCTCGTAATCAGATGCTTGCAGACATGCCCGCCAATCCCTCACTATGTCCAAATGAGCAAAGAAACGCCGTGCGTCGCCGTCTGCATGATCGATCCCAAGACCAAGCTGTGCTTCGGCTGCGGCCGGACCTTGCCCGAGATCGCGCGCTGGCACGCCATGGACAGCTCCGAACGGCTCGCGGTGATGGCCTCGTTGCCGGCACGCATGACGGAAGCCGGGCTTGTGCCGATCTCAGGATCGCAGAAACGCGCCTGACCGTCCTCCACGCCTGCGGAGGCGCGCGATGATCCGCTTCCTGCTCGTTCTCGTCATGCTCGCCGGCACGGCCGGCGCGGTCGTCGCCTATGGCGATCCCGATCAGATCGTGCGCGCCAAGCACAAGGTCTCGCACATTTTTCGCGCGCAGCCGCCGGCGACGCCCGCCCCCGCCGTGCAGATCCCGCGCGGCCAGGGCGGCGAATTTGCGCTGCGTGCGAAGATCAACGGCGTCGCGGCGCCCATGGTGATCGATACCGGTGCGACCTCGGTGGTGCTGACCTGGGAAACCGCGAAAGCCATCGGGCTGCCGCTCGAGATGCTCGAATACGACGTCGATCTCGAAACCGCGGGCGGCCATACCAAGGCCGCACGCCTCACGCTCGACCGTCTCTCCGTCGGCCATCTCGTCGAGAAATCGGTGCCGGCCCTCGTCGTCCCGCGCGGGCAGATGAAGACCAACCTGCTCGGCATGAGCTTCCTCGACCGCCTGGAGAGCTGGGGCGTGCGCGCCGACAAGCTGATGCTGACGGGCTATCCCGAGCTGCAGATCAGCCATCGCCGCCCGCGCACGGCGATCGACTGATCGCGGCGGGAATTGCGGCACCACAGCCGCCAGCGCCCGCGCAAGCCGACATCCTCCGTTTCCGGACAATCAAGCCGCAGGTGTGCTTTTCCGGCTATTTACAAACCGCCTAGTCGGTTTATAACGATTGCGTTCCGGGGTTTGGACAAGCCGCTCGCCCGAGGGGATGCGGCCAAGTGGGAGATCGAAAATCATGACTGCAAGAGCCGCCATCCGCCGCACCCTGCGGATCCTGCCGTTTGCCGCAGCGTTCGCCGCGGGCAGCGCCTCGGCTGCGGACCTGTCGCCGCGCCCTGCAGCGCCCTCCTCCACCTATATGGCTCCGCAGCCGGTGTATTCCTGGACCGGTCTCTATGCAGGCTTCAACGCCGGCTATTCCGAGAGCGGCGACGACGCCTTCAACAATCTCGTCGGGACCAGCGGCGGCAAGGTCAAGGGTGCCGTCGGCGGCGTGCAGATCGGCTACAATTACCAGCTCTCGCCCATGTTCGTGGTCGGCATCGAGAACGATTTCGAAGGCGGCGACATCAAGAACCACGACGCGCTCAACAGCGCGGCGGTGAGCTTGCCCTGGTACATGACCGGTCGCGCCCGCGCTGGCATCGCGACGATGGATTCACGCCTGCTGTTGTTCGGGACCGCAGGTCTTGCCGCCGGCGAATTGAAGGACGGGCCGATCAACAAGATGAAGATGGGCTGGACCGCGGGCGGCGGCGTCGAATGGGCGTTCCTGCCGAAATGGTCGGCCAAGGCCGAGTATCTCTACACCGAGTTCAAGCATGACGATCTGCCCGACTGGAACGCCGCGAAATTCCACAGCTTCCGCGTCGGTCTGAACTATCACTTCGACCTGTTCCGCTGAGACCAGCGAAGAGCCGGATGTCGCGATCCGGCTCTTCGTGCTTGCGGCTCAAGCATGATCCGGAAAAGTGCGAAGCGGTTTTCCGGAAAGGTCATGCGCGAACAACAACCGTAAGCGCGATGACGATTTATCCAAATCTCATCGCGCTTCAGGCCGCCGCCTCGGCCGGCGCGCGTGCACCGACGCGCGCGATCGCATCGCGCAGCACCTCGAGACCGGCCCCCGGCTTCACCCCCTGTTCGGCCAGATGGCGGCGGAACGCCCGTGCACCGGGCACGGCGTGGAACGCACCGACGAAGTGCCGGGTGATCGCGTGCAGCCGCGTACCGCGCGCAAGCTGCTGCTCGATATAGGGCATCATCGCCGCGAGCGCGTCCTGCATGGTCGCGTGCGGCGCAGGCTCGCCGAAGATATCGGCATCGACGGAGAGGAGCCGCCACGGCTCCTGATACGCGGCGCGGCCGAGCATGACGCCGTCGACATGGTCGAGATGCGCCTTCGCCTCGTCTATTCCGGGAATGCCGCCATTGATGATGACGGGCACATCGGGCATCGCGCGCTTGAGGCGATAGACGCGGTCATAATCGAGCGGCGGGATGTCGCGGTTCTCCTTCGGAGACAGGCCGTTGAGCCACGCCTTGCGGGCATGCACGATCAGCGCGTCACAGCCGGAAGCCACCACCGCGCGCGCGAGCGCATCGAGCGCGACTTCCGGATCCTGATCGTCGATGCCGATGCGGCATTTCACCGTGACGGGAACTGCGACGGCGCGCTTCATCGCCTCGACGCATCGCGCCACGAGCGCCGGCTCCGCCATCAGGCAAGCGCCAAAGCGGCCGTCCTTCACGCGGTCCGACGGACAGCCGACATTGAGGTTGATCTCGTTATAGCCGAACGCCTCGCCGATCTGCGCAGCCTGCGCGAGCTCGTGCGGATCCGAGCCGCCAAGCTGCAGCGCCACCGGATGCTCGACCGCGTCGAATCCAAGCAGCCGCTCCCGGTCGCCATGAATGACGGCGCCCGTGGTCAGCATCTCCGTATAGAGCAGCGCCCGCCGCGTCAGATGGCGGTGGAACACCCGGCAGTGCCGGTCGGTCCAATCCATCATGGGCGCGACGGAAAAGAGATAGCTCTGCGATTTCAATATCTTATCCTACGCCCTCAATGGAATGAACCCGGACCATGTGCCCCCCAAGCTAGTCGAAATAGCACACGCTTGTACCTGTTTTAACCTCTCGGTGCACACGTAGTGCCCACGAATTTGGGAGTGCACACGGGCGGTCGACTTCCGCGCCAAAGGCCGCCAGGGCGACCTCATCGGACTCCTTCCCAACGAGCTTGCCATGGAGCGAGGTTGGGCCTGCCGCCTGCGGCAGGTCCTCGAGCCTTGGCCATGACAGCACCGCGCCCCGCACCGGATTGCGCGTTTGCTGGAGTTTCTCGTGCCGACGCGCCCTGTCAGTAATCCGGCGGCATTCGAAACGCCGGCGATGATCCTCGCCGGCCGAAAGCTGCGTCAGCCGATTTCTTGCCGCACCTTGGCCGCCGCATCGCACATCGCTTTCAGCTTCCCGAACGCGGTCGCGCGCGGCATGTACTTCATGCCACAGTCGGGCGCGGCAACCAGACGGTCCGGCGAGACGTATTTCAGGCCGTTGCGGATGCGGTCGGCGACCGTGTCGACGCTCTCGATCGCGGGATCCGCGAGGTCGAGCACGCCGAGCATGATCTTCTTCGACGAGAGATCCTTGAGCACGCCAAGATCGAGCTTCGGCTGCGCGGCCTCGATCGAGATCTGATCGGCAATGGTGTCGTCGAGCTCGGCGAGGAAGGAATAGCCAGCCGGCTTGTTCGAGCCCGGTACGACCGCCGCATAGCCGAAACAGAGATGTACGACGGTCGGCACCGTGATGCCCTGCAGGGCGCGGTTGATCGCCTTGACGGCGTAGCGCTTGGCGAGTTCCGGATTGTTGCGGACCCAGGGCTCGTCGAGCTGGATAACGTCCGCGCCGGCCTTCTGCAGATCGAGCGCTTCGGCATTGACGGCCTCGGCAAGCGCCATCGCGAGCTCTTCCTCGTCCTTGTAGAACTCGTTCTTGGCCTGCTGGCTCATCGTGAACGGGCCCGGCAGCGTGATCTTCGCGGCGCGCTCCGTGTTCTTGCGCAGGAACTGCATGTCGTGCAGCTCGACCGGCCCCTTCCGCTTCACCGGGCCGACGACGCGCGGCACCGGGGTCTGGGTGTTGCCGGTGCGCGCCACGATCATCGCGGGATTGTCGCCGTCGATCCCCTCGAGCGCGGTGGCGAAGCGATTGGAGTAGCTCTCGCGGCGGATCTCGCCATCGGTCACGATGTCGATGCCGGCGCGCTCCATGTCGCGAATCGCGACGATGGTGGCATCGTCCTGCGCCTCCTCCAGATGCTCCGCCGGCAACCGCCACATGTCGTGGAGGCGGGTGCGCGGCACCACCTTCGACAGCATGGCGCGATTCACCAGCCATTCCGGCTGCGGATAGCTTCCGACCACCGTGGTCGGCAGGATGTGCGTTGGCATGGTCATGGGATTCTCCTTCTTATTGTTGTTGAGCGCGACCGTTCACGCCGCGCGTCCCTCGTCCTTGACGGGATTGCGCAAAATGCCGATGCCGGAGATCTCGATCTCGACGGTGTCCCCGCCTTTCATCCAGAGCGGCGGCGTGCGATAGGCGCCGACGCCGCCGGTGGTACCGGTGACGATGACGTCGCCCGGCGCGAGCTCTGTGAAGGTCGAACAGTAGGCGATCAGGGCCTGCACGTCGAACACGAGGTCGGAGATCGGCGCCTTCTGCACCTCGACGCCATTCAGGCGCGTGATCAGGGTCTGCCTGGTGACGTCGGTCAGCTCGTCGGTCGTGACCATCCAGGGGCCGAAGCCGCCAGTGCCCGCGAAATTCTTGCCCGGAGCGAATTGCGAGGTATGGCGCTGCCAGTCGCGGATGCTGCCGTCATTGTAGCAGGCATAGCCGGCGACATGGCTGAGCGCGGCTTCGCGCGAAATGCGGCGGCCGGCCTTGCCGATGATCACGGCCATCTCACCCTCAAAGTCGAACCGCTCGGATTCCAAGGGCCGGATCATCGGCTGGCCGTGGCCGACCTGGCTGTTGGCAAAGCGGGTGAAGATCATCGGATGCGCCGGCGTCGGGTGCCCGCTCTCGGCCAGATGCGTGGCGTAATTGACGCCGATGCAAAATATCTTGTCCGGATCGGGCACGGTCGGCAGCAGCGCGACGTCCTGCAGCGCGTAATCGGGCTTTTCGCCGACAAATTTCTTCAGCTCGTCGAGCGATCCCTTGGCCAGCAGCGCCTTCAGCGTCGGATAGGCCTTCAGGCGCTTGCCGGCGTCGATGACCCCTTTGTCGGTAACGATGCCGTAGCTCGCGGTGCCTGATGTCGTGAAGCTTGCAACTTTCATCAGTCAAAGTCTCTCTTCGATGGAGGAAACATAATCGTTGATCGGAAGCGCGATCTCGCCGTTGCGGATTGGAACGCATTGCGACGGAAAGTCCTGGCGAAACCGGGCACCGGCGATCTCGGCGCGGTCGAGGAACCGCTCCAGATGGTCCATCGCACCGGTCGGCAGGTCGTGCAGCACCATCAGCGTCCAGGGCTGACTGCTGCACTGGTCGAGCGCGCGTGCGCCCCAGCCATCGGGGTCGTCCCAGTCGCGCGGAATGGAGTTCCAGAGCACACAGCTGTGCTTGTTGCGAGCGAGATGGTCGACCACGGACGGCTTCAGCAACCGCGTATCGAGATTGCCGCCGCCTCCGAACGGGCGGAACCAACGTTGCGGATGAGCGAGATCGCCGATCAGTCCTTGCGTGCGGCCGATCTCATTCTCCGCGGTCTTGCCGTCCTTCTGCTCGCCGAGCGGAATGCTGTGCGTAAAGGTGTGATTGCCGATCCAGTGCCCCTCCCCGTGCGCGCGCACCGCGAGGTCGCGCCGTGCGGGATCGGCGAGCTTCTCCCCGATGACGAAGAAGGTGGTCTTGATCCCCCGCTCGCCGAGAATGTCGAGCACGCGCGGCGTCACGTCGGGATCGGGACCGTTGTCGAATGTCAGGGTCAGATCGTACACGCCAATACCTCAGGTCGCCGGCTGCATCGCGCCCGACGCGACCTCGTCATTGGCCTGGCCGGCGCGGGTGCCGGTCTGCCAGATCGCGGCCTTGCGCTCGATCCACCGGATCCCCGCGTTGAAAGCGATCGCCATGAACAGCACGAGCAGCACGCCTGCGAACACGTGCGGACTGTCGAGGATGGTGCGGTAGCGCGAGATGAGATAGCCGATGCCGGCCGAGGAGATCAGCATCTCCGAGACCACGACGCCGACGATGACCAGCGCGCCGCCGACGCGCAGGCCCGACAGCACCGTCGGGATCGCCGCGGGAATGATGACGCGGACAAGCCGCTGGCTCAGCGTTGCGCCCATGCTGCGCGCCGCCAGCAGGAGCTGCGGATCGATGGTCTGGATGCCGGCGGCGGTGGCGAGCATCGTCGGCAGGAAGCCGTAGATCGAGGCGAACGCAATCTTGGATTCGGATCCGATGCCGAGCCACACAGTGAAGACGGGATAGAGGATAACAAGTGGTACCGCATAGAGGCTCGATACCATCGGCATGATCAGCACGCGCGGGCGCGGCAGGCTGCCGACGATGGCGCCGAGCAGGATGCCGCCGCCGCAGGCGAACGCCATGGAAACCACGACCTCGTAGAGCGTCACCGCAAGCGCATGACCGTATTCGGCCGCGTCGGTCCAACCTGCGATCAACGTCGACGACAGCGACGGCAGGAACAGTTCAGGGATGAGCCCCATGCGCGGCAAGAACTCCCATAGCGCAATCAGGCCGATCACGATCAGATATCGCAGCGACTTCGCGCTTATTTTGGCGCTCATCTCCGCCTCACGCCGATTTGCGGATGTGCCGCCAGATGCGGTCGCGCAAGCTCCCGAAAGCATCGCCGCTCAGCATTTCGTAGGTGCGCGGCCGCGGCAGCTGCACCTGCAGATGATCGACGATCCGGCCGGGCCGCGCCGACATCACGATCACCTCGTCGGCGAGATAGACCGCTTCGGTCAGGCTGTGCGTGACGAACACGACCGTCTTGCCGGTGGCGGCCCAGATGCGCAGCAGCTCGTCGCCCATGGTCATACGGGTCTGCTCGTCGAGCGCGGCGAACGGCTCGTCCATCAGCAGCACCGGCGGATCCTGCACCAGCCCGCGCGCAATCGAGACGCGCTGCTTCATGCCGCCCGAGAGCTCATGCGGATGACGCTTGCCGAAACCTTCGAGCCCAACCAGCTTGAGCGCATCCTGCGCCTTGGCCCGGCGCTCGGCCTTGGGCACGCCGCGCAGCGCCAGCGGAAACTCGACATTGTCCTCCGCCGTCAGCCAGGGAAACAGGCTGGCCTCCTGGAACACCACACCGACGCGATCAGGGTCTGGCTGCGGGATCGGCGCGCCGCTGATGGTGATCGTTCCCGAGGTCTGCTGGCGCAGGCCAGCCATCATCATCAAAAGTGTCGACTTGCCGCATCCGCTCGGGCCGACCAGCACGACGAAGCGGCCGGGCTTGATATCGAGCGAGACGTCGTCGAGCGCAACGACGTCCTGCGACCTGGTCCTGAAGACCTGGCCGACATTCTTCACCTCGATCGCGCCCGCGCGCGCAGCGGGCTTCAACGGGGTCACGTTCGCCAATGGCTGCATCGCGTTTCCACCCATCTGACAAGTTCGTTGAAGGTCATGGCGATCGCGGCGACCATCACGACGCCGGCGAGGAGCTGCTTCATCTGGAAATTTTCCCCCCAGGTGGCAATCTGATGGCCGATGCCGTCGCGCGAGGCGTACATCTCGGCGAGGATGACGCCGGTGAGGTTGAAGATCATGGAGATCCGCAACGCTTCCAGCAGTACCGGCAGCATGCTCGGCAGATAGACGCGGAACGCGGTCTGCCATGGCGTGGCGCCATAGGACCGCGCCACCGTGAGATGCTCGACTTTGACCGACTCTACCGCCGTCGTGGTCGACATGATCACGATGAAGATCGTGGAGAAGAAGCCGAATCCGACCTTCTGGGCAAAGCCGACGCCGAACACCAGGATGAACATCGGCAGGAAGATCGACTTCGGGATGCTGAAAGCGAAGAACAGCAGAGGCTTGGCCACATCGGCGAAGTAGCGGTTCTCCGCGACCAGGAAGCCTATCAGCGCGCCGAAGGGCACGGCCAGCGCGAACGCGGCCAGCACCTCGGTCGCGGTCACCATCAGATCCTTCTGCACGGCGGCGCGCTGCAGGAGATCGCCGAGCGTCACGAACGTCTCGGACGCCGACGGCAGCAGGCGCGGATTGACGATGCCGGTGCGCGACAGCATTTCCCACAGCGCCAGGATCGCGACGATGATCGCGATCCGCGCGAGGTTGATGGCGAGCGAGCCCTGCATCGCAGCTACTTGGTCGGGACGGGCTTGAACTTGGTCGAGATCACGTCCTCGACCGGCACGATGTCCTTGAGCCCGCCGAGCTTGGCGAGGTCGAGCGAGAGCTGCACGGCCGCGTTGACGTTGGCCGCGCCCATGTCGCCGCTGGTCTCGAGCTTCATGATCGTGTTGTCGTATTCGAGGCCCGCGATCTCCGGCGGCATCTCGTAGAGCTCGGCGATCAGCTTGACGGTGACGTCGCGGTTGGCACGCATGAAGGCGACCGCGCCATAAAGGGCATTCACCGCCTTCTGCACCAGTTGCGGCTTTGCATCGGCGAGTTTGTCCAGCACGATCCAGCCAGCGGTGAGGTTCGGCGGAACTGCGCTCGCATAATCGAGGATGGTCTTGGCCTCGCCGGACTTCGAGATCTGGAAGCTCAGCGGCGAATAGACCACGGCAGCCTCGACGTTGCCGGCCAGCAGGTTCGGCACGAGGCCACCACCGCCGACGGGAACGCGGGTGAAGTCGATTTTCTTGTCCTGGATGGTCCACAGCGCGAGCAGATCGGAGCCCGAGCCAGCCGCCGTGATCGCGACCTTCTTGCCGTTGAGATCCTTGACGTCGAGGGTCGACTTGGTCGGGACCATCAACTGCCAGCCGAAATTGCCCATGGCCGCATTGGCGACGATCCGTGACATCACGCCCTTCTTGCGTCCGGCCGAGACCAGCGACGGCGGATCGAGGATGATGTCGGCCGCGCCCGCGGCCATGCCTTCGAAGGTCTCGGCGCCGCTGCGATAGATGGTCAGCTCGGCCTGGATGCCTTCCTTCTCGAACAGCTTTTGCCGCACGGCCGTCTCGGCGATGGTCGTCGGCCAATAGGTCTTCGTGGGCAAGCCAACCCGAATAGTGTCGGCGGCGCTCGCGGGTCCGGCCAGAATTGTGGCGGCGACAAGCGACAAGAGCGCGTGGCGGCGATTGATCTTCATTGTTTCCTCCCGGTCTTTCTTTTTTGTATGCCGAATTTCTTGGGATCGTCAGGTCGTGCGGCTCACCTCCGCAATGCGTGAGGCGGCGAGCTCGACGAATTCTTTGGTGATGCCGAAATGCTTTGACAAGGCGCGAACTGCCGCATCCGCGTCGCGCTTGACGACGGCCGCGACGATCGCCTTGTGCTCGGCTTCGACGTCGCGCGGCTTGCTGCCGAGTTCGCGGCGGATCGAGAGGCGGCGATAGCGCTCGCTCTGCTCGTGCAGCACATCGCGAAAACCGAGCAGCCATGGCGAGCCGCAGGCATTGACCAGCGCTCGATGGAAGATGCGGTGACGGATCACCCATTCCTCGTAGTGCACGGTGGGATCATCGGGATAATGATAAGGAACGGCCTTCAGTTCTGCCCAGGCCGATTTCACCGAGGCGAGCCAGGCATCGTCACCGCGCTCGATCGAGCGGCGCAGCGCAAGCCCCTCGATATCGATCCGCGTCTGCGTCACGTCGGCAAGATCAGCCAGCGACACCGGACTTACGCGAAAGCCGCGCTGGTCGGACGCCTGCACGAGCCCGTCGGCGACGAGCCGCGACAACGCCTCGCGCACGGCGGCAAGGCTCACCGAAAACTGTTTTGCTAGACCAGCAATATGCAGCTTCTGCCCCGGCAGCAGCCGCGTCGCCAGGATATCGGCGCGCAGGCGCTCATGCAGCGCCGATGTCAGGCTGCGCGGACCTTCCCCGGGGCTCCCGGACAACTGGAACTGAAGCGGACCCATGCCACGATGATTGCAAGGCCGCGGGCGGGGGTCAATAGAAAATCGAAAATCGATTTTTACTAGGTTTCGCGTAGACCGGAGACGAGACTACAGATCGAGGCGCCCTCGCTCTCTCCAACGTCATTGCGAGCGCAGCGAAGCAATCCAGACTGTTTCCGCGGAGGGATTCTGGATTGCTTCGCTGCGCTCGCAATGACGGAGCGAGGGGCGATGCCACCGTCCTGTAGCGCGCATTTGACCTGCAGCAGCGCCGCTCACCCCCGTGGCGCCTCCGACGGCAGGACATCGAGGCGGACCGCGACCCCTTCCAGTTCCGGACTCGGCGCCGGATAGAGCTTCATCACCAACGGATCGTGGCCCGGGACGATGTGGTCTGCGTCCACCGCCGCAGCGCGGAGCTTGTCGAAACCGACCAACATGTCGCCGACATGAAACGCCGTCGTGAACGGGCGCTCGCTGGTCATGTTCTCGTAGAAATGACTGACGTCGGAGGCGAGCACCACCCGGCCGCGGCGCGTGTTGACGCGAACGAACTGGAGACCGGCGGAATGCCCGCCGGCCGCATGGACCGTCAGTCCGGGCGCGATCTCGGCATCGCCATCGTAAAACAACACCCGGCGCGCATAGTTCAGCCGCACGATGCCGCAGACATCCTCGACCTCGAAGGAATGCGACAGCCTGGGATATTGCATATACCGCCCGGTCGCGTAGGCGAGCTCGCGTTCCTGCAGGTGAAAGCGCGCATTCGGAAACCGGTCGAAATTGCCGGCGTGGTCATAGTGCAGATGCGTGAGGATCACGTCCTTGACGTCGGCGACGTCGACATTGAATGCGGCAAGCGTCTCAACGGGGCAGCGCAGGAAGGTCCGCCTGCGCTGCCTTGCAACGTCTGCGTTAAAGCCGGTGTCGATGACGACGTTGCGGCCGCCTCCCCTCGCCAGCCACATGAAGTAGTCCATCGGCATCGGCCCGTCATGCGGATCGCCGCCGATGAAATGCTCGCTCCGCTGCGCATCGCGCTTGGCGTAGCGGATGGCGAACAGCTCGTATTCCGGGTCAGCCATGACAGCTCACACGATCCCTGCTCAGGACTTTGCATCAACCTCGTTGAAGGCCTCGCGCGCGTTGCGAAAGGCATCAATGCCGGCGGGCACGCCGCAATAGACCGCGACCTGGAGCAGGATTTCCTTGATCTCCTCCTTGGTCAGCCCGTTCTTCAGGGCGCCCTTGACGTGCAGCTTGAGCTCGTGCGGGCGGTTCAGCGCGCCGAGCATCGCCAGATTGACGATCGAACGCGTGCGACGATCGACGCCCGGACGCGTCCACAGCGCGCCCCAGCAAAACTCGGTCGACCATTCCGCCATGGTGCGGGTGAATTCGTCGGCGCCGGCGATCGACTTGTTGACGTAGTCCTCGCCGAGCACCTCTTTGCGAACCTTGAGTCCTTTTTCGAACAGTTCCGTCTTGCTCATGATCGTCCCTTTCAGGTCTTGAGAGAGTAGTTGGAAGTTGACTAGCGCGGCGGCGGCCGCAGCGATTGCAGGAGATGGCCGACATCATCGACCGCATCGATCCGCCAGACCGCGTCGATGACGCGTTCCGCATCCCAATCGCTTCGGCCGGTCCTTACGCCTTCGCGCAGCTTGTCCTCGATGTCGCGGTCCGACAGCGGCGCAGCCCGGCTGCCGCGCGGCGAGACGACGGTCTCGGTGAGCATATTGCCGGTGGCCAGGCGCACAGTGACGCGCGCGGCGCCATCCGGCATTTGGGCATCGAGCTCCGCTCTCACCTTCTGCCGCAATTGCGCGATATCGGGCCGAACCACAGTCTCCTGCGCGAACTCGGCCACGCCCGCCGTGCCGAGCAGCAGCCCACAAGCAACGCAGTGATGGATGCTCACGCGCGCATCGCGCTCGTTGTTCACAGGACGATCGCCGCGCGCAAGGAGCAGGGCCGAGCCCTGCACGACGACCGAATCGATCTGATCGACGCCACGACCAATCTGTTCGCGCAGCAGCAGGCAGGCATCGATCACCGAATGGAAAACGATGCCGGCCGGATAAGGCTTGTAGGTATTCTTTGCAATTTCCCAGGTCTTGCCGAGACCGTCGAGCAAGCGAGGGAGATCCGGCTCGTCGCCCATGGTGCGCGCCCAGCCGAGCGGCCCCTCAATTGCCTGTGGCGCCGCCTCATAGCCCTGCTGCGCCAGCAGCGCGGCGAACAGTCCATTGCGCGCCGCATTGCCGACGCTGACATTCTTGGCCGCGCTCGGAAGGTTCTCGACATTGCCCGCCGACTGGCTCGCCGCCACTCCGATCGCGTTCGCTATGCCTGCCGCCGGCAAACCCAGGAGCTTCGCGCAGGCCGCGGCAGCGCCGAAAATCCCGCAAGTCGAAGTGATGTGCCAGCCCCGCGCATAATGGCGCGGCGAGACTGCATTGCCGATACGGCACTCGACATCCACGCCGAGAATGAACGCCGTCAGCACCTCGTGCCCTGACAGCTTTCGTGTCTCCGCCAGCGCGAATATGGCAGCAGCCACAGGTGCTGCCGGATGAATGATCGTCTCGGGATGAGTGTCGTCGAAGTCGAGCAGATTGGCCGATATTGCATTCAGGAACGACGCACAGAGCGCATCCATCGGCTTGGAATGACCGATCACCGTCGACCTCGCGGCGCCACTGAATGGCGCCAGCGCGCGCATCGCGGCGACGACGACGGGATCGCGCGCGGAGCCGAGCGCGGTCGCAAAGAAATTGAGGATCGATCGCCGCGCTTCATGGCTTTGCGCCTGCACGTCCGCCCATGACGACGCCGCGACGACATCGGCGAGCGTCCGGCTCACACTCGAAATTGAATCTTGCGGCACGCGGGGCGTCTTCCTCGTTTTCCCGGACCATATGACGATCCGCGGCAAACTGTCGACCCCAAATGTTATGCTTGACAGCTTGTCTGACAATCATAACAATCCGCCCCGCTGGCGCGGAATCCCGCAGCCACGACGACGGCGGCCGACAAGGCCGGCCGGCGATGAATACTGACCAACGAGATCAAGAAAGCGCGCCCGCCTCGGGATCGCGCGACAGGGAGTAGACGATGGCGGGAGAGATCCTCGGCGTAATCGGCACGGGTCGCATGGGCGGCCCCATGGCGGGGCGATTGATCGACGCGGGCTACTCGCTCGTCGTCTATGACACGCAGGCCGAGGCAACGCAGCCGCTGGTCAAGCGCGGTGCGCAACTCGCAAAGTCGCCCGCCGACGTCGCCTCGCGCGCCGACATCGTGCTCGCCAGCCTGCCGACACCCGACATCGTCAAGGCCGTCACGCTCGGCCAGGATGGTATCAGCAGCGGCAATCGCGCCAAGATCGTGATTGATCTCTCCACCTCGGGTCCCGGCACGGCGAAGTTCGTCGCGGAAGGCCTGAAGGCCAAGGGAATGACTCTCGTCGATGCGCCCGTGAGCGGCGGCATCAAGGGCGCAGTCAACGGCACGCTGGCGGTGATGGTGTCCTGCCCGCAGGCGACCTACGAGACCATCCAGCCAATCCTGAAGACTTTCGGCAAGCTGTTCTACACCGGCGACAAGCCCGGCGTGGCCCAGACCGCCAAGCTCGCCAACAATCTGATGGCCGCGGCGGCGCTCGTCATCACCTCGGAAGCGGTCGCGATGGGCGTCAAGGGCGGCGTCAACGCGAAGGTGCTGATCGACATCATCAATGCCAGCAGCGGCCGCAACAGCGCGTCCGAGGACAAATTCCCCCGCGCGGTGCTGCCCGGCACGTTCGATTTCGGCTTCACCACCGGCCTTTCGTACAAGGACGTACGGCTGTGCGTCGACGAAGCCGAAGCCATGGGCGTGCCGATGGTCTGCGGCGCGGTGGTGCGGCAGATGCTCGCGATCACCAACGCCAAATATGGCGCCTCGTCCGACTTCACCTCGATCGCCAAGGTGCTCGAGGAATGGGCCGGCGTGGAAATGCGCGGCTGAGCGCGAACGATCAGGGAGAGCGATTGCGATGACGATCGGCCCGACCGGATCAGGCAAGGTGTCGCTCTCGCGCCAGATGGCGCGGAGCGTGCTTGCGCTTGAGCTCGGTGATTTCGGGCCGGAGGTCGTGACGAAAGCCAAGCTCTGCCTGCTCGATTTCCTGTCCTGCGCGTTCGAAGCCGGCCAGCATCCCTGGAGCCGGCAGGCCATTGCGATCGCACAAGATCGCGGCAGCGCCACGATCATCGGAACACCGCAACTCTCCTCACCCGCCGACGCTGCCTTTGCCAATGCGGTGATGGGACACGGTCTCGTTCGCGAGGACATGCACGCGGCCAGCATCGCGCACCACGGCGTGGTGATCTGGCCGACATTGCTTGCGCTGTCTGAACAGGCGGCGCTCCACGGGACGAAGCTGCTCACCGCCGCCATCGTCGGCTACGAGACCGGCGCGCGGATCGGCCGCGCGCTGATGACGTCCGATCTCGCACGCCTTCATCGCCCGACCGGCCTCGTGGCCCCTTTGGGCGCGGCGCTGGCCGGTAGTTTCGCCCTTGGCCTCTCCGAGGATCAAGCGACCAGCGCCATCGCGATCGCGGCCAATACGTCGAGCGGGCTGAACGAATGGCCGCACGCCGGCGGCTCCGACATGTATTTCCATCCGGGCTTTGCCGCCAGCAATGCGATCAAGGCGGTCGGTCTTGCCGCGGCCGGCGCGTTCGGCTCGGAGACGATCCTCGAAGGCGAAGCCGGCCTGTTCGCCGCCTATCGCCGCCAGGCCGCGCCCGACAGCATCACGCTGTTCCCCAATGGCGAGTGCGAGATCATGGCCGTCTACAACAAGCCGGTCCCCGCCTGCAATTTCGCGCAGACCGCAGCTCAAGCCGCGCTTCGCGTCTCGAATGAACTCGCCAACCCCGATGAGATCGACCGCGTCGTCATTCGCGCGCCAGACGCCGCCGTGCGCTATCCCGGCTGCGACTCCATGGGCCCCTTTCGTAACGCGCTGCAGGCCAAGATGAGTATTCCTTTCAGCGTCGCCGCCACGCTGGCGCGGGGCGAGATCGAGGAAGACAATTATGCCGAGCTCGATGATGCAGATATCATTCGCCTCGTCTCGGTGACTGACCTCAAGGCCGATCCCGGCTTCACCGCTGCCTTCCCCGGCAAGCAAGGCGCGGACGTGACCGTGCATCTGCGCAGCGGACGGACGATCCGGCACGCCCTGCCCGACGTCATCGCAGCAACGCCATCAGATATTCGCGCGCGTTTCCGTACGGCAGCTGGCCGCGTCCTCGGTGAGGACCGCGCGCACCGGCTCGAGCAATCGATCGATCACTGCGAACAGCTCGGCAATGCCGGCGACATCGCAGCACAATGCCGCCTGGACAAGGCGGAACGGGTTTTACGATCGGCATCATAAGAAGTGCCGGAGACGATGGGGGAAACATGGTCGGTTTGGAGACCAGCTTAGGTTCGTCGGCCGCGCGGAGGCACGGCTGATGGAGGGATTTCTGCAAGCGCTCGCCGCGGGCCTCTTGATCGGCGCCGTCTACGGCCTGATGTGCGTCGGGCTCGGCCTGATCTTCGGCGTCATGCGCGTCATCAACTTCGCCCATGGCGATTTCATGATGCTCGGCATGTACACCGCGTTCTATCTCTTCACTGCCGCCGGCGTGCAGGCGGTGTTCGGCAATACGGTCGGGCCGTTCGTCGCCATCATCCTGGCCGGGCCCGTGCTTGCCGTGTTCGGCTATTTCGTCCACCGGACGCTGATCTCGCACGTCTCTGGTACGCGCACCGCCTCGCTCGAAGGCGACGGCCATTACGCCCAGCTCATCCTCACTCTCGGTATCGCGCTGATTCTGCAGAATGGCGGATTGATCGTGTTCGGCTCGGTGCTGGCCTCGATCCGCACGCCGCTGTCGAGCTCGGCCTGGGAGCTTGGCCCGTTCTTCGACATGAGCATCTTCCTCAACAAGGCGCGCAGCATCGATATGGTGGTCTCGCTCGCCATCATGATCCTGCTCTCGCTGCTGATCACGCGCACCCGGATCGGCAAGTCGTTGCGCGCTGCCGCGGACAATCCGACCGCCGCGACCTATATGGGAATCGATGTCGACCGGGCGCACCGCACCGCCTTCGCGCTCGGCTGCGGTATCACCGCGATCGCCGGCGGCCTGCTCGCCACCAACTATCCGTTCCATCCCTTCGTCGGCCTCGAATACGTCATCGTCATGTATGCCGGCGTCGTGCTCGGCGGCATGGGCAGCATCATCGGCGCGTTCTGGGGCGGCATGACGATCGGCCTGGTGCAGCAGATGTCGACGCTGATCCTGCCGACGCAGTTGCAGAACGCCGCGATTTTCGCCGTCTTCCTCCTCATCATCTTCTTCCGTCCGCAAGGCTTCTTCGGACGCATGGTCGAGAGGACGTGACCATGTTCCGGATGCGCTCCTTTCTGCCACCCCTGCTCTTCACGCTCGCCTATGCAGGCATTTCGCTCGGCGTCACCAACTCCTATTACCAGCTGATCCTGACGCTGGTGCCGGTGTGGGCGGTATTCGGCCTGTCCTGGAACCTGCTCAGCGGCTACACCGGGCTGATCTCCTTCGGCCACGCCGCCTTCTTCGGGATCGGCGCCTATGCGACCGCGCTCGGGCAGATCTATTTCAACATCTCGCCCTGGCTGCTGATCCCCGTCGCCGCCATGCTCGGCGGCATCGCCGGGCTCCTGATCGGATTTCCGACCTTCCGCCTGCAGGGCCACTACTTTGCCCTCGCAATGCTCGCCTATCCGCTGGCCATTCTCTACGTGTTCGAGTGGCTCGGCTTCCAGGAGGTGACGCTTCCGATCAAGCGCGACGCGCCGATCGCCTTCATGCAATTCACCGACCCCCACCTCTACACGCTGCTGGGGCTTGCACTCATGCTCGCCACGATCGTGCTGACGCAGGTCATCGAGCGCTCGCGCTTCGGCATGGCGCTGCTCGCGATCAAGCAGAACGAGGCCGCGGCCGAAGCCGCCGGCATCAACACGCTGGCCTGGAAGCTGCGCGCGATCACGCTGAGCGGCGCGATCGCCGCGGCCATCGGCGGCTTCTACGCACAAGTGCTGCTGGTCGTGACCCCGGCGTCCGTGTTCGGCATGCTGGTGTCGGCGCAGGCGCTGACGGTTGCGATGTTCGGCGGCGTCGGCACGGTCTGGGGTCCCGTCATCGGCTCGGTGATCCTGATCCCGCTCGCCGAGATCCTGCATGCCGAGGCCGGCGCGCGCATCCCCGGCATCCAGGGCGTCATCTTCGGCATTGCCATCGTCTGCGTCATCCTGCTGGCGCCGGAAGGGCTGTTCTGGAAGCTGCGTGACGTTCTACGCAAGCGGACTGCGACCAAGGCGACCGCCAGCGACACGCCGGAAGCAACCGCCGCCAATGTCACGGCGCTCAAGCCCGTCGGGCGGCAGCGTGCAGCCACTGGCGACGTCGTGCTCGAGGTCCGTAATCTCTCCCGCTCCTTCGGCGGCCTCAAGGCGGTGCAGGATGTCAGCTTCAAGCTGCATCAGAACGAGATCCTCGGCATCATCGGCCCCAACGGCGCCGGCAAGACCACGCTGTTCAACCTCCTCAACGGCTTCTTGAAGCCGAGCCAGGGCGAGGTTCTGATCGACGGACGCAACATGTCCGGCCAGCGACCCCACGTGATCTGCGAGGCCGGGATCGGTCGCACCTTCCAGGTGATGCGGCCGTTCCTGCGCATGTCGATCCTCGACAATGTCGTCGTCGGCGCCTATGTGCGCGCCCGCACCGACGACCAAGCGTGCCAATTCGCGGCCGATGCCGTCGCCCGCGTCGGGCTCTCCGCGGTCGCGAACCGCGTCGCCGGCGAGCTCTCGACCAAGGAGCTGCGGCTGATGGAGCTCGCGCGCGCGATCGCCGGCCAGCCGCGCATCCTGCTGCTCGACGAGACGCTTGCGGGCCTCGGCCATGGCGAGGCGGACGAGGTCGTTGCCGTGATCCAGCAGCTGGCGCGCGACGGCATGACCATCGCCATCATCGAGCACACCATGCAGGCGATGGTCCGCCTCGTCGACCGCTTTCTCGTGCTCGACCACGGCGCCGTCATCACCGAGGGACTGCCGGAAGTGGTGACGCGCGACAACCGCGTGATCGAGGCCTATCTCGGCAAGAAGTGGGCTGGCCATGCTGCAAATTGAAGGATTGAGCGCGGGCTACTCCGCAAAGCCCGTCCTGAACGACGTCTCGATCAATGTCGGCGCCGGCCAGTTCGTCGCGATCGTCGGGCCTAACGGCGCCGGCAAGACCACGTTGTTCAAGACCATCTCCGGCATCGTGAAGCCGAGCGGCGGAAGGATCACTTTCAACGGCGTCGATCTCCTCGCCGTGCCGCCGCCGCAGCGCGCTCATCTTGGCATCGCCCACGTGCCCGAGGGGCGCCAGGTTTTTCCGTCCCTGACCGTGATGGAGAACCTCGAAATGGGCGCGATGACCGAGAGCGGCCGGCGCGACTGGCAGGCCAATATCGAGCGCATCTTCGAATGGTTGCCGGTTCTGAAGGAGCGCCGCGATCAGTTCGCGGGCACAATGTCTGGCGGCCAGCAACAGATGCTCGCGATCGGCCGAGGGCTGGCCTCCTCGCCCAAGCTGCTGATGCTCGATGAACCTTCGATGGGACTTGCACCGTCGACCGCCGACTTCATCTTCGAACGCCTGATCGAGATCCGCCGACAGTCCGGGCTGACCATGCTGCTGGTCGAGCAGCGTGTCGCGGAGGCGCTCGAGTCCGCCGACCACGGCTATGTCCTCGAAGCCGGACACGTCGTGCTCGAAGGCAACAACGACACGCTGCGCGCGGATGACCGTGTGCGCAAAGCCTATCTCGGCATGTGACCAACATAAAAACAAAGACCAGGGAGCAAACATAATGAACAAGACAACCAAGGGTCTCTCGCGCCGGACTGTGCTGTCCGGCGCCGCCGCTGTCGGCCTCGCCGGCGTGGCACGCGCGCAGGCACCGGCTGAAGTGAAAGTCGGACTGATCGTCCCGCTGTCGGGCATTTACACCCGCCCCGGCCAGGTCATGAAGATGGGCGCCGAGATGGGCATCGAGCACATCAACGCGCAGGGCGGCATCAAGGCACTCGGCGGCGCCAAGCTGAAGCTCGTCGTGATCGACTGCGGCGACACCACCGAGAAGGCCAAGAACGCGGCGCAGCGCATGGTGGCGCAGGAGCCCGATCTGGTTGCCGCGACCGGCTCTTACCTTTCCTCCTTCACGCTCGCCGTGACCGAGGTGACCGAGCGCGCCGAACTGCCGATGTTGACGCTGTCCTATTCAGATCTCCTCACCGACCGCGGCTTCAAATACATCTTCCAGACCGCCGCGACCGCGAGCCGCCAGTCCGAGCTCGGCCTGCCGACGCTGATGAAGCTCGCCGAGAAGGCCTCCGGCAAGCGGCCGAAGACCGTGGCGATGCTGATGGACAACACCGCCACTTCAGTCGCCACCGCCAAGGCGCTGAAGGAGAAGCTGTTCGCGCAGGAAGGCCTTCAGCTCGTCGTCGAGGAAGTCTGGACCCCGCCGCTGTCGGATGCGACGCCGCTGATCCAGAAGGTCCGCTCGGCCAAGCCCGACCTGCTGCTGTTCATGCCGAACGCGGTCTCGGACGCCAAGCTCGGTCTGGAGAAGATCAGCGAGTTCGGTCTCGGCCAGGGCAAGATCCCGACCGTGTCCTTCAGCATCACCATCGCGGAGCCCGACATGCTCCAGAGCGTGAGCCCCGAGATCGTGCAGGGCATCATGACCATCGTCGCCAGCTGGGGCGCGAAGGGACACGAAGCCCTGATCGCCGAGCTCAAGGCCAAGTACAAGGAGCCGTGGGCGACGCAGAACGTCATCTCCACCTACGGCGACATGTGGGTGATGAAGGAAGCGCTCGAGAAGGCCGGCAAGGCCGACAAGAACGCGGTCGCGCAGGCGCTGCGGACGCTGGATGCCGGCGACTCCAAATATTACCCGGGTGGTCAGCTCAAGTTCGACGAGAAGGGCCGTCGCGTCGGCGCCGGCGTCGTCATCGTGCAATGGCAATCGGGCGTGCCTGTCACCGTCTATCCGCCCGAGCTCGCGCAGGCGGAGCCATTCTGGCCGAAGAAGCCTTAAGCGTCGCGCGATTTTTCAGGGAGGAGATTTGTCATGACTGCAAAGAGCAAGTTTACGATCTCGCGGCGCACATTGCTTGCCGGCGCCTCCGGCACGCTGATCGCATCCCGCGCCGGCTGGGCGCAGCAACCTGCCGAGGTCAAGGTCGGCCTGCTGGTGCCGATTTCCGGCCTGTACGCCCGACCCGGCACGGTGATGCGCGAAGGCGCCGAGATGGCGGTCGATCACATCAACGCGCAAGGCGGCGTCAAGGCGCTCGGCGGCGCCAAGCTGAAGCTCGTCGTGCTCGATTCCGGCGATACCACGGAGAAGGCCAAGAACGCGGCCCAGCGCATGGTCGCGCAGGAGACCGATCTGGTTGCGGCCAGCGGTGCATATCTGTCCTCGTTCACGCTCGCGGTGACCGAGGTGACCGAGCGCGCCAACCTGCCCATGCTCACCCTCTCCTACTCCGATCTCATCACCGAGCGCGGCTTCAAATACGTATTCCAGACTGCAGCCACCGCCGGTTCGCAAGCCAAACAGGCGTTGCCCCAGCTCATCAAGCTGGCGGAAACCGCGTCCGGCAAGCGGCCGAAGACGGTCGCGATCCTAACCGACAACACCGGCGCCTCGATCGCCTCCGCCAAGGCGATGCGCGAAGGCCTGCTGGCGGAGAACCAGCTGCAGCTGGTCGTCGACGAGACGTTCACGCCGCCGCTGGCCGATGCAACGTCGCTGGTGCAGAAGGTCCGCTCGGCCAAGCCTGACCTGCTGTTCTTCCTGCCGACGGTGATCTCTGACGCCAAGCTGCTGCTCGAGAAGATGAACGAGTTTGGCCTCGGCCAGGGCAAGATACCGACCATTTCGTTCGGCATCGCCATCGCCGAGCCGGACATGCTGCAGACCGTCAGCCCCGAATTGCTTCAGGGCGTGCTGACCTGCGTCGCGAGCTGGGGCGCCAAGGGGCACGAGGCGCTGATCGCCGAATTGAAGACCCGCTACAAGGAGCCGTGGATGACGCAGAACGCGATCTCCACCTATGGCGACATGTGGGTGATCAAGGACGCGCTGGAGAAGGCCGGCAAGGCTGATCGCGTCGCCGTTGGCGAGGCGCTGCGCACCATGGATGGCGGTCCCTCGAAATATTACCCGCTCGGTGAGATCAAGTTCGACGAGAAGGGCCGCCGCGTCGGCGCTGGCATGACCATCGTGCAGTGGCAGACCGGCGTACCCGTCACCGTGTTCCCGCCAGAACTCGCGCTGTCAAAGCCGTTCTGGCCGAAAAGCTGACAACGCCTCAAGATAACGGAGAACAACATGGACAAGGCGACTTACGACCGCGGCCTCGAAATCCGCAAGAGCGTGCTCGGCAACGAGTTCGTCGACAAGGCGATCGCATCTGCCGACGAGTTCAATCGCCCGATGCAGGACCTCACGACGGAATATTGCTGGGGCTACGTCTGGGGCCGCGACGGCCTCACGCGCAAGACCCGCAGCTTCCTCAACCTCGCGATGCTCTGCGCCCTTAACCGCCCGCATGAGCTGAAGACCCACGTCCGCGGCGCGCTCGCCAATGGCGCCACCAAGGAGGAGATCCGAGAGGTCTTCATGCAGGTCGCGATCTATTGCGGCGTGCCGGCCGGTGTGGATGCGTTCCGCAACGCGAAGGAAGTCTTCGCCGAGCTCGACAAGAAGTAACGGAGTGGTAGCTGCGATGAAGGGCAAATGGGCACTCGTGACCGGCGCGACCGCGGGCCTTGGCTTGGCCATCGCGGAAGGCCTTGCCGGCGCGGGCGCCAACATCATCCTTCACGATCTCGTCGCACCGAAGCAGGCCGCGGAAAATTTGCGCGCCCGCTTCGGCGTCGAGGTCATCGCGGCCGGCGTCGATCTCGCCAAACGCGAGGCGATCGAAGCCATGATGGCCGATCTGCTCGACCGCTGCGGCACGATCGACATTCTGGTCAATAATGCCGTTGTCAGGCACTTCTCCGCCGTCGAGCAGTTTCCGCCCGAGAAGTGGGAGCAGGCGCTGGCCGTCAACCTGTCGGCGCCATTCCATCTGATCCGCCTGGCGCTGCCGGCGATGAAGCAGCGGGGCTGGGGCCGGATCATCAATCTGGGCTCGATCTATTCGAGCCGCGCCGTCGAAGATCGCATCGACTACGTCACCACCAAGACCGCGATCCTGGGTATCACCCGCGCGGTCGCCATCGAGACTGCGCGCAGCGGCATCACCTGCAACACGCTCTGCCCGGGCACGCTGCCGACCCCTGCCATCCTAAACAAGATCGCCGGCATTGCCGAGAACAATGGCCGTGCCGTCGAGGACGTGACCCGCGACTATCTGGGCGAGCGCCAGCCGACACAACGGTTCGTCGAGATGAATGCCGTCGCCGCCATGGTGGTCTTTCTCTGCGGCCCTGCCGCAAACGACATCACCGGAACCAGCCTGCCGATCGACGGCGGCTGGTCGGTGGCATGAGGACAAAGGAATGGGAGTGCTGCGATGACTGAACAATCGGGCCAGACCGTCGTGCTGACGGGCGCCGCCGGCGGCATGGGACGCGCCATCACCAAGGCGCTGCTGGAGAGCGGCCGCCGCGTCGTTCTGGTCGACCGCGATGCCAAGGCGCTTCAAGAACTGGCGGCGACGGGCGGCGACGCCGTATTTCCGATCCAGCTGGACATCAGCGATGCCAAGGCCGTCGATGGCCTGCCGGACGCCATTCCCGGTCACTTCAAGCCGGTCGACGTGCTCATCAACAACGCCGGCCACGATATCGGCGGACGGACCCGCTTCGACATCGGCTCTGCCGACGACTGGTCCAACATCATCCAGACCAATCTGATCGGCCTGATGCGCGTCACCCGCGCGATGCTTCCCGGCATGGTCCAGCGTAACAGCGGCCATGTCGTCAATATCAGCTCCATCAACGCCGTCCGGATCGTGCCTGACATGGCGGCCTACAGCACCAGCAAGGCCGGCGTGCACATGTTCACCGAGACCCTCCGGGGCGAGCTGGCGGAGACCGCCATCCGGGTCACCGAGCTCCAGCCCGGCCTGACCCGCACCAACATCATCCTGACCCGCTACCGCGGCGATACCCAGAAGGAAAAGGACTATTTCGACCAGTTCAGGATGGCGCTGGATCCGGCCGATATCGCCCGCTCGATCGTCTTCGCCCTTGACCAGCCAGCCCACGTTCAAATTGCCGAAATGATGATTCTGCCTGTAAACCGGTACTGAGTTTTCCCGAACAGGACCCGGACATGGAAAGACGTAGCGAATTGCAGTCGACACTCCGCATCGAGGACGTCCCGACCGTCCGAGCGATGGTCGCGCAAAAGCTGCGCGAGGCGATCATGTCCGGAACGCTCAAACCGGGGCAGCGGCTGGTCGAGCGCGAGCTCTGCGAGATGATGGGCGTCAGCCGCCCCTCGATCCGCGAAGCGTTGCGGGCGCTCGAGGCCGACGGGCTGGTCAACATCGTCCCGCACCGCGGCCCCGTGGTCTCCACCATCAGCCTGGAAGAGGCCCGGCAGCTTTACGCCGCGCGGGCGGTGCTCGAAGGATATGCCGGCCGCGAATGCGCCCGGCTGAACGACCCCGAGGTGGCACGCCGGATCGGCGACGCCCTCACCCGGCTGAAGGCGGCTGCGGCCAGGCAGGATCTGGTCGGCTGCCTCGAAGCCAAAACCGACTTCTACGGCGCGCTGATCGGCGGCTGCCGCAACGCCTTCATCGAGCGCATGCTCAAGCCGCTCCACGACCGCATTCAGCTGTTGCGGATCACCTCGATGTCGCAGCCGAAGCGGATCAACAAAAGCCTGCGCGAGGTCACCGCGATCTGGCGCGCGATCCAGAGCGGCGATGCGGACCTCGCCGAGCGCTGCTGCGTCGACCACATCAACGCGGCCGCCGTGGCCGCACTCGACATGATCGAGAAATCGTCGGCGGCCAAGGAGGCGGCGCCTTCCGACGACTAAGAACAATGCCGCCAGGGAGTGCTCGATGAAGTCTGTCGTACGATCGCTGATCCTGTTGCTTCTGCTTACCCCCTGCGGCACCGCATTCGCGGACGACTACCCCTCCCGCCCGATCACGATGATCGTGCCCTTCTCCGCCGGCGGCCCCGGCGACGTCATCGCGCGCATTCTCGGCAACGCGATGAGCGCAACGCTGAAGCAGTCCATCGTCATCGAGAACGTCGTCGGCGCCGGCGGCACGCTCGGCACCAACCGCGTCGCCAAGGCTGCACCTGACGGCTACACCGTGCTGCTGATGCATGTCGGCCAGGCCACCGCGCCGGCGCTCTACGCAAAACTACCCTTCGACCCGGTCGGCGACTTCGCCATGATCGGGCTCGTCACTGACGTGCCGATGATCCTGGTGGCAAGGCCGAACTTTCCGGCCAAAGATCTCAACGAGATGATCGCGCTGATCCGCGGCGCGGGCGACAAGATGACCTTCGGCAATGTCGGGCTCGGTTCGGCCTCCCAGCTCTGCGGCCTGATGTTCATGAGCTCCACCGATACGAAACTCACACCGATCTACTACAAGGGCGGCGGGCCTGCGCTGAACGACGTCATCGCCGGCCATATTGACGTCTATTGCGATCCTGCGACCGGGCCGACGCCGTACATCCAGTCGAAAACGATCAAGGGCTATGCCATCACCAGCAAGGCGCGTGTCGCGACGCTGCCGGACGTGCCGACTTCCGCCGAAGCCGGCGTTCCCGAATTCAACGTCACGACCTGGTACGGCCTCTATGCGCCACGCGGCACGGCGAAGCCGGTCGTCGACCATCTCGTCAACGCGCTGCAGACGGCACTGAAAGATCCGGCCCTCATCAGCCGCTTCACTGAACTCAGCATGGCGCCGGTCGAGCCAGAGCGCGCAACGCCGGAGGCGCTCGAGACGTTCCTGAAGGCCGAGATCGGCAAGTGGGGACGGATCATCAAGGCGGCCGGCATCGAACCGCAATAACGCGACATCGGCAGAAGTGGCGGGCCCTGCTTAGCTCGGCAGGCGCTGCTGTGTCCCGCAATCGACACTTCCGCGGTGACGCCTACTGCACCGCGGAACGATTTGCGACGCACCATTCAAAATGAGACTGCCCGTTAAGCCGCGCATGGCCGCGACGCACGCGCTGCATCCGAGTTCGGTTAGCCTCCATCTCAAGAACCGTTCGCCTTGCCAAAACGCCGCACCTCGCGGCGGGCGCGAGCGTGCGGTGAAAAACAGCGACACGAACGCCCCAGGGAGGAGAACCATGTTGAAAGGCAGTCTAGGACTGATTGCGTTGAGCAGCCTGCTGTTGTCGGGCACCGCCTTCGCACAAGAAAAGATCAAGGTCGGCGTCACCGCGACGCTCGAGGGCACCTACACGGTGCTCGGCGAGGACGGCATCCGCGGCTTCCAGACAGCGCTCAACGTGCTCGGCAAGAAGGTCGGCGACAAGGAGCTCGAATTCGTCATCGCATCGACCGACGCGACGCCGGACTCTGCGGTGCGCGCGGTGAGAAAGCTGATCGAGCAGGACAAGGTGCAGATCCTGCTGTCGCCGCTGTCAGGTGACGAAGGCATCGCGGTCAAGAACTTCGCCAAGACCCATCCGGAGCTGACCTTCATCAACGCCGCTTCGGGCGCCCAGGAAACGACCTATGTCGATCCGGCTCCAAACTTCTTCCGCTACAACATGGACGGGGCGCAGTGGCAGGTCGGCCTCGGCAAATACGCCTATGAGGAGAAGAAGTATCGCAAGATCGCGACGGTCGGCGAGGACTACTCCTTCATCTACACTCAGGTGTTCGGCCTCGTGCTCGAATTCTGCGGCGCCGGCGGACAAGTCACCAACCGGCAATGGGTGCCGCTCGGCACCAAGGACTTTGCGTCCGTCATCGCGGCGCTGCCCGATGATGTCGATGCCATCTATCTCGGCCTCGGCGGCGCCGACGCCGTCAACTTCCTCAACCAGTACCAGCAGGCCGGCGGCAAGGCGCATCTGATGGGCGGCTCGATCATGATCGACCAGACCATCCTGTCGTCCAAGGGAAATGCCAAGCAAGCGCTGGTCGGCACGCTGGCCGCGAGTGGCCAGGCTGACACCTGGGAGGACCCGGGTTGGCAGAAATTCGTGAAGGACTATCAGGACGCCTTCCCGCCGAACAAGCGCTTCCCGAGTCCGTCGCTGCTCGCCACCAACTATTACGGCTCGACCATGGCGCTGATCCTGGCGCTGCGTCAGGTCAATGGCGATCTCAGCGACAACCAGTCGAAGTACAAGGCTGCCCTGGCAAAGATCGAGCTCGATGCGCCGAACGGCAAGATCAAGCTCGACTCCAATCGCCAGGCGATCGGCACCAACTTCGTCACTGAAGTGGTCGACGACGGCAAGGGCGCGCTGTTCTCGAAGGTCGTGAAGGTGATTCCGAATGTGAACCAGACGCTGGGCTACGACCCCGCGGTGTTCGCCAAGATCGGATTGCCAAGCCGTACAGTACCGGAATGTAAGAAGTACTGACGTAGTCGCATCAGCGACGCCATGACTGACCGGGGAGAGATTTGCAAGGCGCGGACATTCTGCGCCCTTGCATTCTCTCCCCGGTTGTTGAACGCTATCGGAAAAAGACAAGAGCTTCTGGGAGGGAAGGCATGAGCCGGGCGCTCGCCGTCTTCCACGGCCGCTTCGGCCGGGCGACGGTCTATCAGTTGAACCGCCCTTTCAACATCCACGCACATCGCGAAGGTCATTTGATCTTCCATGTCGGGGGGCGTCCCGCATGCATCGATGTCAACGATGGACGCTACGAACTCGGCGAAGGCTCCGTGGTTGCGGTCAACCCTTGGGAGCCGCATAACTTCTTGCCGTCAGACCTCGACGGCGGCGCCGTCTTCTTCGTGCTCTACGTCAATGCGGAATGGTTCGCGCCAGATGCGCCCGGCGCCGACCGCCTGCGCTTCGGCCGCACGCAGTTTTCGCGGTCGGCCGCGCTGGACAAACACATCAGGCACGCTGCGGCTCTGGTGTGCGGCGCACCCTCGCTGAACAGCCTCGATGGCGAGCTGAGACGGCTGATCGACTTTTGCTACGACGCAAGTTGGCAACAGGCCGAGAGCGCGCGTGATCCACGCACCAATGGTTCGATCACCGATTTTCGTGTTCGCAAGTGCATCAAGATGATGTCGGAGAGCCCCGGCGCCGAGATCGAACTCGACACCATCGCACGCGAATCCGGCCTGTCGCGACCGCATTTCTATCGTCTGTTCCGGACCCAGACCGGCGTCACCCCGCACCTCTATCTCAACACGTTGATGATGGAACAGGCACTGGAGGCGCTGGTGGCGAGCGAAGCGCCGATCGCCGATATCGGCTTCGACCTCGGCTTCTCCTCGCAAAGCGGCTTCACCCGTTTCTTCGCTGCCAATGTCGGGATGGCCCCGACCGATTATCGCCGCGCGGCCAAGATTTTGCGCCCCTGACCGACGCGCGAAAAGATACTCACGATCAAATGCGCCCCCATGAGCCCGACTAGGATGCTCGGAACGCGGTCCCGAAAAGAGGATCGCGCGAAGGGAGCGTACGTCCATGGCAGGGCTTGCACATGGCAGGGCTTGCATGACAAGGCCTCCGGCCGGCAACGGTCTGCGTGCGCCCTCGCCTGGCTTATGGGGAGAGGACTTGAATGACGTGACGACGGAGCGGCAATCGTGACCCGCTTTATCGAACGTCATCCCGCATGGGCGCTCATCGCCATCATCGCAGTCGCGGTGATGCTATGGCTGATCTTCGCGATTTGGCCACCTGGCCTCGAGGAGGCGATCGGCCGCAAGCGGGTCTTCCTCAACGCGCTCTTCAACGGGATCACGCTTGGCGGACTCTATTTTCTCGTTGCCAGCGGTTTCACGCTGATCTTCGGCCTGATGCGCAACGTCAACCTTGCACATGGCTCGCTGTATCTGTTCGGCGGCTATGTCGGCTACGCCATCAGCGCCTCGACCGGATCCTGGATCCTCTCGTTCATCGTCGCCTTCATCCTGACGGCGCTGGTCGGCGTGCTGCTTCAGGTGCTGGTGTTCCGACGCATGGAAGGCCAGGACCTGCGCCAGACCATGGTAACGATCGGCCTCTCGATCGTGTTCGCCGACCTGATGCTGTGGGCCTGCGGCGGCGATTTCTACCAGATCCAGACCCCGAGCTGGCTGATCGGGCCGATCGAGCTGCCGCTACTCACCGCGATCAAATCCTCGGGCGAGCCGGTGTATTTGCGCTATCCCCTCGTGCGGCTCGTGATCTTCCTGGCATCCGTGATCATCGGCGTCGCGATGTGGCTCGCGCTCAACCGCACCCGGATCGGCATGATCATCCGCGCCGGCGTCGACGATCGCGATATCCTCGCGGCAACCGGCGTCCGCATCCAGATCGTCTTCGTGCTCGTGTTCGCACTCGGCGCAGGTCTTGCCGGCGTCGCGGGCGTGGTCGGCGGCACATTCCAGTCGCTCTCCCCGGGCGAAGACATCCGCTTCCTGCTCGCCTCCCTCGTCGTCGTGATCGTCGGCGGCATGGGCTCGATCCCCGGCGCCGCGCTCGGCGCCCTGATCATCGGTCTCGCCGAGCAGCTCGGCTCGGTCTACATCCCGACCTATGCCATCGTCGTGACCTTCCTGATCATGGTGCTGGTGCTGGCGCTTCGGCCGCAGGGCCTGCTCGCGAGGCGCTGACATGTCGGTCACCCACGATACCCGCATTCAGGTTCGCAAGCCCGCCTCGGCTGTCGCTCTCGGATGGCCCGACATCAACAATCCCGCAACCTGGATCGTGGCAGCCATTCTCCTGATCATGCCGCTGATTGCCAACGGCTTCTTCCTGATCGAGATCTTCGCGTCCACGCTGATCCTCGGCACCATTGCTCTCAGCCTGATGTTCCTGGCCGGCTATGGCGGCATGGTCAGCCTGATGCAGCTCACCATCGCGGGCTTCTGTGCCTACATGGTCGCGGTGTTTGGCGTCAGCGGCAACGCCAATATCAGCCTGGGCTGGCCGTGGTGGCTGGCGGTGCCGATGGCGCTGGCGCTCGCGACGATCTTCGGCACGCTCGGCGGCGCGCTCGCGGTGCGCACCGAGGGCATCTACACCATCATGATCACGCTGGCGATCGGCGCGGCGTTCTACTACTTCACCAACCAGAACTGGGCGATCTTCAACGGCCACACCGGCATCAACAACGTCTCGACGCCGCATTTCTGGGGCGTCAACTGGCGCGCTGATATTCCCTTCTATTACGTCGTACTCGCGGTCGCCACGCTCTGTTATTTCGCGGTCGACTACATCTCGCGAGCGCCGTTCGGCCTGGCGCTGCAGGGCGTGCGCGACAATCCGCGCCGCATGGCCGCGCTCGGCTTCAACGTCAATGCGCACCGCGTCGCGGCCTATGCGGTGGCGTCCTTCATCGCGGGCCTCGCCGGCGTGCTCCAGGTCTGGAACTATCGCCAGATCTCACCGGGCACGGTCAGCGTTGGCGCCTGCATCGACGTCCTCATCATCGCTGTCGTCGGCGGCATCACGCGGCCGATCGGCCCCTATATCGGCGCGCTGGTGTTCGTCCTGCTGCGCACCTTCGCGCTCGACTTCCTGGTCAAGATCGGGCTCGACGGCAACCGCTTCCGTCTGCTGATCGGGCTCGGCTTCCTCGCCATCGTGTTCTGGTCGTCCGATGGTGTGATCGGTTTGTGGCAGCGCTGGCGGCAGAGCCAGCGTCGGCAGCCGGATCGCCCGGGCGGAGGGCACGGCCATGGATAGCGTCGCCCAACGCCTCTCCGCCGTCGGTGCCGGTGCAGCCCTGGAGCTGCGCGGCGTGACGCGGCTGTTCGGCGCGCTGGCCGCGCTGACCGACGTCACCATCACCGTGCGCCCCGGCGAACGCCGCGCCGTGCTCGGCTCCAACGGCGCAGGCAAGACCACGCTGTTCAACTGCATCACCGGCGATTTCCCGCCCTCCTCCGGCACGATCCGCTTCTTCGGCGAGGACGTCACCCACTTCCCGCCCTATGAACGCATCCGCCGCGGGCTCAGACGAACCTATCAGATCTCCGCACTGTTCCCCGGCCTCACGGTGCAGGACAACGTCTATCTCGCCTGCCGCGGCGTCTCGCGCGGCCGCTTCTCGTTCCTGCGTCCCGGGCATAACGACGCGCTGATGCATGCCGCCGATGGCCTGGTGCAGGCCGTGCATCTGACCGCCGTGAAAGACCAGCGCGTCGCCGAGCTCGCGCACGGCCAGCAGCGCCAGCTCGAAATCGCGCTGGCGCTCGCCGGCGCCCCGCGTTTCGTTCTGTTCGACGAGCCCGCTGCCGGCCTCTCGCCGACCGAACGCGCCGAGCTGGTCGAGATCCTGACCTCGCTGCCGGCCCATATCGGCTACATCATCATCGAGCACGACATGGACGTGGCCTTGCGCGTCGTCGAGAGCGTGACGATGATGCACAATGGCCGCATCTTCAAGGAAGGCCTGCCGGAAGAGATCCAGTCCGATCCCGAGGTACAGGAGCTTTATCTGGGAGGCGGCCATGAGTGATGTCCGTCGCTCACCCGCCGCGCTCGAAGTACGGGGCCTCGATGTCTATTACGGTCATTCGCACGCGCTCCAGGGCGTTGACCTCACCCTCGATGCCGGCGTGTTCTCCGTGGTCGGCCGCAACGGCATGGGCAAGACCACGCTGTGTAAGGCGATCATGGGCCTTGTCCCGGTCAGCGGCGGCTCGATCCGCGTCCGCGGCGAGGACATCACGCGGCGGCCCCCCGCCCATATCGCGCGGCTGGGCGTCGGCTATGTGCCGCAGGGACGCCGGCTCTGGCGCTCGCTCACCGTCGACGAGCATCTTCGGCTCGCCGGCGGGATGCGGTCCGGCGCCTGGACGGTCGAGCGCATCTACGACACCTTTCCGCGGCTCGCCGAGCGCAAGGACAACGGCGGCGGCCAGCTCTCCGGCGGCGAGCAGCAAATGCTCGCGATCTCGCGCGCGCTGCTGACCAATCCGCATCTGCTGATCATGGACGAGCCGACCGAGGGCCTTGCGCCAGTCATCGTCGCCCAGGTCGAGGAGATGTTGCTGCGGCTCGGCGAGGACGGCGACATGTCCGTGCTCGTGATCGAGCAGAATATCGGCGTCGCCACGGCGATCTCGCGCAATGTCGCGATCATGGTCAACGGCCGCATCAACCGCATTATCGACTCGGTACGGCTGTCCGCGGACCGCGAGCTGCAGCAACGACTGCTCGGCGTCGGCCTTCACGCCGAGCTCGAGCCAGATATCGATACGCCGTCGTCCGGCAGCGAAGCCAAGCCGGCTTCGCAGCCAGCACGCGCCAGCGGCCCGATCCGGGTCTACGTCTCCAACCCCGTCACGCCGACGCGCTGGTCCCAACCGGTCCCGATCGGACGCATCGAGGCGGCCGCGCGAACGCTGTCGACGCCGGTTGCACGCCTCGACGAGACGACACGGCGCAAACGCGAACCGGTGGCCGCCCAGACCTCGGGCCCGCCGGTCGTACTGGTCGTCGGCACACTCGACACCAAGGGCGCGGAACTCCGCTTCATTCGCGATATTGTCGCCGAGACCGGCCTGCGCACCCGGCTGGTCGACGTCTCCACCAGCGGCAAGCACGCGACCTGCGATGTCTCCGCGCAGGAAATTGCCCTGAATCACGGCCGGGGCGGCTCGGCAGCGTTCGGCCCCGACCGCGGCGCCGCAGTGACGGCGATGGCCGATGCGTTCGCCAACTGGATCAAGCGCCAGGGCAACATTGCCGGTGTGATCTCGGCCGGCGGCTCGGGCGCTGCATCGCTGGTGGCGCCAGGGATGCGGACCCTCCCCGTTGGCGTGCCAAAGCTGATCATCTCATCCGTCGCCTCGGGGGACGTCGCGCCCTATGTCGGCCCGGCCGACATCGCGATGATGTACTCCGTCACCGACGTGCAGGGCCTCAATTCGATCTCGCGCGCGGTGCTATCGAATGGCGCCAACGCGATCGCCGGCATGGTCAAGGCCCGGCTCGACCAGCGCGAGGCCAAAGACCGGGCCGCAAACGCTGCGCTGCCATCGGTCGGTATCACCATGTTCGGCGTGACGACGCCAGCGGTGCAGAGGATCGCGGCCGATCTGAGCGATGATTTCGAATGCCTGGTCTTCCACGCCACCGGCGTAGGCGGGCGTTCGATGGAGAAGCTGGTCGACTCCGGTCAGCTCTCCGGCGTGATCGATCTCACTACGACCGAGATCTGCGACCTCCTGATGGGCGGCGTGTTTCCGGCGACCGACGACCGCTTTGGCGCGGTCATTCGCACCCGCCTGCCCTATGTCGGCTCGGTCGGCGCGCTCGACATGGTCAATTTCGGCGCGCCCGACACCATCCCAGAGCGCTACCGCGGCCGCAAATTCCACGTCCACAATCCGCAGGTGACGCTGATGCGAACCACGGCGGAGGAGAACGAACGCATGGGCCGCTGGATCGGCGAGCGGCTCAACCAGATGGATGGGCCGGTGCGGTTTTTCCTGCCCGAAGGCGGCGTCTCCGCCCTCGATTCCCGAGGCCAGCCATTCTGGGACCCGGAGGCCGACGCGGCCTTGTTCCGAGCACTGGAGCGCACGGTGCGCACGACCGGCAACCGCCAGCTGATCCGCGTCAAGCAGAACATCAACGATCCCGAGTTCGCCTCGACCATCGTTGGCGCGTTCCGAACACTGTTCGGCCGCGCCGGGGCGCGCCGGAGAGCAGCGAGGTGACCGATGGCCCGGTTTGAACGCGCAGCACTTCTGAAGCGGTTTCGCGAGATGGCGAAGCGCGGCGAGCCGATTGTCGGCGGTGGCGCCGGCACCGGCCTGTCGGCCAAGTGCGAGGAAGCCGGCGGTGTCGATCTCATCGTCATCTACAATTCCGGCCGCTATCGCATGGCTGGACGCGGCTCGCTCGCGGGGTTGATGCCCTACGGCGACGCCAATGCCATCGTGCTGGAGATGGCCGGCGAAGTGCTGCCCGTCGTCAGCAAGACGCCGGTGCTCGCCGGCGTCAACGGCACCGATCCATTCCGCGACATGGATGCGTTCCTCGACCAGCTCAAGGCGCTGGGCTTCGCCGGCGTGCAAAACTTTCCGACTGTCGGCCTGATCGACGGCGTGTTCCGCGCCAATCTCGAAGAAACTGGCATGTCCTACGCTCTGGAAATCGACATGATCGCCAAGGCGCGCGAGAAGGATTTGCTGACGACACCTTATGTCTTCAGCGAGAAGGAAGCGGCTGCGATGGCGCTCGCCGGCGCCGATATCATCGTCTGTCATATGGGCCTGACGACCGGCGGAACGATCGGCGCGCAGACCGCGCCGAAGCTTAAGGACTGCCCCGCCCGCATCGACACCTGGGCTTCGGCCGCGCTGAGCGTAAATCCGGACATTCTGGTGCTCGCCCATGGCGGCCCGATCGCGGATCCCCAGGACGCCGATTTCGTCATGAAGAATACCCGCTACTGCCACGGCTTCTACGGCGCGTCCTCCATGGAGCGACTGCCGGTGGAGCGGGCACTGACGGAACAGGTACGCAAATTCAAGGCGATCGGCGCGCGATAACGCCGGAACGATAGAGGGAGGGAAACATGTCAGGGATCCTGGTCGGCGAGCTCATCCTCTGGCTGATCGTCGCTATTATCGTGATCGTGGTCGGTGTCTACATCGTCAACTGGCTCTATCACCGTTCCTCCAAGGAGGTCTCGTTCGTCCGGACCGGGTTCCTCGGCGAACGCGTCGTGATCAACGGCGGCGCCTTCGTGCTGCCCTTCATCCACGCTTACACGCCCGTCAACATGAACGTGCTGCCGATGGGCATCGTGCGCTCCAGGCAGGATGCCGTCATCACCCGCGACCGGATGCGCGTCGATATCGAGGCCGATTTCTATGTCCGCGTGCAACAGACCCGCGAGGCCGTTTCGATCGCAGCCGCGACCCTCGGCCGCCGTACCCTGGAACCAGAACAGCTCCACGCATTGCTGGCCGGCAAGTTCATCTCCGCGATCCGTTCCGTTGCTTCCGAGATGACCATGGAGGAGATGCACGAACGCCGCGGCGACTACGTTGCACGGGTCAAGACCAATGCGGCCGAAGCCCTCGCCCAGAACGGACTCGAGCTTGAATCCGTCGCCATCACCGATCTCGACCAGACCGACCTCGAATTCTTCAATCCCTCGAACCGCTTCGACGCCGAGGGCTTGACCCAGTTGATGCAGGACATCGAAGCACGTCGCAAGCTGCGCAACGACATCGAGCAGGACTCGATGATCAAGATCCGCACCCGTAATCTGGAGGCCGAGCGGCAAGCGCTCGAAATCGAGCGCGAGAGCGAGACCGCGCGACTGGAACAGGAACGCGATATCGAAATGCGGCGCGCCCTCCAGCGCACTGAGGTCGCCCGCGAACGCGCGCTGCGCGAGACCGAGGCCGAGCAGGCCCAGATCTCGGCGCGCGAGGCGATCGAACGCTCCCGCATCGCCAATGAGCAAGCAATCGCAGAGGCCCGCATCGCCTCAGAGCGCGAGACCCGCCAGAAGGAGATCGAGCGCACCCGCACCATCGAGGAGAAGGAGCTGCTGGCGCGCGAGGAGATCGAAAAGACCCGCATCGCCAACCAGCGCTCGATCGACACGACAAGGATTGCCTCAGAACGCGAGGTCCGCCAGCGCGAAATCGAGCGGATGCGCACCGTCGAGGAAGCCGAGATCGCGGCGCGCGAGGCGATCGAAAAAGCACGGATCCAGCAGGACCGTGTCGTTACCGACGCCCGCATCGCCAACGAAGAGGAGACCCGACGCCGTGAGATCGAGCGCACCCGCGCCATCGACGAGGCCGAGATTGCAGCGCGAGAGGCGACCGAAAAGGCCCGTATCGCCCAGACGCTGATCATCAATGTCGAGCGCATCTCCTCCGACGAACGCACCCGCGCGCTTGAGATCCAGCAGGTGCGCACGATCCAGGAAGCCGAAATCGAGGCGCAGCGCGCCGTCGAGGCCGCCCGTATCGCCCGCGAGCGGACTCTTGCCGCCGAACGTATCGCCGCCGAGCAGAATACCCGGCAATTGGAAATCGAACGCAATCAGACCCTCGATGTCGCCGGCATCGCCGCGCGCGAGACCACCGAGGCCTCGCGCATCGCCCAGGAAGAGCGGGTCCGTTCGCTGGAGATCGCCCGGAACCGCGCCGTCGAGGAAGCCGACATCGCCTCTCGCGAGGCGATCGAAGCGGCCCGCATCGCGCAGGAGAAGGCCGTCGCAGCCGAGCGTATCCAGGCCGAACGTGACACGCGTTCGCTGGAAATTGAGCGGACCGGTGTGCTGGAGGCGGCCGAGTTGAAGCGGCGCGACGCCATCGAGCGCCAGCGCATCGTGGTCGATCTGGCCCTCGAAGCCGAGCGGATCAATTCGTCCAAGAAGCGCGAGGTGCTCAACATCGAACAGAAGAAGGCGATCGAAATCGCGGACGAGGACCGCGTCATCGCCCTCTCCGCCAAGAAGTCGGAGCGTATCGATGCCGATCGCCAGGTCCGGCAGGCCGAGATCGTCGCCCGCAAGGAGGTCGAGACCACCGACGTCTCCCGCGAGCAGGCGCTGGAAGCGGCCCGGCTCGAACGCCGCCGCTCGATCGAGCAACTCGAAGTCGCCCGCGTCCAGTCGTTGCAGGAAGCCGAGATCGCCTCCCGCGAGGAAGTGGAGCGCGCGCGCATCGCCTCCGACCGGGGGCTGGATGAGGCGCGCGTCGGCCGCGAGCGCGAGTTGCGCAAGCTCGAAGTGAACCGCGAGAAGGAGGTCGAGACAGTTTTGATGGAGAAGGCGATCGCCATCCACCAGAAGTCGCTCGAAGAGTCCGCCGCCAAGGCGATGGCCGAGGAAGCACGGATGCGGGCTACTGAGGCCACCGAACGCGTCATCACTGCGCGCGAGAGTGAGATTGCAAAACGTCGCAAGACGGTCGAGGTGCTGCTCGCCGAGAAGCAGGCCGAAGAGACCCGGATCGCCGCGGATGCCGAACGTGTGCGTGCGGCGGTCGAGGCTGAGGCGCAGCGGATGCTCAACGAAGCCGAAAACGTGCTCACGGACCAGGCGCGCTATTCACTGTTCCGCCGCAAGCTGCTCGACAAGATCGAAGGCATCGTGCGCGAGAGCGTGAAGCCGATGGAGAAGATCGAGGGCATTCGCATCCTCCAGGTCGACGGGCTCAACGGCAACGGCCATGGCGGCAACGGCGGCCGCAGCGCCACCGACGAGGTGATCGATTCGGCTCTGCGCTACCGCGTGCAGGCGCCGCTGATCGACTCTATCCTCGCCGACATCGGCGTCGAGGGCGGCAGTCTCGCAAAAATGCCGGGCCTGATCCGCGAGGCCCGCGACATGCAGGGCATCAAGGAGTCAGCGCGCAAGGCCGGTGGAGAGAAACCGGCAACCTCCACGCCTGCGACCGAGGGCGGCGGTGAGCCGCCGGCCGAGCGCGGCCCGCGGAAGAAGAGCTGAGGTCTGACCCATGGCCCGCGTCTACGTTTCCACCGTCGTCAATGCGCGCAACGACCGCGTCTGGGCGCGGGTACGCGATTTCAACGGCTTGCCGAACTGGCACCCGGCGATCGCCGAAAGCCGCATCGAGGGCGGCGAGCCATCCGATAAGATCGGATGCGTCAGGGACTTTCGCCTGCGCAACGGCGACCGCATCCGCGAGAAGCTGCTTGGTCTCTCCGACTACGACATGTTCTGCACCTATTCGATCCTGGAATCCCCAATGGGGGTCGAGAACTATGTCGCAACCCTGCGGCTGACGCCCGTCACCGATGGCGACCAGACCTTTGTGGAATGGACCGCCGAATTCGACTGCGCGCCGGAGCGGGAGACTGAGCTCGTCGGCAATATCGGCGGCGGCGTTTTCCAGGGCGGCTTCGACGCCCTCAAGCGCGTTTTCGGAGGCTGACGCTCGTGCCGCATATCGTCAAAAGCACCATCCTGGACGCGCCGACCGATGCGGCGTGGTCGGTGCTGCGCGATTTCAACGGGCATGACCGCTGGCATCCGGCGGTGGCGACCTCCTCGATCGAGCGTGCGCATTCCTCGGACAAGATCGGCTGCGTCAGACGGTTCAAGCTGAAGGACGGTGCCGAGTTGCGCGAGCAATTACTGGCCCTGTCCGACCTCGAACAAAGCTTCAGCTATTGCCTGCTCGATACTCCGATCCCGATGTTCAACTACGTCGCTCATGTCCGCCTGCTGCCGGTGACCGATGGCGACCGGACCTTCTGGCACTGGGAATCGCGCTTCACGACCAAACCCGAGGATCGCGACCACATCACCCACATGGTGGCCGAAGACATTTATCAGGCTGGATTCGACGCGATCCGCCGGCATCTGAAGGAGGCCGCCTGAATGGCCGTCACAGTAAAATCGTTTGCGAGCGCCAGCGAAGCCGCCGGCGCGCTGTCGTCGGATCGCACCGCGCGCTATCTCGGCGGCGGCACGCTGGTAATGCGGGCGCTGAATGAGGGCGACGTCTCGATCTCGACCGTGATCCGCGCGCAAGACCAGGCTTTGACCCGGATCGACGCTTCCGGCCCGCGGGTCACGCTGGGCGCCGGCGTCACTTTCGCGCGCGTCCTTGCCGAGCGCGACCTCGGCTTCCTGCATGCCCCTGCCCGTTCGATCGGCGGCCCTGCCGTGCGCAACATGGGCACGGTCGGCGGCAACCTTTTTGCGCCCAACCCTTATGGCGATTTCACCGTCGCACTGCTGGCGCTCGATGCCACCGTCGCCGTCGCAGGCGGGTTCGGCTCGCGCGACATTCCGATCGAGGAATTCTTGCAGGCCCGTGACCGGCAGGCCGGAACCCTGGTGCTTTCGGTATCGTGCACTCGGCCGGCCAGCACCGAGGCGTTTCGTTATCGCAAGATCGCGCGCATCAAGCCGAAGGGCGGATCGGTCATCACCCTCGCCGCGCATCTGCCGATCTCCGGCGGCCGGATCGCTGGCGCGCGGATCGCGTTGGGCTCTATGGCGCCGACGCAGATCCGCGCCCGCGCCGCCGAGCGCGCGCTGGAAGGACGTTCGTTGGATCCTGCAACGATCAGCGCCGCCGCCTCAGCCGCCGCCGAGGGAACCTCACCATCCGACAACGCCCTCGGCAGCGCCTGGTATCGCCGCGAGATCGTCGGCGTGCATCTGCGCCGCCTGCTGTCCGGACAGGAATAGGTCGCCATGTCGAAGATCCCCCTGCAATTTCGTCACAACGGCCGCGACGTCGCGATCTTCGTCGATGGCGGCACCAATCTCCTGGTCGCATTGCGCGAACTAATCGGCGACATGACGCCGAAATTCGGCTGCGGCCAGGGCGGCTGCGGCACCTGCAGCGTGCTTGTCGATGGCGAGCTTCACCTCTCCTGCCTGACGTTGGCGGAAACCGTGGCCGGCCGCTCGATCGAGACGCTCGACGGCATGAAGCAGGGTCCGAACCTGCATCCGCTGCAGCGCGCCTTCGCCGACAATTTCGCCGCCCAGTGCGGTTATTGCACGCCGGGCATGCTGATGGCTGCCAAGGCGTTGCTCGACCGCAATCCGTCGCCAAGCCGTGACGAAGTCATCGAGGCCATCTCCGGCAACATCTGCCGTTGCACCGGCTATGAGCCGATCATCAATGCCATCCTCGCCGCCTCCGGCGGCCGGGTCAGCGCCTAAGGGAACGCGGCCATGCTGGAACTGCGCAAGGACATTTTCGCCGACGAGCGCGACGACAATTTGAAGGAGATCGGTAAAGGCACCCAGCGCCAGGACATGCTTGGTCATGTCACGGGCACGTCCAGTTATTTCAACGACCACAAGCTGCAGGGCATGCTGCATCTGAAGGTCGTCCGTTCGACGCAGGCCCATGCCAGGATCCGCCGCATCGACACAACGGAGGCCGAGCGTTCGGCTGGCGTGCGCCGGATCATCCGTGGCGCCGATGTGCCGGTCAATCTCAACACGCTCCTCAGCCTGATCAATTTCGGCAAGGACGACGAGCCGTCGCTGGCCGTGGACAAGGTCCGCTACAAAGGCGAGCCGATCGTTGCCATTGTCGCCGACAGCGAGCGCGAGGCCTTTGAAGCCGTCGCAAAGGTCAAGGTCGACTACGAGCCACTGCCGGCAGTCTTCGACGTCGAGGACGCGTTGAAACCCGGCGCGCCCGTGGTCAACGAGACCTACCCGAAGAACACCTTCACCTATCACGAGACCTACGATCACCAGAGGATTCGCTTTGGCGATGCCGACGCGGCACTCGCGACCGCCGATCACGTGATCGAGCAGCGGTACCAGATGTCGCCGATCGAGCACGCGCCGACCGAGACGAACGGTGCGATCGCAGCTCCGGACACCAATGGCCGCTATGTGGTCTACACCTCGACACAGGCCCTGTTCTTCTCGGTTGATACCTGCGCCAAGATTCTGGACGTGCCCTCCAACACCTTCCACTTCATCGGGGGCACGGTCGGCGGCGGCTTTGGCGGCAAGGTGGATACGCTGACCGAGCCGCTCGCGATCCTCGGCGCGATGCTAACGGGACGACCCGTGCGTTACGTATTCGGGCGCGAAGAGGAGATGCAATATGGCCCGCCGCGCGGCGCCGAGCGCATCTACATCAAGGACGGTGTGATGCGCGACGGCCGTATCGTGGCGCGCAAGATCCGCGCCTATTTCGACAGTGGCGCCTATACGCGGCTGTCGAGCTACGCCGCCGTCAAATGCGCCGCACACCTCCCCGGGCCCTATACGATTCCGAACGTCTACGGCGACGTCTATTGCGTCTTCACCAATCGGACGCCGGCGACCGCGATGCGCGGCTTTGGCGTCACGGCGATGGATTTTGCCATCGAGTGCCAGATGGACAAGCTGGCGCACCTCATCAACATGGATCCCATGGAGTTCCGCATCCTCAACGCTTATCGCGACGGTGACATGAAGGCCCACCGGCGCGAAGCCAAGAACACCGCGCTGATCGAATGCGTCCAGGTCGCCGCGGAAAAGGCAAAGTGGCCGCTTCGCGAAGAGTTCAAGCGCGCGTCCTCGCGCAAGGACGGTGGCGGCAGTCGCGCCGTCATCCCACCGACGCCGACGGATTCGTCGCGAGGAAGGCCGGCTGCACCGGTGCAGCAACGCACCAGCTACGACCGGTTGCCGCCCACCGTGACCCGTGAACCGCCGCGCGAGCCACCGCCACCCGCTCCGCCGCCGCCCTCACCGCGGCCGGCCGCGCCATCGCACGGCGCGACCCGTTTCTCGTCCGTCTTCGGCACCAGGAGGCGCTAGATGGCCCGGCATCGCGGACGCGGAATCGCGTCGATCAACTATCCCATCGGCATGAATCTCGGCGGCGACCCCAGCCAGGCGCTGGTCCACTCCAACCCGAGCGGCAAGTTCACGGTGGCACTGTCGTCGATCGACCTCGGACAGGGCATGAAGTCCGTCACACGGCAAATCTGCGCGGAGACGCTCGGCGTTCCCGTTGAGGATGTCTACGTCGATACCGCGGATTCCGACACCGGCCCCCACTGCATGGGATCGTTTGCCTCGCGCGGCACCCACCGCGTCGGCAATGCGGTGATGGCTGCAGCCCGCGAGGCGCGTGGCGTGATGATGGAAGCCGCGGCCGAGGAACTGGAGGTCAACGCCGCCGATCTCGAAACGGACGGGCGCGGCAACATCCACGTCAAGGGCGCGCCGCACCGCTCAATCTCGACCAAGGACGTCGCGATCGCGGCGCAGTTCAAGCAGGGCAAGACCATCTCTGGCCGCGGCATCTTCCTGGTGCCCCTCTCCGAGGTGAACCCGGAAACTGGCGAGATGTCGCCGGCGACCTGCTACGCCCATGCCTGCCTCGTTGCCGAGGTCGATGTCGATGACGAGACGGGCGAGGTCGCGATGGTCCGCATGGACTCGGCCTACGAGCTCGGCCGCGCGCTCAATCCGCGCCTGGTCGAACAGCAGCTCGTCGGCGGCGCCTGGATGGGCGTCAGCCACGCCCTCTACGAGACGCCCGAGCCATACTATCCCGAGCCCGTCCACGGCCCGCGCGACTTCGTCGAATATTTGATGCCCGGCCCCGGCGACATTTGCCCGCACGATATCGCCGTCCTGGAACGCCCTGCTCCTGACGGCCCCTTCGGTGCCAAGGGTCCCGGTGAGATGTGCGCCAACCCGGTTCTGCCCGCCGTGGCCAACGCGATCTTCAACGCGGTCGGCGTGCGCATCGACGATCTGCCGATCACGCCTGAAAAAGTGCTGCGTGCCATCAAAGCCCAGGGCGGTGCACGGCCCCAAGCGCGGCGCTAGAGGTTCTGGTTCATGGCGGTCCGCAGCAACATCGTCGGCATCGACAGCCCGGAGGCGCTGGAGAGAGCGCTGCGTGCGGCCTATTACCTCGCCGACGAGGGCCTTGCGACCGCCGCCTATCTCGGCCTCGCGCTCGGCAAGCCACTGCTGCTCGAAGGCGCGCCGGGCGTCGGCAAGACGGAAGCAGCCAAGGCTATCGCCGCCGTGCTCGGCCGCCGGCTGATCCGCCTGCAATGCTACGAAGGTATCGACGCTTCCGCCGCTCTCTACGAATGGAACTATCCGCGCCAGATGCTTGCGATCCGCCAGGCCGGCGACGAGAGCATCGATATCTATGGCGAAGCGTTCTTGATCGAACGTCCGATGCTGGCCGCCCTGCGCGCGCCCGATTCCACCGTACTCCTGATCGACGAAATCGACCGTGCCGACCAAGAGTTCGAGGCGTTCCTGCTGGAATTCCTCTCCGACTTCCAGATCTCGATTCCCGAACGGGGCACGGTACGCGCCGCGGAGCGTCCCGTCGTCGTGTTGACGTCGAACCGGACACGCGATCTGCACGAGGCCCTGCGCCGCCGCTGCGTCTATCACTGGATCGACTACCCCACCGAGGAGCGTGAAGCACGGATCGTGATGCTGCGGGCCTCCAGCGTCGCCGAAGCGACCGCGCGGGCCGTCGTGACCGCCGTCGGCAAGCTTCGGCGCGAGCCGCTGAGCAAGGCGCCGGGCATCGCCGAGGCCGTCGACTGGGCCGAAGCCGCAACGCTTCTCCACAAGGGGGGCGCGCGCTGGCCGGACGCCTTCAAGCGCTCGATCGGCGTGGCGCTGAAGGACGAGGAGGATTTGCACTTCATCGCGCCCCGTCTCGACGCAATGCTGGCGGAGGCGACCGCATGAGCACCGAGCTCCAGCTCCCGCGCGCTGCCCGGGTCTTCGTCTCTTTCGTCGCCCTGCTGCGCGCCAACGGCTTTGCGGTCGCCCCCGAGCAGACCACTGCGTTCCTCTCCGCGATCGAGCTGCTCGGCCCGCGCGACCTCTGGGATATCAGGCGGGCGGCACTGGCCACCCTCGCCCCGCCGCCCGAGCGCCGCGGGACCTTTGACAGACTGTTCGACCTGCACTTCCGCGGCAGCGAGGCGATCGAGCGAACCGACGACGGCGAGGACGATGAAACCGTCCGGCTTCAGGAAGAAGGCCGGGGCGACGAGGAGCCCTTGCTCTCCGACGACGCCAGCGAGTCCGGCCTGACCGCGACGCGCACTGAGGCGCTGGTCGAACGCCGCTTCGCCCAGCTCTCCACCACCGATGCGCTCCGACGCCTGGTTCGCGAGGCACCGCGACGCCTTCCCCGGCGGCGCGGCCATCGCCGCATGCGCGCCCGCCGTGGACCATTTGCCGACCTCCGCCGCACCTTGCGCGACAGCGTCCGCAGCGACGGGGAGATCCTTCGGCTCGGTCACATGAAACGGCGCCAGCGCCCGCGAAAGATTCTGATGCTGATCGACGTTTCCGGTTCGATGAAGAGCCGCACCGAGGACAACATGAAGCTGGCTCACGCGCTGATGCAGGCGGCGCCCAATGTTGAGGTCTTCACCTTCGGCACGCGGCTCACCCGTGTCACGCGCGCACTGCGGCTGAAGCGCCGCGAGCAGGCGCTGAGCGCGGCCGCTCACCTCGTCAGCGACTGGGACGGCGGCACTCGTATCGGTGATGCGCTGCAGGCCTTTCTCGCGGTCCCCCGCTTCGGTGGTTATGCGCGGGGAGCAGCGGTGGTCGTCATCTCCGACGGGCTGGAGCGGGGCGAGCCCGACGCGCTGCGCGACGCCGTCGCAAAGCTTTCGCGGCGAGCCTGGCGCGTGAGCTGGCTGACGCCGCTTGCGACGGGTCCGGGGTTCCGCCCACAGACCGAGGCGCTGGTCGCCATCGAGCGCTTCGTCGACGACCTCGTCGACGGCGGATCGAGCGCGTCGATCGTCGCACATGTCCTGGCACTGGGAAGGAGGGTTGCGTGACCGAGATTGTCGACGGCCATCATCACATCTGGCGGCAAGCCGACCTGCCCTGGCTGACCGGCCCCATGCAGCCCCGCATCTTCGGACCCTACGAGCCGATCCGGCGCGATTATCCGATTGATGAATATCTCGACGACCTCAAGGGCACCGGCGTCACCCGCTCGGTCTATGTCCAGACCAACTGGGCCAACGACCGTTTTGAGGACGAGGCGGCCTGGGTGCAGCAGACCGCCGACGAACACGGCTGGCCGCATGCCATCGTCGCCTACGCCAATTTTGCCGTGGACGATGTACGCCCGCAACTCGATCGCCTGAAGCGCTATTCTCTCGTCCGCGGCGTGCGCATGCAGCTCCACTGGCACGAGAACCCGCTCTATCGTTTCGCGGCAAGGCCCGACCTCTGCCTCGATCCCATGGTCCGCCGCAACATCGCGTACCTCGCCGACTACGGCTGGAGCTTCGATCTTCAAGTCTTCACGCCGCAGATGCCTGATGCCGCGCAGCTCGCGGAGTCCTGCCCCAAGATCACTTTCATCCTCCAGCACGCCGGGATGCTGGAAGATCTCTCGCCTGCGGGACGCGCGGCCTGGCGTGCGGGCATGGCCCGGCTTGCGGCCTGCCCGAACGTGGTCTCAAAGCTGTCCGGGCTCGGCACCTTCATCCATCGCAACGACCCCGCACATATCGCGGCCGTGCTCATGGACACCGTCGCGATCTTCGGCGCCGAGCGCTGCCTGTTCGGCTCCAATTTTCCAATCGAAAAATTGTGGACCAGCTATCGCGAGCTTGTCGTCGCGTTTCGCGCGGCGGCAGCGCAACTGAGCCCGGAGCAGCAGGACGCGATCTTCAGGGCGACGGCCACACGCGTCTACCGGCTTTAACGGACAAGAAGAGATCAGGGAGGGAAACGAATGGCGCTGGAGATCAAGATCCTGGACTACGGCGATATCGAGCTGGAATCGAGCTTTCTGGTGCTCGGCCGTGACTGCGGCCGCACCCGCCGGGTCCTCACGCTGGGCTTTTTGATCCTCGGCGGCAAATACCCTGTCGTGGTCGACACCGGCTATCGCTCCAACCAGATTATGGAGACGCTGGGCATGCGCGGCCTGCAGTACCACGAGAACATGATCGAGAACCAGCTCGCACGCCACGGCGTGCGGATGGGCGACGTCCGCTTCGTCTGCCACACCCATCTGCATATCGATCACGCCGGCAAGGACGATCTGTTCCCCATGAACACGACCGTCGTGCTCAATCGCAAGGAGCTGGAATATTCCGTCTCCGGCCTGATGCATCCGCAATATCCGGCGCCCGATATCAAGCACCTGATCGACCGGCTGCATACCAAGAGCGCCTTGCGCTTCCTCGACCTCGAGATCACCGGTCCGATCGAGCTGATGCCCGGAGTCTATTGCGACGCCGCGGGTGCCCACACGGAAGGCTCCATGAACATCATCGTCGAGACCGCCGATGGCATCGCCACTATCTGCGGGGACGTGATCTACGATTTCAACGACCAGATCGTCACGCCCTTCAACGAGATCCACGATTGGGAGCCGCGTACGACAGGCAATCACGGCACCAGCAAGCGCGCGGAGAAGGCCGCGATCAAGAAGCTGCTCAGCAACTCCCGCTATCTGCTGCCGGTGCACGACCGCCCCGCCAAGATCGAGGGCGGCAATGTCGTGGGGCGGCTGCACGACCAGGTCCCCGGCCCCATTGTGCAGTCCCTGCCCGCGCGCAACTGGTTCCCGGCTTGACGTGACCTGAGGATATCGACCGATGACACACGTCACCTTGCGCTCCGAATTCGAGACCCTGATCGATCCCTATGCGCCGGTGGCGCAGGTCGGAACGGGCTTTGACTTCACGGAAGGGCCGATCTGGCATCCGGTCGATCACTACCTGTTATTCTCTGACATGCCGGGCGATGTGCGCCGTCGCTGGGATGCGCGGCGTGGTGTCACTGAGGTCAAGCGTCCGTCGAACAAATGCAACGGCATGACCTACGATGCCGAGCTCAACCTGATCGTCTGCGAGCACGCCACCTCGTCGCTGATCCGCGAGCGGCCGGACGGTCGCCGCGAGGTGCTGGCTTCGCACTTTGGCGGACAGGAACTGAACAGCCCCAACGATGTCTGCGTGCACTCTTCAGGCGCGATCTATTTTTCCGATCCCTGGTATGGCCGGATGCCGGTCTATGGTGTCGAGCGACCGCGCCAGCTCGGCTTCCAGGGCGTCTATCGGGTCGTACCCGGCAGTGAGCCGAAGCTGGTGGTCGATCGCCACTTGTTCGACCAGCCGAACGGGCTGTGCTTCTCGCCCGATGAGAAACTGCTCTATGTCAACGACACCGTGCAGGCGTTGATCCGCGCGTTCGACGTCAACGCCGACGGCACGCTGGCGAATGCGCGGGTGTTCGCAAGCGGCATCCGCTCCGAGCTGGAAGCGGGCCTGCCCGACGGCATGAAGTGCGACCAGCACGGCAATGTCTGGGTCACCGCGCCCGGCGGTGTCTGGGTCTATTCGCCGCGCGGCGAACTGCTCGGCAAGGTCCGCGTGCCCGAGATGGTCGCCAACCTCGCCTGGGGCGGACCGGACTTCCGCACGCTGTACCTGACCTCGACGCGTTCGGTCTACGCCATCCCGACCAAGGCCGGCCCGCGTCACGAGCCCTATATGAGCGGCAGGCGCGGCAGCAGCGGCGGAGCGGCGAGCACAGGTCCCGCGGCGGCTGCTCCCATCCTCGCGGACGGCGAGATGCGGCTTGATCCCAACCGCTGCGCCATGATCATCCAGGATCTGCAGAACGACGTCATCATGGACGGAGGCGCGTTTGCGGACTCCGGCGCACCGGGACATGCCAAGCAGCAGCACGTCATCGAGAACGTCCGGCGCCTCGCGGAATCGGCTCGCGCACGTGGCGTCGCCATCATCCATGTCTGGTTCGTGGTCGAACCCGGCGCGCCGGGCGTGACGCTGAACGCGCCCCTGTTCGAAGGCCTCGTCGACAGCAAGGCGATGGTGCGCGGGAGCTGGGGGGCCGCACCCGTGTCCGGCCTTGAGCCTCGCCCCGGCGACTTCGTGGTCGAGAAGATGCGGATGAGCGCCTGGGAGGGCACGCGGCTGGAAACGATCCTGAAAGCCACCGGCCGCGACATGATCATCAACACCGGCGCCTGGACCAACATGTCGGTCGAGCACACCGCGCGCACCGGCGCCGACAAGGGCTATTTCATGATCGTGCCGGAGGATTGCTGCTCGACCATGAATGCCGACTGGCACTCCGCCTCGATCAATTTTGCCATGCAGAACGTTGCCGTCGTGACCCGTGCGGACGCCGTCATCAGAGCGCTGGGATGAGCGGTGGCAAAGCTCCTGCACCTCTCCTGCTCGCCGCGTCCTGACTCAGAGTCGAGCGCCGGCGCGCAAATCTTCCTTGACGGCTTTCGCCAGGCCCGCCCGGATTGGGACATCGACGTCGTCGATCTCTGGCGCGAGCGGCTGCCGGAGTTCACTGGCTCCATTGTCGAAGCCAAATATGCGCGCATGAAATCGCTGGCCTTCAACGAAGCACAGCGCGAGAGCTTCGCCGAGGCCGAGCGGATGGCGCTACGGTTTTCGCTGGCGGACCGCGTGTTGATCTCGACGCCGATGTGGAACTTCAGCATCCCCTACAAGCTGAAGCAGTGGTTCGACATCGTCATCCAGCCCGGGCTGACGTTCCGCTTCGATCCCGCGCAAGGTTATCTTCCGATGCTGAAGGATCGGCCGACCATCGTCATTCTCGCCTCCGGCAGCGACTTCGCCACCGGCATGAACCGCGGCCGCATCGACATGGCGACGCCCTACTTGCGCGAGGCGCTCCGCTTCATTGGCGTCACCGACGTTCGCTTCGTGCCGATCGGCCCGACCGCGGGCCCGGCCGAGCCGATCCGTAGCGCCCGCGAGACAGCGCACCGTCGGCTCGCTGAGATGGGGAAGCACTTTTGAAGTTTGTTCCCATCGAGCTCACGCTGATTGTCGGCTTCTTCGTGCTCCATCCGTGGGACGACGCACGCCGCGTGCGTATCGCCGCCCGGAAGGCCCCTTCACTCGTGGTTTACACCGTCATGGCGGTTGCCTGCGTTCTAGCCTACTCGATCGGCTCGCAGAGCTCGGGCCAATTCATCTATTTTGAGTTCTAGCGCCGGACGATGACCTTGAGGGTTGCATGCCCGATCAATCCAGTACGCCACGTCTCCGCAGAAATTGCATCACCTCGTCGGCGAGACGTTCGGCGCTCCCGGCTGCCGTGTCGAGGATCAAGTCCGGATGCTCCGGCGGCTCATAGGGTGAGTCGATGCCGGTGAAATTACGAAACTCACCGCGCCTTGCCTTGCGGTAAAGTCCCTTCGGATCGCGCTGCTCGCAGATCTCGACCGGCGTGGAGACGAATATCTCGATGAATTCACCGTTGGCGACGATCGCGCGCGCCATGCGGCGTTCAGCGCGGAACGGCGAGATCAACGCAACCAGCGTGATCAGGCCGGCATCGACAAAAAGCTTGGCCGTCTCGGCGACGCGACGGACGTTCTCCACCCGGTCGGCTTCCTTGAAGCCGAGGTCGCGGTTCAATCCCTGACGGACATTGTCGCCATCGAGCAGGTATGTTCGCTTGCCCAATGCATAGAGCTTCCGTTCGAGCAAGTTCGCGATTGTCGATTTCCCCGCGCCCGACAACCCCGTGAACCAGAGGATGACGGGACGCTGGCCGTTCAACCGCGCGCGCGCAGCCTTGGTGACGTCGAAATCGGCATGGTGAATGTTGGCGGCGCGGTTGAGGCCGAAGCGGATCATGCCGGCCCCGACCGTCTCGTTGGTCAACCGGTCGATCAGGATGAAGCCGCCGGTCGTGCGGTTCTCCCGATAAGGGTCGACCGCGATCGGTTCGACCGTCGCAATATTGACGTAGGCGATTTCGTTGAGCTCGAGCTGCCTCGCCGCCAGGTGCGCATAGTTCGTAATGTCGACGCGGTATTTCAGGGTCGTAATCGTGGCCCCGACCGTGCGGCTGCCGCACTTCAACAAATAGCTGCGCCCCGGCAACAACGGAGCCTCCGACATCCAGACGAGGTCACAGGCGAATGCGTCGGCGATTTCCGGGGGCTTGTCCGGCCTGGCGAGCAGGTCTCCGCGCGAGACGTCGACCTCGTCGGCCAACATCACCGTGACGGCATCGCCCGCACCGGCCCGCGCCAAGTCGCCGTCCATCGACACGATCCGCTCAATTCGCGTTCGAATGTTGGTCCGCGCGATCAGGACCTCGTCGCCGGGACGTAATTCGCCGGATGCTACGGTCCCGGCATAACCGCGAAACGTCGCATCCGGCCGGTTGACCCATTGCACGGGCATCCGGAGCGGCCGCTGCGGCGCGTCCGGGTCGATCTCGACGGCTTCGAGCTGCTCCAGCAACGTCGGCCCGCGGTACCAGGCCATGCGGTCGCTGCGCCGTGTGACATTATCGCCCAGCACGGCGGATGCCGGTATCGCCACGACGCTGCGAAAATGAAGCGAACCGGAAAACGCGTCAAAGGCATCGCGAATGCCGTTGAAGATGCGCTCCTCGAAATTGACGAGATCCATCTTGTTGACGACGAGGACGATGTCCCGAATTCCAAGCAGCGCGCAGATGAAGCTGTGCCGCTGGGTCTGCTCCAAAATCTCCTTGCCGGCATCGACGAGCAGAACGGCCAAATCCGCGTTCGACGCTCCCGTCACCATGTTGCGGGTGTAGTGCGGATGGCCGGGCGTATCCGCGACGATGAAACGCCGGCGGGGCGTCGCAAAGTGATGATATCCGACGTCGATCGTGATGCCCTGCTCGCGCTCGGCCTGCAGGCCATCGAGCAACAGCGCGGCGTCGGGTGCATCGCCGGTAGTCCCGGCAATCTTCGAATCCCGCACCAGCGCCTGCCGGCGGTCCTCGAACACCGCGCCGCAATCGAGCAACAGCCGGCCGATCAATGTCGACTTGCCGTCGTCGACCGATCCGCAAGTGATGAGACGCAACAGGTCGCGCTGCGGCGGCTCCGCCCCCCGCCCCGACGGGGGCTCGGCATTCAGATCAGAAATAGCCTTCACGCTTCTTTCTTTCCATCGATCCGGCTTGGTCGAAATCGATCAGCCGGCCTTGCCGCTCGGACACCGTGGCCGTCTCCAGCTCACGCACGATATCGCCGACTGTCACTGCACCGGATTCGACCGCGCCGGTAAGCGGATAACACCCCAGCGTGCGGAAGCGGATGACGAGATCCTGCACCAACTCGTCGGCCCCCAAGGGCAGCCGCTCGTCGTCGACCATGATGAGGTTTTCGCCACGCCTCACCACCGGCCGCTTGGCCGCAAAGTACAGCGGAACGACGGGAATATTCTCATGTTCGACGTATCGCCAGACATCGAGTTCGGTCCAATTGGAGAGCGGAAAGACGCGAATGGATTCGCCTGGTGCGATGCGGCAGTTGAAGATATTCCACAATTCCGGGCGCTGGTTTCGCGGATCCCAGACATGGTTTTTCGAGCGAAACGAGAACACGCGTTCCTTGGACCGGCTCAGCTCCTCGTCGCGGCGCGCCCCGCCAAGCGCAGCATCGAAGCCATGCGCAGTCAGCGCCTGCTTCAGCGCGTCGGTCTTCATGACACCTGTGTAGGCGGCGGACCCGTGCTGGATTGGATTGATGCCCTGCTCGACCCCTGCGCGATTGACGTGGACGATCAGCTCGAGCCCGAGACGCTCCGCGGTCTCGTCGCGAAACCGGATCATGTCGCGGAATTTCCAGGTGGTGTCGACATGGAGTAGCGGAAATGGCAGCTTCGCCGGATAGAACGCCTTGCGTGCCAGATGCAGCATGACCGAGGAATCCTTGCCGATCGAATAGAGCATGACCGGCTTACGGCACTCGGCGACAACTTCACGAAGGATGAAGATCGCCTCCGCTTCCAGGCGACGCAGATGGGCAGGCAGCCGTTTCATCACCGACATCCCCCTTTTGTCGGGTCGGTGCGTTCCAACCATTCAACGGACGCAATACATAACGGGAGCATATCAAGGTCTGCCAAACGATCGCGAAACAAGCCAGCAGGCTTTACTAGTGGATTTCCAGTTGCCGCGCCATGGGCCTGCCGCCAGGGCCCAATTTGCGCAGACTATTCGCATCAGTGCGGACCGGATATAGTCGAAACACGCAACTGATCGGAACTCCGCTTGACGCTCATTTGGCAATCCGGCGATGTCCCATTCGGGACCGAGAGGGCACGGCCGCAATCCGGCTATCGTCGATTTGTATGTGCCGTGCTGGCATTCCTGCTGGTTCCGCCGGCGTTCAACACCAGCTTCAACGTTCGCGGCGAGCCGATCGTCTGCACACCGGAGGACGCCTTCCGCTGCTTCATGGGCAACGAGCTCGACATGCTCGTCATCGGCAACTGCATCCTGAGAAAAGAGCAGCAGGATCCCGCACTCAAACGTGACTACAGCTCAGCTTTCACGCTTGACTGAATTGCGGGCCTCGCCTCGTCATTCCTGCAGCGCCTCCTCGCGCCGCGCGCGGATCGTCGGCAGCATGATCAGGATGATCGCGAGGACGGCCGCGGCCAGCAGGGTTGCCGAGATCGGCGAGGTCAGCAGCACCGTGGCATCGCCGCGCGACAGCACCATGGCGCGGCGGAAGTTCTCCTCGATGGCGGGCCCGAGAACCAGGCCAAGCAGCAACGGCGCCGCCGGCAGTTGCAGCTTGATCAGGACATAACCGAACACGCAGAACAATGCGGCCTCGAAGACCTCGAACGTTCCGCTGTTGATGGAATAGACGCCGATCGAGCAGAACACCATGATCGCCGGGAAGAGATAGCGATAGGGAATGGTGAGCAGCTTGACCCAGAGGCCGACCAGCGGAAGGTTGAGGATCAGCAGCATCAGATTACCGACCCACATCGAGGCGATCAGGCCCCAGAACAGCGTCGGGTTCTTGGTCATCACCTCCGGACCCGGATGGATGTTGTGGATGTTCATGGCGCCGACCATCAAGGCCATCACGACATTGGACGGCACGCCGAGCGTCAGCAGCGGAATGAACGAGGTCTGGGCGCCGGCATTGTTGGCGGATTCCGGGCCCGCAACACCCTCGATCGCGCCCTTGCCGAACTCCTCGGGATGCCGCGACAGCTTCTTCTCCAGCGTATAGGACGCAAAGGACGACAGCACCGCGCCGCCACCGGGCAGCACGCCCAGCAAGGTGCCGAGCGCCGTGCCGCGCAGCATCGCCGGCACCATGCGGCGGAAATCGTCGCGGGTCGGAAACAGATTGGTGATCTTCTGCGTCACCAATGACAGCTTGTCGTCCTGCTCGAGATTCTTCACGATCTCGGCAAAGCCGAAGATGCCCATCGCCAGCGGGACGAAGTCGAGCCCGTCGAACAACTGGGGAATGGCGAAGGCAAAGCGCTGGCTGCCGCTGTTGAGATCGGTGCCGACGAGGCTCAGCAGCATGCCGAGCACGACCATGCCCATGCCCTCGATGAACGGCCCGCTCGACAGCACCGAGGCGAGGATCAGGCCGAGGATCATCAGCGCGAAGAATTCTTTCGGGCCGAACAACAGCGCAGCCGCGGTCAGCGGACCTGCAAGAGCCGCCAGCGCCAGCGTCGCCACGCAGCCGGCGAAGAACGAGCCGATGGCGGCGGTGGCGAGCGCCACGCCGGCCCGGCCCTGCTTCGCCATCTGGTAGCCGTCGATCGTGGTCACGACGGACGAGGACTCGCCGGGCAGGTTGACGACGATCGCGGTCGTCGAGCCGCCATACTGCGCGCCGTAGTAAATGCCGGCGAGCATGATCAGCGCGGCGTCCGGCGGCAGCGCATAGGTGATCGGCAGCAGCATCGCGATGGTCGCGAGCGGACCGAGGCCGGGAAGCACGCCGATCAGGGTGCCGAGCAGGCAGCCGAAGAAGGCATAGAGCAGGTTCGCGGGCTGGGCCGCCGTGGCAAAGCCGATCGCCAGATTGTGAAAGAGATCCATCGCCCGGCTCGTTCAGTTGAGGAGAGAAGGCCAGACGGGCAATGGCAGCCCGAGCCCGTAGACAAAGACGCCAAGGCACAGCACGATCAGCACCGCCGCATTGGTCAGCGCGCCCGTCCATGTGAATTCGGGACTGGCCCTGCTCGACACCATGATCAGGACGAACAGCGCCCCGACGAGGCCAAGCGGAAACAGCAGACCCCCGAACAGCACCACCGATCCCACGATCCAGGCCAGACCCTTGAGGTCCCACCTGCGCAGCGCCTGTGCTTCCGCGCCGGGCTTCATCGCGCCGAGGATCACGACGAGACCGATCGCGGCGAGCACGATCGCAAGCAGGCGCGGAAAATAGCCCGGCCCCATCCGCGCCGCGGAGCCTGCGGGATATTGCAGCGCAGTCGCAAAGAAGAACACCGCAAAGGCCAGGAACAGGACGCCGGACGCGAAAGCCCTTTGATTGCGGATCGCCAGCCCTTTCATGTCCGTCCTCCCTCGCCAGGCCCCGCCTTCGCGGAACGCTCCTCGAGCGCTTCCATCAGAACCGGCACGCCGATCGCGCAGGCGTGCACGCCGAGATGCGCGGTCATCTGCAGAACCTGCCGGATCTCGCGATGGTCGATACCGAGCCGCAACGCGCGCTTGATCTGCACACGCAGCCCATGCGGATTGAGCGCGGTGAAGCAGGCGTTGAGAGCGAGCGAGATCAGGCACTGCGAGCGCTGATCGAGACCGTCGCCCGTGCGCCGGTCCGCCAGGAGATCGAGCAGGACGGCGAAATAGCCGGGATCGGCGCGCAACCATTGCTCGCAGAAATCCGGCCAGTCGCCGAACTGCGCAACGTAGCTGTCTCGCAAAGCCTGCTGCTCTTTCGTGAGATCGGGACGATCGTCCGGAATTCCGGCGCTCGCCAATTCCTCGGCGAGGATGCCGATGCCGACGTTGCACCCGTCCAGCCCTTGAACCGTCGCGAGCCGAAAAACGTCGATGATCTCCCGCGCCGTGGCGCCTTCCTGAAGTGCGAGGCGAAGGTGCAGCGCGAGGCCTGAGCGGAACAGATGCGTCGCCGATCCGTCGAGCGCGACGTAGATCAACTCCCGCATCTTCGGCGACAACGGCCCGTTCTCCGCGGAATAGCCGCCATATCTGCCGTAGGCTTCCAGGAACACCGGATCGAGCCGCAACAGCCCTTCCGTCCAGGGCCGCCAATAGCCGCGCGCCCTGACATAGGCCTCTTTCAGCACCTGCTGTTCCGGCGTCAGATCGGCCATCGCGATGATCCCGTCAGGCAATGTTGGTCAGAACGATGCCGCCATCGACCGTGAGCACCTGCGCCGTGATGAAGCCGCTGTCGTCGCCGGCGAGGAAGCAGATCGCCTTGGCGATGTCGTCGACCGTGCCGAGCCGGCCCAGCGGCGTTCGCGCCACCCGGCGCGCGTCGAGCTCGGCATTGCGGTTGCGCATCGTGCCCTCGGTCGGGATCGCCGAGGGCGCCACGGCATTGACGCGGATGTTGCGCTCGCCAAGCTCGGCTGCGGCTGCGCGCGTGAGACCCATCACGCCGGCCTTGATCCCGCTATAGACGATGCTGTTCTTGGCCGAGATCAGGCCGGCGACCGAGGCGACGTTGACGATGGCGCCGCCGCGCTCGGCATCCATGACCTCCGCGGCCGCCTGAATCCCCCAGATGATCGCCTTGAAGCCGATATTGAGCATGCGATCGACGGTTTCCGGAGCGACATCCGGAACGGATTGGTAGCGGACCCAGGCCGCGTTGTTGACGAGGATGTCCAGACGCTTCTGCTGCTGCGCCAATCCCAGCACGGCCTGCCGCATGCCGTCGCGGCTGGAGACGTCCTGCGCGACGGCGACCGCGTTGCCGCCGGCGGCCTTGATGGCGCTCACGGTGCCCTCGACGAATTCCGGCTTCAGATCGTTGACGCCGACGATCGCGCCGCGCGCGGCAAGCCTGAGCGCGGTTGCGCGGCCGATGCCGTTTCCCGCGCCGGTGACGAGTGCGACGCGGCCCGCGAGCGTCTGATCCCTGGTTTCTGTCATGGCAATCTCCTTCAAGCTCTCGTCCTTCAAGTTCCTGCTTCGGCGAACGGAGCAACTTCCGATACGTAGCGGCGGCCGAAATGATTGATCAGGCCGCTGGCATCACCCTGGGCCTGCAGCGTGCGGATGCGGCGCAGATGGCGATGCACCGGCACGTCCCACGTAAAGCCCATGCCGCCATGGATCTGCAGCGCGCCTTCGCTGATCGAGCTGCCATAGGTGGCGGCCGCCAGGAACGCCGCATCGCGCTGCACGGGGCCGCCCTCCCCGGACAGGCTGCGCGTGATCGCATGACGGATGCTCTCCAGTCCCAGCTTCTGCCGCGCCAGTGCGTGGCGGATGGCCTGGTTGTAGGACAGCGCATGGCCGAACTGGCGTCGCGTGGAGGCGTGCTCCTGCGCAAGCGACAGGCAGGCCTCGGCCGATCCAAGAATGGCCGCGGCGCGAAGCACGTTGGCATCCGAATTGAGCAGGTCCCACGTTCCCGCGGGCAGGATCGAGCCGACCGAAACCTCGACCTTGTCCAGTCGCACCGTGTGCTCGGGCACCGTCAGGTCGAGGCCCGCCGCCTGCTCCACCACGACGCCCCCGGCATCGGCCGGGATCAGCGCCGCAGCACCACCGCTCATGCGCACCAGGATGTGGTCCACCTTCGCCGCGCAGGGCGCCCGCGCCACCACGCCGCTCAACACCAACAGCCCGCTTTCGCGTTCGGCGACGGCCTCGCCCTGCCAGGCGATGGTGACCAGCTTCTCGCCGGACACGATCGCAGCGGCGAGACGCGTCAGCGAGGACTGAAACGCACGCCCAACGAGGATGGTCTCCAGCAGCGGAAAAGCGAGCAATCCGGAATGGGCGGCCGCGATCACCGGCACCGCGAAGCCGAGCGGCAGCGCCAGTCCCCCCACCTCCTCATCCGCGATGATTCCGAGCAGTCCGTCGCCGGCGAGATTTTGCGCCTGCGCGCGCACGTCCAGGCCCGCGCAAGCGGTGACTGCGCGCGCCGCGGTTGCCGCGAACTCGTCGGGCTGAAGTGCTTCGGCCATGCTCATCATCGTTCCCTTCGAAACCCTTCAATCGTTCGCTAGGCGAGATATCCGCCGTCGACCGGCAGGATGGCGCCGTTGACATAGGACGCCATCGCGGAGGCCAGAAAGACCACCGGCCCCGCGATCTCGTCCGGCTGCCCCACCCGCTTCATCGGCGTGCGCGCCATCAGGCCGGAGAGCCGCGCCGGATTGTCCCGGGTCGTCTCGCTCATCTCGGTCGCGATGATGCCCGGCGCGACCGCGTTGACGCGGATGCCGTCGGGCGCGAGGTCGCGGGCGAGCGCCTGCGTGAACAGCCTCACCGCGCCCTTGGACGGGGAATAACCGAGCGCACCGTTCATGCCGCCAAAGGCCGCGACGGACGCCACGTTGACGATGGAACCGCGCGTCTTGCGCAGGGCGGGGATGAAAGCATGCACCACGTTGAAGGTGCCGTTGACGTTGACGTCGAACACCTGGCGCCAGTTCTCGTGGGCGCGCGGGCTGTCGATCGGCTCGCGAATGATGATGCCGGCGTTGTTGACGAGGACGTCGGCAGGGCCGATCTCCTCATCCACGCGCCTGGCGACCTCACTGCACGCCGCGGCATCCGTCACGTCGAGCGAACAGGCGAGCGCCTCCCTGCCGGTGTCCCTGATCTCGCGCGCCGTCGATTCCGCCCGGTCCTGCCGCAGATCGGTCACGACGACCCTCGCCCCGGCCGCGGCAACGCCCAGCGCGATGGCACGGCCGATGCCCTGCCCCGCTCCCGTCACGACGACGAGACGGTTCCTGAGCAAGCCCTGCGGGTGGCTCTGGCCGTCGGACATCGTCACTTGCCTCGCGACAGCTGGAGAATGCGGTCGGCAATGATGCCGAGCTGGATCTCGGTCGTCCCGGCATAGATCGTCTCGGCCCGCGCCTGCAGATAGATCGCCTCGAAACGGCGCCGCGCCACCGTGATCGCCGGGTTCTGCGGCAGCGACGCCTGCGCGAGCAGCTCGAGGGCAAGCGCGGCAAAGCGCTGATGCGACTCGCTCCAATAGAGTTTCGCAAGGCTGCCGCGCGCGCCGATCTTGTCGCCCTTGGCCAGCGCATCCACGGCGGTCTCGACATGCGCCTTCAACACCTCGATCTCGACCGCAACTTCGCCGAGCCTGACCGCGTAGTGCCGGTCCGCGACCACCGACGCAAGCGCCGCGTCCGCCTTGCACGCCGAAATCAAATGACGCAGCTCGTTCTCGAAGCGCCAGGCGCGATACATGCGGTTGGTCGCCCGCTCGATCTCCAGCACGCGGATGGCTGCGGCCCAGCCTTCGTCAGGCGCCCCGATCGCATCCGCCTGCGCGACCTCGACCTCGTCGAAGAACACCTCGCAAAAGCTCTCGCGGCCGTCGATCGACTTGATGGTGCGCACACGCACGCCCTTGGCGTCGAGCGGCACCGCGAACATCGCGAGGCCGCGATGGCGATCCTCCAGCGCCCCGGTGCGGGCGAGCACGAGACAGCGCTGCGACCGGTAGGCGCCGCTGGTCCAGATCTTCTGGCCGTTGATCCGCCATCCGTCTCCGTCCCGCGTCGCGCGCGTGCGCAGGCCTGCAAGATCGGAGCCGGCCTCCGGCTCGGAGAAACCCTGGCACCAGATGTTGCGCATCTCCAGGATCGCCGGCAGGAAGCGCCGCTTCTGCTCCTCGGTCCCGACGGCGAGAATGATCGGCCCGGCGAGCTCCTTACCGATCGAGTTGACGCTCTCGGGCATCGCGAGCCGGCCGATCTCCTGATTGGCGATGAGATGCTCGCGCAAGGAGCGGCCGTGGCCGCCATAGGCCTGCGGCCACGTGATGCCGGTGAGGCCGGCGCGGTACATCGCCGCCTCCCAGGCGACGGATTGCGGCAGCGTCGGCGACAAGAATGCGGCGCTGTCGCTGCGGAAGCTGGCGGGCAGATTGGCGTGCAGCCAGCGATGCATGGCATCGCGATAGGCTTCGCCCGTCAGGCTCTCTCCCGCGGAGGATTGGGCCGATACCGCTTCAACTGCACTCATCGCCTGTTTCCCGTTTTCACCGCATCCGCCGACGTCACTGCGACTTGAGGAGATCGCAGGCGCTCTCCGAGGCCGGCCGCCACGCATCCTCGGGCGCGATCGTTCCGGTGATCTCGTAATAGTCGTAGGTGTATTTGGATTCCGCCGGCGTCTTGATCCGCGCGACGTAGAGCGGGCGCATCACCTGGCCGTCGGCCCGGATCGCGACGTTCTTCATCTCGAAATCGTTGACCGGCGTGCTCTTCATCTGCTTCATCACCGCATCGCCATCGTCGGAACCGCTGGCAGCCACCGCCTTCAGATAATGCGTGATGGCACTATAGGTCGCCGACTTGCCTTCGTTGAGCAGCTGGCCGCTCGTCGCCTCGGCATAGCGCTTGGCAAAGGCCCGGCTCTCCGGCGTCATGTCCCAGTAGAACGGCGTCGTCAGCCGCACGTTCTGGAGATCCTTGAGGCCGATGCCGTGGGTCTGGCTGATCATGAGGCCGAGCGGAACGAGCAATTGCGACTTGGTCAGCCCGAACTCCTGCGCCTGCTTGATCGCATTGGCGAAGTCCGCCCCCGAATTGGCGAGCGCGATCGCCTTGGCGCCGCTGGCCTGCGCCGTCAGCAGGAACGAGGACAGGTCCGACGAGTTCAGCGGATGCAGCACCGAGCCCACCACCTTGCCGCCGCCCGCTTCGATGAACTTCGTCGCATCCGATTGCCAGGCCTTGCCGAAGGCATAGTCGACCGTCAGGAAGAACCAGCTGTCGATGCCCTGCGCCAGCAGCGCCTTCACGGTCGCCTTCGGTTGCGCATAGGTGTCGACCACCCATTGCGTGGTCATCGGCGAGCATTTGTCGTTGGTGAAGAACGAGCCCGCCGTGCCCGCCAGCATGTAGGGCTTCTTGCGGGTCTTCATGATGTCCTGCACCGCCAGCGCGATCGACGAGGCCGAGCAGCCGACGATGGCATCGACGCCCTCGTTGTCGAGCCAGCGCAGCGCGATGGCGACGCCGATATCGGGCTTGTTCTGGTCGTCGGCGATCACGAGCTCGATCTTCTTGCCGCCGACCGCCCCGCCGAAATCGGCGACCGCGAGCTTGGCGGCGGCGACCGAGCCGAGGCCGCAATTGTCGGCGTAGGGACCGTTCTGGTCGTTCATGATCCCGATCTTGATCACGTCGCCCGAAATGCCCTGTGCCGACAGGGGGGCGTGCGCGAGCAGCAAGGCCATGATGCCGAGCGCCGCGATGGTCAGTCTCCTCATGTCATCCTCCTCTTCCCGTTTCCTCTGGGCTCGCTTCTGCGGCCTCTTGTCGTTCGGTTCAGTGCTTGCGGATCGGCTGCCCGGCATGGGGGATCAGCAGCGCGTCGAGCGCCACGGCTCCCTCGCCCTTGGCGCGGAGCAGCAGCGGATTGACGTCGATCTCCGCGATCTCGTCCGCGTGGGCCGCGGCAAAGCGCGACAATGCGGCAACGGCACGCGCCGCGGCGTCGAGGTCGGCGCGCGGCCGCCCCCGTGCGCCGTCGAGCACCGCGAAGGCCTTCAGCGATCTCAGCATGGCCATGGCCTGCGTCTCGCTGACCGGAGCCATCTGCACGGCGGAATCCTGCAGGATCTCGGCGAAGATGCCGCCGAGACCGACCATCACCACCGGTCCGAACACCGGATCGATGCGGCTGCCGAGGATCAGCTCGGCGACGCCCTTGGCCATCGGCGCCACGATCACGCCGTCGATCGCAGCCTGGGGAGCATGGGTCGCGACGCGGTCGCGCATCTGGGCATAGGCACGCCGGACCTCGGCTTCCGAGCCGACGCCGACGACCACGCCGCCGACCTCGGTCTTGTGCGGCAGATCGGGCGAGGCGATCTTCAGCACCACGGGATAGCCGATCTCGGCGGCCGCGCGTACCGCGCCATCCGCGTCCTGGACCAGACGCTCGGCCAGGACCGGAACGCCGGCATTTGCCAGCGCACTTTTGGCGCCGAGTTCATGCCGGAAGGCGTCGGCCGCGAGCGGCGCTGCCTGCGCGATGGCCTCGGGCTTGTCCTGCGGGCGCTGCACCGCGGCCCGCAACCGCACCAGAGCGGCGACGGTCGCACAGCAGCCGTCGAAGCTTGCGATCGTCGGAAAGCCCAGCGCATGCAGCTCGGTCAGCGCATCGTCCGGTCCCTCGACGCACAGGACGATGGGACGGGCAGGATATTGCGCGCGCATGTTGCGCAGCGTGTCCATATAGATCGAGCGCAGGCGCGGCAGATGCAGCGAGAATGGCAGCGGCACGATCACCGTGTCGGCCCGCTCGTCCGCCACGACGGCAGTCATGATCTTCTCCAGAAGATCCGGGCGGCTCGACATCTGCGCGGTGGCATCGACGGGATTGCGGGCCGACGCAAACGGCACCAGCTCCAGAATCTTGCGTTGCGTCTCCTCGCCGAGCTCCGGCAATGTCAGACCGACCGACTGCGCAGCGTCGGCGAGCAGCACGCCGAAGCCGCCCGACGCGGTGAGGATTGCGACGCCCGGGCCCTTCGGCAGCCGGTCCGGCAGCAGGATCGATGCGGCATGGCCGAGATCGATCAGCTCGTCGAGGCTGTGCACGCGCACGGCACCGCAGCGGGCAAACAGCGCGTCGAACACGGCGTCCGATCCCGCCATAGCTCCGGTGTGCGAGGCCGCCGCGGCCTGCCCGGCGGCCGACGTGCCGATCTTCATGGCGATGACGGGCTTGCCGGCCTCGCGCGCCTCTTCCAGCGCGGCGATCAGCCGGCCGGCATCGCGGCAGGCTTCGAGGCAGCACAGGATCACCTTGGTGGCGGGATCGCGCGCCATCCAGGCGATGCCGTCGGCGATATCGATGTCGCACTCGTTGCCCGTGGTGATGAAACGGCTGACGCCGACACCGCGCTCGCTGGCAAGGCGCATGGTGTAGCTGCCCAAATTGCCGCTCTGCGAGACGATGCCGAGCGAGCCTGCGGCCGGCATGCCGTGCTCCAGCACGATCGAGAACGTCGCAATGCTCTTCTCGGCGACGCTGACCGCGCCGAGGCAGTTCGGCCCCAGCAAGCGCATGCCGCTACCGCGCGCCGCAACGCGCAGCCGCTCCTGCATCGCGCGTCCCTGCTCGCCGAGCTCGGCGAAGCCCGAGGAGAACACGACGACGCTGCGGACGCCGCGGGCGGCGCATTGCTCCACCGCTTCGCCCGCGCGCTCCGCGTCGACCGCGATGATGGCAAGGTCCGGCGCTTCCGGAAGGTCGGCGACGGAGCCATAGGCCTTGAGCCCCTGCACCATCGCGGCCTTCGGATTGACCGGATAGACCCGGCCCGCATAGCCGTGACGGCGCAGCAGATCGACGGGCCGACCGCCGATCTTGGTCGCCTCCTGCGAGGCGCCGATGATCGCGATCGAACCCGGCGACATCAGCGCGTCGAGACCTTCTCCCGGCCGCATCTCAGCGCCCCTTGAACACCGGTGCGCGCTTCTCCAGGAACGCCATGCGCGCCTCCTTGGCGTCCTCCGTCTTGGACAGCGCCATGGTGATGTTCTGCTCGAAGCGATAGGCATCGCGCGGCGGCATCAGCTCGACCATGTTCGCGGCGTTCTTGGCGTATTCCATCGCGATCGGGCTCTTCGAGGCGATCTCGCGCGCGATCTTCATCGCTTCGGGGATCAGGTTCTCCTTGGTGGTGCAGGCCTCGATGATGCCGAGGCGGTAAAGCTCGGCGGCCGGCACGCGGTAGCCGGTGAAGAACATGCGGCGCATCAGCGAGCGGCCGAACAGCGTGTTCAGCATCGCCGCACCGCCGGCGAGCCCGACATTGATCTCGGGCATGCCGAACACGGCTTCCTCGCAGGCGTAGAAGATGTCGCAGGACGCCATCAGGCCGACGCCGGCGCCGAGCGCAACGCCGTTGATGGCCGCGATGACAGGCTTGGCGCATTCACGAATGCAGTTTCCGGTCTCGCGGGTGATGCGGTTGTGGCTGTGAAACGCGCCGACCTTGCTCGGGTCCGGCCGGTCCTTCAGATCCGCGCCGCTGCAAAACACCTTTCCGGCGCCGGTCAGGATCGCGACCCTGACATCGGCACGCTCGGAAATCTCGTCGAACACGGCGACGATGCGGTCGCGCATGGCGCGGTCGAGCGCGTTCACCGGAGGCCGGTTCAGCGTCACCAGCGCGATGTTGTCCGACACTTCGAGGGTGACGATATCTCCTGACATGGGCTTCCTCCTGGGCTTCTGTTGGTCTTGCTTGTGAGCGCATCGCTCGGCCTGACCGATCGGTCAGCTTTCAACGCTGATAACACCAAGCGTAGCGACTTGCAATATACTGCCGTCGTCCTATTGACCGACCGATCGGTCAGTCGTTAGGTTCACGGCAAGCAATAACGACCTTGAGGAGGACTGCCATGCCCAGGATCAGCCGACGCCAGGCGACAGCTCTGATCGCCGGCGCCCTCGCCGCGCCGCTCGCTGCGCCCGCCATCGTGAGAGCGCGCCCATCGCAAATCTTCATCATCGTGCCCTATGCGCCCGGCGGCTCGATCGACAGCCTGATGCGCTCCATCGCGAAGGCCATGGCGGAAAGCCTCGATCAGCCTGTTCTGGTCGACAACAAGCCCGGCGCCAACGGCATCGTCGGTTCGCAATATGTGGCGCGCGCGCCGAAGGACGGATCGGTCCTGCTCGCCGGCGGCACCGGGCCGATTTCACTGAACGTGCTGCTGCGCAAGAACCTGCCTTACAAGCTCGAGGACTTTGCCTCCGTCGCCATGCTCTGCAACGGGCCGCTGTCGCTGACCGTGAACGCGCGTACGCCCGCGACCGACGTGAAGAGCTTCGTCAGCTACGCCAGGGGCCGCGACAAGCCGCTGTTCTACGCCACGCTGGGTCCGGGCAGCGTCACCCATCTGTTCGGCATCATGATGGGCAAGTCGATGGGGTTCTCCGTCACCGAGGTCGCCTATCGCAACAATCCCGCCTCCATCATGGAGACGCTATCGGGCGAATGCGACCTCAACTTCGCGACCCCGGCCGCCGTGATCGAGCATGCGCGCGGAGGTCAGTTGCGCATCCTCGCGCTCTCCGCGGAAAAGCGCATGGCGAGCTTCCCCGAGATTCCGACGCTGGCCGAATCCGGCTATCCCAACCTCACCGCCTCGTTCTGGACCGCGCTCCACGCGCCCGCAGGCACGCCGCCCGACGTCATTGCGCGGCTGAACGCGGCGGCGAACGCCGCGATGCAGAAGCCGGAGATCGCAAAGCAGCTCGAGACCGACGGCCTGATGGTCGACACCGGTGCGCCGGACCGGCTCGACGCCCAATTGACCAAGGACGCGGCGCTGTGGGGGCCGGTGATCAAGGCGCAGAACATCGTCCTGGAATGAGCCGAGGCCGCCGCCCGGCGGTCAGCGCGATTTGCGCCGGCTCGCCTTGGGCGGCTCGGCCGACGGAAGCGCGACGAGTTCGCCGCTTCGCAGGCCGTTGAAGATCATGTCGAAGAAGATCTCCGCGATCTGCTCGGGGGTCGCGGATTTGTTGGGATTGTACCAGCGATGCATCCAGTTGAGCGAGGACAGGATCAGCCGCCCGGTCATGGGAACATCGACCTTCCGGATCTCGCCGGCGTCGATCGCCTCCTGGATCAGGCCGCGCAGAAAATTCTCGAAGCGGTCGCGGCGCGTCAGCCGCTCCTTGTGCCGGGTTCGGTCAGGATCGTTCCAGAAGGCGGTGGTGGAAGCGATCCAGGCCCAGCGATAGCGCCGGAAATACTCGGCCGTGGCGACCATGAAGGCGCGGATCTTGTGCGAGGGCGGGCCGTCGGGAATGCGGTCGCGCACGAACAGATAGAGCTCGAGCGTGGAGCCGACCGCGACACGCGCGTAGATCTCGTCCTTGTTGGAGAAGTGATGGTAGAGCAGCGATTTCGAGATGCCGCAGGCGAGCGCGATGTCGCGCATCGAGGTACCTTCGAAACCCTTGCTCGCAAACAGCCGCCCGGCCTCGGCGAGGATCTGCAGCACGCGGTCCGAGGCCTCGGCCTGGTTCGCAACGCCGTCTTTCATCGTTGACAGTTCGGTCATGAACTTTCGCAATCCATTCGTCAGCCCGAGAGTCTTTGGAATGAAACTAGGTTTTCGCCGACCGATCGGTCAAGCCCGGCGATGGCCGCGCGAGGAACCATGAGCGAGGTCCGAATCAGGCGCATCGGCGCAACCAAGGACCGGCTCGGCGAGAGCCCGGTGTGGGACGAGCGCCGGCAGCGCCTCATCTGGATCGACGCGCTAGCTGGAACGATCCACGTGCTGTCTCCTCTCACCGGCGCCGTCGAGCAATTCAGCGCGCCCGCACCGATCGGCTCGCTGGCGCTGCGGCACGACGGCGGCGCCATCCTGGCGCTGCGCAACGGGTTTGCGCACTACGATTTCGACCGGCGGCTCCTGACGGAGGGTCCGTCGATCGGGCTCGACCATCCCAATGTGCGACTGAATGACGGCAAGGCCGATCCTCACGGGCGCTTCCTGGCAGGCACGATGCACGGTGACCGCGCCCCGAACGAGACGCCGCTGGGCGGGCTTTACCGGCTGGACGTATCGGGCGCTCTGGAGTTGCTGGAGACCGACCTCGCCGTGAGCAACGGGCCGTGCTTCAGTCCGGACGGGCGGACCTTCTACCTTGCCGACAGCGCAAGGCGCATCATCTGGGCCTATGATTACGGCTCCGATGGCCCCCTCGCCAACAAGCGCGTCTTCGCCGACACGGAGGCGATCGGGTCCGGCTGCGACGGTGCGACGGTCGATGCGGACGGCCGTCTCTGGTCCGTCCTCGTGCGCATCGGCAAGATCGCACGATTTGCGCCGGACGGAACGATCGTGCGGACGATCGACATGCCGGTCCGTCACCCCACCAGCGTGAGCTTCGGCGGTCCCGATCTCGATATTCTCTACGTGACCTCGATCTCGCGCAGTCACGCGCTTGCCGACGATCATCCCGATGCCGGCGGCCTGTTCGCGGTCGAAGGCCTCGGCGTTCGCGGCCTGCCGGCACTGCGGTTCGGCCCGGGCTGACCCGCAGCTACTGCGCGGATCTCCTGACCATCTTCGGCACGTTCTCCGCCATGTAGTCCACGAAGACCCTGATCTTCTCCGGCAGATAGCTGCTCTGGAGGAACGCCGCGTAGATCCCTTCGTCGAAGGTGGAATTCGTCACCCGGAAGCCCGGCAGCAGGCGAACCAGCCGCTTGGTCTTCAACTGCTCCGCAACGGTGTAGTCGTCGAGCAAGGCGACACCGTGCCCGGCGACGGCGAGATCGCACAGCACCACGCCGTTGTTGCTGGCGAAGGACGACGGCACGACGATCTCGCGCAGCCGGTTCCGCCGCATGAACTTCCAGACCACGTCCTCCGGGCCCATCCAGTAGGTCAGGCAGTTGTGGCGCGTGATATCCTCGGGATCGCGCAGCTTCGGCATCCGGCCGACATAGTCCGGCGACGCCACGAGAATCCGCTCGCTCCTCAGCAGCCTTCGCTGCATGAGGCCGGGGTCCTTCGGCGCCTGGATCTGGAAGTCGATGTCGAATTCATCCTCGCGAAGCTGTGGCCGTCGCTCCGACAGGCGCAGCTCCACCTTCAGCTCCGGATAGAGCTTCTGGAATCCTGGAAGCAGCGGCGTGAGCACCTTGATGCCGAACAGCGTGCGCGAGTGCACCCGCAATGTTCCCCGCGGCGCTGTCTGAAGCGCCAGCGCGGCAGCCTCCGCATCCTCGATGCCGTGCAGCACCTGCTCGGTGCGCTGGAAGAAGATCTTGCCCGCGTCTGTCAGGCCGAGATGCCGCGTGCTGCGGTTGAGGAGCTGGACGCCGAGCTTTGCCTCGAGCTCGCCGACATAGCGCGACACCGACGCCGGCGAGAGCCCGACGCGGCGCCCGGCGGCGGAAAAGCTGCCCTCGCGGACGGCGCTGACGAACAATTCCATGGCCTGGAGGCGATTCATCGATCTTTTCAGATTTTGCAAAAGACATGCTCAGATTACGCCAATTGTTCGAAAATGCTCAAGCCCCTAACTTCATGAGAACGCGTCGCAAGAGCGACCGCGGCGCAAAAGCGACCGCGACATGGTGGAGGGAGCAACCGATGGAATTCGGCGTATTCATTCTGGCGCAGCAGCGCGGCTATCATCAGAGCTCGCAGGAAGTGATCCACAACGCCGTCGAGCAGACGGTCGCCGCCGAGCAGGCCGGCTTCGACACCGCCTGGTACGCCGAGCACCATTTCAACAATTACAGCCTCTGCCCCTCGCCACTGATGATGGTCGCCCATTGCGCCGGCCTCACCAAGCGCATCCGCCTCGGCTCCGCCGTCTGCGTGCTGCCGCTGTATCATCCAGCGCGCCTGCTCGGCGAGATCGGCTTTGCCGACACCGTCTCGAACGGCCGTCTCGATCTCGGCATCGGCTCGGGCTATCAGAAGTTCGAGTTCGACCGCTTCGGCGTCGACCTCGACCATTCCCACGCGCTGTTCGCCGAATTCTACGACGTGCTCCACGCCGGCATGAAGGAGCGCATCTTCTCCTATTCCGGCGAGCACCTGAAGATGCCGCCGACCGCGATCGCGGTGCGCACCGTGCAGACGCCGATGCCGCCGATCTGGGTCACGTCCGGCCACGGCGAGACGCTCGGCCGCGCCATCCGCGACAACCACAATCTGTTCGTCACGGCGCTCCTCAACGGGCTCGACGCCATCAAGGCGCTGCGCGAGCGTCTCGAAGGGATCGCGGCCAAGGAAGGCCGTTCCATCGACGACACCCGCTTCGGCTTCCTGCGCTGCGCCTATGCCAGCGACAATGACAGCGAGATCCAGTCCTATCTGGACAATGCACGCTTCCAGCGCCGGCTGTCCGAGAGCCTGAAGTTCCGCCGCGCCCAGAGCGACGACGGCTATTTGATCAAGGAAGAGGCCGGGCCGAACGACATGAGCCTGGAGACGATGCGGAGCAATCTGCCTGTCGGCAGCGTCAACCAGGTGATCGACCGCATGCTGGAGGAGATCAGCATCCTCAAGCCGACCCACATCGCGCTGCAGACCCAGCTCGGCGATTTCGATCAGCGCACGATGCTGCGCCAGATCGAGCTGTGGGGCAGCAGGATCATCCCCGCGATCCGCAAGGAGCTGAAATCGGGTCGCACCAGGGCCGCGGGCGAAGCGGTTTCGGCCTAGGCGCAACCGGCAAGACGCGCAATTCGGAGGTCCGTCATGGGATTTCAGATGCCTCAAATGACCGATGCCCGTTCAGTCGAAGCCGCCGAATTTCGGCTGGCGATGCGCAACCTCGCAAGCGGCGTCGCCATCGTGGCGACGGGAGCTGACACGACACGGCGCGGGCTGACGGTCAGCTCCGTCACCTCGCTGTGCCTGGACCCGCCGAGCCTGCTCGTCGGCGTCAATTCAAGCTCCGAGACCCATGCCGCCATCCTCGCCAACGGCCGCTTCGGGGTCAGCCTCCTCGGCGCTGGACAGGAGGATCTGGCGCTGCGCTTTGCCGGCAGCGTCAAGGGCGTCGAGCGCTTCGCGACGGCGCAATGGGAGCAAGGCACCCAGGACGTTCCGCTCCTCGGGGCGGCGATCGGCGCCCTGGAATGCGTGCTGCATCATCACCAGGTCGTCGGCACGCATGGTCTGTTCATCGGCAGGATCGTGGCGACGCGCGGCGGTCACGGCGATCCGCTCGTCAATTTTCAGGGCGCCCTGCACGCGCTGCCGCGGGCGTAGCTGGATTTGCCGGGCAAGATCCGGCAATACCGTCCTTATCGGCGAGGATCGCAACAGGAGCGGCCCATGATCATCGAATGTTTCGACAAAGGTGTAGTCCGGCTTTCCGAGCCGTCGGACTTCCGCAAGTTCAAGCTTGTGGTGCATGCGAAGACGTCGCCGGATGCCCAGCCCTGGAAAGGGATCACGCTGCTCGGCGACCGCGATGCGCTGGTGTCGATCGATCTGGTCCCGACGTTGGAGGGCCGGCCTGACGATGCGGACTGGCATCAGCGCTACACGGAGATGGTGGCGAAAGCCCGCGAGCATGGCTGGATCGACGCCGACAACAACGCCATCCGCGCTCATGTCGAAAGACCGCCGCTGCAATGAACGAGCTCTATCGCGGAAACAGCTTGTCGCGAATGTAGCGCGAGGTCGGGGTCAATCTGGCGCCGCGCGGCTTGCGCCAAACGGCGCGGTCGATCTCCTTCTTGTCGCCGACCTTCAGGCGCCCCGACACCTTCTTGGCCAGGAAGATCGCATCGCTCATCCGCCGGCCAGTCGCGCCTTTCTTCGCCTTCACTTCCTTCCAGAGCTTCAGCGGACCGAGCTTCAGCTTGGGCAACTCCTCCTTGATCTCGCGGCGAAGGCAGCGCCTGTCGCTCTCACCTGCCAGCCGTCGTCCCCCCGGAAACATCCAGAGCCCGTCGCGACGGCGCCTCACCATGAGGACGCGCCCTTTTCTCGCGACAACCAGTTTGGATGATTTCGCCATGGCCTAGGGGCAGATGATCGCCTTGATGATGCCATCGCGCCGCGCGACCTGCTGCTCGAACGCAGCAGGCGTCTGGTCGAGCGAGAAGCTATGGGTCGCCAGCGGTGCGAGCTTGACCTGCCCCGACTGCGCGAGTGCGATGGCGCGCGGATAGACCTCGGGCATGCGGCGTGAAAACTTGATCGACAATCCCTTCCGACGCGACTCCGCGCCGCTCAGGATGTACTGGTTGTTCTCGGGAATGCCGACGAGAACGACCCGGCCGCCGATGCGGGCGCAGCGTGCAGCGTGCTCAAAACCGTGCGAGGAGTCGGTCGCTTCGATCACGAGATCGACGCCGCGGCCTTCGGTGGCCTCGCCGACCTCGGCGAAGCTGCGGCAGGCCACATCCGCACCGAGGTCGCGCGCCAGTGCCGTGCGCTGCTCGACCGGGTCGATCGCGATGATCTTGCCGCTGCCCGCAAGCCGCGCCAGTTGCACCAGCAGCAGTCCCACCGGCCCGCAGCCGAGCACCGCCACGGTCTCCTGAAGCCGCGGACGCGCCAGATCCATGGCATGGATCGCGACGCCGAGCGTCTCCAGGATCGCCGCGCCGGCGGGGTCGATGCCGTCGGGCACCACATGCACAGCCGATTTCGGCACGCAGACGAATTCGGCCATGGCGCCGTTGTGGGGCGCGTAACCCAGGAACTTCACATTGGGGCAGAGATTGGTGTGGCCGCGGTGACACCATTCGCAATGGCCGCAGGGAATGGAGGGATCGACCGCCACCAGCGCATCGGCCGAGAACCCCGCCTTGCGGGCCGAGTCCGGCGTGAGGACGCCCGAGAACTCGTGCCCCAGGACGAACGGCCTGACTTGCGTCGGGCCCGTCGTTCCGCCCTCGAGATAGGAATGCAGATCGCTGCCGCAGACGCCCACAGCCTTGACGCGGATGATGAGCTCGTCCTCCGCGAGCGGCCTCGGTTCGGGAATATCGAGGACGCGGATATCACGAATGTCCTGGAGCACCGCAGCGCGCATGTCGAAGCATTCCCTCTGAGCAATTGTCTCCGTCATATTACATATGTAATTATCAAGTGACAAATGCTTTCGCGCGCTACGTGGCGCGCGTGCATGGGTCATCGCGCCCTCGGTGCCGAAGGCGCGGTCCTCTACGATTGGGGAAATGCGGCTATTTGTGCTTGTCGAACAGCTTCAGCGCGGCGACGGCGGTGGTCTCGTCCGTCACCAGCACCTTGCCGATCCGGCCGCGCAGCACCGCCGCGATGATCGGCGCCTTGTTGAGTCCCCCGGCGATCAGCATCGAGGTCGGCACGCGCGCCAGCTTTTCCAGCGGCATCGCAATGGCGCGGCTGTTGATGCCGTGATCGATGGGCCGGCCGGCCTTGTCGAGAAATTGCGCCAGCACGTCGCCGACGGCGCCGGCCGCCCGCAGCTGCTCGGCGCGCACGTCCGGCGGCAGCCCATGCCGCATCAGCAGCGAGCGAGGCGTCATGTCTCCCATGCTGAGCAGCGCAAGATCGATCTTCTCGACGCTGTTCAGCACCTCCTGATAGACCTCCTGGGCCAGGAAGGTGTCGCGCGAGCGCCGGCTGCTGACGAAAATCGGCGCCGCCAGATAGCTGCACTGGGCGTGCAGCCGGTGCGCGAGCTCGCCCGCGATCTCGAACGTGTTGAGTTCCAGTCCGCGCGACAGGCCGCCCATCATCGAGACGATGGAGAGGTCGGGATAGTCCGCCGGCGTGACGTAACGGATCGTCTCACGCAAGGTCGCCCCCCAGCCGATGCCGATGACGCGCGGGCGCTTCTGCTCGAGGAATTTCGACAGATAGGCTCCGGCCGCCATCCCGATCAAGCTGCCGGTCTGCTCGGGATTCTCCGGGCTCGGGATGACGACGGCATCCTCGAGGCCGCATTCCCGGCGCAGGCGGTGCTCCAGCTCGGTGCAGCTCGCAAAGGCGGAGTTGAGGCGAATGTTGACGATGCCGGTCTGCCGCGCATCCGACAGCATGCGGTTGACGCGGGCGCGGGTCAGCCCCAGCCGCTCGCCGATCTCGGCTTGGGTCAGGTTCTCCATGTAGTAGAGCCAGGCCACCCGCAGGATAGTTTGGTCAGTCACGGCGCAGCCCCCAGCAGCGGCCTCGAAACACAGTCACACGTCGGAGCATTTGAGGCGATCTTTCTTTGGCCGTCAAATCGATGCGATGCGGCATTCGTCATGCGGCCTTCGCGCCCGGCACGCCATCCTCGACCACGAAGCTCGTCAGCCGGCGCACGGCGCTGCCGGCGTCCTTGACGTCGTCGAGCACCTCGAACCCCACGGTGCAATGCCGGGCATCGAGCTCGACGGTCGCATAGCCGCGCTTGTCGCCACGCGCATAGACCAGGTGCGGATTCGCCGCCAGGTCCTTGCGTATGCTCGCTTCGCCCGGCCCGTCCGAGGTGATCGAGGTGCCGACGAACTCGGTCGCGATGGTCGGCCCGTCCGGCCGGGCGAAGTCCTGCTTCAGATCGGCGGTGAAGAAGGCGTGGCGATCGCCGCCGATCACGATCGGATTGCGCCGCCGCTGCGCCACGAGCGAATCAAGCAGCCGGCGGCGTGCATTGGGATAGCCGTCCCAGCCGTCCATCCAGAAACGCGCGCCGTCATCCCCTTCCCGTTTGTCCTGCGCCATCAGGGTCTGCTGCGCGACGATGGTCCAGCGGCCGCGGCAGTCGCGCAGGCGCGCATCGAGCCATTGCTCCTGCGCACGGCCCAGCATCGTCCGCGCCTCGTCCGTCCGCTCCGCGCAATCCGCCACCCAGGTCGGCCGCCCGCCTCCGACACAGGCCGATGCCGAGCGGTACTGCCGGTCGTCGAGCAGCAGCACGTCGAGCATCTCGCCGAAACGATAGTGTTCGTAGATCGTGGCATCGGCACCGCGTGGCCGCGCCGAGGGCGGCAGCGGCATGTGCTCGTAATAGGCCTGATAGGCTGCCGCACGGATCTTCAGGAACCGCGCGGCATCGTGCACGGTGTAGGAACGATCATTGGCGTAATCGTCCATCACCTCGTGGTCGTCCCAGATCGACAGCCAGGGAAAGGCGGCGTGCGCCGCCTGCAAATCGCGATCGCTCTTGTAGAGCGCGTAGCGGTTGCGGAATTCCTCGAGCGTCGTCGGAATTCCGACGCCGTGCTGGTGCACATGGCGCGATCCCCAGGACTTCTCGTAGATGTAATCGCCGAGATGAACGACGAGATTGAGGTCGCGCGCGGCCATGTCGCGGTAGGCGCTGAAATAGCCCTGCTCGTATTGCTGGCAGGATGCGAAGGCAAAGCGGAACGTCCGCCCGGAGCCGACCGGGGCGGTTCGCGTGCGACCGACCGGGCTGAGCGCCGAACCGGCGCGAAAGCGGTACCAATAGATGCGATCCGGCAGCAGGCCCGTCGCTTCGGCGTGAACGGAATGCGTCAGCTCCGCCGTTGCCCGCACGACGCCGCGGGAGACGACGCGCGCGAAGGCCTCGTCTTCCGCCACCTGCCATTCGACCTCGATCGATGCATCCTGCATGCCGCCGCCCTCGAGCGGCTGCGGCGCAAGGCGGGTCCACAGGATGACGCGATCCTCGCGCGGGCATCCCGAGGCAACACCGAGCGTAAAGGGATCCGCGCCAAACGAGACCGGCGCTCCCCGCACGAAGCCGGCGGGCGCAGCGAAGGCCGCGCTTGCCAGCGATCCCACGAGGAAGCGGCGGCGGGGAATCACGGCCGTGCCGATGCGGTCTGGAGCCTGCGGCGGATGCTCGCGGCGAGATCCGGTCGGTCGGTCGTGATCTGTCGCACCGGCTGGGCGAGCCAATAGGCGATCTCCTCCGGCTCGTTGGTCACCCACACGCCAAGACGCTCGGTGCCAAGCACCCTAAGAGCGAGCGGCAGCGCGAGCGCTAGCGGAGATTTTTCGACCGCGACAATGCAGCCGGGAATGGCGGCCAGTTGCTTCAGCGCGGGCTCTATTCCGCCCATCATCTCCGCCGAGCGGCGATCGAGCGAGATGAGCACCCGCGCCTCCGGCAACAATCTGCGCACGGTCTCGATCACTCCCGGCACGAAGCAAGTGATGACGGTGCGGCGCTCCAGGCCCCGGCGCTTGACCTCGTCGATCAGCCGCGCCTCCAGTCCGGGATAGGCATAGCCGAGCGCGTCCGTCTTGATCTCGATATGCAGCTCGTGCGTGGTGTCGCTGAACACATCCAGCACCTCGCCGAGCGTCGGAATGCGATCGTCGCCGGCATCGCGAAGACGCGTTGCCGTCAATTGCCGCAGGCTGCGCTCGCCGACCGGCCCGGTCTCGAACGTGGTGCGGTCGAGCAGCGGATCATGGATCACGACGATACCGCCATCCGTGCTCTGATGGACGTCGAATTCGACCGCATCGACGTCCTCCCTGCACAGGTTGCGGAAGCCCGTCAGGCTGTTTTCGGGCCAAAGATTGCGGCCGCCGCGATGCCCGGCGATGAAAACCATGATCGATTCCTATTTGCTGCTGTCGACGAGACCCTTGATGAACCAGCGCTGCAACAGCAGGACGACCAGCACCGGCGGCAGCATGGTGAGGAGCGCACCGCTCATGGCGATATTCCAGGCCGGCTCGCTGTCGGACCGGGGAATCAGGCCCTTCAACGCGATGACCGCCGTCGCCATGTCCTTGTCGGTCGTGAACAGCAACGGCCAGAGATATTGATTCCAGCCGAACAGGAACAGGATGATGGCGAGCGCCACCATGTTCGGCACCGACAACGGCAGCAGGATGCTCCAGAAGAAATGCAGCGGCGACGCCCCGTCCAGCCGCGCCGCCTCGCAGAGCTCGTCCGGGATCGTCAGGAAGAACTGGCGAAATAGGAACGTGGCCGTGGCCGAGGCGATCAGCGGCAAGATCAGCCCGGGATAGGTGTTGACCATGTTCCATTCGAGCGCGATCGCGACCTCGTGTCCGCTGAGCCAGCGCCAGAGATCGGCGACATGCAGGGTTTCCAGCAGCCATTGCAGCGGCAGCGCTGCATTCGCGACGGCTTCGAAGGTCGGGACGATCCGAACCTCGATCGGCAGCATCAGCGACATGAAGATCAGCCAGAACGCAAGCATCCGGTAGCGGAAGCGAAAATAAGTGATGGCGAAGGCCGAGAGCAGCGACACCGCGATCTTGCCGGCCGTGATGCCGAGCGCCACGACGACCGAATTGAGGAAGGTGCGGCTGAAATTGCCCTTGCTCCAGGCCAGTTGCAGATTGTCGAGGAACTGGCCGCCCGGCAGCCACGGCAGCGGCACCTTCTGAACCTCGGCCACCGTCAGCGAGCCCGCCACGAAAGCGAAATACAGCGGCACGCAGACCGTCATCGCGCCCGCGATCAGGATCGCGTGGCAGACCATGTTGAGGATCGGTGAGCGTTCCACCATCTGGCTAGACCCCGTAATTGACCTTGCGGTCGAAGTAGCGGAATTGCAGCAGCGTGCAGATCAGCGCGAAGCTCATCAACAGAACCGATTGGGCGGCCGAGGAGCCGAGGTCGAGATTGACGAAGCCGTCCACGAAGACCTTGTAGACCAGAATGTTGGTCGCGCCGGCCGGGCCGCCTTTGGTCACGGCATCGATGATGGCGAAGGTTTCGAAGAAGCCGTAGATGAAGTTCATCACGGTGAGGAAGAAGATCGTGGGCCCGAGCATCGGCAGCGCGATCGAGACGAAACGGCGGATGGGCCCCGCGCCGTCCACGGCGGCGGCTTCCATCAGCGACACCGGCACCGCGAGCAAGCCCACGACGAGGAAGATGTAGTCGTAGCAGATGTGCTTCCACGACGCGGCGAGCGTCACCAGGATCAGCGCATCGGTCGGATTGAGATTGGGGTCCCACGCGATGCCGAAGCCATGCAGCACCTGCGCGAGCGGGCCGACCGCCGGATTGAACAGGAAGGCCCACAGGATGCCGGCGATCGCGGGCGCGATCGCATAGGGCAACAGGATGATGGTGCGATAGACCGAACGCCCGCGCACGATCCTGTCGGTCGCGAACGCCAGCACGAGCGCGCTTCCCAGGGTCAGCACGTTCTGCATCACCGTGAACCAGAACGTCACAACGATCGACTGGCGATAGTCGCTGCTCGCAAGCAGCGACTTGAAATTGTCGAACCACACGAACTGGACGTTGTTTCCGAAGGGATCGCTGAGCAGCACCGACTGCGTCAGCGCCCGCAGCGACGGGATGAAGAAGAAGAACAGCAGGATCAGCAATTGCGGCAGCAACAGCAGCGTCGGCAGACCCGGCCCCTCGCCGAAATTGGCGCGCTTCAGCCCCGCTTCCTGATCGCGCCGCCGCGCCTTGCCCGAGGCGCGCGCGCCGCCGGCGGACCCGGCGGCGACGGCCTTGGAGCCACCGCTCCCGTGCTTGCGCTGAAGTACGGGCGCGCGCGCATCACGCCAGGGGATGGACAGGCGCAGCGTCATGGACGCTCGGTTTCCGGGGTCTTCCCGGCATTGAGCTTCTCGAACTGCCGCAAGATCTCGTTGCCCCGCTTGACTGCGTCATCCATCGCCTGCTGCGGCTGCTTCTGACCGGCGAACACCGCTTCGACCTCCTGGCGCTGGGCCAGCATGGTCTGCACGAAATTGCCGAACCGGAAGCCGCGCGAATTCTCGTTCGGCGTGCCGCGCGAAAGCTGCAGCACCGCGATCTCCCGGGTCGGATGATCCTTGTAATAACCCCGGTCGCGCGCGAGCTCATAGGCGCGGTTGGTGGCGGGAACATAGCCGGTTGCGCCGTGCCACCAGACCTGGGTTTCCGGCTGCGCGACGAAGTCCAGGAAGGCCGCGACGGCCTCGTATCGCTCCGGCGTGTGGCCCTTCATGACCCAGATGGCCCCGCCCCCGATGGTGCTGTTGAGCGGCGGATTGATACCGCTCTCGTGCGGCAGGAAGGTGGCGCTCCAGCTGATGGTCGCATTGCGCTCGATGTTGCCATGCGACGCGGTCGAATTGACGAAGGTCGAGCACCGGCCCGAGGTGAACAATTGCTCGGGGCTGAAGCCCTGGCCTGCGATCTGCATCACGCCGTCATCCAGCCACTTCTTGAGCCGCGCGACTTGCGAGACCACCTTGGTCTTGTTGTAGACGAACTCGGTGCCGAGCCCATCGAATCCGTTCGCCAGCGTACCATAGGGCTGGTTGTTGATGGCGCTGTAATTCTCGAGCAGGCTCCAGTAGAAGTCGCCGGGCAGCACCGTGCCACACTCGCTGATCCCCTTGGACTTGATGGCGTAGAGCTGCTTCTCCAGCTCCTGCCAGGTGTCGGCCGGCTTGTCGAAGCCCGCCTTCTGGAAGTGGTCCTTGTTGTACCAGAAGATCGGCGTCGACGAGTTGAAGGGCATCGCCGACATCCGTCCCTTGTAACTCCAGAAGCTCGCCACTGGCTTGATGAAGTCGGAGAAGTCGATCTTGTAGCCCTTCTGCTCCACGAGATCCTGCACGGGAACGATAGCCCCCGACAGCAGCATCGTCATGTAGCCACGCTCGGCGATCTGCACCATCTCCGGCGGCCGCTTGGCGCGGTAGGCGGCGATCACCCCGTTGGTCACCTCGTCATAATTGCCCTTGGCGACCGCGACGACGGTGTACTTGTCCTGCGAGGCGTTGAATTTCTCGACGAGCTCGTTGAGCCGGTCGCCGAGGACGCCACTCATGGCGTGCCACCATTGGACCTCGACCCGCGCCTGCGCCGGACCAATCATGGCCAGCGCGCCGAACAAGGCCGCGATGAATGCGACTTTCCTACCCATGGGCAGCCCTCCCTCGCCGGGCGAGAGGCCCGGCCTATACATTTGTATTTCTATAATGACATATGTGTCGGGATGATGAAAGAGGGCCGAGCATTCCCCAAACAGCGTCCGCATTCGGTGGACATCATGCCTGGAAGACCTCCCGGACGTCGGATGCTAGCCTCTGATGGTTCGACCGACCTGCTGCAGGGCCTCGAAGGCTGCGAAGCGCCGGTCGGCCCAGCCTGCCAAAGCGGCCTGCGGTCGATGGATGTCTCCCAGCACCGACATCGCCTGCATCGCCGCGCCGAGATCGGCGTGGTCACCTGACGCAACCGATCCAAGCATGGCGGAGCCGAGCAACACCGCCTCCGGGGACGCGGACGCGGCAACCGTCAACCCGGTCATGTCGGCGAGCACCTGTCGTACCAGGGGGCTCTTTGCGGCACCGCCGCTGACGACGATCGTATCGACCGCGATGCCCTTGTCCTGCTGGGCGCGGACGATCTGCCGGGCGCCGCAGCCGAGGCCGCACAACCCGGCCAGATAAAGCGCCAGTAGGCTCTCCAGATCGGACCGCAGATCGAGCCCGGCAATCAATGCGCGCGCGTCAGGATCCGCGAACGGCGCGCGATTACCGAGAAACTCGGGAACGACATGAATCCCGCCGACCAATTGCGGCAACGTTGCCGCACCGCCGCGGGCTTCGGTTTCCGCGGCAAGCCAATCGGCCAGCGTCTGCTGCTTCCGGTCTGCAGCTTGTGCCGCCTGCGCGGAATGCGGATGCATCTGCAACAGGTGCTCGATCGCTGCGCCAGCCGCCGACTGCCCGCCTTCATTGAGCCAAAGCCCCGGCACCATGGCGGAGTAATAGGGTCCCCAAACGCCGGGGACGAAAGACGGGTCCGGCGTCGTCGACATCGTACAGGCGGACGTTCCGAACACATAGGCCATGCGCGTGAGCACCGTGCCCGCCGGTCCGCGCGCCCCCACCGTCCCAACACCACCGGCATGCGCATCGATGAGGCCTGCCGCGACCGGCGTCCCCATCGCGAGCCCGAGATCGGCCGCCGCCTCCGCGGTCAGGCCCGACGCCAATTTGGTTCCGCCGGGCACGATCTCGGTGCCGATCCGGCGAAACCGTTCGTCCGCGAGCACACCGAGACCGACCTTGCGGAAGAATTGATCGTCCCAGCGGTTTTCGTGGCCGAGATAGGTCCACTTGCACGTCACGGTACAGATCGAGCGGGACAGGCTTGCCGTTGCGCGCCATGTGAGAAAGTCGGTCAAGTCCATGAACTGCCACGCACGGGAGAACGTGTCGGGCATGTTCTCGGCGAGCCATAGCAGTTTCGGCGTCTCCATCTCGGGCGAGATCGTGCCGCCGACATAGTCGAGCACTCTCTCACCGGTCTGGTTGATCCCGCGCGCCTGATCGGCGGCACGATGATCCATCCATACGATGACGTTGCGGGCGGGATCGCCCGATGGGCCGACGGGCAACGGCGTGCCGCCCTCGCCCAGCACCACCAGCGAGCAGGTCGCGTCGAAGCCGATGCCCGCGATGCTGTCCGGAGCAATGCCAGCCTGCGCCACCGCGCCGCGCACGCTGCGGCACACCGCGCGCCAGATATCCTCGCTCGACTGCTCGACGACGTCTCCGGCCTCGCGCCACAGCGCAACAGGGGCGCTGTCACTCGCGAGGAGCCTGCCGGAGCGGTCGAACACGCCGGCCCGCGCACTGCCGGTGCCGACGTCGATGCCGAGAAAATGGCGGTTATCGGATTGCTTGGTCATATCAGGATTGCCGTGCGAAAGCCGCTACAGATCGTTGCTCTGCGGCAGAATGACGAGGTCGCGGATGGTGACGTTCCTCGGACGGGTCAACATGAAGAGCACCGCCTGTGCCACTTCCACAGGCTGCATCAAGCCGCCGGCCGCCATCTCCTCGTCGATCTTCGCCTTGGGCCAGTCCTTGAGCAGCGCGGTCACGACGGGACCGGGCGCAACGGCGCCAACGCGCAAGCCATGTTTGGCGACTTGCCGGCGCAGCGTATGCACGAAGGCCTGCACGGCATGTTTGGACGCCGTATAGATCGGCTCCCAGACGACGGGAACGAGACCCGCGATCGAGCTGGTGACGATGATGTCGCCGGTGTTGCGCTCGACCATGTGCGGCAGCACCGCGTGGATCGAGCGGAACAGCGCATTGACGTTCAGATTGAGCATGCGGTCCCAGGCATCGGGATCGCCGCCGAGCACCTCGCCGCCGACATAGGCGCCGGCATTGCCATGAAAGATGTCCAGCTGACCCGCCTTCTCCAGCAGTTGCGGCATCATGGTGGCCACGCTCACGGAATCAGAGAGGTCGATGCGCAGCGGAATCGCCTGCCCGCCCAGCTCGGCGCAGGCTCGGCTCAGCGCCTCCTCGTCACGGTCGATCAGCACCACGCGCGCGCCCGCCCCGATCATTGTTCGCGCGCATTCGAGACCGATGCCTGATGCGGCACCTGTGATCGCTGCGACTTTTCCTGCGAGGTCCTGGGGCACGGCTTGTCCTTTTCTTGTGAGAGTTATTCAAGCTCGGCCATGGGACAGGCGTGAGCGCCTGGCCAGCGAATCGACGATGACCGCAATGGCGAGGACCGCGCCCGTTATCATGTACCGCAGCGACGATGAGAGATCGAGCAGCGTCAGGCCGCTCGCGATGGACTGGATGACGATGACGCCGAGCAGTGCGGAATAGGCGCTGCCGCGGCCGCCGAACAGGCTCGTGCCGCCGATGACCGCAGCCGCGATCGCGTTGAGGTTCACATCGCCGGTGCCGGCCTGTTGGCTGGACGATGCCAGCCGCGCGGCGGCCAGAATGCCGCCGGCGGCAGCAAGCGTCGCGCACAGCACGAACGCCGACGCATAGACCCGGCGCACGTTGATGCCGGCCCGGCGAGCCGCCTCGCGGTTACCGCCGACCGCGGACATCGAGCGGCCCCATTTGGTCCGCGTCAGCGCGTAGTTCATGACCACGCACAGGCCGACGAACAGGCCGAACATCCAGGGAATGCCGCGCCCGAGATTGAGATAATAGACGACGAATGCGAGCACGATGGTGACTAGCAGCGCCTTCAGCACCATGCGGCCCAGCGAGCTCGCCGACAGCCCCGCCGCCCGCCGGCGCGCCGCCGTCCGGTAATCGGTCACGAACACGACGATGCTCGCCACCGCCGCCAGCACGTAGGACACGATCGGCGGCATCACGAGCATCTGCCCGAAATCGACCAGTGGAGATCCATAGGGAAGGTTGATCGAGCCGGAAGCGCCGAGCAGATAGAGCTGCAGGCCGAGCCACCCCAGCAGGCCGGCCAGCGTCGAGACGAAGCTCGGCATGCCCAGACGATTGAACAGGAACGCATAGAGCGCACCGATGGCAGCGCCCAGCACCAACGCCGTGACGATGGCCACGGCGACCGGCCAGTCCTGCCCCACCCAGAGCACGCCGACGAGCGCCGATGCAAACCCGCTTACCGATCCCACGGACAGATCGATCTCACCGACCATCAGGATGCAGACGATGCCGAGCGCGATCACACCCACCGTCGAGCAATCGAACAGCAGATTGACCAGATTGTTCGGCGCGAGAAACACGGGATTGAGGCTCTCGAACGCCGTGCAGATCACGACGAGCCCGACGACCACGGGCAGCGAGCCGAGGTCACCGGATCGCACACGGCCCACGAAGGCGCGGATGACGCTTCCGAGCGTGTCCGCGTGTTCGACCCGTGCGTCGCTGCGGTCGAGTAGCCGTCCCGTCGAAGCAGGTTGCGTGTCGTCGGTCATCGCCCAGGCTCCGGCGACTGCTGTGCGCGGCGCCGGCTCGCGCGGCGCGAGACCGAGTTTTCATCCGCACCGGTGATCGCGGTGACGAGATCCTGGTTGGACGCGTCGGGCTCGAACTCGCCGTTGTTGCGGCCGAGACGCAGGACCACGATCCGGTCGGCGACCGCACGCACGTCTTCCATGTTGTGGCTGATCATGATGACGCCGAGGCCGCGGGCCCGAACGCGCTCGACGAGGTCGAGCACCTCCGCAGTCTGGGCGACGCCAAGCGCCGCGGTCGGCTCGTCGAGCAGGATGAGCTTCGGCTCCGTCAGCAGTGAACGCGCGATCGCGACGGTCTGGCGCTGCCCGCCGGATAGCGACGCAACGGGCTCGCGCACGCTCGGGATCCGCGCCGACAATTCGTTGAGCAAGGTCCAGGCGCGAAGCTCCATCGAGACCTCGTCGAGCCGCATCGGATTGAGCTCGCGGCCGAGGAAGATATTCGCGACCACGTCGAGATTCTCGCTGAGCGCCAGATCCTGGAACACGGTGGCGATGCCGAGGCCGAGCGCGGTGGCCGGGTCTGACAGCACGACATGCTCGCCGCCGAACGCGATCGTTCCAGAGCTCGGTTGATGCACGCCGGCCAGGATCTTCACGAGCGTGGACTTTCCGGCACCGTTGTCGCCGACGAGCGCCACGACCTCGCCGACATGCACGTCGAGATCGACATCGGTCAAGGCGGACACCGCGCCGAAATGCTTGGAGATTCCGCGAAGGCTCAAGACCGGCTTGCGCAGCCCGCCCGGCGCGGGATCGACATCCGAGATCGTGGTCATGTGCAAATCCGCCCTCTCGTCGTCCGTCCCGGCCGCCGCGCACGGCCGGGACGAAAGCAGTTACTGCGTGATGCCGAGCTTCTTGCAACCTGCGGCATATCGGCCGGTGCAGAGCTGATCGGCCGTCTGGATCTTCTTGTCGATGATCTCCGCCTTCAGGTTTTCCTGGGTGACGACCGCCGGCACGAACAGCTTCGAAGGCGCATTGAACAGCGTGGTGTCCGCCTTGGGCGCCTCCCCGGAGAGCAGCTTGACCGCGATCTGCGCGGCCGCACCGGCCACGATCTCGCTGGGCTTGGAGATCGTGTTGTACTGATCGCCGGCGATGACGAGCTGAAGCGCGGCGATCGTCGCATCGTTGCCCGTCACCGGCGGCACCGGATCGACCCCTGCGGCCTTGAAGGCGGCAATCGCGCCGCCGCCGGTGCCGTCGTTGGCGGCCACGACGCCGAGGATCTTCTTGCCGAAGCGGGTGACTTGCCCGCTCGCCCATTGCTGCGCCTTCGGCGGCGCCCAGTCCGGCGTGTCGTATTCGGCGAGGATGGGATAGCCGCTCTTGTCGAGACCGGCATGGATGCCCTTCTTGATCAGCCCGGCCGCCGCATCGGTCGGCGACCCGTTGATTTCGAGCACGCCCTCGCCCTCCTTCGCGGCGATGTTGGCGGCCTTGAGATGTTTGACGAGCGATTCCGAGATGGCCTTGCCGATGGCTTCGTTGTCGAACGACACGTAGAAATCGACCTTGGCGTCGGGGACCGGCCGGTCGTAGGCGATGACCTTGATGCCCTGCGACTGTGCCATCTTGACCAGGGAGGCCGCGGCCGTGGAGTCGACGGGATCGAGCACGATGACTTTGGCGCCCTGCGAGATCGCCGCGTTGAACTGCTGTTGCTGCCGCGCGGCGTCAGCACTGGCGTTCTGGTAGATCACCTTGCAGCTCGCACAGAGCTTCTTCATCTCCGCGGCAAAGCCCGGATAGTCGTGTTGCTCGTAGCGGGTGGAAGCCTGGTCCGGCATCAGGAAGGCAACGGTTGCGTCCTTGACCTCGGCGGCCTGCGCGCGCATCGCCGTGGTACCGAGCAGCGACAGGGCCATGGCGAGCGTTGCTGCATGTTTCGGGGAGAGGCTTTTCATTCGGACTTTCCTTTCCTGAACTGGAGTGCGGTGGTCGATCCTTGAAGATGCGTGGCTCCCTCACCGGCGACGATCGATCGCCGGTGCTACGAAGCCGCGCGGAATTCCTGGACAAGCGATTCCTGTCGCGGGCTGCCATCGGCATGCCCACGTCATTCTTCCCGTCGTGGTCGTCCTCCTTTGCTTGGTCGCCTTCTAGGCAGCGCGGGCCGTATTGCTGTTCTGCGCGAGCAATCGCCTGAAGCGCGAAGGCGGCATGCCTTTCTCGGCCAAGAACTGCCGGTTGAAGTTGGAGAGATTGTTGAAGCCGACCTCGAAGCAGATGTCGGTGATGGACGCCTGCTCGTCGCTCATCAGGATCTGACAGGCGAGATTGATGCGCAGCCGCTTGACGTATTGCACCAGCGACATGCCGGTGTGGCGGCGGAACGAGCGCGAGAATGCGCTTTGCGACTGGCCCGCGATCGCCGCGAGCTCGGCCTCGCCGAAAGGCTGCGTCAGGTTCTGCCGGATGAAGGCGAGCGCCTTGTTCATGCCGGCTGACATGTAGCCGGAGGGGTCGGGCAGATAATTCGCGCTGGAGAGCGGACGCGCGGCTCGGGCGCGCGAGAGCGTTCCGAGGATCATCAGGAACAGCTCGATCCGGCGCACGCCGTTCGCCGTCGCGATCTCCTCCATCAGCGGAGCGATCCTGTCGCTGGTGCTGCGGGTGAAGAGCGCGCCGCGCCGGGAGAATTCCAGCAGCGCACCAAGGCCGGAAAGCTCGGGCATGACCTTCGTGAGGTCGCCGATGAAGTCTTCGCTGAACTGCAGGACGCGGCCGCGCAGCGGGATGGTGCTCCCCGCAGGGAGATCGCTGATCCAATTATGCGGCAGATTGGGGCCGGTCAGCACGAGATTGCCCGGCTCGAACTCGCCGATGAAGTCGCCGACGAAATACCGGCCGCTGGTCGCCACGACCTGGTGCAGCTCGTATTCGGGGTGGAAGTGCCAGCGGACCGTGTGGAATGGGTAGCCGTGCGACCACGCCTTGAACGATTCGCCGCGCCGTATCTGGACAACTTCCAGGTCCGGTTCCATGTCCGCTCCCTTCGGGTCGGTGCGGTTTGTAATGATCCGCCCTGTTCCCTTATCGGCTGAATTGGCTCAGCGTTTCCTCTCATCCGGGATCGTAGCGACCGGTATCCGGACCCGCCACCACGATTTCAATGTGCAACTGATACTTTTTTGACGTCGACGCGGACGCGGTTTTCGCACCCGCGCTGATGCGCCCGACGCGGGGTTCGATGCGCCGGGCTTCGTGTTTTCAAGTCGATCAGAGCGAGACTGCAGCCTTCAGAACAGCGGAGCGCCCTGCCGCAGGTTCATGTGCCGGTTGACGTCCTTGTAGAGCAGGTAACGAAACCGGCCGGGGCCTCCGGCGTAGCAGGCCTGCGGGCAGAACGCGCGCAGCCACATGTAGTCGCCGGCCTCGACCTCCACCCAGTCGCGGTTGAGACGGTAGACCGCCTTGCCCTCGAGCACGTACAGCCCGTGCTCCATCACATGCGTCTCCGCAAAGGGGATCGAAGCGCCCGGCTCGAACGTCACGATATTGATGTGCATGTCATGGCGCATGTCGGCGGGGTCGATGAAGCGCGTCGTCGCCCATCGCCCCTCGGTGCCCGGCATCGCCACGGGTGCGAGCTGGTCTTCATTGGTCACGATCGCTTCGGGCACGGCCAATCCCGGCACGCGCTGGTACAGCTTGCGGATCCAGTGAACCTGCGCCGCGCTGGAACCGCGGTTGCGAAGGCTCCAGGTGCAGCCGGGCGGCAGATAGGCGAAGCTGCCGGGCCTCAGCTCGGATTCCTGATCCGCCACTTTGAGAGTCAGCCGGCCGCCTGCGACGAACAGTCCGCCCTGGGCGTCCTTGTCCGGCTCGGGCACGTCACTTCCCCCGGCCGGCGCGATATCCATGAGGTAATGGGAGAACGTCTCGGCGAAGCCGGACAACGGCCGCGCCAGCACCCAGACGCGCGTGTTGTCCCAGTGCGGAAGATGGCTGACGACGATATCGCTTTGAACGCCGCTGGGGATGACGGCGTAGGCGCTGGTAAAGACCGCGCGGCCGCTCAGCAGGTCCGTCTGCGGCGGAAGGCCGCCCTGGGGTACGTGATAGGTGCGCGACGTCATCATCAAGCCTCGTGAAAGTTATCGACCGAACGTGTCAGCGCGCGGCCGACGGAAAGCCTAGCTGCATCTGCTCGCTCAGCCAATATTCTTCGAGATTGTCGCCGCCCCCCTTGCGGTCGACGACGAGGAACGGGCTCCTCTCCGCGAGAACCAGGAGCGGATGGTGCCAGCAATTGCGGGCGTAGTTGACGCCCTGATGGCCCCTGGCCGCGAAGGCACGATAGCTCGCGGAGACCGCGGGATCCGCGCAGACGACCACCAGCCAGTCCGCTCCGTTCAAGGGCACGAACATCTGGCTTCCGAGCGGATGGCGCTCCATCAGGCGGATCGCAATTGGCAACGGCCGCACCGAGGCAAAAAACCAGCTGATATTGACCTCGCCGCCTTCTGCGGCGACGTCGATATTGGCGAGCCCGTTGAAGCGCTCGGCGTAACCCTGGTTGATCGAGATCGGGGTCATCCCCGCGGTCTCGACGACGTCTCCGAACGGAGCGAAGGCCTCTTTCGTCAAAGGCTCGATCGAAAGCGTCGTCACCATTCCCAACCTCAAGGGCTTCCCACGTTCAGAGCGTCTGCAGACCCGCGACGGGCGCATCCGCCTCGACCGGCTCCGCCCGCAGATTCTCCGCCGACGGCTCGATTTCGCCGTTCAGAATACGACGTGCCTTGGCGTGATCAAGGTCCCCCTCCCAGGAGGCGACGACAACCGCCGCAACGCAGTTCCCGACATAATTGCCGAGCGCGCGGGCGATGCCGATGAACCAGTCCACCGAGAGGATCAGCACGAGGCCGATCGCCGGGATGGCCGGAATCGCCGCCAGCGTCGCCGCGAGGACGACAATGGCCGAGCCCGGAACGCCGTGCGCACCTTTGGACGTGAGCAACGCGACACCAAGGATCGCCAGCAGATCGCCCGTTGCAAGCGGCGTATTTGTCGCCTGGGCGATGAAGACGGCCGCCAGGGTCAGATATATCGAGAACGCATCCAGATTGAAGGAATACCCGGTCGGGATCACGAGGCCAACGGTCGATCGCTTGATCCCGAGCAGCTCGAGCTTGCGCATGGTCTGCGGCAGCACGCTGTCGCCCGCGGCCGTTCCCAGCACGATCATCAGCTCTTCGCGCAGATAGGCCAGCAACTTGAACAGGCTGAAGCCGGAGATCCGCATGATCGTCCCGAGAACGACAACCACAAACAGGGCCACCGCCAGATAGAACAGGGCCACGAGGCCGCCGAGCTGCTTGAGCGAGCCGATGCCGTATTTCCCGACGGTGAAGGCGATCGCTCCGAACACCCCGATCGGCGCGAGCCGCACCACGAAATTCATCATCTTGAAGATGATCTCGTTGACGCGCTCGACGAACTCGACGACCGGCCTCGCCCGCTCGCCGCACAGCGACACGGCGCAGCCGAACATGATCGAGACGATCAGAACCTGCAGCACGTCGCCGGAGCTGAACGCTCCGACCAGCGTCGAGGGGATCAGCTTCATCAGGAATTCGGAGACGCCGCCGCCGGCGACCTGGGCGGCGGTCTGGCTGAAGCCGCTGAGCACCTTGGCGTCCAGCGTCTTCGGGTCGATGTTCATTCCAGCGCCGGGCTGGAAGTAGTAGGCAAGCGCGATGCCGAACACCAGGGCGATGGTGGTGACGATCTCGAAGTAGAGCAGCGACCGGATGCCGACCCTGCCGACCTTCGAAAGGTCGCCGGCCGCCGAAATGCCCTGCACCACGACGCAGAACACGATCACCGGCACCAGCATCTTGATCAGCTTGATGAAGCCGTCACCCAGCGGCTTCATCTGCACCGCGGTGTCGGGATAGCCGACGCCGAACGCGATGCCGATGGCGAGTGCGACGACGACCTGGAAGAAGAGTGACTTGAAGATTTTGGGCATGGCTTTCCTCGCTCGCTGGGCTTCCATGTGGCTTGGTCGGCCGGGGCCTTTGCCATTCTTGTCATTGGCGGCGCGTGCGCTTCGCCGCGGAAGGGCCTTTCCCGCGGCAGCACGCGAGACAGCTCTGCCGGTCATTCGTTGACCAGGTGCGACATCAAGTCCAATATATAGAACGACACGATCAATAGGCTTTCCCTATGGACCTCCGTCAGCTCCGCTACTTCATTGCCGTTGCCGAGGAGCGCAGCTTCACCCTCGCCGCCCGCCGGCTGAATCTCTCGCAGCCGCCGCTCAGCCAGCATATCCAGACCCTCGAGGCGGAGCTCGGGACCCCGCTGCTCTACCGGACCAGCCGCAAGGTCGAGCTGACGCAGGCCGGCGAAGCCATGCTGGCGCGCGGACGCGCGATCCTGCACCAGGTCAAGGCCGCCGAGGACGAGGCTCGCTCGATCGGGGCCGGCCTGATCGGCACGCTGGATGTCGGAGCGACCGGCTCCATCCTGCGCGGCCGTCTCGCCGAGCTGCTCGCGGCCTACCGGCAGGTCGCGCCGCTGGTCAGGATGACGGTGCACGAGCAGGCGCCGGCGCTGCAGATCGCAGCGCTCCTCAACCGCACGACCAATATCTGTCTCATTCGCGGCATTCCCTCCGAGCGCGAATTGACCAGCCGGCTTGCCTGGCGGGAAGAGGTCGTGCTCGCGATGCCGGGGACCCACCGGCTGGCGCGACGCAAGCGCATTTCCCTCGGCGACCTCGCGTCCGAGGACCACGTCGTGCTGGATCCTGGTAGCTCGGACTTCGCACGCTACTTGCAGACCTGCTGCGTCGATGCCGGCTTCCTGCCAAAAGTGTCCCAGCAGGTGGTCGACGCCCAGTCGATCCCGAGCCTGATTGCCGCAGGGTTCGGCGTGGCACTCGTGCCGCAGTCGATCGCGCGCTTCACGACCGCCGACATCGTGTTTCGTCCGATCCGGCCCTCGCCGCCCACGGCCGACGTGTTCCTGGTGTTCAGAGCCGACGAGACGTCGATGGTGGTGCACAATTTCGTCAAGCTCGCGCTTCGCTATTTGGGACATCGGAAGGGGTTGAGTTAGGGGGCAGAGGGCACGCTCTCAACGCCGCCATTGCGAGGAGCTCTTGCGACGAAGCAATCCAGAGTCTTTCCGCGGAGGGATCTCTGGATTGCTTCGCTTCGCTCGCAATGACGGTGGATGCGGTGGCAGCCTGCTTCTCCAAGTAACGCCGTCATTCCCCGCGAAGGCGGGGAATCCAGTACGCCGCGGCTTCTCGGTTCGATCACTACGGCCTGTGGGATACTGGATCGCCCGGTTGAACCGGGCGATGACACCGCGTGTATGTTGGCAGACATGGCTCTTCGACCTCGCGGCTTGTTCGCCCGAGCTTTGCTTGATCGCATCGCCCTCAAATCCAGGAGGGCGCAGGGAAGGCCGGGTGCCAGCTCGCACCCGCGGTCCGCTGCGCGAAATGCACACGCAGGAAGAACCGCACAGCAGCATACAGGTGGTGCCGATCACTCGGCCTTCCCTGCGCGATGGTTGGACGGCTTATGCCGTGATCTCCCGGGAGCCGAACTTTCCTTTGGCCTCCCTCGCCCCGCGAATTGGATGATGCAGTCTGCCCGGTTGGGCTCGCTCGCACCTTCGCAAGGGCTTGACCGTAGCAACGACGGCCAGGACCACACGGTTTTGCCGTACGCACGGCCCGTCCTTTCGCCGCAGTCTTCCCAGCCCTGTCGACAGAGCCGGGAACTTACAAACGAGACGAAGCCTAGCAGCGCCGTCGTCCGCACGAAGCCTTGGGCTCACAGGGACACCCCGCCCTGCCCACACCTCTCGTGCCGACGCTGCCGCGTCCACCGCAAGCCCGGCTCGCGATCAAGACGACGACGAAATCGCCCCTCCTGGTGAGCCGGGATGGACAACAGATACGCCGAAACCGAATTTCGGTAAAGTGGAATATTTTTGGCGGGGCGAGTTGACAGAGCGCGACCACAGGCACGTCCGTAGCCCGGGTGAGCGGAGCGATACCCGGGATTTGGTGCGACAGACGCAAAGGCCCCGGATGTCGCTTCGCTCATCCGGGCTACGGACCATCCCTGACATCGCTGTGCTCACTTCGGCGCGAGACCGCCCCAACCTTTCCAAGATTTCATGGAGGTCAAACGCTGTTGATTTGATTTCGCGGCCCGCGCGGCGAGACTTGCGGGTGATCCGGACCAGCTATGGATGGAGCTGTCTCAATGCCGCAATTCAATCCCGAGCTCGTTTGCACCATGAGAACGGCCCTGGAAGAGGCCATGACCAAGGTGCCGGCCGACCTCGTGACCATCTCGACGAAGGCATTCCTCGCCGAATGCATTCTGAAGGCGGCGGCACAAGGGCATACCAATTATGCGGATCTCGTCGCGGCCGCGACCGATCACATCCAGATGATCGCCTCGATGTTTTCGTGAGCGTCGTCTGCCGGCCGGCCGCTTCGATGCACGGCGTCAGAAGCCGGATGCTGGCGAGCGCACCGCCGGCCGCGGCCTCGGCATGCCGGCGCGATCGACGAGCAGGTCGGTGAGCCCCGCTCCGAGCCACATGCCGCCGAGCACGAGCCAGGCGGTGAGCGCGAAGACCGAGGCACCGGTGACGCCCGCACCGACCGCGCAACCACCGGCGAGCATGGCGCCAAAACCCATCAGGACCGCCCCCAGCAGATAGCGGCGCATGCCGAGCCCGTCCGAGAATCCCTCGAGCTTCAGTTCGCGGCTGCGCGCCGCGGCCAGGAACGAGCCGAGGAACACGCCGGGGACGATGCCGAGATCGAAGCCGAGCCGAAGCTGCGCGCTGTTGAGCACCAGCATCAGCAGCTCGGCCGACGGCCCGCTGAAGGTGAGGCTCTTCAGCGTCACCGGCGCGAACGAGGCCTGCGAGAGCTGGTAGGTGAAGAGCCAGCCGGCGACGACGGCCGCCCCCGTTGCAAGCGCGGCAAGGATCAGCCGGCGCGGCAGCCGGCTGCGAAAGGCGAACGACAATCCCGCGATCAGCCACACGGATCCAAAGGCGAGCTTTTCGGGCGTGCCGCCACCGAACATCGCCATGATGTCGCGCGACGGGCCGCCGTCGACCAGCCACAGATTGGACACCCATTCGCGCGCGGGCGACAGCAGGCCGCGATAAGAGGCCTGCGCGGTCACCGCAAACACCAGGCCCGACAGCAGGGCCCGCAGATTGCCATTGGCCGAAAGCACCAGGAGCCGGCTGGCGCAGCCCCGTGCCAGAATCATTCCGCAACCGAACATGACACCGCCGAGCAGCGCGCCGGAGATGCTGCCCTGCTGCGCGAGCTGGCGCGCTTCCGACACGTCGAGCCAGCGGAGCGCGACCAGCCCTTGCGTGCCGACCAGCGCCGCGGCAAAGGTGAGCAGCCAGACCGCAAGACGCGGCCCGCCCTCGCCGCGGGAGAATTCGACCACGGCGGCGCGCAGGCAGAAGCGGCTGCGCTGTGCGAAGAACCCGAACAGCCCTCCGACCACGAGGCCGCCGAGCCATGACAGCCGGTCTTCACCCAAGAGATCGATGATCGACGTCAGCACGTCCGCCTCGGCTGTTCCTGCGCGCATGCGACTCTAGGCGATCGCCCCGTCGCCTCCCATGAGGCAGATCAAGCGCCGGCCAAGCGACAGACCGGAACATCGGCAGCCTCACGGGCGCAAATAGGCAAATCCCTGCTGTTGCAGCTCGGCGAGCCGCACCACGCCGCCCTTCTCAGCCACGACGAAGCCGGGCGTGAGGTCGTCCAGCTTGACACCCTGCGCCTTCATCGTGTTGGCGCAGGCATCGAAGCCGACGCCGGCATCGACGAGCTTCGTCATCATCGCAATTGTATGGTCCTGGGCGGCCAGCGCGTGGAAAGCGCGCAGCGCCGGCCCGTGCACGACCAGCCTGATGTCGGCCTTCCCGGGTCCGCCGACGCCGTCGACGTGGTTCTGCAGATTGCCGAGAACGAAGACGACGCGATCGGCATCGGCGAGATGATAGACGACGCGCTGCCGCGCCGGCGTCTCCGTCGCCGCGGACGCCTGGCGCACCGCGAACGCACCGAAGAGCCCGGCAAGGCTCGCGCGAAGCATGGATCGACGCTGCATGGTCCCCCTCCTATCGTGTCTGCTTGATGAATTCGGCGATGCGGTCGGCGACGTCTTCGGCGAACAGGTCGCGGAAGAAATGATCGGCATCCTGGATTGTGTCGAGCTGTACCCTGCCCCCGCTCGAAGCGGCGAGCGTCGCGAAGGAAGCGGCCACGTCGGGCACGACGCTGTCCTTGGTCGCGGCAAGCACCAGCACCGGCAGCTTGGCGCGTGCCACCAGCCCGGCCGTGTCCTGGCCGGCGTCGGCGGCGTAGAACGACGCAAAGGCCCCCGCCGTGACCACGGCATTGCGGCAATAGACGAAGCCCGGCACGTCCATCCACTCACCGCCGCGGCCGGCCGCAACCGCCTTCGTGGCCAGTTCCAGAAGCGGTTCGAGCGGCTTGCCATAGGTCGTGCCGTAAGCGGCGCGCAGATCGGCCTCGGCTTTTGCCGTCACCGGCGCCAGCAGCACCGCTCCCGCCACCGCCGGGGTGTCGCTTGCCGCGAGATAGCGCGCGACCTGATTGCCGCCGCGCGAATGGCCGAACGCGAAGACCAGCCGGGACACGTCCTTCGCCCGGCCGACCCAGGCGCCGATCTCGGCAATCGCATCCTCGGCGACATAGTCATGCCGCACGGCGCAGTCATACATGCCCTTGCGGCGGTCGAGCCCGAGCGAGAGCGTATGAGCGAGCGAGGCGATGCCGCGCTGCTCCAACGCCTTGGCCACGCCCTGGATGACCTCCATGTCCTTGTGCGCGAGCGTGCCGTGGGTCATCACCACCAGCGGCGTGTCCGGCGTCATCGCGGCTGGGGTGCGCAACGTCGCCAGCGTCGTCCGGCCGGCGACCGACAGTTCGAGTTCCTGCTCGGCAGCGCGCGCGGGGCCTGCGAGCGTCAGCAAGACCGTCAGTCCCAGCAACCAGCGCATCGTTGGCTCTCTCCCCTAAGGCCGGACAATCGTCCAGTTCTTCTCCGCCAAATCCATCAGCGCGGCAACCCCGACCTGCGTGACGCTGACGCCCTCGATCAGCGGCGGTCGCCTGCCTTCCTTCACCGCCAGCGTCTCCAGCGTGTTGCCGCAGGCGATGAAGCTGACATTGGGCATCGATTTCAGGAAATTGACCAGCCGCTCCTTCACCGGCGAGCGGTCCGCGAGCAGCATGTCGAGACCCCCATTGAAGGCGACGACCACAATCTCGACGTCCTCGCCCTGCCCGGAATAGTGCCGCGAAACATTGGCGGCGACATCGAGAACGGCACGCATCTTGACCGGATCGTCGTCACTGATCTGCAGCGCGAGCCTGTGCGGCTCGGCCGCCCGGGTGACAAGCGGATGGATCGTGACGAGCAGGCCGGCAACGAGAGCCGCATGCAGAAGCGTGCGGCGGCTCGCCCAGCCGGGTCTCACTCCACGCCCCGCGACTTCTTCTCCTTGCCGTCCTCGGGCGTGACGTCGATGGCGGCCGCGCGCCCGGTGATCTTCACCGGGGCGATGCAATCCTTCATGCAGGGATCTTTCTGCCAGAACGATTTCTCGCTGGTGGCGCGGTCGTCCATCACGAAACCCTGCTCGTTCGGCATCTTGATCGCGGCGAGGGTCTTCTTGTTCAGCTCGAAGTTCTGGTCGGTGACGACGTCGTTGAGATAGAGAACGTAGGCGACCAGCGCGTAATATTCATCGACCGACAACGAGCCCGTATTGCCATAGGGCATGGCGTGACGGACGTAGTCGAACACAGTCGAAGCATAGGGCCAGTACGAGCCCACCGTCTTGACCGGATTGTCCGAGGTCAGCGAGCCCTTGCCGCCAGCCAGCACCGGCCAGCGGCCGTTGCCCTCGCCGAACTCGCCGTGGCAGGTCGAGCAATTGTCCATGAAGAGTTTTTCGCCCTGCGCGACCGTGCCCTTGCCTTCCGGCAGGCCCTGGCCGTCGGGACGCACGTCGATATCCCAACCGCGGACCTCGTCGGCGGTCGGCGCGCGGCCGATGTGATAGCGGGGACCGCTCTTGGCGTCCGCCTTCTGCTGCGCGAGCGCCGGCGCGCCCAGCGCACAGGCGAGCAGCGCGGCTGCGATGAAGTTAAGCGACTTCGACATTCTCGACCTCACCATTGGCCTGCACATGCCAGGTCTGGATGCCATTGTTGTGATAGATGGAGTTGACGCCGCGGATCTTGCGCAGCTCGGCCTTGCTCGGCTGCACGTATCCGGTCTCGTCCTGCACGCGCGATTGCAGCAGCAGCGGCTCGCCGTTCCAGTCGAACTCGTAGTAGAAACGCGTCAACGCCTTGTCGAGCACGGGCCCGTCGATCCGGGCCGGCCACCAGTTGCGGCCGCCGTCGAGCGACACGTCCACGCGCTTGACCTTGCCGTTACCGCTCCAGGCGAGCCCCGAGACGATGGTAAAACCCTTGCCGTGCCTGATCGGTGCCTGCGGGCTCGGGCTCGTGATCACGGACTTGGCGTCCATCGACCAGGTGAAGCGGCGCGCCTTGCCGTTCGGCATCAGGTCCGTGTATTTCGACGTCTCCTCGCGGGTGTGCCAGGGCTGGTCGCCGACCTTGATGCGGCGCAGCCACTTGACCCAGAGATTGCCCTGCCAGCCCGGCACCACGAGCCGCATCGGATAACCCTGCTCGGGATAGAGCGCCTCGCCGTTCATCTTGTAGGCGATGATGCAATCGTCGAGCGCCTTCTCGATCGGCAGGCTGCGATCCATCGCGGCCGCGTCGGCGCCTTCGACCAGGAGCCATTTGCCGCTGGTCTTGACGCCGGCTTCTTCCAGCAGCGTACGCAGCGAGACGCCGGTATATTGCACGCAGTGGATCATGCCGTGGGTGAACTGGCAGCCGTTGAGCTGGGCGCCGCGCCATTCCATGCCCGAATTCGCCGCACACTCCATGAAATGGATACGGTTGACGCGCGGATAGCGCTTCAGCTCCTCCAGGCTGAGAATGAGCGGACGCTCGACGAGGCCATGGATCATCAAGCGGTGATCGGTGGGATCGACCTCGGCGATGCCGCCGTGATGCCGCTCGAAGCAAAGACCGTTCGGCGTGATGATGCCTTCAAGCTCGTGCAGCGGCGTGAAGCTCACCGAGGATTCGCGCGAGGCGGTCAGCCATTCGACGTCGCGCCGCACGACATCCTTCTCGAATTTCGACGGCTTGCCGTAGGGGCGCACCGCGACGCCCTCACCGAGCGCCTTGGTCCATTCCGGCACGTTGGGCGGCTGGTTGGCGGGATTGCCGGCGGCAGCGGCCGGCCTTGCCAGCATCGAGGCCGCGACGCCGGCGCCGGCGGCCAGGAAGCTGCGACGGGATTGGCTGTCTGTCTTCGACATCGCTTCTTACGCTCCGGTAACTCTAACGGCCCGGTTGGGCTCGAGCCGAACGGTCTTCTGTCGCGTCAAATAATTCGCGACCACGTCCCAGATCGGCGGCCCCTCGGTTCCTTCGTTGACGCTGGCCCAGCCCGCGACCTGATACTCCCTGGCGGGATCGATCGGCGCGCCGGTCTTGACCATCTGCATGTCCGAGATGCGCTGTCCTTGCGGCTTGGCGACGTCGATCGCGTAGGACAGTCCGCCGATCCGCACCATGTCGCCGCCCTGCTGGTAATAGGGATCGACGTTGAAGAGGTTGTCGGCGACGTCCTCGATGATCTCCTTCAGCCGCGCCCCGGTCATGCCCATGCGGTAGACCGCCGGATAGGTGATCGCGGTGGCGTTGGTGACGTCCTCGAAGGTGATGTCCTGCCCCGGCAGCACGCTGGTGCCCCAGCGGAAGCCGGGCGACAGCGCGATCTCGGCGTCGCGCTCCTGCAGCAGAGCCTGACAGATCAGATCGTCGAACGTGCCGTTGAAATTGCCGCGCCGGTAGAGCAGCGAGTCGGTCTTGCCGAGCACCTTGGCGAGATCGGCCGCGAAGGGTTTGCGCACCTCGGCGATCTTGGCGGCCATCTCGGCATCCGCACTGATCACGTCGGAGAACAGCGGAATGAGCTTGTACCTGAAAGCCTTGACCTCGCCGTCGCGGACGTCGAGATCGAGCCGCGAGACGAACTTGCCGGAGGAGCCGGACGCGATCAGCAGGGTCTTGCCGACCTTCACCGCCTCGGGCAGCGCATCGTGGGTGTGCCCGGTCAGGATGACGTCGATACCCTTGACGCGGCTCGCGAGCTTGCGGTCGACGTCGAAGCCGTTGTGCGAGAGCAGCACGACGAGCTGCGCGCCGCCCTTGCGGGCCTTGTCGACCTGCGCCTGGACGTCCTCCTCGCGCACGCCGAACGACCAGTTCGGGATCATCCAGCGCGGATTGGCGACCGGCGTATAGGGGAAGGCCTGGCCGAGCACCGCGATCTTGACGCCGCCGCGCTCGATCATGGTCGAGGCCTCGAACGCCGCCTCGTTCCATTCGGTGTCGCGGATGTTGAGGCCGAGGAACGGGAAGCCGAGGCCGTCGATCGCCTGCTTGACCCGTTCGGTGCCGTAGGTGAACTCCCAATGGCCGGTCATGGCGTCGGGCTTGAGCAGCGCCATGCAGTCGATCATGTCCTGGCCGCGCGTCTTCAGCGAGGACCACGAGCCCTGCCAGGTGTCGCCGCCGTCGAGCAGCGCGACCTTGTCGCCACGCTCGGCGCGGATGGCCCTGATCACGGTCGCCGCGCGGTCGAGGCCGCCGATCCGGCCGTAGCTCTTGGCCAGCGCCTCGAAATCCTCCGAGGTCAGCGCATAGGCCGCCGACGAGCCCGGCGCGATGCCGAAGCGGGCGAGAAACTCCTTGCCGGTGACGTGCGGCGGCTGGCCCTTGGCCTCGCCCACCCCGAGATTGGTCGAGGGCTCGCGGAAATACAGCGGCATCAGCTGGCCGTGGATATCGGTCACATGCACCAGCGTGACGTTGCCGAGCGGCTCGAACGCCAGCAACTCCTTCTCGGTCAAGCGCTGCTGCGCGACCGCGCGCGTCAGGCCGGAGCCGACACCGCCCGACAACGCCGCCGTTGCCGCGGCAACCTGAATGAACTCGCGGCGAGAGATCATGCGCAAAACTCCTGCAAGCTCATCGTTTCAGTTGCGCACCGACGGCGTCTCGACGGCAAGGCCGATGCCGCGCCAGGCGACATAGAGCTCGAGCGCGAGGAATTCGTCCGAGAGCGGCTTGAACGGCTCGGCCCGCACGTCGAACATGCAGCCTTCGAAGCGCTCATGCAGCGGTACCAGGCGCTGGTCGCGCAGCCGATAGGTCGGAAAGCCGTTGGTCTGGCCCTGGCTGAGAAAATCGGCGCGCATGAACTTGCCGTTGTTGCGCTCGTGGCAGGACTCGCAGGCGAGATCGAGCTGGCCGTAGCGCGTGTAGTAGATCTGCTTGCCGCGCTCGAACCAGGGCGACATCGGGCCGTCGGTCTTCACCGCCACGGGCATGCCGTGCGACTGGTAGCGCACGAAGGTGGTCATGTCGGTGAGCTCCCGGGACTTGAACTTCCAGGGCTCGGCCTTCATCTTCTCGCTGCGGCAGATGTTGATGCGCTGCTCGAGATTGACCGGCTTCTTCAGCCTGTCGTCCCATTTCGGCATGGCGGCGCCGACGCCCTTCATGCTGGTCCCGGCCTCGCCATGGCAGCTCATGCAGGACTTGCCCTCGCTGCCCTCGGCCTTCTTCCAGACGTCCGCCGCGCGCTCCACGGCGAGAAAGCCGGGGTTTTCGAGGTCGTCGTCCTGCAACGCACGGGTCTCCTTGCTGCGAAACTGGTAGCCGGAGATGATGGTCTTGAAGACGTGGCCGGGCGGCGCCGCGATGCCCTTGCGCTCGGCATCGTCCGCGAACGCGAGCGTCGCAACCGACGCGGCGGCCGCGACCACAGCGGCCAACCCCAGATATCGTCGCGCCATCGTCGCCTCCCTCAATGCGCGAAGCGCATCATGCCTTGAGCGCAATCTTCTCTTCGGCCGTGATCACGGTGCCGTCGTCATCGGTCCAGGAGAACTTGAACGTGCCGGCCTCGTCGACCCTGGCGTCGAACTGGACGTAGGGATTGGCCGAGATCGCCGGCTCGAGCGCGCAGGAGAACACCGGCTTGCCGTTGAACTCGCAGGCGAACTTGTTGATGATCTTGCGCGGGATGGCTTTGCCCTGCGCGTCCTTGCGCTGGCCGGATTCCATGACGTGCGAGACCAGGGTCTTGATCTGGATCACCTCGCCCTTGGCCGCTTCCTTGGGAAGCTTGATGCGCGGTTTGTCTGCCATCTGTTTTCTCCTGAGCCTTAGCCGCCGCAGCCGCCGATGGTGACCTTGACGGTCTTCTGCTCCGTGAACAGCGAGCCGTCGCTCATCTTCGCGACCGCGACCACGTTTTGCGTGGTGGCGAGCCGGATCCGGATCGCGGCCTCCGCCTTGCCCGACAGCGGCGTGAACGACAGCGTCGCCACGCCCGCATTCGGGTTGCCGTCGGCGATGATCAGGACGTCCGTGACGTGGGAGTCCGCCGTCATCGGGCTCTCGATGCTGATCGACAGCGGCACGGTGTTGCCGTTCTCCGCGATCTCCGGCAGGTCGAGCGAGATCTTGCCCTTGGCCGGCTGCTTGCCGCCGGTGAATTTCTCGATCCATTTCGCGGCGTCGTTCGAGACTTCCGCATCGGCCGCCATCGGCATCAGGGTCAGCATGACGAAGCCGCCCCCGAGCGCAAATGCCTGCCGTCGATTGATGGCTTTCATTCCTGATCCTCCTCGCCGTCAGTTCAGCGTTTTGAGAAAAGCGATGACGTCCTCGACCTGCGCGGCCGTCAAAATGGACTTGCCGACGAATTCCGGGCGCACCCGGCTGAGGCCGTCGTTCCTGAAGAACGCCGGCATCACGGTGTCAGTGAAGATGCGCTTGGGGTCGGCGACGATGAGGCGCAATTGCGCCTCGCTGTAGCGGCCGGCGACACCGTCGAGGGACGGACCGAACTCGCCGTGGAATTCTTCGGACTTCAGGCTGGTGACCTGATGACAGGCCAGACAATTGCCGAGCGTGCGCGTCAGGAACACCTTCTTGCCGGCGGCGGCATCGCCGGGCGTACCGGTCAGGGATTTGGGCAGGGAGTCGTTGACGACATCGAGCTTGATCGGCTCCTTGACGGCCTCTTGCGCGAGGCCGGCACTGGCCGACAGACAAAGTGCAACCGCAGCCGCAAGCGAGCGCCGCATGTTCCCTACCCTTATCGCGGGGTGACGCCCGCTTCTGATCACGACGGACTCACGGTCCATCAAATTCAGTTATTATGATATGTTCATGTGATCGGCGACGTCAAGCGGAATTCGCTCACCGCGTTTCGTCAGCCGTTCGCGGCCAGAAAATCCCGGAACGAGCCGCGCTCATAGGCGCGTTCCCGCACGAAGCGAAACATCGCCAGGAAGTGCGGCGGCTTGAGATAACCCGGCGCCCGCGCCACCTCGCGCGACATCGCCTCCTTCGCCTGAAGGCCTTCGGCGGATGGCGGAAAGAACTGGAAGGTCGGCGTGAACCTGATGCCGTATTTGCGGGCGAGGTCCTTCTCGGTCAATTCCTCGCGGTCGAAATCGGTCACCTTGCGCGAGCCGATCAGATTGAGCTGCAGCACCTCGAAATTGTCGCGGATATAGCTGGCGATGCCGGTATCGGCGAAGTTCACCAGATGCGTCTCGCGGCAATAAGGACAGCCGCGCAGCTCCCACATGATGGCGAGCCGCTTGCCACCGGCCGCGGCGCTCTCCAGGTCCTCGCGCAGATCGAGGAAGCTCTGCAGAAACCAGGGCTCGTGGTAGAGCCCGTCTTCCCCGACGGCAGGCTCAGCCGCCGCCGCACTGCCGCCGACGAGGGCCGCGCCGACAGCGGACAGCAGCAGGCCGCGTCGCGTCGGCGAGCGGAGCTGCATCGGGAAATCGTGCGTCGGAAGATCTTGCGCGTCGCTCATTTTCATTATGATATTCGAATACACGAATGTGACAAGGATTTCCGATCTTGCGCTGCACCATCGTGATGCTGGCATGGCTGGCCTCGAACGCCCTGGCGTTCGGCGCGGAAACCGTCAGGCCTGCGGATGTCATGTCGGCGATAGCGCCCATCATGGCCAATCTGCGCACGGCCGCGAGCTATGCCCGCACCGGAAACGTCGCGCTGGCCCAGATCGAGACCGACGAGGCCATCGCCGGCTGGAAGCGGCTCGCGCCGACCACGTCCGGTCCCCTGCCCGCAGGCGCGCCGGCCGAATTGTCAGGCTTTCTCGACCGCGGTCGCGAGAGACTTGCGATGATCGCGGGCGCGCTGGACCGCGGCGACGATGTCGCCGCCGGCCGCGAGCTGCTTGCGCTTCGGCAGGCGTTTCACGCGCTCAGGCGTCGCGCGGGCCTCTACGATCTCGGCGACTGCATCTTCGAGATCGCGCCCGCCATGGACACGTTGCGGGGCGCTGCCAATAGGTATGGCGAGCAGCCGGTGCCCGCGAATGCCGAGGAGACCGTCGCCGCCGCAGGCGCATTTCGCGACCGGCTCTTACGCTGCAACGACTGGGCAAACAGCGAGATCGCGGCCCAGGGCGAATTCCGCCGGCTGATCGACGGCGCCATCGCCAGCAGCGGCGAGATCGCGCATGCCGCGATGGCGGGCGACGGGCCGCTCGTGCATCGCTACCTGATCGAGCTGCAATCCTTCGCCCAGTTGCTCGACTTCCGTTACGGCTAGCCTCAGCCGATGCGGGTCAATGCAGGGAATTGCTCGAGCAGCCATTCCGAGACCGCGGGCATCAATCCGGTGAGGAACATCAGACCGGTCACGACCAGGAAGACGCCCATCGTCTTCTCGATCAGGCCAAGATGCCGCCGCATGCGGCCGAGCGCTGCGATGAAGCGGCCGGTGAAGGCCGCCGCGATCAGGAAAGGGATTCCAGTTCCGACCGAATAAGCGAGCAGCAGCAGCGCCCCTCGCCCGGTCGTGTCCTCCGAGCCCGCCATCAGGAGCACGGCGGCTAGGATCGGGCCGGCGCAGGGTGTCCAGCCGAACGCAAAGGCCAGGCCCATGACGAAGGCGCCCGCCACGCCGGCCGGGCGATTGTCCACCTGCACGGTCGCGCTGCGATAGAGCAGCGGAATCCTGAGCAGCCCCAAGAAATGCAGGCCCATGACGATGATCAGCCCGCCCGCGACGATGCCGAGCGTCGACAGATGCGCGGAGACGAAGCGTCCCGCGATCGAGGCGGTCGAGCCGAGCACGACGAAGACCAGCGAAAAACCCGCCACGAAGGAAAGCGCGGAGAGCAGGATGCGCGGCCGCAGGTCCGGCCTGTCGCCGGACAGATCCGTAACCGAGACGCCGGCCATGTAGCACAGGAAAGGCGGGACCAGGGGCAGGATGCAGGGCGACAGGAACGACAACAGGCCCGCGACGAAGGCCGCGCCAAGCGTGACGTCCAAGGTCATTTCCGTCCCATCCCTAGCACATATACGAATTTAATGATATAAAGCGCCAAGGACGTTCACAAAGCAAGCCCGCGAGGCAGACCAAAAAGGCCGGTTACGCAGCATGAACAGAATCATCGCCCTGCTCGCCCTCGCCGCCGCGCTCGCGCTGCCCGCGACCACCTCGCGCGCCGCCGAGCTCGTCATGTTCGAGCGGCCCGGCTGCGCTTGGTGCGCACGCTTCAACGCCGAGATCGCGCCGCTCTACGGCAAGACCGAGGAGAGCCGGGCCGCGCCGCTGCGCCGGGTCGACCTGAACGGCCCCCGTCCCGCCGATCTCGCCGGAATCGACCCGGGTCCCTTCACGCCGACCTTCGTCGTGGTACAAGAGGGCCGCGAGATCGGGCGCATTCGCGGCTATCCGGGGGATGCCTTCTTCTTTGGCCTATTGGACCGAATCCTGTCAAAGGCGGGATCGGAACCCGAGAGGTCGTGACTGGTCTTGCGGATTTTGCTGAGAGGAACTTGACGCGATGCCGTTGCCGAAGCTGAAGGAGATCGAGGGCTCCGCCGAACTCGAGCAGATGATCGAGAAGGCGCGCGAGGCGAGCGACATGCTCAAGGCGCTGTCCCACGAGTCCCGATTGCTGCTGCTCTGCATCCTCGCCGAGGGCGAGAAATCCGTGACCGAGCTCGAGCAGTTCCTGGGCGAACGGCAATCGACCGTGTCGCAACAGCTGGCGCGGCTCCGGCTCGACCGGCTGGTGACGACCCGCCGCGACGGCAAGACGATCTACTACAGCCTCGCCAGCGAGGACGTCCGCAAGATTCTCACCGCCGTTTACGACGTGTTCTGCGAGCCGGTGCGCAAGCGCCGCCGGTAGTTTCTTCCGCGCTGGCTTTTCGCGCCCTGCAGGCGCAGATTACCCGCAAGGCCGAACCAAGAAGAAGCGGGAGGAATGCTGAGCCCTTCGATCATAGCGTTTGCATGCGGGCTCGCCGCCGGCGCCATGCTCGGCGTTGCCGGCCGCGCGGGACGTTTCTGCACGCTGGCGATGCTCGAGGACGCCTTCTTCGGATCGGATTATCGCCGGCTGAAATCCTTCGCGCTGGCCGCTTCGGTCGCCCTGCTCGCGACCCAAATCCTCGCCGCGTTCGGCATCGTCGATCTGACGCGGTCGATCTACCTCACGGGGTCGATCGGCCTTGGCGGCGCGATCCTCGGCGGGCTGATGTTCGGCGTCGGCATGGCCCTGGTCGGCACATGCGGCTTCGGCACGCTGGTGCGCGTCGGCGGCGGCGATCTGCGGGCCATCGTGGTCTTCCTCGTGCTCGGCCTGTCGGCGCTCGCGACCATGCGCGGCATCACCGGCATGCTGCGCGTGGCGTTGATCGAGCCATTATCCCTGCGGCTTACGGAAGGCAGCAACCAGACGCTGACCTCGTTGCTTGGCGCAGGTAGCGCGATGCGCGCGATCCTTGTCGTCGCGATCTCCGCCGCGCTCGCGTTCTGGGCCCTTGCGGACGGCAGGCTGATCCGGTCGCCGCGGCTGCTGGCCTCCGGCGTTGCCGTCGGCGCTGCAATCGCGTTCGGCTGGTTCGCCACCGGATGGCTTACCGACGACGAGTTCGATCCCGTGCGGGTCTCCTCGCTCAGCTTCGTAGCACCGCTTGGCGACGCCATTCTCTACATCGCCACCTTCTCCGGAGCGCGGCTCAATTTCGGCATCGGATCGGTTGCCGGCGTCGTCGCAGGCTCGTTTGCCGCCGCCATCCTCGCGCGCGGCTTCCGCTGGGAGGCGTGCGACGACGCGCGCGAGTTGAAGCGTCACATGACCGGCGCGCTGCTGATGGGCATCGGCGGAATCATGTCGATGGGCTGCACCATCGGCCAGGGCCTGAGCGCGTTCTCGACGCTTGCGGTTTCCGCCCCCGTCACGATGGTGGCCATCGCCTGCGGCACGCGCCTCGGGCTCGAGTTCACGATGACCGGCGAGTGGCTGCCGGCCGTGCGCAGACTATTCGGGGCCTCGACCTGACGAGGCCCCGCCGCCGGGATCGGCGCTCATGGACGTGACGGGCCATCGGCGTACCAGGTCAGGTTCGAGGTTACCTCGGTGACCTTTTCGACCTGCTGCGAAGCTATTTTCAGGCCGACCTGACACGCGGCGACATCCTGGCTCACTTCGCCGCTATTCGGACGGAGCTGCGAGTCGAATTTGGCGATCTCCAACGCGCGCGCCCACGCTTCCTTCTCCTGCTCCGCGCGCAAATTGAACTCGTTCTTCGCCGCCAGCAGCGCTTTGCCCGCCTCGCCCCGATCCGCTGGGGTGACCTTCCGGTCGAGCAAGTGTGCCTGACTGTTCTTGAAATCCTTCTTCACTTGTTCGTTGCGTGCATTGGCGTCGTTGAACTTCTGTTCGGCCGCCTTGGTCGGCTCGGCCTGTCGTTCAGCCGAACCGGCCAGCCGTGCCTTCGGGTCTTTCGCCTGCTCGAGCAGATATTTGGCATAATCGGCATGAAGCGCCAGGTCGGCAGGGTCACCCGCGCCAACCTCCTTCGCGAACAACTGCGTCGCGTAGTTTGCCTCGGCGACGCCGATGGCATGTTGCTGGTATTGAGAGTTGATATTCGAATCCTTTCCTCGGACGCGATCGTAGGACACGAAATTCTCGACGGCGCTGACCGCCGCCTTCTCGCTGTCCTTTGCTGCCATGCCAACTCCAGCCGCCAGGACCCCGGACGACACCGGAGCCTTCTTCGCTTCCGGCTTGGCGTCCTTGCTGTGGTCCTGCGCCGACACGATCTGGCTGTTCAGCCTGTCGGCGATATCCGCAACGATTCCCATTTTCTTCCTTCACTGTTTGACGCGCACCGCAGGCCCGCAATTGCCGGGAGCCCCCCGGACATCGCGATCTCGACGCCGCACGTCTCGTTCCGGCAAATACCGGGCGTCCATTGAGCTAACACGCCGGCGTTTATCCGCCTGTGCCCGAGATGACTGTCGTCGCCGCATTTCGATGCACAGCCCGCTGCGCGCACCATCTGAAAACGGAAGTTGACGAGGCGGTGTCGTCTTTCGCTGGCAGATCAAGGCTTGGTGGCGCCGCCGGCGGCCGCGGCGGCAGCAGCCGCCTTTTCCTGGTCGCGATATTGTGTCGCGTATCGAATGACCTCGTTCGCGTCGTCGACCGCTTTCTGGCGGATGCGATTGTTCGCGGCATTCGTTCTCGGCGTTTTCGGATCGTGATCCGATTTCAGCCAGCCGATATGATCCTGCTCGGCGTGCTGGGCCGCATCGAACGCCTTCGTGAGCCGCCTATCCGCATCCGCCGCGATGCCCGCCGGTGTCAGTTTGTTGGCGAGATCTTCCGCGCGCGTGATCACTTGAGCTGCCTTCTTGAGATCATCATCGCTGGCGTGGCCCTCATAGAGCCTCTGATATTCCTGCTTCGCAAGCGCGATCTGATCGGTTGCCAGCTTCAGCGCCCTGGCCTTGAGCTCAGCGTCCTTTGTCAACACCTCCCTTTTCTTCTCATCCCTGATCGGTGCTGAATCGCCCTTGCCCGGCTTTGCCACGTCGTGCTTGTCGATCTCGGCGAAATCCTTGGCAAGACCATAGTGATGGTCGAGAAACGAAGTGACCGCCTTCTCCACCTCGGAGGGTCCTGCCGATATTGACGAGGCCGGCTCAGGCTTCGCCGCCGGCGGGGGCGATTGCACACCGGAGATGCCTGCGCTCTTCTTCGCGGGGGCGGCTTCGGCTTGCGCGGTTCGCTGCGCAGTCGGCTGATGAACCGTGCGTGCCATTGCCGGATCTATCGTCGAGCCACTCATCCTGTTCTCCATGACGGGAATATCCGCTCCCAGCGAGCGGGATGACCATCATGCACACCACGCCCGGCGTCGCGTCATGCGAACGCAGTATGGAGCGGCGGTTGGAAGGTTGTCAGACGCTCATCTGAGCATCGGTTCGTTGACGCCGTCCAGCTCGACGAGCAGCTCGCGCGCCAGCGCGGCATCCGCCCGGTCGCCCGCCGTCTGCATGACCTCGCGCGAGATCTCGCGAGCCGCGGCGCGATCGCCGCTGCGATAGAGCGCCAACGCCAGGAACGCCTGCTGCGTGTCGGTCGGCGGCAAAGCCCGCATCGTCTTGACCGCACCGGCGTAATTGCCGGCGGCCATGTCGACCAGGGCCGCACCGATGAAGCCCGCCTCTTCCGCCGGTCGCGCGGCCCGAACGCCGGCGAAGATCGCGGCAGCTTGGGCGCCCTGTCCACGCGACAGCGCCATGAAGCCCAACTCGGCGAGTGTGCGTACGTCGTCGGCCGTGAGCTCGATCATGCGGGTTCCATCCGAAAGCGATTACTCTTCGAAGCGTCAACCGCGCTGGATATAGCGCGGCAGTCTTCGCGATGCCAACTCCCGCAGCGCATCGGCGATTGCGTTGCGCTTGTCACATGCGGCACACGAGAGCCGCTGCTTTCATGATCTATCCGACCTTCGCCTCGTTTGCGCAACAGAGGACAGGGAGAGTTCGTTTACAGCACAGGCTTTGTCGTCATTGACCAGACCCGCCGGCGCCGCGCCTCCGACGATCGGAGGATTATTGCCCGATCGTGCCCCGCTATAACCGGAGCCGCCCCGCGGCACCCACGCCTTGAAACAACGCGAGCGTCAAGATGTCCGTTGCGATTCCACGAAGGCCACTCATGCCCGACACGGGCGAACGCGCCACCGAGCTCGGCGAAGCGCAACGTCTCATCGCCCAGGGAGCCGTTCGCAAGGCGCTCGGGCTGGAGCCGGTCGATCTTCGCCTCGGCCTCGACGTCGCGCGCAACCAGCTGCAGAAGGGCGCACCGATCGAGGCCTTCGGCACCTATGCCGCCCTCGTCGTATGCGATCCCAGCGATCCCGAGCTCCAGGCCGGTCTGGCCAATTGCGCCTTGCTGCTCGGCGAAAACAGCCTCGCTTTGCACGCAGCGTCGGCGATCGTTGCGCTCGCGCCGTCGGATCCGCGCGGCTATTTCTTCTCCGGGCGCGCCTGCCTTGCGATGGGCCAACTCGCAGAAGCAACCGAAGACCTGACCGAAGCGATGCGGCTGGCGAGCGGACCGCAGGGCGACGCCGCGGCCATTCGCGAAGAAGCCAGGAAGCTGCTGGACCGGATTGCCCTGCTCAAGAAGTAATTGCCATGTCGGCCGCGACCGCAGTCCATCACGACGATCTCGAACCGACCGCCGCTGACGCCGATCCCGGCGCGGCCGAATTCCTCCTGCTTGAACAGCTCTTCGTCGCGGCGGCGACCGCAAGAGGCCTGCCGGGCCGCAAGATCGTCGCGCGCCTGAAGGATGGCGTCCTGCTCGGCCAAGCGCTCGGAATCAAGCGCGAACCGGTCGAGCTTCTCTATGCCCGGGCCCATCGCTGGGGGATGATTGGCGAGCACGCAAGAGCCGAGCGGCTGTTCGGCGCGCTTTGCATCGTCGATGCAGGCAGTGCCGATCACTGGGTCGGCCTCGGGATCTGCCTGAGGGCGCGCTCAGCCTGGCCGGAGGCGTTGGCCGCTTTCGAACGCGCGACGGCGTTGCGGCCGCGCTGGGCCGTTCCGCATCTGCATGTGCTCGAACTCTCCGCCCGCAGTCGCGACTGGACCAGGGCCGCGGCCGAGCTTGCCGCCTTCGAGCAGAAGACGACAACGGAGACACCGCCTGCCCTGACGGCCGAGGCCGAACGCTACCGCGTTGCGATCGAACTGCACCTGGCAGAGCGCGCTGGCGCGGACCAGACGGGAGAACCGGGGTCATGACGCCGATCGAGGGCTTGCTCCACACGCTAGACGACCTGATGCGCAGCAGCATGGCGGTGGAAATCGCCAAGGCGCTCGCCCCTAACTCCGATGATGAAGCATCGACCAGGATGCCCGCGGCGGGCAGCTACGGGACCAGCGCTACTCCGCTGCCGACGGGCGCGCCCGGCTTTGCCGGCCTGCGGTTGCCCACGGCATTCTCCGACCGGCTCGAGACCGAGATCGTCCGCACGTTGTTGATGAGTCTCACCGCAAGCAGCAACGCCGGTGCACAGGAGGCGCCTTCCGTGGCGCTATCGGCTGCGATCCGGCAGGCCCTGGCCGCGCAGCCCGGCAGCGCCGCCGAGCAGCAGGGCTTTGCCAGGGAAGACGCCGCACAGTTGCTCGCCACGCCACCATCGGCCCCTCGCCTCGCGATGCCCCTGCACCAGCAGGTCGTCGCGAGCGGCTCCCGCAGCGATCTCTGGGAGGGCTCGTCCCCCATGCCGAATGCGCAGCCGCAGCGCGGCGCAGCGATCGATGCCGCAACACAGCCTCCCGTCGCCGACGCAAGTGCAGACGTCGCCACTTCCCCCGACCAACAACCGCGCGCAGCCGACAAGGCGCACACTGCGGGCATCACGATGGCGGCCAGCCCGGCCATGACCGAGATGCGAGGTATCATCGCTTCGTTCGCATTGAACGCCGCGATGATCCCGGGATGGCCCTACCAGACGCAGTTCGTTCCCGGCGCCCCGAATATTCGCGAGGAAGAGCTTCTCGCCTATCTCGCCAACATGGGCGCACAGGGCGAGTTGGTGGAGAAGCTGCGGAAATCGCGGCCGCCCGCGGGAAAGCGTCTGCTCATGTGTCTCGCCGTCATGCTGACCGCAATCGAGACCGTCGTCGACGCGATTGCCAGCGAGCTCGCCTTGCTGGCCGGGGACGAAATCGCGCTTGCCGAGGATCGGGCGGCGGCGAACGCGCATGGACGCACCGGCGCACGGCATCGGCTCTACATCGAGTGATTTTCTGCACAACCGCCGCCCTGCGGCCCGATTAGGCTCACGCCGTCCATCATGCGAAGGAAAAGACGATGTCCTCCGTCTCAGGCGTCTCGCCATATTCGTCCTCACTCTGGCTCGAGGTCCCGACCGAGCCTGCCAGCGGCCCACGCGCGGACGGTACATCCGGAGCCTTTGCCACCGGCCTGCCGCCTATCGGTCCTTCGAGCGACGACGCCAGCCTGCAGCTCGTGCTCTCGATCCTGCGCAGCGACGGCGCCGACAAGGCCGCGGCGAACCGGATTCGTTCGCTGCTGAGCGGCTTTGCCGGCGTGTTTGGCGCGATCGGCGCCAACGCTCTCCAGCGGCAGCGTTTGATCGAGCAGAATGCCGACAATGCAGCCGAGATTGCCAATCTGCAGCAGCAGAAAACCGGTGCCACGTCCGATCTCGCCAGCGCCGAGGACAAGCTGCAGCACGACCAGAAACTCGACCCGCCTGATCCCGATCTGGTCAAGGCCGACATGGACGCGATCGCGGCCATCCAGGCCTCGATTTCCACGCTGACGCTGGCGATCGGAAATCTCCAGACTCAGTCGGACGCGAACGCGGCGAGGATCGCCGGCCTGCAGTCGGGCTTCCTTTCCGGCTTTGCGTCGATCGCGGCCGCCATCATCCGCAACCTCGCCAGCCAGCAGCGCAGCATCGACGCCGGCAACGACAGCTCGATCGGCCTGATCGAGAGCATCTATGCCGACGTGCAGCAGTTCCTGACCGAGGCGCAAGCCGTCAAGGAGCAGCGCCTGCAGCAGGACCGGACGGCCGATGACAAGGATATCGCGACACAGCAGACCGATGACCTGACGCGGCGGAACGCCGACGCGGCGGTGGAGCTGAGAGGTGAAGTCGCCGGCGACAATCAGGAAAGGGATCAGGACACGGCAGCGCTCAGCGCGAGGCAGGACGTGATCGCGCAAGCCGAGCAGCAAGCGATCGAAGCGGCCCGTCCCGATCCGGCGCTCGTGAACCAGCAAGCAAAGGCATTACCGACGCCCAACGATCCATCCGCAGCGTCTGACGATGCGCACCGAGCCGAGGCGGAAGCGATCGCCGCATCGACCGCGCGCCGGGCGACCGATAGCGCCGCAGATCAGCGCGATGACGATCCGGCGCGGGCCGGCCGCCGACCTGACCGCAGCTCCGCGCTTGCTCTGGAAGAACCGCGGAATTCCGCTTCCCCGATCGGCGTGCGCGATGACGCCACCTCCACCGCCGCCCGCGACGACGCCGCGGCCGTGGTGCGGCGGCACGATCTCACCGCGAACGCCAATGCCGCCGTGGCCGCGGACCACGTCGCTGACCTCAGCGAGATCGCCGATCAAGCCCTGCAGCGTGATGCGGTCGACCAGGCCGCGATCGATCGGCTGGTCGAGCGCGCCGACCGCCTGGTGGCGACGCTGAGCCACCTCCTCAATCCGCCGTCGCCCGCCGACCTGTCGGAACGCGGTCTCACCTCCGCCAGCCTGCAGGACGGCACCGGGCGGCTGCGGATTTCGATCTAGCTCCGTCCGCGCGCGCCGGGAGCACCCTCCCGCCGCGCCCCCGCAAGACGACAACAGGACTTGAACATGCTGACCGGCTTCCTGCGAACGATCTCCAAGCGAAACGACCTGATGCTGGCGTTCATGCTGGTCTGCATCGTCTTCATGATGATCCTGCCACTGCCGACGCAGGTGATCGACCTGCTTATCGGCATCAACCTGACGCTGGCGGCGATCCTGCTGATGGCGTCGGTCTATCTGCAGAACGTGGTCGAGCTGTCCTCGTTTCCCTCGATCCTGCTGCTCACCACGCTGTTCCGGCTTGCGCTGGCGATCTCGACCACCCGCCTCATCCTGATCCAGGCCGACGCCGGTCACATCGTCGAGACCTTCGGCCAGTTTGTGGTCGCGGGCAATCTCGTCGTCGGCCTCGTCGTCTTCCTGATCCTGACCATCGTCAATTTCATGGTCATCACCAAGGGATCCGAACGCGTTGCGGAGGTCTCCGCACGTTTCTCGCTCGATTCGATGCCCGGCAAGCAGATGTCGATCGATTCCGACATGCGCGGCGGCCAGATCGAGCTCGGCGAGGCGAAGCGCCGCCGCAACAAGCTCGAGAAGGAAAGCCAGCTCTACGGCGCCATGGACGGCGCCATGAAGTTCGTCAAGGGCGATGCCATCGCGGGCCTCATCATCATCGCCATCAACCTGATCGGCGGCATCGCCATCGGGACCTTGCAGCACGGCATGACGGCCGGCGAGGCGCTGGAGCGTTATTCACTGCTCACCATCGGCGACGGCCTGGTCTCGCAGATTCCCGCGTTGTTCATCTCGATCACCGCCGGCTTCATCGTCACCCGCGTCTCCTCCGAGGAGAACAAGGACCTCGGCACCGACATCGCCGCACAGCTGATGAACGAGCCCAAGGCCCTGATGATCACGGCCGGCATCCTCGGCATCTTCGCCATCGTGCCCGGCTTCCCGCCGATCGTCTTCATCGCCTTGTCGATGGCTTGCGCCGGCGCCGGCATTCTGACCGCGCGCGCCCGCAAGCGCAACCTGTCGGACCAGCGCACGCAGGAAATGCCGGCGCTCGCCGGCGCCCTGTCCGGTAGGGACGTGCCCTCCTTCCCGAAGGACGACCCCGAGGACAACGAGCCGATCGAGAACGTCAAGTTCACCCTCGTCGTTCCCCTGATCGTCGACCTCTCTTCCGCCGTCCGCAACTCGATCCGCCCGAACAAGCTCGATCGCGAGGTCGCGCGCGTGCGCCGCGCCCTCTATTTCGATCTCGGCGTGCCATTCCCAGGCGTCCACCTCCGCCTCAACGACAATCTGCGCGAGGGCCAATACCGCATCCTCGTGAACGAGATTCCGGTGGCCGCGGGAATGCTGCAGCCGAACTGGTTCATCGTTCGCGAGACCGAAGAGAACCTCAACATGTTCGACATCCCGTTCGAGCGCGGCGAGGACTTTTTGCCGAACACGCCAAGCTACTGGGTCCAGATGAAGCATCTGCCGCTGGTCGAGCGCGCCGGCATGCAGATCATGACGCCGTCGAGCATGCTGACCTATCACCTCGCGCATGTGCTGAAGAGCCACGCGTCGGAATTCATCGGCATCCAGGAGACCATGTACCTGATGAACCAGATGGAGGACAATTTCGCCGAGCTGGTGCGCGAGGCCACGCGCGTGCTTCCGGTCATCACCATCACCGATGTACTGCAGCGGCTGGTGATGGAGCAGATCTCGATCCGCGACATGCGCACCATCCTCGAAGGACTGGTCGAATGGGGGCAGCGGGAAAAGGATCCCATCATCCTCGTCGAGCACATGCGCGGCGCCATGTCCCGCTATATCACTCACAAATTCTCGGGCGGCCAGAACATCATTCCCGCCTATCTGCTCTCCAAGGAGATCGAGGACGCGGTGCGCGGCGCCGTCCGGCAGACCAGCGGCGCCTCCTACCTTGCGCTTGCGCCCGACATCCACCGCCAGCTCATCGCCTCGATGAAGAACGTGATCCGCAGCTCCGGCCAGCACAGCCTGTCGCCCGTGCTGCTGGCGCCGATGGACATAAGGCGTTTCATGCGCAAGGTCATCGAGCGCGACTTCCCCGATCTTGCCGTGCTGTCCTATCAGGAGCTGGAGCCGAGCTCGAACGTGCAACCGCTCGAGAGAATCAAGCTCGTCAACCAGCTCTCCGCCGCGTGACGTCCATCGCAGAACGCCGTGACCTGCCCGGCGAGACCGACTCCCGGCTTCGCATCGACGATTGGCGGGTGCGCATCTACGGCATCGGCTTCCTCGTTGCCTACCTGCTTTATCTCGGCGCGGGCGGCTTCGCGCACTGGCCCGCGGTCGCCGCCGCCGTGCTCCTCGTGACGTCCTTCGGCGCCTGGAAGATGCATCACCGATGCTTTCGCGCCGGCATCATCGCCGGGACGATCCACACGCTGCTGTTCCCCTTCATCGTGCAGGCGCTGTCGGCAGGTGAGCCGCTCGTCGCCCTCGTCGCCCGCTACCCGGTCTGGCCGCAGCTCCTCGTGACGCTGATCGCAAGCCGCGCTTTGGCGAGCGAAAGCCACCTCGCCTTCGCGCGCTTCTGGCTGAGACCGCTCGACCGCACCGGCCCGGTCGAGATGCAGTCGGCCGCAGCGCCGGTGGCGCTCGCCTGCTTCCTCGTCCTGCTGTTCTATCTGGCGGTACCGTATCTTATGGATCCCGGCTCCGGGCCGGTGCAGTCGGTCGTCGTCTCGGCGGTGCTCGGACGGACCGTGGTGCACAGCGCCATCATCTTCCTGTTCTTCGTCGTGATGGCCTCGATCCTCGACGCCGCGCAGCTGCATATTACGGACAGCCGGATCGTTGCCGGCGTCAGCCGCCTGATCGAAACCGAGCGCGCCCTCGGCCGCCGGCCCGATCTGTCCACCGTCCTTGCCCGGCAGCTCGCACCGGTCGGCCACACCCGCGCGGTCCGCCTGCTGACCGCCGCGCTCGACGCCGCCGGTCCGGAAGCCGCCGCATCGCCGCGCCTCGTCGCCCTGTCATTCGACCGTTTCCAGTCGGCGTCGCGCCAGTTCATACGGTCGCTGCTGCCGCTGCTGCCCTTGCTCGGCTTCCTCGGCACGGTGATCGGCCTGGCGAGCGCGATATCGGAGCTTCCGCACGATCTGAACGCATCGTCCGGGCATAACGTCGACATTTCCGCAAGCCTTGCGGGCCTCGCCGTCAAGTTCGAGACGACACTGCTCGGACTGATCGCGAGCATCATCTGCTCGCTCGCCCTCGGCCTGCTCGAGAAGCGCGAAACCGAGCTGGCCGCCATGTGCATGCTGATCGTGAACGATGCGCGAGAGGCCCGATGATCGCCCCTCCCATGCTCGACGATGTCGCGGCCGAGCGCGACGAATTCGATCCGGTGCTGGCAAGCGATCCGCTGGCGGATCTGCTGCTGAGCGTCGCGGCCATCATCGTGCTTGCGGTCCTTGCCATCCTGCCCAGCCTGCCGCAACGGACTGCCTCGGCGACCGAGGCGCAGGCCGGCTTTCAGCTGGACGGACGCCGCGTGACGCCGTGGCTCGCGACCTCCGCCGGACTTGCGATCGACAGCTCTCCGACAAACCTGATCCCACTGGACCGCATGTTTTCCGACCAGACGCTCGCGGCGGCATTGCAGGGGATGCAGCGTGCCAACGAGCCGCTGGTGCTGTTCATCGCGCCCGACGGCAGTGAGGCGGCATTTCAGTTCGAGGCGATCGCGAGCCGGCATGGCATTCGGCAGATCCGTCAGGTCAGGCTCGAGCCCGGCTGCGAACGCGCCATCGTCGCCCACTGCCTGCGGCCGCCTCCCCGCTCGAATGGACAGATCCGATGAGAGCCGCACCGGCCGGCATCTCCGCCGTGACCGACATCGCCGCGAACCTGTTCGCCTTGATGCTGCTCGTTCTCATCCTGCTGCTCGGCGCACGATCCGGATCGTCCAGTCCCTCCGAGCAGGTGCCCGAGCCGATCGACGTCGAGAGCGACCTCGTCAGCGTCGCCCGCGCGCCGCTCGCCAGCGAGGATCTCGTCGATCTCTTGTTCGAACGCCGGAGAGATTCCGACTCGATCCGAATCGACCTGCTCAACCAGGGCATCGTCGTCTCGGCGCGGGGCAAGGCCGAACGATTTGGCCTTGCCGACAACGCAATGCCGCACCTCGCTCGTCTGATCAACTCTCGCAAGACCCCGATCGGACTCTATGTGTTCAGCCCGCGCTTTTACCGGACCGTGATCGCGACCCTGGAGACATCGGGCGCGACCTGGCGCGAAATGTCGGTGCCGCAGGCGCTCAGGAGCAGCCTGACCGCGAGTGACCAGGGCTGGTCCGACGATTTCATGGGATTGATCTCCTCGCCCGCGGACCGTACGCAGTTCCGCCAGGGCCTTGCCCGGCTGCTGCAGTCCGGCAGCGACAAGGCGGCAGCCATCGCGTCGAACGCCCCAGGCGGGCAATTGCAGGCGCACAGCCTCGGCGAGCGGATCGCACGATGGTCGCAGACGGCCCTCAACGCGACCGCGATCCTGGGCGGGCTGATCTTCATCCTGTGGGTGGAATTCCGCCGACGCCGGGCCTTGTCGGCAGAAACGACATAGCGAGAGTACGGAGAGAATCATGCCCTTCGACAGCGATCCGATCCAGCGCACCGCAGGCCCCCTACCGCGCTTCCAGACCGAGGCCGGCGGCCGGGATCCGCTGCCTCTCAGCTCGCCGCTGGAGGCGAAGAAGCAGGTCGAAGCCGCGCACAAATTCGAGAGCTATCTTGAAGGCCACGCAAGGCGATCCCACGAAACGCGGGTGGAGGAACGCGCCGTGCTGTTCGACACCTTTGCGCGTCTGCGCGAGGAGAGCGTCTATTCATTCCAATACTGAACGCAGCGGCTTCCGCGGGGTCATTCGCGGATGCGCATCGCCCCGCGCAGCTGGCGCGTGATGTTCTCGATCTGGTTCGAGGCCCGGATCACCCGCGGCGTGATCAGGACGATCAGCTCGCGGCGGATCGCGTGGTCCTCCGATTGCTTGAATAGCTCACCCAGCACCGGAACCTTGCGAACCACGGGAATGCCAGTCTCGGTGCGATCGACGCTTTCCTGCATCAGCCCTGCCAGCATGACTGTCGCGCCCGACTGCACCATGATGTCCGACTTCACCTGCCGGGTCTTGATCGTCGGCGTCAATCCGCTTGTCGTGTCGTTTGGCACCGCGTCACTGACCTGCTGGTCGATCGTCAACAACGCCGAATTGTCGGCCCGGATCCTCGGCGTGACCTCGAGAATGATGCCGGTGTCCTTGACGGTGATTTGTTGAGTCACCGTGGTTCCGGTGTTGAGCTGCGCGGTCGCCGTCGAGGACGAAAACGGAATCTGGTCGCCGATGACCAGGCGCGCGGTCTTGCCGTCGACGACGGTCAGGTATGGCGTCGAGATGACCTTCACATTGGTCACCAATTGCAAGGCCCGCAGGACCACATCGACCGTCGCACCCTGTACCCCGAATTTCGCACGAACATACCCTCCGCCCTGGTTCGCGGTGACCGCGCCGTGCGGCGTCGAGCCGACCTCCAATCCCTTTCCGTTGAGAAACGCCTCGACACCACGAGACAGGGTATCATTCAACGTCACTTCCGCGACCGTCGCCTCGATCACCACCTGCGCCTGTGGCACGTCGAGCACCTTCAACCGATCCCTGATCAGCTTGAAGAACGAATAGGACGAATAGACCATCACGGCGTTGCTGCGCGTGTCGGCGACAAATTTCACCGGCGGCGCTCCTGCGACCGCGACGGCGACCGGCGCCTGGCCGGCAAGGCTGGACGCGATGGCGGCAGCGGTGCTGCCATTGCCCGAAGGCGCCGCCCCACCCGACGGCGGCGATGCGCCACCGCCAAGTGCGAAACCGGGACTGCTGAAGCCGCCTTCTTCGGGCGCGACGCCGCGGGGCACCTGGATGGGCGGCACCGGAGCCGCCGACGGAGCGGACGCCGCGGCCTGGCCGGGCTGCGCGCTCGCGGCCACAGGCACCGCCGCAGGCGCGGCAGCAGCCGCCGCAACGCCACCGCTCGCGGCGTAGATCGCCGTCAGCTGCGGCACGATCTCGTCCGCGCCGAGATGGATCAAGGGAATGATGCGCATCGCCATATCACCGCCGGTGTCGCGGTCGAGACGCCGGATCAGCTCCTTCAGGCCCTGGAGCGCCCTCTTGTCCTTGGTACCGATCAACAGCGCCTGCTGGTTATCGAGTGGAACGATGGTCGCGGCCTGCGCCTGAGCGCGGTAGAATTCCCCGAGTTGCTGAGCGATCTTTTCCGGCGAACTCTGGCTCAAGGGAACGATGGCGACGCGATCGTCGCCGAGGCTGCTGTCGGAGATGTTCACGAGCTCCGCGATCTTGTCGAGCTCGGTCGCCGGTGCCTTCACCACGATCGACGCACCGCCGCTTGCCGGGACCATCGTGATCTCCTCCGGCACCAGTTGCCGCACGAAGGCGATGACCTCATTGGCACTGCCCTTGCGCAACCGCAGCACGCGGGTCGTCTGGTCGGTGGCCCGTCCGGGCGCCACGGTCTGCTGCAGCCCGGCCATCGCCTCCGAGGTCGCGATCTGGTACACGCCGTTCATGTAGCGCATCTCGAGGCCGTTGCGGCCGAGCACGTCGCGCACGACCTGCAGCACCTGGTTCTTGGAAATCGGCTGCTCGGTGCGGAACGTCACCGACCCCGCCATATCGTCCGGCGCGACATAGTTGACGCCGAGCGCACCGCCCAGCATCTGCTTCAGGAAGAAGTCGAGAGATGCTTTCTCGAACTTGACCGTGACCTTCTCGTCGGGATCGAACTTGTTGCCTCCCGCCGACCGAATCTCCGCGGCATCCTTGCTGCTCGCCTCCTCGTCCACGGGGACCTCGACCTTCAACGAGCCCGTCCAGGCCGAGATGGCCGAGCGCGCCGCCGGCGGCTGGTTGACCCTGCTTGGGTCGACATTGGCGCCGCGGCGCACCTCGGCCCCCGTCCAGAGCCGGGAACTGTCGTCACCGCGGTAAACCGTCTCGCGCGTATTCTCGGCCGACAGCGCACCGCCGTTGCAGCCCCTGAATTCGAGCTGATCGGGCGGAAGGTTGGCGCGGTCCGCGCAGCTATCTGCGTTCAGGAATGCGCAGCCGGACGTCAAAAGCGCAGCCGCGATCAACGCCGCGACCGTTGCAACGGCAGAGCGCCCAGCACGTCTCATCAGACCGCGGTCCTTCTCTCGTCGGGCCCGGTCAACGCGGCGCACGGACGAATCGTGCAATCGCTCCGGCAGCCTGCAACTCGGACCTGGCGCATGGGGCGGCGAACCGATGACGGCGGCGAACGACTCTCGCGAGATACGCACTTCAAGCTGAAATCTCCAGGTCCAACGGACCAATATCGCCGCCGGTACAAACACGAATGGTGTCCCTCGAACGCTTCATTGCCAGAGCAATGGAATCCGGGCGTCCTACGTTCGAACGATGCAATGCGTTTTCTCCGTCACTCCGCCGACGGCCAGCGTCAAAAGCGCAATCACTTCAATCCGGGCCATGACGATTCAGTGATGATCGGCGCCCGCGCCAAGCGAGAATCTCGCGCGCTGTTGCAGGAAAGCCATCGTCGCGCGTCAACGGAATGGGCCGTCTGGTCACGAGAGCGAGCGATGCAGTTCGTCGAGCCGCGTCAGCGCCTCGTCGAGCGATTGCAGATCGAATCGCGCCTCATCCATGTCGATCGCGAGCGCGATCGCGCCATCCGGCGCCAATCCAGCGTGGACCATGGATCCGCTGAAAGGATCGTAGCCGGCGATATCGAGCAACTCCTTCAGCATCATTGCCGCCATTCGTCGCGGCCTGCGCGACAGGCAAACGATGATCCGTTGGCTATCCTCGGCTGCCATGATCGACAACGTTCCGCGCTCGGCGAATTCGAATCCGTAGCTGAAGTCCGGAGCCGGCCGGGCGGCGATCCCGGCGTTCCCGGCAAAGGCCTCGATGACCCGCCGCGCCAACACTGAAAGCTGCGCCATCTCGTGCTATGCCGCCGATGCGCCGCTGGTCTGTTCGTAGAATCGTTCCTCCTCCTCGGTGAGCCGCTGGCACAACGCGCCGAGCGCCAGGTGCTGCAGCATCCGCTCCTTGGCGTTGGACCAGATCCCGTCCGGCAGTCTGCTGTGCAGGTCCATCAGGCCGTTGGCGAACACCACCTGGCTCGCGAGCACGGCTGTGGCGACCGGGCCAAGCAGAACGCGCGTGTCGGAGGGGCCCACCACGGGCTTGGCACAGAACAACAGCAGCACCGACGTCAACTTGACCGGCTCGGGGCGCCATTCGAAGCGCGGCAGATGAGGCTCCGTCAGACGCAGCAATTCCCGCGTGTCGTCATACGCGCTCCTCAATTGCCAGAGCTTCTTCAGCTCGGAGGTCAACGAACGCAGAAAAGCCCGATCGCTCTGCAGGGTCACGCCGGCAAGATCGCTGCCGATCTCGGCGAGCAGCGCCGGCAGGCTGCTCTCCAGTCCGATCTCGACCAACTCCTCGAACAGCTCGCCGAGATTCTTAAGCTCGCGAAGCCTCCTGCGGTATCGCCTGCGCACGGCGGCCGGACTGGTCTCGAGCGTTTCCGCCGCAAGCAGGGCTTCCTGTGCCGCGATCACCTGCGCCAGCGTGGCCTGCGGCACGATGCCGTCGAGCTTGGCGGACAGCAGGCTCAGCATGTTGAGAAAAAGGGGATTGGCACCCCTGGACTCGAAATAGCCGCGCGCCAGGGCGACGGCCGTCGCCTTGTCGGTGATGCTGCCGAACTTGCCCAGCGCCTGCATGAGCTTGCTCTCGAGATCCTCCTCGTCCCGCGCCTGCCCTTCGCCGTCACCGCCGCCGCGGCTGCCTTCGCGATCGCCGATGGTGCGCACGCGCTCGTTGTCGACCTGCGCCGCCTCCTGCTCGGCAAGCGCATCGACGCCCTCAACCGGTTCGGCTTCCTCGGCGTGGTGCTCGTGCGCGGCCTCGCCGCCGGCCAGTTCAGCAAGACCATCGAGAAACTCGAACATGCGCGGCAAGGCCGTCTTGTCGATCTCGGGCAATTCGGCCAGCGTCTCGTAGAGGGACGTCGTCGTCACCCCCGGGTCCTGCTGGACGCGGCGCGCCAGGTCCTGGACGTTGGTCCGCACCGTCGTCACCACGCCGGCACCTTGCGCCGCCGCTTTCGTGATCACCGCATTGTCGAGCGTTGGTCGTACGGCTTCGCTGCGATAGCTGCCCTGCCGCTCCGCCATCAACCCGGTTCCGACCGGCGAGCCGGCGTTATCGGCGGCGATCGACTGCCGTGCCGTCTCGACCGATACTGCCACCACGCTCTCCCTAGGCGAACCGTCTCCTTCCGAAAATAACAATCCCCTCGCGCCCGACGTGTGCCGCAGATTACAGGCCGCGCGTCCCGCCGCTCAATGGAACTATCGCGGCGCAATTCGTCATCGCGAAAAGCTGATCGACGTTTCGATCGCGCGTCATTCGATCGAGGGATGTTGGGCCCTGGGTTTGGTGATAGATCCGCTCGCAGCAGGGGCATTCATTTGGATCGCCCATACTTTTGATTTTTATTTCGGGAGAACGCCGGTGGCTAGCATTGGTTTGACGGATCTTGCGCATCAGGCGGGCACACCGAAAGTTGGACGGGTCGAGCCAAGCGAAGCGGCGAGCCAGCGCTTTTCCGCGACCATGGAGAGAGCCGCGACAAATCGAGCCGCGGCTTCTCCCCCTGCAGACGTCGCAAGCGCGACGCGTCCGCCTGAAACGATCATCGCTGCGAATGGCGGAACGGCCGCGGATGCGCAGGATCGCGCGCGCCAGGCCTTGGACCTCAATCCGCCGAAGACGGCGCCGGCGCCTCACGGCGACACCATCCTGAACGGATTGCAGAATTTGCGCGGCGCGTTCGACAAGCAGGAAGCCCGCATCAACAATCTTGCCTCGGCACGTGCGGCCGACACCAACACGCTGCTGTCGATGCAGATGGAAGTCGCAAAATTCTCCGTGCTCGTCGACGTCACCTCGAAGCTGACGGGAAAGTCGACGCAGGCGCTCGAGTCCCTGCTCAAGGGGCAGTGAGAGCCTGCCACAGTCGCTTCCAGGACTCACAGCAAGCGGAGCTGCCCGCATGGGCCTGCGTATCAGGGCTTTGATCGTTCTCGCTGCGCTCGCGCTCGCGGGGTGCCAGCAGGAGGTCTACTCCAATCTGTCCGAAGCCGATGCCAACCAGATGCTCGCCGTCCTCACGGCCAATGGCATCGCGGTGGACAAGGCCTCAAAGGGAGCCAAGGACGGTTTCGCCATCTCGGTCGACCAGCGCGACATGTTGCGCGCAATCGCGCTGCTCAAGGACGCCGGCTATCCCAAGAGTACCTATGTGTCGCTCGCCAAGGCGTTCGAGAAGACCGGGATCATGTCGACGCCGTTCGAGGAACGGGTCCGCTACATCAACGCGCTCGGGGCCGAGGTGTCGCAAACGCTGAGCCAGATCGACGGCGTCGTTTCTGCGCGCGTCCATATCGTGCTGCCGGATTCCCCAACGCTCGGCCAGCCGGTGAAGCCGTCCTCCGCGGCGGTCTTCATCAAGCACCAGCCCGGCGTCGATCTCGATTTCTTCCAGCCCCAGATCCGCCGCTTGGTTTCGAGTGCGGTGGAAGGGCTGGATTATTCGGCCGTGACGGTCGTGCTGATGGACGCCGCGCCGACCAAGCTGAGCACAGCGGCACCGGCCGACCGGCCGAAGACCATCGAGGTGCTCCCCGGGCTCAGCGTCCTCGAAGGCAGCCAGACCCGTTTCTGGCAGATCGCCTCGGGAACCGGCGTGCTGCTCGTCGCCCTGATCGCCCACAGCCTGATCTCCCTGTTCTCGTGGTGGCGCGGCCGGCGGCAGGATCGGGGCGGCCGTTCGCCCGCGACCGCGATGGCCATGGTGGAGCCGTCGTGACAGCGGTCCTGGCAGCGCGAGCCGAGGAGTTCACTGCGCCGGAGCGGCCTCCGCTCCCCGACATTCCCGCGACGCCGGATCCGCGCGCGGAAGCGCGAACACTGGAATTGGCCGCGCGCCTGGCCTCGCTGCTCCGGCGTCCGATCGACTACATCGACCCCACGCAATGCAAGCTTGAGCCGCTCGGCGGCGCGATGATTGACACCATGGCCGGTCACCGGGCGTTTCGCGCTCCGATCAACCGCGCCGTTGCAGCCCAGATCGGCTTCGATGCCGTTCCGATCGACAATCTCATGCTCGGCCGCCTGCGCCGCGCGCCCTCCTCGCGCCTTGCGGTCGTGATCCTGACGGCTCCATTGGACGAGGTAGCACACGTGGCGAGGCTGCTGGCCGCCGCCATCCTGTCACGGCGGATCCGCGGCACGGTCATGAAGGCCGATCGCGAGCAGATCCGCGATGCACTCGGCGGAGGCGTGTTCGACTTCGCCATCCAGGAAGTCCCGGTGCTCTACCCCTCCCTCTGCGAGCTCGACCTGACACCGCGCAACGAGCCGCTGCAGCCGACCACGGAGCCCGGCCAGGTCGGGCAGATCGAGCAGCTCGGGATGGCGGCACTCGGCAGGTTCCTCGACGGCACCGAGCCCTCGCTCGCCGGCCCGTTCGCGCTGCGCCTGCCGTCGGCCATTCATTATGCGTCGCGCGACAGCGCCGTCGGACGTTTCGAGACAATCCATTGTGATCAGATCGTAAAGATCGTGCGCCGGAGACAGCAATCGTGGTCGGCTATTATCGATTGAAGGAATTCGACTACGCGCTGGCGGCCGGTGCACATATTTTGCCGCGGTCCGAATTCGCAGCCATCGAAGAGGCCAATCGGCTGATCGCGGATGCGGAAGCCGCAGCGACCGAACTGCGTCATCAGGCCGAATTGTCGTATCAGAGCGAGACGCGCCGCGGCTACGAGGACGGCCTCGTCGAGGCACGGATTCGATCGGTCGGCCAGCTCATCGAGGAGAGCCGCACGCTCGATATGGGGCTGGTCGCGATCGAGCGCGATCTTTCCCGCCTTGTCGTCGAGTGCGTTCGCAAGCTCGTCGACGGGTTCGACGACGTCGCGCGCGCCGAGGCCCTGGTGAAGGCCAGCTTGCGGCAGATGCGCCGCGAGAAGAGCGCCGAGCTTCGCGTCTCGCCCAGCCTGCACGCACATTTTCGCGAACGCATCGCGGCCATCCTGCACGAATTCCCGGAAGTCCAGCTCGTCGACCTCGTCGAGGACCAGACGCTGCAGGGATCGCGCATCATCCTTGAAACAGGTGTCGGACGCGTCGACGGCAACATCGCGGAACGGTTCGCCGACCTCGAAGCGGTCATCCGCAGCGCGCATGCGAAGGCCGCCGCCGACGTGCTCGACGCCCTCAGCAACCACAGCGACGCTTCGAGCGAGATCCAGCCGTGAACAAATACGCAGGCTCGACCGAAACCGCGGCCTTCGACGTCGCCTCGATCCGCGCCGCCCGGTCGGCGCGGATCACCTCCAGGCTGGCCGGGTTCGTCACCGACCTGCAAGCGCGGGTCGCGACGTTCGAGCCGTTCCACCTCACGGGCCGCGTGCGGAAGGTCGTCGGCACCATCATCCACGCCGCGGTCCCGGACGTCCAGGTCGGAGAGATCGTCGAGCTCTACACGCGCTCGACCGGCAGCAGCCTGCTCGCCGAATGCGTCGGCTTCCTTCAGGAGGAAGCGCTGTTGTCGCCGATCGGCGAGACCCACGGCGTCTCGCCGCGGACCGAGGTGCGCCGCACCGGCCGCGTGCAGTCGGTCGCGGTCGGCCCCGGACTCAAGGGCCGCGTGCTCGACGGCTTGGGCAACTTCATCGACGGCCGGCCCGAGCGTTTCGAGCCCGAGGCCTGGTATCCCGTCCACAAAGGCTCGCCGGACCCGATGAAGCGCCGGGTGATCGACCGTCCGCTCACCACGGGTCTTCGTGCCATCGATGCCCTGCTGACGCTCGGCGAAGGCCAGCGGATGGGAATCTTCGCCGCCGCCGGCGGCGGCAAGTCCACCCTGCTTTCCATGATGGTCAAGGGCGCCGATGTCGACGTCACGGTGCTGGCGCTGATCGGCGAGCGCGGGCGCGAGGTGCGCGAATTCATCGAGCACGACCTCGGCCCCGAGGGCATGGCGAAGGCGGTGCTCGTGGTCGCCACCTCGGACAAGAGCCCGATGGAGCGCGCCAAGGCCGCTTATGTCGCCACCGCGATCGCCGAGTATTTCCGCGACCAGGGCCAGCGCGTCCTGTTCCTGATGGATTCCGTGACGCGCTTTGCGCGCGCGCAGCGCGAGATCGGCCTCGCCGCCGGCGAGCCGCCGACCCGGCGCGGCTTTCCGCCGTCGGTCTTCGCCACGCTGCCGAAGCTGATGGAACGCGTCGGCATGAACGACACCGGCTCGATCACCGCGCTCTACACCGTCCTCGTCGAAGGCGATGATATGAACGAGCCCGTCGCCGACGAGACGCGATCTATCCTCGACGGCCATATCATTCTGTCGCGCAAGCTGGCGGCGGCAAGTCACTATCCGGCCATCGATATCCTCAGCTCCAAGAGCCGCGTCATGGACGCGATCGTCCCGAAGCGGCAGACCGCAATGGCGCGCAAGGTGAATGCCTGGCTCGCCGCCTATGCGGACATCGAGCTGCTGGTGAAGGTCGGCGAATACAAGAAGGGCTCCGATCCGCAGTCGGACCTTGCGATCGACAAGCACGATCCGATCAACCAGTACCTGCAGCAGGCGACCGACGAATTCGACGACATGGAAACCACCCTCGCCAAGCTTGCGGAGCTGACCTCATGATCGAGCAGCTGAAGCTGTTGCTGCGGCTCAAGGAGCTGAAGGAAGACCGCGCCTTGCGTGCGGTGAACACCAAGCGCATCGAGGTCACCGCCGCGCTCGCCGAGCTCGACCGCGCGAAAGGCCATGTCAGGGACAGCGAGAGGACGCTGCCCGAGCGGGAAGACGCCATCTACGAACCCATCATCGGCCGCGTCATCGACCACGACAAGATCGAGGAGACCAAGGGCCTGCTGTGGCAGCTGGAGAACCAGCACGCCAAGCTGGTGGATGCCTCCGAGCGCGCCGTGCACGTCCACGCCCGCCTCGACCGGCAATTGAAGGACGCCGTTGCCGCGCATCGTCAGTCGATGAAGGAGCGCGACAAATATTCGCTCCTCACCGGCACCATCGGCGACGAGGTCCGCGGCCAGGCGGCGTACCGGGACGAGATCGAGATCGAAGACATGTTCAGCTCGAGAAGCAGGAGGCCAGCATGATCAACATCGGCAAATCCGGCAGCGGTGCATTGCCCGGCAACGGGCTCATGACCCCGAACGATGTTGGCGTCGATCCCCGCGCCGGCACCGGCCCGCAGGCCGACCTGACCGACGGCGGATCCCTCGACTTCGACGACGATCTCACCGGATCGTCCTACGCGATGACGGATCGCGAGGCCGGCTTCCTCCGCAGCTTCCGCGCCGCCATCCGCGAGGCGAAGCGCGATTCAGAGGGCCAGGACGGCCAGGAGCAGCAGACGCCGGAGCCGCGCGTTCTGGCTATCGCCGAGCAGCCGCGCTGGACCGGATTGCCCACGCCCGCCGATGCGGCTCCCGCCCCTGCCGCCGCATCGTCGACCGACGCCATCGTGAACGCCGTGACGGAAGCGATCGACCGATCGATCCGTGCCGAGATGGCGCCGCGCGACGGCGCGCCGCTGCAGCTCGCTCTCGCCTTCCCGCACGAGGAGCTCGGCCTCACGGGGTTGTACATCACGTTCACGCCGACCACGCTGGACGTCACCTTCGAGCGCGTCGGGCCGGAACTCTCCGAAGCACTGGTCCGCGCCGCCGAAGCCCTGGCCGCACGGCTGTTGACGCGCCAGTCCAAGAAGATCGTTCGTATTCTCGATATCGAGAAGCGTCCTGACGCGGCGGATCGGGAGCCTGATGCTCTGCCACCGCTCAGCCTTTTTCTCTGATCGCTTCCCCATCGCAATGATCGCTGTCTTGTGCTCATGACCATCGTTCACTGGCAACCGCCCGCGTTTTCGGCCGCGTTCGATGACCACGAGCTGTGGAACGCGATCCTGTCCTATCGCGACGTGCCGCTGTCACGGGGCCCCTCCGGTGCCGCGTTCCGGTTTGCGGCGATCGATCCGCCCGATCCGGCGACGCCCGCACTTCTGGTGCAACCGGACGGCAGCCCGCTCTTCGTTGCCATCATCGAGACGTTTCCCTTCGCGGCGCTGTTCGGCGCAGATCTCGATATGCCTGATGTTCACGGCCTGCCACCCGCACTGCGCGGCTGCATCGAGGAAGGCGTGGTCGGCACCATCTGGGATGCGATTCCCGAGAACCACATGGGCCGGCCCACAATCGTCGCGCGCGGCGCGTTGCAGGAGGTCTCCCGGCGGATCGGCAACGGCCTGCAATGGTTGTCGGTGACCATCGAGCGCATCGCGGCCGAGCCGGTCCGGCTGGTCATCGGCGCGGCGATGTCCTCGTTCACCTCGGTGGTCGCGGCGGGAGCGATTGCACCCGCGGCCGTCAAACTGGGATTGGCGGAGAGCCTTGCGACCGAAGCCTGCCACACCCTCGGAAGCCTTCGCTTGTCGTATCGCGACCTCTCGCGGCTGCAGCCGGGCGATGTGGTTGCGCTTCCGCGCCTGCCGCCGGATCTCATCGTGCTGCGGGCGCAAGGCCGCGCGCACGCCTTCCGCCTCACCGATGAAACCTGGGTCTGCCTCGGCCATGAAGTCACCGAGCGGTACCGACGATCCCTGCTCGAGAGGGTGAACAGCATGTCCGACGACCACGATCCCTTGCCCCGGATCGGCGCAGATCCGCAACCGGATGCCGCGGCGACCGACGCACCTGTCGCGACAATGGCCGAGCTCGGCGTCATCGTCGATTTCGACATCGGCCGCATGAGCATCCCGCTCGCGCAGGTCCAGGCCTGGCAGCCCGGCGCCGTCGTCTCGCTCGATCGTCCCGCGCTCGACAACGGCGTCGAGGTGGCGATCCGCGCCAACGGCCAGCTGATCGGCATCGGCGATCTGATCCGCATCGACGAACGCATCGGCGTGCGCATCACCCGCGTCATGTCCTCTCCGGCATAATTCAGCGTCGGCAACACACGGCCATGACCGATCCCTTCAATCTCATCCTCATCCTCGGCCTTGCGGCGCTGCTGCCGTTCATCGCCGTCGTGACCACGAGCTTCATCAAGATTTCGGTGGTGCTGTCGCTGGTCCGCAATGCGCTCGGCGTCCAACAGGTGCCGCCGAACATCGCGCTCAATGCGCTCGCGATGATTCTTTCGGCCTACATCATGGCGCCTGTCGTCATGGAAACGTACGACCTCGTCAGCGCAGCGAAACCGAACTACGGAACGGCCGACGGCCTCAAGACCGCCTTCGAGACCGGCCGCGGACCGCTCGAGCGCTTCCTCGGCAAGCATGCCTCGGGCCGCGAGAAGGCCTTCTTCCTGGAATCGGCGCGGGAGCTCTGGCCCAAGACCCTCTCCGACGGCCTGACCGCGGACAACATCGTGATCGTCCTGCCGGCCTTCACGGTGAGCCAGCTCCGCGAAGCCTTCGAGGTCGGATTCCTGCTCTACCTTCCCTTTCTCGCCATCGACCTGATCGTGACCAACATCCTGCTGGCGCTCGGCATGATGATGGTCAGCCCGCTGACGATCTCGCTGCCGTTCAAGCTGTTCCTGTTCATCACCGTGGACGGATGGTCCCGCCTGATCCTCGGACTGGTGAAGACCTACTCCCACTGATCGTCTCGCTGCGTTCCCGCGCGGCCCGTCCCCCGGAAAGATCGCCATGTCTCCCAACGAAGCCGTGCACCAGCTCAACGAGGCGATGATGCTGGTCCTGATGCTGTCATTGCCGCCGATCCTGGTCGCCTCCGCGGTCGGCATCCTCGTCGGCCTGCTGCAGGCGCTGACCCAGGTGCAGGAGCAGACGATCTCGTTCGCCGTCAAGCTGATCGCGGTCGCCGTCACCATCGCCGCCATGGCCGGCTTCCTCGGCAGCGAGATCTTCACCTACACGATGAACCTGTTCAACAACTTCCCGGCGATGACCTGAGGCGTCCGATGCAGGCCGTGGTCGAACTCCTGCGGGTCTACACCGACTATTTCCTGGCCCTGCTTCTGTCTCTGCCGCGGCTCTACGCCTTTCTCAGCGCCTCGCAGCTGCTAAACTCGGCCGCCGTTCCCATGATGCCGCGCGCCGCCACGATCCTGTCGCTGGCCCTGATCGCGGTACCCATCAATCTCGACTACGCCATGAGCTTCGACCACTCCGCCGCCGCGCTCGCGCTGTATTTCGCCAAGGAATATGCGGTCGGTTTCCTCGCCGGCTACGTGGTCGGATGGATGTTTTGGGCCGTCCAGGCTGTCGGCGGGTTAATCGACAGCCAGCGCGGAGCCGCCGTCGCATCCGCGATCGATCCGCTGCAGGGCGAGGAAACCTCGCTGCTGGGCACGCTGTTGTCCCAGGCCTTTCTGACCTACGTTCTGTCGACCGGCGCATTCCTGCTGGTGCTCGGCGTCGTCTACAGGTCCTACGCGATATGGCCGGCAGCGAAGGCCATCCCCATCGCATCGGATCTGTTTCCCGGGATGGCGCTCGGCCTCGCCGACACCGCCATGCGGATGGCCTTCGTGACCGCCGCGCCAGTGCTCGCCGTGATGTTCCTTGCCGAGTTCGCCCTCGCCATCGTCAGCCGCTTCTCGCCTCAGGTTCAGGTCTTCGTGCTGGCGATGCCGATCAAGAGCGTGCTGGCGATCCTGGTGCTCGTCTTCTACGCGCCGATCCTGATGCCGTTCGTCGAGCGCCAGTTCGCCTCCTTCGACCGCAACATCGGGCAGATGTACGAGCTCCTCAGGCTCGGCGATCGGATCGGCCGGCCCGCAACTGCCCACGATCCTGCCCCGGGAGGCCGCAAATGAGCCAGTCGTCCGGCGAAAAGACCGAGCCGCCTTCCCCGAAAAAGATCCGCGACGCGCGCGCCAAGGGCCAGGTGGCCAAGAGCCAGGAGGTCGTGACCACCGCCTCGCTCGCCGCCGTGTTCGCGACGATCTGGTTCACCTGGCCGAACATGATGGCACGCATGGTCGGCCTGCTCGACCAGATCGCGTACCTGCAGGCCGGCCGCTTCAGCGACACCGCGGCCGCGGCCATCGCGATCGTCTCGCACGAGACGGTTGCGATCCTGCTGCCGATCCTCGGCGCCGCGCTCGTCGCCGGCATCTTCGCCAACTATCTGCAGATCGGCTCGATTTTCGCGCTCGAAAGCCTGATGCCGAAGCTCGAGAAGGTCAGTCCGGGCTCGGGCCTGAAGCGCATCTTCTCCATGAAGCAGCTCGTCGAGGTGCTGAAGTCGCTGGTGAAGATCAGCTTTCTCTCCACCCTGCTTTACTTCGTCATCAAGGGCGCGATCGGCCCCTACATCGCCTCGCTGTCCTGCGGGCTGACCTGCCAGACCTCGATCACGGTCGCGATGCTGCGCGACCTGCTGCTGTACTCGGCGCTGGCGTTCGTCGTCGTGGCCGGTTTCGACTTCATGTACCAGAAATACAGCTACACCAAGGGCCTCATGATGTCGAAGGAGGAGCGTAAGCGCGAATACAAGGAGAGCGAGGGCGACCCTCACATCAAGAGCCACCGTCGCAGGCTGGCGCAGGAGCTGGTGATGGGCGATGCCGGCCAGAAGGCCCGCCGCGCCACGGCCGTCGTCGTCAATCCCACCCATGTGGCGATCGCCCTGAGTTACGACAGCGACAAGCTGAAGCTGCCGGTGGTGACGGCAAAGGGGCTCGGCGGTCAGGCCCATGTCATTCGCACCGAGGCCGAGTCGGCAGGCGTGCCGATCTTCCGCAACGTCACGCTGGCCCGGGCGCTGTACGCCAGGACCGACCTCGAGGATATCGTACCCGATGAGCTGTTCGATGCCGTCGCCGAGGTGCTCGTCTGGGTCCAGGCGAACCGGCACCTGCTCTACAAAGGCCCGCTCGCACGCGGCGTGATCGACATGGATGCCGGCGATCACCGCCCCAAGACATGACCGATCGGCGCGCATTGACGTGCCGTCTCTGCTCGTTTGCCGCCCCGGGCGATCACGGCGAGCCGAGAGCGCTGCGCGTCACGTTCAATTGCTCTCCAGCCTTTCGCCGAGCTCTTTGAAGGGAGCCTGGAGGCTGGGCTTCAGCGTGGCGGCATACTTAATGCAGCTTTCTCGAACCGTTCTCGCGAGCTCCGCGCGCTGCGGTCCGTGATTTTGATCGATCGCGGTTGTGATTCGTCTGAGGACGAACAGAGCTTCGTGAGGCTTACCCAAATGCGCGAGCATGTCCGGAACGAGGTCGCGATGACGTTGCAGGTCGTTCACCGCCGATTGCATCGAGCGCGGCGTTCCCTCGCGCACGATGAATTTGAGCACCGCCGCACGCTGATCGGCCTTGAGGTCCTTATTGGTCAGGTTCGCAATCTCCTTTTTCAGCTGCTCTTCCTGACCCGTGTATGGCGCGAGATCCGAAACGGCACGGCCGATGATCGCCCGGTCGCTGCTCGGGTCGGCAAGCAGCATGTTCAACGTCACGGTCAGCGCTTCGGCATACATCTTTCTCTCGGCTCCATCGGGCATGGTGCCGATCACCTGAGTAAGCGGCAATGCCGCGGCTTTGGCCTGCTCGGGGCTGAGCGCTTCAATTGCTTCGAGCAGAGGGCCTACCTGGCTGCGTCCGTCGATGGCCAACATCTCTCTTGCGATGATCTGTCGGGTCGCAACCGTGTCAACCTCGGTTTTCCGATGGGTGGCGAAGTACAGCAGGTTGGTGAGCTTTGCCGCACGGTCCTTGGCATCGCCCGGCCCTTTGAACGACCGATCGAAGTCTTTGAGCGCATCCAGCAACGTGGATGGCCGCTTCGTGGCCGGCGCTCCTCCCCCGCTCGTGACGTCGTCCGGACTGACGAAGGCCGACGCAGGCACCAGCGGTCCACTCGCATGAGCGGCAGGCGATCCTTTCACGCCGACATGCAGATCCGCAACGACAGTCACGGGCGCCGAGGACTGATGCGCCGAAATGCCCGATGAGACACGGTTTTCGGATTTGGATGGCGCTATCTGGTCCTGACCACTCTGTATCGCATTGCCGGCATCGACATGCGGAGGTTGGGTTGCTTCGATCATCGGATCTGCTCCATTTCCGTCACTTGCTTCGGTCCTGCCGACCGATAGCGCGTCCGGCCACCGCATGATGTGCCGCACGTCACGGCGGGGCTTCTGTACCCCGCCTCGCAGGACGAGAGGCTCGCCTGCACAGAGCCAGCGTCAGATATCATCCCACGACTTCCGTGCAGCCGGCCGAACCGCCGGCGACTGCGACGGCCGGTTCAAGGCGACGTTGATGACACTCGTCTTGTCGTCGAATGCCCTGATCTGTCCCTGGGCCAAATGCTGCCTGCCAGCGACGTCGACGTCGAGAAAAGGCCTGTCTCGGCTCGTGTTGCCGCCGAGAACCACGAATGTCCCTTCGTCTTTCGGCTCAGGGGCCGGTTGCTCGCCCTTCTTCAGCACGCGGATCTCAATCCCTTCCTCGTGAGCTGCCTTCAGGAATCCAACGGCGGATTTGAGTCTGGTCGACAGGTCCGGCACGTTCTTGTTGTCGCTCGCGACCTTCTTCAGCAGCAAATTCCAGTCTTGTTCGGTGGGACCGCCCTCCCGCGCCAGGATCCGGGTCACCAAGGGCTGGTCCGAAGACAGGGCGTCGGTCCACAGCACTTTCACCTCTGCCTTCACCAAGGTGGGTACCAGCGTCTTGGTCATGCCGGTGAACATGTCGTTGACATGCTGATAATCCAGCGTCCGGTCCGCAAGCCTGTTGCCGATCTGGATGCTGCCATAACCGACGATCTGCTCACGGACAAACTTGGATGCCTCGTGCGCATCAATCACGCCCGTTTTTCCCAGCAGCGGCAACTCCTCTATCTCCACGTGACCGGTCTGGTGATCCGCAGAAGGCACTCGCCCGGTCCAGGCATCCGGTATGCCCGCCGCACCCGGCGGCGGATCATGGTCGGCAATCGGCAGATCTTCCGCTCCGAGCCTCCAAGCCGGAATCGTCGTTTCGGGATGAACCGGCGCGCCGTCCAGCACAGGCGCCGCGTAGGTCTCGTGCTGGCCGAGAAGGATGCTCTGCGCAACGTCCTGGCTCAGGTTCCCAGGCGTGACGCTCTCCTTGCGTACCGTGTCCTCGGCGCGGCAAACCTCCGCCGCCGATTGTGGGATGGACGCGGTGGACTGGCCTGCGCTTGCTGACACGGTCATGAGACGGTCCTCTAGATCTCCGCGGCGACGAAGCGGCCGCCGCGATCGAGGTCGCCCCATCGGCACCTCCGCTGAGACCTGGCTAACGCACCAGGACGCCGTGCGGAGTGCGCTAGATGACAGCCTATTTCTGGTTCAGCCAGTTCAGCTGCTGGGCATAAATGATGGTCGCGTAACCGTTCTTCTGCTGGATCACGGAGCCGAGCTCACCCACCAGCGCCAGACGGCTCGCGCCGTCGGGCGCTCCGCCCTCCCGCATCCGCTCGCCGCTGCGGGTCTGCACGTAACGGCTCCCGGCGACGCTCGCGCCGGAAACGTCGAGGGCGTAGGGCCGATAATCCCGCAGCAGGAAGCGAATGAAGTCCGGATTGCGCGGCGCCTCGCTTAGATAGAGCGAGATCGGCGCAGCATCGCCCAGGCGCGAGAGACATTCGGTCGCCAGCCGCGGATCCAGCGCGGCCTCCAGAATGAACGCCTGGTCCTCCTGCGTGAACTCCGTCAGCGAGTAGGAGTTCGAGATGCTGAGCAGGTCGAGCCAGAAGACCGCGGTCGGCAGGTTCTCGGTCGTCAGCCGCGACCCGACGCGGCAGGCGTTGGTAATCCCCTGCAGGTTCCCGGTTGCCAGAAGCGGCATGTACTTCTCCACGGCCTTGTCGCGGTCGGTCTGGTCGCCGCCATTGCCACGCCGCGCGATCGCAAGCCTCTGCTGCAGCAGGAATTCGAAGTCCTTGGCCAGAGCATCGTCAGCGCCTTTCCGCCATCCGACCAGCAGCTGGTTGGCGCGCTCGGCAAGGCGCAATGGATCGGCGCTGGCGCGCGCGGGCACGATGCCGCTCGCCGCCGCCTTCACCGATCCCGTCGGCTTGGCATCCGCCGCCGCAAGTTGCGGCGTGGAGCCGGCGAACAGATCGTCGATGCGGTATTGCCCTTGCAGCAGCTTGTCGCGATCGAGCGCGCGGTCGCCGCCGGCCTGCGCGCCGATCATGACCGGCAAGGTCGCCGCACCCACCAATGTTCCGTCCGGCTTCTGCAGCTGGACGAAGGACCGCAGCGGAATGTCCTTGCTCGCCCGGCGCGAATAGGACGTCAGAAATCCGACCCAGGAATCGATCTTATCGATCGGGAGGATGCCGCTCGCTTCGATGATTTCGCCGTCGAGCCGCAGCAGCACGAATTGATCGATCTGCGCCGTGCGCGCGATTTTCTGCACTTCATCGAGCAGCGTCCGGCCGGTCCGGATCCTGGACTCGATAGCGCTCAGGCCCGCGATCGACCCTCGCAACTTTTCGACGAATTGCCGCGCGACCTCCTCGTTGAGCACGACGCCGTCCAGCGTGAGCTCGCCGCCGGGCGAGAGCGTGTAGCTCACCTGCATCTTCTCGGACTTGATCAGCCCCTCGATCTCGCTCCTCAGCGCCTCCAGCACGCCGAGGCGGAAATAGACCTGCGCGCCGGTCTTCTCGACCGCCGCCACCAGGGCGCGACGCTCGAAGCCGTCTTTGACGAAGCCGGTCGCGTATACGGTGCCGTCGACCTCCCGCTTCAACGCAACCACCTTGCCGAAGGGAAACTGATCCAGCGCGGCGCGAGCCACCCGCTCGGTATCGCCTTGCTCCACCCGCGGTACCGGGTGCTCCCTGCCGCCGACGATGAAATAGGCGGCGCCGATGCCGATGATTCCGAGCAGGGCCGCAACCGGCATCGCCAACCGCAGGGTCCGGCCATTCAGCTTCAATACGGATGGCAACGCCATCGCAAAGGCAGGCAGCCGCTTCTTTCGCGCGTCGCTCTTCGGCTCGTTCTGTTCGATCAGCGTGGTCCAGTTGGCGTTCGGCGGCGCCAGAACGAGACGCATCATGCCGATGGTGATGATGTCCAGCGGCTCGACATCGTGCCACTCCGAGCCCGCGGCGACATCAGTTGTTCCGCCGATCGTCACGCCGCCCGAGCCGCCAGCAATCTCGATCTTGCCCGGCGTGATGCGCAGCCTTGCCTGGCCGCTCTGCAGGCTGACATCGATCAGCTGGATGTCATCCTCGTTTCCGGAACCGATCGAGTATTCCCCGGGAACAAGTGAGACCTCGGCGCCGACCTGGACGCCGTTGAGGATCTTCAGGATGACACGGTCGAACAGTTTCGATTCATCCATCGCCAGCATTCCGATCCGCTTGTGGGCCACACCGATTTCAGGATCGTCGGTTCTTCTTCACGACCATCCAGCTCCATCCTCCGATCGAAGGATTGATCGGCGCGCGTTTGCCGATAATTCTCTTAGTATGAAACGCGCTCCATGTTTGCTTGGACAATTGCGACCGCCATTTCGACAGGAGCGCACTCGCCATCAACTTCGGGAGGTTCGCCTCTGCTGCAAGTCGGTTTCGACCTTCGATCACCTCGGAACGTGACGCCGTTCACCGACGACGGATCACGTTCGTACGACGCTTCGATGGATCACATGATTGCGATGCTGCGGGACATCAGGTCTTTCAGCATCAGAACGATTTCGAGTATTTATGGCGCAGGGAACTGGCGTGTCCTTACATGATCGAGCCGTCCTGAATTCGGAGGCGACGACCGCGCACGGCGCAGTCTCGACGTTCGATGCCGACGCCGCCGCGCTGGCACGCCCGACCATGCCGACAGGCGCCGTGGGGTTTCGTGCGCTCAAGTCCACCTCCGATTTCGTATCCGTCGGCAACGATGCCTGGGACGCGCTGATCTCGGCGTCGACGCGCCGCCTCTACGGCAACAACGAGGTGATCTATCTCCAGGAAGAGCCCGCGCAACACCTCCATTTCGTGATGTCGGGGCACGTTCGCCTCTCCTACGTGCTCGATGACGGGTCTGCGATCCTGTATGCGATCCTGCCGGTCGGCGCGAGTTTCGGCGAACTCGGCGTGTTCGACGGCGGCGTGCATTGCGACATGGCGACCGGGGTCGGAGCGACCATCGTGGGCAGCCTTTCCACCGTGAAGTTCAACGAGCTTTGCAGGCGCTTTCCTCAACTCCAGGACTGCATCGCGCACCTGATCGCGCGGCGCTACCGATCCTATGTCGATCTCACCCGCCTCATGAGCTTGAAGACGCTGCACGGGCGCGTGGCCCAGGCGCTGCTCAGGCTCGCCGACGGCCTCGGCTCCAAGGAAGATTACGACGGCCAGGCGGTGCCGCGCATCGGACCGATGGTCACCCAGGCCGACATCGGCCTGATGGCGCGGGGCGCTCGCGGAAGCGTCAACCGGACCTTGAAGGCGTGGGAGCGCGCGGGATGGGTCGTCTCGAAGGATCGCGCGATTTTGATTGTCGACCGCAGGGCGCTGGAGACCGTCGCCATGGAGCAGGACTGCGATGGCTGACGTCGACCCCCACGGGATCTCCGGTCTCGCGATGACCGAGCTCGAAGAGCGGCTGCACGGCAGCGAACGCCCCGCCGTGATCGCGGCGACGCTGGCGCGGCTCGACCATATCGCCAGCCGGATCGCTGCATTTCAGCGCTCAGGACCTTCTCCCGTCGATTACGCGCGCGCAACGGCCATCGGCCAAGCCGTCGCCGCGGCGCGCGACGTCGTCACGGGAGCCACCCCCGCTCGATGAGCCTCCGCTCGCGAGCAATGCTGCAGGAAACCTCGCCGGGATCGCCCCGGCGAGCAACACAGGAGAACTGACTATGGCCGGCTCAACCAACGCTGGATCATCGGACTTCGCGCCGACGCTCGACACGGGCTCGGATCACAACTCGACCATCACCCAGGGTGGTTTCAAGTACAGCTATCTCAACCGGGACGGCTTTGACCTGGTCTGGAACCAGCAGCATCTGCAGACCCAGATGAGCAAGATCGAGGACGACATCCGCAACATCCAGCAGAACGCCAACCTCTCCGACACCGAGAAGGCGTTCTCGATGCAGATGGCCATGAACACATGGTCGACCATCGCGAATTTGCGCACCAACACGCTCAAGGCGGTATCCGACGTGCTGCGGACCTGCGCCCGCAACATCGAGTAATCGGCGGGGTCGCGGATCCGGACGTTGGAGCGAGTGCATTCGTTGCTGGCGGAATGCACTCGCGATGCCGGTTCGGATCGCGGCGCTCCGCGACGGGGATCAATCATGTCATCGCAACGCTCCTTCGCATTGGCCTTTCTGGCCGCCGGATTCGTTCTCGCGGCAACACCGGCCAAGGCGCAGCTCGTGCTCATCTGCTACACGCTCCACAACGACCTCGCGAATTTCGACCGCCGCGCGCATCTGGTCGCGCACTTCTACGAAGGTGGTCCCCGCTCCCATCTCGGCGGCGCCGACGGCATTCGCCTGCGCATCATCGATCAGATGCGGCAGCTCGGATGCCCGTTGCCGCTCGAGCCCGTGACCTACAGCGACTTCCGCATTCGTCCGCCGGCGCCGCGCGTCCCCATGGAACCTCGCCCGGGACCGTTGATCGTCAAATAGGTCGCTGGGCTCTGCGGCCGGCGTCGCGGGCCTCAGGCAAAGTGCAAAATCAGCAGCACGCGCTGGGCGGCACGCAGCATCTCGGCAAAGTCCGGACGCCCGCGCGCGATCCGGGCACCGACCGCCAGCAGCGACTGCGCGGCCTTGCGGTTGCCGCGCTCGAGCTCGCAAAAGCCGGCAATGCAATAGGCGCGGGGATGCTTCTGCGGCAGCTTCAGGCATTCATTGGCAAGCAGCAGCGCTTGCGCGAAATGACCGAGGCGCGCAGCACACAACGCCAGCGCCGAGAGCGTCTCCGCCTCGTCGGCCTGGAGATGATGAAGCGTCGCGAGCAGGACTGCGGCACGGCCGATGTCCTCGGCGGCAAACGCCTCGGCCACGCAGGCATGCAGCAGCAGCGACGGCTCGCCGCAATCCATATCCGACCGGCGCGCGACGATCGTTCCGTGCAGGGCTTCGATGGCGCCATCGCTCCAGTCGTCCCGGAGGAGCGCCAGCACGGCAGAGGCGACCGGATCGCCGCTCCACCGGCGGGCCTCGAACGCGCCGCGCGCCCGGCGCAAGACAACATCCGGTCGTGTCAGGTCGATCGCTCCGGCGACTGCGGGCGCCGCAAGGCTCGCGACGGCTGCGCGCGGTGCGAGAAGGTCCAGCACGATGTCGATATCCCGGTTTTCCAACGGCAGCTCCACGCCCCATTCGGCGCGCCCCCTGAAGCGGGTGCGCCGGCCGACACTCGAAAATCAGTTCCTGCGATGCTTCCCATCCACGCCGCGTCAGCGCGACGCGGTGCCCGCGCTGCGGGCTCGCCGAACAGACAAGCCATCATCATTCAATCCGGGTTGTCACCTATATGACACGCCAGCGCAGAGCGGCGTGATACCCGCTGGCTCCAGGCTGGCGGCGCCGACCGCTCCCCTCCATGCGACCGCGCGCAAATCGACGGATGCTGCTTTTGGATATCGAAGGTTTCGTGAACGGCCAGCCCCCCTCCCGCGAAACGCGGGAATGGGCGCGCGTGCTCGGTGAGCTTCGCATGAAGCTCGACCACATCTGCGCCGCGCCGCTGATCGCATCCGATGGCGAATCCAGGCGCATCATCTTGGCCATGCCCCATTGCGCCGACATGACCGAGGTCGACGCGTTGATGGACCGTTTGCTGATCCGGGTCGGCGAATTGCTATCGGCGACGACTGGCGCCCCGCCGCAACTCACCCGTCTCGGCCACAAGGCACGCGAGCACGGCCGCGCAGCCCTGCGCAGGAACAGCCAACAGCACAATTTCGGCGAACAGGACGCCGGGGGGTTCGTCCCGCGCGCCCGCATCAATCTTTGATCTCGAGGATATGACATGAGCGATTTCTGGAGCGGCGCCTTTGGCAATGCGCCGGTCATCCAACCGACCACTGGCGAGCAACTGCCGCCGCCGCTGAACACGCCCTACGACAATCTGCTGGGCGACACCCCCGGGCTCGATCCCTCCATCAACAATGCCGGTGCCCAGGCGGTATTTCCGGATCTCAGCCCCGATCCGGATTCGCCGGACAGCCTGATCGCAAAGGCCGGCAAGCCCGCCCATTTTGACGATCCGCCTTCCGCGCTCACCGCGAATATCTTCGCAACCTGGCATAGCGCGTATCAGGCGGAGTACATCAATAGCCACAAGGGCGAAGCCGATGGGCACGGTATCCTGACCATCGGGTCCGGAGCCGATGCGATCCACGTCACCCTCTCTGGCGACCAGACCAAGGTCTACATCCTGGAGTCCCTGCAGAAGGCGGACTTCGCCACCATGGCCAAGGACGATCAGGAGCGGATCGCCATCGACGCGAGTGCCGGCGCCACGCTAACGCGATTGGGGATGACGGGAAACAAGGCGGACGCGGACGGTCAGATCAAGAAGACAAAAGACGCCATTGGCCAAGCTCTGGTCCCTCCCCTGACCGCCGACCAGGAGGCTCTGGTTGAGCAAACGTTCTTGGAGGAGATCAAGAACGTCCAGAAGCGCGTGGACGCCGGCGGCGTCTATTCACTAACCGACATCAACTCCGCGCTCCAGGCCATCAAGGACCGGTACGATCGGCTCGCCGCATTCTGGAAAGCCGTCAATGCCGCTCCGCCGGCGCCGGCTTTCAACGATCCCAACCAGTTTACAGGCGTCATCAGCTTGGACGGCAACGCTGCGATCAACCGCGGAATCGACGTCTTCGTGAACGCGGAAAAGCAGATCCTGGCGGCGGACAATGCGGCGATGCAGATCGCCAACACCGGCACGCTGGTCGGGCTCACGAAGCATCTCGACGCGCCGAACCTGCTGGCGGCGTTCCAGCTCAGCGCCAACCTCAAGGACCAGGCCATCAACGCCGCCGACACCGAGGAGATCAATCAGATCAACGAGCTCTTGAAAACCTACAACGTGATCCAGGAGCTCATCAACCAGACCATCGCGACGTTCGATGCATCGAAGAACGACGAGAAACGCGGGATGCTCGGCTACGACGAACACGGCGACGTCGGCAACAATTCCGGAATTCTGCCCGGAACCAGAGACAAAGTCGATCCCAGAAAGATCCTCGACACACACACGGCGATCGAAACGCTGAAACAGCCAAAAGAGGTCGACGGCGGTGACGATGACAAGAACAAATTCACTCCACCAGCGCTGAGCGAGGCGCAGGTCAAGGCCATCAGCATGTTCGAAAAGGAACTCAATACCGTCGCCAGCCCGATCGAAGATCTGCTCGGCGTCAAGCGACCCGGTTTCGACTTCTATGACAATACGGGCAAGACGCTGAACTATTTCCAGAAGTCGACCTGGGACCAATTTTCGGCGACGCTGAGCAACACGGTGCAGCAGATCAGCCAGGAGAACCAGCTCAAGTTCAACGACATCAACACGCTGGAAAAGGAGCGCACCACGCATTTCCAGTCGGCCACCAACGCATTGTCGAAGGCCGGCGACATTCTCGCCAGCATCGGCAGGAACATCAGCTAGCGGATCCCAGGAGAGTGCGGGGCGAGCGACCTTCCGTCGTCGCCCCCTCCTCCACGCTGCAGCCAAGCGGAGCCGCCTATGCGGATCAGAAGCCTCGAAGTCGGTCTGGAGACCATATCCCGCTATCAGGTGGGGGACGACGTTCATCTCCCCCCGGAGAAGGGACTGCGACCGGTCTTTCTGCCGGTCAGCCAGCCGCTCGACGACGTCCTGAAACGACCGTCGCTCGATGAACGCCTGCCGGCTCTGCTGCAGCCGGAATTCCTCGATCCGGATCTGCTCGAACCGGCGATGCTGGCCGATGTCCGCCTCCAGGCGCAGGAGCTGATCGCGGCTTGCGCGAAGCGGGAGACCGGTGCTCGCAAGGGATTGCTCGAGCAGGCGGCCACTTGCCTCGAGGACGAAAACAGCCTCGACGAGGAGGTGCGCCGCTCGCTCGCCGCACTGCTGCGCGGCTAGACATGAGCCCGACCAACCTTCCGAGCGTCAAGGACGCCACCCGCACCGTTCGCGCCCCCAACGGCCAGCCGCCGCACGGCGCGGGACAGCTGTCGGTCAAGCAGCGCGACTTCCTGCTGCTCAACATCTACGTGCTGGCGCAGAACGGCTTCACAGAACGCGCTTCCACCCTCGCACAAGCCCTGCACGTCCTCGGAGACAATTCCGCCGCGGTCACGCTGGCGCGTGCCGTGCTCGGCTTCTTCGCACAGGATTGGGGCGCGGCGCTGGCCTGCCTCGACGAGCTCGACCGCATCGATCCGATCGAACGCTTCGGCGCCTATACGATGACCGATGCGCAGCGGCTGCGACGCTATCTCAAGGCGCGGTGCTTCTATCAGCTCAACGATCTGCCCCGCGCGCGCGACGTGGTGGAGAGCTATCTGCGACACGGCAGCGAAGCGGCGGACCAGGCGGGATAGCGTCTGACCTCACGCTCCGATCGAGCAACGGCCTCGAACGTGCATTCGCGGAGAGCGTCACGCCGAACGCGAACGGGCTGTCACGCCTGGTACAGCGCATGGCCTGCGGGTGCAGTACCGAGATGCGGTTCCGGATTGTCCCCGGATTGCTTCGAGCTCCGGGAGAGGTCCGATGTCGCCGCTGCCACCCACCGCCCCCCGAAAGGTGATCGTCGGCGACGAACCTCTCTGGATGGAAGGCCCTGCGACGGCGAGCTCCCCGGCTCCGGACAAAATCAAGCCCGGGATCTCCTCGCCGGGCAACGCGCCGCTTCCGCGTCAGGGTCCGTCGATGCCCGCCGTGCCCCGCGGCAAGCAGCCGGTCGTCGCGGCCGCGACCCTCCATGAGGCCAGCGCAACGGATGCGCGACTGCGCGCGATGGACCGCTGGCTCGGTGGAGACCGCTCAGCCGCGGAGCTCGGCGACGCACTTCTTGGCCGCACCGAATTGGGGCCGTTGTCGGCGGCCGAGCAGCGACATTTGGTCGATCGGGCGCTCGACCGCGATTTTTCGGACATCGAGAGGATCGTCGAGCGGTCCCACCGGGATCCGGCGTTGCGCGACATCGTCGCGCAAGTGTTGATCAAACGCATCATCAAGCTGCAGCGCCAGCCGGATGCGCCGGACCTGCATCGTCACCAGCAGGCGACCGAACTCGTGCTGCCGCTGATGCACACCTTGCAAGACCATGATGACGAGCTCGGCGAAATGCTGTCCCGGTTGAAGCGCGTCGAGGCCCAACTCTTCGCCGATGCCGCCTGCGGCAAGGAGCGGCGCTTTACTGGCCTGTTGCCTGAAGCCCGGAATCAGATCCTGGCCGCGCTGAACGTCACCAGCCATACTGTCGCGACCAAAGAGATCGTGACCACGATCCACGAATTCACCGCCCCCCGGGATTTCGGTCAGGCGCGCCAACTCGGCTCGAATCTCGCGATCGCGGTCTCACGTGAATGGAGTCCGAGCGGTGACGCTGGTGCCGCCGCAACCCGCCTCAAGGAGGTCCTGACGCGGTCGCAGGGCGGCATCGAGCTGCTGTATGGCGGCTCGCCGCTTCGACGCCAACTCGGGCTCAAGATAGTCGCGGACTTTCCGATCAACTCGGCCGTCCTCGCGCAAGGCAACGACCCCTTGCGCATTCCGGCTGTGACCCAGATCGCAGCGCATCTTCTGCTGAAAGACGCAACATATGGCGACGCCGATCGCGATGCCGCGCAAGCGCGTCTTGCTGACCTCCTCAAGACCGAAAATGGACAGGCGCTGATCTTCGGCGGCCTCGACGAGGATACCATCCCGGCTGCAGCCCGGCACGAGGCGCTGATCGCATTTCTGTCGGATCCGTCGCTGACGGCTGCCGGCCTCGACGACATCAGAATGAGTTCGGGCCCGGTCAGCCGAGTCCGACGCGATCCATGGGCAAGTCCGGAATTGATCAGCCGCATCATGCAGACAAGAGCGTCCCTGATCCGCAACGACGAACCAACGCAGCTGTCGGGCGTCGATCTGGAGAACATCGTCGGCGCGGCCATGGGCCACGCGCCTCACCATCCTGACAAGACCGTCGCGATGCGTCCGATCGACACGGAGCAATCGCATGCGATGCTCGCCGGCAAGCTCGCCCTGTTCAGCCGTGATGAAGGCGTCCAGCTCGTCGCTACAAAGATCCGCGAGGTCGGCGGTCCCGACCCGAAGGTGACCTTCCTTCCCGTGACGGTCTCGAGCGAGGAATTCGGGCCGGTGCAATTTTCGCTGTTTCGCGTCGAGACCGCGCACGGCAGCCAGTTCGTCGATCACGTCGGTCGCAGCTATGACAGTTTCGACGACTGGCTGAAGAACAACAAGCTGCCGCCGGGCCTGATGGTCTACCCCGAGGGCGGGCATTTGCAGACCGTGAGCGGCGATCCGAAAGCGGGACGTGCGGATTCGTTGCGGCTCGCGCATCGCCCGACGCCCGAATCCAGCATCGGCGCAAAGATCGTCGACAAGGCCGCTTTCGCCGGCGGCATCGTGGCCGGCGGCCTGCTGATCGTCGGCACCGGCGGCGCCGCACTGGCGGTGATCGGCGTGGCCAGCGGCGTATGGGGAACGTATCGCGCCGGCGGCGAGTTGCTCGACCGCCATGCCCATGGCCAGACTGTCTCGCTTGCCGATCCCGCCGCACGCGCGCTCTGGTTCAATTTCGCCGCGAACGCCAGCAGCATCGGCGCGTTCAGCGGCAAGCTGGCCGGACGCCTCGCCGCCGGGGCCAATGCGGCGGCCGCCCGCACGGGACCGGTCGTCAATGCCCTGAACAAGACCGCCGAGCTCGCCAACAATGCGGCGATCGTCAACGGCGCGATCGAGTTGGCGCGCAACGCCGGCGCGATGTCGGCGGATCAATTGGCCAGCGAGAGCCTTCAGCTCGTCTTTTCGGCGGTGGTGTCCCGCGTCGCCGCGCAAAGGGCGCGCACCGCGGCTGAGTCCGCCGCACGGCTCGCGGAGCTGCGGGCCGCGATCGAAATGCAGCTGGCTCGACTGGCGCAGAGCCGCCCGGTCGAGGCCACCAGCGGCACGCACGCTCCCCACGCAGCCTCCGGCGCCGGTCACGATAAGATCGGTCAGACACATCAGGTCGAACTCGCGGGACATCAGCCTCCAGGTGACGGCCCCGCCGGCACACGCCCGCCTGGCAGCGGTGGCAACGGAGGCTCCGGCGCGGACGGTGGCCACGCCAATACCGGCAAACCGCAACGGAGCGGCGGAGACGTGATTGATATCGACAGCGGAGCGCGGGAGCGACCACGCATGGCGCCGATGGGCGCGCAACCGTCGGCGACGACACGGCCCGTCGCCGGTGGCCCGGTACGAACCCCCTCCCCTGGGGAGCTCGAACAGCTCGATCGTCTCGGCCAGGCCGCGAGCGCCGCCATGGCGCGTGCGAAGCGCGAAGCCGACACCGGCAATGGGACCATCCGAGGCGACGTGCTCGACCATCTTGAAGACGCGCTGGGCGCGCTCGAGCGGGCCGTTGAAGCAACTGACCCCGGCGGAACATCTCCGCAGCATCGACTTCTCGGCGAGTTACTCGACGGATATCACCAGCTACCCGATCTCGCGAATACCAGCGCGCTCAGCAGGAGGTTCAAGAACAGACTGCTCGAAGGGGGATTCGAGCGGAATGCGAAAGGACAATATGTCAGTCCGGAGGCTCGCGCGGCCGCGGAGGCACCGCTCCCCGAGGCCGGAGAGACTCGTCGAGGTTTCGAGGCCGTCAACCAAAGGCTCCGTAACCGCACGCTTCCCCGGGACGAACGCACCAGGTTGCGCCAGGAGCGCGGAGCCCTGATCACCGGATTGGCTCGCGCGGTGGAACGCCTTCGGGTCCAGTTGCGTGACCCCAACCTGTCGCGACAGAACAGGGACGAGATCGAGGCCAGGCTCACCGGCTATCGAAACGAGTTTCGCGGCATGACCGAGTTGGACGCGCAGCAGTTCGGTCATGGAAGCGAAGGCATCCGTTGGAATGCGGCTGGAAAGGCCGCTTCCGATTACCGGACGAGCCCTAAATTCGCCGAGCTCATTCCGCCCGGCGGCGTGCGTGATGCATTCGAGCAAGCATGGTCGTCCTGGATGGCCAGGCAAGAGCAGCTGGCACTCACCGAGACCGGTCTCTCCGCGGCGATCCGCCGGGTCGCGGAATCCGTTCCCGAATTGCAGCCGCGCGCGGGTGAAATCGTCGCTGCCTTCCGGGAGGCGATCGGCCCGCTCGCTCAGAACGATCGCCTGCCGATCCAAGCGCTGGAGTTCGGGCCTGTTGGCGCGGACCACCCGCAGGCAGCGGCGCCGACCATCCGGCCCGTCGTTGCCGCCCCAACAGCCCCGGCGCCGGAGCATGCCACGAACGTGCCTCATGATCCCGCGCAGGTGCGGGCAGCGTATGGGCAGGCGGCTTTGCGGGTCGCCCGCCTCGGCCAGGCGGTTCAGGATTCGGAAAGCGACATGCGCGCCGGAAACGCGACGCCGCAGGCCCGGGCTCGCCACGAGGCCCTGGTCGCGCAGCGCGATGCCGCGGTGAAACGGTTGGAGGAGCTAGCCTCCGCGTTCGGCAAGATCATGGCGGCATCGGATCCGACGGCAAATCCCGAGGCCACATCGGACGGCGCCAGGCCGGCCGCGCCATCGGTCGCGGAACGTCTGAAGCAATACGAGAGCGCTAATGCGAGCCGCGGGATCAAAGGCTTCACGCCGGAGCAGCGCAGCGAGCTGAGCAGGCTCGCGGCGGCCGAAATGACCGACGCGAACCTGCGATTGGACATTGCCGAGGCCGAGGAGCGAGCGGACGCGCAGAGGAACGGTCGCGTTTCTCCGGACGTCGAGGCGAGAGCCAAGGCCGCGCGCGGCGCACACTCCGAGGCCGAAATCAACTGGCACAAATTCGTCGAAGGCATAGAGCTGCCGCCATCGCTGTCGATGAGCCTTGCGGCTCTCAACGCCGAGGTGGACAGCGCCCTCGCCGACTTCAACCGCACCCGCGAACTGTTTCGGCGATCCGAAGCACATCCGGCGGAGTATGTCGACGCGCTGACCAGGCTCAATCGGGCCATCAGCAATCTCTTTGGAGCCTGGCGGATGCGGGGCGACGGCGCTTACGCGTCCCTGGATGATGTTGCCAAACGCATGCACGCGATCGCCGAGATCCGTTCGGAGCTCGAGTCCGGCACCCCGCTTCGGGAACTTGAAGAACTCGCCAACGCACAGGCGCGGAACCTCAAGGCAATCGATGCCGATCCCAGCGTCATCAAACCCTGGGAGGATCTGGCCGCGCTCGCGAACCAGACCTCGCGCGACTGGAAGAGCGCGCCGCGGGACGCATTGAGAGAATACGTCTCCAGACTGGCCCACCGTCGAGGCCAGATCGCGCCCGGCTCGGCCGCGGCAAGAGACCCGCTGACATTAGGCGGCAACAGCTCGCGCAAGCCGATGGCCGATGCAGCTGCGCGCGCGATGATGGATCTCGAAATCTTGAAACGTCTCGCCTCGGCGCCTGGTAGCAATGCGTCGGTCCTCGCCCAGCTCGGAGCCGCCCGGCAACGGATCGACGAACTCTACCGCGCGACGATCACGGCGTCGCGAGGGCATACCCCGGCCGCCCCCGCGATCCAGCAAGACATGGCTTCGCTCGCGATCCTGATCAACGAGTATCGCGCCCAGCACGCCGACCTGCGAAATTCGATCGGCGAGGCGGCGCGCCACAACGCGGGCGGCCTGCTCGACCAGGCCGCCGATGTCACAGTCGGCCAACTGACGGAGCTGTTCTTTCCAAGCAACTAGGCGCGAGCGAACGCCTTCGTTCGTCGCGGCGCGCTGTGCCGACGTGTCATCCGTGAGACAGCCGACCGCGGCCTCTCATGTAACAACGCCTCGGCGAGCCCGTCGTCCTGCGGCGACGCGCCCAGCGGCCACAATACCCCTTACGCGGAAACAAGGAGAATCGGATGTCCCCACGTACCGAAGCGGCGCCCCGGCCGGCGCTCCCTCCGACGATCCCAGGTGGCGACGCGCGGCCCGATGCGACGTCTCAGCAATCCCGCCCCTCGGCCGGGCTTCTCGGGCCATCGCAGGCTCCCGCGGCGCCTCTGACCCTGCTTCCGACGGCGCAAACGTCGGCAGCATCGGTGGTCAGCCCGCAAGCCCTTCAAACCGCGTCCGATATCGTTGCGACCGCGCTCCAGGACGGACACGGCGACGCCCTCAAGACGTTGCAGCTTCTGAGCACAGGCTGTCAGCAACAGCCCGATGAGGTGCGGCGACTGGTCTTGCAGGATCCCGCGACCTCCTACCACGTCAATGACGCCGTCAGGCAGATCAATGCACCCCTGAGCGATGCGACACTGTTGCCACGGCAGCGGGCAGACCAGGCTGTTCACAATCTTGCGAAGGCAGCCACCCTCGTCGATCGCGAATTCGCCGGCATGCTCGCACAATGGGCTGCGGTGGACTATCACCAGCCCACCGGAGGCAATCCGAGCCTGCCGACACTCGCACCGCTTGGACCGGACGGTCTTGCCGACGTCGTTGCGCTCTGCGACCGGATCTCCGGCGCGAGCAACGGCGATCGCGTGGTCGCGGAGTTCGCATCCCTCACCCCATGGAATGCGGAGCCCGTGCTCGGCGCCATCCAGCACGGCGGCGGCATGGCCTATGCTGTCGCCCACGCGCGTCAGGCACGGACACAAGGCGGCGATGCATCCCAGGTGTTTCAAACTCTTGCCGCCAGCACGCCCGGCTCCCAGGCCGACATCCAGCACAAGACGAGCGCCGACGTCGAGGCGCTCGCCAAGCACGACAGCGAGCTGGCCTGGCTATCGACGACCGTCGGCCCGGCTCTCACCGCGGAGCAATCACAAGCGGCGATGACCGCCTATTTCGCACACAAGGGCCCGGAATGGCGAGCCGAGCACGATCGCTTGAATCAGTCGATCATCGATGACGGCAGCAGGCTGGTCCGGCACATGATCGCGCTGGGCAAGCTGACCAACCAACTGAACGCCGGTCCCGAATTGCTGGGCCAGTGGATGGCCATCGCCAACGACAAATCCGCACGGCTGGCGATCGAGATGGCGATCGAGTCCGATCCAAACCTGCGGAAGGACGGAGCGCTGAACGACATCGTCGGCATGCTCTCGTCTCTTCGGGGGCACGACGCCTCCGTTTTGTCGCTGGCAACGGGAGGCAAGCTCGCCTTCCTCGGCTTGCGGCTCACCAACGTCACTGCCACGGCCATGATACGCGCGATCGTGTCCGACAAGCTCGCCGGCATCAGCGTGACTGACCCGAAGCGGATCGAGAAGGCGGTCGAGGCGATCAAGGGGCTGGTGGATACGCGCCTCGCGAAATTGCTCGGAGTCTCGAAGCCCGAGCTCGACAAGGCGATCGCAGCCGTCACGAAGATATCGCGAGCGGCGACCGATGATGCAGCAGCGCTTGCGGGCTTCAACGCGGAGCTGGAAGCGGCCGGGCGTACGCCCGCCGCCTTCGCCCGGGATGCCCTGGCCGGCAAGTTGATGCGCGGCATTGCGCTAGGGGTGGTTGCTCTCAACCTGTACAACACCGTGCACCTCGGGCATCTCGACGTGAATAGCGTGGGCAAGACTGTCGTGCTCAGCGCGCTCGGAGCGCAGAGACTCAGTGAATTTCTGGTCAGTGTCGGCGCAGCCGATGCCGCCAAGGGATTTGGGCGGATTGCCGGTACGAAATTGGGCGGCGTCGCCGCCGGCGAGGTCTTGATTGGCGCGTTCGCGCTCATCGAAGCGGTGAACAGCGTGCGCTCCGGCTTCGGACTCGGCGTTCCCCAGGACACCGCCGCAGCCCTCGCTTCCGCCGGCTCGGCCATCGGATTCGGAGCCGCGGTGGCACCGGCATTTGGGGCAGCATCCTGGGCCGGACCGGCCGGCATTGCCGTCGCGACTGTGTCGGTGGTCGGCAAGGCGGTCTACGACGGGCACAAGGCGTCTCATCAGTACGAGGAGCCGATGCGGATCATGCTGCGCGCCGCCGGCTTCAGCCCGCAGGCTGCGAGCGCGTTGAGCAAGCAGAGCGGCTTTTTCACCACGCTCCCCGGCGGCTCCCAGGTCGCATTCCTCGCCCGTTATGCGGAATACCGCCAGATGACGCCCGACCAGCTTCTTACCTGGGTCAACGGCCTCAGCGACGGCCAGCTCCGGCAGCTCTCCGAACGCGTGCTGACCGAGCTCGGACAGGGTGAGGACGGCCGCGACAGGTCCTCCGAGATCAGGACGCAATGGGCCGGTGATGCGATCGCCAAGGGCGTCGGTTACGGACCGGGCCAGGAGACCATCTTTGCCGTCTTCGACCTCGGGCTCGATCACGAGCGAATTCCTCATCCGCAGGCCAAGGACATTCGTCCCTATCGCTAGGCGCGAATCCAACGAATTCAGCGCACAGGAGACGTCGGAATGAGCGGCGAAGTCAGCGGCCCTCCATCCCAACAACCGGTTCACGCACGGTCTCCGATCGAGATTGCGGAGGCACCCGCGGCAGGCAAGCCGGTCTCCGCGGGAATCGCGACCCGAACGGCGCCACCGCCCTCGCCTCCCGCGCCCGAGCCCTTCAATCTCAATCGCGAGATCGCCGAGGCCCTCAACAGATCGACGGCCGATGCGCTCGCCGTTTACGAGGCCAACATCGGGACAAAGCGGACGATCGAGCAATCGAAGCTGACACCCGACGTTAAGCAGGAGCAGCTGGCCCGGCTCCGTCCCACGCTCGAACGTCACGCCACCGAGGCGCGAAACCTGGCCGACGCGAACGTCGAATGGCAGCAACGAGCCCTGCGCAAAGCCAAGGACGCCAGCCACGCGGCCACTGAAGCGTCGAAGCGCGCGGTCGAGAAGGCCGTGCGAGCCAGGCACACCGTGCCCATGGGAACGCCTCAAGCGGATGCCTATATCCGCTCGATCTACGACGAGAGGGCCACGGCAGCGACACGAACACGATTGACCAGCGACGCCTATGATGAAGCCCGGCGTCATGCCAGCGAGGCCCACAGACTCCAGTTGAGAGTTTATCACCATCTGGGCGTCAAGCCGCCGCCGCTGCCCCTCGAATAGACGAGAGTCGCTCCGCAACGCCGCACCCAGCGCGTCCGAACGCCCCCGCAAAACAGAGCGGCGCTGTAACTCCTGCGACACAGCCGCTGCGCCGCCACGGTTAAGCTGCCGACACTGTTCTAGGACCTTACTGCGATGTCGATACTGGATGGACTGCCGAAGACCGAGGCCGATTGGCGCCGCATGATCGACATCGCCGCCCCGATCGCGCAAGGCCTGATCGACAGCCTCGAGCTTTCGCCGAAGACGCAGAGCGTCCTCAAGCTGATGTCGGAAGGCATGGCGCTAGCCGACATCTGCGGCCTCACGCAGGAAGAGCGCGACGCCATGTTCATCCGCGGCTGCCGGATGATCCAGGCCGGAGACGTCACGAAGGGGCGCGACTGGATGATCGTGCTACACCAGCTCGAACCGCTCGACGCCCGCGTCATCTACGCGATCGCCCTCACCTACCAGGGCGAGGGCAACATCGCGCTCGCTGCAAAGCTCTATGTGCATTTCATCGCCCTCGATGCCGCCAATCCGGAAGGGCATCTGCGACTCGGCGAATGCCTGTTGTCGGCGCGCGAATATGACGGCGCGATCGCCCATTTTGCCGTGGCCGAACGACTGAGCCGCAGCAGCAATACCGCCGCCGCGGCCCACGCCGTGCGGATGCATGCCCATGCCATCGAGCGGCGCTCCGCGCATCGGCACGCCGGCCAGGCCGCGCGGTAGCGATTTGACATCACCAGCAAGAGCAATTCGCCCATGGACGCCATAACCAAGCCAGTCTCGCCAATCTCGACCGGACAGATCGCGCCGCAGATCGTTCCGGTCGATCCGAAGGTCGGCGCCGGAGTGGCCGGTGCAACCGCCGTCGGCAACGGCAACCTGCCGCCGCCCGGCGGCGTTAGCGACGACCTCGGCGCAGCCTTTGCCAGTCTCGCCGGCTTCATGCCGAACAACGAGAGCCCGGAGCTGACCTGCGCGGTCGCAGCCGCCAAGATCGCCGACATTCTGGGCAAGGCCAGCCGCGACGAGATCAAGGTCGACGACCAACGCCGGCAGGAGGTGGTTGCGCGGCGAATGGCGGCTGCGCAGAAGGCGATCGACGAGCTCGCCAAACAGTCAGACAGCTCGTTTTGGGATGACCTCTCGAGCGTCTGTGACGCGATCGCCACCGTCTTGAGCATCGTCGCCGGAGGAGCCGCAATCGCAACTGGCGTAGGCGGACCGATCGGCGTGTTGCTGATCGCTTCCGGAGTCTGCGGGTTGATATCCGCGACCGATAGCACGCTGAACATGACGACCGGGCATGGCATTGCGGGCAGCCTTTATCTGTTGACCCACCCGGGCGACGAGGATGGTGCCAACAAGGCCGATGAGGGCTTCCGCCTCGCGTTCGGTATCGCGCAGACAATTACCGGCCTGTTGACCTTGGCGTGCGGCAACCCATCCGAGATCGAGAATGGCATTCTCATGCTGACCACCAATCTCGTGAAATTCGGAAGTGATGCGACAGCCGCCTACATCGACTACGAGAACGCCGGCCACCAGGCTGCAAGCAGGCGGGCGCACGCCGATCAAGAGATCGCTCAGGCTACGATCGAGCAGATCGACGAGTATGTGCAGCAGGCCATCAAGCGCCTGACGACCACGAGCGAGAGCTGGAGCCGGGTCCTCGAGACCACGGCCGATACCCTGCGCAACAAGGCCAACGCGACGTCGCGGGTTCGCTTCGCCTGACCATCCATTCACGCAAGGAGACACCAGATCATGATCGAGACCATTCGAAATTCCGGACCGCGGCTCGACCAGCCGCTGCAGGACGACGCGCAGCCTGTCGGCAAGGCTGCTAGACCCACCGCTTCGGGCATCTCCAGCCTGCAAAGCACCATTCCGCCGTCGACGGCCTCGGCGTCGCCGAGCGCGGCGTTGACATTTGCGCCGACCTCAAAGATTGCGGCCGCCGCGTATGACAGCGCGGTGGAGGGCGCCGCCGGCCGCTTCTCTGCCGCGACCAGCGCCCTGAACCCCGCAATCGCAGCGGGCAGCGACGCCGATCTCGCACTGTCGCCGCTGGATGCCGCCCGTGCCCTGTTCAAGGCGGCCCTGGAATCGAACAATCAGCAGCAGGACGACGCCCTCCAGAAGCGCAAGGACGCCATGGAGGTTGCGCGAGGCAAGGAATTGGCACAGGCGGCGCACGAAAAGGCAGCTGCCGACGACATTGATAGCAACTCCTGGAAGCAACTCGGAACCGCACTGGCCGCCGCCGGCGCCGACTTCGCGGGGAACCAATGGGCGTCCAGTGGCTGGAGCAAGCAGGCTCTCGCGGACTCTGCCAAGGCCCTCGATGCCGGTTCGAAGAAGTTTGGTGCGATGACCGAGTCCGATACCAAGCGTCATGACGCGGACGGTCACCTCGCCGCGTCCGACGCCGCAGCCGCCAACACCCAGAAGGCCGACGCCAACGACATGGCTGAACGGCTGCGTCAGCAATTCCAGCAGTTGTTCCAGGCCTTGTCGGAGATGCGGGCCGAGAAGGCCAACCAGCTTCGCGCGCTGGCCTGATGCTTCGGCACCGGATCTGCGAGGCTTGATGGCCGCATCCTTCACGATCGCACAACTATGCCGCACCGCCACGCCACGGCTGCGGGACGGCCGCCGAGACCAATTGCGATGAACGACGACTTTCGTCGCCTGATCGAGACGCTCTGGCAGTCGCTCGGCCTGTCGCCGCCCCGTTTCCAGTCCGGCGACGGCGTCTCGCTCGGCATCGACGGCATATCCGTCGCGTTGACGCTTAGTCATGACGAGCGCCATGTCGTGGTCTCAGGCCCAGTCGGGGCACTCTCCAGCGATCCCCTCGCGAAGGACGAGGAGATCGCCCGCCTGCTCAAATCCAATTTGCGATTCCTGCCATACCGGCGCGCCTGTTGTCGCATCGACAACAGGTCTTCGCCGCCGGCCGTCAGGATCGAGGCGATCTCGCCTTGCCTCCCCGACGCCATGACCCGCCTGGTCGAGACGATCGGCGACGTCGTCCATATGGTGGTCGACTACGCCGCCGAGCTCGGCCATTCCAAGGCGCCGCGTTTGGCCGCGCCTGCGCCGAGCCCGGGCTCTGAAGATACCATTCTGATCTTCCGGCCCTGAGACAAGGCGCGACGACCGGCGGTGATTGCCGGCAACGAACGAATTGCCGAACGGCCCATTGCGAGGAGAAGAGACATGAGGACCATCCCGGTCGATGCGGCGCGCCGCCTCGGAACGTTTCTCGCCAGGGACTTTTGCGCGATGTTCGGACCGGCCCATGGCGCGCTGGCGGATCAGCTCGGGTCGCTCGCGCGCATGACGATCGAATGCATCGCCGGAAGCGACGCGCTTTATCACAATTACGAGCACACCTGGCTGGTGACGATGGTCGGCCGCGACATCCTGCACGGCCTGATGATGTCGCGGCGGATCGAGCCGCCCGACTATATGCACCTGATCCTGGCATGCCTTTTCCACGATATCGGCTATGTCCGCGGCATCCTCGGTGGCGATACGCTTGATGAGTTCGTCGCGCACGAGGACGGCCGGAGGATCAGGCTCGCCCGCGGCGCCTCCGATGCGGCGTTGATGGCCTGTCACGTCAACCGATCGAAGATGTTCGTCCGCGAACGGCTCGCCGGCACGGCCGGCATCGACGCCGATCGCGTTGCGGACGCGATCGAATTCACGCGGTTTCCGCCCTCCCCGGCGGACAGATCCGCAACGGCCGACTTCGTGCCGCGGCTGGTCCAGGCCGCGGACTTCATCGGCCAGCTCGGCGATCCCATGTATGCGCGCAAGGTCAATGCGCTGTTCTACGAATTCGAGGAGAACGGCCGCAACCGGCAACTCGGCTATTCCTCTCCCGCCGACCTCGTCGACAAATATCCGGAGTTCTTCTGGAACACCGTCTCGGCCCACATCGGCGACGGCATGACCTATCTGAACCTGACGGCCTCGGGCCGGCAGTGGATCGCCAATCTGCATCACCATGTGCTGTGCGCCGAGCACGCCTTCCGCATGATGGGCCCGCAACTCGGGCCAAACGAAGCTGCGCGGGCACTGTGGCGGAGGTCGCTGTCCCCGTCTCTCTCCGGCCCGGGTTAGCGGTGGGAGCGCGCCAGCGTTGCTACGTTGCGTCCGGAGCAGGAGAGAATGGCGTGGGCCGCGCTCGCTCCGCGTCATTGCGAGCGCAGCGAAGCAATCCAGGATCTTTCCGCGGAGGGATTTTCTGGATTGCTTCGTCGCATCTGCGCAAAATTGCTACGCAATTTTGTCGCTGAGCTCCTTCGCAATGACGGTGGATGGCGTGGCAGCCTGCCAATCCAACCAACGCCGTCATTCCCTGCGAAGGCGGGGAATCCAGTACGCCGTGACTTCTCGGTTCGAACGCTGGCGTAACCCGGATGAGCGCAGCGACATCCGGGATTCCGCAGGCACTGTCCCGGGTATCGCTGCGCTCACCCGGGTTACGAAGAGAGACGAAAGCTAGGACGGCGCGCGCACCGTCAGTTCATAGGTCTCACCGTCAGGAAGAAAGCCGCCCAGCCAGTTGTAGCCTCGCTTCTCCAGCTGCGGGAAAAGGAACACCGGCTCGCGGCTGAGAAACGCCGTCAGCGTTTCACCGGCCGCCAGCGTCTCGGCCGCGGCGAGTATCCTGGTCATCGGCTCCGGCGGATCCAGCTCCCTGGTGTCGAGGCGCAGCTTCGAGTCCGGCCATTTGGCGATGGGCTGCGCTCTTGCCGCCATAGCCTCGGCGGGCGCGCCGGTCGGCGTGAACAGCACCTGCCAGTCGCCTCCGCCGATCTCGGTGGCGGAATGGGCGAAGCCCTTTCCGGCCATGACGTCGAACAAGGGCACCGGCTTGAACGGCGCGTACAGCCGGATGCCCTGACCCGGCTGGATGCTTTCCACGGCGGCCATGATGGCCGAGAAGGGCTCGCCCCCGGCGCGCAGGATCGGACGGACATCGACATCAAGGTAATCGGTCATCTCTCGTCCCTCTCCTTCAACGCCGCGCCTTCAATCGACGGAAACCGCCGAGCCGCCCGGCGCCAGCGCCGACGGCTTCGCGGCCTCCGTCGCGCCGGCGTCTCGCAAGGCAGCCACCACCGCGCGCGCGACGAGATCCTCGATACCGGGCCCGCTGCCCATGATGCCGGCGAATACGACCTCGGGGCGGCCGAGCCGCGCAACCAGCTTCGGCGCATCCTTCGCGCCGTGCAGACCTTCGCCGGAAAACAGGCCGAGCACGATGGCGGGCCCATGAATGGATTGCGCGGCCTCTTCGAGCGAGGGCTGCTCCTCCAGAAAGGCGACCACGACCTCTCGGCAAGCCGCCCGCGTCTCGATCTCGCGCGCGACCTGCTCGGTGGCTTGGCGCGAGGCCGGATTGCGCTTCGAGCCGTGCGCCAACAGCACGAATGTGCACGCCTCCGGCGCGTAACCGTGATCGCGCGCGCAAGCCACGGCCTGGTCGCACAAGAGGTCGGGCAGGCCCGGATCGAGCCCGAGCGGCGGCAGCATGTCGATGCTGCGGCCGTCGCCTTTGGCTTCGTCGAGAAGCTGAACCAGACGATCCCGGGTGAAATAGCCGCTGGATGCAAACAACGGATAGACCAGGATTCGACGGGCGGTCAGCGTCTCCAGGGCTTCACTGATGCCAGGCGTGCCCGAGATGAAGCCGATGGCGACCTCGGCCACAAGGCTACGAGAAGCCAAGGCGCGCGCAAGCTGGAACGCGCCCTCGTTGCCAGCGTCGGGCCGCCGCTCGCCATGGGCTGCCAGCAGCAACGCGATTGGCGGGGCAGTGCCCGGCTTCTCAATGACTGGTGCCATCGGAAAAGGTGATCTTGTTCCAGACGTTGTACTTGCCCGAAGGGCGCGACATCGGAATACGCTTCACTTCGGCAAAGGTTGCCGCATCATAGACCACCAGCGCGCCCTGGTCTTCCCAGATCGACACCAGGGCATAACGCCCATATCTGTCGAATTCGACATGGGCTGCCGTCTTGCCCGGTTCCGGCGTGACCTTACGGACCACTTCGAGCGAGCGCTTGTCGATGATCGACAGCGTGTCCTTGCCGCTGCCCATCATGCTGTCGGTCCAGGCATAGGGCGTGTTTTCGTGGCTGCGCATGAAGAAGCCGGGTCCTGGTGTCTCGATCACCTTGATCTGCGACCAGTCCTGCATGTCCAGCACGCTGATCTTGCCCGCCTTCAGGAGCGGCGTCGCCATCACCAGCCGGCCGTTCCAGGTCCAGGAAATGCCCGAGCCGAGATGGGGCAGCCCCGGCAGATCGAGCTGCTTGATGTCGCGCCCGACCGTCAGATTGACCACGATGGCCCTGCCCTCCCGGGCCGAGCCGATCAAATTGCGATAGGGCGGATCGAAGAAGAAGTCGTCGAGCGGCTCCGGCGTCTCGATCCGGCGCAGCGCGAACAGCCCCTGCGAAGATGGCAGCGCCTCGATCATGCCCTTCTCGTGGCTGTGCACGAAGCCGGCATAGACCGGGCCCGCATTCGGGTCGGTCGCGATTTCCCAGATCTCCGGCACGTCCTTCAGCGCCGCGATGAAGCTGTTGCGCGACGGCGCCTGATACACCGCCGAGACCCGCGAGGACGTCCCCAGGCGGTCCTTCACGTCGAAGATCTTCTCGACCGACAGATCGTCCGCCGAGAGCATCACCAGCGTGTGCGGCAGATAATTGGCGACCGCGATATGCTTGCCGTCCCGGGAGATCGCGATGTTGCGCGCATTGATCCCGGCGCGCACCTCCGTCAGCATGGTCAGCGTCCAGAGATCGTATTTGCTGACCCAGCCGTCGCGCGACATGAAGAAGACGTAGCGCCCGTCGGGCGTGAATTTCGGGCCGCCATGCAGCGCGAAACGCGTCTGGAAGCGCGCCAACGGCTCGAGGCGATCGCCGTCCAGGATCGTCGCGTGATGATCGCCGGTCTCGACCACGACGAACAGGTTCATGGGATCGGCATCGAAGCGCGGACGTTCCAGCGCGGGCGCCGTGGCGTGCACGACGCGGGTCGCGTCGATCTCGGCCGCACCCCAGGCGGGCACCGACGGCAGCGGCGCCGAGATATAGCCGACCAGCGCCGCGATCTCATCCTTGGCAAGCTTACCGGAAAAGCCGGGCATCTGGGTGGCGGCGCGGCCGTCGGCGATCACCGTGACGGCGCGTGCACCCGTCATGCGGCCGAGATTTTCCGGCAGCAGCGCCGGCCCGAGCCGGCCGAGCCGGTCCGCGCCGTGGCATTCGGCGCAATTGTCCGCGAACAGCTTTGCCGCATCCGGCTCGGCGCGCGCAGGGCTTGCCAGCGCGAGCAGCGCGAGAGCGACGAGAATGCGATCAAACAGAAAGCGGCGCTTCATGACGTGTTCCCCGATAGATGCTGGTCTTGACCCGCTCGCCCGGTGCCGCAAGGCCGATCTCGGCGTCGCTGAGATAGCAGCCGGGATCTTCGGCCCAGGGATCGCCGGTGATGCGCTGCGCGCGCACGCGGGTGTTGCCGTTGCAGATGTCGAAATAAGCACAACCGCCGCAGCGGCCGGAGACGTGACGCGGCTTCTGCTTCAGGCCCGCCATGATCGGATCGGAGGTGTCCGGCCAGATCTCGGAGAAGGGACGCGTCTTCACGTTGCCGAGCGTATGATGCCACCACATCGTGTCCGGGTGCACATTGCCGAGATTGTCGATGTTGGCGACGTTGACGCCGGAGGAATTACCGCCCCAGCGCACCAGCTTTGCGCGCAAGCTCGCGGCATAGTCCGGCACGGTCCGCTCGGCCCAATGCAGCAGATAGACCGCATCGGCGTCGTTGTTCCCAGTCACGATCTCCATCTCGCTGCCCGACTGCGCCCAGCGCCAGGCTCGCGCGATCACCATGTCCATGCGGTCGCGCGTCGTCTGCCACATGGCGTCGTCGCCTCGGTTCTTGTTGCCGCGGCCGGCATAGACGAGGTGCGAGAGGTAGAATTTCGGAAAGTTCTCCTGCTCGACCAGATCGAGCAGGCGCGGCAGCTCCGCCGCGTTATCCTCCGTCATGGTGAAGCGCACGCCGACCTTGATGCCGCGGTCGCGCAGCAGCCGCAGGCCGTTCAGCGCCTCCTGATAGGCGCCCTGCTTGCGGCGGAAACGGTCATGGGTCTCGCCGATGCCGTCCAGCGAAATGCCGACATAGTCGTAGCCGATATCGCGGATGCGGTCGGCCATGGCGGCATCGACCAGGGTGCCGTTGGACGACAGGCCGACATAGAACCGCATCGCCTTGGCGCGCGCCGAGATCTCGAAGATGTCGCGCCGCATCAGCGGCTCGCCGCCGGACAGGATCAGCACCGGCACGCGGAACGCCTTGAGATCGTCCATCACGCCGAACACTTGCGCAGTCGAGAGCTCGCCGGGAAAGTCGACGTCGCCGGAGATCGAGTAGCAATGCTTGCAGGTGAGGTTGCAGCGGCGGATCAGGTTCCAGATCACCACCGGTCCAGGCGGCTGCCGGACAGGCCCGGTCGGGGCCGGCTCGTGCAGCTCGCGCAAATATTGGCTCAGGCGAAACATGACCGGCTCCCGTCAGGCGGCGATGCGAAGGCCGGTCTTTTTCAAGATCCGGGTCGAGAACAGAACCTCATGGGCCCGCGCGGCGGGACCGACCAGCACGGCGATTTCGGCGACTTTCGCCCTCACCTCGTCGCGATTGCGGCCATGGACCATGGCAAAGAGATTGTAGGACCAGAGCGGCAGGTGACGCGGCCGCTCATAGCAATGCGTGACGAAGTCGAGCGCGCCGACCCTCGTGCCAATATCGACAATGGCCTCGTCCGCGATGTCCCACACCGACATGCCGTTGGCGGTATAGCCGAGCGCATAATGATTGGGGACCGCGCCGATGCGGCGGATCGCCCCCTCCTCGAGCAGCCGCGTGAGGCGGCTGATCACCTCGGCCTCGTTAAGGCCAAGCTGGCCGGCGAGCGCGCGATAGGGCTCGGCCACCAGCGGAAGCCCGGCCTGTGTGGCGGCGATCAGCTTGCGGTCGATAGCATCGAGCATGTCTAGACCTCCACGCGGAAACCGACGAAGAACTCGCGCGTCTTGGGCATGGCGCGCACGGCAAGGCCCGTCTCGCGCTCGATCTCGGCAATCACCTGGTCGATGCGACCAGGAGCATCCGTCGACACGACGAACCACATATTCAGCTCGTGATCGCGCTGGTAATTGTGCGCGATCTCGGGATGGGCGTTAACGAGATCGGCGACCTCCTCGAACCGCTCGGGCGGCACGGCGATCGCGGCGAGGCAGACGGCCCCGCCGAGCGCTTCCGCATTCCAGAGCGGCCCGAACCGGCTGAGCTGCCCGCCCGCGAGCAGATTGCCGATCACCTCGATCATTTCGCCTTCGCTCAGGCCCAGCTCTGCGCCGGCATCGCGGTACGGCCGCTGTGTCAGCGGAAAGCCGCCCTGCAGGCCGTTGATGATCGCCTTTTCGGTCGGGTCCAGCGAGCGCATCAATACGTCTCCTTACGCCTCGAGAAGACGGCGCCGCGCTGCTTGAAGCAGCGCTTCGAGAACAGCACGGCCTGTTGCGCAAGCCCGGTATCGGCGAGCAGGTTCACTTCGTCGATCGCGGCATGGGCCTCCTCGCGCGATCTCGCATGCACCATGCAGAAGAGATTGTACGGCCAGACCGGCGGCCGGGGCGGACGCTGGTAGCACAGCGTCACGCTGGGATGGCGGGCGAAGATCGCCGCGACATCGTCGATCATCTCGCCCGGAATGTTCCAGACCGCCATCGCATTCGACCGGAAGCCAAGATTGTCATGACGCACCACGCAGCCGAAGCGCGTCACCACGCCGGCCGCGACCAGGTGCTCCAGCCGCGCAATGACCTCGTCCTGGCCAAGCGCGAGCTGATCGGCGACCGCGAGATAGGGATGCTCGACCAGCGGCAGCCCGTTCTCGATCGCGGCGAGAATGCGCTGGTCGCGCGGATCGGGACGATAGTCTCCCGCCGCCGGCGCCGAACGCTTCTGCGCGCGCGGCTCGCGCAACGAAAAGCCGAGGCCGAGATGATAGGCCTGCACCATCGGCAGGTCCACGACGGGCAGCCCCGTCTGCGCCTCGATGCTGTCGATGGTGTCCGCGATCGCCGCGGCATCGGTGCCGGCGATCACAAACCACAGGTTCAGATCGTGCTCGCGCTCGTAATTATGCGTGACCAGCGGCTCGCGGCTGACGATCGCGGCGACCTGCTCGAGCCGAGCGGGCGGGACCTGCAGCGCGGCCAGCGTGCTCGCGCCCACCGTGTTGGGACGGACCACGGCGCCGACCCGCGAGATCAGATCGTGCTCACGCATGCGGCGGAAGACGCCGATCGTCGCCTGCTCGTCGAGCGCGGCGGAGCGGCCGACGATCTCGAACGGCTTCTCGACCAGCGGGAAATCGTGTTGCCAGCGATCGATCAAAGCGAGTTCGACGGAGCTTGGCGTCATTGTCCGATCCTCGTCGCGCGCGCGGTGAAGAAAATTCCGGACGGCTTTTGCGCCGGGATCTCCGTCTTCTTCGCGAAGGAAGCAGCGTCGTAGACGTCGATGCGGTCGGCATCGCGCACCGAGACCCACACCTCGTTGCCGCGCGGGGTGAACTCCATGTGGAGCACCGCCGGACCGGGCGTCAGGCGATGGATCACCTTGAGCGTCTCGGTGTCGACGATCTCGATCGTGTCGTTGAAGGGATGGGCGAAGTTCACCCAGACATGGCGCCCGTCGGGCCGCGCCACGGCGAACACCGGCTGGCCGTGAGTGGCGGTGCGTCCGACCTCGGCAAAGCTGCGCAGATCGACCGCGATCAATTCGTGATGGCCGACGGCGGGAAGCAGCAGCTTGTCGCTCGTCGCGCCCCACCCTTCCAGATGCGGCATCTTGTAGACCGGCAGCGCCTCCTGGCCACGGCCATAGCCGTTGAGGATGCGCTCGGCCTTCAGCGGTGCGCGCCAGGTGTCGACATGCACGACGCCGTCCTCGCCGAACAGGCCCGCAAGATAGTGGCGGCCGTCGGGGGTGACGTTGCCGTCATAGGGCAGCTTGCCGACATCGGTGAGCCTGGTGATGCCGGGCGTCTCGACGTTGGTGAGATCGGCGATCCAGATCTCGCCGGCGTCGTACAGCGCCCAGGCAAAGCGCCGTCCTGGCAGGTCGACCAGCCCGACCGTCTTCGAGGACTTGCCGCCTGCGCCGATCGCCGGAATGTTGGCGACGGGGTCGAGCGTCCTGGCGTCGAACACCTTCACTCCGCCCGGCTCGTAATTCGAGACCGCGATCAGCTCGCCATCGTCGGAGATCGCGCCGCCGATCGAATTGCCGGCCTGCACGATGCGCCTCGCGATCGTGCTCGTGAGCATGTCGACCTTGGTGAGGCCGCCGTCACGTCCGAACACATAAGCATAGCGCTGGTCCGGCGAGAACACCGCGGATGCATGCGAGAGATCGCCGAGCCCCTCGACGCGGCCGATCGACTTGCGTTCGGTGGCATCGACGATCAGCACCGAGCCCGTCGCCCGCTCCACCACCAGGCCGAGATTGCCGGTGCCGCGCAGCGCGTCGGCGCGCGCGAGCGCCGGCATCAGCAGCAACAGGGTCAGACACCATCGCGCCAAATTTCTCATGGCAGATCTCCCTGCTGCAGGCGCTCCACGATCCAGCGCACGTCGGCTTCGCTCAGCAACGGGCGCCAAGGCGGCATCGGCGTGCCCGGCACGCCGTCCAGAACGATGCTGACGAGCTGGTCGCGGTTCCAGGCGCTGAGATGATCGGGCGTCAGCGGCTTGCCGAGCCCGCCCTTCAGCGTCAGCCCGTGACAGGAGCCGCAATCCTGTCGCACCAGATTGGCAAGTTTTGCGGCATTGACGTCTGCGTCGCCCGCGGCGGCCGGCCCGATCGCAACGGCCGATGCCAGGGCGACGCTAGGCCACAACTGAGATCGCCTCGCAAATTGCCGCATCGCTCCGCGCGCTCCGTTCTGACGCGAGTCCTGCGACCTTTCCGATGATGAAAAGAACGGGACCGCTGAAGGAGACGTCTTTCAGAGCGACCGGAAGCGCCTCCAGGGAAGCGCATATTCGGCTTTCCTGCGGCGTCGTACCTTGACACACCGCAAGGACCGGAGTGGTTCCTGGCAGTCCCTGTCCGATCAAATTGTGGACGATCTCGGGGATGTTGGAAAGGCCCATATAGACGACGAGCGTCGTGTCGGGATCAGCGAGGCTCTTCCAGTCGAGATCGAGCGGCTCGTTGGCCTTGCGATGGCCGGTGACATAGCGCACGCCGGAGGCCATGCCGCGATGCGTCAGCGGCATCCGCGCCGCCGCGGCGCAGCCCTGTGCCGCGGTGATTCCCGGCACCACCTCATAGGAAATGCCGGCCTGATCGAGTTCGGCCGCTTCCTCCGAGCCGCGCCCGAAAATGAAGGGATCGCCGCCCTTGAGCCGGACGACGGTTCGGCCAGCGCGCGCCAAGCGGACCAGCATCTCGTTGATTTCTTCCTGCGGCACCGGATGATGGGCCGCCTGCTTGCCGACATTGATCTGGAGCACCCCGTCCGCAATGGTCGCCAGAATGCTCGGCGGTACCAGACGGTCGTAAACGACGACGTCGGCCTCGCGAATCGCGCGGACCGCCTTCAGCGTGAGCAGCTCCGGGTCACCGGGACCGGCGCCGACGAGATAGACCTTTCCAACAGCCATGATGCGCTCCGCCGAAAACCATCACGAGAAGGCAGCCTGGTGCGGCGATCACTCGCCGCACCAGGCCTTGCTTGTCAGTAGACGTCGTTACGCGTGTTGAAGACGTTGAACTTGCCGGTCGGAGTGACCAGTCGCCGGTCACGAATGACCGTCTTCAAGGTCAAGGTCTTGTCGTCGACGACCACGATCGCCGAGTCCTGCGCCTTGTTGTTCCAGACGGAGAACCAGATCTCCGTGCCGTCCTTGTTGTACTCGCCCTGCACCACGCGGCGGGCGCCTTCCGAGATGCCCGACCACTGGCCGATCGGCAGCACCTTGTAGGTCGGCTTCTCCTTGGCGAGGTCCTTGATCTTGAACACAGCGACCGACGAGGAGATCTCGGCGTCCGTGTTCAAGGGCGTGTCGACGTAGAGGTTCTCCGACTTCGGATGCGTCTTGATGAAGAGCGATCCGCCGCCCTGCCCGTCGACCGTCTGCACGACCTTCCAGGCGAACTGCTTGTGCTTCTCCGGATCGGTGCCGATGAAGGAGATCTGCTCGCTGCCGAGATGGCTCGTCGCCCAGACCGGCCCGAACTTGGGATGCTCGAGATTGGCACCGCGTCCGGGATGCGGGGTCTGGCCGCCGGTTTCGACGACGCCGACCAGCTTGTCCTCCTTGGTGTCGACGATCGCGACCTTGTGGCGAGCGTTCGCGGCGACCAGGAAGTAGCGGCCGGTCTTGTCGAAGCCGCCGTCATGCAGAAAGCGCTCGGCCTCGATCGCCGTCACCTTCAGGTTCTTGAGATCCTGATAATTCACGAGCAGGACCTGGCCGGTCTCCTTCACGTTGACGACGAACTCGGGCTTGAAGTGCGAGGCCACGATGGAGGCAACGCGCGGCTCCGGGTGATACTCCTGGGTATCCTCGGTCATGCCGCGGGTCGAGACCACCTTGAACGGCTCGAGCGTCGCGCCGTCCATCAGCACATATTGCGGCGGCCAGTAGGCTCCGGCGATCGCAAACTTGTCCTCATAGCCCTTGAACTTCGAGGTTTCGACCGAGCGTGCCTCGGTGCCGATCTTCAGCTCGGCGACCGTCTGCGGCGGGTCCATCCACAGGTCGATCAGGTTGAGCTTGGAATCGCGCCCGATGATGTAGAGGTAGCGCCCCGATGCCGACATGCGCGAGATGTGCACGGCGTAGCCGGACTTGATGATGTGCTCGATCTTCTTGGTGGCGCCGTCGATCAGCGCGATTTCACCGGCGTCACGCAGCGTCACCGAGAACAGGTTGTCGATGTCGAGCTTGTTCATCTTCTTGGTCGGCCGCTGCGCGACCGGAACCAGGACCTTCCAGCTCTCCTTGATCTCCTTCATGCCGAACTCCGGCGGCTGCGCCGGGGTGTTCAGGAGGTAGCGCGCCATCAGGTCGATGTCGGCGGCCTCGAGCTGGCCCGAGGTGCCCCAGTTCGGCATGCCGCCGGGCGAACCGTAAGTGATGAAGTCACGCAGATAGTCGAAGCCCAGCTTCTTGGTGAGATCGGGCGTGAGCGGCTTGCCGGTCGCGCCCTTGCGCAGCACGCCGTGGCAGCCGGCGCAACGTTCGAAATAGATCTGGTTGGCCTTGTCGAACTCGGCCTTGGTGAGGTTGGGGTCGCCCGGCTTGGTGCCGGGCTGCTCGGTCGCGCCCTTGCCGAGAACGTCCAGGCTCGGCTGGTATTGGCCGCCCGGCGTGGTCTTGTGCTGCTCGACATCGGCAGGTTTCGGCGCCGGAGCCTGCTGCTGCGCGTAGCCGGCCGTCGTCGCACTCAAAAGCAAAAGGCTCGCTACGGCAACGCCGCCCGCAAGCTTTGGAAACAAGGAAGCTCGGCCTCGCATTACATTCCTCCAGCATGAGAATCCGATGAGGCCTTATGCAGCGATTTTGAGGAATTCTCCTTGACCGCGGTCAATCGCAACATTGATCCACCTCAATGCGCTCGCCCCATAACGCTGCCTGATCCCTCGATGCGATCGCCAGGAATCATCCCCACTGCCTTACGACATGCCGTGTCCGCACTGGCGACATTGGCGTCGATGTATTGCAGCGCAAACGCCGCCGACCTCAACGCCGCCGCCAAGTTTTTCTCCGAGCCCGTCGCGATCGAGCGTGCCGATGGCAAGCCTCCGGCAGCCTTGGTGCGGGCTGCGGACGGGCGCGTGCTCGGCTACGCTTTTTCGAGTCTCGATGTCTCCGGCTCGGTCGGCTATGCCGGCCGGCCGCTCGATATCGTCGCGGCGGTGACGCCAGAGGGCATCGTCGCCGGCGCCGAGATCGTCGCGCATGAAGAACCGATTCTCGTGATCGGAATTCCGCGCGACGCGTTGGCCGCCTATGTCGCCAATTTCCGCGGCTTCGATGTGCGCGGCAGCACCACACTCAAATCACCGGGGGAGTCCGCGCGTGGCCCGCACGCCGTCGCCGGCGCGACCATCACGAGCACCGTGATTCGCGATGCGATCGTGCGCTCGGCGCGCGCCGTGCTGCGCAGCCGGACCAGCGCGCCGGAGCGGGCTGCACGGCTCGACCGCGAGACGCTGCGCCGATTGTCCTGGTCTGCGCTGCTCGCCGAGGGCGCCGTGCAGCGGCGGCTGGTGAACAGGGGCGAAGCGGCAAAGCTGCTGGGGACGCGGGACAACGAACCCGACAAGGCGTTCATCGACCTCTGGATGGCGCTCGCCACACCGCCGCCGATCGGCGAGAGCCTGCTCGGCCAGCGCATCTACGAGAGCGAGACGGCGAAGATCGGCCCCGAGGACGACCTGCTTCTGATCGGCGCGTCCGGACTTTATTCGTTCAAGGGCACGGAATGGCGCCAGGCCGGGACCTTCACCCGGATCGAGATCGTCCAGGGCTCACGAACGCTGCGTCTCAAGCCGGCCGATCATACGGCGGTGGAGTCGTTGCACGCCGCCGGCGCACCGGAGCTGCGCGAGATTGCCGTGTTCCGTATCCCGCAGGCAAGTGGCTTCGATTCGACCAAGCCGTTCCGGCTCGACGTCGATCTCGGCGCCGGCGCCGCTGCAAGCGGGCCCGCTGTGGTCTCGCTGGACTATCGCATTCCCGAGCGCTACCTGATCGCCGCGCCCAGCGAGCCGCCCGCGGCATCGACGACGGCGGCCCCCGCTCCGGTGCAGACGGTGTGGCAGGAGATCTGGTGGGCGCGGCGCTACGAGATCGGCGTGCTCGGCGCGATGCTGACGGTGCTGGCGGCCATCCTGATCTTCCAGGACACCGTGACGGCTCATGGCGTGTTCTATTATCGGCTGCGCACAGCCTATCTGCTCACGACGCTGGTGTTCCTCGGCTTCATCGCCAATGCGCAGCTCTCGGTCGTCAACGTCCTGACCTTCATCCACGCCCTGCTCTCCGGCTTCCGCTGGGAGCTATTCCTGCTCGATCCTCTGGTGTTCCTGCTCTGGAGCTTCGTCGCCTTCAGCATGTTGTTCTGGGGCCGCGGCGTATTCTGCGGCTGGCTCTGCCCGTTCGGCACATTGCAGGAGCTCACCAATCAGCTCGCGCGCCGGCTCGGCATCAAGCAGATCGAGATTCCGTTCGGGCTGCATGAGCGACTGTGGATGATCAAATACGTCCTCTTCGTCGCCATCCTCGCGATCTCGCTGCGCTCGATCCTGACCGCGTTCCAGCTCGCGGAGGTGGAGCCGTTCAAGACGGCGATCACCATGAAGTTCCTGCGGGAATGGCCGTTCGGCGTCTATGCCGGATTGCTGCTGCTCGCCGGCCTGTTCGTCGAGCGCTTCTACTGCCGCTACCTCTGCCCGCTCGGCGCTGCGCTGGCGATCCCGGCGCGGATGCGGATGTTCGAATGGCTCAAGCGCTACCGCGAATGCGGCGCGGAATGCCACGTCTGCGCGCGGCGCTGCACCGTGCAAGCGATCCACCCGCTCGGCCAGATCAACCCCAATGAATGCATCTATTGCCTGAAGTGCCAGGCCAATTATTTCGACCACGACGTCTGCCTGCACCTGAAGAAGCGCGCACAGCGGCGCCAGCCGTTGCCGCAAGCCCCTTCCAAGCCGTCGTGAGGAAACACGATGCTCCCTGATCATCCGACACGACGCCGCGCCATCACGATCCTCGCATCGGCCGCCGCAGTCGCCATCGCAGGTCCCGCCAGCCCCGCGCGGGCCGATTTCGAATGGCGAGGTACGGCCATGGGCTCTGACGCGCGGATCTTGTTCAACGGAATCGAACCGGCAAAGGCAAAAGGCATCGCCACACTGGTCGAGGCGGAGATTGACCGCCTCGAGAATGCACTGAGCCTGTTCCGACCCGGATCGGAACTCTGCAGGCTCAATCGCGACGGCGCGCTCGCCGCACCCGGCGGCGATCTCCGTCGCGCCGTGGCGCTGGCGCTTGAGATCGCGGACGTCACGAACGGCCTGTTCGATCCGACCGTGCAGGCGCTGTGGGAAGCGCATGTCGATTGGTTCGCGGACAGGAGCCACACCGGCCTGCCGCCGCAAGCCGTCATTGCCCGCGCAAGGCAGGTCGTCGACTGGCGGAGTATCCGGGTCGAGCCGGATTCAATTCATCTCGGCGACAATCAGCGTCTGACGCTCAATGGCCTCGGCCAGGGTTACGTCACCGACCGCGTGGCCGAATTGCTGGCAGCGAAAGGGCTCACCAACGTCCTCGTCGATCTCGGCGAGATGCGGGCGATCGCGCCGCGCCGCGATGGATCGCCATGGCTGATCGCACGTCGCGACGCAGACGCGCTACAGCTGGCGGAAGGCGCCCTCGCCACTTCGGAGGGCACGGGCTGCGTGCTGGGTGCCGATGGCGCGGCGCATCATCTGTTCGATCCGCGCAGCGGCCGCAGCGCGGCTCATTGGCGAACCATCACCGTGCACCATCGCTCGGCCGCCGTGGCCGACGCTTTGTCGACGGCACTTTCCATCGCATCGGCGGATGAGATCGAGGCGCTGCTGCCCCGGCTGAGCGGCACCGCAATCTGGGCAACCGATCCGGCCGGGCGCCGCTCGACCTGGAGCGCCGGCCCACACGACGGCATCGTCGGCTGAGCGACGATGCACGCCGGGCGGACAATCGGCCCGCAGGTCGGTTCGACCTGGATTACTTGGTCTTGCCGTCGGCGTCGTATTGCTTGAGAAACGCCCAGAGGTTCTTGGCCTCGGCCTCGTTCTTGATGCCGGCGAACGCCATCTTGGTGTTGGGCACCTTGGCCTTGGGATCTTTGATGTAATCGAGGAAGCTCGCCTCATCCCAGGTGATGCCGGAATTCTTGTTGGCGTCCGAATAATTGTAGCCCGCAACCGATCCCGATTTGCGGCCGTCGAGACCATTGAGGATCGGGCCGACCTTGTTCTTGGCGGTCGCCCCGACATCATGGCAGCTGGCGCATTTCTTGAAGGCGGTGGCCCCTGCCGTCACATCCTGCGCGAGAGCAGCGCTGCTCGACACCGCAGCGACTGCAATTGCGATCAAAACACGCTTCATTTCGTCGTCTCCTGTTAGAGTGAAACTGGTCGGGCTACGCCGCGGATACGCCGGCGCGGTGGGCGAGAGATCAAAGGAGGCCGGCGCTCACCGGCTTGGAGAGCATGCGGATTACGCCAATACGGATTTCACCTCGGGCCGGATCGCGCGTGGCGCGGGCGGCTGGGCGCACATCATCTTGGGTTTGACGGGGCAACGCGCCGTGATGCGATCGCAGGCCACGAGCTTGCAAAGCTGCGCCATGTCGCGCACCACCACGTTCGAGGCACGGACGTCGACGCCGACCGCGCGCAGCTTGGCGAACACGCGCGAAAGTGATTCCGGCTTCAAGCCGAGCCTGCCGGCGATCAGCGATTTGTCGTAGGGCAGCGTGATCGTGCACGGCCCCTTGGTTCGCGGCGCCAGGGATGCGAGAAACTCGGCCACCCGCTGCGTAGCGCTCTGCGCCATCAATTGCTCGATCTGCTGAACCATGCGGTGCAGATGTTGCGAGGTCGACGCGATCATCGCGATCGCAACGTCGGGCATCTGGCGAATGCAGGCGATGACGTGGTCGGCCGGTATGACCATGACCCGGGCCGACGTGACCGCGCTGGCGGTAGCAGGATAGCGACCGGACGTGAATGTGACCGCCTCGGCCAGGCTCTCGCCTCTGGTGACCACGTTGAGTACTGCCTCGTCCCCGGCGGGGGTGACCCGATACAGCTTGATCCAGCCATCCAGCACGACGAAGAATGCCTGCGCCGGCTCGCCCTGACGAAACAGCGTGTGGCCCGGACGGAGATTGAAGATGCTGGCTGGCCCCAGCAAGACCGCAAGAGCTTGCGGATCGAGCCCGCTGAAGACCGGTATTTCAGCGGCGATCTCAAGATCAACCGGAGTGGGCGCCATCATCGTCTCATCCCTGATGTTTGATCTTGTTGCCTGACTATTGATCATTCATCGCGACATATTTTGAGCTGGATCAATTCCGCCGAAGCGTCGACTTGCCCGGCTCTCCATCAACAGGATGCGATTGCACGTCGGAGCACCCGCGATGCAACAATCGACCGATTTCCATCCAGAACTCTTTGTGGAAGCGCAAACTTTTGCGCGTTCGCGACGAATGGACGCCGACAGCCGTCTCGTGGCGCAGCCGAGCGCATGTCGACGTGACATGCGATCATGACGATGCAGCGAACTCGCGCAGTCCGCGAATCATACGATCCGCAGGTATCGGGCAGCTGGATGCCGTGATATTTTACGGAAAGGAAACGACGATCGGTCCGCTATGTCTGATCGCGGGTCATGTGCCGTGGCAACGTCGCAAGCACGTGCAACAGCAGCGCGACAAGGGACGTCGCCGCAAGAACGACCGTAAGTCCCTGGACCGGATCGCTGGAGACGACCGCCGCGAGCGAGGCACCGCAAGCCGCGCCCGCCATCTGCGCGGAGCCGAACAAGGCGGCCGCCTGCCCGGCCCTGTCGCCGAACGGCGATAGTGCCGCCGCGCTCGAAAGCGGGCTCGCAATTCCGACCCCGAACAGGAAAACCGGAACGACCAGGAGAAACGAGACGAGCGCGATCTGTCCGATCAGCGTCATGGCAAGCAGCGCAACCGCGCCAATCGCGGCCGCAGCGAGGCCAATCGAGGTCGCGCCATGGCGACCAAACCGGGCCGCCAGTCGCGGCGCCAGCACGCCGGCGCCAAACACGATGAAGACGACACCTGCAAACAGCCAGCCAAGAGCCAGCGGCGACAGGCCAAATCCCTCGAGAAGCACGCGCGGCGCGCTGGACAACACAGCGTACAGGCCAGCCATGAGCAGACCGGCCGTCCTTGCGGGCGCGCTGAAGCGTGCGTCTCGAATAAGGCCGAGATAGCAACGGATGATTTCCAGCGGAGGATGTGGACCACTGACCGTCGCAAGGGTTTCGCCGACGAACGTCAGATACAGCGCTCCCGTACCGACAGCGACGGCCGCGACGAAGACGAATTCGAATCGCCAGCCGAGAAGAAGATCGATCGCGCCGCCAAGCAGAGGCGAAAGGCCCGGCGCCGCGGCGGTGGCGATCGTGATCGATGCCATCGCCCGGGTCAGTCCCTGCCCCTCGAACAGATCGCGAGCGATTGCGCGCGACAACACGGCAACGGCGCAGACGCCGGCCGCCTGCATCGACCGGCCAATCAGCAGGTTGGTGAAATCTCCGGCGAATGCGCACCATGCCGTGCCGAGCACGAAGACGCACAGCCCGGTGACGATCGGCGCTTTCCGCCCGAACCTGTCCGACAACGGGCCGACGACGAGCTGCCCCGCAGCGAAGACCACCAGAAAGACCGGTATGCTCGACGTCACGGCCGCGCTGGACACGCCGAGATCGGCCGCGATCGCCGGCAGCGAAGGAAGGAAGATGTTGGTGGACAGCAGGCCCATCGCCGCGAAAGCGCAGATCACGCCTCTTGCGGCCATGCTCGTTCGTTGTCCGGACTTGCCGGCCGCAACCTTGGCCAGTGCGACGTCACTGCTCATGTCTGGTGCTCTCGCGGATTGATGGCTCGCGGGATCGGCTGCTGCCGTCAGCAGCGCCGATCGGATCACGGCAATACTGAGCAGTGCACCTCGGCGTGTCGTCCCAGGAATGGGGGAAAGGACCGCTCCAAAGGACGGCAAATCACGCGTCGCTCCTGCCCGCGTTCAACCAGCGAGCGGTGTCGCATACTCCGCCACGAGCCGGACGAGATCGGCCTGCCGGGCGGCACCGGTTTTTTCGAAGAGGTTGCTGACATGCGTCCTGATCGTGGTGTCGGCGACACCGAACGCGCTGGCAATCTCCGGAACTCCGCCGACCTCGACGATCGCGAGCAGGACGCGCAGCTCTGTCGGCGTCAGCTTGAAAGCGCTGCCGATCGCCTGCGATGCGAAGGGCAAGGCGAGCGAGGCCTTTCGAACGAACAAGGCGGCAACGGCCGTGTTGACGATCCCGGCGCGACACCGCGCGCCCGAGGTCAGGGGCAGCGCATGCGCAACATAGCGTTCGCCGTCGCTGCCGGTCAGCGGCATCGCGATGCCCCTGGTGCCGAGTGCGGCGTCGCCCTGCCCGGCGCTCGCAAACACCTCCCGCAAGGCTCGATCGGCCTGCGTGTCACGCGCGACGAGCCGGCCGCCGGTGGAGCTCAAGACAGCGCCTGCAGCGAGAAGTGCGTTGCCCGCGGCATTTGCGTGAATGAGCCGGCCGCCGATATCGACGAGAAACATGCCCGCATCGAGCCCGTCCAGGGTATCGACGAACGTGGCGACCTCCGCCGCCCTGAACTCGAACATCCTGCCGATCAAGACCGAACGCCGGATATGTGGGGCAATCAGCTTCATTTGCCGCCGCGCATGATCGTCGGCGATGCCGTCTGCCTGGTGACGAAAGACGCCGAATATCGCCGCCCGCATCGTGGTTCTGTCGACGACCGCACTGAGAAAGTCGACCAGGCCTTGAGGCTCGGCCCATTGGCGATAGAAGCTGGTGCGGGTGAGCTCGTCGCGCGGTATCAGATCTGCGGTGGCAATCGGCTCTTCGAGGTCCCCCTGGAAATGCGCCACTGCAGCCGGGTAGATCTCGCCGAACAGCTCCACCGGCAGCGGCCTCTGGAATCCGAAGCCGTGGGGAATGGCGGCGTGCTGGACGCCGACATCCTTGCAGAACAGCCCACCGCCGACGCCGCCGACAAACCGGGCAGCTCCTGCAATGGCGTCCTGCCAGCGTGAGGCGTCGATCGCGGCGTCGTAGACGACGCCGATCAGATCGCTGAACTCTAGCTGATCACCGGGACTGACTGGCACGGACAAGGTCTGGACCGATCGCAGGTTTGGCACACGGTTCATCGGGCGCGCGGAACGTGGCCTTGCGAAGGCGCCGCCCGCATGCTCCGGGGCCTTCCAGGCCGATCATTGTCCGTTCCTCTCAAATCATATCGCCCGCTCACACTTGCCCGGCGCGGACGCCCGGTCATCCTCCGTTCGGAGGATGTGCGATGCGAGCGACTGACGGCAGGCCGCCGATGATCGATGGCCTCTGCAATTACTCCCGCCGAGGCGATTCCGCGTCCTGCGAACCTAGGAGGCCGCCGTCCGCGACCATCCGAGAACGGCCGCAATCGCCTCAGTTCCCCTCGCGCACGAAGACGTAAGTGGCGGAGTATGGGGCAACGAGCGAGGTGCCGGTCTTCTCGCAGGAGCCTTGCACGGCACCGCCATGAGTCTCGATCCGCTGCACGGTCGTCACCTTCGAAAACAGGCCCTCGCCGCGCGCGCTGACGACGTTGAGCTTGAGCCAGGCAATGTCGTTCGGCGTCGCGCCGGGAGCGCTCGCGACGACCTTCCCCGTGATCGCGCTGCCGTCCACGCTCTCCCAGATGGGACCTGCATAGTGGCGGCCGACGGTCGTACCGTCCGAGATCAACGTCGCGATCGGCTCGCGGAATGTCCACACCAGCTTGCCGTCGCTGCCGGCCTTGCAATCGTAGGTCTGCGCACCTTCCGCGAGGAGGCTCGCAACCACCGCTCCCTCGGAGGCGATCTCCTTTGGCACCGTCGACTTCGGCGTTCCTGTGCCGAATGTGATGACCGCAAGGACTACCGACAATAGTTGGGCGACGTTCTGCATGCCTGTCTCCTGCCAGATCGATCTCTTGACCTCTTCACGGCGCGCCGCACACCATCGCGCGTCGCCGTCGTGCCAAGGGCGCCGTTGTGGCCTTCGAATTCAACCGATCGTCAGGTACCAGTCGCGCGCAAACGCCGCCTCCTGCAAACCTGGGAGACGTCGCTCGCGATTCCGTGTGAAGCGGGACTTGTGTGGGACGGCAAAAGCCGACTACTCCCCGATCACCCCTAAAACGACCCCGCGATGGTGAGGCGGACCGTCAACGGCTCCACGGGATGCAACACATAGTCCATCACGCCATTCTGACAGACTGACGTCGGCGCGGTGCCGGCCGTACAGAGGTTGTAGAGCGTATCGGTCTTGAGCAGCGATCCGTAGGCATAGGTGATCTGGCTGGCCTTCGTGTTAAGCAGATTGAGCACATCGAGCTGAAGGCGCCAGCCATTGTAGATGCGATAGCCGAGGCGGCCGTTGAAAATGCTGGTCGCTGAGGAGCGGAACGAATTGTCCTCCGTCAGCGGGCTCGGTCCCAGATAGCGCCAGCGCAAGCCACCGAACCAGCCGGTCTTCTCGCCCAGCGTGACGCCGACGGACGCCACCATCGCCGGCGCGTTCGGAATGTAGTTGCCGGGCGCGTTGCCGATCTGCGCTTCGGGATAGCCGGCAAGCGAGGCGTAGACTTCCGCCTGCGCGCTGTCATAGCCGCGAAAGCGCGCATGGGTCATGGCGAGATCGGCGTCGATGTCGATCCACGACCGGGGCCGGTAGTGGTTGGTCCATTCAAGACCATAGCGGCGGCTGGCACGGGTCGCCGAGGTGTCGCCGGCATCGCCGGAGAACAGGATCTCGGAATCCTGATCCAGCATGAAGAAGCTGAGCGAGGTGTCGAGGCCGGGAACGATCCTGCTGCGCATGCCGACCTCTGCCCCCTTGGTACGGACCAGCAGCGGCGACGGCGTCAGCCGCGTTGCGGGATCGCTGGGGTCTTCCGTCGTGGTCGCGCCGCGGGCATCGTTCGAGTGCATGCCGTAGCCGGCGCCGAGGAAGAGCTCGGTCTGATTGAACGGGCCGAGCACCATCCTGAATTTCGGGCTGCCGAGCGCGGCGTCCGCACGGCCGGAATTGCTTGTATTGAACCGCGAGTTGACGTCGGCGGCATAATAGTCGCCGCGCCAGCCCACGGTCGTCCTGAGCCAATCCGTCCAGCGCACGGTATTCTCGGCATAGACGCCGACGCTGCCCTCGCCGACCTTGTCGCTGCGGATGTTGGAGAGAAAGCCGCGACGGAACGTGTTGGTGAGCGCAAGGTCGATCGCATCATAGCGCGACTGCAGGCCGAAGGTCGTCTGCATCGGCAAGCCTGCGAACGAGCCGTTCAGCGATCGTGAGACGTTGGCGCCTGCCATCAGGCGGTCGTCGTGCTGGTGGAATTGGTCGCCGAGCACGGGATCGCTGAGGTAGTAGGTGAAATTGTTGAAGAGGTCGAGCTGGCTCTTCACGACATAGGCGTTGACTTTCCAGGAACCGAGATCGTCGCTCTGCGCGATGCGTCCCGACAGCGCAAAGCGATTGGTGTTGCCGCCGTCGCTCGGGTCTTCCGAGCCGAAGCGGCTGAGAAAGCCGGATGTGATCGCGCGTTGCGGTACCTGGTCGGTCGAATTCCACGAATTGGCATAGGCCATGCCGGTGATGGAGACACCGTCGGTCGCGGTGCCCTGGCTGTAGCGCACGAGGCCGTTGAGCTTCCGTACATTGTCCGGATTGTCCCAGGGGCCGTTGTAGGTGCCGATCTCGCCTGCCACGAGCATCGAACCGTCACCAACCTTCGCGGAATCCATTCCGAGCAGACGGCGGTAGCCAAAGCTGCCCACGGTCGCCTGCGCAAGTCCCCTGGTGCGGTCGATCAAGCCGATATGGACGCTTCCGGCCGAAGCGAAGTCGCCTTCGTCGGCAAAGTACGGCCCCTTGCGCACATCCACCGCGGCGATGGTTTCCGGAATCAGCCAATTGAGATCGGCATAGCCCTGGCCGTGCGCGTGGGTGCGCATGTTGACGGGAACGCCGTCGACGGTGATCGCAAGGTCGGTGCCGTGATCGAGATTATACCCGCGCAAAAAATACTGGTTGGCTTTGCCCTCGCCGGAATGCTGCGTCACGATGAGACCCGGCACGGCTTCGAGCGCCTCGCCCGGCCGCGTGAACGGGCGCGCATTGAGCTGATCGCCCGAGACGGTGATCTCGCTGGCCATGCTCGGTTGGTCCTTTGCACCCGAGGCGACGCTGCGCACGTCCGATGCTTGCGTCGCCGTCGGATACACCAAGATGCGATGGCCGGCCGGAGACAGCGCGCCGGTGCGGCGCGATGTGACCGGCTTCTTGCGTCCTGCTGTCTCGCCGCCGCCGACCCGGATCGACGGCAGCTCGCGCGAGGCGTCACTGCTCTGCGCCAACGCGCAGCCGTCATCGGCGAGCAGCACCAGGGCCGAGAGTGCCGTCAGCGCGCCGCAGCCACGACCGGGCTCACGCCGCTTCGGTTGCATCGGCGCATTCCAGGGCCTTCGCTCGGCCGCCCTCGACGATGCGACGATAGAGCACGACGGAGACGAGCCAGGCGATTGCGAACAGCGCGACCACGGCGAAGCCGACATTGGCGAGCGACTCGTTGAGGCCATCGACCAGCGTCCACACGCCCCCGGACAGGCCGAGCCGATCAGCGGCGAGCCCAAGCGCTTCGATACCGCCGATGAAAAGTGCGACCGCCACCGAGGCGCCGGTGATCGTGAGATTGTACCAGAGCTTTCGCAGGGGATCGACGAAGGCCCATCGATACGCGCTCACCATCAACGCGGAATCGGCGGTGTCGACCAGCGCCATGCCCGAGGCGAACAGCGCGGGGAAGACGAGTATGTCGGCAACCGATGCGCCGCGCGCGGCTTCGGTTGCGGAGATGCCGAGCAGGCCGATCTCGGTCGCCGTGTCGAAGCCGAGCCCGAACAGGACGCCGAGCGGATACATGTGCCAGGGTTTGGTGACCAGCCGGAACAGCGGCCCGAGCAGGCGCGCGAGGAAACCGCGATTGGCGAGCAGCCGCTCCAGACCTTCGGCATCGTGAACGCCCTGCTCCCGCGCCGCGCGAAACGTCCGCCACAGCCCGACGAAAATAGCGAGATTGATGGCCGCGATCGCCAGCAGGAACAACGCCGACACCGACGTGCCGATGAGGCCACCGATCTCCTTGAGCAGGCTGTCGCCGCCGAGGCTAACCACGCCGAGCGCGAGCAACAGGGTCGCAGCCACGACGACGGTGGAATGGCCGAGCGCAAAATAGAGGCCGACGCTGTGCGGCGCGTCGTCCGTTTGCATCAACTTGCGCACGACGTTGTCGATGGCAGCGATATGGTCGGCATCGACGGCATGGCGCAGGCCGAACACCCAGGCCAGCAGCGCCGTCGCCAGTACCGTCGGCCGGTCGCCGAACAGCGCGAAGGCCCAGACCCAGGCGGCGATGTTGGCGGCGATCAGCCCTCCGAACAGCACGAGCGTCCCGGATCCGATCGCCCGCAAAGTCCGCCTCACCGCCTGCTCCATTCACCCGATCGCGTAGTATGAGGTTTATCAAGAACCCTCATACTGACAAGAGCAAGAGCTGCGCCATTTTGGCTTCGCGGCCGAGGGCGCCTGGACGGGAAAGTCAACCCATTGATTTAATCCAGGATTTCTCGCCACGGCCGCGTAGCAGCATGGCTGGGATGCTGGGCTCTCACATGATCATGCCCTCACGACGGCCCGGAAGCGCTTCACATGTCCACGGTCATCGACAAGAGGTAGGTGCGCGGCGCGCCCAGGAAGAACGTTCCGAACGACGCGACGCTCGACCAGTAGCTCTCGCCGGTCACGTTCTGGATGTTGGCGCGGAACACCGTCTTCCGGCCGTTTATCGCCGTGGTGTAGCGGGCGCCGAGGTCGAGCCGTGTCCACTCCGGAATCGACTGCTTGTTCGCGGAGTCGATGAACTGCTTGCCCGTGTAGATGACGGCTCCGTTCAACGTGAGGTCTCTCATCCACGGCAGATCCCACTCCGCGCCGATATTGGCCTGTACGTTCGGCACGCCGATCGGTGTGTTGCCCACATTCGCCGCGACTGCGGTCTTCGTCAGCGTACCGTCCAGCAGCGATACGCCTCCGAGAATGCGAACATCCGGCATGAGCTCGCCATAGACGTTGAACTCGAGCCCGCGGACTTGCTGTTCGCCTGTCGCCGCGAAGCGCCCGGCGGAGAGCTCGCCGCTCGCCTTCGAAATCTCGAAGGCGCTGAAGGTGGTCGCGATCCGGCCGAACTCCACCTTGATGCCGGCCTCGTACTGCTTGGCCACGTAAGGCTGCAGCACTTCACCGAAGTTGGACGCGGCCTGCGGTGCCACGTCGCCCCGCGCGAGGCCTTCGACGTAGTTCGCGTACAAGGAGACATTCTCCAGCGGGCGGACGACGAGGCCAACCACCGGCGTGACCGCACTCTTGTCATAGGACGACGACAGCGTTCCCACATTGGAGAGATAGTTGTTGGCCTCGATGCCCTGGCGCCGGACACCCAGGGTCAGCAGGACACGCTCGTCGAGCACGGACAAGGTGTCGGCAATCGAGAGCCCGGTGAGCTCGCTGTCCGAAAGCCGCGGGCGGCCGCTCGCCTCGTTGGCAAACTGTGTCGGTGCGACGGAGGGACTGTAGATGTTCGACGTGACCAGAGTGCCGTTGGTCAGCCGCCGGTACAGCGCGTCATGATAGACCGAGGCCTGGACGGCGACGGCATGATGCACGAAGCCGGTATCGAAGCGGGCGCGAAGGCCACCATCATAGGTGGTTCGATCGATACTGAGTCCGAAGAACTGCGGCGTGGACGTAGTGTCGCCGCTGGTGTTGACGATGGTCGGAAGGCCGAAGAACCGCTCGACATTGGTCTTGGAGCCGCCGACATCCGCAAACAGCGTGACCTGGTCGCTGACATCGTACTCGGTCCGCAGCAAGGCCGAGTGGTCGGTGATGCGCGACCATTCCCAGGGCTGGGTCACGTTTAGCTTGCCGTCCGGCGCCTTCGGCACCTGCAGGCCGGACCCCATCAGGAATGGACGCTGGGGCGCATCGAACCGATCGGTCTGCGTGATGAGATAGAGCCAGGACCTGAAGCGCTCTCCTTTGTAGTCGAGAGCGAGCGATCCGACACCGGTCGCCTCGGACTGGCGATCGATGGGCGTATCGCCGCCGCGGACGCTTCCGCTGGCGCGTACGCCCCATTCCTTGCCATCCCCGTAGCGCCTCGCGACGTCCCAGTGACCGCCGAAGCGTGCAGTCGAGCCGTAGCTTGCGGTCAGACGGGTCAGTTCCTCGTCCGCGCGCTTGGGCACGACGTTGATGACGCCGCCGACGCCGCCATTGGGCGCCATGCCCGACAGCGCGGCCGAGGGACCCTTGAGCACTTCGATGCGCTCGACGTAGTCGGTGAGGATGCGATAGGTCGGCGCGATTCCGTAGAGTCCCTCGAAAGCAAATTCGCCGTTGTTGCCTTCGTTGATCGGAAAGCCGCGAATGTTGAAGGAGTCCAACACGCCGCCCGTCGGATGGGAGCTTCGCACCGAGGGATCTAGGATCAAGGCATCCGCACCCGTTGCGGCCTGCTGATCACGAACGAACTTGTCGGTGTAGCTCGTCGCGCTGAACGGCGACCTCATGGTGCTGGTATTGCCGAGCATCCCGAGCCGCGCGCCTTGCGCAACCTGACCGCCGGCGAATGGCGGAGCGACGGCCGGTTGCGATTGCACCGCGACAGTCGGAGCTTGCGGTGCGCGCCGCGAGGTCGACCTGACCCGGGCGTCGTTTCGCCTGGCAGGCGCGCGGCGGGCCGACGGCTTCGCCGGCGCATCGACCGTCACCGGCGGCAGAGCGGTTCCACCTTGTGCCGTTTGAGCTTGCGCAGGTAATTCGAACCACGTCAGCAACGCCGCTCCACCCAGCAGCGCCATTGCTACGCGCGCCACCGTCCCAACCCCACCCGTACGTCGCATTCCCGGCAAGCCCTTCTTCCATAGCGCGCAGCTCGCCGTGAAGCGGCTCCGCGCTCGGCCAGCAGCGAACAGGGACCGAAGAGCTACTCTTCGGATCCGAGTTCGGCCGGCACATATGCCCCGTCAATCAATTGCTCTGCAGAGGCCCACGCGCATTCGCTGCCTTCGTTCTGGCAGCAACATTTAGACACGAACGATCTGCATCGCCTCTTTAGGAAGAGGCCACCATGACGGCAACGCAAATGCGCGCGCCGCGACTTAGAAGACCTCGATCAATAGCGATCGACGGGCGAATGTCTGGAACGATTCAAATGCGCTGTGGATGAAACGAGTTTGGTGCGGTCAAATTGCCGCAGGAAGATCCGGCAGAAGCGCACGCGTCAGGACGCTGCGTCATCATGTCGTTGCTGCCGCCTTCATCGCAACGACGTCCGCCAATGACGCGCACTATCTCAGCGAGATCGTGATCTGACTGACGTTGGCTGCGAGCTCCAGCCCCGCTTTCGGCCCCTGCATCACGATCGTCACGCCCTTCTCGTTGCGAAGGTGGACGCCGTTGACGCCGCCGACCAACGCAAAGCCGCCGCCGACGGAGCTGTAGGTGCCGGCGAAATCGCCGATCTCCCGGATGCCCGAAGCCCAGCCGTCAAGCCGGCCGACCGTTGCACCCGCCGTGATGCCGAGACTTAAGCCCGTGATCCTGAAGGGGTAAGTTCGTCCGCGATAGGTCAGCACGCCGCTGCCAGCGCCGCCGCCGATCAGAAGGCCACCCTTGACGATCTTGGCGCGGACGTGACCGGCCGCTTGCGCAAAAGATGGTGTCGCCGGCGCTGCCAGAAGGAGCGCCAGCAGGACCGTTGCGATCGAGCGAAACATCAGCGCGCGCCGTTCACGGTTTTGCGGCATCGACCTTCTTCCAGGTCTGATCCGGATCAAACAGCGTGGTGCGCTCGGCGACGAACGTCGTGCGCTTGCCGAGATCCTTTTGATAGACGGTGCCAGCATGATTGACGAGGAACGTCATCACACCGGAATTGCCGTACTCGGCGGGCCAGGCGATCAACGCGAAGCCGCCGATCATCTTGCCCTTGACCACGTAGTTGAGCGCGCCACCGGCCGCATCCGCGCCCTGCCCTTTGAGGATGTGGAAGTAATAGCCGTGATAGGGCGCAGGTCCGACATCGCCTGCGCGATAGCCCTCCTTCGATGCCTCGGCCGCCAGCGCGCCGAGCGGGCTCGGATCGCTGTCGTCACGCCAGAACAGACCGTCCTTCTTTCCCGGCGTCGAGACGATACGCTGAGCGTAGACACCGGCGCCCTCGCCGCGATCCTTGTCGGCGTATTCGTTCTGCGCATCGACATAGGCGAGCGCTGTCTGGATCGCATCGAGCTCGTTACGGCCGATGCGACGGCGCAGCACCTCGATTCGTCCCTCATCGGTGTCGAACTCCCACCCGGTCCTGGTGTTGACCAACGGAATCGGGAACGGGAAATCGTCGGGTCCGAGCAGCAAGGTCGCGCTCTTGTTGCCCTCGGCCTTGATGCCGTGCTTGGCATCGTACATCGACGTGAAGCGCTGGCGGATGTCGTTGTCCGCGATCTCGTCGCCGGAGGAGACGATGTCGTCCGCGGCCCTGCCGAGCACCTTCAGAATGTCGCCCGGTCCGCTCTTCACCGCGGCCGCGAGCGCCGCGGCCGCATCCTCGGGTGTCCTGAACGACTGCTGAGCATGCGACGCAGACCCCAGCAGAGCCAGCGCGAAGAGACCCGGCAACATGGCCCGGCGGAGTGATGTCAGACCGGTCATGGCGTCACCTCTGCAGGGATCCTCGCGCCGCCGGCGAGCCAGTCGCGGTAGGTGCGGAATGTCAGCCCGAGCTTCTCGTAATGAACGCGCAGATAGCCGTCGCTGCCGCGCGTCACTGCGTCAGGCATCACCTGCTCAACCTCCTGCGCCATGACGCCGACATAGGCCTTGTCGCTACCGATATAGCTGAAGCGGTAATAGCCAAGACCGCTGGCGAGATGACCGAGCAGGACGATATCGTGCTTCAACGCGATGTCGGAGCGCCGGCCGCCGCCACCACCACGACCGCCGCCTCCAAATCCTCCTCCGCCACCGCCGCGTGCCGCCATTCCGCCACCACCGCCGCGGCCGGCCATGCTCGGTCCAGCGCCGCCACCGCCGCGCGGCATGCTGGCCATGCTTGAACGTCCCCGCGCAGATGCCGCGGCCGCCGACCGGCCCGAGGAGACGTTCATCGCGCCGCCGCGATTGCCGCCACCACCGCGATTGGCGGCAGCGCCACCGCTCGCGCGATTCGCAGCCTTCGCACGGTCCCCGCCGCCCTTGGCGCGGTCACCTGCACCCTTGGCACGATCCCCGGCGCCGGCGCGATCACCGCCGCCCGGCCGATCGCGGGTCCCGGCGCTTGGACGATCGCCTGCACCCGGACGATCTCCGCGATTGCCCGCGCGATCACCGGCACGATCGCCGGCGCGATCTCCCGCACCCTGATTGGGACGCAGCACCTGGTTGCCGTCACGGCCGCGGAAATCCATCCGGTCCGAGACGCCGGCCTTCATATTGTTGTTGCCGAAACGCTGCTGAACGTTGGTGTTGTTGTAGCGCACTCCCTGGCGATGAGCGGGATTGTGCTGCCAGCCATTGCCGATGTTCGTGGTGCGATGATTGACATAGACATTGCGATTGCCCCAGTTGCAGCCGCCGCCCCAGTAATTGCCCCAGCGCCCGATCGCCCAGGCGGTGCCGAAGGCGAGGCCCGCGGCAACCACCCCCGCGCCGATATAGGAAGGGTAGCCCCAATAATAGGGCGGATAGGCCGCATAGGGCCAAGTGCCGTAAACCGTCGCCGGATCGTAATACGGCACGTACATCTCCGCAGGATTGGCCTGCTGCACCACGACAACCTGCTTGCCCGCCTGGGACTGCACGCTGACCTTCTGCTGCTTGGTGGTGACCAGCTTCTTGTTGTCATAGGCCTTGGTGCGCAGGCGCTGGACTGCATCCATCACGTCGGGCTGCTGGGCGAGAAAGGCATCGCCGAGCTTTTTGCTCCATTCGAGCTGATCGCTCATCATGGTCAGCACATCGGCGGTGCTGGCCAGCGCTTTGACGCTGTCGTCCCAGGCCTGCTTCTCGACCTCCGTCTTCAGCGCATCGCCCTTCAAGGTCTTGCGCTCCTTCAGCCAGCGGTCGGCCTGCACGACCTCCAGGGGATAGGTCGAAGCGGCGAGAACGTTGGCCAGGAGCTCGTCGGGATAGAGCGCGATGGGCGCGACCAAGGCCTCGAGCTGCTCCGGCTTCAGAAGCTCGGCCGTCGGCGCAGGCGGGCTCGCGGGCTGCGCCTGCGGTGCGGTAGCTGCAGGTGTCGTTGTGGTCTGCGCCGTTGCAGCGACGGAGGTCGCCATCAAGAGCGCAAGTGCCATCAGGGTCTTGCCGCAGCGGAACATCACATCCTCCCTCGGGCTTCCAGTCCGGGACGATCGGGCCGGGGCGCGGAGGTTTGTTGATCGAGATCAACGAAATGAGGTCATCCGCGCCCGTCCAGTCATCCCCCAGCGGAGAAAGCAGGCCCCGCCGCCCCGGAGGCCCGATCAGGATCAAGCCACCGGCCGTCAGCGGACGATTGGAAGCCGGATCGTGAACAGCGCGCCGCCCGCGGGCAGGTTCGCGGCCGAGATCGTGCCGTCATGGGCCTCGACGATGGTCTTGACGATGGCGAGCCCCATGCCCATGCCTTGCGGCTTGGTCGAGAAAAACGGATTGAAGACATTTGCGAGATCGGAGACGTCGATCCCCGGTCCCGTGTCGCTGACCCTGATCTCCGCATCCTTGCCGGCGCGCAAGGTCGAGACGCTCACCTCGCGCTTTGCCGCTTCCGCGTCGGCGATTGCATCCATTGCGTTGATGATCAGGTTGAGAACGACCTGCTGAAGCTGGATCGGGTCGCCTTTCACCGGCAGGTCGGTCGCGGCCGGCATGTAGATCAACGTGATCCGACGTCCGTCGGCGACGGCGCGCACAAGACCGATGGCTTCGCGCACCATATCATTGAGCTCGATGTCCTTGACCTCGAAGGGTGTCTTCTTCAGGACGCTGCGCAACCTGCGGATCACCTCGCTCGCCCGCTGATCGTCACGCCGGATGTCGGCAAGGATCTGCCTGACTTCATTGATGTCGGGTGAAGCGGCCTTCAACAAGATCTCCGCTGTCTCGGCGTTGGTCAGGATGGAGCCGAGCGGCTGGTTCAATTCATGGGCGATGGACGTGGTCAGCTCACCAACGGCCGAATAGCGGTTGGCGTGGGCAAGCTCGGCAATGCGCTGGCGCGACTCGATTTCGGCGAAGCGGCGGCGCCCGCGCTCGTGCAACAATCCGCTGATGAGTCCGGCCTGCACCAGGAAGACGGCCGCAATCATCAACATCTGCCAGCGGTAACGTTCCCAGATGTTCGGTTCGCGAAACAGGATTTCGCTTCCGGGCGGCAAACGGCTCTCGCTGATGCCCCAGCGCTGCAATTCCCGCCAATCATATCGCGGCGGCGCGAAGCCGATCGGCTCGTAATTGATGTTCCCGGGTTTTGCGCCCTCGAGAATACCGATCATGGCACTGACCGTCCTCGAACTCGTGTCCTTGACCAACTGCATCGGTCCGCCGACCGCGCCGCCACCGAAAAACGGTTCCTGATAGGAGAAGATCGGGGCATTTGCGACCGCGTGCAGGCTCCGCAGCGCGATGTCGCTCTCATGCACGACGCCCGCCGCATCAACCGACATCAGGCCCCAGAACAGCACGGTGTGTGGCGGAAGCGCCGATGCACGCTTCAGGATGTCATCGAAAGACAAATCCGAATACCAGAGAAGCTCCAAACGCCCCGTGAGAGGTTTCAGCTCCCGCCTCACCTCCTCGACCCAGAATTTCTCGAGCGGCGAAGCACCGATGATGACCGCAACCGATTTGGTGTCCGGAAGAACCTGCAGGATATTCTCGAATGCGGCGACGAAGTCGTTGTGGATCGCCACGACGACGTCGTTGTCGCGGAGATTGGCGCGATCGATCAGCCGGCGCTCGACTGCGGCCAGCACGAGCGGCGTATCGGGAAACAGTTTTGCGCGATATCTCTGCGCGAACCTGGCCGCGGGGGCACCGATGCTCAACACGATATCGGGCGTCGCTCCCTGGTAGAGCGACTGCAGATAATCGACGAACGGCGCCTCGGGCCCGGGATTGTTGAAGCGCGCCGTCAGCAGCGCGTGCTCCTGGATATCCAGGGGCCAGGGCGATTGCCGCTCCAGCTCGGCCTTGATCTCGCGCGCATACTCGCTCCAGGGTCGAAACTCGCGGCCGAAGGAATGCAGCACCAGCACGCGCTTGAGCTCGCCGCGGAGGCTCCGCCCGACGGCCTCGGCACGCTCCGGCGCAAGGCATACGGCGACGACCAGGCAGAAGCACGCCAGTGCGACCGCTGCCGGCCTGAGCCTGACCGAAACACCGCACATGCGCCCGTTCTGCTCCACTCCCGCAGCTTCCGACGGCTGGGTTTCAAACAATCTAGCGGGAATAGCGTTGCCGGGACAGTGCCGGCGACGCAAATCCAACTCCCGCTCAGTGTCCGCTCAGCACCAGCGTCTGGATCGGCAACAGCAGCGCCTGGATACGCAGCAGCAGCGCGTGAACGAGGCCGACACCATCCACGACGTGCAGCGCGATCTTCCGGCTGGTCGGCGTATCCTTGGCCGAGATTTCCTCGTGATTGCTGGTATAGGCGTTGACGACGCAGCTGCTGCCGGGGGTCACGCCATCGAGGCCCCCTTTGTAGAGCGGTTCCAGAAACACCAGGATGGTCCCGGGGCGGACGGCGTTCTGTGGATCGACAAGCAGCTCTCCGGATCGGAACTGTCCGGCGGCGATGTAGTCCTGCACGGTCGTGATCACCATCGGGATGATCACCCACGGCTTCGAGATGCAGGTTGCTTCCGCGACCATGCCCTCTTTCATGACTTGTGCCTCGATCTGGCCGAACCCGGCCTGCAACACCTTGCGACCGGCCCCGTCCGGAATGAGCACACCAGCCGGGCGCATCAGCTGATTGACGACGTCCCCGGGACGGATCAGGAATTGCTCGACACGCCCATCGACACCGGCGCGGACGAAGGTCTTGTCGAGATCGACCTGGGCCTGAGCGAGCGCAGCCTCCGCGCTGGCTTTCTGTGCCGGCAGCAGCACCGAGACCTGCAAAGCCGCCGATTGCTTCGCAGCCGTCGCAGCGTCGATCCCGGACTGGCGCTGATCGACCAGCACGTTGAGTTTGTCGATATCGCGTTGCGGGACTATACCGGGATTGCGGCGCTGGAGCTCGGTCTTGACCTCGAGTTCGTCCTTGGCCTGCTGGTAATTGGCCCTCGCCTCACCAACCTGCGCCTCCGCCTTGACCACCTCCGCCTGCGCGGTCTGCACGGCGGCATCGACCTCCGCGACCTTCCGCTTCGCAGTTTCAAGCGCGGCCTGCTGCTTCGAGGCGTCGAGGGTGAACAGGACATCGCCCTTTTTCACCGGTGCGCTGAAGCCGACCTTGACGTCGGCGACGCGACCCGAGCCTTCGGGCAGGATCGGCACCGTGCGAAAATACAGCGTTGCGGATGATGTCGTCGGATGGAAATAGAAGATCATGGTGATCAGCGACACCGTCAGCATCAGGCAGCCCGTGATGCCCCAGCGCAGCTCGTACCAGATCGAGAAGAACGTGATTTCCTTGCCGAAGCGCTTGCCCTGGCCGTAGCGACGGTAAAGATAATCCGGCAGGATCGTCAGCAGCGAACAGAACATCAGCTCAAACATGGCTGTGCTCCTTCCCCTTCGCCGGTCCGGACTTATCAGGAGGGGCAGGCGCCACCACGGCCTCCGTCCGGACATCCTCGCCATCGGCAGCCGGCGTCGCCTCCGCGATCTTCTCGACCGATCCGGCAATGCTGCGCAGCGGTGTGCCGAAGTCGGGAAGGTCGATCATCGCCAGCAGCAAGCCTGCGATCCAGAAGATATGCATGTGCGTGAACAGCGAGATCAGGCCGAGCACCGCGACGAACTCGAATTGCAGCTTTTGCGATTTGTGCGCCATCCGCTCGGGCAGGCTGTGCAGCTTCCAATAGAGCGTGCCGACCCAGAGCACGGTACCGATCAGGAACAGGCCCATCACCACCATCAGCGTATCGGTCCCGCTCCCCGGGGCCAAATAGAACGGCAGATGGTGCGGAGCCATCGGATGCAGCTGGTCGCTCAAACGTCTCTCCCGGTCAGCGAGGTCTACTTGCGTCACTGTGTTCAGACAGCTTCCCGTATTGCTTGACTTGAATCAAGGGAATGCCCCTCCGCCGGACCTAGCGTTCCCTCGATGCTGATTGGATAATCATCAGGAGCCGCAGCCATGTCCGGCCTCGACGATCTCATCCCCGACGCCGCCATTATCCGGAAGGAAGCCGCCCTCAAGGAAGCCGAGAAGGCCGAGGAGTATGTCCGCCTCGCCGCCGCGGCCGATGCCGAGAAGCGCGCGCTGATCGAGCGACTCAGCAAGCCCTCCGGCAAGAGCGAGGAGGAGAAGATCAAGCTTGCCTCGACCATCATCCAGCGTGCAGTGCGAAACGGCCTGACGGAGGTTCTCGTCTATCGCTTCCCCAACTCGCTCTGCACCGACAAGGGGCGCGCGATCAACCAGATGGAGAAGGGCTGGGAGACCACGCTGACCGGGATTCCCAGGGAGATCTTCCAGCTCTGGACCGACTATCTGAAGCCGCGCGGCTATCGCATCGCCTACCAGGTCATCGATTTTCCAGACGGAGTGCCCGGCGATATCGGCGTGACCATTTCCTGGGACGAATGACGAGCTGAACGAGAGGAACGGCATGGCCAGCGAGGCGCCCGACGGGCGGATGAAGCGGAAGGACTACGAAAAGAAGCTGAGAAAGCTCCAGGTCGAGCTCTGTCACCTCCAGGATTGGGTCAAGGCCCAGAAGCTGAAGGTGATCGTCATTTTCGAAGGGCGCGACGCCGCCGGCAAGGGCGGCACCATCAAGGCTTTGACCGAAAAGGTCAGCCCGCGCGTCTTCCGTGTCTGCGCCCTGCCCGCGCCCTCCGACCGGCAGAAATCGCAGCTGTTCATGCAGCGCTACATCGAGCAATTTCCCGCCGCCGGCGAAGTCGTGATCTTCGACCGCAGCTGGTACAACCGTGCTGGCGTCGAGTATGTCATGGGCTTCTGCTCCCCGGTCGAGCATAAGCGCTTCCTTGAACTGTGTCCGCTGGTCGAGCGATTTGCCGTCGATGCCGGCATCATCCTGATCAAGCTGTGGCTCGAGGTCGGGATGGAGGAACAGGAGCTTCGCTTCAAGGCCCGGATCGAGGATCCGCTGCGGCAATGGAAGCTGAGCCCGATGGATACCCAGTCGTTCGGCCGATGGTACGACTATTCGCGCGCACGCGACATGATGTTCGAGGCAACTGACACCAAACATGCGCCGTGGCGGTTGATCCGCTCCGACGACAAGCGACGCGCGCGGCTCAACGTCATCTCTCATATCCTGCAAGCGATCCCCTACAAGAAGCTGAAGCGGGAGAAGGTCAAGCTGCCGCCGCGATCCCACAAGGGGCGCTACAACGACCAGGCGAGCCTGCGCGGGCTGAAGTTCGTCGAAGAGCGATATTAAGACGCGCGATGGTGAAACGCGAAACGGGCTGCGATGACGCAGCCCGTTTGTCCTTGGGGACGACTGCTCAGCCTCATTTAAGCCGGATCGTGACCCCTCCGACCGCAGCCGACACTTCCGCGCCGACCTTCGGGCCGCTGAGCTGAAGGATCACGCCATTGCCGTTCTGCAACTGTACCGCACCGGCACCGGCAGCGACGGCGCCGCCGGCGCCGCCGACCACGTACGACCCCTCGATGGACGCGGGGCCTCTCAGATTGAGGGCCCTGCCAACCAGCTTGGTCGTGGACGCGCCGACCGTAAGGCCGACGCTCATGCCGGAGACCGTGAAGGGATATTTCTTGCCTCTGTAAAGCAGAACTCCTTCGCCGCCCCCGACGCCGACGATGAAGCCACCCTTGGTGAAGACGACGGCGACCTGCCCGGTGTCGGCTCGCGCTGGCGTGGCGACAGTGATGGCGGTTGCGAGCATGACGATTGCAGCAGCGCTGAAGCTAGACTTCTTCATGACGTTGTTTCCCCTTCCTGATCATTGCGCCAGTATCATTGCGAAATAGCCGAACACGGTGAGCAGGATGCCCGACACGGCGTAGCCGACCGGGAATCCGATCCAGGGCACCGAGCTCTGGATTTCGACCGCGGCCTCACGGCACGGTCCGGAATGCGAGCGCGCGCCGGCGACGCCGCCCATCAGCACGGCCGGATTGATCTTGAAGACGTGGAAGCCGATGGCCCAGACGATGAACGGCGGGATCGTGCAGGCAATGAAGCCGACGAGGAAGATCTTCAGAGCCACCGCGCCGGTGAGCTGGGCCAGCAGCCCGGCGCCGGCATTGACGCCAACGATCGCCACGAAGACGACGAGGCCCAGATCCTCCAGCACGTTGCGCGCTGCATTCGGCGTGTTGCCGAAGAAGCGCAGGCGCGACACGATCGAGGACACGATCACACCCGACAGCAACAGGCCGCCGGCATTGCCGAGACCGATCTTGGCGCCGAAGGCCGGGAACTCGATCTTGCCGATCAGGAAGCCGATGATCATGCCGAGGGCCAGGGTCAGCAGATCGGTCGAGGTGTTGGACCGGGCAATCCGGCCCCACATCTCGCCGAGCTCGCTAACCGCCGACTTCAAGCCGACCACGGAGACGATGTCCATCCGCTCCAGCTTGGTCTTGAGACCCGCCGGAATCTGGACGCCGCCCCGCTCGACCTTGGTGACCTGCAACTGGCCGGCAAGCGCGGTGTCGCGGAAGGATTCGAACGTGCGTCCCACCATCTCCTTGTTGGTGACGAGGATCTCGGCCTGGTCCATGGGGATTCCGAGTGTCTTGGCATCGGCAACCTCAGGTCCGATCAGACCCATCTTGTCGGTGAGATGTTCGGTCGAGCCGCCGAGCGCGACGATGTCGCCTCTCTGCAGAACGAGCTCGGCATCTGCGCCTTGCGCCTCGCCACCGCGCGAGACGTTGACGATGCGGTATTCGGGATTGATCGCCCGGAACTTGGCGATACTCATCCCGGCCGTCGCCGAATTCTCCAGCCGATAGGCACGCAGGCCGAACTGGCGGAAGCCGGTGAGACCGCCACCCTCGAGATCCTTGACGCCAAATTCCTGCTCGTACTGCCGGGCCGCCGCCTTCGCATCGACGCCCCACCAGCGCGGCAGGTATTTGCAGATCAGGATGATGCCGACGGTCCCCCAGATATAGGTGATACCGTAGGACAGCGCGATCATGCCGGAGGCATCCTCGGGCTTCATTCCCTCCGGCAGCTTGACGACACCCGAGGTGATGGCTTGCTCGGCCGAGCCGATCGCGGCCGACATGGTCTGGGAACCCGCCAGCATGCCGCCGGCAGCGCCGGGCGGGAGCGAGAACATCTTGGCGCCGATGACGACGAGCGCGAGCCCGATCACGCTCGATACCACTGCCAGAATGCAGAACTTCAGTCCGTCGCCCTTCAGGCTGTTGATGAAGGACGGGCCTACGCGCAGGCCCACGCCATACATGAAGAGATAGTAGAACAGGCTCTTGGCGAAATTGTTCAGCTCCAGCTTCACGCCATAGCTCGAAGCCCAGACGGAAACGCCCGCGCCGACCACGATGGCGCCGGCGACCATGCCGAGGCCGTAACCCTTGATGCTGGCCCGGCCGATATAGACGGCGAGACCGACGACGAAGAACAGCAGCAGATATGGATTCTGCTGCAGAAACGTGAAGAACGCCTGCATGTTGGTCCCCTCCAGACTTATGACGCGGCCTTGAGCTTCGGCTGCGCGCCGGGCTTCGGCCGCCCGAGCTTCGCCAGGGCCTCCGTGCGCACCAGCTTCAACCCTTCCTTGGCGTCGTAGCCGTGGATTTCCTTCACATCGAGCTTGCGCATGAAGTCGATGGTCTCCTGCGTGATGACCTGCCCCGGCACCATGATCGGGAAGCCCGGCGGATACGGGATCACGAAATTGGCCGAGACGAGCTCGGGACCCGCCTTCAATCGCCGATCGATCTCGGGATCGCCAAGGCGGATGTGCTCGCAGCCGGCGACGTCGTAAGCGGCATAGAAGCCGGTGCGGATATCGCCTTCGTTGGTCTTGGTGCCGGCATCACCCCGGAAGCTCGGGTGGAAATGCGAGAAGTTCGGCAGATCGGGCACGTCCTTCATCAGGCTCGTCACCCGCGCCTCGAACGTCTTGCGGGCGTTGGCGCCGCCATGGGCGAGGCCGCGGTCGATCTCGCCCGCGATTTCGGCGAGCACGCGGACGAGATGCGCGACGTCGCTGCGGGTGTTGTTGATGTTGGACTGGACCAGGACCGAGTTGCGCGAGGTCTTGTTGACCTGGATGTTGTACTCGTTGGCGAGAATGCCCTTGAACTGCGTTCCGTCATACCCGGCCATGCCGCACACCAGCGTCATGCGGGTCGGATCGAGGCAGAACTCGTCTTCATCCAGGCTCTTGAGCGTGTTGGCCCAGTTGACGCCGGGCGTGAGAAAGTCGGTGAAACCGCTCTGGCGATATTGAGCCGGCACCATGGCGTCGGCGCCGAGGATGCGGAAGTATTTCGAGATCAACGGATTGTTGTTGACCGCCTGGCGGATCGCGAACGCGATCTCGATCGCATTGGCGACGAGGCCATAGCCTTCCAGCTCCATCTGCCGCCGCGAGATGTCCAGGCTGGCGATCAACTGCTGGTTCGGGCTGGTCGAGGCATGGGTAAACACCGCTTCCTTGAACTGCTGCTCGACCGTGTGGAAATCGACGTCCTTGACCGAGAGCATGGATCCCTGGCGGATCGCCGACATCGACTTGTGGGTCGAGTTGGTCTGGTAGACGCGCAGCCGGATCTGGCGCGGATCCGGGATCAGCCGGGTCTTGAGCAGCACCTCGTCGGTCGGGTTCTTGCCGAGCTCGGCCTGCTGCTTCTCATAGGCCGCGACCGACTTCGGATCGTGCATCCAGGCCTCGATCTCGTTGGCGGCGCCAAGTCCGGTGCGGCGGCGCAGGAAGGGCGAGAAGCGCGCGAAGCCGAACCAGGCCTCGTCCCACAGGAAGATCAGGTCGGGCTTGATGGCGAGACATTCCTCCATCACCCGGCGGGTGTTGTAGATGTGGCCGTCGAAGGTGCAGTTGGTGAGATCGAGCAGCTTGACGCGGTCGAGCCGGCCGTCGGCCTTTGCGTTCAGCAGCGCCTGCTTGATCGTCTTCAGCGGCACCGCGCCGTACATCGAATATTCCGTCATCGGGAACGCTTCGACATAGAGCGGCTGCGCGCCGGCCAGCACCATTCCGTAGTGATGCGATTTGTGGCAATTGCGGTCGACGATCGCGATGTCGCCGGGCGCCAGCAGCGCCTGCACCGCCATCTTGTTCGAGGTCGAAGTGCCGTTGGTGACGAAGAAGACGCGGTCGGCGCCGAGCGCCCTCGCCGCCTTCTCCTGCGCCTTCTTGATGTTGCCGGTCGGCTCGAGCATGCTGTCGAGACCGCCGGTGGTGGCGCTGCTCTCGGCCAGGAACAGGTTCGGGCCGTAGAACTCGCCCATGTCGCGGATCCAGTCGGACTTGAAGATCGACTTGCCGCGCGCGATCGGCAGCGCGTGGAAGGTCCCGATCGGCCGCTGCGCGTATTTCTTCAGATTGTCGAAGAACGGCGTGTCGTAGCGATCCTGGATGCCTTCGAGGATCGACAGATGCAGCTCCAGAAGCTCCTCGACGGAATAGAAGATGCGCCTGATAACATTGGCCTCGGGATTGCCGGCCAATTCCTCCACGTCGCGGTTCGAGATCATGTAGAGGTCGAGCTCGGGCCTGACGCGCTTGATGATCTGGGCGAGCCGAAGCGCCGAAGCGTCGGATTCGTCATTGAGATTCACCGTAGCCATGATCGAGCGCAGCACCGGCGCATTGTGGCGCGAGCGCAGGCCAAAGCCCTCGTTGATGATGACGGCCCCGATATTCGGGTTGACCATCGTGGCGCAGAAGGCATCTTCCAGGCTGCCGACGATCACAGGCTCGTAGACGAAGGCATCGACCGGGCGGCGCAGCTTGCGCCATTCGGCCGTGAGCGCCGGCCATTGGCTTTGCGATACGCCTGTCACGATCAGGGTCTCGAAATACGGCCTGCGCGCCGTATGCGCGCCGAAGGTCGGCGGCACCAGCTCGGGCGCTTCGCCATTGCCGTCATCCTTGGCACTCCAGTCACCGGCATGCTGGCGGAACGACCGCGTGGCCAGCGCCTGGGCAATCCTCGTCGCAAGCGAGAACGAGGCCGCGCCGTCGCCGGCCGCAGCCGCTTCCCGCAAGGCCCCTATCAGCTGCATGCCGGGATAGCCGTGGAATTCCTCGGTGATCGACAGATCGGCCAGCGCCGCATCGTAGGCCGCGCGATTGCCAACCCGGGCCCAGACCTTGGCTGCCTCGACCAGATCGCGCCAATCGTCCGCCCGGGCTCCAGGGCCGGAGAAAAACTGGTCGATGCGCTTTTGCGTCGGCTTGGTGTCCTTGGACATGCATGTCTCCCGATCGTCAGCGGTCCCTGACAGTCTCTTGACGGTCTTCGGGACGAGAATGATGCGTCACCGTGAGATCGCGGCCGCCGGGTCCATTGATCCAAGTCAACGGTCGGACTCATTCTGAGGAGAGCATCGGTCCGAGGCGTCAGTTCGCATCGCAACATGCAGCCCTCAGGCTGTCCTGTGCACCGTGGCGGCCTGCGCCTCACCGAGCACGCTGTCCAGTGAGCGCAGCCATTGGACGCTATCGGTCTTCTCCGCGAGCCCTTCGGCTTGCAGGAGGTTGCGGAGCTGTGCGTGCGCGCCGACGATACAGAGAGCGACCTTCCGCGAGGTGAGCTCATCATAAAGGTCGTGCAGCATGTGCGCGCCCGCGAGATCGATATAGGGCGAAGCCGAGAGGTCGCACACCACCAGCCGGACCTCCGGCGACGCCGCGAGCGCATCGAGGACCCGGTCCAGGATGTTCTCGGCGTTGATGTAGAGCAGCGAGGCCTCGGGCCGAAACGCGATGATTCCAGGCAGCGGCTCGACCCCTACATGCCCCGCACTGTCCGAGAAGCGGCCGCTGCCGGGCAAACGGCCGATGAAGGCGACGTGCGGCTGCGAGGCCCGTATCAACAGCAGCAGGATCGATGCGATCGCGGCGAGCAGGACGCCCTGGAGGATTCCGAGCAGCAGCACGGCAATCAAGGCAGTTCCCGCTGCATGGAAGTCGATCCGGCTAACCCGCCACATCCGCACGAGGGCGCGGACATCGACCAGTCTGTAGACGGCAGCAAAGACGATGGCCGCGAGCACCGCCTTGGGCAGATTGGTGAGCAGCCCGGTGAAGAACAACAGGCACAGTCCGAGCGTGACCGAGCAGATGATCAGCGCCAGAGGAGTCCGCGCGCCCGCGCTGTCATTGACCGCGGATTGCGACAAGCCGCCGGCCACGGGATAGCCGTGTCCGAGCGCGGCCGCGAGGTTCGCCGCTCCCAGTCCCAGAAACTCCTGCCGGACATCAAGGGGATAGCCGTGCTTGGCGGCGAAGCTGCGGGCGGCAGAGACGCCCTCGATATAGGCCAGCAGCACGCAGCCGGCGGCAAGCGGAAAGAGATCGTCGAACTCCAGCAGGCCGAAGGTCGGCATCGCGAACGCCGGCAATCCCAGTGGAATCTTTCCGGTGACGGGCACGCCGAGGGCAGGAAGTCCGAGCAGCGTTGCTGCGACGATCGCCATGACCACGATCGTGATGCCGACGGGCTTGCCCGGGAGGAACCGCTCGCCAAGCAAGAGCAATGACAACGCGACGGCGCCGATCGCGAGCACGAGCGGGTCTATGGCACCGAGCTGTCCGAACAGCTTGATCGCGCGATCGAAGAAATTGTGGCCGCCACCGGCGACGCCGAGCAGGCTCGGCAACTGGCTCATGATGATCGTGAGCCCTGCCCCGGCCTTGAAGCCGACCAGGATGCTGTCGCTCACAAGCCGGATCAGCACGCTCAGCTTGAACAGCCACGCGATGAAGCACAGCACCGCGACCGCAAAGGCCGCAAGACTTGCGATCTGCGCATAGCGCAACGCATCTCCTCCGGCCAGCGCACCGACGGTACCTGCAATCATCAGGGATATCGCCGAGGTCGGCCCGATCGCAAGCTGCCGCGATGCTCCCAGCAAAGCGTAGCCGAGACCGCCGAGCATATAGCCGTAGACGCCAATTTGAGGCGGCAGGCCGGCCAGCGCCGCATAGGCGAGCGAGACCGGAATGGCGTAAGCGGCAAGCGTGACGCCGGCGATCGCGTCCGACGCAAGCCACTCTCGCCGATAGGCGGCAAGCCAGCTCGCCGGCGGGAAGAAACGCGTCCATCGGGGCCCGGGCGACGTGCTCATGGCGCGCCCTTCTGGTGCGAGGCTTCGCAACGCAGCAAGACGGCCAGCAGCGCGACCACGGGAATACCGAGCGCGAGGTTCGGAATGGCTTGCGTGACGAACGCGCCGGCCGCAGCGCCGCAACCGAACACGGCGCATAGAGCGAAATAGATACCAGAACGCCGCAACGTGCCGGGCGGCGCGCTCCCGGCCACGGCCACAAAGATCGTCTCGATCGCCTGGCGCAGATTGCCCGTGATCATCACCGTGCTGCAGAGAACACCTTCGACCCTGGTGAAGACCGCGGTCTGCATCGCGGCGACGAGCGAGATGCCGAGCGTCCCGGCCAGATCCGGCATCCTGTTATGCAGGATGCCGATCGCGATCAGCAACAGGATCTCGAGCAAGATGCTGATTGCACTGGCCCGCTCGCCTGCGACGCGGCGCAGCCATGTCGCGATCACGATACCGGCGGCAAAGGCGAGCAGCGGCGGCACGAAGTGAAGGGCCTTGGTCCAATTGCCGGCCGTCGCATGGACCCAGAGGAAGATCAGGTTGGCGGTCTGGGCATTCGCCATCACGCCATGGATGATCCAGGTATAGGCGTCGATATAGCCGCCGGAGAACGCGAGCAGCAGGACGATCTCGACCGTTTCGTCACGACGGGTCGTGGCGGCTGCAAGGTCAAGAGCACTCATGTCGGCGATGCCGGCTGCCGAAAACTCCGCATGGTTCGATAGGCGATGCCTGGTCGCTCGCAAGGCTTGATCTGGATCAAGCAATCCCTGCGATTTCGCGAATGAGATCCCGGCGAAGCGCCGGGGAGATGCGACATGGATACCGTCAGGTGGATCATCTCCACCGCTCCGGAAATCTTCTTGCTGCTGGCGGTCGCCATCGGCACCATTCTGGGCCGTGTCCGGATCCGCGGTTTTGCCGTCGGGACCACCGCCTGCATCCTGATCGTGTCCGTGCTGCTTGGACAGCTCGGCCATTTTGCGTTTCCCTCGTTGTTGCGCGTGGTCCTGTTCAGCCTGTTCGTCTTCACGATCGGCTATCGGTCCGGCCCGGAATTCTTCGCTTCCCTGAGCGTGCGCACGCTCGCCCAGGTCGCCGTGGCGCTGGTGCTGGGCGGCACCGGTCTCGTCATCGTCCTGTTGTTTGCCCGCAGCTTCGGGCTCGATCCCGGCACCGCGTCCGGAATTGCGGCCGGAGCGCTGACGCAATCGTCGGTGATCGGAACGGCGTCGGGCGCATTGGCCCAGCTCGGCCTGCCCAAGGACATGCTGAGCCAGCAGGAGGCGAACATCGCCGCGGGCTACGCGGTGACCTACGTGCTCGGCTATATCCTGACGCTGCTGTTCGTGCCCTTCGTCGCGCCGAAATTGATGGGGATCAACCTGAAGGCGGAGGCCAAGAAGCTCGAGGCCGAACTGGCCGGCGGTGATCCGCCGAAGACTGAAAACCTCTCCTATCGCAAGTTCCAGGCTCGCGCCTACCGGGTGACGGCGGGCGCCGGCCGCACCGTCAAGTCGATCGAGGAGGAAATCGGCAGCCGCACGGTCGTCGAGCGCATCGTCCGCGGGGGCGCGGATGTCGAGCCGCATCTGGAGACGGTGCTCGAAGCCGGCGACGACATCGTCATCGCCGGCCGCACCGCGGTCATCGTCGCCGCCAGGCCGATCATCGGTACCGAGATCGACGCCGACGAGATCCTGAAGGCGGTCCCGGGCAACGTGCTCGAGGTGCTCGTGGACAATCGCCATCTCCATGGCCGCTCGATCCAGGACATCGCAGCACGCGTCGGCCCCGACGCCCGAGGTGTCTTTCTGCGCGGGCTCACGCGCATGGGCCGCGAGGCGCCATTGAGCGCGGAAACCCGGGTCTATGTCGGAGACGTCATGACGCTCGTCGGCAGCACGCGCAATATCGAGCGCGCGGCCAACTCGATCGGCCAGGTTCTGCGCTCGGGCGATCGCACCGACATCGCGTTCCTCGCCGCCGGCATCGCAGCCGGTCTGCTCGCCGGGCTCGTCAGCTTCAAGGTCGGCACTGTTGCCCTGACGCTCGGCGGCGGCGGCGGCGCCCTGATCGCCGGCCTCGTCTGCGGCTGGGTGCGGTCGCGCAAGCCAATCATCGGGTCATTGCCCCCGGCAGCTCAGCAGACCCTGAGTGATCTCGGACTCGGCGGGTTCATCGCGGCGATCGGCCTCGGCAACGGCGCCGCCGCCTGGGCTGCGATCCAGGCGCATGGGATGCTTCTGGTCGGCATGGGGCTCGTCACCACGATCGTGCCGCTGGTCGTCGCGACGCTGTTTGCCTACCACGTGCTGCGCATGAATCCGGTCATTGCTTGCGGCGCGTTGGCCGGCGCCATGACGGTCGATGCGGCGGTGACCGGCGCGTGCGAGGTCGCCGAGAGCCAGACGCCGGTTCTCGGCGTCGCCGTCCCCTATGCGGTCGGGAACGTGCTGCTCACCGTCCTCGGCCCGATCATCGTGGCTGCGACCTACAGCGGATGATGGAGTCCAGTGATGTCGTGGCCGGCCAGATCGGCGATGGGATATTTCGCTGCCCTGCTGCTCGCGTGGGCCATGTTCGCCCCGGCCGCGCGCGCCGGAGATGATGTTCGCATCCAGGAGGAAGTTTGGGCGCTGCCGCTCGCGCTTCCGATGTTCGCCTATCTGGTGCGCCCGGTCGGCGACGGCCCCTTCCCGCTCGTGATCATGAACCACGGCGTCTCGCTCAACCCGACCGACCGCAGCTTCTTCCCGCTCGTCGAATTCCGCGATGCCGCCCAATGGTTCGCAAGGCGCGGCTACCTCGTGGTGGCTCCGGTCGGCACCGGCTATGGCGCGGCCGCGATCGACATTCCCGAGCGCGCGATCTACGGGCCGTTCTTTTCGAAGATCGGCAAGTGCAGCAATCCCAACTTCTTCGATGCCGGTCTCGCTGTCGCCAAAACCGATCTCGCGATCATCGACTATCTGGCCGCCGAGCAGCGCATCGTCCCCAAGGACGTGATCGTGGTCGGGCAATCCGCCGGCGGCTGGGCCTCGATCGCCCTGTCGAGCCTGAACCCGCCGCAAGTCAAAGCCATCATCACCTTCGCGGCGGGCCGCGGCGGACGCGTCGGCGGCAAGCCGAACAACAATTGCGCGCCGGACAGGCTGGTGCAGGCGACCGCGGATTTCGGCCGCACCTCGCGCGTGCCGATGCTGTGGATCTACATCGAGAACGACACCTTCTTCGGCCCCGACTTGTCGAAGCGCATGCACGCGGCATTCACCGCCGCCGGCGGCCGGGCCGAGTATCATCTGATGCCGCCGTTCGGCGATGAGGGGCATTTCTTCATCGGCGCGAAGGACGCGATCCCGCTTTGGTCGCCGCTCGTTACCAAGTTCCTCGACGCGCGAAATGAGTGCCCGACCGAGAGGCCCAACCATGCCAACTGCCCGTGATTGCCTTACAGCCCTTCTGGCCATCGCCCTCGCCGTCACCACGACCCTGCCCGGCCGCGCCGCACCGAAGGACGCTCGGGCCGAAAAGCCGTCTGAAGTCACACCGCGCGGCCAGCGTGAAGCCAAGGACATCAGCTACGGAGATTGGCAGAAGCTCTGCTTTAAGGCCGGCGGTTCGCCCACGCTGTGCCGGACCTCGATCACAGGCCGCTTCGCGACTGGACAGACGGCCGTGCGGGTCGATCTGATCGAGCGCGAAGACTCTGCCACGACGCGTCTGCAACTGTTCGTGCCTGTCGGAATGTACCTGAAGCAGCCGCCCAGGCTGAGCGTCGACCAGAGCACGCCCTTCCATGTGCCCTACACCTGGTGTCTCACCAATCTCTGTGTCGCCGCAGATGTGGCGGCGCCGAGGATCATCAAGGAGATGGAGTCCGGCAAGATCCTGACGCTCGAGCTCATCGACTCGAACCTGCTCGCCCTGACGACGCCGATCCCCCTGACGCAGTTTGCCTCCGTCCGCAAGGGAACGGCCGCCAGAACGCTGGAGCAGGATATCGACGAATGACGGCCGAATCTGATGTCAGGAAATGCCGGCGCGCTCGACGCATCGAATCAGAGATTCCGCCGCAAATGGCTTGGTCAGATAGGCGATGCAGCCGGACCCGAGCGCCGCATCCCGGTTCGCCGGGCTGTCATTGCCGGTAATGTAGATTACCGGCACGGAAACGCCCCGCTCAGCCAGAATTCGCCGCACGTCGATGCCGGATTCCCCACCAAGGTCGATGTCGAGAACGATGCAGATCGCCGTGTCGAAATTGCCTTGTCGGAGCAAAGCCTCCGCGGTTTCGAACAGTGTGGCGTCGAAGCCGTAGCCCCGCAGCAATCTGGACATGCTGGTCCGCATGGACTGATCGTCATCGACGACAAGGACAGACCGGCGTGGCGGCAAGGCGATCGGCCTTCTTGAAAGGTTAGCGAACGACGCGCTGCGATGGCGAAGCGAAAAGCGAGTACACTTGCTCTGCGTTGCCGACCCGGCGCCTGTCGATCATTGCGCACGGCGCGCCGCGCACTGTCAACACACCTTGATATTGTACTTTGGGGCAGTCACACCGATGGAACCGGCTCGCGATAGCTAATGCTCGTTCGCACCGATCATTCCGAGTCGCTCGGCGATCGAAACGAGCTCCGCAAGCGAATGAACCTGCATCTTTTCCATCACCTGATGGCGATGCGCCTTCACCGTGCGCTCGGTGGTTCCGAGTTCATGCGCAATCTGCTTGTTGATCCGGCCACGCACGATGAGATCGAACACCTGCCGCTCCCGGTTCGTCAGCGTCGCCAGGCAGGCCCGAAACGTGTCGAGCCTGCCGCGCTGCGCGCGCGCGGCCCGCTGACGCGCCAGGGCGCGCTCGATGGCATCGATCAACTGCTCGGACGAGATCGGCTTGGTCAGGAAATCTTCCGCCCCGGCCTTGATCGCCCGCACGGTGGTCGGTGTGTCTGCGTGCCCGGTCAGGAAGATGATCGGCAGTGTCGAGCCGGATGCGATCAACTGCGCCTGCAGATCGGGGCCGCTCAATCCGGGAATTCGCACGTCGAGCAGAATGCATCCCTCATGCACGTCATCCACTGAGGATTTCAGCAGCTCCAGTGCTGATGCATAGGTCACGACCTCGTAGCCCGCGAGTTTCAGGCGCCGCGCGATCGCGGTACGAAAAGACTCATCGTCGTCAACCACGTGAACGAGGCCGGGCACTTTCAACCTCTCGCCTGTTCAGCCGGGGACGATCGACGTCCCCTCGCTCTGCAAAATCCATCTCTAGCAGAGTGCGAGATCGAAATATCCGCTCACAATGGGCCAAATCCCCGCAGTGGCAGCGACTTCTCATTCCACGCACCAAGCCCCGGGAACTGTCCCTTGGTACAATGAACCTAGGGACAATGGATTGAAATACCGCCTTGGTCGTAAATCAACCTCGGCGGGAGCGGGACAGCGCGGCGCATTCCCAGCTTGGAAATATTTCGTCCGACGGACCAAATTCGGCGATGAGCTGAGGACTTGGCCTATGTTTGTTCGCATCACCAGTGATTCCGCACTGCGTCCCAACTCCCTCCGCGACCTCGGCATGACCAGCGATTCAAATGCGCTCGTCAGTTTAAGCGAATTTTCCTATAGAAAAGGAACCGAGATCTACGGGGAGAAGGAGCCCGCCGAATACGTCTACCAGGTCAAGGCTGGCGCGGTCCGAAGCTACAAGCTGCTATCGGATGGTCGCCGGCAGATCGGCGCATTCCACCTCAGCGGGGATATTTTCGGCCTCGAGAACGGCAACGAGCACCGGTTCACGACGGAAGCCGTCGTCGACACCACGGTTCGACTGATCAAGCGGCAAAGTCTCGAAACGGTGGCCGAAAGCGATGCGACGGTCGCCAAGAACCTGCTGAGCATGACCACGACCAATCTCCAGCACGCGGAAGACCACATGCTGCTGCTCGGCCGCAAGACCTCGCTGGAGCGGGTCGCCGCATTCCTGCTCGAAATGGACAAGCGGCTGACGGCGGCGGGGGTCATCGCGCTCCCGATGTCCCGGCGCGATATCGCCGACTATCTCGGCCTGACGCTGGAGACCGTCTCGCGCGCCCTGTCGCGCCTGCACGAGCTCGGCATCCTCGGCTTCATCGGCAACACCCAACGGCAGATCGTCCTGCTCGACCGCAATCAGCTCGCCGGCCTCGATCTCCAGTCTTGAGACCGGCAAGACGTCGGTCACCGTCGCCGGACGATACGTTGTCCGCCGCAGCCTGTCCTATATCTGGTGCGAACCTGAGCCAGGCGACTCGGTCAGCCCGAGATGGTCGAGTGTCTTGCGCAAGACCTCGAAGAGAATGGCAGCCGACCAGCCGAACAGCAGCACGCCGTTCATGGCGGTCAGCGGGCCGATCAATCGCCATTCGCGAACCGGCGTGATGTCGCCGTAACCGAGCGTCGTGTAATTGACGAAAGCGAAGTAGAGCAGATCGGCGTCGGCGGCGGCCGCCTGGACAATTCTGTAGGTCGCAGCCCACGTCAGGACTTCCAGCATGTGCGCAAGCATCAGCACCACGGCCGTCGCGATCATGACGCCCATCAGGTGCAGCCTTGGCCGCCCGGTGTGACGCAGCCCCGCGCTGCGCGCGATCCCGACGGCGACCACCGTCACGAGCGCGTGCAGCCCGATATTGATCAGGCTCACCAGCGTGCCGACAAGGAATTGCAGCATCACGGCGACCACCCCGCCCTCATTTCGTCACCCAACTGTCTTGGGCCCGTGCACGACAATCGCATCCGTCGGCAACAGCGACGGTTGATCCAGGTCAACGGCGCCTCACGAGCGCGCCGGCGCACCATGCCAGGATCGTCAATCGCAGTCGGGCGACCTCAGTCGCGCTTGGGCACGACCGCGGTGACGATGGGAGCCAGCCGGGCCAATTCGTCCTCGACGAGGCGCTGAAACTTGTCGGGAGCGGAATCGACGTCCGGCTCCAGACCTTGCGAACGATAGCTTTCCTGCAATTTGGGATCGGCCATGGCCGTGCGGGTTGCCGCAGCGATCCGCTCCACGATCGCGTTCGGCGTCGCTCGTGGAGCGAACAAGCCAAACCAGCCTGCATATCTGAGATCAGGCATGCCTTCCTCGATCACCGTCGGGATATCAGGCGCGCCGCTCAACCGATGATCACTCGTCACCGCGATCAGCCGCAGCTTGCCCGCAACGTGCAACTGCAGGATCTGGCTCGAAACCACCGCAATCACCGCGGATATCTGGCCACTCACCAGATCGTTGGTCGCCGGCCCCATGCCCCGATAGGGGACATGGACGAAGTCCGCCGCGAGCCCGGATTGCTGCCTGAACATCTCCCCGATGAGATGATTGCCGGTGCCGATGCCCGGCGTGCCGTAGGACAGCTTGCCCGGATTGGCCCTGGCAAAAGCGATCAGCTCCCGCAGGTTCTTGACCGGCAAGGAAGGATGAACCGCGAAGGCGAGCGTGCTGGTGATCAGACGGTAGATGGCGCGGAAATCGCGAACGCCGTCATAGGCCGGCTGCGACGAGGACAGCGGGATCATCACCTGCGTGCTGCCATTGCCGAGCAGCAGCGAATAGCCGTCGGCCGTGCTCTGCGCCACCGCGGCAGAGCCGATCGCGCCGCCCGCACCGCCGATGTTTTCCACATAGATCGGCCCCAGCAGCGGGGCGACCCGCTCGGCCCAGGGACGGCCGATCTGATCACCCGCGGCGCCGGCCGTATAGGGAATGACCAGCCTTATCGGCCGGGCGGGATAATCGTCGGCGCCTGCGCCACGGGGCCAGGCGGCCAGCGCAGCCATCTGCGCCGCCGAATTCAGCAATTTTCGTCGTGAAAAGAGGGGCATCGCTTTCGTATTCAGGAGCTTGCCGGCCATGTTACACGAGCGGGACGATCTGAAAATCCACGCGGAGAGATCGCTGCCCTGCACCGCCCAGACAACAGATCGTGCCGGGACGCAATTCTTGGGCGGCCGATGATCCGCTGATGGCACAAGTCCCGGCCAAGGCACCCTCGATACTTAAGAATTTGGTAACGATACGAACGCTGTTGAACGCATTAATGCAAATCGCACGCCGCCGGTGTCTCGTCCGTAACGACCCTGCTATAAAGCGCAGCCACGGCTCAATCGACCTTCGCGAATTGTCCGGTTTCCCTGATTGCGCATGAACAAGCCCAGCAACAATTTCGACATCGGCCTCGAGCCATCGTTCGATTTTCTGTCTCCGGAATATGCCGAGCTGTTCGATCGCTCGGCGGCCACCGCGTTTCAGCATCCGATCTGGCTGCACAGCCTCTATGCCCGGCTCGCCTCGACTGCCGGTGCGACGCCTCTGGTCGTCGTGGTCCGCCACCACGCGACGGGAGCGCTTGCGATGGTGCTGCCCCTGCTCCGGATCCGGCGCGGCCCGATCCGGACCGTCGAGTTCGCCGACCTGCGCGTTTCCGACTATCTGGCGCCGGTTTGCAGCCCGGATGTGTTTTCGCAATTGCTCGACGACGCGGCGGCATGCGCGGAGATCCGGCGCCTCGTTCGCCCCTTCGATCTGCTGCGCATGAACAAGCTGCCCGACGCCCGGCTTCCGATCGAGAATCTCCTGGCGGCATCCCGACGCGTCTCGATGGACACCAATTCCTACGCGACGGTTCTCGTTGCGCCGTTCGAACAATGGCGGGCCAGCGCGATCGACCGCTCCTATCAGAAGGAGCTCGCAAAGAAATATCGCCAGCTTCAGAAGAAGGGCGCGCTGACCTTCTCGTGTTGCAGCGACAGCGCCTCCGTGCTCGAAGCACTGGAAGTGATGAAGAAGTTTCGCGGTCCGCGCTTTCAGGCGCAGGGCGACGGAGACCTGCTTCAGCGTCCTGAATTTTTCGGCTTCTACTCCGACGTGGCCTTGCGTGGGCTCGGCAGCTTCGTGCGCCTCTACGCCATGAAGATGGACGGCGAAGTGATCGCCGCCGTGCTCGGGCTGTGCCATCGGGGCAGCCTCCTCATCATCATGAGCGCCTTCGACATTGCGGGCTACAAGAGCCAGTCCCTGGGCGCACTGATGTTCGAGCAAGTCGCGCGGGATTGTATCGAGCGCGGCGACCAGATGCTCGACTTCACGATCGGCGACGAGCCCTACAAGAAGCTGTTCGGTGGGCAGCCCTCGCCGATGTGGGCGGTGACGCAGGTCGGCAGCACCGCAGGGAGCATCGCCCTGTTCGCGCTGAAGCAGGCGCCGTGGCTGAAGCTAGCCGCCAAGCGGCTGTCGGATTTGCGCCTGCTGCCCGCCCGCACCCCGACGCCCACGCGCTGAGCCGGCGCGGGCGACGGAGCGTCACGAGCTCAGGCGCGCAGTGCGCCGCGAACGCGCCCGATCCAGCCCGGATGCATCTGATCGACGCGGTGCGTCAGGCTGCGCCGCAGGAAGTGCAGCCGGCGCCGGACATCCCAACCGATATCGTTGCGCGAGGTCAGGGCCTGGCGGAAGCGCGCCATCTTCAGAGACTGCTGGTCCGCCGCGATCTTGTCGCGATCGGAATAGAACTGCGAGATCTTCTCCAGGCCCATCCCTGGTGACGCGAGCCATTTCGGCGCGTATTCGGTGCACAGACGATCGACGTCCACCAGAAGACGCGCGACGCCCGTTCCGGCGGCGGGGCAATTGGTCTGGAACGCGTCGCCGACGAGCACGATGCCCGGCTGGAGATGTCCCTCGACGACGGTCAGGTCCATCACCCAGTTCTGGACCTTGTCGATGACGCGGAAATCGCCGAGATAGGGCCGCAATCCCGGCAGCAGACGCAAGACCGTCGCTTCCGGCTCGCGGCGCAGCTCGCGCATGATCGGATCGGCGGGATCGCGGAACATGAAGAGATTGGCCCGCATGCCGGTGCGAACGGGGAACAGGCTGAGATAGTCGATGCCATCCGCCGTGCGCTCGCCGTAGCAGGTCAGCGCCTCGAAATCGAACCGGCGGCCATCCTGTCGGGCAATCGTGAAGCCGAACGACACCGAATGGCGCTCGGCAAGGACCCGCCGCTTGATACCGAGCTTGTAACCGAGCGCCGCCGCCATGCCCGTCGCAAGAACGACGAGACGCGCGGTCACGCGCCGCCCCGAGGCCAGCTCGAGATGCTGGACGTCGTCGCTGCTGCTGATCGCGGTGACTTCGTCGACGATCAGGCTGGAGGAAGCGGGTATCTGGCTGCGCGCCATGGCAACGAGATCGGAATAGGAAAATCCGTAGGCCTGACCGACGCTGACATCGACCACCTTGCCTTCCCGGATGTTGAGCACCCGATCGTATCGGCAAGCGGCATTCTCGAGCGCGTGGAAGAAGCCCAGCTTGCGCAGCAGCTCCAGTTGATGGCCGCCGATCTTTTCGACCCGGAATTCGTCCGGATGAACCGCGCGCTTCTCGATCAGGGCGATGCGATGACCCGCACGCGCCAGAACGGCAGCCGCAAGCGATCCTGCAAGGCCGCCGCCGACGATCGCGATATCCGCAATGGTGCTGGAAGTTTCAGCGGTGGCGTTCGGCTCGGTCACGGTTTTGTCCGCCGTCATGATCTGGGCTCCCACGGTCAACTAAAGTCGCACGTGCAATTCTCCGGCCTGATGTCGCATCGCAGGGCCAAAGGCGATGATTTCTCGATATCGAGGTTAACGAGCGGAAGCCCGGCTCTCCTGTCGGCGGCCGGCACGTCTCTTGCTCGGGATTCCCCGTAAATTGCCGTTTCCGGCAGCGCGGCGCGCCGATCCAGTCGTGCCTTTCCGCATTGAAACGGCTGATCCTGCCTTTCAGCCCGTCGTTGCGGCGCTACGCCGTCAGCCGGTTCGAGCTGAACCTCGCTTGATTTGGGACAATGGGGACGACGATGTTCCACAGTGAAGCAACCGGCGTCGTCGCAGCATCGTCATTGCCGCCGAGATGCCCCATTAACACTCGGGGTTTTTCGGCATGCTAGGTTGTCGTCCGTAACCGGAACATGTCTCTTCAGGAAAGAGCAGCTCCTTAGATTTCCATGATCGAATTCATTCTCCAGTTGTTGCGGCGTGACGTTACGCGAGGTGTCGTCGGAACCATCCTTCTCAAGGTTGGCAGCGGCGGGCTCGCGTTCGCGCTGTTTTCGCTGGCGGCGCGAACGATGTCGCCTGACGGCTTCGGCATCTTTGCGACGTGGCTTTCGGTTGCCCAGATCGCAGCCGTCGTGGGACTAGTCGGGCAGGAATCGTTGCTGGTCCGCTTCCTGAACGAGTATCAGGTCGGCAACCGGCCGGACCTCATCAAGGGCGTCCTGCTGTCGAGCTCCAGGCTTGCCTCGGCCGCCATGCTGATCGTGATCGTCGGTATCGCCATCGCGGCGAACGCGCGAGGCGACTGGTGGGTGCTCATCCTCGCGGTGTCGGCCTACACGGCCGTGAATGCCGGCGTGATGCTCGGCAGTCAGATTGCTCGCTCGCTGGTCAGCATTCTCATGGGCGAGGGAAATCGCGAGTTCTTCTGGCGGGTCCTCGTCGTCCTCTTCCTGCTCGTCATGCTGCTCGCTCACCGGCAACTCGATCCCGCCGAGCTTTTTGCGGTCATGACCGTGGCCATGTCGGTCGGCCTCGCTGCGCAGATCATTTCGATCGCGCGCGTGCTGCCTGATTTGCGCGGCACGGCGGCGCGTTCGGAAACGTCCCGCTGGCGCTCGAGCGCCCTGCACTTCTGGCTCGCATCTATCCTCGAGGTCGCAAACCAGTATTTCGACGTCATCCTGGTTTACTGGATGCTGGACCCTACGACGGCCGGAATCTATTTTGCCGCCTCGCGTCTCGCCAACATCTTCGCCATGGTGTCCGCGGCGCTGTACACGTTCGGCGCGCGCAGGCTTCCGTCGCTGTATTTCAGCAAGAACCAGCCGGAGTTCGAGCGAACTCTGCGGTTGATGGCGGAAGTGACCGCGCTTTGCGTGGCCGCGGGCCTCGCCACGGTCTGGATCGGGGGGCCCTATCTGCTCAGCCTGTTCGGGCCTCATTTCACCGAGCAGCATTCGGTCCTGATCGTGCTTGCAATCGGAACCGCCATCCAGGCCGCGGGCGGCCCGTCCGCCGCGATCCTGCAGTTGACCGGCCATGAGCGGATCTATGTTCCGGTCGTGGCGGCCAACGTCGCGCTGCGTCTGGCGGGATTTCTCATTCTCATCCCCTGGCTCGGCCTGCTGGGCGCGGCGATTTCGGCCACGGTGTCGCTGGCGCTGGCAACCATTGCCCTGAACGTGCTCTGTCGCCGGCGAACCGGCGTGGATCCTTCAATCCTCGTGCTCTTGCGCTTCGGTGCACTCAAGCGCGGCAATTATGCCGTTCGCGGCGCCGACCCCGGTGAATAGGCGCCCACCGCAGAATCGCTCCGCAGGCCCCGGCAAAGCGTCTGCACCGCGCAGATCCGATTGGTTAACGCGCTTCCAGCTCGTGATTCGGGAACCGGTGAAAAGGCTGCGCGAACGATCTTGGTCGCCGAGCCCTGCATTAACTCCGTTTGTTTCTAGTCGGTGTCCACGCGATGTCCGCATGATAGGTACGGAGTTAAGAAGGTGAAGAATTCGTTTCTTTAGCGGGTCGGGATTCGTGCTCCACTATCAGCCGAACAAGGAACTGGGCGAGACGACCGCGACATCAACCGCGCGGCCGAACGGCAGTGGACGAAAGCTGCACGTGCTTCTCGCGCAGACCCAGGCCGAGAACGCCGGCGCGCAGGAAATTTCGAGACTGCTCGGCGCCGGGCTGACCGCGCGCGGCTACCGCGTCACCAACCTCTTCTTCTTCCGCAAATCGGATTCGTTCGACGAGCCGCCCGATACGCTCTACTGCGCGCCGAGCCGCCCGGGCAATCCGCTGGCGCTGCTGCGGATGCTGTGGACACTCGGTAGTCATATCAGGACAGTCAGGCCCGACGCCGTGCTGACATTCCAGCATTTCGGCAACGTCATCGGTGCCGGCGTAACGCGCCTCGTCAGCCGCGCCCCCGTCATCGCCAATCAGGTGTCATCCGCGTTGGCGATGAGCTGGCCGGTCCGCACCGCCGACATCGTCATGGGCAGCGTCGGCTTTTTCAACCGCATCACACTCAATTCGAAGGACATGGAGCGCGAGTATTCGCGCTATCCCGCAGCCTATCGGTCGCGCATGGTGCATGTGCCCCATGGCTTCGATGACAAAGCACTCATCCTGTCGAAGGCGGCTGCGCGGGAGAAATTCAACCTGCCACCCGATCGCGTCCTGCTCGGCTGCGCGGCTAGGCTGCATCCGCACAAGCGGCTCGATGCGGCGATACGCCTGCTGCCGGATCAACCAGACTGGCACCTCGCCCTCGCCGGCCAGGGCGCAGACGAAGCCCGGCTGAGGCAGCTTGCAGACGAATTGAAGGTCACGGACAGGCTGCATCTGCTCGGGGAAATTCCGCCGAGCCGAATGGCGGACTTTCTCGCCTGCCTGGACGTGTTCGTGTTCCCGACCCAGGCGGAGACGTTTGGCCTCGCTGCGGTCGAAGCTGCGAACGCCGGTGTTCCCTCGGTCGTCACCGATCTTCCCGTCCTGCGCGAAGTGTTGTCGTACGAAGGAAAGCCGACGGCCCTCTTCGTCGATGCGGCCGATCACGCGAAACTGTCGGCGGCCGTCTCCCGGCTGGTGACGGACCAACATCTGAGCGACGAGCTGCGACAAAACGCCAAAGGCCTGCGACTGCGCTATTCGGTAGATGCCATGGTGGAGGAATACGTTCGAATTCTCGGCCAGGTCACCTGACCAGACGATTGGAATAGATGGGCTCGACATGATCATCGAGTTTCGCTGTGAACGTGAGTACGCGCGGCGATGGATGGCCCGCGATACGCTGTTGATCGACGACCGGGACGTTCCGGTTCAAATCGCGTGGACTGCGACGACCGAGCCGCGGCCGGCGGGTCTCGACGCCCTGTTCGAGCTCGAACGCCTGGTGCTGCACAAGGGCCAGCACAGCGGCGCCAACAGGCTCACCATCATTCCGGAACCGGCGCGGGCGAGCACCGCGACGGCTGACGTGATCGTCGACTTCACCGGCGCCGCGCGCGATCCGAATAGCTCCGCGAAACTGTATCTGCGCCCGCTGTTCAATGGCGTCGCGGGCGAGAACGCCGCGCTCGCCGCCATCCTGGCCGGCGACCTGCCGGTCATCGACATCGTCAACGAGGTCGACGGCTCCACGATCGATCGCGGCCATCCCTCCGGAGAAATTGCCGCCGGCCTGAGCGGCGCGCTCGAAACCGTGATGGCGCGGACCCTGACCATGGTGGCGGCGATCCTGTCGGGAAGGCCGCGCCTGCTGCCGGACCTGGCGCGTCCGGCCGCGACCATCCCGCGCCGTGGCCCCGTCGGTTATGTCACCCGCGGCCTCGCCGTTTCCATCGCCAAGGAGATCTACCGCCTCTGCTGCTATGCCCCACATTGGCATGTCGGCTGGCGCTTCAACGAAGGCGCAGGTGTGTGGCAGACGGGTGATCTGTCCGGACCGGCCTGGCACGTTCTTCCAGATCCCGGCCATCGCTTCTACGCGGACCCCTTCCCGATCACCTGGCAGGGACGAACATTCGTCTTCTTCGAGGATCTCGATCACCGTGTCGGCAAGGGCATCATTTCGACGATCGAGTTCGGAGACACCGGGCCGGTCGGCGAGGTCCTGCCGGTGCTGGAAGAGCCCTGGCATCTCTCCTACCCGTTTCTGATCGAAGACGGCGGCGAGTTGTGGATGATCCCCGAGAGCTCGATCCACGGGGACGTCGCTCTCTACAAATGCGTCCGGTTCCCCGACAAATGGGAACGACACACGACGCTGCTCTCAGGCCTTGAGCTCGCCGACGTCACGATCACGCAGCACAACGGCCTGCATTATCTGTTCGGCGCCTGGCGCGACGGCGCCGGCGGCTACTCGGATTCGCTGGCGATCTACTACGCCGACCATCTGCACGGCCCCTGGCTGCCGCACGCCAGCAACCCGGTCCTGATCGACCGTGCCAGCACGCGGCCGGCAGGGAATTTCGTCACGATCAACGACAAACTGTGGCGCCCGGTCCAGAACTGCAGCGACGGATATGGCGCGGCGCTCGCGCTGGCGGAAGTGGTCGAACTGTCGCCGACGACGTTCAGGCAGATCGTGCGCCATTCCCTGCGCCCCGGGCCGGTGTGGCCCGGCCGGAAGCTCCACACCCTGAACCGCTGCGGGCGGCTCGAGGTGATCGACGGATCGCACGTGCAACCCAAGACCCGCGCTCTCGCGAGCAGATTTCCGTCGACCGTTCCCTCTCCACGCACCAGTCCGAGTACCGCCCGCTAACGCGGATGGCTCAAATCTCGCTCGACCGCGCGGCGTCGCTCGCGCCATGTCCGAGCGCACGGGCAAGCACATGCCCGATTGCCCCTGCTTGTGAGGCGCTGCCGCGCCACGCCACGATCTGGTCGGGACGTATCAAGGCGAGGTCTGCCTCGTAGAGGTCACGCAGCGATGCCGGCAGCGTGACGAGCTTCACGTCGACGCCGAGCGCACGGACCGCGTCAGCGATCGCAGCGGAAGCAAACTCACCGAACTGCAGCAGCGTCCATTCGAACCCGAGCAAATCGTACAGGGACACGCCGTCGTCCAGCCACGCATGCGGTGCGCGGCCGCCGGGACAGGCGCTGGGAACGTAGACGTTCGCAGTATCGGGCGGCGGCTGGGTGCCATCGGAGACGATGATCGGCGAGCCGTCATAGCGCCCGCCGAAGGTCACACCGGGGATGTTGAACTCCGCACGGGCGTGCTGCTCGAGATAGACGCCTGCCGTCCGCCGCGCCTCGCGGCCCTCGTCCGTGGCATCCTCGATCTCTGGCGCCGGCGCGAACAGACCAAGGGAATCGGCAAAGCGCCGGGCATAGCCGGTGTTGCGCAGCGCCACCGGACGCCGCTCGATCTCGTAGCTGTCGAGCAGCGTCGCCGGGCTCAGCCCCTTGACCACGCTGGCGAGCTTCCAGCCGAGATTGACCGCATCCTCGATCGCGGTGTTGTAACCGAGCCCGCCGGTCGGCGTGAACAGATGCGCGGCGTCGCCGCCGAGGAACACCCTGCCCCGCTGCATCCCGTTCGCGACCAGGGCGTGCCCCGCGGTCCAGGTCAGAAACGAGAGCACCTCGCAGTCGATCGGCGCACCGCAGGCACGCTGGAACGCCGCCTTGGCCTCGTTGATCCCGATTGCGCTCTCGTCTTCGCCCGGCCGAAGCTGCGTGTGAAACGCGAATTCGTCGCGCCCGTTCACGGAGGCCATGAAGGCGCGGCGATCGCCATTGAAGCAATTGTACATCCACGCTTTGGCGTGCGGGATGCTCGCATAGAAGTCCGGCGCGCGGAGATACACCGCCAGCATGCGGCCGCCCATGAAATCGCGCTGCGTCCCGGTCTCGCCGCCATAGACGATGCCGAGCGATTGCCGCACCATCGAGCGCGGCCCGTCGGCGCCGACCAGGAAGTCGGCCTGGACCTGAAGGCGCCTGCCATCATCGAGACATTCGACCTCGCCCAGGATGCCATCGTCGTTTTCGACGTAACCGACGAGACGATGGCCGTAATTGAGCTTGATGCCGGCAAGCCGTTCGGCATGCCGGCGCAGCACGGCCTCCACATATTTCTGGGAGACGCGATGCGGCAGCTCTGCCGCGCTCCAGGAGCCCGACATCCCCTTGATCAGATCGCCCGCGCGCGACGATGACGGCAGCGCAAATCGCGCCAGCTCGTAGCCGGCATAGCGCGTGAAATACGCAACGTCGGTCGGATAGTCCGCCGGCAGGCCCTCACGCCGGATTTCATCGGCAAAGCCCAACCGCCGATAGTGCTCCATCGAGCGCGCCTGCGTCGCGTTAGCCTGCGGATTGAAAGCGGTGCCGGGCTTCTCATCGACCACGATCGCGGACACACCACGGCGGCCGAGCTCGTTGGCCAGCATCAGCCCGCAAGGGCCGCCGCCCACGATGAGTACCGCGGCCGTCAGACGTGTTTCCAAGGCGTGTCTCCCCACCAGCAATATCCTACATGGTAAGGAGGCTTGACGATATCGTCAAGTAACCTGACTAATCCGCATCGTCGAGCGTATCGAACCTCGCGCCATAGACCGCCAGCCCCTTCAGGATCGCCTCCATCGCGGCCTTGCCGAGCTCTGCGCGCATCTCCTGCTCGGCGACATCGACGGCATCGCGGAACGCGTCGAGCCATTTGCGGCCGGCCGGCGTGAACTTGACGATACGCGCCCGCCCGTCGGTCGGATCGGCAATGCGATCGACGAGACCGAGTTCGGCACATTGATCGACCAGTTCCCCCATCGCCTGCTTGCTCATGGAGGCGCGGCGTGCCAGTTCGGTGAGACGCGTCCCCTCGACGTCGAGATTCCGCGTCAGGCTGACATGCGCGATGCGCGTCTCGTCGTGCCCCCGCTCGCTCATCAACTCGAGCACGCGCCCTTCGAAGCGCCGCACGGCGTTGTTGAGCAAGCGACCGATATTGGCATGCCGCCACGCTGTGCCGGACGTGGTGCCGGCTGTTTTGGCTTTCACGAGATCTGCTTCCGATTCGACCGACCGAGGTTGCGCGAAGCTAGCACACAGGCGGCCTCGCGCGCTCGGACGGCGATCGGCGCCATGGCGCAATCGGGCGGCGTCATTCAGGACGCCGCCCGCTATTTTCGCATCTGCGGACCAGAGACGCCGCGTCTACTGCGAGCGATCCGAGGTCCAGCCCTTGTACTCGGCGATGTTGTCCCGGGTGACGAGCTTGGACGGCAGCAACTCGACGGTCGAAGCCGGCTTCTGGCCATTGAGGATGCCGACGCCGACCTGCACGGCCCGCCGCGCCATGAAGAAGGGGTCCTGCGATGCGGACGCCTGGATCTGCGGCGACTGCGGATCCTTCAGCGCCGCCTCGATATCCGGCGCGCCGTCGACCGCCGTGATGATGATGCCGGTGCGGTTCTGCTGGCGCGCGGCAAGGTCGGTGCCGATCGCCTGCGGATCGTTGATGGCGAAGATGGCGTCGATCTTGGGGAAGCGGGTCAGATAACCCTGCGCGACGGTGAGGCCACCTTCACGCGAGCCCTTGGCATCCTGGTCGCTGGACAACACCTTGATGCCGGCGTTCTTCGACAAGACGTTCTTGCAGCCGACGACGCGGTCGATCACCGCGGACACCTGCGGGCCGTTCTCGATGATGACCTCGCCCTTGCCGCCGAGCTTGTCCACGATGTACTGGCAGGAGATTTCGCCGGCCTGCACATTGTTCGTGGTCACGGTGGCATCGGCGCCTTCGGCCGCGGTATCGACCGCAACGACGACGATGCCCGCGGCTTGCGCCTTCTTGATCGCCGGCCCGATCGCCTTGGGATCGCCGGGGTTCAGGAGGATCAGGTCGACGCCGGCGGCGATGAAATTGTCGATCTGGGTGACCTGCTTGCCGAGATCGTATTCGAAGCCCACCGTCGTGATCTTCACGTTGGGATTGGTCTTCTTCGCCTCGAACTCGGCGCCCTTCGACAGCGCGACGAAGAACGGGTTTCCCATCGATCCCAGCGAGACGCCGATCGACTTGAGGTCCTTGGCGAAGGATGGCGCGGTGGTCAGGGCGAGCGCCGTCGCGGCGCCCGCGAGCATGATCGTCTTCAACATGGACTTCCTCCCTGGTCTGTCTTCGTCCCCGGCACGGCAGACCAGTTGCCGCAACGGAATTTGCATCGAGCGGGCGCGCCGCCGCCCTCAGGTTCTGGCGGATCCCTGCAGCCGGTAACGATCGAGCGCGACGGCACCGATGATGACGAGCCCCTTGATCACGTACTGCCAGATGTCGGAGACACCGACGAGGATGAGGCCGTTCGACAGCACGGCGATGATCAGCGCGCCGACCAGCGTGCCCCAGATCGAGCCGATGCCGCCGACGAACGAGGTACCGCCGAGGATCACGGCCGTGATCGCATCAAGCTCGTAGGACTGGCCGAGTTGCAGGCCGTTGGCCGCATAGAGCCGCGCCGCCTGCATGGCGCCGCCGAGCCCGGCGAACAGACCCGAGACACCGTAAACGAAGATCAGCACCGCCCAGACCTTGATGCCGGCAAGCCGCGCCGCGCTCTCGTTGCCGCCCACCGCATAGATGTGCACGCCGAGCACGGTCCGGCGCAGCACCACCCACGAGAGCAGGATGACCAGCAAGGCGATCACCGAGAGCCACGGGATCGAAGCGACGCCAGGAATGAGCGTCAGCGAACCATTGCCGATGAAGGCGTAGGGAATGGAGGGATTGAACACGGTGGTGTCGGCCCCGAGCAGGCGCGCGAGGCCCCGCACCGCGGTGAGCGAGCCGAGCGTCACGATGAAAGGCGGCAGGCGAAGCAGCGCGATCAGAGCACCGTTGGCGATGCCGAAGCCGAGGCCGGTGAGCACCGAAGCCGGCAACCACAGCATCCCGAGCTCCGGAAATTTGGAAAGCGTCAACCCCGCCATCGCGGATGCCGCCAGGATCGAGCCGACCGAAAGGTCGATGCCGCCGGTGAGGATGACGAAGGTCATGCCTGCGGCGAGCACGGTGTTCACGGCCGCCTGCTGCAGCACGATGCCGAGATTTTGTCCGGTGAAGAAACGTCCTTCGGACAACATGTGAAAGCCGATGCAGAGAATGAGCAGCACCGGCAGCATGCCGAGCGCGCTGATCAGCACCCTCACCCGCTGGCGCCGCGTCTCTGCCGCGGCACCGTTGGTCGCCGTCGGGGCGGACTGGACCTCCGCAGCACCATTGTCAGGCATCGAGATGCTCCATCCCCGTGGCAAGCGCCATGATGTCTTCTTGCGTCAGCGGCGAATTGGGGCCGCGCGTCACCTCGCCGGCAATGTGTCCGGCACGCATCACGACGACACGGTCGCAGATGCCGATGATTTCAGGGAGATCGGACGAGATGACGAGGATCGCTGTGCCGGCCTTGGCCAGATTGTCGATGATCGAATAGATCTCCGACTTGGCGCCGACATCGACGCCCCGCGTCGGCTCGTCGAGGATCAGGACTTTCGGCGCGATGGCGAGAAGCCGCGACAGCAGCAGCTTCTGCTGGTTGCCGCCGGACAGGCCGCCTGCGGGCACACCGACATTGGCGGCACGGATGCTGAGGCCCGCGAAAGCCCGGTCGGCGCGCTCGCGCGCCTTGTCGCGATCCAGGAACCAGCCGAGCTTGGCATCGCGGCCGAGCACAGCGAGGTTGATGTTGTCCAGACACGACATGTCGAGAAACAGGCCGAGCGCCTTGCGGTCCTCGGTCAGATAGGCAATCCCCGCCTCGAGCGCCTCGCCTGGGTTGCGAATCTCGACCGGCTGTCCCTCCAGCTCGAGCCGGCCGGAGGTCTTCGGCAGCGCGCCGATGATGAGATGCGCAAGCTCGGTGCGTCCGGCGCCGATGAGACCAGCGAGCCCGACCACCTCGCCCGCATGCACGGTCAGCGAGCAGCCTTTCACGCGCCGTCCGTCCGCCATGTCGATCGCGGCGAGCACGGGATGTCCCCGCCCCGCGTCCGGATCATGGTCCTTCTTGTAGAACGAGGAGACGTCACGTCCCACCATCATTCGCACGATGGTGTCGGCACGGATCTCGGGCTTGTCGAGCGAGCCGACCAGCCGGCCGTCGCGCAGCACGGTGACGCGGTCGCCAAGCGCATAGACCTCGTCCATGCGATGCGAGATGTAGATGATGGCGAGCCCCTCGGCGCGGAGCTGGCGGATCAGCGCAAACAGCCGCGCACTCTCGCCCGCCGACAACGCGGTGGTCGGCTCGTCCATGATCAGGATCTTCGATCTTGCGTGCAGCGCGCGGGCGATCTCGACCAGTTGTCGTTGCCCCATGGAGAGATGCGCCACCAGCGTCGACGGCAGGAAGTCTGCGCCGAGCCGCTTCAGGATATGGCCGACGCCATCCCGCATGGCCCCGCGCGCCAGCAGACCTTTCCGCGATATCTCCCGCCCCAGATAGATATTCTCGGCAACACTCAGATTGGGAGCGAGCGACAGTTCCTGATAGATGATCGAGATGCCCGCCGCGCGGCCGCCGAGCGGACCTTCGATCCGCACCGGCTGCCCCTCGATGCGGATCTCGCCTCCGGGATCGGGCCTGTAGGCGCCGGACAGGATCTTCATCAGCGTCGACTTGCCGGCGCCGTTCTCCCCCATCAAGGCATGGATCTCGCCGGCATGGACGGTGAGATCGACGGCCCGCAGCGCCTTGATGCCGAAGAAGGACTTTGAGACCCCGCGCATCTCGAGGATCGGATCGTTCATCGTGCCTCCCGGCGCACAATGCGTTTCCTACCCGCGTCTCGATCTCAGTGTCAGCGCGGCTCACGCATTAAACAAAACGCCGGATGCCAGGGCAATACCGAACAATGGGGAACGCAGCATCGTGGCGGCGCTAGTGGCAAGGACGATACAGTTCGCGCCAGGCGGGAAGCCGCTCGGCATAGGCATCCGTCAGCCCGGCGTCAGGTTCGAACGTCTCGATGCGCTGCGGTCGCGTGCACACGGTTTCGACTGCCTCACCCGTGACAGCAAGCCGCCCCAATCTCGCCGCACCGAACGCCGCGCCGGTCTCGCCGCCGGCAAAGCGGTGGATCGGAACATTCAGCACGCTCGCCAGCACCGAGAGCCAGAACTCTGATCGCGAACCGCCGCCGATGACATCGGCTTCGGCAATCGTGACACCAGCCTCCGCGAGCACGTCGCGGCAATCGGCTAGCGCGAAGGCAACGCCTTCGAGCACGGCCTGCACGATCGCTGCGCGATCGGTGACATGGCTCAAGCCATCGAGCATGCCGCGCGCACCGGGATCGTCATGCGGCGTCCGCTCGCCGGCGAGATAAGGCAGGAAGCTCACCGGCGACGGCGCCCGCGGACGCGATCCCAGTGGCGCCAGCAGCTCCGCTTCGGTGACGCCGAACAGGCGCGCGGACCAGGCAAGGCAGGAGGCGGCCGACAGGATCGCGCCGGCGTGGATCCACATTCCGGGAATGGCGTGACAAAACGTGTGCACCGCGCGGTCCGGATTGGCGGCGATCGTGCCGGTCGGCACGAGTAGCGCACCCGAGGTTCCCAGCGACACGAACGCGGTTCCGGGATGGATCGCGCCGATGCCGACGGCGCCTGCCGGATTATCGCCGGCGCCGCCTGCGATGATCGGCGGCCTGGTCATGCCCCAGCGCTGCGCGAGCTCGCCGCGCAGTGTCGTTGCAGGCGCGCAGCCCTCGACCAGACGCGGCATGTGTTCGCGCGACAGGCCGGTCGCGGCCAGCGCTGCGTCCGACCAGTCGCGGCGCGCGGCGTCGAGCCAGAGAGATCCCGACGCATCCGAGACGTCCTCGATGGCCTCACCTGACAGCACCAGGCGCAAATACGCCTTTGGCTGCAGCACGAGTTTTGTCGCGGCGAAGATATCGGGCTCGTGCGTCGCGATCCAGAGCAGTTTTGGCGCGGTGAATCCCGGCATCGCCTTGTTGCCCGTCACCGCACGCAAGGCTGGCCAGCGCTGCTCCAGGACACGACACTCCGCGGCGGCGCGGCCGTCGTTCCAGAGGATGCAGGGCTGGAGCGGCTTTCCGCTCGCGTCGAGCAGCGTGGCGCCGTGCATCTGGCCGGACAGTCCGATGCCTTCGACCGCGGCCAGCTCGAGGGCATGCGATGCCTTCAGGGCATCGAGCGTGGCAAAGGCCGCATCGATCCACTGTGCGGGATCCTGCTCGAAATAGCCCGATTGCGGTGAGTTGATCGTCAGCGGCCGGCTTTCGCTTGCAACCACGCGCTGGGCATCGTCGACGAGAACGGTCTTGACTGCGGAGGTGCCGAGATCGATGCCGAGATACATGGGCGTTCCCGTTACTTCGCCGCGTCGATCCAGATCCCCGGCTCGGAATGCTCGCGGATGTGGCTGACCAGGAAGTCGGAGAACACCCTGATCTTGGCGGGCAGCCTGACACGATTTTGATAGGCGATGTTCATGGTGAGCAGCGGTAGCTGCCAGTCCCGCAGGACAGGCACCAGCCGGCCGGCCGCGATATCGCCCTGCACGATGTAAAGCGGCTGAATCAGGATGCCGAGCCCTGCGCGCGCGGCACCACAGATGATCTGGCCGTCATTGCTGTCGAGCGTCGGCGCGATCCGGACGGTGTGCGCCGCGCTGCCCTGACTGAGCCGCAGCGAATAGGGATCGTTGGCGAGGTTGTAGATCAGCATGTTGTGGCGCGCGAGATCGGAGGGATGCTCTGGCTGGCCGTGCTTCTCCAGATAGGAGGGAGCTGCCGCGAGCACGCGATGCATCTGGCCGATACGGCGGACGACGATGTTGGAATCGGGCTCCTGCTCGCGCGTGCGGATCGCGACGTCGATGCCGGCTTCGATGAAGTCCAGATAACGGTTGGCGCTGATGATCTGGACGCTCAGATCAGGATAGAGCGCGCGAAACGCGGGCAGCATCGGTGCCAAATAGATCATCGCGAAGGATAGCGAGCTCGTCACGCGCAGCATGCCCTTCGGCGAGAGCGCGCGATCGGAGACGGCATCCTCGGCCTCGGCGAGTTCGTTCAGGAGCGTACTGCAGCGTTGCAGGAGTTCCTGCCCTGCCTCGGTCAACCACTGACGGCGGGTGTTGCGCTCGATCAGCCGGACCGCAAGCCGCTCCTCCAGCGCGCTGAGATGCCGGCTGGCGGCTGCGTTCGACATCCGCAGGGTCTCGGCCGCCTTGGACAGGCTGCCGAGTTCGGCGGTTTTGGAGAAAACTTCGAGTTGGAGCAGCCGGTCCATTTTTGTCAAAATAGGAAAAGAGACTTACAAATTTTGGCCTTTATTTCCGATTTCTGCAAGGCAAAATGGCACCCAACAAAGCACAATGGCAGGCGAGGAAATCAGGAAATGTCGGGCCCGATCAGGCACATCGTGATGTGGCGGCTTCGCGGGGAGACCCAGGAGGAGCGCTCCGCCGCCCGCCTGAAGGTCAAGACCCTGTTCGAGGGCCTCCAGGGCCGGATCGACGGCCTCACCCATATCGAGATCGGCATGGACGTCAGCGCGGTCGACTACGCCTGCGACGTGGTGCTGTTCTCCGAATTCACCGACCAGGCCGCGCTCGCCGCCTATGCCAATCACCCCGAACATTTGCGCGTGCGCGAGGCGCTTGGCGACTTGCGGATCGGGCGCTTCCAGGTCGATTATCCCATCAAAGAGACCGGCGCATGATCGGTTCGTTCACCTTTGAAAACCTGCCCTGCCGCGTCGTGTTCGGCAGCGGAACGCTGGCCGGCGCCAAGGCGGAGATCGAGCGGCTCGGCGGCAAGCGCGCGCTGGTGCTGACGACGCCGCAGCAGGAGGCCCAGGGCAAAAGCTTAGGGGCAGCGCTCGGCTCGCTCTATGCCGGCATCTTTCCCGGCGCCACCATGCATACCCCGGTCGAGGTCACCGAGCGCGCGCTCGCGGCGATGAAGGCGTGCGAGGCCGATTGCGTCGTTTCGCTCGGCGGCGGCTCGACCACCGGGCTCGGCAAGGCGCTGGCCTTGCGCACCGGAATCAACCAGCTCTGCATCCCCACCACCTATGCCGGCTCGGAGATGACGCCGATCGTCGGCCAGACCGAGAATGGGTTGAAGACCACGGTGCGCGATGCGGCGATCCTGCCGGAGACCGTGATCTACGATGTCGATCTGACCTTGACGCTGCCGGCGAGCCTCGCCGTGACATCCGGCATCAACGCCATCGCCCATGCGGTGGAGGCGCTCTACGCCCGCGATGCCAATCCCGTGACCTCGCTGATGGCGGAAGAAGGCATCCGCGCGATCGCGCGTGCCTTGCCCGCCATTGCCACGAAGAGTGATGACCGCGAGGCCCGCACCGAAGCGCTCTATGGCGCCTGGCTCTGTGGTGTCTGTCTCGGCACCGTCGGCATGGCGCTGCATCACAAGCTCTGCCACACGCTCGGCGGCACTTTCGATCTACCGCACGCCGAAACGCACACGATCGTGCTGCCGCATGCGATGGCCTATAACGCACCGGCCGTGCCCGCCGCCATGGCGCGCGTCTCGCGTGCCATCGGCGCAGCCGATGCAGCGCAAGGACTTTATGACCTTGCGAAGAGGCTTGGCGCAAAGCTCGCGCTCCGCGATGTCGGCATGCCCGAGAGCGGCATCGACAAGGCGGCCGACCTTGCGGTGACGAATGCCTATTGGAACCCGCGCCCGCTCGAGCGCAATGCCATCCGCGACCTGATCGCGCGCGCCTGGGCGGGAGAGCCGCCCGGCGCCGTCAAAGCTGCGGCGTAACGCGATGCGGCGCACGCTGATCAAATCCGCTGTTGTCGTCAGCATGGATGACGCGATCGGCGACCTCGCAACCGGCGACGTGCTGGTCGAGGGCGGCCGCATCGCCGATGTGCGGCCGTCGATCGACGTTGCAGCCGACGCCGAGATCGTCGACGGCAAGGGCCGCATTGTCATCCCCGGCCTGATCAACGCGCACATGCACACCTGGCAGACCGGCTTGCGCGGCTTTGCCGCGAACTGGACGCTGCTGGAATATTTCCGCCGCATGCATGCCGGGCTCGCGACCGTGTTCCGGCCCGATGACATCTACATAGCAACGCTCGTCGGCGCGCTGAACCAGATCAACCACGGCGTCACCACGCTGGTCGACTGGTGCCACAACAACCCGACGCCCGATCACACCGACGCTGCCGTGCGCGGCCTGATCGAGAGCGGCATCCGTGCCGCCTTCTTCCACGGCTCCCCAAAACCCGAGCCGAAGCCGGGCGAGCCGCATTTCTCGGAAGTGCCGCATCCGCGCCGCGAGGTTGAGCGGCTGCTTGCAGGCCCCCTCGCCGACCGCGACGGCCTCGTCACGCTGGGCCTCGCCATCCTCGGCCCGCATTACTCGACGCTCGACGTCGCCATGCACGATTTCGCTCTCGCGCGGGAGCTGAACCTGATCGCCTCCATGCATCAGGGCGGCGGTCCGGCGAAGACGCCCGGCGGCTGGGAAAGGCTGATCGAGGCCGGCCTCGTTGGCCCCGGCGTCAACATCGTCCATGGCAACGACCTGCCTGACGCGCTGCTCGACCGGATGGTCGATCTCGGCGTGTCGTTCTCGGTGACGCCCGAGAACGAGATGATCCAGGGTCACGGCTTTCCGATCACCGGGCGCCTTCTCAAGCGTGGCGTTCGCCCGTCCATCGGCATCGATCTGGAATCGGTGCTGGCCGGCGATCTCCTCTCCGTTGCGCGCGTCGCGCTCTCCATGCAGCGGGCGCTCGATAACGCCGAGTCTCGCAAGGCAAGCGGCACAATTCCTGCGACGACCACCATCCCCGTCCGCGAAGCGCTGCGCTGGGTCACGACGGAAGGCGCGCGCATGCTCGGCCGCGAGCACCAGATCGGATCGCTGACGCCCGGCAAGCTCGCCGATCTCGTCATCATCGATGCCTCCGACCTCAACCTCGTCCCGGTGCACGACCCCGTCGCGACCGTGGTGATGCAGACGAGCCTCGCCAATATCGAGGCCGTCATGATTGGCGGCGCCTGGAAGAAACGGAACGGCCGGCTTCTCGCCGACGGTTTGGAGACGAAGAAGGAGTTGCTGGCGCAATCCGGCCGGCGGCTCGTGCAGGACATCGAACGACAGGGACGCGCCGCCTGAAGGCGCCAATGGACAAGAACAATGACAGACGCTTCGAAAAACATTGCATTCATCGGGATCGGCAAAATGGGCCTGCCGATGTCGGCGCTGGTTGCCAAGGCCGGCTATGCCGTGACCGCGTTCGATCAGAGCGCAGCGCGGATCAGCGAGGCTCGCGCGCAAGGCATTGCGATTGCCGCCTCACCCGCCGAGGCGGTTAGCGGCAAGGCCGCGATCATCACCTCCCTGCCCGATGACGCCGCCTTGCGCGGCGCGTTGCTCGGCTCCGGCGGCCTGATCGCCGCGATGGCGCCGGGCGCCGTCCTGATCGAGACCAGCACCGTGAGCGTCGAGGCTTCCACCGAAGTTGCCGCCGCCGCGGAGTCCCGCGGGATCGCCTATCTGCGCGCACCGGTCTCCGGCAATGCCAGCATCGTTCACACCGGCGCCCTCACCTGCTTCGTCTCGGGCCCGAAGGGTGCATTCGAGAGCGCAAAGCCGTTGTTCGCCGCCTTCACGCGCGCGCAGACCTATCTCGGGTCGGCCGAGGAAGCGCGCTACGCAAAGCTTTCGGTCAATTTGATGATCGCGGTGTCGGCCGCGATGATGGCGGAGAGTCTCGCGCTGGCGCGCAAGGGCGGCATCGCCTGGCAAGACATTTTGAAAGTCCTAGACGACAGCGCGGTGGCTTCCCCCATGGTGAAATACAAGACCGCGCCACTGCGGACGCGAGATTTCGAGTCCACCTTCTCCTGCAAGCAGATGGCCAAGGACCTCGACCTGATCCTCGGCGCCGGTCATGCCGTCGGCGTGCCGCTGCAGCTCGCCGCCCAGGTGCGCGAGACCTATGGCGCGCTGGTCGCACAGGGCGACGGCGACACGGATTTCATCGCGACCGTCAAGCATCTCGAACGGCTGTCCGGCCTCGACGAGCCCAAACTCTGATCTACGGAGCACCCATGCGCAATTTCAACGAGAACACGATCACCGACGCGGTGCTGGAGCGGATCGCAGGCGCAACCGACCCGCGTATCAAGAAGGTGAGCGAGGCGCTGGTGCGGCACCTTCATGCCTTCGTCCGCGAGGTGCGGCCGACCCAGAAGGAATGGGAATTCGGCATCGAGTTCCTGACCCGCACCGGACACATGTGCAACGACAAGCGCCAGGAATTCATCCTGCTGTCGGATACGCTCGGCGTCTCCATGCTGGTCGATGCGATCAACCACCCGGTGCCGGAAGGCGCGACCGAGACCACGGTGCTCGGGCCCTTCTTCGTCCAGGCCGCGCCCGAGAAGGACAGCGGTGCGGATATCTCAGGCCCGATGGAGGGTGATCCCATGCTGGTCACCGGCTCGGTCTCGACGGTCGACGGCAAGCCTCTGGCAGGTGCCATCGTGGACGTCTGGCATTCCGACGACGACGGCTATTACGACGTGCAGCAGCTCGACCAGATCGGCGATCTCGCGATGCGCGCCCGCTTCCACACCGACGGCAATGGCCGCTTCCATTTCTGGTCAATCAAGCCCGCCGCCTACCCGATCCCGCATGACGGTCCCGTCGGCGACATGCTGGAGGCCCAGGGCCGCCATCCCTGGCGCCCGGCGCATGTGCACTTCATGATCTCAGCGCCCGGCTTCGAGCAGCTCGTGACGCATGTGTTCGTCGCCGGCGATCGATATCTCGACAGCGACGTCGTGTTCGGCGTGAAGGACAGCCTGATCCGCGAATTCGTGCGTCAGCCCGCGGGCCGTGCGCCGGATGGTCGCATGGTGGACAGCGAGTATTTCCACCTCAATTACGACTTCGGCCTGAAGCAGGTCGCGAGCAACGCAAGAGCGGCGTAAGCCGAACGTAGAATCGACGGACTGACAACAGTTCGCGACAAGGACGACAGGGAGAGACGATGGGACCGCGGGTCAACAGTGCCGCCTTGGCCGAATGCCTCACCGGCATGATCGGTCCGCGCGCGAGCGTTGCGCGCGGCGTGCTCGATCAGCATGGGCAGAGCGAGTCGCATTATCGGAGCCTGCCGCCCGACATCGTCGTCTTTCCTGAAACCACGCAGGAGGTCGCCGAGATCGTCAAGCTCTGTGCGGGCGCCGGCATGCCGATCGTGCCGTTCGGCGCCGGCACCTCGCTCGAAGGCAACGCGGCCGCGGTGGCCGGTGGCGTCTGCTTCGACTTCGCACGCATGAACAAGGTGCTGGCCATGCACGACAGCGACATGGACGTCGTCGTGCAGCCCGGCATCACCCGCAAGCAGCTCAACGCGGAGCTGCGCAACACCGGCCTGTTCTTCCCAATCGACCCCGGCGCCGACGCCTCGATCGGCGGCATGACCTCCACGCGCGCCTCGGGCACCATGGCGGTGCGCTACGGCACCATGAAGGACAATGTCATGGCACTGGAGGTGGTGCTGGCCGATGGCCGCATCATCCGCACCGCCAGGCGCGCCCGCAAATCGGCCGCGGGCTACGATCTGACGCGCATGTTCGTCGGCGCGGAAGGCACGCTCGGCGTCATCACCGAGATCACGCTGAAGGTGCACCCGGTCCCGCAGGCGATCTCGGCCGCGGTCTGCAGCTTCGACACATTGCACGATGCGGTCAACACCGCGATCTCCGTGATCCAGTCCGCCATTCCCGTGGCGCGCGTCGAACTACTCGATGACGTCATGATGCGCGGCATCAACGCCTATGCCAAGCTCGGCTACCGCGAGGCACCCACTTTGTTCTTCGAATTCCATGGCTCCGAGGCCTCCGTCGCCGAGCAGGCCGAGGCCGCGCAGGCCATCGCCGCCGACCACGGCGGCCACGGCTTCGCCTGGGCCAAGGCGCCGGAGGATCGCAGCCGGCTATGGCATGCCCGCGACAACACGCTCTATGCCGGCCTCGGCCTGCGGCCGGGTGCGCGCGCCGTCATCACCGACGTCTGCGTGCCGATCTCGCGGCTCGCCGAATGCCTGACCGAAACCCGGCGCGATGCGGACGAGCACGGCTTTACCGCGCCGATCGTCGGCCATGTCGGCGACGGCAATTTCCACATGCTGATCCTGATCGATCCCGCAAAGCCCGAGGAGGCCGAAGGCGCCAAGGCGCTGCAGGCCCGCATGGTCGCCCGCGCCATCGCCATGGACGGCACCTGCACCGGCGAGCACGGCATCGGGCTCGGCAAGATCGACTATCTCGTCGATGAGCTCGGCGACGCCGTCGACGTGATGCGGTCGATCAAGACAGCGCTCGATCCTGGTGGACTGATGAACCCGGGGAAGATCTTTGCGAGCGGAGTCAGATCATGAGCGATGGGCTCCCGGTCGAGGTGATCTCGCCCACGCCGCTTTTGGAGCTGCGCGGCATCAGCAAGGAATTCCCGGGCGTCAAGGCGCTGGACGACGTGTCCTTTGCTGTCTATCCCGGCGAAGTCCACATGCTGCTCGGCGAGAACGGTGCCGGCAAATCGAGCCTGATGAAGGTGCTGTGCGGCGCCTATCGCGCCGACGCCGGCGAGTTCTATTACAACGGCGGGAAGGTCGAGATCTCATCGACGGCCGACGCGCAGAAGCTCGGCATTGCCGTGATCTTCCAGGAATTCTCGCTGGTCCCCTATCTCGACATCGCCCAGAACATCTTCCTCGGCCGTGAGCCCCGGGGGCGCATCCTAGGCACGATCGACCGCCGAAAGATATTGGCTGACGCCAGGCGCGTGCTCGACACGATCGGCTTCGATATCGATCCCTCAACCACCGTCGAGAAGCTCGGCGTCGCGCAGCAGCAGATGGTGGAGATTGCCAAGGCGATCAGCCAGAACGCCCGCATCCTCGTGATGGACGAGCCGACCGCGGCGCTATCCGACCGCGAGACCGAGTTGTTGTTTGCGCTGATCGCCAAGCTCAAGGCCGATGGCGTCTCGATCGTCTACATCTCGCACCGCATGGCCGAGGTGTTCGCGCTCGGCGATCGCATCACGGTGCTGCGCGACGGCCGCCGTATCGACGGCGTCAAGCCGGCCGATGTCTCGCCGGACCAGCTCGTGCGCATGATGGTCGGCCGCAACGTCGACATGACCTATCCCAGGCACTTCGCCGACAAGCCGGGCGAACTGCTGCTCGAGGTGAAGGGCCTGACCGCGTCGACCGGCATCTCCGACATCAACATCGAGGTACGCCGCGGCGAGATCGTCGGCCTGTGCGGCCTGGTCGGGTCCGGCCGCAGCGAGGTCGCCCGCGCCATCTTCGGTGCGGATCCCGTGACGTCGGGCGAGATCATCTTCGACGGCAAGACCATCTCGGGCGAGCCTGACCTTGCCGCCCGCCGCGGCATCGCGCTGATCCCGGAGAGCCGCAAGAGCGAGGGTCTGGCACTGCTGCGCTCGGTGAGCGACAACCTCGTGGTCTCCGCGCTGCGGAAGCTCTTTCCGAGCGGCCTGTTCGACCAACGCTCGGCCCAGCGCACCGCCGATGGCCTGATCCGGCAGTTGCGCATTGCAACGCCAAGCGCGCGGCAGACCGTCGGCCTGCTCTCGGGCGGCAACCAGCAGAAGGTCGTGATCGGCAAATGGCTGGCGGCCGGCTCAAAACTCTTCATCTTCGACGAGCCGACGCGCGGCATCGACATCGGCGCCAAGTCCGAGATCTTCGCACTGATCGACCGCCTCGTCGCCGAAGGCGCGGCAGCGCTGATGATCTCATCCGAGCAGATCGAGATCTGCCATGTCTGCGACCGTGCCTATGTGATGCGCGAAGGGCGCATCGCCGGGCACCTGGCCCGCAACGAATTGACCGAGGAGAACATCGTGCGCTTGGGGATGCATCATGCGTGAAGCCGCGGTCGTCTCAACGCCGAACCCACTGCAGCGCATTCCCGGCGTTGCCATCGTGCTGGTGCTGCTGATCGCGCTGTTCAGCGCGATCGCACCCGGCTTCCTGTCGGTCGCCAATCTCTCCAACGTGCTGGTGCAGTCGACCATCCTCACCATGCTCGCGCTGCCGATGACCTTGATCATCATGACCGAGGGGCTGGACCTGTCGATGGGTGCGGTGCTGACGCTGACCTCGCTCTGCGTCGCCATCGTCTCGCTCGCCACCAAATCCATGCTGCTGGGCCTCGGCGCCGGCCTGCTGGTCGGCACCGCCTTCGGCGTTGCCAACGGCTGGCTCGTCGCCATCCTCGGCATCCCGCCCTTCGTCGCGACGCTCGGCACGCTCGGCATGGCTCAGGGCCTGTCGCTGATCGTCAGCGACGGCCAGAGCGTGGTCGGCATCCCCCACAGCGTGCGCGACATCTATTCGGCGACGCTGCTGGGCATTCCCGTGCCGATCGTCATGGCGCTGGTGACCTATGCCGCCTTCCACGGCCTGCTCTATCACACCCGCTTCGGCACCTACATCTTTGCGCTCGGCGGCAACCGCGAGGCCTTGCGCTATGCCGGCCTCTCGCCGAACAAGCTGCTGATCGCGGTCTATGCCATCGGCGGAGCCATGGCTGGCATCGCGGGCCTCTTGATGACAGCCCGCATGAACTCCGGACATCCCACCGCCGGCCTCGGCCTCGAGTTCGACGCCATCGCCGCCGTCGCGGTCGGCGGCACCTCGTTCGAGCGCGGCAATGGCTGGCTGCTCGGCACCCTGCTCGGGGTTCTCTCCGTCGGCGTGCTGCGCAACGGGCTCAACCTGATCTCGCTGCCGTCCTCGGTGCAGGTCGCAAGCGTCGGCGTCCTCGTCATCGTCGCGTTGTTCCTCGATGGCCTCAGGAGCCGGGCATGACCGACATCACCAAAGAGGCACTGATGCCGCCCCGCTCCTTCCTGTCGCAGGACGCCATCCAGGTGTTCTACCGCCTGCTCGCTGCGCTGCTGATCTGCGCGGTGCTCGCCGTGCTCAGCGAATCCTTCCTGAGCCTCGGCAACATCCTCAACGTGCTGCGCCAGGCGAGCCTGACCTTCTTCATCGCCTCCGGCCTGACCTTGGTGGTGCTGACCGCCGGGCTTGACCTGTCGGTCGGCGCCAATGTCGCGCTGTCGGCCTGCATCGCCGGAACCGTGATCCACAAGACCGGCTCGCCGGCACTCGGCATCCTCACCGGCCTTGCCTGCGGCGGCCTCGTCGGCCTGCTCAACGGCATCATGGTCACCGCGCTGCGCATTCCCTCCTTCATCGCCACCTACGGCATGCTGTGGGTGCTGAACGGCCTCACCTACTGGTACATGGCGGGCGAGACGCTGCACGGCTTCCCGGCCGGCTTCCGCCAGATCGGCAGCGGTTATCTGTTCGGCCTGCCGATCCCGGTCTATCTGCTGCTGGTGTTCCTCGGCATCGGAACGCTGTTCGCGCAGCGCACGGTCTGGGGACAGGAGATCTATGCGATCGGCGCCAACCCGGTTGCCGCCCGGCTCTCCGGCATCCCCGTCGCGCGGCGCCTGCTGCTGGTCTATGCGGTGTCGGGCACCATGGCGGGGCTCGCCTCGATCATCTTCCTGTCGCGGCTCAATTCGGCCGAGGCCGACATCGGCGAGAGCCTGACCTTGCCGGCGATCGCGGCCGTGCTGATCGGCGGCACCTCGCTGTTCGGCGGTGTCGGCACCGTGTTCGGCACCTTCATCGGCGCGCTGATCCTGACGCTGGTGCTGAACGGCATGAACCTGCTCTCGGTCAGCGCCAACTGGCAGCCGCTGGTCACCGGCGTCATCGTCATTCTCGCGGTCTGGCTCGACATGAAGACGCGCCGCCGCGCGCAATGAGTTCTCAGGACTACCAACAAGCAAAATGAGGGATGGAGGCAACATGAAACGTAAACTGGGTTACCTGACGCTGCCGCTGCTGATGGCCGCGGCATTCACGACGCAGGCGCGGGCCGACGGCGAGACCATCGCCGTCTTCACCAAGAACCAGACGAACCCGTTCTTCCAGACGGTGCGGGTCGGCGCCGACAACATGGCCAAGACGCTGAACGCGAAGACGCTGCAATACATCCCGACCAAGCCGGACTCGATCCCCGAACAGCTCAGCCAGATCGAGGACGTCGTGGTGAAGAAGCCGAGCGCGATCGTGTTCACGCCGGTCGACTACAAGGCGATGGTGCCGGGCGTCGAGAAGATCAACGAAGCCAAGATCCCCGTCGTCAACATCACCGACCGCTCCGCGGGCGGCAAGTTCCTGTCCTTCGTCGGTGCCGACGACTACAGCCTTGGACTCGAGACCGCGCGCTTCCTGCTGAAGACGCTGGGCGGCAAGGGCAACATCGTCATCATCGAGGGCGTCAAGGGCTCGCTGACCAATGTCGACCGCGTCCGCGGCTTCAACGACGCGCTGAAGGAAGCCCCCGGCGCCAAGCTCCTGGCCTCCCAGCCCGGCAACTACCAGCGGCTTCAGGCGCTCCAGGTCATGGAGAATCTGATGCAGTCGAATTCGCAGATCGACGGCGTGCTCGCCGCCAACGACGCGATGGCGGTCGGCGCGATCGAGGCGCTCGACGGCGCCAACCGCAAGGCGCAGGTGATCGGCATCAACGGCACCAAGGAGGCGATCGACGCGATCAAGTCCGGCAAGCTGCTCGCCAGCGGCGACTACAACGGATTTGCGCAAGGCTGCCTCGGCACCATGATGGCGATCCGCGCCTTGCGCAGCCAGCCCGTCATCGCCGAGATCGTGCTGAAGCCGACCGTCATCACCAAGGACAATTACCAGCCGTTCGACGTGCCGCTGGAGCAGCGCACCTGCCCGACCTTCGAGGAGGCCAGCAAGCTCGGCGCCAAGTAAGTTCCCCCATCACATCCGGACGGCCGCCCCGGCGGCCGTCCCAAGAACCAACGCCGAAGAAACGGAGACCACCATGCTGTTTGCCATTCACGCCATCGACCGCAGCGGCGCGCTGCCGACGCGGCTCGCCAATTACGATGCCCACAAGGCGTTTCTGAGCGACACCTCGGGCTTCGGCGTCAAGATCGTGATGTCGGGACCGCTGGTCTCCGACGATGGTCAAACCATGATCGGCAGCCTGTTTCTGATCGAGGCGCCCGGCCGTTCCGAAGTCGAGGCCTTCAATCGCGCCGACCCCTTTGCCGCGGCGGGCATCTGGGAAAAGGTCACGATCACCGGCTTCCTGCGCCGGCAGGGTTGAGGCCGGCCGCATCAAAAGTGCGAAAACAACCCCATGCACAGTAGAACGGGGTTTGATTTCATTGACGAATTCCGTCGCCAAATCTCGCAGCTTCAGCTGCTCGCTACCCCTTCGCCGTCTTCGAGATGACAGGCCACCCATTGCTCGCCTCCCACCGCACGTAGCACCGGCTCGTCGACCCGGCAGCGGTCGAAGACGAGCGGGCAGCGGGTATGGAAGCGGCATCCCTTCGGCGGATTGATCGGGCTCGGCACGTCGCCTTTGAGGATGATGGGATTGCGCTGCGCGCCCGGCTCGGGCAGTGGCACCGCGGACAGCAACGCCTTGGTGTAGGGATGCCTTGGCGCGGCAAAGATCTCGCGGCGCGGCGCCACTTCCACGATCTTGCCGAGATACATCACGGCGACGCGGTGGGTCATGTGCTCGACGATGGCGAGGTCATGGCTGATGAACAGCAGCGCAAGGCCGAACTCGCGCTGGAGATCCTGCAGGAGGTTGACGATCTGCGCCTTGACCGAGACGTCAAGCGCGGAGACCGCCTCGTCGCAGACGATCAGCTCGGGCTCGGCGGCGAGCGCCCGCGCGATGCCGATGCGCTGCCGCTGGCCGCCGGAGAATTCATGCGGCCTGCGATTGAGCGCCTCGCGCGGCAGGCGCACGGTGTCCATCAGCGCGGTGACGCGCACCTCGAGATCCTCGGCGGATTTGGCGAGGCCGAAATTGCGGATCGGCTCGGCCAGGATGTCGCGCACGCGCATGCGCGGGTTGAGGCTGGAGAACGGATCCTGGAACACCACCTGCACGCGGCGCCGCATCTGGCGCATCGTGCTGGGATGGGCATCGTCGATGCGCTGGCCGTCGAGGATCACCTGTCCGGAAGTGATGTCGAACAGCCGCAGAATCGCGCGGCCGACCGTCGACTTGCCGCAGCCGGACTCGCCGACCAGCGACAGCGTCTCGCCGCGCGCGATCTCGAACGATACGCCGTCGACCGCATAGACGAATTCGGACTTGCGCTGGAAAAGACCCTTCTTGACGGGAAAATGCTTCTTGAGGTCGTTGACCTGGAGCAGCGGAGGACTCATGCCGCGACCGCCCCCTTGGCGGCATAGTGGCAGGCGGCAATGTGGCGCGGACCCTTCTCCTCCAGCCCCGGCGCGTACTGCCGGCAGAGATCGGTCGCCAGCGCGCAGCGACCGGCGAAGACGCAGCCGGTGATCGGCTTCCTGAGATCAGGCACCTGCCCCGGGATCTCGGCGAGCCGCGTCGCGGTCCCCGCGAGCGAGGAGCCGAGCCGCGGCACCGCACCCAGCAGGCCTTGCGTGTAGGGATGGCGCGGCGAGCGAAACAGCTCGGCCACCGGCGCCTCCTCGACCTTGCGTCCCGCATACATCACCATGACGCGCTCGGCGATTTCGGCGACGACGCCGAGATCGTGGGTGATCAGGATGATGGCGGCGCCGACCCGGCGCTTCAGGTCCAGCATTAGCTTGAGGATCTGCGCCTGGATGGTCACGTCGAGCGCCGTGGTCGGCTCGTCCGCGATCAAAAGCTTTGGATTGCAGGCCAGCGCAATGGCGATCATGACGCGCTGGCGCATGCCGCCGGAGAGCTGATGCGGATACTCGCGCACGCGGCGTTTCGGCTCGGGGATGCCGACCAGCGTCAACATCTCAACCGCGTGCGCCTCTGCCGCGGCCTTGTCCAACCCCTGATGGATCATCAAGGTCTCGCGGATCTGGCGGCCGACGGTGAGCACCGGGTTCAGGCTCGTCATCGGCTCCTGAAAGATCATCGAGATGTCGTTGCCGCGGATGGCGCGCATCTCGCGGTCCGACAACTTCAGGAGATCCCTGCCCGCGAAACGGATGCTGCCCGCGATCCTGCCCGGCGGCTCCGGGATCAGTCGCATCAGGGACATCGAGGTCACCGACTTGCCGCAGCCGGACTCGCCGACGATGGCCAGCGTCTCGCCCTCGTTGACATGAAAGGACACCCCGTCCACCGCACGATTAACGCCGCTGGGGGTACGGAAATGGGTCTGGAGATTTTCGACTTCGAGCAGCGCCATCGCGGTCAGCCCCTCACAGGCTCTTGGCCATGCGCGGGTCGAGCGCATCGCGAAGGCCGTCGCCGAGCAGATTCACGGCGAGCACGGTGACGGACAGGAACGCCGCCGGGAAGAACACGATGTAGGGCTTGACCTGCCACAGCGCGCGCCCCTCGGCCATGATGTTGCCCCAGGACGGAATGGTCGGCGGCGTGCCCGCGCCGATGAAGGACAGGATCGCCTCGGTGATCATGGCGCTGGCGCAGATATAGGTCGCCTGCACCAGCATGGGCGCGACCGTGTTGGGCAGGATGTGGCGCAGGATGATCATCGGCGTGCGCGTGCCGCAGGCGACCGCCGCATCCACATAAGGCTGCTCGCGCAGCGACAGCACGACGCTGCGCACGAGACGCGAGACGCGCGGAATCTCGGCCACGGTGATGGCGAGGATGACGTTGCCGACGCTGCCGCGCGTCAGGGCCATCAGCGCGATCGCCAGCAGGATGGGCGGGATCGACATCAACCCGTCCATGAAGCGCATCAAAATGCCGTCGGCCCAGCGGATGAAGCCGGAGACCATGCCGATGGCAAGTCCGGCAGCGGACGCGAAGATCGCGACCGACAGGCCCACCGTGAGCGACACTCGCGCGCCGAACAGCACGCGCGAATAGATATCGCGGCCGAGCACGTCGCTGCCGAACCAGAAAGCGGCCGACGGTGCACGGGTGCGTTTGGCCGGCGCAAGCGCGGTCGGGTCCACCGTCCAGAGATAGGGCGCGAAGATCGCGATCAGGACCAGTGTCAGCAATAGCGCGCCACCGATCGCGACGGTGGGGTGGCCGCGCAACAGGCCGACGAAGCCGCGCCGGATCTTGACCGGGCGGAGGATCTCCGGCAACTGCGGCGCAAGCACGAGGCCTGCGGGAAGCGATTGCGGATTGACTGTCGTGTCGGTCAATAGCGGATCCTCGGGTCAACGAGCGTATAGATGACGTCGATCATCAGATTGACGAGGACGTAGACGAAGCTGAACAGCAGCACGATGCCCTGGATGACGGGATAGTCGCGGCGCAGGATCGCATCGATCGTGAGCCGGCCGAGGCCGGGGATCGCGAACACGCTTTCGGTGACGACCGCGCCGCCGATCAGGAGCGCGATGCCGATCCCGATCACGGTCACGATCGGAACCGCCGCGTTCTTCAATGCGTGGATGAACAGGATGCCGCCCTGCCCGAGGCCCTTGGCCTTGGCGGTGCGGATATAATCCTGCTGCAGCACTTCGAGCATGGCGGCGCGGGTGATGCGCGCGACCAGCGCAATATAGACGCAGCCGAGCGCGATAGCCGGCAGGATCAGATTCTCCAGCCACGGCCAGAAGCCGGAGCTGAGCGGCGTGTAGCCCTGCACGGGCAGCCATTCGAGCTCCAGCGCGAAGACATAGGCCAGCATGTAGCCGACCACGAACACAGGCAGCGAGAAGCCGAACACCGCGAAGCCCATGATGACGCGGTCGATCAGACTGCCGGCCTTCCAGGCCGCCACCACGCCGAGCGGCACCGCCACCAGGATCGTGAGCAGCAGCGTGACGATCATCAGCGACAGCGTCGGTCCGAGACGCTGCCCGATCATCGCCGAGACCGGCAGATTGGTGAAGATCGACGTGCCGAGATCACCATGCAGGATGCGCCAGACCCAGCTGCCGAACTGGACCAGGAACGGACGGTCCAGCCCGAGGCTCTGGCGGATGCGCTCCACATCCTCCGGACTGGCCTGATCACCCGCGATCACCACGGCCGGATCACCCGGCGCGATGTAAAGCAGGCTGAACACGAACAGCGCAACGATCGCCATCACCGGCAAGGTCGCGACGATGCGACGGAGGATGTAGGAGAGCATCTGGCCTCAGCGCGCCATCATGCCGACTTCGACACGCCCCAGAAGAACGGCAGCGGCCCCTTGGCGATGCCGGAGACGTTCTTGCGCCATGCCGTGTAGGTCAGGAAGAAGCCGGTCGGCGCATAGACGACATCCTCGATCGCCGCCTTGTTGACCCGCCCGATCGCCGCCTTCTCTTCGTCGACGCTTTTGGCGTCGAACCAGCCCGTGATCTCCTTTTCGGTGTTCGGGCTGTTGGGCCAACCGAACCAGGCCTTGTCGCCGTTGGCGCGAATGGCGGTATAGGCGGCAGGCGTGATGCAATCGGCGCCGGCGTGCCAGCTGTGGAACATGTTCCAGCCGCCCTGCCCCGGCGGCGTCTTGGCGGCGCGGCGGGAGCCGACCGTGCCCCAATCGGTCGCGACGAAATCGACATTCATGCCGAGCTTCTTCAGGAGATCCGCGGTGACGTCTCCTTGTGCCTTGGTGATCGGCTGGTCCTGCGCGACCAGGCAGGTCACCGGCTGGCCGGAATAGCCGCTCTCGGCCAGCAGCTTCTTGGCCGCGTCGAGATCGCGCTTGCCCTTGAGGATATCACCGCCCAACTCGTTGTAGACCGGTGTGTCCGGCGTGAAGAAACCTGGCAGCGACTTCCACAACGCGTCGTCGTCGCCGACGATCGCGCGCATGTAATCTTCCTGGCTCAGCGCCATCAGCACCGCCCGCCGCGCCCGCACGTCGTTGAACGGCGCGAACAGATGGTTCATGCGGAACGAGCCGATATTGCCGAGGGGATCGCCGATGTCGACGCTGATGTTCTTGTTCTTCTTCAGCACCGGCACGAGGTCGGCGATCGGATTCTCCCACCAGTCGACCTCACCGTTCTGCAGGGCGGCGGCCGCGGTGGCCGGATCCGGCATCACGATCCATTCGACGCGATCGACCATCATCTGCTTGCCGCCGGCGAGCCAGGATGGCTTCTCCTGCCGCGGCACGTAATCGGCAAATTTCTCGAACACGGCCTTGGCGCCCGGCACCCACTCGCCCTTGGCGAACTTCATCGGGCCCGAGCCGACATATTCGGTGATCTGCTTGAACGGATCGGTCTTGGCGATGCGCTCAGGCATGATGAATGAGCACGGCGCATTGTTCTTGGCCAGCGCGTAGAGCATCTTCGGGAAGGGCTGCTTCAGGACCCATTTGAAGGTGCGGTCGTCGACGGCGGTCAGCTCTTGCTGGATCGCAATGATCATCAGGCCCATGGGATCGCGCGCCGCCCAGCGCGACAGGCTCGCGACGACGTCCTTGGCCAGCACCGGCTCGCCGTCATGAAACTTGAGGCCGGGGCGCAGCTTGAACGTCCAGGTCTTGCCGTCGTCGGTGGTCTCCTCGGACTCCACCATCTGGCGCTGCGGCTGGAGCTGCGCGTCGATGCCGTAAAGCGTGTCCCAGACCAATGCTGCCGCATTGCGCACGACATATTGCGTGCCCCAGATCGGATCGAAATTGGCAAGGTTGGCTTGAGGTACGAAACGCAGGGTACGGGCCGATGCGCCTTGCGCGATGGCCGGGGCCGAGAGGCCGGTCAACGCCAGACCGCCCGCACCGGCCAGTCCCTTCAGTACGGTCCTGCGATCCATGAAATCCTCCCAGTATTGCCGTGATGCCGGCCATCGTTGGCCAAGAGCAGTGAAACCAGAGCTCATTGGCAAGCAAATGGTATGCCACTAAATGCGCCTTCACCAGCGCGATCTCACTGTCATCTTCGTGAGCCAGACTCCGAGGACCGCCGACAGCTTCAACTGAACGAAACGGCTGTTGCCCCCGACAATTTCTGATGGCAGCATTGTGCGATGCATTAATCCGGTTGTCGTGGACGAGAGCGGCAAGATCAGCGGCAAGATCGAATGAAACGGCGCCAGTTCATATCGCTTATCGGTGGCGCGGCGTTGTCACCGCTGGCCGGAATGCCCGCAACCGCAGAGCCCGGCTCCTGCAGCGCCCCTGCCTCGCAAGCCGATGGTCTGCCGATTGCGCCCGGCACCGCGGACGGGCTGGTCGATAACTCGGCGTTGTGCAGGATGACCGACCGGCTCGCGGCGTCTGCCAATGTGCACGCCGTCCTGGTCTCGCGCGGCGGCAAGCTGGTGTTCGAACGCTATTTGAAGGGCTACGACGAGGCCAACGATCGTCCGATTGCAAACGCCGTCTTCGATGCCGATACGCTGCATGACATGAAATCGGTGTCCAAGAGCGTGGCATCTCTCGTGCTCGGGATCGCGATCGATCGGGGTCTGATATCGGGCGTCGACGAACCGATCTTCAACTTCTTCCCTGAATTGTCGGACCTGCGCTCGTCCGAGAAGGACCGCATCCTTCTGTCGCACGCGCTCACCATGTCGGTCGGCATGAAATGGGTGGAGGCAACGCCGAGCACCGGCAACGACAATAACGACGAGGCCCGCATGCACATGGCCGCCGATCCCTGCCGCTATGTGCTTGGTCTTCCCATGATCGCGCCGGCCGGACAGGACTTCTTCTACAACACCGGCGTGCTCACGCTGGTCTCGGCCATCGTCCGAAAGGCCGTCGGAAAGCCGCTCGACGAATTCGCCCGCGAGGTGCTGTTCGAGCCGCTCGGCATTACCCGCTTCGAGTGGTCGCGCGTGAAGGGTGACACCAATGCCGGCGGAGGACTGCGGATGCGTCCGCGCGACATGGTCAAGATCGGACAGCTCGTCCTCGCGGGCGGCCGCTGGAACGATCGTCAGATCGTGTCGAAGGCATGGATCGACGCCTCGACAAGACCGCGGCTGGAGGCCACGGGTCCCTACTTCTACGGCTATCTGTGGTGGCTCGGCCGCTCCCTCCACGGCGGACGCGAGATCCATTGGGACGCCGCGCTCGGTCGCGGCGGGCAATCCATCCGCATCGTTCCCGAGCTTGATCTCGTGGTGACCGTGACCGCCGGCTATTATCAGGACTACAGCCCGCGCGCCTTTCAGCTGCAGTCCGGCATTTTCAAGGAGGTCTTGCGAGCCGTTCCCGTTGCGGGCTGACTTGCGTATTGGACGCGATCAACGCGATAGCATCAGGCGCCGCCAGCCAATGACGATTCCCGTGACGGAAAAGACAAATCCAAACCCGCACAGCGCGATAATTAGGACCTCGCGCAGAACCGGATGCGCGAGAAGGACCGGAAAATCCAGCGTGTGCAGCGCGCCATACGCCCAGCGATAGGCGCGACGCGAAGCATCCAGCCTTTGCAGCAAATTGCCATCGGCGCCGTCGATATCGAACCAGAGATCGCCGCAGCGAGACCGGTAGACCGGCGCACCCACGACGGCGGAGCGCGCGGGATAGTCATCATTGCTGGCGAGAATGCTGGGAACGCCGCAATCCGCGGCAAGGCGGGTCGTCAAGGTCTGAACGTCATGCGCGCTCAGAAATCCGGCCTGCCCCGTATCGGACGCATCGTTCGTCCTGACCAGCGCCTGCGAATCCAGCGCAAGCTGGTCGCGGCGGTAGAGCTTGCCGTCGAAGGCGAACCATTCGGCCTCCCGCGCCGATGACGGTAGCGGCGTCCGGTCGAGCGCTGCTGCGGTCGCCCAGGCGGGCATGGCATGCACCGCAGCCGCTTCGAGAGCGGTCAGTTGCCCCCGCGAGAACAACCGGCCATGATCCATCGACAGCCAGCCGCTGAAGATCCAGCTGAGGACGAACACCATCGTTGCAAGGCCGAGGACGTGATGCCATGCGTGCCAGCCGCGATAAGGCGTTGCGAGACGGGCATTGTTCGTCTTGATCCGCACGATGCCGAGCGCCGCGCCGAGCACGGCTGCGATCAAGGCCAGCAACGATAGCGTCCAGACGGCGCCATCCCAAAGCGCCCAATTGCTTCTCAGCACCGTCGGATAGATCCAGTGCAGCACGCTGCCTAGGAGATTCCAGCCGCGCTCGCTTCGCGTCGTATCCAGGACGACTTCGCCTGTTCGCGAGGAGACATAAATCTCCGTCCCCTCGGGATCGCCGAGAGCGATGCGAAACAGCGGCCGATGGCGATCGAAGCCATTCGGCACGGTCCACTGATCGTATTCCACCTGCGCTGACATCGTTGCGCGCGCGGCATCGAGCCCGCGGCGGCGAGCGTGATCCTGCGCGATGGCAAGCGCCACATCGGAGGAAGCTACCGATGCGTCGCCTCCGTCGGCGGCGCGTACCGCGCGCAGGCGAGATGATCCCGCAATGACATAGGCGAGCCCGTCGCTGCGCCGGATCAACCGAACGCGCGTCGCATCTGCGATCCCGCTCGCGGCGACCGCATCGGCGACCGCGATCCGCGCCTCTATCCGGTCCAGCGGGGCCAGCCCGGCAAAGCGTTCCGCTTCCGTCAGCGACGGGAACGGAACGAAGTGCATCACGATGCCGGTCGCGAACCACATCGCGAACAGCAGGCAGAACGCGATCCCGAGCCAGCGATGCAGCAGGACGATCGCGCTCATCATGCGGTCAGCGCCCTACCATTTGAACGCGGCCGAGAGCTCATAGGTACGCGGTGCACCGAGCAGGATCTGATCGGGATAGAACGGATCGCCCCAGATCGCGTAGCGCTTGTCCGTGATATTGCGGACGCGGAAGGTCAGGCGCGCCTGGTCGACCGCGGCAAACACCGTCTTGGGGATGTCGACGAAGGCATAGACGTCGGCGACGGTATACGCCTTCATCGTCACCGTGTTGGCATCGGTGTTGTAGCGGTCGCCGACATGGCGGCCGGTGATGCCAAGCTCGACCGGCCAGGGCGTGAAGAACCGATACGACGCGCCGGCATTGGCGACGACGCGCGGCACGTTCGGCGGCGTGTTGCCGGAGAACGAGCCGCCGACGAAGTTGAAGTCGGCATAGCGCGCGTCGACATAGGCGATGTTGCCCCAGAGCCGCAGCGGATCGATCGGGCGTATGGAGGCCGCAAGCTCCACGCCCCTGGACTCCTGCCGCCCGGCGATGTTGAGCGTCTGGCCGCCGGCCGCGGCATAGACGTTCTTGCGCAGGATGTCATAGGCCGAGAACGACCATTCCGCCCGGTTGTCCCAGAACAGATGCTTCACACCGGTCTCGTAGGTGCGCGCGGTGGTCAGATCGAGCTGATCGGTCGGGCGCAACAAGAAGATGTTGTTTGCAGCCACGTCTGCCCCGGTTGCGTACTGGCTGTAGAAGGTCAGACCGGGTACGGCTTCCCACGTGTAGCCGATACGACCCGTCACGGGCGCCCAGTCTTTCGAATACGGGAATCCTGCCTTCACCAGTCCGTTGACGTCGGTCGAGTTGCGGTCGAGCCCGATATGCTCGACACGCAGGCCGCCGACCAGCGCAAAGTTCCGCGTCAGCTTCAGCCGGTCCTCGAACGACAGCGCCTCGTTGTCGATACGCGCGGTCTGTTGCTGCGTCGTCAACAGGCCGTAGAAGCCGAGGTTGGGATCGACGAGCGACACGGAATCACCGGGGAAGTTCGCAGCGCCCGGTCTGACGAAGTCGAGATAGCTCGACGACAGCGTCGTCACCATCCGGTTGTCGAACCCGGCGATGTTCGCATCCCAGATCAGGTCGGTAACATTGCCGACCAGCCGCTGGCTGTGCGCGACATAGAAGCGCTCGCGGTCCACCCGGTTGGTGGTCGCGTTGAACGCCTCGATTTCGTTGTTGAACCAACTGCGCTCGGCGCCATAGCCGTAGGCCTGGCTCTTCAGCGTCAGATCGGGCGCCAGCTTCAGCTCGAAACCGCCGCGCAGCCAGACTTCCTGTCCAACGTTACGGTTATCGAGGACGTTATAGTTGGTTTTGAAGGTGCGGTCGTCGATGGTGACGGCGCCGAGATTGGTTCCGTTGTAATTCGAGACGTAATTGCCTGAAACAATTCCGTTCGTCGCATGCGAGCCGCTGAAGGCGACCGGCACCAGCGGCGCACCCCAATAGGCCTTGCCGCGATCTTCGCGATACTCGATCGCGCCCCAGACCTTGAGACTGTCGGAGACGCGGTAGTTGAGCTGACCCGACACATCCAGCATCTTGGTGTTGGTGTCGTCGACAAAGCCGTTGAGCGAGGAGCGGCTGATGTCGAAGCGGTAATCGAGGCCCTGCACATTGGTGCTGCCCCCCGAGCCGTAATGCGCGCGAAACGAGTTGAGCGAGTCCCAGGAGAAATCGGCCTCGTTCCGGATCGGCCCCGTGTGCGGCTGCTTGGTGACGAAGTTGATCGCACCGCCGGCGGCGCCCTCGCCCGACATCAGCGAGGCCGGACCTTTCAGGAATTCCACGGCCTCCAGATTGGCGGTGTCCATGATCCGCGAGGTCATGTTCTGCGGGCCGATCTTGATGCCGTTATAGAGCGTGTTGATCTGGCTGTTGGTGAAGCCGCGCATCGAGAAGCCCGCGGGCTCGCCGGGAGCGTCGCCTGAGGTGACGCCGACCGCGCCCTGCGCCACTTCGGACACGGTGCGATAGCCCTGCTCGCGCATGGTCTCCGCCGAGATGACCTCGACGGTCGCGGGCGTCTGCCGCACCGTCAGGCCGAGTCGCGAGGCGCTTTCGGCCACCGCATTGCTGTTAAGCGGCGTCGCCGCCTGCGTCTGTGCGCCATCGCCCGGCATCGCGGGCTTTGGCGCTGCAATAGAAGCGGATCTGCGCGATGATGCGCGGCGGGCGCTTTGCCCTTCCCGGCCGGCAGGCTTGCTGGCCCGCTCGCGGGATTGGGCGGGCGACACCTCGATCGGCGGCAGCGGCTCGCGGGATTGCTGGGCCTGCGCGGCCGGCATATCGGCCGCGGCAAGCGCAAGGGCGGCGGAGGCAAGCACGAAACGGCGCGGTCGTACGATACGGATGGAAGACACGGCAAAAAACCTCGGTATGACGTCAGTGGCACGTCACAGCGAACGAGGTCTCACCTTGGGCCTTACGGCCGTCCGATGAAGCCGAATGTCTGTACTCCCCGACCGACATCTTCGCGTGTGACCACGGCTGACGGCAGGTCTCCTGGCTCGCGGGTCAGTACCTTGCATCGCCTTCCCGGGACCGAGATGCCCAGTGGCCAGTGATGCAAGATTCGCCGCTTACAGTTGCGGGGGCAGCCACGGCATTGGGGACAATGTCCCCGCACCGCATTCCCTTTTCATCCCCTCTCGGGGAAACCGTCGCAAGCATCTAGGATTACCATCACGACGGAGTCAATGTATCCCATGCGGCGTTATTGCCACAGCGACCAACTTCCTTGGAGTGTTTGAGCATGGAAGGCGAGACCTTCCTCTGGCTGATACGGCACGCGCCCGTCGCGGGCGTCGCAGGCACCATCCACGCCGCCGATGCGCCGGCCGATCTCGGCGATCGCGTGCGGCTGGATGCGCTGCGGCGCCGTCTGCCGCAGGATGCCGCCGGCTATGCCAGCCCTTCGCGCCGCACGGTCGAGACGGCGCGCGCGCTCGGGCTCGAACCGGAGTTGATCCATGAATTCCGCGAGCAGGATTTCGGCGACTGGACCGGCCATCGGCATGACGAGCTCGCGGCCAGCGGCGGCGAGGCCTACGCGGAGTTCTGGAATGATCCGGCTGGCGGACGGCCGCCGGGCGGCGAGAGTTTTGCGGACCAGGTCGCGCGCGTCCGGCTGGGCCTGACGCGGATCGGCGGCAGACCGGCCACGCTCGTCGTGCATTCAGGCACCATCCGCGCCGCGCTTTGCATCGCGCTGGATCTGACGCCGCAGGCCGCGTTGCGCTTCGTGATCGATCCCTTGTCCCTGACCCGGATCGACCGGCTCGCGACGGGCTGGCGCGTCGTGTCGGTCAATCAGCGGATCAGCTAGGCCTGTCGGGCACGTTGGCCTGCGCGAAGGTGGCCATGCCGTTGTGAAGCGCGCAGGCGAGACGCACCAGCGGCAGCGCGATGGCGGCGCCCGATCCCTCGCCGAGCCTGAGATCGAGGCTGATCAGCGGCTGCACGTTCAGAGCACGCAACACGAGCCGATGTCCCTGCTCGGCCGACTGGTGCGAGGGCAGCAGGAAGGGCTGGCACGACGGGTTCAGCCGCGCCGCCGCGAGCGCGGCGACCGACACGATGAAGCCGTCGATCAACACGGGAATGCGGCGCTGCGCGGCCGCGATGATCGCGCCTGAGATCGCCGCGATCTCGAGGCCGCCGACGGCGCACAGGATCTTTTCCGGCGACGCGCTACCGACGCCATGCCGCGCGATTGCCGCATCGATCACGCGGGCCTTGTGCGCACGGCCGGCCGCATCGACGCCGGTGCCGCTGCCGGCTATCTCCTCGGCGCTGGTGCCGAGCAGGCTCGCCGCGATCGCCGCCGACGTGGTGGTGTTGCCGATCCCCATCTCGCCGAAGATCAGCAGATCCGGCTTGGCTGCCTCCGCGCGAACGACCGCGCGCTGGCCTGCCTCGAAGGCGAACGCCAGCTCCGCAGGCGTAAGCGCCGCCTCGACGCTGAAATCGCGCGTGCCGTGGCGCGGCTTGTCGGTGATGATATCAGCCATCGCCTCATTCGCCAGCGTGCCGGCATCGACGACGTCGAGGCTCGAGCCGAGCTCGCGCGCCAGCACCGAGATCGCGGCACCGCCGGCTGCAAAATTCGCCATCATCGCGATGGTCACGGCTTGCGGATAGGCCGAGACGCCCTGCGCGACGATGCCGTGGTCGCCGGCGAAGACGATGATCGGCACGCGCGCGGCCCGCGGTTTGTCGGTTGCCTGCAGGCCCGCGAGCTCGATCGCGAGCTGCTCGAGCCGGCCGAGCGCGCCGGTCGGTTTCGTCAGTTGCGCCTGCCGCGCGATCGCGGCGTCGCGATGGACCGCGGAGATCTCGGGGCACTGTTGATAAATCCATTCGGGGAGCATGCTGCCTCGCCTAACGCGCGCGCTTGAGAATGTAGCTGTCCATGATCCAGCCATGCCGCTCGCGCGCCTGCTGACGCACTGCGACGATGCGCGGGCAGAGTTCGGCCAGCGCACCGGACATGAGGATCTGATCGGGCATGCCGAGATAGGCGCCCCAATAAATGTAGAGCCCGGCCGGATCGAGCGACTGGAACGCGGTGCCGCCGTCGAGCATCACGACGACGGTGTCGACGCCTGCCGGCCAGCCGCCCTCGCGCAAGCGCCGCCCCGTCGTGACCAGAAAGGGCTCGCCGATGTCGTTGAGCGGTAGCGCATGCACCGCGCACAGGGCCTGGATCGAGGTGATGCCGGGCACGACCTCGATTTTCGGCAAGGGATCGAGCCGGCGTGCAATGCGCAGCGAGGAATCATACAGCGAGGGATCGCCCCAGATCAGCAGCGCGACCTTGCCCTCGCCGTCGCGATGATCGGCGATCGCCTGTCGCCAGGTCGCCGCGATCGCATCGTGCCAATCGTCCACACCCTTGCGGTAGTCCGCTTCCTCTGCGTCCCGCACGGGAAGATCGAACTCGACGATGCGCGTCGTTTGGTTGGTCAGGACATCCGCACAGATCGTCCGCCTGAGATCGGCGAGATCGGACTTCGCCGTTCCCTTGCGCGGGATCAGGACGAGATCGGCGGCGTTGATGGCTTCAACGGCGGCGCGCGTCAGCTGGCCGGGATCGCCGCAACCGATGCCGATCAGGGAGAGCGTGAGCATCGCGAGCGCGAAGGGCGGCGGACCGCCCTTCGCTGATCTCTCAGGCCGCGTTGTGCAGGCGCGGGGTGACGAAGCCGGGCGCGGTGACGCCGCGCAGCGACTTCGCCAGCGCCAGCACGGCGAGATCAGCCAGCGGCTCGATCACGATGACCAGCGCGTAGGACGCCGCGAACGTAGCGATGCTCGCAAGGTTGCTCATCGCAAAGCCCGAGCCATAGAGAGCCCAGAACGCCACCCAGCCGATCACGCCGGCCTGATAGGTCGTCGAGAGCGCCAGCGCCTGGCGATACCTGAGATCGACATAGGCGGTGTTGCGCGGGATGATCCGTGAAGCGATCGCCTGGATCGCGAACAGCGGCACCAGCAGCGTCGTGACGTTCATGCCGTATTGCGGGATGTCCTGAGGCTCGAAGAACACGCCCTGCAGCAGCAGGCCGAATGCGAGGCCGAAGGCGGCGGGCGCGGCACCGAACAGCAGGAACAGCGTCGAGCCGAGGATGAAGTGCACTTCGGAGACACCGACCGGGAAGTGCGGCAGGATCTCGAAGAAGACGAAGACGAGAACGGTGGTCGCGAGCGTCCGGCCTGCGAACGAGCCGATGCCCTGCTCGCGCACGGTCTCGGCCGCGAGCTTCAAGGCAACGCCGCCTGCGGCGATGCCGGTTGCGTAACTCAACACGAGCTTGGCGCCCGTCACGATCCCGGGTTCGATATGCATGGCTCAGATCCTTCCTGCCGTCACACCCGACGGCCTTGGCCTCAAAACGTGCAGGGCCGGTCTCCTGGCTCGCGGTTCACTGGGTGCTCCGGCCTTCCCGAGCCTCAACGGCCCAGTGGCTGATCGAAGTCCCTCACCGCTTACAGTCGCGGGGGCGGCTGGGGTTTTGGGCGCCGCAACTGGGTCCGCCCACCCCCATTCCCGATTATGCTCCGACGCTTTGCGCCGCGTTGAGCACCATGCCTCTCCTGTGTGCCTCTTTCGCCGAGCCGGCGTCAAGTGGCGAGGCGCGGCCGGGGCGATCATGACGGATAATCCCCTGCCAGCGCGCCGAACAGGATCACGGCGGCGGTCGAGGGCGCGCCCCCGCGGGCAAGCTGCTCGGCAAGCTCGGCAATGGTGGTGCGGACCAGAAGCTCGTCGGAACGGCCGAGGGATTCGGCGACCAGCGCCGGGGTGTCCGCGGCGAGCCCGTGCGCGATCAATTTTGCGGCAAGCGCCGGAAAGGTGCGCCGGCCCATATAGACCACGGTCGTCGCTTCAGGGTCGGCCAGCGCCGCCCAATTCAGATTCGGCGGCAGATCGCCGGTGACGTCGGCGCCGGTCACGAACTGCACCCGGCGCGCGGTGTGGCGCCGGGTCAGCGGAATGCCGGCCTGGGCCGCCGCGGCACAGGCCGAGGTGACGCCGGGAACGATCTCATAGCCAATGCCGGCCTCGCGCAGCGTCTCGATCTCCTCCTCGAGCCGGCCGAAAATCCCGGCATCGCCCGACTTGAGCCGCACCACGCGCACCCCGGTTGCCGCATAGTCGACCAGCAGACGGTTGACGTGATGCTGCTTGGTCGAGGGGCGCCCCGCGCGTTTCCCCACCGCGACGAGATTGGCATCGGGCCGGGCCAGATCGAGGATCGCGCCGGAGGCGAGATCGTCATAGAGCACGACGTCGGCCTCGCGCAGCCGCGCGGCGCCCTTGAGCGTGAGCAATTCAGGGTCGCCGGGCCCGGCGGAGATGAAGGAAACAAATCCGCTCATCGATCCTCCGCGATCAGGTGAAAGAAGGTGCCGCTGACGTGGCCGCGCTGCGAGCCGCTCTCGGCGACGACGGCGCCCGTTGCATCATGCACGACCGCGAGCGGCGTGTCAGGCTGGGCAAGGATGGTCGAATAGTGAAACTCATGCCCACGCAGCCGCGCACCGGGGCGATGTCCCGGCATCGGCGCGGCAAGCGTTGCGAGGCGATAGCCGAGATGCATGCGGCGTTTGGCAAAGCTGGTCTCCAGGCCAAGCAGGCCCGTCATCTCGTGGCGGACACCGTCCGCGTCGGTCAGAGCGGTTCCGAGCACCATATAGCCCCCGCATTCGCCATGTACGGGCCGCGTTTCGGCGAAGGCCCGCAAGGCGCTGCGAAACCGGGCATTGGCGGCGATCCTGCCGGCATGCAGTTCAGGATAGCCGCCGGGCAGCCAGCACACGTCCGCGCGCGTATCAGGCGCTTCATCGGCCAACGGCGAGAACGGCACGATCTCCGCGCCCGCCGCGCGCCAGGCCTCCAGCATGTGCGGATATACGAAGGAGAACGCGGCATCGCGCGCAAGCGCGATGCGCTGGCCGGGTGGCACCACGTTCGCTCCGCTCGCCGCCGTCGGCGGCGACGACGACCAGCTGGCCGCGGATCGCAGCACCGCTTCGAGATCGACATGCTGCGCAACGAACCGTGCAGCCTCGTCGATCAGCTTTCCGATTTCCGCCTGCTCTTCGGCCTGCACCAGGCCGAGATGCCGCTTCGGCAGGCTGATCTCGGCATGGCGCGGCAGCGCGCCGAACACGGCGATGCCGGCGTCGACCAGCGCGCGCCGCACGAGGTCTTCATGCCGCGGGCTGGCGACGCGGTTGAGCACGACACCCGCGAGGCGCACACCGGCGCGGTAGTCGCGCAGGCCCGCCGCGATCGCGGCGGCCGTCTGCGCCTGCCCGGACGGATCGATCACCAGCACGACCGGCCAGCCCAGGATCTCCGCGATATCGGCGGTGGCACCGGTGCCGGACACGCCGCGCGCGGCAACGCCGTCGAACAGGCCCATCGATCCCTCGGCGAGCACGATATCGGCATCCGCGCCGCGGCTGACGAGATGCGCGATGGTGCCGCGATCCATCGCCCAGCTGTCGACGTTGACGGAGGCGCGTCCCGTCGCAGCGGCGTGGAAGGCGGGATCGATGTAGTCGGGGCCGCTCTTGAAGCACTGCACGTTCAGGCCGCGATGGCGCCAGGCACGCGCGAGCGCCAGCGTCAGCGTGGTCTTGCCGACGCCGGAGGCCGGCGCGGAGATGACGAGGCCTGCCGCCATCACGTCGCCTCCGGAAAGCGCGGCTCGGTGCCGACCGGCCGATAGCGGCGGTCGTAGTCGCCGGCATAGAGGCGGCTTTCGTCGAAATGCGCAGCGCCGAGCGTCCTGCCGACCAGGATCAGGGCAGTGCGCTCCATCTCGGTGCCGACAGCGGCATCGAGCGTCGCCAGCGTCGCGCGCACGATGCGCTGCTCCGGCCAGCTCGCGCGCCAGACGATCGCGACCGGGCAATCCTTGCCATAATGCGGCGTGAGCTCGGCGACGACCTGGTCGAGCAGATGGATCGAGAGATGGATCGCGAGCACGGCGCCGGTCGCGGCGAAGGCGCCAAGCTTCTCCCCCTCGGGCATCGCGCTGGCGCGGCCCGGCGTGCGCGTCAGCACCACCGTCTGGGCGAGCCCCGGCAGTGTGAGCTCCGCTTCCAACGCTGCCGCAGCGGCGGAGAACGACGGCACGCCCGGCGTCACCGTCACGGGAATATCGAGTGCGCGCAGGCGACGGAGCTGCTCGCCCATCGCCGACCAGATCGAGAGATCGCCGGAATGCAGCCGCGCGACATCCTTGCCGTCCGCATGCGCCGTAGAGATCTCCGCGATGATCTCGTCGAGCGACAGCGGCGCGGTGTTGACGATGCGCGCCCCGGGCGGGCAATGCGCCAGGACGCCTTCGGGCACAAGGGAGCCCGCATAGAGGCAGATCGGACAGGACGCGATCAGGTCGCGGCCGCGTAAGGTCAGCAAGTCAGGCGCGCCAGGCCCTGCGCCGATGAAATGCACCGTCATGCGCCGTCTCCTTCGGCGATCGCGGCCGTCGCCGTGCGGTCCTGCGAGACCACGCGCGTCGCAATCAGCCGGGCCCGTGGGCCCACGGCGGCGAGCGCCGCGGCTTCTGCGACCGATCCCGTGCCGAACTTTTCCGCGACCAGCCCTGATTGCGTGAACGTGTCGATGCCGGCCAGTGTCTCCGCTGGAATCGCCCTGATCGGCAGTCCGCACTCGCGCGCGAGCTGCTTCAGCGGTTCTGTATCGGCCTTGTCGCTGGCGGTCGCCATCGCGGCAAGCCCTTCCGGGCCGCCCGCAGCCAGAAGCGCCTCACGCAGCGAAGCCAGCGTGACATCCTTCCTGAATCCGAGCCCGGCGACCTTCATCGCACCACGCTCCATTGCACCACCGGTCGCGCCGCCTCCCAGGAGCGGTACCGGCCGAGCGGCGCGGCTAGCGCGATCTCGACCCGCATCAGCTCGCCGCCATGACGTTGATGCAGCTCGCCGAGCAGCGCTTCCGTCTCCAGCGTCACGGAATGCGCCACCAGCCGCGTGCCCGGCGAAAGCCGCGACCAGATGGCATCGAACGTCGCGTGATCGAGGCCACCACCGATGAAGACGGCATTCGGCGCGTCCAGCGCAGCAAGCGCTTCGGGTGCTTTCCCCGCGACGACAGTGATGCGGTGCGCCAGCCCGAACGCAGCCGCATTCTTGCCGATGTTGGCAGCCCGATCCTCGCGCGCCTCGACGGCGATCGCCGTCCCGCCGCACAGCGCCCACTCCACCGAGATCGAACCCGAGCCGGCGCCGATATCCCACAGCCGCTCGCCGGGACGCGGCGCCAACGCCGACAGCGCGAGCGCGCGCACGGGCCGCTTGGTGATCTGGCCGTCGTGGGCGAACAGATCGTCCGGTAGCCCTGAGCTGCGGGGAATGCCTTGCGTTCCCCTCGCCCACAAGGCCACCGCGACCAGATCTGCGGCGACCTCCTCGGCAAAGAGGTCGACGCGATGCTGGTCGATATATTCCCGTGGCCCGCCCAGCGCCTCGAGCGTCCACAACAGCGAGGCGCCCCATCCGCGCTCGGTCAGCCATTTCGCGAGGTCGCCGACCGCCGCCGCGTCGCGCATCAGGCAGATGATGCGCTCCTCTCGCGCCAGATGCGGCACGAGGCGCTCGAATGGCGCGGCATGGAGGCCGATGCACGTCACGGACTCCAGCCGCCAGCCCAAGCGCGCGGCCGCGAGCGAGAAGGTCGACGGTGCCGGATATGCCATCCACTCATCGCTACCGAGCTTCTCGGCGAGCACAGCGCCTGCGCCGTGCCAGAAAGGATCGCCGGAGGCGAGCACCACGGTCGGCTGGCCGCGGCAGATCAGCACGACCTTGGCGTCGAACGGCACCGGCCACGGACGGCCACGGCTGTCGACGCCGGCGAGCGCAAGATGGCGTTCACCGCCAAAGACAGTTTCGGCATCTGCGAGCGCCTTTCGGCTTGCTTCGGACAGCCCGGCAAGGCCATCTTCGCCGATACCGATGATGGTTAGCCAGGGATCAGACATGATGCGCGCCCTCATACTGGGCGGAACGGCCGATGCAAGCTTGCTCGCTGCGGAGATCGCGCGTGCCGGGCTCGACGCCGTCTATTCTTATGGCGGCCGCACCCGCGCGCCCGCCGACCAGCCGCTGCCGGCCCGCATCGGCGGCTTCGGCGGCGTCAGCGGGCTGGCCGACTACATCCGCCGCGAAGCCATCACGCGTGTGATCGACGCCACGCATCCGTTCGCTGCCGAGATGAGCCGCAACGCAATCGAGGCTTGTACGCAAACCGGCACGCCGCTGCTCGCGCTGGAACGCGCGCCTTGGACCGCGATATCTGGCGACAGCTGGATAGAAGTCGCCGATGTCAGCGCGGCGGTCGCTGCGTTGCCCGAGGCGCCAGCAAATGTATTCCTCGCTATCGGCCGGCAGCACATCGCGCCGTTCGCCAGCAAGCCACAGCATGTCTATACGCTGCGCTTCGTCGATCCGCCCGAAGCGCCGCTGCCCTTCGCTGCCGACGTGATTGTCTCGCGCGGACCTTTTACGTTCGACGGCGAGCTCGAGATGATGCGCGCCCGCGAGATCTCGTGGATCGTCGCTCGCAATTCCGGCGGCGACGGCGCGCGCGCCAAGATCGACGCGGCCCGCATGCTCGGCCTTCCCGTGGTCATGATCTCGCGACCGGAACTGCCCGAACGCCGACGGGTCGAGAGCGTCACCGAGGTGATGCAGTGGCTCGGTCATTCGACCCGCCTCGGTGCATAGACCCAGCGGCCGACGCGGCGTGTCTGCGAATTGCCGACGATGACCAGCGTGCGCATGTCGGCCATCTCGGGCGTCGCTTCGTTAAGCGTCACGGTCACGATCTTCTCGTCCGCCGCGCTGACCGCGCGCGCGAAAATCACGAGGCGCTCGCCGCAGCCGGCGTCCCTCAGCACCGCGAGCGCGCGGCCGAAACCTTCGGGCCGGCTCGCCGAACGCGGATTGTACATCGCGATCGAGAAATCGGCCTCCGCGGCGAGCCGCAGCCGCTTCTCGATCACGGGCCAGGGCTTGAGATTGTCCGAGAGATTGATCGCGCAAAAATCGTGACCGAGCGGCGCGCCGGCACGCGCGCTAGCTGCCAGCATCGCGGTGATGCCGGGCAGCACGCGGATCGGCAGCGCCTGATATTGCGGCGCCTGTTCGAGCGCCTCGAACACCGCCGAAGCCATCGCGAACACACCGGGATCGCCGGAAGACACGATGACGACCTGCCCGCCCTCGGACGCAAGCCGCAGTGCGTCGCTCGCCCGCTGCAGCTCCTCGCGATTGTCGGACGGATGCAGCGTCAGCCCGGCACGCGGCGGCACGCGCGCGACATAGGGCGCGTAGCCCAGAATGTCGGTCGCCGTCGCGAGCGCTGCCGCAACCTCGGGCGTCACCAGGGCATCGCTGCCCGGCCCGAGGCCCGCGATGGTCAGCGTGCCCGTCATTCGGCAGCGTCCAGATGCCGGCCCTTGCCGTGCACCAGCACGATCGCGAAGTAGGGACAGTCAGCGGCATCGACCTCGGCGAGCCGCACCACGCGCTCGCCCGGCATGGTGCCGCGCTCGACCAGCCAGGCGTCGCCCAGCCGGCCGGTAGCTGCGAGCGCGCGGCGCACCTTTGCAAGGTTGCGGCCGGTCTTCATGACAACGAGTGCATCGGAATCACGCATGCGGCGCTCGAGCTCGTCCTCAGGCAGCGTGCCCATCAGCACGGTGGTCACGTCGTCGCCGAGCGCGATCGGCCGTCCGACGCCGTTCCAGCAGCCGACCATGCCGGGAATGCCCGCGATCACCTCGATCTCGACGCGGCCCTGCAGGCGCGTGTGCAGATGCATGAAGGAGCCGTAGAAATATGGATCGCCCTCGCAGAGCACGACCACGTCGACCGCGCGCGACAGCCGCGCCAGGCGCTCGGCCCATTCGTCGTAGAAACCGGCGAGCAGTTGAACGTATTCCACGCTGTCGAACGCGATCTCCGTCGTGACAGGATATTCCATTGGGTATTCGGTGACGTCAGCGGCCAGCATGCCCTCGACGATACGCCGCGCCTGACCGGGCCTGCCTTTCTTGCGAAAATAGGCGACGTGCTTCGCAGCCCGCACGTTGCGATCGGAGCGCACGCTCATCAAGTCAGGATCGCCGGGGCCGAGACCGCAGCAGATAATGCGTCCCATCGCTATTCGCTCCGGCTCGCCAGCGCGTTCACGGCGGCAACGGTGATCGCGGAGCCGCCAAGGCGTCCTTCCACGGTCAGCGCCGGCACGGGCGGAGCGGCCATCAGCGCCGCCTTGGACTCGGCCGCACCGACGAAACCGACCGGGCAACCGATGATCGCCGCCGGCCGCGGGCAGTCTGGGTCCTCAAGCATGTTGAGCAGATGAAACAGCGCGGTCGGGGCGTTGCCGATCGCGACGATGGCGCCGCCAAGATTCGGTCGCCACAGTTCGAGTGCCGCTGCCGAACGGGTGTTGCGCATGGATTGCGCGAGCGCAGGCACGGTCTCGTCGCCGAGCGTACAGATGACGGCATTGGCCGCCGGAAGCCTCGCGCGCGTGATCCCTTCCGAGACCATGCGCGCGTCGCATAGGATCGGCGCGCCTCTTTGCAGCGCGGCGCGCGCGGCCGTCGCCATGCCTGAAGTGAAGCGGATATGCGCCTCCAGGCCGACCATGCCGGCGGCATGGATCATCCGCACCACCACCTGCTCTTCGTCGGGTGTGAAGCGGGCGAGATCGGCCTCAGTCCGGATGGTGGCGAAGGATTGCCGGTAGATCGCCGCGCCGTCGGTCTCGTAAATATGCGGCATCAGTGTCCTCCGACGAGGATGGAGGGATCGCTGACGATGTCGTCGCCGTCCAGGCCGCGCAGGCTCGGCTCGTCACGCGTCGAGCCATCGCGGACGAGATCGAAGCCGGCGCGCGTCGCGATCAGCGTGACCGCGGCCGTGCCGGAATGGGCGCAGCCCTTGCCGCAGCCGGAGACGTGCAGGCGCGCGTCGGCGGCAATGCGGGGCGCGAGCGCCGCGGCCAGCGCGCGGGTATCGGCGTGGGCCTCGCGGCAGCGCGGTGCGCCGCTGCAGGCGATGACACGCAGCGCGGGATCGAACGGCTCGGTGATGAGGCCCGCCCCGCTCGGCATCTCCCGCTTGCCCTCGCTCAGCACCATGCGCCAGGGCGTCATGCGCAGCGCATGGCCGCAGGTCGCGAATTGATGCAGCGTCGTGTGCAGCATCTGCCCGAAGGCGACGCCGACCATCGCGCCTTGCGGATAACACCCGGGCCGCGACGCCGCCATTACGGGCGCAGGCTCGGTCTCGCCGCGCAGCGATGGCGGCAATTCCACGCCGGAGGCGATATGGGCTGCCATGCGCCCTCGTCCGCCGCGCGCGCCGCCGGAGACCAGGAACCAGCTCGCAAGCGCCAGCGCGGTGCTGACGGCCTCGCCGCGCGCGACGGAACGGCCGAGCGTCGCACCGTCGGCTCGCACCAGCAGACCGCCGGAGCGATCGCGCTCGATGCGGATGTCCGCGGAATTTCCGGCAAGCACCCGCGACCGTCCGTCGTCGATGGCGAAGCCGAACTTGGTGGGAAGCGCGAGGCCGCTGTCAGCGAGCGCCTCCTCCAGCCCGGCGGCAAGCGACTGTGTTTCGTCGCCACCAGTCCAGAAAGGCATCACCAGAATGTTGCGCCTGGCTTCGACATCGGCGTCGGGGTCGAGCAGCGCCAGTTGCGCGAGGCCGTCGATCAGCGGCCGATGGCTTTGCTCGCTGACGCCCCTGATCTGGAGGTTGGCCCGGCTCGTCACGTCGATCAGACCGTTGCCGTGTTGCCCGGCGAGTTCGGCAAGCCCGGTGATTTGCGCGGCTTCGAGCCGCCCACCGAACGGACGCACGCGCACCACGAGGCCATCGCCCGACAGCATCGGGCGCAGCGCGCCGGGACACCAGCCCTTGACCGCGGCCGCGCTCATGAAGCCTCCCGCAGCGCCGCGGCGATCGAGTTGCGGCGCGTTTGCCACAGCGCCGCATCATGCAGGCGCGCAAAACAGCTTTCCATCGCGGCGAGCGCCGCGGGGTTCTCGCGCGCCATGAAGGCACGGACGTCGTCATGGCCGAGCGTCGCATCGTAATAGAGATCGAACAGATGCGGCGGCACGGCGCCGGCGAGATGCGCGAAGGCGGCCATATGCTCGAGCGTCGCCGTGATCTCGGCGGCACCGCGAAAGCCATGGCGCATCATGCCGGCAATCCAGGCGGAATTGGCCGCGCGCGCGCGGACGACGCGAGAAATCTCCTCGGTTAGCGTGCGTGCATGCGGCTGCTCCGGGCGCGTCGTGTCGAGGTGATAGAGAGACGGTTCCGCCGCACCGAGATGCGCTGCCGCCGCCGCGACGCCGGCCTCATGCGCGGCATAGTCGGCGGCGAGCAAAAGATCGGTTTCCGGCAGGTCCTGAACGTGGACAAAGGCGTCGGCGGCAGCGAGGCGCTGCTCGATGCCGGCGCGATCGTGCTGCATCCCGCCGTCCGCCACAAACGCCCAGGATGAAGCCGACAGCCAGGCTTCGCCGGCGGCGTCACGTGTCTCGGGTGTGAAGGCATCGGGGATCGCCGACTGGCCAACGCCGTATTGCCCGGGACGGGGCGCGAACACACGGGAGGTGCGGTGGCGATACGGGTTCTCATCGCCCTCGTCTTCGCGGCCTGCGAGCGCCTCGGAAGCCGCTTCGAACAATTGCGCGAGTCCCGAGAAGACATCGCGGAACAGGCCGGACACCCGCAGCGTGACATCGATGCGCGGGCGGCCGAGCTCGGCGGGCGCGACGATGTCGTAGCCGGTGATACGGCCGGAGGCGTGATCCCAGCGCGGCGCGAGACCGGCCAGATGCAGCGCCATCGCGAACTCCTCGCCCGCGGTGCGCATCGTCGCCGAGCCCCAGAGATCGACCACGAGGCCCTTCGGCCAGTCACCGTGATCCTGCAGGTGACGACGCAGCAGCTCCTCGGCGAGCTTGATGCCCTGCGCATGCGCCGACGGCGTCGGCACCGCGCGCGGATCGACGGCAAAGAGATTGCGTCCCGTCGGCAGCACGTCCTGACGGCCGCGATAGGGCGAACCGGATGGCCCTGGCGCAATGCGCTTGCCCGCGAGCGCGGAACGCAGCGCATCGCGCTCCGCTTCACCGCAGGTGCCGCGGCCGAACACGTGCAAGCCGTCGCCGTACTGGCTTTCCTTGAGATCGCAGACGAAGCGGTCGATCCGCGGAATGGCTTCGGCGGGCGCCGCGGAGGCATCGAGGCCAAGATCGTCTTCAAGGCCCGCTGCACGCGCCTCGTCGCGGATGGCGGCGATCAGCCGCTGGCGGCGCGCGGGATCCAGACCATCGGCGGTCGAATATTCATCGAGCAGGCGTTCGAGACGGCGCAAGCCTTCCGGCACGGCCGATGTCTCCAGCGGCGGCGGCAGGTGGCCGATGGTGACCGCGCCAATGCGCCGCTTGGCCTGCGCGGCCTCGCCGGGATCGTTGACGATGAAGGGATAGATGACGGGGAGATCGCCGATCAGCGCCTCCGGCCAGCAGGCGGAGGACAGCGCCACGGATTTCCCGGGCAGCCATTCCAGCGTGCCGTGCGCGCCCATATGCACGATTGCGTCGATCCCCTGCGCGCGAAGCCAGAGATGGAACGCGACGTAAGCGTGCCGCGGCGTGCGGGCGAGATCGTGATAGTCGGCATCGCGCGTGGTCGCATCGCCGCGCTCGGGCTGGACCGCGATGATCGATCGTCCGCATGGGCGCGCCGCGAAGCGGAAGGCGCCATCGCGGCAGCTCGGATCGGTCTCTGGTGCGCCCCAGGCCTGCGCGAGATCATCCTGCAGGGATTGCGGCAGGCGCGCGAGCGCGGCGCGATAGTCGGCGACGTTCCAGGCGAGCTGCTGGGTCAGCAACTGCTCGCCGAGCGCAGGCGCCGGCGCGACATCGTAGCCGGCCTCCGCGAGATCGGACAGCAAGGCTTCGACCGAAGCCAGCGCATCGAGACCGACGGCATGCGCGATCTGGTGCGGGCGGCCCGGATAATTCGAGAGCACGATCGCGGCACGCTTCGCGGCAGCCGGCGTTTCCGCAAGACGCTGCCAGGCCGCGACACGCGCGGCGACCGCCTTCACGCGCTGCTCATCCGGCCGATGGGCCAGATGCGAAAATTGCAGATCCGGATCGCGCTCCGCCGCCGACTTGAAGCTCACAACGCCAGCGAAGATTCGGCCGTCGACCTCGGGCAGCACCACATGCATGGCGAGATCGCCGGGCGACAGGCCACGCAGCGACTCCGCCCAGTCCTCGCGCCGCGCGGTGGACAGCGCAATTTGGAACACCGGGCACGAGGCGGCATCGAACGGCGTCGTGCCGTCGTCGCCCACGGCCGAGAACGCCGTCGCGTTGACGATCGCAGCCGCCGGATTTTTCGCAAGATACCCGCGCAGCCAATCGGCGACGCCTGGGGCCTTCAGCGAGGTGGCAAAGGCGCCATAGGCGTCGAATCCCTTATCTCGCAACGCCGCGATCAGCGCATCGACTGGGCCGGTGTCCGCGGCGGTGAGATAGGAGCGATAGAACGTCACGAGTGCGAGCGGCTTGGCTCCGGCTGCGGGCGCAGCGATGACGCCGCGCGCGGGATCGTAGAAGCCCATCTCGGGCACGGTCATCTCGCCGATGACGGGGCCGGCATACAGGCCCGAGGCCAGCGCAAGCTGCGCGATCGCGGCCTGCGCCGCGACCGGGCCGCCGGTGTCGCAGAGCACCTTCAACCGCCGCAGCGTCGAGACCGGCAAGGTCGAGTACGCATCGAGGCGCGTGTCGTCACGGCCATCGGCCGGCAGCACGGCGAGCACGATGCCGCGGTCCTTCGCGAGCTGCTGAAGCGCCGCGAGGCCGTAGGCCCAATAGGACTCGCCGCCGATCAGGCGCACGAGGATTCCACGCGCCTGCGACAGCGTGCGCTCGACATAGGTGTCGACCGACAGCGGATGACGCAGCTCCGCGAGATTGGCGAGCCGCAGCGACGGCAGCCTCTCGCGGCCCCGCCGCCAGCCCGCCGCGAACGCCGCAAGGTCGGAATCCGAATACGAGAGCACCACGAGATCGGCCGGATCCTGGCCGATGTCCCTTGGCGTCGCGGTCTCCTCGAGACCGCGGCTCTCGCGGAAGACGACGTGCATCAGATACCCAGTCCCGCCTTGATCGCAGCCTCGTCGATATCGCCGTGCTCACCGATCACGACGAGCTTCGACTGTCTGAGGCCTGCGCCCCAGGGCTTGTCGAACTGGTGGCGCACGCGCTCACCCACCGCCTGCAGCAAGAGGCGCATCGGCTTGCCCGCGACGGCGATGTACCCCTTGACGCGCAGCACGTTCTGCTCTCGCGCCAACTTCTGGACCGATGCGACCAGCGCATCGACGTCGGCGACTTCAGGAAGATCGATCACGACGGAATTGAAATCATCATGTTCGTGCTCCTCCTCGCCGTCGTGATGCGAGGGACGCGCGGCAAGATCATTCTCGGCGGCAGCGCCAAGGCCGAGGATGACGCGCGCGTCGATCGCGCCGTCGGTCACGGGCAGCATCGGCACGCGGCGCGGCATCTCGGCGGTGATCACGGCCTTGGCGGCCTCAACGCCGGCGGCACCGGCGAGGTCCGCCTTGGTCAGCAGCACGATGTCGGCACAGGCGATCTGGTCCTCGAACACTTCCGACAGCGGCGTCTCGTGGTCGAGATTTTCGTCGGCGGCGCGCTGCGCCTCGACCGCAGCCGGATCCGGCGCGAAGCGGCCGGCCGCGACGGCTTCGGCATCGGCCAGCGCGATCACGCCGTCGACCGTGATGCGCGAACGGATCTCGGGCCAATCGAACGCTTTGAGCAGCGGCTTCGGCAAAGCAAGACCCGAGGTCTCGATCAGGATGTGATCGGGCCGCACCGGCCGCGCCAAAAGCTTCTCCATGGTCGGGATGAAATCGTCGGCGACGGTGCAGCAGATGCAGCCATTGGCGAGCTCGACGATGTTCTCCTCCGGGCAGTTTTCATCCGCGCAGGATTTCAGGATCTCGCCGTCGACGCCCTCGCTGCCGAACTCGTTGACGAGCACGGCGAGCTTCTTGCCGTTGGGATTGCTGAGCAGATGCTGGATCAGCGTCGTCTTGCCCGAGCCGAGAAAACCGGTGACCACCGTGACCGGGACTTTTGCGAGCGAGTTCATTCGGCGGCCTCCGGCAACGCGGCAATGGGGGGAATGCGCGCAAGCGACTGCTTGCGGAAGATTTCAGGGCGGCTGCGCCAGGGCACCAGCCCGTCGGGCGCGGCCGCATAGGCCGCAGCGCCGGCGACGACGTCCTGCGCATTCGCATCCGACAGGCGGCCATAGACGTAGGACCAGCGGCCCGGCGCGCTCAGCGCCACCGAGCAGCCCTGGCTGCAGGCCGACAGGCATTCGACGGGAACCACATTGACGCCGTCGGGCACGCCGGCCTCGAGGATGGCGCCATGCAGGCGCTTGCCGGGCGTGGTTTCGCCCTCGCCGAGCGTCTCGCCGGCTTTGCAGGTGATGCAGACATGCAGTGTGACGGTCATCGCCTCTTCCAGATAACAGCGGGAGGCGATGAGGCACACGGACCATTCTCCTGAAGGGCCCGTTTCCCCGTCGCGGAACACCCCGTCCGCCGGTCCAAAACTCGTCCGCGCTGGCAGGTCTCCCGGCTTGCGGAGCAGGGCTTTTGGCCCTTCGATCCCCGCCTTCCCGATTCCCCGAGGGAATCAGTGGCTTCGGGCATCTCTCCGGTCACGGTCGCGGGGGCGGCTGCAGTTTGGAGCCAAATCTTGCCGATTCGGACCCTATCGCATTCCCTCTTCGCCTGTCATAGGACAGGAACCAACGCCGGGCCACCATTTGCCGGTGGCCGCCTCTTGTCAAGCCGAAGGACCGGGACCGATGACGCCTGAACCGGAGACCCAAACCGCCGAGGAATCTGACGCCCGGCACGCCCAGAAAATGGCGAAGAAGAAGGCCGCCCGCGACAAGATCATGGCGACCAAGAGCGGCGAAAAGGGCCTCATCATCGTCCACACCGGCGCCGGCAAGGGCAAATCCTCGTCGGCCTTCGGCATGATCGTGCGCTGCGTCGCGCATGGTTTTCCCTGCGCGGTCGTGCAGTTCATCAAGGGTGCCTGGGATACCGGCGAGCGGCGCCTGCTCACCGGCCATTTCGGCGAGCTCTGCCAGTTCCACGCGATGGGCGAAGGCTTCACCTGGGAGACACAGGACCGCGCCCGCGACATCGCCGCCGCACGCGCCGGCTGGGAGAAGGCCAAGGAGCTGATTCTCGACGAGAACCTGCGGATGGTCGTGCTCGACGAGATCAACATCGCGCTGCGCTACGACTATCTCGACATCGCGGAGGTGGTGGAGTTCCTGACGACCTCAAAGCCGCCGATGACTCACGTCGTGCTCACCGGGCGCAACGCCAAGGACGAGCTGATCGAGATCGCCGACCTCGTCACCGAGATGACGCTGGTGAAGCATCCGTTCCGCTCCGGCATCAAGGCGCAGGCCGGCGTCGAGTTCTGAGTTCGATGGCACGCGCGCTGATGATCCAGGGGGCCGGCTCTGACGTGGGCAAGTCGCTCATCGTCGCGGGCCTTGCGCGCGCTTTCACGCGGCGTGGCTTGCGCGTGCTCCCGTTCAAGCCGCAGAACATGTCGAACAATGCCGCCGTCACCGTCGATGGCGGCGAGATCGGCCGTGCCCAGGCGCTGCAGGCGCTCGCCGCCGGCGTCGAGCCGCACACCGACATGAACCCGGTGCTGCTCAAGCCCGAGACCGACGTCGGCGCGCAGGTGATCGTGCATGGAAAGCGCATCGCGACCGCACGGGCGCGCGACTATGCGGCGATGAAGCCGTCACTGATGGGCGCGGTGCTGGAGAGTTTCGAGCGCCTCAAGGCGCGATCCGATCTGGTGCTGATCGAAGGCGCCGGCAGTCCGGCCGAGGTGAATTTGCGCAAGTCCGACATCGCCAATATGGGCTTTGCGCGCAAGGCCGACGTGCCGGTCGTGCTGGTCGGAGACATCGACCGCGGCGGCGTCATCGCCCAGCTCGTCGGTATCAAGACGGTGATCGATCCTGATGATGCCGCGATGATCCAGGGTTTCGTCATCAACAAGTTCCGCGGTGATTCCACGCTGTTCGACGACGGCTACAGGCTGATCGAACAGAAGACCTCATGGCGCGGCTTCGGCGTGCTGCCGTGGTTTGCGCGCGCCGGCGAGCTGCCGGCCGAGGACGCGCTGGGCCTGAGCGATGCGCGCAAGCCGGGCCAATGCAAGATCGCCTGCCTTGCGCTGTCGCGCATCGCCAATTTCGACGATCTCGATCCGCTCAAGCTGGAGCCCGGCGTAGATCTCGTGCTGGTGCGCCCGGGCGAAGCGATCCCCGGCGACGTCAGGCTCGTCATCATCCCTGGCTCGAAGTCCACCCGCGGCGATCTCACCTTTTTGCGCGCGCAGGGATGGGACATCGACCTGCTCGCCCATCACCGCCGCGGCGGCCATGTGCTCGGCCTCTGCGGCGGCTATCAGATGCTTGGGCGCGGCGTCGCCGATCCTGATGGCATCGAAGGCCCCGCGGGCGATACGCCGGGCCTCGGCCTTCTGGAGGTCGATACGGTGATGAGCCCGCAGAAGACGCTGACGCGTGTCGCGGCCGTGCATGCGGCGACGGATCAGCCGATCGAGGCTTACGAAATCCACATCGGTCGTACCGACGGCCCGGACCGCGCCCAGCCCTTCGCAAAGCTGAACGGCGAGCCGGAGGGCGCGATCTCGCGCGATGGCCGTGTGCAGGGCAGCTATCTGCACGGCCTGTTCACGTCCGACGCTTTCCGCAAGGCGTATCTGGCGAGGCTCGATATTCAAGCAGGCGACGAGCCCTATCACGCCAGGGTCGAGAGCGCGCTCGACGCACTGGCCGATCACATCGAGAAACATCTCGATGTCGAGGGCCTGCTCGCGCTAGCGCGCTAGCACCTCGGCAAGGCGCGTCCATTCGGCTGCGCTGCCGGGCAATCCGAGGCGCAGCCATGTCGGTTGTTGTGCGAAGACACGCGACCAGATGTGGCCGCGCGCAAGCTTCTCCTGCGCAGCAAGCGCGTTCGGCGTCTCGTAAAGCCGAAACAGCGGCGCGCCGCCAACCAGCCGCCAGCCCTGCACGCGCGCCATCTCGTCGAGCCGAGCACTGTCGCGCACAAGCCGCGCGGACGTGGCGTCGGCCCAGGCATCATCGCGCAAGGCGCGGCAGCCGATCGCGATGGCCGCGCCCGAGACTGGCCATGGACCCGAAAACGCAACGAGCTTGTCGATGTCCGCGGCATTGCTGATTGCGAATCCGAGTCGCAGGCCAGCCAGGCCGTAGAACTTTCCAAAGGAGCGCAGGATCAGCAGCCCCGGCCGATCCGCTTCCGACGCGAGCGACAATTGCGGAACGGCATCGGCAAAGCTCTCGTCGATCACGAGACGTCCGACATGCGGCAGCAACGCCAGCAGATCTTTGGGCGAATGGCGGCGGCCGTCGGGATTGTTGGGATTGACGACGATGGCGAGGTCCGCGCCTTCGAGCGCAGCAGGCTCTTCGACCTCCTGCACATCCCACCCCGCGGCCGCCAGCACGCCGGCATATTCATTGTAGGTCGGCGCCAGGATGCGCGCACGCCCGGGCGGCGCCAGTTGCGGCAAAAGTTGAATGGCGGCCTGCGCACCGCCGAGCGCGACGAGCGGCGCGCGCGTGCGATAAGCGTGATGCGCCGCCTGATGCAGCGCCTCGATCTCGGCGCGCGAGGGCAGCGCGGTCCAGGCGCGCGCACTCACTTCGCCCACGGGATATGGCAACCGGTTGATCCCGGTTGACAGGTCGATCCAGTCCTCCGCGCGCCCGCCAAAGCGCTGTTGGGCCAGATCGAGATTTCCACCGTGCTCGCGCATGCCCCGTTGTTTCACGCGAAGCTGACGATCGCAAGCACGCCGGCGAGCAGCAGCATGGCGCGGCGGTAGACCGCAAGTCCCTCGCCGATGTCGGCGGCCAGCGGATCGCGCGCGCCTTCGTTGAGCCACGGCTCGTTCGTGATGCTGCCGTGGTAGATGCGGGGACCGCTGAGCCGCACGCCCAGCGCACCTGCCATCGCAGCTTCCGGCCAGCCGGCATTGGGCGAGCGGTGACGGCGCGCATCGCGCGTCATGCACGCCAGCGCCACCGATCGCCTTGGCGCCAGCAGCACGAACAGAAAGCCGGTCAGACGCGCGGGAATGAAGTTCGCGACATCGTCGATGCGCGCGGCGGCCCAGCCGAACGCTTCGTGCCGCTCGCTGCGATGGCCGATCATGGAATCCAGCGTGTTGATGGCCTTGTAGCCGAGGATGCCCGGCAGGCCGAACAGTGCACCCCAGAACACCGGCGCGACGATGCCGTCCGAGGCATTTTCGGCAAGGCTTTCGATCGCGGCCCGCGCGATGCCGGCTTCATCGAGCGCTTTGGGATCGCGACCGACGATGCGCGAGACCGCCTCGCGCGCAGCGGCGATGTCGCCCGCCAGCAAGGGGCCAGCAACGGCGGCCACGTGATCATGCAGCGAGCGCAGCGCGACCAGCGGCCAGGCCAGGAGTCCGACCATCACGATCTGGATCCAGCCCGTGGGAAGCAGGAGCTGAATCACCCAGCCGATCATGCTCGTGAATGCAATTACCAGCAGCGCGCCGGCGATCCCCGCCGCGCGGCGGAGAGCCGGCGGGTCGGCATCGCGATTCCAGCCAGCATCGATGGCACCGATCAGCCGCCCTAGCCAGGTCACGGGGTGGCCGATCCGCGCGAACAGCCACGACGGCCAGCCCACAAGGGCATCCACCGCCATCGCCACCATCATCGCACCCGCAAAGCCCAATCCCGCCTCCTGTCCCGCCCCTGTTGCGCAAAGCAAGGGGCGAGCGCAAGCCCCTCCGCGCCTGATTTCGGCTTTGTCTTTGGCCGCGATTGGTGGTTAGTCAGGCGCTCCAGGAGACCTTCATGGCCGTCATCTTGATTACCGGCGGAGCGCGATCGGGCAAGAGCAAGCGTGCGGAAATGCGCACGCGCGCCTTTCCCGGGCAGCCCGTCTATGTCGCGACGGCCGAAGCGCTCGACACGGAGATGGAAGCACGCATCGCAAAGCATCGCGCGCGGCGCGGAACCGACTGGATCGAACGCGAGGTGCCGCTCGATCTCGTGCCGGCGCTGGTCGCGACGGATGGCGGTGGCGCAAGGCTGGTGGATTGCCTGACGCTATGGCTCTCCAATTTGATGCACGCCGAGCGCGATTGGGAACGTGAGGTGACCGAGTTCGCCGGCGCCCTGCCCCGTTTGAACAGCCCCGTCGTCCTCGTCACCAACGAGGTTGGTCTCGGCATCGTCCCCGACAACGCGCTGGCACGCCTCTATCGCGACGCCGCCGGATTCATGAACCAGACGATCGCGGCCGCCGCCGACGAGGTCGAGTTCGTCGTCGCCGGCCTGCCCATGAAACTGAAATGATGCCGCGCGCCGAGCTTCTCAAGGACATCGTTGCCGATCTCAGGATGGCGGTATCCTTCGTCACGATCCTCCCGGTGGCATCGTCGAAGCCCGCAGCTGACGGCGCCGTCGCACGCGCGAGCTGGGCGCTTCCCGTCGCAGGACTGCTGGTCGGCCTGGCCGGCGCGTTCGTCTACAAGGTCGCCATCCGCGTCGGCCTCGCGCCGAACCTTGCCGCGCTGCTTACCCTTGCGACCACCGCCCTCATCACCGGCGCGCTGCACGAGGACGGTCTTGCCGACACCGCGGACGGGCTCGGCGGTGGCCGCACGCGCGAGCGCAAGCTCGAGATCATGCGCGACAGCCGGATCGGCACCTATGGCGCGTGTGCGCTGATCCTGTCGTTCGGCCTGCGCTGGAGCGCTCTCGCCGTCATCGCCAACCCCCTCGCCGTCGCGCTCGCGCTGTGCGCGGCGCATGCAGCAAGCCGCGCCGGCGTGCCGGCCTTCATGTTGCTGGTGCCGCCCGCCCGGCCGGACGGGCTCTCGGCGAGCGCCGGAGCGCCGCCCGGCCGCAGCGTCGCTGTCGCCTTTGCACTGGGCACGCTCGCTCTTGTCCTGACGCTCGGACCAGGCAAAGCGCTTTCCGGCTTGATCCTGCTCTCGCTCGCCGGACTGTTGCTGGCGCGGCTTGCCATTCGCCAGATCGGCGGGCAGACCGGCGACATCCTCGGCGCATTCGAGCAGCTCGGCGAGATCCTGATCCTGCTGGTCGCCGCGTCCTTCCAGACGGGAGGCTGATCCATGGTCGCGTTCGACGACACGTTCCGCAGGCAATTGCACGAGCTGTTCGTGTGGCGCCGCGACGTGCGCCGCTTCCGCAGCGATCCGCTGCCGGAGGGCGCCATCGATCGGCTGATCGAAACCGCCTGCCTCTCCCCCTCGGTCGGCCTCAGCCAGCCCTGGCGCTTCGTCCTCGTCGACGATGCCATGCGCCGCCGCGCGGTGATCGACGATTTCAAGGCGTGCAATGCCGATGCGCTGGGCTGCTATTCCGGCGAGCGCGCGGCGCGCTATGCCACACTGAAACTATCGGGCCTCGAACAGGCGCCCGGCCATCTCGCCGTGTTCGCCGACAAGGCCAGCGACATCGGCCACGGCCTCGGCCGTGCGACCATGCCGGAGACCACGGAATATTCCGTTGTCGCCGCCATCACCGCGATGTGGCTCGCCGCGCGCGCGGAAGGCATCGGCATCGGCTGGGTCTCGATCCTCAGCCCGGATCGCATTCACGGCATCCTGGACGTGCCCGAGACCTGGAAGTTCATCGCCTATCTCTGCATCGGCTACCCCGAAGTCGAGTGCGACCAGCCGGAGCTGGAGCAGGCGAAGTGGGAACGCCGGCGCGGGGCGGAGGAGTTTACGCTGCGGCGTTGAACGGACGGCGCGTCAGGTTCGAACGTGAGAAGCTACCCAAAATTCATCCTCGTCATTGCGAGCGCAGCGAAGCAATCCAGAAACTTTCCGCGGAGGGATTCTGGATTGCTTCGTCGCAAGGGCTCCTCGCAATGACGGGTGAGAGAGCAGCGCTCGCAATGACCAAGCTGGTGCTGCGCTAATCGAAATCCGGTCTCGTGCCCCGAACGCAGCGCAGCGCCTCCCTGGCGATGCGAAGCATCGTCCGGCGAGCGGTGCGCTGCAGAGCCGGGGCCCATTTAACAGCAAGTGCCGTAGCCTCCTGGGTCCCGGCTCTGCGGAGCGTCACTGCGTGCCGCACCGCGTCCGGGACACGGACTGTTGGTCCATCCTCGTCATTGCGAGGAGCCCTTGCGACGAAGCAATCCAGAGTCCCTCCGCGGAGGCAGTCTGGATTGCTTCGCTGCGCTCGCAATGACGGGGAAAGAGCGTCGGGCCGCCGCTACGACTTGCTCCTGCCCGCCACCGCTGGCGGGGCGCTTTCCTGCTTCTGGAACATCAGGAGCGGCCGGAAGATGACGCGGCCATAGGCCTCGTAATGGTTCTGGGTGGACACCGCCATCTTCACCGGCGTCGCGTAATTCGCTTCGAACGTCATGAACTGGGCATAAGTCCAGGAGAAGCCGACGCCGACTGAGGCCATTTCGGTGACGCCCGGGAAGGTCGAATACACCGCGCCCCAATCGGTGAAGACATAGGTGTCGAAGCCCCGGAGCCATTGCGACCAGTTGTAGTGCAGCTCGGCGTTGACATAATAGCCGCTGTCGCCGGAGGCGGCGTTGGAGGGATAACCGCGGACGGTGGTGGGACCGCCGATCGAGAAGATCTGATCGCCCGGCAGCAGCTTTTCCTGCGTGTACTGCCAGCTCGCCAGCACATTGGCGCTGAAATTCTGAGGTCCCGCAGCGCTGGTCGCAAGCAGCGAGCCGGTATAAGTGTTGAACGCGCGGTTGTTGCCGAGCACGAAGTCGTGCCACGCCACGTAATTCACCGCCGGAGAAACGGTGATCGAATAGCTATTGCCGGATTTGGTGACCGAGACGCCCGCCGTGGACTTGTCGTAGTGATCGTCGGTGACGGCGATGGTGGCAAAACGGCTGACCGTCTTGCCTTCGGTCAGGGCTGCGTTGAGCAGCACCAGCCAGTCCTGCGTCACCCAGACCGGCTGGCTGAAATTGACCGCGGCCTGACTGGAGCGGCCGGTGACGTCGAGCGCGACGAACGGTCCCTGGACGATCTTGATCTTGCCTTCGGTATAGCTGACGCCGGCACGGCCGCCCCAGGGATTGACCGGGATGTTGTAGGCGACATTGCCGTTGAGATTGCCGTCGGAACGGACGCCGTAGAAGGTCAGGCGGTCGTCGACGCCGAACAGGCCGTGGCGCTTGTAGAACGCCCCGCCCTCCCAGCGTCCGGTGTTCTCCGAGCCCTGGTTGTCGGTGAAGAGCTGCAACGTGTCGACCGGCGGCTCGATCACGGCGAACTGGAGGTCGGTGAGGCCAAAACTCGTGCCGGGCTGCAGCAGCGCCTTGATCTGCACGTCATTGGTCCGGTTGAACCAGGTCACGTCGCGGTTGAGCTTGGGAACGTCGAGGACCTCGCCTTCGGGCTCCTTCACGCGATCGAGGATGTAATCGGTGCGGGTCTGCTTGTTGCCCTCGAAGGTCGTCTTCTGAAGCCGGCCTTCGGTGAGCTTGACGCGGACGATGCCGCCCTTGGCGTCCTGCTCCGGCAGAGTCGCAATGCCCGTGACGATGCCGCGCGCGGTGTAGACGGCGTTGATGTCGGCAACGAGCTGCAGCAGCGCGGCGATGTCGACATCCTTGCCGACATATTTCTTCGCGATGTCGTCCAGCTCTGCCGGCGTGATGAATTTGGACTCGTCGAACGTCACCTTGCGCAGGCGGAACTTCGGTCCACCCGGCTTCAGCAGCTGGGATTTCTCCCGTTCGCCGCCGATCACCGCCGGACCATTGAGCTTCGGCGGCGCGCTCTGCTGTTCGAGCTGGCGTCGCTGCCGGTCGACGTCGTTCTGGATCACGCCGGGATTGATCGACTGGGCGCGTGCAGCAACGATGCTGGACGCTGCCAGCCCGATCGCCAATGCTGCCCCCAGAATCCGCATCCCTGCCCCAGTTACCATGCCTGTGCGAGGCGGCCAACGGCCGGCTTCGCCATTTCAACCGCCGCGTCCTTCCAGCCCGCGCGGCCCGCACGCTGCCCCTTCTGGCGCAGCTTGCGCATGTCGCTGATCCCTTCGATGTTGACGGCGGGGCCGGAGCCGACGGCCTCGACCGGCCGCGGCATCAGCAGCGCGTCGAGCCGCGCCTGGCCGGAGAGACCGAGCAGGTAGAACGTTCCGCCATCCTTCTTCGCCAGCCAGCTCTCGATGCTCTCCTTGCCGTCGCCGTCGACCGCGATGTTGCGCACCATGCTGGCGCCGGTGAAGTCGTTGCAGCAGGTGTGGCCCGGTCCGTAATTGGTGACGGTCGCGGAGACGTCGCCGGTATAGAACACCACATAGGCGTTGCTGACATTGGCGTTGCCGACCTGGCTCATCGTGAACACACCGCCGGGCTGGTAGAGCTGGAGGCTCGGACCATTGGTCGGCGCCAGCGAGCGATTGTTGAGTAGCACCTGCTGGGTCGCGGTGGTGAGCATCAGCTGGCCCGGCACATAGCCGTTCAGGATCGAGACGGCGTGCGCGTCGGTCCAGAAGTTCGCGTCCACCACCCTGAACTGGTTGACGATGATGCTGTCGGGGTCGATCCAGATGTTGGCGGACTTGGCGACGCCGCCGTTGTAGCCGGTGATGTTCATGACCAGCGGGATCGCGGGGTTCGACCGGACCTGCTCGCCCCTGACGTTGATCGTGTCGGCCGCGAGATCGAGCTCGCTCACGACGCTGACCCAGTTGATGGTCAAATCACCCGACGACCGCATCTTGACGACGTTGCCGCTGACCCGGTCGAACGCCACCGATCCGGCCACCTGGAAATGCGTGTCGCCGTTGGCGGAGATCGATCCGCCGCGCAGCGAGCCGGTGTCGGACGTGACGTTGAGGTCGCCGGCATCGCCCGGGATGCCCGTCGTGGTGAGCTGGCTGAAGACGATATCGTTCACGGCGTGCAGGGTCTGCGTGCCGCCGCTGATGGCGGTGCCGACGGTGATCCCTCCCGTCGTCGCGGTGACGTCGAGCGTGCCGCCGGCATTGAGATTATCCCAATGAACGACCGTTCCACTAAGGACCGCGTTGCCCGTCGAGGCCGTGAGGTTGTGACCGGTGTTGGTGGTTGCGGCGATCAGCCTCGCCGAGCCGTTGGCCGAGACCGAGCCGAGCGTCGGCACGCCGCCTGAGATCACAGTCTGCGCCAGGATGAAACCAGTGTCCGCGGTGACGTTGATGCTGCCGGCATCGCCGTTGACGCCCGTCGTGGTCAGCGCCTTGAAGGTGACGTTGTCGCGGGCGTGGATGGTTTGCGTGCCGCCGCTCTGCGCGGTCTGGAAGGTGATGCTGCCCTGCCCCGCGGTCGCGCCCAGGCTCGTGCCGACATTGAGCACGTTCCAGTCGATCGGACCGCCATTGGCGGTCAGCGAGCCGGAGCCGGTGGTGGTGGAGAATGTGTTGCCGGTGACGGTCGTTGCGGCCAGCAGGCTCGCCGAGCCATGGGCCGAGACCGAGCCGAGCGTGGTCGCGCCGCCCGACGTCACCGTCTGCGCCAGGATGAAGCCGGTGTCGGCGGTGACGTTGATGCCGCCGGCATCGCCATTGACGCCGGTGGTCGTCAGCGCCTTGAAGGTGACGTTGTCGCGGGCGTGGATGGTCTGCGTGCCGCCGCTCTGCGCGCTCTGGAAGGTGATGCTGCCCTGCCCCGCGGTCGCGCCCAGGCTCGTGCCGACATTGAGCACGTTCCA